>NC_008554.1:850000-3250000 GCF_000014965.1 Syntrophobacter fumaroxidans MPOB | reverse complement strand
GGCGCAGGCGCCTCCGACGAGGTAAACGGGTCCGCGGATGCCGATGACTTCAGAAACGCAACCCGCGTGGTCCGAATCCCACTTCTTGACAAACACCGTCAGGTCGATGCCCGCGTCCTCGGGATCGCGGGCAAACATCTCCCAGTTATGGTGTACATACAACTGGTTGATGTTGTGACCCGTGACGACGGATGCAATCCGCTCAGGATCGACGGAACCGGGGACAAGGCCGGCGTCCAGGAATGCGTCAAGCGCGAGCAGCACACTGAGCTTCGTCGACCAGGCGGAGTATCTGACCAGCTTGAGCAACCGGTTTGCCGCATCTGCGGGGATACGGTCCCGCAGCGCGGATGCCTTTGAAAGCGGGTCGTAGGGGGACAGGCTGCCCGCAACCCCGGCGACGAGCCCCGGCGCTTCGTAGAGTCCGATTGCCGAGCGCCCCTGGAGAAGGCCTTCAAGAAAGCCGTCCAGGGTGTCCCCCAAAGGCGTGTTGACGGACATTCCGGTGATCACGACTCTTTTCCTCTCAGGCATGACACAGCTCCATGACGGAAAGGGCGCAGTGGACATCGCCACGGGAGACCTGCCCGGCAAGAACATGGGTGAGTCCGTTGTCTTCCAGGCAAATGGATCGTATCGTCACCTCGTCGTCCCGCATTACCGGCGCCAGAAAAACCGCCGAATGTATCCGGATGAGGCGCGGCTCCGTTTGAGGAAGGCCGTCTTGCCTTGCCTGCCTCGCCTCGAGTCCGATCATGCAGAGGCCGAGCTGTCCCATCATCTCCAACAACAGCACCCCCGGATAGATTGGATTGGCGGGAAAATGGCCGGCGAGCACCGGGTCTTCGGGATCGATCCGGCGCACTCCTTCCGCGGCCCGCTGTTCATAATCCACCGCTGTAATGCCGTCAAGGAGAAGAAAGGGCCGGCGGTGAGGGATCAGCCGTTCGATTTCCGGTTGCCCCATGCTCACTTTCCGCGTGGAGAGGCCGTGGCGCCAGAGTGCCGTGCGGGCCGACCGGCGCAGGAATTGTTCCCTTGCTTCGGGATGCGGCATCGAAAAGCTCCTTGCCGGCGCCGGGGCTGCGACCGGGGGCCGGTCCTTTGGTGCGCGCGAAGCGTCAAGACCGATTCAGCCGGGAATCCACTTTCAAGGCAAGTCGGCCTGAGGTGCGGCGCTAGCAAGGGCCATTTTGGCCCGCCCGGCCCCTCCTCGCCGGGAAGGTGACGACAAAGGCGGTTCCCGGCGGGCCCTCCACGGCGATGGTCCCTCCCAGCTGGTGCGTCGCCCAGAGGTTCACGAGCCGGAGGCCGAGGGACCGGGCTTCGCGCCAGGGCAGCCCCGGAGGAAGACCCACCCCGTTGTCGCTCACCCTGAGGACGTACCGTTCGTGTTCCTTGCGGAGCGCCACGCTTATCCTGCCCCGTTCCTGTGCGCCCGGCGGGAAGGCATGCTTCAGCGCGTTCGTCACGAGCTCGTTCACAATCAGCCCGCAGGGCATTCCGATTTCCACGTCGAGCCAGATTTTCCCGGGCTCGACCGCGATCGGGATATCCCGATCGGCCCCGAATGCCTGCGCCAGGTTGGCGGCCAAGTCGCTCAGGTACTGCACCATTTCGATGCGGGCCAGATTTTCCGACTGGTACAACTGTTCGTAGACGAGCGCCATGGTCCGCGCGCGCTCTTCCAGCTCTCCCAGGAATCGGGAGCCCCGCTTGTCCTCGCACTGGTCGGCCTCGGATCTGATCAGGTAGATGATGGCCTGGAGGTTGTTCTTGACCCTGTGATGGACCTCTCGAAGCAGCACTTCCTTTTCCTCGAGAGCGGCCCTGGTTTGCTGCTCCGCCAGCTTGCGCTCCGTTATGTCACTGTGAAAGCCGGCCATGCGGGTTGTGTTCCCGTCGGCGTCCCATCCGGCGGCTTTGCCGCGGCCGCAAACCCATCGCCATTCTCCGTTCTTTGTCTTGAACCTGAACTCGATGACGAAGGATGAGCTTTCCGCAATCGCCCGTTGCGCAAGCCTGACGGCCTCCTCCACGTCGTCGGGGTGGACGCGTTGCAGCCAGTTTTGGTAGTTGGCGGGAAATTCGTCCGGTTCATATCCCACCATGGTGTAATAGCTCGGGCTGAAATAAGTTTGTCCCGTCCGGACATCCCAGTCCCAGATGCCGTCCGAAGTTCCCTCCACGGCCAGGCGAAGTCGTTCTTCACTGCGACGGTAGGCATCCTCCGTCCGCTTGAGCTCATCGAATTGTTTCTGCAGATCCTGCAGGCTCTGTCGCAGCTGCGCGGTCATGCTGTTGAAAGCCGTGGCCAGGTGCGCCACCTCCCGGGGACCGGCGACCTCCGCCTGCAAATCCCTTTCTCCCCCGGCGATGCGGGAGGCGGTTTCAGTCAGGTCAATCAATGGAGAAGCAAACCGCCTGGCTGCAAAAACCCCGAAAAAGCCGGCGAGAACGGCCATCGCCAATGTGATCCCCATGGAGGTGACAATGCCGAGAAGCAGTTCCCGGTATGCTTCTTCCCATGGCAGTTCGGCAATGACCGCCCAGTCCGGAGTCGTCAGCGGTGCGTAGGTCCCCACTACGGTGGAACCCAGAATGCCGCGGTAGGTGGTGGCCAAAACCGGCCCGGCGGACGTTCCCTTGCGAATGAACTCGGCAACCGCCTCGAGCTGTTCCACGCTCTCGCCTTTCAATACCCTGCCGGAGTCACTGAAAGCGAGCAGATTGCCCTTTCTGTCGGCAACGTAGACGTAGCCGGTCTCACCCACTTTCAGCCGATCGACGATATCCCACATGAATTTCAGGTTGAGCTCGACGATCAAAGTCCCTTGGACGTCTCCCAGGACGTTTTTGACCGGAAGAGCCATGATCGCCATGGGTTCGCTCGTCGCGGGATTCACATGCACCGGACCGATCGTCCGCTCCACCGGGGGATTCTTTCCGGGCAGACTCTCCTTGAGCCTGTCGATGAATGCTTTCGATGCATACGAGGAAAGCCGGGAGGCCTGAGCGACGACTTCGTTTCGATCATCGAACAGCACCAGGTGCCTGAAGGCGGGCCGGAGCCCGACCAGGGTCTGCAGGACCTGCTTTTGCTCAGTGCCGGACATCCTGTCGAAGGGGCTCAACCCTATCGCTGTTTCCAGTACGCTGAAGTTCTCGTTGATGAAGTTGCTCACCGTCTTGGCCGCATTCTGTGCCGCAAGCTGTTGCTTGTTGAAAATGTCCGACTCCTGGGCTCTGAAATCACGCACAGCGTCCAATCCGCTGTAGAGAAGAAGCACCGCCACGCTCAGCGAAAAAAAGGCCAGCGCCATGGCCATGCTCAATCCAAGTGTCGTCACCGCGGATTTCCTCGGACTTGTCATTGCCTCTTCCCCAGTTTGCAGCGCCCTCGAGCAGGCTCCTGACGGTGTCGAAACGTTTGATGCCACGGTGAAAGCCCGGACCTGCAAATCCCCATGGAATCCCGATTCCTGCTCACACGGATAAGAGGTTCGGGCAGTCTTGATGCACACAGCCGCCGGGCCGGTCTTCATCGTTAAGTGGTGACCCCGGGGAGGGACGGATTGCGAAAGAACGCCCCGGCCCGGCACATTTTCATTATTCTTTGCGCTTCCTGCTCACGGCGATTCGTCGGAACGGATTCTCCGCGAATTCCGGTCCTTCTTCAGTAAACGGCTAGCGAAGGATCTCGTCCGCCTGCTTCAACAACCCTTCGGGAACGTCTAGTCCGAGCTCCCGGGCGACTTTGTAGTTCAGCTGGAAGAAACTTTCGGCCGAGATGACCGGGATGCTGCCGGCCGGCATTCCTTTCAGGATCTTGTGCGCCTGCACTGCCGCCAGTCTCCCCGAGACAAGGCTTTTTGCGGCCACACCGAACAAGGTCGAGTGCTCTTTTGAGGAAATGATCGTCCCTCCTATGGGTATGTGATGATCGAAAGCAAACTTCCCCATGGCTTCGAAAACCGCGGGTATGCGTGTCAAAGGCTCGGATATCAACAACACGGCGTCAATGCCGATATCCCCCGCTTTGTCCCGTTCCTCCATGAACTGAAAGAGATCCTCAGGGCTTTCGAAGGGAGATTCAACCAGGGTGATGCCTGCTTGCTCGGCAACGGGGCGAAGCACCGCCAGCTGGGGTGGGACGATCGGGACATCCCTGGCATAGGGCACCCAGAAGACCTTGGCTTGCGGCAGCAGCTCGTGAAGGATCTCGAAACGCTTGAGAGCGAGGTCCGGTCCGGGGAACCGTACCCCCGTGATGTTCCCCCCCGGTTCCGGCACGCTCTTGATCAAATTGGTCCCCTCCGTATAGGTCTGGCAGAACACGACGGGAATTGGCGTGCCTTGGGTGACTTCCTTTGCCGTGATGGCCGGTTCGGAGGGAAAGACGAGTATCATGTCGACCCGGTCCGCAACAAATCTGCGAAGGATGCGTTCTTCAGTCTCCGGGTCGAAATTTGTCCTCTTCACGTCGTAGGCGATGTCGACCCCTTCGACATACCCCATTTCCTGCATCCCTCCCTTGAAGCCTTCCACGGTGGGGAAAAGGACATCGAGGCCGCAAAGGATCCCCACGCGCTTCATTCCGGGCTTCCGATCGGCGCAGCCGCTGAAGAGCAGCCCGACCGCAATGGCCAGGAAGCAGACCCACAAGCTCAGGGATCGGCGAGCCGTACTCATGCATCCCCGCCGGCCGGCGTGCCGGTCCGCCGGCCGGTTTCCCCGTCCCGGGCTTGGCGGTCTTTCGGAAATCCTTTCCATGCCGGTCTTCGAGGGTAAGGGACACCTGCGCGGAAAGCCCGCCCTATCGAGGTTTTCCATCCGGACCTCCTGACCTCTCGCTGGATGTCGTTTCGCCTGGCGCGACCTCCAGTTCGGCAATTGCTCCGTGATATTCGAGCGTTGTCTCTCCCTGGCGGTTCTGCGGACATTCGATCGACGAATGCCGGCTTGTCTTGCGATTTGCGCGAAGAAACGGCCGCGCCCCGCATGCCCTTTCTTCAAGACCGCGACGTCTACCTTTTCGTCGTTCCGTGCAGCGCAGGACCTTGCCCGCCGGAATGCTTTCCGGCTTGAACACGGCCGAGTCGACGGATCAACTCGATCGCTTCGGCGGGTGGAACCTTTTCGACCCGACGGTATTCACGGCCGTCCCTGGTCCTGGTCATCATGCCGTAATCGCAGAGCCACCTCCTCAACAGGGCATGGTCTCCGAAAAGGTGACAGTCGTTCAGCAGCAGGTTGATCTCTTTTTCAGCGAAAACCTGCCGGGCAGGCAATTTAGACCATATGACCCAAAGACACAGCTCCTGGCGACTGCGTTTTGAAGGCCAGTGAGCGAGCTTGCCTCCCGGGTCGAACATCCGAAGCAGGAGCCTTATCCGGGCGAGGTCCACGGGCTCCGGCTCCGGAGCGGGCGGGTGACCCTCGAGGAGAGCCTCGGCGGGGAGACTGGCCCGATAATGTTGAAAATTCCGGTAGCCGTTCGCCCGCGCCAGCATGTTCAAAAGTTCCAGATGGCTCGGCTGAGACTCGCAATTGGCGAGTTGGCCCTTTAGAGACCGTGCCAGGGCGGAAATGTCATCCGAATGAAAGGGCAATAGTGTTCTGGACATCGCCTATCCTCGTAGAGCGTGCCGATCCGGGCGGAATGATGTCGGTGGTCGCCGTCTTCCGACCCGGCACGGGATAAGGTGTCCGGTCGAATGGGATATAGAGGCAGGTTTAGCACCCCTTAAGGGGGCGGCGACGCCTGGGTGAACTGGCGACCGGCGTTGACTATAGTACACGCTTCGCGAAGCTGTCAATGCGCGGAATCAGGGTCCGGCCCCGCAACGGAACCCTTCAATTCCGTGTTCACGGTCACCGCCGTCGATTTTTTCTGATCATGGAAATAGAGTCTTTCGTTTTTCGGCAAGTTCCCCTAACATTGCAGGATATTCCCCCCCCAGCATCATATGCACGGTTGCCGATGCCGGAAGGCGCTGGGGCTGATGCGCCGCCGTCCGGCGCAAATGCAGGGCCTCGTTGAAAGAGGTATGGAACCATGCAAAGATTTGCGACCGCCCCGTGGCCCGTGTCCTTGAAGCTGACTTCCTTCTTTGGATCGCTGTTGATCGCGGGAGTGGCGTACGGTGCATGGAGCGGGATTCCACCGACCGGGTTCGCGCACCTGTTCGGGTACGTGATCGCCTGTGTGATTCTGGCGATTCCGTTGGGGGCGGCCTTGTTCGTCGTCGCGGGCTACGAAGTCGATGGTTCACGGCTTTATGTCCAGCGTCTTTTTTGGGCGACGGAGATCGGACTGGATGGGTTGAGCCGGATTCGGCGGGATCCGGGCGCGATCAGACGCTGCCTGAGGGTCTTCGGCAACGGCGGCCTGTATTCATTCACGGGAATCTATCAAAACCGTGAGTTGGGCCGTTTCCGGATGTACGCCACCGATCCCAAACGCCCCGTGATCTTGAGTCTCCCCGATCGGGTGGTGGTTGTGACGCCGGCCGATCCCGAGGCATTCATCCGGCACCTTCTGATGTACTTCCCGGGCGTCGAAGTGGACGCCGACAAAGATGGCCCCTGATATCCGGGCCTTCAAAACGCGGGGGGGCCGCGGCGCGCATCCGGGCACGGGAATGACCGCCGTCGTGTCGGCGGATGCCGGAACCCGGGGAAACGTCCGGCACGTCGGCCTCCTTTGAACGACCACGGCTGGAAGGATGCGACGCCGCGGCCGCTGCCGATCCGCATGCGTTTTTCGCCCGGGAGCCCGATGTGAGAGGATTGTGGAATCGCCTCTTGAAATCCCCCCTCGAAAAATCTCATAATATTCGTGTACGAGGGCGTATCGGCTTCCTGCTCTTCCAACCGTGAATCTCGGGTCTGTCGTGCCCGCGCGCAGTATCATGCCTTTGGCGAACGTCGCGAGGCGGACGGAAAGACGGAGGGGTTTGACCGTGCCGTGGTTTGAAAGTTCTATCACCGGGAGGCATTGTAAATGACCAGAGAAGAAAAGATTGAAGCCATAAGACAGCGTGCCAGGAAGAACTTTTCCCTCGGGTACAATTGCGCCGAATGCGTCGCCGAGGCAGTATTGTCGCTCGTGGACACCGGGTTGCCCCCCGAGGTCAAGAAGCTTGCCACCGGATTCGGCGGAGGTGTCGGGCTTTACGGGGACACGTGCGGAGCGCTTGTGGGAGCCGTTATGGCGGTGAGCGCGGTTCACGGGAGAAGCACGCTTCCCGAGGGCGAAGGCAAGGAAGGGCTGATGAAATCCAAAGAGCAGCTCTACGGCAAACCCGGTCTCTACAGGTTGTTCAACCAGCTCCCGAACCAGGTCAAGGCGAAGTACGGCCAGACCCTGTGCCGGGAACTGGCGGCCAAATGGCGGGACAATTGGCTTTGCCGCGATCACGCCCTGTTTTGCCGGGATCTCATCACCGACGTGGCCGGCATGGCGGCTGAAATGATTTTTTCCGACAGGGACGAGGCGGCGTCGCGGCCGTTGGGTGAAAACGTGGAGAATCTCAAGGAGTAACCCGCCGAGGGAAAAGAGCCGACAGTGCGCCTCCGCTCGCCGGTGTGCAAACCGGATGGCGGGTGGAGGAGGACGCGGCGGGAATTCAGAGCGGCCTGAGAAGCAGATCGACGCTGCCGCCGCCCGGGCACATGGCTTCGACGCTTTCAGGGATCAAGGGGACGTCGCGTCCCTCCCTCTTCGTTTCCGCCCGGTAGCCTAGATCGCGCAACAGGCCCAGGAGCGCGGGGAAACCGTCCGTGCCGTGCCGGTGGTGGAGGTGGGGGCAGAACTCCATGATGATGGTCGGACGAAAGCGAGCCAGGGTCTCCCGTGCCCCCTCGAGCACCATCGACTCGTTCCCGTCGACGTCCAGTTTGATGAAGTCCAGGCGCCGCAATTGAGCGACTTGCACCACGTGTTCCAGGGTGGCGGCCGCGGCGCCCTCCGTGCTCATCAGTCGGCCGCGGAGAACGGGATGAACATCGACCGTGTCGGTCAGCGGCCAACTGGAGTAGATGGGCTGCAGAGGAGCTGTGGGCGGTTTGTCGACCAGCACGGTCTGGTGGCAGTCGATGCGCTCGGCCAACGCGGCATTGAGTGAAATGTTCGTCCTCAGCTTTTCGAAGGCATAACTTGTCGGCTCGAATGCCAGGACCCGCCCGCCCGGACCGATCCGGTCGGCGATGGGCAGAGTGTGCGCGCCGATATTCGCTCCGATGTCCAGCACGACCCAGCCCTCACGAATTTCCCTTGCGATGGTTTGAGCGGTCTCGTTTTCATAGACTCCAAGGTAGAGGGCAAGATCGATTCCCTCCCGGAGATCGAGGCGCCATTTCACGCCTCTGCGGACGGCCTGGACATCGGGGCCTTTTCCGGCAAGCCTGCGAACGGCCAGGAGGCCCCTCGCGAGCTGGGCCGCGATAAAAACTTTCTGACGGGTCGACAAACGCAAGCGGTTTCTCCTCTTTGCATGAGGTTCATGGCTGATTCCCCGCCATGAAACCCGGTATACGCTTTCGGCCTGGGGGCCGATGATAACGCGGCGATGCCGCCGCGGCTCACGGAGCCATGCCTCCCGGGGCTCAGCGGCGCTGGGGGGACAGGCTTTTCAAGTCCAGTGTCTGAGCGATGCGCTTGGCCGTCTCGAGCCGTGTTTCGGTGATTTCCCGGGCCCCCGCGAGAACGGTCTGCAGCACTTTTGGGGGAGCGGTCGAAGGCGTGCCGCTGTTGAACGGAGGATCTGGAGCATACTGGATCTTCAGTTGAACCTCCTGGGCGAGGCGCTCCCCGCGCAGCAGCGCCAGGACCCGAAACGCACCGTCGATTCCCGCGGACACCCCCGCGGTGGAAATGAACCTCCCGTCGACGACAACCCGCGCATCGACGGGAATCGCTCCAAAATACTGAAGCAGGTGGAATGAAGCCCAGTGCGTGGTGGCCCGGACTCCTTTGAGCAATCCGGCGGCCCCGCAGGTCAGCGCTCCCGTGCACACGGAGAGAACGAATTTCGCTTCGGCCGCGCTCCCGCGAATGAAAGAGAGAACCGCATCATCGTCCATCAGGGCCTCCTGACCGTATCCGCCCGGCACCACGAGCACGTCCAGCCGCGGTGCTTCCGCAAACGTCATGTCGGGCGTCAGAACCAATCCCCGTACGTCCCTTACCGGAGTTCGCTCTTTCCAGAGAACATGGAACGAGGAATCGGGCATGCGCGAGAGCACTTCGAACGGACCCGTGAAATCGAGCTGATCGATGTGCGGGAAGATGATGGCTCCAACGTGCAGATGCCTGTCTTCGTGGAATTTCGGCATGAGCGTCCTCCTGTGTCTGCCGGTGTTCGGGAGGGCTTGGGCGCGGACCCTCACCCGGGCGGACGGGTCCGCGCGGGTTCCCCCCGGTTTCTTCGACCCAATGGTAACCTTGAGGAGCTTTTCGGGCAATGGAGCGTATTCGTAGGGCATTCGAGGCTACTCAGCCTGATGCACTCGAAACCGCGGCCACGGTCGTGAAGGCGATAAGCCCTCGCCCGGATTCGTTTCGCGGCCTGGGGCGAAATTCGTCCCTCTCCGCCCCGCCGCACACGAAGATGCCGTTTTGCCTGTTTGCACGCGGTAGTTTTCTTCGGGCCGTTTTCCCCTTGTGGCTTCCGGTCGCTCGCACGGCTCACGGGATAGATCGGCCTCCCGTGCGCCGCACTTCAATACACTCAATCGGATATTCCTCCATGAAATGTTACCGTAAGAGTCCGCAATCGAGATAATTTAATAATCGAACTCAACCGATGAACAAAGGGACGAACAGCCGTCGGTGATGAACGAGGCATTGCTTTTACCATGGATTATGACGATCATAGTCTCCGCAAGTATGGCGGAAGGGAAGTGTGCTTCCTCGCACCGGCTTGCGTTCAAGACGGCAAGGTATGACGCGAAGGTACAAGACCCCGCCTCACAATCGCCCGGGTCTTCGGGGCGCGATTCATCCCGCCCGCCTCACCTTCCGCTGATTCCTCAACCCGCGATCTCCAACGCGAATCGGCATCAGGACTGCTGTCGGAAGTGCACTGATCTGGCCTGAGCTCGACGCAGTGACCGGAGGCATAAATGGACGAAACCGGAAGCGAGCAAACGAGTCTTTTGATCCTGGTCGTCGATGACGAACCAAACATTCGCAAGACGCTGACCATCTCACTGGAGGCGGAAGGGCACCGGGTCGCGGCCGTGAGCAATTCCAGGGATGCTTTGATGGAAGCTCGCCGCCGCCATTTCGACCTGGCCCTCATCGATCTTCGTCTCGGCGCCGAGTCCGGGATGGAGTTGATCACGGCATTGCATGCCTCCTGCCCGTGGATGAAGTCGGCGGTCATCACCGCTTATGCGTCCATCGACAGCGCCGTCGAGGCGATGCGTCGCGGGGCCTTCGATTATCTGCCCAAGCCGTTCACGCACGACCAGGTTGCGCTCCTGGTCCGCAAGGTTGTTGAAGTCCGGACACTGGAGCAGAAAATCGAAGCGCTGCAGGAGGTGTTGAGGCAGGCGGCTCCGGAGGCGGATTTCACCAGCGGCAGCCCTTCCATGCAGCACACGCTCGCCATGGCCCGGCAAGTGGCGGCGAGCGAGGCCACGATCCTCTTGCGCGGAGAGAGCGGCACGGGAAAAACCATACTCGCCCGCGCCATCCACACCTGGAGTCCCCGCGCCTCCAAACCCTTCGGCACCGTGTCCTGTCCTTCCCTGTCCGCGGAGTTGCTCGAGAGCGAGCTCTTCGGACACGTGAAGGGCGCCTTCACCGGGGCGGTACGCGACACTCCCGGGCGCATCGCCGCCTGCGAGGGCGGCACGCTGTTGCTGGACGAAATCGGCGACCTGCCCCTTTCGGTTCAGGCAAAACTCTTGCGGGTCCTTCAGGAGAAGACCTACGAGCGAGTCGGGGGCCTCGAAACCCGCAAGGCCGACCTGCGGATCATCGCCGCGACAAACATGGACCTGGAGAGTGCCATGAAGGCCGGACGATTTCGCGAAGACCTCTTCTACCGGCTGGACGTGGTGGAGATCAACATTCCCCCGTTACGCGAGCGTCGCGAGGATATCCTTCCCCTTGCGGAACGACTGCTCGCCTTCTTCGCCGGCCAGAATCACCGGCGCGTCCTGGGGTTCACGGAGGAGGCCGGCGAGGTCCTGCTCCGCTATCGCTGGCCCGGAAACGTGCGGGAACTGCGCAATGCCGTCGAGCGGGCGGTCCTGCTCTGCAACGGAGAGCGCGTCGGCGTGGAATGCCTTCAGCTCAGGCTCGGGCCGGGCGAGCCATCCCTGAGCCTGGGAGATCTGGTCTCTCTGGAACGGATCGAAGAAGCCCACATCCGCCGGGTACTGGCGGTCACCAAATCCATCGAGGAAGCCTGCCGGGTGCTGGACATGGACTCCGTCACGCTGTGGCGGAGGCGGAAGAAATACGGTATCTGAGGTCCGTTTCATTTTGAAATGTCGAAGAACGACTTTCCTGCAATTTGAAATCCCCTGTCCCGCACCCTTCAGTGTATCACTGCCCAAGTATCCGTGATCAAATGAAATAATTTCTTCCCTCGCCGAACGTGCCGGGCACGACAATTGCTCCTTCAGATGGCTGAAGGAGATTCCGTGATGAGCCTCAAGCTGAAACTGGCCATTGCCTTTTGCGGTCCGCTGGTGATCCTGGTCATCGTAGGGGTGATGAGCGTTCGGACGGTCACGCAGTCCAGCAGGGCCGTGGAGCGGATTTTTCGCGAGAACTACGATTCGGTCGATGCCAGTCTGAAAATGAAAGGGGCCGTCGAACGCCTGGACCGGGCCGCCGAGTTCTCCCTGTGGGGGGAAGGGGCTGAAGCCGGGCACGAAAGCGGGGCTCTAACGGCCGAATTCGAGCGGAACCTTCGATTCCAGCAGGGGAACATCACCCTGGCCGGGGAACACGAGCTCACCGAGCGCCTGACCCGGCTCTGGGAGACGTATCGCAAGGATTACGAGGACTTTCGACGGCTGCCGGAAACCGACGGGGAGCGGCGGGACTTCTACCGCAACCGGCTTGTGCCCGGGTCCCGGGAAATCCGCGACACGGTGCAGCGCATCGCCGACATCAATCTTGAAAACATGCTTTCCGTGGATGGCCAGGCACGCCGACAAGCCGATGAAGCCAACCGCACCATGTTCGCCCTGGTGGTTTCGGGGGTGGGCTTGGCGTTGCTCTTCATCGCATTGATCGCCCCTTTTGTCGTGCGCCCCATTACCGGTCTCACCCGCTCGGTTCGAGAAATCCAGCGGGGCAATCTCGATCTGCTCGTCAAGCCCCGCTCCAAGGACGAAATCGGGCGCCTGGCCGCCGCTTTCAACGAGATGGCTTCGAGCCTTCGAGAATACAGAAGGACGGACCGTGCCCGGCTTCTGCGCACGCAGCGGGCCACGCAGTCGGCGCTCGATACGCTCTCGGACGCCGTTGCCGTCTGCAGTCCGGCCGGCGAGGTGGAACTCGCCAACGATACGGCCCGGCGGGTGTTCAACCTGAGTCCGGAATCCACCATCGAATCGGCGGGCAACGAGAAAATCGGGGAACTCTTCGCCCGGGTTCGCAGGGAGATGAGAGCCGTCCGGCACCAGGGCTACGATTCGGCGATCCAGGTTTTCAGGGAGGGCGAGGAGCGGTTTTACCTGCCCGGGGGCATCCCCATCCTCGACGAAGACCACCAACTGGCCGGCATCACCCTGGTGCTGACCGACGTCACGGGAGTGCGCCGGCTCGACGAGGTCAAGAGCGGGCTCATCTCCACCGTTTCGCACGAGCTCAAAACCCCGCTCACCTCCGTTCGGCTCGCGGCCCACGTGCTCCTCAGCGAGAAGCTCGGCCCGCTGAACCCCAAACAGGTGGAGATCCTTGTCGCGGCGCGTGAGGACAGCGACCGGTTGTACCAGATCATAGAGAATCTGCTCGATATCAGCCGCATTGAAACGGACCGTTCCAAAATCAGGCTTTCCCCGGTGGACACTGAACAAATGGTTTTGCAGGCAACGGATGAGATGCGCTCGGCCTACATGGACCGGAAGGTCACCCTCGTGCTCGATCTGCCGGAGGACGTTCCCCCCGTTTTGGCCGAAGCGTTTTACCTCGAGAGCGTTTTTGCGAATCTCTTGAGCAATGCCCTCCGGCACACTCCCGCCGGCGGGCGGGTGACGGTATCGGCACGGCGCAAAGGCGACGCCGTGCAGTTCTCCGTAGAGGACACCGGCTCGGGAATACCCGCGGAGAGCCTTCCGCACGTGTTCGAGAAGTTTTACCGGGGGCCGGGCAGGGAAGAACGCAGGGACTCCGGGTTGGGGCTTGCCATCGCCAGGGAAATCGTCGAGGCGCACGGCGGGACCATCGGCGTCGTGAGTGAACCGGGGAAAGGGGCCAGGTTCACATTTACGCTGAGCGTGGCGGATTCTCCCACGCAAGGCATTTGAGTTGAGGTTCGAACCATCGGGAGGATTCATCGATGGAACTTGCAGTCGAATTGCCCGCAATGCTTTTCCTGGGCCTGGCGATGATGGCGTTGTGCGCCCTGTTCATGAAGGCCTGTGAAAAGATCTGAAAGTCGAGGTGCGCCGATGATTGTCTATTTTGCGGCGGTTGTGGCCGTTTTCCTGGCGATCTACCTTTTCGTGGCCCTGATCCGGCCGGAATGGTTTTGAACGGGCGGAACGGCAGGCATTGAAAAACTGAAAGGACCCAAAACGATGTTTCTGCAAACGTGGTCGCTTCCCTTCCTGCTCCTGGCGACGGCGACCCTGGCGGCGTTTCCGTTGAGCCGTTACCTGGCGTGGATCATGGACGGAAAATACCGGCCCGCCCCGTTCTTTCGCTGGTTCGAAGAACGTTTGGACAGCGGTCCGCAGAACTGGAAGCAGTATGCAGGTTCGCTGCTCGCGTTCAACACCCTGCTGTTCGCGTTCGGATTCCTTGTGCTGGCGCTTCAACCGTGGATGCCGTTGAATCCTGACGGCAAGGGCATGCTCGCCCCGAGCACCATCTTTCACAGCGTGGCGTCGTTCATGACGAACACGGACCTGCAGCACTACGCCGGCGAGCGGCATCTCTCGAATTTCAGCCAGATCTTTTTCGGCATGATCAATCTCTTCCTCTCCGCGGCCATCGGGTTGTGCGCCCTCACTGCGATCATCCGGGCATTGCGCGGCGACCCCTCGCTGGGCAACTTCTTTGTGGACATGTGGCGGGTGGTGGTCTACCTGTTCGTTCCGGCGGCCTTCCTGGTCGGTTTCATTTTTCTGACCCAGGGGAGTCCGATGACCTTCCGATCCTCGTATCAGGTCTCGATCCTCGAGACTGCGGACATGGGGATCGCCGACCGGAGTGAGGCGAAGCCGCAGACGATTGTGGTCGGCCCCGTGGCGGCGTTCGAATCCATCAAGATGCTCGGCACCAACGGCGGCGGATTTTACGGCATGAACTCCGCCCATCCCTTCGAAAACCCCAACGCGCTCACGAATTTCCTGGCCACCCTGTCCATGATGCTTTTTCCATTCTCGCTCGTGCTCGTGTACGGCCGGATGCTCCAACGCGTGCGCCACTCGATTGTCATCTTTTCGGTCCTGCTGTTGATGATGGCAGGTACCATCGCGTGGACCGTCGTTTTCGACACGCTGCGGCCGAACCCGGGATTGACCGCTTCTCCCGTTCCTCGAACTTACGAAATTCCGAGCGCGACGGCGCCGGGCGGAAAGTGGACCGTTACCGTGCCGGCAATCCCGGGTCTGCCGGTGGACCAGCACCTGGGCAACCTCGAAGGCAAGGAGTTGAGGTTCGGGACCGCCGCAGGCGCCACCTTTGCGGCGATCACGACGGACGTCACGTGCGGGGCCGTGAACGCCGAAGCCGACAGTCTCAACCCGCTGGCCGCGCTCTCGCCCATGATCGGTATGTGGCTGAATTGCATCTTCGGCGGCAAAGGGGTGGGGATGATCAACGTGCTGCTCTACATAATTGTCGCGATATTCATCGCCGGCATGATGGTGGGGCGGACGCCCGAATACCTCGGCAAGAAGATCGGGGCGCGCGAAATGAAGCTCGCGACGCTCGCCCTGCTCGTTCATCCCCTGATGATTCTTCTGCCCACCGGGCTTTTCGCGGCGACCGACTGGGGACTCCTGGCCGTCAGCAATCCCGGGGCGCATGGTTTCTCCCAGATGCTCTACCAGTTCTCTTCGGCGTCTGCCAATAACGGCTCGGCGTTCGACGGTCTGGGCGTCGTCTACGGTTTCCACCACAATCCCACTCCTGCTCCCACCGCCGTCGCATGGGACATCGCGACGGCCCTGGTGATTATTGTCGGCCGCTTTCTGCCGATCCTTGCCCCGATGGCCATGGCGGCGTCCCTGGGAGCGAAGCGATCGAGTCCGTTCGGTCTGGGGACCTTGCGCGATGACGGCATCACCTTCGGGGTCCTTCTCCTCGGGACTGTTCTCATCATCGGGGCGCTGCTCTTTCTGCCGGTAGCCGCCCTGGGGCCCTTTGCGGAACATCTGGGACCCGTCCCGTTCGGCGGGTGACCGGAAACCTTCGACGCTCGCCGGCGGCAATGCGATGAAGTCACGGCGGGAATCAACGATGTGAATGAAGCAGTCAAGGGAGCGTAAAATGAACGGAGTATCCGATCCCTCCGAGACCGTTCGGGAGTTGCGTTCGCTTTCGGAACAGTCGCGGCCGCTGCGTCGCGTGAAACCCAAGCGGCTGCTCGAAAAGCAGACTGCCTTTGCGGCCCTGAGACAGGCCTTTGTGATGCTTCGGCCCGACATCCAGTGGAATAATCCGGTGATGTTCGTGGTCGAGGTCGGCGCCATCCTGACTTTGTTGTTCATCATCGATGCGTGGTGGGGCGGCCGGGCCGGCGAGGTGCCCATCGGCTACTTTGTCGCGGTGGACGCATGGCTTTTCCTGACGGTGCTCTTCGCCAACTTCGCCACGGCTCTGGCCGAGGCCCGCGGCAAGGCCCAGGCCGAATCGCTCCGACGGGCGCGTCACGACACGGTGGCCTTCCGCCTGAACGCGGCGGGGGAGGTCGAGGAGGTTTCGTCGGCGGATCTGAAGCCGGGGGACAGGGTCGTGGTGCGGTCGGGGCAGACGATCCCGGGCGACGGGGAGATCATCGAGGGAGTGGCTTCCGTCGACGAGTCGGCGATCACGGGCGAATCGGCTCCCGTCATTCGCGCCGCGGGCGGCGACCGGTCCGGCGTGACGGGAGGCACCGTGGTGCTCTCCGACCGGATCGTGGTCCGAATCACCAGCGGGTCCGGCGAATCGTTCCTGGACAGGATGATCGGCCTGGTGGAAGGGGCCATACGGCAGCGAAGCCCCAACGAGATCGCGCTCACCCTCGTGCTCTCGGCATTCACGCTCGTCTTCCTGATCGTGGTGATCCCGCTCTGGCCCATGTCCCGGAACGCCGAAATGTACATGGCGGCCTACCTGGGAGTCAAAGAACCCGTCAAAGGTCTCGGCACCGATATCCCGACCCTCATCGCGCTCCTGGTCTGCCTGATTCCCACCACCATCGGCGCCTTGCTCGCCGCAATCGGCATCGCGGGGATGGACCGCGCCCTGCAGGCCAACATCGTCGCCAAGAGCGGCAAGGCCGTGGAACTGGCTGGTGATGTCGACGTCGTGCTGCTCGACAAAACCGGCACGATCACCATCGGAAACCGGAACGCGACCACCTTTCTGCCGCTCGACGCGTACTCCGCCGCTGACGTCGGCAGGCTGGCCGCCCTGGCATCCGCCGCCGACGAGACACCCGAGGGGAGGAGCATCGTAAAGCTCTTCGAGACCCGATTCAACACGCCGGTCGGCGTTCCGGAGGGCGCCCGGTTCGTGCCTTTTACGGCACAAACGCGCATGAGCGGCGTCGATCTCCCCGGAGGAAGGCGAATACGCAAGGGGGCGCCGGACGCCGTCGTCAGGTTCGTCGAAGGCAACCGGCTCGAGGTTCCCGGCGAGCTCGGGCCGCTGGTGGATGGCGTTGCGACCAAGGGCGCCACGCCGCTGGTCGTTGCCGATGAAACCGGCGTCGCGGGCGTGGTGGTGCTCGAAGACATTCTGAAGCCGCACATGCAGGAGCGCTTCGAGCGCCTGAGAAAGATGGGGTTGAGGACCGTCATGATCACCGGAGACAATCCTCTGACCGCCGCCGCCATCGCCAGGCAGGCAGGTGTGGACGATTTTCTCGCCCAGGCCACGCCCGAGGTCAAGCTTGCCTATATCCGAAAAGAGCAGGCTGCCGGAAAGCTGGTGGCAATGATGGGCGACGGCACCAACGACGCCCCGGCGCTGGCCCAGGCCGACGTGGCCCTGGCCATGAACGCGGGCACCCAGGCCGCCAGGGAAGCGGCCAACATGGTGGATCTGGACAGCGACCCCACCAAGCTGATCGAAGTCGTGGAGGTCGGAAAACAGCTCCTGATCACACGAGGCTCCCTGACGACCTTCTCCATTGCCAACGACATGGCCAAATACTTCGCCATCATCCCGGCGCTTTTCGCGGGGACTCTCCCGTGGCTGAAAGCGCTCGACGTCATGCATCTGCATTCGCCGACTTCGGCGATCCTCTCGGCCGTGATTTTCAACGCGCTCATCATCCCCGCGCTCATTCCGATCGCGCTCAAGGGAGTCCGGTACCGGGCGCTCGGCGCCGACGCCCTGCTGCGAAGGAACCTCTTGATCTGGGGCCTGGGGGGCCTCATTTTGCCCTTTCTAGGCATCAAGCTCATCGATCTCGCCATGGTGGGCCTCCACCTGGTGGGTTGATCGAAGAGCGCATCGAGGAGCTGCCAACATGTCGCCATATCTTTCGAAAAGCCTGTTGCTCCTGTCCCTTGCACTGGTCATCTGCGGCCTCGTCTACCCGCTGTCCCTCTGGGTAGTCGGGCAGGCCTTCTTTCCATTCCAGGCCAATGGCAGCCTGCTGACGGGACCGGACGGCAACCCGGTGGGCTCGCGGCTGATCGCCCAGCCTTTTAGCAGGGAAGAATACTTTCAGCCCCGTCCTTCCGCGGCGTCATATGATGCTTCCGCGTCAGCTTCTTCAAGCCTGGCCGCTTCCAACTATGCGCTGCGCGACCGTGTCGCCCGGATGCTCGGTCCCATGGCGAAATATCGAACGGGTCCCCGGGCCGGACAGCTCGCGGCTCCGGATATCGAACGCTGGTTCCGGCAGGATGCGTTCCAGGGCAAGCCGCATATCGTGGCTCAATGGGCCGGCCTTCATAACTCCCCGGCAATAGCCTGGGTCAGGGCCGACCCGGCTCACGAAGTGTACGTCGAGGTCTGGGCGAAGTCTCATCCCGCCGTGGTGGCCCGGTTCATCGAGGACAATCCCGACATCCCCGAGCCGAAGGCGGCCGATCTCGCCGTTGTGTTCTTCGAGACGTTCTCCAGGGAGAACCCCGGGAGGTTTCCTGCCGCGGTGCGCGGCGTGGGAGCCGACGGCCGGTCCGAAACCCGAATCGAGCCTGTGGGGGAAGGGCCGGAAGTTCGGTCGATCTTCTTCGACATGTGGCTCCAGGACCATCCCGGGGCGGATCTTGAAGGCGTTCCGGGCGACATGGTCACCGCTTCGGCATCCGGGCTGGATCCCGACATCACGCTCCGCAACGCCGAGTTCCAACTCGACCGGGTTGCGGCCGAATGGGCCGCAGGCCTGAAACGCGATCCAGCGGCGGTTCGAAAAGAAATCGGGCAGCTTTTGGAGGAAAAGGCCCGGGCGCCGGCCAGAGGACTTTTCGGGGAGAAAATGCTAAACGTTCTCGAGCTCAATCTCGAACTCCGGCGACGGTACGGCGCTTTGTAGCCGTGCCGGTGTGGACGCTCCCGGGGGGCGCCGGCTGCCGGACGGGCGGGCGCAAAGAGACGTTGGTCAGGTCTTCGCTGTACCAGAGGGGTAAGCGGGCATGCGGTGCGCGGCGTGCCGGTGAAATGGTCCGCGGCTCGAGCCGGCGCACGTTGTGCTGAAAGGCAAAAACCATGTCCACCGACAAGGCGCTCAGCTTTTTGCATCTCATCCGCCGTTCGCAACGGGGAAGGCTGAAGGTCTATCTCGGCTACGGACCGGGTGTCGGCAAGACTTGGCAGATGCTCCTGGAGGGCCATCGCCTCAAACAGGAGGGGATCGACGTGGTGGCCGGTCTCGTGGAAACCCACGGGCGCGCCGACACGGCCAGGCTCGCCGAAGGCCTGGAAATCATTCCCCGCAGGCAGGTCCGTTATCATGGCATCGCCATCGAGGAAATGGACCTCGAAGCCCTGCTGGCGCGCAAACCCGGAGTGGCTCTGGTGGACGAGCTCGCTCACAGCAACGTTCCCGGGAGCCCCAACGCCAAGCGCTACCAGGATGTGCTGGATATTCTCGCGGCAGGCATCCACGTGATCACCACCCTCAACGTCCAGCACCTGGAAAGCCTCTACAACACGGTTGAAACGCTGGTGGGCGTCAAGGTACACGAGCGTCTGCCCGATTCGATGCTGGCGGAAGCCGATGAAATCGTCAACGTGGACCTGGCGCCGGAAGACCTCCAGCAGCGGCTCCGGGAAGGCAAGGTCTATCCGACAGAGCGTATGGCGGTTGCCCTGGAGAATTTCTTCAGGCGCTCGAACCTGGATGAACTTCGGGAGCTGACGCTTCGCGAACTCGCTTCCCAGATCGACCTCAAACGCCGCAGCGCGCCTGATGAACCGTGCACCACGGCCCCTGATCAGGTGATGGTGTGCCTGAGTTCCCGGGGGCCCAACAGCCCGGCCCTGCTGCGCTACGGGTCGAGGCTCGCCGGGCGTCTCAATCGCAATTGGTATGCCGTCTACGTTCAGACCCCGCGGGAAGCGCCGGCGATCATCGATTCGGCCACCCAGCGCCTCGTCTCCGATACCCTCACTCTGGCGAACGTGCTGGGAGCCATCGTCTTCACCTACAAGGGCGAAGACATCGTGGACACCATTCTTCATTTTGCCCGGGAATACCGCGTCGGCCACATCGTCATAGGGCGTCCCGGCCCCTTGCCCCTCTGGAAGCGTCTGCTGGGCGGGAAAACCCTTGCCGAACGCCTGATTGTCAAGGCCCGGGGCCTGACCGTGGTGGTGGTGGACGCCAAGGCCGAGGCTCGGGAAGATGATCGGGAATCGATTTCTCCCGCATAGCGGCAGGTCTATTTCTGAAACTGGATGTCGTACAACCGTCGGTATTCGCCCGATCGGGCCATGAGGTCAGCGTGCGTGCCCTCTTCCACGATCTTCCCGTCCGCGACGACCAGGATGCGGTCGGCCGACTGGATGGTCGAAAACCGGTGGGCGATGACGAAGGTCGTGCGCCCCCGCAGCAGGTTGTCGAGAGCCTGCTGCACTTCGAGCTCCGACTCGCTGTCGAGCGATGAGGTGGCTTCATCCAGGATGAGAATGGGGGCATTCTTGAGGAGCGCTCGGGCGATGCAGATGCGCTGACGCTGCCCCCCCGAGAGCATGACTCCCTGTTCCCCGATGATCGTGTCGAAGCCTTGGGGCAGTTCCCGGATGAAATCGTAGGCATGGGCCGCCCGGGCCGCATCGACGATGTCCCGCTCGGGCCTGCCGATGTCCCCGTAAGCGATGTTGTTGCGCACGGTGTCGTTGAACAGAAAGCTCTGCTGCGTGACGATGGCGATCTGGCCGCGCAGGGACCTGATGCGCACGTCGCGAATATCCATGCCGTCAACCAGTATCGCCCCCGCGGACACGTCGTAGAAGCGGGGCACAAGATTTGCCAGCGTGGTCTTTCCCCCGCCGCTGCTGCCCACCAGGGCGATGACTTCTCCGGCCCGAACCTTCAAATCGATGTCATGGAGCACCGGTTTTTCGTCATAGGCGAAAGAGACGCGGCGAAATTCGATTTCCCGGCTGATGGGAGGGAGGTCCGGGGCGTCCGGCTTTTCCACCAGGGAATTGCGCTCGTTGAGGATGGCATAAACCCTCGTGGTCGATGCCACGCCCCGTTGCAGCACGCTGTTGATCCTGCTCAAATCCTTGATCGGGCGGTAGAGCATCAGCACAGCGGCCATGAAGGAAAAAAAGGTGCCCGGCGTCGAGAGCCCCTGCACCACCTGGTACCCGCCGTAGGCGATCACCGCGGCCACGCCGATGGACCCGATGAACTCCATGAGGGGAGTGGAGAGCGCGTCGATCCATTCCGACTTCAGTTGATAGTGCAGGAACCTGCGGTTCTGTTCGGCGAATCGCTTCTTCTCATGATTCTCCATGCCGAACGCCTTCACGATGCGCGCTCCACTGAAGCTTTCGTGGAGAACGACGTTGAGACTGCCCATGGTCTCCTGCCGCCTGACGGCGAACCTGCGGAGCCGGGAGCCGAACAGGAAAACGGGATAGAATGCCACGGGCAAAACCAGGATGGCGATCAGGGCCAGTTTCCAGTCCTGGTAAAAGACCACGCAGGCGAGCGCGATCACGCTGCAGCCGTCCAGGATGAGCCCCGTGAAAACCGTGGTGACGGTATGCTCGATCTCGTTGACGTCGCTGGTGATGCGGCTCATGAGAACGCCCGTCGAGGCTCGGTCGAAAAAGGAAAGGGGCAGTTCCTGGATGTGATTGTAGAGCTTCTCGCGCAGGTTTGCGATGACCGAAAGTCCCACGGACTTGAGGAAATAGTCGTTGCCCCACTTCGACAGTGCGTTCACCAGGGATACCGCCAGGAATGCCGGGGGGATGATCCAGAGCATGGCGATGTCCTTGCGCACGAAGATCTCGTCCATGGCCGGCTTGATCAGGTAGGCGGTCAGAGCCGTGGAACCCGAACACACGATCATGCACAGCACGGCAAAGACCAGTTTTCGCCGATGCGGTCGGATCAAAGGAAGAAGATTCTTGAGGACCTGTCTGTCCTGCAGATTCATCAGATTGTCTCTCACAAGAAAGAATGCGCCGCCCGTTTCCCTTGCATGCAAAAAAGACGGGTCGAGTCGACCCGTTACTCTATTCAAATTCGGACGTCTTGTAAACCGGCAAGTCCGCGGGACACAGCCTCGCCGGCGACGAGGCCGCCCCGTTCCCGAAAGGCGCCGTGAGCCGGCAGTCCGTTAGCAGCATGAGCGCGTCGTTTGCAGGAAACAGGCGCGTAAGGATTGGTCGATCCTATTCGTGCCTCTGTGCCTGGTTTGCCATGATAAGATTAAAGAGCGTTTAAGGTTTTCTTTGCGAACCACTCTTATACAGTAATACTGGAAAATCAAAGGGTTCAAATATATGTTCAAAGCGAATCAGGAAATTATTCTTGTGCTATTCTTAAAGAGATGGTAGTTTTTATCGCTAAATGTGGCAGTCAGTAGTTGCAATCGCTTCCGACAATAGAGTCGCAAGGCGCATTTTTCTTATCCAAAGCCGAAAGGAAAGCTGAATGAAAGCAAAGACGCTCCTGTCGCTTTTCGCACTGCTCCTGAGTTGGATGCCGGCGTCCGCTTTCGCCGAACTGGCCGGCTGGACGCGGGGGAACGTCGCGATCGCCGATGGTCGGGGGATGGGGGGTGCGGGCACCGATCGCCTTTCGGCCGAGACGTTCTCGGGCGCGCCTGTGGCCGGCGTGATGGCCGATCCGTCGATGGAAAGTGAGGGCGTCGGTGCCGATCCGGTCCTGTCCGCTGAGGGATCGACTGTGCCGCAGGCCGCCGACCCCGGCGGCTGGGTGAGAAAATATCCTCCCCAACCACGGGATGTTTCCGCCGGGGCGAGCGACGTTGCCGTGGACGGGGCGGGAAACGTTTACATCACGGGGTGGATCGGGACCGGCGTCCTGACCGTCAAGTACGACAACGCCGGCAAACTCCAGTGGGCGAGAAGGTTCGCGGGGGAAGGGGGCGCGGCGGGTCGCTGCATCGCCGTGGACGCATCGGGGAACGTCTATGTCGCGGGATGCATTGGATCGACTCCCGCAGTCGATATCGTCGCGATCAAGTACAGCCCGGATGGAGTCCATCAATGGGCCAGATACTACAACGGCCCGACGAACCAGGTCGACTGGGCCGCCGCCATGGCGGTGGACGGGTCGGGCAACGTCTATGTCACGGGGGTTGCCGACCAGGTCGCGCCGGGCAACAGTTACGTCGTGACCCTCAAGTACTCCGGGAACGGCGAGCTGTACTGGGCCAGTCGCCACAAGGGATATATAAGCGGTGGTGATGCAAGCCGTCGCAGCATGGCGTTGGACGCGGCGGGGAACGTGTACGTGGTGGCCGGACATACCTTGGGTGAAAATCCCTCCTTTTTTCTTCTCAAATACGGCACCGACGGCCGGCTCCGGTGGAAGAGACGTTACGGCGGCGTGCCTGAAATCAAGTGGTGCGTTGGTTTTGCCGTGGCCGTGGACGACGCGGGAAATGCCTATGTATGCGGACTGACCGTCAGATGGGACGACGAAACCAAGTATCTCATTCACAAGTATCGTGCCAACGGCACAAGGCAATGGGAGAGGACACCTCGTTTTGAACCGTGCACCGGCACTTGTTGGGCCTCCATTGCCGTCGACGGTTCCGGGAATGTCTATGTTGTCGATATTTCGAGGGGGAATGACTTACTCTGTGGCTTCTCGACTTCGAAATACGATTCGAACGGCGACAGGCAATGGAAAAGACGGATTCACGAATCTACCGAAGACCACAGTACCAGTGACTGGCCTGCCATTGCCGTTGACGGGCCGGGGGCTGTGTACGTCACTGGAGGATTGAGCGGGCAGAGCATCGGGAGCGACATTGCGGCTGCAAAATACGATGCGGACGGCCACCTTCAATGGTCCAAACGATACGACGGGACGGGAAGACACGATACTCCCAGCGGAATTGCTTTCGACGCGGCCGGAAATGCCTTTGTGACGGGAATATCCTACCGAACTGACGCCATTTTCGAAGCCGTGACCATCAAGATCCCCACGGATGGGGGCAACTGAGACGATCCGTTGCGGGGTTTCGCATCACGATCGATCGGGACGCGCGTTGCGGATGCTGCTGTTTCAAATCTCAAGTGGGAGAAGGAGATAGGCAAATGAAGCCGCAAAATCTCTGTACGGTTGTGGTCCTGAGCCTGTGCTGGCTCCTGGTGTTCCCGGGCATGTCGTTGGGCGACGATGCGCCTGTGGCCGGCGTGATGGCCGATCCGTCGATGGAAAGTGAGGGCGTCGGTGCCGATCCGGTCCTGTCCGCTGAGGGGTCGACTGTGCCGCAGGCCGCCGACCCCGGCGGCTGGGTGAGAAAATATCCTCCCCAACCACGGGATGTTTCCGCCGGGGCGAGCGACGTTGCCGTGGACGGGGCGGGAAACGTTCATATCACGGGAATAATGGAGACCGGTATCCTGACCGTCAAGTACGACAATGCCGGCAAGCTGCGGTGGGCGAGAAGAATCGGGAGGGAAAAAGGGGCTGCAAGCTCCTGCATTACCGTTGACGGTTCGGGGAACGTCTATGTCGCGGGGAAAATCAAATCGTCCTCCGGGTTTTCCGATTTCATCACGATCAAGTACAACTCCAGCGGAGTCTATCAATGGTCCAAAACTTTCAGGGGGCCGGCCGACCGCGACGGCTACGCCATGGCCGTTGCCGTTGACGGTTCGGGAAACGTCTACGTGGCGGGTTGTTCCACAAATGCCGATCCGATTCCTTTTTTCGCGGATCTGGTGGTCATTAAGTACGCGCCCGACGGCAAGCGCCAATGGGTCAGGCGTCACAAGAACGGATACCTGGTCCGCGGCTGCCGCTGCATGGCATTGGACGGGGCGGGGAACGTTTACGTCACGGCTTCGACGACGGATGGCGACGACGGGATTCTGACGGTGAAATACGACAAGACCGGCGAGTTGCGGTGGGAGACCCTGTACAAGGGGTATGGCAGTTGTGCCATTGCCGTGGACAGGGCGGGAAATGCCCATGTTGTCGGCGCATCCCAGGGCACGGCAAACGACCGGTACGCCGTTCTCAAGTACGATGCCGGCGGAAATCTGCAATGGAGCGAAACGTTTCCATATGGACCAGCCTCGTTTTATTGGGCCGATATAGCCCTTGACGGTTCCGGGGGCGTTTATGTTTCCGGCATTGCGAAGGGAAGCGATTCCTGCTACGGCTATTTGACCTGGAAATACGATTCGAACGGTGTCCGTCAATGGACCAGGCGGTATCGAGGCGTTTCCGAGAATGACATCTCTTCTCCCGCCATGGCGGTTGACGGATCGGGGAGCGTGCATGTCACGGGAGGGCTGGCAGGAAAGAACTCCTCGCTCGATTTCGCGACCGTGAAATACGACACCGACGGCATCAGGCAGTGGACCAGGCGATACAACGGGACGGGAAACCTGGACGATCGTGCCACTTCCATCGCTCTCGACGCGGCCGGAAATGCCTTTGTGACGGGAATATCCTACCGAACTGACGCCATTTTCGAAGCCGTGACCATCAAGATCCCGGCGACCACCGGCCGGGCGGCGGGCAAATAGCGCGGAGGCGGAACGTTCCCGGAGTCGTTGGTACCGGCGGGAAACGAGTCCCTGCCGCGGCGGGGGTGTGGCCCGAATACCCCGCTGCGGCGATGAAATCGCCCGGCAAGGGGGCTTCCCTGCCCCGAGCGTCGACCGGCCGCGTTGGCGGTCGCCGGTCGCAACCAGCCCGGGCGAACCGGCGCGTCCCGGCCCCTTTCCGCGGATCCCCCGCCGATAGATGTCTGTCTTGTCTTGCAGTCCCAATCTTTTTACAATACTAACCTGCATGAGGAGGAACTGCCGGGAGGAAGTAACACCCGGCACTCCTGCGCCCGGTCGCATGGTCGACGGGAGAGCGATGTTACCGGTGGGGTGAAATGTGTTGTCATGCGCCGCGTGAGGACCTGTCATTATAAAGTGCTGGGCATCTCGATCCGCGCAAGCGCGGAAGAGATCAGGAAGGCCTTCCGGTCGTTGGCTCTGCGCTGGCATCCGGACCGCAATCCATCGGAACCGGACGCGGCCGACCGGTTCCGGGAAATTCTGAACGCTTACGAAACACTCATCGACCCGGGCATGCGCGGGCGCTACGACCGTGCGCGCGGATATGAGAAGCGCAAGAGATCGGGTTCCGGCCGTTCGTTCCAGACCGATGACGACGGCGGTTCTTCGTTCAATGACGTTTTCCACGAGTTTTTCGGAATCAGTCACCGGCGCGTGCGCGAGAGACGGGGAACCGACCTGCGGTTCGACCTGCAGCTTCCGAAGACCGTGGCCGCCGAAGGGACGTTCGAAGAGATCACTTACTCGCGCATGGTATTTTGCCGGGACTGCGTCGGCAAGGGGCGGAAGAAACCGGTGCGCACCTGTGAGCGGTGCCATGGCCTGGGGGAGTTGGAAGACCCCCATACCGTCCGGGTTTGGATTCCCCCGGGCAGCAAGGAGGGTACCCGCTTGCGCGTCCAGGGCGGCGGGGACTGTCTCTCCCCGGGAATTCCGCCGGGGGACCTGGTCATTCTTCTGCACATCGTCGACGGTCAATGAGCGGACAGCGGGGGGCCGCACGGCTTCGTTCGGCGGATGCGGGCACGGACGGGATTCTACCTCTTGTGAGAAGAAGGGTCCGGGCCGAAACGTTTATACGATTCGTTGTGAACCCTTGGTTCATGGGGGGCTCGGCAATGACGCTCATGAGGTTCACGATTCGTTGTGAGCCCCGGAGCATGGATTTCCGCGAAGATGACGAAAAGGATTCCCCCGGGTCGGAGTCTTCGCGCAGGCTGTTTATCAAGGACGTGAAACGGTTGAATCGGCACGACCGGGTTCCGCGACGACCGTTTCCAGGGAAGAAATGGAAGGCGCCATGACCGAACCAGGCAAGGAAATGACCCACCTCGATGCGCGGGGACGGCTGCGCATGGTGGATGTGAGCGGGAAGGAGCGGACGGCAAGAGAGGCGAGGGCCGAGGCGACGGTCGAGGTCTCTCCGGAGACGCTCACGCGCATCAGCGAAGGCACCATCGCCAAGGGGAACGTCTACGAGGCCGCGAGAATTGCGGGGATCATGGCGGCCAAGCGCACCTGGGAGCTGATACCCCTGTGCCACCCTCTGCAGGTCACCGGGGTCGAGATCGAGTTTTCCGCGGATCCGGCAAGAAACGAGATCCGGATTCTGTCCCGGGTAAAAACCCTGGACCGGACCGGGGTGGAGATGGAAGCCCTGGTTGCCGCCGCCCACGCCGGCCTGACCATTTACGACATGTGCAAAGCCGTCGATCGGGGCATTGTGATCCGGGACATCCGGCTGCTCTATAAAAGCGGAGGCAAAAGCGGCACATTCGAGCGGGCTTGAGACGAATTTCGCTTTACTCTTCGGCGCGAGTATGATAGCGAAAATCGTTTAAATATATCATGAAGAGAGGCAGGTATGGATAAGGAGACTCAAGCCAAGTTCAAAGAAATCCTACTGGCACGACTTGACGAACTTTACGTTGAAGCTGAAAGAACCGTCGCCGGCATGACCGATACGGAGGAGACGTTTCCTGATCCAACGGACCGCGCCACGCTCGAGTCGGACAGGAACTTCATGCTGAGGATCAGGGACCGCGAGCGCAAGCTGATCCTGAAAATCCGTGAAGCTCTCCAGCGCATTGAAGACGGATCGTTCGGCCTCTGCGAAATGTGCGGCGACGACATCGGCATCGAGCGATTGAACGCTCGCCCTGTCACCACTCTGTGCATCGACTGCAAGAGGAAACAGGAAGCGAACGAGAAGGCGAGAGGCACCTAAGCCGCGCCAGTCGTACGGAAAGCATCAGTCGTCTTGGAGTGATCCTTCCACCCGGGTGACGTCACCCGCCCAGATGGATTGTTTCCTGCCCTCCCGGGTGAGGAGGACCAGGGCGCCTTCGGGGGTAAACCCGAGTGCCCTGCCTTCGATTTCTTCCTTGCCGCACAGAACGGAAACGTTCTTTCCCAGAATGTCCGAGAATTCCTCAAGTTCGGGGAGAATAGCCCCGAAGCCTTCATCGAGAAACCGGTCGTACTCCATTTCGAAACGCTCCAGAAAAGACTTCATCAGCTCCTGCCGCCGGATGGGCCGGCCCAGCTCGACGGCCACCGATGTGGCCGGGTAGCGGAACGGCCCCGCAAGCTCCTCTTGCGTATGGTTCACGTTGATCCCGATGCCGATCACCAGAAAACGGGTCTGCTCCTGGTCGGACTGCATTTCGGTGAGAATCCCGGCCACTTTCTTGTGACGGACGAGAACGTCGTTGGGCCACTTGATGGAGGACGGGAGGCGGAACGTCGAGTGGAGCGTCTTGGCGAGGGCGAGCGCGGCGATGTACACGGACTGTGAAGCTTCGCGCACGGGCAGCGGGGTCCTCAGAAGGATGGTCATGTAGATGCCTCGCCGGGGCGAGGAAAGCCAGTCCCGGCGCAACCGGCCGCGTCCCCTGGTCTGTTCTTCGGCCGAAACCACCGTGCCGTGGGGCGCTCCCTCCAAAGCCAGTTGCAAGGCGACGTCGTTGGTCGAACCGACGGTCGCCAAGTAGTGGTAGTTCCCGGCCAGCCACGATGTGCGGAGGTCGTGGGCAACCTCCTCCGGAATGAGCGTGTCCGGAACTTCGACCAGCTTGTATCCTTCGCGCGGATGACTGACGATTCCGTACCCGAGGGACTTCAGATTGCGTATGTGCTTCCAGATTCCCGTTCGGCTCAAGCCAAGGCGGTCGGCAAGCATCGTTCCCGAGACATAAGCGCCGGGGTTCTTGCGCAGCTCCCTCAGAACCTGGCGGGAAGTGGCTTCCGGTGCATCCATCGATGGTGCGTCCTTTCCGGCTGAAATCGGGCGATGGTTTCACTCCGGGCAATCAACCCGGTTTCAGTACATGCAGGCCGCTGCCGAGAGCAGCAGGACCTCCACGATCTCGTTGAGCGCCCCCAGGGCGTCCCCGGTCATGCCGCCCAGCCACCGGCGGCACAACAGCCTGAACGCCGGGACGGTCCCGGCTGCCAGCACAAGGGCGCAAAGCCCGAACACCGGTTGGACGAGGAATGCGGAAACGGCGGTGAGCCCCAGGGCCGTCAGAAGATGGCGCCGGGCGATGTGTTCGAGGAACGGCTTGCCCAGGCCGCCTTCCTTCCTGGCGTAAGGGCTCCGATAGGCCGCCAGGACCATCGCAAGGCGGCTCACCACGGGCACCAGCAGCAGCGGAAGGAAAGACCCCGCGCGGATGACGGCATCCAGAGCGGCCACCTTGAAGGCGACGGCCAGGGCGATCGCCAGCGCCCCGAAGGCCCCGGTGCGGCTGTCTTTCATGATCTCCAGGCGACGTTCCGGGTCGTACCCCCCTCCCACGCCGTCGGCCAGGTCGGCCAACCCGTCCAGGTGCAGAGCGCGGGTGAGAACGGCTGTCAGGGCGGTGATCGCCACCGCCAAAAGAAGCGACGGCACGACCCCGGAGAGCACGCGGGCCGGAAGGGCGTAGCAGAATCCAAGGATCAACCCGACCAGCGGGAAAAAGGAGAAGCTCTCCGCCAACTCTTGCGGAGTAAGTGTTCGCGGCGAAGTGAAGGGCAAGCGGAAGAGGGTCAGGAAGGACAGCGCCGTTCCAAAATGGCTCCACATGGAAGCTCTATCCTTTCAAGGGAAGCGGAATCCCCGCAACCACCAGGGTGACCGCGGCGCATTCGGCGGCAACGCGTTGATTCGCCAGCCCGGCCAGGTCTCTGAACCGCCTCGCGAGCGGGTTGTCGGGGACGATTCCGAAACCCACTTCATTGGCGACCAGAACCAGAGGATAGTTCGCTCCCCTGAGGAATTCGCACAGTTCCTCGATGCTCTGCTCGGATGCTTCCTGCGAGCTCCCGAGGATGAGGTTCGTCAGCCAGAGCGTGAGGCAATCGACCAGGACGGGCCGGTTCCGTTCACGAAGGAGCTTCAGGGTCGCCGTGAGATCGCAGGGACATTCGATCGTCTCCCAGGCGGGACCTCTCCGCTCCCGGTGCTTTCCGACCCTTTCGCTCATCTCGGCATCGAGAACCCGGGCCGTGGCCACGTAAACATAGGGCGAGGCGAACCCGGCAATCTGGCTCTCGGCGTAGAAGCTCTTCCCGCTGCGAGCGCCGCCGAGGACGAGATGCGGGCTTGGCCGGAGGGAATGAGCGTTCATGCGGGTTCGGCTCCCGGTGGAACATGACGGGCGAGGTGCTCGACCACCAGCTTATCCACCAGGTGAGGCAACGGTTCGCGTCCCGCGCCCACCACCGTCAGCGGCTCCTGGGTCAGGGGCAGAATGAGCTTGTGCGCCTTTGACGCCCCCACGGCGTTGACCATGGCCGGAGTCACTTCCCCCATCATGGAATGGGCCAGAAGGATGGAGACCGCGCCCACGATCACGTCCACCCGGCCGGCGCAATGGCAGACGGCATTTTCCCCGGTCGCTCCCCGGTTCGCCCTGGCCTTCATCATCTGGGAAGTGGCGATCGCGTTGGTTCCCAGCGCCCAGACCTCCACCCTTTCGCCATACACTTCTTTGATTCGCTTGATGACGGTGGCGCCGATTCCGCCTCCCTGGCCGTCGATTACGGCAATCCGGATCAAAGGAAATCCCTCCTGAATCGGTCACTGTGAGTTCAGTCCCAGGCGATCGAGCAGTGCCTGAAACTCTTGCTCCGAACGGAACGACAGGGTGATGCTGCCGCGCTCTCCTTTCCGTTTCAGCCGGACCTTGACGCCCAGACGGTCCTGGAGTGCCCTGCTCAGCCCCGCAAGGCCGGGGTCTTCGGCTTCCTTCGGAGGAGGCGGGGCCTGGCCCCGGGCAGCCAACTGCTCCGTCTCCCGCACGGAGAGGCCGCGCGAAATGATCAGGCCGCACAATCTTCGTTGCGCCTCCGCGTCGGGGAGGCTCAAGAGCGCTCGGGCGTGCCCCATGGTGATTGCGTCGTTGAGGACCTTCTCCTGGATGTCCCCGGGAAGCTGGAGGATTCTGAGCAGGTTCGCGACCGTGGAACGGTCCCTTCCCACCCGGTCGGCGATGTCCTGCTGGGTGAGATGGAATTCCTCCTGGAGCTTCCGGATGGCAAGCGCCTCTTCGATGCAATTGAGGTCCTTGCGCTGTATGTTCTCGATCAGGGCAAACTCCAGGGCCTCCGAGGAAGTGGCCTCGCGCAGCAGCACCGGCACCTCGCCGAGCCCCGCCAGGCCCGCGGCCCTCCAGCGGCGCTCGCCGGCAATGATCTGGTAGCGGTCCCTGTCCGCGGTCCGGGTCACCAGGATCGGCTGCAGGATGCCCTTGGATCGCACGGACTCGACCAGTTCGTCCAGTTCCCCGTCCCGGATGTTCTGCCGGGGCTGGTACGGGTTCGGCTGGAGCCGGTCGATGGGACAGTAAAAAAGCTGAATGTCGGTCCCTTTCAGCCAGTTCGCGGGGGAGAGGAGTTCGTTGAGCCCGCGGCCCAGGCCGCGCTTTTTCTCAGCCATGGTTCAGTGCCCTCCCTCGTTGAGGATTTCATCGGCCAGTTCCAGGTAGGCCTTCGCCCCCGGACAACCGGCATCGTAGAGCAGCGCGGGCAGCCCGAAACTCGGAGATTCGCTCAACCGGACGTTGCGGGGGATGAAAGTACGGAACATGCGGAATCGGAAGTGCTTGCGAATCTCGTTGGCCACCTGGTGCGCCAGGTTGTTGCGCCGGTCGAACATGGTGAGCACGACCCCTTCGATCCGCAGATCGGGGTTGAAGCGCAGCTTGATTCGATGAAAGGTGTCGAGGAGCAGGGTCAGCCCTTCCATGGCGTAGTATTCGCACTGCAGCGGGATGAGCAGACTGTGAGCTGCGGTCAGCGCATTGATGGTCAGAAGCCCCAGGGACGGAGGGCAATCGAGCAGCACGTAGTCGTAATCGTCGCTGATGGAGGCCAGCCGTCGGCCCAGAAGGTGTTCGGCACGATCGACGGAGACGATTTCCCATTCCGCCGCGCTCAGCTCCGGATGCGCCGGGAGCAGGGCAAGATCGAGTGAGGGAGCCAGGGGGTGTCGAATGGGAGCCGGGCTGGAATTTCCCACCAGAAACGAGTAGAACGAAGGGGCGCCGGGTTCCAGTCGGACTCCCAGGCCGCTCGATGCGTTTCCCTGGGGATCGCAGTCGACGAGCAGGACCTTCTGCCCTTTCCCGGCAAGGCTCGCCGCGGTATTGACGGCGGTGGTGGTTTTTCCCACTCCCCCCTTCTGATTGGCAATGGCGATGATCCTGGACATGAACCTCCTCGTGGGACCCAATCCTCGAGCCGGGCCGTCATGCACGAAACGCTGCCCCTGTCCGCACTTTCCACGCAAATCGCCGGGTCATCCAGGGCACTCGCCGCCGGTACCGCTCCCGCGCGGCATGCCGCTCACCCTGATTCGCGCGGGACCCTGATCCCCCAGGCTCTGAAGAATTCGTGGTAGCGCAGAATATGCAACTCCCCTTCCCCGGTCCTCACCTTGAAATAGCTCAATGGAAACCGGGTCGAATCCAGACGGCCTTCATACCACCGGTCAAGGATCTCCGCAACTTCATAACGGCGGCCCCGCCACACGAAAGCAACCGGCTCCTGTGCCCCCTTGTATTCGTCGCGGGTGTATACCTTGACCTTTTCAAATTCCATGCGCTCAGGGTCCGTCCCGGCCGGCTGTTTTTTGTCTTCGATCGGGCAAAAAACTTATACAATGATGGTAACTCAAAGCCAAACATTTCTGCTATGATTATAATGAGACCCGTCCGGAAGTCCGGCTGTGCCGGGTTTCCGGGCATTCAGCCCGCAGCGGTTCTCTGAAAATCGCGGCGGCATTGCGGCCCCCTTTCGCCGGTCGTTCAATCTCTACCGGCGTCGGCCGGATGCGGGCAGGGAGGAACCCATGCGCAGAGCATTGCTGGTGATCGACATGCTGAACGATTTCATGGATCCCGCAGGGGCCCTCTACTGCGGGGATGAGGCCCGGCGAATCATCCCCGTTGTGAAGGCGCTCATCACCCGTTTCGTCGCCGAAAATCAGCCGGTCATCTACCTGCGGGACGCTCACGCCGAGGACGACAGGGAATTCAAGCTGTTTGCGCGGCACGCCGTCAAGGACAGCTGGGGCTCGCGGATCATTCCGGAACTGCAGCCCACGGCGGAAGCCCTGGTGGTGGACAAGGCCAGGTTCTCGGGCTTCTACGGGAACCGGCTTGCCGAGATCCTCGAAGCCGCCCGCACGGAGGAAGTATGGATATCCGGCGTGTGCACTTCCATTTGCGTCATGGATACGGCGGGCGATTCGAGGAACCGGGACTACGCCGTGGTGATCCCGGTTGACGCCGTGGCCGACTTTGATCCTCAGGCGCATGAAATGGCGCTGAAGCGCATGCTCCGGGTATACGGCGCGAAGCTCGCCACCGCCCGGGAACTCCTCGGAGGTGAGGCTCCGTCGGCACCCTCCTCAACGAAAGGCTATACATGAACCTCTGGAACAGATACGCTCCCGAATTGGTCACCGATCTCTACGAGCTCACCATGGCCGCGAGCTACTACCGGGAAAGCATGTTCGGAGAGGCGACGTTCAGCCTGTTCGTCAGGGACTACCCGTCTCACCGGGCGTATTTTATCGCGGCCGGGATCGAACACCTGCTCGAATCGGTGGCTCAATTCCGGTTCAGCGAGTCCTCCCTGGAATACATTGCCTCCACGGGGAAATTCGCCTCCGATTTCATCGATTACCTCGGGCGGTTCCGTTTTACGGGCTCGATCCGCGCCCTTTCGGAGGGGCGTATCTTCTTTTGCAATGAACCGATCCTGGAGGTGACCGCCCCGATCATCGAGGGACAGATCATCGAGACGCTGGTGCTCAACGTCATCCAACTGGAGACCATGATCGCCGGTAAGGCCGCGCGTTGCGTCCACGCCGCGGGAGGAAGAGGTCTGATCGATTTTTCCCTGCGCCGTACGCAGGGCGTGGATGCCGGCGTGAAAGCCGCCCGGGCGAGCTACCTGGTCGGTTTCGAGGGAACGAGCAATCTGCTGGCCGGGCAGATCTACGGGATTCCGGTGTTCGGGACGATGGCGCATTCCTACGTCACGAGCTTTCACAGCGAAATGGATTCCTTCCTGGCCTTTGCCCGGGCTTTTCCGGACAACACCGTGCTGCTCATCGATACCTACGACACGCTGAGCGGGGCGGCGAAAGCGGTCGAGATCGCGCGCATGCTGCGGGCGCAGGGCCGGGAGCTCAAGGGCGTGAGGCTGGACAGCGGAGACCTCGTGAGCTTGAGCAAAGGCGTCAGGAAGATCCTTGACGAGGCCGGCTTTCCGGATGTGAAGATCATGGCCAGCGGCAGCCTCGACGAGTACGGGCTCAAGGAACTGCTCGATGCGGGGGCGCAGATCGACACGTTCGCCGTGGGGACCAAGATGGGCGTCTCCGCCGACTCCCCGTACCTCGACATCGCCTACAAACTGGTCGAATACGACCACCGACCGGTGCTGAAGCTGAGCAGCGGGAAGAAAACCTGGGTGGGAAGAAAGCAGATCTATCGCCGTTATGACGACCGGGGCATGATGTGCGAGGATCTGCTGACCCTCGCGTCGGACGATCGGGCAACCGGCGAGCCGCTCCTCGAGGTCCTGGTGGAAGATGGGCGACCCGCGCGGGCCCCGGAGTCCGTCGAGACGATCCGGTCCAGGTTCCGCCGGGAATGGGAAACGCTGCCGTTGCCTCTGCGTGAAATCATTCCGACGGAGCGCTATGTCGTCCGCATCAGTCCTGCATTGATGGCCATGGACGAGCAGGTCACCGACCGGGTCATGATTGAAGAGGTGCGTCAGCCTTCCATACGCCAAAGATAGAGCCGCCGGGGAGCGGACATGCCCGGGAGCTCGTAGGACCGCGTTTCCGCGGGGGCCGGATACGCGTGCGTCCGCCGGTTCTCAAGGGCTGTTTCCGTACCGCTTCCCGCCCACGAGGCAAAGACCCCTCCCGGTCGCAATACCCGCGGGGCCAGCCGGGTGAGATGCCCGGGTTCAACCCTCACGGCGCGCATGATCACCGCCGTGAAGCGCTCGTCTTCTTCCGTGAACCAGCCCTCCGGCTCCTCCCACCTGCCGTGCAGAACGTGAATCCCCGGCAACGAAAGGCCTGCCAGGAGCACCTTCAGAAAACTCACCTTCTTGCGGTTGGATTCCAGGAGATACATCTGCGTCTCCGGGTGCAGAATTTTCAGGGGAACCCCCGGAAAACCTGCCCCGGTGCCGACATCGAGCGTCTTCCCGGTGAGCGGGAGCCAGCGGGCGGGCAGGAGCGAATCAAGAAGGTGAGCGGTGAGGATCCGGTCGAATTCGGTGATGCGGGTCAGGTTGGACCTGAGGTTCCATTCCAGCATCAGCCGAACGTGTTCGAACAGCATCTCCGCCTGCTGGGGGGACACGGCAATGCCGTGACCGTTCAGGAATGCTCTCAGCGTCTGCGGTGATGGTGTCTCTCGCATCGAGGATCAACCCGCCTTCCGTGGGAAACACTCGCGGGGCCGATGCCCTGCGTCGGGATCGATGCCGTTCGTGGAAAGTGGAATCATGCGGTCTCGGAGCCGGTTTCTATCGTTCAAGGGTGCCCGGGGAGAATGCCCATTTGCGAGAGCATCCCATCGACCCGAGGGTTTGTTGCTTCGTCGCGAGTCTACGGCGCATGGAAATTTGTGAAAAGTGTAGGTTTGATAATCATATAAAAGGCACCTCCCTCCATAGCAGGGAAAGATGCTATCCTGTTATGGCGCTAAAGCTGACGACTTTAAACGGGGAGGTGCCCTATGGGATTGTATGCGGGGATAGACCTACATGCAAGCAGCAATTATCTGGCAATTGTCGACGAAAGCGGGAAGAGGACTCTGAGGTGCAAGCTCCCCAATGACGGGGAGGAGGTGGTGTCGGCACTTGAGCCTTATCGGGATCAAATGATGGGCGTGGCGGTGGAGTCGACCTTCAACTGGTACTGGCTTGTGGACACGCTCAATGAAAGCGGCCTGAGAGTGCATCTGGCCAACCCCGCAGCCATCCAAAAGTACTCGGGGCTCAAGCATTGCGATGACAAGTACGATGCATTCTGGCTGGCCGAGATGCTGCGACTCGGGATACTGCCCGAGGGGTACATCTACCCGAAAGAGGAAAGACCCTTACGGGATCTGCTAAGGAAGAGAGGGCACCTGGTCAAGCTCAGAACCTCGCTCATCCTGAGCTTGCAGAACATAGTGGCCAGAAACCGCGGTTTGCGGGTAAATGCAAATGAGGTCAAGAGGCTTAAGAAGAACCGCATCCCCCCGTTGCTCGAAGAAAACGAGGATCTGGCCATGGCCGGCAGGGTCAGCAAGGAGACCATTGATTTTCTCACCCGGATGATCCGGGATATCGAGATTGCGGTTGCCAGGAAGACGAGCCTTAAAGATTCCTACCGGAATCTTCTTACAATCCCTGGAATCGGAAGGATTCTGGCGCTGACCATCATGCTGGAGACCGGGCCGATCGGCCGCTTCCCCAAGGTGGGCAATTATGTCTCCTATTGCCGTAAAGTCGGTTCCAGATGGACCAGCAATGAGAAAGCAAAGGGAAAGGGCAACAAGAAGAACGGCAACAAGTATCTGGCTTGGGCCTTCTCGGAAGCCGCCGAATTGGCAAGACGATTTGATCCGGAATGCAGAAGCTATTACAATCGCAAGATGCATCGGAGCAACTTCCTGGTGGCCCACCAGGCCCTTGCCCACAAACTGGCCAGGGCGGCTTATTATCTCATGAAGGACAACGTTGTTTTCATGCCTGAAAAGCTATTCGGGCGATCACCCCCGGCACAGGAGCCGGGCAGAGCGCATGTGCCATGTCGGGAAAGGGGCACGCGTTAAACAATCGGCTGGGACGGCAAACCTGCAATGGGGTTGGCAAAACCACGAGGTTTGATTGGAAAGCCGTTCCACCCGGCCCGATAAAGTCATTGACATCTTTGCCGCCCATGCCGTGAGCCACTAAGGGGTGGTTAACAACCATGAGGTTTGAAAAATCGTTTGGACATGGCATGGAACCGAAGATTTTCTGGTCCGCCTCGGGCGGAAAGGGTCGAGAACACAGGAATTCTTTCCGAAACGACCCTAATCCTGATGGGTGACTGGTGCGGCAGAAACTGACCGCGAAAACCCAAGGAAACTGCGGGAGCTGCGAGGATGTAGGTGACGATTGCACATAGCAGGAAAACAGTGAGCGAAACGCGATCCGCCCCGGGAGGCAAACTCGGCCTGGATCGTTTTTCGCAAAAAGGTGTCTTCCTTGCGTTGGGGGAGGTTTTTTCTCTTGACCCCAGCCTTTTAAATGGGTGACCCCGTATTTTTTCACTTCCCGATGCAAAAATCGGAGAAAATTCGATCCAGCAGCGCATCGTCGCCGTTCCAGCCCAGCACCGAGTCCAGTTCATTGCGCGCGGTCCGGAGCTCCGTGCTCGCCAGTTCCCAGAAGCCCCCCCCGGAGATGAGGTCTCTCGCGCGGATCATTGCCTGAAGGGCTTTTTCGATGCAGCCCCGTTGCCTCAAATTTGGAACGATCGCCGAGCCCGACTGTTCAAGCGGAAGACGCAGGAAGCGCTGATTCAGAAAATCCCGGAGCCGCTCGACGTCCGGCGGGCGCAGTGCGGAAATGGCCATGATCGGCACGTTTTCTCCGTATCGCTCCCGGATTTTCCCGGTTGAGATCGCCGGCGGGAGATCTTCCTTGTTCAAAACGATGACGAAGGGCCGCGAAGCCACCGCTTCAACCACCGCGTCATCCTCCGCCGACAGGGGGCGGCTTCGATCCATGACGCACAAGACGATATCCGCTTCCTCCAGCGACTGAATCGTCCTGGCGATGCCGAAGGATTCAATTTCGTCGGGATCGTGCCGGAGCCCCGCGGTGTCAAGCACCCTGACGAGAATTCCGGAAAGCAGGAAGGTGTCTTCCACCACGTCGCGGGTCGTTCCCGGAAACGGGGTCACGATGGCTCTGTCCCTGCCGACCAGAGCGTTGAGGAGGGAAGACTTGCCGACGTTGGGCTTGCCCGCGAGCACCAGGCTCACCCCTTCCCGAAGCGCCCGGCTGCGCTCGGCGGACTCGAGAGCTGCGGACAGCGCGGGGATGAGCTCCCCGTCCAGCCGTGTCACGAAACGAGCCCGATCCGACACGGCGCATAGCGCATCCTCGTCGAGGTCGTCCTCGAAGTCGATCGTGGCTTCAATGCGCGACTGCAACTCGAGAAGCCCTTCCCTCCACGACCGGACCTTTTCTCCCAAAGCCCCCCGCAAGAGTCTGTTGGCGAGCAGCAGCCCCTGCTCCGACCGGGAACGGATCACCTCGATGACCGCTTCGGCCTGGGACAGATCGATGCGGCCGTTGAGGAACGCGCGCCGGGTGAACTCCCCGGGGTCGGCCAGGCGCGCACCCTCCCTCAGAACCAGTTCGAGGATACGGTTCAGTACCGCGAATCCGCTATGGCAGTTGATCTCGACTACATCTTCCCGGGTGTAGGTGTGCGGTGCGGCCATGGTGCCGACCAGGACCTCGTCGAGGGATTGGCCGGTGACGGGATCCTTGATCCAGCCGTGATAGAGCCGGTGGGATTCGAGCCCGGAGCCGGACCCGGAGCGCATGAACAGCCTGCGGGCGATGGCCGTCGCTTCCGGTCCGCTGATCTTGATGATCCCGATGCCCCCTTCACCGACGGGAGTGGCAATGGCGCATATCGTATCGTGCGTGCCTTTCAATTCCACCATATAAAATCGGGACCAATCAAAACAACCGCGCCACTGAAGCAGGCGCCCGTCTATTGCTGACCGGTGTCGTCGGCAATCGTTCTGGAGGGTTTCCGGCCTTTCTTGACCGGATAGATGACCACCCTGCGCAACGTCCCTTCACCCTTGCTCTTGGTGCGGACTTCCTGGTCTTCCTTCAGGGCGAGGTGAATGATCCGCCGGTCCTGGGCGTTCATGGGACCGGTCGTGAGCGGGCGGTGAGACTTCTTGACTTTTTCACTCAGTTGCTGGGCCAGTTCGGTGAGGCTTCCTTCCCGCTTGGTCCGGTAGTTCTCCGTGTCCACGATCACGGAATAGTTTTCCCCGATTTCCTTCTGAAGGATCTTGGACACGAGGTACTGGAGGGCGTTCAGAGTCTTGCCGCGCTTGCCGATCAGCAAGCCGGAGCCGTTGCTGATGATGTTCAGGTAGAAATGGTCATCCCTTGATTCCCACTCGATCACCGTGGGCAGGTCAACATGCCGCAGAATATTGGAGAGAATCTCCTTGGCCCGTTCCGCCGCCGCCTCGACGGCGGGAACCTTGGTGGTCACCCTGATTCTTGCCTTCCTTGTGCCGACAATACCGAAGATACCCGAAGAACCTTTCGAAAGGATCTCGATATCGAGCTTTTCGCGAGGCAATCTGAGCTTTTCACACGCCGCGGCGATGGCCTCCTCGACGGATTTTTCCTCGAATTCAAGGACTGACATGATTTCCTCCGTTCAATCTCCGAACCGATCCGACTCTAGGTGCATGCAAGGGGGGGAGACGACGGTCATGCATGGCGATTGACCCAGTATTGCTGCGCAATCGAGAGAACATTATTCACAAGCCAGTATAACACAAGACCAGAGGGAAAGTTGACAAAGAAAACCGTGAACATGACCGGCATGATCATCATGATCTGGTCCTGCCTGGGATCTCCGGCGGACGGGGTCATTTTCTGCTGGATGAACATGGTGATTCCCATGAGCAGCGTCAGTACCGGAAGGCCTCCAAGGTACGGTATGTCGAAACCGATGGGCAGGCGGTCCGGCGCGGTGAGGTCGTCGATCCAGAGCATGAACGGTTCGTGCCGGAGCTCGACGGCCCCGTTGAGCATTCTGTACAAGGCGAAAAACACCGGGATTTGGAGAAGCATGGGCAGGCAACCGCCCATGGGATTGACTTTGTAGGTGCGATAAAGGCCCATCAGCTCCTGGTTCATCTTCTCTCGGTCGCCCTTGTACTTTTCGCGGATCTGGGTCATCTTCGGCTGGATCTTCTTCATCTTCTGCATGGACTGGTAGCTTTTCTGAGTGAGCGGCCAGAAGAGAATCTTGATGACGATCGTCAGCAAAATGATGGCCACTCCCCAGTTGTGCGTGTACCGGTAGAACCAGTCCAGGACGTACACCAGCGGCTTGGCGATGAAGGTGAACCAGCCGTAGTCGACCGCGCTTGCGAGCTGGTGTTCCGCGCGGGCAAGGGTGCTGAGCTCCTTGGGGCCGATGTAGAAACGCAGTTTGAAGGACTTCGTTTCGTTGCCCTCGAGCTGGAACGGATCCGTGAGGTACACGAGCTGAAGGAGCCCCTTGGTCGCGTCGAGAATGCGCGGCACGAACTGGTATCCGCCTTCCGCCACCGGAATGATGGCGTTGATGAAAAAGTTGTTCTCGTAGGCCACCCAGGTCATGGGCGGCTTCAGGACCAGGTCCGACTTGGAAAGATCCTTGGTCGTGAAGTTCTTCAGCGATCCTTTCTCGAGGGTCGTCAACTGTGATGGGTTGTAAGAGCTCTCTTCTTCGGGCGGGCTGAAAGGCAGAAAGTAGAAACTGATGCCCATCTGATCGACCAGCCGTTCGGAGGAGAGGTTCCCGATCTGCACCTCCAGGTCGAGGAGGTACGATTCGGGCGAGCAGGTGAAGGACTTGGTGACCCGCACCTTGCCGGGCACTTCGGTGGAGAAGGAGAGCACCCTCGGTTTCTTGTCCTCGAGAACGGTTTTCGGACCGGCCTCACTGAAGAACGGCCGCGTGGACAGCTGCCAGTCTTGGTGGTGGAGGAGATCTATGGCCATGGGCAGGTAGCCGCCGGTCTGGGACGTCACCATCTGCATGGGGGGCGAGTCCGGCTGGACCGCCTTGCGGTGCTTCTTCAGCTCGAAAGAGCTCAAGCGCGCGCCGGGGGCGATGATATTCATCCGGTACAGGGGATCCTCTATGGCCCAGGACTGGAACTGCTGATCGGGCCGAAACACGTGATCCTGGGGCAGGGCCTGCGGCGTCGCGGCCTGGGGCGGCACGGTTTGAGGGGTTGCCGGCTGAGTGGTCGTCGGTGCCGCCTGCTCGGTCTTATTGGGGGGAGGTGCGGGCATGCGGAAAAGACCGAAGTACATCTCCCAGAAAACGAGTACCAACAGAGAGAGAACCAAAGCGATCAAGGCCCTTTTTTCCATTCGGGAATTCTCCGTGTTATCGGGACGGGTGGTTGTTCGCGGACGGCCTCGGGACCGGGTCGTAGCCGCCGGCATGGAACGGGTGGCATCGCAGAAGCCGCTTCCCTCCAAGGAACAGGCCCCTCCAAATGCCGTAGCGCTCGATGGCTTCATAAGCATATTGGGAACATGTCGGCAGGAACCTGCAACGGGGGCCTTTGAGGGGTGATAGAACGATTTGGTAGAAACGGATCAAGCCCAGAAAAATCGATCGGATCATCGAATCCGGCCATCCTTGTGCAAAAAGATTGCGAGGAGTTCCTTCGTCACGTCCAGCGAAGAAAGCTTCTCCGCTCCGGGCCGGGCAACCACCACGATGTCCCGGTACGGAGCGGGAATGCGCGTCTTGTTGAGGCGAAACCATTCACGAATGCGTCTTTTGATGCGATTTCTGCCCACGGCGTTCCAGTAACGTTTCTGTACGACCAGCCCGAGGCGGTGGTGAGGAAGATCGTTGGCCGCGAAGTTCACGCCGAAATGGGCCGTGCGAACCCTGCGGCCGGATCGCTTCACTCGCTGGTAATCATCGGAGGCCCTGAGCTTTTCGTGCGGCCGGAAACGACTGGAGCCCCTCAAGATGCTTCCTCACCCTAATCGTTTTTCCGAATGAGTATTGCCCCGGGGGAATGCTAAACCGACAGGCGTTTACGGCCCCTGGCCCGGCGCCTCCTCACGATTTCGCGGCCGGCCCTGGTCGACATCCTTTCGAGAAAGCCGTGAGTGCGTTTTCTTTTGACATTGCTGGGCTGAAAAGTTTTCTTGCTCATAAAAAAATCCTTTGCCAATCCTCGACGGAGGACGATCCTTGTTGTACACGTGCAAAATGCGGCGCCCGGCCATGCCTTCCGGAAACATCCGGTGGCGGTTTCGAGCCCTCAAGGACGCGCTTGAACGCAAAAGTAAATGAATAATGCAATACTTTTGCTTTTGTCAAGAACCAAAAGGGCGCCGGGGGACGTCGATGTTCCCGCATCCCATGGGAGGATCGGGCGACCGGGCTCCTGCGGGCGGCATGAAAGCCTTTGGCATGGCGGAACCGCTCGATCATGAAAAGCGGGATGCTTTCGGGCGGTCGTTGGTGATGGGCGGCTGGGAAAAGCCTCGGGACATCCTTTCCTTCTTTCTCGCGAACCCACCGTGGGCAATAGGCCTGCGGCGAAGCATGAAAGCCGTCGTCATTGCTGATCCGGGCGGCCGGCCCTTCCCGAACCCTGCGATTCCGGAAATCTCACAGGGTGAGTGCACCTCGATTGGCCGGTTCGCTCTTAATGATTGAAGATAATGCGATCACGTGCTATGAGATGGAACCTTTGATCGAATTTTCACTCGAAAGGAGAAGGGGCGCCAATGTTTGTGAACCGTATACTGGGCTGGTTTTCCAACGATCTGGCCATAGACCTCGGAACGGCCAATACCCTCGTGTATGTGCGAGGGAAGGGGATTGTGCTCACGGAACCCTCGGTGGTTGCAGTTCGAAAGGACGAAAGAGGCGCCAATCGCGTGGTGGCTGTCGGAAAAGATGCCAAGATGATGCTCGGAAAGACTCCTGGAAATATCGTCGCCATCAGGCCCATGAAAGACGGAGTCATTGCGGACTTCGAAGTCGCCGAGGCGATGCTCAGATATTTTATTAGAAAAGTGCACAATCGTCGCAACCTGGTCAGGCCCCGGATCATCGTCTGCATTCCTTCCGGAGTGACCCAGGTGGAGAAACGGGCCGTCAGGGAGTCGGCGGAATCGGCGGGGGCCCGGGACGTCTACCTGATCGAGGAACCCATGGCGGCGGCCATCGGCGCCGGACTGCCGATCACCGAACCGGTGTGCAACATGGTCGTGGACATCGGCGGCGGCACCACCGAGGTCGCCGTGATCTCCCTGGCCGGAATCGTCTACAGCCGCTCCGTGCGGGTGGGCGGGGACAAGATGGACCTGGCCATCCTCCAGCACATCAAGCGCAAGTACAACCTCTTGATCGGGGAACGCACCGCGGAGATCATCAAGACGACCATCGGCAACGCTTACCCGCTCGGCCAGACCGAGACCATGACCATCAAAGGGCGGGACCTGGTCAGCGGTATCCCCAAGACGGTTGAAATCAATTCCGACGAGGTTCGTGAATCTGTCCAGGAGCAGATCGATTCCATCCTGGAAACCATAAAAATCGCGCTCGAGCAGACTCCCCCCGAACTGGCCGCAGACATCGTGGACCGGGGGATCGTTCTGACGGGGGGCGGTGCTCTGCTCAAGAACCTGGATCATTTGTTGAGACTGGAGACCGGTCTCCCGATCATCATCAGCGAGGATCCCCTTTCCACGGTCGTGCTGGGTTCCGGCAAGGCCCTGGAGGAAATCGACGTTCTCAAGGACGTTTTTGCCTAGAACCGGCTGATCCGGCGGTTTTTCGTACAGCCTGAAACACACTCTCGCATCGTTCCGGTACAACGTGGCCGGTTCAGGCATCGTGTGCATCCCGCGGGCGCTTACTGTTTGCTGAGGCCTTGGCATCATGACCGAGTGGTTGCGCCGGTTGCGAGGCGCATTATTGATTCTTGTGTTTCTGAGTGTCTTCCTCTACATTTTCTCTCTGAACTTTCGCCCGCCCGAGAAAATGGACGTTCTGCAGCGCTTTGTGGTTGAGACGCTCGTTCCGCCTATAAAATCCGTGGGCAGGATCGCTTCCTTCTTCGAAGATCTGGTCAAGGAATATGTGTGGCTGAGGAATCTTCGTTCCGAAAACGCGCTCCTGCGACGGCAGTTGGCCGCCACCGAACAGAAACTGACCGACTACCAGGAAGCCTACATCGAAAACCTTCGCCTCAGGCGCCTGCTCGATTTCAAGAGCAGCATCCATGTCGACACCGTTGCCGCGAGGGTGGCCCTGCACGATCTGACCGGATGGTTTCAGACCGTGATGGTGGACAAGGGTTTCAGGGACAGGATCACGTCCGACATGCCCGTGGTGAATGATGAAGGCGTTGTCGGTCGCATACTGGACGTGTCGGACAGGTATTCGCGCATATTGCTCATCACGGACCCGGGAAGCTCGGTGGATGCGGTCATTCAGCGCAACCGGGTACGGGGGGTTTTGAGCGGGAAGGATGCCAACAGCTGCATCCTGAAATACGTGCGCGGCAATGTGGACGTGCAGGTGGGGGACCTGATCATCACGTCGGGCAAGGACGGGGTTTACCCGAAGGGGCTCCGCCTGGGCGTTGTCCAGGGAATTTTCAAGGATCCCGTGGACTTGTTTCAGAAAATCGAGGTCAAGCCGCTGGTGCGCCTGAATGCGCTCGAGGAAGTACTGATCATGAAGCGCGAGGCGAATGCACCTGACGACGTCATGGGCAATTGAGGCCGCGCGGGGAGGTCCGCATTCCCGAAGATGATCGGAGCGCGTTGCGCGCTCGGTGCGGCTTCGGCTGCGCGGCGCTCCGGTCGGACGCGGGCCTTTTTGCCGGTGGAACCGATGGGGAAAACGACCGGCGCTTTCCCCCGCATCGCCAGGGGATTCTCCGTGAAAACCGGGGCGTGTGCGTGCCGGATTATCGTATAACCGGAAAGAGATCGATCCCGCAATGAATGCTCCCGTGCGTTCCAGAAACAGCATCCAGTATGTTTACATCCTCGAGATGTTCATCTACACGTTGTTCCTGCTGCTCCTCCAGGCCGGCTTCTTTGCGCGGCTGCCCTACCCCGCGCTGCGGGCGGATGTTCTCCTGCCGCTGATGTTCGGTGTGGCGGCGGAATGGCCGCCGGTGCCGAGCCTGCTCTGGGCGTGCTTTTGGGGTTTTGCGGTGGACGTGCTCTCGGGAGGGTTCTGGGGTCTGCACGTGGGCTCATACGCAGTGGCCATCTGCATGGTCAATATCGCGGCGGACAGAATCGGTTTCGAAAATCCGATCTACCAGATGTCCATGGCGGGATTATGCGCTCTGGGACAGTCGGCGGCGCTGGGGCTGTACATGTCTTTCGAACCGCTCACCTTCCTTGCCTCGGCCTCGGTTTGGACAAGCCTGTTGATTCGCTCGGCGCTGATGACCGTATTGACGCCGTTTGTGATTTACCCCGTATGGAGCCTCAAGAAGATGCTGCGTTGAGCCCGGGGAGGGCGGCATGCGTTTCTCCCGGGACGGGCACAACGTGACGAAAATAGAACCATGGTATCGTCGTCTCATGAATGTGAAAAAGAAGAAAGCCGATAACCTGCAGCTGCTGAACTGGGAGATGGCCGAAACGGCTTCCTTTCAGAAGCAGTACATCATTGTGGCCGGCGTGATGTTCCTCATTCTGCTGGTCTACATGGCGCGCATGTGGAGCCTCCAGGTTCTGCAGGGCGCCACCTATCGCTACCAGTCGGAGAATAACCGTATTCGGCTGGAGGACATCTCGGCGCCGCGTGGGATCATTTTCGACAAGAACGGCGTGCCGTTGGTGGAGAACCGCCCCGCCTATCACGTGCTGCTCATCAGGGAAGACGTCCAGGACCTGGATGGGACCGTCAGGGAACTGGCCCGCCTCCTCGGTCGCACCCCGGACGAGCTGTTCGCCGTTCTGGAGGCCAACCGCACCACGCCGAAATTTCTGCCGATCCGGTTGGCCGCGGATCTGGACCGTGATGCCCTGGCGCGGGTGGAGGCCCAGCGGATCAGGCTTCCCGGGGTCGTGATCCAGCTCGAGCCCAAGCGCGAGTACCGATGGAACGGTACGGCGGCGCACCTTATCGGGTATCTGAGCGAGATCACGGAGAGCGATTTGAAGCAGGAGAGCTACCAGGGTTACGTGCAGGGCGAAGATGTCGGCAAGTTCGGAGTGGAGAGCGCATTCGAGAGATTCCTGCACGGGAAGAGAGGCGGCCGCCAGATGGAGGTGGACGCCATCGGCAGAAGAATTCGGCTTTTGGACGAGTTGCTGCCGATCCCCGGAAGAAACCTGTGGCTGACGGTTGACATCGAATTGCAGAGGCTGGCGGAGAGCCTCCTGGAGGGTAAGGCGGGGGCCATCGTCGCGGTGGATCCGACTTCCGGCGCGATCCTGGCGTTTGCCTGCAGTCCCACGTTCGACCAGGAGAAGTTCGTTCGGGGTTTGAGAAAAGAGGAATGGCAGGCACTGAGCAAGAATCCCAACCACCCCCTGCTCAACCGAGGCAGCGGCGCGGCCTACCCGCCCGGTTCGACCTACAAGGCGTTCATGGCTCTTGCCGGGTTGCAGGAAGGTGTGATCACGCCCGAGACCAGCTTCAACTGTCCCGGATATTACGAGTTCGCCGGCCGCAGATACCGGTGCTGGCGGGATCGCGGTCATGGGGGAATGGCGGTCGAGCGGGCTCTCATCCAATCGTGCGACGTGTTCTTCTACCAGACCGGCATGCGCCTGGGGGTCGACCGCATCGCGCAGTATGTCTCCATGTTCGGCCTGGGGGAACGTACGGGAATCGGCCTGCACGGCGAACATCCGGGCCTCGTTCCGACGTCGTGGTGGAAGCGGCAGGCGATCGGGGTTCCCTGGCAGAAGGGGGAGACTCTGTCCATCTCGATCGGGCAGGGCTACGACCTGGCCACCCCGCTCCAGATGGCTGTCGGATATGCCGCCGTCGCCAACGGAGGGAACCTCTGGCAGCCATACGTGGTCATGCGCGTTGAGGGGAGCACCCCCGTGGAGACGGATGAGATCAAGGGAAAACTGCGGCGGACGATTCCCATCGCCAAGAAACACTTCGACCTGGTCCGCAAGGGACTGCTCGGGGTCGTGGAGGATGATCGGGGGACGGCCCACGCGGTACGGGACAAGTCTTTCCTTATGGCGGGCAAGACCGGCACCGCTCAGGTAGTGGGCGTGGCCGACGGCGCCAACCGCAAGCTGCTCGAAAGGATGGCCAAGGGCAAGACCCGGGACCACGCCTGGTTCGTGGGCTATGCGCCGGCGAACGACCCCAGGATTTCAGTGGCCGCGATCATAGAGCACGGCGGCCACGGTTCCTCCGCGGCGGCTCCCGTCGTTCAAAAGGTCATCGCCGCTTACCTGAAATCCGAATCCGCCGCGGCCCCGAGTCAATGATGCCGAGCAGGGGCTCCCGGCGCTGCGGCTTCACTGAGGATATCGCGTTTCCATGATGGACAGACGTCTGATTGAAAACTTCGACTGGTCGATCATCTGGGTGTTGCTGGGGATCATCTGCATCGGCCTGCTGAGCGTTTACAGCGCACTCTACCCGCAAATCCGGGCCAACCCCACCCACAACCTGTTCATCAAGCAGATCATGTGGCTGTCGCTCGGGTTCGGGGTCATGTTCTTCACGCTCTTCCTGGATTACCAGAAACTGAAAGCGGTGAGCTTCTGGCTCTACCTCGCAACGGTGGTGCTGCTTGCGGCCGTCCTGGTGGTGGGCAAGGAAGTCAACGGGTCGAAGCGCTGGCTGGAACTGGCCGGATTCCAGTTCCAGCCGTCGGAGCTCATGAAGATCGTGATCGTCATCCAGCTGGCCAGCTACTTCTCCACCCAGGAGATGACGTCGTATCCGCCACTGAAGAAGCTCCTGACGCCCTTGGCGTTTGTCGCCGCCCCGGTGCTGCTGATCCTTGCGGAACCCGATCTCGGCACGGCCATCTGCATCCTGGCCATTTCCGGCACGGTCATCTTCTTCATGGGGATTCGCTGGAAGTATATCCTGGCCATGATGATCGGCGTGATTCCGCTGCTGATGCCCATCTGGATGACCGTTTTGAAACCCTATCAGAAGCGGCGGATCGAAATTCTGCTTCGGCCGGACCTCGATCCGCTGGGGGCAGGCTATCACATTCGACAGTCGAAAATCGCCATCGGGTCGGGGATGCTCTGGGGAAAGGGGTTTCTGAACGGAACCCAGAACAAGCTGCATTTTCTTCCGGAGAAACATACGGACTTCATTTTTTCGGTCTGGGCCGAGGAATGGGGATTCGTGGGGTGCCTTGTTCTGTTGGTGCTGTTCGGGCTCCTGGTATTCCTGTCGCTGCGCGTGGCGCGCAGGTCCAAGGACCGCTACGGAGCCCTGCTGGTGGTGGGAATGACCGCGCTCATTCTCTGGCAGGCGCTCATCAATATCGGCATGGTCATCGGGCTTCTCCCCGTGGTTGGAATCACGCTTCCCTTCGTCAGTTACGGAGGGTCCTCCCTCATCACTCTGTGCTTCGCCATAGGCATCATCGAGAGCGTCAGCATGCGCCGTTACGTGTTTCAAACCCGTTGAAAATGCTCCTGAAAACGGGCAGGAACAATTTGTGATATTTTTAGCTTTTTTCTTGCCAAGGCTCCAAACTTGTGCTAACAGGTCGGCCATGTCACGCTTCCATACTGAGGCCATGCTTGGGTTTGTGCATTTTTTGGCTGGAAAATGCCCAATTGCCCAACATGTGCAGCAGGTCACATAAAGTTTTGGTTTTGAACACAGTGGTGTACTGCATGGAATCTAGGGAAGGGGAAAAATGATCAGCATCAATGTAACACTCATCATTCAGCTGGTGACTTTCTTGATCTTTGTTTTCCTGATGAATCTCGTCCTCTATCGTCCCATCCGCCGGATTGTCGCCCAGAGGAAGCAGTTCGTCGACGACCGGCAGACCGGTATTGATCGGCTGGAGGCGGATGCGCAGAAGTCGGTTCAGGAATTCAACGCCAGGCTTCTGGATGCCCGCAAGGAGGGACGGCAAAAGATTCAGGATCTGAAAGCGGCGGCCTATGAGCGGGAGAAGGAACTCCTGCAGCAGGCGACCGAGCAGGCCGCCGGTCGGATGCAGACGATGCGTGCCAAGGTGCAGAGTGACATCGGGCAGGCTCGCGAGCAGCTGATGACTCAGGTCCGATCCTTTTCGGTTGAGTTGGCTCAAAAGATTTTGGGAAGGAGTATCTAGATGCACGCAGGTGTGAGGGGGAAGAAGGAGAGAGCGAAGTTCGTATGGCCGCTCCTCGGTGCCGGGTTGCTCCTTGCAGCGGAGGGGGTTGCCTGGGCGAGCGGGGGGGGCGGTGAGCATGGAGGAGGCCACCTGAACTGGTCTGATTTTCTTGCCAGGACGCTTGTTTTCGTGATCACGTTTTCCATCCTGTTCAAGTTGCTCAAGAAGCCGATCGCCGGTTTTTTTTCTTCCCGGAAGGCGGAAATCCAGCGGTTGCTGTCCGAGCTGGAGCTGAAGCAGAAGGAAGCCGAGCAGAACCACGCCGAGTGCAAGGCGAAACTGGCTGCGCTCGAGGTTGAGACGAAGAAGATCGTCGACGAGTTGATTGCGGAAGGGGAAGTCGAGCGGCAGAAGATCATCGAGGCGGCCGAGAAGCAGGCCGATTACCTCCGGCAGCAGGCCGACGTCGCCATACAGCAGGAGATCAAGGCCGCCCGGGAGAAGCTCAAACTGGAGATCAGCGAACTCTCGGTGGCCGCGGCCGAGGAGATACTGCGCAAGAACATGAAAGCTAAGGATCAAGATCGCCTGGTTCGTGACTTCATGAAAAGGGTGGTGGAGGCGAAGTGAAAAACCTAATCATTGCGAAACGTTATTCCAAGGCGTTGTTCAATCTGGCCGAAGAAGGGCGGATGATTGAGCAATACGGAGAGGAGCTGGACAACTTCGTTCGGCTCCTGGGGAAGCTTCCAGAGCTGGCGGACGCCCTTCGCAATCCTTTGTTTCCGGAAGCGACCAGAAAAGCGATTTTTGCCGCGGTGGCGGAACAACTCGCGCTGACTCCCATCGTGCGCAGCTTCATCAATTTGCTGATCGTGAAGAAGCGGGTGGAGCACCTGGAGTCAATAGCGCAATACTATCACAGACTTATCGATGAATACTCCAACGTCGCCCGCGCTCAGGTCAAAGCGGCCATCGATCTGGACGAGAAGGTCATCCAGGAGATCGCCAAGACCCTGGAAAAAATGACAGGTAAGAAAATCGTCGTCGAGTTTCAGAAGGATCCGAGCCTGATAGGGGGGGTCCTGGCGCAGATTGGCGATTTTGTATTGGATGGCAGTGTGAAGCGACAGCTACTCAATTTTAAGGAAACTTTGAAGAGGGGTGCGTTAGGTTAATGGAAATCAGAGCAGAAGAAATCAGCCAGATCATCAGAGAGCAGATCAAGGATTACGAGAAGCAGGTTGAACTCAGCGAGACCGGGCGCGTGCTTTCCGTAGGTGACGGAATTGCCCGCGTCTACGGCGTCGAGAAATGCATGTCGATGGAATTGCTTGAGTTCCCTACGGAACATGGCGTGGTTTACGGCCTGGCCCTCAACCTGGAAGAGGACAACGTGGGTGTCGCCATCATGGGCGAAGACATTCACATCAAGGAGGGGTCGGAGGTCAAGCGGACGGGGCGGATCGCTTCGGTGCCCGTGGGTGACGCGGTGCTGGGGCGAATCATCGACTCCGTGGGCAACCCGGTCGACGGCAAGGGGCCGATCGAGGCCAAGGAATTTTCCCGTGTCGAGGTCATCGCTCCAGGCGTCATCGCCCGGCAGTCGGTCAACGAACCGATGTACACGGGTCTGAAAGCCATCGATGCGATGACGCCCGTCGGCCGCGGTCAGCGGGAGCTGATCATCGGCGACCGGCAGATCGGCAAGACGGCCATCGCGGTGGACACCATCATCAACCAGAAGGACAGCGGCATCATCTGCATTTATGTCGCGGTCGGGCAGAAGAAGTCCACGGTGGCCCAGGTGGTTGAAACGCTGCGCAAGCACGGAGCCATGGATTACACCATCGTGGTTGCGGCCAACGCCAGCGACCCGGCGGCTCTCCAGTACATCGCGCCTTACGCCGGCTGCGCCATGGGCGAGTACTATCGGGATAAGGGCCGGCATGCCCTCATCATCTACGACGATCTTTCCAAGCAGGCCGCCGCCTACCGGCAGGTGTCCCTGCTGCTGCGCCGTCCACCCGCGCGTGAAGCGTATCCGGGCGACATTTTCTACAACCATTCGCGGCTCCTGGAACGCGCGGCGAAGCTCAACGCCGAGCTGGGCGGCGGTTCCCTGACGGCCCTGCCCATCATCGAAACCCAGGCCGGCGACGTCTCGGCATACATTCCCACCAACGTCATTTCCATCACCGACGGGCAGATTTACCTCGAACCCAACCTGTTCTTTGCCGGTGTTCGTCCCGCCATCAACGTTGGTCTTTCCGTGTCGCGCGTCGGCGGCGCCGCTCAGACCAAGGCCATGAAGCAGGTTGCCGGTCGTCTGCGCCTCGATCTGGCCCAGTACCGTGAACTGGAAGCATTCGCCAAGTTCGGAAGCGACCTCGACAAGGCCACGCAGGCCCAGCTCAACCGCGGCATGCGCATGACTGAGCTGCTCAAGCAGCCGCAGTATCAGCCGATGCCGGCCGAGAGGGAGGTCATGTCGCTCTACGCCGGTACCCGGGGACACCTCGACAACATCCCCGTGGAGAAGGTGCTGGAATTCGAGAAAGAGATGCTTTCTTTCGTTGATCGTAAGTATCCGGAAATTCTCAGCGAGATCAAAGAGAAGAAGATCATCAGCGAAGAGCTTGACGGTAAGATGAAGAAGGCTCTGGAAGAATTTGCCGGGGTTTTTCAGGCTTAACGGCGTCACAGTCAACCGTCTAGGACAAGAGAGTGCATTATGGCAACCCTGCGGGATATCAAGAGAAAGATCGACGCCGTAAAGAAGACCTCGCAAATCACGAAGGCCATGAACATGGTGGCCGCTGCCAAGTTGCGCGGCGCTCAGCAGAACATGGAACGGTTTCATCCTTACGCCGAGAAGTTCAACGAGGTGATCGAACGGCTGGCGGAAGGGGTGGAGGATGCCGGCCAGTACGTTCTGCTCACACCGAGGGAGGAAGTCAAGAAGATCGAGCTTGTCCTCGTGACCGCGGATCGAGGTCTTTGCGGCAGCTTCAACAACAACCTGATCGTGATGGCGGAACGGTTTCTCAAGGCCAAGCAGGCCGAGGGATGCCAGGTTCGCCTCACGGCTGTCGGGCGGAAAGGCGGCGACTATTTCAGACGGCGCACTTTCGAGGTCCGGAAACGCATGACCGGCCTGCTGAACAAGCCGAGTTATGAAGATGCGGCCGTTCTGGGCCGTGAACTGATAGAACAATTCGAAATCGGGGAATGTGACGAGGTGTACGTCATCTACAGTCGTTTTCTGAGCATGGTGAGGCAGCAGGCGACGTTGATGAAGCTGCTCCCCATCGCCCCGGCCAAGAAAACGGAAGCGGAAGAAAAGGGACGTCTCGAATACTTGTTCGAACCTTCTCACGAGGCGTTGCTGACCGATCTTCTTCCCAATTACGTGTTCATTGAGATTCTGGAGAGTCTGTACCAGACGGCGGTGGGCGAGCACGCGGCGCGCATGGCGGCCATGGAGAACGCCACCAGCAACTGCAAGGAACTGGTGAAGACTCTGACCCTCACGTACAACAAGGCAAGGCAGGCGGGCATCACCAAGGAGCTCATGGACATCGTTGGCGGTGCGGAAGCCTTGAAGAAATAGGCACAGGTAACGGCTCTCAGGGCCGTAAGGAGGAAATAAGCCCATGAATTTGGGGAAAATCGTACAGGTAATCGGAAACGTTGTGGACGTCGAGTTCGGCGAGGGCAAGCTCCCTCCCCTTCTGACCGCACTGTTCGTGAGCAATCCGGGGCTCAATGACCAGGAAGACAACCTGGTGCTCGAGGTGGCTCAGCATCTGGGTGACAATGTCGTGCGCACCATCGGCATGGACCTGACGGACGGCCTGGTGCGCGGGATGCCCGTCAAAGACACCGGAAACCCGATCATGATGCCGGTCGGCGCGGCCGTTCTGGGCCGGGTGATCAACGTCGTCGGTCGGACCGTGGACGGTCTGGGACCGGTCAACACGGACACCTATATGCCCATCCATCGTACCGCTCCCGCGTTCACGGAGCAGGACACCTCGGTCAAGGTGCTCGAAACCGGCGTAAAGGTCATCGACCTGCTGGTGCCCTTCCCCCGCGGCGGGAAAATGGGCATGTTCGGCGGTGCCGGCGTCGGCAAGACCGTCGTCATGATGGAGATGATCCACAATATCGCCATGCAGCACGGCGGTATTTCGGTGTTTGCCGGCGTGGGCGAGCGAACCCGCGAGGGCAACGACCTTTATCACGAAATGAAGGATTCGGGCGTTCTGCCCCGTGCCGGCCTGGTATACGGCCAGATGACGGAGCCTCCCGGAGCCCGCGCCCGCGTGGCCCTTTCCGCGCTGACCGTGGCGGAATACTTCCGGGATGTGGAAGGCCAGGACGTGCTGTTGTTCGTCGACAACATCTTCCGTTTCACCCAGGCAGGCGCCGAAGTCTCGGCTCTGCTGGGTCGTATGCCGTCCGCCGTCGGTTATCAGCCCACCCTGGGAACCGACCTTGGCGAGCTGCAGGAACGGATCACCTCGACCACCAAGGGTTCGATCACTTCGGTGCAGTGCGTGTACGTGCCCGCCGACGACTTGACCGACCCCGCTCCGGCAACGACCTTTGCCCACCTCGACGGAACCGTCGTGCTCTCCCGGCAGATCGCCGAGCTCGGGATTTACCCGGCCGTGGACCCGCTGGATTCGACGTCCCGGATCCTCGACCCGAACGTACTCGGTGAAGATCATTACTACACGGCGCGCGAAGTCCAGCAGATTCTGCAGAAGTACAAGGATCTCCAGGACATCATCGCGATTCTGGGCATGGACGAGTTGTCGGATGAAGACAAACTGACCGTGGCACGCGCCCGGAAAATCCAGCGTTTCCTGTCCCAGCCGTTCCATGTGGCTGAGACTTTCACAGGCGTTGCCGGCAAGTACGTGAAAGTTGAGGACACGGTCAGGGGATTCAAGGAAATTTGCGAGGGCAAGCACGACGACATCCCCGAGCAGGCCTTCTTTATGGCGGGGGGCATTGAGGAAGTGCTCGAGAAAGCCAAGCAGATGTCCGCCGCGTAGGCGCGAGGAATGGTGAGCATATGGCCGAGAAAATCAAACTAGAGATTGTGACGCCGGAAAAGAAGGTCCTGAGCGAGATGGTGGACATCGTGGTTGCGCCGGGCCAGGAAGGCGAGTTCGGTGTGCTTCCGCACCACATTCCGTTTCTTTCGAAACTGAAGGTGGGCGAGCTGCGGTACCGCATTGGCCAGACCCTGCGGTGCGTGGCCATCATGGGAGGATATGCCGAAGTGCTGCCCGACCAGGTGACGATCCTCGCACCCGCCGCCGAAGAGGCCGGTGAAATCGATGTCATTCGGGCCAAGGCCGCTCGGGAGAGAGCCGAGCGCCGTCTTGCCGAAACCAAGGATCGGCTCGAATTCACCCGCGCTCAGGCCGCTCTGCAAAGAGCGGTCGCCCGCTTGAAAGTCGCCGAAAAAACCTGACGGCAATCGTTCCCCAGGTGACGCAAAAGCCCTCCCCCTCCAAGGGAGGGCTTTTCGTTTTTCTTTACTCTTTTTCCGAGGTGGTGAATAATGAGTGACTTCTAAACCGCCGAGGTGTGCGGCAAAGCCGGGACTGTCTCGAACTGCCGGCTTTGATCGTCCCTCCGGGCGAAGGGGGAGGTCCAGGGTGTATTGGAGCAACCGGATTTTCGCTTTCGCGCGATCGACCGGGACACGTTTTCGCGGCCCTTGCAGTACGCTCCAGGAGGCTCGACCATGTGTGGGATAGTTGGATATGTGGGTGCGATGGACGGAAGGGACATTCTCATCGAAGGTCTCAAGCGTCTCGAATATCGGGGCTACGACAGCTCGGGGATAGCCATGGTAGGGGACTCCGGAACCGTGGAGATCGTGCGGAGCCGCGGGAAAATAGCGGTCCTCGAGGGGAGGCTCAGGGAACGGCCCATCGCCGGAAGCATCGGCATCGCTCATACCCGCTGGGCGACACACGGCAAGCCGTCCGATGAGAACGCGCATCCGCACCGATCGGGTCCCTTTGTGGTCGTCCACAACGGGATCATCGAAAATTACGCGGAAATCAAGTCCCGGCTGCAACTCGAGGGGTTCGGGTTTTCGTCGGAAACGGATACCGAGGTCATCGTCAAACTGGTCGAGCGGGAATGGCGCTCGGGCAAGGATCACAAGCAGGCCATCGTGGATTCCCTGCGCCAGCTGCGGGGCAGTTATGCCGTGGTTTTCCTCAACGAGGCAGCCCCGGATCAGCTCATAGCCGCCCGCAAGGAAAGCCCTCTGATCCTGGGACTGGGTGAAAACGAGTATTACCTGGCGTCCGATGTGCCGGCTATTCTGCCGTATACCAGGAAAATCATTTACCTTGAGGACGGTGACGTCGTTTCGGTGTCCAGGAGCGGCTACAGCATCGAGTCCTTTGAAGGGGAGAGGCTGGAGCGGGTTCCCAGGACCATCGAGTGGAATCCGATCATGGCCGAGAAGGCCGGATACAAGCACTTCATGCTCAAGGAAATCCATGAACAGTCCCAGGCGATCATCGACACCTTTCGCAGCGCGGTGGACCTGAACCGGGGGGAGATTCGGCTGGACGACCTGAATCTTGACGGGAAAGGCGTGGCGGGGATCCGCAAGATCTGCCTCATCGCCTGCGGGACGTCCTATCACGCCTGCATGGTCGGGAAATATATGATCGAGAACATGTGCCGAATCCCGGTCGAAGTCGATCTGGGGTCGGAATTCAGGTACAGGGGACCGCTGCTCGGACAGGACACCCTGCTCGTGGTGATCAGCCAGTCGGGAGAGACGGCGGACACGCGGGCGGCGTTGCAGGAAGGCCTGGAGAAGGGCGCGGTCTGCCGGGCCATTGTCAACGTGGTCGGCAGCAGCCTGGTGCGGATGGCGGGCGGCGTGATCTATACCCATGCGGGACCGGAAATCGGTGTGGCCTCGACGAAGGCTTTCACGGCGCAGCTGGTGGCCCTCTACCTCTTCGGTCTCTACTTTGCCGTCGCTTCCGGCCGCCTCGATCGGCAGGAACTGTCCGCCTACATACAGGAGCTTATCGAGCTGCCGCGGAAAGTCTCAGACATTCTCGCGAGAAGCGAAGAGCTTTCCGGGCTGGCGCGGCGTTTCATGAATTGCCGGGATTTCCTCTACCTCGGCCGCGGCATCCTCTACCCCATAGCGCTCGAAGGCGCGCTGAAACTCAAGGAAATCTCATATATCCATGCGGAAGGCTACGCGGCGGGAGAAATGAAACACGGGCCGATCGCCCTGATCGACGAACAGATGCCCGTGGTCGTCTTGATGCAGAAGGGGCCGCTTTTCGAAAAGATGTTGAGCAATGTCCAGGAAGTGAAGGCAAGAGGGGGACAGGTGATCGCCCTGGTGGAGGGGAAAGCCGACGAACGGATTGGCCCGCCGGAAAACCGTTTCCTGATCCCGGAAAGCTCACCCTGGCTTGCTCCGGTGCTTTTCACCGTCCCCCTGCAGTTGCTGGCCTACCAGATCGCGGTTCTACGGGGCACGGACGTGGATCAGCCGCGCAACCTGGCCAAGAGCGTCACGGTGGAATAGGGTCTGGAAGCGCTGGAGATTCGGCTTGACTTGTTTTTGCTTTTCTAGCTACAATATGATTGAAATCGCGGGCTTCGATATGATCGTGATTTTTCGTTGAGGAGCCCGGGGTGCGCGACCGCAGGGCCATGGAAGCATGGCATGCGCTTTTGTGTGGAAGCGTTCAATGTTTTGTACAGACAGCGGGAAAGGCTCATTGGCACAGATCAACGCGAGCAATGGACTCGGAGAGAGGACTGACGGGAATTGGTTCTTTGCTCGAAGGCTTGGGGGCAGGCCTCGATAATTTCGCAAGATCAATGCCGCGAGGGGGAAAAACGGGTAGACGGCGGACAGGCATCAGGCAGTTGATTACGAAGAGCACCTGAGAGGTATGGAAACGGATGACGCCTGCCGGCGCGTGAAGCCGGCGAAAGAAGAAGGTCCCGGCGGTTGAGGTCCGGGGCATTGACCATATGATTTCGAACAGCCCCTGCTGTGTTTGTGATTGGGTGTACTTCCTGAGCCAACATACAAAAAACGGGAACTCCCTCTGGCTCCGGTGTGCAGGTCAGGAAACTGAAAGCCTAAAGGAGCCACGGAGTGCCCACCTTAGAACAGCGGTTCAAGGCCGGCTGTCCAACACGGCACAATGCGGGGGCGTTGTTTTATCAATCTCTCTCCGAAAAAATCCATCTCGAAAAGACCCCGGTGGAACCGGGGCTCCGGTCCTTCGGACCGGTGACCCGGGGATATCCTGCATCTTGAGCTTTTCTTCCTGACGAATGCCTGTTTCGACGGATCATGCGTGCGGCGAGCCCGACGATTGGCGAGCGCGCCGGTTGAGTGAAGGTTTTCGGGCATTCCGGCCGCGTGATTGCGCGCGTTTACCCGCCTGATCAAATTGACCGCATTGATATCTCCGGATCAATTGCGATGAAAGGAATCATATACTATGGGCTATGTGTCCGGCATACTACTTGTCCTGATCGGTCTGCTGGCGGGAGTCGGGCTCGGAGTGCTGCTCCGTCAGTACTGGTTGGAGAAACGAAATCGGCAACTCCAGGAACAGGCACGCAATATACTCACCGATGCACGCAAGGAAGCGGAGACCATCAAGAAGGAGGCGATTCTCCAGGCCAAGGACAGCCTCTTTCAAATGAAGGCCGAGTTTGAAAGGGAGACCAAGGAGAGTCGAAAGGAATTTCAGAACCTGGAAAAACGCATTCTCCAGAAGGAGGAAAATCTGGACAAGAAGTCCGAAGCCCTCGACAAGCGTGAGGGGGTGATCGGCAAACGGGAGAAAGTCCTGCAGCAGCAGGAGAAGGAATTGGAGGAAAACACGCGCGAGCTCCATATGCTGATCGAAGAACAGCGGAAGAAGCTCGAGAGTCTCTCCGGGATTTCCGCCCAGCAGGCCAAGGAAATGCTGGCACGCGCCATCGAAAACGAGGCGCGGCATGACGCGGCCCTGATGGTGAAGAAGATCGAAACCGAAGCACGCGAAACCGCGGATCGCAAGGCCAAGAACATCATTTCGCTGGCGATTCAGCGGTATGCGGGCGACTATGTGGCTGAGAAGACGGTTTCCGTCGTCAATTTGCCCAATGAAGAAATGAAGGGCCGGATCATCGGGCGGGAAGGCCGCAACATCCGGGCCATCGAGGCGTCCACCGGGGTCGACCTCATCATAGACGACACGCCGGAGGCCGTCATCCTTTCGGGGTTCAACCCCGTGCGCAGGGAGGTGGCCAGGGTCTCGCTGGAGCGTCTTATTTCCGATGGGCGCATTCACCCCGCGAGGATCGAAGAGATCGTCGAGAAAGTGAACATCGAAATCGAGAATGCGATCAAGGAATCCGGGGAGCAGGCCGCTTTCGACGTGGGAGTGCACGGAATCCATCCCGAACTGATCAAGCTGCTCGGAAAGCTCAAATACCGGACCAGTTACGCGCAGAACGTCCTGCAGCACTCCCGGGAGGTGGCTTTCCTGTGCGGCATCATGGCGGCGGAACTGGGGATCAACGAGAAACAGGCGAAGCGTGCGGGGTTGCTGCACGACATCGGCAAGGCCATCGACCACGAAATGGAGGGGCCTCACGCCACCCTGGGCGCCGATCTGACCAGGCGCTACGGCGAGGCGCCCCCGATCATCCACGCCATTGCGGCTCACCATGAAGACGTGCCCGCGGAAGATGTGCTCGCCATCCTCGTCCAGGCGGCCGACGCTCTTTCCGGTGCACGGCCGGGTGCCCGCAAGGAACTGCTCGAAACCTACGTGAAACGGCTTGAGGACCTGGAGAGAATCGCCGGTTCCTTCCCGGGAATCAACAAGGCCTATGCGATTCAGGCGGGACGGGAACTGCGGATCATCGTCGAAAGCGGACAGGTCAACGATGCCGACGTGGTGCTGTTGAGCCGGGATATCGCCAAGAAGATCGAGGGCGAACTGACGTATCCGGGCCAGATCAAGGTGACGGTGATACGGGAGACCCGCGCCGTCGAATATGCCAAGTAGAGCCCGCGCGGGGTACGCCATTCCAGTGGAGTCATTTTAAGGGGGCACGGCTGCTTGCCGTGCCCATTTTCGTAAAGGTGGCCGGCGGTCCGGTACAAAGGTCGCAAACAACAGTCTGATACGAGGTTGCGTTCAAGATGACGGTATTGAGAGGAGTGCATAAAGCCCTTCCCTGCGTCTGACCGGCACAATCGGCCCGCAGCAAGGGGCGGGGTTTACCCCCGCCCGCGTCGCCTCCCGCTGGGCAGGTGTTGTGCAATCTTGAGCGCACCTCGATATGAGGTGTCGGGAGTGGAAAACGTTTTTGATGTTCTGAACGAAAGAGGGTTCGTGGCTCAGGCGTCGGACGTCGAGGCGCTGAGGGAGCGTCTGGGGCGGCCCACGAGTTGCTACATCGGTTTCGATCCCACAGCGGACAGTTTGCACATCGGGAGTATGGTGCCGATCATGGCCCTGGCCCACATGCAGCGGTGCGGGCATCGTCCCCTGGTATTGGTTGGGGGGGGCACGGGACTGGTGGGAGATCCGAGCGGAAAGACCGAAATGCGCCGAATGCTCACCGCGGAGCAAATCAGGGGCAATGTGGATGCGTTGAAGGCTCAGCTTTCCCGATTCTTGGAATTCGGTGACGGCAAGGCGCTCATGCTCAACAATGCGGACTGGCTTTTGGACTTGCGCTACATCGAATTTCTGAGGGACATCGGCCGACATTTCAGCGTCAATCGCATGCTTGCCGCCGAGAGCTACAAAATGCGGCTGGAAACCGGACTGAACTTCATCGAATTCAACTACATGCTGCTGCAGGCCTATGATTTTTACCACCTGGCCGAGGAATACGACTGCGTTCTGCAGATGGGCGGCAATGATCAGTGGGGCAACATCGTGGCGGGAATCGAGCTGATTCGGCGCAAGAGCGGCCGGGAGGCCCACGCGATCACCTTCCCGCTGCTCACCACGGCCTCCGGCGCGAAAATGGGCAAGACGGCGGCGGGTGCCGTGTGGCTGAGCGCTTCGAGGACTTCGCCCTTCGACTACTACCAGTACTGGATCAACACTGACGATCGCGACGTGGTGAGGTTTCTGAAGCTGTACACGTTCCTGCCCCTGTTGGAAATCGCGGCGGTTGAGGGTTTGCAGGGGCAGGAGCTGAATGCGGCGAAAACCGTTCTCGCCTACGAGGCCACTTTGCTGACTCATGGCAGGGAGAATGCCTTGGCTGCCTGCGAGGCGGCAAGCGGCGTATTCGGCAGGCGCCGGCTGGCTCCCGATCTGCTGCCGTCCAGCGGAATCCCGAGGGATGTCCGGGACGAAACGCAGGCGGTGCCCACGACGGATGTGGAGAGGCATCGGCTGGAGGAAGGCATTCCGGCGTTTGAATTGTTCGCCGAAACGGGGCTTTGCGAATCGCGGAGCGCTGCCCGGCGCTTGATTCAGCAGGGCGGCGCCTATGTCAACGACATGCGTCTGCGGGAATTTGATCTGCGCATCGGAGTCAGCCACCTGAGGCACGATGGGATCCTGCTGAAGGCGGGCAAGAAGAAAATTCATCGCGTTCGTGCGATGAACTAGCCGTTTTGTGATTGACACCCTCGGGTGGCTTTGGTATATATCGCGGGCTTTCGCGGAACGCGCGGTGAATGTGAGCCGCGCGGGAGCGGGGTGGCTGGCCGGTTTGGGAAGTTGGAACCGGGGGTCGACTGAGCAGTCCGGAGTGATTATTTTACTAAAGGTGGGAAAGATTTGCTCCGGAAAGCGCGCGTGAGCTTGGTGTTTCGAGCCGCGAGAAGGAATCCGGCGTGTAGATTTGCACGTTGGGTTCTTCAAAAAGTCGCTTGACAATGCAAGTTGAACGGTGTAGATTGAAAAGTCCCTGAGCGGGAACGAGTCTGTTCTTTGGAAACTAAATAGTGGGTAAGGTGCTGGGCCTAGAGAGAGATTTAAGGGATAAACTGGAGAGTTTGATCCTGGCTCAGAATAAACGCTGGCGGCGTGCCTAACACATGCAAGTCGAACGAGAAAGCCTTAATCTTCGGATGGGCGAGTAAAGTGGCGCACGGGTGAGTAACGCGTAGGTAACCTACCCCCGGGACCGGGATAACAGTGCGAAAGTGCTGCTAATACCGGATACGATTGTGGAGCGGGAGCTCTACGATGAAAGTCGGCCTCTCAGAGAAGCCGATGTTCGGGGATGGGCCTGCGTCCTATCAGCTGGTTGGTAGGGTAACGGCCTACCAAGGCGACGACGGGTAGCTGGTCTGAGAGGATGATCAGCCACACTGGCACTGGAACACGGGCCAGACTCCTACGGGAGGCAGCAGTGAGGAATTTTGCGCAATGGCCGCAAGGCTGACGCAGCAACGCCGCGTGGGTGAAGAAGGCCTTCGGGTCGTAAAGCCCTGTCAGGTGGGAAGAACACCATGGGGACGAATAAGCTTCATGGCTGACGGTACCACCAGAGGAAGCACCGGCTAACTCCGTGCCAGCAGCCGCGGTAATACGGAGGGTGCGAGCGTTATTCGGAATTACTGGGCGTAAAGCGCGTGCAGGCGGTTTGGCAAGTCTGATGTGAAAGCCCCGGGCTTAACCTGGGAAGTGCATTGGAAACTGCCGGACTTGAGTACTGGAGAGGAAGGGGGAATTCCCGGTGTAGAGGTGAAATTCGTAGAGATCGGGAGGAATACCAGTGGCGAAGGCGCCCTTCTGGACGGTTACTGACGCTGAGACGCGAAAGCGTGGGGAGCAAACAGGATTAGATACCCTGGTAGTCCACGCTGTAAACGATGAGCACTAGGTGTAGCGGGTACTCATTCCTGCTGTGCCGCAGCTAACGCGTTAAGTGCTCCGCCTGGGGATTACGGTCGCAAGACTAAAACTCAAAGGAATTGACGGGGGCCCGCACAAGCGGTGGAGTATGTGGTTTAATTCGACGCAACGCGAAGAACCTTACCTGGGCTTGACATCCCCGGACGGCCCTGGAAACAGGGATTTCCCCTTCGGGGGACCGGGAGACAGGTGCTGCATGGCTGTCGTCAGCTCGTGTCGTGAGATGTTGGGTTAAGTCCCGCAACGAGCGCAACCCTTGCCTTTAGTTGCCATCATTGAGTTGGGCACTCTAAAGGGACTGCCGGTGTGAAACCGGAGGAAGGTGGGGATGACGTCAAGTCCTCATGGCCTTTATGCCCAGGGCTACACACGTACTACAATGGGCGGTACAAAGGGAAGCGAGCCCGCGAGGAGGAGCCAACCCCAAAAAGCCGTTCACAGTTCGGATCGGAGTCTGCAACTCGACTCCGTGAAGTTGGAATCGCTAGTAATCGCGGATCAGCATGCCGCGGTGAATACGTTCCCGGGCCTTGTACACACCGCCCGTCACACCACGAAAGTCGGCTGTACCAGAAGTGCGTGGGCTAACTTTTCGGAGAGGCAGCGTACCAAGGTGTGGTCGGTAATTGGGGTGAAGTCGTAACAAGGTAGCCGTAGGGGAACCTGCGGCTGGATCACCTCCTTTCTAAGGACGAGAAAGGTTTGGCACCGAACCCGCTGTTTAGTTTCGAGGGAGCAGGCGTGGGCCTATAGCTCAGATGCGGTTAGAGCGCACGCCTGATAAGCGTGAGGTCGGAAGTTCAACTCTTCCTAGGCCCACCAGGACAGCCCCCGGAGGGGGGAATTTGGATTGAAGGGGGTGTAGCTCAGCTGGGAGAGCGCCTGCCTTGCACGCAGGAGGTCATCGGTTCGAGCCCGTTCACCTCCACCATTGAGGATTGGATTGCGGGCTGGAGGATTCCAGCCCGGAATTCAGGTCTCAAGGAAGCAAGGGATACTGAAGGGTCTTTGACAACCGAATAGGGGTTTTTGACGAAAAGCGTTGTAGGCCTGGTTTTGACCGGTTGCCTCGAGGGATCGGGGGAATGGTCAAGCTAGGAAGGGCAGACGGTGGATGCCTTGGCGCTGAGAGGCGAAGAAGGACGCGGTCAGCTGCGAAAAGCTTCGGGGAGCCGCTAAACAGGCTTTGATCCGGAGGTGTCCGAATGGGGAAACCCGGTCCCGGTAATACGGGATCACCCGGCACTCGATTGTGGGCTCAAAAAGGGAGGACTTTGAGCCCAGAGTCGAGTGTCGGGGGCGAACCCGGGGAACTGAAACATCTCAGTACCCGGAGGAGAAGAAATCAAGCAGAGATTCCGCAAGTAGCGGCGAGCGAACGCGGAGGAGCCCAAACCCGGGTCAAATTGATCCGGGGGTTGTAGGGCCCCGATATGGGATGTGAGAGGGTAGCGGAAGGATCTGGAAAGGTCTTCCACAGAGGGTGAGAGGCCCGTACGCGAAACTCCGACACACCCTAGGGGAACCCTGAGTACCGCGGGGCACGAGGAATCCCGCGGGAAGCCGGGAGGACCATCTTCCAAGGCTAAATACTCCTCAGCGACCGATAGTGAACGAGTACCGTGAGGGAAAGGTGAAAAGCACCCCGGGAGGGGAGTGAAAGAGTACCTGAAACCGTTTGCCTACAAGCAGTGGGAGGACGATGAATTCGCTTCGGCGGGTTCAGTCTGACCGCGTGCCTTTTGCATAATGAGTCAGCGAGTTACTTTCTGCAGCGAGGTTAAGCCGAGCGAGGTGGAGCCGGAGCGAAAGCGAGTCCGAACAGGGCGGTTGAGTTGCAGGGAGTAGACCCGAAACCAGGTGATCTATCCATGGCCAGGGTGAAGTCCCGGTAACGCGGGATGGAGGCCCGAACCGAAGAAGGTTGAAAACTTCTCGGATGAGCTGTGGATAGGAGTGAAAGGCTAATCAAACCTGGAAATAGCTGGTTCTCCCCGAAATGCATTGAGGTGCAGCCTCGAAGTGAGAATAACGGAGGTAGAGCGCTGGATGGGCTAGGGGTCTTACCGGATTACCAAACCCAACCAAACTGCGAATGCCGTTATGTCGTCTTCGGGAGTGAGACTGCGGGAGATAAGTTCCGTGGTCGAGAGGGAAAGAGCCCAGACCGTCAGCTAAGGTCCCGAAATAGATGCTAAGTGGGAAAGGATGTGGGGACGCACAGACAACCAGGAGGTTGGCTTAGAAGCAGCCATCCTTTAAAGAAAGCGTAACAGCTCACTGGTCTAGTGTGCCTGCGCCGAAAATGTAACGGGTCTTAAGCATCTTACCGAAGCTGCGGCTTGATTCCTTAAGGGATCAGGGGTAGGGGAGCATTGCGGCATCCGTTGAAGGCGTACCGAGAGGAGCGCTGGAGGTCCCGCAAGAGATTATGCTGACATGAGTAACGATAAAGCGGGTGAGAATCCCGCTCGCCGTAAGCCTAAGGTTTCCTGGGTAAAGGTCGTCTGCCCAGGGTTAGTCGGTCCCTAAGCCGAGGCCGAAAGGCGTAGGTGATGGGAAACAGGTTAATATTCCTGTACCACCGAGCCGGCGTTTGAGTGATGGGGGGACGCAGAAGGGTAGGCCATCCGGGTGACGGAAGTCCCGGTATAAGCCCGTAGGCGGAGGTTCCAGGCAAATCCGGAGCCTTTTTAACGCCGAGAGGTGATGTGGAGGGAGCAATCCCGCAAACTGGTTGATCCCAAGCTGCCAAGAAAAGCCTCTAGCGAGTTGGCCAGGTGACCGTACCGCAAACCGACACAGGTAGGCGAGGAGAGAATCCTCAGGCGCGTGAGAGAACCCTGTTTAAGGAACTCGGCAAAATGACACCGTAACTTCGGGAGAAGGTGTGCCCTCATCAGGTGAAAAGACTTGCTTTTGGAGCCGAAGGGGGTTGCAGAGAAGAGGCGGTAGCGACTGTTTACTAAAAACACAGGACTCTGCTAAATCGCAAGATGACGTATAGGGTCTGACGCCTGCCCGGTGCTGGAAGGTTAAGGGGAGATGTTATCGCAAGAGAAGCGTTGAACCGAAGCCCCAGTAAACGGCGGCCGTAACTATAACGGTCCTAAGGTAGCGAAATTCCTTGTCGGGTAAGTTCCGACCTGCACGAATGGCGTAACGACTTCCGCGCTGTCTCAAACAGGGACTCAGTGAAATTGCAGTCTCGGTGCAGATACCGAGTACCCGCGGCTAGACGGAAAGACCCCGTGCACCTTTACTACAGCTTGGCATTGGATTTTGGGCGTGTATGTGTAGGATAGGTGGGAGGCGGTGAAGTGGGGGCGCCAGCTCTCATGGAGCCAACCTTGAAATACCACCCTTATGCGTTTAGAGTTCTAACCCGGGTCCGTAAACCGGATCGGGGACAGTGCCTGGTGGGTAGTTTGACTGGGGCGGTCGCCTCCAAAAGAGTAACGGAGGCGCGCGAAGGTTCCCTCAGGCTGATTGGAAACCAGCCGTAGAGTGTAAAGGCATAAGGGAGCCTGACTGTGAGAGAGACATCTCGATCAGGGACGAAAGTCGGTCTTAGTGATCCGGCGGTTCCACATGGAAGGGCCGTCGCTCAACGGATAAAAGGTACGCCGGGGATAACAGGCTGATCTCCCCCAAGAGTTCACATCGACGGGGAGGTTTGGCACCTCGATGTCGGCTCATCGCATCCTGGGGCTGGAGCAGGTCCCAAGGGTTCGGCTGTTCGCCGATTAAAGCGGTACGTGAGCTGGGTTTAAAACGTCGTGAGACAGTTTGGTCCCTATCTACCGTGGGCGGAGGAATTTTGAGGGGATCTGTCCCTAGTACGAGAGGACCGGGATGGACGAACCTCTGGTGTACCAGTTGTCCCGCCAGGGGCAGCGCTGGGTAGCTACGTTCGGAAGGGATAACCGCTGAAAGCATCTAAGCGGGAAACCCACCCCAAGATGAGAATTCCCCTCCGGAGCGATCCGGACTGAAGGCTCCTCGTAGACTACGAGGTTGATAGGTCGGGTGTGTAAGCGCAGCAATGCGTTGAGCTAACCGATACTAATGGGCCGTGAGGCTTGACCATACCTCCCTCTCGGGACAACGGATCAAGACCGGGCCGCACGCGAATCAAAACCCCTGTTCGGTCACCCCCATAACCATTTGGGGCGGCGGTAAGAGCGAGGAGGAAACACCCGTTCCCATCCCGAACACGGTCGTTAAGCTCCTCTGCGCCGATGGTACTGCGCGGGAAGCTGCGTGGGAGAGTAGGGCATCGCCGCCCCAATCCTTTTTTAACCCCCCCTCTACAATTCCCCCTGCAAAACGTTCCCCTGCCCCGCGGCTTCTCCCCCGCGTATCGCCCGACAGGCTGTTTTCGCCGCATTCCCCCAGCACTGCTTCGTCGTATAGGTGCCATGTCCATGCGTGTGAGGTCAGAGGATTATGGGACCGCGTGTGCGGAATTCCAACCGCGATGCAACCGGGAGAATTCTTGGCCGGCGTTTTTCAAGCGGGATTGGAACGGTGGTTTACTGCCATACCCTTTTCTGTTATACTTGGCGTGAGAATGTAAGTCAAAATCAAGGAGGTAAGACAAGAGTGCCGGTGGTAAAAACATCGTCCAAGGGTCAGATCGTGATTCCCAAGGAGCTTCGCGAAAAACTGGGAATAGGGGCAGGCAGGAAGCTGCTGCTTCGCCTCGTGGGGAATCACATGGAGATCGTTCCGCTGCCTGATGAGCCTGTGAAGGCTTTGCGAGGAATACTAAAGGCTGAAACCTCGCTGGCTGCGGAGTTGCTGGAGGAAAGAAGGAGGGATGACGCCATTGATGAAAAGCGTCACGTTTGATTCCCACGCCATTATGAAGTTTGCTCAGGACGAAGCGGGGGCGGACCGGGTGGAAGAACTCCTGCGCGCGGCCGAAGAGGGACGGGTGCGCGCCTGCGTGAACGAGATCAACCTGGGAGAAGTCTACTACATCACCATGAGGAGACTGGGCACCGAGTCAGCCAGGCGTTTTCTGGAGCAGTTTTCCACCCTGGCGGTGGAAAGGGTGGCGGCCTCGTGGGAAATCATCGAGTCCGCTGCTGAGTTGAAGGCGCGTCATGCTCTTTCCTACGCGGATTGCTTCGTCGCCGCCACTGCACTCAGGCGCCAGGCTTCCGTAGTGACTGGAGACCCTGAATTCAAGAAGGTTGAGCACCTGGTCCAAATTGAATGGATATGAGCCAAACGGGTCAATTTTTTCGGCTGGGTCGGCCCCTTCAAACCGACTTTCTTGCCAAGTAAACACATTTGGCCCCGATTTCTGTAAGTGCCCCTGGATTTCATACGGGTTTCCAGCCCCGCAACCTCTCAAAAACTCAAAAAGCTTGAAGAAGAGCTCAAAAGCCGGCCCGGCCGGCGACTGCCGGATGGGCTATCGACCTTCTGGCCTCCGGCAGGTACAAGCGCCACCTTACGATTGACAAACAGGGGCGCATCCGGCCTCGAAAGCCCTCTTGAACGCGGTTCTGCCGGCTTTACCCGCTTGACTTCCCATTGGTGGGCCAGGGGGAGCGGGCAGAGCCCGCCCTGTGTCATTCCCTCTCGGGCGAGCCGCTTCCGCGGCGTGAGCCGTGAGGTTTCCATGGCTCGATGTGGATGGTGACGATCACTCCTTGGTATCGCTCCTGAATGGCCTGTGTGATGACGTCGGCGATGCAGTGCGATTCCCCCACCGTCATTTCGGAGTCGACGAGGATCGTCAGCTCCACGAACCGGGTGGAACCCGCCTTGCGGGTTCGAAGACGGCGCACCCCCCTGATATTTGGGGCGTGCTCGGAGATTTGCCGCCGGATGATCGATTCCTCTTCCGAAGGGAGGCTGACGTCCAGGAGGTCCCGGGCTGATTTGAGGGTCAGATCGAGAGCTGCCTTGATGATGAGCACGGCCACGCCGATAGCGGCCACGGGGTCCACCCAGCCCAGTTCCACAGTGGGAAAATAGATGCCCCCGATCCAGATGATTCCAAGTCCGGCCATGACACCCACCGAGGTGTAGACATCCGTGCGCAGATGCCACGCGTCGGCTTCCAACGCCACGGAATCCGTTTCCCTCGCCACTCTGAAGAGCATCCTGGACACAATGACGTTCACCGCTGCGGAGAGCAGCATGATGCCCACGCCCAATGCCGCGACGCCAATGGGTTCGGGATGCCGCAGTTTCTGGACGGATTCACGGACGATCCATGCCGCGGCCAGAAAAATGAGCAACGCTTCCACGGTACCGGAGATGTTCTCGAATTTGCCGTGCCCGAAAGGGTGCTTCCGGTCGGGAGGCCTTCCGGAGGTTCGTACGGCAAGATAGGCGATCGCGGCGGCCAGCAGATCGACACCCGAATGGATGGCTTCGGAGATCACGGAAACCGATCCGATGTAAACGCCGACCACGATCTTCAGCGCCACGAGGGTGGCGTTGGATAAGACGGAAATCATGGCGGCTCTGGATTTTTTCCTGTGCGTGCTCTTCATCCTACGCCTTTGGGCCACGAGTCGTGCAGGGGGATGATACCTCCCCGGGACCGCTTCCTCGATAAATCGTCAGGCGCGGAGCGTGTCCGCGGCATCGCGCGGCGGCCGGCGGCAGATTCCCGGTCGCCTTTCGAGCGTCAGGCCTTTCCAAGGCCGCATTCCGTGTTGTGTTTCTCGAATCCGCAGAATCCGGCTGGAGGTGCCTGAAAAGAAACCATTCAAGACTATATCGGACAGGGCGCCGTGCCAAGCTTTAATGATATGGAACGCGGAAAGATCGAAGACCCCTCGCGGAGGCGGCCGGCGCATCCCGCGAGCGCACAGGAGCGGCGGGAAAAAGTCGTGACGTCTGGCGGAGACCGCCGTTCCCGCCGGGCACCCCCATGACGGCGTCGCTTTCCGACCGGCGTGAATGGAGCCCGATTTGCACGAAAGGCCTCGCCCCGCCGTTCTCCGGGAGGTTTGCCTGGCGCCGCCGATCATTTCTCCGCGGCTTTGCCGCTGCGGGCCGGTTTCTCCCGCCCCCATTTCTCGGCAATGTGCCGGTCTCTGCCCGACATGCGGCGGTAGTATTCGTACCGTAGCGGGTTTTTCCTGTAGTACGCCTGATGGTATTCTTCCGCCTCGTAGAACGGCGTGGCGGGAAGGATTTCGGTCGTTATCCCCCGGTCGTACCTCCCGGACTGTTCCAGCTTCCGCCGGGAAGCCTCGGCCAGAAGCCGCTGTTCGTCATCGTGTGTGAAAATGACCGTCCGGTACTGAGGGCCTGTGTCGGCGAACTGTCCGTCGGGCTGCGTCGGGTCGATATTCTGCCAGAAGACGTCGAGGAGTTGCTCGTATGAAATCCTGCTCGGGTCGTACACGATCCGCACGGCCTCGACATGTCCGGTTGCACCGGCGGACACCTGTTCGTAGGTTGGGTCCTTTTCCCTGCCCCCCGTGTACCCCGCCGTCGTCGAAACGACACCTTCCAGTTTGTCGAAGGGCGGCTGCATGCACCAGAAGCAGCCACCTGCGAAGGTCGCTTCCGCCAGTTTTGCATTGCCGGCGGGGTATTTCCCTTCGGAACCCGGTCCGCTAGCCGTAAAGACGAGCAAGGCGGCAGCCGATCCCAGAAGAAGCAGCGCAATCACAAGCACGGAAATCTTCATTGCGACATCCTTGTGCCTCATCGAGGAGGCGATTGCGTCAGCAGTTGGCGGGAGGAGGGCGGGCACGCGCCTTCCGCTTGACCGGCCGCGCGATCGCGACTGCTCACGGCGGTGGGAGAGGCGGGAAGCGTTACCGGTCCTCCCTCAGTCCGCAACAAAATCCAGCGCCGCCGAGTTTATGCAATAGCGGAGCCCGGTGGGGGCCGGGCCGTCGTTGAACACGTGCCCGAGATGGCCGCCGCATCGCGCACAAAGGACCTCCGTCCGAGTCATCAGGAAGCTCCGGTCCGTGGCCGTGCTGATGTTCTTATCGGAAATGGGCGCCCGGAAGCTCGGCCAGCCGGTTCCCGAATCGAACTTGGTGTCGGAGCTGAACAAGGGATTGCCGCACCCGGCGCAGACGTAGGTCCCCTTCCCCTTGAAGTCGTGATACTTTCCGGTAAAGGGCCGCTCCGTGCCTTTTTGCCGCAGGATTGCGTACTGTTCCTCGGTGAGTGACGCACGCCACTCGGCATCCGTCTTGACCACCGCGTCCGGGGCCGCACCGGTCTCCCGGGTTCCGGTATCCGGATGATTTGCACTCGACATGGCTTCCAACCGCCTTTCCGCCCGGGCCGTCAGGGCTCCGGGTTTGCCAAAAGCGACAGCGCCGATTCCCAGAAGCAGCAGGAGAGACGCTGACCGTCTGTTCATCATGTGGTCTCCTCGTTGCAAGATCTCCCGGGGCCGCTACCCCCTCGGCTTCCGTCCGAAACCGTCACAATACCGAGTCGCGTTCAAGTTCGCGGAATATGGAGCAGCGAAAAGCGAGGCCGGGCGGGAACCGTTCCCGCCTTTGCGTTCCGCGCGACTCTGAGGCGGGGCTGTGTTCCCTCCCCCCAATGTCGCCTTTCTGAACGCACTGTAAGTGCCTCGCGCCGCGCCCCCGGAATGAACCGGTCGAAACCGGTCTTTCAACAAAGGTTAAAATTCACTGAACGAGTCCGCAAGGGGGCAAGACCACGCAAAAGGACGAAGGCGTCGGCCCGTCCGGGCGGATGCGAATCGCCGGCGATGAGCCGAGGGGCGGACGGGCGTCATTCCGGATTCGGCCGCGCCCTGGTTCCGCCGAAGTATAACCAGGTCATTCCGATCATCGCCGAAAGCAGCGAAGCGGTGAGGATTCCCAACTTGGCCTGTTCCTGCAGGAGCCGGTCGTCGAATGCGAGTTGGCTGATGAAAAGGGACATGGTGAATCCGATGCCGCCGAGCCAGGCCACTCCGAGCAGGTGACGCCACCGGACCTCGGAAGGAAGCCGCCCGATGCCGAGTCTCACGGCGATCCAGCTGAAAACGGATATGCCCGTGAACTTCCCGAAAACAAGCCCCAGGCAGACTCCCATGGTCACCGGTTCGCAAAGCCCTTGCAGCAGCGCGATTTTCTCGAAGTCGATGCCCACATTGTTCAGAGCGAAAAGCGGGATGACTATGAACGTGACCCAGGGGCCGAGCCTGTGTTCCATGCGTTGGAGCGGAGACTGAACGGCACGCGAATTTCTCTCCAGGGTCTCGGCAATGGTCGCCATGCGCGGGTTGCTCAACGGCTGATCGACAAAATCGGGTGCGGCGGCTTCGGCATGAAAGGCGTTTTGAAGCTCGACCAGGCGTTGTTCGAATTCCGCGGGTGCACGCGCCGGTCGTGCCGGGATGGTGAAGGCGAGCAGAACGCCGGCGAGGGTGGAATGAACCCCGGAATGATGCAGGGCCATCCAAAGCAGCACGCCCAGAACGCCGTATGGAATAGCGTGCCTGATTCCGCCGCGGTTCAGGAGGAGCAGCAGAAAAAGGACGGCGGAGGCGAAGCCGATGGCGCCCAGGCTGATCTCGTGGGTGTAGAAGAGGGCGATCACGAGAACGGCGCCCAGGTCGTCGGCGATGGCCAGGGCGGTCAGAAAGATGATCAGGCCGGGTGGAATGCGCCAGGAAAGCAGCACGAGTATGCCTACCGCGAAGGCGATGTCCGTCGCCATGGGAATCCCCCAGCCCGCCGCGGCGGTTCCGTGGGGATTGACGGCGAAATAGACGAGCGCCGGCACGACCATGCCTCCGGCCGCGGCGAATACGGGTAGAGCCGCGTCCCGCCACGATGAAAGCTCCCCGACCTTCATTTCCCGCTTCAGTTCGAGACCGACCACCAGGAAGAAAAGGCTCATGAGGCCGTCATTGATCAGGTCATGCAGGCTCATTTCGAGTTGCAGGGAACCGATTCCAAAGCGAACCCGCTGTTCCCAGAAGCGCAGAAAGGCGTCGCCCCATGCCGAGTTTGCCGCGATCAACGTCAGCACGGTGGTTCCCATCAGAACGATGCCTCCCGCGGTCGTCCGTTTGAGGAAGGCTTCAAACGGGCTCAGAATGCGCCCGAAAAGGCGCTCCAGGGCGTATTCGTTCTTTCGCTTCTTTTTATCCATGATATCCCTCAATGGCATTTGCCCGTCACGGGCCGAAGAACGACCCATTCCATCCGACACCGATGGTGGAGAGTTTTCCGCCAGTGGAATATAATGATGAACTTGCGGTGTCGGGTTGCCGAATGTAACATAATCGTCGTTACATTGCGGTATTTTGAGCGTTCCGTTCAGGCCCGTTCACATGAGCGATGAACGGCAAGGAGTCTCCTGATGCTTGAGTGTCGCGGCCGCAGGTTCATCGCTGCCCTTCTTTTCCTGATCTGTGTTCCGGTCCTGCTCATTGAACCGGGACAAGGGCTTTCCATGCCGGATTCGGGCGAAAATGACGCGGAGCGCGTCAAAGCCGTCGAGGCGCGGGCCGAGAAAGGGGAGCCTTCAGCCCAGTTTCGCCTGGGTGAGATGTACGAGTACGGCGAGGGAGTTCCCGAAAATGCGGCCTTGGCCTTCCAATGGTACTCGGTGAGCGCGGAACAGGGGTATGCCGAGGCCCAATACGCCTTGGGCGCCTGCTACGAACTCGGCGAAGGGACCGACAAGAATGAAATGCTGGCGTTTCAGTGGTACGGGAAGGCCGCGGAGCAGGGACACGCGCAAGCCCAGTTCGAGGTGGGATCGAGGTATTACGCGGGCGAGGGGGTGCGGAAGGATTATGCGGAAGCCCTCAAGTGGTTTGAGCGTGCATCGTCGAAGGGGGTCCGCAGGGCGGCACACCGGATGGCATCTCTGCTTGCCACGTGTCCCGACGGACAATCGCGCGACGGCAAGCGGGCGGTGGCCATTATGGTCGATCTGACCTGGACCGATCCGGACTCCCCCGCTTATCTGGACACGCTGGCGGAGGCGCACGCCGAGACGGGCCGGTTCGACGAGGCGGTCTACGTGATGGACAGGTTGATCGAAGACTACTGCAGGTGCATGACGGAAGCGAAGCGAAAGGAGTACGAACGGAAGCGCGGGAGCTACCGGGAATCCAAGCCGTGGAGAAAGGATTGAATTCGTTCCGAACGGTTCGGGCCGTGGCGCGGGCGACCGGAAGCACCGGCAGTCGGTGGACCGAAGGGTTCTGAAGCTCCATTTCCATTCCAATCTTTTGTAATTGCTTGTGAAGTCCGCCTGCCCTCAGGAAATTTGTTGACATTTCCCCGCGATCTCTTTATTTACATATAACCCCCATGAATGGTGCGGGGTTGTCGTGTTGTTTGACATCAGTCGATCTGGACAGTCCATCCGGCGACATTGAATCATCCAGGTTCCCCGGCGAATCTTGTCGGCTGTTTTTCCCTGTGCGGCAGCTCTTCCAGTTCTTTTCTCACCAGAAAATCTTCATCAATACCCGTAACGGTTCCGTAACGATGCGTGCGGAAGAGTTCGAAGCGTGGACCCTTGTTTTCTTTTGGAAGAAGATCGTCTTTCCCTGGAGAAGTCGATGGCTTGAGTGATTTGCGGGATTTCGGGCGGTGCGCCTTTCTGCTATGATCGAGCCGCTTTTTTCGGACGGAAGGACGAAATAATGGTGTCTCCCTGTGAGACCTTGGTGTGTTTGGATACAACTGCGAAAGGAGGTTAGGCTTTGGCTTTCCAACCTGCAAAACAAGTGTATACCGGAGCAATCAGAGAGGTGACTCTGGGGAGCGGTGACAAGGCTGTCACCGTCGGAGGCAAAAAGGTATTTCCTTTTCACTCCTTCGAGGGAACGATTCCTCATCCGCCCAGGGTGGCAATGGAGGTGTGGGACAAAGACCCGAGCGCGGAATGGGCGGAAGCCGCAAAAGCGCCTTTCCTCGATGTTCTGGCGGACTCCGCTGCGTGGGCCAGGAAGTGCGTGGACCAGTATGGAGCGGAGATGATCGTGGTTCAGACCAAGAGTGCGGACCCGAACGGGGACAACAAACCGGCGGAAGAAGTTGCGGAAGTGGTGAGCAAAGTGATCAATGCCGTGGATGTGCCCGTCGTGATCTGGGGAGTGGCCAACCACGAAAAGGATACGGAGGTGATGCGCCTGACGGCGGAAAAATGCAGCGACAAGAGGCTGGCGCTGTCCCCCGTGGAAGAAGGAGACTACAAGCAGGTCGGCGCGGCCTGCCTCGCCTACAAGCATGTGGTCGTGGCGTCTTCGCCGATTGACGTGAATCTTGCCAAGCAGCTCAATATTCTGCTCGGCAACCTGGGCGTCGCCGGTCAGGACATCGTCATCGATCCGACGACGGGCGGCCTCGGGTACGGGCTGGAATACAGCTATTCCGTAATGGAGCGGATCGTCCAGGCGGCCCTGACCCAAGAAGACGAAAAGCTCCAACAGCCGATCATCGCCAACGTGGGCAATGAAGTTTGGAAGTGCAAGGAAGCCAACCTGTCCGCGGAGGACGCCCCCGCGCTGGGGGATCCCGCTCGAAGGGGCATCCTGATGGAAGCCGTCACCGCCGTCGGTCTGCTCCTGGCCGGTGCCGACATCGTGGTGATGCGTCATCCCGATGCCATCAAGCTGGTCAAGCAATTCATTGCTAAAATGACCTAGCGCGGTTGGATTTGGGGCCGTCCGGCAACTCTCCTGCGTTCTCCTGGAAATCCCATCATCTCTCCAGTCGGCGCTACGAACATGGAATGCCTGCCGCGACAGATGACTCTCGGACTGCCGGATTCCCCCTGGTCCCCGATTTTTATTGGGTCGAATCAATTATCGAATCATCCCGAATCCCAGGGAAACGAGGTGGATTATGTCACAAGAGGAGAAGAAGGAAAAACAACTCTCTGAGGTGAAAAAAAGCAAACCGCTCGATCCGAAAGCAGCGACCACGTGCGAGTCGACGATCCAGATGCTGCGGAGGGCGGCTGCAGACGGCGCGGAAACGGCGTTCAACCGTGCCGCCGAGATGAAGCCCTGCCCCATCGGCGCTGAATCGTCGTGCTGTAAGCACTGTTTCATGGGGCCGTGCCGCCTGAACCCGAGAGACCCCTACTCGAGGGTCGGTGTTTGCGGGGCTACCATCGACACCATCGCCGCCCGGAATTTCTCCCGGATGGTGGCCAGCGGCGGCGCCGCTCACACGGACCACGGAATGGGCATGCTGGACGTTTTTCGTGAGGTGGTGAGAGGCAACATCAAGGGCTACAAGATCAAGAACGAGAAGAAGCTGTTCGAGGTAGCCAAGAGCATCGATATCAAGGTGGACGGCCGGAGCGTCAAGGATGTGGCCACTGACCTGTACACCGAATTGGAACGGACCTATACCCAGGTCGAAGGTGAAATCCCGTTCATGAAACGAGTTCCGCCCAAGACCCTGGAGCTCTGGCGAAAAGCCGGCATCGTGCCTCGCGGGGCCATGCGCGAAATCATGGAAATCATGCACCGGTCTCACATGGGCGTCGACCAGGATTATGAAAACATCGTCAAGCAGTGCTCGCGCACCGCGCTCGCCGACGGCTGGGGCGGCTCGATGGTGGCCACGGAGCTCGGCGACATCATGTTCGGCTCGCCCGAACCCAAGAAAGCGGGCGTGAACATGGGCTTTCTCAAGGAAGACCAGGTGAACATCATCGTGCACGGCCACGAACCGCTGCTCTTCGAAGCCATGATTGTGGCGTCCAGCGACCCGGAAAACCTCAAAAAGGCGGAAGCCGCGGGGGCCAAGGGGATCAACCTGCTGGGCATGTGCTGTTCCGGGGCCGAGGTTCTGGGACGTCACGGGGTGCCTCACGCCGGGAATTTCCTGAGCACGGAGCCGGTACTGGCGACCGGGGCGGTGGATGCCATGGCGGTGGACGTTCAGTGCATCATGACGGGGCTCAATACGATGTCCAAATGCTACGGCACCCGGTTTTTCACCACCAATCGCAAAGCCATGATCGAAGGCGCGGAGCACGTCGAATTCGACGAACACGATACGGAAAAGTGCACCAACCAGATCATCGACATGGCCATCGAGCGGTTTCGGAACCGGCCCGTCCAGGTCGAAATACCGCAGCGGCAGGACTGGGGAATCCACGGTTTTTCGATGGAGTACATCAGCTACATGCTGGGTGGGACTTTCCGGAGCTCATACGTGCCGTTGAACGACAACATCATCAACGGGCGCATCCGCGGAGTCGCCGGAGTCGTCGGGTGTACCAATCCTCGAGTGAAACAGGATTACATCCATGTCGAACTGGTGAAGGAACTGATCAAGAACAACGTCCTGGTGGTTCAGACGGGGTGTTCGCAGATCGCCCTGGCCAAGGCGGGTCTGATGAAGCCGGATGCCGCCGTGCTGGCAGGCGACGGGTTGCAGGAAGTGTGCGAAACGGTCGGAATGCCCCCCGTCATCAGCCTCGGGTCCTGCGTGGACAACAGCCGCATCCTGACGGCCTGCGCGGAAATGGTGCGCACGGGCGGGCTGGGCGACAAACTGTCCGATTTGCCGGTGGCCGGGTGCGCTCCCGAGTACATGAGCGAGAAGGCGATCTGCATCGGCCAGTATTTTGTAGCTTCCGGAGTCTACACCGTCTTCGGGGTCACCTTCCCAAGCGTCGAGGGGACCAAGTTCCACAAGCTGCTCTTCGAAGGTCTGGAGGAACAGGGCTTCGGGAAGTGGGGCTTCGCCACCGATCCCTACGACATCGCTCACCTGATGATCGAGCACATCGACAAGAAGCGGGCCGCGCTCGGCATCAAGGGAGAACGCGAGCGCAAGCTCTTCAGCATGGAAGATCGGAGAGCGGCGGAAGGTTAACCGTTTGAAGCCGGCATGCGAAGGCGGAAACACTGCCGTGGGCACGGGCTTCCGCCGAGCCGGAAAATGTTTCCAGGAAGGAGACCAGACATGTCCAGGTTAGTCGCTTTTGCGGCGATTCAAGGCGCCTATAATATAGTGTCCAAAGCGGAAGGCAAGTTCAAGACGGCGATGGATAAGTACGGAGCCAATCAGCCTTTGGCCTTCCCCAACACGGCATATTATCTGCCGGTCATTTATTCGGTCCTCGGGATCAAGGTCGAGAAGCTCGCGGATGCGGAGCAGGTGTTGAACCGGTGCAAATCGCTGCTGCCTCCGCACATCAAGGACAAGATCTACGTTCCGTATCTCGGGCACACACTCGATGCGGGCATGGCCGCCATTTTGGCCGAGGAGGTGGCGGAGGCGATCCGTTACGTGGAAGACCCCGATTTCTATCTGCCCAGCGAAGATTGCGACGTGGAAAGAGGCCGCATTTGGCTGGGCGCCGCGGACGACACCGTCCTGCGCAAACGTGGGATCGAATTCGTGGACGGCCGCGCACCGGGTTTTGCGGCCATTGTCGGCGCGGCCCCGAATCCGCAGATCGCCAAAGAGATCGCGGAAGACTATCAGAAAAAGAACCTCTATGTGTTCATGTGCGCCAATCAATCCGGGACCACGTTCTCCGAGCAGTTGATCGAGGCCGGAGTCCAGATCGGATGGAGCACGCGCCTGGTACCGTTCGGCCCGGACATCTCCGCGGCGGTTTTCGCCCTCGGGTTCGCCAACCGCGCCGCCATGGCGTTCGGCGGCGTGCAGCCGGGGGACTACGCCACCGTGCTGAAATACAACAAGGACAGGGTGTTCGCATTCGTCAACGCGCTGGGTGAAGTCAACGCGGAATGGGCGGCCAATGCCGCGGGAGCCATCAACTGGGGTTTCCCGACCATCGCCGATACGGACATCCCGGAAATCCTTCCCACCGGCGTTTGCACGTATGAGCACGTCGTATCCAGCGTTCCCTACGACAAAATGACCGCCAGATCCATCGAAGTGCGCGGCCTGAAGCTCACCGTTGCGGAAATTCCGGTGCCCGTAGCGTACGGACCGGCTTTCGAAGGGGAGCGGGTGCGCAGGGACGACGTCTACCTGGAGTGCGGGGGAGGCAAGACCCCGTGCTGTGAGCTCGTGCAGATTGCGGACATGAACACCATCGAGGACGGCAGGGTCGAGGTGATCGGTCCGGACATCAAGGACGTGAAGCCGGGCAGCCGCCTGCCGTTGGCCGTTACCGTGCAGATCGGCGGACGCAAAATGCAGGAAGACTATGAACCCATCCTGGAGCGTCAGATTCATCACCTGGTGAACTATGCGCAGGGGTTGATGCACATCGGCCAAAGGGACATTGCCTGGTATCGCATCAGCAAACAGGCGGTGGACAAGGGCTTCACCCTGGAACACATCGGAAAGATCCTGCACGCCAAGTTCCACCAGGACTTCGGGGCCATTTTCGACAAATGCCAGGTGAAGATCTACACGGACGAAGCAAAGGTGAATGAGATCATTCCCAAGGCCCAGGCCGCATACCGGGTTCGAGACGAGCGCATCGAAGGCATGACGGACGAAGGCACCGAGACCTACTACTCATGCACGCTCTGCCAGTCCTTCGCGCCCACGCACGTCTGCGTGATCAGCCCCGAACGGACGGGGTTGTGCGGCGCCTACAACTGGCTCGACTGCAAGGCCTCCTTCGAGATCAATCCCACCGGCCCGAACCAGCCCGTTCAGAAAGGCGAGACCCTCGATGAAACGCTTGGAAACTGGAAAGGCGTCAATGATTTCGTCTACAAGGCTTCCCGACAGAGCATCTCGAGCTACAACTTCTACAGCCTGGTCTTTGATCCCATGACCACCTGCGGGTGCTGCGAATGCATCGCCGCGGTTCTTCCCCTCTGCAACGGGATCATGACGGTCAACCGCGATTACACGGGGATGACCCCCACCGGGATGAAATTCACCACGCTGGCAGGCGTCATCGGCGGCGGCAACGTGACGCCGGGTTTTGTGGGACACAGTAAGTTCAATGTGACTCAGCGCAAGTTCGTTTCAGGCGACGGCGGCATCCATCGGCTCGTCTGGATGCCCAAGATCCTGAAGGAAGAGATCAGGGATCGCCTGGAGAAGAGAGGCCAGGATATCGGCATTCCCAACTTTGTGGACATGATCGCCACGGAGGAAAACGGGGTCACCGAGGAAGAAATCCTTGCTTTTCTGGAGAAAATGGGACATCCGGCCGTGACCATGGACCCGATTCTGGGGTAGAGTCTGTCCGGACGGTCCTTCAGCGGCGTGAGAAGATTTCCCTGTCCCCCTTCGGCACAGGAGGGGGGACAGGGCTTGTTTTCGCCCTTTTCATTTCACCGTTCACTCAAATTTGGAGTAAGCCTTAAGAGGAGACGTTCCTATGGCTTTGACAGGTATTCAAATCTTTAAACTGCTCCCCAAGACCAACTGCGGCGAGTGTGGAGTACCGACATGCCTGGCGTTTGCGATGAACCTGGCTTCAGGCAAGGCGGAGTTGGAAAAATGCCCTTACGTTTCCGAGGAAGCCAAGGAGACTTTGGCTTCCGAGTCCGCTCCCCCCATACGTCCTCTGACCATCGGCACCGGGGATTACGCTGTGAAGCTGGGCGGCGAGACGGTCATGTTCCGCCATGAGAAGACCTTCGTGAATCCTCCCGGGTTTGCGGCCGTGGTCGGCACGGACGAGGATGACGCATCGGTTTCCGGGAAGATCGAGCGGTTCCGGCAGTGTCAGTTCGATCGAGTGGGGCTGAAGCTGAGGCCCGAGCTTTTTGCGGTCAGAGATGCAGGCGGGGACGCCGGGAAGTTCCAGGGCCTGGCGAAAAAGATTTCCGACGAGACCGGCGGCAGCCTCATTCTGATGTCCGGGAATGTCGATGCCCTCAAAGCCGCCGCCGGCGCGTTGAAGGAAAAGAAACCGCTGATCTACGCGGCCGATGCTTCCAATGTTGATGCGCTGGGGGCCCTGGCCAAGGAGGTTGCCTGCCCCCTGGCGGTCAAGGGAGACGGAAGTCTCGAGAGCGTGATCGCGCTCACGGAGAAGCTTTCCGGTATGGGCATCAAAGACCTCGTGATCGATACGGGCAGCCGCGAGTTGAAGAAGGTTTTCGAGGAGCAGATCCTGATTCGCCGTTCGGCGTTGAAGAATCGTTTCCGTCCTCTGGGTTATCCGACCATGATCGTGGCCAACGAGATGGCCGGGGATCTGATGGAAGAGACGGTGATCGCGGCCGCTTTCGTGGCCAAGTACGGGGCGCTCATGGTGATGAGCGATTTCCAGCCGCACAGCGTCTTCCCGCTGCTGCTTGAAAGGCTCAATATCTACACCGATCCGCAGCGGCCCATGACGGCCGAGCAGGGAATCTACCCGATCAACAACCCGGACGAAAACTCTCCGGTCCTGGTCACGTGCAATTTCTCCCTGACCTACTTCATCGTCTCCGGAGAAATCGAATCCAGCCGGGTGCCTTCCTGGCTGTGCGTGCAGGACACCGAGGGACTGTCGGTCATGACCGCGTGGGCGGCGGGCAAGTTCTCGGGTGAGAGTGTCGGGACGTTCATCAACAAGTGCGGCATAAAGGACAAGGTCAAGCACAAGAGTATCATCATCCCGGGCTACGCGGCGGGTATCAGCGGGGAGCTCGAAGAGGAGCTCGGCGGCTGGAACGTTGTGGTGGGGCCGCGGGAAGCGAGCCAGATCTCCAAGTTCCTGAGGGCCTTCAAGCCCCAGTAGGACCGGATTTCTCCGGTTCCGGGAGGGGCGCGGGCGTCCCGGTGGTCTTCACCGAGCCGGCATTCGCCGGACTGCCGCTTCATGTGGCTGTTTGCGATGAAGATCGGGAGGCGCCCCGGAGTCTGCGCGAGAAATCACGCATGCGGAGCCGCCTTCGGGCCTTCCGCCCTGTGAGGTGCCGGAGTTTTAAAGGCCGCTCGGCCTCGAAGGAAAAGATGCTCACCGGATGTGGCCGATCGGACGGATCGACCGTTTCCATGCGTGCCCCGTTCAAGAGGGGGGCCGTCTCATGCATTGAAAAGCAAGCGAAGTGATGCCGGAGGAAAAAATATGAAGCTCATCGGTGAAAACCTGAACATTATGAGCGCGGTATACGGAAAGGCGTTGAAGGAGAAGAATGCCAAGCCTCTTCAGGAACTGGCGATACAGCAGGCCGAGCTGGGAATGGACTGGATCGACCTCAACATCGGCCCCGCCGGAAAAACCGGAGAAGAACTGATGGCCTGGCTCGTTCCGGTGATCCATGAGGTGGTGGACCTTCCGCTGGCCCTGGACACGTCGAACATCAAGGCCATCGCGGCCGGCCTGAAAGCACACAAGAAAGGCCGCCCTTTGATCAATTCCATCATGGTGAGGCCGGAACGCATGGAAGCGTTGCTCCCGCTGGCCGCGGAATACGACGCCGAATTCGTGGGACTGCTCTGGGGTCCCGAGGGCATGCCCAGGGACGAGAATGAAAGGGGTGCCCTGTGCGCGGAAATCGTGTTCAAGGCGACCGGTGAGTTCGGCATCAATCCCGAGCGCATCTACGTCGATCCGATTCAGACGCCGGTCAACGTGCAGCAGCAGCAGATCCTGAGCGTGCTGGAGTTCATGAAGATGTTCCCGGAAATCGCGCCGGGATGCCGCAGCACGATCGGTCTGTCCAACGTGTCCAACGGCCCTCCGGATCACCTGCGCCCCATTTTGAACCAGGTCATGGTGATTCTGCTCAAACGCTACGGATTGTATTCGGCCATTGTGGACTGCTTTGACACAAAGCTGCACGAGGTCGCGCGCGGCAAGCGCCCGGACCTGGAAGCGCTGGTTCACAAGGTGGAAGACGGCCAGCCGATCGACACGAAGGCGCTCACGCCTGAAGAAGTCGAGTACGTCAAGACCGCCAAAGTCATTCTGGGCCACCAGCTCTATTCCGACTCCTGGCTGGAGGTCTGATGCATGCCCTGAAGTGACGTCGAATCCCGGGCCGTCGCATCTCCCGACGATCGGGAGGGCCGAGCGGCCGGATTCGGAGCTCGTCGTCGCAGGCTTTCGAACGGGGATGCTCACGGCCCGAAACGCGTGACGGAATCGTCGCGTCCATAAAATCCCCCTTTACAATAGGGGGATTTTATGTCTTTATTTCACCGCTTACGGTGTTTGCCCCCCAACGCCGCCGATGAAGACGTCATTTTGCCGGTTCGGTCCCAGTCCGGTGCCGCAGGCTGCCGGAAGAATGGTGTGACCCATCTCGATGCTGTTGCTTCTCCATCCGTTGTCGGGAAGGACCTTAACCCCCAGGGCGTCTTATACCGAGTTGCGTTCAAGACTTTACAACAGCTTTCCGGCGGGAGGTGACGCGGGTGGGGATGAACCCTGCCCCCACGGACCAATATGCCGGTCAGACAGTCAAAGGTGTTGAGTTTCATTTCCATTGCGGGATGGGAATGAAACTCAACACCAACATACAACGAGAGGGCTTTATGCCCTCCCGCCCAATGCCATCATCCTGAATGCAACACGGTATTATACGATCCACTCCGAAGCGCGCCCCGGTGAAGGCCGGGGTCCTGAAAGCCCGGGAAACCCGGCATCCCGCCGTTGCGGGAATGACGATGACGACTCTCGGGCGTCATCGTTGAGGATCCCCGTTTCGTGAGGGTTCGCGAGAATGACAAAAGAGGTTTTCGCGGACTTCTTCAACAGGCTGCGTGTTTTCTTTTGATGGTCCCGTCAGCCGCGATTCCATTCCGTGATGTGCCGGGGGCGGACACCCTGAAAAGGCTCCTTCCATGTGATTTGTATCTCGGATTGTATCGTTGTCACTTGCAGCGTTCCGAGAGTTGTGGATAATGATAGAAAAACAAAACCCGTCGCAACCGTTCGTTTGATGGTCAAAGTCCAGCATCAGAGGGAGAACGCAATGGCATCGAAATATGTCTACCTGTTCGGGGGAGGGAAAGCGGACGGAAACGCTCAAATGAAGCATCTGCTGGGAGGCAAGGGCGCCAACCTGGCTGAAATGGCCAACCTCGGGATCCCGGTGCCGCCCGGTTTCACCATTACCACTGAGGTGTGTACGTACTACTACGAGCATGGGGCGGTCTACCCCCCCGATCTGACTTCTCAGGTCGAAGAAGCGCTCCACTGGCTGGAACAGAACATGGGCCGGAAATTCGGCGATCCTGAAAGGCCGCTCCTCGTGTCCGTGCGATCCGGCGCCGCGATCAGCATGCCCGGAATGATGGATACCGTGCTGAACCTGGGGCTCAACGATCAGACCGTCCAGGGTTTGATCCTTGAAACCCAGGACGAGCGTTTCGCCTATGACTGCTATCGTCGTTTCATCGCCATGTACGGTGACGTCATCCTTGGGCTCAAGCCCGAACATAAAGATGAACGCGACCCGTTCGAAGAAATCATCGATGAGTTGAAGGAGAAGAGGAAAGTCGAGTTCGACAGCGAGCTCCCCGCCTCCGATCTGAAGGAACTGGTGGAGCGGTACAAGGGGCTGATTCGAGTGCGCAAGAAAGTCGAGTTCCGCCAGAACCCGATGGATCAGCTCTGGGGAGCGATCAGCGCCGTCTTCAATTCCTGGAACAACCCTCGGGCCGTTGCCTACCGGGAGCTCAACGAGATTCCGGCGGACATGGGAACGGCGGTTACGGTCCAGGCAATGGTGTTCGGCAACATGGGGGAAGACTGCGGTACCGGAGTGGCGTTCACCCGGAACCCGGCAACCGGCGAGAACGTGTTTTATGGAGAATACCTGATCAACGCGCAGGGCGAGGATGTCGTTGCCGGCATCAGGACGCCTCTGCCCATCAACAAGCAGCAGAAAACGGACCCCAACAGCCTGTCCCTCGAGGAGACGATGTCGGAAGTCTACGGGGAACTGGAGCGCGTCCGTTCCACCCTCGACCGGCACTACCGGGACATGCAGGACATCGAGTTCACCATCCAGAAGGACAAGCTCTGGATGCTGCAGACCCGGTCCGGCAAACGCACCGGTTTTGCTTCCTTCAAAATCGCGGTGGACATGGTCCGTGAAGGAATCCTCAGCAAGGAAGAGGCGCTCATGCGCGTGACCGCGGACCATCTGAACCAGTTGCTGCGGCCCACTTTCGATCCCAAGGCCAAGGCCGAGGCGGTGAGGGACGGAACGCTCCTCGCCAAGGGATTGAATGCGGGACCGGGAGCGGCCACGGGGCGGGTGGTTTTCAGCGCTCAGGATGCCGAAAAGTGGGCGAGACAGGGAGAAGTGGTCATCCTGGTGCGGATCGAGACCTCTCCCGAGGACATTCGGGGGATGAACGCCTCGCGGGGCATACTCACCGCGCGGGGCGGCATGACGTCGCACGCGGCCCTGGTCGCCAGGCAGATGGGCAAGGTGTGCGTGGTCGGCTGCAGCGACCTCGAAGTCGACTACCAGAAGCGCAGAATGATTGTAGGCGACCGGGTCATCCGCGAGGGGAACTATGTGTCCCTGGACGGGACGACGGGGGAGGTGTATCTCGGCCAGATACCGACCAGGCCGTCGGAAATCCTGCGGGTCATCATCGACAAGAGTCTGTCGCCAAAGAAATCGGAGATTTACCAGGACTACATGGCGCTGCTGGGCTGGGCGGACGAATACCGTCGGCTCGGGGTTTACGCCAACGCGGATCAGGCGAACCAGGCCGAGGAGGCGGTTGCCTTCGGGGCCGAGGGGATCGGACTGACCCGGACCGAGCACATGTTTTTCGAGGGCGAGCGAATCGATGCCGTCCGCGAAATGATCCTCGCGCAGGATCTGGCGGGCCGGGAGCAAGCGCTGGCCAAGCTTCTGCCCATGCAGAAGGAGGATTTCAAAGGCTTGTTCAGGATCATGCGGGAAAAACCGGTCACGATTCGGACTCTGGATCCTCCGTTGCACGAATTCCTGCCGCACACGGAAAGGGAGATCCACTCTCTGGCCGCCAAGCTTGGGATGGGTGAGGACTTGCTGAAAGCCAAGGTCGACACCCTCGAGGAGGTCAATCCGATGCTCGGCCACAGGGGCTGCAGGCTCGGCATTGTGTATCCGGAGATTACGGCCATGCAGGCCAGGGCGATCATCGAAGCGGCATGCGAGGTCAAGCAGGAGGGGATTGACGTCCATCCGGAAATCATGATTCCGCTGGTTGGGCACGTGGCGGAACTGGAGAATCAGCGAAGAGTGGTTGAAAGGACCGCCGAGGAGGTCATGAGCCGGTACGGCGTGAAGGTCAACTACCGCGTGGGGACCATGATCGAAGTTCCCCGCGGTGCCCTGACGGCGGACCAGATCGCTGAAGTGGCCGACTTTTTCTCCTTCGGCACCAACGATCTCACCCAGATGGTGTTCGGCATCAGCCGGGACGATTCCGGCAAATTCCTTCCGGCCTATGTGGAAGCCAAGGTCTGGGAGCACGATCCTTTCCATCGCCTGGACCAGGTGGGGGTTGGAGGGTTGATGGACATTGCGGTCAAGAAGGGCCGTTCCACCAAGCCGGATCTCAAGATCGGCATCTGCGGAGAACACGGCGGAGAGGCCACTTCGATCGACTTCTGTCACCGGGTCGGCCTGGACTACGTGAGTTGCTCGCCCTATCGGGTGGCCGCGGCAAGGCTCTCCGCCGCGCAGGCCGCCATCAGGGAAACCCGGGCCAAGGCCAGGACCGATGAAAAGGAGGTCCGGAATTCCAGGAAGGGAAGTGCTTCGGCGTCGACCCGAAAACGATAGGCAGTGACTGACGGGGCGGGTGCCAGGGGGCCCCGCCCTCGATTCCGGGCTCAATGTTCCTGCATCCGAACGGACTGAACACTCAATCGATGAGAGCATCAAAGGAGGTTGCAGTGGAAGAGTCGATCCGCCTGCGTCGTTCGATCATTTCGGTTCCGGCAAATCGTGAAAAAATGGTGGTCAAAGCGTTTTCCCTTCCCGTGGACGTCATCATGCTGGACCTTGAGGACAGCGTGCCGTTCCAGGAGAAGGACGAAGCCAGGAAAAGGGTGGTCGCCGCCTTTCGGGAACAGGACTGGAAGGGCAAAGTCCGCTCCTACCGCATCAACGGAATGGACACTCCCTTTGCCTACCGGGACATCATCGACGTCGTCGAAGAAGCGGGGGACTTCATCGACGTCATCGTGGTGCCCAAAGTCAACGATGCAAGCGAAATCAAGGCGATTGACTATCTTTTGACCCAGATCGAGATGCGGATGGGACGGACGCGGCGCATCGGCCTCGAAGCCTCCATCGAAACCGCCGAGGGGATGCTCCGGGCGGGTGAAATCGCCTTCAGCTCAACACGGCTCGAGACGCTCGTTTTCGGCGTTGCCGATTACAGCGCCTCTCTGACCATGATGAGCAAGGGGATCAGCGGGCACGGGGACAAGGAGGAATTTTACCCCGGGCACCGGTATCACTTTCCTCTGAGCATGATGGCCATGGCCGCGAAAGCGGCGGGACTGGCCGCCATCGACGCGCCTTACGGCGACTACCGCGATCCGGAAGGCCTGCGGCGCTCATGTATCCTCAGCGCCGCGCTCGGCTACGACGGAAAGTGGGTCATTCACCCGGACCAGGTTGAAATCATCAATCAAGTCTACACGCCTTCCCAGGAAGATGTCGAGCGTTCCCGGCGCATTTGTGAGGCCCATGAAGAGGCGAAACGGGCGGGATGCGGCTCTCTGGCCATAGACGGTAAGATGGTGGACGCAGCTTCCATAAGGGTCGCCAAGGGGATCAGCGTGCAATGGGAGCGGATCAAGAGCAGGTCGGAAGGCTCTTGATCGCGGGATAATCCTTCTGCGGACCTCGGCGTTTGCCGACGAGGCCCCGAGTTCGTTGTTTGCGGCGCGAGGTGACCCTCATTTCGCGGCGGGGTGTGAAATCCGGAGGGGATCGCTCCATTTCCGGTCGCCCCGGTGAAAGACACCGCACCGATTGGATCAAGGAGACTTCATCGCGTGCCGATATCCTGTTAGAATGAAAAGGTGGGTCGGCTGCGCGTTATTGTTGCGCAGTCGAAACGGCAGCGCCTGCTTTTCGGAAAATTGAAAAGGAAAATGAGAAAAGAAAAGACCGAAGCACTTCCCGGGCCGGATTACGCCCGGAGAGAACATTTGCGCCAGCATCACGAACTCCAGATCCTCTTCGACATCTCTTCCGCACTTCACTATTCACCGCACCTGCAGGACGTACTGCAGCGGGCACTCATGAGCATCCTCGGCACGCTGAAGTTCAAGATGGGGGCGATCTACCTTGCGCGGGAAACCTCCGACGAGCAATGGCTGCTCGAATTGGCCGCCCATCACGGTTTCTCAGCCACTCTGTTGAATTGCATCCAGTTTCTGTCGATACCCACCAACCTGATGGACAAATACCACCATCAGCAGCCGGTCCGCTGGTTCCCGGCCACCAAGATCACTTTCACCGCGCTGCGGGAGCGCATGGAAGAGGAGGGAATCGAGGAAATCATCTGCATTTCGCTGATGTCTCAAAAGAAGGTGCTCGGCCTGCTGTACGTGACCAATGACGGTGCCCTTCAGCTCAAGCCGGACCGGAGCGAATTTCTGACGACCATCGGCCAGCAGCTCGGCGTGTCCATTCAGAACGCCCAGTTGTTCGATTCGGTGGAGCGGGCCAAGAGCGAGCTCGAGATCAGCTTTGACGCCATCCAGCACAGCATCTTCCTGGTGGACCGGCGCATGAGAATATACCGGGTCAACAGGACGAGCGAGATGGTTTACGGCAAGGTGGAAGACCTTCTGGGGAAGAAGTACACGCAGATCCTTTACGGCAAGGACCAGCCCCACCTGGAATGCCCGATCTGGGCCTGCCTCTGGGGCGGGCAGCCGGTGCAGCGCGAAGGGCCGCATCCTCGCTGGGGAGGCTACTATCACTACTACGCGTTTCCGGTCTTCAATCCGACGGGTTCCCTCGAGCGAGTTGTCTACTACGAAAAAGACGCGACGGAAGCCCGCAAGCTGGAGCAACGGCTGCAGCAGACGGAACGGCTGAAGGCGCTGGGGACGCTGGCCGCCGGCATCGCCCACGAGATCCGCAACCCGTTGGCGACCATCAATTTCAACACCCAGATGCTGCAAAGGGAACTGCATCTCGACGCCGCGCAGCAGCAGATGTTCGATGACGTGTTGAAGGAAATCCGGAAGATGGACCGGATTGTTCAGCAGGTGCTGCATTTTGCACGGCCCAGGGAACCCCAGTTCCAGCCCAACCAGCTCAACGAAGTGGTCCGCTACTGCATGGACATGGCCAAGGCCTATCTTGTGAAGGCCAATGTGGTGGTCTGCCTCGACACGAGCGACGGTCTCCCGTCCGTGGTCATGGATTTCAGCCAGATATGCCAGGTGGTGATGAATGTGATCATCAACGCCATCGAGTCCATGCCCAATGGAGGAAACCTCACCGTCGCCACCGAACGCCAGGCTGACCCGCCTTCCCTGGTGCTGCAGGTGACCGATACGGGAACGGGCATCCTTGAAGAAGACAAAGACCGGATTTTTGATCCATTCTTCACTCGAAAACCCGAGGGGACGGGGATGGGGCTGAGCATTTCACGGCAGATCCTGGAGAAACACGGCGCCTTTGTCGACGTCGAGACCGAACCGGGAAAAGGCACGACCTTTCGAATCATCTTCCCCCTCAAACCCGTGGTCCCCCAGATAGAACCCGCCCCTGAGCCGGGCGACGCCATTATGGAGAGCAAGCCTGCGATCCAGTGAGCCCAAACGGGTTCCATTCGACGGAATCCCCTTCGGGACCACGCGCTCAATTGCCCTCAGAGGCGCCGGACCATTTAAGAAAAACCCCGGATCCTGCCGAACATACTGATGAGGCGGCAAACGGCGGAGTCTTTTCCTGCTCCGCGGGTGGAGCGCAGTGTTGGCTATAGACATTTTCAGGCGAGGTGGTTGATGAGGTATTGTCTTGCATTTCTTGTGGCTGTTTTCCTGCTTTTCCCCCCGACGTTGCGCGCGCAGTGCCTGGAGGGTGACTGCTCGGATGGGCGAGGTACGTTCAGAAGCCCCGACGGCGGAACGTATACGGGGCAGTTCAGAAACGAGTTGCCGCATGGACGAGGAAATTACGTCTCCCAAAATGGCGGCTATTACGAAGGAGAATTCCAGTTCGGTGAATTCATAAGCGGAACGGCAAGGTTCGTCACGAAAAACGGCGATCGATATGAAGGGGAATACAGCAACGGCAACATGAACGGCAAGGGAATTCTGTATGTCAAGAACGGTGACGTCTACCGCGGCGATTTTAAGAACGGGAGCCCCGAGGGAGACGGGAGTTACTCGTTTCAGGACGGGACCTATTCCCAGGGCAGGTTCAGCGGCGGCAAACTGAACGGCCCCGGGGTCTTCTTTCTGAAAGAAGGCACGCTCGATGCGGAGTTCAAGGACAACGACCCGGTCCGGGGCAAGTTCAAGTTCAAGGACGGCGCCGAATATGTGGGGGGATTCAAGAACGGCAAATTCGACGGCCACGGAACCATCACCCTTCCGGATGGAACGCAAATGGAAGGGGAGTTCAAGGAAGGCACCCTGGTGGAAAAGAAATAGAAACGATCCGCGGGCTGCATGAGTGGGCCGGGGGGGAAACCGCGGTCGGTGAGGTGGAACGCGGAGCACGGCGACAGGACAGAGGACAGGGGTATGGCATTCCATACCCCTGCTTTTCGTTCAGACATCCGGCACCCCATCCTTCCCCTCGCGGAAGAACGGGACGCTCGCGGCGACTATTTGAACAGCCAGGTGAACAGGGAAAATTTCGTGGCTGCCGGGTTGCTCACCGTCGGGTACCTCTCGGTGCCGGCAACCGTCAAGGTGAGAACGTCGCTCGCCCCGGTTGTCGGAATCGTTCGTCGCGCCGTAACCAGAATGGTGGTTGTGGTGACGACATAGCCTTTGCCGGCGTCGCTCGTGTACCAGGCGGTCTTGGATGGAGTGGCGCCGAAAGAATACAGACAACCGATGGTATTTGCGTAATGGTTGTTTTCGGCCCAGAAGGATTCCTGGTCCATCCTGGCGCGCAGCAGCGCTTCAACCGCCTCGGTCTGCCTCGCCCGGTTTTGATGGTTGATGTATGCCGGAGTCGCCACGGCGGCAAGTATGGCCACGATGGCGGTGACCACCATCAGCTCTACAAGAGTGAACCCAGGTTTTCCGTTCATCCCCATCCCTCTCCTCATTGGCTCTACGTGAAGTGATTCCCGTACTTCGGAACTATGTGTACACCGCCGGGGCGCCCTGCCCTCATCCCGAAGCGAACGCCTGCCGCTCCGGGACGAGGGCGCGGATCGACCCCGATCCATGCGGGGGCTTAGTACTGTGTCATCCATTCCTCCCACCCGGCCTTGCCGCTCTTCACCATGCCGGGGTTTGCCTCCTTGAGCTGGAGGATCGTGCCGGTACTCGTCTGGACGTAGACGTTCGAACCGTCTTCCCTCCCGGTATGGATGTTCGGCGTCAGGGTCAGGCCTTGTCCCAGGGAGACCTTCCTCAACACCTCAAACTTGTTGGTGCCGCCTTCGACGACAAAGTTGGTGCCGAGCCCGATGACGGATTCCGGATAGGCCGTGCCCGTGCCGTAATAACAGGCGTACAATACACTGGTTCCCTCGAACTTGCAGACGTTCGTCGAAGGCGTGTAGGTGGTGAACGTGAGAATGTCGCCCAGCAGGGTGGCCTGACCGAGGTTCCGTTCCCCGGTGAGAAAGGGCGACGTCGGGTTGACGAAATCGATCAACCAGCCCGATTTCGTGGCAACGAGGGACCTGAGCGCGTCGAAATTTGTCGCGCCCGTAACGCCCTGGACCGTGGAGCCTCCCTCGAAAACCTGCGCCTGGGTCACATCGAGCAAATCCCTGCGATCCACCGTGGCCCAGGTGAGAACGGGAGGATTGGTGCCGGTCGCCGGCTCCTTGATACCGTAGTAGGACATCATATTGTTGCTCGTGGCATCGGTGGCGTCCAACCGGTTGTAGAACCTGCCCGTTCCGAAGAACACCCAGCAGTTCTTGCTCGCGTCCTTGCCGATCGCGGGGGCGGCGACAATGGGCTGACCGTAACGATAGTCCTTCACCACCGCGCCGCCGCCATCGTACGTGATGATGTTGGACAGGTCGATAAGGACGCTGTTCTTGATCCAGGTGGCAGGATCCGGATCGTCGGCCGTTACGAGCCGTCGCAGCTTCCCGCCCCACGGAGGAGGCGAGGTCGGGATGGGGCCGGCTACCGGAGCCGTGACGAAGCCTCCCATTACGGTGCCGTAATAGATTGAATCCGCCTTGTAGTCGAGGTCGTAGTCCACGGCGATGGGATCGGAAATGAAGGAATACGTATCGAGGCTGGAGAACGGCTTCACCTGGCCGGCCAACGACAAGGCGTCGGTGGTTCCGTCGAGGGTCTGCATGGCCGTGGTCCCTTGCGCCAGGTTGTTGAGGCTCACCAGCACGATTTTGCCCGGCTGGTCGCTCGTGCCGTACGTGAGCGCCGTGTTGTCGGCGCCGGGGTTGCCGTCGGGCCCGCCGGCCCCGTGCGGTCCCGACCCGAGCACCAGGTACCAGTCGTTCAAAGTGGCCGTGGGGTTCTTGTCTTTCATTGTGAGCACGGCGGGATAACACGTCGTGAACCCGAGGGAATCATCCGAAATCTCCGCCAGGAGCTTCGGGGGAACCTCCGGATTCGTGATGTCCATGACGAAGAAGGACGATCTCATGATCCGGTCCGCGGGCGTGCTCGAGGTGCTGTAAGTGTTGTCGTGGTTCAGATCGGCCCGGATCTTGCCTCCCCCGAATCTCATTCCGACCACCATCACCGTTCCCCATCCGTTGGGATGGTCGGTATCCGCCGCGAAGATCTTGGCGTCGAAGATTCTTGGTTTCAAATCCACGTAGTTGACATGATATTCGGAAGTGTACGCCGCATCGGTCAGCCAGTAGAGATGCGGCAGCAGGTTATACGGAACATATGCCCACAGCTCGGTGCCCAGATCCCGGCCCGCATCGAGGCAAGGATCGGTAAGGCTCGAATTCCAGTCCAGGCAGAACTTCTTGTGTCTCGAGCTGTAGAAACCCGCGTTGAAGGCATGCAGCATGCCGTCGTTTCCTCCCGCGTAGATGACGATCCGCCTGTTCCGGTACTTGCGGTAGAAATCGATGTAGCTGGTGTCCTTGTAGAGAAGATCGAAATCTTCGGAGGGCGCCGCCACCACGGTCGGGGTGGAATACACGATGTCCCCGAGCCTCCAGGTTTCGGCGGTCCCGCTTTCGTCATAGTTGGATTGCCTGGGCCGCATCGCCGGGATGGTGTAGGCCGGAGACGTGGAGGACGTGTAGGCTGCCTGATCCTGGCCGCGGATGTAATTGATGATCCGCTTCGCCTGCTTCGACAGGAAATCCTGGTACGGGGTGCCGGCGGTCATGCTCACCGTCGGAACCCAGCCGGGCAAGGTCCCGAAAATCGGCTTGTACATGTGCAGGTAAGGTTTGATGATTTCCGAGTTGGCTTCGGTAAAATCGACGATTTCCGTGCTTTGCGGAATCATGTCGATGTTCCCGATGCTGTCCTTCCCGTCGATGAAGGTGAAGACGTACCGCTTGTTGCTGGTGTCGTCGTAGGAGCTGCGCTGGGTGATGATGTCGGAATCCGCGATGGCGTTCATCGTGGCGCTCGTCGACCACAGGTACGCGATGCACTGGCGCGATGCGATCGGCAGCGCCATTTCATCGGCCCGGCAGCCTCGCATGGTGCCGATGGTGATGGGACTGACGGTTTCGTCGGTGTCGAGCTGGCTGTTCCCATTGGCGTCGTTGTACTTGTAAACTATGTTGATGAATTCCGAGCTGAACTGCAGAATGTAGTCGCACAGGGGGTTGCCGCTCACGTCGTCGGGGCAGTTCGTCACGTCGAGCACGTGATTTCCGTTGGTGTCCTCCCTCATATTCCCATAGGAATCCACCATCATCGAGTGGATCTCGCCCACCCAGTTCACGGTGTTTCCGAGGTCGTCCTTGAATTCGGGATAAAAGAGCGCTTGGTAGATGGCGCCTTCACCGGAACGCGTGCTGGAGATGACCGACGCCGCAGTTCCCGCGGCGGCACGCCGCAGAATGTCGGAAAAGGAGCTGTTCAGCGCGTTTTCGAGCTTTAGCGGGCTTGTCACGTAAAAATAGGTGTCGGGCGTTCCGGTCTTCCCCTTGTCCCACTCCTGCTGGAGGTCGGGCACGTCATCGCCGTCGGCGTCCTCGAATCCTCCCCACTTGGCGGCATACCACAGGGGGGTCTTGATCAGGTCGGCCCCCGTGGCGCTGGGCTTGGGCTTGAACACGCCGGTCCAACTCGTCGTCAGCGCCGTCACGCCGGTATACCCCCTGTAATTCTGGTAGTCCAGCCAGTAGGACTGGTAGGTATTGTTGATGTCCTTGACCACGAGCCAGGGGCCGTCGGCATCGGTGCCGTCCGGATTGAGCGCTCCGGAGAGGGTGAATCCCGAATGCGTATCGAGACCCTGCGAGGAATACAGGCACCTCAGGTTGATGACCACCTGGGTGCCGAGCGCGGGATCGGAGACCGCGTTACCGGAGTCGTCGATGACCTGCCACTTGTAGACCACCAGGACGTCTTGGTCGAAGTCGTTCCCCTGCTCCGCATCCTCCCAGTTGATCATGAATTCCCCGGAAGTCATATTGGGGGCGAGATTGTTGAGGTAGAATCCCGCGTTCTGATTGGTCGGTTGGAACGCCCCCTGGGTCAAGGGGATGCCGTAACCGGTTCCCGTGGACTTCGCGAACGGGACCACGGTGATCTTCTTGTCTCCGACGGGGATCTCCAGGTTGGGATTGGGAGAGGACAGACCGATGGTGTAGGTCGTGACGCTCTGGCTGTCGGTCGTGGACGAAGTGATCTTGTTCCTGCGGCCGAAATGGGCGACGGCAGCGGAGTAGTAACCGCCTTCCTTCGTGGGCTCGTCGGGACAGAGCCCCCGGATGTTGCCGAACCCGCTGACCGTCTGGCCCGTGCATGCGCCGGTATAGCCCGCGGACGCCCCGCTCTGCCCGACGAAGTAATCATGGCCGTTGATGCCTTCCCCGGTCGAGATCGTGTTGGCCAGGTCGGTGACGTTGAGCGTTTCCGTTGCGCCGGTTGCGATGTTTTTGCCCGTCAGGGTCGAAGTGGGAGAGAAGCTCCCGAACGAGGCTCCCGGCAGGTCGTCCGTGTCGTAGGACGGGTAGATGTCGCTGATGACGACCATGAACGGCTTGGAGCAACTGGGCCGCGTCGCGTATGGATCCGACCAGTCCGTTTCCCGCGGCAGATTCATGGAGCTGTCGATCGTCGTACCCGTGCCGTAGTCGTAAGTGGTTGTCGGGGCGCCGTGACCCGCAAAATACCGCAGGGTCTCATACATCATCTCGGCGATGGGATTTCCCCACATGGTGCAGGCCCCGCTTCCGGCGCTTGCCTGGTATTCATCCAGCGGCTCGTCCACGATCAGGGGGCAGCATGCAGGTCCCGACGCGCCGTAATCGTAGCTGCTCCAGCTGTAGCCGTAAGTCTTGATGCGGTCGAGGGTCTTGATGATTCCCACCGTGCTGGTGAATACCCCGGTGGATGCATTGATTTCATTGGAAATCGAGGACACTTTCTTTCTGAGGACGCCTCCATGGAGGTTCTTGCTGTACGAGCCGGTCATGAGGCCGAAGAGGATGCGATCCGATGCTCCGAACCGCTGGAGGATGCCCACCGGCTTGTAGATGGGGCTCGCTTCGGTGCCGTACCTCTTGCAGTTGCTCTCGGGCGTGATCGTGCCGGAGTTGACGCCGACCTTGACCCGCACGCTGTAGTCGGTCAGCGCCGATGCGAGCAGGTTCATGCCGTAGACGGTATGGACGACGTTGGTGAGCCCGCATTGCGTCGCCGTGGAATAAGGAGGCACGATGGAAGCGACGGTGGTGGAGCCGGAGTCGGGCCCCTTCCAGAACAAGTAATAGCCCGCCGTCTCCGACGACTTGTGGGCATGATTGAATTCAATCGTGTAGTTCCCGGCCGCGAGAGTCACGGCGCTGGACGAATTCGCGGGGGCCGAGGGAGGAATGCCGGGCAGATCGTGCTCGCCGTACACGCCGACCCAGTTGACCCGCGTGGTGCCGCCGGAGTCCTTGATCCGGACCTCGACGCTGTCGTCCCCTTCCACTCCGAAGGTGTAGGATCCCGCTGTCTTGATGGTGAGCGTCGCGGTGAATTTGGAGAGGAAAACGTCGCTCTCATACATTTGGTCGGCTCCGGCGCAGGGGTTTCCTGTCCCGGCAATCGCCGCCGGTGTCGTTACGCATTCGAGATAAATGGGGGTAGTGGTCCCGCCCCATGTCGAGAACCGGCTTGTAAAGTCGGTGTGGCTGTTCGGGAGAGTGCCGGACGACGCCGAAGAAATCACCAGACTCGTGTCCGCCTCCGGGCGTTCCTTCGACACCCACTCATAGATGCGATGAAAATTATTGGGGAGAACGCGCAACGTCGGGTCACCCGCGGAGGACGGGGTGGTGTTTGCGAACAGGTGGCGGAAACCCGCGGTGGGGAGCGAAAGGGGAGTGTATTGCCTGATGTCGTAACCGTCGTGAGCGATGCTGCAGTATTCCTTGCCCCAGGAGTGCGTGTCCATCGGGAGCAGGACCCGCTCAAGCACGGTTTCCGTCGTGGTGTCCACCGCACGGTAGCCGCCGTAGAACACCTTTCTCATGCAGTCCATGCGCGACATGGTCAGGTAGTTGAGGAAGTTGCCGCTCCAGTGGGAACCGTCGCAGGTCCTGCCCGGCATGGTGGCGGGACCGAACGGATCGAAGCGCTTGGGTGAAGCGCTGGAGTTGTAGCTGTAGCATTTGTTGCTGTCGAAATATCCATAATACTCTATGCTCGGCTTGAAATGCGTCTCGATGATGCCGTCCGCGTCGAGATCGATGGCGTCGTTGTACGCCGGAAAGTATAGCTTGTGGTCCCGGCCCAGCACGAGCATGACCAGGGGGGAAGCGCCGGCCGTGACGAATGGAGGGATGAGACTGTAATCGCCCATCGTTTCCGCCCTGGCGACGTTCGGACAGAAAATCGTGCTCGAGAGGCAAATTGCCATCACCAGAATAATCGCAACGGTTGCTTTCTTAAACATCGGCTTTATCCCCATTGTTTTAGGAACAAATTGAAATCCGACACGTCGGAGGTCCCTCTGCGGGCAGCCCCCGCTGTCTCCACCGGAAACAGAATGATGACTTTGACGGTCTCCCCGGCGCGGGGAGCGCTTTTTTCCGTTCGGTGCGCACGAAGCGCACGAGGCAAGCGGATCAGGCGCCGATTGCGCGGCGGCCGGGCCCCGTCGAGATCATCCCCGGCATCGCCTGACGGCTCGCGATTACATTCCCGCAAACACTTCCGCCCTTGCCGTCACATGACGTGCCTCCAGTTGCAGGCTACCGTCGAATCGCTGTTGTCCATCGCCTGATGTCGCGATCGGATGGCGTAGACGATCCATGCCCCGCCGCCCGCCGAGCTCTTGCCCTTGCCTTCGTATCCGGCGATCATCTGGATCGCCCCGCCGGTCGAAAGGGACGTATCGCCGCCGAACTTCAACTGGGTGACGGGCACGCAATTGGACGGAGGATTGGGATCGGAACACGACTTCTGGCCCGAGACCAGTGTGGGCACCGTTTGGGTGCCGGTCGAATAATAGAAAACATCCCGCCAACCGTCGGTGTCCGTGCATCCCGTGGGGTTTGCAGCGGGATCGCAAGGACGGATGCGCGATCCGGGCGTCGCGTTCAGATAGAAACGTGTGGAATTGTCCGAGGCGGTGTTGTACCGGATGGCCACGTTGTCGAAGGCGCAGGGCTCCGAAGTGCAGTCCGTCTTCAGCCCTCTTTCCTCGATGGCTTCTTCCACCAGGACGATTCCCGTTTCGACGCCGCCGTCCGCCTGGAAGAAAGACGTCTTGTAGAGGCGGTCGTTCCGGGCGATCCGGGTCTCAACCCGGCTCGTCTGCGTCGTGCTGATGGCGATGACGGCCAACAGGCCGATCACGAGAATCGCGATGACCAGGGCCGAACCTTTTTCTTCCTTGAGCTTTTTCACGGTCATGTCTCCTGCTTCCGAATCCGCGACCTGACGGGAATCAGATGATGTCCGGCTTAACGCATTCCAGAGACACGGAATGCCAGCTCCTGTCTCCCCGCTGCCACCTGACGATGATCCGGATCCGCTTGGGGGAGGTCTCATCGTCGGACGAAACGAGCTTGAACGGATCCTTGGGAACGACGTTCCAATATATGTGGAACTTGCCCACCGTTGCGTTGCCGTCCGAAATGGGGTTGCCGCTCCCGTCGACGGTCTTGTCGATTCCGCTCACGCCGTCCCCGTTGTTGTCCTTCTGCCGGATGTCGCTGTTGTTGTACGGCAGGGACATGAGCAGCTCCATCCTGTCCTGGGCCAGGGTGATGGCCTGCGTCAGGTCGTTGGAGAAGGTGTTGCTCTGCACGCCGGCACTTTGCAGCCGATAGAGGGCGAGCACCCCGAATGCGAAAACCACCACCGCCGCCAGCACTTCGACCAGCGTGAATCCTTCACGGCGGCTCTGCGAGATTCTTCTCATGGTCTTGGTCCCTCCCGTTAGTTGCGCAACCACACGGTGGTGGTGAGCAGCCGGTGGCGGCGGTTTACCTCATCCGGGTCCGGGGCCGTCGCCGGAGTGAATATTACCGTGTTCTGCTGGTTCTTGTACTGGGTGGTGTCCTTGAAGCCTTTTTCCTTCGTTCCGGCCCTGACCACCATGGTGATCTGGACGGCCGTGATCGAGGCGAGCTGCGTGGACGATGTGAGCGGCAGCGCCAGCACGGCGCCGTTCCTGTCCAGGTAGACCAGGTCCAGGGCGACGACGTTGTCGGCGAGGAGGTAGCCGTAGGTGGACGGCGTCCCATCGCTGTAAGCGACGTTGTTTTCCCGCCTCTCAAGGCCGGCTGAGCTGCAGACGTAGGAAATGAGCTCCACTTTCGGGTCGGTCTTGACAGTGGGGGGCGTGATATTGCGGATGCCGTCCCCATCGTAGTCCGTGGCGAACGTGATCGAGCCGGCCGCCACCGCGTTGATGCCGAAAGTGCTTTCTATGGAGTGGGGGTTGTAGCCGGCCATGCGCAGGTCCCTCACCACGTACTCCATGCCGGCCCGCAGTTCCTGCTGGGTAGAAACGACCTGCTCCTGCGCGGTGTAAACCCTTTGCTGCGAGGAAAGGGTCTTGTACACCGCCGCAATGACCAGCCCGGACAATGCCAGCGCAACCATCAACTCGACCAGGGTGAAACCGTCTTTTTGTCTGCGAATCATGACTTGTGTCCCATCTCATCGAGACTTTAACCGTTGACCGTGCGGGGGAGAGAGAAACCCCTCTCCCGCCGGCGGCGGACCCACCGACCGGAAACGGCCCCGCATGCCGCCGGGGAGCCCAAGCCCTTCATTCCGCTCCCGATCTATTTCCAGGTCGTTCCCGTCCATCTCTGCACTCTGACCACACCCGAGGGCAGCACGCCCACGGCGTACACCGCCCCCTCATCGTTGGACAGATAGCAAAAACCCTGCTGACCGAAAATCGGGAGCCCTCGACCGTCAAAAGTAACGAGATTGCCGGGGAACGTGACGTCACTGCCGATGGTCCCCATGGAAGGAGGCGTGGAGACCCCGCCGCGGCCGAACTTAATGCCGTTCTTGTATGCGGCAAGGCTGACGTTCCCTTCCGGCGTGGTGTTGTCGGCGACAGTGTCCATTTTGCGGTCTACCCCGCTGCTCTGGAGTGCGTAGGCGTTGGTGCCGGTATCGAATGCCACCCCCCACTCCCTGTTTTCCTTGAGCGCATTTGCACGCGCTTTTTCCAGGCTCGATGCAAGGTCCCGCGCGGCCCCCTTCAGTCGGTAGTGCGCGAGCCAACTGCTCGTGCCGACGGTCTTCGCCAGGACGAGCCCGAAGAAGGCCAGCAGCGTAACGGTCACCATCAGCTCAACCAGGGTAAAACCTTCATTTTTCTTCCGCATGTCGATCACCGCTGTGCACCTGAAAGAAAAAAACGGATAATAATTCTCCTCCCGCCGCTCACCCTACATGAGAGCGTGACGGGAACCGATGACCTTCCCTTTATGATCCTTATCCCGGGATGCAAAGACCGCCGCAAGGTCGTGGTGCTGTATTCCGATGAGAAAAATGACCGAATGGCGAGGACGGCATCAGGGCACATCGTTCCGCTTTTTCCGATAATGATGTGCGATGCGCTGAAGAAGTCGTTCATACCGTGCTCGCTCGGCGGCTCTGCTGCCATATCCTTTTGGACTTAGGCCAGAAGCTTTGCGTCCCAGTCTTTCGAATAGTTTGCCTTTTCCAAACGATTGGCTCAATCGTAAGTGGCCAAAACAGGAAAAGCAAGCAAAAACATGCATCTCAAAGCAGTTTGAGACTTGGTTTGCAGAAAATTAATTTTCTTGTATTAACCAAGATAAACTGCACATCAACGATCTCCAGCCAAACTCCAATCAGCGCAAGCCACGACATATGATTCCGGCCTTCAACCAGGGGTTGCGAAACCCCGCGGGCCGTGAGGGCCATGCTCCGCATCCCCTTTCCTTAAGTCGGCCGGATCCCCGTCTTTCTTTAGAAAACGGCGAAACGGCGGACGGTCCCCCGGTCCGCGCGGGAACTCACACCGAGGTGCCTTCAGGGGCACGGAACGCCTGCCCGGCGGGAGGTGACGCGGGCCGGGATGAATCCTGCCCCTGCGGACCGATGTTCCGGCCGGACGCAGCAAAGAGAGGGCTCCATGCGCTCCGGTACGTATCACCATTTCGAACGCAAGTTCGGCTGAGGGGCAATCCCGCAAAGGCATGAGGCCGGGTTGGGTTTCTCCCCCGCGGCAAGCGATTCCATGTCCATCGTGTACCCGCTATTGAGTTTTGCTTCAAGCAATCTGATGGCAAACGGGAAAATAAAAATTTTCTTAATTTATAATGAAGGGTGGTGACAGATTAGATATACATTCTTAGATGAATATTATTATTTGTACGGAGGACGATTGATTGAAAAACAAAATTCCCCCAAGCGGACAGGTCCTGCCCGGCCATTGCGGCACAAGCTTCCCGGCCGGGTCCGGGCGGGCGCCGGAGACAGGCTGCGGGAGTCGGTTGCGCGACACGCCCTTTTGGGTTCAGGGAATGGGTCGCGACAGGAAGGAGTCGAAAATGGCACGCTTGGATGTGACGCGGGACATGTATTGCACTGCCCTGCAATTGAAGGAAAAAAAACGGGAGTTGTATGCGCAGGCGATGAAGACCTGCCCGGACCAGGTGGGCGTGGCGACGTTCAAGATGCTTCTCGATGCGGAAACCGAGCACATGGAAATCATCCGGAAAGCCTACGAAGAAGCGAAGGCGGGTCGGGCCGGCGGTGAGGTCTGCGGTTTGTCCGCCATCGACGCGGCGGGAAAGAAATCCCTGCTGCGAAAGATCGCCTCGGAAAAGCAAAAGGTCTCTCGGGCCTGTTTCGATGATGTGGCGGCCATTGAAGCCGGAATGCGCATGGAAGACGCGAGCATCTCCTTCTTCACCGGAACCCTCGATCGCGCCGCCGATGCGGACGAGCGCAGGTTCCTGGAGCGCCTCATCGAGGAAGAGCGCGAGCATTATCGGTTGCTGGCGGACCTGAAGTTCTACTACGTCGATCCCGAACACTGGTTCATGGAAACAAGCTCCACCGGGCTCGACGGGGCGGGCGCCTTCAGTTGATCGTTGCCGGGAGGGCATCATCCGGGGCGCTCCGGTGCCGCGGGGGATGCCCCGATTCCCGGAACTGTCGATCCCCGGACGAAAGCGACCGGGGAGAAGGGGTTTATCCTTTCCTGCCGCCATCTTTTAAGGTAAGTTTTATCCAACAGTTCCAAACCGTGCCGTTTGTGCCCGGCGCCGTGTGTTGCGGCCCGGGGGGCGCTTTTTACAGCCTGGCGCATCGAAGACGGGCACGGTCCCCACAGGGTCGAAATGTTCTTTCCCCGCTCGGAGCCGGAGCAGCGCCAAGGTTCGATCTCGCCCGTAGTTTGCGGGCATTTTTTGCATTCCCGGCCCCACGGGGGAGAGCGGCGCATGGACGGCTCCCGTTTTGTCGAGGGGATGGAGTCGGTTTCCCGGTGAGTGATGGAGGAGGGACAGATGGCTGGTTTTTTTGGAGGAAACCGGAGGACGATGAGCTTTGCGGCATGGGGTTGGTTTTTTTTGGGCATGTTGCCGACGCTCCTCGCGTTGGGGGGAGGAACAGGCGTCTGCGCCGAGTTGAGCGCCGATTCCCGGGCGTGCATGGAATGCCACGCAACGGTAACGCCCGGGATTGTGGCGGACTGGGAAAAATCCGCGCATGCGAGGGTCAGCCCGGCGGATGCCGCCGGGAAGGGAGCTCTGGAGCGGCGGGTCTCCTTCGAGAAGCTTCCCGACAAACTCGGCGGAAGCAGCGTGGGATGTGCCGAATGTCATACGCTGAATCCCGACGATCACAAAGACGGCATCGAACACCAGGGATATCCCGTCCATCCGGTGGTCAGTCCCGCGGACTGTGCGGTCTGCCACCCGGTGGAGCGGAACCAGTACAATGAAAACCTCATGGCCCATGCCTATGCCGACCTCACCGCGAACAGCCTCTACCGGGACCTCAAGGACTCCATCAACGGCGTGCAGGTCATGGAAAAGGGCAAACTGGCGGCCCGCCCCTCCGAGAGGACGACGGACGAGGATTCCTGCCTTGCCTGTCATGGAACGGTGGTGGAGGTCGCGGGTACAGTTTCTCGTTCCACGGAAATGGGGGACATGGAGTTCCCCGTGCTCACGGGCTGGCCGAACCAGGGAGTGGGGCGGATCAACCCCGACGGCAGCAAGGGGTGTTGTTCCTCCTGCCACACCCGCCATCAGTTTTCCATCGAAACGGCGCGAAAACCGGCGACCTGCTCGCAGTGTCACAAAGGACCGGACGTGCCCGCCTACAAGGTTTATTCGGTGAGCAAGCACGGCAACGTGTATGCCTCCGTGGAGAAGGAATGGAACTTCCACAACGTTCCCTGGACGGTCGGAAAGGATTTTACCGCTCCAACCTGCGCCGCCTGCCACATGAGCCTGGTCGTCAGCACGGATGGACAGGTGATTTCGCAGCGTTCGCACGGGGCCGCCGATCGCCTGCCGTGGCGGATATTCGGCCTCATCTACTCTCATGCCCATCCCAAATCCCCGGACACGAGCATCATCCGGAACGCGGAGGGGCTGCCTCTGCCGACCAGTCTTGACGGGAAGCCCGCGGCCGGGTTCCTGATCGATGCGGCGGAACAGGACAAGAGGAAGGCGAGGATGGAGAAGCTGTGTCTTTCCTGCCACAGCCGCGGATGGGTGGACGGCCACTGGGCGCGGTTCGTCGATACGTTGCGGGTCACGGACGCCATGACCCTGACGGCCACGCGGATGGTCATGACCGCGTGGGAAAAGGGATTGGCCAAAGGGCTCGCGCAAAAGGGCAACGTTTTTGACGAGGCCATCGAAAAGAAATGGGTGGAACAATGGTTATTCTATGCTAATTCAACCCGGTTTTCCGCGGCGATGAGCGGAGCGGACTACGGGGTGTTCGCCGATGGAAGGTGGAGCATGTCGAAGAACGTCAGGGACATGCAGGACTGGTTGGATTCAAGGACCGGCGGCGCCGGGAAGTAATACCGAGGGGCATTCGACATACACGACGCCTGCCCGGCGGGAGGTGACGCGAAAGGGGATAACCCCCGCCCCTGCGGAGCGATGTGCCCGTCAGAGGGTGCCGGAGGTGACGCGGGCGGGACAAACCCCGCACCTTGTATGGACCGATGTGCCCGTTAGACATACAAGGGGAGGGCTTCATGCCCTCCCGCCCGATGCTGCGGACTTGAACGCTGGTACAAGAGCCGATGGAAGGAGACGGGAGATGAATCAGAGAGGGTATGGAGCAGTGTGGCTCGTGATCTTGGCCATTGCCGCCGGCATGGCCTTTGTCCCCGATTGCCGGGCCGCGGGCGGCCCCCCCGGCGTGGGAGGGGTTTTGCCTGAGTTCGTATTGCCGCCGCCGCAGAGGATGGAGGAAGTCCAGTATCTGGGCCTCAAGGAAAAGGTTTCCTTCAAGATTCCGGAAACCCGGGCGGAAGTCGTGATCGTCGAAATCTTCAGCATGTACTGCCCGTTTTGTCAAAAAGAAGCTCCGGCGGTGAATCAGCTTTATCAAATCATTGCAAATCGGGCCGATTTGAAGGATAAAGTAAAGATCATCGGGATCGGCGCCGGCAATTCGCAGTTCGAAGTCAACGCCTTTCGAGACCTCTACCGGATCGCGTTCCCTCTCTTCCCCGATACGGATTTTTCCGTTCACAAACTGCTGGGAGAAGTGAGGACGCCCTATTTTATCGTGATCAGGATCAAGCCGGACAAAACCCATTCCGTCATATACTCCCAAGTGGGAGCCATCGGAGACCCCGGGCAGTTTCTCGAAAAGATTTTGAGCAAGCCCGCCCCGGGGAAAGGGGTGTGATGCCATGAAAAAGACAATGACCTCGCGCGTTGTCGCGCTCGTCGCCTGCTGTGCCTTACTGGGTTTGACGTCGAGCGCCCTCGGACTCTCGGAGCAGTTTCAGGGCAGGATATTCCAGGGGGGGAAATTGAAGCCCGTCGACAGCCAACCCAAGCTCAAAGTGGGGGACAAGGCTCCCGATTTCACGCTCCCTTCCCTTTCGGGGGAACCGGTTTCGCTGCACCAGTTTCTGGGGAAGAAGAACGTGGTCATCTCCTTCGTCCCGGCCGCCTGGACGCCGGTCTGTTCGGAGCAATGGCCGGGCTACAATATCGTGAAAGGCCTGTTCGAAGCCGCCGACGCGACGATCATCGGGATCACCACGGACAACATCGCCACGCTGTATGCGTGGACCGAACAGATGGGGGGTGTCTGGTTCCCGGTCCTGTCCGACTTCTGGCCTCACGGAGAGGTTGCCGGGAAATACGGGGTGCTTCGCTCCGGCGGGGTGTCCGAACGGGCGCTTTTCATCATCGATAAACAGGGAATCGTGCGGTACATCGACATCCATGACATCAACGAGCGGCCGAATCTGGAGACGCTCATCGGTGAACTGCAGAAAGTGAAATAGGCCGTCCAGAGCGTCCTCGCGGGTCGAGTCCGCCGTCGAGGGCGGATGTCCCGGCGGATGGCTGAGGGTGAGTTTCGAACCATCGGGTTCAGAGAGGTGAATGAGCATGGCGAAAAAGATCAGGCATGTCGTGAGAGGGCAGTGTCCCCAGTGTGCGTGCGGGGACGTATCGTTTGTTCCTTCGGAGGAGATGAGGGCGAAGTACGCCGGCCCGGATACGGAGATCGAGGTTTTGTGCCCGAGTTGCGGGACGAAGCACAAGGGCAGGTTGCACGTGGAAGAAGTGGAAGAGAAAGACCAGGGTTGAACCGATCGTTGCAGGACCGCGCGGAGGCGGGTCCCCGGCCGGGACCGCCCTGCAGCGGCTCTCAGGGAGGGGAAGGATGAGTACTCCAAGAAGTTGCCCGGGATGGGAGAGTTTCAAGAACCTGAGCTCGTTTGAATGCAAATGTCCCGAATGCGGGAAGACGCTCGAGATCTTCTCGGACGAATTCGACCGGCCGCGGATCTGCCCGGGATGCAAGAAAGAGGTCGATTTCAGCAAATGCGCCTTCGAGGGTTCCGCGGGGTCCAAGGCCCCGCGCTGATTTGCCCGTTCATTGCGACGTCATCTTTCGAGCTCTCCCTGTCCCGTATCCCTGTCCTGCTCTCGTGAGGAGCCTCCGGAAGGACAAGCCTCGCGGCCCTTCCGTGTCTCCGTGATCTTCGAATCGAACACGCCGGAGTCATGCTGATGCCAAATCGTCTGAGCGCGGAAAAGAGTCCCTATTTGCTGCAACATGCCGACAACCCGGTGGATTGGTACCCCTGGGGGGAGGAAGCCTTCAGGAAAGCCAAAGAGGAAGACAAACCCGTCTTCCTCTCCATCGGGTATGCCACCTGTCACTGGTGCCACGTCATGGAGCGGGAGTCGTTCGAGGACGAGGAGGTGGCGGCGCTGTTGAACGAGCACGTGGTGGCCGTCAAGGTCGACCGCGAAGAACGGCCGGATATCGATCAAATTTACATGACCGTGTGCCAGGCATTGCTCGGGAGCGGCGGGTGGCCTCTGTCCGTCTTCATGACACCGGAGAAGAACGCCTTCTTTGCGGGCAGTTATTTTCCCAAGCACGCCCGCCTGGGAATGGCCGGTTTCACGGATGTGATCCGGCGCATCGTGCACATGTGGAAAAATGACCGCGAACGGCTCCTGGAGGCCGGCAGGCAGATCACCGAGTCGATTCAGCCCAGGCCCGTGCAAACCGTCGGCTCCCTCCCCGGACCCGAGGTGTTGGAAGAGGCCTATAGCCGGCTCAGCCGGGCCTTCGACGCCACCTGGGGCGGTTTCGGTTCCAAACCGAAGTTCCCCACCCCCCACCATCTCACTTTTCTTCTCAGGTGGCACCGGAGAAATCCCTGGTCCGACGCCCTTGCCATTGTCGAGAAAACACTCGACGGCATGCGGGACGGCGGGATCTTCGACCAGGTCGGTTTCGGCTTTCACCGCTACTCCGTGGATGAAAAATGGCTTGTCCCCCACTTCGAGAAGATGCTCTACGACCAGGCCATGCTGGCCCTGGCCTACCTGGAGGCCTTCCAGGTAACGGGCAGGGAACGCCACGGCCGGGTTGCGCGCGAGATCTTCGAATACGTGCTGCGCGACATGACGGATCCGGACGGCGGTTTCTACTCGGCCGAAGACGCCGACAGCGAAGGGGTGGAAGGCCGTTTCTACGTCTGGACCCCGGCGGAGGTGAATGCCCTGCTGGGAAATGAAATCGGGGAAACGTTCTGCCGGTTCTTCGACATCACCCCGGAGGGCAACTTCGAGGACGGGCGGAGCATCCCGCACCTTGCGGAGCTCGCGGATTCCCTTTCCGACCGTGATGAGCCGGGAATCGGGGGTCTTGAGGACCTGCTCGAAAAGGGAAGGCGCCTGTTGTTCGAAGCCCGCCGGATGCGTGTGCACCCGCTGAAAGACGACAAGATCCTCACTTCCTGGAACGGGTTGATGATCGCCGCCCTGAGCAAAGGGTCCCGGGCGCTGGGAGACCGTTCATACGCCCTAGCCGCTTCACGCGCCGCGGATTTCATCCTCGACAGGATGCGAAGGGATTCCGGACGGCTCCATCGCCGCTACCGGAAAGGCGAAGCCGCGATCCATGCCTATGCGGACGATTACGCCTTCTTCATATGGGGGTTGATCGAGCTCTACGAGGCCGCCTTCGACGTGCGGTACCTTGAGGAGGCCGTGAAGCTCCAGGATCTCATGATCGACCTGTTCTGGGATGACGCCGAGGGGGGGTTCTTCTTTACCCCCAACGACGGGGAGAACCTCATCGTGCGCGAACGGGAAATATACGACGGCGCGGTGCCGTCGAGCAATTCAGCGGCGGCGCTGAACCTCCTGCGCCTCGGGCGCATGGTCGGCGCCGTGCGGTTCGAGGAGAAAGCGGACCGGCTGCTTCGTAGATTCTCCGAAACGGTTCGGGATTATCCTTCCGCTTACACCCAGTTTCTCCATGCCGTCGATTTCGCCGCCGGCCCGACCCGGGAAGTCGTGATCGCCGGGTCTCCCGACAACGCAACCACCGCCGAAATGATGAAGATCGTCGGGAGCGGTTTTGTGCCCAACACCGTGGTCCTCCTGCGCGGGACCCCGGAGAGCGGAGCCAGGCTGGCCGAGCTCGCCCCGTACACCGCGGGGCTCGTCGCTCCGGGCGGCAATCCGGCCGTCTACATCTGCGAAAAATTTGCCTGCACAAGTCCGATCACCGAAATCGAGGAACTGCGGGAAACCTTCGGTTGATCTCCTGTTCCGAGACTTTGCAGGGGAATCGGCACGAGGGGATGACGCGATTGTGGCGTGATTGAGGCGCGATTTTGGGCCGGATGGCGTGATTCCGGCGCACAATGCGTACGGCTCAGGTAGCGTGAAGCATGGCGTAAAGCCGCAAGGGAAGAGGATGCGGCACAAAGGGTTTGATGGCATCTATCTTGCATAGTAAATCGGGTGCAAGAGAAACCAACTCTTTCCTCCTCAAAAGCTAACCGGTCCTAGCCCCTCCGGTTGGCTTTTTTTTTGGAGGTTCGTTCACGCTAACCCCGCGAAGGATCGTCTATGAGCTCCTCTTCCATTCTGCTCGGCATCATCGGCTCACCCCGCAAGCACGGTAATTCGGAAATCCTCGTCAAGGAGATCTACCGGCAGCTGTCCGGCGATTGGGAGCTGCGATTGATGCGCCTGCCCGAGATGGATATCCGCCCCTGCCGAGCCTGCTATCAGTGCCTGTTCGGCGAGATGAAGTGCATTCAGGACGACGATTTCCACATTGCCCTGGACGCGTTGCTCGAGTGCAGCGCCTATGCGGTTGTTTCCCCCGCCTACCTGCTCGATGCCAATGCCGGGTTGAAGCGCTTCCTGGACAGGGGACTCGCCTTTTACGGACACGTGGCCGCGCTCTGGGGAAAGCCCGCCGTGGCCGCCGCAATTGCCGGCATCGAAGGGATGGAAGGGCGCACCAAGCTGGCCGTGGAGGGTTTCGTCAAGTTCACGATGGGGGATTTGCGCGGCTCGACGGTTCTCTACGGGGCGCTGCCCGGCGAAGTCCTGCTGGGGGAGAGAGGGAGGTCGGAGGCGAGGCGCCTGGCGCAGGCCATTGAAAAACCGGGGAAAGAGGAGCGCGTTGCCGGCGTTCCGGCGTGCTCGGTGTGCGGTGCCGACTCGTTCCGTTTTCTTCCGGACGGGCGCGTCCGGTGCCTGTTGTGCAGCAGCACCGGGTCCTGTGAATGGCGGGAGGGACGGCTCACGGTCGCGACGCAGCCGGGGGACCACCCGTTCTTCCACACGCGCGAGAGCGTCCTCGAGCACGCGGAATGGCTCCGGGGCATGAAAGACCGGTTCCTGCAGCGCAGAAAAGAACTGAAGGCCGTGGTTCAGGACTACGCGGGGGTTGGAACCTGGATCAAGCCCGACCGAAAATAGCCGTCCGTCGGAAGGCGTGCGAAGCCCGGCAACGGGTCATACCGAGGTGCGTTCAAGATGCACAACACCTGCCCAATGTATTCATCGTGAACGCAAAATTGTGTCAGGCGGTCTCGGGAACCAGGCACCGGCTGCCGTCCGGCTCTTCGATGACTCTGAAACCGAAAAGCGGTACAAGGTCGGTGAGACTCCTTCCAAACACGAGCTCGACCTGGCCGGAGGGCACTTTCAGTTTCTCGCCGATAAAGTTCCGGAAGTGTTCCTCGTAAGACAGGATTTCGAGAACCTCCCCGACCGTCTCGCCTTTTGTCTCGATCAACCGGTCGAAGGCATCGTTCAATTTCCGGAAAGAGCATCGTTTGTCGTGCTCCACAATGATTTCGAGCAGCAGGTCGACGTTCTTGAAAATGTCCCGGCGGGTCAGATACGGTTGTTTCGCGAGGTCCTGCGCCGGAGCGGGATCCCAGCAGGCCTGCGCCCGACATTGGACGGGCCGGTCCGCGTAAATGGCGCACAGGCATGTATCGGCGTTGAAGAAGACGCACTCCTGCGAGTCGGCCCGCTCGCGTATCTTGATGCGTTCGTCCAGGAGGAAGAACGGCTTGCGGTCAAAAGGCGACTGGACCGGTTCGCCGCGGCGCAGGGTGACCAGTTGGTTCCAGGGGATCCTGCCGGTTTGAAGCAGCTCGAGATCCTCGAGTTGCAGCGAGGGGCTTCCCTTGCGACAGCAGGTACCGCACTGGACGCACGCCGGGAGTACCTCGCGAGAGACTTCCTCGGCGGCCTGAAGGAGTCTTTTCCAGGCGCCCAGCCGCTCCGCCCCGCTCAACCCGGACCACCTGACCAGCACTTCCTTGTAGATGGGGCTCTGCTCCACCTGGTACTGGATGCGTTTCAACGGAAGCGCGTTTTCATTCTCGCCGACCAGCATCTGCAGGAACTGGGACCAGTTTCTCCGGAAATCCGCTTCATCCCATTCGGTGGGATGGCTGTCGATAATGGTTTGATTCTGCTCGGTCTCACTCATGAGAGGGTTCTTCTCCTGGATGTTTTTCCCGTGAAATCGACGGGTGAACCATTGTACCCCATCCCCGGCTCGAGATAAACCATCTTGGCCGAGGAAAACGGCGGCGCGCTCCGGTTTTGTGCCTGGCCTTCCCTCCTTCCCCATCCCCGGCGGGAGGGATGGGCATATAAGTCCTATGTGCTTAATAGGACCTATAAGACTTATTTCACGCTTCACCCTATCGCCCGGGACACGGAAACCGGCTTCACATTCCATTGTGAGCCGCCCACCCGCGGCGAGATGCAAGCCGGGTTCTTCAGAACCGCAAGCTCACATGCGCGTCACGCGGATGTCGTCACGCGGATGTCGCCACGACAGGATGTCGTCAGGCGGATTGACACGTTTCATCCCATTTGTTAAGAAAACCGCGTCGCACCCACGGTCTCTGTGGGCACATTTGAGCGCCCTCCCGGTTCTCGACGGGGTTCCGGCCGCCTTCTTCGAACACGCGATCCCCCCGCGGCCAAGGGGGGCGGCGGGCGTCCGGCGGAAAGGGCAAAGGAGAGGTCATGCCGATCTATGAATTTCGTTGTACCAAGTGCGGACATATCCGGGAATTCATCATGACGGGTTCCGACCGGGAAATCGACATGAAGTGCGAGGAATGCGGGGGAGACGATCTGGAGCGGGTCATGAGCAGCGTGAATTATGCCATGGGCTCGTCCGGTTCTTCATCGGGACGGGATTCGTCTCCCAGCGCCACGACCAGGACCTGCGCGCCCGGGAAGAGCTGCACGACCCTCAAGCTTCCCGGTCATACGAAATAGGGGCGGATGGTCGCCCGGTGCCGTCGGTTCCGAACTGAGCGTTCGACGAGAGAGCCATGCACCGCCGGAGGATTCGCACAGGCGGGCGCATGACGGTGTAACGTCTTTTCACGGTCCGGATTGCGCGCATGGCCTCGGTCGGGGGGCATTCCCCGGCGAACCGCGGCGCAGCCGGCTCCGTCGGTCACCCACCTGGCCGTTGCCATATCCGGATGCCGTTCCGATAAACCTCCCGGACCCGGTGCAGGGGGATGGTGAGGGTTTCCCCCGTTTCCTTTTCCAGGTGAAACGAGAACGAGTCCCCTTCTTCAAAAAAGATATTCCTGAACGGCACGCGGACGATTGCGTGCTCCACGTGGTCCAGGTATCCCAACTCGAAAAAACCCGCCCCGAATTCCCGGTCCCAGCGGATTCGGTTCAGGAGATCCCGGATCGTCACCATCGATCATCCTTTGCGGCGCATTCGCCGACGGCCCTCGTGGTTCCAGGCGATTTCAAGCTTGGGTCCCGGAGTCGAGGCCGCGTGCGTGCTCAACGGTGATTTCCCAAATATCATCGGCAATGCGAGCGCATTCGATCCTGACGTCCAGGAACCGTTCGATCACATCGATGTTCGTCATCGTATGGGGCGACGGGGCGACCGTCCGGAACGATCCGCCGCCCCCCAGGGCCAGCAGCGGAAGGATTTGATCGGCAAGGTGCACCCCCACCGGCACTCCGGCGGCAAGGTATCGTCGCACCTCCTCGACGGTTCCCGCGGCGACCCGTTCGGCGGGCACCCCGCGCGCTCCGAAACCGGTGAAGATCTCGGTGATGTGCTCGCTCTCGATCGCAACGATCAGAACATTGCCGGGCCCCGTGGACTCGGGGCATGCCGTAACCTCCGCCCAATCCGGGCTCCAGCCCAATCCCCTGCACACCGCTCCGACTTCCCGGTGCCCGATGTTCATGTCCAGGTGGGCGACCACGGCGCGGCACCCGCTCCGCCTGATCGCGCCGCGATGGAGCAGGCTGACCCGCGACAGCCTCGCGACCGGAGAGACCTCGACGATGAAGCGCCCGCCGCCCGCGGGGTAGAACCCGGGCCTTTCCAGTTGACAGGATACGTCCGGTCCCATGCGTTTCAGGAACGGGATGAAGGTTCTCTCCAGGAAATCGAAGGGTGGGGCCCACGGATTGTGTGTTCCGCCTTCCAGCACCAGGCGGGATTTTGCGGAAGCGGTTGCAAGCGCCGGCAGCACGGTCTGGAGCACCAGGGTCGCACTGCCGGCCGTTCCCACGGAGAATCGATACGAGCCCGGGAGCACGTTTCGTGGTTCGAACGTCACTTCGACACTGCCCGGGACCGCCCCGTCCACCCTGGCCCGGCTCACCTCCGCGGCCGCGTTGAGGGCGGTGAGATGTTGCCTGAGCAGGCCGCCGTGCTTGCGACGCGCCCGAATGTTGACAATGCGAAAAGGTCTGCCGGTACTCATGGAAAGGGCGAGAGAAGTGCGCAGCACCTGTCCTCCACCTTCTCCCATGGAACCATCGATGGTGATCGGCTCGTCCATCGAGCGCTCTCTTCCTGAACGTTACGGGTTCCGTCCGCCCCGCCGGCCTTGAAGGCGATCGTTCCCGCGATGCGGGGAGCGGCACGGAGCCTGCTATGGTTTCACGATCCTCGGCAAGCGGATGACCATCGGGAACACGGAGCTGGAATGTCGATCCAGGAGAAGCTTCCCGTCCTGGTCGGCGATGATCTTGTGGCCCATGTTCAGGAACAGGTCGAGGACCCATGGCTTGTGCTGAAGGGCAGGATCGAAAGCCTCGCAGTAGACCGTCCTGTCGGCCCGACGGCCGATTTCGATTTCGAGCTCGCCGCCGCGGTCCCGGATCGATATGCTCAATTCCGATCCGCGGGGAACGTTGGACAGGGATTCCCTGAAGATCAGGGACAATGCCTTCCGGAAGAGGGTATCGTCGATGGGAATCATCAGGTGGGAAGTGCCCACCACCAGTTGAGGGCGGATGTCCTTTTCCTTCCAGTCCCGATCGTGCTGCCGGATTTCCTCGAGGATGAGGGAATCGATCTTTCTCAACTGCTTGGTTGGAGGAGGAAGCTTGACGAAGCCGTCCACCTCCCTGAGGACGGTCTCGATTCTTTCCACGGAGCTCATGACGGCCTGCATCCCGGCTCCTTCCGGCTCATCCGGGGCCGGCCGCCGCATCCTCCTCACCATCCCGCCGATCACCATGAGAGGGTTTCTTATTTCGTGCGCCATGGCCTGGGCCAGCCGTGCATAGGCGGCCGCCCGCTCCACCTCGATCAACCGCGACTGGGTCTCCTTGAGGCTATCCACGGTGGAGGCATACAGGCCCTTGATCTCGGCCCAGAGGCGCGCGTTTTCAACCATCGGGGCGAGGACGCACGAGACGGTTCTCAGGAATTCCAGGTCTTCGTGGCTGTACGCGCCGGGAACGCTCCGCGAGAGATAGATCAGCCCGTGAATCTGGTTGTGATAAAGCAGGGGTACGCACAACGCCGACCTGATCTTCATTTCCAGCGCTGCCGCATCCTTGTTTAGAGCCTCCCCGCCCAGCGCATCCTCCAGGATGAACGACTCCCCGTTCTGCAGCAACCGGTCGACGATGCTCCGGCTGACGGGCACGCTGTCGAGGGAAGCGTCGGAAAAGACGGATTCCAGCGAGCCGTCCTCCTTGAAAACCCCGAGATAGCCCTGGTCCTGCTGATAAATATCCTTCAGCCGGGAAAAGAACCTCTCTCCGAGCAAAGCGGGGTCCTGTTTCTCCGACAGTTCGACGGTGATTTCGTAGATCCACTTGAGTCGCTGGCGATCGAGCCTGCGGTCGCCCATCGTGTGCAGGCTCGGGAAGGCGATGGTGTCTCCGGCCACTTCCTCGTAGGACCTGCACACCGAGAAAGTCAAGCGTCCCAGCCGGATGGTGTCTCCGGGTTTGAGCGGCGCCTTGTCCTCGATCCTCACATCGTTCACGTAGATGCCGTTGAGACTCCCCAGGTCATCGATCCAGATATGGTCGTTTTCCTCCGAGATGAGGGCATGGCGGTGCGAAACCGTCGGGTCGGCAAACCGAAGGTCCACCCCTTCTTCGCGACCCATCACGCACGGCAGGCTCACCCGGTGGATGACTCTTGAACCCTCTTCCTGGAGAAAAAAGCTGGTGATCATGGTTCACGCTTCTTTCCGCGAGCGACGATCCTATCCGCCGCCCCGCCACGAAAGCGTTCCGTCCGGCACGGAGCACCGATGTGCTTTCAAAATAGTGACCCCGGGCGGGAAAGCAAGGGGGATCCCGATTGCGCCGGCCGACGATGATCTTGCCTGGATTTGGGGGGGGCCGGGCCGTCGAGCGCGCCTCCGTTCGGACGTGCAAACGGAGAAGGAGTTCGACCGGCGCCTGCCGGCTTGCAGGGAAGGGGAATTGCCGAACGCGGGTAAAACGGTCCGAACCCTCAGACCACGGGCACAACCTCGCTCAAAACCACCGTGACGTTATCGTAACCTCCGGCCGCGTTCGCCGCCGAGATCAGCTTCTCGGCCTTGACGCCGAGCGGGTCGCCCGTCGCCAGGATTTGCACGATAAGGTCGTCCTCCACCATGTCCGTCAGGCCGTCGGAGCACTGGAGAAAAAGGTCGCCGGAGGCAACCTCCCCTCGCATGACATCCACGGAAAGGGATTCCGATGTTCCCACCGCCCTCAGAATCACGTGCCGAAAGCGATGGACCCGCGCCTCCTCCGGAGTGATCACGCCTTTGTCCAGGAGGTCCTGCACGAAGGAATGGTCGCGTGTCAGTTGCGTCAGCTGCCCGTTCCGGAACAGGTACGTCCGGCTGTCTCCCACGTGCCCCAGGCAATAGCGGGGCCCCTTGAAGGCCAGCAGTTCCGCTGTGCAGCCCATTCCCCGGTGTTCGGGGTTTTCCTTGACGTGGTCGAGTATCTTCCGGTTGGCCAGAGTGAAGGTTCGCTCGATCGGGTCCGGATTGTTGGAATCATCATTGCTGTCCGCCGACGAGAAGACTTCCAGAGCCGCACGGGTGAAAAAACGGCTCGCCAGCTCCCCTGCGGCGGCACCCCCCATGCCGTCCGCGAGCACCGCAACTCCCAGGTTCTGCTCGACGGCAAACGAATCCTCGTTGTTCGTCCGCTTCAAGCCGACGTCGGATTTGCCATGGCAGGCTATCTTGAACACTCTTTCACCTTGCCTCTTCCGAGCGGAAGAGCTGCAGCTCTTTGTATTCATGCGGGTGAACGACCGGGAACCGCAGATTTATCAGGACTCCAAAGTAAAGGATTATGATCGCGGTCGCAAGGATGAAAATCGCGGCTGCGGCAGATTCGCCCGGAGCCTCCGCGGGTCGGGGGAAGGCCATGCGAAACCGGGGGCGGCGGATTCGGGAGAGGGTTTACGGCGGGAGCCGGCCTTTTCCTGCTCGCGGCCCGGTGCACCGGGCGGTGCATACGGGTTTTCGGGAAAAGCGGGGCTCTCCGGGGGAAGAGCGCAGGGGGAACTCCCGCCCTGGTGATGCGATGCATGAACGGGGGAAAGCTTGAGGCGGGGCCGCGCGGAACACAGCCCGAGGTCCCGGCCCCGCTCATCGGGGGGCAAACGGGCCGCGCCGCGCAATCACTCGACTCCGCCGCGCGTTCGAGCGGCGGGCCGCCCTCACTTCGGTCCGAATACCTCATCTTCGGACGGGGCGGAAGAGTCTTCCTCGACGGTCCCGGGCCTGGCGGCCTTCTTTTTTGCCGCTTTCCTGGGTCTCGTGGAGTGAGAAGGCTGCGCGGTGTGGGCGGTCGCCAGCGAGACTCGAACCTTGACAAGGTCTCCCTGCTTGAGAGCCTTGGGATTCAGACCGGGATTGTCCTCGGCGATCTCGCGCCATTTGCTTTCCTTGCCCGTGTACCACTTGGCGATCGAAGCCATCGTCTCGCCGGCATAGACCTTGTGGGAGATGAATTCGGGTTCCTCAACCGCCGGCGGCGGAGCCGCGGCACTTTCCTGTTTTGCCGATTGATCCGTCGTTGCACATCCGCAAAAGAAAAGCGCGGCGATCACCGGGATCAGCAAAACGATTCTCAGGGCCTTGCTCATCTTCCATTTCTCCTTTCCCTTATGCAAATTGTCGATTGAAACAAGCGATTCCGCTCGGCGCTCATTCCTCGTTCACAGCGAGCCGGCAACCGCTGCGTTCCATTTCCGGCCTGCGTTCAAGAGCGCGACATTCGGCGGGAGGGCATAAAGCCGTTCCCTGCAAGTGCGCGAGCCCGGCAGGAAACGAGGTCAGTCCCGTCTGCCCGACCCGCCCGCGATCCCCCTTTTTTGCGATCCGGAACGCGAACCGGCATAATCCAACGCGCCGCGAACCCGTGGTTCACGACGAAACATGAAAGTCATTGTCGTCATTCCCGGGCAGGACGGAATTGCCGGCTTTTCATGGCCTTGCGGCCATCGGCCTCCGCCGGCGGGCCGGTTGTGCGGTCCCTCCTGGCGGGACCGCGACGTTCATGGTTTGCCGGCGCTCCCCTTTGCCGCCTGCTTGGTCAAATTGTTCAAGTGATTCTGGGCGAGCCTGTTCCTGGGATTCGCGTCCAATGCCCTCCTGAACATTGACCTGGCCTCGGCCGGATTGTCCTTCTTCAAGTGGACTATTCCGAGATTGGTCAGGATTTCGTCCTTGTAGGCAGGCGAGAGCGCAAGGCACGATTCGTAGTTCGCCTGGGCCTGATCGTAATCGCCCTGGTTCAAATAGATGTATCCCAGGTTGAAGAAGACTTCGGCGGACTTCTGATTGATGCGAAGCGCGGCGAGATAGTATTGGGCCGCTGCCGCATAGTCCTTCTTCAGAGTCAGGAGACGGGCCAGCTGGAAAATGGCGTCGAAATGATTCGGATCCATGCCCACCGCATCTTCCAGGAGCTTCTGAGCGCGGGCGGGATCGGACTGCATCTGGTCCTTGGCTTCGAGAACCAGGGCGTCGGCGGACTGCCCCGCCTGTTCGCCTCCGGGCGAGCCCGACTGCGCCGCCGTGGACGCGGCCGATGCAGGACCCGGCGGATCCTGCCCGGGCGATGCATCCTGCGTCGGCGCGGGAAGCCCGGCAAGGTAGCTTTTGGCAACGCTGTTGCTCGGGTTCAGGTCCAGGGCTTGTCTGAAAAGCTCCAGCGCCTGCGCGGGATTCTTCTTTTTCAGGTGGCACATGCCCAGATTCGTCAGGACTTCATCCTGGTAGGGAGGGTTCAGTGCCCGGCATGCCTCGTAATGGGTCATTGCGGCGTCGTAGTCGCCCTGCATCAGGAAAATGAAACCCATGTTGAAGTAGACCTCGGCCGCCCGGTTGTTGATGCGAAGGGCGTTCTGGTAGTGCTGCAGGGCGTTGGCGTAGTCCTTTTTCTGCGTCATGAGCCGGGCCAGATGAAGGTACGCCTCGAAGTTGTTCGGATCCAGGCCGATGGCTTCCTCGAGAATCTTCTGGGCGCCGACGGGGTTGGCTTGCCACACGTTTCTTGCCTGCAGAACGAGGGTGTCGGCTTTCATCCGTGTTTCGCGCCCGTCGATGGGAGCCGCTTCCGGTGCCGGTTTGGCCGCCGGAACCTTCTGCGGCTGGGTCTTGGCGGCTGGAGCGGCGTTCTGCGCGGTCTTGGCGGAGGGGCCGGCGGCCTGCGGAGGGCGGGCCGAGTCTCTCGACATGAAAACGAACCCGACGACCACGAGCAGGAGCGCCGCCGCCCCAACGGGAACGAGGCGCAACGCGTTGGAGGGCTTTTTCCGGCCGACCGACAGTCCGGGAAGCCCCCCGGTTTTCCGCTTCAAGGAGGCCGGTTGAGTGGCCGTCGAACCGGACCGGGCTTCTTCCGCCGCCTTCATCCCTACCGGGAGAGGACTCTTTGCTTCGACATCGGCCGGATGTTCCTTCCCGGGCGGAGAACCTTGCGCGGGAGGCGGCGGAGGGGCTGCGGCCGGCGTTGGAGCGGATACGTCCGTTTCCTTCTTCACGGTCTTGACCGCCGGTGTCGGAGCCGCGGGCGGGCTCTCGGGCGGGCGGATCGCAGCGGGCTGCTTCGCGGCTTGCGCGGACGGCACGGGAGGACACGTCTCGGCCGCACCACCGGGAGCGGCCTTCGGCGGTTCATTGGCTCGTTCGGGCTCCCGGACGGCACCCGGGGCCGTTGCCGCGGAGTGGTGCGTCTTGCCGGAGGCGAGCTGCTCCTTGAGCGCCCTCAGGTCCCTGAGCATCTCGGAGGGCGCCTGGTACCTCAAGGTCGGATCCTTGGCGAGTGCCTTGGAAATGATGCTCCCCACCGTCGAGGGAATGTGGATGTTCAGGACCTTCGGCGGAATGGGCTCAACCTGGACGATCTTGTAGGCCAGAGTGGCGGTGTTTTCCGCCTCGAAGGGCCGCTCTCCCGTCAGCATCTCGTAAAAGACCGCTCCGAGGGAAAAAATATCGGAGCGGATATCGACCTTCTGCCCCGATATCTGCTCGGGAGACATGTAGTAAGGCGTTCCGAGGACCGTTCCGGTGATGGTCATCGACAGAGACGGCAGCTTCGCGATGCCGAAGTCCATCACTTTGACCCGCTTGTCGAGGGTGACCATCACGTTGGAAGGCTTGATGTCCCGATGAACGATTTTTTCCTGGTTGGCGGTTTGCAGGGCGAGCAGTATCTGCTCCACGATCGGAATCGCATCCTCGATGGGAACGGCCTTGCGTTCCCTCAGCATGTGCGCCAGGGTTTCCCCGGTCACGAATTCCATGCAGATGTACTCGAACTCCTCCGACTCGCCGTAGGAATGAATGGTGACGATATTGGGGTGGGTCAGGCGTCCCGCCGCCTTGGCTTCCTGGATCAGCCTTTTGCGCGCCTCTTCCCGTGCGGCGAGCTCTTCCTTGGACAGCCCTTCCTCGATGGCCTTGGGAATCAGCTTGAGGGCCACCGTGCGCACCAGCACGGTGTCGAAGGCCCTGAACACCAGCCCCATCGCCCCTCTTGCCAGGTATTGATCCAGCCTGAATTGGTCGATCTGCCTGCCAACCAGGCTTTCCGGGTTGATCATGATCCGTCGTGCTCCTTCGATCGCTTTTTGACGGGGTCGAACTCAACAGGTTAAAACGGTTCATGGAGCGGAGCGCTCCATGGACCGATGCCAACAGGCCGCATATTTTCACACGGTCACCTGGAAAATGGATTCCCGGGTGAAACTGTTTTCATGCTTCGCGGGTGAAGCGCAGCATCATGGATAATTACCTAGAAAATAGACTCCCTCGAGAGTCTGTTTTCATGCTTCGCGGGTGACGCCGGCGCCATGGGGAATTGTGTTCAAGATGAGTGCATTGGCGGGAGGACATACCGTCCTCCCCTACGTCTGACGGATACATCGGTCCGTAGGGAGGATCCCTGCCCGCAACACCTCCCGACGGGCAGGTGTAGCGTCATCTTGAACGCACCTCGGTGTCGGCTCCGACGCGCGCGAATGGACGCTCTCTTCCATCCAAATCAAGACACGGCAATCCTGCAAAAAAACATAAACATTCACCCTCAAATACATGGAGACACCGGTGCCCGCCGGCCCGGGATCGAAGTTCCCCTCGCGGCGGAGACCGGACCGGTCCCCTCCGAACGGGGGACCCCTTCGAAGAGGCTCCTCGAAACGGCTGCACCACGCTCGCGGATGTCTTGGATTCGAGAGTACGCCTGATCGAGGCGTTACCGGAAAAACAGGAAACGACAAAACGGCATTTGCGCGAGCGCGACGGGCGAATGGCGTCCCGCGTGCTCAGTTGATCGGCGTGAGCGTTTCCAGGCCCGAGCTGTTGGGGCCCCACACCCCTTTGAGCACGCCCGTTGCGGTGACCGTATACACCACCGCCCCGGTCGCGCCCCGGGAACCTCGCCACTTGACGGTGAGGGTCCTGCCGACCAGCGGACCGCTGCCCGTGTAGCTCTTCCCGCCGACGTTCCAGGTGACGGTGTACCCGGACACGCTCCGCTTGATCGTGGCGGTGCCGTGATAGGATGTGCCGTTGGGGTTCTGGCCCTCGACGTTGTATTTCCCCTCCACCCGGACGGCCCGGGAGGGCGAGTCGGTGTCCGGCGCCCGCGGCGACGCGATGGGGGTTTTCGGCTGCGTCGTCGCCGGACTCAGGCTGTCCAGAAAGGCGAGGGCCGCGCGGTTGTTGGGGTTGATCTCCAGGGCTTGTTCGTAGTAGCGCCGTGCCTGATCGGGGTTGTTGAGCTTATCGTGGCAGAATGCCACGTTCGCGAGCAGCTCGTCAGGATGGGAGGGCCTCAGCGCCAGGCCGGCTTCGTAACTCCTGATGGCGCTCGCATAGTCGCCCTGCGCCTGCTGGAGCGCACCCATTTCGGAATAGGCCTCCGGGGCGTTGCCGTTGACGCGCACGGCGTCCCGGTAATATTGAACGGCGGCCGAATAGTCCTTTCTGGATGCCTGCAGCCGCGCCATCGTCAAAATGGTTTCGAACCGGTTCGGATCGAGGCGGAGCGCTTCCTCGAGAAGCTTCTGCGCCTCGGCCGGGTTGCTCGCGGATTGATTCTGCGCCTCGACGAGAAGCGGTTCCACGGAAGCCGTGGTCTTGTCCTTGCCCGGTGTGAGCTGGTCCAGGGGCGGCATGGATGTCGCCGGGGGAATCGTGGCCGGGGGCGCCGTGGTCGGGGTGGGCGGCGGCTGGGTGGCGCGCGTGGTGACCGGCGCGGATCGCGACGTCGGAGGGGGGATGGAGGGCCTCGGCGACGGCACCCCGGGACTCCTCAACGACCTGTAGACGAGGAATCCCGCGAGCGCGACGAGGATCGTCAACAGGGCTATGCCGAGCCCTTTCATCTTTACCCCGCGTTTCCCGGCCGGACCCTGCGTCAGCGTCAGGACCGGGATGTCCGTCTGTTCCTCTCCGGGGCCAGGAGACGGCGACACGCGCGCCCCTGTGCCGTCGCTGCGGAGCGGTTCGCGTTCGGCGGGCTTTCTCGGGTCCAGTGAAATCCTCCGAGGCGGCGCGGGCTCCGGTGGGCGCGGGCCCGGCGGCCGCACGGAGCCGATCCGGGCGGCGGACTTCACGGCTTCCGGTATTTCGGCCCTCACCGTCTGGTCGAAGTCCGGTTCTCCGATCACCGTTCCGGCGAGCGTGGCATCGTCCGGGTACGCGTGAGGTCTTTGCACGAGTGCTCTCAAGGCGAGCATCATTTCCGTGGGCGTCTGGAAGCGCTGATCCGGGTTCTTGGCGAGCGCCTTGACGATGATGTCCGCCATCGGCTGGGAGAGATTCCTGTTGATCACGGCGGGCGGTGTCGGATCGAGCGCCATGATCTTGTAAGTGATGGTGGCGGTGCTTTCCCCGACGAAAGGTTTCTCCCCGGTCATGACTTCGTATAGAACCGTCCCGACGGAAAAGATGTCGGAACGGATATCGACCTTCTTCCCGGCGATCTGCTCGGGGGACATGTAGTAAGGCGTGCCCAGGACCATTCCGGTGACGGTCATGGAAAGGGAAGGCAGCTTGGCGATGCCGAAGTCCATCACTTTCACCCGGTTCTCGTCGGTGATCATGATGTTGGCGGGTTTGATGTCCCGATGGATGATTTCTTCCTTGTTGGCGGCTTCCAGGGCCGACAGCACCTGCACAAAAATGGAGACGGCCTCCTCTTCGGACAGAGGCTTGCGTTCGCTGAGAACCTGCGTGAGCGTCTTCCCGCTCACGTACTCCATGCAGATATACTGGAACTCATCGGTCTCGCCGTAAGAATGAATGGTGACGATATTGGGGTGGGCCAGCCGTCCGGCGGCCTTGGCTTCCTGTATCAGGCGCTTCTTGGATTCTTCGCGCGTGAACACTTCCGCTTCCGACAGGCCTTCTTCGATCTCCTTGGGAATGAGCTTCAAAGCGATGGTCCTGGCGAGTACCGCGTCGAACGCCTTGAAGACGGCGCCCATGGCGCCCCGGGCAATGAACTGGTCGAGTCGGAACTGATCGATCTGCTTTCCAATGAGAGTATCGGTTTTCCGCATGCTCACTGATTCTCCCTGAATGGGTTGTCCCGGCTGCGAGCGGCGAGCCCCAGGCGAGGAAGAAGTCGAACGGTTGATATTACTATGTTCTGTCGGTCAGGGCTAAAAGAAAAATGTCCGGGCATGGATAAATCGGGGCCGGCCGGCCATTGAAGAAGGCGCCGTTACAGCGGCCGCAGGAAAGCCGGTCCGGCTTCACTTCCCGGCCCGCGCGCGTTCGAATGGAAGGTCGCGAGAGCGTCCCTGCAGCCCCGGAACGGGACCGTCACGGACTGTCGATGAACAAGTTGTAATGAACGGATTCGGAATTGACATCATTAACCGCCCAAATTACGCTAATATGAATAACGGGGTTGCCCCCGCTACTTTTGACGCACCTTCATGAGCCGGGGGCTCACAACGAAGCATGAAAGGTCTCCGGCCGAAGATATCCGGAGGGCCCGGCACAAAGAGAGGCAGGGAGGCAGGGTTCCATCAGGCCCACTCTCAGGGACTTGGGTTGCGCCGCCGCCTGGTCCACCCTGCACGATTCGAAATCGAGTGTGAAAAGAAAGATCTTCATTCCGGCGATCCGCCGTGAGCCGGGAACGCTCAAGGAAATGGAAGAACATGCCCGTGCGGAGGATTTTCGCGCGAGAGAAGCGGGAATCCGATCTTTCCGCGTTTCTCCGGGGGCCGGCCCTTCAGGGGGTGACATTTGCGGCGAATGATTCGACACGCTCTCAGACGAGGAGGAACAAGCCGTGTGCAGAAATGCGAAGATGAGCATATTGGTCGTACTCTTGAGCATAATGTTCGTTGCGGTCAACGTCCGCGCGGAAGTGATCCAGCTCCCGAAAACAAACCAGAAAAAGTGCTACGCGACCGGCGGAGCCGAGATTTCCTGCGCGGGCACGGGACAGGACGGGGAGATTCGGGCGGGAGTGGCCTGGCCCGGCACCCGGTTCAAGAACAATGGGGACAATACGCAGACGGACAGGCTCACGGGGCTGACTTGGCCCGTGGTTGTCGATCCGGAAATCGCCGGGGTGTGTGACAGCGCCGTGACCAACTGGGCGGAGGCGCTGGCCAGGGTCGCCTGCCTCAACGCACACAGTTTTCTGGGCTATCAGGACTGGCGGCTTCCCAACGTCAACGAATACGAAAGCCTGAGGAACGGCGCGGAGTCGGAGGTCGCCGGCTGGCTCAATTCGCAGGGATTCTTCTTTGCCGTGGAAGAGCCGTTTCTGACGTCGACTTCCAATGCGGCCAACACCTACTACAAGTGGACCGTCCTGCTGGCAGGCGGGAATGCGGTCACCCTGCTCTCCGAAAGCCAGGGCTTTCCATCCCCGGTGTGGCCGGTGCGCGGAGGACAGTCCGGCGCCCCCAGCAGCGTGTATCCCGCAAATGTCTGGAAGACGGGGCAGACCGCCAGCTACGCCGCCGGCGACGATGGAGCCCTCGAGAAAGGCGTGAAATGGCCCGTGCCGAGGTTCAAGGCAACGGCATTCACCGGCGGGGTCCGGGATGATCTGACCGGGCTGGTATGGACGAGGAACGCCAACGCGCCGGGGCCTGCCGCCTGCGGACCCGGCACGGCGAAAACCTGGCAGGGCGCGCTGAACTATGTCCAATGCCTCAACGCCAACAATTTCCTCGGCTTCAGCGACTGGCGTCTCCCGAACCGCGTGGAGCTCCACAGCCTGACGGACTTCTCCCGGCGCAACCCGGCTCTGCCGGCGGTGCATCCCTTCATCAACGTGAAGAACGCCAAGTACTGGTCCTCCACGAGCAACGTGGATCTCCCGGACCAGGCGGTGGTGGTGCACATGGGGAACGGCCGGATACTCTACAATTCGAAGAACGCGTCGGGGCTTCAGAGAGTATGGCCGGTCCGGTCGGGCATCGTGATCGACACTCCGCCCCTGAAACTGTCGGCCACGGCCATATCCTCCTCGGCCATAACGCTTTCCTGGAACGACGGCACGACCCTCGAGTCGGGTTACAGGGTGGAGACCAAAGAGGGCTCGTGCTCCTCCGGTTCTGCCTGGACGCCGATTGCCACCACTGGGCCCAACGTCGTCCAGTACACACGCTCGGGCCTTGTCGCTGACTCCACCCACTCGTACCGGGTCAGGGCCTATAACGCTCACGGCTATTCGGCGTATTCCAATTGCGCCTTCGCGACCACAGGCCCCTCGGGGGCGCCCGCTTCGCCCTCCGACCTGAAGGCGTACTCCCGGGGACCCAATAAGATAGATGTCTACTGGAAGGACAACTCCAGCAACGAAACGAATTTCTTCCTCTACCGCAGGGATTGCCTCTCCTGTCCCTGGGACACCCGCGCAACCCTGATGCCGGGCGCCGAGACCTTCTCCGACGGCACGGCCACGGGCAATGAGGCTTCCGCCGTCTACAGCTACTACCTCATTGCGTGCAACGGCGCCGCCTGTTCCCCGGCCACGCGGGTCGCCGCCGTTCCCTTGAAGCCCACGGGGCTTAACGCCAACCCCGTCGATTTCGTCAATCTCACGTGGACCGACAGCAGCAGCAACGAGACGGGATTCCAGGTGTACCGGAAGGAGGCTCTCTGCGCTGACGCGGCTTCATGGGTGTTGAAGACCACCACGGCGCCAAACGTCCACGTCTACCTCGACAACTCGGTGATTTCCGGCACTTTCGCCTACCACGTCAGGGCTTTCCACGAGTCCGACGGGGAACCTAACGCTTACGGGTATTCGAACTGGTCCAATTGCGCTGAAGCGGTCAAATGATTTCGAGGTCGTCGGACCGGCCGCGGCGGCATATTCTTGCCGAATCCGCCGCGCCCGGTCCGTTGCGTATAACCGGCCCGCCGCGAATGCTTTTGCTGGAGGACGGGAGCCGCTTTGGCCCCCGTTCCGGCCGGCCGCCGTGTGAATTCATGAACCGGTAGGACCTGTACTGCCTCTTTCGACGCTTGCGACCGGTTTCGGCCGCCCGCCGGAGATGAGTGGACAAATCCCGGGCCGCGAGTGGGAGGACGGCGGGGTGAAGAGGTTTGAGTTTGGGTATGTGGAGGTGGATGAGAGAAAATGGCCGGGGAATGAAGCCCCGTCTGTCGCTGTCATTCCTCGGTAAAGTAATCGGAATCGATGCGCTTTAATTCATAGGAGGCGACAGCAGCTACTCCTATGTTGAAATCTATCATCAACTGAGCCAATAAGTCGCCATCTATGAGGACGATTTTGCTTTCAATCCTGGAGACGTAATCTCTGGCCTCTTTTGTGAAAGCGGATGTTGTAAGGAAGATGCCCTTTTTTGCCCGTTGGCCCTGTAAGGCCCCGGCAAACTTTTGGACTTCCGGCCGGCCAACCTGGCTGTCCCATCTTTTGGCTTGGATATATACAATGTCCAGCCCCAAACGGTCCTCTTTGATAATCCCGTCAATGCCTTCATCACCACTTTTCCCGATGGCCTCACCAGCATCCTTCCTTGTGCCGCCATACCCCATTTTCACAATGAGATCCACGACAAGCCGCTCAAAAAAAGTGGCCGAGCAGTTCTTGATGGTCTGCAATAATTCCGAAGCCAGGTCTTGCCGAATCCGCTGATAGGCTGCTTCAATAACTTCTTCCGGAGTCTCGCGATTGATTGGGTCATCATCGGATGGAATGGCCGCCTTCCCTTTTCGTGCCTCTATGAACTCGACAAATCCGGGAAAACGGTGAAGAGACGCACTATTCAGCTGAATTGGCTTTTCCGCGAGGAGCTGGAGCCCACGTGCGGTTATTTGAAAGATACCCCTTCTGGATGACTGAAGAAGACCCGCTTTCTTCAGGTATGTCCCGGCCCATCCGATCCGGTTGCCGAAGGTCGTTTGCCGGCCGCTCGGAAGTAGTTGTTTCAATTCACTCTCGCTCAAAGCAAATTCAACGGCAAGAGCCTGCGCAGCCTCCTTGGCGGAATGCTCTTTGCCATCACCGGCAAACCTCAATAAGGGTAGCATTATCGACTCATAATCCGGAATCGCCATGTTGATCCTGCGCTGTGGGGTTCTGATCATGTTTCAAGCGACAATGCAAGTTATTTTCAATTGGTTTTGTACTCTGGGAGAAGATGACCTTTGTCCGCCAGTTTGGGTTTTTCCCCGAGCTTACCATCATAGGGCCCCAGGAAGCGAGGTCCATTGAAATGGATCAGATGAGACGGCGCATCCGCGATCCAGACCTCCGTTTCCCACGCGATTTCAGAAAGGTAGCGCTGCATGACCGCGCGGGAAGGAAATGCCGTCACGTACACTAACCCGGCGGACGAGTCTGCAAACAGCACTGCCAATTCGGTGTGGCGCTTGCTGTCAACCGGACCATGGCTGGTGACGGATTCAACGAGCAGAAGCCAATGCTTTTCGGGGTAGAACAGAACCACATCAGGCATCTTCCCATGCGAATCGATTGTGACGCCCAAATCAGCCAGGAGCTTTTCATCAAAATAACCCCATTTTTCACCGGTGTCTCCAACATAGACCAATCTACAACCGGGGGCGTGGCGCGGGGCAAAACTCTCAATAATCGCCTTGATGAGCTCGCTATGTTCACCTGGGCTGATCCTGATCTTCTGATCGACTGCGACACGTACCGATATCAGCTTTTGGACGCGCTCGTTTGCGTAGCGTTGCGCGAGGGTCTTCCTGATCGCAAGAAAGCGCTTCAAAAAGGCCCGCCATTTGTTCGTGCCATAGGTTTTCAACAGGGCGAGCGCTTCGGGTGATATCTGATAGACGGCTTTGGGACTGTTGACCGGTCTGTCTGGTCTGTCGGGATTGTAGCACGCTACTCCTGCCTGTAGAAACTGATGGATCGTCTGACGTCGAAAAGTTTCACGCGTGTTCGGTGCGTATTCCCTGCCATAGTATTTGCCACTGAACTTCATCATGGGCGTGATACCGATAAGTGGATTTTCCGAATGCGCCCAAGCCTTGCCAGGAATCAAATTAAGCAATGCCAACAAGCAAAGCGCTGAACGTTCATTCTGTTGTGCTCGGGGAAGTCCGAGAGCAGCGAGGATCTCCAGTGCGCTTTCTATATTGTCTTTTTTCCGCATGCCAAACTTTCTATTTTTTTGTCAATTCCGTCTTGCGTCAAGAGGCCTTGAGCCTTGGCCCAAAGGCCGAGACGGGTCAATACTTCGCGGCTCGGATATTTGAGCAACCTCAAATCGGTCGCATTCACTTGCGTATGGCCGCTGAACCGTCGAAATTGCTCATCAATCTGAGTGGAATTGAGAAACACCGACAAACCCCGAGCTAAATCCTCCGGAAGGCCCTGTCTTCCCCGGTGAAAAACGTTCAAGTGATTTTCCAAACCGAGCACGGGGCTATCGAAGGCATCAGGATAAACAACGCTAGCCACAATGCGACGCTTCTCTTCCTTGGATGAAAACCGTTTAACTACGACGTAACAGCCGTTAGGATACAGCCATCTTTCAGTCTCGGGGTTTCGAAGAATAGCGTTGGGTTTCTTCGCTCCCGATTTCGGCCAGTCAACGACATATCCCGAGAAATGACAAGGATACAGGAGGGGCACTGTGCCTTTTTCAGGCATTTTTCGGAGATGAGCTCTTAACCTGAAATCCACAACCGGCCCCGTGGAGACCTCAAGGCCAGTATCGGCCAGTGAACAACTGATAAGCGGTGAACACTCGATTTGGTTCTGCTCGGGGGATGTCGGAATGTGAATGAAGTGCTCGGGATCGTCCTGAAAAACAATCCGGCCAAACGGATAGTCATGACTGCGGATATCGAAGAAACGATCATCGGTCGACGTAGTGACGGTTACGATGCCTTGCCTGGCATCGCGCTCAAGCAAAATGATGATGTTCTCCTGCAAAACATCGTCATCTTTGAAGGCGCGATCACGAGCGTCGAACAAGTGAATATGCTTGATAGCCGTCCTGGCTAGAATGAGCTCCCGGAAGGGCCGATAGTAGGGGCCGTTGCAGAAGCTCCGGGGAATGATCGCAACGATCTGACCGCCCGGCTGCATTAGTCTCACGGCAAGAGCCACAAACGCGGAATAGAGATTGACCGTTTCAATGCCCACCTGCCGCAGCAATGAGCGGTGACGGGAAGCACTGTTGATCTTTTTGTATGGCGGATTCAGGATAGCGTGAGTAAAACACGGGCCTCCATTCAAGATCATCTGTACGGCCTCTTCAATGAAATCCCCCGCAACGACGGATGCATCCAGAGTAAATTCGCCATGATAGTTCGCAAGTGTCCGGGACAAGTGATTCCGCAACCTTGCGTCTATTTCAAAAGCCGTGACCTCGACTCGGCGAAAGGCAAAGCCTCCGCGGACAACACGATCAAGAAAAGCCCCCGATAATGAACCTACACCTGCGCCGGCATCCAAGACCCTCCCTGTGCTCAGGGTTGAAGAAGAAAACAACGAGGCCATAAAACGGGCGACCGTCGCGGGCGTCATGAATTGGCCCAGATCGGATTTGTGCTCTTGACTTATATGCCGCCCGACCTCTTTGCGGACACTATCGGCGTGTTCGAGCAACTTCAGCATATTGCCCCCAGGACTCCTTCCATCCCGATGCCACGATTTCAACCTTCTAATTCAAGACTATTTGATCGATCATTCTTTTTCAATCGATTTTCTGCTCGATGAAGGCAATGGAAAACCTACGAATGCCGGGGATCTTCCTGCCCAAACTCTTCCTTCGTGTTCTGATTTAACCGGTCCCCTCGCCTTCACTATCAGGAGTGATCCCGTCTGTTCTTCATCGAACCGGCCCACCGGACCGATTTTGCCCTGTAAATCTCAAAATTGGTCCCCAAATTGCTCCCCGATGAAGGCAAAAAAGCCCGGAATCAGGCATCCCTGATCCGGGCTCGATTATTTCTGATGGCGGAGAGAGAGGGATTCGAACCCTCGGTACACCTTTACAGCGTACACTCGCTTAGCAGGCGAGCGCCTTCAGCCGACTCGGCCATCTCTCCGTTACGATCCTCGGGGTTGGCGGAGGGAGTAGGATTCGAACCCACGGTCCCGCTGCTAACGGAACAACGGTTTTCAAGACCGCCGCCTTAAACCGCTCGGCCATCCCTCCGGACAGTCTTTACTGCGAACAGAGTCCGTAAAATTAGCATCGGCGCCGCCATGTGTCAAGCGGAACCGTGGCGACAGCGGAACCATGGCGGAACCGTGCCGCGCGGGTCGGGGCGGCAACATCGGAGGCAACGCGCCGAACAATCGACGCGCGCCTGTGTCCACGTGGAATTCACATGCGTGCCATCCGCCTGGCTCCTCATAGCGGTCTCACACCCCTTTCCGTATGGAATTCGCGCGTCATGGCGACGCCCGACTTCAAAAAGAACCCGCGGACTCGTCTCCATGTGGAATTCGCCCCGCTCGGCGGTGAAGCGTCCGGCTCATGAATGATCGGGCGCCACGGGCTCTCGCTCAACCGTCGATTGACCTTTCGAGTCCTTTCACAGTAAAAGAATATTCTTTGGACGCTCCAGTGGATGGGAGTACTCTGCCCTGCGGGCGCTCGAACTGTTCCATGACGTCACCGCCTTGACGGCGCGGTTCTTTCACGCCGGGAATGGGGGTTCGATTCCGGGTTGGGGCTTCATGGGGTGGCGGCGAGGGGATGCACCGCCTTGGTTCGACGGGCCCGCGGGCGGCGATGCGGTCCTGAGGCTGGACGGATCGGGTGTCGGGAGAAGAGCTCGGATATGAAGACCGCCTATTTCGACTGTTTTTCGGGAATCAGCGGGGACATGGTGCTGGGCGCGCTGCTGGACCTCGGGCTTCCGTTGGACGTGCTCTCCGGAGAGCTGAAGAAGATCGCCGTGAGCGGGTACGTCCTCTCGGCGGAACGGGAGCGTCGCGGCTCCATTGCGGGCACTCGGGTGCGCATCGACATCGAAGACCAGCCCGCCCGGTCCTACCGGGAGATCGCGCGCCTCATCGGCGAAAGCGCCCTGGAGAGCCCCGTCAAGGAAAAAAGCCTCGCCGTTTTCGAAAAGCTGGCCCTGGCGGAAGCCAGGGTCCACCAGGTGCCCCCGGGGGATGTGCATTTCCACGAGGTCGGGGCGCTCGATTCCATCCTGGACATCGTGGGGGCCGCCATCGGATTGCATCACCTGGGGATCGAGCGGCTGTGCGCCTCGCGGGTCCCGCTCGGCGGAGGCTTCGTGGAAACGCGTCACGGGCTTCTGCCGCTGCCCGCGCCGGCGACGGTCCTGCTCCTGGAAGGCGTTCCCGTCTACGACAACGGCATTCAAAGGGAGCTGACGACTCCCACCGGCGCCGCGATCCTGGCGGCCCTGGCGGAGTCCTTCGGGCCGGTTCCGGACATGGTGGTCCGCTCCACCGGCTACGGGGTCGGGACGCACCCTTGCGCCGACCCTCCCAACCTGCTGCGGGTCCTCGTGGGAGAGGCCTCCCCGGGCCTCCTCAGGCGGCGCCTCCTGCTCATCGAAACCAGTATCGACGACATGAACCCGGAATTTTACGGTCATGTCATGGAGCGGCTTTTCGACGCCGGGGCGCTCGACGTGAACCTTGTCCCCGCGCAGATGAAAAAGAACCGTCCGGCGGTGATCCTGCGCGTGCTTCTCGAACCCGCATTGCAGGCGGCGGTCACCGAAATTGTCTTCAGGGAGACGACCTCGCTCGGCGTGCGGATCCAGGAAGTGGATCGTGTGGAGCTTCCTCGGGAAATCGGCGAGGTCGATACCCCGTATGGCCGCTGCCGCGTCAAGTGGGTCCGCACCCCCTGGGGGGAACGGCGGGCGACGCCCGAGTACGAGGACTGCAAGCGGATCGCCCTGGAGCAGGGAGTTCCCATCCGTAGAATTTACGAGGAAGTCCTGGCCGCGGCCGGCCGAGGACAATAGGACCGTCGGCTCCGGCGAAGCCGGCTGCGACGCCTGCTCCCGGAGCGACCCGGATCCCGGACGGGCGCACCGCAACTCCCTGCGGGAGCACCGGCACTGCGGGCGGGGAACGGGGAATCAACCGGTCCGAAATGACGAGCGCGGGCGCTCATTGCGTTCCGCGCGCATGAAATCAACCCGGCGGGAATATCTCATGGATGAACGACCACCTGAAATCAGCGGTTCGCTGCTCACCATCGGAGACGAAATTCTCCTGGGCGACATCCTCAACGGCAACGCGCGTCACATCGCCCTGGAGTTGCGCAACCGGGGCTTTCGCCTCGATCGCATGATCACCGTGGGGGACCGGGAGGAGGATATCGTCTCCAGCCTGGTCCTGTGTCTTGCCGATGCCCGATTTATCATCGTCACGGGCGGCCTGGGGCCCACGGACGACGACCGGACCAACGCGGCAGTGTCCAGGGCGTTCGATCGTCCCCTGGTCGCCGACGAGGCTTACGTCGGGCGGCTCAAAGAGCGGCTGGCCGAACGCGGGCAGGCTTGGTCGAACGAAGTGGCCAAGATGGCCGAGCTTCCGGCCGGAGCGGTCAAGATCGGCCTGGACATGGCGGGGTTCTTCATCGACCATGGGAACGTTCCCTGCTATTTCCTTCCCGGCGTTCCCGGTGAAATGAAGTTCCTGCTTGCCGAAGTCGTGATCCCGGACCTCGCTCGGCGCTTCCCGCTGCGCGGCGCCTACTTGAAAGAGGTCGTGCGGGTTCAGGGCATGGTCGAATCCGAGGTCAACCGGCGCCTGAGGGACCTGGACTGCCGGCGCATCGGGGTCGAAATCGGCTATCTCCCGCAGGGAAGCGAGAACTGGGTCACGCTTTTTGCCGTCGCCGCATCGGAGGAGGAATGCCGCACCCGGATCGAGAAGGTGCGCGAGGAAGTCGTCGCCCGCCTGGGAGAAAAGCACATCAGCGGGCGAAATGACGAATGCCTCGAGAAGGTCGTGGGGGAGAGGCTTCGCGAGCGGGGCTGGCGGATGGCCGCGGCGGAATCCTGCACCGGCGGCCTTCTTTCGACCAGGCTCACTTCCATTGCGGGGTCTTCGGATTACTTCGACCGGGCGTTCATCACGTACAGCAACCAGGCCAAGCAGGACCACCTGGGCGTCTCGGAGGAAATGCTGCGCGTCCACGGGGCGGTGAGCGAGCCGGTTGCCCTGGCCATGGCCGAGGGGGCGTGCCGCGGCGCACGCGTCGAGGTGGCCCTCGGAATCACGGGAATTGCCGGGCCCGCGGGGGGAAGCGCGGAAAAGCCGGTGGGGACCGTCTGCATCGCCTGCGTCACCCCGAAGGAAAAGCGGGTGGAGAAGCACCGGTTCGAGGGTGTGCGGGAAAGCATACGGCAAAGCGCGGCCCAGGCCGCGCTGCTGCTCCTCTGGAGGGTATTGACCGATGATTCGAACCTTCATTGCCGTTGATCTGCCGTCTCCCGTGCAGGCGGTCCTGGAGCGCTTCGAGCGGGAACTGCGCAAGGCCGATGCCACCGTGGCATGGATCAGGCCCGATCGCATCCACCTCACCTTGAAATTCCTGGGCAACGTTGCCCCGGAGCGGATTCCGGCGCTCCGGGAAGCGCTCGAATCCGTTTCCCGGACGGTCAGTCCGTTTCGCCTCCAGGCCGCGGGCTGCGGCGCGTTTCCCACCATCAGGCAGATGCGGGTGATCTGGGTGGGGCTTCGTGGGGACGCCGACAGGCTGGGCGATCTGAAGCAAAAAATCGAGGCGGCTACGGTGCCGCTCGGGTTCGAATCCGAAGACCGCCCGTTCAAACCTCACCTGACCCTGGGACGAGTGAAGGGACGCGGGCGTCTGTCCGTGCTCCAGGAAATTCTCATGGCAAATCAATCCTTTGAGGCGGAAGCTTTTGACGTTGCAGAAGTTGTATTGTATAAAAGTGACCTGAAACCGGACGGCGCTCAGTACACGCCGTTGTTCCGGGCCCCATTCACCGGCCGCCCCGAGTGACCAGCAATCTCTCGCGTGATCGCAGATCGTTTTTTCCCAGTGACTATGCCAGGATGGGGCAAAGTGATATATAATTGTTCGAGGCGGGTACCGGGATCCCTGCAAAGGGGTCCTGTTTGTTCTGAGGAACGTTCACCATCACGATCCGTTTCCACGCGGTCCTACGGAAGGAGACCCTGGTATGGGAGCTGTTGACGAGCGTCAGAGGGCCATCGACACGGCGGTGTCTCAAATCGAGCGCATGTGCGGCAAGGGCGCGATCATGCGGCTGGGCGAAGGCGCGCAGAACGTGGAAATTCCCGTGATATCCACCGGCTGCCTGTCACTCGACCTTGCCCTGGGAATCGGCGGGGTGGCTCGAGGCCGGATCATGGAAATTTTCGGGCCGGAATCCTCCGGCAAGACCACCCTGGCGCTTCACGTGGTCGCCGAAGCCCAGAAACTGGGCGGGCTGGCCGCGTTCATCGATGCCGAGCACGCCCTGGACGTCAACTATGCCCGCAAGCTGGGAGTCCAGGTGGAGGATCTCCTGATCAGCCAGCCCGACTACGGCGAGCAGGCCCTGGAGATCGCCGAAATCCTGGTGCGCAGCAATGCCATCGACGTCATCGTGGTGGATTCGGTGGCGGCACTCGTTCCCAAGGCGGAAATCGAAGGGGAGATGGGCGATCCCCATGTGGGGCTGCAGGCAAGGCTCATGAGCCAGGCTTTGCGCAAGCTCGTGTCCAGCATCAGCAAGTCCCGCACGTGCGTCATCTTCATCAACCAGATCCGGATGAAAATCGGGGTCATGTACGGGTCTCCGGAAACCACCACCGGCGGGAACGCGTTGAAGTTTTACGCCACCATGCGGCTGGATATCCGCCGGGTGGGCCCCATCAAGGACGGACAGGAAGTGGTCGGGAACCGCACCCGCGTTAAGGTGGTGAAGAACAAGATCGCGCCTCCCTTCCGGGAGGTCGAGTTCGACGTGGTGTACGGGCGCGGGATTTCCAGGGAAGGGGATATTCTCGACCTTGCCGTCGAATCCGGGGCCATTGAAAAGTCGGGCACCTGGTATTCCTACAGCGGGGAGAGGCTCGGGCAGGGCCGCGAGAACGCCAAGAATTTCCTCAGGGAGCACCCCGACCTGCTGGGTGAGCTGGAACGGAAGCTGCGCGAGGCCCACAATTTGAGGTTTTCACCCGGCCCGGTGACCGGGGCGGGGGAGTAAAGGGGAACGTACCCGCGGGAAAGCGGTCCGCGCCGCTTTTCCCGCTCATTTGCGCGGTCCCGGGCGGACTGCCGTTTGACGGGCTCTTGTTCCGGACTGTCGATTGACCGTTGATCCATTCAGGAGATTTCATCGATGAAAGCCAGCGAAATCCGCAAGGCGTTTTTGGATTTTTTCGCTCAACGAGGACATTCCGTCGTCAAGAGCTCGTCCGTGATTCCCCATGACGACCCCAGCCTGCTGTTCACCAACGCGGGCATGGTCCAGTTCAAGCGCACCTTTCTCGGAGAGGAGAAGCGTCCCTACAACCGGGCCGCCACCAGCCAGAAGTGCATGCGCGCGGGCGGCAAGCACAACGACCTGGAAAACGTCGGCCGCACCGCGAGGCATCACACGTTCTTCGAGATGCTGGGGAATTTTTCCTTCGGAGATTATTTCAAGGAGGATGCCGTCGAGTACGCCTGGCGGTTTCTGACCGAAGACATGGGCCTGCCCAGGGAAAAGCTGTACGCCACCATCCATGAGGGGGATTCGGAGATGCGTCTCGGGCCCGACGAGGAAGCCCGTGGGTTCTGGGCGCGTTATTTGCCAGCCGACCGCATCCTCACCTTCCCGACCAAGGACAATTTCTGGTCCATGGGGGATACCGGCCCCTGCGGCCCGTGTTCGGAGATACTCATCGACCAGGGGGCGCACGTTGGCTGCGGAAAACCGGACTGCAGACCGGGGTGTGACTGCGACCGGTTCCTGGAACTCTGGAACCTGGTCTTCATGCAGTTCAACCGCAAGGAAGACGGCACGATGGAACCGCTGCCCAAGCCCAGCATCGATACGGGGATGGGACTGGAGCGGGTCGCCGCGGTCATCCAGAAGGTGCCCTCGAACTACGACACCGACCTGTTCGCGCCCATGAGGGCGAAGATCGCCGAGTTGAGCGGGTACCGCTACGGGACCGATCCGGAAAAGGACGTTTCGGTAAAGGTCATCGCGGACCACGGCAGGGCGGCGGCATTCCTTATCGGCGACGGCGCGCTGCCGAGCAACGAGGGGCGTGGCTACGTCCTGCGCAGGGTGCTGCGCCGGGCTTTGCGTCACGGGCGTTTCCTGGGCCTGGACAGGCCGTTTCTCAGCGAGGTCGCGGTGGCCGTGATGGAGTCCATGCAGGATGCCTACCCGGAACTGCTCGAGAGCAGGAATTTCATCACGCGGGTGATCCTCAACGAGGAAGAGCGGTTCAACGAAACCCTGGACAACGGGCTGCGGCTCCTCCAGAACGAAATCCGCAGGCTCCGGGACGAGGGCGCCGGCACGATCCCCGGGGCGCTCATCTTCAAGCTCTACGACACCTACGGGTTCCCCATCGACATCATCACGGACATGGCCCGGGACCTCGATTTCAAGGTGGATGAGGCGGGCTTCGCGGACCTGATGGAAAAGCAGAAGGAACAATCGCGGATGCACTGGAAGGGGAGCGGCGAACGGGAAGTGTCCGAAGCCTACCGGCAACTGTCCGCCGAAGGCGTATCGACGCGCTTTGTCGGATACGACACCCTTTCCGCTCAATCCACGATCGCGGCGCTGGTCCGCGACGGGCAGGCCGTTGAGGAGGCGCCGGCGGGGACGGACGTCGAGGTCGTCACTTCGGAGACTCCCTTCTACGGAGCCGCGGGCGGGCAGGTCGGCGACCAGGGCGTGATCGTCGGTCCCTCGAGCAGGGTGATCGTGTCCGATACGCTGAAGCTTCCCGGGGATCTCATCGTTCACGTCGGGAAGGTCGAAAGCGGCAGGCTGCGCGTGGGGGAAACGGTGCGGCTCGAGGTGGACCAGGCGTTGCGCGGCGATACCGCGCTGCACCATACGGCCACTCACCTGCTTCACTCGGTCCTGCGCCGGGTGCTCGGAGACCATGTGAAGCAGGCCGGGTCCATGGTGGCCCCGGACCGGCTGCGGTTCGATTTCACCCATTTCGCCGCGATATCGCGCGATGAGCTGGCCGAGATCGAACGGCTCGTCAACGAGCAGATCCGCGTGAACCGGGACCTGCAAGTCCGGGAGATGAATCTCGACGAAGCCCTCAAGACCGGCGCCATGGCCCTTTTCGAGGAAAAATACGGAGACCGGGTCAGGATGGTGGAAATCCCCGGTTTCAGCCGCGAGCTCTGCGGGGGGACCCACACGCACCGGACGGGAGACATCGGCCTGTTCGTCGTCACCCAGGAGATGAGCATCGCCTCGGGGGTCCGCCGCATCGAGGCGCTTGCCGGGCGCCGCGCGTTGGACTACCTGGGCAGGCAGCAAAGCGTCCTCCACCAGGCTGCCGGGTTGCTCAAGGCCGGTCCCTTCGAGGTGGCGGAGCGCGTCGAGAAGCTTCTTGCGAACCAGAAGCAGATGGAAAAAGAGCTGGAAGCCCTGAAGAGCTCCTTGACCAGCAAACGTTCGGCCGACCTGCTCGAGCAGGCTGAAGAGGTGGGCGGGGTCAAGGTGCTGGTGATGCGGGTCGAGGCGGACGATCCGAAGGCCCTGCGGGAAATGAACGATCGATTCAAGGAACGGCTGTCGAGCGGGGTCACCGTCCTGGGGGCGCACCAGGGCGACAAGGCCTTCCTGCTGGTGGGAGTGACGCCTGACCTGACGTCCCGGGTTCATGCCGGGAACCTGATCAAGGAAATCGTCAAGACGATCGGAGGCAGCGGCGGCGGGCGCCCGGACATGGCCCAGGCCGGCGGGAACCGGCCCGAGAAATTGCAGGATGCTCTCGATCTGGCCAGGAAGCTGCTCCGGGAAAGGCTCTGATGCGGGACTCCAGCCCCGCTCCGGTACAGCTTGGCGTGGCGGGCGGGCGCCGTTTCACGCTCATTTGAAGACGACTCCGCGCCGCCCCGACCGGCGGCATTTGAAAGCGGCTCCGCCCCCGGCGTGGCGGGGGCTCAACATATTTTCCCGTGCGACGGTCCGCGCGAAAGAGAAGCGAAGCGGCACGATCGGGGGCTTGCGTGGGCGGCTTTCCGCATGGAGGGCGCTCCTCGGGTGAGCCGGCAGGAAGGGGGGAGCTTCGCGCCGGCAGCGACCATGCGGCCGAACGTCAGAGCCGGTCCACGCGACAGTCGGCGAGCTCTCTCTCGGCTTCGTCGATAAGCTCGTCTTTGAGGTCCGCCAGGCGATAACGGGCGCCGCAACCCCGGCAGCGCCAGAAAACTTGCTTTCAGGCGCGAATCAACTCCAATTCCTGGTTACAGGCAGAACATTTCAAAAGACTTCCTCCTCGATGATTTTCGGAATTTCCCCGGCGGATCGGCAAAACAACTCATTTATAATGGGTTTCCGGGGAACAGGCAACCGGCAAGACCAAGGCGCGTCAAAGATGTCACAACCCCTGCCCCGCGGGCTGCGACGCGGGTGGGGATAAACCTGCCCCTGCGGACCAATATGCCCGTCAGACGTATAAGGGGAGGGCTTTATGCCCTCCCGCCCAATGCACTCAACTTGAACGCATTTATCCATGAGGCTGCGCTTCACCCGCGAAGCCTGAAAACAGGATCACTCGGGAATCTATTGTCCAGGCAAAATTGTATGAATGGAGTTGGTGCATGCCCGCGAATCTGCCCCCTCCCTACTTTGAAGCCGAGAAACGCTACCGCGAGGCCAGGACTGCGGAGGAAAAGATCGAAGCCCTGGAAGAGATGCTCACGATCATGCCCAAGCACAAGGGAACCGACAAGCTGCGGGCGGATCTGAGGCGGCGCATCGCCAAAACGAAGACGGAAGCTCAACAAAAGAAAGGATCGTCGAAACGGGATGCGTCCTACTCCATCGAGCGGGAAGGCGCCGCACAGGTCGTGCTCGCGGGCGCGCCCAACACGGGCAAGTCTTCGCTCCTGGGGGCCCTGAGCAATGCGAAGCCGGAGGTGGCGGACTTTCCTCATTCCACGTGGAAACCCACACCGGGCATGGTTCCGTATGAGAACATCCAATTTCAGATGGTCGACACTCCGCCCATCACCCGGGAATACATGGACCCCTGGATGGCCGATCTCCTGCGCCGCGCGGATATCCTGGCAATATTGCTGGACCTCCACGCCGATCCCTTGCAGCAACTTGAGGACACGCTCGCCGTTTTCCGGGGTCTGAGAATCTACCCGAAAGGGGAAGCCATACCGGCAGACCTGAAAAAAAGTCCCTTCGTCAAGAAATGCCTGCTGGTTCTTAACAAGATGGATGACGACAAAGGCGAAGCGGACTACACGGCCTTTCTGGAGCTCTCAGAAACCCGCCTTCCCTGCGTGGGAGTGTCTGTCCTGGCCGGGCGCAATTTCCACGTTCTGTTGAAAGAACTTTATAGCATTTCCGAAATCATTCGTGTATATACCAAGGTTCCCGGAAAGGAGCCCGACTTCACGGCTCCTTTTGTGCTTCCCGAACGCAGTCCTCTCGAGGAACTGGCGGAGAAGATTCACAAGGATTTCGTGGACCAGCTGAAGTTCGCCAAGGTTTGGGGGAAAACCGTGTTTGACGGGCAGATGGTTCAGAAGGATCACATTCTGCAGGATGGAGATATCGTGGAAATGCATATTTAAGGTTGAAAACACGCTCTTTGGCACGTTGGTTGGACCTGTCCGATAATCCTGCGGTGTTGTTGAAAAAATCCCTTGATTTTCCCGCATGTAGATTTATTCTCCTTAATTGACTAACATGCTAAAGAGCCTTAAATTTTCTTAGGATGGCAATCAACGCCGGTCTTCGTGCGGGCGTGACTTGGAGTTGCAAGCGGACGAGGGAGAGGGGGCAGGAGAGGGGGATATTGTCAGATCGGCGAAGATTCACTGACTCGTCTGCTCCCGGGAGGAATTGAAAATATGAAAGTTTACGCATCTGAAAAATGCCTTCCTATCGAGTATTACTTCAAGCGGAAGGAGCTTCGAGGGGAATTTGACCTCATCGATGACCAGGTGCTGGACGAGAGGCTCAAGAGGGCGAACCTCGGCCTCGAGGAAGACAGGGATATGGAGGGACCGGAAGCGGAGGATATCCTTGAGGCCGCAGCCGAACGGGAGGAAGAGGACGAGGATCTCCTCCCGGAAGGTGTGACGGCGGCGGGCGAGGATTTCGAGGAAGATCACGTCACGTGCTATCTGAAGGAAGTTTCCAGCTACCCGCTGCTGACTCAGGAGAGGGAAACCGAGCTTGCCCAGGTGATCAGGGAAGGCCAGGAAGAGTTGGTGCGGATGGTGTGCGAGTGTTCCACCGAGGACAGGCTGGCCGCGGATCTGCACCAGAAAGTCCAAAAACTGCTGGACAGCGAGAAGAGCTTTCCCGGGGTGCGGGACAAGATCCTGAAAGTGATCGTGCGCACTTTCGAACGCGGCACCATGGACTATCCGGGAAACGCGCGGTACCGGGAAATGCTCGTCCGAAGCAGGGCGATCATGCTGGCCATCGACAGCGCCAAGCAGGAAATGGTGAAAGCCAACCTGCGGCTTGTCTTGAGTATCGCGAAGCGCTACCGGGGCCGCGGCATGAGCTTTGACGACCTGATCCAGGAAGGAAACCTCGGGCTGTTGAAAGCGGTCGGCAGATTCGATCACACCAAGGGAAACCGCTTCAGCACCTATGCCACGTGGTGGGTCAGGCAGAGCATCATCAGGGGGATCTACGACAAGACGCGAACCATTCGCTTGCCGGTGCATTTCATTGAGTTGAAGAACCTCTTTTTCAAAGTGTTCTACGAGCTCTTGAAAGAGCTCGGAAGGGAGCCCTCGCCCCAGGAAATCGCCGAACGGGCCAAACTGCCTCTTGACAAGGTGCAGATGGTTCTCACGCTCGCCGCTCAGCCCATTTCGCTCGAAACGCCGATCGGGGAGGACGAACAGCGCTTGGGTGATTTCATCGAGGATGAGCGGGCCGCGTCGCCGATGGAGGAATGTTCGGACCGGGAGCTGGCTGAAATAACCCGTTCCCTGCTGTCCAGCCTGCAGCCTCGCGAAGAAAAGATCCTGCGGCTGCGCTTCGGCATCGACGGACAGCCGGCGGAGACCCTGGAAAAAATCGGAAAGACTTTCAAGGTGTCCAAGGAGCGCATACGACAGATCGAGAAAAAGGCGCTTCGAAAGCTCCGCAATCCGAATCGCCAGAGCTGTCTCAAGACGTTCATGGAATAGCCGGAGCCGCCTGCCGGCGGCGTTCGGCGCGATGGCAAACTCACGCCGATTCGCTTTCGGGATCACGGCATGAGGAATCGGCTGAAGGTGAGTCCTGCGCGGCGTTCAGGACGGAATATCCAGGACGCTCCCGTAATGGTTGAGATATGCTGCTGGCCGTAAAACTGCTCGTCTTGCTCTGGTCGATCAACTTTGCCCCGCCGCTGCTTGCGTTCCTGTGCGATGAAAAATGGAATCGTCCGATCGACGGGGGACGCCGCATGTGGGACGGTCGCCCGGTTTTTGGCGATCAGAAAACGATGCGGGGAGTCCTGGGCGGAGTCCTCGTCGGCGGCTTGGCCGGCTTCGGGCTGGGGTTTCCGTTGTGGCTGGGACTTGCGGCCGGTATCCTGAGCATGTCCGGAGACCTCGTTTCGAGTTTCATCAAGAGGCGCGTCGACGTGCCCTGCGGCAAGGTCGTTCCCGGCCTGGACCAGGTATTCGAGGGAGCTTTGCCGCTTTTGGCGCTGGGCCCGTATTTTTCTCTCGGCGCATGGCCGACCGTGCTCCTGCTGTGCATATTCGGATGCGGCGCCTTCGCGGGTTCCCTGGCGCTCAACGAGGTGGTCCTGCGCAAGCCCATCGACAACTACCCGCGTCCACTCCGCCCCGGCGTGCGCCTCAGGGAGATCCGGGCCTGCCAGATTCTCTCGAACCCCCTGCATCATTTCGTGAATTTTGAAGATTCGATCTACTATCACGTCTTCATGAAGACCGTATTCAAGTGCCTCGGCGTGTACGAAAAAGGCAGGAAGAACGCCTTGAAGCTGCGCGAGGAGCACGTTACGCTGGAGTTTCCCGATTTGCCCGGTGCTTTCGACGGCTACCGCATTCTCTTCCTGACCGATCTTCACCTCGACGGGCTCGAGGGGCTCACCGAGCGACTGTTGGAAATCGTGAGGCGGATACGGGCCGATCTGTGTATCGTCGGGGGAGACCTGAGGATGGAGACGCACGGGTCATTTGCCCCGGCCCTCGCCCAGGTCCGCCGTCTTCTGCCCGAAATCCGCGCGAAAGACGGCATTTACGGGATCCTGGGGAACCACGACTGCCTGGAAATCATCGAACCGCTGTCGGAATACGGCATACGATTCCTGGTGAACGATTCGGCGGTTCTCACCCGCGACGGGGAGCGGATTCACCTGGCAGGAGTCGACGACCCTCATTACTTCAAGTGCCACGACCTGGATCAGGCTTTCGAGAAGGTGCCGCCCCGGGAGTTCGCCATTCTGGCGTCCCATTCGAATGAGATTTACCGGGAGGCGGCCGCCTACGGCCCCAGGCTCTACCTTTGCGGGCATACGCACGGCGGACAGATACGCCTGCCCGTTGTCGGGGCGTTGTTCACCCACAGCAAAGCGCCGCGCCGCCTGCTTCACGGAAGGTGGTCCTACGACGGCATGGAGGGGTACACGAGCGGCGGCGTGGGGGTATCCGGCGTTCCGGTGCGTTTTGCCACCGAGGGGGAAGTGTCCGTCATCACTTTGAAGCGGAAAACACTGAAGGTCTGCCCCTACCCTCCCTGATGCTCCATCCGGTGCCGGTCGTAGAGCCACTCGATGCGTTTGGCGGATTCCCGGTGCATGGCCTCGATCCGGGAGCTTCCGGCAATGGCTGCGCAGAGCGCCCCCTGCAACTGCTCGATGTTTTCGGTTCTCTGACAGAGCAGAAAGAAATCGATCGTGGCGAGCAACCCCTGTTCGGCCATCTCCTTCCAGGAATATTTTTCGGAAACGGCGGCCATGTCCATGTCGTCGCTCAGGAGTGTGCCTCGGAACCCCAGTGTTCCGCGCAGCAGGTCGTTGTTTATCGCGGGTGAGAGGGTGGCCGGCCAGACGGAGTCGATGAAAGGGTAGAGGGCGTGAGAAGTCATCACGCAGTGGACCCCTGCCTCGATTGCCTTCCGAAAGGGAAGCAGATCCCTTTGCATGGCTTCCTGGTCCGGCCAACGGATGACGGGGGCAAAGTGGTGCGGGTCCAGTTCCGCCAGGCCAAGCCCCGGGAAGTGCTTCGCCGTGGCGGAGACTCCCGCTCCCTGGAGAGTCTTGATCCATCGGCAGCCCAGTTCCGCCACGGTCAGGGGATCGTCGCCAAGGCAGCGTCCTTCCATGAAGTGAGAATTGGCGTTGACGCGCAAGTCCAACACGGGGGCCAGGTTGATGTGAATGCCCATCCGGCGGAGGTCCATGGCCGCCTTCGAGGACCATTCCGCGACGGCTTCTATCCCCTGTTGGGCGAGATCGCACGCGGAAGGAAGCTGCGTGAAAGGAGGGACAAGCCTCTGCACCGGCCCCCCTTCCTGGTCGATGGCCACCCAGAGCGAACGGCCGAGAACCTGCCGCGCGTGGCTCTGCATCTCCTCCAACAGGCTCCTCAGCTGTTCCGGTGTTTGAATGTTCCGCCGAAAAAGCACGATCCCGCCGATTCCGAACTCATCGATGAGTGATTTGAGCTGTTCCTGGAAAGTCGTTCCCCGGAAACCCACCAGAAGGTGTATGCCCGCCTCGGCCACTTGTTTCAGAACCATTCCGATATACTCCTGTCCGACGCCCGGCAGACCCGGGCGCAAGAATACCGCAGTCCGATTCGAAAGGCGTGCCGCCCGATAGTGTCGTTAGCGTTGTAAATCATTAATGGAGGTTCATTCAAGCTCAAAACCCCAGGCGCGGTTCCTTCGAGACCCGGGGACGACGATGTTCCAAGGCCGGATGGGGTCAACCGGCATGGCTGAGCGCCTCGGCAATCCCGACCCGGATCGCCCTCCAGGCCGGCAGAGCGGCCGCCAGCAGGCCGATGCCCAGGCTGATCGAGAAGCTTGCCAGCAACGTTTCCCAGTGAATGTGGAAAATGGGAAGAAGCGTTCCCAGGTGCTCCGAAAAGACACCGGCAACAGGGAAAGCCAGCGCCATGCCGGTGATTCCGCCCAGCATGGCGATGCACACCGACTCTCCGGCGATGAGCGCGATCAGGAACCGGTTCCCGAAGCCGAGCGTCTTCAGTGTCGCGTATTCGGGCATCCGTTCCCTGGACGTCATCGCCATGGTATTGGCAAGGATGATCAGGATCACGCCGATCACCACGTAGGAAACGACCCTCACGGCGACCACGATGGCGTCCGTCATGGCCACGAATCCGAGCTGGAAAGCTTTTTCCGTTTCCGTCAAGGTCTCCGCCCACGAATTCTTGAAAAGTGCGTCGATCGCCCGGGAGACCTCGGCCGACTGCACAGGGTCCTTGACCTGAACGACGTACCATCCCACCTTCCCGCTTCTGGACGGCATGATCTTTTTCACCGTTTCGTCCAGGTAATCCCATCGAAAGAAAAACTGGGTTTCATCGATGGATTTCGTGGCTCCGGTATAAACTCCGACCAGGACGAAACGCCACTCTCCGGGATAGATGTTTCCGGTCAGAGTGATGGCGTCCCCGATCTTCCAGCGATACTTCTCGATGAGTTTGCGTCCCGCGATGCAGGCATCGCGCCGGCGCCAGAAGGCCTTCGCCTGGTCGGGCGGGAGAATCATTTCAGGAGCCAGGTCGAAGTAGTCGTTGCCGCCGATGGCCATCCTGGGGAAGAAGTGCCGCTCGTCGATGTAAACGCCGCCGAACCAGTTGCCGAAAGCGACTCGCTTGACGCCGTCCACCTGGAGTATCTTCTGTCGATAACTGAGTGGAAGAGGAAAGATGAGAGAGACCGCGTTTCGGGTTATCAGGCGGTCCGGCGCGGCGGCTGAGACTCCCGCGAACCAGGCGTTCACCACCGTCTGCAACAGGCAGAAGGCCAGTATGGCAACGGCCATGCCGAAAATGGTGAGTGCACTCCGGAGCCTCTGCCGGAGCGTATTGCGGAAGATCAGCTTGAGCAGTTCCATTGTTCAACCGAATTCAGGCCCTCACTTGCCGGGGCTCTCCAGGGTGCCCTTGTCCAGGTGATGGATGAGCCGGGCCTTGTCCGCGGCCCTGGGGTCATGGGTCACCATGATGATGGTCTTGTTGAATTCGCGGTTGAGCTGCTCGAGCAGTTCGAGCACCTCCATGGCGGAGTTCTTGTCGAGATCGCCGGTGGGTTCGTCCGCGACGAGCAGCGTGGGGTCCGTCACAATGGCCCGGGCAATGGCAACCCGCTGTTGCTGCCCGCCGGAGAGCTCCCGCGGGGTGTGCTTCACACGGTCCGCCAACCCGACCAACTCGAGAGCCGTCATGGCGTGCTCGCGGCGTTCCCGGCGGCTGAGATTCCGAAGCAGCAGCGGCAACTCCACGTTTTCGAGCCCGGTCAGCACAGGGAGGAGATTGTAGAACTGGAATATGAACCCGATGTGAATCGCCCGCCAGCGGGCCAGGTCGAGCTCGCCGAGTTGGGTGATGTCGGTTCCGGCAACGATCAGACTGCCCTGGTCGGGCCTGTCCAGGCCGGCGATGAGGTTGAGCAGGGTGGTCTTGCCGGAACCGGAGGGTCCCATCAGGGCGATGAAATCCCCTCGGCCGACGCTCAGGTCTATACCCCGCAACACCGAAATCGACTGGGAACCCCGCCGGTAGGACTTATGGATGTTCTCGACCGACACCAGCGGTTTGCCGACAACGGGGTCGCTCCGGGTCATCAGTCCGCAACCTTTATCTTGTCGCCGGATTTCAATTCCTGAGGGGGCTTGAGCACGACACGCTCGCCGTTTTTCATGGCCGATCCGGGCAGCACGTAATCCCCAAAGGTCTCCGCGCCCGGAAGTGCCACCCAGACCGCGCGGTCGCCCTCGATGCGAAAAACGCCCTCCGCATCGCCCCTCCGGGTGCTCGCGTCCCGATGAACCCCCAGAAAAGGACGGCTCTCACCTTCCGGCAGCGGTCTCGACAGAAAGGATACCTTGGCGCTCATCTCCGGAAGGATGCGCGGATCGAGACGGTCGAAGCGCACTTTCACCATGACTGTGCCCCTCGTGCGGTCGGCGGTGGGAACGATCGTGTCCACCTTTCCCGTGAAACGCGTGTCCGGGAGTGAATCCAGCTGGACCTCGCACGGCTGTTCGATTGAAGCCCTGGACAGAAAGGACTCGGAAACGTCGGCCTCCACCATGAGCGAAGAAAGGTCCGCCATGTTGACGACAGCCGCCTTGGCATTGGTGGCGGAACCGAATGGAGCGACCACTTCGCCCACATCCGCGTCCTTGGTGAGCACCACGCCATCGAACGGGGCCCGGATGACGGTGTATTCAACCAGGACCTCGGCCTTGCGCAGAGCGGCTTCAAGCACGCGGATGTTCGATCTCGCCGAATCGACGGCGGCCCTGGCTTTGAGGTACCGATCCCGGGCGTTTTCAAAATCCACCTGTGAAACCGCCTTGCGCCCGTAGAGATCGGAGAACCGCACATGGTTGCGAGCCGCCGTGTCGAGCTCGATCCCGGCGCGGGTGAGATCCGACCGAGCGGCTGCCAGTTGTGCCGCGACCTGGTTGCAGTCCGCCACCAGGTCGTCGTTTTCGATCCTTGCCAGCACATCCCCGTCTTTCACGCGGCTGCCTTCCTGCACTTCCACGCTGGACAGCCGCCCGGTTCCCTTGGAAGCGACCGCGGCCTTCCGCTGGGCCACGACGTACCCGCTGGCATTGAATTCGGTGATGACTTGGGAGGGATACACCCAGCCGACGGAAGTGGCGCGCACTTCCACCGAGGAGGAAAGAAACCCGGAGCGATGGGCCAGCGTGAGCCCGGCGACAATCAAGACGACCACGAAGGCCGGCCACAGCAGCTTTCGTCCGCGGCCGCTCCCCGGCGTGAACTTTTGTTCTTCGCTGATTTTGAGTTTGGAAATCTTGTCGGGATCCATGGCGCGGCTCAGCCGAGGTGCAGTTGATCGTGCCCGGCGCGCGCGGTCCCGGACCGCGTCGTCGAGGGCAGACAACAAAATGGTGAACGGTTCACTGCGGAAAAAGGTTCCCCCTTGTCGAAGTCACATTATGCACAATCCTTGACAGATTGCCATCAATCCGTAGAGTGTGTTCCCAAAAAAGCGGATCTTCCGGAAGATGCGCCGCTCACGGCTCCAGCCACGCTTGTGCCGCAGGCGGCATTCGGGCCCCGGGTGCTCGTTTTCCGGAAAAGGGACCCCCCTCCAGCCTCACCGCGGACGACTCCATGTCGTCGCCGCGACGGCCCGGCACGCGAGGATGGAACACAATTGAATCCGTTCTTCAGCCGCATGGCGCCGGCGGTCATGTCCGGTTCCTCCGCGCCGGGGGCGGATGGGCGATCGATGACGCTGCAATGCGGGCGGAGCGCAGAACGCCTGCCCGAAGGAGATATGGATGGCTTCGGATGTTCTGAAAACACGGCGTGATTTTCTTGTCGTTACGGGCGCCGCGGGAGCCGGCCTGCTGCTCGCCGGGTGCTCGGGAGAAGAGAAGAAGAGGGCCGCGGATCTCATCTCCGCGCCGGAACGGTTGATGCGCCAACACGGCGTGTTGAGCCGCCTGCTCATGATCCTCGAGGAGTCCCTGCGCCGAGTGGATGCGCACATGGAATTGCCCCTCGAGGTCATTCCCGGCGTGGTCGAGGTCGTGCAGAATTTTGTCCAAATGCACCACGAGAAACAGGAGGAGGAAGAAATCTTCCCGCTCTTGGCCAATAACGACAAGCTGGTCGGACTGATCGCCGTGCTGAAGGCGCAGCACCGGGCAGGCCGCGAAATCACGGCACGGATCCTGGAGTACTCTTCGACTGCGGCTTTGAAGGAACTCGAGACGCGCCGTAAATTGAACTCGGAGGTGCGCCAGCTCGCGCGCATGTACCGGGCCCACTCCAACCGTGAAGACACGGTGCTCTTCCCGGCACTGGATTCGGCGGTCACCGCCGCGCAATACCGGGCGCTGTCGGCCGGAATGACTCAAAAACAACAGCAGGCGCCGGGAGACGGGGCGTTCGAGAAGACCGTCGAGCGGGTGGCCGCCCTGGAAAAGCTGGTCGCCATGGACGATCTCGCCGGGTTTTCACCCGACGCCTCGTAGTGACTCGCAAACGAGGAGCGGAAGAACCTGCGGTTCGATTACAACCGGCCGAGAGCGGAAGGTTGCTGCCGTTTTCCCAAGCCCAGGAGCAATACGAGCAGGCACAGGAGGTAAGGAAGGGCAAGGAAGAACTGGGACGGCACTTGCACCCACTGAATGCCGAGCCATTCCGAAAACGCTTCACTGAAGCCGAAAAGCAGGGCGGCCGCCATCACCCCCGCAGGTCGCCACCGGCCAAGGATGACGGCTGCGACCGCCAGGTAGCCTCGACCCTGTGTCATTTGTTCGACGAACTGGGAGAGTTCCCCGATGGCGAGGTAGGCCCCGCCGATTCCAGCCAGGAAACCTCCCGCCAGTAGCGCGGAGAGCCTGACACGCCACACTGCCAGGCCCGCGGCTTCCGCTCCGCCCGGGTTTTCGCCGCACGCTCGCAGATGCAGCCCGTAGCGGCTCCGGTGCAGAAGCACCCAAAGCACGATGCAAGCCGCCAAGGCGATTGGCACTACGATGGACAGGCCTTCCCCCACCGAGGAAGAGGGCCTCGCCGGGAGGCCCAGCACACCGCAGAACGCTTCCCCTATGCCGGGGAGCTTGGGTACTGCCGGGGATGTTCCGTAGACGTTGAAAACCTGGTTGAGAAGAGTACCGGTGATTCCTGCCGCGAGGAGATTGAGCGCAATGGAGCTGACGATCTGGTTCGCTTTGAGTTTCAGGCTGACGACGGCGTGGAGGAAGCCGATGACGAGACCGCCGAATCCGCCGCCGAGCAGGCCGAGCCAAGGCGAGCCCGTTGCCCACACCGTCCAGATCGCTCCAAACGCTCCCACCAGCATCATGCCCTCGATGGCGAAGTTGATCACGCCGGAAAGCTCCGAGAGCAGTCCCCCGAAACTCGCCAGCAACAGAGGCGTGGATTTTGCCAGGGCAAGCAGAAAGAGGTTCAGCAAAGTGGTCACGGCCGTGACTCCGGCTCGCCTGTCCGGGCGTGCTCACCGAGTGGCATGCGTCCCCCTGCCCGAAGGTTCGAAACCAGTCTGCCCAACCCGTCCCGGATACCGGGCTGTCCGGCCACGGACAGCAGCAGGCAGGCCTGGATGATGTAGATTGAGCTCGGCGAAATGCCCACGGCGAGCTGAAGCCATTTGTCCGCCGCTCTCAGACCGGCGAGCAGCAGACCGCTCAACCATACCCATCCCGGAGCCGCATTGGCCAGGAATGCGGCCGTTATGCCGTCGAAACCGTAACCCGGAGAGAACGCCCGGTAGAAGCGGTGATGGACGGCGACCACTTCGAGCGCTCCGGCCAATCCGGCCAGCGCGCCGCTCAACAGGAACATGCGTTTTTGCCATCGTTCTACCTCGATACCGGCGGCCCGGGCCGATTCCGGGTTGCATCCCGCCGCCTTGACTTCGAATCCCCAGGGTGTTCCGGAAAGCCAGAAGTGGGCCAGGAAACCCAGGACGACCGCAAAAAAAGGCGCAATGGTCAGACCCATGGCTCCGTATTGCCAGACGGGCGGCCAGACGGCCCCGTCTCCGATCTCGCGGGTGCGACCGATGGCCGTGCCGTCTCCGAGGGGACCCAGGACCAGAATTTCACACAGGTGGATGGCGATGGTGTTCATGAAGATCGTGGTGATCACCTCGTGCACGCCTCGCTTCTGCTTCAGCCAAACGGCCGGATAGGCCCAGGCCGCTCCGATGACGGCGCCCGCGATGAGGGTGAGCGGCGCGAGCAATGAAGCCGGCAGTGATTTTGCGGAGGCGGCGAACGCGGCCGAGGCGAGGGCGCCGAGCATGAGCTGTCCTTCGCAGCCGATGTTGAGAAGCCTCGCCTGATATGCCATCGACACGGCCAGGCCGGTGAGCAGCAGGGGCGTAAGCTTTCCCAGGGTGGTTGCCAAGGCGTCGGCGCTTCCCCACGCGCCTGTCCAGAGCCCCGCAATGAGGTCGAAGGGGCCGGCTCCGGCCGACAGGGAGATGACCACGCAGACCGGCAGCGCGGCCGCGCAGGCCACCAGCGGGCCCGAAATCGATTCGAGCAGCCGGCTCCAGGCTCGATCTCCACCGGAAGCCCCGGCGCGAGGTGAATCTGCCGCCATGTTCCGTTTCATCGTTCAGTCATGTTCCCCGTTCTTCACCCCGAGCATCCACCTTGCGAGCAACTCCGGGGATGCTTCTCCGATCGTTGTGATCCCTGCCAGGCGGCCTCGATACACGATCCCGACCCGGTCGCACAAGGCGAGCAACTCCTCCGAATCATGCGAAATCACCAGAAAACCGACCCCCTCCCGGTTGAGCGCGCGCACTCGCCGGCCGAGCTCCACCCGGGCCTTCAAATCCAACCCGCGACCGGGCTGCTCGAGCACCACGAACCGCACGGGACCGGCCAGCACCCTGGCCAGGGCGACTTTCTGCTGGTTTCCGCCGGACAGGCTGGAAACCGGCCGGGAAACCTTCTCGTACCGCACTTTCTGAATTTCCAGTTGCCGCGCGGCGTAAACGGCCGCGGCTTCTTTGCGGAGCAGTCCGCAGCGCTGGAAAGCGGGGCTGCGTTGCGATCCCAGCAAGAAGTTGTCGACCAGTGAGCACTCGGGCAGAAGCGCCTCTTCCATCGGGTTCGACGGCAGCCGGCGGATGCCCGCATCCATGCGATCCCTGATCGAAAGAGCCGTGAAATCCCGGCCGTCGAAATGAACGGTCCCGCCGCGTATTGCGGCCATACCGAATATGGCGCGCGCAAGGGTGCTCAATCCGTTTCCCACCACTCCTCCCAGGCCGACGATTTCTCCCGCGGCGATTCGGAGCGAAAAGGATTCGAGCCCGATATCGTTTCCGGACGGGTCCGCCGTGAGATTGTCCAACACGAGAAGGTCCTTCGGGCTTTCGGTCCGGACGGAGGGAACGGAGACTTCCGCAACGACGAATCGCGATTGCGGCTCGACCGTGCTCCGGCTCTCGCCATGAACGATCAGGTCGGCCACTTCCTCCCTGGAAATAGCGGCGATGGACTCGGTGCGGATCAGCTTTCCACGGCGCAGCACGGAGACTCGGTCCGCCGCGGCAAAGACTTCCCGCAGCCGGTGGCTGATCAGGACGATCGTGTGGCCGGTCCGGCGCAGGGCGATCAACAGATCGAGGAATCGGTCGACTTCGAAGGGCGCGAGCAGGCTCGTGGGTTCATCGAGAATCAGCACTTTCGATCCGCGATAGAGCGCTCGCAGCAACTCGATCTGCTGGCGGAAGGCAAAGGACAGCTGCCAGGCATTCGTGTTCATGGGAAGGTTGAAGCCGAATCGGGCTGCGATCTCCGCCACCTTCTCCAGTGCCCGTCGTCGGTCGATGAACCCTCTGTGCACCGGTTCGTTGCCGACGATCACGTTTTCGAGCGCAGTCAGCTGGGGGAAGATCAGGAGCTGCTGGTGTACCATCCCGATGCCGGCCTTGAGAGCTTCCCGCGGGTGCCGGAAGCGAACCGGCTCTCCGTTCAGACGGATGGTGCCTGAATCGGGCGGGAAGTGCCCGTAGAGGATCTTCATGAGCGTCGATTTGCCGGCGCCGTTTTCTCCCACGAGGGCGTGGATCTCCCCGCCCGCGACGGCAAGGGAGACCTCGCGGTTTGCCCTGAGGGAACCGAAGCGCTTCGAGATGTTGCGCATCTCCACGACGGGTTTGCCGGTCAGTTCGTTTTGCATGGCATTCGATGTGAATTTCATGCTGTGCAAGGGCTTCGGGATCAAAGCTCGGGGGCCTGAAATGCTTCGACCTCGGCACTGCGGGCAGGGACGGCGACCTTTCCCTGCCGCAGCAGTTCGCGGGCTTTGGCAATGGCTTCAAGGCCCGCGGCGGCAAAGAGCTGCCGGGAATACTTCATGTCGGTGATATCGACAGCTCCGTCGGGTGCTCCGAGCCGGCGGTGTCCGGGCACGAAACGGTTCTGCACGATGTCGCGGATCGCAGTGTAGACCGCGACGTCCATTCGTTTGAGCGTGCTCGTGAGGATTCTCCCCGGAAGCTCCGCGTCCACGTCGAGATCATCGGCGATGAGGTACACGTCCTTGCCGCCCTTGATTGCTTCCAGCACTCCGACCCCGGTGTTTCCCGCGGCCCGGAAGATCACGTCGACGCCTTTGTCGATCAGCGTCCGCGCGAGCGCCTTTCCCTTCACCGGATCGTTGAACGATCCCGCGGACACGGCAATGACTTCCACGGGCTTCTTCCCGAACTTTTCCGCAGTTTTCACGCCGGCGCGAAACCCGCTGACATAGGCTTCAACCGGGGGAATATCCATGCCCGAAACCACCCCCACCTTCCCGGCCCTGGTGAAGAGCCCCGCCACCAGTCCGGCCAGGAAGCCTCCTTCCTCGGATTTGAAATCGAAGGAAGCCACGTTGGCCGTTGCAATGTCCCCTTCGATATGGACGAAACGCGTATTGGGGAAATGCGACGCAACCTTTCGCGTCGCGTCGGTGAAAAGGTATCCCAGGGTCACCACGATATCGGCGTTGCGAGCCGCCATGGTGATGTTGGAAACATAGTCCGCCTGCTCCCGCGACTGCACGAACTGCGGATTGATCCCAAAATCCCGCCGGGCTTTCAGGATCCCTTGCCAGCACATGTCGTTGAAGCTCCTGTCCCCCAGCCCGGCCGCGTCGGTGAGGACCACGACCTTGAGCGGCGCCGCATGAGAATCCGCCGAGATCCCCGCCAGAGTGAGCAAGCACGGGAGCAGCGCCAGGGTGAGCGCTCGACAAACATGGATGACAATGGAGCGAACCGTTTCGGGATGATGGATCATGAGCTTCGGCCTCCCCGGGAATCGACTTCCGTCGGCTCCCCGCTCTGAAAGGTTTCCATGCGCCTTTGTCTTTCCTCGGCTCATGCCTCTTCGAAGCGATGACGAAAAAAGCTATCCCCACCCGATTTCAATAAACCGTCAATGGTGACTAATAGTGTGGATCCGGGCATAAATCAAATCCAAATCGGCCAAAAACCGTTTGACGAACAGGGGCCGGTTCTCTATGGTTCAACCCACCTCGCGCTTGACTTGCCGTAATGGGAGGTTCCCGGGGCGCCGGCATCCGGCCGGACGACCCGGCGGCATTTCAAGGGGCGACGACGGAGAGGAGACATCGACGGCCATGGGCAAATTCCGGATGGGTGAATGGGTGCTGTTGATTTCCCAGAGAGGGAAGAAATGGCTGGTCAAGATCGGGGAAGGCCCTTACTCCTCTCACCTGGGTACTATCCAGCTGCCCGATATCGTGGGCAGGGAGGAAGGCGATTTCCTGGAGACCAACAAGGAAGCCAAGGTTTTCCTCTTCCGGCCGACCCTCGAGGACTACATCTTCTCCATGGAACGGCAGACCCAGATCATCTATCCCAAGGACCTCAGCGCCATTGTTTTCTATGGGGATATCCAGCCGGAGAACGTCATCGTGGAATCGGGCATCGGGTCGGGAGCGCTCACTCTCGCTCTGCTCAGAGCCATGGGCGGACGCGGAAAGCTCATCTCCGTGGAGAAGCGCCCGGAATTCGCTCTGGCCGCAAGACGAAACGTACATCAGTTCTTCGACGGTCGTCCCGACAATCATGAAATCGTCGTTGCGGACATCCAGGATTTTTGCATGAACGTCAAAGCCGACCGTGTATTCCTGGATCTTCCCGAACCATGGCACGCCATTCGATCCGTGGGCGCCATGATGAGGTATGGTGCTATCCTGGTGAGTCTCAGCCCGAACATCGGCCAGGTCCAGTTGATGTTCCGGGAACTCAAGGCCAACGGCTTTGCGAATATCTCCACTTTCGAGCTGCTCAAAAGAGACTGGAAAATCGACGAGCTTCGCGCCCGCCCCTTCGACCGGATGGTCGCGCACACCGGTTTCATTACCATCGCCAAGAAAACCCCCGCCGGAGTCTCGTATCAGGACTGAATCCCGGCTTCGTCCCGCCCGATCCGCCGGGCGGGACGGCTATGGTCTCGATTGCTCCGCATCCCGGCCGCAATGGTCTTTGCCGGCGGTTGCGCCGGTTGTCTTCCGGCCCGGGAGCATACCTCTTGAGCGGAACAAAGCGCAAGATTTGCACGGGCTTTAATCAGTCCCATGGTTTTTATAGGTCTTATAAGTCCTATAGGACCTATTTATCCTTCCCATCAGCCCGACGGAACCCGTGGCGCAAAACCGGGGACTTCCGGCAAACGAGGCCCGGGGATGCCCTTCCGGAACGCGTCGTTGCTGAATTTACCGATATCGTCAAAATTCCCGATAATAAGCTTGAGACGGATATGCTCGGGGAGGCGTTCAGAGTCGTCTCGTCAAGGCCGCCCCGGGCGTCATGTCGAGGTACGGCGTCCAGGCACGGTTCCCGTTTCCTGCCGGGCAACGCCTTATAATGTAATGCCTGTCGGGTCATGAGGGCGAAAGAATGACGATGAAGGAGGCTTTCGGCGATGTATAGTGAATTCTACAAGATTTGGAGCTTCTGGGGGATTCCCGTCTACATTCACTGGTCGACGGCGCTCTTCAGCATCCTTTTGGCCCTGTCCTCGGTGCTGCTCGGCATTCAGATGATTTTTTTCGTCCTGGGGGTGCTTTTTCTTCTGTTGCTTCATGAGTACGGTCACGCCTTCTTTGCCAGGCGGTTCGGATACGAAGTGGAACAAATCGAGCTGTTCCCCATGTTCGGAGTATGTTCCTACGAAACACCGAATGACGAGTATGAGGAGGCGATCGTCGTCTGGGGCGGAGTCGTGGCGCAGTTCTCCCTGTTTCTGCCCGTGATGCTCCTGCTGGTGGTGATGGGGATGTCTCCCTTCCCCGTTCTGAATGCCCTGTTGTTCGTGTTCGCGTACTTCAACGTGATCCTGATGGGATTCAATCTCATTCCGTTTCCGCCCCTCGACGGCACCAGGGCGTGGAACCTGCTGCCGATCTATGTCCAGAAGCGGGTGGAAATGCGTGAAGAGAAGAAAGGGCGATTCCCGAAGTAGCCTGCCGGGCCGAACACTGCGTCCGGGCGGCGCGATTTGAGGCCGTGCGCCTGGCGGTCCGTTCTTCGCTAAGGGAAAGGCCCGCCGCTCCCGCGGCAGGTTCCGGGATGGAGGAATTACATGGAATTTCAGACGGTGCATCTGTTCGTTTTCGATACTCTGTCGGACTGGGAACCAGCCTTCGCCGTCGCGGGTATCAACAACCCCGCATTCCAGGCCAGGCCGCAACGCTATCGAGTCCGGACGGTCGGTTTGACAACGGATCGCGTGAGGACGATGGGAGGGGTGACGGTCTTGCCCGACATGGGGCTCGATGACCTGGAGCCGTCTCGGAGTGCCATGCTCATCCTGCCGGGAGGCATGACCTGGGACGAAGGCGGAAACACCGAGGCCGTCGAGATGGCAAGAAACTTTCTTGCGACGGGCGTTCCCGTGGCCGCCATCTGCGGTGCCACCGCAGGCCTGGCGCGCGCCGGCCTGTTGGACGGACTGCAGCATACGAGCAATACCCCGGAGTACCTCAAGGCAACGAACTATGAAGGCGCGGCCTACTACCTGGACCAGGCGGCGGTCACCGACGGGGACCTGATCACCGCGGGGGGAGCCGCGCCCCTCGAGTTCGCCCGGGAAATATTCAGGCGACTCGACGTGTACGAAACAGCGACGCTCGACGCCTGGTACGGCTTGTTCAAAACCGGCGATCCCGCGTACTTTCACGCGCTGGTCGAAGCCTCGACGGGCGGAGGAAGCTGACCGGAACATGCCGGCAAGCCAGGGGACGAACCCCGTTCACGCTGCTCCCATCGCCAGGATCTGTTCCTTCACGACTCCCTTGAACAGCGTTAGTTTGTAGGCGTTCCCCGCCATGGGCCTGGCTCCCGTGACGGCGGCGTCGCCGGCGATCCGCGCGGTCTCGGCGTCGAGTTTCCGGCCCGTGATGCTTTCCTCAACCTCCTTCGAACGCCAGGGCACGGGGGCTGCCCCGCTCAGCACGACCCTTGCCCGGACGACCTTGCCCTTGTCCATGACAACGGCCAGGGCAACTCCGGCCAGGGCGAAGTCCCAGGACCGCCGCGCCCGGACCTTGCGGTACGAACTGCGAAGCCCGGCGCGCGGAGGGGGCAGCGAGACGCCGATCAACACCTCACCCGGCCGCAGTTCCGTTTCCCTCTGTGGATCCTTGGACGGCGGAACGAGGAATTCCCCCATGGGAATGCTTCTCGATCCTCCGGGTCCCAGAAGGTGGACTGTCGCCTCCAGCGCCGTCAGGGCGGGCGCCGTGTCGGACGGGTGCACCATGAAGCACGAATCCCCGCCGAAAATGCAATGGAACTGGCTTTCTCCCTCGACCGCGTAACAGGTGTCGCCGCCTTTGCGCAGACAATGGAATTCCCCGCGGTAATACCAGCAGCGCGGTTTCTGGCAAAGATTTCCGCCGATGGTTCCCTGGTTTCTGAGCTGCGGGCTGCCCACTTCGGACGCGGCAGCGGCAAGCCCGGGGTAGAGTTCCCGGACCAAAGGATGTTCCGACACTTCGGTGATCGTCGTCAGCGCCCCGATTTCGATCCCTCCTTCCTTCGTCTTCCGAATTCCCCGCAGCTCCCCGATACGGCTGAGGCTCACCACCAGCCCGGCTTCGAATATCTTCTCCCGGAGGCAGCCGAGCAGATCGGTCCCGCCCGCATGCACCACCGCGTTTCCCGCCGCGAGGAAGCTTATGGCCTCATCGATCGACTTGGGACGGACGTAGGCGAATTTCTGCATCATGGTCTCAGCCCTCCTTCAATTGTTCCGACAGGAGTTTACAGAGCTGCATCGGACTGATGGGAGATTCGGTGATCCTGACTCCCGTGGCGTCGTAAACCGCATTGGCGACGGCCGCGGCCGTCGGAATGGTGACGGGTTCGCCGAGCCCTTTGGCTCCCGTGGTGTTTATTTCGGGCGAAAGGATCTCGATGGGAAGCGAGACCATTTCGGCCGGCACGTCAAGGACGGTTGGAAGCTTGTAGTCGTGCCAGTTCCGGTTGAGCAGCTTGCCCGTCTGCGAGGCGTCCAGGATCCTGCACTCCGTCAGGGCAAACCCGATGCCCATGGTGATGCCGCCGAAAACCTGGTTGTCATACGTCAGCCGGTTCATGACCCGTCCGCTGTCGTGAGCGCCCAGGAAACGAAGGATTCGGACTTCTCCGGTGAGGACATTCACTTCGACTTCGCAAAACTGGGCGGCGAAAGGGTTGACGACCTTCCCGGGAGGATCGGGGGCGCGGCTGCCGATGCCGACGATCACTCCGCGCTGCTTCAATCCCGCCAGGTCCGCAATCTTGGCGCTCTTGGAGTCGTCCGACCTGGAAAGGACCCTACCGTCCATAACGGCTAGGTCCGCCTTGTCGGCTTTGAGCGCCTCGGCCGCGATGGACAGCAGCTGCTCTTTGACGTGGATCGCGGCGGCGCGCACAGCCGGTGACTCCGTGGGTACGGTTTTGCTCCCGCCGCTGGGCCGGGTGTACTGGGTGGTGCCGGTATCGGCATGCTCGATCTGGATGGATTCCGGCGCCATTCCCAGTTCCTCGGCCGCGACGGCGGCCATGATCGTCTTGGTGCCGGTTCCGATGTCGCTCGCCCCCATGTTGAGGTTCACGCTGCCGTCGGAAAACATCTTGACGATCACCGTGGACGGCGGCATTGCGCCTCCGGCGACCCAGAGCCCGCTCGCCATGCCCACGCCTCTGCGCAGATGGCCCTCGCCGGAAGCCTTGCCCGGAGGCGCGCCGGTCTTCTGCCGGGCTTCTTTCCAACCGAAAGCCCGGGCGCCCTCTTCCAGGCATTGCCTCAACCCGGTGGTGGCGTACGGGGGCATGCCTTCCCTCGCCTGGCTGCCGCTCGGTACGTTCTTCAGCCGAAACTCCACCGGGTCCATCCGGATGGCTTTCGCCAGGGCATCCATCATCTGCTCGAGCGCCCACGACCCCTGGGGATGTCCCGGAGCGCGGAACGGCCGCGCGGGACCGGCATTCACGTATACGTCGGTGGTTTCGATTCTCACGTTGGGACAACTGTAAAGGTCCCGGACCTGCCAGTCCACCAGGGAAGTTCCGCCCGCGGGGTAGGCTCCGCCCGTGCCCAGGACGCTGAAATCGAGCGCCGTCAGGGTGCCGTCCTTCCTGACGCCCGCCTTGAGACGCATGTTGCAGGGCGGCCGGTTTCCAACGGCCAGGTAAGTCTGCTCGCGGGGAAGAATCAGCTTCACCGGGCGTCCTGTGCGCCTGGCCAGGAGCGCCGCGATGACGCTGTATTTTCCTGCCTGCAGCTTGCTGCCGAATCCGCCTCCCATGTAACCGCCGATCACCCGAACCTTGGCGAGCGGGAGGCCCAGTATCTCGGCGACCCCCGACTGAACGGCGAACACTCCCTGGGTGGATTCCCACAGGGTGAGACGGTCCCTCTCCCAGTTCGCCACACAGCCGTGTGGCTCCATCGGGGTGTGGAGCTCGCAGGCGCTGCGATAGGTTTCCTGCAGGACGACATCCGCTTCAGCAAAGCCCTTTTCCACGTCTCCCCGCTGATACCGGTCGGTCTGGACGAGGTTTCCCTCTCCATGGACCAGGGGGGCCCCGGGCTGCAAGGCCTTGCGTTCGTCGGCCACGAAAGGCAAAACCTCGTATTCGACCACAATGGCGCGAAGGGCGTCTTGAGCCTGGTAAGGGTTTTCGGCCGCCACGGCGGCAACCGCGTCCCCTTCAAAACGGCAGTGAGGGTCGAAAAGCTTGCCGGCCACTTCCATGGCAGGCCTTCCCTGGCGATAGTGCCACGCCGGATTCGCTTCGGGAACCGTTCCACCGATTACCGCGCGAACCCCCGGCATTTTTTCCGCCCGGGTCATGTCCAGCCGCTTGATCCGGGCATTGGCGTGAGGCGAACCGAGGATGGCGCCGTAGAGCATGTTCGGCAGCCGCACGTCCGCGGGGTACACGGCGGAACCGCTCAGCCGCTCGTAGGCGTCGACTCTCGGGAAAGGCTTGCCGACGAACCTGGTTTTCTCCCAGAGTTTCGCCGTTTCCCCCGCCCGTGGCGGGTCCGGCGCCGGGAATGCCTCGGGCTGCTTGTGCTTGTCAGGGTTTGCCGCCATTTTTCACCCCCTTGCCGGCCTTCTGCTCCACGGCATGCCCGGCAGCCTGAAGAATGTGAGTGTACGCGCCGCAGCGGCAAAGGTTTCCGCTGACGCCTCTTCGGATTTCATCCGGGGTTGGGGCGGGATTTTTGCGCAGGAGACCCTCGACCGCCATGATCTGCCCCGGAGTGCAGTACCCGCACTGGAAGGCGTCGTGTTCGAGGAACGCCTGCTGTACCGCCCCCAGGTTTTCGCCCTCCATGAGGCCTTCCAGGGTGACGATTTCGGAACCTTCGCATTCCATTGCCAGGGTGAGGCATGCGTATCGGGGCACATTGTCGATCAGGACCGTGCAGGCCCCGCACTCGCCCCGTTCGCAACCGGTCTTGGTTCCCGTCAGCCCGATCTGTTCCCGGAGCACGTGAAGAAGCGTCCAGCGGGGCTCCGCCAGGAGCGTGCATTGCCTGCCGTTGACCAGCAGAGTGAGACGGGTCATTGCATCCGCCCCGGCAACCGCCGGTTCGGCCTCGGGCGGCGCGGCGGGCAGCTCCGCCGCGGCACCGACCGCCAGCGCCCCGATTCCCATCGAAGTCAGGAATCCGCGACGCGTGATCCCTCCGGCGTCCTTGCCTTGTCTGTCCTTGAGCTCATTTGCCATGTTGTCCTCCCGGGTGGTCTCCGCCCTCCGATCCGGCTTGCGGGGGCAGTCCGTGTTCCAGTCCTGCGGCGCGCTTGCTTTGGGCGGGACTCATGCCGCGTACCTGAGACAATTGTGCGTTCATAATGAATGCATTGGGCGGGAGGGCATAAAGCCCTCCCCTTGTATGTTGGACGGGCACATCGGTCCGTAGCGCGGGTCTATCCCCGCCCGCGTCACACCTCCCGATCGGCAGGTGTTGAGTCATCCTGAACGCACCTCGGTATGAGACCGGCGATTCTCGATGCCTTGCGGGTGAGGCAGGCATCACCAGAGTCTACGATCGGTAAAGGTGGAAAAGACGCTTTCCCAAAGCCCGGGGAGCCGCCTCCCCGGGTCCGTTTTCGGATCGCTTCGGGCCATGCGTCAAAAATAGTACTTCCACTCCAGAAAAAACAGGTCCGGAATCGTCCCGAATTCACTTTGAACGGCGGGCAGAGTACCGGAGGCGCTTTTCGGCGAAGGACCGAAATTCAAGGTCATGCCGATGAGGAGGTCCATCTCGTTTGCGAGCGAGATGTTCACGAGCGGCTGCAGCTGTGCGGAGCCGTCGGAGAGAGAATTGACGAGGGCCACTTGGCCCGTCACCAGTGGCGAGAATTCGTAGCGCGCCGACAACCCGGTCAAGTGACGGCTCATCTGGAGGCTGGCACCGAATTGCGTCCGGACCAGGGCTGCATCGAGGCGGTTCGGATCGCCGGAGCCATTATAGAGGTATTCGAAATCCAGGCTCAGACCGCTTTCGAATCGGTGGCCCAGGCCGATCACGCCGACGAAGCAGTTGTTGAACAAATCGCCCTGAAGCGGGGCGGGCAGAGGGTCCGAGGACATGGACAGGAACTGCGCCCCTTCCGCCCGAATCTGCACGGGGCCCCAGTCGCCGACTGCCCCCACGCCCACCTGCAATCCGCCGAAAACCTTGCCGGCTTGAAGCGAGAAGTCCCACCCCCACCTGTTGGCGAACAGCCTGCCCAGCAAGGCGGAACCATACCACGACGCATCCTCCGGATCGTTGCCTCCGATATCGCCCGGTCCGATGCCGATTTTCGGTCCGGCGGCCCCCACGAGGTTGAACCCGGAGAACGGACCGAAGGGAATGTCCACCCTGAGCGCGTCCACGCCGGGCTTGTAGTCGCGGTCGAACTGGCTGGAGCCGAACGGGAAGAACACGTCCAGGGGATTCCAAAAATAGGTCTTGCCGAAGGTTATGGCCTGGCGTCCCAGGGTGACGTCACCCCAGCCGAAGGACGTCTTGACGTTCATCCGGTCCATGGATGCGGTTGAAAAGGCCCGTTCCTCGTTCAGCACGGTCCACGAGGTGTCCAGCACCCTGTAGCGCAGGACGTTGCCCGTGCTCGTGTTTCCGACGGTGAGAAGGCTTCCGCCCGAGATCCTCTCGGTGGCGGCGGTGACGCTCTGAACCCAGTGAACCTCGTAGGAGAGCGACTGAGCGGGTCTGCCGGAGGCGGTCAGGCGAAGAATGGTCTGCGACAGCCCATCGATATCGTTCCGCCCGGAGAAAGGATAGGTGCCGTCGCGATCCAGCACGAAAAAAAGCGTGCGGATGCTGCCGTCCAGGCCGAACGCTTTTTCCCCGTCGCCGAGGAGGGCGAACGCACTCCGACACGGGAGCGCGCCTCCCCACATCAGGACGGGCAGCATGAGCCACGTCAGGGCTGGGGTAAGCCAATGGCGCGGGCAGCGCGCCTTCATCACGCTTCGGCTCCCTTCACAGGTTCGAGGGCTTCCCGTCCTCGACGATACGACCGTCCCGGAGCCTGATCAGCCTAAGGGCACGCTTCATGACGGCTTGGTCGTGGGTCGAGAAAAGGAAAGTGATTCCCTTTCCCTCGTTCAGACGACGCAGCAGGTTCATCAGCGCTCCGCCGGTTTCGGAATCGACGTTGGCCGTGGGTTCATCGGCCAGGATGAGAGCGGGCTCCGGCAGAATCGCCCGGGCGATGGCCACCCGCTGCTGCTGCCCCCCCGAGAGCTCCCGGGGAAAACGATGTTCCATTCCGTCCAGCCCCACTTCCCGCAGGACCCGCATCACCCGCTCGCGCCGTTCTTCCTTGTCGATGTTCTGCAGCATCAGCACGTACTCGGCATTTTCCAGGGCGGTCAGAACCGGAAGCAGGTTGTAGCTCTGAAAGACAAAGCCGATGCGGTCCCGCCTCAAGCGGCTCAGGACGCCTCCGGACAGACGGGTGATGTCGCGTCCTTCGATCTTCACGGTTCCCGACGTGGGCCGGTCGAGACCTCCGATGATGTTGAGCAGCGTGGTCTTCCCCGAGCCCGACGGGCCCGCCATGGACGCAAATTCTCCGGCCATCAGGACGAGGTCCACGCCGCGAAGCGCGCGGGTCACGATTCCGCCTTCTCCATAGTCCCTCGTCACACCGGACACCTCCACGATTTCCGCCACCGGCGACTCCTATCTCAGGGATTCGGTCATGCGCAGGCGCCCTATGCGCCGCATCGGAACGAGACTCAGCACAAGCATGGCCGCCATGGCGATTCCTCCCGTCCACAGAAGAATCGACGGGGTCAGCAGGGCATGGATCGTGGTTGAAACGGAAAAACCCGATACGGTCACTCCTTCGGGCATGAAACCCGAAAGGTCATTGTTCCGAGTACAGTCCAGTTATCATAAGAAACACAGATGTTTATGATGGATTTTGAGTCCCCGCCCACGTGTGTTTAAAACCTGTCCCCCACACTATCCCCCACATCCACACCGAAAATGGACACCTCACCTCGAACTTCGGTGGACGGCCAAGCGTGCCGGGTTCACGAGTGAGATGACGAGCCGCCGGGCCGAGCGCGTGGTCAATCGCGGTGTCCCTGAGCTTGTCGGCTTGCGAGGATGGGCCTAGAATCAACGATCCCCCGCCCGGACGTGTGTTCGGTCGTCCAGGCAGGGAAAAGCGATTGTAGGGCGTTTTGAGCAAAAGAAAACCCGGACAGGCTGCTTGACCTATCCGGGCTTGTGGCGGGGTTACCGGGCGGTTTTCTCTGTGCTCACAACGGCGGGTGTCCATGTCCACGGAAAGGGACGTCCGAAGCGGGTTCTGGTTCGTGATCTCATCGCACTTCCTCCTCTCCTAAAATCTCGTTGATCGTCGCCTCATCCACACCTTCGCGCCTGAGCCGCTGCCGGGTGATTTTCTTCTCGGCCTCGTCAGCGCGCGCATACTCACGCCGGGCGTTTGCGAGCCTTTCTCGCTGTGCACGGGCTTCTGCGGCACGAAGTCCAGGGCTTGCCGGAAAGGTCAATTCGAGCCTGCCAACCGGGCCTCGTGATCCAGGCTTCGGCGGACAGGGGATTGCGCTGCCGTTGCCGGGTGCCATGCTTGAGAATTCCAACCGTTTTTCACTCATCGTTGTTTGCCTCCTATCGTCTCGGGTTCTTGACTTGTGCCCAAATGACCTGAATCGAGTACGGTTTGCCTGCGGCCACGTGCAGGTCCTTGAGCGTGACTTCGATTTCCTGGGCTTCCAGGTTCCTAAAACCCGGAACGGGGAATCGCCCGAACCGGAGTCCTTCCACAGCCTTATCAGCCGCCCGATGGTTCATCTTGAACGCTTCCACGACGAGCGCGATGTACTTTTGCCGGGCTTCGGCAATCTTCACCCGATGAGCCTGGAGCGCGTTGAAATCGTCTTCGAGTTCCCGCTGGTACGCGGCAGCGATGTGGTGTTCCAATTTGCGGATCTTCGCGGCTTCCCGGATTCGCCACTCGCTCACGAGGGACAAGGCGCTCTTGGCTTCGGCAAGTTTCGCCTCTGCCTTCTGATACTTTTTGACGATCTCGTCGGTCGGCTCCCCGGCGTACATCAACGTAGAGTGTTGCCTGCGCAGTTCCTCCAGGTCTGATTCAAGCCCAAAAACCTCGCTTCTGCACTTCGATTCCCGCTCGACAAACCGCTCTGTGAATTTTTTCAGGGCGTCCACGGCCCTCTCAACGGGGGTGGGTTCGGTTTTGAGCCGTGCGAGCTCGGCGGCAATCTCTTCAAGCCGGTTCCGGCGCGCTTCCAGTTCGGCCTCGGCTATTTTCTCCCCTGCCTCCTGCCGGGCCTGGATTCGGGCTGCCAAAATTTTCTCTTCGTTCATCGCATGTTGCGCTTCTTCGAGTGTCATTGTTTCGTCCTTTCGTTTGGGGTTCGCGGGATCCCCGTGATGATGACCACGGTTCCCGGTTCGGGGTGCATTTCGCGCAATTTTTTCGCCTCTTCGGCACTTTCGACCACGATGAACACAGTGGTGCCGTTCTGGGCCTCCAGCCGCTCCACACGACGTTCCAGGCTCATTTCATCCCCCTTTCTTCGAGAGCCCGGATTCGCGCTTCGAGTTCGGTTGTTTCAACAGCCTTCCGGTGTTGCTCGACAATCCCCGCAATGGCCTGCGCCTCGCTCGGGGTGATCGTGCCTTCCGTGGCGGCTTTCAAGATAGCTTCCGTCAATCGCGACAAGTCGCCGTCTTCAATCAACGGTAGTTGCACCCGGACGGGCATGTCCCGCCGGGGTGGCACCAGCCGGTCCAGACATGCCTTCAGACACGTCGTATCGCCTTGTAGGGCCATAGAAACAATCTTCTCGACCAATTCATCGGCCCGGCCCGAAATAAGGGCTTCTGCGGCCATTGTGGCGCGGCATCGCGTCCCCGGTCGCCTCCCTGCCGGGTTTCCACTTTGGCCGGGCTTAAACTTTGCCATTTTTACCTCCTTCCCTGCTTTTGCAGATTGTTGGCAGTCTTCCATCGTTCTCCGGGTGCTTTCTCCACCACACGGAGGGGCTTTGCCATGAAGTCCAGAACCGCGTAGCCGTCGTCGTCCAGGAGCATCCGGCCCACAGGCTTTTCATCCGCAAGCAGTGTGTAGAATCTCATGACGATTTCCCCTCGAAGATCCGCGCATGCCCTCGAGGAGTATTAACGCCGGGGGGTGTCGGACCCCTCCCCCTAGGGGCATAGCCTGTCATTTTTCCGATCCGCGCGGCGCGCAAGATGTTGTGGGCATATTTGCTCAGGAGCGAAAAGGTCATGCGCTCTCCGCCCGCTCGTGACCCACAGAACAAAAAGGGTGTGCGATACCTGGTGCTGAACGCCGCGATACTTTCCACCGCAGCGTTGACTGTCATCCGCGAACGAAACCGACCGTCCAGGATGTCCGAGAGCGCGCCTTCGATGACCACACTGAAGAAGTCGAGCGCCTTTGCCCGGCATAACTCCTTCTCAAATCGTTCACGATCATGGCACAAGCATCCGATGAGGTCGTCCAGCGATTTTCGCTCGATGGCAACCCGATCCTCGAATCCCGCAAGGGAGTAATCGCCGGTGTGCAAGGTGCCGCGTTCGGTTTCCACATCATAGGTGGCGAAGTCGTAGGGTATTTGTTCTCTGGAGTCGATGATCACGATCATGGGGTTTCCTTCCCTGCCAGTTCCCGGAGAGCATCGGCGATGTCCAGTAGTCCCCGTTCAATCGATGCCCCGGCTTCCTTGAGTGCCAAGGCGTGAGCCTCGATCGCTCCCATGGGAGTGTCAGCGTCGGCGATACCGAGTCTGTGTATCGCCCTCGAAACCGCACGGAATCCCATTGCAATGGCGTCCACCATATTGGCGGGTTCATAGTTGGTGTCCACTTCGTTTACCGATGTAAAACACTCGATGAGGGTGCTTGCTAAGGATTCATTCTTGGCCATGGGTTGGTTCCTTTCAAAAAGTGTAGCCAAAAGTGTAGCCAACCGAAAACAGGGGTTAACTTATTGAAATCACTGTAAGTAGCCGAATTCTTATTACACATACCCTAAAAAAAACCTCTCTCTTATATAAGAATTGGATACACGCAATAATTCCGCATAGTTAAGTCCATTTTCGGCGTGGCTACAAAATTGGCTACAGTTTTTAGGCATCGACGGTTTCATAGCGTTTTTCTCCTCGGTTCCAGGCGATTTCACAGGCTTTGACGAGGTTCTGTTTTGCCTGCGCGAACACCCACAGCCCGTCTCGATTCGCGTGGGTTGCTTGCTTCAGTTCGCGTTCCGTGAGCGCCCCTCTAGCCCTCAGAGTGCGCCGGATTTTCTCTTCCATCCGGGCAAGCACACTATCGCTGTCGATCGGGTCGTGAAGCTTTCGAACTTCCAGTTGCCAGTCGCAAAGCCGGATGGCCTTCTTCACGGTTTCGAGGTCGATCACCCGTTTGCGGTCGTTCACGGCCAAGAGGGGCATCAGGCGAAGCGCGTAGCCGTCCAAACGCCGGGAATGTACTGAGTGGTCCAGGTTCATGTACCATGTGTGGTAAATCTCTTCGGCGTCCTTATCCACAGGCATTTCAAAACCAGTGCCTACCGTCTGGAGAACCGCTTGCAGGTCATATCTGAGGTTTGAAATGTCCGTAACAGGAATCTTCGGTGGAATAGAGAACCGGCGCTCTCCATGGCCTGTGACGATCCACAAACGGTTGATAAAGCCGATGTCCGTGAATTGGCTTGACCACATGGTCTCATAGGTCGGGACGGTTGATGCGCCTAGGATGCTTATTTGAGCGTTCTGAATACTGATGTCGCTCGTTTTGGTGCGTGATTCATAGCAACCTGATTCAAACAAGGTGGTCAGACAAGGCAAGAGCACGCTGGATTCGATTTTGCACTTGGCGACGAATGCCTTGAATTCATCGAAGCACAGGAGCAATTTGTTATTCTCTTCGAGCCTTTTTTGCAGCCCTTCAGCACTCCCGACGCCATGACAGACGCCAAAGTCCTTACGTGTGAAAAAGTCCAGGAAGAACTTCACGGTCTGACTGATGGCTGTTGATTTCCGGTCGTCGGCGGATTCGCCCAAAAGCAGGCAGTAGAGCCGGGGTTGGGTTGCAATCTGGCTTTCCACAACGATTTTGTCTGCAAGGACGTTTCCAAGCATGGTCATCGCCGAGAAGTAATAGAACTGTGCGGGGGCTTCGGTGTACGAGGAGAACAGGCTTGCGAAATTCCCCGCGAACCCGCTCATTACCTCATGCGGGAAGGCTCCAGGCGATTCGGTCTTGCTCTGCCGTGGTGGAACCTCCTGCTTGGGCGGGGTCTTTGGTTCAGTCCCGTTGCTTCGTGATTGTTGGAGGAGGGTGAGCAGGTCGCCGGTGGTAAATTCGCGGTTTTCGCCCGGACAGTGTGCCGCGCCATCGCCCACCGTCAAAACTCCTTTACCGCACGCGGGACAGGTGAATGTTCCGTCGGTCCTCAAGTTCTTCGGCCAACCCGCCAAGAGGATGTCTGTGATGTTCATCGGCTCCCCCCCGTTGTCCGGCGCAGTTCAGCGAGTTCCGCGCGGATTTCGGCCATGCCGGATTCAACCGTCGCCCGGATTGCTTCGTTCAAGCTCGTGAGCAACATGGCCAGGAAAAACACCTGCCGGTCCGACAACGCTTCCAGGCCCTCGGCGAAGCTTTGACGGAGTTCGTTGGCGTTCATCGCGGGTTCCCGCCGATCCGGGACGACTCGATCACGGCTTGCAAGTCCTCGAAGCGATACCGAACGGATTTGCCCAACTTCAGATAGGGAAATCTCCGTCGCGTGGAGCGGTCGTTTCGCAGGGTTGCAACGGACAGGTTCAGGAATCGGGCAGCCTGATGCTCGTTCAGTAAGCGTTCCATAAAGCACCTCCAAGTTGAAGAAATCGTTAGATTTTTTGCTACGTTGGAGGCAGTTTACGGCAAGGCAGGTGAAACAGTCACGGAAGGATAATTTAAAAAGTTATCTTACCGGTGAAAATCGCTAGGGATAGGTCATGTCGATGTGTCCACCATTGATGAGTTGGTGGTATCGATCCAGCGCGTGGCTTACCTTACGTTCCGCGTTTTCGGGATTGGGCAAGGCGGAATTTTCATCAAACAGGTTTCCGGGGTCTACAAATTCGTTCGGATACATATGCGTGGCTATTTCGCGGTTCGACATTCCGCTTTCATGTAGCCGCCCGATCTCAAGAATTCGCTCGTAGTCCGTTTTCCTCTTTGGTCGCTTCCTGATGTTCGGGTCGTCAAGATACCTGTCGATGATGCCGTTGATATGGGCTTTGAGCGCGGTTCTTGAATTTACCCTGCCAAGGTCTATGTGAATCGTCAGAGTTGTTGCGAAGCGTGAGCCGTCAAACGGTAGGTCGTCTATGAGGACGGTATGGCATTTTGTTGACATCAAGTGCTCGATGGTTAATCTGTTGCCCCATGCATCAGGCAGGTTCCCTTCGGAGATTTTTTCGAAGTCAAGAGCCGGGTCAACCCACTGTCCCAAACCGAACCGAGCGAAGCCGTCGACTAGGGCAAGCAAAAGGTCCGAATCGTCCCCTATCTGGATTTTGCCTGTTTGCCAGTCATGAAACTGTTCCCACAATCTAAGATACTCGGGGTCTCGTCTCAAAAATTCCCATCGAATACGCAACCAATCTCTTTCCTCTTCGGTAATCAAGCGCGCCTCCTGCAAGCGCTCCCTGGTGGTTCTCCGGGGGAAACCCGGCCAGGATACCGGGCTTGTCGGGAGCTACCCTATCCCCTGGAAACCGATCATGCTTGTCTGGGGATGTCAATCACGTTGTCTTTCTTCTTCACCGCCTTCTCGATGATCTCCCCGGCCAAGTCTGAAGCACGCCGAAGCGATTCATCCCTCAGGTGTGCGTATCTTGCTGTCATCGTCGGGCTTTTGTGGGTCAAGAGCTTCTGCAGGGTGTACATATCCACTTCGCCCGAACTTGCCAACGAGGAGGCAAAAGCGTGCCGCAAGCCGTGCAGCATTCGAAAGTCCTTCGGGAGTTCGGCGGCTTCCTTGATGCGGTTGAGGCTTTTGTTGATGTCGGTTCGTTGCGCTCCATTGCGGCCCGGAAACACAAAGAGGCTATCGGTTTTCGGATGATTAGCAAGAATCCGCCGTGCCGACTCGCTGAGGGGTATCCTCTGGTCGACGCCGCCTTTCGGGTCCCGGATGGATATAAAGCCCCGGTCGAGGTCGATATCCGTCCACCTGAGCTTGAGTATCTCCCCACGCCTCATGCCGGTGAAAAGCGCCAGTTTAACGATGTGCGCCACCTGCGTGTTCGGCTCTTCAGAAAGCGCCTTGAGCAGCCTTGCAAGCTCATCCGGCGTGAGGTCTTCCGTCTTTTCGTTGCGAACCCTCGGCATTGGAATTTGGAAGGACAAGCATGGGCACAGCTGCTTTCTGACTCCGAAATTGACGATGCGGCGCAAAAGCTCAAGCGCGTTGCGTACCGTCGCGGGCTTGTGGGTCTTCAGCATCTTGACTCTCAAGCGGTCCACATCGAGGGGCACAAGCTCTCCCGGTTCCTTGTCGCCGAATATGGGTTTTATGTGCTTCGAGAAGCGGTTTTCGTCCGTCACGATCCCTTTCAAGCCGGGTGTGCCGCGTTTGTACTCTTCCCACAGGCGGGTGATGGTCCACCTTTCCTTTACCTCCCGTTCGGCTTCTCTGCGCTCTTCGTTCGTCGGTTGGTCCCCTTCCATTCGCTTTGCCCGGATACCTGCCGCCCGTGCCGCGCTCATATCGTCCCGGAATTGCCGCCCGGCCTTTTCCTCGATGAGCTTTCCACCCCGGCGATACCGGATGTAGTAGATGCGCTCGACTTGTCCGTCCGCCCGAGTGCCTTCTACAAAGGTGACACCGGCGTATTTCGTCTTAGATCTGGTCTGCTTTGGCATGTCGTCCCCCACAGTTCTTGCTTGAAAATGTCGTCCCCCACAGTCCTAAACAGAGAAAATTCAACGTAACCCGAAAGTTTTCGTCCCCCACACTATCCCCCACACTTGGGGTAATTATAGGGGTAAAATGGAGGAAGTCAACGGAAAAGCATGGTCTGTAAAATGGCTGTACTCAAGCGGTTCCAGGAGTCATGAGGAAATGCGGGTAAATCAACCCCTCCGGGCATGAAACCCGAAAGGTCCAGCCCATGAACCTGGAGCGAGAGGGCGGCGGCGCCTCCCAGCGACATTCCCGCGACGCAGCCCAGTATCCCGATAAATGCCGATTCCACGAACAGCTGTCGCCTGAGCTGACCGATGCGCGTGCCCAGTGCCAGGAGCACGGCGAACTCGCGCTCCCGTTCGACGACGGACATGAGCAGGGTGTTGAGGATGGTGAAGAGGATGATGATGAACAGCAGGCTCTGGAATACCCAGGTGGAAGTCCGGCGTAACCGGATATACGACGCCACCTCGGGAAGAACCGCCTGCCAGGGCAGTACGGCCGCGTACTCTTCGCGCTCGATGGCCTTGATGGCTCCGATCGTTGCTTCCAGTTCGGACGGGCGCTTCAAAACAACCCCCAACTGAGTGGCTTCATCGGGTTGCAGGCCGAAGACCCGTTGAGCGAACTCCAAAGGGATCTGAACGAGATACCCGTCGATTTCGTCCGAGCCGATACGGAAGATGCCCTTCACGCGGCACAGCTCCTCCACCAGTTCCCCCCGGGCATTGTTGGTGGTCAGGACCAGCTTGCTACCCTGCGTCAATTTCAATTGGTCGGCAAGATGCTCGCCCAGTATCGCCTTTCGGTCATCGCCGTCTTCGAGGGTGCTTCCCGTCACCATGTGTCTTGCCAAGGGCGATGTCCCGGCCTCGACGGAGGGCTCCACCCCCATCACGGCAACCCCGACTGCGCCGGCGCTCGAATTGGCGACGCCCTGGCCGCGGATGAGGAGCTTCGTCGCCTCCACGGCCTCCATCCCGTCGATCCGCCGCCTCAGCCGATCCACGCCGCCGATGAACAGATCGACGGCGGGAGCCGCCTGGTACGCCTCGTGTTCCACGGTGATGTGGCCTGCCTGCATCCGGACCGCTTCGTTCACCACCTGGTTGTGGACGCCTTCCGACAGGGCGATGAAGAAAATGGCAATGGTCAGCCCCAGGGCGAGAGAGGCAATGGTGATGAGGGTTCTGCGCCGGTTGCGCCAGATGGAACGCCAGGCCAGTCGAACGATCATCCTTCCATCCTTCCGTCTCCTGTGAATCGCAGTCGCATCTCCCTGAGCAACCCTTCATGACCGCCGCCTTCCCGTGCCGCAGACGCTGCGCGGTCCGGCTCGTAGAAAATGTGAAAAGTGTAGGTTTGACCCCATGTCACGGGCGGACATGGCGGCGGGATACAGTGCCGCCAGGACGCACACCGCCCACATCATGAATACCGGCCACACGACCGTCCGGAGGGTGAGGTCGGCGCGCCACACGGGGTCGAACACCACCCCGGAGATCGTGGTCTCCCCCGCAAGGCTTGCCGTGTTCAGGCCCGTCGTTTGGAGAATGGTGGAGGCGGCAAGCCCCGCCAGAGTCCCGAACAGGGTGGCGACACATGCCAGCAGCCACGCCTCGAAGGTCACGTCGCGCACGATTCGCCAGGGCGTGGCACCGAGGGCTTTCTGCAATGCGAATTCGCGCGCCCGCTCATAGGTCGCCATGAGCATGGTGTTCATGACCCCCAGTCCGGCTGCGATGAGGAAGATGGCCCCGAAGATGGACATGCTGACGCCGGAGAGCTCGATCATGTCCGAAAAGGTCGGCAGCAGCCGGCGCCAGGTTCTAACCTCGTCCCCGGGCGCCAGGCGGGACAGCGTCTCGACCAGGGCATCCAAGGGAAGCCGCCCCCTCGTGTTGACGGCGATTTCGTGAATGCCTTCCGGCATCGCAAAGAGCTGCCTGAAATCGTCCAGGTGCATCATGGCCGCGTTTCGGTCGATGGCTTCGCCGACCGCTCCGAGAATTCCCACGACGGTGAAGAGGTCATTCCCCAGGGACCCGTCGGCCGCCTGCACGAGGACCACGATTTCGGAGCCGACCTCGGCGTTGAGGGACTTGGCCAGCTTCCGGCCCAGCACCAACCCCTTGCGAGCGGCCGGGGCCAGAAAAGTTCCCTGCGCGAGGTGCCCGGCAAGCTCGAAGGCAGCCGCCTCCATTGCCGGTTCCACTCCCTGGAAGAGAGCGCCGGCGGATTTAGTCCCCCTGCTGACCAGCCCGTAACCGTAGGTTCGTGGGGCGGCGCCGATGGAATGTTCGCCAAGCGCCTGGAGGAGGATCCGGGGGTGGGCGATCCGTTTGTAGAGGGAACGATCGGAAAGGTATCCGGGGGCATGCAGCTGAGCCTCACCCGTGGCCAACTGCGTGACGTTGCGGACCGTTTGCTTCAGGAAACCGCCCATGAGGGAGTACGTAGTGATGAGGATCAGGGTGTTCAGGGCGATCGCCGACATGGTGATGGCGGTGCGTCTGCGGTTTCTCCAGAGGTTCCGCCATGAAACGCGCAGAAGACTCACGGCTTTCCCCTTACTGCTGAAGATTCCGGAGCGAGAACACGTCATCGCTCAACACAACGTCGAAGCGGATCTCGTCGTAGGCGATCTGCGTCTTTTCGCCGGGCTTGTCCCGGGGAACCAGGGTCATGACCGTGGGCAGGAGCCGGCCCGAGAGCTCCCGGTAATGGGTGAACGCCATGGTGCGGGCCAGGCGCAGCCCTTCATCGTAATAGCGTGTCGCCACCGGAAGGTAATCCGAGCGCCGCACGACGACCTCCACCTTGCCCCAGACGACCGGAGCCTGGGGCTTGGGAATACAGGTGAGCTCCACCACGTCCTGTCCGTCCCGCATCCCCTGGAAGCTGATCCTGAAGTCATAGTCCTCCGCAAACCGGCTGCCCTTCACCAGGTCGTCGTTGGTGAAATGGGAGCCCATCCATGAGGCCGACAGCATCGAAGACGGCAGCTTGATGACCCGGTTCACCTTGGGGAGATAGTTCCAGAGATCGCTCCCGGAGCGAAGCGTGGCGGTGCCTTTTTCCTTGAGAGGGGCGAGTATTCTGATCAGGGACCGGTCCTTGCCGCGGCTCCAAAACTCCAGGGAAAGCGTCCTTTTCCAATGTTCCGTGACGACCTCCATGGTCATCTTTCCCTGGCTCGAAGTTCCCCGGTAGAGGTCGTCGACCTTGTTCAGGATGTCACGGGCCGAAAGCTCCTCCGCCAGGACGGGATAAGCGTCCAGCCCGGCCGAAATTCCCAGGGCGAGAAGAAGAATCACAACCGGGATCGTGCGCGCAGTATTGCAGTGTCCGCCGTTCACCGTTGTCATGCCTCCTTGGTAGATGCCGGCCGGGATGCCTTCGCCCGCTCGGTTGCATGCGCGTTGCGCAAAGGCCCGGAGAAGAAAAGCCCCCGCGCTTGCTGTTTCCTGCAGCTTCCGTGAGCAGGGTGTCCCAGGCGGCTCCGCTGCAATAAGGAACGAGGCGCCGAGCCACAAGCCGAAGCAATGGTCGGGCGGTTCGGATTCGTGTCGCTGCAGGCATTATGCCCCGATATTCCAATATTGCAAGCCTGCTCCCGACAGGTTGATCCCTACGGGCTCAGGGGCAGTTCGACAATGAACCGGGTTCCGCGCGATGTGCTTGAATGGAGCGTGAGCGTTCCGCCGTGATCGCGAATGATGTTCCGGCAGATGGGCAGACCGAGGCCGGTCCCGTCCGGCTTGGTGGTGAAAAACGGATCGAAGATTCTCTCCTGCAATTCCTCGGGAATCCCCGGTCCGTCGTCCTCGACGACAACCCGGGCGGTGTCCTTCTCGCGAACCGAGGAAATGGTGACGGTTCCGCTGTGCCGCAGAGCGCTGATGGCGTTGTCGAGGAGGTTGAGGAAAACCTGTTCGAGTTGGTTCGGATCGCCGTGAACCATGATCCGGTCGGCGCTCAGGTCTTTTTTCAGTTGAATTTTCCGATCCTTGAGCATTGGGGTGAGCAGTTCGAGGGTCGATTCCACCACCGCGTTCAGTGAAAGCGAGGACTTGTGGCTTGAGGACGGGGGGCGCGTCAACACCCGGAGGGAGCTCAGAAGCGTTTCCAAACGCTTGATTTCGTCCATGATGATGCGCAGCTTGCGACGGTCTTTCTCACTTGCCCGCAACGAGTCGCATCGTTCCACCTGGCCGGCGAATCCCCCGATGAGCACCAGCGGCTTGCGGATTTCGTGCCCGATGTGGGCCACGGCCTTGCCGACGTCGGCCAGGGTTTCCATGAAGCGGACCTCACGCTCCATTTCCTTTCTCTGTGTGATGTCGCGAATCACCGCCGTGAAGAAGAGATGCCCGCCGGTCCTGGACAGGGAGTAGGAAATCTCCACCGGAAAGGTGGTGCCGTCCTTACGCTGTCCGCGGCATTCTCTGGCTTCTCCGATCACTCGGGCAATGCCGGTGTCCACATACCGCTGAACGTACTGTCGATGCATGTCGTGGTGCGGATCGGGAATGAGCGGGGAGACGTCGCGGCCGACGATTTCATCTCTGCGCCATCCGAACATCTTCTCCGCCGATTGGTTGCAGTAAACCACGTTGTGGTTCTCGTCCACCGTGATCACCGCGTCCGTCACCGAAGCGAGTATGTCGCGGATGATGGCTTCGGAGGGCAGTTCCACTGTCTTGTCTTCAGGGATCGACATGGGCCTGTTCCTGGGCATTTTCCGAGGGACGCGTCGTTGGGTTTCGCACGCCCGGTTCGACCCGGGCGGTTCAGGCCGACAGATCGGTCAGTGTCCGCCTGAGCAATGTTTCATCGAGGTTTTCGTAATCGATCGCCTCGCCGATCCGCACCGGGAGGATGAAGTGCAGGACATCCCCCATCCGTTTCTTGTCCGAGCGCAGGGCGGCGACGATCGCAGCGGGATCGTACCCGGACGGCACCCGGGTGGGCAAATCCCACGCCTCGCACAATTTGATCAGCCGAGCCGCGGCTTCGTCAGGAAGCCTGCCCAGGCGCCTGGACAGCTCCGCCGAGACGGCCATGCCCACGGCCACCGCATCGCCGTGACGCACCCGGTAGCCGCTCAGCCTCTCCAGGGCATGACCTATGGTATGTCCGAAGTTGAGAATCCTTCGGTATCCACCCTCTTTCTCATCGGCCTCCACGACGCTCGCCTTGAACGCGCAGCATGCCGTGACGATCCGGCTGACCGCTTCGGGGTCGCGACGCCGGATGGCTTCGTGGTGTCCTTCGAGATAATCCCACAGCCGTGCGTCGCCGATCATGGCCGTTTTGACGACTTCAGCCATGCCCTGCCTCAGCTCGACGGCGGGCAGCGTCTCGAGAAATCGCGGGTCCATCCACACCGCCTCGGGCTGGTGGAAGCTCCCGAGCAGATTCTTGCCTTCCGGCAGATCGACTCCGGTCTTGCCGCCCACACTGCTGTCCACCTGCGCGAGAAGAGTAGTGGGTACCTGGTGGCAGGGGATGCCCCGCATGTACACCGAGGCGAGGAATCCCACCACGTCACCCGTCACGCCACCACCCACCGCGACCAGGACGCTGTTCCTGTCCGCGCCGGCCTCGACCAGTCTCCGGGCCAGCTCTTCCACGGACGAAAGCCGCTTGTTGGTTTCGGACGCCGCAAACAGAATCGGCTCGGAATGTTCTGCGCCGCCCAGTTGGAGTGCGGGCAACCGTTCGCCCCACAGCTCCCGGACGTTCGCGTCCCAGACCCAGAACGCCCTGCGGCGCCCCAGGCGGGTGAGGATCTCGCGCGGAAGCTCGTCGAGCGTCCCCGGTCCGATGATGAGCTCCGAGAGCCTGGAGCCGCCCGCGGGAAGGGAAATGGTCATCTTCATGGTCTATTGTCCCCAAATCAAACAACTTTCAGACCGCGTATCCTCCTTTTTGAAACGGAAGTCAAACACTAACTTGCTCCGATTCGGCCAGTCGCCGACAGCGCCGAGCACTCGGCCTCACACGCTTGCGCGTGTGGCCGAAACTTGGGGGGTGCGGGGGAATCATTCCCCCGCTCTTTTGTGCTTGAAAGATCCATCTTGCACGCAACTTCGTATGAAAAGGGGGAAGCGGCGAGGGCCGTGGTTACCGGAGCGGAGGCTTGTAACCCGGTCGGGAATGTCCCGGTCCGCCGTCACATTCCCCGCAAGGGACTTCCGGTGAGCTGCCGTGACGGGATGCGTCCTCCGGGCCGGGTGCCGTCCCGCCGTCTGCCGCGCAGCACCCGCAGCAGCCCGAACAGGGGGACGTTCCCGACCGGCAGGCTCTCGAAATGTGGCGAACGATGTATGCCAGCACGAGAGCCAGCACCACGAGGATAACGAGGCTCTGCCACATGTAGCTCTCCTATGTCCCCATTCCCAGCCACAACCCGCCCTGATAGACCAGTATCGCCAGCGCGAACGCGATGGCGGTGTTGAACGCCATGGAGAAAACACCCCATTTCCAGGTGCCGGACTCCTTGATGATGCAGGTCACCGTGGCCAGGCAGGGAGCGTAAAGCATGATAAAGACGATCACGGCGAAGGCCTGAAGAGGATTCCAACTCTTATCGGCGGCCAACCGCGCGCTCAGAGAAAGTTCCTCGTCTTTGCCCGATTCGCCCAGGGAGTAGGCTGTGCCGAGAGTGGAGATGATCAATTCCTTGGCCGCGAATCCCGAGAGCAGCGCAACGTTGAGTCGCCAGTCAAAGCCGGTCCAGCGGGTGATTCCTTCGAGCGCGGTGCCGATTCTGCCCGCGAAGGAATGCTTCAGTGCCGACTCCGCCTCTTCCCGGTCGACGGCCAGGAGCCGGTCGCGCCATGCAGCCGCGGAAGCCGTCCCCGCATCCTGTCCCCGGCCGGGCACTTCGGGTTTCACGTCCTCGGGGATTTGCCGCAGCACGTCTTGACGCTTCGCGTCGAATGCCTGCCGCTGAGTCTCCGAAAGCCCCGGGAAGGACATCAGGGCCCAGAAAAGGATCGAAATCGCGAGAATGATGGTCCCCGCTTTCCGAATGTACTGCCAAGTGCGCTCCCAGGTGTGGATGAGCAACCCCTTGAAAGTGGGGAGGCGGTAAGGGGGCAGCTCCAGCAGAAAGGGAGTGCTCGGACCCCGAAGGATGGTCACTCGGATCAACTTTGCAAGGAGCAGGGCGGCCGACCAGGAGAGCAGCGTGAGCACGAACATCATGACGGCGCGCCGTTCGGGGAAAAATGCGGCAATCAACATGGCGAACACCGGCAATTTGGCCCCGCAGTTCATGAAAGGCGCCGTCAGAAGGGTGGCCAGCCGCTCCTTGGAGCTGCGCAGCGTCCGGGTGGCCATAACGCCCGGCACGGCGCAGCCTCCCGCGATGCCGCCCGAAATGATGAACGCCATGACCGAGCTGCCGTGCAGCCCGAAGCTCCGGAATACCCGGTCCAGCATATAGGCGACCCTGGCGAGGTATCCCGTGTCCTCGAGCAGGGCGATGGACAGAAACATGAACACGATGAGCGGCACGAAGCCGATGATTCCCCCGACTCCATCGATGATTCCCGAAACGACGAGGGATTTCACCGGTCCGTCCGGAAGCGTCGACTCCGTGTAACGTCCCAGGATATTGAACCCCGATTCCAGCAACTCCACCGGCAGCCTGCTGTAATTGAAGGTGAACTGATAGACCGCGTAGAGAATCGCCATCATGATGATGGGACCCAGAAACCGGTTGGTCAGAACCCGGTCCAGCTGGTCCGAAAGATACAGTCGGTCGGCTTTGCGGTTCTGCCTGACGACGCCGTTGCGCAGAAGCGACGCTATGAATCCGTAGCGATGGTCGGCGATGATCGCTTCCGGGTAGCTGTCGAGCGTCTTTTCGAGGTGCTCCGCAACCCGGGCGGCGGTGGCTTCGAGTTTCCGGGACAGTTCGGGATCGGCTTCCCGGCCTTTTCCCAGCACCTGCTCATCCCCTTCCAGGACCTTCAGGGCGGTCCAGCGCGCCGGGAAGACGTCGGTCAAGAATCCGGCATCCCTAATATTTTTCTCCATCTCGCGCAACGCCGGGTCAACGTCGGGGCCGTAGGAAACATGCAAAGGCTCCCACGCCCGGTCCTTGGTCGCCTCGCCGACCGCGGCCGCAAGCAGTTCGTCCTTGCCTTTTCCGGTGCGCGCCACGGTAGGGATGACGGGCAGTCGCAGCCGCCTGGCCAGTTCCGCCGCGTCGATTTCGATCCCCCTGGCCGCGGCCGCGTCCATCATGTTCAACGCGATCACCAGGGGGGTGCCCAGCTCCAGGAGTTGGACCGTCAGGTACAGGTTCCGTTCCAGGTTGGACGCATCCACGATATCGATCACCACCCGGGGCCGGTCATTTACCAGGAAATCGCGCGCCACCAGCTCTTCCATCGAATAGGCGGTGAGCGAGTAGGTTCCCGGCAGGTCCACCAGGCGGATCCGGGTTCCGTTCAACGTGTGGAAACCTTCCTTTTTTTCCACCGTGATGCCCGGATAGTTGCCCACGTGCTGGCGGGCCCCGGTTACAGCGTTGAAAAGCGTGGTCTTGCCGCAATTGGGATTGCCCGCCAGCGCCATCAGGAATTCGCGCTCCGCGTCGCTCATGCCGGTTCCTCGACCTCGACTTCTATGTAGTCCGCCTCGCTGTTGCGCAGACTCAAGGTGAAATTGCGGATCCGAATGGCCACGGGATCCTTTAGCGGAGCGCGCCCCTGCACCTGGAACGTTGTGCCGGGCACCAGCCCCATGTCGCGGATGCGCCTTCCCAGCTCCCCCGACGCCTTCACCTTGGCAATGATTCCTTTCTGGCCCGCGGACATCTTACGCAATGGGACGAGCGTCATAAGACCTCACAGGAGAAGAAATTAGTTGTGCCTAACTTTTGGCTCCGAAAAAAAGCGGCTTCGCAAACCGCCTCCACGATGAATTCAATCCGATCGGCTACGCCACGGCCGTCACGAAGATCTTGTCGGAAACTCCCTCCCCGAGGCTCAAGGTGCCGCCGTGAACGCGCACCAGGCAGGGACACCCGCAACCGCCACACAATATCTCCATTTCCACGCCGGGATAGATCCCCATAGCCGCCATCCTCGCACAGAGATGCCGCCCCCCCCGGATGCCGGCCACTCGAAACCGCTTCCCCGATTTCACATCTCGAAGCGGCACCTGGCCGGGCACGGAGGCCCTCATGCCTTTACAGCAGCCACAGCCCTGCTTCATGTCGTTTGGCATAAAGCCCTCCTTTCTCGTTGATCGGTCATTAACGTCAGGTAATTAGGTAATCCGAACTTTATATGTTGTCAACATCTTTTTTGAATAACTTTGCCTTGACTTCAATTATTTTCCCGTTCCATTGTGGCCCTGAAAGGCAAAAAGCATGAACCGGAACATCCGCTCCGACAAACTCATCGCCGGCCTGGAACATACCTTCGCCCGCGACTCCATGCCATCCCGGAACGAAATGCGGGCGTTGCTGCGCCTTTGTGCGGACCCCGATGCGGAGCTCAGGGAGAGAGCGCTTCTGTGCCTGCTTCACCCCCTCACCCCGGCCGGGGAGGAGATCCACCTGCGCCGCCTTCTCCATTTCCTCGCCGCAGCCGGATTTGAAACCGCCGTCCTGCCCCGTCCTCTTGTGCAACTGGCGTTTGAAATCGCCGCGGAGCTTCGAGGGCTGCCCGGGGACGCGCGGATGGCGTCCCGGCTTTGCGGACTTTTTCGGAGTCTCGCCCGTGACCGGGCGGCGCGTCCGTTCGATCGTCGTTTCGCTGTTGCCCCATTTCTCTGCATGCTCGAAGGGCGGCTGCAGGCCCCCGGGCGGGGATCCCGAGCGGTGTCGCGCAGGCGCCGCCTGCGGCTCCTCAGGCTGCGCCTGAGCGTATTCGCGTCTTCGCCCGGCTGGGCGGAACTCACCTTAAAGGACCTGGAACCACTGCTTCCCATGGGCGACGAGCGGGGCCGCGTCCACAGCACGGGGCGGTGGGCGGCTTGCGGGCGCCTTCTTTTCTATCCGCCCGCGCCGCCGCGCTTCCTGCCGCTCCGGCTCCCGCCGATGGTTTCCGTCCACTGGGGAGGGGCATCCGGTTCCCGGTTGCGATCGATGGAAGACCTGGTCCGGCTGCAGGCGGAGGAGCTTATAGGGGTCAGGGAATTGGCGCGGTCCGTCAGCCGGAAGACCGCCAGAGTCGTCCTGAGCTGGCACAACGCGACGCTCGCCGCGGCGGGCGGCTGGGCTTTCGACGACCCGGGCCGCGCCTTCTCTTCGCAACCGCTCCTTGAAGAATTCTACCGTGCGGTGTCGAGGCGCGCATCCGAGCTCGAGAGAGACAGGGAGCTCCGCCTTGGCGCCGCGGACCTCGGCGCATTGAGGGAAGACCGGATCTTTCGTCCCAAGCTGATCCATGCTCTCGTCGAAAGCCGGTTCCGACACGCATGGGAGAGCGCCGGGGAGCAGGCGCTGAGGGAGGAAGCGGAGCGATGGAGCGGACTCCTGGAAGACCGTGCCCCGGAACGGCTCGCGGCCTCAGGGAAATACGCGTGGACGGGAGCGATGAGCCCTCACCAGCGGATCGGCGCGGGGGAAATCGCCGGATGGATCGAGAAGCACCGGGAGTCGTGGGCTCCGGGGTTGTTCCTGCTCGCCGCGCTCAACGGCACGGCGCAGGAATTCATGTCCCGGGGGAGGCTCGAAGCGTTCGTTCTTCCCTGGATAGACAAATTCTTCATCTCCACCCGCAGGGAGGGAGACCTGGAATACCTGCCCCGCCTGATCCGCTGGCTGGAGAAGACGGGGCCGGCCCCGCTCGTTCTTCTCTGGGAGGATACGTCCCACGCCCGGGCACCAAGCCTGCAACTGGCCCTGGAAAAGCTTCGGGCCGCCGGCCACGCCGTCCGCGGGATCGGGGTTTTCGATCGGGCAGGTTCGCATCGCACGGTCGCCCTGCCCGTCATCCTGGCTGAACACGAACGGACCCGGGTGTTTGTCCTGAGGCCTTTTGACGACAACCATCATCCGGTCTCGCTGGAGCGGATTCTGGACACGGACGGTCCGGCGTTCCTCCGCGATTACGATTCATCCTGGAAGGACAACCTGAGTTTTCTGTATGCGGGGACCCAGGTGTTTCCCCTGCTCTCCATCCAGGGAGAAATGGAGGATTTTGCGCCGTGGCTCGCCTTCGACCGCATCAGGGTTCCGTTCGGCGCGTACTTGCGGGGCAGGCTGAGGCGCGCGATAAGCGCGGGGGAGCGGGACGCCGGCGATTCATTCGCGGAGCGCCTTGCCGTTTGGGCCAATTTACTCTGACGGGGGCTTGCGGGTGTCGACCAGGTGGAGCCGAAACCCGGAAGCCTGCGCTCTCTCGGCGGCGATCCAGCCCCCGATGGGGACCTTGTCGGAGGCTTGGAGCGGATGGAAGTGGATGGCCGCCGCTCCCGCGGGCACCGTGGCCCGGTAGAATTTCTCCTGCGAGGCGTCGTAGCGAAAAAGATAGTAGTGATCCTCCCGGGTGAGCTCGTATGCTTCATAAACCCACACGCCCGGGTCCCGAACGATCTCCTGCAGAGTGTATTCCCGCTCTTTCATGAAGTGTTTCCTGCCTGATACCAAGGTGCGTTCAAGATTGCCCAACACCTGCCCGGCGGGAGGTGACGCGGGCGGGGATAAACCCCGGCTGCCCAGTGACGACGTTGCTTCACGCTCCCCGCGAGACGTCATCGACCCCGCTCTCACGCGTCGGACAGGCTCCCGGTCGCAGGGCCCGCCCGGTCATGCCGGGTTTGATCGCGTCCGCCAGGGGGCGCCGTCGCACGATTTGCGAATCCCTCAGGCCGAGCGGGTGGGGGAGCGCCTGCCATGCCCCGGATTTCTTCGTTTCGGCCGGGGTACGGGACGCGGCATCCGGGGCCTGCCGATCATGACCCCAGGATGCTGCGGATCTCGAGGAAACGGTTCAGGCCGCTCTTGGTGATCAGACCGACCATCTGTTTGTCTTGAATCACGAGCAGACGCCCCAGATCGCTGTCGCCGATCTTCTTCAGCGCATCGATCAAGGGCAAGTCCGGTTCCACGACGAGGTCGGGGTTGATCGGTTCCATCACCTCGGCGACGGTCCGGGATTGGCGGTCCTCTTCATGGATGTCCTTGATGTGGAATATTTCCACGATGCCGATGGGCTCACCGGCCCTTTCCATCACGGGGTATCCCTTGTAGCCGTAGCGCAGCAGATAGGCCGAAATGAGGCGGCTCACGGGCAGGTCCGGAGGCACGCCGATGACTTCTCTCACCATGACCTCATCGACCTTCACTCCCTCCAGGGACTGCCGCATCAGGACTTCCTGGTAGCTTCCCTCGGCCACCCCCCTGAGAAAAGCCCCGATGAAGATGAGCCACAAACCTCCGATCAGCATTCCGCCGAAAATCTGTATCCCTCCGAGGATCATCATGGCCACTGCCAATCCCTTTCCCACGTCCGAGGCGTATTTCGTGGCGTTGGTCAGAGACCCCGTCTTCCACCAGAGAAACGCGCGCAGTATGCGGCCGCCGTCCAGGGGGAAGCCGGGGATGAGGTTGAAAACGGCCAGAGCGAAATTGATCCAGGTGAGATAGCCGAATATGACGGCCGTCATCGGGAGTTGCATGGAGCGGGCGGCTTTTTCGAGGAACATGAAGACAACCGCCAGCACGAAGCTGCTCAGAGGCCCCACGACCGCGATTTTGAACTCGTCGGCGGCGTCCTTGGCGTCTTCCGACAATTTCGAGATCCCGCCGAAAATAAAGAGGGTGATCTCGGGAATCTGCAGCCCGGAACGAATCGCGATCAGGGAGTGGGCCAGCTCATGAAAGATCACCGACAGGAAGAACAGGAGCGTGGCCACGATCCCGGCTCCCCAGTAGCTGTAGGCGTTCTGGGCCGGAAACTCCCGCGGAAAATACCCCACGGACAGACTCCACAGAATCAGCACGAAAATGACGAACCACGAGAAGTCGATGGATATCCGGATCCCGCCGACCCTGAACAAATTGATCTTCCCGACGTCTTTTCGGGCATTCGCGTAGGAGGGCATGTCGTCTTCCTTTCGTGTCGTCTGAATGAGCGTCCCCCAAGGCGATGAGGCGATGAGCGAAGGGACGGCAAAAGTTCGAGACTGCCTTGGCTCGAAGGGGCTTTACGCCGCCGGGGAGGGACTTGCGGTTCGCGAATCCCCGTCCCGGGGGGCCCGGCGCTCCGGACTAAAAAGTCTCCACAAAAGGCGTGCGTGCGAATATAATAATAACGTACGCGTGAGCACACAAACAGCCGTGTTGAAAACCGACGGGCCGTGAGCAGGGGCCGAAGCGGATGATCACTGCAACCCCGCTCTCCCGCGTCGGAAGGGCTCCCGGTCGCAGCGCCCGCCTGGTCATGCCGGGTTTGACGGTGTCCGTCAGGGGATGCCGTTGCCCGCTTTGGGATTCCTCAGTCCGAGCCGGGATGGATGCGCCTGCCAGGCGCGGATTTCTTCGTTTTGGCCGGGGATACGGGACGCGGCATCCGGGGCCTGCCGATCATGACCTCACCCGGAAAGACGAGCTATCCGGGCCATCCCAGTCCGACACCTCCCCGGCTTTCTCCATCATGGAGGAGATTTCCGGCATGAAATTGAAATCTCTTCTCCTTAAGACTCAGGAATCAGTCGTGGCTTCCGCGTCACTCGTATATCCTTCTGCCAAATTGACCGGCCCGGGCTCCTTTATTGATTTTACCACTCTGCATAAGAAACCCCTGATTGCCCCGCAAATCAGCCAGTGCTGTTTGGATTAAGGCTGGTTCGACTCAGTGCTGTCCGGTTAAGGGAAAAGAAGCATGCCTGAGTTCTTCCTTTTGTGGTATAGTGTTTACGCCAGCAAATCACTAGAACAAAAGGAGAATCAGGCCATAGCTCACATAGTAGCACAATCTTTTCCCAGTTGTTCAAATTTGTTGATCGACATGATTTCAACCGTATCGAACAGGGCGGTTTTAAGCCCAGGCGAAAATCACGCACCCTGAACCGTTGGAACCAGTTTGTAGCCATGATGTTTGCCCAACTCACCGGAAGATGCAGTCTGCGGGACATCGCAGATCAGTTCCGATCCCAGGCTTCGAGGCTCTACCATCTTGGAGTCAGACCGGTGAAGCGCTCGACCCTTTCGGATGCAAACCATGACCGACCGGCGGATTTCTTCCAGGCGCTCTTCGACCGCCAGTACGCCAGGTGTGCCGCGATTGCTCCAAAAAAGAAGTTTCGATTCAAATACAAACCTAACTCTTTCGATTCAAGCGTTGTGAACCTGTGCCTTTCGCTTTTCCCCCGGGCCAGGTTTCAAGAAACCAAGGGCGGCATCGAACTTCATACTCTGCTGGACCACGAGGGCTACCTTCAGATAGTACTGTTCAGCCGCAGAAACCTGTGGGAGTTGTTCCATCCGGAGCCATGTAAACAGCCCTCTCCGACATCGGGGCAATAGAGATTTAATTTCAATCAGTTATCATCGGACAGTAATGATCGCGTGCAGCCTGGGAATTAGACTATGGACAGCAATGCATTGGATATTGGCGCCAGTTCATCGGGAGTGAAGCCTTTGTCGGGCGTTATTCCTGTTCCCTTGCCGGTCTCGCAGACCCGTCTCTGGTCGCTTGACCGGTTGAAGGTGGTGTTGACCTTTCTGGTGATCGCACACCATGCAGGCCAGGCCTACGGCTCAACCGGCGGCTTCTGGTTTTACGAGAATGCCGAGCGCTGGCTATATCTGCGCCAGTTCTTCTGGATGAATGCCAGCTTCTTCATGGGCCTTTTCTTCTTCATCTCCGCTGTTTTCGTTCCCGGTTCCTACGAACGCAAAGGCGGGGCTGCCTTCGTAAAAGACAAGGCCATCCGTTTCGGAGCCCCCCTGCTGATATTCGTGCTATTGGTCAACCCGGTGCTGATGTACCTCTCCTACATAAATTTCCGGGGAGGCGCTTTGCCTTTTACCGCCTACCTGACCCAGATCTATTTCGGCATGGGACCGAAGCCGGCCGGCCTCAGAGGACCGCTCTGGCCGGACATCAACTGCGGGCATCTCTGGTTCTTGGAGCACCTGCTGGTTTACTCTATTCTTTTCGCTGTGTTACGTTTCGTGTGGCGGCGTCCGATGGACCCGAAACCGGATCGCGGCAAAGCGGAAGCGCCCGGAGACCTCGCCATCCTCGGATATGCTGTTGCACTGACGCTGGTCTCACTGCTGGTCCGGACCCGGTACCCAATCGACAAGTGGATGTTTGTGCTGGATTTTATCCAGTCGGAACCGGCCCACCTCCCGCAGTATCTGAGCCTGTTCATACTGGGCACGGTAGCCATGCGCAAAGGCTGGCTCCAGACCACTCCAAGGGCCAGGGGGCTGAGATGGCTCTGTATCGGAATCGGGGCTGTTGTCGCCGGAGGATTGGTCCGATTCGACCTCATACCCTTCCCGCCGGAGGCGAAGGGAATCTTCTTCGTCACCGCCGAATGTTTCATCGCTACAGGGTTCACCGTGGGCCTCTGCACGCTTTTTCGCGAATTTTTCAACAACACTACCCCATTGTGGCAGGTGCTCGGCGCCGACGCCTATGGCGCATACCTGGTGCATGTGCCGATCGTAGTGGCGCTCCAATACGCAATCGGCAACGTGCCGGCGGGGGCCGTCCAGAAATTCTTACTGGTAACCATTGCGGGAATCCCGCTCTCTTATCTTGCCTCTCATTACCTCAGAAAGCTGCCCGGGGTCGCGCGCGTGGTATAGGCACTCAATCCTGTGGAACACCAAGCGATTCTCCCGGTCCGCGATCACGCAAAAATGAATACATTATGCGTCCGGGAAACCCCACCTTCCGGGCGAGTCCGTGGCATGGCATGATTTGACGGATGCATGCAGGCAGATCAAAGATGCAGGAGAAGCGATCCTTGGGTCGTCTATGCGCAGGCCATGAAGTCGGCCAGGCAATCCGGGGTGAGTCGTTGTGGCAGGAGGGCAAGGTGCTCCTCCCGGGTTTGAGCATAAGGGAGCTTTTCAAACAAAAACCGCAGGTATTGGTACGGTTCAAGGCCGCAGGCCCTGGCAGTTTCAATGAGGCTATAAAGCGTTGCGGCGGCATCGGCTCCACTTGGACTGCCTGCAAATAACCAGTTCTTCCGTCCTACAACGAAGGGCCGGATGGCGTTTTCCGCGGCATTATTGTCCGGGGTGATATGCCCGTTTTCCAGGTAGCAAATGAGTTTGGCCCAACGGGAAAGCGCTTAGTTCAATGCCTTTCCCGGCAGCCCCTTGGGTGGGGTCCGGGTTGCCCTCTTTTCCATCCAGACTCGGAACTCTTCCAGGACGGATTCGGCCCTTTGTGCCCGGAACTGTTGAATCTCGGATGGTGAGAAACGTGAAATCGTCGGTTGGGAGGCCAGTGCCGGGCCGGTTTCGGGTAAACTGCCAACGGCGGTTTTGAGCCCCGGGTCAAAGCGCAGAGACTGATGGTCGTTGCCGTCTTCGTAGCCCATCGTAATAGCGAAAAGGCGCTGGCGCAACAGTTCCTCCTGGCCATGCTGAACTTTGGCCTGGTCGCGACGGTCGCAAAGAGCCCGGCTCATGGAGGAGGAAAGAGTTGTGGCGACGTCGATTTCACGCAGCAACAATGAACCCCCGTCCGAGGTCATGGGGCCGGCTGAAAATTCGGCCACAACGGAGCGTGAATCAAGGTTTGCAAAAGAGAGTTGATTATGACAGACTGTTTTCAATGGACAATCCTTTTGTGGCGTGTTTTCGCTTGTTAAGTCAATATGTTACAGGATGTCCGTTGCTTTTTTCAAGGACTATTATGAATTTTTCGGGTTAGGCTTGCCGATCTCTATGCTGCACATGCAGCAGTAGAACTCGTAAACATTTGGGGCTCGCTCAATCGACTTCATGAAGAAACAGGTCGCGAAGGAGTAAAAACCCATCTCTTGGAACAACCCCGCAGTCTCGAAGCTATGCACATTAACTCTTGGCAAACTGCGATGTACAAGGCTCTCGCAAGCAGTGATTGGTACTGCAACGGAAGATTCCGAGCTGGAGGTTAGTCCTTTAAGCACAGGAAAACCATGCGAGTCTTCAAGGTTAGGTTCCAAGGGGATAGCTGAATCCTCAGACTTCTTGACAAAGGATCTTGGTACATGTAGTCTGGCTACAAAATCCGTTCTTTTGAAAGGACCCCAGTATTGAGCGTGCTACTAAACTTCTCACCCATCGAATTTGAGGATACCGAAATCGAACCAGGCTTTTTTCCCTACGGCACTGACGGTGAGCAGGTGCTTAAAGAGTTGCGCCAACAATATAGAGCAACGCATGTCTTTCGCAGAGATGGCCCTGATCAGATCATTGCTGTCCCCGTCGTTGCTGATGCTCAGAGGCTTGGTGAGAAACCGAAGAAAATACGCCTCAAGGAGAACCTCGGCCTTACAGCTTCTCTCATCCGTAATTCCCTCATCAATTATCTGGTTGGCCTCCCCCGGATTGTCACTAACTACGACGCTATACGCTTTATTGCGCAGGAAGATATATTGCACTCTAGTCTTCCGCCTGGCGTTACCTGCCCCGACTGGATCGGAGTGCGGTTGCTCTATGAGATGGCTGTGCGCCCGATCTATTTTTTCAGACAAGAACCATTTATCGCAGCAGTTATTGATGTCAGAACTACACGAATTTTGGATCGCACCGTCGGGGAACTGCTCGAAAATGGATTCTCACCTGTAGGACATTACGTTGCCACAAGAGTATCAAAGTATCAGGACCCGAGGATAGCTCCACGGGCCGAGCTTCTGGGGAAAGTCGAAGCTGTTGAGGCGAACACGCTTGCTCTCGTTGATTCTAAGGACCACTTACAGTCCGTCGATGCTAATGAGGTTTGGCTTGAAAAAAGGGCATTCTCAGCCTGCTTAGCTCATGCATTCCAGGGTAAAGACCAGCTAATCGGGTCGGATCTTGAGAAGGCACGTGCAGATCTCCGTTCTGGTCCTACGAAGCTGCGTCGAATCAATAGCATCGTCGAGTTTTTCGCATCCAAGCAGTACTTCTTGGCACCAGGTATTTCCTTCAAGTTCACACCGCTTCTCAGTGACGATTCAAAGAGGCAGTTCCCTCCATTGGAACTTGCGCCGAAGCCGACCTACATCTTTGACCAAACCGGCTCTAAAACTAGCACATGGAATGATGGGGGCCTGGATCAGCATGGCCCCTATACTGCAAAAGTGTTCACACCAAACCGTCCAAAACTTTGTGTTATCTGCCAAAGGGAACAGAAAGGCCGAGTCGAGCAATTCCTCCATAAATTCATCAACGGAATTGTCCTTCCAACCGCAGTACCATCTTATCGGGGCCGACAGAAAAGGAACTACTTCGAGAAAGGCTTGTTGCGGAAGTATGCGCTTCAGGATGTTACCTACGAATTTTTTCTGGCAGAAGATCGCCAACCCCGATCTTACAAGGAAGCGTGTAGGCAAGCTCTGGAGCAACATGGGGCGGGAATGAAGTGGGACCTCGCTCTCGTACAGATTGAGGAGAGTTTCCACCAGCTACCAGTAAGTCAAAATCCTTACTTTATTACGAAAGGGAGTTTTTTGGCTCATCAAATTCCGGTCCAGGAATTCGAAATCGAAACGGCGCAGAAAAACGACCGCGAACTCCAATATTCTCTAAATAACATGGCGCTGGCCACATATGCAAAAATGAACGGAATTCCCTGGCTTCTGAAAGCGAACCCAACCATCGCTCATGAGCTTATTATTGGTTTGGGGAGTGCCAACATTGCTGATGGTCGGCTTGGTGACAGTGAAAGATATGTTGGAATTACGACGGTTTTTAGCGGCGATGGCAACTACCATCTTACGAATGTCTCAAGAGCCGTCACAATTGACTGCTACCAAAAGGCTTTTCTTGAAGCCCTTAGGAAGGCGGTCTCCAAGGTTCAGCAAGATATGAATTGGCAGCCAAAGGATCACGTCCGCCTTGTTTTTCATGCTTCCTTCAAGCGATTTAGACAAGATGAAGTAAATTCCGTCAAGTTGCTGATGAGTGAATTGGGGAACTACGAAGTTGAATACGCCTTTCTTCAGCTCAGTGAACAGCATCCGTACTTGCTTTTTGATAAAAGTCAGAGCGGCGTAGTAGACTTTGAAACCAAGCGGACAAAGGGCGTTTTCGCACCGAAGCGTGCTTCAACTCTGCAACTGTCCAAACGTGCTGTGCTTTTATGCCTGACGGGACCATCGGAAGTAAAGCGACCTGAGGACGGGGTGCCGAGCCCACTTCTGCTTGAACTTCACAGAGATTCGTCATTTACAGACATGACGTACTTATCCCGGCAAGTGTTTGCATTCTCTTGTCACTCATGGCGCACCTTTTTGCCTGCATCTGTCCCGGTGACAATCCAGTACTCTGATTTGATCGCCAGGACACTCGGGCATTTATCGCTGTTTGAAAAATGGGACCCGGATGTCATGCTGGGAAGAATTGGCAAAACGCGATGGTTCCTGTGAACTCTACGACAGATTTTTTGCTGGCAGATGCACGAGCAGCACTTCAACGTTGGCTGACATTTCGTCCACAATCGGATTTGGCAATCTCGTTTAGCTACTGGATATTGAGGAGGCCATCTGATGCTCCGGAAACTATGACGATTGTGGCTGAGGCTATGCAGCGAAATGGGGCACAGCAAGATTTCCAAACAGTCGCCACACTCGGTTTTGCGACAGCAGCAGGACTTCTTGGGATTGACGCATTACCAAGGTTGAAGCAGGGATTGGATAGACTAGCTGGCCGTCAGCCTTTTGTTGACGAAGTTCCCATGTCATTCTGCTCGGATGCAGTTGGAATCCTGGGCGTTGCTCTCGGGGCCAGATCACTTGCTGACACCTTTGTGGAAGTTAAGATCGCTGAGTGGCTTTCTAGCTTTTTAAGGATTATCTACCACCTTGATGGCACGGAGAACTGGCAGCGTTGGTTTTTTCATGCAGCTAATGGCCTTCTTGGAAGCAGGATAGGTTTATCCACACCCCAGGATGAACATGCGGAAGACGTTCGTGTTGCCCTCGGAGCGAGAGGACTTCTTATTGCTGAAGATAGCCAAGCGACGTACGAGCAGGATCAAAAGGTTTTAAAGCTGGTTATTCTTGAGGGTGCAAAAGAGATTCCCTGCGAGCGGGCAGCCGTCAGACTTGCTGCTTTGGAGTGTGTAGTACGATCCGCGCCCGCCGTGGTTCCAGGACGAATTTCTGGGACGGAGTTGGTACACCTGCTGGAGCGTGTGCCTGCTGGCCTCAGAAAATGGACTTGGGAAATTAGACCCCGAACAGCAAGAGCTCCGCTTCGGCAATGGCATATCGATCACGAATATCACGTTCAGAACCTGCTGTGCGCTTTGTTGGCTCCGATTTTTCCAGATTTAGACGATGAACAGTATCTTACAAAAATCGGCCAGAAGTCTCCTCGCGCGGATCTCTACATTCCTTCAATGAAGTTTATTGTGGAAACGAAATTCATACGCACTGGGGACAAGATGCAAAAAGTCATCGACGAAATTTCCGCGGACGCAAGTCTTTACAATGCTATGGGCAATGAATGCGCGGGGATTATTCCTTTCATCTGGGATGACAGTGCAAGATCGCAGGAGCACGATTATTTGCGGCAGGGTTTGAGGAAGCTACCGGGCATTATCGATGCCGTTATCGTTTCGCGTCCGAGTGATTGGGACAGGAGAGTGCAGCCGATGAAACCAAAATGAAGAGACTAAGAAGAAGGTTACCAGACCAAACCAGCACTAAGAGACCATCTTCTGGGCTACATCCCTGCCCGGAACTTGCCTTCTTTTGACGCCCCATTCAGAATCTTGAGAAAAGGTGAGCTGGGGACTCGGTGAGATAGCCGAATATGACGGCCGTCATCGGGATCTGCATGGAGCGGGCGGCTTTTTCGTGGAACATGAAGACAACCGCCGGCACGAAGCTGCTGATACGGATTTACCTAGAAAATAGATTCACGGGCGAAACTGTTTTCATGCTTCGCGGGTGTCGCAGGGGGCATGGATAATTGCGTTCAAAATAATGCTCTTAAAGCGTGGGGGACGTATCCTCCACACTCCCTCGCCGCTTCGCGGCTCCGTGTGGCGCTGCGGCGGCGTCCTTGGCGTCTTCCGACAATTTCGAGATCCCGCCGAAAATAAAGAGGGTGATCTCGGGAATCTGCAGCCCGGAACGAATCGCGATCAGGGAGTGGGCCAGCTCATGAAAGATCACCGACAGGAAGAACAGGAGCGTGGCCACGATCCCGGCTCCCCAGTAGCTGTAGGCGTTCTGGGCCGGAAACTCCCGCGGAAAATACCCCACGGACAGACTCCACAGAATCAGCACGAAAATGACGAACCACGAGAAGTCGATGGATATCCGGATCCCGCCGACCCTGAACAAATTGATCTTCCCGACGTCTTTTCGGGCATTCGCGTAGGAGGGCATGTCGTCTTCCTTTCGTGTCGTCTGAATGAGCGTCCCCCAAGGCGATGAGGCGATGAGCGAAGGGACGGCAAAAGTTCGAGACTGCCTTGGCTCGAAGGGGCTTTACGCCGCCGGGGAGGGACTTGCGGTTCGCGAATCCCCGTCCCGGGGGGCCCGGCGCTCCGGACTAAAAAGTCTCCACAAAAGGCGTGCGTGCGAATATAATAATAACGTACGCGTGAGCACACAAACAGCCGTGTTGAAAACCGACGGGCCGTGAGCAGGGGCCGAAGCGGATGATCACTGCAACCCCGCCATCGTCCGGGGAGGACAGGCACGTTCCCGGAGGGTCGGTTTGCGGGCGCGCTCGCCCCGGAGTGGAGAAGAGTGGCTCAGCCATTATATTCTTGCTTTATCTCCGGTTCTATGGAAAACGTAGATGGGTTTTCCGGGACGACCGCACGGTGAAAAAATGACCAGGCAGGAACGGGAGAAGGTCGATTTTCGATGATCAACTTTCAAAAGGCACGCGATCGCATGGTGGAAACGCAGCTCGTTTCCCGCGGGATTCACGATCGAAGGGTCCTCGAAGCCATGCGGAAAGTCCCGCGTCACTTGTTCGTGGATGAAGCCCTCAAGGAGCAGGCCCACAGCGATCATCCCCTGCCCATCGGGGACAAGCAGACCATCTCCCAGCCTTACATCGTGGCATTGATGACCCAGTCCCTCGAGCTCCAGGGACACGAGAAGATACTTGAAATCGGCACCGGTTCGGGCTACCAGGCGGCCGTTCTCGCCGAGCTGGCGGAGCGTGTGTTCAGTATCGAGCGCAATCCCAACCTGGCTTATCGCGCCAATCAGACTTTACAGAAGCTCGGATATAAGAATATCATCGTGAGGGTGGCTGACGGCACTCTGGGGTGGCCGGACGAGGCGCCTTTCGACGCAATCCTGGTGACGGCGGGTACGCCCAAGATTCCTCAGCCTTTGCTGGATCAGCTTGCCGAAGGGGGACGGCTGGTGGTGCCGGTCGGAGACCGCCTGGCCCAGGAGCTGGTCCTGGTTGAATCCGGTCCCGAAGGAATGAAACACACGAATTTGGGCGGAGTGCGCTTTGTCGACCTGGTCGGCAAATGGGGATGGGAAGGCTGAGCGATGCGAGGGCCTTACATCGGAGTAATCGGAACGGGTGAGTCCGATCCGGGTCTCGACGACATGGCTGTGGCCGTGGGCCGCGAGGTCGCCAGGCGCGGAGGCGTTCTGGTGTGTGGCGGTCTGGGCGGCGTGATGACTGCCGCCGCCCTGGGAGCGAAGGAGGAAGGCGGCTTCACCGTGGGGATACTGCCCGGGTCGCATGTCGAAGACGCGAATCATTTCATCGATTTTCCCATTGCGAGCAACATGGGGCAGGCGCGTAACGCCATCATCGTCCAAACCGCGCACGTGCTGATCGCGGTCGGCGGCGGCTACGGCACCCTGTCGGAGATCGCCATGGCGCTGAAGATGGGGAAGAAAGTGGTTGCGCTTCATCCGGAGTTCGAAATCCCGGGTGTCCGGTCGGCGCAATCGCCGGCCGAGGCTGTGAGTCTGGCTTACCAGTTGATCGAGGCGCCTGCCGATATCGTGGTCTGATGCTCCTTTTCCTTGCTACTCCGAGGGTACATGATGGAACCAACCGATCCGGCCGCCGCGCCGGAAAACGTCCTCCCCGTTGATAATGACCGTGAAGCGCTGCTGGCCGGCCTCAGTGAGGAAAACGAGGCGCTCCGCGCACAACTCGAAGAAGTCGTGGCCACCGCCGCCACCAATGAACGCATCTGGCGCCACTTCGCTGAAATCGAACGCATCCTGTTCCGGACACGCGAGCTCGACGTGCTCGTCGAGGAGCTTCTCGGAGAGCTCAAGGAGCGTTTCCAGACCGACCAGGTGATTCTCTTCCTGTGTCACTCGGATATCCTGGAGCGGTTTTTTCCCGACCTCTCCGAAACCAGGGAACCCGTCAGCGCGGGGACCTGGATCGTGTCGCTGCCCGTCGAAATCGGCATGGCCCTGTGGAACGTCTCGCCGAAACCGTTCCTGCTTTCCGAGGAGAACATCGAGGAGCTTCTGGAATACCTGCCGGAATCCGCTTCGCCCGTTCGATCGGGTGTCATGATCCCGCTCAGCATCCACGAAATCCTGTTCGGGGGGCTGTTCCTGGGCAGCATGGATGCGGATCGTTACCGTCCCAGGGACGGCACCGATCTTCTCGAACAGCTGGGGATCAAGATCGCGCTCGCCATGGACAACTGCCTGACCTATGAAAAGGTAAAGGATTTCGGCATAGAAGATCCGGTGACCGGGCTCCTGAACTTCTTTCAGATCCACACGGTCCTGGAAAGGGAATTCCGCCGCTCCCGCCGGACGGGACAGCCCCTGTCGCTGCTCATCATCGACTTCAACTTCGTCCATGAGCTGGAGGATTTCGACAGCGGCACGGAGGTGTTGAAACACGTGGCCGGCCTGCTGAGCGGAATACTGCCCGAGAAGGAGAGTTTTCTGGGTCGATACGGGAGCGACGAGTTCGTGCTGGTACTGCCCGGCGTGGAGGAGGAGGAGGCGCGGGAGGTGATTCCCTACCTGGCCCGGACGATCCGCAAAGCCCCCTTCAAACACCGGAATACCGCCATCCTGATTCAGGCGATGATCGGAACAGCCACTCTGGATGACGGCATGAAACGGCCCCAGGAAATGCTCGACAGCGCCTACGCGGAATTGGCTCGCCTCAAGGCGGTGCATCACCCGGAACCGGCCGAGGAATGAACGATCCGGAACGCGTCGCGCGTGCCGCCCATGAGTTCGGGGCGATCATTTCTTTATCTCGAGCTCCAGCTGAATGGGTTTGTAGAGGTAGGCGACCCGGCCGGTGCCGGACTGCGCGTCATAGCTGAGCAGGAGAGACACGTTCTCGCCGTTCCAGAAGAACTTGTTGGTCGACTGTTCGAGCTGGACCGGGTCTCCGTACAACCGTGTCAGGATCTGTTTGAGCTTCGGGAGGTCGGCCTCGGATCGGAAATAGGCGATGCCCTGGTAGAACCTGTCTTTGTAGAAGGCGTAGATGACCTTGTCGAGGTTCACGTCTTCCAGCTTCAATACTTCATTCTTCTTTTCGTAAGACTTCAGGTTTCCGTCTTCGGCCAGCGGCGTGAGCCCGGAAGCGTCGCCGATGCCGGAGCCCCATCTGACGCCCCGAAAATCCACGGGTTCCGAAGGCGCAGCCAGGGTGAGCATGTAGACCGCCACGAGCGCCAGCCCGAGGGCGGCGAAACCGCATGTCGCCAAGACGCTTTTCTTGTTCAAAAGAGTAACCCCGTCCTTTCCCGTCTCTGCTCGGAATCGCGCCGTTCCGTCGCAATAAAGGATCGACGGGGACGGCATGCCGGGACGTTGCCCGGGGTCCGACCGAGTTCAGAGCGTTTCGTTGTCTTCACCTTCTTCGACAATGCCGAGGTGCCGCTGGACGAAATCGAGCAGCCGTCGCCCATCCGCCGTGGGGAGCCAACCGACGCCGCCGCACTCCGGACACTCCATGCCGCCGCCGTGGTCTTCGGATGCGATCTTGCCGGAGCCCCAGCACATCCAGCACTTGGTTTCCAGTTCAGGAAGTCTCATTCTCACCATCCCGTTCGGACTTCATCCGTTGATCCGCCGCGAGCCGTTCCCGGGAAGGGGAAACGACCGCTCCCGCAGTCAACGCCATCGCCCAGCCCCGTCGGGTCGAGGCCGCCGGAGCCTTCCGGCCCGGGTCTTGCCCCTGAAACCATATATACTAACAGGCAGCATCGAGATGATGAAGTCCAAAAAAACCATACGGCCGGGGACCGGTCTGCGTTGCCGGAAAAGACTCCGCCCTCGGGCGGAGTCCTTCGCCCGTCGTGTCAGAATTCCGCATGGCCGGGCGTCCTGGGAAACGGAATGACTTCCCGGATGTTCGGCAATCCGGTAACGAACTGCACAAGGCGCTCGAGCCCCATGCCGAATCCCGCGTGGGGCACGGAACCGAACTCCCGCAGATCCAGGTACCATTTGTAGTCTTCCGGCGCAACGGACTTCAGGCGCATCTGCTCGACGAGAATGTCCGGACGTTCCTCGCGCTGGGAACCTCCGATGATTTCCCCCGTTCCGGGAACCAGTATGTCCATGGCGGCCACGGTGTTTCCATCATCGTTGACCCTCATGTAAAACGGTTTCAGCGCGCGGGGGAAATGGATCACCGCCGCCGGCTTTCGGAAAACCTTCTCGGTCAGGTAGCGTTCGTGCTCGGCCTGCAGATCGTTTCCCCATTCCACGGGGAATTCGAAGTTTTCGCCCGATTCTTTGAGAATCCGCACGGCTTCGGTATAGGTCACGGTTTCGAAAGGACTGAACGCCACGGTCTCCAGTGTGCCGCGCAGAGTCGGCTCGATGAAGCGGGTGAAGAAATCCAGGTCTTCGGCGCAGTCCTGCAGGGCGACGCCGATGAGGTGCCTGATGAGCGCCTGGGCGATTTCCAGGTCTCCTTCCAGGTCGCAAAAGGCCATCTCGGGTTCCACCATCCAGAATTCCGCGAGGTGTCGGCTGGTGTTCGAATTCTCGGCGCGAAACGTCGGGCCGAACGTGTAGACGCGGCCCAGAGCGAGAGCGTAGATCTCGGCCTGCAGTTGGCCGCTCACCGTCAGAAAGGCCGGTTTGCCGAAAAAATCCGCCCGGTAGACCTCTTCCGGGACTTTCGCCGGCGCGTTTTGCGCGTCCAGCGTGGTGACCCGAAACATTTCGCCCGCGCCTTCGCAATCACTGGCAGTGATGATCGGCGTGTGGATGTAATAGAAGCCGCGGTCCTGAAAGAACTGGTGGATGGCGTAACTGAGGCGGTTGCGGACTCGGCTCACGGCTCCGATGGTGTTGGTGCGGGGCCGCAGGTGCCCTATCTGCCGGAGGAATTCGAAGGAATGCCGCTTCTTCTGCAGGGGATAGACGGCCGGGTCCGCCGTGCCGTAAAGCGTGATGCGGTCCGCTTTCAGTTCGATCGTCTGGCCCTTTCCCGGAGAGTAAGCGATGGAGCCTTCGACCATGACGGCGCATCCTGTGGTGATGCTTTCGAGCAATTGTCGATACTCCGGGTGTCCCTGGTCGGCGACCACCTGCAGATTGCGAAGACAGGAGCCGTCGTTGAGCTCGATGAAGGACACGCCCGCCTTGGAATCGCGTTTGGTCCGCACCCATCCCTGAGCGCGGACGGTCTTGCCGATGTATTCCTGATCGCTTGTAAAAAGATCGATGACTCTCGAGATTGCCGCCATGTACCGAAGTCCTTTCTCGCGGTCGCGGTGGATATCGACTTTGCCGCCCGTCGTTCAAGGGTGTCCGACGTTTCTCATGCCCGACTATTATCACCCGGACCCGCGAGGGTGAAACAGAAAAAATCCGGGGAGTCAAAAAAGCCCGGTGCCAAAATATTCTGTTGCGGATTCACGAATATAATTCTAAAGGTTCTGAGCGGATCCGGCGGCCGGACAAACGAGTACTACGTTTTTCCATGACGGGGAGCCCGAAGTTCTCCGCCCGGCCGATCGGTGAGAGAGGGGAAGTTCCTTTGGAATTGCAGGACTATCTATACAATATCGGCCTCCATGGTGCCGCTGTCGGCATACTCCCCTATCTCCGGTGCAAGTTGCGCGATGCCCCCGATTTCCTTTCCGGCAGGCTCGGGAACTATTCCGCGGACATCCTCCCGGGCGGGAGCCCGAGGGTGTGGTTTCATGCCTCCTCGGTGGGTGAGGTGACGGGAGCCGTGCCCACCGTGCAGGCTTTCCTCGAGCGGTTGCCGGGCGCCGTCGCCGTCCTCACGGTGGGAACTCCCCAGGGGCTGCGTCACGCGCGCGCGCGGCTCCCCGAATCGGTTCCCGTCATCCCGTTTCCACTGGACTTCCCGACGGTCCTGCGGAAAGCTTTCCTCCACTTGAAACCCGATTTGTACGTGGGATTCGAAAGTGAATTCTGGCCCAATCTTTTTCGCTTCCTGAGAATGAACGGGGTTCGCTCGGTGCTTCTGAACGGGCGCCTGGCAGACCGTTCGGCGCGCAGGTACGCCCGACTGCGATCTGTTTTCCAGCCGATTTTCAGACAATTCGAGTGGTTGGCAATGCATTCGGAGGAAGACCTGCAGAATGTCCTGAGTCTCGGAGCCTCACCCGAACGCGCCCTGGTGCTCGGCAGTTCGAAATACGACGGGCTCTTGTCCAAAGCCGATCCGGAGGTGCCCGTGCGCTGGCGCAGGCAACTCGATATCCCGCGGCAGGCGCCTGTCGTCATCGGGGGCAGCCTGCGGGGGGCGGAGTGCCGGCAGGTGCCGGAGGCGTTCGGGAAATTGCGGGAGTTGTGCCCCGAAGCGATCGGCATCTTCGTCCCGCGGCACCTGGAGCGGATCCCCGAAATGGTGCAGTGGCTGGAGAGCCACGGGATTGCCTTTCACCGATTGTCGGACATCGAGGGGACGGGGCGCAGGAGAGTTTTTCCCGTTGTCCTGGTCGACCGTATCGGCGTTCTGTTCGAGCTCTACTCCATCGGGGATCTCATCTTCTGTGGGGGAACCCTGGAGCCCGTCGGCGGACACAACATTCTCGAACCCGCGGCGTGGGGAAAGGCGGTTTTTTATGGTCCTCACTTGAAAAAAGTGAGGTATGAACATAGAATCCTGCTTGAATCCAAGTGCAGCTTCCCCGTAAGCGACAGCGACGAATTGGCGAGCCTTTGGAGATTCTGGGTCCGGCGGCTCCCGGAGCTCGAGGAATACGGCGGAAGAGCGCGGAATGCGTTGGAGAAGATGGGGGGAGTGGTTTCCAGGCAGGTGGAGTTGATCCTGGCGGCATTCCCGGAAAGGTTTTTCGGCGTTCGTTGAACATGCAGAGACTGGAACAGATACTCAAAGACTACAAGGAAGGCCGGAGAGAACTCTCGGACGTTTTGACCTACCTCAGGAAGCTTCCTTTCGAAGACCTCTCGTTTGCCAGGATAGACCATCACAGAAAACTGCGCCGCGGATTTCCCGAAGTGGTGTACGGCGAGGGCAAGAGCGCCGAACAGATCCTTTCGATCATTCGGGCGATGAAGGAGTTCGGCAGCAACGTCCTGGTCACCCGGGTGGACGCCGTGAAAGCCGGGCACATTCTCGAGAACATCGATGGGCCGGTTTACCACCCGGTGGCGAGAGTCTTGTCGTACGAGCAGGAGCGCGTGATTCCCCGATGCCGGGGGATCGTCCAGGTGATCTGCGCCGGCTCGTCGGATGTTCCGGTGGCCGAGGAGGCTGCGATCACGGCCGAGATGATGGGGCAGAGCGTCGAACGATATTGCGATGTGGGTGTGGCCGGCCTGCACAGGCTTCTGGGCATCTGGGACGAGTTGCAGAAGGGTTCCGTGTACGTGGTGGTTGCCGGCATGGAAGGGGCGCTTCCCAGCGTGGTCGCGGGCCTGGTTCGGCGCCCGGTGATCGCGGTGCCGACCAGCGTGGGGTATGGGGCCAGTTTCGGAGGTGTGGGGGCGTTGCTCGGCATGCTCAATTCGTGTGCTCCGGGCGTGGCGGTGGTCAACATAGACAACGGTTTCGGGGCGGGCTACCTGGCCTCCGTGATCAACGAAGGGGGCCTGCCGCCGGGAGAGGCCCGGCCCGAGGGTGAGGGCGCGAGCTGAGCACCCGCTGCGGGTGGGCCGTGGCGTCTTGGGCGTCATGAAATCCGATCATTCCTGCAGAAGAGAGCATTTCCTCGTGAAACGGTTGAACGCGCTTTGCTGAACCGGACCATGGGACGGTTCCGACACGCGGGCTTACAATGAGAAAGGAAATTTCGTGGGAAGAGAATATCGACCGAATGCCAGAGAATCCGCCGTCATTTCGCGGCTTGACCACGAGAAGGAATCGCAGCGGCACAACGCCGTGAACCTTTTGCGTGAGCACATCGACGAGTTGGCCGATCGCATCGTCATGAAGCTTATCGAGGAAAGACTGGTGGAAACGACCAGCAAGGACGACCTGGAGCACCAAATCCACTTTTCGCTGCAGACCCTGCTCACTGCGGAGGATTTCGAGATTCAGTTCCAGACGGCCAATATCCGGACCCTGGTTCCCAGGCCTCATTTCATCAGCCTGTACGTGACCGCGTACATCATCGAGAAACTGATCGATCACAAATGTATCGTGGAAATTTACGGGACCGACGAGGACATCTACAGGAGTGTGAACCGCCAGGTCAATCGGCTGATTCCACTCCATTGATTCCGTCGGCATGGGTGTTCCGAGCCGACGGTCGCCGCCCGCGGGCGGAAGCGGCCGCCCTCAACCGTTCGTTTCCACTCTCGACGGGCGGAGCGCGCCTCCGCGCCCTTCTCGATCATGGTCTCCCGCCATCAGCTTCAACTCCTTCATGTGCTCGTAAGTGAAGTCCGGCCGCCGACAGGCAAAAAAAGAATTGTTGTGAAACAGGGGTTCGCCCTCGATATCGAAGGGTGCAATCCGCCTGGCGTCCTCCCACATGGGTGTGCGCGGAACCGGTGAATACTCCGCCAGGCGCGGCCTGGCTCCCGTCCGAGCGACCGCGCGGATGGCGCGGGCCACCTCGTGCCGCGACTGCCCGGGAACCCCGCAGAGCAGGTAGACCCCGATCTGTTCGGGAGCGAAGCCGGCATCGAAGAGGTTTTTCATGGCCGTCTCGAACATGCCCGTGAGAACCTTGCCTCCCCACCGGCGGTGCTCATCCTCGGCGAGTGTCTCCAGCCCGAGCCTGATCGTCTTGAATCCGGCGGCATGGAGCAGCCGGCACCAGTCCGGGGTGAGCGCCCGGATGTGCAGCGCGTTGGGCGTGTGGAACCGGAGCCCGCGGTCTTCGACGGCAAGTTGTTCCAATGCGGGTTTGAGGGAGGTTTCCGCATGGAGCAGCAACGCATCGTCGTAGAATGCGAAGTCGAGCACTCCGTAACGGCGGTGCCACGCAACGATCTCCCCATGGATGGCGGAGGCGTCGCGGCGTTCCCATGCCGGGTAGAGCACCCCCGAGGCGCAATAGGGGCAACGGAACGGGCAGCCGCGACTGGTCAGCAGGGGCGCATAAGCCGGATGGGAAAGAAGGTCGAGCGCGGGCGGCGGTGATGTCCTGAAATGCCTCCAGGCGACCCGATTGGAAAGAGTGAAACCGGTTGCGGCGCGAACGCGATCCGGCAGATCCCCCTGCGGGCAGGTGACGATTTCGTCGGCGCCGATTGCCTTGCCTGCGTGCGCCGGACACAGAGCGGCGTAGATCCCGCCGAGCCAGACGGGCACCGCCGGGAACACTTCCCGCAGCACGGCGACGGTCTCTTTCACGCCTTCGTACCAGTAGGTCATGGCGGAAGTGACCCAGATCAGGTCAGGCACCGGCAGCGCCGTCAATTGACTTCTCAGGCTGTCCGGATGGATTCCGTAACGGTAGTAGGTGCGCGGAAAGCCCGAAAAGACTTCCGGTTTCGCCACCCGCATGCGGTGGTATTTGCCGGTCCCGTGGGGGCGGTCGCGACCCGGCAAAACGTCCGGTGCATTCTCGGTGGCGGGGTCATGCCGCGAAAGGCAATCCACGAAGGCGACGCCGCACCCGCCCTGCCTCAGCAGCGCGCCGAGCATGAGCAGCCCCATGGGCTTCGCCCAGAGATCGAAAGCCGCAAAATCCCTGATCCATGGATTGACGAGAAGAATGAATGGCGCTTTTGACATGATCCCGGCGTATGAGTTATGAATTGACGTCAACCGTTCCCGCACCCCGTCGTGCGACCAATGCCCGTCTTGCGGGCGCGGGGGGTGCCGGGAACTGCTTCGGCCGGTCCGAATTGCGACAGCGGATACGGCAACGGTCAGGTACACACTATATCTTCTCGGTTTTGCCGGGTCAAACGACCAGGAGGGAACCGAAGAAGGCGGCGGGACAACGGGGAGTCGAGCGTGCGTGCGGTGGTGCAGCGAGTGGCGGAAGCGAGCGTGACGGTCAACGGCGAGGAGACCGGCAGGATCGGCAAAGGCGTGCTCGTGTTTCTGGGAGTTGGCCCGGACGACGGCTCGGGAGACATTCGTTACCTGTCAGAGAAAATCGTGAATCTCAGGATTTTCCCCGATGCATCCGACAAGATGAATCTCTCGGTCCGCGAGGTTGGAGGCGGTGTGCTCGTCATCTCGCAGTTCACCCTGTTCGGCGACTGCCGCAAGGGCCGCCGGCCCTCATATGCGGGGGCCGCACCTCCCGAACTGGCCAGGAGACTCTACGGGGAATTCGTCGAAGAGTTGAAAAAACAAGCCGTTCCCGTTGCCACGGGGATGTTCCAGGAAATGATGCGGGTGCACCTGGTCAACGATGGGCCGGTGACGCTGCTGCTGGACAGCAGGAAAGTGTTCTGACGGTCTCCGCGAGTGACGCGATGGGGGACACCCGGGCTTTTTCAACAGGCTGAATGGCGGGAGTGTGTATGGACGAGAAAAGTTCGTCGGGATCGTCCGAGGCCGCAGGGTCGACTGAGGCCGAACCGGCCGAGGCCGAAGGGACCGCCCGATCGGAGCGGTCGGAGATCATGCCCTGCGGGATTTTCGTGGACGAGGAGGGGGACTGGTACCATGAAGGCAACAGAATCGTCCGGGATGAAATCATCGAGTTGTTTTTCCAGCATCTCGTGCTGACTTCCGGCGAGAGGTTCCTGCTGGAATGGGAAAATTCCCGGTGTCTTCTGGACGTTGCCGATACGCCTTTCGTCATTTCCCGCGTGGACCTGGAGAAAACCGGCCAGGGCGAACAGGTGCTGCTGAGCTTTCGCCATCGTGCGTCCCGGCATCCCCTGGCTCCCGGCACCCTGTGGGTCGGGAGAGCCAACGTCCTCTATTGCCGGGTGCATGACGGCAGATTTCGAGCGCGATTCTCACGCCCCGCGTACTACCAGTTTGCGGCTTTGCTGCGGGAAGATGACGGCCGCTTCTTCATCAGCCTGGATGGAGCTCGCCATTTTATACGTGAGGCCGATCCGGCGGGCATGCCGATCATCCCGGCCGCCTGCTGACCTCAATCCCCTATCCGCCGCTGCGCGTGCCGACACCCGGTTCCCACGCATCCCTCAGCCGACGGCAGCGGGCGGGGCGGGCCGACGTGCTCCCGTCCCGCCGTCGCCGGCGGCAATGATTCACCAGTCTGCATTGGAAATGAATCCAAGAAATCACACTTTCTTGAACGCCTTCTGGTTGGCGCCGCAAACGGGGCATTTTTCCGGGGCTTCCTTGCCCACGGTATAGCCGCAGATTTTGCAGACGTAGTAGTCCTGGACGGGGAAATTCGCGGGGTCTTCGAGGGCCTTCTCATAGAGCTTTGCGTGAATCTTCTCCACTTCATTGGCGTGGTGGAAACTGATCTCCGCGGATTTCTGGCCTTCGGCCTTGGCCTCCTCGATCATCTGCGGATACATGTTCTTGAATTCGTGCACTTCCCCTTCCAGGGCGTCCTTGATGTTCTCGGCGGTTGACTTGACCATTCCGAGTGTCCGCAAGTGCTTGTGGGCGTGGATGGTTTCAGCTTCCGCGACCGCCCGGAAAAGCTTCGCCACTCCATGCATGAATTCGTCCTCGGCGCGCTCTGCGTAGGCCAGGTAGCGGCGATTGGCCTGTGATTCGCCTGCGAATGCCTCCTTCAAATTCTTCTCGGTCTTCGACATAAAGTCCTCTCCTTTCTGAGTCCATGTCCTGGTGGGGTGTCGATTCGGCCTTGCTCCAGGCCGTTCCGGTCATAACTGCAATCGACTACTGATTCCTGAGGGCAAACATTTCCCGAATTCCCGGCAGCAAGAGGAAACTTAAGAAAACATTGGTGGAAAGTCAATCGGTGTGCGTTTTTGGTTGTTATCATTGCCGGTCATAATGTAATCTCACTGACGGGCGGAGGCGGAGTTTCCCCGGGGCAAAGGCTTTTCCGGGGGCCGTGCCTCCTCCGATCTCGAGAAAGCGTTTGCGGTGACTCCCCCCTCATGACCCGTACGAAGCTGAGCCTCAGGTGACAACGCGATCATCCTCCTCCTCCAGAGCGGCGAGGGGACTTCCCATACTCAGAGCGGATTGCGAGCGGGAGCGGCATCGGCCGCTTGGTCGATTCCGGGATGCGGGGCTGCCGGCTCGCGGTTTCGGTGGCGAGGCTGCCGCGGCTTTCGAGGAAGCGTGGTGGAACTTGGGCGGCACCTCGGCCCGATCACTTGATGCGAGACGGCAAGGTTGTACTCCTGTGCGTCCGCGAAACCACAACCGTCAGTCCGGGGCGGGCCGAAATCCCGGCTGTGCCGCCGAATTCCTTTTTTCGTGAGGAAATGAACCGGGCCGGCGCATTTTCATGCTTCGTTGTCAGCTTGCGTCCTACGGCGATTTGTGAAAAGTGTAGGTTTGACCCCGTAGAGAGAGGAGACATCATGGATACACCTTTTCATGCAGGTATGAGTCACGAACTGAAAATCAAGTCCCTGCCGGAGCACTCAGCTCGACGTTTCTATCCCAATCTTCCCGACGTGCTCGGGACCCCCATCCTGGGAGGCCTCATGGAGCGGGTGTCCGCGGAGCTGATCAATGCGCACCTGAGCCCTGGAGAGCAGTCGGTCGGGATATCGATGAATCTGAAGCACACCGCGGCGACGCCCCTTGGCATGGAGGTGCGCGTGCGTACTGAAGTGATTGCCGTGGAGGGCCGGAAGCTGACATTCCGCCTGGAAGCTTTTGACGAAGCCGAGAAAATCGGTGAAGCCACGCATGAACGGTTCATCATCCAGGCCGACAAATTCAATGCAAAGGTTGCCGAGAAAGCGGCAAAGATGGCCTAGGAGAAGGTTCGGCAGGGCAGACAGCGACAACGACATGTCCCTGACATTCTTTGGATCTTGGAGAGGTTTGGCATGGCTCGAGACGATTTGTGGTCGTTTTTTCACCCATCCAGTGTGGCTGTTATCGGAGCGTCGGACAGCGCGGGGAAGCTGGGGCACGAGATTCTGAAGAACCTCATCGAAGGGGGCTTTCCCGGGGCGCTCTACCCGATCAATCCCAAAGCGGAGAAGATTCTGGGACTGACCTGTTTCAAGAACGTCAAGGACATTCCGGACCAGGTCGACATGGCTGTGGTGATCATTCCCGCCCGTATGGTGCCCCAGGCCGTGAGGGATTGCGGTGAAAAGGGGGTGAAGGGGGCGGTGATCGTGACGGGCGGCTTCAGTGAGGCCGGGGCCGAAGGGGCGAAGCTTCAGGAGGAACTGGTACGGGTGGCCTCCAATTACGATATCCGCCTGGTTGGGCCAAACTGCCAGGGTGTGAACAACCCTCACCATCCGATGTGCGCGTCCTGGCCGTTGCTCACGCATAAGGGGCGGGTGGCGGTGATCAGTCAGAGCGGGACGGTCGGCGCGGCCATGATGGACTGGTTTTCCGTCGAGGAACTGGGAGTGTCCAGCTTTGTCAGTCTGGGCAACCGTGCCGACATCGACGAAGTGGATCTCATCGAATATTTTGAAGGCGATCCCAACACGAAGGTCATTGCCGTATATATCGAGGGGATAAAGGATCCGCAGCGGTTCCGCGACGTGTTGAGCACGCTGAGCAAGCCGCTCGTGGTACTCAAATCGGGCAGGACCCCGGGGGGCCGGGTGGCTGCGGAGTCGCACACGAAGTCTCTCGCCGGAGCGGACGCAATCTATGCCTCGCTGTTCCGGCGGCACGGGGTGTGCCGGGCGGAGACCATCGAGGAGTTCTTTGATTTTGCCAAGGGTTTTGCTTATTTGAAGCCTCCCTCCGGGAACCGTATCCTTTACATTACCACTTCGGGAGGATCGGCGATTCTGGCGACCGATGCGGCCGAGCAGGAGGGACTCTCGGTTTCGGCGCTTCCCGAAGAGCTCGCGGGCCAGTTGGAAGGGGTCATTCCGCCGCACGCGATCCGGTCCAATCCCCTGGATCTCACCGGCGACGCCAACGCCAAGATGTTCCAGGAGGTGATTCAGCGGGCGCGGCCTTACTACGACACGCTGGGCATCATTTTCGGCGACCCCATCCTGGACGCGTCGGAAGTGGTGACTCCCGAGGCCAATGAGCTGGTTATCTTCCTTGGCGGAGCGGAAGTCGAACGCGCCGAGAGAATGAAGATGCACCAGCGTGGGATACCGGTGTTTCCGACCCCTGAAAGGGGCGTGAAGGCTCTTGCCCAGTTGATTCCGCCGAAGAGTAAGGCTCGAAAGGCCCAGACCACTTTCCCGGTCGCGAGCGGGCGCGTGCAGCTGGGCCTTTACGAGGGGCTGCAATTCCTGGAATCCAAGGGTTTCGACTGCATCATCAGCAGCTTCGCCGACAGCCCGGGCAAGGCAGTTCACCTGGCGCATCGAATGGGATTTCCCGTTTCGCTCAAGGTCGATTCGCCGGACATCCTGCACAAGTCCGACTGCGGCGGGGTGCGCCTCAACATCCTCTCCGCGCTGGAATTGCGCTCCGCGTACACGCAGATGATGGAACGGGTCCGCTCCCATCACCCTCAAGCGCGCATCCCGGGGGTGGTCGTGAGCGCGATGGCTTCGCCGGGCCTTGAGCTCATCCTCGGGATGAACCGGGATCCTCAGTTCGGGCCGGTGATCATTTTCGGGCTCGGGGGGGTGACGGTGGAAATACTGAGGGACGTTTCCATGCGGCTGCTTCCGCTCACCAGGGACGATGCCCTGGAAATGATCGACGAAATCAAGGGGGCTCCGCTGCTCAAAGGATTCCGTGGCCGGCGCCCGGTGGATCAGGAAGCCCTGGTGGACGGCCTGCTCAAAATCGCCCGCATCGCCGAGGAACACGAGGACATCGTGGAAATCGATCTGAATCCCGTTCTGGCGTATGCGGAAGGCATGGTCGTGGTGGATTCGAGAATACTCAAGGCATGAAACCTTCAGGGACCGTCGGTGCGCTCGGACCGTCACGGCCGATACGCTGCCGGGCCGGACGGGATGGCCGGGGCTGCTTCATTTCACGCAAAGAGCTTCTTGCGCACCTGGTCCAGTTTTTCCCTGTCCTTATCCGGCATCGCGGGTGGCGGACAGCCCCCGATGAGCAAGGCGTAGAACAGGGTGTGCGCGGCGTGCTCCAGTATTTCGAGCCGCCGGTAAGCCTCTCCGAGGGTCCTGCCGAAAGTGAGCGAACCGTGCCGCTCCAGCAGAATGGCATGGTGGTCCGCGATGAACGGGGCAATGGAGTCGGGTACCTCAGAGGTGGAAGGGGTCGCGTAGGGGGCCGTGGGCACTGTGCCGACGGTCAGCCACACTTCGGGGAGAATGTCGGCGCGGAAAGGCTGTCCCGCGAGGGTCATGGCGGTGAGAAGAGGCGGGTGGGCGTGGACGATTGCCGAAACGTCGCTTCGTTGAGCATACACGGCCAGATGCATATGGATTTCACTGGAAGGTCTGCCATGGCCTGACACCCGCTCTCCCAGCGCATTCACCCCGATCAGGTCGCGCGGTTCCAGGTCTGTCTTGGGCTTGCCGCTTGGCGTGATGAGCAGACGGTCCGCGCCCACCCGGCAACTCACGTTGCCGTCGGCCGAGGCGATCAGCCCTTTACGTTCGAGTTTCCTGCAGATTGCCACTAATTCCGACCGCAATGCCGTTTCTTCGCGCATGCCCGTGCCCCCCGATAGGCTCTCTTTCATCGTCGGTTCGGTTTTACCCGGGCGGCCCGACGTGCCCGCCTCCGGCCTTGTGTTTCAACGAAATCACCCCCGGATTATACGCGACAATGCGTGTTGGAAAACGGCGTTTTTTCGGAAAACCGGCCAATAACGGCTTGCGGTCAAGGCCGGCGGCACCGGGCGGGAGGGCGTTTCGGAATTCGGGGACGTGGAGGGGCCTGGAATCGCAAAAACCGGTCTGATGGACATATCGCTTGCATGTTCGATTGGGGAATCGTATGGTTTTGCCGATTTCGGCGTTGCATCGGAACTTGTCCGGGCGGAAATCCGGTCCCGGAATGCCGTTCGCACGCGCGGCGTGAGCCTCGATGCATTTTGCCTCCGGGCATGGGCTCGTGCCGGTCTTTCCCCCGCGCTGTGGAACGACCGTCTGCTCGACACTGACGAAATGCGGGGTATAATCCGGGACGGGCGACGTACCGAGGGTCCAACGACCAGAGCGCCTCATGCGCCGGTGTCCGCCGGAGCCCATCCGACGGATGGGTGAAAAGAGCACGGACGGCGCCTCCCGGTGGACGGCCGGGCCCCCATAATATGGAATAAGTGCAAACAACGGGAAAGGAGGAAGATAAATGCCTGATGTAGATGAAATCAAGGAGGCCAAGAAATTCCATATCGACACCCCACAAAAGACAGATGGATTTTTCCTCAAGGGTTCAAACTCCCTGGATTGGGGGATGAAGAACAGGCTGGCGCGGATATTCAATCCTGACAGCGGACGGACTGTCATGCTGGCCATCGATCATGGATATTTTCAAGGACCCACAACAGGATTGGAACGGGTCGATATCAACATACTTCCTCTGGTTCCCCATGCGGATACGTTGATGTTGACGAGAGGAATTCTAAGAACCATTGTGCCGCCATCCACTTCAAGATCAATTGTTCTAAGAGTTTCCGGAGGCACCAGTATACTCAAGGAGCTCTCCAATGAGGAGATCGCGGTGGATATCGAGGAATCCATCCGTCTGAATGTCTGTGCCATGGCGGTGCAAGTCTTTATCGGGGGGGAATACGAAAGGCAGTCCATCATCAATATGACCAGAATGGTGGATCTCGGTACTCGCTACGGGATTCCGACGCTCGCCGTGACCGCGGTGGGCAAGGACATGGCCCGTGACGCCCAGTACTTCAGGCTGGCAACCAGGATCTGCGCCGAGCTCGGCGCTCATTACGTCAAATCCTACTACATCGAGGATGGATTCGAGACGGTGACGGCATCGTGTCCCGTGCCGATTGTGATGGCGGGCGGCAAGAAAATTCCGGAACTGGACGCCTTGACCATGGCCTACAATGCGGTTCAAAAAGGGGCGGCCGGTGTGGACATGGGGCGGAACATATTCCAGTCGGACGCTCCGGTTGCCATGATTCAGGCCGTGCGTGCGGTGGTCCACGACAACGAAACGCCGCAAAAAGCGTTCGACCTTTATAACACGCTGAAGCATCAAGGCTGATAATGACTGTAACGGAGCTTTGAGGGTTTGTGAGAAGATGAAAGTCTCCTATTGGCACTCCAACAACGATATCAGAATCGAGGAAGTGGCTACCCCCAGGCCCGGCCCGAAGGAAATGCTCTTGAAGGTCGCTTCGTGCGGCATATGCGGAAGCGACGTGGTCGAATGGTACCGCAAGCCCAGGGCGCCGCTGGTTCAGGGACATGAAATCGGAGCCGAGGTGGTCGAGGTCGGGAGTTCCGTAACGGGATTCAAGGTCGGCGAAAGGGTCTTCGCGGTTCCCAAGGTTCCATGCATGGAGTGTCATTACTGCAGGAACGGTCATTACCCTCAGTGCGCGGAAATCAAAGTCAGGCTGCCCGGCGGCTTTGCGGAATATATTCTTGTCCCCGAGATTCTTGTGGAAAAGGGGACCTATCATCTACCGGACACCATCACCTATGATCAAAGCACTTTCATTGAGCCTCTGGCCTGTGTGGTCAGAGCTCAGAGACTTGCCGGAATACGAGCGGGCCAAACGGTTGTGGTGCTCGGGTGCGGGATGTCGGGCCTGCTGCACGTGAAACTTGCCAAAGCCCGGGACTGCAGGGTCGTGGCGGCGGACGTGAACCGCAAGAGACTGGCATTCGCGGAACAACTCGGCGCGGATCTCATCGTCGATGCCGCGGGCGATGTTTCTGAAAGTTTCGCGGCTGCAGGCGACAAAAAGGCCGACGCGGTCATGATATGCACATCCGCGGTCTCCGCCGTGGAACAGGCGTGGAGATGCGTGGATAAGGGAGGCGCGATCGTATTCTTCGCCGTCCCGGGACCGGGCAGGGACATTGTTGTGCCTGTGAACGATTTCTGGACCAGGGAAATCAGAATCCTCACTTCCTACTATTGTGGGCCTCCCGATATTGATGATGCACTGAAGCTCCTTGAGTCAGGAAGAATCGAGGTGGAGGATATGATCACGCACAGACTTCCCTTGCGTGATATTGCGAAAGGGTTTCAATTGGTTATAGACGCCAACGAGTCAATCAAGGTAATCATCAAGCCAAATGAAATTTGAGCCTGTTGATTAACACAACGGATCAGGAATTATGTACCATAGAAAAGCGGTAAAGAAGTGATTTGTACGGAGGTGCGTTCAAGATGGATCTTTCAAGCACAAAAGAGCGGGGGAATGATTCCCCCGCACCCCCCAAGTTTCGGCCACACGCGCAAGCGCGTGAGGCCGAGTGCTCGGCGCTGTCGGCGACTGGCCGAAGGCCGCCGCCGCAGCGCCACACGGAGCCGCGAAGCGGCGAGGGGGTGTGGGGGATACGTCCCCCACGCTTTTAGAGTATCATTTTGAACGCAATTATCCATGAGGCTGCGCTTCACCCACAAAGCATGAAAACAGTTTCACCCTGGAGTCTATTTTCTACGTAATTGTATTGCATGTGGAGAAATGGATGAAATTAATACATGTTGCGCTCGCATGCAGCTCTGAGGAAAATGCCGATAAGTTCTACAAAAGTCTTCTCGAATGTCAAAAGTCAGGACCAAAGGTTTTGCCGTCCTCACTATCTTCGGAGATATTCAACATTGATTCCGAGTTGACGATTTTTGACTATAAGAATGAATACGTCCATTTCGAGATCTTCATATACAATCGTCATCGGGGCAATGAGCGGCGTATCGACCATGTTTGTCTTCAAGTGGCTGATATGGGTTCATTTCTCGAACGATGTAAAAGCTTGAACGTGATGGTCATACAGGTTCCCAAAGGAGGTTCCGTAATCACTTTCGCCGGCGATGACGACGGAAACCTTTTTGAAATCAAACAAGCATAGAGGCAACTGCAATCAAGGAGTCCTGCCATTGGCAGCCGGAAAGGAAAGGAGGATTGGCATGTCGTTTCAAAAGGCACTTGAAATCGGGCGTCCCCCCAATATCGTGAGGCTCTTCCCCAACTCCAGGGCGCTGATTGTCAGCGGCAAGGTGATCGATCGGGCCATGACGGCAAAAGGAAAGGCCATGACGATTGCGGCGAACGGCCGAAGCCATTTCGTCATCCGAGGGGCGCTGCGGGCCGCGCAACGCGCGAATGCAGCCATCATTATCGAGATCGCCAAATCCGAGGGCGGAGCCAAGGCCTACTGCGCGACCAACTTCTGGAACATGGCGATGCAGGTGGATGCCGTCTGCAATGAACTGGGCATAACCGTGCCCGTGGCCGTCCATGCCGACCATTACGGAATCCAGAGTGCCCGGGACGTCGAAACGGCCAAAATGGAGATCCCGTCCATGTTCGATGCGGGCATTACCTCCATCGCCATCGATGCCTCGCACCTTGCCGACGACGAGAACCTTTTGGCCAATATTGCTCTGAATCCTTATGTTCCCAAGTGGGCTGGGTATGAAACCGAAGTCGGTGAAATCAAGGGAAAAGAAGGGCTTTCGACGGTTGACGAGGCGCTTTTCCTCATCCGAGGGCTCAATGCCCACGACATTTTTCCGGACTGGATCGCACTGAACAACGGCACGACCCATGGCATAGAGGAGAGTGCGGCGGGCATACAGGTGCCCTTGACGGTGGAGATCCACAACGCTCTGGCCAAGTACAAGGTTTCGGGGGCTCAGCACGGCACTTCCGGCAACGATTCGAAACGCCTGAGGCAGATTGCTCAGGAAACCCGCACCACCAAGGCCAATGTCGCCACAGCCCTGCAAATGCTCACGTGGGGAGTGAAGGTGAACGAATACGGCAATGCCTTCCTGGACGAGAATGGGGAATTCGTCAAATTGTCGGACCAGGGCATGACCGATCAGATGTGGGCTGAGATGGTGGCGTATGCCAAGAACAGCGGGCTGAAAAAGGGCGACTACAAGAAACTGAACCTTCCTTTCGAGAATAAGCTCTTCGGTCTCCCCAGAGAAATACGGGAAAGGATGGCGAAGGGCGTGGAAGATTTCGTCTACGAGCTGCTCACCAATGTGTTCAATGCCAGGGACACCGCGCCGCTGGCCATCGATGCCATTCTCCAGGCGGGTTCCTACGATCTGGGTCCCAAGGGCACCCGAATGGAAGATCCGGCTGAATGGACCGAGAGCAAAATCCGTGAGCGGGCGACCAAAAAGGCGAAAGATGGAAAAAATTATGACGATTAGGTGATTCATGAATGGCGCGGGCGGGCTGAACGACCGTAACCTTCCCTGCTTGTGGACCGGTCCGGGGAGATTTCATCCGGACGGACGGGGGGAACGGTGCGCCTGCTCGCATGCCGTTTTCCATGACTTGCCTGTTTCGGGAGGAATGCCGCAAACATGATCAGATGGTTCAGGCGCAAAAGCAAGACGGCCGAGGTTCCGCGGGAGGAGCATCGGGAGCCGGAGGCCGAGCTGCCGTCGGCTGCGGAGGCGGAGCCCGAGGCGGCCGAGGGAGAATCCGCTCCGACCGCCGCGGTGGAGATGGAGGCGGCAGGGGTGCGGGCCGAGCCGGAAGCTGCGCTCGATACCGCGCCCGCCCAGGAAGCCGTTCCGGATAGGAAGGCGGAAGCGCGGGTCGAACCGGCAGAGGTGCTCGACATCGCGCCGGGCGCCGGGGAGGAGCCCGATGAATCTCCGGTGGAAGTTGAAGAGGCGGTCTTTGGAGTGGACGATGAAACCGGTGCCGGCGAGGAAGCCGCTTCCGGGAAAAGGCGATTCTTCTCACGCTTGCGGGACCGGTTGCACAAGACCCGCGAACAGTTCATCAACCGCATGGACCGGCTGGTCCTCGGCCGGAAGAAAATCGACATGGACCTGCTCGATGAGCTCGAGGAGGTTCTCATCACCTCGGACTTGGGCGTGCGGACCACTCAACTCCTCCTGGAAAAGGTCGCCGACAAGATCAAGAGACAGGAGCTCAAGGACCCCCAGAAGCTGCGCGATCAATTGAGGGAAGAGATCACCCGGATCCTTTCCGTGGAGAGTTCCGCCTGGGATCCGCGTTCGGCGCGTCCCTTCGTGATCATGATCATCGGAGTGAACGGTGTCGGGAAGACCACGACCATCGGCAAGCTCGCCCACCAGTTCAAAAGTGAGGGGCTCAAGGTGATGCTCGTGGCGGCGGACACTTTCCGGGCGGCCGCCGTCGAGCAGCTCTCACTCTGGGGGGAGCGGGTCAACGTTCCGGTGGTCAAGCAAAAGAGCGGGTCCGACCCGTCTGCAGTGGCTTTCGACGCCATGGACGCCGCGGTCTCCAGGGGGATGGACATCGTGTTGCTCGACACCGCCGGGCGCATGCATACCAAAGTGAACCTCATGGAAGAACTGAAGAAAGTCCAACGGGTGGTCAACAGGAAAGACCCGTCGGCCCCCCACGAGATCCTGCTCGTTCTGGACGCGTCCACCGGTCAAAACGCACTGTCCCAGGCCCGGCTCTTCAAGGAGGAAATCGGGGTTACCGGCCTGATTCTGACCAAGCTCGACGGTACCGCAAAGGGAGGAATCATCGTGGCCATTTCAGATGAGCTGCAGCTCCCCGTGCGCTACATCGGCATCGGTGAGAGCCTGGATGACCTGCGGCCCTTCGATCCCGAGGAATTCACCAGGGCCTTGTTCTAGGGTAGGGGGCCCGGTTGCCGGGGGAGAGCATGCCTATGGGTTGCACGGTCGCCCCGGTTGGAACGGCCGGGGAATTCCCGGTGCCGACGGCACGGAAACTCCGCGATTGAAGCCTCCCGAAAAGGTTGGCCGGCCTCGGGGTTGGACATGGACCGGGTCCGGACGATGTTCTTCGTTTTTCCTCCCGCCCGCCGCAACGCCCGGCGGGACTCGCCGGCCTCACGCGTTCGAACGCCCCGCTCAACAGCCCATGTCGAGTCGTACACCCTCGCCGAGGCGACCGAATCTCTCGATACCCAAAGATAAGGAAACAGCGTGCGCTTCCGGCCGGGTGCATCTTTGCCCCGCCATTGCCGCCCTGATGCCGGTTCGCGTTCGGAAGCGCGGAACGAGGGAACGGCGCCGAAGACGCCGATCAGTGATTCGGCGGTTGCATTGGAGTTTTTTTTCGTGAATGCAACGATATTTTGTGTATCGACTTAACTGATTGGATTCACAGCCTATTGCCGGGGGTGCCGCCGCGCTCTCCCGGTCCGCGACCCGCCCGTGCGAACCCGGCTCGAACCGCTTCAGTAAGGTTTTGCTTTAATTGGAAATCCGCTTCAGCCGACCTTAGTAGGTGAGGAGTATCATCTGCTCCCGTTCATGGAAGCGTGCATCGGTGGCGAGAAACCGCGGTTTTCCCGGCGTCACTCGCCCGGCATACGGGGAACGGTGTAGCGGCTTTCGTGCGCCGCCGGCCCCCGGTAGCCCCGCGGCAGGTGCCGACTGATACCGGGGTACGTTCAAGATGACACAACACCTGCCCATCGGGAGGTGACGCGGGCGAGGATAAACCCCGCCCCTTGCATGCGGATCGATGTGCCCGTCAGACGGTGGGCAAGGCTTTATGCCGTCCCGCCCAACGCGCTCATCTTGAACGCAGAATTGTATGAAGGGTGTTTCGCTCATGCCGTTTCAATGATTGTGGGGGAGTTGCGGGGGAGCCCCCGGACACAAGGACGTTTGGGTGGACGAAACATATCGGCGAAAGATCGAAGCGACATATCCCGCGTGCGGCGAGTTCCTGGACGATGAAGCCTGGGCAAGTCTCCAACGGACCCGCGACAACGTTATGGATGTGGCGGCGTTTCCAAAGAGCCTGAGCCGGTTGGTCCGGGAACTTGCGCTTCCCGCTTTTCTGCCGGAATTGGCGAGGCTCGAGTTTGCATTCCACACGGTGAGCAACGTGGACGTCGAAGCTTCGCGGCCGGCTTGCGAGCTTGCGGTGAACCCCGCTCTGGCTCTGCTGCGGCTGTCCTGGAGCAACCTCGCATCGCTGCTTCGCTTCAATGTGGACGGCACCGATGTTTTTCCTGAAAACCGCGAAGAATTCGTGCTCATCTGGCGGCACCCGGAAAACGGTCGAATCACGGCGCGGCCGGCCCACGACGAAGACCTGATGGCGCTCAAACTCGTTGCGGAGCAGATTCCATCTCGCGAAGCCGCTTCAAGGGCGGGAGTGGCGGTTTACGTGGTGGACGCCCTTCTGGATCATGCGGTGAAAAGAGGCCTGCTCCTGGCTCCGCCTTCGTCCATCAGGCGTGATCCATCCAATTTTCCCGTCCTGCCCTTGACCGGCACCACGGAAGAAGATTTCTCCTCCTGCTCGGTTTTCACCCTTCAGTGGCACATCACGCAGGCGTGTGATCTTCACTGCCGCGACTGCCGTGAACGCGACGGCCGGCCGGAGCTGGAGCTGTCGCAGGCCGTGGGCATTCTCGATGACTTCTACGAATTCTGTCGAAACCGGGGGGTGCGCGGACAGGTCTCTTTCACCGGCGGGAATCCCTTCCTGCATCCACGATTTGGGGAGCTGTATCGTGCGGCGGCCGAACGCGACTTCATCCTCGCCATCCTGGGCAATCCCGTGGAGCGGCGCCGGATCGAGGAACTGGTCGCCATCGAGCGGCCGATTTACTACCAGGTCAGACTGGAGGGACTGCGAGAGCGCAACGATTCCGTCCGCGGTACCGGCCACTTCGACAATGTGTTGGAATTCCTTGAAATACTGCGTGATCTCGATATCTACTCCATGGTCATGCTCACCCTGACCCGTGACAACATGGGTGACATTCTACCGCTTGCCGAGCTGCTGAGGGGATGGGCGGACCTGTTCACTTTCATACGTCTGAGTCGATCCGAGGACGGACCGAATCCGGACCTGCCGGCTCTCGAGGACTTCGCCGCATTTCTGGAGGCCTTTGCGGACGCATCCGAGGACAATCCCACTATCAGCTTCAAGGACAGTCTCCTCAACATCGTTCGGCGCAAGCGGGGCCTTTCCCTCTTCGGAGGCTGCTCCGGGTACGGGTGCGGAGCCGCCTTCAACTCCATTGCCGTCCTTGCGGACGGGGAAACGCATGCCTGCCGCAACTTCCCATCCCGGATCGGAAATGTGGTCCGTGACGGCATTGCCTCCGTCTACGATTCCAGGGAAGCTCGTCGGTACCGGGAGGGGTCCGGCGCCTGCCGGTCCTGTGCCCTCAGACCCGCCTGCGGAGGCTGCCTCGCGGTCTCCCACAGCTTCGGACTGGATATTTTCCGCGAGCGCGATCCTTTTTGCTTCCTCGATGATTGATGCTTCCACGCAAGCCGGGCCGAGTGATCCGGCCCCCCCCGCTGAGGCGGTTGAAGCCGTAACCGGCGAGGTGTTCGTCAAGAAAAGCCTAAAGCTTGAAGGAACCGGTGGGAGAGCTCCGTTCCGCTCCGATGCCGATTACCTGGAAAACAAATCCCCGGGTGAGTCTGTTTTCATGCTTCGCGGGTGTCGCAGGGGGCATGGATAATTGCGTTCGAAATCGCTCAACACCGGCTCGCCGGATTGCGCGGCGGACGTGCCATGCCGTGTCCCCGGGCCAAACCGATCGTTCGCGGCCGCGACCGGATGAATCCGCGACCGGCCGTGCAAGCCTCTTGAAAACGCTTGACAACGGTCGACTTCTTTGGGCAATGTACAAGACGCAGTTCAGAATCCGTCGTTTTCCTGCATCCCGGAACACGGTGAAATTCCGTGACGGTCCCGCCGCTGTGATCGGGGATGGGGATTTGCCCTGAGCGAAGGCTCGGTCACTTTCGGGGTCCACCTCGAAGGGAAGGCCGCGAATCCCCAGTTGATCCGAGAGTCAGAAGACCTGCAGGAGAGCCTGGACGGGGTCCGGATGGTAAAGGGAACCCGGAAAGCCATGCGCGAGAGCGCGGCTTGTCCGGGTTTTTTTATTGGAGCGCGCCGTACAAACCGTGAAAGGAGCAAAACATGACGAAAGAACCCCGTATCATTTCTTACCGCCGCCGTTGCCGCAATTCCGCGGGAACGGGTCTGTCCCATTACATTCTGCTCACCCCGGAGACTGCCGGGAAGTAAGGAAAACCCATGAATACCGCACGAGAACACAGTCCTTCGACTCTGTACGCGAACACCGGTTACGGGCCCGGTCTGGCCGTCCTGGATTTCGGCGACCCGAACCGGGTGGCTGTCGTCGAACCGGACCTGGCCTGGTGGGCGCTGGTCGAACGCCATGCCCTCGGCAACGCCCTTGCCGGGGAGCTCGTCGGCGACCTCCGCGCCCGGGCCGATTCCTTCCGGGAGGAAATGGGGCATCTTCGCTTCGGCCTGAAGCCTTCGGCCGTTTACTTCAACCCGACGGACCGGTGCAACTTCAACTGCAGCTATTGCTACCTGCCGGAGGAGTTGCGTCGCAACGGGAAGACCATGACGCCGGAGGAGGTCTGCTCGGCCCTGGAACGCCTCAAGTCCTGGTTTTGCGGGATCATGCCTGCGGGCGCGCGGCCCCAGCTGATCTTCCACGGAAGCGAACCGCTGATGGCGAAGGAAGCGATTTTCGCCGGAATGGAAAGGTTCCGCGATGACTTCACCTTCGGCATCCAGAGCAACGGGATGCTGCTGGACGACGAGGCCATAGCCTTCCTGAAGGATCACGGCGTCGGCATCGGGGTTTCGCTCGACGCTCCGACCGCGGACGTGGCGAACCTCACGCGCAGGAACTGGAGCGGAACGGGCGGGTTCGAGCGGGTCTCGGAGGTGATCGAGAAGCTGGCATCTTATCCGGCCTTCAATGTGATCACAACGGTGACGCGCGGCAACGTCCACACTTTGCCCGCCATGGTGGATTTCTACCACCAACGGGGCATCGCCACGGTGATGTTCAACCCGGTCCGCTGCACGCAGCAGGGCGGCAGGGACCTCAAACCGTCCGACCGGGTGCTGGCGGAGCGTTTCTGCCGTGCGCTGGACCGTGCGCACGAATTGTACGTCGAGACCGGGCGAAAACTGGTTGTCGCCAATTTTGCCAACGTGCTGGCAGGCATCATCGGCCCGACGGGACGGCGGCTCATGTGCGACATTTCGCCCTGTGGAGGCGGTCGGTGCTTTTTCGCCGTATCGGCGCAGGGCGACGTGTTCCCGTGCAGTGAGTTCATTGGTTTTCAAGAGTTCAAGGGCGGCAATCTCTTCCGGGATGATCTGTCCGGCATTCTCGAGAGCGCTCCCTTTCGGGCCGTTACCGGGAGGAAGGTGGAGGAAATCGTGCCGTGCGCCGGGTGCGCGATCAGGCATTTCTGCGGCGCGCCCTGCCCGGCGGAAGTCAAGGCGGTTTCCGGCACGCTGAACGCTCCGAGTCCCTATTGCGCGTTTTACGAGGAACAGGTGCGTTACGCCTTCCGCGTGATCGCGGCACAACGCGAGGACGCCTACCTTTGGGGCGGCTGGAGGGACGAGACGGAAGAGACGTTCAACTGTATGGTGTCCAAACAAGCGCCGGCCTGATGCCGATTCGCGTTCAAGATCGCACCGCACCCGCGAGGCATCGAGACTGATTCACCTGGGAATCCGTTTTCCAGGTGGGCCGGTATGAAACGGTGCGCTCCATCTGTTCAGCTTTTCGTGCAAGCGCCGGACGGGCCGACGACGAGGCCCCGTCCGGTCCCCTTCCGACCTTCCTCCGGAGTCGTTCGCCCGCTGCTGCCCGAGTTGTGTGCGTCAAGTTCCGCAATCCGGTCACGGCAAGTCGGGTGATCCAAGCCGCGAAAAGCTGCCGGGAACGGGTCCGACCGCAACCCGCTGCAGTGCCCCCCGCTCCCCCTCTCTTCGACCCCCAACGTCAAAAGGAACGCCCCTGCCGCAATCGAACGAAATCTCCGGCTGACGGCAGTGCGGTGTGTCCCCGGCGCCGACAGCGGACGGCGGCTCCGGGCCGGAATACTCGAAGGTCTTTCCGGTTCGAGCGAGTACGGCATTGCACAACGGCGGACATCAGGATATATGAAGCCATTCACACAGTGGAGGGGCAGCGGATGGCCGCCCCCGGTGCATATCGCGTAAAATGCCGGATATGCGTCGAACTGACTGGCATGTTGAAATATCCTGATGAGGTGATTATGCCGTCAAGGGCACTGCTCCTGTCGATCACTCTTCTTTTTCTCGTCTCGACCTCATGTCGGGATTCGGAGCAGTCTGCCGGGAAAACCGGACAGGTGCCGGATGTCGTTTCCGTGCGCGTGCAGACCGTTCAAAAGAGCAGGCGGGCATCCGTTTTCAATGCCGGCGGCACTGTGGAAGCAAGAGAAAAGGTGGACCTTGCGTTCAGGGTTCCCGGTAAGGTGGTCCAAGTGCACTTCAAGGAAGGCGATGCGGTGAGGGCGCAACAGGTCGTTGCCGAGCTCAACGCGGTGCCGTTCAAACAGGCCGTCGACGCCGCCATCGACAAAAGCGCCGAGGCTCGGGTCAAGGCCACACGGGCTGAGGCCAAGTATCGCCACATGAAACGGCTCTACAAGAAGAAAAGCCTTTCTCCCAGCGATTTCAAGAAGTATGAAACGGCGAGCGAGGCTGCCAAAGCGGCTCTGGTTCGCGCCGAAAGCAGACTCCGGGCGGCCCGCAGACGCTTGACGGAGACTCGGCTCACCAGTCCGATCAAGGGCGTGGTGGTGAGTCGCCGGGTCAAGCCGGAACAAACGGTCGTCGCCGGGTATCCGGTGTTCACCGTTGTGGACATCGATCGTGTGAATGTGAGGGTGACCGTTCCGGAGCAAGAGATCGTTCATTTTCGACAAAATCAATCCGCCAGGGTTCTGATTCCTTCTTTGCCTGGACGGACTTTTCCCGGCGAGGTGAAAATGGTGGGCTTGAGGGAGGATCCCGCAACAGGTGGCTTTCCCCTGAAAATCGAGGTGAACAACCCTAAGCGAATCCTGCGCGACGGGATGAGCGCCGAGGTCTGCATCGAGAATGACAAGACCGTGGATATCCTTACGGTCCCCGGAAAAGCCGTCGTTCGGAACGATCAGGGCGTCGCCGTGGTTTATGTCTGCGTTCCGGAGCAGAAAAAGGTTTTTGCCCGGCCGGTTGAAACGGGTGCGGAGTCGGGCGAGACGATCGAGATCAAGAAGGGCTTGACGGGTGACGAACGGGTTGTGATCGAAGGAGGGGAACATCTCGTCGACGGAGCCGTTGTGAACATTGTGAAGCAGGAATAGTCGGCGGTGGCGTTGAGACCCGCAACCTTGGGCCGCGCCGCAGGCCGGATTGGGGCTGCGGCGTCTGTCGGTAACGCCGGATGACGATCACGGGGGGGTGGCATGGAATCGGGAACACGGGAGCCCGAAGGCCTGCATGCCGCGGAAATGGAGCGGTACCGCGAGCGCATCGATAACCTTAGGGAATGTTTCAGAACATCCGCTCTGATCAATTCGACACTGGAGCTGGACGAGGTTCTCGAAAACATCATGACCACGTCCCGGTCCATCCTGAAGGCGGATGCCTGTAGTCTCATGCTGGTCGACGAAGCCACGGACGAGCTGGTGTTCGCGGTGGCGCAGGGACCAGTGGCCGGGAAACTGAAAGCGGGCTTCCGGTTGCGCAAAGGGGACGGCATTGCGGGCCACGTGTTCCAGACCGGCAAGCCGCTGCTCATCGAAGACGTCTACCGCGACGCCCGGTTTCACCAGGAGTTCGACCGCAAGACCGGCTACCGGACACACTCGATGCTGTGCGTGCCGCTGAAGATCAAGGACCGCGTCATCGGGGTCTCCCAGGTCATCAACCGCCTGGACGGAACGTCCTTTGTGGCGGAGGACGAGGAAACGCTGGGGTTGCTGTGCGATCATGCGGCCATTGCCATCGAGAACGCGCGCATGCACCGGGACCTTTTGCGCAAACAGCAGATGGAGAGCGACCTCGCTTTCGCCACGAGCATTCAGTTGAGTTTCCTGCCCCAGAGTATTCCGGAGATGCCCGGGTACACGTTTCATGCCCACTACCGGCCCGCCCTCGCGATAGGGGGAGACTTCTACGATTTCATCCCGCTCGGTGGAGACCGCCTGGGCATTCTCATCGGAGACGTCTCGGGCAAGGGGGTCGCTTCGGCGCTGTGCATGGCCAAGCTGATGTCCGACTTCCGCCTGCTGGCGGTCCGCGAAAAGGAGCCGGCCATCCTGATGCGGCAGATGAATCGGCTTTTGTTCGAACAGAGCCGCCGGGGAATGTTCGTCACGCTGCTGTACATGGTCCTGGATTCCTCGGATTCGAGAATCGATTACGTCAACGCGGGGCATATTCCGCCGGTGCTCTGGAACGAGGCGGGCGGGGAATTTGTTCCGGTTCGGGGAGTAGGCGGCCCTCCCCTCGGAATCCTGGACGACTGCGCCTACGTTTCCAGGAGCCTGCGGTTGAAGCGGGGGGATCGCCTGCTGCTGTTTACGGACGGCCTCGTCGATGCGAAAAGCGCGTGCGGGGAGCGGTTCGGCTGGGAACGAGTGCAGGCGGCGGTATGTCCGGCACGCGGTGGGATCGCGGAAGTGCACCGTCGCCTGATGGATGCCTTGAACGAGTTCGTGGGGCAGTGTCCTCCGGCGGACGACACAACCATGGTTCTGATAGGGGTCGGGAAACCATAATGTCCTTGCTGCAACTCAGTGGTCCGGTTATTCTTGACATTCCGACCGATCCGGCGTCGCTCTTCCTGGTGCGGGGGGTTGTGGAACGGTTGGCCCAACGCATGGACTATCCGCCCGAGGACGTCAACCGGATGGTGCTGGCGGTGGATGAAGCCTGCACCAATGTGATTCGCCACGCCTACGCGAACAGCCCGGACAAGAGGATTGTCATCACCTTCACCGCCCACGAGGATCGACTCGAGATCGGTATCAGGGACTTCGGGATTCCGGCGGACCCGGATGGTTTCGCACCGCGGGATCTCCAGGAAGTCAAGCCCGGCGGGCTGGGACTGCACTTTATCAGGAGCGCGATGGATGAGATCACCTACGACATCCCTGCCGATGGAGGGATGTTGCTCAGGCTCGTCAAATACAGAACCCACAGGGAGGAGCCCAGGAAGTGAAAATTGAGGTCGCAAGAAGAAATGCCCGGGTTTTCGTCATGAGCCTGGAAGGGGAGTTGGACATGAGCAACTCGCCGGACGTCAGGAACGCTCTGCTGCCCCTCTTCAAGGACGAACCGACGCACATCGTCGTCGACCTGTCACGGGTTCCCTACGTGGACAGTTCCGGAATCGCTACTTTTGTGGAGGGTCTTCAGCTTTCCCGCAAGAACAACGTCCGCTTCACCCTGGCCGGGGCCACTCCCGCGGTCGAGGCCGTGTTCGATTTGGCCTATTTGAAGAATGTCTTCGAAATGATTCCCAGCCTGGAGGGGCTCTTTGAAGGAGAAGGAAAGGCGTGAGTGAATCGGCTGCCCATGAACGCTCCGAGAGCACAACGATTCTTTTCCTGCGGCATTTGACCAGTATCGCCTACCTCTTTCGGGACACCATGCGATGGGCGATCGTCAAGCCGTTGCAGGGCAAACCTCTGCGTCTCAGGGCGGCGCTGATCCAGATGGATGAGGTGGGGGTGAAGTCGATTCCTATCGTTGCGCTGGTGTCCTTCGTGATCGGCATCATTCTCGTGCTTCAGACCGCCTACCAGCTGGAAAAATTCGGGGCGATCAACTATGCGGCCAGCCTCGCCGGCGTGGCCCTAACCCGGGAAATGGCGCCTCTGCTGACGGCGATCGTTGTTGCCGGGCGGGTCAGCGCGGCCTTCACGGCGGAGCTCGGGACCATGCTCGTCACCGAGGAAATCCTGGCGCTGGAAGTCATGGCGATCAATCCCGTCGCCTACCTGGTCGTGCCGCGGTTCATCGCCATGCTGGTAATGCTTCCGTGCCTCACCGTTCTCGCAGACCTGATCGGCATGATCGGCGGCTACGCCGTGGGCACGACGGCGGTGGGGATTCGTTCCTCGCTTTATATCCAGAATACGATTGACGCGCTGCTGCTCAAGGATATCCTCACGGGATTGACCAAGAGCGTGGTCTTTGCCGGCATCATCGCCATGGTCGGTTGCTACATGGCTTTCGTGGTGCGTGGAGGTGCCGAAGGGGTGGGCAAGGCCACCATGATTTCCGTGGTGACGTCCCTGATCAGCATCATCCTGGCGGATTGTTTTTTCACCACCGTTTTCTATCTCTTTTTCTGAGTGACGGGTTGCGGTGCGATGGCCGAAAACCAGCCGATGATTCAGGTTCGTAAGCTCGTGAAGAGCTTTGACGGCAGGGTTGTCCTGGACGGGATCGACATGACCGTGGAAACGGGCAAGGTGACGGCCATCATGGGGGGAAGCGGCTGCGGCAAGACCACTCTCCTGCGGCATCTCATCGGGATCATGCGTCCCGATTCGGGTGAGATTCTGGTGAAGGGCAAGGACATCACCAGGTTCGACGAAACCGAGCTGGACGCTTACCGGAAGCGCTTCGGAATGCTCTTCCAAATGGGAGCCCTGCTCAATTCCCTGAGCGTTCACGACAATATCGCCCTGCCGCTGCGCGAGCACACCAAGCTCGACGAGAAGATCATCGGGGTGATGGTCAAAATGAAGCTCGAACTGGTCGGGCTCCGTGATTTCGAACACTTGAAGCCCTCCCAGTTGAGCGGCGGCATGCAAAAGCGGGTGGCCCTGGCTCGAGCCCTGGCGCTCGATCCCGAGATCGTCTTTTACGACGAACCCACCTCGGGGCTGGACCCGGTGGTGAGCGGGGTGATCGATCAACTCATCATGGACCTCAGTCATCGGATGAACATCACGTCCGTGGTGGTGACCCACGATACCCGAAGCGCGTTCAAGATCGCGCACCGGATGGTGGTGCTCTACCGGGGCAAGGTGGTGGCCGACGGTCCTCCGGAAGCGATAAGGGAATCCACCGACCCGCTTGTCCAGCAATTCATAGCGGGCAGCCCCGATGGGCCTATACCGCTGCGCCAGTCCAGCCGGGACTACCTCGAAGACCTCCTGGACATGGAGTGATCGTGGGCGGAGCTTTCTCTGTCGAGTCACGGAGAAAATGTAATCGGGCGGCCTCGGGTCACGCGGTCGTGAGGCCGATCTTCATCGTTCAAGGGTGCCCCCCGCGAATGATAATTTGTGTGAAAATACCCTCGGCCTGAGAAATTTTCATGCTTCGCTGTGAGCCCGGGCTCATGACGATTTGTGAAAAATGTAAATATGTGAAAAGTGTAGGTTTGACCCCTAAGTATCCGGAGAATGGCTGATGCAGGTTTTTCGGTCGGAAATCAGGGTCGGGTTGCTCATTCTGGTTTCATTTGTCGTGCTGATGGCGGGGATCTTCGCTGTGAGCGATCTTCGGTCGCTTTGGTACAAAAAGAAGACCATCGAACTGCTGTTCCCTTACGCTGACGGCATTACGAAAGGGTCTCCGGTATGGTACGCGGGGCTCGAGGTCGGAGAGGTCTCGAATATCAGGATCGCCCAGGGAGCCAGCGATCGCATCGCGGTGACGGTGACGATCAGTCCCGATGCCAGGGTCAGAAAGGATTCGCGCGCGGATATCCGCAATCTGGGCATGATGGGCGCCAAGTACGTCGAGATCTCACCCGGCTCGCCCGACGCCGAACTGCTGGGTCCCGGGGAAACCCTTGAAGGAAAAGGCCCCTCATCCCTTTCGGAAGTGATGGAAACCGGGCACGCCGTGGTTGCCCGCCTGGGAGACCTCATCAACGAGACCCACAAGCTGGTCCGTGAAGTCCGCACCGAATCCGCGCTCACCGATGCCATCAGGAACGCCAACGGGTTCCTGGTGGACATGAGGGACAACGGCAAGGATCTCAAGAAGGTCCTGGCGAAAATCAGTGCGTTTGCGGAGAACCTGAAAGAGACGTCCGGGGAGGGCGGCAAGGATCTGAGGGCGCTTCTCAAGGAATTGCGGGAAACCAACCGCGGGCTGCAAAAAAGGCTCGAATCCGTGGAGAACCGGATCAACGAGACCCTCGCCCAAATCGGGCAGGGGGTTGCCGAAGCGCAGAGCACCGTGAAGGTCGCCCGCTCCATGCTCACTTCCAGCCAGGAGGACGTCGCATCGATGTTCAGGCATCTCAGCGGGACATCCCGCAACCTGGAAGGGATGAGCGAGGATCTGCGCGCGCATCCCTGGAAGATCGTGTGGAAGGAAGACGGGACGTTCGCCGTCTATCCCGCCCAGGGCACCGATCAATGGCGCGAAAAAGGAAGGATCGGACCGCATGGGAAGCAGTAGAACGAAAATGTCGTCCCGCCCGTCCGTTCACGCGGGCTGTGGGGAACGGAAGGGGGAAAGTCCCTCGGGCTCGGTGGTGCCGTTTTCGGGGTTGCGATGCGCGTTGGGGCTGGTTTTCGCCCTGATCTGGAGCTTGAACGGGTGCGCAGCGGGCAAAGCGGACCACTACAACCGCGCCGTGGAACAGCACCGGAGGAACCGGCTGCCGGAAGCCGTCGAGGGGTATCGGCAGGCCATCCGCCAAAACCCGGGGGATCCGAAGGCGCAGTTCAATCTCGCCGTGATCTACCAGGACCAGGGGAGAATGGACGAGGCCGGGAAAATATACCGGGAATTGGTGGACAGACATCCCGATTATGCCGCTGCGTGGGTGAACCTGGCTTCCATTCGGGAACAGGCCGGAGACCATGAGGAGGCCGAACGGCTGTTTCGCCGCGGTGTCGAGGCAACACGGGACGATTCCGCCCCGTTGAGCCAGTACGGATTCTTCCTGCTCCGCCGGGACCGCCCGGCAGAGGCGGCGGAGGTCTTCAGGGAAGCCCTGAAAAGGGACGCTTCCTGCGCCAACGCCTGTTTCGGGCTCGGTGAGATCGCGGAGAAATCCGGCGAGCGCGCCGAAGCCCTGCGGCGGTATGAACGAGCCGCGCGATATAACCCGACGGATTTCGAAGCCCGCCTCAGGGCGGCCCGGATCGCCGCGAGCCTCGGAGAACGGCCCGGGGCAATCGCTCACATGCAGGCGGCCGTCGCGTTGAAACCCGACCGGGGAGACGCCTTCCTGTTTCTCGGACAGTTGCTGCGCGAGGACGGCCAGATGAAGGATGCCGAAAGGGCCGTGGAGGAAGCCGCCAGGCACGGGGCACCGGTGGCCGAATGCAACCGCGAATTGGCGGTCATCTATCGGAACCTCGCCGATGAGGCCGAACGAAAGGGAGGATTCTGAAGGGTATGCCCATTGTGCATCGATCGATCGGGCTCCGCGACGCCCCCCCTGGCCGGTGATCCGCGGACTGCCCGTCGACTTGCTCCCGGACCGGCCTTTGTGCCGATCGATTCCTCCCCCCGCTGATCCTCCTCGATTCGACGTTCCCTCCTCCTTCTCGGGATTCCCTCCACCGGCTGCCGGATGTTGATGGCGGTCCTTTCGCGCAGGGCTCTCTCCGGATCGGTTTCACCTTGACAATCCAATGCTTAAGAGCCTATACATCAAAATTTACAGCCGATCCGAAAAGACTTCCTTTTGCCGGGGTTGAGCGCGTGTTTTCCTTCTTTGCCGGTCGTGTCCAAGACCGGTGGGATTTGCAAATCGTTTGCAGGAGTCTGAAATGACGTTCCAGGAACTGATCCTTGCTCTGGATAAATTCTGGTCCGATCGCGGGTGCGTGATCCAGCAGCCCTACGACCTCGAAGTGGGCGCTGGGACTTTCAATCCCGCCACTTTTCTGCGGGTCATCGGACCCGAACCATACCATGTCGCTTACGTCGAGCCTTCGCGCCGGCCCACCGACGGCCGATACGGCGAAAACCCGAATCGCCTCCAGCACTACTACCAGTACCAAGTCATTCTCAAACCTTCCCCTCCCGATTCTCAGGGGGTGTACCTGGAAAGCCTCCGCAGTTTCGGCATCGATCCGCTGGAACACGACATCCGGTTCGTGGAAGACGACTGGGAATCCCCCACGCTGGGCGCTTCCGGGCTGGGCTGGGAGGTCTGGCTGGACGGCATGGAAATCACGCAGTTCACATATTTTCAACAGGTGGGAGGCATCGCCCTCAGTCCGGTCAGCCTCGAGCTGACCTACGGCCTGGAGCGGATCGCCATGTATCTGCAGGGCGTGAACAGCGTCTACGACCTCATCTGGAGCGGCAACGTGACGTACGGAGACGTTCATCACCGGGGCGAGGTTGAATGGTCCCACTACAACTTCCAGCAGGCGGATGTGGACATGCTGCTCCAGCTCTTCAACATGTACGAGGCGGAATCGCACCGCATGAACGAAAAGGGCCTGGTCCTGCCGAGTTACGACTACTGCCTCAAGTGCTCGCATGTATTCAATCTGCTCGATGCCCGCGGCGCCATCAGCGTGACCGAACGCACCAACTACATCGCCCGGGTGCGCGGCATGGCCCGCCAGGTGGCGCATGCGTATGCGGCTCAGCGGGAAGCGATGGGATATCCGCTGCTCAACAAATGGTAGAAGCGCAACACACCGATGGAGGAAATCGTGGGAGAACCCCTTTATATCGAAATTGGATGCGAAGAGATCCCCGCGGGGTACATCGCGCCCGCCCTGGAATCCATGTCCCGGCAGATGACGCGGTTTCTGGACGAGAACCGGGTGGGCCGCGGCGAGCCCCACGTCACCGGCACGCCCAGGCGGCTCATACTGTCCATTCCCGACGTTTCCACGCAGCAGGAGGCGTGTACGACGGAGATCATCGGTCCGCCGAAGCAGGCGGCCTTCGACGCCGGGGGAAAGCCCACCAGGGCGGCGGAAGGATTCGCCAGGGGCCAGGGAGTGACCATCGAGGACATCCGGATCAAGGAGACTCCACGCGGCGAGTATCTCTTCATCCTGCGGGAGGAATCCGGTTCCGCCACCCGGGCGCTCCTGGAGAAGATGCTCCCTGACTTCATCGCTCACATCCCGTTTCCCAAGTCCATGCGCTGGGCCGGGCTGAGCGTGACGTTCGCCAGGCCCGTGCGCTGGATCGTCGCGCTCCTCGGCCGGGAAACGCTCGACCTCGAATACGGAGACATCCGAAGCGGCGACAAGGCCATGGGACACCGGTTCATGAGTCCCGAATGGCTGACCGTGACGGACTACGACTCGCACACGCGGAACCTGGCCAAGCACTACGTCATTGCGGAAATCGCCGAAAGGAAGAAGCTCATCGCGGAGAAGATCCGGGAAGCGGCCGTGGGAGTCGGCGGCGGAATTCTCGAAGACGAGGAGCTTCTCGACGAAGTGACCCAGATTGTCGAATACCCCGAGCCGATCGTCGGGGAATTCGAGGAGAAATACCTCGAGCTGCCTCCGGAGCTCCTGATCACCGTGATCAAGAAGCACCAGCGATACTTTGCCGTGACCGATACGGACGGCAAGCTGCTGCGCTACTTCGTGACGGTCGCCAACACCATTCCCAGGGACCCCCGGCTGGTGGCCGCGGGCAACGGGCGGGTCGTGCGGGCTCGCCTCGAGGACGCGCGATTCTACTATCGGGAAGACCAGAAGGTGCGGCTGGACGATCGGGTCGAGCAGCTCAAAGGCGTGGTGTTCCATTCGAAGATGGGTACGAGCTGGGAAAAGAAGGAGCGTTTCACGGCCCTGGCCCGGTGGCTGGGGGAGCGGATCGCACCGGATCGGCTCGAAACCCTCCTGAGAGCCGCTCACCTCTGCAAGGCCGACCTGGTGACCGGCATGGTCGGTGAATTCCCCGAGCTCCAGGGGGTGATGGGACGGGCCTACGCGCGGCTCCAGGGAGAACCGGAAGCGGTGGCCGCGGCCATCTTCGAGCATTATCTGCCCAACCGGGCGGGTGGCTCGATTCCCGAAGGCATGGAAGGCGCCCTGTTGAGCGTAGCCGACAAGATGGACACCATCGCGGCCTGCTTCGGCGTGGGGTTGAATCCCAGCGGCACGGCGGACCCATTCGCTCTGCGCCGCCAAACCCTCGGAATTCTGCGAATCATCCTTGAGAAATCGTTCCGTCTATCGCTCTGCGAGCTCATCGACAAGGCATTGCCGCTGCTGGCGGACAAGCTGACCGTCCCGCCCGAGACGGCCAGGAAGGACGTCCTGGAATTCTTCCGAGGCCGCCTGCTGCACTACCTGGTGAGCCAGGAGGGGTACGCCGCGGACCTGGTGGAGGCGACTCTGGCGGTGGGGATTGACGATCCGGTGGATGCGGTGGCTCGCACAAAGGCACTGGTGGCCTTCAAGGCCCGGCCCGATTTCGAGAGTCTGGCCGCCGCCTTCAAGAGAGTGGCGAACATCATCAAGGAACCCGAAACCCTGCCGGTGGAACCCGAATTGCTTCAGACGGCGCCGGAGCAGGCGTTGTTCGGTGCGTTGAGCGATACGGAAGGCATCGTGAACGAAGCCCTTGCCCGGTCCGACTACGACGCGGCCCTCGAGGCGATGTCCAGGCTGCGCGGGTTTGTCGATGCCTTTTTCGATTCGGTCCTGGTGATGGACAAGGACGAGCGCGTGCGCCGCAATCGCCTGGCTCTGCTCACCCGGATCCGGGATCTGTTCTCGGGGGTCGCGGATTTCAGGAAAATCCAGACGGCCTAGTGCCGCGGCCCGCCCCGAAAGCAGGCCGTTCGGGGACGTCCGGAGGCGAACCCGGGGATGTCCACTTGTCTACATGGCCGGGAGGTGGGGCAAACGGGAAATGTCGGTCAGTTGAAGCGGGCGGGATAAACCCCGCCCCCTTTGTATGCGGCTGCCCGACTGTGCGGATCGGTAGGGTGGGCACGGTTCCTCCGTGCCCACGATCAGTCCGAGCCTCGTGGCCCCGCAGAGGTCATGATCGCTGCGAAAGCCTTTGACCGCTATCAGTTTCTTTCCATGACAAGCTTGATCGTGCGATTCATGGGATCGTTGGTGAACGCCATCGCGGTCTTCTTGATGGGTCCGGTGTAGTTGCTGAGCCTCAGGGCCATTGTGATTTTTCCCTCGCCACCGGGAGGGATGCTCCGGTCGAACCGGGCTTTGGCGCAGCCTCAGTCGGTCGAGACCCGTTTGATCTCCAGGACCCCGCCGCCCGTATTCCTGACGATAAACGTGTGAACGATCTCCTCCCCGTTGGCTTCCTTCCCGAATTTGAAAACCGGATTATCGATCGAAGCCGTAGGGGTTCCCTGAGAAGATGCAGGCGTGACGGATTCTCTTGAAACCACGCCTGCCGGTTGGCTCCCGGTGGTGGGTTCTTTCGAGACCGCACCTGCCGGTTGACTCCCGGTGGTGGATTCCTTCAATGCCGCGCTTCCCGGTTGCTTGCCGGAGGAAGCGCAGCCCGTCGCAAGCTGCAGAACCAGGACCAACAAACAGAACTTCCACAATCGAGCCATACTCTCTCTTACCTCCTTTATAGTGTTCATGGAAAAACATCCCGCCAGACCATCCTTTTCGCCAATTCGGAAGAAATGTCAACCCGAATCACGCGATGCTCCGCAGGTACACCGGCTCGACCGGTCAAGGGCCGACGGTTGCCGGAGCACGTTCCGTGGAGCGGATACGTCCCCGACATTCGTTTTTGCCGCCCGTTCCCGGGTTCGTGCTACAATTAAACTTTTGGCAGGCTCTCAGTGGAGCTCCGAACTGTCACTGACGGCCGCGCGAACTAGGCGGAGTCCTGTTCGTGGAGGCCGTATCACGCTCTTGGCCGTCAAGGCGGGGAAGGACAAGCATGGGATCGAGGCGATCGGGTCGCCGCGGTGCCGATGAGGAACTGGTCGGATTGACCACCCGACTTCTAGAAACGGCCGCCGAGACCCCGGCGCGATCGGTTTTTCTGAGAAGAACCCTGGGCATGCTGGTCGAATACTCGGGCTGCGATGTCGCAGTGGTTTGCCTGGATGAGGATGAACCGTGCCTCCGCGAGGCGGAGAATCAGGGCGACGGTGTGGTCCGGGTTCGGCGAAGCGACATTCCGGGCGGGAAATCGACCGGGAGAGGGGTGTCCGGGTGTACGGCCGGTCTGCTCAATTTTTTTCTTGAAAGAAAGAGCCGGATCGAAAGTGCCGCGATCGGTCGTTTCTCCGAGCGGGGGACTTTCTGGACCGCCGATGCGCGACGGTTGCGGGCCGAATTCGAAGACCCGGCGGTGACCGTTCTTTCCGATGATTGGAAACGGATCGGGGCCGCTCGCTCCATTGCATGGGTCCGTCTCAACGAGGACGACCCGTCCGGCGGGTACCTTCAGTTCTCCCGGAGCCGTGCCCGGTTGAGTGCCCGCGACGTGGGATTTTTCGAGTCCCTGTCCCGGGTTTTCTCCATCGCCCTGCGGCATTGGCGCGTTACCTGGTCTCTACAGGAACGGGTCAAGGAGCTTTCCTGCCTCTACCGCATCGCCGGGGTGCTGGATACCCCGGACAAATCCATCGGGGATATTCTTCACGAAATCGTGAACATCATCCCTTCGGCATGGCTCCATGATGAAGACGCCGTTTCTCGGATCACGCTCGATGAGCTGACGTGCGCCTCGTCCGGCTACCTGGAAGGGCGGCAGGAGCAATCGGCCGATATTGTCATCGAAGGTCAAAGAAGGGGATGTGTTTGTGTGGCGTATCTAAGAGACAAGCCCGAATCCGACGAAGGCCCTTTCCTGGCCGAAGAGCGGAAACTGCTCGACACGATTGCACGGGAACTTTCGCTGCGCATCGAACGCAGGCTGTATGAAGACGAACAGGCCAGGGTGAAGGAACAGTTAAAGCACTCGAACCGGCTGGCCGTCATCGGCCAGCTTGCGGCGGCGGTGGCCCACGAATTGAACGAACCGCTGACCAACATCCTGGGATTTGCCCAGTTGGCCGTCAAGGAACCCGTTTTGCCGGAACAGGTCGGCGGCGACCTGGAGAGGATCATCGCGAATTCGCTCCATGCCAGGGAGATCGTGCGAAAACTGCTCATGTACGGCAGAAAGATGCCCGAACGCAAATCCCCCATCGATGTGAACAAGGTCGCGAGGGAGGCGCTGGGCCTATTCGAACATCGCCTGGACAAGGAGAACATCGAGCTCGAGCTCGAGCTGTCCGGGGATGAAGTCCGGGTCCTTGCCGATCCCGCACATCTGAGGCAGGTGGTGGCAAACCTTGTCCTGAACGCCATACATGCCATGCCGCAAGGCGGGACGCTCCGCGTGGGCACCCTGCTGAAGGGGGCGCAAGTGGAAATAGTCGTCCAGGATACCGGTGGCGGCATCAGTGAAACGATCAAGGACAAGATATTTATTCCTTTCTTCACCACGAAGGATTCTCACCACGGCACCGGGCTCGGCCTGCCCGTGGTGCGGGAAATCGTCACGGGCCTCGGCGGGACCATCACGATCGATAGCGCTCCCGGCTCCGGAACGGCGGTCCTGGTGAGTCTGCCGGGCGCGGTTCCGGGCCTCCGGGAGGATGGAGGAGAAGGGAATGGCCGATGAACGAACAAGCATTCTGGTCATCGACGACAGCAGGGATACCCTGGAGGTTTTGCAGAGAAACCTTGTTTCGAGAGGTTTTCAGGTTCTGGCCGTTTCCGAGGTTTCCGAAGCGATACGACTCCTTGAGACGCAAAACATCTCGCTCGTCATCACGGACATAAGGATGCCCAAAGTCGACGGATTCAGCGTGATCCGGCACGTGCGTGAAAACTGCAAGGGAGTCGAGGTGCTGGCAATCACGGGTTTTCCAACCATCGACGGCGCCATAAGGGCCATGAAAACGGGGGCCGGTGAGTACCTGATCAAGCCTTTCACGGACGAGGAGCTGTTTTCCGCCATCGATCACGCCCTTGCCAGGCTGAGGTTGAAGAAGCAGGCCTCGCCTTCCGCGGCTCCCCGTCGTCAATATGGGATCATTGGGGAATCCAGGGCCATGATGCAGGTTTACGAAGCCATCGAGCACGCCGCGTCGAGCAGCGCAACCGTTCTGATTCAGGGCGAGAGCGGAACGGGCAAGGAGCTCATCGCGCGAGCCATTCATTACGGCAGCCGGAGGGCGGGATTTCCTTTTGTCCCGGTAAACTGCGGAGGAATTCCCGAGCCGTTGCTCGAAAGCGAGCTTTTCGGCTACACGAAAGGGGCCTTCACGGGGGCCGCGGGCAGCCGCGCCGGTTTTTTCCAGACGGCGGATCGAGGCACGATCCTGCTCGATGAAATAAGCGAAGCGAGTCTGCCCATGCAGATCAAGCTGCTCCGGGTTCTCCAGGAGGGTGAAATATGCATGCTGGGGTCCAGCAAGCCCCGGAAGGTGAACATCAGAATTGTGGCCGCCACCAACCGGGTTCTTCATGAGCTGGTGCGGCAGGGCTTGTTCCGGGAGGACCTGTTCTACCGGTTGAACGTCATCACCATCGATGCCCCACCCCTCCGCGACAGGGGCGACGACATCGTTCTGCTCGTCAACCATTTTGTAAAAACGTTTTCGGAGCGTTACGGCAGGACCCCGCCCCGGCTCTCGGAAGCGCTGCTCGGCATTCTTCGCGCCTATCACTGGCCGGGCAACGTCCGGGAACTGGAAAACGTCATCCACCGGTTGTTGTCCATGCCCTCCTCCACAACCCTGGACATACCGGATCTGCCTCCATTCATGCGCTTCTCCGCCGTTGGCGAAGGCAGCCTCAATCGCACGCTCGCAGAGGTGGAAGCGGAACACGTTCGGAGAGTCCTCGACAGTGTCGGCGGAAACAAGACCCTTGCGGCGAGGATTCTCGGCGTGGACAGAAAGACGCTTCGGGCGAAACTGCGGAAGACTTGATACGAAGTTGCGTGCAAGATGGATCTTTCAAGCACAAAAGAGCGGGGGAATGATTCCCCCGCACCCCCCAAGTTTCGGCCACACGCGCAAGCGCGTGAGGCCGAGTGCTCGGCGCTGTCGGCGACTGGCCGGAGGCCGCCGCCGCAGCGCCACACGGAGCCGCGAAGCGGCGAGGGGGTGTGGGGGATACGTCCCCCACGCTTTTAGAGTATCATTTTGAACGCAATTATCCATGCCCCCTGCGACACCCGCGAAGCATGAAAATGGACTCACCCGGGAATCGATTTTCCAGGTAAATCCGTATGAGACCGATTTTCCCGTGTTTTCCAGCGGATGCCGCGATATCCCGTTTTGGGGAAAAGCCGGCTGCAATCTTCGCACCGGGGTATTTCCGCCGATTGCACCGGTGCGTCTCCGGTGACCTCGGGCGCTGAACGATTCCCTTGTTCCGGCGGGGAAAATCTCCCCGGCAGGGTCGAAATTCCCCGCCCTCTCACGCGCCCCAAATTGTCGACCCCGATTCAACTCGCTGAAATTCAATGAGATTTCTACTTTCACGAAGTCGGCACCAATATTGCTCTTCTATTGAACCGGTGGGATCCCGAGGTTTCTGAAAATCTTCTTTAGGGAGGACTCATGATGAAGAAGGAATCCGGGTCGACGAAAAGGCAAGGACCCCCGAAGATCGAATCGGGCCATCGGCAAAGATCGGCGTATGCGGAATCCGCGCAGGCATCGGAACGCCAATACCTGGGCCTGTGCTCCACCTGCAACGAATCCGCCCGTTGCACTCTTGTAAGAGACCCGCAACTGCCGGTGCTCTTCTGCGAGCTCTTCGATTGTTCGCCGCGCATTCCGCCCAATCCCGCGCGGCCGGGGCCGACGGCCGGCCCGAATCACTCTCAACGGTCTCTCGGTCTGTGCGGAAATTGCGACAAGCGCATCGACTGCAAATTCGAGAAGAGCGAGGGGGGCGTCTGGCAATGCGAGGAGTATGAATAGGGATTGATCCGCCTGCGGTCGGCACGGAGATCGCCCCTTACGGCACGGACGTTTGCGACCCCGTGGAAGGCGAAGCCGCGGGAGCTTTCGAATGCGGGGTATACGGCCGTTTCGACCCTTCCGGTTGACATTCGGCTTGAAGGTTACGCACGGAAAGGATTTTGGAGGACCGTTCCCACAGGCGCTCACCGCCGCGGCGGCTCGCTTTCAAAGCAGCGCCCTCCGTCTCCCAACGGAACACGGTCCTTCCGGTCCGCGGCCGGGTGGGAACACGGCGGGCGGGAAAGCGGCCCTCGCCCGCCGGGGCGCGTGGCGGAGCTGGTCGGTGGGATCGGCGGTCCACACGGCACGCTTTCCCTCGTGTTCCGGGGTTCGCGGGGCATTTATCCGCTGGAGGAAGAACATGGCGAAAAGAAGAAAGATATACGTGAGTGATTACGATATGAAGCGTCTGGAGAAACTGATAGAGTTGTTGTCGGAAGATGAATGGGATGACCGCGACACGAAACATCTGCAGGTGCTTGAAGAAGAGTTGCGCAAGGCGGAGGTGGTGGCTGCGCGGAATATTCCCCGGGATACGGTGACGATGAACTCCAAGGTCCGCGTCAAGGATCTGGATACGGGGATCGAGACGATCTATCATCTGGTTTTTCCCGGTGAAGCCGACGTGAAGCAAAACAGGATATCCGTGCTGGCTCCCATCGGCACGGCACTCATCGGGTACGCCGTCGGGGACGTCATCCAATGGAATGTTCCCGCGGGGACGAAGAAATTGAGAATCGAGGAGATCCTCTATCAACCTGAAGCGGCAGGGGATTTTCATCTCTGAGCCGATTCGGTCTCAATGGCGGGGACAATGTGCTCGAACCGGGGGGAATGCTTCGCGGACGGACGAAAGCGGACAGGTTTGAAACATGGTTGAATGGTTCGAACGCCGCCGTTTGCGCGCGGCGATCGTGCGCCTTCAATGGACCATGCCCCCCGAAGCGGGCGGACGAACCGGAAACAGGAGTCGGAAGTGAACGAGATGAGGCGGGAACACGACCTGATCGGAGAGATGCAGATACCATCCGAATGCTATTATGGCATCCAGACGCTTCGCGCCGTGCACAATTTCGAGATCACCGGCGTGCCGATTTCCAGTATGCCCGAACTGGTTCATTGTCTCGCCTATGTGAAGAAGGCGGCCGCGCTGGCGAATCTGGAGCTTGGCGTGCTGCCTTCGCCCATAGCGAAGGCCGTTGCCGACGCCTGCGATGAAGTGATCGAAGGGAAGCTCCTGGGTCAGTTCGTTGTCGATGTCATCCAGGGGGGTGCCGGCACGTCCACCAACATGAACGCCAACGAAGTGATTGCCAACCGGGCGCTCGAGCTCATGGGCTTCGAAAAAGGCCGGTACGACGTCGTCCACCCGCTCAACCACGTGAACTGCTCCCAGTCGACGAACGACGTGTATCCGACGGCCGTCAGGCTGGCGCTGCTCATGAAACTGTCCGGGCTCATGGAGGAGATGACGTCGCTCCAGGAATCGTTCACTGCCAAGATCACGGAATTCGCGGACGTGATCAAGATCGGGAGAACGCAATTGCAGGATGCGGTTCCCATGACCCTGGGACAGGAATTTTCAGCCTATGCGACCACCATTGGCGAGGATGTCCAAAGGGTTGGCGAGGCCCGCGAGTTGCTTCTCGAAATCAACCTGGGCGCCACCGCCATCGGCACGGGGCTCAATGCGCCGCCCGATTATGCGCGGGTGGTGACCCGGCACCTGAGCGGTCTCACAGGACTGCCGCTGGTCACGTCGGCGAATCTGATCGAAGCGACTTGGGACACGGGCGCTTATGTCCAGGTTTCGAGCGTTCTGAAGCGGGTGGCGGTGAAGCTGTCCAAGATATGCAACGACCTGCGGCTGCTCTCCTCCGGCCCGAGAGCCGGCCTCGGCGAAATCAACCTGCCCGCGGTGCAGCCGGGCTCATCCATCATGCCGGGGAAGGTGAACCCGGTGATTCCGGAAGTCGTCAACCAGGTCGCTTACGAGGTCATCGGCAACGATGTGACCATCTCTTTCGCATCGGAAGCCGGGCAGCTCGAATTAAACGCAATGGAGCCCATCATCGCCTTCAACCTGTTCCGGTCCATAGACATGCTCGGTCGATCCTGCCGGGTCCTTGCGGACAAGTGCGTCGACGGCATAACGGCGAACAGGGAGCGCTGCCGCAGAATGGTCGAGAACAGCATCAGCATCGTGACCGCTCTCAACCCCATCATCGGCTACGAAAAATCGTCCGCGCTGGCCAGGGAGGCCCTCGAAACGGATCGATCCATCTACGATCTGGCGATCGAAAAGGGAGTGCTGAGCCGGGAGACCCTCGACGAAATCCTCACTCCGGAAAACATGACGCATCCACGGTACCTCAAGAGACGGTGAGAGCTCCGTAACGGGAGTTTCCTCAGTTTGCAGGGCCGGTTCCCTTTTTCACATGGAAGTGCCAGCGCCAGACTTCGTAGATTGCCGGGTAGACCACCAGTTCCATGATGAACGACGTGAAAATGCCGCCGATCATCGGCGCGGCGATGCGTTTCATGACGTCCGATCCGGCGCCCGTCGACCACATGATGGGAACCAGCCCGAGAAACATCACCGCCACGGTCATGAATTTGGGCCGCAACCGTTTCACGGCCCCTTCCAGGATGGCTTCCCGCAGGTCGTCCTTGCTCTGCATCCGCCCTTGTTTCCGGCGCGCGTAGAAGGCGAGGTCCAGGTAGAGGAGCATGAAGACGCCGGTTTCGGCATCCACCCCCATGAGTGCGATCACCCCGACCCATACGGCGATGCTGAGGTTGTAGTCGAGCAAGTACAGAAACCAGAATGCCCCGACCGCGGAGAACGGCACTGCCAGCAGGATGATGAGGGTCTTGGACACGGCTCCCGTGTTGAAGTGGATCAGCAGGAAGATGATGAAAAGCGTAATCGGCACCACGACAAGGAGCCTTTGCTCGACGCGCTGCAAATACTCGTACTGGCCGCTCCAGACCAGGCTGTAGCCGGGAGGCAGTTTCACCTTTTCCAGCACGGCGCGCTTGGCGTCCTGGACGTATCCGCCGAGGTCGCGGTCCTTGATGTCCACGTATACGTAACCGCTCAGCCGCCCGTTGTCGTCCCGGATCATGCCCGGCCCGGACACGATCTTGATGTCGGCAACCTGGGCGAGGGGTATCTGGGTCCCGTCCATGGTGGTGACGAAGGTGCGCTTCAGCCCGTCAAACGAGCTCCGGTAGTCCCGCATGTAGCGCACGTTGACCGGGTAGCGTTCGCGCCCCTCAATGGTGGTTGTGACGTTTTCGCCTCCCACCGCGGAGCCGATGACCGTTTCCACCTGTGCGACCGTCAGGCCGTAGCGGGCGAGCTCCTCGCGTTTGAGGTCGAAATCGATGAAGTATCCCGCAGCGGTGCGTTCGGCGAACACCGTCACCGTGCCGGGAACGTCCTTGATGACTGCTTCCATGTTCTGCCCGATGGCCTCGATGGTTTTCAGATCCTTGCCGAGTATCTTGATGCCTACGGCCGTGCGAATCCCGGTCGACAGCATGTCCGCGCGCGCCTTGATGGGCATGGTCCATGCGTTGACGACCCCGGGTATCTGCATGGCTTCATTGAGCCCGCCCGGACCGTAGACCAGGTCGTTGGTGCTTCTGTGGTCGGGCCAGGCACGCCTGAGAATGCTCTGAAGCCACTCGGGGGCGAAATCCGAATACCAGCGCGGCACTTTGGGCCATTCCGAGGGCGGCTTGAGGAGAATAACGGTCTCCATCATGCTGAATGGAGCCGGATCGGTGGCGGTTTCGGCACGACCCGCCTTTCCGAACACCCGCTCGACCTCCGGAAAGGACTTGATCACCTTGTCCTGCATCTGGAGCAGGTTGGTGGCTTCGGTTACCGAAATTCCGGGGACCGTCGTGGGCATGTAGAACAGGGCGCCTTCATCGAGGGGCGGCATGAATTCGGAACCAAGCCGGTTGAAGATCGGGACGGTGGCCGCAACCACGAGCACCGCCGCAAGAATCGTCGCATATTGGTGCCGCAGGACGAACTCGACAACGGGGTGGTAGATCCTCATCAGGGGCCGGCTGATGGGGTGATTCTCCTCGCTGTGGATCCTGCCGACGAGCGCGGTGTTGGCAATCCAGGCAAGCCAGCGGGGGCGGAACTCGTAATGCGTCATGCGCGTGAAGAGCAGACGGAGTGCCGGATCGAGCGTGATGGCGAGCACCGCCGCGATGGCCATGGCAAAATTCTTGGTGTAGGCGAGGGGCTTGAACAGGCGGCCTTCCACGTCTTCCAGGGTGAAGATGGGCAGGAACGCAACCGCGATCACCAGCAGGGCGAAAAAGCTCGGTCCTCCCACCTCCTTGACGGCCCCCACCACGACATCCTTGAAGTTCTCCCTTCTTCCCTCCGCTTCCCAATGTTCGAGCTTCTTGTGCGTCTGCTCCACCACCACGATCGCCGCGTCAACCATGGCCCCGATGGCGATGGCGATACCGCCCAGCGACATGATGTTGGCGGTGAGGTTCATGCCGTACATGGGGATAAAGGAGATGATCACCGTGATGGGGATGGTGAGGATCGGGATGATGGCGCTGGGAATGTGCCAGAGAAAGATGAGAATGACCAGGCTCACAATGACCAGTTCCTCGATGAGCGTATGCGTCAGCGTTTCGATGGACCGGTCGATCAAGTCGGAACGGTCGTAAGTGGTGACCAGTTTTACCCCTTCGGGCAAGGTGGGCCTGATTTCTTCAAGCCTGTTTTTGACCCGCTCGATGACCTTCAGGGCATTTTCCCCGTAACGCATGATGACGATGGCGCCGACGGTTTCCCCTTCCCCGTCCAGTTCGGCCACTCCGCGCCGGATATCCGGTCCCAGCGCCACTTGGCCCAGTTGTTTCAACAGGATGGGCGTCCCGGTCTGCGCATTGGTGCCGACCACGATGTTTTCGATATCGGCTGTGGACTTGATGTAACCCCGGCCTCTCACCATGTATTCGCGGCCGGAGAATTCCAGGAGGCGTCCCCCGACGTCGTTGTTGCCGGCGCGGATGGCTTCCACGACCTTTTCCACCGAAACCTTGTAGGCAAAAAGGGCATTGGGGTCGAGATTGACCTGGTACTGGCGGACGAACCCGCCGATGGGGGCCACTTCCGCGACCCCGGGGACCGACTGGATCTCGTATCGCAGCTGCCAGTCCTGGATCGAGCGCAGTTCCGCGAGGTTATGCCTGCCGGTGGTGTCCACCAGGGCGTACTGGAACACCCAGCCGTTGGCGGTCTCATCCTTGGCCATTTCCACCTGGACGCCCTGGGGAAGGCGCGGGAGGATGTTGCTCAGGTATTCCAGCGTCCTGGAGCGTGCCCAGTAGATGTCGGTCCCGTCTTCGAAAATCACCTGGACAAAGGAGTAGCCGAAGTCCGAGAAACCCCGGATGTCGCGCACCTTGGGCACGCCGAGCATGGCGGTCGTGATGGGGTAGGTGACCTGGTCTTCCATGATGTCGGGGCTGCGGTCCCAGCGGGAGTAGATGATCACCTGCGTGTCCGAGCGGTCGGGAACGGCGTCGAGGGTAACGTTTATCATCGCATAGTAGCCGGAGGCGATGGCCATGCCGATGAAAACAAAGACGATGAACTTGTTGTTCGCGCAATATTCGATGATCCTGTCGATCATTTCCCAACCTCTTGGACTTCATGAGAGAGAGGCTCAGCCGGAAAAAGAGGTGGCCGAGCCGAGCCGGCACGCCCCGGTCGCTTACTTGCCGCCGGCTTGGTGACTCTTCGGGTCGTGGGACGACCGGCCCGTATCCATGCCGGGAGGCACGCCGGAACCACCTGTTGAGTGGCCCGCATGGCCGACACCCGTCCGAGGAGGGGCGGTGTCTTCTCGCTGCATGGTTTTTCCGTTCTTTTGCTGATGCGACGAGTGGTCAATACCGGAAGGCGGCTGCCCCCTCCCGACCCCGGCCTCCCCGCCGGTCGCGCCGTGTCCCGCGTGCGCCGGACTCCCCATCCCTCTTAGGGCGGATTTCAGCCGGCTTTCGGAATCGATCAGGAAATTCCCGGAACTGACGACCTGTTCACCCGGATTCAGCCCACTCACAACGATGAAGCGATCCCCGACCCTGGCTCCCACTTGGACCTTGCGCGGTTCGAAATAACCGTCCCCAAGCGCCACGAAGACGATCTGCTCCGTGCCGGAATCCAGGACCGCTTCCTGGGGAATCGAGACTTGCCGCCCGAAGTCTACTTCGATGCCGACATTGGCGTACATATCGGGTTTCAGCTGGAAATCCGCGTTGGGGAATTCCATCCGCACTTTGAGAGTCCGGGTCGTTTTATCGACTTCCGGGTAGATGTAGGTCACCTTGCCTTTGTAAGTCTTGCCGGGAACATAGCTCAGCGTCATGGTGGCGTCCTGTCCCAGTTTGATCAAGGGGACCTCATATTCATAGACCTCGGCAAGGGCCCAGATCGTGGAAAGATCGACGATGGAGTAGATCTCCGTCTCCGGTGTGATGCGTTGCCCCGGGTAGGCGTTGCGATTGACCACGAAACCGCCGGCGGGTGAACTCAGGGTCATTGACGTCGAGGGCTTGCCCCGCTTTTCGATTTCCCTCACCTGGGCATCGGGAATGTTCCACAAACGAAAGCGTTCGCGAGTCGATTCATACAGAACGTTGGCGCCCGATGCCGCTTCATCGAAGACGCTGCCGGCGAAGGTTTCCTTGGATTTCCTGGCCAGGAGCAGCTCCATCTGGGTGGACACCAACTCCGGGCTGTAAATGCTGATCAGGGGCTGGCCTTTTTTCACCAGTTTTCCGGTGAAGTCGACGAACACGCGATCGATCCAGCCATCCACGCGCGCCTGTATCCGCGAGATTTTCGTTTCGTCGTAAGCCAGCCGCGCGACTGCGTGAATCGTCTTCGACAGGGAGTCTTTTATCACTCTGCTGTACCCCACGCCGATCAGTTGCTGTTTTTGGGGGCTGATCTTCAGCACGCCCGGAGGGAGTCCCGCCCCGGGCCGGTCCTCTTCCTCATATACCGGCACCAGGTCCATCCCGTCCGGGGCCTTTCCCGGCTTGTCCGACCTGAACGAGGGATTCATGGCGTCCGTCCAGTAAAGGATTTTTCGCTGCTCCAGCGGTTTGCCCTTCGCCGACGTTTGTTCCTTCGCGGCCTGCTCTCCGGCCTCGGGGGCCTTCTCCATCTTCTCGAGGTTCATGTTGCAGATGGGGCAGGTGCCGGGTTTGTCCGACCGGATCTGCGGATGCATGGGACAATAGTAGACATCCTTGGATTCTGCCTCTCCCTTCGAGCCCGCGAGCTTTTCGATCTCTCCCACGATTGCCGGATTGCGGGCGGTGTAGAATCCACCGGCGAACGCCCCGATGACCAGCAGCAGGATCAAAACCCGGCGGCCTCTCTTTTTCCCGGTTCGGGTGGTTCCCGGCTGGGACAGTCTCTCCCCCGGCTCTTTGTTGTTGAGCGGTTTCATTTACACATTCTCCTTCCGCATTGTTTCGCGCCGGATGATAGATGTGAATCAGTCATTCCGATATCTTTCGGATGATCGATATAAAATAAACGACGAAGTCTGATAATCATATAGCCATATAGATGTTGTATATAATTATCAAACCAATAGCTGGACAAGTTGAATATCAATAAATTGTATTTGATCCGAAAGAAAACGATAGTCTATTCGAGCAAGCATTCCATGCTTTTTACTCCGGACGCTTTCGCAGCGGTCTACCGACAAGCCTCCAAAATTGGGAGCGAACAGAGTCTTCAACTCGATTCAAAGAAGGTTTCGTCACCGTAACAAGCAAGATGGAAATTGGCTTTCCTGGCATTCTCGTCGTCCCTCGCCTCTCGGACGGATGTGAAGACGGCAATTGAAAGCAGCGCATGAAATCCCGACGTTCACGCTTGAACGACTGCAGTTGATCAGCCTGTCAGGTCAGTCCCCACAAGCAATTCGGTCTGGGCCAGTGCTTTCTCAAAATCGCTCAGGGACTCGTACATTTTGAGCTCGACTTCCTGCAGTGCCAGGAAGCTGTCGATCAACGTCAGGAAATCCGCTTTGCCGACCTGATAATTTGCAATGGCCGACTGCAACGAGAACTTCGTTTGGGGAACAAGGACCGTGGCGTAGAGCTTGACCAATCGGTCGGAAGAGGTGGCTACCGTATAGAGTTGCTTGATTTCCGAATCCAGAGACACCGTCGTGCTTTCCCGCATTTTTCTGGCGCTTTCCAGGCTTGATCTGGCCGACTCCGATTCCGGCCGCTGCTTGCGCCAAAAATATAGAGGCACGCTTGCTTTGAGCATCCAACCGTACATTTTGGGGTTCTCTTCACGATCGTAGTAGTTGAATCCAAATGAGAAGTCGGGATAGTAGCCCCTTTGGGCCAGCTCCACAGTCCTTTGCCCACGCTCCACCTCGCGCTCTCTCACTTGAAGGGCGGTTGAGTTCAGCTTCGCCATCTGGCTCAATTCCTCGAGTGAATACTTGAGCTCGGCTTTCTGAAAATCCGCCGGTTTTCCCAACGGAGCATCGGGAGGCCGATTGAGCAGTCTGTTGATCTGAGCTTCAGCGGTCACGCGGCGCTGGTCAAGTCTCAGTAAGCGTTCGATGTTTTTGGATATCTCGACCTGAGCTTTCAGCGCATCCTGTTGAATGCCCTGGCCGACCCGGTACCTGGTTTCCGCAACCTCAGCCAGGTCCTGCAGGAGCTTCATGTTCGTGCGCACTATTTCCATGGATTTTGTGACAAGAAAAAGCTCGTAGTACGCTTGCTTGAGTTCTGCAACGATTTGTCTGCGGGTTTGCGTGTGGTTCAATTGTTCCACTTCCGCCTCAATGGATGCGATCTTTCCTTTGAGTCCCAGTTTGCCTGGAAAAGGGATTTCCTGCTCAACGCCGATCACTCGTGCCGATGACGGGTCTCCTCGCTGCAACTTGCCAGGGATGACATCGCCCATCGACTGTAAAGTTACAGTGGGGTCGGGCAGCGTTCTCGCGGCGGAGATGGACGCCTTCTTCGCATGGGCGGCACTCTCCGATGCTTGAATGGCGGGGTTATTCTCAACGGCAATCTTCAGCAGTTCCCCCAGGGTTATTGTCTCTGATTTCTTTGGTTCTTCAGGAGCTGATGGGGTTGTTCCAGCGCTGAGCAAATCTTTCGAATGCACGTTTGGAGCGCCAATCACACATAAGACTATGGCAAGCGGAATTCCTTTCAACGCTTTCTTGACGAACATTGCTCGCTCCTGGTAAATTCTTGACAATCCTTAAATTTCGCCTTGTTCTGAGAGAAACTCCGGAAGGTCCGTCGGGTCGTGATTGAGGCAGAAGGCGTGCCACCGACTGGGAATTCCATTCCTGCGGTCAGTGATGCCGAGGTGCGTTCAAGATGACACAACACCTGCCCGTCGGGAGGTGTGACGCGGGGGGACAAACCCCGCTCCTGCGGACGGATGTGCCCGTCAGACCTGGGAGAGGGCTTAATGCCCTCCCGCCCAATGCACTCATCTTGAACTCAAAATGGTATCAGACGCTCTTTGTCGGCTGTTCATAGACGGCAACATTCAATGCGACGCTTTCCGCGCTTTAACCCTCGAAGCCAAGGGAACATACCCGGTCAATCGTCTGAACCGTAGTGCCCAAGTGGTCAATGCCGGTCTCGCGAGCAGAACTCCCGGTAGATCGGAACGAAGCCTGCTCTCTTTCTCTCCTCTTTGTTCACCTGCGTTTGCGTGTCGTTGTCCTTCGGCGAACGGGACTGACCCTTCAGGAGCTATGCGAGGAATCCGCGGGCGCCATGGGATTGGGATCCAGCTTTCGCGGGAAGAAATGAAGTTCAACAGGGCGGGTCGCTGTGTCACTGTGTCGCAATGCAGCACGATCGATACAAAGTTCATCGGAAAGATGGGAAAAGGATGCGAAATGCGTTCAAGTTTATCAATGACTCCGGGGGGATTGACGTGCGATTTCCTTCCCCAACGGTGATTCGTTCCGTTTCTTTGGCGGTGCCTCTCCCGGGTCGGGCAACTGCAGGCACACTCAACGCCCCCCGCCGCCGGCCTCAGCGCGAACATCCGCTGCGCGAACCCGCCTCTCATGCGGGATTGCGGCGGAAGAGACTCTCAAAACCGGTCCATGATCCGGCTCCGTTGGTCAACTCGTCCCCCAGGATTGAACTTGCTCAGTGTGATGGGGCATGTCAAGGCCACCCGCGGTGATTCGAAAGTGACCGACTCCCGGGGAGAGCCCATGATGCGTTCACCGGGCGGCGAGCTGCCTCCGCAGGTCAGGCTGCCCTGAAGTCCAAGGAGTTGTGGCAGGTCGAGCCCGTCTTCGGGAAAAAATCGGCGCTGGGAACGCGCCCCGTCTTCCACCGGCGTGACCAGACCATACGGGGCCACATCTTTTGCAGATCCCTGGTGCTGGGGATCAAAAAGGAACTCTACGGCCGTCCGAAGGCCGAGGGGCATCATTTCCAATGGGATGAGATCAGACAGGACCTGGAAGCCCTGCAGGAAACGATCATCGAAGAAAGCGACCACCGCCTTCAATCGAGCACTTCTCTTCGGTCCATGAGGTGCGTCATTTCTTCATCCCGGTAGCGATCGAGGTCTTCGTGCAGGGAATGGGAGATGATTTCCGCCAGGAACCTGGCGGAGTGTATTCTCGGGATGAAGACGAAGTCCGCGCCCTGCCGGTAGAGGTGCAAGGCCGTCTGGAGGGTATTGGCGGTGACTATGATCCGGGCCTGCGGGCACAGGCGCCTTGAGAGGTTCAGCAGCCTCTCGTTGGTGATGCCGCGCAGGACGGAATCCGGGATGGTGCACACCAGCGTTTTCGAGTAATCGAAGTGGGCGTGCATCAGCGTGTCCACACTGGAAATATCCCCGTAGATGCACTCCACATCGCGTTTGGTGAGCTCGCAGTGGACCACGGGGTTGAAATCGACCACCAGTACCTTGTCCTTGAGAGGAACCCCGTTTCCATCCCGGATGGATTCGATTTCGTGAAAGATCGAGCTCGCCTCCCTGAAGAAACCCAGAAAAACGATCTCCTTTTGCTCTTTCGCCCCCTCCCCCGCGGCGGGTTGTTGGTCGATATCCCTCAAGCCGATTCTGCGGAGCACAGGAGCGATCTTCGCCTGGATCTCGTGATTGTACTGGATCATGTAGGTCGACGCAACCGAAGTGATGGCAAAGACAAAAGTGAGAATCCCCACCACCTGGGGATCGATGTGGTTGAACCCGAGCCCGAGGGACGCGATGACCAGGGAAAACTCGCTCATCTGAGAAAGATTGATGGAGGGGATGAGACTCGCCCTCAGGCCGTTCTTCATGGAATGGAGAACGGGAAAAATGGAAAGGAACCGGGTGAGGACGAGAAACGTGGAGGCGACGGCCGCATAGGCAAGCAGCGAGACCGTTGGAACGGGAATCTGGAGCCCCAGCCCGACAAAGAAGAGCGTCACGAAGAAGTCCCTGATGTTGATGACCTTGGCGATCACATCGATGTTGTAAGGAAATGTCGAGAGGCTCACTCCGGCCACCAGGGCTCCCATTTCCTTCGAAAGCCCCACCTCGTCCGCAATGCCGCTTATGAGAAAGCACCAGGCCACGGCCGTAATGAGCAGCAGCTCCGGGATCTTCGCGATGAACGAGAACACGTGCGCCAGAAGGTACCTGCTCACCGAAAGGCTGAACAGCACGAGTCCGGCGCCCTTCACGAATGAAAGCAGAATGGTCGACACTCCGGGGCTCAGGAGATTCGGCTGGAGGGAGAGGAACAGTATGGCCCAGATGTCCTGAAAGACGAGTATCCCGAGAGTGATCCGGCCGGGCAAAGTGGTGAGCTCGAATTTGTCGTAAAGGATCTTCACGACGATCATGGTGCTGCTCAAGGCCATGGCGACCGCAAGATACAGCGCGTCGAACCTGCCTCCCCCGAGCTGGAAGCCGAGAAGGACAAAAAAGCCGATTCCAAGCGCCGTGCAGATGAGGAATTGGGAGATCCCCGAAATGATGAGAGTCCGCCCGGCCGAAAGAAGCTTCTTCAGGTCGATCTCGAGGCCGATGATGAAGAGAAGCAAAATAAGCCCGATTTCGGAGATGAGAGTGATGCTGGCCTCATCCTCGATCAGTCCGAAACCGATCTTCGGACCGAGCACGATCCCGGCTGCCAGGTAGGCCAGAAGCAGCGGCTGCTTGAAAGCCCTGGCAAGAAGCGCAAAGCCGGTTGCGACGACAATGGCAAGCCCGATGTTCGACAAGAGATTCACTTCATGCATGTGCTGACAACCTCAACCCCCGCCTGACATGTTGTACGATCGCGCGAAAGCCCGGCAACGTCCCGCTGCCGGAATGCCGGCGGAAAAAGGGCACGCTTGCGGGCGGCCTTTATACGCGCAAGGCTCTGGAAACGACGATTGTGCGTGGCGATCCACCGCACCGGTTTTCTCGCGCGTTCATTCGTGTTGAATTCCGGACTGCAGGGTCAAAAAAAACACATGGCCGCTCCCGGCCGGGGGGTTCGCGTCTTCACTTTGTACGGCCGGATGCAGCCTTTTCATCGTTCCGAGCAACGCTTCATCATTCGACCACCAGGGAATCACGGAACGCATTCCGATTCCGGGTTCACGCCGGAAAACCCTTGAGGCACACCGATGAAGCCCGCTGATCATGTATTATCCTCCCCGAAAAGGCAAGAGAAAGGTCACGGCGGCAGGCGGGCTTTCTGCTCGCCCGCCGATATTGCCGCCTGGAACGCAACTGCCCATGGCCCCTGCGTCACCCACAAGGCATGAAAACAGGTTCCCGGCACTGACTTCATGCCCTCCCGTCAATACTGAAACCTCAAACGCATGTTCACATGAGACAATTCTTGTATGAGACAATTTTTATTGACGAAATTTGACCGTTTTGATAGCTTATTGCATCGCCTGAGTCCATAGGGCTCATTCCGGCAATGAATATCCTTAATATCGAAACAAGCTCTAAGATCCCAAAATAATTAAAGACTCAGGTGAATTTCAAGAATCATGCGTTCAGTGAGCATCGATCGGTGGCGTCGTTGCAGCTGTTTCCGGAATCATTTTTATCCGGAGACGTACTCTTCCACTGTGGAGAGCAATTGAAACAAAGGTCCATAATGGTAAGGGTACTCGTAGAGAGCTCGTGATATGCGATCCGCCTGCTCGATGGGAGATCGCGGATGATCGAGGCGCTGATTTTCCATTAAAAGTCTTCACGGATTCGGTTTATATTCGTTCAAAACGGGTGTTCATCCGGTTTCTCGAATTTGAGTGTGTTTGCTCTATCCATAACTGATCCATGTCACGTTGAAATCTCAAGAGGCTATTGTCGGGGGGACCATTACGAGACGGAGCCGTGCGTGTTCGGTGACAAACCGTTTGTCTCCCGGACCGTGTCGAGCCTCAAGACGTTCAGTGGTGAGCAGTCGGGTCGGATTCGCGGCAGGGTGCGATTGCCGCGACCGATCCTTATTGGCCTGAAACCGACAACCTGACCACAGACTCATGAAAAAGGGAGAAGCCTATGGCAAACGCACGAGAATTGACTGCGCTTCGTTACCAGTTTTGGGAGGAAATCCTGGACAGGAAACACTGGGTCATGTATCTGCAACCGCCGATTCTGGACCTCAGCGAGCTGCGGGAGGTGTTTTCCAAGGCTCAGCAGGCCGAGCTCGCCAAGGTCATACAGACGCACACCAAGGCCTTCATGGTGAAAGGCAAGGAGCCGCCCGCCGAAATTGCCGGAGCGATCAAGAACTTTGCCGATGACATCGCGAGCGGTCGTGAAGTCACGGTAAGGGCCGGCGACTACATTGCCGTTCAGAATTTCATGCGGGCACAGAAGAAAGCGAGCAAATGACGGAATGCCCGGGGCATGGTTTTGAGCCCCGGGCGTTTCCCGGGAGACCATCATGTCGAACAGGTTCGAAAGCTTTCCGGTGCTCGTGGGCTGGGAACTGACATTGGCATGCAATCTGCGCTGCAGGCACTGTGCTTCATCCGCGGGCGAAGCACGCTCCAACGAATTGACCCTGGACGAGGCCCTGGCGATTTGCGACCAGCTTCCTCCTTTGCTGGTGCTGGAAGTGGTGTTCACCGGCGGCGAGCCGCTCCTGAGCCCTCACTGGGAGGCGATTGCCAGGCGCCTGCGCGAGCTGGGAATTCACGTCGGGGTGGTCACGAACGGCACCCTCATTACGGACGAAATGCTGGAACGGTTGCGCGGCGCAGGCATAACGGCCATGGCGGTCAGCATGGACGGGCTTTCGGAGACGCACGATTTCATCCGCGGCGTGCCCGGATTGCATGATCGCGTGATGAGAGGCATTGAACGGTCCCTGAAAGCGGGATTTCAAATCACGGTCATCACTACGGTGAATGCACTCACTGTCCGGGAGCTGTCGGGCATGCTGGAGCTCTTGCAGGGCATCGGCGTGAAACGGTGGCAGCTGCAGCCGGTATTTGGTTTCGGGCGCATGCGGGAGAGCCGGCAACTCCTGCTCGGCGACGCGGATTATCTCGAATTGGGGAGATTCGTCAAGCATTGGCACCCGATTGCGGCGGAGCGGGGGGTGACGATCTTTCCCGCGGATGGAGTCGGATACTTCTCCGAGCTCGACGTCTCGGGGCCACGGTGGAAAGGCTGCAGCGCGGGAATCACGACGTGCGGCATCATGAGCGACGGGAGCGTGAAGGGGTGTCTGTCCTGGCCCGACCACCTGGTTGAGGGGAATCTGCGCGCAAACGATTTCTGGGAGATTTGGTTTCGTTCGGGCGCGTTCGCTCACACGCGGCGGTTCGGCAAAGAAGACCTGGGCGGGAATTGCCTGGGCTGCGAGGTGGGCGAGGAGTGCCGGGGCGGTTGCTCCGCCATGTCCTATTCGGAAACCGGGCGGTTCCACGCCGACCCGTACTGCTTCCGTTCCATCCTGAACCGGATGCCGGCCTTGAGCTGACCTGGGGCGAGGCGCGGACGGCCGGGCGGAGCCTGCACCTGCCCTCGCCAGGGCTCGAACCTGCAGGGCGACGAACGCCCGGGGATTTCGAAACCCGGTTTCAGCAACGCTCAACGGCATCCGCCCCTTTCCCCCCGCCGAAATACTTTTCAATCCGGTGCCGGACCAGGTGTCGGAGCCGGTTGCATTTTGACCCTTGTCCTTTCATAATATCGAACCGAGCCGGAGCGGCCGATCCGGCTTTCAAGCCGGGACAAGTCTTTTACCTGCCGCCGGGCGGCTTTACCGACTGAACCCCGGCCCAATTTCATCATTCCTTAGGTGCACGACAAGAAACGAGCCGTCGAGTGGTGCCGGCAGCAGGGACACAGGAGTTCGTCCTCGGGCGGGCCGCTGTCGCCGGACGATTTCCGGTGCGGGAAGTGATCCCGGGGCGGCGCCGTCATGCCTCTCCGTCCACTGTGCGGGAGAGTGCAATAGGCTGCTCGAACGGGCTTCGAAACAAAACCGCGGCGCATTTGCGACCCGACCGTGAGCGCTTGAAGCCTGCCGGAGGCAGCCATGAAGAGAACGGTCTCCACGTTCCATGCATGCAGACGGTTAGCGGAAGGTTCCTGCAACGGGCGTGGGCCTGCAGGTTGATCGGCGCGGGAAACCGGGATGACGCCGGGTATGTGTGAGACATCCGGCATCAAGGAGAATGGTCGAATGGACTGGAATCGACGGTACGTCATCAGGAGTTACATCAGATCGTCATTGTGGATCATGCCCTTTTTCGCTTTGCTGGCTTTCTGGGTGACCAGCCGCATAACATACGGAATCGGCGGGTGGCTCCTGCGAACAGGCCGAATCGATGAGTCGGCCGCCTTCATGGGCGTAACGATGGTTGGAGCGCGCTCGCTGCTCGAAACCATCGTCACGTTGAATCTGTCTTTCGTCGTCTTCACATTCGGCTCGCTGCTCGTGGCGATTCAAGTCGCGGGAGGGCAGTACACGCCTCGGATCATTGCCACAACGTTGCTGCGGGACAATACGATCCGGTTCACCGTCAGTTACTTCATCTTCACCCTGATGTTCAGCTTGAGGGTTTTGTTCAGAATGGGCGGCCAGATCGTCCACCAGTTCAACATCTTCATTGCGGCGTTTTTGGGGGTGGTATCGATGGTGGTTTTCCTTTACCTGATCGACTACGCGGCGCGATTTCTGCGCCCTGTCAGCCTCGTGCGCCGCGTGGGAGAGGCCGGGCTGGCGGTCATCGATGTGGTTTACCCGGAGCCCACCGTGCAGGCGGGCGCTGTCGAGCCACCCCACATGCCCACGGCTCCTTGTCGGACCGTTGCCAATGAGGGCGCCTCGGGCATTGTGCTTGCCGTCAATCTGACAGGATTGGTCGAGCAGGCGCGGACGGCCGACGGAATTATCGAGTTCGTCCCGCAGATAGGAGACTTCGTGGCCAAGGACGAACCGCTGTTTCAATTGTATGACGGTGCTCGCGCCATCGATGAGCGTCATCTGGCCGGGGCGGTTGCACTCGGATCCGAACGCACGATCGAGCAGGACCCGACCTTTGCGTTCCGCATCCTGGTCGATATTGCGATCAAAGCTCTGTCACCGGCCATCAACGATCCGACGACGGCTGTGCTCGCCATCGACCAGCTTCACCGTCTGCTCAGGCGCGTCGGAATGCGGCATTTGGGCGGGGAGCGGCTCTGCGACGCCCACGGGCGGCCGCGGCTCATTTTCCGTACGCCGAACTGGGAAGACTACGTGCACCTCAGCTGCATCGAAATACGTCACTGCGGAGCGGGCAGCGTTCAAATCATGCGGCGGATGCGTTCAATGCTGGAAAATCTGGTGCAAACCCTGCCGCCGCACCGTCATGCCGAGTTGAGCCGGCAGCTGGAGCTCCTGGATCGCACGATTGAGGGCCACTACTCTTTCCCCGAGGACGTCGCGATTGCACGGCGCCCTGATTCGCAGGGCTTAGGGGGAACACTGGGAGTGCAACGGGCAAATGACGCGTGATCGGTCGGCGGCGCGGGGCACCACGGGTAAGAGCGGTACGGGATTCGCAGGTTCATGAAGGGTATCTCGGAATTTCGTGAGAAACAACAACTATTCTTCACCATATAAAAGCTGTGCAGTCTATAAACTGGTGCCCGGGGCGGGGCTCGAACCCGCACGGCGACAAGCGCCAAGGGATTTTAAGTCCTTCTAAATAGCCTTCACACCCTATCACTTAGCATAACGAAACCCATTGACTACAAAGCCTATTTCGGATATCCTGCCTTCACTAAGCATCACGCAAAATCACCCCGTTTCAGACAAAAAAGCGGGGCAAAAGCGGGGCAAAATTTGGGAGGCTGCAATGTCGAAATACATCAAAACAAAACACCGGGGCATCAGGTATCGGGAACACCCTACGCGGAAGTACGGGGCAAGGCCGGACCGTTACTATTTCGTCCGGCTCAAACTGGACGGCAAGGACGTTGAAGAAGCTCTTGGATGGGAATCCGAATGGAAACTTAAGCGGGATCGAGATATCAGCCTGGAGGAACACGCTGTTTCTCGTCTCATAGAACTGAAACGCAATCGCCGGGAAGGAACCGGGCCGACTACCCTACGAGAACAGAGGGCCGAAGCCAAGGCGAAGCGCAAAGCCGAACAAGCCGCGCTCAAGGCCAAGGCTCAGGCGGAGAAGACCCTTTCCGAATACTGGACGGAAACTTACTTCCCCACTGCTCAAAGGTCGAAGAAGGAATCTTCCTGGAGCAAGGAAAAGCAGCACTTCACCCGGTGGATTGCTCCCCTGCTTGGCAAGATGCCGCTCAAGTCCATCGGACTCAAGCAATGGGATGAACTGGTAAAAGTGCTCTCGACGGCGGGGTTGTCACAAAGAACGAAGGAATACATTACCGGCACCCTTCGCCGGATCCTCAAGCACGCTTACGACCGGCGCATGGTGTCCGACCCCCCGCCAACCGGAAAGCGGATCGGTGTTGCCGGACCCGGGAACAACCGGCGGCTTCGTGTTGTCTCACACAAGGAGGAAGCGGCAATCTTGGCGGAATTGGCCCGCCGGGACGTCCACGCATGGAGAATCACCCGATTTGCCTTCCTGACCGGCTGTAGGGCATCGGAAGCGTTCAATTTGACCTGGGGGAGCATCGACCATGCACGCGGCTGCATCGTCTTTGCGGACACCAAGAACCGCGATTCCCGCACCATCCCGATAACCGAACCCTTGACGGAACTCCTCGACACCATGACCGCCGGACCCGCCAATGCGCCCGTGTTCGTCAAGGAAGACGGCTCCGTGTACCAACAGGCACCTTATCCTTTCCAGTCCGTTGTGGATGACCTGGGATTGAATGAGGGCCGGGGAAAGCGTGACCGACTTGTCTTCCATTCCATCCGGCACAGCGTGGCAACCCGACTTGCTCAACGCTTGGGACCGCGCGACCTGATGGACGTTATGGGCTGGCGAACCGTGCAGATGGCGATGCGATACGTTCACGGCAACGAAGCGGCGAAGGCCAAAGCACTCGCCATGCTTGGGACAGCACCGGAGGAAGGGAAGGTGTTGCCGTTCCAGGCACCGGGGAACGCATGATCGGCTTCCGGGGGATAGGGCGGGGCTAGCTACCTCGCCCGACAAGCCGGGAATCCCTACCCGGTTTCCCTGGACCTCATGGGGAGCGCAAAGGGAGGCGCACATGCCGAAAAAAACCGAATCACTGCCTGAACTCGTGGCGCGACTGAAGACCGAAAAAATCCTTGCAGTGCTTGCTTTGATCGACGCGGAACGGGCGGGGTTGCTCTCTCTTCCCGATGAACTAAAGGACGGGGACCGCGCGCTTACCTATGACCTGGGGCTTTTTGTTTTGGCCTTGTTCGATGAAAAGCGGGGGGCGAAGTGGCAAGAATTGCAGGTTTTGCGTCAGCACGTGATTCCACAAGCGCTAGATGAAATCGAGGCGCTCTATTCCGCAATCAAGGAAATCGGACTCAAAGATTACGTGGTCGCCGGTGAGGACAAAACTTCCTATCGTTGGCGCGACGCTGTTTTGAAACGCTATGACGCCAACAAGACGGGCTTCCGGGCAATCGAGCGTGGAGACCTTCAAGACCTGGACCTTTACGATTTTCGCATGAGCAAGGAACATGAGGACTTCAAATATAAGCTTTTGCAAAAAATTCTCTTGCGAATCGGATTTAGGAAGTTCGGAATCGAACTGCTGAAGTCTGCCGGAAAGCCAAAACCGACATAAAATTTTCGTGTCGGGACAAACCTGAACGCACTCTTGATAATGGCCACAGGTTGGAACTTTGACCTGTGGCTTTTTTTATGGACGAAAGGAACCACCAATGGCGGAAAAAGACCTCAAAGAAACCTTGCTGGACGCGCTCCCTCCCGTCTTCACACGACGGACGGCGGCAAAACTCACCGGCGGACTACTGGCCGCTGGAACGCTTGCAAATTTGGATTGTCGCGGTCGAGGGCCGTCCGGGACAGTGCGGCTCGGTCGCAAAATCGCCTACCGGCGCGAAGAGTTCGTTGACTGGCTGGTCGGCAGACTGGACCGGCGATGAACGCCAAAACCCTCCTCAAAAGCGGGCTCATGTTTTTGTACTGCCGCAACCTTATCACCACGTCGGTGGTGCGGGCGCTGTTCCGGCTCTGCCGCCTCGAATCGGCATAGGAGGGGTCGGCCATGAGAAAATACCTATTTCACCCTGCCCTCTGCCCACGGTGCTCTGAGCTGTGGTTTGACTGTCAATGCGGGGAGCGTGAGCGACGACAGGCTCTTGCCAAGGCGAACCGCCCGCAGCGGCCCGCAGCGAAGCCCCCACAAAGACGCGGAAGGAGCGCACGATGAACCCCGAACGATTCGGACTTTCCGTGCTCACGGCTCAAAAGCCCTCGGTATTGTCAAAAGGCTTCTCCCTGGCCAAAGACGGCACCTTGCAAAAGCACCCCGGCGGACAGTTGGCGCAAGGAACGTGCGAAACGCAAGACCTCGTCGTGTCCGATTTTTGCGCGCTGCTGGAGGCACTCCAACCCAATCAGGCGCTCACTTTCGGCGTTTGCGGGCATGACCGCGCAACCGTCGCGGCTCAAGGGGCGCTTGGGAAAGTTCGCGGCAAACTTCCCGTTATCGCAAGGGATCGGGCGCACTTCACATGGCCGACCGGACCGGGCATGCTCATGCTGGACTTCGACCCCGCGCCGGATACCGAACCCCTGACGCGTGAAACGCTTTTGGGCACGCTTTACGAAGTGTGGCCTGAACTGCGAGAAGCCCCGCACGTTTGGCGGGAGAGCGCTTCAAGCTGCATTTACCGGGCGGACACCGACGAGCAGGTGCGCGGCGTCATGGGTCAGCGTGTCTATGTGCCCGTTCTCGACGCTCACGACATACCGCGAACCGGAGCGGCATTGTACGCGCGGTTGTGGCTGGCTGGACATGGCCGTTTCGATCTGTCGGGAAGCGGTGTGCTCCTCGACCGTTCGATCATCGACGCTTCCGTTTGGCAACCGGAAAGGCTGGACTTCGCAGGCGGGGCGCAATGCGGGCCGGGACTCGAACAGCGACGCGGAGCCCCGAAGCTGTTCAACGGCGCGAACGACTTCCTGGACTCCCGGACCATGGCCGACCTGGACCCGAACGAGCAGGAGCAGGTTGACAAGCTCAGGAGGGCGGCGCGGGAAGCTCGACAACCGGACAGCGCGGCGAAACGAACGCAATGGGTAGAAACGCGGCTCAAGGCCGTACCGTCCGCCAAGAAGAAGGATATGCGCGACGTCCTCGAACGTGCCGTTACTCAAAACCGGCTTCTTGGCGATTTCGTGCTCTTCTCTGAAAACTTCGGGCAAGTCACCGTGGCGGAAATCCTCGACAACCCGGACAAATTCCACAACACGCGCTTTGCCGACCCGCTGGAACCGGAATACGGGAACGACCGGCGCATAGCCCGCGCAAACCTCAAGGCGGCGGGCAAACCCTACCTGTGGAGTCATGCGCACGGCGGACAGCGCTTCACCCTTCGCCGGGCCGTGCAAACCGTCACCCTCGAAGGCGGCGAACTCCAAAACATTTCGCGCAAGCTGCTTGAACTCATGCGACTCGACGGCGTGGTGTTCGCGCGGGAAGACGAGCTCGTGCGATTGACCGACGGCGCGGCTCACCCGGTTTCACACGAGTGGTTGCAGTGGCATCTCACCGGTATTGCGCGGTTTGTGCAATTCGACAGTCGAAGCAAGAAGGAAAAAATCGTTGATTGCCCGTTGAGCCTGGCGCGTTCGATTTGCGCGCTTTCGGGGCAATGGGGCCTCCCCGCGCTCGAAGCCGTGTTGACTGCGCCGAGCATGACAGCATCCGGGCGCGTGATTCAAGAAGAAGGCTTTGACCGCGAAACCGGCCTATATCTGCACTTCACGGCAAATGATCGGTGGCGAACAATACCGGAACACCCCGACGAGCAAACAGCCAAGGCGGCGCTAGAGCGATTGTGGAAACCATTTGAGGCGTTCCCGTTCGTCTCCCCTGTGGACCGTGGCGGCTTCCTGGCGGCCCTGCTGACAGCGATTGTCAGGCCGCTGCTTCCAACCGCACCGGGTTTCCTGATTTCCGCACCTGTGGCGGGCTCAGGGAAAACACTACTGGCGCTCTGCGTGGCTGCTCTGTGCGGCGCAACCCCCGGCGTGTCGTCGGCAGGGCGCGACGAGGACGAACTTGGAAAAACCCTGCTCACCGAACTCCGGCGCTTTTCCCGCTGCGTCGTGTTCGATAACTTGGCTCGACCGCTCGAATCGGAGAGCTTGTGCGCCTACCTGAGCACGCCACACTATTCCGGTCGCTTGCTTGGAACAAACTCGAACATTTCCGGGCGACCTGTGGCCGTGGTGCTCCTCACCGGGAACAACCCGACGGTTATCGGCGACCTTAACAGGCGCTTGATTCGCATATCCGTAGACCCCGGATGCGAGAAACCACACGACCGGCGCTTTGACCTCGAACCGCTCACCTACGTTCAAGAACACCGGCTCGAACTCGTTCGCGCGGGGCTGCTGATGCTCAAGGCGGCACAACAAAGCGGCTTTCGGCATGGCGGCGGGCGATTGGCGTCGTTCGAAATATGGTCTGATTTCATCCGAAACGCTGTGGTTTGGATCGGCAAAAAACAGTGGCTCGACGTGGGGGATCCGGCGGCTTCAATCGACCTCAGTTTTGCCGTGGACCCCGAAACGAACCGCTTAAAAACGCTGCAAAATGAATGGAAACGTGTTTTTGAAAAACGCGGCGGAACGGTTGCTGAAGCCATTCGGCGGGCTACTGACAAAAACGCGCCTGACGAAGATCTTTTCGACGTTTTGAACGAAATTGCGGGAGAACGCGGCACAATACCTCCCCGGCGCTTGGGAAACTGGCTTTCGCGGCATGAGGGCCGAATCGTTGATGGGAGCCGTTTTGCAAGGTGCGGAACGAATCAACGGCGGGTTGTATGGTTTGTCCAATCGGTGAGTTATGGTGAGTTTGGAGAGTTTTCCCAACCCAACGCGTGGAAAACCAAAGGTGACAATTTTACGGAAGGGGGGGAAACAACGCACCAAACTCAACTAACTCACACTTGCGGCGCTTGCTTCCGCTACGTTCCGAACGCCATGGACGCGCAAACCAAACCGGGAGTCTGCGAAACCCCGTTCGATGGAATATTCACGAAGCTGCCTGAGGACGGAACAGAATGCCAACACTTCGAGCAGGTGACGCACTGACGCGCCTTCTGAAAGTGGCTACTTACAGTAAAATCAATAAGTTAACCCCTGTTTTGGGTTGACTACACTTTTGACTACGTTTTTTTCGAGAGGAAACGAACCCATGATCACCTTCGATAAAGAAGAGCGCACCATCGAAGTGAGAAACCACACCGGGCGGCATGTCTATGAAATCGACCTGGAGAGATGCACCACACCAGCGCAACTCCTCGACTGGATTTTCCAGCTACACGGCAAAACGTGGATGACGCCGGAGATGATGGACGAATTCTTGAGCATCATCGAGGATGTTTGTAGGGAAGTTTTGGGGAAAAGCGTGCAAGGCTGCTTCTGCCCTTTCGGACAATCAAGAACTGTTGATTGGGAAAAGAACCCATGCGCCTAATCATCGACACCCGTGAACAAACGCCCTACGGCTTCGAGGGCTACGACGTGCAAACCGAGCGGGGCACCTTGCCGACCGGCGATTACTCCCTTGCGGGATTCGAGGATCGGGTTGCAATCGAGCGAAAATCGCTGGACGATCTGATCGGATGCTTGAGCCATGATCGTGAACGATTTGAGAAGGAGCTATGCCGGGCAAAGGCGCTCGACTTCTTCAGTGTGGTCATCGAAGCCCCGCTTTCGAACATCCTGGCCAGTCGGTTTCGTTCGCGGATGACAGTCAACGCTGCGGTGGAAACTATCGCGGCGTTCTCAACAAGGTATCGCACGCCGTTCCTGTTCTGCGGCAATCGAGCGGGCGGGGAGCGCATGACGTACAGCTTGTTGGCGAAGTACGGCCACAACATCTTGCGCGCCGCTCGGCTCTTCGAGAAAGGAAATCGCCATGACAACTTATCGTTTGCTGAATGAACGAGGCTCACCTGTGGGTCGGATGATCCTGGATGACTGCGGGAACGGCTACGCGGTTCTTGACTGCCTTCCGAAGCCCCTGACCGTGGTGGAGTTGGCACCTGGAGAACCTTGGCGTTTCGAAAAAATGTCAGGTTGCCCCCCTGGGGGGAGGGGTCCGACACCCCCCGGCATTAGTACTCCTCGTGGGTTCGCACAAACTCAAAACTTTGAAATCCCAAAATTTACCAACCGCAACGGAAAGGAGGTTGTCCGATGACTCCCCTTCAGGCGATTCGCCACCATTGTTTGTGGTGCTGTCTCGAAAGCTCACGTGAGGTTGGACTCTGCCCGGCGGAGACATGCCCCGTTCATGCCTACCGTGCTGGACACATGCCGAGGATAAGGAAACCCTCACCCTTGCGGGCGATTCGGGCGCGATGCCTTGACTGTGTTCAGAGCAACCCCGAAGTTCGGGCATGCGAGACGACGACCTGCAGTTTGCATCCGTTCCGCATGGGGAAGAACCCGAACTACAGCGCGGAGACAAGAGAGCGGTTGCGACACAGAGCTAGAAACCACTTCCTTGCTGAGAAAGTCCACGTGGCGGGGCAATTTGGCAATTAAAATTTTGAGGTAATGCAATCCATCGTCCAGCGAAATGCAACGCATTTAAAAAGGGAGCATCACAATGACAGACATCATCGAACAACCCAAGCGCGGGGGGGCAAGACCTGGAGCCGGGCGCAAACGCAAACTTCCCGGAGAAAAAGAAGTCGACGCGCTGATTCAGGCTTTCAGGCGGGAAGGCGAACTTGCGGGCACAAGTGCGGCAAAAGAATTGGCGCGCTTGGCCTTCCGATCCGAAAACGAGCGTGTCCGGTTGAAGGCGCTCACACTCTACTACAGTGTGGTCTCGGTAAAGAGGGTGGACATTTCCATGCCGACCGAACACAACAAGCCCATAATCTACCTCCCCGAAGTCATGCCGAAGCCCGCTGAAGCAATCGAGCGGGAGCGGCAGGCGCTGGAGAGGTTCTAATGGTGCACCAGACCAGAAAGGAAGAAAAACATGATTGTCGAAATACCGGACAAGAACATGGAACTGGAATTCCCGGACGATATGCCCGAAGAGCAGATCACGCAGGTTATCAGGACTCAGGTATATGGAGAATCGGCTCAACCGGCCATGGCTCCACAACCCGAACAGCCCAAATCGTTCCTGGAGCGCGGCTTCGGTGTGGGCGACGAGCAGAACGCGGCATGGAACGCTGTTTCATCCCCGTTTCCAGGCGCGGATATCAATGCCGTTCTGCCAGATGACCCGCGCATGAAGGGTGCGGTTGTCGGTGGAATCCTTGGCTCCCCGCTCGGGCCTCTGGGAAACATTGCGGGCTCCGGGGCTGGTGCGATGGTGGGCGACCTTCTTTCGCAGATGAACAACACGGCACGCGGGAACGCTCCACCGGATATGGAACCCTTGCCACTCATGGGCATCCCGGACCGTCTTGACCCGACCATTGCGGCGCGTACTGCGGGCGCACTCGGGGAAGGCGCTGCGGCGGGGGCTTTGGGCGAAGGTGTGGCCGGTCTCGCTAAATTCACGGCTCCCGTGGTCGGCAATGTGCTTGAAGAAACGGCGCGGATGTACGGGTTGCCACAAATGATGGTGAAGTCCCGCCCATGGCTACAGAGCATCGTGGAGGCCACACCGGGCGGCAAGTGGATGGTGGATCGGTACAAACGCCAATTCAATGATTGGGCACTCGCAGAACGGGAAGCGTTCGTAAAGGAAATTGCCCCGGTTCTTGAAACAAATCTTGCCGTGGGGGAAAAATGGGGTGAGGAACTCTCAAAACTCGCTCAGAAGCCAAAACAGGCATACAGGGCGTTCGAGGAAGGCGCTCCCGGAGTCCAAATCGGTCTACCTGAATCCAGGAACCTTGCCGCTCAACTCTATGAAACCGGCTCTCCGGCTGACAGGCAATGGTTTGATGTGCTGTTGAACCGGGGCAGTCTCACCACGGAAGAAATCTCTAAGATGCTTGGCGGGAAGAAAGCCGGGGCTCTAAGCCCGGAAGTGAAAATCGCCATGCGGGACAGCATAAACTCTGACCTCCTGGCGTTCGACAATGCAAGGGGATCGGCACTAGCGGCACTCCGTCAGGAAGCCGATGACGCATACAAAAATGTCATGCAGAACTGGTCGAACAATCCCCTCTTTGTGAAGCTCATGCGCCAGTACGACCCGCAGATGAAGATCCCCGGGGTTGGAAAATCCATGGCACTTCCAGCCCCGGAACGAATCATCCGAACCGCGTTCACATCCGGGGACATCGAAGGGCTTCAGGCAATCAAGGCGGCGATGCCCGAAGATGTGTTCAACATGGGCCTTGCGCGATTCCTGGAGAACAGCCTTGACGCCGCAATGGATCGAACTGGCAAAATTCTATATCCGGCCAAGTGGGCAAAACAATGGGAAACCCTTGGACCGAAGATCGAGGCGTTTAATCCGGGGCTCCACAAGCGCATGGGCACATGGACGAAGATGATAACCAAAGGTGAAGGAATGCTCCCCACTGCCGAAGCAAAACATGGAGGTCTCATCGAAGGGGCAAGAAAGTTGGGCGCACTTGCGACTCCGGGGTCTTTCTTTGCCGGGCCTATGGCCGTAGGTGGGGCTGCGGTCTACAACGGATTTCCCATGATGGCGGCCTACAAGTGGTTAGGGCCGGAAGGGAAAACCCTGCTGCGACGGTATGCCGAATCCGCCACGCAACGTCAGAAAACCACGGCGGCTGGAATGGCAACAATGAATCAATTCAGAGAGGAGTGAACCTGAGCCCACTTTGTTGTTGAACAGCCTCCCGGATGTGATATTCTGAGCATGTCAAAAAATCCCGGAGGCCGCCGTTATGGCCGTTTGTGCTCATGCTCGACAATCAAACGCGCGGAAGAGTGCCCATGTGGTGACGCATGGGCGGGCAGGAATGCCTTGACAGCTCTTCCGCGATTTTTATTTGGAGGGTGAGTCATGGAAAAGACATTGCAAGTCGGTGGAATGAGCCCCCCTGTGCCCGAAATACTCAAGGGTGAGAACCTCAGCATAGTCCACACGATCAACGTAGACGAGTACGGGACTCAGGAAAAATGGCTCGTCTACGTCGTCGGGCGGTACACCTATGGGGATGGGACTACTCTTCGTGAGGCGCTGGATACAGCAGCCCACAATCTCATCCAACCCGTGCCTCAATACGCCTAGAATCGATTTTCCCTGCCTGGACGACCGAACACACGTCCGGGCGGGGGATCGTTGATTCTAGGGGTATCCTCGCAAGCCGACAAACTCCGGGATGCCGCGATTGACCACGCGCTCCGCCCGGCGGCTCGTCATCTCACTCGTGAACCCGGCACGCTTGGCCGTCCACCGAAGTTCGATCATGCCCCTGTGAATGGGGACCGTCATTTCAAAAAGCGGGGCAAAAGCGGGGCAAATCAGAATTCTGTACCGTCTCCAAAAACAGCAATCCCTGTAAACTGGTGCCCGGGGCGGGGCTCGAACCCGCACGGCGACAAGCGCCAAGGGATTTTAAGTCCCTTGTGTCTACCAATTCCACCACCCAGGCGACTGTGCTGTTGAAATTTCTATCACACTCAAAAAAAACCTGACAAGGGAAAAGGGGACGGCCAGGAGCCCGCACCCGGCGCGCGAAGGCGAATCTGCAGCCAAGGATGCAATCCCGGCGTTATCCCATCCGCCTCACCTGCAGAGGGGTGTTGGGGTTTTACCACCGATCCCGTCGGGCCCGGTACTCCTCTCCTGCCAAGCCTTACCCGCCGTTCCGCCTGTCGGTCGTGCCCCCATGTCCTGCCTATCGGCCTCGTCTCCCCCCTATCCCCCACTGGTCCTGCCCATCCCCTCCAGCCTGCCCGCCCCATCCCGCCTATCCATCTTTCCCGCTCCAGCGGTCTTCTTCCTCCTCGTCTTCCCCGTAGCGCCTGCGCCGGATCGCCAGCCGGATTCCGCCTGCCACCGCAAGCAAAGCCATGATGAAGAAGAGCACCTCGTAGAAATACCGGCCGAGCCAGGCCAGCCAGATGTCGCCGCCCCTGAGGCCGGACCGCCAGTCCTCCTCCAGTGCGGCAAGCGGCACCGACAGCGCGGCGCTGAACGCACGATCCGGGTCGTCGCCGGCGGCAAGGCGGTTCAGGACCGCCAGCAGGCCCTCCCGGCCGAACCGGCCCGAGATGTACTCCACAAAGCTCCGGCTGGTCTCATAGGCCACCATCAGGGACCGCTGGTCGTCGGGGAAGTCGCGGGCAATGCGGGCCAATGGAACCGGGTTGCTCGCTACGTCGGCCGCCGTCGCCCCGGTTCCCCCGGCGATCAGCAGCTCGCCCAGGCTCCCGCTCACCCACTGGCAAACCCCTTCGTCCAGCCATTTCGGGAGTCGCTCCTCGCCGATGCGATCGTGCAGCAGCAGGTGACAGAGCTCATGCTTGAACGTTTCATACAGCAGGTAGGTCCCCGTCCTCACCGAGGGAAGGTTGATCGCCACGAGGCGGGCCTTCGGCACGGCGAACGCGGAGAAATGCCGGCTGCCGCTCATGCGCTCGAATGTCTCCCGGTCCGCGATCAGCAACACGTCGGGCCTCGACCGAAACTCCCAGCCGAAGATCTCTTCGAGGTCGCCCTTCGCCCGGGGGTACATTTGAACGATCTGCGCGGCGAGATTCGCCAGGACCGGGTCCCCGTAGACCGAGATACCGTCGGAGCGGGCCAGTTCCGGCACCTCCGCCGTGCTCCCGCACGGGACCGGCAGGAGTGAAAGCAGCAGCAGGAGTACCGGCAGATGCCGTTTTGCGAGCCTCACAACCTGCACGCATAGCCCTTTCCAGGCTCCTAGGAGTATCATGCGGATTCACCTTGAAGGCCGAGTTCTTGATGCCTCGGGGGCGGCTGCAAAACGTCTCGTTGAAAACGTCCGCGTCAACACGCAACCAAAGAGGGTCTTCCATGAAATGCGGTTCCCAGGGTCTTCCGGTAGACAGGTTTCCCCCCAGAGGACATGCTCTCCAAGACCGCATGGACAGGCTTCAGACGGCAAGAACTCGACACGTAGCCCAAGGCGTCCCCGCAGGCGCCGGCCGTCACTCGGGAAGGGATTTCAAAGCGTCGGCGATTTCGGCGCCGAATTCGCCGAGCGCCTCGTTCTGCGCGGCTACCAGGCTCTCATGGCCCGGCGATGCCACCGGCCGTGCAATACCGGTCTTTTTCGTCGTCACCGTGGTGTTCGCGGCCACGTCGACAATGGTCCACTGCGCGTCGAGCCGCGCCTCCCGCCCGGCGATCCCGTCGAACCGGGTCACTTCCACCATGACCTGGTACCTGACGCGGGCGGACCCGGGCCAGGGGAAAGCAACCACTCCATTGGCGGGCAGGAGCGCCGCGAGGTTCTCGGTGAGGACCCGGGCGAAGTTGTCCTTGAGCGGCTCCGCCCAGCGGTGGTATTCGGCGAGTTGAATTTCGTTGAGCCCGGTGCGCGTAACGATCTGGGGACGATCGAGATATTCGGGGAATTTGACCGGCCCGATCCCGAACACCGCTCCGTCCGCTCCCGGCGACACCGCCCCGCTCATGCCGGGCGGAACCCGGGATTGCAGGAGATAGAACCGGGACTGAGGCGTGTGCGCACAGCCCGCCAGGAGGAAAACGAAAAGACCGAAAACAGCCAGTGTCCGCCGATAGGCGCCGCAACCCCTCATCTCATTTTCCTCCCTGTTTTTCCTTGCCTTTCAGCAATGCCTCGGGGTGACGTTCCAGGGTGTCGGCCATGACCCGCAGCGACCGTGCCGCCGCGCTCAGCTCCTTGAGCGCCTGGATCAGCTCGTAGCGCACCGCCGACCGTTCCCCGGTAAAATCCTCCACCGCGGCCAGGGTCTTGTCCGCCTGTGCAATCGCCCCTCGGGTCGCCCGGACCGCTTCGTCCAGGTTCGTCAACAGCGGCTCCACCTTCCTGTCCACGCTGGTCAGGACCTTGCGCGCATCGGTGGTGGTGCCCTGGATGCCGGCGGAGATGGGTTTGACCTGGTCGTCGACGTTGCGAATCAGCTTGCGGGCGTCGTCCACCGCTCCGTTCAGGTTGACGGCCAGCGGCTTGATCTCGCTGTCGATGCTGTGCAACAGCGCCCTCACGTCGTTCACGGCCTGGTGCGAGGAGCTCAAAATTCCCTTCAGGTCCGGCGAGTTGATGAACCGCTCGATCCCCTCGATGGCGGACGTGAGCTTGCCGGCGATCTCTTCCAATGGGAGCTTCTCGAAGGTCTTGGACAGCGCCTCGAGGTTCGATGGGATGGTGGGGATCTCGGGATACCCGATGCCCTCGGCCACGAAGCGCGCCGGCCTGTCCGGGTAGAAGTCCAGGTCTATGTAAAGCTGCCCGGTGACGAAACTCTGCATCTTCAGTTGAGCCCGCAATCCCCGCTCGACGAACACCGTGAGTATCTTTTTCGTCCCTTTCTTGATTTCCTTGGGGACCTTCCTTCCATCCCCGTGCACCTGGGCGATCCTGTCCGGCTCGATCTCCACGATCACGGGAATTTTCACGGAGAGGTCTTTCCGGTCGAGTTGGACCTTGATCTCCCGGACGGTCCCCACTCTGACGCCTTTGAAATCGACGGTGCCCCCGATGTTCAACCCCTTCACCGACCCCTCGAAGAACAGGATGCATTTCTGGGTGTCCTTGAACAATCTCCCGGAACCGAAAACGAGGATCCCGGCGACGATCAGGGCCACTGCCCCGATCACGAAGGCGCCGATGACTTTGGGATTCGCCTGCCTGCTCATGACCTGTGTGTCTCTCCATTGAGTCTGCCGTTCCCGCCGTGCGATCCTCCGCGGGTGAGAAAGCTGCGCACCTTGGGGTCCGCGGTGTCCGCCAGCAGTATGTGAGGATCCCCCGCGGCGATCATGGTCCGGGTCTCCGCATCGAGAAAAACCGAATTGTTGCCGATGGCGAATATACTCGCCAGTTCATGGGTCACCACGATGATGGTGGCGCCGAGACTGTCCCGCAGCTCGAGGATCAGGTCATCGAGCCTTTTCGCGCTGATCGGATCGAGCCCGGCCGAAGGCTCGTCGAAAAACAGGATATCCGGATCGAGAGCCATGGCCCGGGCCAGGCCGGCCCGTTTCTTCATTCCGCCGCTGATTTCCGACGGGTAGAAATCCTCGAACCCCGCAAGCCCCACCAGGGCGAGCTTGAGCGACACAATTTCCGCGATTCTGTCGGGGGGCAGTTCGGTGTACTGCTCGAGGGGGAGGGCGATGTTTTCCGCAAGGGTCATGGAGCTCCACAGCGCGCCGCTCTGGTAGAGGATGCCCAGGCGCCGCATGATGTCTTCGCGCGTCTCGGGTTCCGCCTCCCAGAAACTCACTCCGTCGTAGAACACCTGTCCCCGGGCCGGCGCTTTCAGTCCGACCATGTGGCGCAGCAACGTGCTCTTCCCGCAGCCGCTGCCCCCCATGATGATGAAAATGTCGCCGCGCCGCACGGTGAAATTGAGGTCGCGCTGCAGCACGAAGCTGCCGTATGCCATGGTGAGATCGCGGACCTCGATGTGCGCTTGCGCCGCCATTGCCCCCCTTCCGTGTCGCTCCATGTCATTAGATGCCCAGCCGGTCGTAAATGACCGTCAGGATCGCGTCCGACACGACGATGGCCACGATTCCCGTGACCACCGCCGACGTGGTGGCCAGCCCCACCGCCGCCGAGCTCCTCCCGCACTGCATTCCCCTGAGGCAACCCGAGAGGGCGATGAGCACTCCGAATACCGCGCCCTTGATCAGACCCGCCCCGAAATCCATCAACCCAACGGCCTGGACCGTTTCATGATAGTACTCGAGTGGGGAAAGCCCCAGCATGCCCACTCCCACGATTCCGCCGCCCAGAATACCCATGAGATCCGCGTAAAGGCACAGGAACGGCATCATCAGGACGAGGGCCAGCATGCGCGGCAGGACCAAGAATTCCATGGGCGAGACACCAAGTGTTTGCAGGGCGTCGATTTCTTCGTTCACCTGCATGGTGCCGAGTTGAGCCGCAAAGGCGGCACCGGTCCGCCCGGCCATGATGACCGCGGTCATCATGGCGCCCATCTCGCGGGCCATGCCCAGCCCCACCAGGTCGGCCACATAGATTTGCGCGCCGAACATCCTCAGCTGCACGGCTCCCACGAATGCCAGGATCAACCCCACAAGGACGCTGATCAGCGACACGATCGGCAGGGCATCGGCGCCGCAATCCTGGATGAGGGTCATCAAGTCGACGCGGCGCAAACGCGCCCGCCCTCTCACCAGCTGGAAGAAAGCAATCGCGGCCTCACCGAGAAACTCCATCATCTGGCCGACGGCCGCGGCGAGGCTTATGGCCTGCGTCCCCACCCGGGTGAGGAAAGGCTGCTTCGCCTCCTGCCGCCGCGCATCCGTCGCTTCGGGCACGGCCGATGCCAGCGAAAGCAGCCGGCCCACTCCTTCCGGCAGACCCGTTCGGTCCGCTTCCAGGCCCCGTCGGACGCCGGTGTCGATGACCTTGATCAGAAAGGTGAGCAAAGAGCTGTCCCATTCGCCCAGCTCACCGGTGTCGAATGCCAGGATGCGGATGCGCGGATCCGATTCGAACTCCCTGATGATCGCATCGACGGGTATCGGCTCGTCGGCGATTCTCCAGTTGCCCCTCAACCCGACCAGGAGAACGTCTTCGCGGGGCCGGTCAAGGACCAGCCTGGTTTGCCCGGACTCCGGTTTTTCTGGAATGTCCATGGATATCCGTTTCTAAGGGAGTGCTGAACCATCCTCTCCGAACGTCATCGCGGCGGAAAACGCCGGGCCGGAGCACCTCGAATGCTCGCGCGGGAATCCGGCGCGGGCGGCGATGAGCGCGCCCCGAAACCTGCCCGCTCCCCCGCGGGTTCCGGCTCGTGACGGCTTGCGCCACCCACGCCGAAGGGTTCCCCCAGTTTTCTTCAAAAGGCTGCAATTTCGGACACGTGCGCGGCTATGGATCACTCCTCTTCCAGGGCCGCGATTTTCTCGTCGATATATCGGGCGATCAAGGATTCGTATTCCTTTCCCACGAACTGGCGGTACGAAAACAGCTCATATTTCTCACGATTCCAATAGTCGGTCAGGCTTTCCCCGGTGTTCAGGGCATTGATCTCCTTATACACGGTATCCAGGTACTTCTCACGCAGTCGGGTGCGGTGGAATTCGAAGATCTCGTCGAGCAGGAGATGCTGCTCATCCGAGAAATTCACTTCCGCCTGCCGGTGGAGCATTTCGTTACGGATCTCGCCACATTCCCGGAACGTGGACGCGCCCCCCAGTTTCTCCTCGAACTGGTTGAGGATCCGGTCGTTGATCTTTTGTTCCTGCTCTTCGAAAACCTTCCGCAGCTCCTCCTGGAAATATTCGGTATCGAACGGCAGCCGCTCCTTCAACACCTCGCTCAAACGCTGGTAGTGCCGGGCCAGTTCCTCATGATCCCACAGGTTGCGCAACGAATCCACCAGCATGTCGAACCGGATCGTGTCGCGATAGTCGACCCGCACGGCGGGCTCCAAATCGCTTGCTTCGAAGAGCAACTCCCCGTAGTCGTTTTCCGCCCCGTGGGCCGGTTGCCCTTTTTCCAGGCACCTCACGGGCATGGGCATGCCTCGCAGAATCCGGAGCAGGGCGTCATGCCTGCGCTCGACGTGTCGGCTGAGGGGTCGGAAGCTGACCAACCCGTCCTTTGTCTCGGTTCCGAAATGGCGATGGAAGGCCTGGAACGCAAGAATCAGGAGCTTGAGGCTGTCTTCCACCTCGAGGAATCCGGCCAGGGGATGGAAGTCGTAGACCCTCATCCTCGCCCCCAGGTGATCCATGCAGGCGAGCAAATAATACCGGACCTCGGGTTCGAGGGAAGAAACGGCATCCAGGAGCGTAAGGCCGATGCGGAGCTGCGTCTCGAAGGTGGCCAGGCCCACGCTCTTGAGCTTCTTCTTGTGGTAGATGAAGTTGACGGGCATTTTCAGAAGAAACATCTGCAGGTCCTGGTAATCCACCCAGGCGGCCCCGACGAGTTTCAACAAGCGCTCCAGGGCCGCGATCTGCCGCCCGTGGCGAAGGGGTTCGTCCGTGTCGCCGCCGTCCGCCGGGCCGAGGTGCCGCAGGTGTTCCGGAAGCTCGAGAGGCGTCTGCTGGGTGTTGAAGCGGGAATCCTCGGGAACCGCCGCTCCTTTCTCGCGGAAGAAGTCCTTGATCGCCGCCTGCCAGCTGATCTTGGACTTGATGATCTGCAGGCCCAGGGCGCGAAGGTTGAGGAACCCGTCCAGCAGGTCCGAAACCATGAGGCCTTCCTGCACCGCCGCGGCGCCGATGATGGAATGCAGAACGAAGACGTCGAAGACCCGCGCATCCTGGCGGCTGATGATGCGCTCCAGGGACGTGATCGGTTCCTCGCCGCGGATGACGTGCCCCATAACGCCGTGATGCCTGACGAGGAGCACCGTCATTTGCTCCACCTGCGGATCGAGCCGGTACTCCTTGAGAATGTCCGTCCGCTCCAGGACCAGGGCGCCCTGCGCGGCGTGCGTCCAAAGAGGTCCGCCCGGAACGCTTGCATACTGGTCGAGTTTTCCGATTTCCTGGAAGAGCAGCGCCATGGTGAGCGCCTGGTAGACGGCGGGTTTTTCCCGGATGCGGTCGATGTAGAATTCGAGGGTTTCCATCTGAGCGTGGGTCGCGCCGATCCCCTCCTCGGCCAGAGGGCCGAATTCCTGTTTGGCCAACTGGTAAAAGGTGTTCCGATCCTGGTACGTGTTCCGATCCTTGATCGCCAGAGCCTGGAACTTCTCGAGGCAACGCATGACGTAAGCGCCCAGAGACCGGGCCGTACGGGTCGGCCATGACTCCACCAGGTTTCCCAGAGCCTGGAATTCGGGCAGGACGAAGCGCAGGATTTCCGGGCAGTGCTGGGCCAGAACGCTGATCGAATCGAAGATCTCCTCCGGGATGAAGATCTGGCTTTGCATGATCCTCTTCAACCGATCCTCGACGGCGACGATCTCCCGGTTCCTTCCCTCGAGGCCCCCGGGCCGCTCATTCACTTCGCACTGCAGGTAGCACCCCTCGCGCTCCAGGTACTGGTGGAAACTCTCCAGCTCCGAAAACCGACGTTCCATTTCTCTCAGATTGCGCAGGGAAACCCCTCGCAGTTTTCGGGATTCGAAATGCGCGAGCAGAGTCTCCAGTTGCTGAATGTTTTCATCCACGTCCACGAAACTGACGTCGACGACCCGCGTGTCCCGGTGGCTCATGATCCGGATGCCGCTGTCAAAAACGAACGCCGGCCGCCCCTCCGCAAGGGCCCCCTTGATTTCGTCGAAAAACCTCGGCTGCAGCCGCTCGATGGGAATGCGCAGCAGGGACTCCCGGATCTTGCGGACCCGGGGCTCGTGCCGGTCCCTCGGAACGCCGGCCAGCATCGGGTTGAAGTTGACCACGCGCCGCTCCGAAGAGTTGACCGCAATCCAGAGCAGGATGAACCCGGCTCGCGTCCCCAGCGTCCTGAAGAGGTGCCCGGTTCCGTGAAATTCCGTTTCGAGGAACTGCCGGAAGAAATACGACTGCCCGAGAATACCGTCCCCCATGAATTCCTGCTTGAACTGTTCCGCGATGCGGGCGAGCTGAAAGGTCTCTTCCATCTTGAACAGTTGATCGGGTTCGTAGTCGCAGATGACTTCCTTCTGAAAAGTTCCCTTGCGCAGGCAATCCTGCCAGTCATCGAGAAAGTCGAAGAGGTTGAATATCTTCATCATTTCCCGGACGGCCTGGTTCTGAACCCCCCCCAGGGCGCTGATGCGCAAATCGTGCAGCCTGTCCCAGTCCAGGCTGCGGTCGGTGGCGACGTTGATGGCGTCGTCATAGAGGCGGTAGAGCTCCTTGGCCTGCTCGCCCGTGAAGGCATCCCCCAGGGCCGCGATGATTTCGGCCATGCTCATCAGGCGGCAGATCCGCAGGAGTTCCAGGCTCTCCTGGTGATTTCCGGCCCGTGCGCGGTCCGTTATGGGTTTCAGAGTTCTCGCGGGATGCTTTCCAAACACGATGCGGCCCATGGAAGTGTATCCCACGACGATCAGCAGCAGTTCTCTCAGTTGCGCGGGTGAGAATCCGTGCAGGGAAAGCTTTGGAATGTTTTCGAGAATCGGCGTCGAGAAGCCTTCGATGCCGTCCGGATTGAGGATGTTGCGGATTCTTTCGAGCCTGGAGACCTGCGAGAGCAGTTTCACCACGGGTGCAAAACGTTCGTTCTGGCCGCGAAAGGGATTGCACAGCCGCGTGCGCTCCAGTTCCGACAGCCGCAGAAACTTGTGATCGCGAATCTGCGCGACGATGTTGAGCACGTCCAGGACATATCGAAAGGTCTTGCGGTATTCGGCGACCAGGGGCAGGCTGCAACCCATCATGCCCGATGCCTTGATTTCTTCTTCCAGCGCGGCGAGCGTGACCGCCGGACGCTTGGGCTTGCCGACGAACACGAAGAGACTCTCGGGCATCTCCGTGTCGATTTCCAGCCGTTCCTGCCAATACCGATGATGACTGCCGGGCGATTTGCGCTGCAGGTATTGCACGGAGAAATAGGGCTCAAAAATCCATTTCCAGTGTTTCTCCGGAGACTTCATGTAGGTCTGGGGCAAGTGGAGATTCAGGTTCGGCAGCCGGTTGATCTCGGCCACGCTCAGTTCCTCGGGCTTGCGGTGATCGAGCAGCTTCTTGAGGTGCGGTTCGAAAAAGGCGAACCGGTTGAGGTAATAATGCAGGTCCGAGACATGAACCGTCATTTCAGTTTCCGCAGATTCCGCCTCGTACCTCGCTCGCGTCTTGAACGTGTGCGCGAAGAGGAGAAACAACTTCAGCTCCTCCTCGGACTTGAACCGCACCTTGCAGTCCCGGTCCTCTTCCGGCGAAGAAGAATGCGCAAGGACGTGGATTTTCCCGTTCTTTTCGAGCAGGTCGAATATTTTTCCCGCAAGGTACATGGCATAATCGCACAGGCGTCTCCGGGTCATGGATTTCTTGGATGCCTTGGGAAACGGCTGCTCGAGCAGGTATTCGAACGGATCCTTGGGGAGGAGGATGATATCGAGCGGCAGGCGCCACGAGCGCAGCCGTTCGAGGGAATCGAAGAGAAATATCCGGTGGCTGGACAGCCGGGCCGTCAGTTCATGGACGATCAGGTCGTGACGCGAGGTGAGAATGCCGATATCCAGGCGATCCGTGCGCGTCTCAAAAATGTGCTGGATGATCAGTTCCTCGATTTCATCCGCCTTGGTCTTGATCTCCTGCAGGGAGTGAGCCACCAGGTTGATGGGAATGAGGAAGTACCGCTTGCCCGTGGCGCTGAACCGAATGAGGAGCCCCAGTTTCCGGTAGATGGCATTGAGACGCCCGGCGTTGTCGCCGAGCACCTGGATGTCCTGCAAATCCAGGCTTTCCAGAAACTCCGTATCCTCATCGTTCAGAACGCTCTGCTCGATGAGCCCCAATCCGTAAGCGTTGCCCCCGAAGCGGCTCGGCAGGAAGCTGGGATGATCCTCCGAAGCGAAGGTCCCCATGGGCACGTCCCGAACATCGATTCCGTGCTTGAAATAATCCTCCGAGTTGATCAGTCGGAAGAACGTGTCTTGACGATCAAAGTGTCCGGACTGCCAGGAAAACCTCTTGTCGGTCATGGCCCTTCCCGTCGAAGGTGCTCGCGCTCTCGCGGACGCAGGTTCGGCCCCCCCGTTCGACACATATTCTTATTCCGCACGGCACCTTACCCATAACACTTTCGCATTCTTTGAGCAACACGGCAAACACGACACACGGCAAACACGCACGGCCGGCATGCGGTCGCCGTGCCCGGAGCCATCTCCTGCGGGAACCGAAGGGTTTTTGGGATCGGACGCTATTTACACGCCCGCAAACCACGTTAATATTTATGTTGTCGATCACGGCGGCGGGCGGCGAAGGAACGAACGCACGACGAGGGACCTCGGAAGCCGCGGAGAAAACCCTTGCAGTGCGAACGACAACTGGTACCATTGCCGGCAAGCTTTTTCGGGCGGGCTGACGAAAGAGTCGGGCGAATCGCCTTCCGTCGTTCCCGTGAACGACCGTGAAGCCGGATTCCGCGGCGATGGGCATTTGCGCGGGAAACGGGAATCCTTGGTCAATTTCCGGAAGCCGGCTTGGACTGGCGTGACGACTGTTTTTTCACGGGAACGACCTTGAGGCCGGGGGCCAGGGCAAAGCCGGAAGGCCGTCATCCCCGGACGGACTCAAAGATTGCGAAATCATGAAATTCTCGGCCAACAAATCGGCAAGATTCCTGCTTCTTGCGGCGGTTTTCTTTTTCGATTTCTTGAATGCGTTTGTCCTCGCATCCGCGTATACCCGCGGTGAGCTCAATACGATGGACGTCTACGAGAGGGTTTCGCCTTCCGTCGTGAACATCACGACTCAAACCTGCGATCCGGAATCCTATTTCTGCGTCGTGCCGCCGTCAACGGGTTCGGGATCGGGGATCATCATCGGGGCGGACGGCACGATCGTCACGAGTTATCACCTGATTTCCCGGGCCCGCGACATCGAGGTGACCCTGGCCGATGGACGCCGCCTTCCGGGAAAGGTGATCGGCTCGGCCCCCGACGACGACCTGGCCGTCCTGCGCATCGAACCGGGAGCGCAACCCTTGACGGAAATCGTATGGGGGGATTCCCGATCCCTGAAAGTCGGTGAAAAGGCGCTGGCCATCGGGAATCCCTTCGGATTGGGACAGACGCTGACCGTTGGCGTGGTGAGCATGGTCGATCGCAGCATCAAAACGGACGCCGCGGTGCTCAGGAACGTGATTCAGGTCAGCGCCTCCATCAATCCCGGCAACAGCGGCGGGGCGCTGGTGAACTCCTCCGGCGAGCTGATCGGCATGAACACGGCCATCCTGAGCCCGACCGGCGGCAGCGTGGGAATAGGGTTCGCCGTTCCCGTGCACCGCATCCGGGAAATGACACCCGGCATGCTTTACAATTACGAAAAATGGCTGAGCTGGGCGGCGCTCGCCGTCCTGCTTTTCCTGGTCGCGCGCAGATTGGCGAATGCCTAGAAGAGGAACTCCGTGCATTCCGTCGGGAAGAATCCGCGCGGCGGCGGCCTATCCCGCGTGCCTTTGTGAACATGCCGTCGGCCCGGGAGATTCGCATGCTTCATGGTGAGCCGTCGGCTCATCGAGATTTGTGAAAAGTGTAGGTTTGACCCCAAAAAAGAAGAGGAGGTGGGGCATGCGCGCCCTTGTCAAGAACCCGGTTCTCATACTCATCGTTACCCTGTCCTGGTTCGCCGTGGGCACCGGCATCTGCCGTGCGATGACCGAGGATGAGGCGAACAACATCCAATTGTACGAACAACTCGCTCCGGGGGTCGTGAACATCACGAGCACCGTTCTCGAACGCGACTTCTTCTTCAATGTGGCGCCTCGGGAAGGCAGCGGGTCGGGCGTCGTGATCGACGGCAAGGGGTACATTCTGACCAACAACCATGTCATCGCGGATGCGGAAAAGCTCGAAGTGACGCTGGCCAACGGCAGGAAGTACACCGCCAGGCTTGTCGGCACCGATCCGGACACGGATGTCGCCGTCGTGAAGATCGAGGCGCCCAAGGAACACCTGGTCGTGGTTCCCATGGGCTCCTCGGACAACCTCAGAGTCGGGCAAAAGGTCCTTGCCATCGGAAATCCGTTCGGTCTGGGACAAACGCTCACCTCGGGCATCATCAGTTCGCTGGGTCGGAGCTTGCGCGCCGGTGACGGCAGTCTCATGGAAGACGTCATTCAGACCGACGCCTCGATCAATCCCGGCAATTCCGGCGGGCCCCTCATCGATTCCTCCGGCAGGATGATCGGGATCAATACGGCCATTTTCAGTCCCACGGGGGCCAGTATCGGGATCGGATTCGCGATTCCCATCGATACGGTCAAGGGCGTTCTCAAGGATCTGATCGAGCGGGGCTATTACGCCTATCCGTTCCTGGGGGCCACCCTGATGACGCTGACCGCGGATTCCGCAAAGGCCTTGAAGCTGCCCGTCGAAGCGGGGGCCATGCTGGTCGACCTGGCGACCGGAGGGCCGGCTCAAAAGGCCGGACTTCGAGGAGGTTCGACACGCGCCCAGATCGGCAACAACATCCTGATCGTCGGCGGCGACATCATCGTGAAGGTGGATGGACAGCCGGTGACCGATGCGAATCAATTCCTCCGGTATATCCGCAAGCTCCGTCCGGGGGATCGCATCAAGCTCGAGGTGGTTCACTGGAAGGGCGGTCGCGACACCGTGACGGTCACGCTCGGGGAGCGTTCGAGCCGGAGCCGGCGCTCCAAAAGCTGATCCGGCCGATGGTCCGGATCGATGCCTCATGGAACCGGGCAGAATGCAGCCCGCGTGGGAACGGGGGCGTTGCCAGTCATCCCGGCGCAGAGCGATCGTGTGCGCCCGGGTCCGGGAATCGAGCACGAGGCGCCCTGCCCCTTCAAGGTTCGCGGGGAAGGGCTGTTCCGTATCGCCGGGTTTGATTCAACACGCAGGGGGAGTATCTCAATGGCGGCAAGTTCAACTCATGGTAAGAGTCACCGTCCGAAACCGCTGGTCTTCGTGGTGATGGACGGCATCGGATATCGCGAAAACCAGCTCGGCAATGCGGTTGCGCAGGCATACACCCCGAATCTGGACTGGCTGCTCCAAAACTGCCCGTATACCCTGCTCAAGGCTCACGGCACCGCCGTGGGACTGCCCTCCGACTCGGACATGGGCAACTCCGAGGTAGGGCACAACGCCATCGGGGCCGGGAGGCTCTTTCCTCAAGGGGCGAAGCTGGTCAATGAAGCCATCGCTTCGGGGCGGATTTTCCAGGGCAAAGGTTGGCGCCGCCTGGTGGATTTCGCCCAAGCGCACCGCGGCACGTTCCATTTCATCGGGCTCTTCTCCGACGGCAACGTGCACAGCCACCTCGACCATCTCAGAGCCATGCTGCTGCACCTGGCATTCGAGGAAAAGATGCCGCGGGTCAGGGTCCACATCCTGCTGGACGGCCGCGATGTCGGGGAGACCTCCGCTCTCGAATACGTCCTTCCGTTCGAGAAGTTCCTGCGGGACATCAACACGCGGGCAAACGCGGATTACCGCATTGCCGGCGGAGGCGGGCGGATGAAGATCACCATGGACCGCTATGAAGCCGACTGGGACATGGTGCTCCTGGGCTGGAAGACACACGTGGCCGGCGAGGGCCGCGCCTTTGCCTCCGCCGAAGAGGCCATCCTGACCTACCGCCGGGAAAATCCCGGGGTCATCGACCAGGATCTGCCTCCTTTCGTCATCGCCGACGAAAGCGGACCGGTCGGGAGAATTCAGGACGGCGATTCCGTTGTTTATTTCAACTTCAGAGGGGACCGCGCCATTGAGATCACGCGGGCCTTCGAGGAGAAGGACTTCAAGGTCTTCGAGCGCGACCCGAACCCGCATGTGTTCTACGCCGGGATGATGGAATACGATACCGAGCTGCACATTCCCAGGAACTACCTGGTGGAACCGCCCCGCATCGAGCACACCATGAACGAATACCTGTGCGCCCGCGGGCTCCGCCTGATGGCGATCAGCGAAACCCAGAAATTCGGCCACGTGACCTATTTCTGGAACGGCAACCGTTCCGGCAAGATCGACGAGCGCCTGGAACAATACGTCGAGATCCGCTCGGATAAAGTCCCGTTCCAGGAACGGCCCTGGATGAAGGCGGCGGAAATCACCGACCGTGTGCTCAGGGGCATCCGGTCGCATCGCTACGACATGATTCGCCTCAATTTCCCAAACGGGGACATGGTGGGGCACACGGGGGTCTTTCAGTCCGCGCGCATCGCGGTCGAGGCCGTGGACTTGAGCCTGGGCCGCATCATGGCCGCCGCCAGAGAGGCCGGAGGCATCCTGGTGGTCACCGCGGATCACGGGAACGCGGAGGAAATGTACGAGACGGACAAGGCCGGAAACGTAAAACGCGGGCCGAACGGGGAACCCCGGGCGAAGACGGCCCACACGCTCAACCCCGTGTGGTTCATCGTCTACGACACGTCCGGGACAAGGACGGTCCGCTTCAACCCCGCAATCGAAAAACCGGGGCTCACCAATATCGCGGCGACTTGTTTCCAACTGTTGAACCTGGCGCCGCCGGAAATGTACGATCCGCCCCTTCTGGAGAACTGAATCCGAGGTGCGTTCAAAATGACGCAGCACCTGCCCATCGGAAGGTGACGCGGGAGGAAAAACCCCGCCCCTTGTATGTTTGCTGCGACGGCAGGGGCAAGGGTATTGGGACCGTGGGCTGCGCTGTCTCAGCGGATGAGGAATCGCGGCTTGAGTTGTCAAGGGACTTGAATGATACTGAATTCAACGGCGATGCGGAGGAGAAGCCGCCCGCCCGCTTACATGAAGTCACTTTCAGGAGGATTGTGAGAAGATGGACCGAGTCGACGTCGTCATCGTGGGCGCAGGCCCCGGGGGGCTTGCCGCCGCCATCAGGGCCGGTGAGCTTGGGTTGAGCTTTGTGGTTCTGGAAAAGGGATCGCGTGTTCTTCAGGGCATCCTCGACACCTACCCTCGAGGCAAGAAAGTCTACCCCACCGTTCCCAAAGGTGAAGAACAACCTTTCGGAATTACGGAGCTCCAGCCTGCGAACGAGCCGGTCGAGGACTACTTCGCACGGGTCGAAACCTGCGTGAAGGAGCGCGGCTTGCAGATCCAATATGGTCACGAGTTCCAAGGTTTTGTTCGTGAGAAGGGTGGATTTGCCGTGGATGCGGGCAAAACCCGGTACAGCGCTTCGGCGGTGATCCTGGCCTTCGGCAGCAACATTCCCATCGATCTCGGCGTTTACGGAGAAGCCAAGATGGTGGCCCGGAACCTGGGAAACCCGGAGGAGCATATCGGCGCGCCGACGCTGGTGCTGGGCGGCGGCAACGCCGCCGCCGACGTCGTTTCCACGCTGTCCAAGACCAAGCGGGATGTCGGTGATTCGACACCCGTCTACTGGGGCCACCGCCGCGAGCATTTCAAGGTGGACAAGGATGTCGCGCGCGATCTCGGTGAAGAGATCCTCCTGGGCGGCAACATCAAGATCCTGCAGGGAACCGTCCCGCGCATCGGCGAGGTGGACGAGGAAGGGGTCGAACGCCTCATCATTCAGACCCAAAGCATTACTCTCCCGCACGGCGTCGAAATGCAGCAGGGCATGAGCTTTCCCATGAAACATGTCATCGCCTGCATCGGCACCCAGGGCCCCTCGATCATTTTCGACCGTCTCGGCTTGCAGCAGATCACCTGCACCGAAGGGGTCTGCAAGATCGGCAGGGAAGGCGCAAAGCTCGTCATGCTCAATTCCTGCTTCCAGACGAGCGTGAAGGGAGTCTACGCCATCGGCGGTGCCATCAGTCCGGCTTATCTCCTCGTCGAGGAGGAGGGCGCTCTGCGTGAGAAAAAGCACTCGAATCTCATCTTCAAGGCGGTTCAGGATGGAGTGCATGCGGCGGAAGACATCGCGGGGCGACTGAGCAGGGCCTAGCCGTGCGGCAGGATCGACGCGGCGTCGGGGATTCCCGTGAGACGGCGTTCCCGGGTCGGCTTGAGCGGGATTGAGGAGCATGCCCTGAAAAACATCCCAACCGCGGACCGCATCCTGTCGGATGCCGGTCCCGCGGCAAACAGGCCGCCGCCGATCCTCGATGCGGCGGACCTTTACGGCGTTCGCCGCCAAGGAGTCGCGAGCTTATGGACGAGCACAAGCCCAGAGTTCTTCTGACCGGCGCGACGGGATTCGTCGGCGGTCGGCTGCTGCCCAACCTTGTTTCCAACGGCTTTCAGGTCCGATGCCTGGTGCGGTCGGCCTCCGGGTTCGCCGGATCGTTGCCGCCGGAAATCAAAGCGGAGCCGGTGGAGGGCGATCTCCTGAAACCCGGGACCTGGGAAGCCTCCCTGGATGGAATGGACGTCGCCTTCTACCTGGTCCACTCCATGGGAGGACGAAACTTCTCGGAGATCAAGTCTTTCGCCGAACGGGATCAAAAGGCGGCGACACATTTTCTGAAGGCCGCGGAAGCCGCCGGGCTCTCCCGCATCATCTACCTCGGAGGTCTCGGCGAACTGGGGGATTCCCTCTCCGAACATCTTGCCAGCAGGCAGGAGGTGGGCCGGATACTCCAGTCGGGTAAAGTCCGCACGACGATTCTTAGGGCGGCGAACATCATCGGCGCCGGAGGCGCTCCGTTTGAGATGCTGCGCTACATGGTGGAGCGCGTTCCGGTGATGATCTGCCCGCGATGGGTCGATACGCCGTGCCAGCCCATCGCCATCTCCAATGTCGTCGATTATCTCGCGGGCTGCCTGCAGCAGGAGGACACCGCCGGGCTGAGTTTCGATATCGGAGGCCCCGACATCATTTCCTACCGCGAGCTGATGCTGATTTACGCGCGCGTGCGGGGGCTTCGCCGGCTTGTCGTGACGGTTCCGGTGCTTACACCGCGCCTTTCGGCATACTGGATCAATCTGATGACGCCCGTTCCGGCCGGGGTGATCATGCCGCTGGTGGAGGGGCTAAGGAATACGGTCGTCTGCAGGGAGAACCGGATCAGGGATCTGGTGCCGGCGCGGCTCGTCTCCATGGAAGAGGCCGTCTGCACGGCGCTGGCCGAAACCGAAAAGGGGCCGGGCAGGCTCCCGTCCACTCAATCGTGTTTCAGGCGGCTGTAGGATTCCATGAACACCCCAAGCACCGTTAAGACGCCTGAGCGGCCTCATGCTTCCGATCGGCTCAACGTCAAAGCAAGCACGGAAAGCAGTGGTTTTCAGTGTTGCGGGGGCATGAAAATTTTTACTGTCAAAGTTGTGAATGCTCATCGAATGAACGGGGTTTGCAGGAGACCGTAATGGGGTCACGCAACTGTTGCAGGATGCTTTTTCTTACACTGTTTTTCGCAGGCATTTTTCTTTCCGGAAGCGTTGCCATGGCCATAGAAGAAGCCATGTACAAGGTTTTGGAAAAAGGCAAGAATTTTGAACTCAGGCAGTATGAGCCTCACGTGGTGGCTGAAACGATCGTCGAAGGGAACTTCTCGGAAGTCGGCAACGAGGGGTTCCGGCGCCTTTTTGGCTACATTTCCGGCAAGAACCGCAGCAGGAGGTCCATTTCGATGACGGCCCCCGTATCTCAGGAGGCCGAGTCCGAAAGAATCCCAATGACGGCTCCGGTGAATCAGGAAGTCGAGGGGAACAAGTGGCGGATCACTTTCCTGATGCCTTCAGGATACGCGCTGGAGACCCTGCCCGCACCCATCGACCCGAGGGTGAGCTTGAGGGAAGTGCCGGGGCGGCTGATGGCGGCGATCAAATATTCGGGTACCTGGAGCAGAGAGCGCTATGAGGCGAAGAAGGCTCTCCTGGAAAAAGCGATTCGGAAGCGCGGGCTCAAACCGGTCGGGGAACCCATCTTTGCGCGATACAACGCTCCGTTCACTCCCTGGCTTTTGCGCCGCAATGAGGTGGTGATACCGGTTGACATGCCCAAATAGACGGAAGCGCTGCACCCGACCGGTCTGAAGGGGCTCTTTCGAGCATGATCGGGAGGGCGGACTGAGGATGTGGAGCGTTGATAACAGTGGCCGCACACCCGACCCGGTGAAATCAACCAACCGCAGTTCAGTTTCTGGCGGACAACCGGTATGGAGCACGAACTAACAACTTCCATCAGCCTAGGTCTGAGCATTGCGGACGCATTCGGATTCTTTGCCGATCCGTCAAACCTGGAGAGGATCACTCCCCCGGAGCTTCATTTTCGCATTGTCACGCCACGGCCCATAACCATGACCGTGGGAACCCTCATCGACTATCGACTCCGCCTGTTCGGGGTCCCCTTCGGATGGCGGACCAGGATCTCCGCCTGGGACCCCCCACGCCGTTTCACCGACGAACAGCTTCGCGGGCCCTACCGGGTCTGGCGGCACGATCATTTGTTCCACGAGGCAAACGGAACGACGACCGTCACCGACGCGGTTCGCTACGCCCTGCCCCTGTGGCCGGTGGGGGAAATCGTCCATCCCCTCGTTCTCGCGCAACTGAGGCGCATCTTCCGGTTCAGGCACGAAGCCGTCGCCCGGTTCCTCACCCACGGGCTCCAATGAGCTCGAAAGGGCTCACCACGCCCCCCGGTTCTCGGGTCGGATGTGACAAGCAATATAATTATAATAATTGAATCGGAACGCTTGCCAATCAAAGTCCAGGTGATTAAAAACTTTCGCACAGAGAAAGTTTTCCTTTCCTGCTTCGCGCGCGAAACTCGGCGTCAATCAACCCCAACCATAAAGAACGACAAAAAGGAGGATAGCCATGGCAGACGTTTCAACCCCCAAGGGAAGAACGCAGTTTGTCTGGGTGAAGGACAAGGCCGGCAATGAGTTCGTGTGTCCCATCGATGCGCTGAAAGATGCCAAAGAGGCCTCGCCGGAAGAGTTGAAAAACTGTGTCGATGATGCCAAGAGCCCTCAGCCTTACGCGGGAGGGTAGCTCCACCGGCAACGACATGGGCGGACTCCGAGAGGAAGCTCGTCCATCGAGAGAATCGAAGAATACCTGGCGTTATTGCTGAGCTTGCAGTGTCCGGCTGACTGCCGGACACTGCAAAGTTCAGCCGACAGGCGAATTCACCCGCTCACTGCAACACCGCAAAGAAACTCCTCTTCCGCCAAGTCACCGCAAGAATACCACTGTGTCCGGTCCTCGGGCCGGCATTTCCGGCATGAAAGCCACTAGTCTTGCTCCAGGCGCTTCCCCGCCTCTTCGGCGAGCTCGACCAGGGTAGCGATTTTTCCTTTCGGCTTGTCGTTGAGGTATTCCTCCCACTGCCGGGGCGAGAGTCTCGCCTTGAGGCAGGCTTCCACGGGAAAATAAGGCTGCCAGCAGATCACGATTCGCCGGCAGGGAAGGTCCCCTCCCTCTTTCAGGCAATAGACCAGGGGCACTTCCCCGCCCAGCCGCGGGCATCTGAGGCGCAGTCTTTCCAGTATTCCGTCTGTTCCCACCGTCGATCTTCTCCTCGCGGCCAATGGGGTTCGGAAGGGAGACGCGGGGCCGGCGGTCGTGGAGGCGGCCGGCCCGGGAGCCCTACGGTTTTGGATATCCTTCGATGGATTTCAGGGCTTCCCGGATCTCCTCGTCGGTCAACGCGTGCTGGGTGAGCTTCCCGGAGAGGAAAGCGTCATAGGCCGGAAGATCGATGATCCCGTGGCCGCTCCAGTTGAAGAGGATGACCTTCTCCTTGCCTTCCTGCCGGGCGAGCTCCGCTTCACGGACCACCGCCGCGATGACGTGGTTGGTTTCGGGAGCGGGAATGAACCCCTCGGACTGGGCCCATTTCAGGCCGGCGGTGAAGGTTTCGATCTGGTCGTAGGCCTGGGCCTGGACGATTCCTTCCTTGACCAGGTGGCTGACGATCGGGGCCATGCCGTGGTACCGGAGCCCGCCGGCGTGGATGGAGGCCGGTATGAAGCCGTGCCCCAGGGTATACATGGGCAGGAGCGGCGTCGTCATGGCGGTGTCGCCGAAATCGTAGGCGAACGGTCCGCGCGTCAGGGTCGGGCAGGACGCGGGCTCCGCGGCGATGATGGAAACCTCCCTGCCATGAATCTTGTCCCGAACGAAGGGCAGGGACAGTCCGGCGAAGTTGCTTCCTCCTCCCGCACAGCCCATCACCACGTCGGGGTATTCGCCGATCTTTTCGAACTGTCGGTGGGCTTCCAGGCCGATGATGGTCTGGTGCAGCAGCACGTGATTCAAAACGCTTCCCAGGGAGTACCGGGCGTTTTCGTCCCCGACGGCGTCCTCGATGGCTTCGCTGATGGCGATGCCCAGGCTCCCCGGCGACTCGGGATCGTCGGACAGGATTCTCCTCCCCGCACGCGTGAAGTCGCTGGGGCTTGGAATGCACTCGGCCCCCCACGTGGACATCATCATGCGCCGGTACGGTTTCTGGTCGTAGCTGATCCTGACCATGAAGACCCTGCATTGCAGGCCGAACATCCGGCACGCCATGCTGAGGGCACTGCCCCACTGCCCGGCCCCGGTCTCGGTGGAAATCCGCCGGATGCCGAACACCTTGTTGTAGTAAGCTTGCGGAATGGCCGTGTTGGGTTTGTGGGAGCCGGGCGCGCTCACCCCTTCGTTCTTGTAGTAGATCTTCACCGGAGCGTCGAGCAGCTTCTCGAAATTGCGGGCACGACAGAGCGGAGTGGGTCGCCACAGGAGATACTTTTCCAGGACCGCTTCGGGAATATCGATCCAACTTTGGGTGGAAACCTCCTGCTCGATCAGGTTCATGGGAAAGACAGCGGCCAGGTCCTGCGGTTCCACCGGTTTTCCCGTTCCCGGATGCAGCGGCGGATGCATCGGAGTCGGCATATCGGGGAGTATGTTGTACCATTGCCTGGGGATTTCGTTGTCGGCCAGAATCACCTTCACCTGTTCCATTTTTCTTTTCCTCCCTGACGAGTCGATGTGCTGCAAACGGTCCGTGATCTTCTGCAGCGCCGGTTTCCCGGCGCATGGGGACGGTCTTGCGGTCCGGACGGGCTTCCACGGAACTCGGACGTTTCCGGGAAGAGAAACACCCCGCCGCTTGCGGTGCGGCCGCTGTCGAGGCGAACGAACGTACGGGAGATGGAGAGCTGGGGAAGAGCACCGGACTTGTCGTCAATCGGCGGCCAACCGCCTCGGGCCGGTATCGCGACTCCCGACCTGTTTCGGCTTATACCCGATCTTTGGGTATTTTGTCCGAATTTTTCGAGGCAGCCGGAATAATCTTTCGGCGCGGTCCACGGTCGTCATGCGGCAATCCTCCTGCCGGTCCCGCTCATTTCACCCGTGTTCCGAGGACATAGACCCGTTCCGCGTGGCGAAGGGAGCCCGGAAGGGCGTCGGGAGGGCCGGGAACGACGAGGAAGGTGGCGGCGCGGCCGGCCTTGACCTCTCCGACGACGGATTCGATACCGAGCAGGCGCGCGCCGTTCAATGCGGCGCACCGAATCGCGTCTTGAATGGAAAAGCCCGCTTCCATGAAGAGCTTCAGTTCCTCGGCAAGGGCTTTCCCATGATGAATCCCCGGGCCTCCGGCATCGGTTCCGGAAGCCACCGGGACGCCCAGTTCGCGGGCGCGGCGCAACTGCTCCAGTTGATGGTCGAGATTTCTCCGGGAGATTTCGGCCTCCCGGCTCCCGGAAAGCGCCTGCTCGGCAAAGGCCTTCATGGTGAATGCCGTCGGCACCCAGAACGTCTGCCGGTCGGCCATCCTTTCCAGGTTCTCGAACCCCATGAAGAATCCGTGCTCGATGGAATCGCAGCCAGCCTCGACGGCCAGCCGCACGGGGATTTTCCCATTGGCATGGACCATCGTCTTCAATCCTCCCCTGCGCGCGGCCGCCACAGCTCCGGCAAGCTCCTCGCGCCCGAACTGAGGAGGGGTCTCCCGGCCGAATTCGTGCAAGCTGTTCAAACCGGAATTGACGAGCTTGACGTGATCCGCCGCCTCGCGCCTCGTCGTAATACACTCCGCGAGGCTGACTCCCTCCCTGGGCGCTCTCCCGATGAGCTTCCCGTAACGGCCCGGGGAGTGCCATGCCGTGCCCGGGCTTTTGAGCGCCACGGGCAAGTCCGGACACGGCAGGTGCTCGATTCTGTAACGAAGGCTGTGCGCCGCCCCGTCTCCGCCATCCCTCACCGCCACAATGCCGCAGGCCAGGTGTGCGAGAAGCCGCTCCCGGATCAGCGGCACGGCCTCGTGGTATGGCAGGCAGAGCTGGCGGTTGCGTATCCGCGCGTCGTCCGTGCCGGACATGGCCAGATGCACATGGCAGTCCACCAGGCCCGGCAGGACGGTGCAGCGTGAGAGATCCGCGCCCGACGGTTCCCGTGGACCGGGCTCGCCGCGGCACGCCGACGTGACGGACACAATCGTCGCGTTTTCCACGCAGACCAGCATGTCCCTTTTCGGGGGGCTTCCGGTGCCGTCGATGAGCCACCCCGCGGTCAGTCGCAGGAGTTTTTCCATGACAAGCCAATCGTTAGGAGGTGAAAGGATCAGCGTCTGTCCAGCACTTTGCGAACGATCCTTGCCAGGTCGTCGATCACCAGAGGTTTCATGACAAACTGCCGGATGCCCGCGGCCTTTGCGACATCCTCGTTCAGCCGTTCACTGAAGCCCGTGCAGATGATGATCGGCATGTCGGGCCTGATGCGCAGGCATTCCCTGGCCAGGTCGATGCCGGTGAGGTTCGGCATGGTGTGGTCGGTGATGATGAGGTCGAACTGGTCCGGCCGCTCGAGAAAGTCCTCGAGAGCATCCGTGCTGCTGGTATGGGAGCTCACCGTGTAGCCGAGGTGGGTGAGCATTTTGTCAGCCACTCTGGCCAACTCCACCTCGTCGTCCACGAAAAGGATTCGCTCCCTGCCGGAAGGGGATTTGCCGGCGGGCCGTTCAGTCACGGACTGGCGGCGCTCGGTCCTGGGAAGGAACACATGGAAAGCGCTGCCCTTTCCGAGCTCGCTCTCCACGGCGATCACTCCCCCCAGGTTCTTGACGATGCCGTGGACCACGGCAAGTCCGAGGCCGGTTCCCTCCCCCTGGTCCTTGGTGGTGAAATAGGGGTCGAAGATGCGTTCCATAATGGATGCGTCCATCCCTTGTCCCGTGTCTCTCACGGTCAATCTCAAATAGGGTCCGGGGGTGACTCCCCCGCACTGGGCAACGGCACTCTCATCGAGCTCGGTGTCCTCCATGGTTACGGAGAGCACGCCTCCTTTTTCCCGCATGGCATGATGTGCGTTGGTGCAAAGATTCATGACAATCTGGTGGATTTGAGACGGATCCGCGATGACCACCCCCGTGTTCGAAATATTGCGACTGATCTCGATGGTGCTGGGCAGGGACGACCGGAGAAGCCGCAGGGCTTCCTTGACAATAAGGCTCGCCTGCACGGGCCTCAGCTCGTATTCGCTGTGACGGCTGAAAGCGAGGATCTGCCTCACCAGCTCCTTTGCGCGATGCCCTGCCTTCAGGACTTCCGCAAGGCTTTTCTCGGCGATGTCGCGGTTGTCGATCTTGAGCATGCCCATTTCCGTGTAGCCCAGGATGATTCCGAGGATGTTGTTGAAGTCGTGGGCGATCCCTCCGGCCAGAGTGCCTATCGCCTCCATTTTTTGGGCCTGCCTCAGTTGCCGCTCCAGGCCGACTTCCTGTGTCACGTCGCGCTGCACGGCGACGTGGTTGGTGATTTTGCCCGAAGCGTCCCGCACCGGGGAAATGGTTGCCTCGACCTCGAAGAGCGAGCCGTTCTTCTTCCTGTTGATAAAGCGCCCGGCCCAGGTCTCACCTCGCGCAAGGGTGTGATCAACCTGTTGGTAGAAATCCTTGCTGTGTTTGCCGCTGGCAAGGATGCGGACGTTCCGGTGGAGCGCTTCCCCCTTTTCATACCCGGTGATTCTCTCGAAAGCCGGGTTGACGTACTGAATCGTCCCCTCATGATCCGTGATGAAGATCACTTCCGCGGCCTGTTCCACCGCGGAAGCCAGGCGAACGCGCTCCTCCTCCGTCTTTTTCCTGCCGGTAATGTCTTCGATAATCCCCATGCCCCCTATGATTCTGCCCGTGTCATCGCGGACCGGCGCCCCCGACAGATTGACATCGATCACCGTTCCGTCCTTCCTCTTACGGCGCGTCTCCAATGCTGTGTAGGCCTGCCCCTGCAACAAGGCGGTGAAGTAAGTGTTGAATTCGGCTTCGATCTCCGGAGTGAGAGTGGGCAGAGGCTTGTCGACGATCTCCTCCCGGCTCCATCCGAATATCCGCTCGGAGGCCGGGTTCCAAAGTTTTACCGTTCCATCCGGAGCGGTGATGTTGATGCCCAGGGGCGATGATTCGATCAGGGCGTTGAGCAACTGATTGGTTCCCCGCAACGTCTTTTCTGTCTGTTCCCGCCTGTTTTCTTCCCGGATGATCGCCCATGCCTTCGCCATGGAATAGGCGTAGATCAGGCTGGCGGCCATCAGTATGACAACCATGAGAAGCCAGCGGTTCCGGAAACCTTTCATGAGGGCCAGAACCTCGTCCTCGGGCGTGGACACCACAATCGACCAGAAGGTGTTCGCCATATGCACCGGAAGGAATACCGCGTGTCTTGTGATGACTTCGGTTCTGCCGTTCTCGACGATCTCGTCGCTGTACGTGGTCACGCCCTCTTCACCCTTGAGCATCTTCTCGACCATGGAAATGACGGAAGGAAAACGGGAGGAAGCCTCGAAAACCGAACTGCCCGTGCGTCCCGCCACCGGCGAATAAAGCTCGGTCCCGTTTCGGCTGATGATCCACGCATGCCCGTTCGCGCCAATCTGGATGGGGGCCAGGTATTCCTTGGTGAGCTTCTCGTACGGGATAAAGATTCCGATACTGCCCCGAAATTCTCCCTTGTGACGGATCGGAACGTGCAGGGCCATCGCCCGGACCCCCTGCACGGCTGTAAACACATCGCTCAACGTCACCTGCCGGGTGAGCATCAGGTCCCTGATATGCACCTGGTCGGAGAGATCCGCACCGATCACGCCTTCCGTGTAAGGCATCGTGTACATTATCCGGCCGTCGGCATCCACGCGGGTGATCGCGGACATGCTCTCGCTGTGCTCATAATAAAGAAGTGCCAGGATTTGTCTGCCCTCTTCATCCAGGTTGATGATGTGCTCTGATTTCGAAAGGAACGCCAGCATATTCAGCTTGCTTTCGAAATAGTCTTCGATCCCTCTTGCCGCCTGTCGGGCATGGGTCATCTGCTGAGCATTCAGCTGATCGATGGTTTTCGTCTCGACTTCGCTATAGGCGGAGTAGAGCACATACCCGGTCAACCCAACCAGAATCACAAACACGATGAAGCGACCGATGATTTTCATGTCACTGTCCAGGACTGTATTCAAGAATGGTTCGTTTCTTGGAATATGCTTGCAACGAATAATTGGAGTAAATCTGAAAACGCATAAATTTTCAAGATGTTTTGAATGCAGAAACAAAGGGGCGAATCAGGTCGCCACTTCGGCGAAAACCTGCGCGGTTGTCGGGCGGAACGACATTACCGTTGTGCCCACCTCGAGTTAGCTGCGCTTCATTCGGTTTGCCGCCCGCAAATCATTTTGGGAAACATGTAACCAGTTAGGGGCGCTGTATAAGTCAGTGACCCGCAAACAATGTTTATATACTTGTTTTTGCTTGATAAACATCATGGTCGAGCCTATCATCGATTTTGACGATAACCGCATGATCAGCGCAGACGCTCTCTCCCGGCTGTTTCGGGAGAGAGTGGGAGCGGAGGCTCAATGACTCAAAAGGACAAGACCAGAGCGGCAACTTTGTCGGTATTGTCGAATACGGCCCTGACGGTGTTGAAGCTGGTTGTGGGGATCATGACGCAATCGGTGGGCGTCATTGCGGAAGCGGTGCATTCGGGTCTCGATCTTCTCGCCGCCGTCATCGCCTGGTTTTCGGTCAGGGCATCCGGGAAGCCGGCGGACGACAGGCATCGTTACGGGCACGGCCAAATCGAGAGCGTTTCGGGCGTGGTCGAGGCTCTGCTGATCTTTGCAGCCGCGGGCTGCATCATCTTTGAAGCCTTGGAGAAACTGTGGAGCGATCATGTGGAAATCGAAACCCCGGGGCTGGGGGCCGCGGTCATGGCCGTTTCGGCCATCGTCAACTATTTCGTGTCCCGACACTTGTACGATGTGGCCGAAGCGACCGACTCCCTGGCTCTGAAGGCCGACGCGCTCCACCTGAGAACGGATGTCTTCACCTCCGTGGGCGTGTTTGCGGGGTTGGTCGCGATCGAAATCACCGGCATGAACATACTGGATCCTTTGGCGGCGCTGCTGGTGGCCGTGCTCATTTTGAAGGCGGCCTATGACCTGGTCGGGAACGCCGTCCTGAACATACTCGAGGTGCGGTTGCCGGATCACGAGGAAGAAATCATAATGGCCGCCCTGGACGAAAACTCCAACAGGTTCGTGGAATTCCACAAGCTCAGAACGCGCAAGTCCGGCAGCACCCGGCACATTGACATGCACCTGGTGGTATCGCGGATGACGTCGGTGGAGGAAGGGCACCGGTTGAGCCACTTGGTCGCCGGGAGCATCCGGGAAAGGCTGCCCAACTGCGAGGTGCTGGTACACATTGAACCGTGTGGGAGCCGGTGTGAAGAGTGTCGGGCAGACTGTCCGACGGCGAGCGTGTCGCCTTGGCGGTGAGCTTGTTTTCCCGGCCGGACCGTTCCGGGAATGGGCTTTCTTGAGAATGCCCCCGCCGACGGAGCGGGATGCTATGCGGAGCCCTGCGCCGTTCTCCGGATATCCCATTCCGTTCCCGTCCCGGCCGCCGATCCGAATCCGCTGTCCCGCAGGGGGTTTCATGCCGTCCGCCGAGGCATTAGGGAGTGGAGCGACAGGTTGGAAGAGAGGGGGTGTGACCGCCTCGGGGAATTCTTGATCGAATAAGCACAAGCAGTTGATTTCTTTATTCGAGTGGTGTAAAAAGAACAACCTGTTCAATCGTCTCTGGCCGGAACTCCCGCTCGGAATATATCTCAGTGAAGGCTTTACCCCGTCCGTTCCATGTCCATTCGGCCTCCGAGAGTATCCTGAACGACAGCACGAGTGCCCTTGCCGGCGTGCCGCAGGGCAGTGGAAGCGAGGTGAATCCAATGACCGGGACCCGCTTGTGGAGTCTGAGGAATCTTCTGATCGTCGGCCTTCTGTGCGGTGCCGTCGGAGTCTTCGTCATGCTGGGTCCCCCCGGTCTGCTGGCCAAGTCCGAAACCCCTTTGTTCTGCGCTTCATGCCATGTGATGGAAACGGAGTTTGAAGCCTGGTTCCGGGAGGGGGCGCATCGGACGATCCGGTGTGTCGACTGTCACCTTCCTCACCAGAACGTTGCCACTCACTACGTCTGGAAATCCATAGACGGGATGAAGGACGTGGTGTTTTTCTATTCCGGCACAGTTCCCGAGATAATCAGCCTTTCGCCCCGCGGCCAAAAGGTCCTGCAGGCCAATTGTGTTCGGTGTCACGAGTCGATTGTCTCGAACATCGACAACGAGCGTCAGTGCTGGAGTTGTCACCGACGATTGTCGCACATCCGGAGCGGCGCCATCGAGACACGGTGATCGCCCCGGGGCGCCGGGAGTGACTTGGATTGCATGGGAGAACCGTCATGTTGCCAAAGAGAAACGGAATCGTCACCGGGCGCGGTCTTCCGACCGTTTTCTTCCTCCTGATTCTTGCGGGCGCCGCCCTTATGCCTCTCGGGTGCCAGCCCACCAAGCCCGAGCCGGTCAAGACCGTCGTCATCCCTGACGGGACCATCGACCCGGAGTTATGGGGCAAGGCCTACCCCGACGAATACCATTTGTGGAAGAAAACCGAGGAGCCGGAGCCGCCGGGCAAGAGCAAATACAAGAGGGGATTCGATGCAGACCGGCCCACCTACGACAAGCTGGCCGAATATCCGTACATGGCGCTCCTTTTCGCCGGGTGGGGTTTCGGGGTGGAGTACAACGAACCCCGGGGGCACGCCATGATGCTCCGGGATCAGCTCGAAGTCGATGCCACGCGCGTCAAGGCCGGCGGTGTGTGCCTGTCCTGCAAGACGCCCTATGCCCCGGGGCTCGAGAAGGAATTGGGGCCGGACTACTACAAGCTTCCCTTCAAGGACGTTCTCGCCAGGATTCCCGAAAAAGACCGGAATCTGGGCGTGGCCTGCATCGATTGCCACGACAACAAGGACATGTCGCTCAAAATCTCCAGGGGTTTCACCCTCGTGCAGGCTTTGAAATCCATGGGGACCGAGCCGGAGAAGCTATCCCGCCAGGAATTGCGGTCGGTGGTGTGCGCCCAGTGCCACGTCACTTACAGCATTCCCAAGGACAAGGACATGAATTCCGTGGGGTTGTTCTTCCCCTGGCAGAACAGCAAATGGGGCAGGATTACGATCGAAGACATCATCAAGAAGCTCCGGAGCGATGACTCCCTGAAAGAGTGGAAGCAGACGGTGACCGGGTTCAAGCTCTCCTTCATCCGGCACCCGGAATTCGAGCTGTTCTCGAACGACAGCGTTCACTGGAAGGCGGCGGCTTCGTGCGCCGACTGTCACATGCCCTACACCCGGTCCGGCGTCTTCAAGATTTCGGATCACCGTGTCATGAGTCCCCTCAAGAACGACCTGCGCGCGTGCGCCCAGTGCCACGCTCAGGGGGCGGAATGGCTCAAGCAGCGCGTCATTGCCATTCAGGACCGGACCGTGTCTCTGATGCTGCGTTCGGGTTACGCCACCGCCACGGCGGCCAAGCTGTTCGAAGCCGTTCATAAGCTCAGGGAACAGGGAAAACCGATCGACCAGGATCTCTACGACAAGGCAAAGGGCTTTTACGAAGAAGCTTTTTACCGAAGCGTGTTTATAGGCGCTGAGAATTCGGTGGGATTTCACAATCCGCCGGAGGCCATGCGCGTCCTCGGCGACTCCATCGCCTTCGCGGTGAAGTCCGAGGGATTCCTCAGGCAGATCCTGACCAAGGCGGGAGCCGAGCCGCCTGCGAAAGTGCCGCTGGAAATGGCAAAATACCTGGATGACCGCGGCACCAAGAAGCTCAAGAGTGATCCGTCCATCGAAATCAAGGATCCGATGAACCTGCAGGATATGTTCTAGCCTCCGCCTGTCCGGCGGGAGGGCGTGCGGCGGCTCCCTGCAGTTTCGTGAAGTTTGTCCCGCGCCGTTTTCAATGCAGTTTCTCATGATGCCCGCCTCACCTTCGGCGCATCGAGAATCGGAGTGTTCAAGGTGACTTGGAACGAGACGCGACGTCATTGTAAAAACATGAAATTTTTCAATGTTCACTTGACCGGAATCCGCCGGATCATGTAAAGTACTGGACATTCCCTGAAACAGAGTTGCGGCGAGATGATCCCGGCCCCTCCAGGGAGGGGGGCAAAGCACGAAATCCGGGGTGGGATCGGGGTTTCGGATGCGGGGGAGGTTTAGAAAATTAGCTCGGGCACAAAGAATCACGTTTGGCTGAAGCTTACGATGCTGCTGCTGATCGTCGGCGGTCTTTCCGTTCTGTTTTGCAGAACCGACCTGTTCAAGTTTTTCGTCAGCAGGCAGAGCATGGCGAGCTTTTTGGATTCGCTGGGTTCCTGGGGCTTCCTCGGGTTCATCTCCCTGCAGGCCCTTCAGGTTGTCGTGGCTCCCATTCCCGGGGAAGTGACGGGACTGCTGGGAGGATATCTGTACGGTCCCCTGGTGGGAATAGTCCTTTCCACCGTGGGGTTGACCGTCGGCTCGTTCACCGCTTTCGCCCTGTCACGAGCCCTGGGCCGGCCCTTTGCGGAAAAGTTCGTGCCCAGGCCCGCAATCAATCGTTTCGATTACCTGCTCAAGCATCGAGGGCTTTTCCTGGTTTTTCTGCTCTTCCTCATCCCGGGAATTCCCAAGGACTACCTGTGCTACATCCTGGGGCTGGGGCAGATCACGACGACGGAGTTCCTCTTCGTGGGTACGATCGGCCGGTTTTTCGGGACGATCCTGCTGTCCCTTGGAGGCAACTTTCTGCGGCTCGAGCAGTATTCGCGTTTTTCAATCCTGGTGGCGGCGGCCCTTTTGGCGATACTTGCCGCGATGCTGTGCAAGGATAAGCTCGAACGCCTGTTTGCGCTTCTGCATGCCAAAGCCATGCACGCCAAAGCCATTCAGGCGAAAGCCATGCAAGCCAAGGCTCCGCAAGTCCACGGCGCCAACAAGTAACCGAACGCGTCGCGCAACGGCCCCGTTCCGTATAACCCGCGGTCCTCACCGATCCATTTCACACGAACCGGTGTTCCAGATTCATGATGTCCCTGTAAGGGATGACTCCCTGGATTCTCTCGTTTTCGTCCACGACGGGGAGAGCCCGGAAGTTGTACCTGGAGAAAAGCTCCGCCGCCTCGTGCAGGGTATCTCCCGGACTGAGGGTGATGACCTCGGTGGTCATGATATCCTCCAGCTTGTCGTCCATGCTCGCCTGGAGCAGTTCCTGTATGTCCATGACTCCGAGCAGGGTATTCTGCTCGTTGACGATGTAGAGGTACATGATCACGTCCTTGTCCATCGAGCTGTGGCGATACTGCCGGATGGCCTGCCCCACGGTAGTGGTGGGCAGAAACTTCAGAAAACGCGAAGTGGCGAGATTCAGGATCGTTTCATAGTGCTTGCTCAAAAGCGACTCGATCTTCGCGGCTTTTTCCGTGTCCATCAGCTTGAGTATCTCGTCCGCATCGGCCGACGGCAGAATGGCCAGCACGTCGGCTCCCTGGGCCGGCGTCATTTCATCGATCAGTTCGGCCACGCGCCCCTTTTCCAGGGAGGAAATCAGAGTCCGCTGCACACGGGGCTCGATTTCCTCCAGGGTGTCCGAAGCCTGTTCCGTGTCGAGTTCCTGGAAAATGGCCAGGCGCCGGCTCTCATCGAGCTCCTCGAGGATGTCGGCGAGGTCGACGGGGTGTATTTCGGGCAGCTTCTCCTGAAGAATGTTGAGCTTGACGTTCCCTTTGAAACTGCCGATGTTTTCCGGCAGCGGCTGCACGTAGGACCAGGAAAGCGTTTCTTTCTTGAATATCTCGGCAAGGCTGTAAATCAGCCTGGCCAGCCATCTGAGGTGCATTCGTTTGAGCAGCCCATACTTGCTGAAGTCCACATCGGTCACGTAGAGTTTCTTGTTCCGCAGGACGAGCTTGACATCGTAAACGACGTCGATCTCCCGGTCGTCCATGTCGATGACTTTCTTGTCCAGGATGTGGTCTCTCAGGAGAACCTGGGATTCATGGGGTTCACCTTCGTAATGCTCGATGCTCTCAAGATCGACCAGGATCTCCCTGGGGGCGAGCTGTACCACGTCCGCCCAGGGGATCAGCAGGGATTTGTGGCCGAACGGCCTGGCCACGACGAAGTGGGTGACCTCGGGGAGCTTTTCATGTTCCCAGATGGCAATGTCCTCGAGCTTCCCGATCTTGTGGCCGTGGCAGACAACCTTCGACTTGATGAGGTCGCTCAGAAAGAAGACCGATTCCGTGGAATCCCGGTTCCTGGCATTGGTGGTGTTCATTGTCGGACCCCGTGTCAAAGGATGGTGATGAATTTGTAGACAAACAGACAGACCAGCACCACGAGGTAGATCCTCAGCGCGAACAAAGCGATCCTGACCGCCCCGGACATTTCGATACTGGGGGTCTCATACTTCCGGTTGATCTCGCGTATGGTTTCGGCCGCGTCCGATAGGTAGTGCTTCAGCATGACTCACCTGCCGTCCCGTTCAGTTGAACGCATCCGGGAAGAGAATGGTCACTCCGTAAAGGGTGGACAAAATGATGATGCCCACGGAGATGGTCGTGCAGATCAGGTTCTGCCAGAGGGTGTTCGTGTATTCCCCCATGGTTTTCTTGTCGTTGAGGAGCAGGATGAGAAAGACGAGCGCCGCGGGCAGCAGCGTGACGGCGACCACCTGCACGAAAAGCGTGATGAGCACCAGGGGCGCTTTGGGGATGAGGACCACCAGTCCCGCGGAAAACAGGGTGATGAAGTAGTTCCCGTAAAACCACGGCGCTTCCTTGATCTTGTAGTTGAGCGAATGGGCCCAGCCGAATACTTCGCCGAAAGCCCAGGAACTGGCCAGTGAAATGCAAATAGCCCCGAGGAGGCCGGCGTCGAACAGGCCGATGGCCATGAAGGCCCCGACGTACTCATTGGTTTTCATGAGCATTACCGAAGCCTGGGCGGCACTCTCGATCTCGACGCCCCGCAGCACGGTGCCGGTGACGATGATGATGAAAACGGCCACCACCACCGTGAGCACCGCGCCGAACAGGGTGTCCGTCCGTCCCCACGGGATGTCCTTTTCTTTCATGCCCTTGTCCACCACGGCGCTCTGCTGGAAGTAGATCATCCAGGGCGCGATGGTCGTGCCGATGTTGGCCATCAGGTAGAAAAACAGCTCGTTGCCGAAGCCGCCGGGCAGGTTCGGGATGATGCCCGTGTGAATGATCTCCGACACCGACGGCTTCACGATGAAAGCACCGGGAATATAGATGAGATTGATGGCGCAGAAGAACAGGGAGATCTTCTCCCAGGTCCAGTAGCGGCCATGAATGACCATGATGGACATGAGCGAGCAAACGGCCAGCACGGTAAGGTAGGGGGGAACGCCGAAAATTTCGAGTGCGGCGGTCATCCCGATGAACTCGGTGACGAGCGTGAGCCAGTTGAGCAGGATCAGGTCGAGCAGCGAAAACCATCCCCAGAAAGACCCGAATCCCATGAATACGGCTTCGGCATGCCCCCGCTTGGTCACCACGCCGAGGCGCATGGTCATCTCCTGGACATAATAAGCGATCGGAACCAGGATAAGGAGAAACCAGATCAATCCATAGCCGTATTTCGCTCCCGTAGCCGCATAAGTGGTGATCCCTCCGGCATCGTTATCGGCCACCATGACCACGATCCCCGGGCCCGATATGATGAGAAACAGGCGCACCGCTTTCCAAATCCGGCGGTACTCGTAATACAGCTTCGAGAGACTCACCATCGTTCACCTCTTCGGCACTCCCGGCCGATCCGCGGGCGCGGGCAGCAATCCCCGACACTCCGACGACGACGGGCCGGCGGGCGCACGGCAAGCCGCGCTTCAATCGGGCACGCAGCCCCGGATTCCGCCGGACCCGGCCTCCGATCCACCCGACCGGTCGTGATCCCGCATCGACCGTTCTCGACGCGGGACGAAACGGCACGCAAATACGATCTTTCGCCGGAGTGGACTGCTGTCAAAGATTCGTGAGGGAAAGTTACGGTGAAATGCCGTCAGATTCCCTGCTTCGCCTCATCGCCGCCCGTTGTGCGGGAAGGCGGCCAAAGCAGGAAAGAGGATCGCTTCAGCGGACCTGTCGCGCGGGCGGCCGTTTGTCTTCTTTCGAGCTGCAACTGTGACCTTCCAAAGGTCGATAACCTCCTGGTCGTAAGGGGCCCCGGAGCAGACAAAAAAAGCCATGGGAAATCCCACGGCCTCAACATGCCGACTCTTCATTTCCCCACTCGTAGACTTTCGGCAGTGCACAACGTAGGTTTTCGAAGAACCAGCTACCTCGGGTAAAGCCTTATGCCGACCATACCTTGTCTACCCATTGGCGTCTTTCGACATTTCTGGGCAGCAGCCTGTGTTTGTGCAAACGCCTCATGCTAACGAGGAATTTTCCTTTTCATGCACCAATCAACAGGCGTTGTCAACGATATTTGCGGACGGTCTCCCGCTCGTCCCGCAAACCGCCGCCCGACGGCGAAAACCCGATGTCCCGTTCGCCAATCCCATACTCTTTTCCGCGCCTTTCCAGCGGCCCGGAGCGGTTTTACACTTCCCAGACGCCGGTCGGTCATGTATTGAATACCCTGTCGAAAGGCTCCGTTTGATCCTCCCCCTGGCCCGATTCCCACGCAAGGGAATCCGGTCGGCTTCCCCGACGCTGCCGTACCGGGGGCGTGGCAAGCAAGCCGTTGAATGTTCAACCCTTCTTTTTCACGGTGTGTCTCCTCCGGATACACCGGACAGGAATGAGGCGCGGACGAGCTTATGGACGAGATCGGAAGAAGGCTTCACATCACCCGTTTGCAGTCGGGCGGACTGATCACCAATTACTACTGCAGCTCCAGGTGCGCGCATTGTCTCTACGCTTGCAGTCCGCACTGGGAGAAGCGTTACATCAATGACGAGACGGCGCGCATGAATCTGAAAAAGATCGTGAGCCTGGGATGCCGGGAAATCCACGTGGGAGGAGGGGAACCCCTGCTCGACCCGCGAGGCCTGGCCGCCGTGCTGCGCATAGCCGCCGAGGAAGGCGTCTATGTCGAATACGTGGAAACCAATTCGTCCTGGTACAGGGATCACGAATCCGCGGTCGAAATCCTCACCGAACTGAAAAAGAACGGCCTGTCGACCCTACTCGTTTCCATCAGTCCCTTCCACAACGAGCACATTCCTTTCGCCAGGGTGAAAGGGACTATCGAGGCGTGCAGGAGCGCGGGGGTATCGGCTTTCCCGTGGACCGCGGATTTCTATCGGGAGATCGACGCGCTGGACGACAGGATTCCGCATTCGATCGATGAGTACGCGCGCAGGTTCGGCGCCGACTACCTGAAGATGATTCCCTCGCGCTACTGGATACACATGGGGGGGCGCGCCCTGAAGACTTTCGAGGACATTCTCGGCAAGAGAGAAGTGGGCTACCTGCTTTCCAGGAACCCCCGGGGTTGCTCGGAGCTCCACGATACCAGCCATTTCCACCTTGACCTGTTCGGGAACTATATCCCCGGGCTTTGCTCGGGCCTTGCGATTCACAGGGATGATCTGGGAACCGAGCTTTCCCCGGAAGATTACCCGATCCTCACCACCCTCTATGCTTCGGGCATCAGGGGTCTGCTCGAGATTGCGGAGAAGCGTTACGGTTTCAGCCCCGGCCCGGGTTACCTGTCCAAGTGCCACCTGTGCCTCGAGATCAGGCGATGCCTGGTGACGGGGAAACACATCGAAAGCAGAGAGCTCCAGCCCGAGGGTTTCTATTTCAACCTGGATTGACACAGGACCGACGGACGGGAGCAGGCCCCGCAACGCGACATCAGTACATCCGCTTGCGGAACAACGCGGCGGCGAGTGTCAAGGCCGCAACGCCGATCACCGCCATTGGCCAGAACTGGTCCAGGAGCAGGCCGAAAGGGGTCCCCTCGATGAATACGCTTCGGAGAATCACCATGAAATAGCGCATGGGATTGAGCAGGGTGAGCACCTGCACGGGGGGCGACATGTTGGCGATGGGGGTGGCGAAACCCGAGAGGATGATGGCCGGCACCAGGAACATGAAGGCGCCGAGCAACCCCTGCTGCTGGGTCACGGCCAGGGAGGAGATCAGGAGCCCCATCCCGACCGCCGAGAGCAGGAAGAACGAGATACCGGTATAGAGCGTGAGGAGGCTGCCTCGCAACGGTATTTGAAACCACAACACCGCCGCGACAATGATCAGCGTGGCTTCGAAGGTGCCGATGATCATCCCGGGAAGCGCTTTCCCGACAAGGATTTCAAAGGGACGCAACGGCGTCACGAGAAGCTGGTCGAAGGTGCCCTGTTCGCGTTCGCGCGCCACGGAAAGGGCGGTGACCAGGAGAGTGACCACCAGTGTGAGCGTTCCGACGATGCCGGGGGCGATGAACCAGAGGCTGTCGAAATTCGGATTGAACCAGGCGCGCACGTCGAGTGTGGCCGGGAATCCCTGCAGGCCCCTGCGTTCCGCCCACCGGGTGTTGAACGATCCCACGATAGCCCTGGCGTAGGAAAGGGCGATGGATGCGGTATTGGAGTTGCGGCCGTCGATGAGCACCTGCACCGATGCGGGCCGGCCGGCCAGCAGGTCTTCGGTGAACCGTTGTCCGATGCGCAGGACCAGGAGCACATCCTTCCCGTCGATCAGGGGAGCGATTTCCGAATCGCGGGCGATCTCCGCCGCCTGCCGGAAAGTGGGTGAGTCGCGGAAGCCGGCAATGAGCTCCCGTGCCGCTTCTCCGGTGTCTTCGTTGTACACGGCAAACGGGACTTCCTTCAGGTCGTAGGTCGCGGCATAGCTGAAGACGAAAAGCTGGATGAGCGGCGGGATGATGATCACGACCCTGCTTTTCCTGTCTTTGAGCAGGGCCAGGAATTCCTTGATCGTCAGGGCATGGATTCTTTTCCACATGCCGGTCTCCTATTCGAGTCGCTTGCGGGATCTGCGCCGGGTCAGCCCCAGGAAAAAGGCGGCCATCACGAGCAGGGCAAACGCGTTCGGCAGGATCACCGACCACACGTTGCCTGCGAGAAAGAGGGTTTGGAGAATGGCCACGAAATATCTCGCGGCGAAAAGCCTGGTGATGGTCCGGACGACCGGCGGCATGCTGCCGATATCGAAGATGAAGCCGGAGAGCAGGAAGGCCGGCAGAAACGTGCCGATGATGGCGGCCTGGCTTGCCACGAACTGACTCTTGGCCACGGTCGAAATCAACAACCCCATGCCGAGCATGGCGAGGAGGAACAGGGAAGACGTGACGAACAGCACCCAGATCGAGCCGCGCAGAGGGACGTCGAACAGGAATACCGCCATGGCCACCGAGAGAATCATTCCGCCCATGCCGAGCAGGAAATAGGGGATGAGCTTGCCGAGCAGTATTTCACCCATGGAAACCGGGCTGATCAGGAGCGCTTCCATGGTTCCCCGTTCCCATTCGCGCGAAATCACCAGCGCGGTCAGCAAGGCCCCGATCAGGGCCATGATCACGGCGACCAGCCCCGGCACCAGGAAGTTCTGGCTCCGAATCTCGGGATTGAACCACACCCGGTGTTCGACCTGAACGGGCATGGGCAGGACCGTCCCGGTTTCGACGGCCCGGCGTTCCAGCCAGCCTCCCCAGGCGCCTTCCACGTAGCCTGCAATGAGCCTTGCCGTGTTGGCGTCCATACCGTTGACGATCACCTGGATCGATGCTCCGCCCGGCTGCCGCAGCCGTTTCGAAAAATCTTCGCGCAGATGAACGATTCCGTCCACCCGGTGGGACATGAGCTCGCGCACGGCTTCGTGCATGCCGAACATCGGGACCGGCTTGAAGTAGGGCGATCCGAAAAAGGAACCGGTCAGCGCTGAGGTGTCCGCGTTCGGTTGTTCCACCACGAGGGCGATGGGAACGTCCCGGGCGTCCAGGGACACCCCATAGCCGAATATGAACAACAGCACCAGAGGCATCAGGAAGGCGATACCGATACTGCTCGGGTCACGCACGATCTGGAGGAACTCCTTGCGGATCAACCCTCGAAGGCGCATGCTTTTGCCGCCGCGCGGCGACCGGTCCGGGAATGTGTCCGTATCGACCGCATTCATGCCGCGCCTCCGTCCCGGTCTTTGCTTTCTATGAGGCTGATGAAGGCATCTTCCATGCTGGGCGTGGGGCGATCCGCGGAGCGAGCTTTTTCCCTGATTTCCCGAGGGGTTCCGAGGGCCAGAATTTCACCGGCCGCCATGATCGCCAGCCGGTCGCAGTATTCCGCCTCTTCCATGAAATGTGTGGTCACCAGCACGGTGACTCCCGATTCGGCAAACAGGTTGATGCGGTGCCAGAATTCGCGGCGGGCGAGCGGGTCGACGCCGGAAGTCGGTTCATCCAGGAAAAGGATCTCGGGTGCGTGCATGACGGCGCAGGCCATCGCCAGGCGCTGTTTGTAGCCGAGCGGCAGATCGGCACTGACGGTGTCCGCCACGCGTCCCAGTTCGAACTGCTCGAGTGCCTCCCCGATCCGCTCGGTCCTCACGGTTCCCGAAAGGCCGTAGACGCTGCTGAAAAACTGCAAATTCTGCAGCACGCTCAAGCTGCCGTAAAGGGAGAACTTCTGCGACATGTACCCGATCCGGGAACGGGCGTTGGCGGCGGCGCGGCGCAAGTCGAGCCCGGCGACGCGCAGGCTTCCCCCGCTTGCCGGAAGCAGGCCGCAAAGCATCCGGAACGTGGTGGACTTCCCTGCGCCGTTGGCCCCGAGCAACCCGAAGACTTCTCCCCGATTCACGTCGAAGCTCACGTTCCTGACCGCGTAGAAATCGCCGAAGCGGCGTTCGATGTTGCGCACCTCGATGACGGAATCCGTGGGCTGCGATTGCGGTTCAACGACGGGTGCCGTCGAACCTTGACGCCTGCCGGTCTCTTCCTCGGAACGCCGTGTGCGGAGCATGGCGATGAAGCTGTCCTCGAATCGGGACGGAACCGGCTGCAGCGAGACTTCGTGGAGGCCGGGGAGGATTCTCCCGATGTCCGGAAAGGTCTGCGAGTCCATGACCAGCCGCACGTTTTCCTCCTGGATCACGGCGTCCACCACTCCCGAACCCGCGGCCAGCTTTGCCTGCACGCTCCGTTTGCGCGCCCCGGGAGCGCTCACTTGGTAAGCGTGCCCGCTGAGCTTCGCGCTGAATTCCTTCGGGGGGGCCTGCCCCAGCACACGCCCTTCGTGCAGCACGATCACCTCGTTGCACCTTTCGGCCTCATCCAGGTAGGCCGTGCTCAAAAGGACGCTCATGCCCTCTTCCTTCACCAGCCGGTGCACGATGGACCACAGCTCGCGCCGGGAAACCGGGTCCACGCCCACCGTCGGTTCGTCGAGCAGGAGCAGCCGCGGGGGGCGCACGAGAGTACAGGCAAGGCCCAGTTTCTGTTTCATGCCGCCCGAGAGCGCTCCCGCAAGCCTTCCGGTAAAGGATGCAAGCCCAGTCATGCGCATCAGTTCCCGGTAGCGCTCGGGTCGTTCCTGGTGCGTCACGCCCTGAAGATCGGCATACAGGTCGAGGTTTTCCTGGACGCTGAGATCCTCGTAGAGTCCGAAACGCTGAGGCATGTATCCGATGGCGGCCTGGACCGCCAACGGTTCCGCGGCGGCGTCCAGGCCCAGGACCCGGATCGTGCCCCGGTCCGCCAGGAGCAAGCCGGCGGCAAGCCGCATCAGGGTCGTCTTGCCCGCGCCGTCGGGCCCGATGAGGCCCGTGATAAGGCCGCTCCGCATCGCGACCGTCACGCCGTCCAGGGCCGTGATCGTCCGGCGGCCCGAGCGAAAGTGCTTGGTGACGTCCTTGACTTCGAGGACGGTGAGCGGTGAGGTCATGCCCGCACTCTGTCGAGCCTCTCCTGTGGGCATCAGGGTTCCTTGCAGGGATCCTCGGGGACGGATTTTTCCGGGGTCGAGGCGCGGTTCAAAGGGACCGTGACGGTGGCGGGCATTCCCAGCCGAAGCTCGTCCTGCGGGTTGCAGACGAAGACGCGCACCTGGTACACCAGACTGGTCCGTATTTCCAGGGTCTCCACGGTCTTGGGGGTGAACTGGGCCGTGGGCGAGATGAAACCGATCCATCCGCGGTAACGCTTGCCCGGGTAACTGTCCGTGGTCACCTCGGCAATCATGCCGGGCCGGAGCTTGCCGAGGTCCGATTCGGAAGCGTAGGCCCGGACCCACAGAGGTTCCGTCAGGGCGAGGGTGTAAACCGGTTTTTGGGGCGTGACCATATCGCCGGGTTCCAGGATTCGGTTCTGGATGATGCCGTCCGCCGGAGCGTACAGAGAGGCGTCGGCAAGCTGCTTCAAGGCCAGGGCGTATTCCGCTTCGAGCGCCTGCAACGTTGCCTTGGCGGATTCGACGTCCTCGATGCGCGGCCCTTCCAGGGCAAGCGCCAGTGTTTCCTGAGCCGACTTGTGTTGCGCCTGTGCCGTTTCCGCGTTGTACCTGGCCGTTTCCGCTTCTTCCCTGGAAACTGCGTTCCTTTCCGCAAGCGGTGCGCGGCGCCCGGCGAAATTCGTGGCGTTGGCGGCCTGAGCCTGGGCGGCGGCGACGTCGGCACGGGCTTTTCGGACCTCTTCCGGCCGGCTGCCGGCGATCAGCCTCGACACCGTCTGCCGTTGAGATTCCAACTGCCCCCTGGAACGATCCACGGCATATTGGAGCCGCTCGGTCTCCAGAGTGGCCAGGAGTTGGCCGGGCTTGACCCGATCCCCTTCCCTGACGAGCATCGAAGCGATCCGCTGGCTGTTGTTGAAAGCAAGCTCCACTTGCCGTATTTCCACATTTCCATAGAGCACGAGTGCGTCAACCGAAGTCTTTCCCCGGTAAGTGTGCCACAGCCATACACCCGCTCCGGCTGCCGTCACGATCAGAATCAGAAGCAATACCCGGCGAACGGCTTTTCTCATGTGCGCTTCCTGACGTCCCTGAATATGAGGGTTTTCAACACGCGGGTAAAACCGGCCCGCACCGTTTCTCCAGAGTGGGTTCCAACGCGGGCGTGCGGGCCGAAAGGTGGCGGGAAGGGATCGGGAATCCCGTCGCGCGGGTCGCGCCGTTTTCCCGCCCGCCTCGGCCTCGTCGGGGCCGTGCCCCTGAAGGCCGCGCCGGCGCAGAGCATCGCCACGGGGAAAATAAGGCGAATATTAGATTCATCTCGCGCGAAGCACAAGAGTCTTGTGAGGAGAAGACCCGGCTACGGAGTGGTCGGTCCTGGCGCCGTTCATGCCGTGCCTTCTCCCGTAACATCGCATGCCGGTGCGAATCGCCTCGTGCCGATGCAATAACTGTTGGCAAAAGGCGATTCTCCTCTATAATAATAGCTGGGCCAGAAGAACGATACTTCCAAGCGCGGGCAGATTTCCCCACCATCCGATCCGGCATATCCTCTTGGCTGGCGTTCATGAGATATATATTACGCCATCGGTGGATTTTGCCCTCTCGGGCGCGCACTCTGTTCTGCGAGAGGTCGTAAAGGCAATATCGCACGTTACAATCCGACCAGGACACGAGCGGACGATGCAGAATCAAAAGCCCAGAGCCCCGCTCTCGACAAGTCGGGACAGGCTTGGCGAATTCCTCGATTCGCCGGAAGAGAGGATGGAGCTGCTGGTCCGGATCATGGACGCTCTTCCCGTTTCCATCACGTATGTGAATCCCCGTCAATGCTACGTATTCTCTAACAAGACCTGTGAAAAATGGTTCGGACGTTGCCTCGACGACATCCGGGGCAGGCACGTCAGTGATGTGCTGGGGCCGGAGCTCTACGAGGAGGCCCGGTTCGGCGTGGAATCCGCGCTCGCCGGGAAAGCGGTGTCCTACGAGCGTTCCGTGCCGTTCAGGGACGGTGCCCTGCAGAGAATCGCGACGAGCTTCATACCTCACAAAGACGCCCGAGGCGAGCTCAGGGGATTCTTCACCCTCGAGGTCGACGTCACTTACCTCAACGAATGCAAGCAAACCGAGGAAAAACTCCAGACATCCCATCAGCAGCTGCTGGACATCATCGAATTCCTCCCGGACGCAACATTCGTGATCGATCGGGAAAGACGCGTCATCGCCTGGAACCGCGCCATCGAAACGATGACGGGCCTGCGTAAGTCGGAGATCCTGGGCAGAGGGGACTTCGCCTACGCCGTTCCTTTTTACGGTCGGCCGCGGCCGATATTGATCGACCTGGTCATGAACGACCGGATCGATCTGGAGGAATGCTACGATTTCATCGAGCGGAAAGGAAACACGGTTTTCGGTGAAGTGCTGGTACCCAACGCCTATGAAGGAAAGGGCGCTTACTTGTGGGGCACTGCTTCTCCGCTGTTTGACGTCAAGGGCGACATCATCGGTGCCATCCAATCGATTCGCGACATCACCGATCGGAAGAGGGCCCGGGATGCGCTGCTCGAGTCCGAACGGCAGCTTCGGAACCTGTCCGCTCAACTGTTACGTGCGCACGAGGAGGAACGGAAGCGAATCGCCAGGGAGTTGCACGACAGCACGGGACAATCCCTTGCGGCCCTCAAATTCTACGTGGACAACGCCCTGAACATGAAAGAGCGGGGCAAACCCGATGAGATGGCCAACTGCCTCGACCGCATGGTCCCTCTGATTCGGAACGCCATCGAAGAAGCACGGCGGATCTATATGGGGCTCAGGCCTTCCATCCTGGACGATCTCGGGATCATCGCCACCATTCAGTGGTATTGCCGGGAAGTACAGAAGACGTGTCCGAAGACGAACATCCTGGAACGGATCGACGTTCAGGAAGACAAGATCCCTGAAGACATCAAGATCGTCATTTTCAGACTGGTTCAAGAATCGCTCAACAACATCATCAAGTACGGCAAGGCAGAAAGGGTGACGATCTCCCTGGTGAGTACCTCATCCGCCATAGAACTGATCGTTCAGGACAACGGCGTGGGTTTCGATCTCGATGCGTACCTGCACACGGAAAACCGAAATCGGGGGTTGGGGCTTGCCGGGATGCGGGAGCGGATGGAGCTTTCCGGGGGGACGTTTTCGATTCAATCGATCATCGGCGAAGGAACGACGATCCGGGCCGTCTGGCCCGTCTCCGTTCGAGAATGCGACGCTCGGCCGTGTCGGGCTTCGTCTTACGAACCGCCATGAGCCGGGGGCCTGCAAAGAACGATGAAAACGTGCCGAGCCCGGGCGGCTCTTCCAGTAAAGCCAAAGGAATCTGAACCGTGCGGCGCGGGTCGCTCCTGCGGGGCGAGCGCCGATCTGCGGAAGAATCGCTAGTGGAGCTTCCCGTGGCCGACCGATCCGCCGCGCGGGAGAGTGGTCGCGAAGGCCGGACGACAAAGGCTTTCGTCATTGCCGCGGCCTTGCTCGCGCTGTTCCTGGGGGCGCTGGATGCCCTGATCATGAGCGCCGCCATGCCCACCATCGTGGCCGATCTCGGCGGATTGCCCCTTTATGGCTGGGTCTTTTCGTCCTATCTGCTCACGCGCGCGATCAGCCTGCCCATTTTCGGAAAACTGAGCGATCTATTCGACCGCAGGAGGCTTTACCTCATCGCCATCGCCATCTTCCTGGCCAGTTCGATGCTGGGAGGAGCGGCTCAGAGCATGCTGCAGCTCATCATCTGCCGGGCGATCCAGGGGGTCGGGGCGGGAGGGACCTTTGCGCTGGCCTACATCGTGGTGGCGGATCTGTCTCCGGTGGAAAAGCGCGCCAAGTGGATGGGGTTCATCAGCTTCGTCTGGGGGATTGCCAGTATCCTGGGGCCGGCCCTGGGCGGGTTCATCGTCGCCTGCATGTCGTGGCGCTGGATATTCTTCCTCAACGTGCCCATCGGAGCGGTGGCGCTTCTCGGTATCTTCCTGTTCATGCGCGACGCCCGGGAGGCGAGAACGCAAGCCGACATCGATTATGCTGGCGCGATGACGCTGGTCCTGTCGGTCCTTGCCCTGCTCCTCGCATTCATGCTTGGAGGCCGAACGTATTCCTGGCTTTCCGTGGAGATCCTGGCGTTGCTCGCCGTGGCGGTCGGGGGGGCGATCGGCTTCTGCATCGCGGAGAAAGCCGCGTCCGATCCGATCCTCAGGCTTTCCTTTTTTGGCAACAGCGGCTTCAGCATGGCCAATGCATCGGCGTTCTTCAGCAGTTTCGCCATCTTTTCCCTCTCATCCTACAGTCCGCTGTTCATTCAGGGCGGGATGGGCAAGTCCCCGGCACAACTCGGCCTCGCCATGGTCCCACTGTCGCTGGCATGGTCTCTGGGGGCAATCGTGTGTGGGCAGTTGGTCGGCCCCAAAACTGAAAAACCTTTCGCCCTGGCCGGGTCCTTTTTCCTGGTGGCGGGTTCGCTCCTGACTCTGAGCTTCTCGCCCTCCACCTCGCTTGCCTTCTGTTCATTCACGCTGGCGCTGGCCGGTTTCGGAATGGGAATCGTGTCGGTCAGCACCCTGCTCATCGTGCAGAACAGCCTCGGAGCTTCAAACCTGGGCGTCTCCACCTCTTCTCAGCAGTTTGCGAGGACTCTGGGGGGCACCATCGGGGTTGGGTTGTCGGGAAGCCTGGTCGCCGCCCAGCTGGGAAAGGCGCTCGATCCCCTGATCCATTCCGCGCCTGGGGACGGGCTTCCCGTATCCGTTTTCAAGCACTTGTCCGCAAACATCGAAAGTCTCCTCCAGCCGGAAATCCAGGCCGCGCTTTCTCCCCATCTCCAGAAAACCCTGCAGGCGGCCGTTGCGTCGGGCGTGGAAGTCGTTTTCTGGGCCGTGCTGATCACGGCTGTAATCAGCCTGGTTTTCTGCTGCCTCTTGCCGGCTCCCGGCAAATGAGCCGCTCCCGCCGTTTCCATCGGTTTTCGTCGAATCCTCGACCCGACCGGAACGTCCCGGATTGCCTCCAAGCCCCGAAGAACTCGCCTATGCCCCTGCCACGGCGTCAAGAGCTTCCTGGAGCCTGGTGATGTCCTCGTGGCGCAGGGAAGTCTGGAATACCTTCCCGCCGAATTCATTCAATTCCTGCAGCACCTTGTCGAGATTGTCCCTGACGAGCACGCAAAGGGCCGATGTCCCGGGTTTCAAATGCTTGGCCAGTTCCTGCATGAAGTCTTCATCCACCCCGGCGTGGGACAGGGAACCGGACACCGCGCCGACCATGGTGCCCGCGGCAAGACCGAACACGGCGAAAACGGGGTTGAGCATCAAAACGCCCAGAAGACTTCCCAGAAAGCCGCCCGTCACGGCCCCGCCCAGCGTGAGGTGGGTCACGTGGTGGAGTTTCACTTTTCCCGACAAGGTCCTCACCAATACGACGGCATCCTCGAGATCCACGACGCGTTCGCTCCCTTTCTTGAGCAAACTCAGCCGGACCTCCTCCCCTTTATATCGATCGTCGAACACGCTCACCACCAGTACACTCATGACATTCCTCCTTCTGGCTGGAATGCGCTTCAAGAATGCGTTGCGCTCCAATCCGGCCCGGCACCTGTTGCGGTATTACCGGCAGCGGAGGGGGGACCCGAGAGGTCCGATCCTCCTTTTTCCTCGCGCCGGCATCCGCGCTCCGAGCTGAAACACATGCAGAACCGGGCGACCGGGGAGAGGCCGAATCGCGGCATCGTCCTGGAGGTGTTGTGAGCAGGCATGTCGAGAAAATGAACGGGAATCCGCACTGACGACGATCAAGCCCCGTCCCTGATACAGATAGTAAGACAGGATGAGACGAAATGCCACTCCGGGAAATCGGCGCGATTCCCGGCGCGGACGCCGTCGGTGTTCGCTTTTCTTTTCTCCGAAAAGAGCTATATATTGTCGATTCTCCTTTGACGGCCTCGAGCGCCTTATACCCGATTGCGCTCAAGACGACAAAACCGAGCGGGAAGGCATGGAGCCCGGCCCCGGAATTGCGCGGGCCAGCCCTTGTCCCCGCTCTGTTCATCTTCCGCGGGTCCCTCGTTCCGCGATCTTGAACGCGAGTCGGCATCCGGCGGAGCAGAATCGGCGCGCTCAAGAAAGCCGGATTCGCCTGAGAGGAGAAAGCGGTGATTGTGCGGGGCGTGCGGGCCCGCCCGGCCATGGCGCGGCGACTCGTATCCCGGACGGGGAACGGGAGGAATGTCGACGGACATGAAGGGACCAACGTCAAAAAAGACGTCTCTTCGACGCGTCGAGTTCCCCGGCCGGAGAAAGGTTACAGCGGGATTCACGGCATGCAAGTCAATGCTTTGCACCACATCAGGCTGCTTCTGCGAGCGTTCCGCTACCGCAACTATCGTCTCTTCTTCTTCGGTCAGGGCATTTCTCTCATCGGCACCTGGGTGCAGCACGTGGCCATGAGCTGGCTGGTGTACCGGCTGACCGGATCCGCGCTGCTGCTCGGTACGGTGGCATTTGCAGCCCAGATCCCGTCTTTCCTGCTGTCGCCCTTGGCGGGGGTTGCGGCGGATAGATGGAACCGGCGCAGACTGCTCATCGCCACACAGAGCTTCTCCATGCTCCAGGCGTCGATCCTGGCGGTACTGGTCGTGACCGGGGCCGTCGCCACCTGGCATCTCATCGCCTTGAGCGCGTTCATCGGCGTAATCAATGCCTTCGATATTCCGATACGACAATCCTTCGTGGTCGAGATGGTCGAGAAGAAGGAGGACCTCGGGAATGCCATTGCTTTGAACTCCGCCATGTTCAACAGCGCGCGCTTCATCGGTCCATCCGTGGCGGGGGTCCTGATTTCGGCTCTGGGGGAGGGGATTTGTTTCACGCTGAACGCCGCGAGCTACGTGGCGGTGATCATCGCCCTGGCGGCGATACGAGTGGAACCGCGGAAGCTTCCAGATCACGGGAAGGCCGTCTGGCAGGATCTCGTGGAAGGCGTCGCCTACGTATTCGCCTTCAAGCCCATCCTGGCCATCCTGGCCCTGCTCGGAGTCTTCAGCATAGCGGGTTCGCCCTACTTGGTGCTCATGCCCGTCTACGCCAAGGACATCCTGCACGGCGGGGCCGATACCTTCGGGTTCCTGGTATCAGCGGCCGGTATCGGGGCGATCGCTGCAACGATCTTCCTTGCGGCGCGAAAAAGCGTCCTCGGCCTGGGAAGAATGATTCCTTTGTCCACGATCGGCTTTGGTTTCGCCATCGCCGCTTTCGCGATATCGCCGGGTTTCACCCTCTCGCTGGTCTTCCTGTTTGTGGCCGGGTTTGGAATGATGATCCAGATCGCGTCGAGCAATACGATCGTCCAGACCATTGTCGATGAGGACAAGCGGGGGCGCGTGATGAGTCTATTTACCATGTCCTTCCTGGGCATGATGCCGTTTGGCAGCCTGCTCGCGGGGGCTCTGGCGGCAAGGATCGGCGTGCGGATCACGCTGCTGCTGGGCGCCGCCTGCTGCGTTTTGGGCGCCTCCGTTTTTGCCGTGAACCTTCGCCGGCTGCGGGAAATGGTCCGTCCCGTCTATGTTCGAATGGGAATCATTCCTCCAGCGGGTATGGAGCTCGCGGCCCCGGCCGGGAAAACCGCGGCCGGAAAGGACGGGTGACGGCGGGTTCGGAGGTCATGCAAGTGGTGGGGAGCATGGGCCGGCTCGCCGGCCACGCCTCAGCGATCGACGGCCTTGTTCAGCCTTATGTCGTAGATCGGCTGGAAGTTGAGCTCGCCGGTCAGCGCGTCCTCGGGCCTCAACAGCAGTTCGCCCTCGCTTTCCACGAAGCGCAGCTCGGCGTTCACGGGGAATCCATTTCGAGCGGCCTCTTCAAGCCCGGTTTCGGCCGGGCCTGACCGAGGCTCGAGTTTGCTCTTGTGGAGCTGCTTTTGCTGCTCCATCCACTGCGCGGAACCGGCCTGGGACCGATCGACAAAAACGAAGTAGGTCAGTTTTCCGGGGCAATCCACCTCCAGGTAAAGAGAATACTCCACGGGACCCGCCTGCGGGTCGTGGCTCTCCATCCGTTTCTTCTCGTCCTTCCCGATCAGCCAGGTGGTGGGGCAGGAACGCGATTTGGCAAAGTCCCCGATCTTTCCGAAAATGAATCCCGGATCGACTTCATCCGCAACGAAGTTGGCGTCAAGAAAAGCGTCCGGTGGAGTGAATTCCACAAGCTCGTTCTTGAGTCTCTGCTTCATGGCCCGATCGCCGGCCGCCAGGCTCGGCCCGGCTGACGCCGACAGCATCGCGGTGATCCACAGCAGTACAAAAAGCTTTCGCATAATCGCTCCTGCAATGTTCCGGTTCGCGCTCGATTTGTCCCGACACCGGCAAGCGCCACGGGGCGGGTCAACCTCCGGATCGACAGCCGGGGAACGCTTGCGGATGAAGGGATGAGGGCCTTGCCCGAGGCTGCGCGTCGGATCATTTCTCCTTGAGGTTCCAGACGATGTCCCGGGAGGCCTCATCCTCACGCAGCAAACTCTCGCAGCGGGCGGCGTAGACCCGGGCGACAGGGTCGTCCGAAAGCATCCGGAAAGCCTCCAGCGCAGCGCTCAGACCCCCGGCGTAGTAAAGGGCGAGGGCGGAAGCGAACGCGTTCAGCCCATCGTTTTCCGCGGTCGATGCAAATCCGATCACTTCATACACACGAACCGGATTTTTCCTCCCGACCACGCGCAACAAGCCGATTTCACGGCCGAGGAGCTCTCCGCCGACTTGAGTCCAGGTGTCCTCGGAAACCATGGTGTAGGTGCCGAACACCTTGTTGGCTCCTTCCAGCCTCGAAGCGAGGTTGGCGGCATCCCCCAGCACCGTGTAATCGAAACGTTTTCCGGAGCCCATGTTTCCGACCACCACGGACCCCGTGTTGATGCCGATGCGCTGGTAGAGCAGCTCTCCGGTCTTGCGTCGGAATTCCTCCCGGCGTTCGTCCAGCCTGTGCTGGCAGCGGATTGCCGCCCGGCAGGCCCTGAGGGCGTGGTCGGGCTGGTCGACGGGGGCGTTCCAGAAAGCGATGACGGCATCCCCTTCGTATTTGTCCAGGGTGCCTTCCTCCTCCAGGATGATGTCGGTCATGTCGGAGAGGTATTCGTTGAGCAGGCTGGTGAGGGCAGGGGGATCGAGCCGTTCGGAGATGGAGGAGAAACCCTGCAGATCGGAAAAGAATATGGACAGTTCGCGACGTTCCCCTCCCAGTACCAGTCTGGAGGGGTCCGCCAGGATTTTCTCGACCACAGCGGGACTCAGATAATACTTGAATGCCTTTTTGATGAAAGCCCTGCGTTTCCATTCGTGGGCGTAATTGATGGAGATGCCCAGGGCAAGGGACAGGGCCACCGCCGACTCATGAACGACAATGGGCCACCAGTACCCCAGCCCGTAAGCGAGAAAGCCCGCGGCAACCGGAAGCGGCAGGACGGCCGCGGCCGCCATGGTGCTGTGGCGGGCCGTCTTGCCGCTCACCACCAGGAGGGAACCCAGCATGGACAAAAAGAGAGTGCTCAGGATGCAGAACCAGGCCGGGGCTTCCGAAAGGAAGTCGTCGGAAAGCAAGTTGTCCAGAACGGTGGCATGGAGCTCCACGCCGGGGGAGACTCTGCTGATGGGCGTGGGGCGCAGGTCGAGCAGCGCGGGAGCGCTGGCCCCCAGAAAGACGGTGCAGTCCCTTAAGACACCGGGATCCCGGATGATCGGCTCCCCTCCTTCCCGCAACCGCAGCTCCGATTCGATGACCGCCGCGGCGCTGAACGACCGGTACGTGCCCACGGGGCCCCTGAACCGCAGGATGGCCCTGCCGCGGGTATCGATGGGGATACATCGTTCGCCGATCCGGCAGCAACCGTCCCGAACCGTGATTTCCTCCAAGGGCAAGGTGCCGGAGCTGTGAAGTGCCTCGTCTGCCGGCTGCGGACGCACGGTGACAGGCCCGGAGGACGGCGTCGGTGCGGCCGTTTGCCCTCCAACGGTCGTCGGCGCAGGCGATACGGGGGGGCAGAGGCCCTGCCCGGCAAGGTAGGCGGCCAAGCTCAGGGAAGGGACCGCAAGGCCGTCGAAGAAGTGGAAAAGATGGCAGCGGCGAAAAACCCCGTCGGCATCCGGCTCCTGGATCACGTTTCCCAGGACCGCGGAACCGGAGCACACCTCGGGAACCGGAAAGGATGCCTTCGGCATGACGGCGCCGCGACTTGGAGCCGAAGCGAGCCACTCAGCCAGGTTGGATATTCTGATGGGGCACCTTCGAGGGATCTCCGGGGGCCAGGCATCCGCTTCCCCCACCTGCCTCCCGACGGAGAAGGGCATCACGAAAGCAGGGGCGCGATCGATGGCGGCGGCCAGCGCCCGATCGTCGTCGACACCGAAGAAAGAGGATTCGCTGAAGATCATGTCGAAAACGACCGCCTTGGCGCCGCCCCTGTTACAGAAGTCGATGACGGTCGTATAGACTTCGCGCGGCCAGGGCCAGGGCCAGCCTTTTTCCTTCTTGCCCCAGGCGAGGCTGTTCTGGTCCAGCAGGATCAGCTTGATCTTCTCCGTCTGTGCGGACGGCGCGGCAAAGAAATCGACGCGCCAGCTCCACGTGGCGAATTCCCACAGGTCGAAGAATCCGACTGCCCAGAACAGCAGCGCAACCATCGCTGCGCCCGCGCCGGCGAGACCACCCTCGATCAGTTTGCGGCCCATGTGCTCAACTGTGACGATAACGGCTTGCCGTTCAACTCCGCCGAATTGGCGATATCTCCCTCGTTTCCGGCATGGAATCGCCTGGAACCCCCCCTAGCCGGCCGGATTTCCCATCCGGCGGATACCGGGCGCAGCAGGCTCTGCCGCCGGGGGCCGATTCGACCCGGACGCCAAGGCTACACTTTGCTCATGAAGAGGTCGAAACGCTTCTTTCTCTCCGGAGGCGGTGCGGTCCGGGACGATGTTCCGGCCCTGGCCCCGATGGCCTGGACCCGGTCTTTGGGATCGGGATGCGTCTTGGCAAAACCCGGACCGCTTCGCACCATGCGTTTGTCCATCTCCTGGAGCATGGAGCTCAATGCGCCGGGATCGTATCCGATCCGGATCAGGATTGCGACGGCTTCCTGGTCCGCCTCCCGTTCGAGTTCCCTGGAATACCCGCTGTTGGTCAAAGTCGCCGTGACATCGCTCACCGATCCCTCAAAGGCTTCCGTCAGCTGGGCCACCTGGCTCCCCCCGAAATTCTTGGCGCCTTCGGCGGCCAGAACGGTGAACGCGGTCGTCAGCCGACTCGTCCTGATGGCCCGCAGCCCGTGCCGACCCTTGATGTGACCGATCTCGTGAGCGAGCACGGCCGCCACCTGGTCTTCATCCCGGCACAGGCGCAGCATCCCGCGGGTGACCAGGATCAAGCCGCCCGGGGCCGCGAACGCGTTGATTTCCTCCGAATCCAGGATCAAAAAGTGATAGCCGCCGAATGTTTCCGGGCGGTCCGACGCCTGGGCGAGCGATTGTCCGAGCACGTTGAGGTACCGGTTGGCTTCCTCGTCGGGATAGGGGCGATAGCTCTGCAGGATGGTCGCCGCCACGGCGCGCCCGATGTAGTATTCCTGTTCCGGGGTAATGTCCTGGAACGTTTTCCCGATCGCCTTGGCGCCGCGCACGATGGAATCGGCCTGGCCCGAATTGACTACGCCTCCCGGGATGCGGAGGACGTCGCCCAGGCTCGCGGCGCGACAGTCGCGGATCGAAAGCGACAACGCCAGGCAGAGCGTGGCCAGGACAAACACAGGGACCGAGAACCTTGAACACAGCCTCATTTCACACCTCCCGCCTGGGGCTTCACCCCGCCGTCCCTGAGAAAAGCGACCGTTTCTTCGGGGGAGATTCTCATGAGTTCCATCCTGTCCACCCATGCGAAATCCACGGACCGGTGCGCGGTCCGATACCTGCTTTCCACATCGGCATTGAATCCTTTGCCGGCGAGAGCGACTTCGTCGCTCGATGCGCCCAGTTCGGGATTCTTCCCCCCGGCGCCGAGCGACATTTTCTTTTTGGTCAGGGCGGACTGGTGTATCCAACCCTTCTTTCCGCCCGGAGCATTGACTTCCATCCAGTCTCCCTGCTGCCGGAGCACTTCGACCGGATCGCAGTAAGCCACCTCCGCCACCGGGCCGGCGAGGAACGAAGGGGAGGATCTGAGCTGGCCGTTCTTGACCTGCACGCTCATCACCTCCAGGGCTGCACCGGCCGTTGCGGCTACAAATAGGACAACGATGATCATCGGAAGCATCCTGGACTTGCTCATGCACCCTCCTGAGTTCGCAAAGCGTTCGACTTTCAAGAATCCCCGTCACGAATCGAGTCAGCATAGATGACTCCGGGCGATATGGCAAATAAAAGGTCGGCAATGAGCGGTCCGTCGGCCGCACGGAATTCACGGCAGGAACGTTCGAGGAAGAAACGGCACGACCGCGCCGCGGCCCCGGCCGTCAAGGCCGAGGGAAGGCGGGGGCCTCTGGGGGGAGCGCGGAATGCTTTGCACGGATGGGTCCGGATCAGGCATTCCCCCCGTCCAGAACCCGGCGGATGAGCCTGGCAACGTTTTTCGTGTTGAGCGGCTTCATGACGAACTGCCGAATACCCGCTTGTTTCACTTCTTCTTCGGTGATCATCTCCGTGTAGCCGGTGCAAAGGATGACGGGGATTTCGGGCCGCACGGAGAGGGCGGCGCGGGCCAGTTCCACCCCGGTCAGGCGAGGCATGGTGAGGTCGGTGATGATGAGGTCGAATTCATCCGCCCGGTTCTTGAAAATATCGAAGGCCTTGATGCTGTCGCTGGTGGCGGTCACTGTGTAACCGAGGGCCGTCAACATCGTTCTGGCCAGTTCCACCAGGACGCGTTCGTCATCAACGAAGAGGATTCGTTCGCTGCCCGTGGGAACGGCCTCCACCGGTTCCACGGCCGCTTCCACGCCCTCCACCAGTGCGGGAAGCCAGACGCTGAACACCGAACCGGCGCCGGGTTCGCTGGATACCGTAACCGTTCCTCCGCACTCCTTGACGATCCCGTAGACCACCGAAAGGCCCAGGCCGGTTCCCTCACCCGGCCTCTTGGTGGTGAAGAAAGGGTCGAAGATCCGGTGCAGGATTGCATGGTCGATACCGGTGCCCGTGTCGCTGATGGTCAGCTTCAAATAGGGACCGGAAGGCAGGTCCGCAGGGAAAGCCGTCGAGCCCGGACGGACGTCGATGTTTTCGAGATCGACTTGGAGCACGCCGCCTTTTTCGCGCATGGCATGAGCGGCGTTCGTGCAAAGGTTGATCAGGACCTGGTGTATCTGTGTCGGGTCGGCAAGGACGGCGTGGGTTCCCGGGGCGATTTTCTGGCGGATCTTGATGGTTGAGGACAGCGTGGCGCGGAGAAACTTCAGAGCCTCCTTGACGATCGATCTCACGTCCACCGGCCGGATATCCCTCTCCGCCTTGCGACTGAAGGCCAGGATCTGGCCGACAAGGTTCCGGGCGCGGTCGCAGGCTTTCAGAACCTGGTCCAGGTAACGGCGCGGGTCCGGGTGCTCCACCGTCTGCCGGGTCATTTCCGTATATCCGATGATGGCGGCCAGGATATTGTTGAAGTCGTGGGCGATGCCGCCCGCGAGAGTGCCGATGGCTTCGATCTTCTGAGCCTGGAGAAGACGGGATTCGAGGACCTTGCGGTCCGTGATGTCCTGGGCGGTGCCCTCCATGTAGATCAGTCGCCCGCCGCGATCGCGCACGCCGCGAAGGCTGATCTTGATCCACGCGAGGCTCCGGTCTTTTCGTTGCACCTGGATTTCGAAGTCCTGGACGATACCCCTTTCCAAGGTGAGCTGAAGGAGCTCCAGGCGACGTTCAGGATCGACATATACCTGCCGGGACAGGTCCGTCACGCTCCGGATGGTCTCCTCGGGCGAACCGTAACCCAAAATACGGGCGAGCGACGGATTCACGCTGAGGAATCGGCCTTCGGGCGTGGTCTGGAAGATTCCCTCCAGGGCATTTTCAAAAATGGACCGGTACTTTTCCTCCGCCCGGGCGAGCGCCTCCTCCATTCGCTTGCGTTCGGTGATGTCCCGCAACGACTCGATGGCGCCGACAATGTTCCCCTTGGAGTCGCGCAGGACGCTTGCCGTTCCGATCAGGTACGCCCCCCTTCCCCGGAGTGTCGGAGTGTGCTCTTCCGCCTCGAAAACCGTTCCCCCTTTTCCGATTTTCGAGTAGGCCGCCCCCTCTTGTCCCAACGGGTGGAGAACGAGGTCGATGAGGATCGGTCGCCGCTTGCCGTAGAAGGGCAGGGCGTATTCATAATCGCCCCTGCCCAGCATGTCCGCCGCGTTGACTCCGGTCATCTCCTCGATGGCCCTGTTCCAGGCGATCACCCTGCCTTCCCGGTCAATGACGAACGTGGCGTTGGGAAGAAAATCGATAATGTCGGCCAGTTGCCGCCGGGATTCCCTGAGTGCCTCTTCGGCCTGCTTGTATTCAGTGATGTCGCGGATGGATTCGATCACCCCCACGCGGTTTCCGTGGGCGTCGAACAACGGGGCCGCCTTGGCCATGACGTAAGCTCCCTTGCCGCCGTAAACGCAGGGAAGAAAGGTCTCGGCGTAAACGACGTTCCCCGCTCTCTTGACATAGTGATATTTCGATTCGAGCTCGTCGTCGCCGACGTCGATAAGGTCCGGCAGGTGCGGTCGCGGTCCGCCGTAAAGTGGAACCATGCAGGCATTGTCCCCCTTGCCGATCATGTCCTGCTTGCTGGCCCCGGTCATTGTTTCAATGGCGCGATTCCAGGCAATGACCCGTTTACCGTTGTCGAGAACCAGCGTGGCGTCGGGAAGAAATTCTATGATGTCATAAAGTTGCTGGTTCGCGGAAATCAGTGCGTCTTCCGCTTTCTGACGCTCGGTGACGTCCAGTCCGGTGGCCAGGAGGAAGGTGTTTTTCCCGATGACGATCTTCTTGCCGGAAAAGTAGAAATGCCGCACTTCATTCTGCCCGGTGATGATCCGGGCGGTCGTATCCGCGTACCCGCGCTCGAAAACGTTCCGGATCGCGCCGGCGATGAGGTGACGATCCTCGGCGAGGACGGGGATGAGAGCGTCCAGGCCGTCCATTTGTTCGTCCGAAGTTCCGATGGTTTCCCTGACGACCCTGTTCCATCGAACGAAACGCCCTTCGGTATCGAGGACGAAAAACATGCCCGGCAGGACGTCGATGAGGGTGTCGGAGAACTCCTTTTCCTGTTGCAGGGCCAATTCCGCCAGTTTCCGTTCGGTAATGTCCTGCACGCTTTGAACGGCCCCCACGATGGCGCCGCGGGAATCCCTGACCGGGCCCGCGGTGACGTGCAGCCACTTTCCACCGGTTCCGAGGTTTGGCAGAAAAGGAGTCGCCTCGAACGCTCCCGCGACCAGGTCGGACTTCCTCGCCGCATGGCCGTACCTTTTTGAAAACTCCTTCAGATCCTCGTCGAGCAGCAGATCCGCCATGCAAGGCCTTTCGCCGTCATAGAAGGCAGACCAGTGCCGGTTGGTGCCGATCATATCCTCGCTTCCGATCCCGCTGAACTTTTCGAGCGCCGCGTTCCAGTACAACACGCGGTGGTCCTTCCCGATCACGAAGGTGGGATTGGGAGATGCCTGAATGATCCGGTGGAGCATTCGCTCGCTCTTCTCAGTGGCTTCAATGGCCTGCTTGTATGCGGTGATGTCCCGGATGATGGCCTGGACCAGGGTCTGTGCGCCCAGTTCGAGACGGTCCACGCTCGCATACATATCCAACCGCGTGCCGTCGCCGCGGAGGAACCGCAACTCGAAGGCCTCCGGCGCGCCGGAGGCGAGGACGGCCCGGATCCGCTCACGGAGCAACTGCCGGGAATCGCCTCCGCCCGGCAGGCCGCAAGGTGAAAGGTTCTCCATTGCACTGTCGAAATCCATTCCTTCGCGAATTCCGAGCAATGCGCGGGCGCTTTCATTGGCGTCGACGAATTTCCAGTCCTGAATGATGCATATTGCCGCCCGGGCGCTTTCAAAGAGCGTCCTGTACTTGACTTCGCTCACACGCAGGGCCTGTTCGGCGACCTTGCGCTTCTTCTCCTCTTCAACGATCAGGAAGGCGCGGGTGAGATAGTAGAGCCAGATCCCGGCCCCGACGAGCAGGACTCCCACGACATAGGACCAGGTGTTCCTGAACTCGTCTATGATGCCGAGGACTTCATTCTCGGGCGTGGCGACGACAACGGACCAGAAAGTGCCGCCCATGCGTAAGGGCTGGAAGACGGCGTGCTTGTTGGACACCGTGGTGAGCTCTCCGCGAATGTGATCGAAGCTGTACGTCGTTACTCCCGATTGACCCTCCGTCATGGCTTTCGCCATGGTGATGATGGCGGGAAAATCCCTGCAATTTTCAAATACCGACTTGCCGACATGACCGGGAACGGGACAATAGAGCTCGACTCCATTCCGATCGATCGCCCAGGCGTAGCCGTCCTTTCCGATCTTGATCCCCCCCAGGTATCGCTCCGCCAGCTTGTCCAAGCGGATCAGAACGATCAGCGTACCCGTGTAAGTATCGTCTTCCAGCACGGGCACTCGGATCGGAATACCCGACCACCCATCCTCGGTAAAGAGCGGATCGCTCACCACCGGTTCCCGCCCCGCGGGGGCTCCGTCGGGGATGTTCCGGCGCGCGAGATCCTCCGCCCTCGATTCTTCCGGGAAGCAATAAACAACCCGGCCCTGCGCATCCGTTCGCAGAATGACCTCGATGTCGCCTTCGCTCATCCGGTGAAACATCCGCAGCAGGTCTTTTCCCTGATCGTTCCAATGGATGACGTCCTTCATCTCGGACAGCGTCTTGAGATGGTGCCGGCAGTCGTTGAAATAGCTCTCCAGACCCAGGGCCGCCTCTTTTGCAAGCATCCGTTGAAGATCGTTGAGCTGATCGATGGTCTTATTATTTACTGCCACATAGGCCGCATGAAGAAGGAAGGCGCAGACAACAACCAAAACCAGAGGAATGACCAGCAGCTTCAGGTACCGCATCCCGTCGTTCTCCCAAACATCTCGCCCGGGAACGCAATGCGCCCCGGGCAGAGAAACCGGGCTCTCTTTTGGGAACCGGCCGATTCAGCCCGACCGATCGGCATGTACCCGCGGACAATGCCGGCCAATGCATCGCAAACGTCACGGCACTTCGGATCGCGTTGCATCCGGGGCAATCAATCGGCCCCGCAGGCGCACCGACGGAAGACTGAAAACTCAAGTTACCCAAGGGTCATTTATTGAGGAAGGAACGAATTATTCGTAGATATAATATACCCCTTTGGCGGCCATGTCATGGAAATTCTCCAACCGCGCCGGGCGGTCGCTCCTCATGGAAAAGGAGAACGTAACGGCGACCGGCGCCCGGGGAGGCCGGGACGCGGGAAGTGACTGCTCAAGCTGCCGGATTACCGAAGAATAACGTTCCAGGGTTCAGGTCCTTGAAAGGCGGGAACGGGTGAAAGGGGCGGTGCGGGATGCCGCGGCGGCCCGGATCGGGACCCGCGAGCGGAGCCGGGGATGGGCTCGGATCGTCGCCGCGGGGAAAGCTCGGCCCTTTGAAGAGAAGATCCGGCGTATCATCGGACGGTTGGACCTGATTGTTTTCAGACGGCATGGAACCGGGTACGCGAGGGATTGCTCGCCGGGCGCGCAGCCGGAATCTTAGCACAATCTTCCCACTGCGGTTTCGACTTCCTTGAGAATCGTCCCGCTTCTCATGAGACGAGCCATGGCGTGGATGTCCTCGGACAATACCCGGTCTTTTTCGAGGTGCGGAACGGTTCGGCGGATGCATTCGTAGGCGGCGAGGGTCCCCGAGCCCGGCTTGACGTTGGTGAAGAGGTCGAGGGCCTGCGCTCCGCAGAGCAGTTCCACGGCGATCACGAACTCGGCATTCGTCAGCGCCTCGCGGCATTTGCGGGCCGCAATGGGACTCATCGACACGTGGTCCTCCTTGTTCGCCGAGGTCGGAATGGAATCCACCGTGGCCGGGTGCGCGAGCACTTTGTTTTCCGACACGAGCGCCGCCGCCGTGTACTGGGCCAGCATGAATCCCGAGTTCAATCCTCCTTCGCTCACCAGGAAGGCCGGAAGGCCGCTCAACTGAGGGTTTACGAGCCGTTCGATGCGCCTCTCGGAAATGCCGGCCAGCTCCGCCACGGCCATGCACAGAAAGTCGAGGGCCAGACCCACGGGCTGACCGTGAAAGTTACCCCCCAGGAGGAATTCCTCCGTGTCCGGAAAGATCAGGGGATTGTCCGTGGAAGCATTCATTTCGGTCACTACCACCCGTGCCGCATAGTCGATGGCGTCCCTGCTCGCGCCGTGAACCTGTGGTGAGCACCGGAGCGTGTAGGCGTCCTGGACTCGGTTGCAGTCCTTGTGGGAAGATATGATTTCGCTGTTCGACGTTATTCTGCGCAGGTTGTCCGCCGCTGCAATCTGACCGGGGTGAGGCCGGACTTCGTGGATTCTCGGGTCGAACTCGGTTCTGCTCCCCAGGAGGACCTCAAGGCTCATGGCTGCCGCGATATCGGCCAGTTTGGCGAGGCGCGCGGCATCATAGACCGCCAGGGCGCCGATGGCCGTGGTCATCTGCGTGCCGTTCACCAGGGCAAGGCCTTCCCCGGCTTCCAGCCGAAGCGGCGCTATGCCGCATCGGCGCAGGGCTTGCGCTCCCCGCATTCGGTTTCCTTCGTGGAAGGCTTCCCCGCGCCCGATGAGCACGAGAGCGAGGTGCGCCAGCGGGGCCAGGTCGCCGCTCGCGCCCACCGATCCCTTTTCCGGAATGACCGGGTGGATTCCGCGGTTGAGCATATCCGCCAGCCTCCGGACGGTTTCGAGCCGGATGCCCGATTGGCCCCTGGCAAGCGCTTTGACCCGGAGCGCCATGATCGCGCGCACGGTTTCCTCGTCCAGCGGACGGCCGACGCCCGCCGCATGACTCATGAGGATGTTCTCCTGCAAAATCCTGGTCTCCGCCGGTGGGATCGTGACGTTGCTCAGGGCTCCGAAGCCCGTCGTCACGCCGTAGATGATTCTCCCCTCCTCGATCCATCGCCGCACCAGGCCGTGGGACCGTACGATGCGCTCCTCGGACTCTCCGCTCAGGCGGACCCGGACGCCGCCCCGGGCGATGGCCTCGAGGTCTTCCAGGGTCATTCCGTCCACGCCGAGCACAATCTCCCTCATGCATGGTCCTCCGGACGAATCGGGATGCTCACGGGTGGTCGCCGGTGATGCCTTCCCATTGGCGCATCGGGTTGGCCTGTTTGTAAACCTCCACCACGGGCGACACCCCGATGTGATAGGCCAGAATGGCGGGGCTCTTGCCGTCGAGAAGCAAAAAGTCCGCGCTCTTGCCCACCTCCAGGCTCCCGACCCGTCCGCCCTGTCCGATCGCATAGGCGCCGTTGAGCGTCGCGGCAACGAGCGCTTCCTGCATCGAGAGGCCCATGCCCAGAACCGCCAGGCCATACACGAACGGCATGGATTCGGTGTAGGCGGTGCCGGGATTGCAGTCCGTGGCGACGGCGACGGGCAAGCCGAGCTCCACCATGCGACGGGCCGGAGCGTAGCGTCTGCGCAAGCTGTAGGCCGTCGCGGGCAGGAGTATCCCGACGACTCCGGCTTCCGCCATGGCACGGAGGTTCGTCTCGCTCGTCCGCAAGAGGTGCTCCGCGGACGTTGCCCGGAGTTCCGCCGCAAGGGCGGAGCCCCCTAGATCGTGGACCTCATCCGTATGGATCTTGAGCTCGAGACCGACGCCGCGAGCGGCCTCCAGGACCCTGCGGCTCTGAGCCACGCTGAACACGCCCGCCTCGCAGAAGACGTCGCAGAAGACGGCCCCCGAGTGCCGTGCAACGGCCGGGAGCATTTCATGGACCACCAGGTCCACGTATCCGTCGGGGTGCGCCACGTGCTCTTCGGGTATGGCATGGGCTCCCAGAAAGGTGGGAACCACGTCAAGCGGAGTTTCCCGCCCGATCCTTTCGATGACCCGCAGCATCCGCAGTTCCGATTCGGTGTCCAGGCCGTAACCGCTCTTGATTTCGAGGGTAGTGGTCCCGAGACCGAGAGCCGTCATGACATGCTTGCGGGTAAAGGCGAACAGCTCGTCCTCGGTGGCTGCCCGCGCGGCTCGAACGGAGGACAGAATCCCTCCGCCGCGCCCGAGGATTTCGAGGTACTCCATTCCTTCGATCCGCAGCAGGAATTCTTCTTCCCGGGTTTTCGCAAAACACATGTGAGTGTGCGGGTCGACGAAGCCCGGAATGACGCAGTATCCCCGGCAGTCGATCTCTTCGTCCACCTGGCCCGCGGAGATCCCCGCCAGCACTTCGCGCTCGTCGCCGACGGCTTCGATCACGCCGTCCTTGGCGTAAATGGCTCCCCGGGGAATATGGATCACATCGCCCTGGTGTTTCCCGGCGAGCGGAACTCCCCGGTCGGTGGGAGTGAAAATACGCCCGTTCCTGAACAGCTTGCGACTCATGTTCATCCCCCTTTCAGAAGGTCCTTGCCGCTTTCGCGCGGAGCCGTTCCCAATCGGGATAGCCGCCCCGCGCGGATCCCGTATGAAAGAGCGGAACCGGTCGATTTCCGGGCCGTGACCGAACCCGGTCATGTGAACCTGTTGATCATGGGAATCCGGATCGCGCGCTCCCTCGCCACCTCCACGGCGCGCCCGTAGGCCGCATCCGCGTGCCGGATGATCCCCATGGCCGGGTCGTTGCGAAGGACGGTCGCGGCGCGCAGCCCGGCTTCGTCCGTTCCGTCGACGACGGTCACCTGTCCGGCATGGAGCGCATACCCGATGCCCACACCGCCGCCGTCGTGGTAAGCGACCCAGCTCGCTCCCGAAGCCACGTTGACCAGGGCGTTCAGAACAGCCCAGTCGGCGACGATATCGGAACCGTCCCGCATGCCTTCCGTCTCGCGGTTTGGCGATGCCACCGAACCGCAGTCGAGATGATCCCTGCCGATCACCACCGGAGCTTTCACTCTGCCCCGGCGCACCAGGTCGTTGAAGATCAATCCGGCCTTCTCCCGCTCCCCGTAGCCGAGCCAGCAGATCCGGGCCGGGAGCCCCATGTGGGAGACTTTTTCCTCGGCCATGGTTAGCCAGCGGACCATGCGCTCCTTGTACGGAAAAGCCTCCATGAGGGCGCGGTCGGTCACCGCGATGTCTTCCGGATCTCCCGACAGGGCGACCCACCGGAAAGGTCCCTCTCCTTCGCAGAAGAGCGGGCGGATGTAGGCCGGCACGAACCCGGGATAGTCGAAGGCATTTTCCACACCCCTCTTGAGCGCCTGGGCGCGCAGGTTGTTTCCGTAGTCGAAAGCCACGGCGCCGCGTGCTTTCATGTCCAGGACGGCACGGCAATGCACGGCCATGGAATCCAGGGCCATCTCCACATAGCGGCCGGGATCCGAAGAGCGCAAAACCGCCGCCTGTTCGCATGAAACCCCGGCGGGCACATATCCGTTCAGTTCGTCGTGAGCGCTCGTCTGGTCCGTGACGACGTCCGGTATGAAGCCCATCCGGACCATCTCGGGAAGCACTTCCGCCGTGTTCCCCAACAGCCCGACGGACAGCGGCCGCTTCTGCTCCGCGGCCGTCCCGGCCATCCGGATCGCCTCGCCGATGTCCTCCGTCATGGCGTCCAGGTAACGGGTGCGCAGGCGGCGTTCGATTCGTGCGCGATCCACCTCGACACAGACCAGCACTCCTTCGTTGAGGGTGACCGCGAGCGGCTGCGCTCCGCCCATTCCTCCCAGACCCCCGCTCACCACGATTCGCCCGGCGAGATTCCCTCCCCAATGCTGACGGGCCAGAGACGCCAGCGTCTCGTAAGTGCCCTGGAGGATTCCCTGCGTCCCGATGTAGATCCACGACCCCGCGGTCATCTGCCCGTACATCGTCAATCCCTTGCGCTCCAGCTCGTGGAAATGCTCCCAGTCGGCCCAGCGGGGCACGAGGTTGGAGTTGGCGATCAGGACCCGGGGCGACCACGGATGGGTTTTGAGGATTCCCACCGGCTTTCCCGACTGCACCAGCAGGGTTTCGTCGTCTTCCAGCTCGAGGAGCGACCGCACGATGGCGTCGAAACACTCCCAGTTCCTGGCGGCCCGTCCCGTTCCGCCATACACGACGAGATCGTCCGGCCGTTCTCCGCATTCGGGGTCGAGGTTATTGCACAGCATCCTGAGTGCCGCTTCCTGGCGCCATCCTTTGCAGTGAAGTTCGACGCCCCGTGGGGCCCTTACCGGACGGGCCTTTCCGCAGCCGATTTGAAGTTCTTCCAGCAGGCGTTCCCGGGGAGATTTCGTCATGGGCGGCACTCCTGGTCGTTGGTTCCAAGAAAGAGCTCGCTATGCGCGGACGCGCGGGAATGAATCCTGCTCCGACCCGCTATCGCCACGCCTGGATGTCGAGGGAACTTTGCCCGCCCGCAACGGACACACGGCGTTCGTGAAACCTACCCGAGTCCGCCGTCCTGCGCATGCCGTCCTTGCCTCCGGGCGGTCGGTACGGGCATGCATTTCACGAGCGGTCTTGCATATTCCAATATATAATACTTGAAACGGCCGATGACATGGGCGAGTGCCGTGGATCGGTCCAAAATCCGGATCCGCGCGGGGATCCGGTGCGCGGGATGAGCTTGTGGACGGGAATCCCGGGCACGGTCCGGGAATCGGCAATATCATTCCGATGCCGGTCGAACAGGGGGGGAGTCATGAAGGAAGTCCTCGAATGGCTCGAGGCAAGACAGGGCGAAATGCTATCCTTGATCGAGCTTCTCGTCAATATCGACAGCGGTTCCTACTGCAAGGAAGGCATCGATCGCTGCGGTGCGATCGTTGCGCGGGAACTGGAGGCGCTCGGTTTCGAAACGTCGGTCGTTCCGGAGGCGGACCGGGGCAACCACCTGCGCGCGCAACGTCCCGGAAAAGGGGAAGGGGAATTGTTTCTTTCCGCGCACCTGGACACCGTTTTTCCCGCAGGCACCGCCGGCGCGCGCCCTTTTCGGGTGGAGGGGGGGCTGGCATACGGTCCGGGAGTGGGCGACATCAAGGGCGGTATCGTGCAAATGCTGTTTGCCCTGAAGGCGTTGCGCGAGTTGGGCCGAAGCACTCCTCCGACCACCGTGTTCCTGACCGGTGACGAGGAAATCGGAAGCATCCGGGGGCGGCCGCACATCGAAGACATTGCGCGCCGCTCCTCGTGGGTCCTGGTCATGGAGCCGGCTTCGGAACCCGGGTCCGTCGCGGTTCGTCGCTGGGGCCTCGGGGCGTTCCGCCTCACCATTCGCGGTCGGGCGGCCCACGTGCTCAAACCCGATTCCGACGGAGTCAACGCCTGCCGGGAGCTTGCCCTGAAAATCCTTGCCCTGGAGTCGTTGAGCGACTTTGCCCGGGGAGTGAAGGTGTCCGTGAATCTGGTGTCCGGCGGGCGGTCCAGGCAGGTGACCGCGGCGGAGGCCGTGGCCGATATCGATGTACGCGTTCGAGATTCCTCCCGAATGGAAGAGATTGAAGCCATGGTGAGGAAAGTTGCGTCCACTCCCATTCTCCCGGGTATTGTCCTTCAAGTCGAGGGAAAGCTGACCCGACCGCCCCTCGAACCCAACCCGAACACCCTGAAGCTGCTGCGCCTGGCGGCGGAGACGGCCGAACGGATCGGCATGGTGTTGAAACCCATCGAGGAATACGGGGGATCGGACGGATGCTTTACCGCGGCGCTCGGAGTCGCCACTCTCGATGGTCTGGGACCGCGAACCTTCGACATGTGCGGTGACGGGGAACGGATCGAGATCGTCGGCATCGTGCCGCGAACGGCACTGCTCGCGGGCATCGTTGCCCGGCTGTGCGAGGACCCTTGATCCGCCGTTGAGTCCTCGGCGAAAAGAACGTGCGCGCGACGGCGCGGAGAGCGGTCCGGCGCTCGAATCCTTTTGACAAGTGACGCGCGGCTCTGGTAAGTTTATAATTATTTGAAAGGCAAGGGGATCTTCCCTTACCTCCGAATGGTCTTACGGTTATCGCCTCTCCCTGGACGGGGGAGGTATTCCATCCGAGCTTTCCTTTTCCGCACCACCTTGCCGAGCATGGTTCATTGCCGACCCGTCTCCGATTTTCTTTAACTTTTCTCCTGGAGGAAAATCGAATTTGCACGGCGCCGGCACCGGGTTGTCCGACAAACCGAATTGCAGGATGGGGGGACAAGACCCGGGCGACTCGTCACTGAGCGAGTTCCCCGCAATTCTTGATCTCCCGGGGAGGTGTGGCCATGAAACCGACACATGATGATGTCATGATGGAAAAAAGGTTGCCGCGAGTGGGACAGACCGTCCGGAGCAAACGCTACGGCACCCTGTGGCGCGTCATGGAGAAACGGGAGGTATGGCAGAACACGGAGGACGATCCTGAAGAGGGCGACCCCCGCATGATTCCCGCCATCTACCTGACCTACTGGAAGGTGCAGCCCGGAGTATTGCCCGGAGTGGGCAAGATGATGGGGCACATGTATACCCTGCACGACACGACGTTTGAGACGAACTGGGTCATTGTCGAGGGGGACTGAGCCGCGTTGCGGGAGCCGGATTCACCAGGTCGACGCGATTCCTTTCACGCAGCCGGCATTTGAAGTGAGCCGGGTGCCGGTCATGTCTTCGACGGTCCGGACGGCGCTGGAATCCGGGCGGAAGGTGAGGCCGTAGCACGGCACTGAAGCGGCGATGCGTTCGCAATACTGGAGTACGCGGGCGACGGTTTCGGCTTCCCAGGGGGGATAGAACGAGCGGGAAAAGAGCTCCGCCGCCGCCTCGAACCGGGAGAGCGGCTCGAGGACCGGTTCGGCGCCCTGGCGCAGAAAAAAAATCGCGGCAAGGGGCCGCCCGCCGGGGGAGGCGTACTTTCCCAGCCCGTGCCAGGGCGTCCCACAGGCCCGGAAAGTCCCGTCCATTTCCTGGATGAGGCTCCGGTCGTCGCTCAGAATGACGGCGCTTCGACGATGCCGCCGCCAGAGGCGGGCCATCGTCGTCTTCCCGGCTCCGGACCGGCCGCAGAAGAGCAAGGCTTTACCGCCCGTCGCCACCGCGCAGGCATGGATGAACAGCTTCCCGGCCCTCGCCGCATGGTGCTGGAAGATCAGTTCGTCGAGCGGGTACATGAGGGCGTAGCCGCGTTTGTTGTCCCAGGGCGAGGGCGGCAGGTGAAGGGTCCCCTCCCGGCGCTCGGAGTCCACGGCCAGGACACGGCCGAACTCCTCCGCGCCGTCGGGGGTTCGGAACGAATAGAGGAGACCGCCGTTCCGGCCGTATACCTTCCAGAGCCCACCCGAATCGAACAGCAGATCGGTTTTCGACGGGATTTGGGGCAGGCGTCGTGAAACCCCGATCCGGATGTCGCCGCCCCGTTGCGCGGAGAAAAGGGGAAAAACGCCGCGCAGAAGCAGGGACGGCAAAGCCTGCCGAGAACGGACGCGGAGTGTGATGCCTCCCACCTTGAGACGAACGATCATGACGTCGGGTTCCTTCGATTTCCCCCGGGGGCTTCCGGAGGAGGAAACGCGGGCGGTTAAGCCGGGCGATTCAGGCAGCAGGCCGCATCGGCGCGGTGGCCGGGGAAATCGCCCAACAGCGCATGGACGCGGCGGTGGGTGATCTCGCAAAACCTGGCGACCGGCCGCTCCGGGTCCCCGTGTTCCAACTGGCCCGCCCCGGGGCAACTCGCGCACATCGGCAGCAGAGAGCACGTGCGGCAAGGCGAAGGCTTGCTTCGGCAACGATCCCGGAGCGCGGGGAGGAAGCCGTTCCATCCCTCTGCGAAGGTTCCCGTTCGAAGGTCGAAGGACGGTTGCCGCGCAAGCTGGCAGAGCTGCAGGCCGCCGTAAGGGTCGACGTTGAACGACACCGCGCCCGCACCGCACAGGAACAGCCGGTCCTCGCAGGCCCCTGCGCCGGATGCCGCAAGTCTCGATGCCGATTCCCTCTGGCGCCGCAGCAGGGACGGGACTTCCAGGTCGGCCGCCACCACCCTCTCGGGGGGAAGCTGAAGCTCCTCGATGGGAATCTCCAGTCCGTCCACCCGAGGGTTCAGGAGGGCGTCATGCCGGAATCCGATGCCCAGGTTCCGGGCGAATGCCCTCATCTCCGCGAGCTCGTGCTCGTTCCACTTCGTCAGCATGGTCTTCAGGCCCAGGCGCGCACCGCAGCCCTGGAGCAGCATGATTCCCCGCATGCACCGGTCGAAGGAACCGGGCACCCGAGTGATGCGTTCGTACGTGGCGGCCGTCATCCCGTACAGAGTGATCTCCACGCGAGCGGGCAGCATGGCGCCGAAGAGCCGCGCGATTCTCTCGGTCACCAGGGTCCCGTTGGTGAAAACCGTGACGCGAAAACCCTTGCGGACGGCATAGGCGTAGAGTTGAGGAAAATCCCGCCGGATGAGGACTTCCCCACCCGTCAGCAGCAGATCGAGACAACCCCGATCAGCGACTTCGTCGAGAAGCGACAGCAGGCGGTTGAGTCCCATTTCGCGGGCGCGGGTCTTTCCGGAGTGGAAAGGCTCGCTGATGTAACAATGGACGCAATTCAGGTTGCAGCGGAACGTGGTTTCAATGGTGCCGTGCAGGGGAATTCGGCGCTCTTTCGCCCCCAGTTCCGCCGCAAAATCCCGGAAGCTCAGCTCTGGGACAGCGGGTACGGACATCCTAGCTCCCCGCCTCCCGGTTGACCAGTACTCCCCCGTTGTCGCACAGAGGGCCGGTGCTCTTGCACCCCGTGGAGGCCAACTCATCCGGCGTGAGATCGATTCTTCGAATGAGGGGAGCCTCGTAGGGCTCCTTCGTCACATGTTTCTTGTCTTCCATATCTTCCATAAATCGATCCGTGATGCACCGTCCTATCGCCGCAATCCGGGCGTCGCCGTGCGGCCGACACCCGGGCACGGGCTACCGGTTCAAACGCAGAGCGGGGTCTCCCAGCAGGTTCCAGCCGTCCACAACGGGGCGCGTGAAACCGCCCGCCCGGATCGCCCTGGCCTTGGCCTGCCGGATCGCCTGGCCGAGGGTCAGTCCCCTCTTCAAGCCGGCATAAACGTTGGTGGACAGCATCCGCTGCAGCTCGGGCGGGGTTATTCCCGCGGGGCCCAGCGCCGCCACCGCCCCGCCGTCGGGGGCCAGGAGCAGGGCTTCGTTGACGGTCAGGCCCAGGTGATACTGATACCACTGGCTCTGGCAGGCCCAGGTGAAAAGGACCGTTCCGACGCCGCTGCCCGCCTGTGCGGCCGCGTCGGTTGCCGTCAGCAACCCGTCGTCGCTCCAGATTTCAAAACCTCCGTGGCCGAAATAATGCGTGGCCTCGGCCCCGGTTCGCAGGCTCTGCAGAAGAACAGCCCGTGCCGCCGCCGGGCCTTCGGCGATATCGGCCCACTTGATTGCGGTCTCCGGAGGCAGGGTCCCGGCGACCTGTTCCGCCCACTGCCTGAAGTCCGGGTCGTCGTCTCCCGGATTGTCCACGGCGAAAAGGTGCTTCCCTTTGCCCGCTGCCAGGAGCGCGTCCTGCCCGACGATCTTGTCGGCCATCGACTCCATCTGCTCCACCGTGGAGACGGGAAGCCGCCCGATGGCAAGGTCCGGAACACCGTCGTCGTTAAGATCCGCGTACCGGTTTTCCGAGGGGACTCTGCCGAAAATCTCGTCCATTCCGTTGAGGGACGGAATGAATGAAACCAGCCCCCTGCCCAGGTGGTCTTTCGGGTCGAAGGTGTCGTCGCCGACCAGGAGCACGTAGCGCAGCGCCCCGCCGGAATGGACTCTCGCGCAGCGCAGAAATCTGCGCAGCGCGTTGGGCTCCGGCACGCCCGCGCTGTAACGGTTGTAGAGCACTTCCACGTCCACGATCGCCGGGTTGTACCCTTCATTGCGCTTCTGTTCGGCGATGCGCCGGGCCCCGTCGGTGAACAGGCCGTGCGTGACGATGCAGTAGTCCACGCCGTTCAACGGCGGCAGGGCGCAGGCGAAGGGAGTGATCCGGTCCGCGGACACCTCGGCGGTGACCGGCTGGAGCGGGACGCCGACGTCCACGACATCGAGAAAGACGAGGCCCGCCTCATCGGGGTTGTCCGAGGTTGCCGTGTACTGGACGCTCAGTTGGTTGCCGCTCCCGAGCACGGTGCCCGCCGGGACTTGCCCCAGGATCATCCCCGGGGTCCGCCCGGCGATGGTGGTTTCGCCCACCGGCAGGCCGTTAAGCGCGGCGCGCACGGTATGGTTATGAGTGGTGAACCCGGAAAAGCCGATCCGCACCGATACCGGATCCGTTCCCGCGGAAACGGGACGGGGAAGATCGAAGGACCAGGTGCGGGATGCCGTCGGGGCCGCAACGAAATCCCAAACCCAGGGATCGGCGCCGGGCGCCGCGAAGGGAGCGTAGAACCGGTCGCGCTCGATGCGCACCATGCCGGGTTCGAGCGCAAAACCCGAACGGGTCAGCCCGACTTTGGGCGTGGCGAACGGGTTCCATGCCCAGGAGAGCAGGACCGCGTTGCGGTCGGTGTAGTCGCTTGAGAGCGTATCGGCGCTGAACTGCAGCGCGTCTCCCCCGTTCGTTCCGGGAACGATGCTGAACGGGACGGCAACCCCGAGGCTCGTGAGGCGCAGGAGCTCCGGGTGGCTCGCCAAGGCGGGGGGCATCCCCAGGGAGACGAGGTCCGCCACGGGCACGCGCACAATCCCGGGCGAGGAGACCTCGATCTTGACGGCCACGGGAGCGGCGTCCGACGAACCGGGCACACTCGAGGGAATCGCCGCCGTGCGCGAAGGCGATTCCCGGTGCCCGCCGCGCCTTGCCGTTTGTTTTGCGGCCGCCTTCAGCGCCGCGTTCCCGGCCACGCGCACTTCGGTGTTCAGAAATTCCTCGGCCAGGGTTTCATCGCATACCGGAAAGGGACCCATCATGCGGTGGGCGCCCCGCGTGTCGATCTCTTCGATCAGGATGTACGGCGCGGCGACCGGCCGGGTCGGGACCCGGTAAATCACCGGCTCCAACGTGGTCAGGGGCAGCGACGGGGTAGCCTCCCAGCTCAGCAGCCGCCGGTCTTCCCTGCCCGACGGATCGGAGGTTTCCCAGACGTGGAAGGCGATGGAGCCCTGCTGGGATTCGGTGGCGAATTCGACCAGGCCGGACCGGTCGACGCGGATGCCGCGAATGGTCGCGCGGCTCGCGCTGCTGTTACACGACTGTATTCCGGGGACCTGATTGATCGTGACGGCGGTCTGAACCGTGCCCGCGCTGCCCGCGGTCGCGCCGAAAGCGTCCGCGGCGGTGGTGGTGGTGCCGTTGACGCCGCCGGAGACACTGGAAGATGCGGGCGCGCCGGACAGGAGGATGACCCCGCCTCCGCCTCCGCCTCCCGGTCCGTGGCGGGCTCCGGGAGTGCCTCCGGGAGCCTCGGTCGGCCAGGCGTCCGCGCCTCCTCCTCCCCTGGCTTCCACGGTGAGCCCGGAAAGGTTCCCGTCGCGCGTCACGACGACGATGCTTCCGCCGGCGCCTCCTCCTCCTCCCCCGTCGTTCTCCGGGGTGATGTTGGCGATGTCGCGGCCTCTGCCGTTTGCCGTGATCGTGCCCGTTCCGCTCACGGCGGTGGCGCGGATGATGACGATGCCGCCTCCGGGGCCGCCGGAGCTCTGGAATCCAGACGAGTTGTTGCGGGATCCCGCTCCACCGCCGCCGCCCATGGCGATTCGAGCGTTCGTCCCCACCGCGTACGGAAACACGGCGCCGGGATGCCCGCCGACAGCCAGGTTGCTGTCCCAGGAATTTCCTCCGTAACCTCCCTGGCCGCCGTTTCCGCCGCCGCCGCCCCCGCTGTTTTCATCGTTGGTCGACGGGTTGCCGTCCGTTCCTCCTCCCGCCGCGTTGCCGGGACCGCCCCTGGCCTGGCTTCCGTTTGGGTACCCGTCAACGGTGGTGTTTGTGACGGCGGAACCGTCGAAGACGTACTGCGGGGTTCCGGCGATGCCCTCGCCCTTGGAACCATGGCACGTATCGGTAACGACTCTGCGATAGTCGGTATTTCTGCCGCTGCTGTCGCCCGTCAATGCACGCCCGCCGCCCCCCCGGAATCCCATCCCGTCGAGGCTGACCGTCCCGCCCAGCGTGAGCGTTCCGGTGATGTCCAGCGCCAGCACGCCCCCGTTGTTGCCGTTCCAGGGGGAAACCGTGAGCGAGCCGCTCAAGGTCGCCGTCTTGTATCGCGGGACGACGATCACCTGGAATCGCCTTTGGGGAGGGCCCGCGGCCAGGTAGTACGCGTGGAGCAGCCCGTTGCCCGTCCCCGCCCCGGTGATGTTGACGTAGCCGTTGGCGTCGGGCGCGCCCTGCGCCAGGACGTATTCGAAATAGCCGGATGAGCGGAGGTCGGTTTGTCCGTTGGCGATAGCGCCTGTCCCGCCGTCGCCGTAGCGGTTGTTGTTGGACGAATTGATGGTGGCGTCCTGCATCTGGATCACGAGCAGCATGGTGCCCGAGGCGATGGAGGCTCCCGCCCCGCGGATGGTCGAAACATCCACCCGGATTTGCGTGGCGCCGGCGGAAGCGGACTGATAGCCCTGGTAATAGGTATTCACGACGCCCGTCAGGGTTCCCCCGTCGGGAAAGTCGGAGCAGAGCTGAGCGCGGCAGTCGACCGGCAACAGAAGCAGCACAACGAGCAGCAGGGCCGCTCCAACCATGGATGACCGAAGCCGATCCATTCTGTCTCCTCCTTCGCGGGCAGCTGCATCGACGCTGCCGGCTTCGCCCCGGCGTTTCCAACCGGATATCCGCCGCCGGGCCGGGTTCAAAGGACCTTGTCCTGTCTTGCCTCGCTTCCCTCGCACCGGGTCACGACCCGCACCGATTCAAGCTGCGCAAGAAAGAACCGGTAATCGTTCGCGGCCCGGACATCATCCACTTCGAAACACTCGGTGAGTCCCCGGACGATCTCCTCGCCCCGGGTGCACCCGTCCAGCCGTTCCCAGACAAAAGCCCCGACGCGGTTCAGGTGGTAGATCGAATCGAGATCCGCCGCGCTGCGCACGACCCGGACCAGGATGTATTCCCCCGCTATGTCGCGCCCCACGACGTCCTCGGCGCGGCCGAACCGATCCGCAAGTGAAATACCCACAGTTCCCATCAGGGCATCCTTCTCGTTCTCCGTCTTGCCCGCGCCGCCTTGAGGAAACCCGCCAGCGCCAACCATGCGAGCCCCCACGGTCCTCTCCGCCAGTCGGGAAGAGCCGTGCCTTCCACCGCCGCCAGGGTGCCCAGGACTCCGCCCGGCCGGATCTCCGGATCCCAGGAATAGCCCCGGTCTCCGCGCGTTCGCCAACGGCGGTCTTTGAAGGCAAAGGGCGGCCCGACGTACAGGCGGTGAAGCCTCAGTCCCCCCGCGTGACGCACGAGGACGACGTCGCCCGCCTTCGGAGGACACATTCGTGCTTCCCGCAGCACGACGGTCGTTCCGGGAACGATGGCCGGGGCCATGCACCGGCCTTTCACCTTCAGGCGAACCTGCGCGTATTCCCGCAGGCACTCCCGGACGATGGCCGTGCCCACATCCGCGGGCGCAGACCAGGCATCCACTTTCGGAACGTGTCCATCCCCGTCGAGCATGGTTCTCGATGCAGCGATGCGCTTTCCCCGCAACCGACCGCCTCCCGAATAAACCGGTGACCCGCCCGCTCGCATCCCACGGACCGCGGCTGCGCGCGTCCGGATGGTTTTCGAAAACCATCCGGACACGCCGGCACCACGGCGCACGAGTGCGCCTTTCCCGCAATCTCCGGGCCTTTATTCTTCCATTCTTTTTTTATGATTGATGCGCCCTAGCGCTGGATAATTCTTAGCAAAATCGAAAATAGCACGCCCTGTTTCAGACGGTCAACCATAGAATCGGCACAATAGGGCAAGACACTGAAATTTAATATTATTAAGGGACAATAGAAAGATTTCGAAAAAAGGACGTATCGCAATCGGGGAATCGACGCGTAGAGGCGGGGACGACCCGCCTCCACGCCATTCGAAAAACATGCGGTAAATCAGAAGGCGACGGAGACCCCGGCGCCCACCAGGGCTTCGTTCCTGTTCTTGTCCAGTGTCCAGGGGACGACGATCAGCGCGTCCAGCGCGCGTGTCCTGCCGTCTCCATCCAGGCTGAACGCCTGGTATCCCGCCTGGATGAACGGCTCGACGGTGCAGCCCTGAAACTGCATGCCGGCGCCGAATGCTCCCATGATTCCCCAGGTGCTCCCCTCCAGGGAACCGCCGCCGGACAGGAGCGTGACCCCGAAGAGCGACGGCGCGCCCAGGGAGAAAGCGTATTCCTCGCTCACGCGGCCCCCGAAGGCGGTGATCCCGCCTCGCAACCGGGAGGAACCCAGTTTCCGCTCGGCCGCCACCTTGAGTTTCACCAGGTGTTGGGTGGTCCGAGGGAACGGATCGTCGCTCAAACCGATGACGACGGGGTCGTCGAAGACCACGATGCCGGGCATCGCGGCAATATTCAACCGCTCCCGCGCCCGTATGAAGTTGTAATAGAGGCCGGAGGCGACCTCCAGGTCTCTCGAGACCTGCACGTCGATGCCGCCGCCCGCTTCGATGTCCAGGTTCGTTTCCTTGTGGCCGTATTCCCATCCCATTGAATGCGTCGCGATGGAGGGGCCGATGCGGATCGCGAAATCGCCGGTGCCGCGACCGTCCCTTGTCTTGTCCCGGTAGTTCACCCTCAGGCTGAACGGCAGCGACACCGTATCGGAGCAAGGATATCTCACCCAGATGTCCCCTCCCGCCTGCCAGCCGCTCACATCTCCCTTGAGCCGGAAGGCGTTTTCCAGCGCAAGGGCGCCGGCGGAAACGACGCCGGCGTGGTCCAGGGTGTTGTCGCCGCCGAAAACGGGGCCGCCGTGAACGTCCATTCCGACCCGGGCGGGCCCCAGGCGACCTTCCATGCCGCCCTTGAAAAGAACTTCCCAGCTGGTGGAATCGAACGGCTTCATGAAAGGATAGAGCTCGCCGAGGAAATCGTTTTGCAGAGCCACCCCGATGTCCAGGACGGCGTCGTTCACGGTGAGGCCGGAAAGGACGTTGCGATATCGGTTTTCTTCGCGTCGATGCGCCACCTGGATTTCACCGCCGATGCTCAGCTCGCCTCCAACGGCCTGGCCATAGACGACCCGGAGGTTGAAATCATCGGTGCCGGCCTCCATGTCGAATGCCGAGGACGCGGCCAGGCGGTTGCCCGTCCCCGGGAATCCGGCGAAAAGCCCCTGTTTTCCATCAAAATCGCCGGTCTGCCCCCTGTAATCGAAAAAGACCCCCAACCGGCCGGCTCCCGCGGGAAAAGCCGCCCCCACGAGCGTGCCGTAGTCCCACGAGCTCCCGGACGCCGACCAATCTCCTGCAAGGTGGAAACCTGTCAGCTCGGTCCCGGACACCCGGATCGGCCCGCTCTGCCGGGCACTCCAGTTCAAATCCCTCACATCGCGGAGGAGGAACCGGGCATCCCCGTAGTACCTTACGCCCCGGTCTTCGGCGATCCTGGACGGCAAGACGAGGAAATCCGATTCGTCGTCGACCAGCCCATAAGGATCTCCCATGCCGCCCATTCGCCCCTGCCAGGCAAATCCCGGGCCGGCCAGGACCGGCACCAAACCGGCCACGAGCAGTATCAAGCAGACCTTCCTCATGAATCTTTCCTCCCTCCAGTTCGCGATCGGATGCATCCCCCCGGCAATCCGTGGAATCCGCAACGAAGGCCGTCACCATGGACCAGGAAGAAGACACGGCCGGATATTCCGATAAGCCTTCGTTCCCGTGCGTCGAACCTTCGGTTTCGAACGCTCGCGCGCGCGCAAGCCCCGGGGAACGCGACGTCATCCCCCGTGCTCTTGTCGCACGAAAGGATCACCATTGTGAACGTTTTGCGGTATCAGAGCAATCCCCGGTCTTTGAGGATGCGCCGTATCATGACTTCCGGGCGCTGCAGGTAAACGGTCGTCGAGCTGCTCAGCACGTGTCCCAGGATGTCCTGCACCACGGTCAGCGGGACCCCGGCCCGCAGCATTTCAATCGCCCTGGTGTGCCTGAGGATGTGAGGATGCGAGAGGGGCCGGGGTATCCGGGCCTCCTCGGCGCGGCGGTAGAATTCCCGGCGGAAATTTCCCTGATCGAGCGCGAAAACTCTGCCCTGCATCGCGGGGAATTCGTTCAGGTAATCGAGCACCGCGGCGACGACGTCGGGCGGCAGGGGAACGGCGCGCAACACCTGTCTCATGGCGGCGGGCATCCGCACCGCGATCCTGACTTCGCATCCCTCATAATCTATATCGGAGGCGTCGTCGACCCTCAGGATCTCGCCCAGCCGCGCCCCGGTGTATCGCAGCAGCAGAAACGCCAGCCTGTAACGCCCGCGGACCCTGCGGATATAGCTGCTCGCCGCGGCATCGTGCCAGATCGCGAAAGCCTCCATGAGCCGGTCGAGCTGAACGTCGTCGAGGTGCCTGACGCCTGCCCCGGCCTCCGGATCGATACCCGGTTCCTGTTCCGTGATAATGATCTTGGCCATCGCGTTACACTCCATGCTTGCGCCCGACACGGCGCTTTTTCCGAATACCCTGTTCATATTTTTAGACATTTTCAAGCGGAAAATCAATTACACGAAAATTATGTTGTGCGTGTATTGACAGGTCCCCGCCGTGCGCTTAATTTCATGCCGAAACGTGACTCCAGCGTATAACTCGACACATCAACAGGAAAGGAGGTAGCGGACAATGGCTGTTATCCGTTATCCGGGATTGTCGTACTTTTCCAACCCCTTTGAGGAGTTGGCGCGCATGCAGCGGCAAATGGACCGCCTGTTCGGCTCTCTGATGAGCGGGACTTCCGGCGCAACCGGCTCGGGCGTGTTCCCCGCGCTCAATATCGACGAGGACGCCGACAATTTCTACGCCCGCGCCGAACTGCCCGGCATCAAGCCGGAAGACATCGAAATCTCCGTGGTCGGGAACACCTTGACCCTGAGTGGGGAACGCAAGGCCGACGGCGTCGAGAACGTCAGCTATCACCGGCGCGAGCGGATGCCGGGATGCTTTCGCAAGGCGGTCACGCTCCCTCACGAGATCAATGGTGAGGCGGTGCGCGCGGAATTCGCGAACGGGGTCTTGAGGCTGGTTCTTCCCAAGGCCGAGCACGCGAAGCCCCGGAAGATCGCTGTAAAATCCGAATGATCGGAACGGTTCCCGCAGCCTGTGGCGGAAGCCGCGAACAAATGGATCGGGAGGTGTTTCATGGCAGACAAGGATTTGCAATTGCAGGAAAAAAAGGAATTACGAACCGGTTCCGAGAGTACCCGGAATGTTCCGGTGTTCGTCCCGGCGGTGGACATATACGAATCGGCCGACGCGATCACCCTGTTGGCCGATATCCCGGGTGTGCCCATCGAGAACGTGGACATAGACCTGAATCACGACCAGCTCACGATCAAGGCCTCGGCCATGGTCGAAGACGGAAAGGGTACCGTTGTCCTCGACGAATACCAGGTCGGGGATTATTACCGGCAGTTTACCCTCTCCAATGTCATCGACCGCTCGAAGATCGAAGCGTCCATGAAGGACGGTGTGCTGAAGCTCGTGCTGCCCAAGGCGGAAGCCGCGAAACCGCGCAAGATCGCGGTCAATGCCGCGCCCGTCGCCTGAGTCGATGTAACGGGAGGTTGGGACTCGCCCCGGGGCTGGGTCCCAACCGGCAGCCCCGGCCGGCCGGAAGGCGGAAGGGGGCGATGAAATTCCATGCCGTCGCGCGCGACAACATGTGTATTGATTGAGCGTGAATGCCGGAAAAGTTGGAATTCCGATGAGGGGAGCCTGTCCGAAGCGAATCTGAACGAACGGTAATCACGCCGATGTTAATGTTGAGCCCGAGTGCTTCAAATCGCGTCTTTTGTTCGGGCATCGACCTGCCGATTAACACCGAAGGAGGATGATGCCATGGAGAAACGGGATTATTACGCAACACTGGACATCGGTCGTTCGGAGAGCCAGAGCGGGATCCGCGACGCGTATCGGAGGCTGGCCAAGCGCTTTCACCCCGATCACGCGGGGGCGGCGGCGACGCGGGCCTTTCAGGAGATCAGCGAGGCCTACGCCGTGCTGTCGGATCCCGAGGCACGGCGGGCTTACACGGAAGAGCTGGCCAGGCGGGAAGCCGCTCCCAGGGTGGAAATCCGGATGGCGGGAACGACGAACGTGACCGGGCCGCAGGTCTCGCCGGTCGTATCCGGCGGCTCGAAGGAAGCGCTGGTCCCCGCCGAAGGCCTGGCGGGCGAAGGGCCGTTCGGAAGCACGTTCAGGACGTTCATCGATGAATTCTTCCAACCGTTCCCCTACGGGATAGGCGTCCGCGAGGCGCTCGAACTGGAGGTGTACCTGTCCCGAGAGGAAGCGGAAAGGGGAGGGGTGCTGCCGGTTCCCGTCCACCCGCAATGCCCCATGTGCAAAGGGGTGAGAAGGCCCGGGATGCCGGAATGCTCGTATTGCCTGGGAGTCGGGGAAATGGACGAAGCGACCATTGCGCTCTGGATTCCGCCCGGGGTGCGGCATCGCACGGTCATGGAAATTCCCCTGGGAACAAATCCCCGTTCGACGCTGCTGGTTCATATTCTCATCAAGTAGCCCGCGCACCGCTTTCGCCCGGGCGTTCACGCGGCAGGGCCGCCTCCGGCAAGGGGCGCCTTGGCATGTCCCACCGCTTTGCGGTATCTCGCCGGCTTCGACCTTCCGGCCGGAACCCGACGCAAGGCGCGAAATTCAGTGCAGGCAACCGCGTTCCACCAAATTTCCCTCGAAGAGATCAAACGCGTCGGCTGACGTCGTTCATGCCGGCTACCCATCACTGAAACGGCGTGCGCATGGCGCGAAACCGATTTTGACCAATCTTCGCCGAGTGCAAGACCCCTTCCCCGGGCGCCCAGCCAATGACCACAAGTCGATGTTCATCCGCAAGGGAGTGTGCCCGGCGGCTGTTGGGATGTGCCGGTCGAATGTGGGGATGTGCCGGTCGGATGGCAGGGATGCGCCGGTCGGATGGCAGGGATGCGCCGGTCGAATCCAGGGGGGGCTTTATGCCCGCCCGCGATATGATCGCCTGGAACGCAATCGCCCATTGCGCCTCCTTCACCCACCAGGCTTGAAAACAGGTTTCCGGGGAGGGCTTTCCACCTCCCGCCAACACAGCCACCTCGAACGCAAACTCGTTTGACGGGAAAGCGGTATATCCACGCGTGCCGTGATGGGAGCTTTTCTTTCCCCGTGCAAGGAATCGCCCTCAAATGATATGCAAATGATATACATGTGAAGAATATCCATTATTTTATTTGTCAATTTGTCTCCACCGATCGAACACTGTCCACACCGTTTTGGAGTCCGGCTTTACAGGGTAAGATAGGAATGATTGAAGGTGCATAATAATATTCCATGGATCATCCATATCCAGCGCGCCCTTCAGTGACATTATTTGTCGGAAAATCGACAAAAATTGTCACTATTTCCAGATAGTTAAGGTTTCATTTATTAACGTCCGCCAAATTAACGAGAATTTATGTTCCGCCGATTCCGACTGACGGCAGGCGCATGAGCCGCATTTCCGGGGTGGAAAACTTAACTGCTCGAATTGGCACTGAATTTGCTGCTTTTTTTCTCTCGCCCGATCTTGACCGTTTTCCTCTCGCGGCCGCCAAATTTGGGCAAGCCCGTCTTTACCGACACATACGGCGTATCGGATCAATCGACGCTCGAACAGGAACTCAAGCAGCAGGAGGAGTCATGTTCAAAAAACTCTTTTGCCTGGTCGTTTTTCTTTCCCTGGCGTTGGTTTTGCCCGTTCAACCCGGGTCTGCGTGCGATCCCCCCGTTTTCGGACCGGAGCGGTTCGAGCGGGGTTCGGGGCCGCCGGTGACGGTCACCAGGGGATTCGCCGGTTCCGAGACCGGAGCGGAATTCGAGGTGTGGATCCGCAACGGTGAGCTCTACGGGCGGCACCGGGTGACGAGCGGCACCATATACCTGAACGGGAAGAAGATCGTGAGCTCCGGTGAGCTGAAGGCTCACGTCCCGCTCATCCGGCGCCGCGTGTCGCTCAATGCCTCCAATGAAATTGGGGTGCGGCTCGAGGGTAAGCCCGGGAGTTTCCTTACAGTGACCATCGTGGACCATCGCCACCCGAGCGTGAGCCTTTCGGCTTCGCCGCAGACCATTGCTCCGGGGGGATCGTCGACCTTGACGTGGAGCTCGACCGACGCGACAATCTGCGTGATCGACCACGGGGTGGGGTGGGTTGCGCCCACCGGTTCACGGAAGGTCCGGCCCCGGCGGACCACCACTTACACGATATACGCCTACGGCCACCACGAGGTCGTCAGCGCGAAGACGACCGTGACGGTCGGGGGGGCGGGTCCCGCGGTCGGGGATGACGTCGCCTCGACGCCGGAGGGGACTCCGGTGACGGTCAACGTGCTGGCAAACGACACGGGGAGCGGCCTGGTCCTTGCCGGCGTCACCCAGGGCGCCCACGGGGCGGTCTCGGCCAACGCGGACGGGACGGCGACCTACACGCCGGAGCCCGGATTCACCGGAACGGACCAGTTCACCTACACGGTGCAAGACGACCATGGGGCCACGGCGACAGGCACGGTCACCATCACGGTCACCTCGGCAAACGATGCGCCGGTGGCGAACGCGCAGACGTTGAGCACGAACGAGGACACGGCGGTTTCGATCACCTTGACGGGAACGGACGCGGACGGCGATGCGCTGAGCTTCACGGTGACAAGCTCGCCCGCGCACGGGACGCTCAGCGGCACGGCGCCGAATCTGACCTACACGCCGGCTGCCGGGTATCACGGCTCCGATGCTTTTGAATTCAAGGTGAACGACGGGAAGGTGGACTCCGCGGCGGCAACGGTTTCGATCACGGTCACCTCGGCAAACGATGCGCCGGTGGCGAACGCGCAGACGTTGAGCACGAACGAGGACACGGCGGTTTCGATCACCTTGACGGGAACGGACGCGGACGGCTTTGCGTTCAAGGTGAACGACGGGAAGGCGGACTCCGCGGCGGCAACGGTTTCGATCACGGTCACCTCGGCAAACGATGCGCCGGTGGCGAACGCGCAGACGTTGAGCACGAACGAGGACACGGCGGTCTCGATCACCTTGACGGGAACGGACGCGGACGGGGATACCCTGAGCTTCACGGTGACGGCCCCGCCCGCTCACGGGACGCTCAGCGGCACGGCGCCGAGCCTGACCTACACGCCCGCGGCGAACTACAACGGCGCGGACGGCTTTGCGTTCAAGGTGAACGACGGGAAGGCGGACTCCGCGGCGGCAACGGTTTCGATCACGGTCACCTCGGCAAACGATGCGCCGGTGGCGAACGCGCAGACGTTGAGCACGAACGAGGACACGGCGCTTTCGATCACCTTGACGGGAACGGACGCGGACGGGGATACCCTGAGCTTCACGGTGACGACCTCGCCCGCTCACGGGACGCTCAGCGGCACGGCGCCGAACCTGACCTACACGCCGGCGGCCGGGTATCACGGCCCCGATGCTTTTGAATTCAAGGTGAATGACGGTAAAGCGGACTCCGCGGCGGCAGCGGTTTCGATCACGGTGAACGCGGTGAACCATCCTCCCGCGGCCGCTGACGACTCGGCGAGCACTGAGGCGGGGAAAGCCGTCGACATCGCGGTTCTCGCCAACGATACGGACCCCGACGGAGACACCCTGCTGGTATCGGGCTTCACGCAGGGGGCCAACGGGAGCGTGTCCGGCGGCGCGAACGGCGTCCTCGTCTATTCGCCCAACGCCGGGTTCAGCGGTGAGGACGGTTTCACGTACACCGTCGACGACGGCAAGGGGGGGAGCGCATCGGCCGCCGTCAAGGTTACGGTGAACGCTCTTGCCGCGCTGTCTCTCACGATTGTTTCTCCTTCGGAGGGCGCCTTTATCGAAAGCGCGGCGGTGATGGTGCGAGGCACCGTTGCCAATGCGACGGGAGCCGAGACCGGGGTCACCGTCAACGGAGTGACGGCGGAGGTCTACGGCAATGAGTTCGTCGCCAATCACGTGGTGCTGGTCGAGGGTGAAAACACCCTGACCGCCAAGGCCGCGGATACGGGCGGCAATGCGCTGGAGGCGTCGGTCGTCGTGAACGCGGATCCGAGTGCGGATACCATCAGGATCGCGGCCAACGTCGAATCGGGCATTCCTTCCCTCGAGGTGACGCTTGGGGTGCGCGGTTCCTTCAGCTTCAGCCAGTCGACGATCGGTTGCGCGGGGCCGGCGGAACCCGAATATCTCGAGACCGGGGCCAAGGAATACAAGGTGCGGTTGAGCGTGGAGGGGATCTATTATTTCACGGTGGAGGCGGTGGACAATCTGAACAACGTCCGCGCGGACACGGCGGCCATCGTGGTATTGAACCGGAACAACCTGGACGCCCTGCTCCAGGCCAAATGGGATGGAATGAAGGCCGCTCTGATCGCGGGGAATTCCCCGGGCGCCCTGGCGTATTTTGCGGCAAGTTCCAGGGAACGCTACGGTGAGGTCTTCGAGCACCTGGCGGCGGGCTTGCCCTCCATCGCCTCGGGGATGCGGGAAATCGAGTTGATCTATGCGAAGGGCGGAACGGCCAAGTACAGGATCAAGCGCGAGGAACAGGTGCAGGGGCAGGTCTACGACATCACCTACTACGTTTATTTCCTGAGGGATGCCGCCGGCATATGGGGCATAGACCGATTTTGAGTCACGACGGTTGCATGGAGGCACATGAGCGATGTTGAAACGTTACCTGCCCGCGGTGGCTGCGGTGATCCTGGTGTTGATCCTGATCGTTTGGCACCTGAGATGGACGATCACGGGCCAGGTCGTCGACGCCGAAACCGGAGAGCCCATAGAGAACGCCGTGGTGAACATAAAATGGTTGGAGCCGGGGCCGGGGCCGCCGGGGATGCGGGCTACGGTGACGACTGAAGAGGCGGAAGACGTCTCGGATGCCAAGGGCCGTTTCAAGTTGCCCAAGTATTCCTCTCTTCTCGCTACCCGGAGATTCAGGATGGCTATCTATAAAAAAGGGTATATCTGCTGGAGCAGCGTGCGTATCTTCCCCAAAGAGTATATTTGGACTGGCAAAGAATGGACCTTTCCTACAATGAAAAAGAGGACTGGCTTCACGCTTGATGATGGTATGATAATTCGGATGGAACCATTTAAGGAACAGTACTCAAGAGAAATGCATGCCTTGTTTACTACAAGTATTGGTGCACCGATGAGAACAGGTCTTTTCTCTGATGCTATTGCAGAGGAAACGAAGTTATCTGGCGAAATAGCCAGAAAAAATTGGGAGAAGTAGTATGAGAAGACTACTTTATTTGATTTCTATATTGATTTTATGGTTGCTTATGTTTGATTACTCTAGTGTTATCGCTTTTGACAATGAAACAACTCATCAAGAATTAACCAAGAAATCTCTGGAAATTGTTGGCAATAACCTTGATTCATTCTTCAAGAATAAACTGATCCTGCCGCAGGGTTTGGATACTCCCTTGCACGGACGGCCGACGCTAGACTGGCTGACGTTCGGGGCTGATCGGGAAGATGTTCCCATGTGCCGGCGTTCGAATCATTTTCACAATCCCCGCAACGACCTGTCCTGGACGGAATCGGGGATGAGCGACGAACCCTTGTATGTGAGCCTGTATTGTGCCGGCACCTCCGTCACTTCCGCCGTCGTATATGCGACGGCCTATCGGGAGCCCGCACCGGGTGGGGAAAAAACGACGGGGGGGACCAACGAGCGCGATTGGGACCACGCCAGGGAATTCTACTACATGTCGCTCACCGGCAGGGACTTTCAAGGCAGGCCGGAGTTCCACGGCGAGCCCGGCATCCCGGAAGCCCTCGGTCTGAACGGCGATGAAAAGAGGCACTACTACATGGCGATGAGCGCGTGGTCCCTGGGGCAGGTCCTTCATCTTCTGCAGGATATGGCTGTGCCTTCCCACGTCCGGAACGACTTCAGGGCTCACCTGGAACGGAACGGCATGCCTGGTTCGGAGGGGTATCAATCGTCGGAATGGAATTGGGAGCGATTCGAGGACTACGTCGAGATGAACGGTGTGCCTGCCGAAGCGGCTACTGGCGGGGATTTGAGCGAAAAGTCCGTGACCCGGTTCTGGGACACCAACAACTACGACGGCACGAACCCGGGCATCTCGCTGAACGCTCAAGCGGTGGGATTGGCCGAATACACCAACATCAATTTTGTGAGCCTAAATACGATGCTTGCTGAGGACTACCTCAGTGACGAAGATTCTTCAAACGACGTCCACTATCAGCCTTACCCGAGAAAGTCGAGCACGAACCTTCAGTATTACCTGGACGGCGGGTTGTGGCCGAAGGAGGTCATCGGGGAGGACAACAAGCCGGACATCTCCTTCTACGTGGCAAAAACAGGGGATGGAGAAACAATAGTCCACTTCATCAAACCGTCGTACATGACAAAATATATTTCCGAGCTGGATCATCAAGCGTCTTCCCTGCTTGTCAGGACCCTCCTGTTGGATGAGGAATGCCTGAAGGAGTACGCATCCAAGCTGCTTCCACGCGCCGTGGGTTATTCGGCGGCCCTGCTGAACTATTTCTTCCGGGGGCAGTTGGAGATCACGGCTCCACCCGAGTTCGTCTATTCCATCATCGACGGCCTCAATGCGGCTCAGGGTTTCCGCTTCATCAAGGCGAGGGTGCGCAACGCAACGACCGGCGAGGAGGCGACCAACGATGCGGGACAGCCCGGGCAACTGGTGGCGGTCGCCCAGTACAGGCTCAGGACGAACTACCAGGCGGACCTGTCCGCCGATCCGCCGACGATGGATTCAAGGGATGAGTACTATTCCTACTCGGTGTCCGCTCCCCTGCAGGTGGAATCCCTCACCTCGGGCTCGCCCGGGCTTGAATGCACGTTCGATTTCACCGCGAACCCCATTCCCCCCGGCATCACCGACCTCTATCTGAAGGTGGTTTACAAGGGGAAACTGGGCGCGGAGCAGGACGCGGTTGCCGTGGGGATGAAGGATTTGTGCGAACCGCAGCACCTCACCTACTGGAACAGCACGGACTACTTCCTGCTCAACGGCGAGCTCAGAAAGGCCGAGGAGATCGAAAACGACCCGGACGTGGAGGATTATGATTTCTTCCGGCCGGTTTCGATCAGCGAGGAGCTTGGCTTTTCGGGCAGCGCTCCCGGTGCCGGCACGCCGATGGTGGTGAGCGTCCAGGATATGCCGCCGGCGCGATACTTTCGCGTCATTTTGCTCACCGATGTCCCCGCCGGCTACTACATGAGAGACCACCTCGTCTCCAAGCCCTATCCTCTGGTGTGGCCCTACCCGGATGACTTTACCGTGGACAATGCGCTCTGGACCTACGGGATGCCCTCCGCGGTCTACCAGGAGTCGGCCGGGCAGCCGTGGAATCCCACCCCGGTTTACCAGTACCGGGGGATCATCCAGCACCAGATGAGCTACTTCATCCGTTACTATCCGTACTTCATCTACAATGCGGACCAGTTCCCCGCACTGCCGGAAAACGGAAAGGACCCGTATCCCGTCACCATCAATTTCCCCTGATGGGGCGCTGAAGGCGTAATGTTCTCAGGCGGATCATCCTCCGGCCCGATCGGGCCGGAGGATGCCGGGGTCAAACCTACACTTTTCACTTTTCGGCATGAACCCGGGGCTTACCGTAAAGCGTGAAAATCGTCCCGTACCGGTTTGCATGCCTGCGCCGTTTTGCGGGCGTGATCGCGGGCACGATAAAGCCGCGCTCACCGCGCATCGTTCCGACGCAAACGGGATTCCAGGGCGATCGGATGTGTCACACAGCCTGTTCTCACGATCATTTTCTGGCAGGAGCGAATCCGGAAAGATGGGCGGGGCCCCTCTCGCGGCCGCCAAATTTGGGCAAGCCCGTCTTTACCGACACATACGGCGTATCGGATCAATCGACGCTCGAACAGGAACTCAAGCAGCAGGAGGAGTCATGTTCAAAAAACTCTTTTGCCTGGTCGTTTTTCTTTCCCTGGCGTTGGTTTTGCCCGTTCAACCCGGGTCTGCGTGCGATCCCCCCGTTTTCGGACCGGAGCGGTTCGAGCGGGGTTCGGGGCCGCCGATGACGGTCACCAGGGGATTCGCCGGTTCCGAGACCGGAGCGGAATTCGAGGTGTGGATCCGCAACGGTGAGCTCTACGGGCGGCACCGGGTGACGAGCGGCACCATATACCTGAACGGGAAGAAGATCGTGAGCTCCGGTGAGCTGAAGGCTCACGTCCCGCTCATCCGGCGCCGCGTGTCGCTCAATGCCTCCAATGAAATTGCGGTGCGGCTCGAGGGTAAGCCCGGGAGTTTCCTTACCGTGACCATCGTGGACCATCGCCACCCGAGCGTGAGCCTTTCGGCTTCGCCGCAGACCATTGCTCCGGGGGGATCGTCGACCTTGACGTGGAGCTCGACCGACGCGACAATCTGCGTGATCGACCACGGGGTGGGGTGGGTTGCGCCCACCGGTTCACGGAAGGTCCGGCCCCGGCGGACCACCACTTACACGATATACGCCTACGGCCACCACGAGGTCGTCAGCGCGAAGACGACCGTGACGGTCGGGGGGGCGGGTCCCGCGGTCGGGGATGACGTCGCCTCGACGCCGGAGGGGACTCCGGTGACGGTCAACGTGCTGGCAAACGACACGGGGAGCGGCCTGGTCCTTGCCGGCGTCACCCAGGGCGCCCACGGGGCGGTCTCGGCCAACGCGGACGGGACGGCGACCTACACGCCGGAGCCCGGATTCACCGGAACGGACCAGTTCACCTACACGGTGCAAGACGACCATGGGGCCACGGCGACAGGCACGGTCACCATCACGGTCACCTCGGCAAACGATGCGCCGGTGGCGAACGCGCAGACGTTGAGCACGAACGAGGACACGGCGGTTTCGATCACCTTGACGGGAACGGACGCGGACGGAGATGCGCTGACCTATGCGGTGACGGCCCCGCCCGCTCACGGGACGCTCAGCGGCACGGCGCCGAATCTGACCTACACGCCCGCGGCCGGGTATCACGGCCCCGATGCTTTTGAATTCAAGGTGAATGACGGTAAAGCGGACTCCGCGGCGGCAACGGTTTCGATCACGGTTAACGCGGTGAACCATCCTCCCGCGGCCGCCGACGACTCGGCGAGCACTGAGGCGGGGAAAGCCGTCGACATCGCGGTTCTCGCCAACGACACGGACCCCGACGGAGACGCCCCGCAGATATCGGGCTTCACGCAGGGGGCCAACGGGAGCGTATCCGGCGGCGCGAACGGCGTCCTCGTCTATTCGCCCAACGCCGGGTTCAGCGGTGAGGACGGTTTCACGTACACCGTCGACGACGGCAACGGGGGGAGCGCATCGGCAACCGTGACGGTGGCCGTCAGGGCACTCGCCGGGATATCCCTGGAGATCACCTCGCCGTTGGACGGGGATTTTGTCGTGAAGCACTCGACCCTTGTCATTGGGACGGTAGTCAACTCTGCGGGAAACGAAACGGGAGTGGTTGTAAACGGGGTCCCCGCGGTCGTCATCGGCACTCAGTTCGTGGCAAACCGGGTTCGCCTCCAAAACGGCACAAACACGTTGACCGCCGTGGCCACTGACACGCAGGGCAACACCGCAACCACGTCGATCGCGGTCAATTCGGACACGACCGGAGGATACCTGGAACTCTCGACGGTGATTCATTCCGGCATCTCCCCCTTTGAGACTAGCCTGCGCATCGGGGGAACCTTTCCTTGTTCGGATGCCGTGTTGACTTACACTGGTCCAGGAGAGGCGGAGTTTTTACAGAGCACGCAGCCGGAGGATCGCGTGGTGCGGCTGGTCGCCGAAGGGCTTTACCTGTTCACCGCCGAGGCGGCCGACGACCAGGGGACGATGCACACGGATACGGTTGCACTGGTGGTATTCAATCGGGACGATCTGGATGCCCTGTTCAAATCCAAATGGAATGCAATGAAGGGAAAACTGTCCGCGGGTGCCATAGAGGACGCCCTGGGATATTTCCGGGAAAGATCCAAGGAACGCTATCGTACGATATTTACTGCCCTGGCCGCCGGACTTCCCGGTATTGTTTCAGGGATGCAGGAGATTGAGATGATCCTGTGCAGGGAAAGCACCGCGGAATACCGGATTCCGAGGGTGCATATGGTGGACGGAGAGGCCGTGACCATCACCTACTCGATCTTTTTCAGGGTTGATGAGGACGGGCTCTGGAAAATAGATAGATTCTAGCTGCGAACGCTCCCCCCGGTATATGCCGGGGGAAGCCCACGAAAGCGACCATGCCGATTCGGCGACACACAGTCCGTCCGGCATGGCACGGGGATCGTCCAATGAGCAGGAAGTCGATGAAATGGATAGGTGGAATCATCCTGGTCTGGTTCGTATCGGCCGCGGTCGGTCCCTGTACCATAACCCACAAATTCGGCCCGTATTTCGGGAAGGTGGTGGATGAGACCGGCCAGCCGATTGAAGGGGCTCTCGTACTGAAAGCATTCTATACGATCAGACTAGGCGGCCTGACGCACAATTTTGTCGAAGCTCTTGAGACCGTGACGGACCGAAACGGCGAATTCCATCTCGCACCCTACAGAGCATGGGTCTTCCGATTCCCAGACCAGTGGGACCCGATAGAGAGTATAAGCATATTTAAACCTGGGTATCGGGTTTATTCAATGCGGTATATCCGTTCTAACGAATACTTAACAATTGAAATACCAAGATTGAGAACACGTGAAGATCAGATAAAAAATCTGCGCGAGATGATATATCCGAATATTCCTCGTGAAAAACTGAAAAACTTCCTTGAATTTGAAAAAAAAGCACGAAGAGAGATTGGCCTGACTCAATGAGTATTTAAGGAGGTCATAGAGATGAAACATTATCTCAGATCGTTTTTTCTTATGGTTGTTGTATTTTTCGCATACGGTTATGAATCCGCAAATGCTTATGATGAGAGCTATGTTCACCGCCATTTGAATGCCAAGGCGGTAGAAACTTCAAACCTGGATGCATATATGAGGGGGCAGCTTGGGTTCGGAGAAGGGATTGAGACGAAATTTCAGGGTTTGTCACTGGTTTTTCTGGTCGAAGAGGGAGGTACCCGAGAAGATGATTTTCCTTGTTATTTCTATCACTTCCATGATCCATTGAAGCCGTGGGATGAGGCAGGCCTGAAAAACGGTATTCTCGGAGAATCATCCGTAATCTGGGCCCAAAAGGGCTACGATGTGGACCGGACCTGGCAGGATGCAAGACGATTGTATTCCCAGGCGCTCACGAGCGGTAACGAGGCTGAATGGGCACTGATGTTCACTTCGCTCGGGAGGTTGATGCATTTGGTCGCCGATCTTGCGGTACCCGCTCACGTTCGGGATGATGCGCATCCTCGTCCCGAAGCATATGAAACATGGGCCAAATATCAGGATGTCAAGGGGTTGCTGAACTTCGAATCCCTTTCAGTTTCGACTGATATATTCAGCCATGCCGTGCAGAACGGCATGATACCCATAACCGCCTTATGGGACCAGGATTTCTACGACGGCACAAACCCTTCGGAAGACATCCATGGCTTGGCGGAGTACACCAATGCCTATTTCTTCAGCAGCGACACCATATTCGAGACCTCTGAATACCCTCATCCCAACATCGAAGACACAAACTATTTCAGTCTCGATTGGAAAAACCCGGAGACGGTTGTCCGAGAGGACGGAAACGTCGACCGGAAGGTCTATCTGCGTAACATCCGGGCGGCGGTACCTCATCGCCTCGCTGTGGCAGGCTATTTCACAGAGGATTGCTCGGCAGGTACCCCCTGCTGGCAATACCCCTTTGTATTGGACGGCGAGGTTTATAAGGACTACGCATCCAAGCTGCTTCCTCGCGCCGTGGGGTATTCGGCGGCCCTGCTGAACTATTTCTTCCGGGGGCAGTTGGAGATCACGGCTCCACCCGAGTTCGTCTATTCCATCATCGACGGCCTCGATGCGGCTCAGGGTTTTCGCTTCATCAAGGCGAGGGTGCGCAACGCAACGGCCGGCGAGGAGGCGACCAACGATGCGGGACAGCCCGGGCAACTGGTGGCGGTCGCCCAGTACAGGCTCAGGACGAACTACCAGGCGGACCTGTCCGCCGATCCGCCGACGATGGATTCAAGGGATGAGTACTATTCCTACTCGGTGTCCGCTCCCCTGCAGGTGGAATCCCTCACCTCGGCCTCGCCCGGGCTCGAATGCACGTTCGATTTCACCGCAAACCCCATTCCTCCCGGTATCACGGACCTCTATCTGAAGGTGGTTTACAAAGGGAAACTGGGCGCGGAGCAGGACGCGGTTGCCGTGGGGATGAAGGATTTGTGCGAACCGCAGCACCTCTCCTACTGGAACAGCACGGATTACTTCCTGCTCAACGGCGAGCTCAGAAAGGCCGAGGAGATCGAAAACGACCCGAACGTGGAGGATTATGATTTCTTCCGGCCGGTTTCGATCAGCGAGGAGCTCGGCTTTTCGGGCAGCGCTCCCGGTGCCGGCACGCCGATGGTGGTGAGCGTCCAGGATATGCCGCCGGCGCGATACTTTCGCGTCATTTTGCTCACCGACGTCCCCGGCGGGTACTATGTGAGAGACCACCTCGTCTCCAAGCCCTATCCTCCGGGGTGGCCCTACCCGGATGACTTTACCGTGGACAATGGGCTCTGGACCTACGATATGCCCTCCGTGGTCTACCAGGAACTGGACGGTCCCCTGTGGAAAGACACCCCGGTCTACCAGTACCGGGGGATCATCCAGCACCAGATGAGCTATTTCATTCGCTACTATCCTTACTACATCTACAATGCGGACCAGTTCCCCGCACCGCCGGAAAATGCGGAAGGCCCGTATCCCGTCACCATCAATTTCCCCTGATGGGGCGCTGAAGGCGTAATGTTCTCAGGCGGATCATCCTCCGGCCCGGCCGGGCCGGAGGATGCCGGGGTCAAACCTACACTTTTCACTTTTCGGCATGAACCCGGGGCTTACCGTAAAGCGTGAAAATCGTCCCGTACCGGTTTGCATGCCTGCGCCGTTTTGCGGGCGTGATCGCGGGCACGATAAAGCCGCGCTCACCGCGCATCGTTCCGACGCAAACGGGATTCCAGGGCGATCGGATGTGTCACACAGCCTGTTCTCACGATCATTTTCTGGCAGGAGCGAATCCGGAAAGATGGGCGGGGCCCCTCTCGCGGCCGCCAAATTTGGGCAAGCCCGTCTTTACCGACACATACGGCGTATCGGATCAATCGACGCTCGAACAGGAACTCAAGCAGCAGGAGGAGTCATGTTCAAAAAACTCTTTTGCCTGGTCGTTTTTCTTTCCCTGGCGTTGGTTTTGCCCGTTCAACCCGGGTCTGCGTGCGATCCCCCCGTTTTCGGACCGGAGCGGTTCGAGCGGGGTTCGGGGCCGCCGATGACGGTCACCAGGGGATTCGCCGGTTCCGAGACCGGAGCAGAATTCGAGGTGTGGATCCGCAACGGTGAGCTCTACGGGCGGCACCGGGTGACGAGCGGCACCATATACCTGAACGGGAAGAAGATCGTGAGCTCCGGTGAGCTGAAGGCTCACGTCCCGCTCATCCGGCGCCGCGTGTCGCTCAATGCCTCCAATGAAATTGGGGTGCGGCTCGAGGGCAAGCCCGGGAGTTTCCTTACAGTGACCATCGTGGACCATCGCCACCCGAGCGTGAGCCTTTCGGCTTCGCCGCAGACCATTGCTCCGGGGGGATCGTCGACCTTGACGTGGAGCTCGACCGACGCGACAATCTGCGTGATCGACCACGGGGTGGGGTGGGTTGCGCCCACCGGTTCACGGAAGGTCCGGCCCCGGCGGACCACCACTTACACGATATACGCCTACGGCCACCACGAGGTCGTCAGCGCGGAGACGACCGTGACGGTCGGGGGGTCGGGTCCCGCGGCCGGGGATGACGTCGCCTCGACGCCGGAGGGGACTCCGGTGACGGTCAACGTGCTGGCAAACGACACGGGGAGCGGCCTGGTCCTTGCCGGCGTCACCCAGGGCGCCCACGGGGCGGTCTCGGCCAACGCGGACGGGACGGCGACCTACACGCCGGAGCCCGGATTCACCGGAACGGACCAGTTCACCTACACGGTGCAAGACGACCATGGGGCCACGGCGACAGGCACGGTCACCATCACGGTCACCTCGGCAAACGATGCGCCGGTGGCGAACGCCCAGACGTTGAGCACGAACGAGGACACGGCGGTTTCGATCACCTTGACGGGAACGGACGCGGACGGGGATACCCTGAGCTTCACGGTGACGGCCCCGCCCGCTCACGGGACGCTCAGCGGCACGGCGCCGAACCTGACCTACACGCCGGCGGCGAACTACAGCGGATCGGACGGCTTTGCGTTCAAGGTGAACGACGGTAAAGCGGACTCCGCGGCGGCAGCGGTTTCGATCACGGTCACCTCGGCAAACGATGCGCCGGTGGCGAACGCGCAGACGTTGAGCACGAACGAGGACACGGCGGTCTCGATCACCTTGACGGGAACGGACGCGGACGGGGATACCCTGAGCTTCACGGTGACGACCTCGCCCGCTCACGGGACGCTCAGCGGCACGGCGCCGAACCTGACCTACACGCCGGCGGCCGGGTATCACGGCCCCGATGCTTTTGAATTCAAGGTGAATGACGGTAAAGCGGACTCCGCGGCGGCAGCGGTTTCGATCACGGTGAACGCGGTGAACCATCCTCCCGCGGCCGCTGACGACTCGGCGAGCACTGAGGCGGGGAAAGCCGTCGACATCGCGGTTCTCGCCAACGATACGGACCCCGACGGAAACACCCTGCTGGTATCGGGCTTCACGCAGGGGGCCAACGGGAGCGTGTCCGGCGGCGCGAACGGCGTCCTCGTCTATTCGCCCAACGCCGGGTTCAGCGGTGAGGACGGTTTCACGTACACCGTCGACGACGGCAACGGGGGGAGCGCATCGGCCGCCGTCAAGGTCACGGTGAACGCTCTTGCCGCCCTGTCTCTCACGATTGTTTCTCCTTCGGAGGGCGCCTTCATCGAAGGCGCAGCGGTGATGGTGCGAGGCACCGTTTCCAATGCGACGGGCGCCGAGACCGGGGTCACCGTCAACGGAGTGACGGCGGAGGTCTACGGCAATGAGTTCGTCGCCAATCACGTGGTGCTGGTCGAAGGTGAAAACACCCTGACCGCCAGGGCCGCGGATACGGACGGCAATGCGCTGGAGGCATCGGTTGTCGTGAACGCGGATCCGAGTGCGGATACCATCAGGATCGCGGCCAACGTCGAATCGGGCATTCCTTCCCTCGAGGTGACGCTTGGGGTGCGCGGTTCCTTCAGCTTCAGCCAGTCGACGATCGGTTGCGCGGGGCCGGCGGAACCCGAATATCTCGAGACCGGGGCCAAGGAATACAAGGTGCGGTTGAGCGTGGAGGGGATCTATTATTTCACGGTGGAGGCGGTGGACAATCTGAACAACGTCCGCGCGGACACGGCGGCCATCGTGGTATTGAACCGGAACAACCTGGACGCCCTGCTCCAGGCCAAATGGGATGGAATGAAGGCCGCTCTGATCGCGGGGAATTCCCCGGGCGCCCTGGCGTATTTTGCGGCAAGTTCCAGGGAACGCTACGGTGAGGTCTTCGAGCACCTGGCGGCGGGCTTGCCCTCCATCGCCTCGGGGATGCGGGAAATCGAGTTGATCTATGCGAAGGGCGGAACGGCCAAGTACAGGATCAAGCGCGAGGAACAGGTGCAGGGGCAGGTCTACGACATCACCTACTACGTTTATTTCCTGAGGGATGCCGCCGGCATATGGGGCATAGACCGATTTTGAGTCACGACGGTTGCATGGAGGCACATGAGCGATGTTGAAACGTTACCTGCCCGCGGTGGCTGCGGTGATCCTGGTGCTGGTCCTGATCTCCTGGCCCATGAGATGGATGGTTGCGGGCCAGGTCGTGGACGCCGAAACCGGAGAGCCCATCGAGAATGCCGTGGCGACCATCTTATGGATGGAGCCGGGACCGGGGCCTCCGGGCCTGGCGGGTACGGTGACGACTGAAGAAGCTGAAGACGTCTCGGATGTCCGGGGCCGTTTCAAGTTGCCCATATATGCATCGCTCCTGGCTGTTCAGGAATACAGAATGGTCGTTTACAAAAAGGGGTATGTCTGCTGGAGCAGCGTGCGTATCTTCCCGAAAGAGTATATTTGGACGGGCAACGAACGGATCTTTCCTACAATGAAAAAGCGTACTGATTTCACACCAAGGGATGGTATGATAATACGATTGGAACCGTTAAGAGAGCAGAACTCGAGAGAATTGCATGCCGTTTTCACTGCTAATATTGGAGCTCCAATGAGAACACCAATTTTCACTGCTGCTATCAAGGGAGAATGGGAGTTGGCTGCCGAATGGGCCAGGAAAAACAGGGAGAAGTAGTATGAGAAGACTACTTTATTTAATCTCTATTCTTTTTTTGTTCGGTTATACCAGTGTTGAAGCGTTTGACAATCGGGAGACTCATCCCGCGTTGACTGACTCTGCTGTTCGACAAGTAAGAGCCAGCCTTGATTCACACTTCAAGGACAAACTAATCTTGCCGCAGGGTTTGGATACTCCCTTGCACGGTCGGCCGACGCTAGACTGGCTGACATTCGGGGCTGATCGGGAGGATGTTCCCATATGCCGGGCTTCCAATCATTTTCACAATCCCCGCAACGATCTGTCCTGGACGGAATCGGGGATGAGCGACGAACCCTGGTATGTGAGCCTGTATTGTGTCGACATCCCCGTCACTTCCGCCGTCGCGTACGCCACGGCCTATCGCGAGCCCGCTCCGGGTGGAGTAAAGGTGACGGGGGGGACCAACGAGCGCGATTGGGACCACGCCAGGGAATTCTATTACATGTCGCTCACCGGCAGGGACTTTCAAGGCAGGTCGGAGTTCCACGGCGAGCCCGGCATCCCGGAAGCCCTCGGTCTGAACGGCGATGAAAAGAGACACTACTACATGGCGATGAGCGCGTGGTCCCTGGGGCAGGTCCTCCATCTTCTGCAGGATATGGCCGTGCCCTCCCACGTCCGGAACGACTTCAAAGCTCACCTGGACTGGAAGGGGATAACTTTGTCGACATGGTATCGGCCAAAGGAATGGGTCTATGAGCGATTCGAGGACTACGTCAAGGTGAACGGTGTGGCCGGCACTGCTTCCGGCGGGGACTTGAGCGAAAAGTCCGTGACCCGGTTCTGGGACACCAACAACTACGACGGCACGAACCCGGGCATCTCGCTGAACGCTCAAGCGGTGGGATTGGCCGAATACACCAACATCAATTTCGTGAGCGGAAATACGATACTTGCGGAGGACTACCTCAGTGACGAAGATTCTTCAAACGACGTGCACTATCAGCCTTACCCGAGAAAGTCGAGCACGAACCTTCAGTATTACCTGGACGGTGTGCTGCAACCGCAGATGGTCGTCGGGGAGGACAACAAACCGGACACGTCTTTCTATATAGCAAAAACAGGGGATGGAGAAGCGATAGCCCACTTCCTCAAGCCGTCGTACTTGACGATATATTTTTCCGAGTTGGATCCTCTGGAATCTGCCGTATCCGTCAGGACCCTCCTGCTGGATGAGGAATGCCTGAAGGAGTACGCATCCAAGCTACTTCCTCGCGCCGTGGGGTATTCGGCGGCCCTGCTGAACTATTTCTTCCGGGGGCAGTTGGAGATCACGGCTCCACCCGAGTTCGTCTATTCCATCATCGACGGCCTCAATGCGGCTCAGGGTTTTCGCTTCATCAAGGCGAGGGTGCGCAACGCAACGGCCGGCGAGGAGGCGACCAACGATGCGGGACAGCCCGGGCAACTGGTGGCGATCGCCCAGTACAGGCTCAGGACGAACTACCAGGCGGACCTGTCCGCCGATCCGCCGACGATGGATTCAAGGGATGAATACTACTCCTACTCGGTGTCCGCTCCCCTGCAGGTGGAATCCCTCACCTCGGGCTCGCCCGGGCTTGAATGCACGTTCGATTTCACCGCAAACCCCATTCCTCCCGGTATCACGGACCTCTATCTGAAGGTGGTTTACAAAGGGAAACTGGGCGCGGAGCAGGACGCGGTTGCCGTGGGGATGAAGGATTTGTGCGAACCGCAGCACCTCTCCTACTGGAACAGCACGGATTACTTCCTGCTCAACGGCGAGCTCAGAAAGGCCGAGGAGATCGAAAACGACCCGAACGTGGAGGATTATGATTTCTTCCGGCCGGTTTCGATCAGCGAGGAGCTCGGCTTTTCGGGCAGCGCTCCCGGTGCCGGCACGCCGATGGTGGTGAGCGTCCAGGATATGCCGCCGGCGCGATACTTTCGCGTCATTTTGCTCACCGACGTCCCCGGCGGGTACTATGTGAGAGACCACCTCGTCTCCAAGCCCTATCCTCCGGGGTGGCCCTACCCGGATGACTTTACCGTGGACAATGGGCTCTGGACCTACGATATGCCCTCCGTGGTCTACCAGGAACTGGACGGTCCCCTGTGGAAAGACACCCCGGTCTACCAGTACCGGGGGATCATCCAGCACCAGATGAGCTATTTCATTCGCTACTATCCTTACTACATCTACAATGCGGACCAGTTCCCCGCACCGCCGGAAAATGCGGAAGGCCCGTATCCCGTCACCATCAATTTCCCCTGATGGGGCGCTGAGGGCGTAATGTTCTCAGGCGGATCATCCTCCGGCCCGGCCGGGCCGGAGGATGCCGGGGTCAAACCTACACTTTTCACTTTTCGGCATGAACCCGGGGCTTACCGTAAAGCGTGAAAATCGTCCCGTACCGGTTTGCATGCCTGCGCATCTTTGCGGGCGTGATCGCAGGCACGATAAAGCCGCGTGCGCCCTGCCGGCTCTTGCCGCGCTGTCTCTCACGATTGTTTCTCCTTCAGAGGGCGCGTTCATCGAAGGTCTACGACATCACCTACCCCGCATTATTCACGAGGCTTGGCGAGAAAGCCGTTGAATGTGACCATCATGAGTGACGGAGACGGATTTTTCGGTGGTCCGTGCTGTTGAGAGGCACTGGAATCGGTCCCGAATCCTGTGTTTCGGTTTTCGCCTCATATTTTTGTGCCCGACAGCCCGATATTGGGCGCACCTGTAGTGTTGACATCGGTTTTCATGGTGATCAGGCTTCGGTACGGGAGGCCGTGCCTTCAGCATCGGAGCGGCATTTGCCGAATATTTTGCAGTGCGGTGGCAAAGAGGCGTTGATAGGGATAGGCGCGCGGCATGGTAAAGAGGATGCGCCGCACGCTCTGGACCACCCGTGCGCCGACTTTGAGCAGTTTGAGCTTGAGGGTGTCGACTGTGGCGGCAGCCAGTTCCGTTCCGGCAAGGCTCCGGCGCAGGTGCCAAAACAGAACGAAGGCGAAGGTGTGCAGCAGCAGCCGAAACTGGTTGGCCTGGAACCGGGTGCAGCTCAGCCGATCGGCTTTGAGATGAACCTTGAGCTCCTTGATCCGGTTCTCGGCATCGCCCCGGCCGGTGTAGATGCCGTCATAAATCCCTGCGGCGGATTCAAGGATGTTGGTCACCACAAAGCGGGTGTTGAGGCCCCGGGAGAGTCGCTCGACCTTGGCAATAACCCGACGTGATCGTTGCCAGGATCCGGCTCGATGGTAAAAGCTGCCAAAGAGTCTTTGCTTCGCTCCGGTTTTGGCGAACTGCCTCTCGGCTTTGATCACCAGGTTGGCGGCACGTTTGCGAAGACGGTCATTGGTGATCAGGCCGATCGTGTATTTGACCTTCTCGCGCTCAAGGAGCCTGTAGATGGCCGGTACGGCAAAGCCTGCATCGGCGCGCACCAGAATAGTGGCGCCCGGATAGGCATGTTTGAGGCGGCGGATGATGCGCTTCAAGATTGCCGCCGCTCCTTTGGACGCGTGTGCGTTGCCCGCGCGCAGCACCGCGGCTACCGGAAAACCGGTGAGCCCGTCAAAGATCAGCAGCGGATGCAGCATGTACTGATCGTAGTAGCCGTGGAAGAAGGAGAGTTGCTGCAAGCCGTGAACGGGATCATCCGTTGCGTCCATATCGAGCACGATTACCTTGCGCGGAGCCGGGTGTGCGGCCACATAGGCGTCAATCAGGGCGTCGCTCAGGCGGCGAAGCTCACAGTTCCCTACACGGTTTTCGAAACGTGAGAGCGTCGGTTGGGAAGCCAGTGCCGGATCGGTTTCGGGCAACCTGCCAACGGCGGTTTTGAGCCCCGGATCAAAGCGCAGGGATTGATGATCGTTGCCGTCTTCGTAGCCCATCGCAATGGCGAAAAGGCGTTGGCGCAAGAGTTCCTCCTGGCCATGGTGCACTTTGGCCTGATCGCGACGGTCGGAAAGTGCCCGGCTCATGGAGGAAGAAAGATCCGTTGCGCGATCGATTTCCCGCAGCAGCAATGAGCCGCCGTCCGAGGTCATTGGGCCGGCCGAAAACTCGGCCACAACAGAGCGCGAATCAAGGTTTGCAAAAGAGAGTTGTTTATGACAGACTGTATTCAACGGACATTCCTTTTGTTTCGTGTTTTCTCTTGTCAAGTCAACACGTTACAGGATGTCCGTTTCTTTTTCAAGCACTATTTATGAATTTTCCGGGCTACTACGTTTATTTCCTGAGGGATGCCGCGAGCATATGGGACATAGACCGATTTTGAGTCACGACGGTTGCATGGAGGCACATGAGCGATGTTGAAACGTTACCTGCCCGCGGTGGCCGCGGTGATCCTGGTGCTGATGCTGATCTCCTGGCCCATGAGATGGATGGTCACGGGCCAGGTCGTCGACGCCGAAACCGGGGAGCCCATCGAGAACGCCGTGGCGAACATAAAATGGTTGGAGTCCGGACCCGGGCCGCCGGGCCTGGCGGGTACGGTGACGACTGAAGAAGCGGAAGACGTCTCGGATGCCCGAGGTCGTTTCAAGTTGCCCATATATGCATCGCTCCTGGGTGTCCATGAATTCAGAATGACTGTCTATAAGAAAGGTTATATCTGCTGGAGTACCACGCACATTTTCCCCAAAGACTATATATGGTCCGGCAACGAACAGATATTTTTTTCAATGAAAAGGAGGACCGATTTCCTTCCTAAGGACGGAATGATAATCCGGATGGAACCATTGAAAGAATACCATTCAAAAGAAATGCATGCCGTATTCACCTCTAGGATGGGGGCTCCTATACACACACGGCTCTTCAATGATGCCATCAAGGAGGAGCGGAAGTTGGCTGCCGAATGGGCTATGAAAAACAGGAACAAGTAACGGAAAAACACCCCCGGCCCCGCTCCTTCTCATCCTTCGTTGTGATTCGCGCAGGGTGGACGGGAGGTTCGGCCGGATCGTGGGCACGAGGGCCCCGCGCCCCTTCCCCCGGCCAGGCCCCATGCAGGGAAGCGCTACCCTTCCCGCAGCTTGTCGATTTCCTGCTGGTAGGCTTCCATCAAATCCTGCAATCGAAGGAGTCCCGCAAGACCGGCCTGCCCGTCCACGATGGGGATCTGACCGTAGCCGGTCTGGAGAAACAGGAGCATCGCATCGTAGAGATTGTCCTCGGGCTCGACCGAGACGGGCCGGGAAGCCAATTCGCCCACGACCAGCAAGTCCTGCACGTGCTGCTCGAAGATCACCTCCCTGAGGTCGCGGACGGCCAATATGCCGCACAGGCCCCACTTGTCGTCGACCACGGGGAAAAAGGATTCCCTGGTCCTGGTGAGCAATCTCCTCAACTGGCCGAAGGTCATGTCCTCGGGAAGCACGGTCACGGGGACGTCCCGTCTGAACACGTCCTTCACCCGCATGGTCTGGAGGATGTTGATGACCGTGTCCGAACGGTGAGCCGGAGAATGGAACTTGTTGAGCACCTGCTTTTCATAGAGGCTCCACCGCTGGGAGAGAAGAATGGCGACGACCGAGGTGAACATGAGGGGAACCACCAGCCCGTAGCCGCCCGTCATCTCGCACACCATGAGCAGGGCACCGATGGGCGCCTTGGCGACGCCGGCGAAAAACGCGCCCATGCCCACCAGGGCGAAACCTCCGGGCTGGGTCACCAGCGTGGGGAACCACTCGTGCGAGAGCTGTCCCACGGCTCCCCCCAGCATTGCGCCGATGAAAAGGGATGGACCGAAGACCCCTCCGCTTCCACCGGAGGAGATCGTAAAAGACGTCGCCACGATCTTCAGTGCCGCGAGGAGCAACAGGAGGCCGGCGGAGACTTCTCCCTTGAGTGCCTGCTGGATCGTGCCGTATCCTCCGCTCAGCACCTGCGGGGCGAAGAGCCCGAGCAGGCCCACCAGCAGCCCTCCCAGGGCGGGCACGAAAACGCGCTTGAGCGGGAGACGGCGAAAGAGGTGGTCCCGGAGCCCGTAAAAGATCTTCACGTAGGCGTACCCGAAAGGAACGCAGATCAGGGCGAGTATCCCGTAGAAAAGCAGCTCCACCGGGTTTGAAAACGGCAAAGCCGTGGTTTCGAAGATCGGCTCGTGCCCGAAGATGGCCGTGAAGATGGCGTAGCCGGTCACCGACGAGATGATGCACAGGACGATCCCCTCCGCCTCGAAATCCTCCCGGTACAAAACCTCTATGGCCGTCAACGCTCCGCCGAGAGGAGCCCGGAATATGGCGCCAAGGCCGGCCGCGCAGCCCGCGAGGAGCATCAGGCGCCGCTCCCGCGCGGTCAAATGGAACGCTCGTCCCAGACAAGAACCGATGCCCGCGCCGATCTGGGCGATGGGACCTTCCCGGCCCGCGCTTCCGCCGGTGGACAGGGTGATCACGGAGGCGATGCCTTTAACGAAGGGAACCCGGGTCCTGATGTGTCCGCTCTTATTGTGAAATGCGTCGATGAATGCGTCCATCCCGTGCCCTTCGGCTTCGGGAGCCCACGTGTAGACGATGAGGCCGGAGAGGAGCCCGCCGAAGGCGGGGAGCAGGAACAGTACCCAGCGGCGCAAAGGGGTATCGGCGACGAGATCGACGAGGTGTTCGCCCGCGGGTTTCGCCACGGCATACCCGGCAAGATATTCGAGGCAGAAGAAGGAAGTCCACTCCAGCAGGGCGAATACCGCGCAGGCCATCAACCCGGAAAGGATTCCGATCGCGACGCTGTAGAATCCCCAGCGGACGGTCCGGTGCCTCTGCATCCCGTCCAGGATGCGCACCCATGCCATGTGATACCGTCCGCTCACCTGCCGTTTACGTGGGGCTCCGGCAGGAGACATGTCCGTCGAATCCATTTCGGAAGCGCCCCTCCAATATCGATTTCCGCCGCACTGAAGCAAAAGGGGCTCCGGAGACCGCCTTCCGTCCCCATTTCACAAACCGTCGGCCGAGCTGCTGGAGCCGGTCGAAGGCGGCTCCTCCCGGGACGGTTCAAGCCCTCTTCTCAATCGCGTCCATGTGTGCGGGTATGATCTTATACCACCATGTGGGAAGGGGAGTGTACGAAAAAGGGCGGCCCGCTCCAACGCGGGAAAGGCGGCGCCGCTTAGGTGCCGTTGATGAGAAGAGCCGCGGGGAAGTGCTCGAAAACCTCCCCCACCGGCAGGAACCTCTCCCTGGCCAGGATCTGCCCGGAGATCGCGTCCTCCCATGGCTCGCGGCAAAGAGGGGGGAGAACCAGGGTGGTGTCTTTCCAGACGGCCTTTCCGAGGGGGAGGTCTCCTTCCTTGACCAGGTCGACCAGGAAACGGGGCGCCACGGCAATGGACCACGTCTCCCCGTGGCGCCTCGCAAAGGCGATCACGCTCCCCCTGTGCTTTCCCTTCACCTTGAGAGGGACGTATGTTCCCTCGTCGAAGAGCCCGGCCTTCCGCCGCCTCGCTCCAAGCGCCCTGTGGATCGCAAACAGCTTCACGCGCCCATCCTCCTTTGCGGCGAGCAGATCGGCCATGAGGGACAGGATGTCTTCATCGGCGCGAGCGATGATGTCGTTCAGGAGGGCTTCTCTTTGCGCGAAATCCACGGGACGCCGGTTGTCGGGATCCACGAGATTCAGGTCCCAGAGCTCCGTTCCCTGGTAGAAATCGGGCACTCCGGGGGAGGCGGTCTTGAGCAGCACCTGGGAGAGGGAATTCCAGACGCCGAAGAAAGCGATCTTTTTCTGAAACGGCAGGAACTCCCTGAGGAAGCGGTTCTCCGCGTCCAACCGCAGAACGGCCTCGATAAAGGAAGTGACGGCACTTTCGTAATCGGGGTCGGGCAGCAGCCAGCTGGTATGGGTCTTGGCCTCCCGGACCGCCTTGACGGCGTAAGCCTTCATTCTGTCCACGAAGTCTTCGTATGCGTCGGCGCGGGGGGAAGCCATCGTCTCCTTCCTCCGGCTCGCCAAGTCGCTCAGCAGTGCGTCGACTCCGAAGGGGAAGGCCCCGAGTATGGTCTGGTAGAGGGCGTACTCGACGTTCGGGTCCGGAACGCGCTTGCCGTCCACAACGGTCTTGAACCCGGCGTTGAGCTTGGACCATACCCGCAGCCGTCTTTCCCATTCGCCGGGGACCTCGGAGAGGACGTTGATTCTCGCCCGGACATCCTCGCCCCTCTTGGTGTCGTGAGTCGATGTGGTCGACATGGAATGCGGATGGGATGCCCGCCGCCTCTGGTTGAATTCATGGAAAACCCGGGCATGAATACCGAACCTGTCGGGACTGCCGCCCACCTCGTTGAGGGACAGGAGCCTGTTGTACACGTAAAGCGCGGTGTCTTCGAATCCCTTGGCCATCAGAGGGGCGGTGAGCTGCTGAAAGCGCATGATGGCGTTGAGCCACTCGGACCGGTCTTCCTCCGGGAGCCCGTCAACGAATTCAGGATCGTGCAGTTGATCGAGAAAATGGAATTCGTGCACGAGATCGGGGTCTTCTTCCCTGGCCCGTTCCAGGGTCGACCGGATGAATTCGCGATCTTCGGGACGAAACGAATTTCCGTTGAAGTACGTGCGGTAGACGGGGAAACGCGCCAGCACCTGGACAACCGCCCTCCTGATGCCGAGCATCGTCAGATCGCTTCCCCGCATGTACCGGTCCGAAATTTTCTTGATGATGTGCGCCAGGTTTTCCACGTCTCCGGCCATGCGCCTTTCCGCGATGAGCTTCTTCTGCTCGAAAACGATCCCGTCGAATGAAAGCGGCCCGCCGGCGAACCTGGAGTAGATCCTGTCGAACACCTTCGCATTTCTCGAATCACAGAAGAGCCCGTTGACGATATTGAGAAAATCGTAGCCCGTCGTCCCCGCCACCGGCCAGAACTCAGGGATGGATTCCCCGAATGCGAGGATCTTCTCCACGACGGTGTAAACGCCCCCCGTGCTTTCATGGAGCTTTGTCAAATACCGCGAAGGATCGAAAAGCCCGTCGATGTGATCGATGCGCAGACCCGAAACACTTCCTTCTTCGATGAGTTCCAGGAGCAGCGAATGAACGTAGTCGAAGCCCTTCGGATTCTCCATTCTCAGCGATATCAACTCGTTGATGTTGAAGAACCTCCGGTAGTTGATTTCCTCGGCGGCGACCTTCCAATGGGCGAGCCGGTAGTGCTGATCGCCGAGAAGCCGCTCCATGAATCGGACGCTCTCCTCTCGCGCGGGCCGGTCGTTGAGCACCCGGATGGTTTCATCCATGAACGACCGGATTTCGGGATTCCGGTTGCAGAGCTCCCACAGCATGATCTTGATGAATCTGATCTGGTCGTAACGCTCGTCGGAGATCGCTCCCGAGGGGAGTGTCCTGAGAACGTAGAGGATTCCGAGAATCCCGTGGAGCTTGATGAAATCGGGCTCATCGGGCGGCAGCTTCCCCCGCAGGGAACCCAGCCGATAGGTGAGGAGGTCGGCGTAGGATTCGATTCGCAAGGGGAATCGCATGTCGTAGTACCTGACGGCAAAACCTCTTTCATCGAAGACGAGCTGTATTTCCCCTTTTTCGAGGCACTCGCCGTAGAACGATCCGAGGAAAGGCGCGAGCACTCTTCCCCGGATCCCTTCGTACGGATGATCCCATTCGACGTCGAAGAAATCGAAGTATCTCGAGTTGGGACCGTTTTCACCGACATCCACCAGGAACCGGTTTTGAGCGCTGTAGGCCATGTGGTTCGGGACCATGTCCTGGAGCCAGCTCATGCCGTGTCGCCTGATTTCGTCCATCAGGGACTCAAACCCTTCCCGGCCTCCCAGTTCCGGGTTGATCTCGCTGAAGTCGACCACGTCGTAGCCGTGCGTGCTGCCTCTCCTCGCCTTGAAAATGGGTGAGGCGTAGATGCAGGAAATTCCCATGCGCCGCAGGAACGGGACGACTTCCTTCAGGTGCTGAAAAGTGAAGGCGGGACCGAACTGGATCCGGTACGTCGCGGTCGGGACGGGTTTCATGGCATCACCACGTTCAGGTGGCGTCCGAGCTGATCGAAGGAACGGACCCATTCCTCGGCGGACTCGCCTCGACCCCCCGCCTCGTTCTTCATCCTCCCGTGGGTTGACTCACCCAGGGAGTAGTAAAGGTTCTGAGCCCCCCAGAGGTCCAACGGCACGGCCGCCGCCTGCAACAGGCCGAGGACGCGGGCGATTTCTTCCATGCGTTCCTTTTCCTCGGGATTTTCCAGGAGTCTTTCCATGGCGCCGGTGATCCACGCGCCCGCATTGAAGCCGAGCTTTTCACGGTCCAGATCGAGCCCCCAGCGTTGAGCGACGGAGAGGAGAGACTCCAGTCTCGCGTGGTCCATCGCTTCCGTTTCAAAGAGCCGCGCGAGGTCGAGGTTGACGATCCTCTCGGCGGCCGCCAGGATGAACTTGGGAAGAGGCACCTGCAGGCCCTGAAGGAAGTTCATCACGGCGTGCGTGTTCTCGAATATCCGGCGATAGGACGCTTCGATGTCGCTGTAGGTCAGGGCCAGGATCTGGTCGATGACTTTTCTTTGTTCATCCCTGAACAGGTGCCAAAGGGAGAAGTTGTTCGTGCCGAAGTGCTTGTCCATGAGCCGGATCACTTCGGGAACGTCGGCCCTGTCGAAGGCCGACCGAATCTCGCTTTCCATGAGGGTGTAAGCATCGTCGCCCCGAAACACCCTCCCGCCGCCGCTGATGTTGTGGTCGCCGAGGTGCAGGACCGCGTAACTGACGGTCTCTTCACTCCAGATGATGTTCGAACGGACCACCGCCCTCCCTATGGCAAGCCTCAGTCTGCCGGCTTCCATGGTCTCATGGCATTCTCGTCGAATCGTGTAGGAATAGATCGGGGTTTCATCGGGGTAGTCTTCAAAAAGCGTGGAGACGGCGTAATGGACTCCGACCCGGAGCAGATCCAGCCGCGCGGGCCTGACGAACATTTCGTAGACCCTGGCTCCGTTCCCGAAGAGATTGCTGGGCGCCGCCTCCAGCCGTCCCGCAAAGTCCTCTTCCACGGGGGTGCCGGTCAGAAGCTCCACGAATTGAGCGACTCGCGCCGCATACTGCAAGACCTGAACGCTCTCGACTCCCGAGATCTCGTCAAAGAACCAGCCGCAGCTGGTGTACATCAGCATGGCATTGTGCTGCATCTCGAGGAGCTGCAGAACCTGGACCTTCTCGTATCGGTCGAGCGCGCGCACCGTGTGGTTGGCGAGGAATCGTTCCACATTCTCCGGAGAACGGTCCAGGACCACCTCGATGTACCGGTTTCTGGCTTCCCAGGGAGACCGCAGGAACTGAGAACCGACCTCCTCGAAGGCCAGGGCGGCCTCGTCTCTCAACCGGTCCATCGAATGTCGCAGAGGGCCTCTCCACGACTGGGTCCACCCGCCGTGCATGCCGGTATGACAGCCACAGTTCTCGCGCCAGCGCTCTATTCCGTGTATGCAGCTCCATGACGAGTTGTCGTAGATTTCAACCTCATGGGTCGGAGGATTCTTTTCCAGGAACTCTCCATAGTTGGTCAGCTGCGCGTGCTCCCCGGATTCGACGAAATGAAGACAGTAGGCCAACGCCATGTCGCCGTGTCGCTGGTGGTGACCGAAGGTTTCTCCGTCGACGGCCGCGTGCACCAACTGGGGCCGGTCCCTGGCGTCATCGAATGCGCTTATGAGTCTTTCGGCAAGCGACTGGCCGTTGCTCAGCAACCCCGAAAAAGCGATTTCCCGGGAAATGGGGCCGTCATAGAAGAACAGGCTGATGGACCTGCCCGACGGCAACCGGCACAGGTAGACCGTGGTCGGATCGATTCGGGCGTCTTCCACGTTTTCCCAATCCGCTTCCGGGAGGAGCCTGCGAACATTTGCAGCCTGCCTGGGCGCGAGGACGGTGAAGCGGATTCCCAGTTCGGCCAGAACTTCCAGGGATCGCGTGTCGACGGCGCACTCCGGGAGCCACATTCCTTCCGGGTCTCGTCCGAATCGTCTCCTGAAATCCTCGATTCCCCAAGTGACTTGAGTGTACTTGTCCCGCTCGTTGGCCAGGGGCATGATCATGTGGTTGTAGACCTGGGCCAGGGCCGAACCGTGCCCCGAAAACCTCGACCGGCTCAGTCGATCCGCTTCGACGATGGCCTCGTGAGTTTCCGGCCGGTGTCGTTCCATCCAGGAGAGGAGCGTCGGCCCGAAATTGAAGCTGATCTTCGAGTAGTTGTTGACGATCCGGATGATCCGCTGCTCATGGTCGAGGATCCGTGAGGCGGCGTTCGGGGCGTAGCACTGGGCCGCGATCTTCTCGTTCCAGTCATGAAAGGGGTAAGCCGAGTCCTGGAGCTCCACCTCGCCGAGCCAGGGGTTTTCACGAGGAGGCTGATAGAAATGGCCATGGATACACACGTAGCGGGTCACGGCTGAAGTTCTCCCATGTAAACGGTCACGCTCCTTCGCATCAACTCGACGGGGCGGCCGGAAACGAGCTCCTCGGGAAGACGGCTTCCCCCTCCTCCCCACCGTTCTTCCGAGGAGTCCAGGAGCTTTTTCCACGCGCCTTCCGGCGCGGGCGCGCCAATGGGGAAGCATATGTCCCGCGGGTTGAAATTGAAGATGCACAGGGTTCGGCTGCCGGTCGTGTTCTCCCGGCGTTCCATCACGATCGCCTTTTCCTCTTCTCTGCCCTGCACCCTCAGGTGTTCCTTGCTCAAATGGGAAAGAGCGGGAATGGTCCGCCGCAGGGTGATCAGCCTCTTCGTGAATTCCAGCAGGGTCTTGTGCCGGCCCTGCTCCCGCAGTTCCCACCGCACTTTCGACCGCAGGAACGTGTCCCGATCGACGGGGTCGGGCACCGTCCCCTTCCAATGAAACGATGCGAATTCTTCTTCTCGGCCGTCACGAACCGCCTTCACGAGGTCCGGGTCGGAATGATCCACAAAATACAGGAACGGCGCCGGATCTCCGTATTCCTCTCCCATGAACAGGAGAGGGATGAAAGGAGACAGGAGAACGACCGCGATGCTCAGCTTCAGGCTTTCGAAATCCACGAGCTGCGACAGCCGTTCGCCAAGCAGCCGGTTTCCCACCTGGTCGTGGTTCTGGGCGAAGACGACGAACTGGTCTGCCCGGCGCTCCCCGGCGGAGTTGCCGTGGCGTCGTTTTCTGAAGGTGGAGTAGTCTCCCGAGTAGACGAACCCGTCCCGGAGAGATCGGACGAGGTGGCGCACCCGGCCGAAGTCGGCATAGTAGCCGGTGGTTTCCCCCGTGAGCAGGGTGTGGAGGCTGTGATGGAAATCGTCACACCACTGGGCGTCGAGACCATGGCCCCCGGCCTCGCGGGGCGCGATCAACCTCGCGTCGTTCAAGTCGCTCTCCGCGATGAGGACATGCGTCTTCCCGGTTCGGCGGGAATACTCCCCGACCGTTTCGGCCAGTTCCTGAAGAAACGGCCGGGCACTCATGTCCACGAGGGCGTGGACGGCGTCCAGGCGCAGCCCGTCGAGGTGGTACGCCGAAAGCCAGAACAGGACGTTTTGAATGAAGAAGTTCCTCACTTCATCGCTATAGGCGTCGTCGAGGTTGATCGCCTGCCCCCAGGGAGTCTTGTACTTGTCGGTGAAGTAGGGACCGAAATCCCGCAAGTAGTTGCCCTCCGGACCCAGGTGGTTGTAGACCACGTCCAGGATCACGGCCATGCCTCGTTCGTGGCAGGCATTCACCAGACGTTTCAGCGACCGGGGGCCCCCGTAGGAAGACTGAACGGCAAAAGGGTAAACTCCGTCGTAGCCCCAGTTCCTGTCCCCCGGGAACTGGGAGACGGGCATGATCTCCAGGGTGTTGATCCCCATTTCGCGTAAGGCGTCCAGCCTGGGGATGACGGCGTCCAGGGAACCCTCGGGGGTGAATGTTCCGGGATGGAATTCGTAGAGGATCATTCGCGAAGGTTCAATGCCTCGCCAGTCATCGTCCTGCCAGGAAAAATCGCCGTGATCCACGATTTGCGAGGGACCGTGGACTCCCTGCGGCTGGGAGTGGGAGGCGGGGTCCGGCCTCTCCACGCGTCCATCCAGCCTGTAGGTGTAGAGAGCGCCCGGAAGGATGTTTTCGAGGGCCACGCGCCAGTAGCCCCTGTCTTCCCCGCGCAGAGGAATGAACGCCTCCTCCGAACCGTGAAGCTTCAGTTCCACTCTCTTCCTTCCCGGGGCCCAGACGGCAAAGACGCATCTCCCGTCCGCCCCGTAATTCGCTCCAATCTGCATGCGGTTCTTCGTCCGATTCAGCGGGTCAGGAAAGCTCGATCCTTTCCTTGGTTTCATGCGTGACGGCCACCATGAGGGTAAGGTATTCGCGAAGGTGTCTCGTGAGGAGGAAATTCTCCAGGACGAACTGTCTGGCCTTCCGGCCCATTTCGTCCATCTTGCCCCGGTGTTTGAGCAGGTAGCGTATCCGGTTGGCCGCACCTTCAGGCGTATTGACGAGAAAGCCCGTATGGTGGTTGATCACCTGCAGCCGGATCCCTCCAGTGTCGCCTCCGATCACGGGCTTTCCTTTCCACATGGCCTCGGTGACGGTGAGACCGAAACCCTCCCGGGTGGATTTCTGGAGCACGATGTCCGCCAGGCGTTGCAGAGCATTGATGGTTCGATGGGCGTCGGGAGGCAGGAGCAGGACGCGAACGTCCGGGTCGCCGTCGGCGGCATCCATCACCTCCCTGTGCATCCTCTCCCCTTCCGGATCGTCGGATGCTCCGCCGCCTGCCAGGACCAGTTGAAAAGGCGTATAGTTCTTGGCCAGCCGGCACGCTTGAATGGCTCCCACCGGGTCCTTGAACCGGTCGAACCTGGAGACCTGAACGATAACGGGCATGTCCGCGTTCAGGCCGAACTTCTCCCGAACGGCCTCGATTTCATGGGCGGGCAAGTCCACGTTCTTTTCGCTCAGCGGATCGATGCTCGGGGGAATCAGGTAGGTGGGATGCGGCAGCGGCTGCGCAAACTGGGACAATGACCAGACGCTGGCGTCGTAGCCCACCACGAAATCGCGCAGATACTTCCAGACGGGCCTGTACGGGCGGCTCACGTCAATATGACAGCGCCAGATCCATTTCCCTTTTCGATCGGGGCAGAATTTCAGAAAGGGCGCCGGCTGAGGATCGTGGATGAAGACAAAGTCGGCGGCCTCGAGCCGTTCACGCAGTTCCTCCGCGTTCTGCCGGTTCGTCTCTTCGTAGACTCTCAGAAGGGATTCGGGAATCGGCACCCGAGTGCCCTGCAGCGCGTTGTGAAAACTCTTGGTGCATTCATAGAATGCCTGCTCTCCCTTGATGACCTCCCAGTCGACCTCCAGGCCCAATTGTGCCTGCAAAGGGACCAGCCAATGCAGGATCTCGGCAACGCCTCCCCCTTCCCGCGTCGAGTTCACATGGATCACCCTGGCCCCTTTCAGGACACGCGCAAGCTGGTGAATCTGATCGATCACATCCTCGCCGACAATGCGGCTGTATTCCTCCAAAGACCTCATTTCACCTTCCTCTGTAGACATAACGGTTCATGCATCCGGCTATCTCGTCGCGCAGCTCGGTCAACGTGCTGAAGTAAGGATCGATGGCCGCCAGGCGCTGGACCATGGGCGCGTGCTCGTCTCCGAACCCCAGGAGCCATTCGCTGAAGTCGTCGCGCCTGCCGGTGGTCCGGCGCCGCGCATCGATGAAGTGATAGAAAATGCTGCTTCTCGAGAAGCGCTGGATGTGCAGGGCCAGGCCTTCGATATTGTGAATGCGGATATTCGTGTCGAAGACGATGATTTGAGAGCGCATGAAATAGAACTGGCGATCGTGCCTGGCCCACGGAATGTGCTCGGTCTCCTCCAGCCTTTCCTCGATGACGTCGATGAGCTCCCGGCGCAGACCTTCCAGGTCCGCGTATTCGCTGGGATCGACAAGGGCGAGTCGCTCGGCCAGACGGGCGTCATGAAGCCCGCGCCATGCCCATGCGGCAAAATCGTTCTGATATTCGGGATCATCGAAACTTGCACGAAGCAATCCACCCCAGAAATGATAGTAAATGCATCCCTGGTGTGTGGTCATGAGCCGGTCTCTCAGTTCCTGGAGATTCTGCGTTCTTTCCCCGGTGGCAATGGTTATGAGAGCGCAGTCTTTAACGGCAAAAGGTTCTCCCATGTTTCCTCCGTCATTCTCAAAGCCTGTATCCACGGCAGCGGGCAAGCCCGGCAATCGGGAAGGAATCATCCGGCAGGCAGCGAGTCTTCTGTGTGCACCATGAGCTCATCCCGCGAAAACGATCGGACCGGAAAGGAAGGGTGAAGCCCATCCCGCGCCTCCCCGCATCCGCAAATTCGACCAAAAGAGGACATCCGCCGCGCGCGCGGCGCAAACCCCGAGAAGGGGGGCGCATCGCGGGACGGCTTGCCGCAAATCAAACATGTGTATAAGTTAGAGTCTTTTCGGCAAAGAATCAAGCCTGTTCGGCCCGCGCGGTTTCGGGCCGGGAGTGCGGCGGATGAAGTCTCGGGAGTGCGGGGCACAGCGGGAAAATGAAAAAACTCGTGAGCGGGACTTGATTTTTTCCCGCGGATAGATACATTTGTGGAGTATTGGCACTCGGCGCCGTCGAGTGCTAACCCTTGGCCCCGGCCGGACCGCCGGGACCGGCTCTCGTCCCGAAACCGCCTTGCACCTCCGGTGCCGAGTCAATCCAAGAGGAGAACAGTCGAATGAAGGTCAGACCATTGCATGATCGCATCATCATCAGACGTGTCGAGGAAGAGGAAACAACGGCGGGTGGAATCATCATTCCGGATACCGCCAGGGAAAAGCCTCAACAGGGGAAAGTCGTGGCGGCGGGCAAGGGCCGGCTGCTCGAAAATGGGATCCTCACTCCGCTTGCGGTCAAGGAGGGGGATCTCGTTCTGTTCAACAAGTACTCCGGGACGGACGTGAAGATCGAGGGCGAGGACCTTCTGATCATGCACGAAGACGACGTCCTGGGGATCATCGAATAGCACTCCCGCAAACGGTTGGAAGGAGGATCAACGGTATGGCTGTCAAGGAAATCAAGTACTACGCCGAGGCCAGGGAAAAGATCATGGCCGGAGTCGACACTCTGGCCGATGCGGTGAAAGTCACCCTGGGACCTCGAGGTCGAAACGTCGTTCTGGAGAAATCGTGGGGGCCCCCCACCGTGACAAAGGACGGAGTGACGGTCGCCAAGGAAATCGACCTCGAAGACAAATTCGAGAACATGGGCGCGCAGATGGTCAAGGAGGTCGCCAGCAAGACTTCCGATGTGGCGGGTGACGGCACGACCACCGCCACCATTCTGGCCCAGGCCATATACAGGGCGGGTTCGAAGCTGGTCAGCGCGGGTCACAATCCCATGGCGCTCAAGAGAGGCATCGAATTGGCGGTTGCGGCGGCGGTCCGGGAGCTCAGGAACATGAGCAAGCCCACGAAGGACCAGAAAGAAATCGCCCAGGTGGGGACCATCAGCGCGAACAATGATGTCGCCATCGGCGACATCATCGCCGAAGCCATGAACAAGGTCGGCAAGGAAGGCGTGATCACCGTGGAAGAAGCCAAGAGCATGGAGACCACCCTGGAAGTGGTGGAAGGCATGCAGTTCGACCGCGGTTACGTGTCTCCGTACTTCGTCACGGACCCCGAACGCATGGAGGTCGTGCTCGAGGATCCGTATATACTGATCAATGAAAAGAAGATCAGCAACATGAAAGACCTTTTGCCCGTGCTCGAACAGATCGCGAAGATGGGCGCCCCGCTGCTCATCGTTGCCGAAGACGTCGAGGGCGAAGCGTTGGCCACCCTGGTCGTGAACAAGCTGCGGGGCACGCTCAAGGTCAGCGCCGTGAAGGCTCCGGGATTCGGGGACCGACGCAAGGCCATGCTCGAAGACCTTGCGGTTCTCACCGGCGGCAAGGTCGTCTCCGAGGACATCGGCGTGAAGCTCGAAAACGTGTCGTTGCAGGATCTCGGTCGAGCCAAGACCGTCCGGATCGACAAGGACAATACGACGATCGTGGACGGCGCGGGTGCCCGGAGCGCCATCGAGGCCCGCGTGAAGCAGATTCGGGCACAGATCGATGAAACCACCTCCGATTACGACCGAGAGAAATTGCAGGAACGGCTGGCCAAGATCGTCGGCGGGGTCGCCGTGGTGCGCGTGGGTGCGGCCACCGAGACCGAAATGAAGGAGAAGAAGGCGCGCGTGGAGGATGCCCTGAACGCTACGCGGGCCGCCGTGGAGGAAGGCATCGTGCCGGGTGGCGGCGTGGCTCTGCTGCGCTGCCTGCCGGCGCTGGAAAAGTTGGACCTGCACGGAGAGGATGCGTTCGGCGTCAAGATCGTCATGCGCGCTCTCGAAGAACCGGTTCGACAGATTGCGAACAACGCGGGCCATGAAGGGTCCGTGGTGGTCCAGCAGGTGAAGCAGGGCACCGGGTCGCATGGTTTCAACGCGGATACAGAGGTCTACGAAGACCTTAGCGCCGCGGGGGTCATCGATCCGACCAAGGTGGTGCGCTTCGCTTTGCAGAACGCGGCCAGCGTGGCTTCCTTGCTGCTCACCACGGAAGCCATGATCGCCGAAAAGCCGAAGAAGCAGAAACCTGCTCCGGCCATGCCGGGCGCCGGAATGGAAGACATGTATTAGCGGGCGGCGGGCCGTTCGGCCCGCGGCGGCCTGTCGTTAAAACCCGTGGGGCCGGGCGAAATCTCGGACCTCGGGCGGGACGGTGGTTTGCAGTTTCCAAATCAGGCTGAATTGTACGAGTGGTGTGACGACCTGGGCGGGGAATTCCGTGTAGAGGGGGCAGGCTCCTTCCACAGGAATTCCCCGCCTTACCTCATGGCGACGGAACATCCGTGGTGGCATTTGGCCGGGCGAAGCCCGCACGGCGAGGCGGCGGTTTGCATTGCGGGGTCCGGCGACGTCCCCCTGTTCCTGCTCCAGGCAGGGGCGGAACCCGTGGTGGCGGTCGACGTGTCGAGGTCCGCCTGTTTCCTGAACGAATTGAAACGGGCTGCGCTGCGGCGTCTTCCGTACGAGGATTACGTCGTCTTTTTTCTGAGCGGATTGCCGCGAGCGTCGGGTTTTCTCCATGCGCGCCGTCTTCCGCAAAGGATGCCCGCGGTCGAGCGCGCGGCGCTCTACGACGGGCTGCGGCAGGACTTGAGCGCACCGGCCCGCGTGTTTTGGGACGACCGGTGCCGGTCGACCGCTCCGTCCGAATCATCCCCATTCCAGGGGTTCCTGCATACGCTCGATCTGTTCACCCTCGAAGAAATCCCCTGCCTTTCCGACCCGTCGCACTACACGGCGTGGAGTGCCGGCGCAAGGGATTACCCGATCCTGAATCTGCCCATGGACCTGGCATTGCGGCGCCTCGACATGCTCTTTAACATGGTCTATGTGTCGAATGTGCCGGAATACATGAAGATGCATTTCCTGGCGGAAGAAAACCCGGAAGGTTACCGGACCTGGCTGGAAAGCTTCCTGCGTGTGGTTCTGAAGAGACTTGCCCCTGGAGGAAGGTTTTGTTCGTATTTCTTTCAGTCCGGCGATGCTCCTTCCCTGACGGCGGATCTCGCGGACTTCGCCCTGCTGGAGGATTGCGGCATGCGTCTCGATGTGCGCCGTATCGAATACGCGTCGGCCGCGCTGGGGTCACGTTTCCGGAATGTCCTGGCCGTGTGGGAAAAAACCCGGTGGGACTGAGGCCACGTAAGGCCGACCGGGGGGGAACGTTTGCCGGACCGCTGTCGGATGGCGAGGAGAGATACCGTTGCGCTCCACCGGTGCTGCACGGGGCGCGGGGGGGGGCGGACGGGCGATCATTTCCCCGCGGTTGGACGTAATGCATCGCCTGCGTAATTCATGGTGCCTCTGTCAATGTTGTGTTAGCATACAAGACCCGTGTTTACCGGAAGAACGGGGAGCCGGCCGGCAAGCCCGGATGGTTCCAAAGAATCTGGAAGGCAGGCGGGGACCTTGGTTTTGATCGAGGAAGGGAGAGACCCATGAGACAATTCGGCATGAACGCAAAAATTCTGATCGTGGTCGTGTGCGCGGCGTTCCTTAGCGCTTGTGCAAGCGGTCCCACATATTACGGTTCCACTCCGGCGGCAGTGCAGACGCCCCCTGAACCCGAGCTTTTCTTCAACAATATCGGGCCGGACGACAGGCGCTTCACCTTCCATGTCGAGGACCGGACCCCTTTCGGTCTGTTCGACCTTCCCCAGGCGCGTAACACTTTGTACAGCAAGGGCTACGATGAGGTGAGGAGGCAAAACCGCGCCGATTTCACGGTCAGTGTCTCCTTTACCCCCGGAGTGCAGGACGATCCTCAACGCAGGGCCGGCAACGTGGTGGGAGGCGCGCTGGCGGGTGCGGCTCTGGGGGCGATCATCGGCGGCGCGACCGGGTCGGCGGGCACCGGAGCGGCCATCGGGGCGGCGAGCGGAGGAACGCTGGGTCTTGTAGCCCCGGCATCCAGCCCGCTGGTGCGGATCGACCTCAATGTCTACGGCTTCAACAGCCGTCTGTCGGAAACCACCGGCGCAACGGTGGATATTTCCCGCATTCCGCCTCACGAGGTCCCCGGTTTTATCGACGCCGAAGTCTCCCGCATGCTGCAGAATCTGCCGCCGAGGTAGTCGGCTGCGCCCCGTTGCCGGGCACGGATGCGGGCGACGCAAATCTGCGGAAGGTGTCCCGGTGGCAATGACGATGACGCCGGCAAGCTGCACGGGCCCGAAAAAGAAGAAAGCCAGGGGCGGGGAGACCTGGCTTTCCAAAGGTATAGGGCGTAACGAAGAACGTAGGTTGGGGTATAGGTTGGTTATCTGGGATGGAAGAATACCAGTTTCAAATTGTATTGGAATCCGGTGCATCATGTATTTTTATGGAGGAAATACTGTATTCGACGCCCGGTGCCTGTAGGTAATCATGTACATATACGGAGTTTTCGAGCGGTGGACGGCCCCGGGCCTTTCCCGGTGCCCGGGGCGTTGAGCCCTGGAAGACCTTACGCTTATTGGAGGATGCCTTGACGGTACGTGCACTCGCAGCGTCGCTTCTCATGGTCGCCGTCCTTGCGGGATGCGCCACGGCGCCCGTGAAAAATCCCGAAGCCGAAACCGTGGTCGCCGATGCAAATACGGCCCTGGACACACTCAACGCTCAAATCGCGCAGTTTTACATTGACCTGCAGAAGCTGATCGAGGAGATCAAATACCTGCAGAACCAGCCGGGGTGGGCCGACCTGGAGCAGATAATCGCGGGGACCCCTTCCATAAAAAACCTGGAAAACGAGTATGAGAAAGAGCCGGAAACAATGGCCATGCTCGAAACCTGGAGCCGGAAATGGAATGATTCCTGGAAGCCGCTCCTCTACGAATACGCGCGGCTGGCGGACCAATGCACCATCCTCGAGGCCAGGCGACTGGCTTTGCGCGAACGCCTCTTCGTCGTCCAGTCGAAATTCATCGCGGCAACCCTGAAGACGTCTTCCAGCAGCTATGATGAGGCGGCATCACTCTATTCGGTCGTGGACATACTGGCGCGATCCGAAACGGAGCTCAATTCCTTCACCACCAACGAGATCGGTCTCTACGATCCCCGGCTGCACAACTGATTGGGTGCGCGAGCGGCCGCGCGGCGCCGTGACTGCGGCGGGCAAGAGCCGCCTCCCGCTCGCCCCGGAATTTCCTTCCGCGGTTCACGGATAAGCGGACTGCCCGAGCCGTGGCGGGAACCTTTACCGCACAGCGTCCGATGGGAAAACATGCCTGAATTTTGTCTTCAGAGAGTGTATGATCCTGCCGACCTTTGAATAGGGTGGAAGAGCTCCGTCAGGTGAGGCGGGGAGCAGCCATGGACGTTCCGCCCGGCCTTTCCCGCGCGAGGATGGCCATGCAGGTCCGGGCAGGGCTCGGCTCCGCCTTTCATCACAACCCTGAAGCATGTCGGTTCGCATGACGACGTCCTCCGGGCATTTTTCATTTTGGGGATATTGCAAAGCTCCGATCCGTCCTTATTAGTGTATCACTGGAGTTACCTGATGACTGGCCACAGGGATTTCGAAGATCTGAGACGGTTCAAACGATTCCGCATGACGGGCACTGCGCGGGCCGCCTTTTTTGCGACCGCCCGGGAATTCTTGAAGCTGGGCGAGATTCTCGACATCAGCCTGGGAGGGCTCGCCATGCGCTATGTCGGTTTCGGGGAACAACCGGACGGCCCGATTGAAGTCGAGCTGTTCGGTTCCTCGGGCGAGGTGGTGCGGCTCGGCAGATTCCCTTGCAGGATTGTCTACGATTTTGAGCTGGCCGATGAATCGTGGGGAATCCTGAAGGTGCGCAGGTGCGGTATCCAATTCAGAGAGCTTTCGAAACAGCAACTGGCCCAGATTCAGACCTTCATCGATTCCTTCGGGATTCGTGAAGAATCGACTCCCCCGGATGATGCGGATTTTGCCGGGTCCGGCTCCTAGGCAACGGGGGGCCGGGCTCACGTTCAACTGCGCGAGCAGAGCTTCAAACAGATCAGGGAGGTGATGCAATGACCGAACGACCAGGTGCCGTGACGATGAAAGGCGCCCCCCTCACCTTGGTGGGCAAGGAAATCAAGCCGGGCGACAGAGCGCCCGATTTTGAAGTTCTGGACAATGGCCTGGCCCCTGTGCGGCTTGGAGCTTACCAGGGCAAAGTGATCGTCCTCTCTTCGGTGCCTTCTCTCGATACCCCCGTTTGCGATATGGAAACCCGCAGATTCAACTCCGAAGCAGCCAAGCTCGGCGACGAGGTGGTCGTGCTCACGGTGAGCATGGATCTGCCTTTTGCACAGAAGCGCTGGTGTGGCGCGGCCGGGGTGGAACAGGTCACAACCCTCTCGGACCACAAGGACGCCTCATTCGGACTGGCCTACGGCGTATTGATCAAGGAACTGCGTCTGCTTGCCAGGAGCGTCTTCGTGATCGATCGCCAGGGTGTCGTCCGCTATGTCCAGCTGGTAAAGGAAATTACCCACGAACCCGACTATGATGATGTTCTTCAGGCCATCGCCAAAGCCAGGTGATTCCTGCACACGGTTCATCCCGCACAAAGCGAAGAAAAGCTCCGATCCGTTTTGCCAATCCGTCGAAAAGAATGCAGTTGAGGGGGGGCCATGGCCCTCCCGTCGTCCGTGGTTTTACGGTCGTAAGGAGCAACGAGGCCCGCGGCCGGTTGAAAAAACGCGGTGATCACGGAAGTCCATCCCCGACGATGAACTCTGCCTCCGTTCGCGGGGGTGCGCCGGGCGGTCTGGATAATTATTATTTATTAAAAAGAGCTATCGAATATGGGCGGGGTTTGGAACCCGGAAGAACGGAGGGAGCTTACAGTTTGAGCCAAAGGAGTACGTGATATGGAACGTTCTGCCGATAACGATTGCAGCTTTGACGGACTCAAATATGTACACGGAGAGAAACACTGCGTGTCCGATCGGTGCATGATCTGCCGTGGCGGGCGGTGGGATGAGGAAAGCGGGATTGCCGTCCTCTGACCGGTCGCGCGAACGAACCCGGGAGGAGGTGGAGGACTGCGGGGGCAATCCCGGAGAACCTGCCGCCTTCTTCCGGCATGACGCGCGGGGGGCGATCAACGGGTGATGAAGCGACCGACCAGCATCGCCGCCAGGACCAGCAACAGCCAGTACAGAAACACGAATCGGCTTCTCAATCCGGACCTGATGTTTCCTTCCCATATACAACCGGAGCTCAGACATCTGTACCGGTTGAGGGGTACCAGGAAACTGACGAGCTTGTCGATCGTCCTGCGGCGCACGCGCTGGAGCCGCGTGCCGCATTGCGGACAGAAAGGCATTTGTCTTCTCCCGGTGCTTGTCGATTTGTTCGAGTGATTTTATAAGAGAGCGCCATACTACCGCAGTCCGCCCGAAAGATCTAAAAGTTTATGATATGAGCGATCCTGATTTTGCCGTGCCCGGGACCAATAGTGTTCGAACAGGAACCTTCCGCTCGGTGCATAATATTCCTGTCTAATTGTTTATTGACAATTTCTTCTAGTGATGTATTTTTATTGGCCAAATAGAAAAAGAAGGTGTGTTCCTGCTTTCCAGGCAGGAGGAAGGTCACGAAAAGACGGGGGATAAGCAAGGATGAACAGGACTTTCAAGGCAACGATCGGGATCCTGGTTTTTCTGTTGCTCGGCGGTTGCGCTCATACCTCGCGCACTGCAAGTTTTCCTGCCAACATGTACCACAAGATACTCGTGCTGCTCAACATCGACAATCAGGCTTCGGAAGATGGAGAGTTGGCGGTGGGAGTATGCCTCCTCGACCCGGCTGCAAATATTCCCCATCAGTCCTCCCCGGCGGCGATCGACCCCGCCAAGGCTCCCGTGGTTCAGATCACCGAAGCCACGCATGATTTTGGCGTGATCAGCGGGGACGGAGATTTGGTCCATCGCTTCAAGATCAGGAATGTCGGCAACGACATGCTCAAAATCAAGAACGTCTCTCCCGGGTGAGGACTCATGGTCGCCCAGTTTGACCGGGCAATCCCTCCCGGCGGTGAGGGTACGATCACTCTGAAGTTGAATCCCAAGAGCTGCAATGGCGAGATGAAAAAGACAACCCTGGTGACGTGCAACGATCCCGGCAAGCCGTATTTCATTCTGGTGCTGCAGGGTCGTTCCAGCGCCTAGGCGCACTGCACGCCGGCTCTCGCAGCGATCATGACGAGTGCTGGTGCACGAGGCCCGGCCTGATCGTGGGCACGGAGGAACCGTGCCCACCCTACGGATCCTCTCGGTCCCCGGAGGCTATCCCCACCCGGGTCGCCTCCCGACGGGCAGGTGTTGTGTCATCTTGAACGCGCCTCGGTATAAGGTGTTTTTTCCCGGGGTTGCACAAATCCCGAAGGAATCCGCGGCCACTTTGTGAAGTTTTTCTTGCGAATCCCTCCGGCCGTGCCTATAATGCCCCCCACGGTATTGCCCTTGTGTTCGTTCAGACCCGTGTATATCTATCTGACCTTAGAATTTCTGGAGTTGATTATGACCGAAGTCAAGGCAACCAATATCACCTGGCATTCCAGCCAGGTGACGCGCAACGAACGTGAGGCGCTGCTCAATCAGAGAGGCTGTACGATCTGGCTGACGGGGCTTCCATCCTCGGGCAAGAGCACGACGGCGTTTGCCCTTGAGTACGAACTCATCCAACGCGGCTACATGACGTATGTCCTGGACGGGGATAACATCCGGCACGGCTTGAACAAGAACTTGGGTTTTTCCGCTCAGGACCGCGAAGAGAACATCAGGCGTATCGGAGAAGTGGCGAAGCTTTTTGCGGACAGCGGAATCATCGTCGTCACCAGCTTCATATCCCCGTACCAAAGAGAGCGTGATCTCGCCCGTAAAATCCACGAGGAGGCGGGACTGGGATTTTTCGAAATCCACGTGAGCACGCCGGTCGTGGTATGCGAAGAGCGGGACCCGAAATCGCTTTACAAGAAGGCCCGCCGCGGCGAGCTCAAGGGGTTTACCGGCGTGGACGACCCATATGAGGCGCCCCCGAATCCGGAGCTGATCGTGGACGCTTCGAACAACTCCCCGGAAGATCTCGTAACGCAGATTCTTCCCCTGCTGGAAGAGAAGCAATACATCGGGGCCGGTTTCAAGGCCTACCGGCAGCAGTTTTCAGCGGCTCGAAAGACGGTGATTCAACGCGGCACGGCATGATGGCGGATGCCGACAGGCTCGGTTGCCGTCGACTCTCGAGAACGATCGGATGTGTTCCATGGGCCCGGCGTCCGTTCTTCAAGGACGGATGCCGGGTTTTCCCCGGTGGCCGCGGTTCGTGGTCCGTTCGTGAGGCGCGTTCGGCGCCTCTGTGATGATCTTGCGCATCAACCTCCGAAATGCGCGTTTTTCTCGCGCCGATGATTCCCCTGCGTGGTACGGTCGGTGCCGTGTTTCCCGATACGCAACCCATCACGGGCGTGAGCCTGGGAGGTGTGGGTTTGTCGCGGGGCCATTCCTGTATTTTCCGCTCGTCCATGTCCGAGCAGCGCCCTGACCCGCGGTGCGATGGTGCAAACGCAACCGGGTGCCGGAGGTTTTCCCTTCGGTGAGGCGGGTAGCCCTAAACAACGTTGCGCTTTCCCCGCTTTTGGATAAGATATCCTCCAGCAATGCCGACCATGTGCTCCGTTCCGGGCTGTTTGTGTGAATCGATGAAATGCAGCGTTGAGACCGAGGTGCGTTCAAGATGACACAACGCCTGCCCGTCGGTGGGTTGACGCGGGCGGGATAAACCCCGCCTTTACGGCGCGATGTGCCCGGCAGACGTACAAGGGGGAGGGTTTTATGCCCTCCCGCCCAATGCGCTCATCTTGAAAGCAAAATGGCATGAGATGAAAAACGCGGGGAAGTTTTGCATGCGCAGCCGGATGTCCGCAAAAGGGATGAAATCATGACGAATGAAACGGTGAGCATTCCAGTCAGAGGGCACGGCGAGGTATCGGGGGTATTGAGCGTTCCCGACCCGTTCACGTCCGGCAAAGGGATCGTGATCGCCCATGGCGCGAACAACGACATGAACCAGCCGATGATCGTTTTCCTGGCGCATCGATTTGCCGAAGCCGGATTCCTGACGCTGCGGTTCAATTTCTTATACAGTGAGAAGGGCAGCAAAACCGTGGACAGCCGGGAAGTGCTCTGTGCCGCTTTCGAAGGGGCCTGCGACAGTCTCGGCGCAAGGCGGGAGGGCCGTCCGAGGAAAATCTACGCGGCGGGGAAGTCACTGGGCGCGCGAATCGCCGCCATGCTGGCGGCCGAAGGACGGCTTCAGGCGGAAAAGCTCGTCTTCCTGGGGTTCCCGCTTCACGCTCCGGGCAAGAAAGATCGGCTTCGCGACACCACGCTCTACGACATTCGGGTCCCCATGCTCTTTTTTGCCGGGAGCAGTGACCCGTTTTGCGATTTGGGGATCCTGAAGGACATTCTGCCGCGCCTGTGCGTGGAATGGGATCTGGAAATCATCCCGGGGGGAGACCATTCCTTCAAGGTTCCGGTGAAGGCCGGGGTGAGCCAATTGGCGATCTACGACCAGATCGCCGGCAGGACCATCGAATGGCTCAACAAATGATGTGCCGAAGCGCATGAAAAAAGCCCCGGTTCAAACCCGGGGCTTTTTTCATGCCAAGCGGGTGACGCACGATCGCAGCTTCTTCAAGGGAGGGACAGGGGCTGCCCCCCCTCTCTTCGCGCCTCCCGCTCGAAAGGGTTCTAGCAGCTCAACTGCTGGAAGAAATCGTTGCCCTTGTCGTCCACAAGGATGAACGCCGGGAAATCCTCGACCTCGATTTTCCAGATGGCTTCCATCCCCAGCTCGGGATACTCGAGCACTTCGACCTTCTTGATGTTTTCCTGAGCGAGGAGTGCCGCGGGGCCGCCGATGGAGCCAAGGTAGAAACCGCCGTGCTTCTTGCATGCGTCGGTCACCGCCTGGCTGCGGTTGCCTTTGGCGATCATGATCATGGAACCGCCGTGGCTCTGGAAAAGGTCCACGTAGGAATCCATGCGGCCCGCCGTGGTCGGCCCGAAGGACCCGGAAGCCATGCCCTTGGGAGTCTTGGCCGGTCCCGCGTAGTAGATGGCATGGTCTTTCACGTACTGGGGAAGCCCTTCTCCCTTGTCGATCCGTTCTTTCAGCTTGGCGTGAGCGATGTCGCGCCCGACGATGATCGTTCCGGTAAGGGACAGCTGGGTGGTGACCGGGTATTTGCTCAGGTCGGCGAGGATCTCCTTCATCGGCCGGTTCAAATTGATTTTCACAACGCCGTGATCGTGCTTCCCGCGATACTTCTCGGGGATGAAACGACCCGGATTGGCTTCCATCTGCTCCACCCAGATACCGTCCTTGTTGATCTTGGCCTTGATGTTGCGGTCCGCCGAACAGGAAACGCCCATGGCCAGGGGACATGACGCCCCGTGCCGCGGCAGCCGGACGACGCGCACGTCCAGGACAAAGTGCTTGCCGCCGAACTGAGCGCCAAGGCCCGTCTTGTAGGCCGCCTTCAGGAGCTTGTCCTCCATTTCCAGGTCGCGAAACGCCTGGCCGCCCTTGTTGCCGGTGGTCGGCAGAGCATCCAGGTACCCGGTGGACGCGAGCTTCACCGTCTTGAGGCAACCTTCGGCGGAGGTGCCGCCGACCACGAACGCCAGGTGGTAGGGCGGGCACGCCGCGGTACCGAGAGATTTCATCTTCTCGACGAGAAACTTCTCCAGGCTGGTCGGATTCAACAGGGCCTTGGTTTCCTGGTACAGGTAATTCTTGTTGGCGGAACCGCCGCCCTTGGCGACGAACAGGAACTTGTATTCCATGCCGTCGGTGGCGTACAGGTCGATCTGTGCGGGCATGTTCGTCCCGGAATTGACTTCTTCATACATGGTCAAAGGAAGCGTCTGCGAGTAACGCAGGTTCTCCTCGGTATAAGTCTTGAAGACTCCTCGGGACAGGTAATCTTCGTCCTTTGCGCCGGTCCAGACCTGCTGGCCCTTCTTGCCGACGATGGTTGCAGTGCCCGTGTCCTGGCAGAGCGGCAGAACTCCCTTGGCGGCGACTTCGGCATTGCGCAGCAGGGCGACGGCAACACCGCGGTCGTTCGCGGAAGATTCCGGGTCGCTCAGGATAGCGGCAACCTTCTCCAGGTGCGCCGGCCGCAGCATGAAGGAGACATCCCGCATCGCCGTGTTGGCCAGCAGCGCCAAAGCTTCCGGATCGATCTTCAGGATTTCCTTGCCGTCAAAATTGCCGACCGAAACATGGTCTTTCGTCACCAAGCGGTATTTGGTCTCATCTTTTCCGAGGGGGAACGGATCCTGGTAAACAAATTCTGCCATTTTTCACTCCTTTGTTACGATTTCGGATTCAGTCCAGCGCGCGGTGTAAACGGGAGCCAAAGCTCTATATTATTATAAAAAAATCTTTTGTCGAGTGCTGTTTGGCCCGGATGGCCGCAAAATGCGATAATGCCCAAATCCGCGCGACATTTCTGTTCTTTCCTTCACACGGCGAACCCTCGAGAAACCAGGTCCGGAGTCGGAAGCCCCGTTTCCTCAGTCCCGCGAACCGCCGCAAATCCGAAGCTCGCAAAGAACTATGGAAATGGGCTGGGCCGGGGCCTCTTCCCGCACAGCATGAAGAGCGTCATCGTCCTTCCCGCGGGAGTGGAAATCCGGGAAAACACCCCGAGTCTCCGCCTCTTCGCCGAAGCGGCGGATGCCTTCTCTCACAAGGCCGGGACCCGGCTCTTTTGCAGCTTCCCGGCCCCCCGGCATAACATCCGGGGTGTCTTGTCCGGCACATTGCCGAATCCGACCACCGCGGCAGTTCCGGCGGCATTGATCCAGGGGATGGTTCTTTGTCTTGACGAACACTCGTCCAAGGCTGGTAGAATCATCCCGCCCGTGGGGTCGAAAGCCGCGGACGGGCCAACACGGTTCGGAACCGGTTTCCGAGCGGCACGGGAGTGGGCCGGTGCCCGCATCATGTTGGATTCCGCTCTTTACCGGGGACTTTTTCGCGGCGCGATCCCGATCCGAACCACCCAGGGAGTCTTTTCAGGAGCAAGCCGATGAAGCTGGTTTACAGGGGAAGTCTGCAACGTACCATGATCATCTACTTTGTGCTGATCGGATTCGCCTCGTCCCTGGTCGGCATCGAGTTCATCCTCGACACCCACAGCCAGGAACTGCGGGATGTGCTCCTGCAGAACTTCGAACGGCTCTCCCGGAATGAAATCCAGGTCGACGAAGCTTTCCAGCCCGTCCGGTCCCTGCGGAACAAGGCGATCCTCATGGTGTGCATCGTCATGATCGTCGTTGCCATCGTTTTGATGATGTTCATCAAGAAGATAACGGAACCCCTGCAGCACATGATCGAGACGGCCAGAAAAATATCGGCGGGCGACCTCAGCCGGACGGTGGCCATATCCACGCAAAACGAACTGTCGGAGCTGGGAAACGTCATAAACGACCTGACCAGCAACCTGCAGGAGCTTCTCCTGCTCTCGCAGGACGTGTGCACGGCGGGACGGCATTTCATCGCCGAGGTGGAGGAGATCCGCAGGCACCCCGGCATGGATGCCGCCGATGTCGAAAGGCTCGAAGCCGGGCAGGAGGCCCTGGGAAAAAAAGTGAAGATGCTTGGGAAGATCATCCAGGGCTTCGAAGTCTTCAGAATAGGAAAATAGGCGATTCCCGGCGGGTCGTGGATTCGCTGACGGCATTGGAAACGGCGGGGATCGTCCCCAACCGGGACTCACGCATCGGAAGATGAAATCGTCTTGTGCCAGTATCCCCTGTGAAACGTCCACGTCATCATGACCGCCTGGACGACGATCGAGGTCGACATGGCCAGCCATATGCCGAGCGCTCCCAGGTCCAGGGTGAAACTCAGGAAGGCGGCCAGCGGGATGCGAATCAGCCATGTGGCGATCACCACCACCGCCATGACGCCCCGCGTATACCCCGCTCCCTGCATGCCTCCCCCGAGCACGATTCCGAGAACCATCGCCGGCGCCACGACCAGGTTGATCCTCAAGTAGCGGATCGTTTCGAACAGGACGTCGGGATTCGAGGTCAGGCGATGGGCGATCCAGGGGGCGGCGGCATACAGGACCGCGGCGATCGCCGAAAGGGAAAGCACGCCCATGCCGGCGATCCTCCATCCGAATCGTCGCGCCTGTTCCACCGAGTGTGCCCCGAGGCTCTGGCCGACCAGCACCGCCGCGGCCATGTTCAGCGCGAATGCTGGCAGAAAGGTGAGCGATTCGATCCGCAGTCCGTTGGCGTATGCGGCCATGGCGGGCACGCTCCAATCCCCGAGATAACCCAGGAACTGGTAGATGACGAGGCTCGCGGCGTTCCATGCAATCTGGACCACCACGGCGGGCCAGCCGATGCGGCCCAGCTCCCGGAGCACCTCTCGCGACAGCCGCCATGTATCGCTCCACATCGGTTTCCATTCATGCCTCAACAGGACCGCCAGGATTCCACAGGCTCCGGCGGACATGGACACCGCCGTGGCGACGGCGATTCCCGCGTAGCCGAGCCTGGGCAGAGGGCCGAGGCCGAAGACCAGCCCGAAATTCGCCAGGATGTTGAGAGCGGCCACGACGAACATGATGCGAAAGGCGATCACGGGCTTGCCCACGGCGCGAAAGACGGCTCCCGCGACGATGATGACATAGTTGGGGAAGAGGGCGGCAGCGTATATCTTCACATAGACCAGCGCAAGGGGTTGCACGGTTTCGGGCAGGCTGAAGAGGCGCAGAACGGCGTATGGTCCCACGGAGAAACCGAGCAGCGTGAGCAGCAGCCCGGAAAGCACGCACAGGATGAGCGACTGCCGGGTGAGGTCGAGTACCCCGGCCCAGTCGTTCCTCCCGGCCGCCTTGGACACGACGGCCACAGTGCCGATTGCCAGGGCGTTGGCGAGGACGATGAGCACGAAGTACTGCTGGCTGATGAATCCCACGGCGGCCTGCACGTCCGGCCCCAGGAGGCCGGCCACATAGATGTCCGTGTAGCCCACCACGAAATTGAGCAGCATGAGGCCCAGCACCGGCCAGCTGTTGCGCCAGATGATGCCCGTAAGGCCCTTGGACGTGCCGTCGGTTTGCCGCTCCATCAAGAAGCCCTCTCCTCCATACTGTTGTCGTTCCACATCCCTGAAGACCGCAAATTTTCCCAACCGCTCCTTGTAGCCGATTTTTTCGACCGATGCACCCCTTGAAAGAGGTCCGCGGCGTGAATACCCGAAAGGATGGCCCACGGCGGTTTGCAGCGATGATGAAGACGGGTCTTTCAGACCTTGTCCACAGCGTGCGGGGCCGTGGCGGGTTGCAGAACTATAGAGTAATTCTTAACTTTCTCCTAATATTATGCAATTATAGCAAAGGAGAGCTTGAAATGTCTCGGGAACCGCTTATGGAAATGATCACGGCGGAGCCGTCCGTCAGAATCGCCGCGCCGGGCGCTGTGGAAACCGCTACTTTCGCCATGGGCTGATTCTGGGGGCCCGACGCCCGGTTCGGGTGCATCGACGGTGTTCTCAGGACGCGGGTCGGATATGCGGGAGGCCGGAAGAAGAATCCGACCTATCATGACCTGGGCGATCACACGGAGTCGCTGGAAATCGTCTACGACCCCGCGATGGTCTCATACGAGCGGTTGCTGGAGGTGTTCTGGGCGGAACACAATCCCTCCGTTCCTCCCTGGTCGAAGCAGTATATGTCGATCCTGTTTCATCATGACGAGAGGCAGAAAAGCGCGGCACTGCGGAGCAGGGACAGGGAATCGGCCAGGCGGATGCGCCGCGTATTCACCGAGATCCTGCCGGCGCGGGAATTTTACCAGGCGGAGTCCTACCATCAGAAGTATTACCTGCGGAGATTGCCTGAAATACTGAGGGAACTGGCAACCCTGTATCCTTCCGACACCGACCTCACGGCCTCCACGGCAGCGGCCAGGCTGAACGGGTACCTGGGAGGCTGCGGAAACCTCGCCATGCTCGAAGCCGCTCTGAAGAAGCTGGACCTGCCCCCTGAAGCGGGCCGGAAACTGCTCCGACATGTCCCGGGTGGGAGGCATTAGAAAGTCGGGCCGGCACACAAGGCGGCGGCGACGGACGGTCCGTCCCGGTGAACGGTCGGCGGCCACGGTTCCCCGGCCGTCCGGCCCGCTCAGGCAGGTTCCCGGAGGGGGAGCCGGAAGCCGTCAGGTTCGGAGCGCCGCCGGTCGTGACTCCCGCGAAGTCCGAACGCTCCCGCAACCGGGTCGAAGTTCGAGCGGACCCGGAAGTCACGAGGCCGAGGGCTCCGGGTTCGGCGCGACCTGAACGGCCTTATTACCTTTACCGGATCATTCGGCTCCCAGTCTTTCGAGATCGAACTCGGCCCAGACCGGAGTGTGATCGCTTGGGGTCTCGCGGCCGCGCGGCTCGCCGTCGGCCTGGCATTCCAGGCAGGCATCGGCGAGGGTGCGGGTGGCGTAGATGTGGTCCAGGCGCCACCCGAGGTTTCTCTTGAAGCTTTGCGGCAGCCGATAATCCCAGAAGGTGAATTGCTTGGTGTCGGGGTGGAGTTTCCTGAAAACGTCGACCAGTCCCCACGCGGCCACCGCCGCAAGGGCTTCGTGTTCCCTCGGGTGGAAACTGACCTTGCCCGCCAGCCTCTTGGGGTCGAAAAGGTCGATGGCTTCAGGGGCGACGTTGATGTCTCCCGTCCACACCAGCGGCTGCGAAGGCTCGAAGCGGCCGTCAAGCCAGGATTTCAGTCGGCCGAAGAAGTCCAGTTTGTACTCGAAGGCGGGCTCTTCAGGGCTGCGCCCCTGCGGCACGTAGGTGTTCACGATCCATATTCCGTTCAGTTTCACGGCGATCAGTCGGGCTTCCTCGTCGGGCTTTCCGTCTCCGAATTCGAGCAGGACTTCGGAGGGTTCCGATCTGCTCAGGACCGCCACCCCGTTGAAGGCCTTCTGACCCCTGAAGGCGGCGAAATAGCCTGCTTTCCTGAAGGCGTCCAGGGGGAAATCGGCGTTTTGGCATTTCAACTCCTGCAGGCACAGGGCATCCGGCCGGTGGCGGTCGAGCCACTCCAGCACCGGCGCCATGCGGGACCTTATGCCGTTGACGTTGAACGTGGCGACTTTCCAGGCCATGTTTCAGTCCTCGTTGCGTAAATGGTTTCGGGCTCCCGAATGCGTTCGACCCGGATCGAGTCCTCCTTCGATCCTCCCGTCAGTGCGCCGTTCCACCCGGCATCCGGATGGCGCCGAACTGTTCCTCGTACTGGTCGACGTGCTGCGCCAGAACCCCCAGGAGGGCCTTGGCATGCTGCGGCGACATGACGACGGAAGCCTGCCTCTCAACGATCATCCTGCCGTCGGTCCCCGTGAGCATCTGCCTGAAATCGATGCGAAAGTCGAAGTAGCTGATCTGCACGTTGGCATTGTTGGTGTAAATGGACTGGAATTTTTCCGATTGCACGTGCTCAACCTGAATTTTCTTTTTCTCGTCGGACATTTTACTGAGCTCCTTTGCTCGAGTCGGTCTTTCGCCGCTGCGGGAAAACGCCTCGCACCGTTGCCGCAATTCGTTTCAACACGTGACTTCAGTCCGCCGAGCGCCTCATTTTAAGGCAATGGCCTTTTCGGGGCACATTTCCCGGCAGCAGAAGCAGGTGATGCAGACCTCGGGACTCGCCACCCGAACACTGCCCCCCATGAGCAGAGGCGATACCGGGCATTGTTCGATACACGTGCTGCGGCCCGTGCGCGGCAGGGAACAGGCCTGAGGGCGCGGTCCACCGCCGGGCGCACGTTCTCGTAATCGGCGGGATGGATCATGACTTTTTGCATGTCGGGGCCCTCCGTGTCTTTCGGGTTTGAATAAGCACAAGAGTATAACAACGAGGGGCGAAGAGCACAAGCAACGACGGGTTGGGCCGGAGGAGCTTCGCCGGCAAGGGCGAAATCATGACAACGCACTTCCCCGGGACGCCGGCTTGTCATAGAATGTGGAAGCCGGCGGGAACTCGTCCCGGGAATTCGTCCCGGAGGCGCCCGGGTTCCACGGATGCCCCTTTTCCTGAAATCCAGGAGCGGACATGAGCGAAATTCGGATTCTGCGCGATTTCTATTCCTACCCGGAAGAGACGACCAGGACCCTGCGCATCTATACCCCGGATGCCTATCAGGCGCATCCGGACCGCCGGTTCCCGGTTCTCTACATGATGGACGGCCAGAACGTCTTCAACCACCCGGAATCGGCCCTCTACCATACCTGGTGCGCGAACACGACCATGGACCGTCTCATCTTCGAGGGCCGTCTCCAACCCTGGATCATCGTCGGGATCGACCACCTCCCCGACCGTTTCGCGGAGTACGTGCCGTGGCCCGAACCGGCCATCGGCGCGGACGGGCGCGGCCGGCTGTTCGCCGATTTCCTGGTCAACCACCTCAAACCGTTCGTCGATCAGACCTACAGAACGCTGGGGACCCCTCAATGGACCGCGGTCATGGGGGCCAGCCTCGGAGGACTGATGAGCCTCGTTTTGGGCAAGACCCACCCGGACGTTTTCGGCCGGATCGGGGCGGTTTCCCCTTCGGTCATGTGGGCGGGGAGTGAAATCTTCCGGTTGTGGGACCGCCCCACCGGACGGTGGTGCAAGATCTACCTGGATGCGGGGACGCTCGAGCGCTACTGGTATTATGATATCTACCTGGACTACGTGGAATCTGTGGCAAGCTTCCACCGGCACCTGAAGGACATCGGCCTGGGCGACCACGAGCTCAGGTTCGTGCTGGCGGAAGGGCATTTTCACAACGAGGAAGCCTGGCAGGCGCGCCTGCCTGACATCCTGCCGTGGCTCCTGGAGGCGGGGTCAAACCTACACTTTTCACATTTTTCATGACCCGGGGATCACAACGAAGCATGCAATTCTTTCGCGCAGACCCTCCATTCACACAAAGCGTCATTTCCTTCCGGTACCGTTGAAGGATGAAACGCCGCCCAGCGGCTGCATGACCCGAGGCCGCCCGATTCCATTTTCCATGTACCCGGCATGAGAGACCTCCCGCGGATCGAATCGAGAGCCGATCGAGGAGCCCCGCCACCCGATCCCGCGCCTCACTCGATATCGCGCGGCGATTGTGCGTGCGGCCCGGACCCGATCAGGCCGTCGCCTCGACCTTGGCGATGGCCTCCAGTATCTCGCCTTGATCGGGCGATCGCAGCAGGTACGCGTAATTGCCCATGGCGCCGCTGAGCGCGTCCGGAATTTCCAGGTGGTTGACCACCAGCGGACCGATTTCGGCGAGCAGCTGTTCGTGGCCGAACCGGTAGTTGACCCCATGCCGTCGCGAGGCATGCGCCGCGTGGTATTTTCGCTCGAAAGAGAAATCACGCCGGTCGTGTACGACCGACTCCGCCCACCAGCGGAAGAGGTCGATGTCGCAGGCGTAGTTCATCATATCCAGGGAGAAGCCGCCCGGTGGACGGACATTGATTTCCAGGGCGTGGTAGGTCGACGGGTCCCGGCGGAAGAATTCGATGTGGAAAAAGCGTTCCCGGACGTCGAAAGCGGCAACGGTCTTTCTCCCCAGTCTCTCGAGCTCGGGGGGGATGTCGCGCAGGGAATAGTAGTGCAGGTGGCGCCGCTCGTTCACCGTTTCCATGATGCCCGCGGAGAAGTGATGGGCCGTCCGGAAGACGATGGACCCGTCGCGGGCGGTCAGGCCGTCGAAGCTGAGCAGATCGCCGGACAGAGCCTTCTCGACCATGTACCCCGGAGGCAGGTTGCCCAGAACGGCATCCAGCTGTTCGTCGCCGGCGACCTTGAAGGTATCCGCCGCGCCGACGCCCTGGTCCGGTTTGAAAATGACCGGATAGCCGTGTTCCGCCACAAACCTGCGCACGACCGTCGCGTCCGTGGCAAGGACCCCGTCGGCGCAAGGAATTCCCGCCTTGATGAACCCTCGCTTCATCCCCGTCTTGCGGCGGTTGATTTCCAGGTCATGCGGTTTCTGGCCGAAAACGTTGAAATCCTCGCGCAGCCGTGCGTCGATTCCCAGCCAGAACTCGGTATGCGACTCGATGCGGTCTATTTTTCCATACCTGTGCGTGAAGAATCCGCAGGCCCGGAGCATGGCGTCGTAATCGCCCATGGCCGGGACCCGGTAGTATTCGGTCAGCGCGGCGCGAAGCTCCGGGCGCAACTCGTCGTAAGGGGAATCCCCGATTCCCAGAACCGTTGCGCCCGCCTCCCGCAGGGCCGTGCAGAAGTTGAACCAGGTGGGAGGAAAGTTCGGCGAAATGAATACGACGTTCATCGTGTCTCTCCTTTGGGACGATCATATTATGCACCGCCGGTGTAAGGCCACTCGAAACGACCGGTATTTACCCCGGCGCTCGGGGATTCCGCAAGTGGAATGCGCCGAAAGGAGCGGATTTGCCGGCCGGGCGTCCGGGCCGCGCGGGCAGGGCGGAGCGCACTTCCGGATCGTCGATACAACGAGAGGCGGCCGTTTTGCAGGCCGCGCCGACAAGGGCGGAGCGCATTCGCCCCGGTATTTCTGGAGTCGTTCACAAAACAGGGAAAGAGTGGGATGGAACCCGGCCCGACAATGCCGATCACGGGCGCCGGAACCGATGGAACCGGGGCATTCCGGGCATTGAAGGACATATCGCGGCGGCAGGGGGATTGCGCTGAAACGTTCGGTTCAACGCTCCGGGAAACGCTTCACGCCCGAAAGAGCACGCGGTTTCATGTAATGCTGTTCGCCCGATGATCGTCCATCCGGCGCTGAAATTGTGCCACCGCGCGGAGCAGATCCTTCTGATCGATCTTCTTCCGGTCTTCGAGGAGGGCATTGAGGACCGCCTCGCGGACCACGAGACGCAAATCCGAACCGGAATATCCCGCGGTGAGGCGGGCAAGCGCATCGGCATCGACGGAGGCGTCCATCCTCCGGAGGACCATCGCCAGGATCCGGCTGCGCATGTCTTCATCCGGCAGGGTGAAGCTGAGGACCTTGTCGAATCGCCGCCATGCGGCATGATCCAGCAACTGGGGATAGTTCGTGGCGGCAACGAGCAGAACGCCGTCCTCCACCAGGCTCACCTCGTCCACGGCCTTGAGGAGCGTGTTCACGGCGCGCTTCATGGCCCCGTGATCGTCCGAATCCCGGGTCTTGGCCACGAAGTCGAATTCGTCGATGAACAGGATGCACGGGCCCAGCTTCTTGGCCAGCATGAACACGTTGTCGATGTTCTTGGACGTCTCGCCCAGGTACTTGCTGATGAGCATGGAAAGGTTCACCTCCACCAGGGGCAGGTCGAACCACCTTCCCAGGGCTCTGGCCGATGAGGTCTTCCCCGTTCCCGGAGGCCCCACCAGCAGGATCTTCCCGATTTCGAACAGCCCGATGTCCTTGAGATAATCCCGGTATTCGAGGGCCTTCTGGGCTTTGGCGATTTCCTCGTGCTGCTCGTCGGTCAGGACGAGCTCGTCCAGCCGACTCCTCACTTCGCCCGGGACCTTTATGGTCACGAGCTTCATCAGGCTGTCCGCTTCTTCCCCGAACATCTTCTCGATCCTGGCCTCGATTTCCGAAACGGGCGGGCGCTTCCACCGGGCTTCGGCGTAACTGATGGTGGGGTCATCCTTCTGATAGTGGAAGGCCAGAACGGGGTTCGATTGAATCAGATCGTAGGAATCCTGGTGCGCCAACCACTGGGCGCCCGAGTCGAAGGGAGCCAGCCAAATGTGCCCGTCGGATTCCTCCTGTTCGATGAAGGGCAGCATCCGGACGATCGCGTGGCCGCCCTCGATGCCGTATATCTTTTCCACGTCGGCGAGGGTGACGCGCATGGGGCGCGAAACAATCCCGGTTTCCGGGTCGCGGTAATGGTCCCGAATCTTTTGGGGGAGGTCGTTTGCGCCGAGATCCGCGACGCTGTTGTATATGTCCGCCGTCAGCAGCAGTTCGATGATCTCCATTGCACCCGGCTTGTCAGCATCCATCGTCGTAACTCCATAAGACAGAGGAAAATGAACTGTTCAGCACATCGAGAGAACATGAGGAAGCGAGGCTTCTTCCGGAGCCGGCGTCAGACCGGGCGCAAAGGGAGGGATATCTTCGTCCGCTCACCCCCCCCTTGAACGCAAACCGTTCTTCTTCGATCGGTTCTCCGCACGGGTCGGAACCCAAAAACTCTATTCCGAATGGGAAGCGGTGTCAACTTTCATGTCTCGTCGCAGTCTCGCGCCCCATGACGGCTCACCGGACTGAATCGCCCGGCGGGGAGAAGCCGCGCAGCCCGCGGTACGGGGCGCTCGTCTTGCGAGCAAGCCGGTTCCGGGTCACTTCCCGTTGCTCAGCACGTAATGAATCGCCGACCGGCCGACGACCGTCACGGGACCGGCCTGGTTCAAGAAATCCGCCAGGTCGCCTCGGGTCGTCTCCCCCACGAAGACGACCTTCTTCCCGGAAGCCCACAGCCGCTGGAGTCCCGCGCCGTCGAGAAACCGATCGGGCGGCTCCCGCAGGCGACTCGCCACGCCCTCGAATCTCGGATCCTTGAGAATGTGCACGTAGCGTTTGGCGTAATAGGTGATTCCGCTGGTCCACATGTATTCGTAAGGCTCCTGGAAGACCACGACGTCCTCGGGGCTGGCCGCCCGCGTTACGATCTCGGCTGTCCGGGCGCTCGAATGGAACGGCTCCACCACCAGGAAGCCCCAGTGGATCATGAGAAAAAGCGGGGCCGTCATGACGGCGGTGATCCCCAGAGCGACTTTGGGGCGGGACTTGAGGGCGGCGACCAGGGCCGCAACGGTGAAGACGGCCAGTCCGGCCATGCTGGCGATGCTCGGGATGCGGAGCCGGTCGAGCAAGGCGGCCTGCTCGGGGCCTTCGATCCAGCCCGAGGTCGGCCAGGACGTGGCGTAGAACCGGAACACGACTTCCTGCCACGGGCCGAACACCGCGAAAGCGGCGAAGGCGGCCAGCACCATCACCCCCGCCATGACGCCGAGCGCCGTCGCCAGAGTTCGCCGCGAGGCCGGACCGGGTTCCAGGAGGTCGTCCCATAGCCTGCCGAGCAAGAGCGCAAACGCGGGGATAGCCGGCATGGCATAGTACTCGAGCCTGGACTTCGAAGCCGAGAAAAGGAGCACGACGACTCCAATCCACACAAGGGGGAGCAGGTCCACGCCCTTGAGAAACGGACCGGCCTTCAACCTGCGTACAGCCCGCCAGAGCGCCTGCGGAACCAGGGACAGCCACGGGAAGGTCCAGACGAAGGTCAGGACGAGAAAGACCGGCAGGGCGACGCATTCGTCCGGCGGGAAACGCTCGCCGGTGAAGCGCATCAAATGTTCGCGTATGAAAAAGTAGCCGAGAAAATCGGGGTTGGCCCGGGCCGCGGCGACATACCATGGGACGGCAATGGCCGCCGTCACGGGGATTCCCGACGCGAACCGCAGGGTCAGAAACGAGCGGAGCCGCCCGCTCAGGATGGCGTGAAGCCCGATGACGGCCGAGGACAGGCCGAGCCCGACAAGACCTTTCGAGAGGGTTGCCAGTCCGAAGCCGACAAACATCAGCAGCGACCAGCGGCCGGAGGCGGGAGACTCGATCAGGAAGCCGCGGACATACCCGAGGATGGCGAGGGTGATGCAAAACACCAGCGGCAGGTCCGGCATGGCGAGCTTGCCGAAGAGGTGAGGCCCCAGGCTGGTGATGAAGACCAGGGTGGACAGCCAGGCCGCGCGCGCGCCGTACAGCGACCTGCCGATGGCCCCCACAACCAGGGCACCCCCCAGGGTGGCCAGGGCCGCCCACATGCGCGCGGCATATTCCGTTTCCCCGAGAACGTTCTGGCCCAGGCCGATCAGCCAGTAGAGCAACGGGGGCTTGTCGAAGTGGCGTTTTCCGTTGAGGTGCGGCGTGATCCAGTCTCCGGTAAGGCGCATCTCCCGCGCGATTTCCGCGTACATGCATTCGCCGTCGTTGAATGCCGGAGTGCTCAGATCGAAAAGATAGAAGGGAGCGACCGCCAACACGATCCACAGGACCGGGTGGCGAAAAAATCGAAAAAAGCCGGTTTTCCCGGCCGGCCGCGGGGAATCCCCTTCCACCGGCGCCGCCCCGGAAGCATCGGTCTTCGAAGGAGAGGAATCGATGCGTTCGACATTCATCATGTTGTATCCTGCATCCGATTTGAGCAAACGGGGCCTGTTTCCCGCCCCCCGAACCGGCACGGATGATAACACAGCAAGCGACTATTTCAATAGCGCGCGGCAGCGGCGCCTGCCTTCGCACGCCGCGTCGCGGATTTCTCCCCGCCGCCCAGCGGGTCCCGTGGAAGACCGGGTATCGGCACCGCGACGCCGCGGGAGCCGGGGGTATTCCCTCGAATCCGCGGATGATCGCGAGGCCCCGCCGCATGCACCGACGGAAGGCATGGCCGCCCAACCCGGCTCGCGGGGCGGTCGTTCCAGGGTGCGTGCTTTCAAGGAAAGGCTCCATGCCTTAAATGAAGGACGCGGCACCGTGAGTCGTCGATAATATTGACAGGTGTGTCCAGTATTTTTATGATTCACCCGGTGCTGAAAACGCACGGGTTGAGACGTTTCTCTACAGGTCCCGGTCCGGATGGGGCCGTGGCCGCCCTCTACGAAAAAGAAGCGACGGAGACTATGAAAGTCCTAATCGTTCTACCGGCAACCGTCTTTGCGAACGGTCTCCCCTATAAAACCAAGAGGCGCTGGATCATGGGGCTCGCCCTCCCCTACATGGGCGCGCTGACTGCACCCCATGCGGAGGTCGAGCTCATAGACGACCGGATGGATGAAATCAATTACGACGGCCCCTACGACCTGGTCGGTCTTTCGGTGACCATCGGGACGGCGGAACGCGCGTATGAAATCGCCGCGAAATTTCGGAAGCGCGGAGTGGCGGTGGTGATGGGCGGATTTCATCCGACGCTGCTGCCGGAGGAGTGCCTCCAACACTGCGACGCCGTGGTGGAGGGGGAGGCCGAGTACGCTTGGCCGGAGCTGCTCGAGGATTTCCGGGCCGGCCGCATGAAAAGCCGATACAAGGCCGACCGGTTCCACGACCTCAAGAACCTTCCGACACCGCGTTGGGACTTGCTCGACCGCAGAAAATACTTCGTTCCCTACCTGCCGTTGCAGACGACCCGGGGGTGTCCGTTCAAGTGCAGCTTCTGCGAGGTCCCCATATTTTACGGAGGGACCTACCGGCACAGGCCCATCGGGGAGGTGATCGAGGATATCAAGCGAATACCGACCGGCAAGGTCCAGGTGGTGGACGACAACATCACCGGGAGTCACGAGTACGCCCGGGAGCTGTTCAAGGCAATGATCCCGCTCGGGGTGAGGTGGAGCTGCCTCTGGACCATCAATACTTCACGCGATGCGGAGTTGCTCGATCTGGCCGTCAGGGCCGGGGTCTACCACGTGAATATCGGGATAGAATCCGTTTCCCAGAAGAGTCTTTCCAGTATCAACAAGAGGCAGAACCGGGTGAAGGATTATGTGGAAATGCTGCGCGAGCTCGAAAGACGCGGCATTTTCTACTCGCTCAACTTCCTGTTCGGGCTGGATGAAGACACCCGCGAGATTTTCGCGGAGACCATGGACTTCCTGAAACAGGTGAGAGCCCCGATGGCCTTCTTCAACACGGTGACGCCGCGGGAGGGCACGCCCATGCGCTCGAGACTCATCGCGGAAAACCGTGTGCTCAATCGCATGGCGGATCGTTACCTCGGCATGGACTGCCTCTTCGTTCCGAAGAACATGAGCCCCCGGGAGGTGGAAGACGGAGTATGGGATTGCTTCCGGAAATTCTATTCCATTCCCTCCATCTTTCGACGTCTGTCCACCGCGCCCGCGTGGTCCTATGTCACCCAGGGGTTGCCCAGCAATCTCATTTTCTGGTGGGCGGTCCGGCACAGGAAAGACCCGGTGGATTACTATTGATACCGGCTGTTCCATGAAGGACAGGCAGCGATGACCCCGTACACGGGTAGACATCCGCCGGAATGCCGTATCCTTCCTTGATGGCTGCCTCAGCCCCTTGCGCACGAATGACGATGCCGATCGTCATGTTTCGGCGTGAGCCCTCCGGTTTCCGGCCTTCCGCGGAGATCGCGTCCCTTTGTCCCCCCCTCGGCGACTTCCATGGATGATTGCGGCAAGAGCATCGGGAGCGGTTGAGGCCCCGGAAGTCGCCATGAATAGGTTTCTCCACTGAAAGCATTACATTTGTCTGCCGGGTCATGGACTTGTTCTTGACGGTATGACGGGGCCGTGCTATCCACAATGCCTTGAGCTTTTTTACAAAAGCGATTTCATCCCGGTTGCAGTTCACTCATATCTATTACCCGAGACGCATGAAACCTGAAGGAGGGGGCGGCATGAAGCGAAGAAATATCCCATGGTGTTCTGTCTTGGTACTGTTTATTCTAGCGGCGTTGCCCGCCGGAGTGTGCGCCCAGGGCGGCGCTCCGCTTGCAACCCCCCAGCAGATCGATCAAATGACGGCTCCCGTGGCCCTCTATCCCGATTCCCTTCTGAGCCAGATTCTCATGGCGTCGACCTATCCGCTGGAGGTAGTGGAAGCGGACCGGTGGAGCAAGGCCAACCAGGGTCTCAAGGGCAAGCAGCTGGATGATGCCGTCGAACAGCAGGGCTGGGATCCCAGCGTCAAATCGCTGGTCTATTTTCCCCAAGTGCTGGATATGATGAGTCAGAAGCTGGATTGGACCAGCAAGCTCGGTGACACTTTCCTCGGCCAGGAACAGGACGTGATGGATTCGATCCAGCGCCTGAGGAAACAGGCCAAGGCGCAGGGGAACCTCAAGAGCACCAAGGAACAGAAGGTCGTCGTCCAACAGGACGTCATCAGTGTCGAGCCCGCGGATCCCCAGGTGGTCTACGTGCCCGTTTACAACCCGACCGTGGTGTACGGCGCCTGGGCTTATCCGGCATATCCTCCGGCTGTTCTCTATCCGCCCGGATACGTCGCGGCGCCCGGCTTCGTGAGCTTCACCGCCGGTTTTTTCGCGGGAGCGTATCTCTACGGCGGCTTCAACTGGGGCACCCACAACGTCATCATCAACAACAACAATTTCTATAACAGGAACGTCTGGAACAATCGGCGCGGTCCTTATCCGGGGCCTCCCCACGGTCACTACTGGAACCATGATCCCTATCATCGGCAGAATGTCCCATACAGGAACGCGAATGCCTCGCAGCGTTACAACCAGAGCCAGGCGAACGCCCGGCGTGATGCGGTCCGCACCAATCCATCGACTCTGAACAATCGCGGTTACGACGCGGCGCGATCCAATCAGCCCAAATCTGCCATGAACGTCGACAAGGGGCAGAGTCGGCAGAATCAGGCGTTCGGCGGCCTCGACAACGGGCGAAAAGACCAGTTCGCCGGTCAGCGCGGGCAGGCCAGCCGCAACAGCCCCACCTATCAGCGCCAGGTTCTGCAGCAGCCTTCAGGAGGTCAGGGGAGCCGCGGCGGATTCGGTGGCCAGAGCTTCCAGGGTGGCGGAGCGGGTGGCCAGGGCGCCCGTGGCGGCGCCGGTGGCGGCCAGAGCATCCATGGCGGCGGTGGCATGGGCGGCGGCGGTTTGCACGGAGGAGGCGGCGGAGGCGGTCGGCGACGATAGCCGAAGCGGTGCGAACCTGGTCAAGAGCTGAAATCTGAACGCCAATAGTTGGGAATTCTCGATGGAGGAAAAGACGATGTTTCAGTCTGAATCGAATATGCGGGTGAGGTCATTCCGGTACTTCGGCGTTGCTCTGCTTGCGACCGTCATGGCGGTCGTCCTTGCGGGTTCCCCGGCCTGGGCTCAGACGGACAAACAGGCTGCGCCGACTCCGGTTCGGAAGGTCAAACCGAAACAGCGGGCGGTCGCCCAGGAGATAAAGCAGAAGGCGTTCGCGAGCCCCGAGGAAGCTTTGAAGAGTCTCATGAACGCGGCTGAGGCGGGGGACAGGGGGCAGCTGCTGGTCATTTTCGGGGCCGAGGGCAAGGGAATCATCGCCTCGGGCGATGACGTCGCCGACAAGGCGGATCTCGACAGGGTCGTGCTGGCCTACAAGGAGATGAACCGGCTGGAAGCTCGGGGCGACGGAAAGGTGATCGCGCATCTGGGCAGGGACGAATGGGCGCTGCCCATCCCGATCGTACGGAAAGACGGCGGGTGGGTGTTCGACACCAGGGCCGGCAAGGAAGAAATTCATAATCGGCGCATCGGCCGCAATGAGCTCAACGTCATGGAAGTGTGCAAGGCCTACGTCGATGCCCAGCGGGAATATATCGGCAAGGACCGCGATTCCGACGGCGTGCTGGAATACGCTCAGAAGCTGGTGAGCGAGGAAAGGCAGGCCGACGGATTGTACTGGCCTTCCGGGGAAGGTCGGGAAGAGAGCCCCATGGGACCGCTCATGGCACTGGCCGCAAAGGAAGGCTACAAGAAACAGCCCGAAGGCGTGAAAGTGCCTTATCACGGCTATTTCTACCGGATCCTCAAGGCCCAGGGAACTCACGCGCAGGGCGGGGCCAGGAACTACGTGGTCAAGGGCGACATGACGGGAGGGTTCGCCCTCGTCGCCTACCCGGCCGAGTACGGCAATTCCGGGATCATGACCTTTATCGTGAACCAGGACGGCATCATCTACGAGAAGGACTTCGGCAAACATGCCGCGGAAGCGGGCTCCAAGATGAGCAGGTTCGATCCCGACAGGACGTGGAAAAAGGTCGAACCGCCGAAATGACGAAAGGATGAGAAGAGCTCCGGCCGGACTTGCGGGTCCGGCCGGGATTTCCCGCACCACCGCGGCCCCGGCCGCTTCGGTCTCCTGTTTTATCGACACCCGCCGCCCCTGAATCGGGGTCCGCGCCGGGCATCATCCGGAACCCGAAACAAGCCACGCCTCGAAGCCGATGCAACGCCCGATCCACATCATTGCGTACAGTCCCAGAACCGCGTAGCAGCCGCTCACCAGGTCATCGAGCACGATCCCCCAGGAACCGGTCAGCTCGCGGTCGATCTGCCTGGCGGGGGGAATCTTGACGATATCGAGCACGCGAAAGAGGATGAACCCCCACAGGGCCACCTGCCAGAATCTCCCGTGGTGGAATAGAATGGGCACCACCAGGTAGCCGGCGACCTCGTCGAGAACGAAATGCGACGGGTCTTTGCTTTTCCAGTGAGCGACGGCCCAGGGGGTCAGGAAATGGTTTGCCGCGCACACCAGGAGCAGGGCCCCAACGAGAGCCCCCGTGCACAGGTCCGGGGGGAGAAGGGCGAAGGCGGCGAAGTGTATCAGCACACCGAGAAGCGCGCCGCAAGTTCCCGGCGCCACGGGAGACAGGCCAAGCCAGAACGCCGACGCGACCATGAGCCGCAGGCGATCCGCCGATCCGGGGCCGGGTCCGCTCATCGATTTCGTATCCGTTTTCATGATTCCTCGGTGTATCGACGATAGGAGATCGAGCGCGTCCGCCGCGGACGGTTTTTCACCGGTCCGGAGCTCTCCCGGACGCATTCCGGGGACGGCGCATGGTGCACGACGCCGCGGGGGACATGCTCGATGCCGTGTCGAAGCGGCCGGAGCTCCCGAGTGAAGTCGGCGAGCCCGGACCGTCCCGGCTCAGGCTGCGGGGAAAACCTCGCCGACTAACCCCTTCGCCTCCTCGATCCATTGCCTGCGTTCCTCCGGCGTGCTCGTGACGATGACGCCAAACATCCTGCGGCAAAACCGCTTCACCCCGCAAAGGTCGAAAATACAGTTTTTCCACAGCAACTGCAACGGGTCGCCGAATACCTGTGATTCCCGTTCCGGCGGCGTATTGGAGGTATTGAACACAACGGCCGCCCGCGCTTTGAGCAAGCCGACGGGGACTCCCTCACCGTTGTCCCCCTCCTCGAATTCGTAGGCCACGCCAGGGCGGAGGACCCGGTCCACCCAGCCCTTCAGAATCGCGGGCGGCTGCCCCCACCAGTTGGGATGCACGATCACGACGCCGTCCGCCGCGGACAGCTCCGCGCAGTGATTCGCCACAACCGCATCCAACGCGGCGTCCCGGGCGTCTTCTCCCCGGGCGAGGAGAGGGTCGAAGCCCTCCGCGTAAAGATCGTGAAACACGACCCGGTGTCCGTTGCCGCGCAGAACCCCTGTGACGGCGTCGGCGATGGCCCGGTTGAAACTGGTATCGCTCGGGTGCGCAAGGACAACCAGAATGTTCATCGGCTTCATCTCCTCGGTGACTTGACTTGCGAACGGCGCGCCGCCGGTGTTTCGCGTCATCCCGGCAGCTTCGGGCGCGTCACCGCCCCCTTCATACGGATTTGCGTTCAAAATGATACTCTAAAAGCGTGGGGAACGTATCCCCCACACCCCCTCGCCGCTTCGCGGCTCCGTGTGGCGCTGCGGCGGCGGCCTTCGGCCAGTCGCCGACAGCGCCGAGCACTCGGCCTCACGCGCTTGCGCGTGTGGCCGAAACTTGGGGGGTGCGGGGGAATCATTCCCCCGCTTTTTTGTGCTTGAAAGATCCATCTTGAACGCAATTATCCATGCCCCCTGCGACACCCGCGAAGCATGAAAACAGACTCACCCGGGAATCTATTTTCTAGGTAACTTCGTATCAAACCGTTCAAGTTGCACAGGACGCCGTCCGGAAAGCTCATTTTCGCCTCTTTTGCTCCTTTCCCGGAAACCCTGTCGGCGCCCGTGAAGAAATACGCCCGGAAACCGCCCCGGACAGGGATATCGATCTTCGTCCGGGAGTCCGGACTGCCTGGGGTGCCGTCAAAGGCAACCGTCGCGGTCCATCATTGATACCACACAAGGGGTCGCGGTGCACAGCCGGATGTATGTGTGCCCTGCCCTGGAACCGGCGCGGGGGAATTGCCGGTCGGAGCGCGGCCAGGGTCAGGGTGGGGCTGTTGGATGGGTGGAGTCCCGGGATGGGTGGGGTTCCGGGATGGGTCGGGGCACGGCCGGCATGCCGGCTCTCCTGTGCGAGGGGCCTCGGCGAATCGTCAGCAGCATTCACTCTGGAACGCCGGGTGTTCCGTTCCATTGGCCCATCTCGTTTTGATCCCGTAAAAGCAGTAGGAGTCGTTGTGGAACATCCCCGTGTTCGCGTAGGACATGGCGTTGCAGCCGCCGCGGCACTGGTCGGAGCGGTCGCAGTCCGCGCAAAGCGAGTCTGGGGCGACGGAGGAGAATTTTCGATTGTACGCGAAGGATTCAGGATTGAACCAAAGGTCCCACAGGTCGCGCTCACGCACGCTGCCCTCGATGAGCTCGTCGGGCAGGGAGAGACAGCCCTTGATTCCCCCGTCGCTCGTTATTCCGCATGAAATCAACCCTGCCGGACACCCGCGCCAGGGAGGTTCGCCGTCGTCAAGCTCGGTGAAATAGCCAAAGGCATCGCCGGTCCGCATGACCATTCCCTCCGCTCTGGCCCTGGGTCCCCATTTTCTCACGAACGCGCCGAACTCGAGATATCCCCTTTCCGTCAAGCGGAACCGAATGCTGCCGGAGACTGCTCTCCCCAACGGCAAGATCGGCTGCAGCCGCCAGTTGCGTACGCCCACCGCCAGGAGCTCGTACATCATCTCCGCAAGCTCGTGGAGATTGCAGGGGTGAACGCCGGTGATCACCGTCAGGGGCAGGCCCGCTGCAACCGTGCGCTCAACGGACGCCATGACGCCGTCGTAAAGACCTTTGCGGCCGCGAATCGCGTCATGGGTCGCGCCCAGCCCGTCGATGCTCACACCGACCCCCTCCACCCCGGTCTCTTTCAGCAGCCCGATGGTTCGTTCGTTCAACAGGGTCCCGTTCGTGACCACTCTGACGGTGATGTCTTGGTCGCGAAGCCGTTTGGCCAAAAGCGGCCAATCCGGCCGCAACAGGGGCTCTCCTCCGGTAAAGTCGACCTCCTGCACCAGCAGGTGGGGAAGCTGATCGCACAAGGCCAGGGCTTCATCGGTCGAAAGTTCCCGCTGCCTCGGGATACCCGCTGCAGCCCCGCAGTGCCCGCACCGCAAATTGCACTCAAGCGTCAGTTCCCAGCCGAGGATCAAAGGGAATCCGTCAAAGGCTTCGTTGGAATCCATGGCAGGCTTTCTCCGTGGCGGGTGTGACCATTGTCCGCCGTCCAGGGCGGACGAATCGGCGTGGTCCTTTCTTTGTGGAATCGATGGGCGGCTTACCTGCCGCCCGCGCGAACAAACCGCTGGAGAGCGATGTATTCACCGGCCCGAAGCGTCGGCACTCTCCCGGCGCGAACATCCTCCGCGATGTTCAAGATCGCCGGCGCGATTTCCGTCGGGGGCATCCCACGCCCATCGATGTGGGCTCGGGTGTACTTGCTCACCACCGCGAAGAGCCGCCCGGCACTGCCGGGCCGGATGGACTTTTCGTGTTGCGGCAACCCGTCGGGGCCCAGGACCATGTACATCACCTCGGTCCTGCGTCGAAAGACCCACCCGGGAAATTCTATCCGAATCGATCGCAAGGTCATGGATTGTCTCTTTCCTCCTGAAGAATTGCCGTGCGGAAGCCCGATTTCCAATCCGGAACAGCCGCGGGAGGCGGTAACCGTCGCCATCTCCGTTCTTCATGGGACTTGACCGGCAAGCGCCTGTCGTGAAAACCCGGGGGCCGCCTTTCGATCGTTCCCGAAAAGGCCGGGGGCCCGCATCCTCGCTCCGGCCCGGGTTCAAGACGGCAGCACCGTTCTGCAGGGCATGAAGCCCCGCCCTGCAATTGAGCAGGCCGCACGGGGCGCGGGTCTTTCCCCGACCTCCTGCCTTCCCCTGATTCCTTACTCCGCGAGCGTGAGCGTGAGTCGCTATGGGACCGGGCCGATTCCAACCCGGCGGACAACTTTATGGGGTTGTCAAATGAACGTCAGGCAGCGTGAAAGAGAACTCGAGTCTTTGCTCCAGGAGGATGCGAACCGGCGGCGACGGTTCCGAGACGAGGTTTTCGGGACCGTCTGCAACATACCGAAGATCGAACCCGGCTCGAAGAATACCCGGCTGTTTCCGCGCGAGAACCCTCTTCGATTTCCGACGTGAAACGGACTACGCATAGGCACATACACAACATGCCCAACAAGCTAAGAATCCTCACCGGGATAATCAAATTAATTTCCTGCAATTTTTTTCCGCATGGAAGCCGCGCTCGAGCGACGCTGCGTTTCGGGGGCGGGGCGTTTTCTCGTAGAGACCCGCCTCGGTGATTCACGAAGCGGAAGGCGTTGCAGGATAGCGGCCCGCGCTGCCGTGCGCGTCCCTTCCGCGCTCGATTCAAGGCTGACGGCGGTTTCATCGGTCTTGGGCATCCGCTGCGCGTGTTGAAAAAAGCGATTGACAAAAGGGAAAAATCGCATAATAAATTGGATCATATTTAAGATAACGAAACTGATTACTGACGGGGCGGATCCGTTATTCTTGTTTTCGGCGGGCCGGCGGTCCGCCGTTTTCGCAAAAGTTGAGGGCGCATCGATTATGCAAGAAACTGAAACATCCAAAAATATTGAAGCATATCAAGCGATTAAACAGCTGATCGTAAACCAGAGACTATTCCCGGGACAGAAGCTCATCTATCGGGATCTGGAAGAGATGTTGGGGATGAGCAAGACGCCCATCATCAACAGCCTCATGAGACTGGAGCAGGAAGGGTTCGTTGTTTCGAAAAGAAATCGGGGATTTTTCATGAAAGAGGTCAGCGCCAGGGAGGCCGAGCAAATATTCGAGTTGCGGGAACGTCTGGAGGTGATCTCACTGGAATACGCGGTAAAACATCGAAACGCCGAGGACTTGAGGGCACTGGAAAAGAAGATATCCCTGTATGAAAATCACAAGGCGCTTATCTATGACAGGAAAAGGTGGGAAATCGATACTGCAATACACATGCAGATCGCGACGATGAGCAAGAACGATTTCTTTACCTCCATGATCAAGAGCTTTTATGACAGCATTTATTTCATATTAAATGTGGTTCATTTGACTCCTCATATTAATAAATTTAATGAAGAGCACCGGATTCTTCATGCCGCCATCAGGGATAGAGACGTTACTGTAGCGACTGAAGTGATCAGGTCGCACATACAGGCTGCCGGAAAACTCCTGATAGCGGCGTTATCTGTACGGGAGTAGCTTCTTGGGCAGAAAAGGCGGGCGGGCAAATTTTCCAACCATTCGGAAAAAGGGGACGGTCATGAGCGGTGATGAGAGGAAGGATTGGGGACGCAGTATTGAGATCATGAGTCGAGGGGTCAGCCGCCGGGATTTCATCATCACATCCATTGCCGCCGGCGTACTGACGATGGTACCCAGGTTTACGGGAGCGCAGGCGGGAGAACCTTACAGGATAGGCGTTTTGCTGCCCACCACCGGCAGCGGCGCGAACTATTCGGAACGCCCGATCAAGATACTGCCGCTGGTTGCCGCTCAGATCAACGCCAGAGGGGGCTTCCTGGGCAAGCACCCCATAGAGCTTTATTTTCGTGACACTCAGACGAAGCCCGACGTTGGGGCTCGAGAAGCCAGGTCCCTCATTCTCAACGACAAAGTGAAAACGATTATAGGGACCTGGAGCAGCGCGGTTGCAATGGCGGTTCAGGAGATCATACACGAGCACAAGGTTCTGCACCTGACCGCAACGAGCAACAGCTCAAAGATCGTGCACGAGAACTTCACGCCCTACACCTTCATGTTCGGCCCGGACACCAGGATGCAATCGGGAGCCACGGTGGTCGCGGTGGCCAAGTTGATAAAGGAGAAAGGCTGGAAGAAGTATGCGACCATAGGACTGGATTACGAATGGGGGCGTGACGCGCAGAAAGTCTTCGTCGAGAACCTCAAGGCGGCTTCTCCCGGCACTGAATTGATGAAGGAGCTCTGGGCAAAGCTTGGCGAAACCGATTTCACCTCGTACATCACCGCCGTCATGTCGTTGAAGCCCGATTTCCTGTTCGGGGCCATCGCGGGCAAAGACAATGAGACGTTCCTCCAGCAGGCCAAAGCCGCCGGACTTTTCAAGTCCGTGTCCTACCCGGGGGTATTCCTGCCTGTGACGGAATTGATGCAGCAGCGCCAGACCTTGCCTCGCGGCATCATCGGCTTGAACCGGTGTCCGTTTTTCGCGCACATGGACAACCCGATCATGCAGAACTACGTCAAGATTTATCAGGAGAAGTTCGGCAAGGACGATTACCCGGACGATTTTGCCTGTATGTACGCCGATTCCTTGAACGCTCTGGACCAGGCCGTCACAAAGGCGTCGACGGTGGAAACGGAGGCGATAAGAAAAGCGCTGACGGGGGCGACCGTCGACACCTGCCGCGGCAAGCTGCCGTTGCGCGACTGCAACAACCAGCTCGACGCTCCGTCGTATGTCGGCGAGGTCGTGGATACTCCGGACTATCCATTCCCCATTTTCAATCCCAAGACCATGATCATGGTGCAAGGCCATGAGGTTTGGGTACCGACTTGTGACGAGGTTCGCCGGCTGCAGAAGAAGAGAACCTGATCCGCTCGCGCCGGCCCGGTTTTTCCCGGGGCGGATGTGATGGATCGACTGAATGCGGCCGGACCGATTCGGGTCCATAATTCAGGATTCAGGTATGCCGACGGATATTGGTTCTCTCCTGATTCAGCTCTTCAGCGGTCTTTCCCGGTCCATGATGCTCTTTCTGGTTGCATCCGGGCTGTCGCTGATATTCGGGGTCATGAACATTCTCAATTTTGCCCACGCCAGCCTGTGGCTGCTGGGCGGCTATCTGACGTTCAGCCTCTACCAGGCGTTCTGCAGCGCCTTTGGACAGCACGGCCTTCTGCTGCTGCCGGCGATTGTCGTCGCAACCCTGTTCATGTTTGCCGTCGGCTGGCTGATTGAGAGAGTCCTGATCCGCAGGATGTACGCGCGGGAGCTCCCCGAGCAGTTGTTGCTCACCTTTGCCCTGATCCTCATCATCAGCGATCTGATCAAACTGATCTGGGGAGTTCAGAACCGCCGTATCTTCCTGCCCATCGAGCCGGTCGAAGCCTTGGGAGCCTACATCAATCCCTACCTGTTCGTGGTGATAGGGTGCGGATTCGGAGTGGCCGCCGGTTTGTGGTTCTTCCTGCACCGCACGCGGTACGGAAAGATCGTGCGAGCGGCCGTGCACAGCCGCGAGATGGTCGGGGCGCTTGGTATTCGAATACCGACGATATACGCCGGCGTCTTTGCCCTGGGGGTGGCGATTGCCGCTTTTTCCGCCGGCGTATTCCTGCCCATTGTGCCCATCGGCCTCGGGCTCGATATGGATCTTATCGTTCAGTGTTTCGCGGTGGTCGTCATAGGAGGGTTCGGCAGCATTCTCGGCACTTTCGTGGCCTCGCTTATCGTGGGAATAGTCTATTCCTTTTCAGTGTTGATCTGGCCGGGCGGCGCGCTGGCGATCATTTTCCTGATCCTGGTCGCCGTTCTCATCCTTCGGCCCTGGGGTCTTTTCGGAACTGAGATGAGGTTCTAAATGCCGACCACAACAGAGAAGCGTGTATCGACTGAAGGCACTGAAAGAAAGGGTTGGTTCCGTGCTCTTTACGGCCGCGCCGGCTTGTCCGCGTCGGTATTGGCGGTGCTGGTTCCCGTGGCGCTTCTGGCGCCGCTGGTTGCCGGTGAGTTCTCCACCGTTGTCGGCGTCGAAATCCTTATTCTCGGCCTTTTCGCTCTGAGCTTCAACCTGATCTACGGCTACATGGGTCAGATATCCTTCGGGCAGGCGGCGTTTTTCGGGCTGGGAGCATACGCCACCGCCCTCGTCTGCCGGGCTTTTCAGGCATCGACCGGGGAGATTGGCTACTTCCAGTTCTTTTTCGCGTTGTTTCTCGCCATTCCCGTGTCCGCGGTCGGAGCGCTCGTCGTCGGGTTTTTCCTCGTTCGGCTCACGGGTATTTACTTCGCCATCCTCAGTCTGGCTTTCGGGGAATTGCTGTTCTACCTGGTCTTTTCCTGGTACGGCTTTACGGGCGGCGATGACGGCATTCAGGGCATTCTCTCGCCTCCTTTCTTTCGAAATTCGATCCATTACTACTACTTCACGCTCGGGGTGGTGGCCGCGGCCATGGTCATCATCTGGAGAATCACCCAATCGCCTTTCGGATACACTCTGCGCATGCTTCGCGACAACCAGCGGCGCGCCGCGTTCGTGGGGATCAATGTGCGAAGGGCCATGCTCCTCAATTTCGTTATCGCGGGAGTGTTCGCGGGCATCGCCGGGTCCCTCTGGGCCCCCTTCCAGCGCAGTGTTTCACCTGCCCTGCTCGGATGGATGCAATCGGGCAGTCCTGTTTTCATGACCCTCATAGGAGGAGCCGACTTTTTTGCGGGGCCGTTGGTCGGCTCCATGATCTACACTGCCCTGAACGCCTACGTGACGCGCTACACGGTGTTTTGGCCTCTCACCATAGGCTCGATCATTCTTGTGATCGTTTTGTTTTTTCCCGGAGGAATCCTCTCGATCATCGACAGCCGGTTGTCCGGATCCTCTCGAAAAGCGGAGGAGCACGGGATGTCCGGATCGCCGGAGTTGGCAAACGACAGGGCTGTGAAATGAAAACAAAGATCCTGGAGGTAAGCGGCCTGAACAAGAGCTTTGGGGGTCTCCATGCGACCAGGAACCTGGATTTTGCGCTGTCGGAGGGAGACCTGGACGCGATTATCGGTCCGAACGGCGCCGGCAAAAGCACATTCTTCAATTTACTGACGGGCTATCACCGTCCCGATTCCGGAAGCATTCTGTTCAATGGAGAGAACATCGCCGGCCGGCTTCCGCACGAGATCACCCGGATGGGCATTTCGCGCGCCTTTCAGATCAGCAACATATTCCCGAAAATGACCGCTTTCCACAACGTGCGGTCCGCCGTGCAGGCTCAAATGGGTCTGGCTTTCAGTCTGTTCAGGTCCGCGGACAAAAGTGGCAACGAGCAGACGGAAGAAGTGCTTTCCCTGTGCGGCCTGATTGAAAAAAGGGAAGCAATGGCCGGGGCGCTGTCCCAGGGAGACAAGAAAAAGCTGGAATTGGCCATCGCGCTTGCCGGGAAACCAAAGCTTCTGCTTCTGGATGAACCGACCGCGGGCATGTCGCTGGAAGAGACCCAGGAGACGATGGCGCTGGTCGACCATCTCAACCGGGACCGGAACATCACCGTCCTGTTTACGGAACACGATCTTTCGGTTGTATTCAATCATGCGCGCAACATCACTCTCTTGCATTACGGCAGGATCATCATACAAGGCATGCCGGACCAGGTGAGAATGAACGAAACCGCACAGAAAGTCTACTTTGGCGAGCAATACTGATGGGAAATCTCAAGCTGAAGAACGTCCATACTTTTTTTGGAACGAGCCACATCCTGTTCGGAATCAGCCTCGAAGTGAAGCGGGGCGAGTGCGTGTGCCTGCTGGGCCGAAACGGAGTCGGCAAGACCACGACCTTGAAAACCATCATGGGACTTGCCCGGCCCAGCGACGGGGAAATCACTTTCAACGGGAAAAGCCTCGTTGGACTGCCCCCGTATGAAATCGCCGGGATGGGGGTCGGATATGTCCCGGAGGACAGGATCGTTTTCCCGGACTTGACGGTGCTGGAAAACCTCGAGGTGGCCGCCAAGCCGCCCCTGACCGACGACATACCTCCGTGGGATGTTCCGGCGATTTTCGGGCTTTTTCCTTCTTTGAAGCCGTTGGAAAACCGCCCCGCCGGCTACTTGAGCGGAGGGGAGCAGCAGATGCTCACCATCGGCCGCACCCTGATGGGAAATCCTCAGATGATGCTGCTCGATGAGCCCGTGGAAGGTCTCGCGCCCGTCGTGGTTCACGAAATAGTTCGTCAGCTCAAACACCTGAAAGAACTGGGCCTCACCATTCTCTTCACCGAGCAGAACATACGGTTTGCGACCGAGATTTCCGACCGGGCGTACATCATTGAAAGTGGTCTGGGAAGATACGAGGGGACCATGGCCGACCTCGAACGGCAACCGGACATAAAGAAGAAATATCTCATGATATAAATATGTTACGAACGGTCAACCTTAGAGGACAAACACATGAAGACGGATTTGCGCGTTGCGGTCGTTCAGGCGGGGGCAATCCCTTTCGACGTGGAAGGCAGTGTTGAAAAGGCGTGCAGCCTCCTGGCCGATGCCGCGGCCAAGGGAGCCGAATTGGCCGTTTTCCCCGAAGCCTTCGTTTCAGTGTATCCCAAAGGCCTGGATTTTGGCTGCCGGCTTGGAATGAGACTTCCCGAAGGCCGGGAGGAATTTCGCCGATACTGGGCAAGCGCCATAGAGGTTCCGGGTCCCTACACGGACAGGCTTGCCGCGGCCGCGCGCGAGAACCGCATGCATTTCGTCATCGGTGTTATCGAGCGAGACGGTGGAACTCTCTATTGCACGGCCCTGTTCTTTTCTCCCGAGGGAAGGCTGCTCGGCAAGCACCGGAAGCTGATGCCCACGGCGATGGAAAGGCTCGTATGGGGTTTTGGAGACGGGTCCACCATCCCCGTAATCGACACTCCCATCGGGAAAATGGGAGCCGTGATCTGCTGGGAAAATTACATGCCGCTCTTGAGGATGGCCATGTACTCCAAGGGCATTCAACTCTATTGCGCTCCCACGGCCGACGACCGCGAGACGTGGGTGCCGACCATGCGGCACATCGCCCTGGAAGGCCGTTGTTTCGTGCTCACAAGCTGCCAGTATATCAAGCGGGGAAGCTTCCCGCCGGACTATGCCGCCATTCAGGGAGATGACCCCGAGACTGTCATGATGAGAGGCGGCAGCTGTATCGTGGACCCCCTCGGCAGGGTTCTGGCGGGACCGGATTACGAGGGTGAGTGCATTCTCACCGCCGACATCGATCTCAACGATATTGCAAGGGCCAAGTTCGACTTTGATGTTGTCGGGCACTATGCGCGCCCTGAAGTCTTCAAGCTCTATGTAAATGAAACTGCGACCCCGCCCGTGGTGTCATGCGGCGATCAATCCGGGGAGCCCTTTGTCGCCGCCCGGGAAGCCAAGGCCAAGGACCAGTAAGGGTTTTTCGCGTTCAAATCGAGAAAACCCAATCGGCCTTGCATGGACCGATGTGCAGGTCATGCATGCAAGGGAGAGCCTTATACCCTCCCGCCCAATGCCGTCATCTCGAACGAAATTGCCCATGGCGCCCGCGTCACCCGCGAAGCATGAAAACAGGCTCCCCCTGGAATCTTTTTGCTGGGTAACCCGGCATCACATGTCCCGGTCGTTGTCGGCATTCCCCTTCGACCTCTGTCGCTTGACACTGCTCCGCAGCTTCTTCTCCTCCAATCGCCGCTCCTTGGCCGCTTTGCTCACCCGCGTCTCTTTCCTCACGGGCGCTCGCTTCAGCGCCGATTTCAGAAGCTCCGCGAACCGCTCCACGGCCAACTCCCGGTTGGCGTGTTGACTGCGCGTCGACTGGGACACCACGCGGAGCATGCCGTCCTTGGCGATGCGGGTACCGAGACGAGTGGCGATGAGAGCCTTGTCCTCCGGGGAAAGGCTCGGCGAGTTGGCCAGATCGAACCGGAGCGTCACCCGGGTGTTCAGCTTGTTCACGTTCTGGCCCCCCGGCCCGCTGCTGAGCGATGCGGTGAAGCTGAGCTCCTCCTCCGGGATGGATATGCGGTTCGTTATCCGTATCATGTGCCCACCCGATTCGGGCGTTTCCCTCGGCGCGCGGCGACAGCCATTCGGTTCCCCCCGGCCTGCGGCGCGGCCGGGAGCCCTGCGGACAACGAGGGACTCCGGGACACTCCATGGACGGGGTCCGGAAAGGAACGGAGCCCTTGAATCTGCCCCGGGGGGAGGCTCCTTCCGCGTTGCGGGGACCGATGAGGGAGCGCTCGCCGGGACCGGTCCGGTCCTCCGACGATGCCCCGGGGATCCGTGAGACTACTTGACATGGACCATGCGAGTCGGCCCGACGTATACAAATGATCGGCGTTCATGACAGCCGGACTTTCCATAGTTTACGGATTGATAGTTGTTATCATTGCATAATATATGGCTTCGATGATGCAATAATGCCGCAGCGGTTGCCCTTATCGTGTTGGAAGGGCGAGGCAAGCCTCGCCCGTGAGGAATTTGGAACTGTGCTGTAGTAGTATACGAATCCTAGTTTCAGACTATAAGTGATCCATGGAACAAATGCAATACATAAAAGCTAAATGAAAATTTATTCATCATAGATTAATGAATAATTATTAATGGTAACGAATTGCCTTCAAGAATATATCTCCACTAATATTCATATTGCGACAAATGGACATCCTTAATTCCTGACAAGATTATTCCCGGTCTCAAGGGCCCGGGTTCTGTTCCATTAAGGGTTAAGACCAGGTAAATCGAAAGGGAGCCTCGAATCCGCCGGTTCAACGAAACACCCCCGGTAAGCGGCGCGACGACTCCGGGGACGTGCGGCGGGTCGGTCCGGCGCGGCGTTTCCGTTCCGCCCGGCTCCAGGCCGCAAACCAACGGGCAACGAGAGGGCGCCCGTCGGCGGCACGGGAACGAGGGGGTCACTCGATGTTCGAAATGATGAGGTCGGAATCGTCACCGGCCTGACGAGGCGATTCCTTCGCGGGCTTCCCGGGAAAGTTCTGCATCGGCCGCATCGTTTCCAGCATATCCTTTATCCCGCCGATGGAACCGAGAACCGCCGTCGCTTCGTACGGCAGATAGACCACTTTGTTGTTCTGTCCGGACACCATTTCCTTAAGCGTCTCGATATACTTGACGGCGATCAGGTAGTTGGTGGGGTCGCCTTTGCTCAAGGCAACGGCCTCCGTGATCATCTTGATCGCCATGCCTTCCGCTTCGGCGGTTCTGACTCTTGCGAGCGCCTCCCCTTCGGCAACCAGGATGCGGGCCTGCTTCTCCCCTTCGGCCTTGTTGATCTCCGCGGTCCGCGCTCCCTCGGCTTCAAGAATACGGGCCTGCTTCAACCCTTCCGCTTCGAGGATCGCCGCCCTTCGATCGCGTTCGGCCCGCATCTGCTTTTCCATGGCGACCCTGATCTCGGGTGGAGGACTGATATCCTGCAGTTCGACCCGGTTGACCTTTACCCCCCACTTGTCCGACGCATCGTCGAGTATCGCTCTCAATTTGCTGTTGATTGTGTCCCGGGATGACAGCGTCTCATCCAGGTCCAGCTCGCCGATGAGGTTTCGGAGGGTGGTCTGGGTGAGCTTTTCGATGGCGTCGGGAAGATTGGCGATCTCGTACACCGCCTTCACGGGGTCGATGACCTGGAAATAAAGCAGAGCGTTCAGCTCGGTGACCACGTTGTCCTTCGTGATGACGCTCTGTTTGGGGAAATCATAGACCGTCTCGCGAAGGTCGATTCGCTTGACGGTTTCCCTGCGCACGAACGTCCGTCCGGAAGAGTCGGTCTGAACGTAACGCCATTCGATCTGTCGGGGTTTGTCGAAGAGGGGCCAGAGGATGTTGATGCCGGAGGAAAGCGTCCGGTGGTATCTTCCGAGTCGTTCGATGACCATCGTCTCGCTCTGCTGGATGATCATGAACCCTCTCACGGCGAAAAAGATAACGAACACGGCCAGTACCGTCAGGACGATCAACAATCCCATGGTCAATTCCTCCTCATTTCGATGTCGGAGCGCGTCTTACGATGACCTTGACCCCCTCGATCCCGATCACTTCGACCCGCGCATTCATTTCGATCGTTTCTCCATTGGCGGCGACGGCCTTCCAGTCATCGCCTCCAACCGTGACACGACCGGAACCGCCCGCATCGTCGATGGTTTCCGTCACGCGACCGATCGTTCCGATCAGTGCGTCGAGGTTCGTTCGCGTGTGCGGGGACGCCTTGTAGCAATACCGGGTAAACAGTGGCCGGACGGTGAAGAAGGCCACGAGGGTTCCTGCGATGAACCCGAGAATCTGCATCTTGAGGCCGAGGCCCAGTCCCGCTGCAAGCGAGGAGGCCATGCAGCCGATTCCGAAGGACGCAAGCACGAATGCGGGCGTAAAAATCTCCGCTATGAAGAGGATTATTGCCAGAATCATCCACAGATGCCATGCGGAAAGCATGATGCGTCCTCCCGGTGAATTGGGGCGAATCGAGAACCGAACCCGAACGGCGGCTGTCGGAACCGGAGACTATCAAGCAATTCAAAAGCAGTCAAAGGTTGTTTGAGCGGGCGCTTGCGAAGGACCCCGGGCGAGCCGCGGCCTCAATCGACGGAATGTCCCCCAATTCGCCGGGGAGGACGGGCTCGCGCCGGCTCCCGCCGGACCGCCGCATCCCGGGTGGTGTCGAGGGCCAGGACGACCGCGCTGGAGACGACCAGGACCCCGCCCAGGATCTGACGCAGGCCGACGGCTTCACTGAACAGCACGTAGCTCGCAAGGCCGCCGAAGACGATTTCCGACATCCCGACGATTCCGACTTCCGCGGAGGAGATGCAGGTCGCCGATTTGATCATGCAAAGCTGCGCAAGGCCCGCGGTGACGGCGATGCCGCCCAGAGCCGCCCAACCCTCGAGGCTCAAGGGCGTCGATGCCGGGCTGAGACCCACGGCGACCGCCGAGACCACCGCCCCGACCGCGCAGAAGTAGAAAAATGGGGTCACGGCGCCGTTGTGCCTGCTGAACCGGCGCACCAGAGTCAGGGCAAGCCCGTGGCAGAAACCCGATCCAACCCCCAGGAGGTGTCCCCCGTTGACATCCGAGACGGCGCCCTGCGGCCACAGGACAAATGCGGTTCCACAGAAGGCGACGGCGATCAGGGTCCACAGCTTCAGACCGATCCGTTCATCGACGAGGAACGGCGAGAAGAGGGCGGCGAAGACGGGATAGAGATACAGAAGCAAAACCGCCTCGAACACCGGCAGGCGAAACAGGGCGAAAATAAAGCAAAGCACTCCCACGACGAGAATGAGTCCCGTGAGCAGCATGCCCGGACGATTTCTGCCCAGCGGATTCAGATGGAAAGCCCGGGCCAGGACGGCTGTGAGAGCCAGTCCGAAAACGGCCCTGGTCAGAAGGATCTGCCAGGGCGTGATTCCCGAGGAACCGAAACGGGTGATGATGTCGTATATCGTGGCAAATCCGGCTGCCGCCAGCGCAAGGGTCAAACCCTGGATTCTTTGTGTCTTCAAAGCGATGATCCACGTTCACGAGAGGTCACGAGCACCAACGGGGAATCCGTTGCCGGTTTCCGAGTCCGGAACCGTCCATGAGCGGCATCCGTCCGGCTCAGCTCCGGGACCGTCCTGGAATGCCGGCCTTCGGCCAGGTACATCATAGGACGAGACGGGCCGGATCGGCAATCGGGAAATCTCGGCGAGTCTCGGCCGGCATCCGAAAACGGTTCGGACGAAGGAGGCCTTGCGCCCTCCCCGTCAGGAGGACGACCGGTACGGGTTTGCGGCCCAACGCATCTTGCCTGCGTCGGCACAGGGAAGCGTCAGTGTCCCTCCATCCGGAAGGGGCGCCACCGGACGGGCAGGGAGATCCGGATGGCGATAAGGCCGGGCGATTCCTGCGAAACCTCGATCTCCCCTCCGTGCTTGTGCACGATGATTTTCGACATGGGGAGATCGGCCGCCGGGTAGTCCATCTTCGATGTCGTGAAGGGATAGAAGAAGTGGTCCACGTCCTCGGGTGACAGGTTCCGGACCGGATAACGCACCAACAGCTCGATCACGTCCTCCTCCAGGGCGGAGGAGATGGTCAGCGTGTCGCCGGGAACCATTTGACTCAGCGCCTTTTTCAACAGGCTCTTCAAGACCTGCTTCATCTGGAGCTCGTCGACCGCGATACGGGGCAGGCCAGGGAGCAATGTGGCGCGGATGGCAACGGCCTTTTCCCTCAGGTCCGTTTCGATTCCGCGCAATGCCGTTTCCACCAGTGATTTCGGGTCCACCGGCGACAGCTCGAGCTCGATGGGCTGGATGTAATTGAGGATCATGCGCAGGATGCCTTCGAGACGGCTGACTTCCTTGACGATGATCTCCACCTTGTCCCGATTCGGGTCGCTGGGGGGCATGGACGAAAGCAGGCGCCGCGCGAACCCGCCCGCCGAAACCAGGGGGTTGCGGATTTCGTGCGCCAGTCTGGCGGAAACCTCGCTGATCGTCTTTATTCCTTCGCTCCGAATGAGTTGTTCCTGGAGCTTCACGCGCCCCGTCACATCCATGATGATGCCGTCCAGCGTGTTCACCCGGCCATCGGGCGTCCGGGTCGGGATGGCGTGGTCCATCACGTGGACGATGGAGCCGTTCTTGTGCACGACACGGTATTCGGCGATGAACTCCCTGCCGTCGAGAAGCGCTTTCTTCCGGAGGTCCGCGACCCTTGAGCGGTCTTCATCGTAGATCGCTCTACTCCACAGAGCCGGCTCCCGGAGTATCTCGGCCGGGCCATAGCCGATGATCTCCTCGACGAACTGATTGATGAACAGCAATTCCCCCGTCGGCCTTATGCGGTAGACGACCAGCGGAACGTTCTCGACGATCGTCCGGTATTTCTCTTCGGATTCCTCCAGGTCGGCCGTGCGCAGCCTCACCAGCGCCTCGGCCTCCCTGTATTCGCTCACGTCGCTCAGTATTCCGACAGAACCCACGAGTCTGCCGGACTCATCGTACCAGGGAAAGGAATGGTCTCTCAACCACTTGCGTTCTCCCGTCCTGGTCACGATCAGGTAGTCTCCCCTGTACTCCCCGGTTTTCCCTTCGTGCCGATCTCTGACCAGCACTTCCGGATCGACGTCTTCCTTTCCGGGCAGATCGATTCGGGTCACCAGCCGGGAAAAGCCGGAGTCCATGATTTCTTCCGGCGGATATCCGGTGAGCTTCTGGATTCCGGGACTCAGGTAGTCGTAGCGCATGGTGTCATAATGCAGGCGGTAGATGACATCCCCGGTGGTTTCCACCATGAATCGGAACCGTTCCTCACTCTCGCGAAGCAGGTCGTCCGACTGCGAGACCGCCGCTTGGTACAGTGCCCGGAGCTTCTCCAATTCCTCCCGGAGGTCCGCCTCCACCCTCGCGTTCTCTCGAACAGCCCGATCGAGAAGGTCCACTTTCCGTTTCAGCTCTTCATAGGATGGTTTTTTCGGCATGACTACCCCTGGAGGCGGCCGCCGGAACGAACGGCACCCCCCGCCTCCCTTTCTCGAGAAGGCGCGCGACGGCCACATTCCCGCTCAAACGGTTCACCGGGCAATAGACTGTCTGCTTCAACAGGATAAACGCATTGCTTTAAATCATACCACATTCCGCTCCCTGTTGAACGCATTTGTTGGCCTCCGGCCGTCCGAAGAGTGCAGACAAAAGACGTGTTCCTCGACACTCCACGGGTCGTCCCCAGCGTATCTTTACGTATGCCGGTGCCGGTCCGGCGCCCGGCATCGGCTCCGGAGTCCTGGGCGAACCCGAGATGCGGGAACTGGCTCCGGTGAAAAGAAAATGCTTTGTTATTTCATTCCTTTGCCGTAACATGTGCGTACACTGTAATGGCCGTTGCCGGCCCAATTTGCCCTCGCGCAAGGAAAGCAACCGCTCCGGCGCTGGTGCGGGCGGAGCACCGAAGAAGCCGCGGACGGGACGTCTATCCCCCGACGGTCAGCCGGTTCCGGCGGCCGAACCGACTGGGATTGCGTTCAAGGTCATGACGGCTGCCGCCCTTCGGGTGTGCCCTCTCCGGCTGAGTTCCATCCCGTGAGTGGATGCGGGCAAGCGGACGGCGACCCCTGTACCGGATGGGTGATCGATGATGCGACGGTTCGGCAGCCTTTGCGTGATGATCCTGCTGGCCATAGTCCTGTCTGCATGTCCGGGTTTGGCCGCTGAATCCATCACCGTGGGAGCGATCTTCTCCCTTTCCGGGATCGCGGCGACGCATAACGGGCCGCTGATTCCCATGCTGGAGCTTGCCGTCGAAGAGGTCAACGAAGGGGGCGGATTGCAGGGGCGTCCGGTGAAGCTCGTGTTCCTGGACAATCAAAGCACCCCCATCGGTTCCGTGAAAGCGGCCGAAGAAGCGGTCCGGCTGGGGATGACCGCCGTGATCGGCGCCCACTGGAGCTCCCATTCGCTGGCCATGGCTCCCGTTCTGCAGAAAGCGGGGATTCCCATGATCAGTCCCGGTTCCACTCATCCGATGGTGACCCGGGTCGGGGACTACATCTTTCGCATATGCTTCGTGGATTCCTTTCAGGGAAGAGCCATGGCCCGGTTCGCCTTTAAGGAACTGGGGGCCAGAAGGGTGGCGGTGGCCAAGAACATCGATGAGGACTACAGCGCGATGCTGGCCGATTGCTTCTCGGAATCCTTTCAGCTCTACGGTGGGAAGGTCGCATGTGAAGTCCAGTATCGCGGCAAGGCGGTCGATTTTTCCGATATCATGGAGCAGATCAGGCGGGCCAGGCCGGATGTCGTGTATGTTCCCGGTTATACGCGAGACAGCGGGCTGCTGATCCGCCAGGGGGTGTCCATGGGAATACGTGCCACGTTCCTGGGCGGTGATGCGTGGGATGAGATTTCCATATACGCCGGGGATGCCGTTGAGGGCAGCTACCAGTCGGCGCCGTGGCATCCGTCCGTTCCGCGTGCCGAGAGCCTTCGCCTGAAGGAACTCTATTTCCGGAAGTACGGCGCGGAAATCAAGAGCTTCAGCGCGCCCCTGGCCTATGACGCCGTGATGCTTCTCGTGGATGCGATCAGGAGGGCGGGGACGTCGGATCGAGCCAGGATCCGGGATTGCCTGGCGGGCACCCTGGACTTTCGGGGAGCGACCGGACTGATAAGCTATCACGGCGGGGGAGATCCGATCGACAAGGAAATCGTGATGTTGAAATGGGAGAAAGGGAGCCCCAGGTATTACCAAACCATCAAACCGGAATGATGGAAGAATCCGCCTCGATGAAAATGCCGGCCGGCAGGCGGTGCAGCGGACCGGAGGGCCGATGGACCATGGCGAACTGCAGGGGAACGCGATGAGGGGCGCCTTTTGGATGTTCATCGCGCTGGCCGCGGCCGTTGCGGCGTTTCCCGCGCAGGCCGCGGATGTCATCGAGATAGCGGCCATCTATGCCTTGACCGGGGAAGCCACGGACACCAACGCAACCTCCGTTCGGGGCGTGCGGATCGCGGTGGAGGAAATCAACGCGCGCGGCGGCGTTTTGGGCCGACGGCTCCGACTGGAGATCCACGATAATCGGAGCACCCCCATCGGCTCCCACCTCGCGGCGGAGCGGGCGGCGGATTCCGATGCCGTCGCCATATTGGGTGCGTCCCGGAGCCCGCATTCACTGCCGATTGCAAAAGTGGCTCAAGCCCGAGGTGTGCCGATGATCACGAACCATTCGACCGATCCTGATATCACGCGGGTGGGCAACTGCATCTTTCGCGTCTGCTTCACCGACGAGGTCCAGGGCGCCGCTCTGGCGCGATTCGCGCGAGAAGACCTCAAGGCCTCCACCGCAACCCTGTTCGTCAATCTGGCAAGCGAGTACAGCACCGGGATTTGCCAGGTCTTCCAGAAACACTTTGAACAGCTGGGCGGCAGGGTGATCCTGGTGAGGGAATACAAGTCCAGGCAGAGGGATTTCGAGGATCTGGTCCGGGACGCGGGCCGCGTGCAGGCGGACGTTCTTTTCCTGTCGGGATATGACGAAAGCGGTCTCATTGCCGTACTCGCCCAGGACAAAGGGGTGACATCCAAATTTGTGGGCGGAGACGGTTTGGCCAATCCGAGCTTTCTGGCCAAGGGTGGAGACCGTCTCAAACGGGCGTACTACTCATCGCACTGGACACCGGCCATGGATTCACGGCGGTCGAGGGAATTCACGGCACGATACGGCGACGTGCCCGATTTCGGCACCGGGACGGCCCTGGCCTACGACGCGGTCATGGTATTGGCTGATGCCATCAAGCGGGCGGGTTCCGCGGAGCGGGGCAGGATTCGTGCCGCACTGGCCGAGACACGCTCCTTCGAAGGCGTGACGGGGGTCATTTCCTTCAACGGCCATGGAGATCCGGTCAAGAGCGTGGTGATCATGGAGGTCAGGGACGGACGGCCTCACTATTTGAAGACGATGCTTCCCTGATGCTGCCGCCCCGGTAGCCGGGGAGGGCGCTCGGCTGCAATCGGCGCGGAGGGCGTCGCCGGTTTCGCGTAGGGCCTCCGCGCCGTGAAGCTTGCCGGCGCGAAGGCGGGAGTTGCCCGGTTCTCCTTTCCGAGGGTGTGGATGAAGATCCGAAGTCTGCGTTTCAAAATCAGTGCGGCTATTCTGGGGACTTCCGCCCTGATCGCCGTCCTTTCCTTTGCGATTCTCTATCCTTTCGAGATGAGCCGCCACGCCGCCTATGAAAAAAAGATTTTTCTGCTGCTGGACACCGTGTTCCATCAAAAGCGCGAAGACCTCGCCAATGAGCTGTTCGCCGGGCAGAAGAAGGCGCTCGCGGCGTCGCTGCAGGACATGCTGAAGGTCGAAGGAATTGTCGGAATAACGGTGTGCCTTCCGGACGGCCAGGTTTTCCTGGCCACGGAGGACGCTTTCGCCGTTCCCATGAAAGGCTCGGAACGTCGGGCCCTCTCCGAATCGTCCACTCTGCTGCCCAGGTACCGCACCCCCCGGTTCCCCTCACTGGGAGTCTACACACGACAGATTGGGGTCATCGGAATGCCGGTGGGGTACATACGGCTCTACTACGACGTTTCAGGGCTGGAGAGAGAAACCCAGTCCTTCGTCATGATCTTCGTGGTGTTGCTGGTGACGATCCTGGTCCTCATGTCGGGCCTTCTCAACTTCCTGCTCACGCGCTTCGTCACAAGGCCCATGTCGCTGCTTCGCGAAGCGATCCTCAAGCTCCAGAAGGGACACCTGGGCGAGACGGTGCACCTGCCTTCGGGCGATGAAATCGGCGACGTGGGGCGTGTCTTCAACGAAATGTCGGTGGACCTCGAGAGAAGCCAGGTGGCGCTCCAGCAGGCGGAGGAGAAGTACCGCGGCATCTTCGAGAATGCAACGGAAGCCATCTTTCAACGTACCCCCGGCAAGGGCCATTTCCTGACGGTGAATCCTTCCATGGTCCGAATGCTGGGATATGCCTCCGAGAAGGAACTGCTGACCAGCGTGACCGATATCGGCCGGCAGCTCTACGTCAGACCGAAGGACCACGAGGAATTCGAGCGCGTGTTGGCCGAGCAGGGGCGCATCGTCGGGTTCGAGACCGAGCTGTATCGCAAGGACCGCAGCACCGTGTGGGTGTCCGCTTCGGCCCGAAGAGTGCCCGGGACGAGCGGTGGAGGTTATTATTATGAAGGGCTGCTGGTCGACGTCACGGAACGCAGGGAAAAGGAGAAGGCCGAACGGGCAAAGGACACGGCCGAGGCCGCCAGCAAGGCAAAGAGCGAGTTCCTGGCGAACATGAGCCATGAAATCAGGACGCCGATGAATGCCATTCTCGGTTTCACGTCGCTCCTCAGCCCTCTGATCACCGACCCGCGCCAGAAGAACTATCTTCAATCGATCCAGTCGAGCGGGAAAAATCTGATGTCGCTCATCAACGATATCCTCGACCTGTCGAAAATCGAGGCGGGGAAGATGGAAATCCAATATGAACCCGTGGTGCTCCGCTCCGTCTTTGTCGATCTGGAGAAGGTCTTTTCCTGGATCATACAGGACAAGGGTCTGCAGTTCATCACGTCCATCGCCTCCGATGTTCCGGAATGCGTGCTCCTGGACGAGGTGCGGTTGAGGCAGATCCTCTTCAACCTGGTGGGAAACGCTCTGCGGTTCACCGAAAGCGGCTGGATCAGGCTTTCGGCCTGGAGGGAAGCGGGGGCGGGCGATGGGAGCTTCTGCCTGGTGATGGTTGTCGAGGACACGGGAATGGGGATCCAGCCGGAGGCTCACAACCGGATATTCGAGTCGTTTCGACAGCAATCCGGGCAGAGAGCGCGCGTGTATGGCGGCACGGGGCTGGGCCTCACCATCTCCAAGAGCCTGGTGGAAATGCTCGGGGGAACGATCTCCGTGCAAAGTCGCCCCGGTGCCGGAAGCGTATTCGAAATCCGTCTTCCGGATGTGTCTGAGGCGGCCGAGACTGACCGGGCCGAACAGGCCGAAACGTCCGATGTCGATTCGATCCTGCTGGACAAGGCAAAGGTGCTCGTGGTGGACGACCTCGACCTCAACCGCAAACTCGTGAAGGAATTCCTGCAGAACACCCGGGTCGAAGTCATCGAGGCGGACAATGGGCAAACGGCTCTGCAGGCCGCCGAGACCGCGAACCCCGACCTCATCCTGATGGACATCAGGATGCCCGGGATGGACGGCTATCAGGCGCTGCGGCGACTCCGCAGAAATCCCGGAACAAGGCGCATTCCCGTTGTCGCTCTGACGGCCTCGGGCATGAAGGAAGAGATCGAGCGCCTCGAGAGGAGCGGGTTCGACGGGTGGCTGGTCAGGCCTTTCAGCAAGCCGGAACTCCTTAAGGAACTGCACCAGTTCATCCATGATCGGAAAGCGCGGACGATTCCGGCGAAACGTCCCCAGGCTTCCGGCCTCGCATCCGCGGATTCCGTCTCGTCGCTGCCGGAACATGTCAGGGATGAAATCGTCGCTTTTCTGGAGAATGAGCTGATGGATCGCTGGGAGATCGTCAGCCGCAAGCAGCACATCTCGGAAATCGAAGACTTCGGCTGCCGCATCAAGGCGCTGGGCGACCGCTACGGAGTGAGCTATCTTTCGACATATGCCGACAATCTGTTGTTTCATACGGCCGGTTTCGACGTTGAAAACATCCGCCGGGCGCTCGACGCGTATCCCGAGTTCGTGGCCGGCGTCAGGAAGTGAGCTCTGTCTGCAAAGGAGCGGGGGTGAGCAGGATCCACAACGGGCAGTGCAACATTCTGATCGTGGATGATATTTCCAAGAATATTCAAGTACTCGGGAATATTCTGCGCCGGGACGGCTATTCCCTTTCCTTTGCCACCAGCGGCACGCAGGCGCTCGATATGGTCTTTGCCGACGACTACGATCTCATTCTTCTTGATGTGATGATGCCGGAGATGGATGGCTTCGAGGTCTGCCGCAAAATCCGCGAGCTTCCGGACGGTCAGGCCATTCCGATCATCTTCCTGACCGCCAAGACCGATGAGGAGGACATCGTCAAGGGGTTTCAGGCCGGGGGGACCGACTATGTGACAAAGCCTTTCAATTCCGAGGAGCTGCTGGCTCGAGTGCATGCGCATCTCGAACTGAAAAGGGCGAGGGACGAAATCCAGCTGGCTTATCAGGAGCTTGCTGAAAGGACCAACGACCTGATCGTCCTCAACGAGGAGCTGCAGAATGCGCTGAGAGAAATCAAGACGTTGCGGGGGTTTCTTCCCATCTGCGCCAATTGCAAGAAGATTCGCAAGAAAGATGCGCCCTACGACAGGCAGGATTCCTGGGTGGACATTGAGAGTTACGTGAAAGACCACACCGAGGCGGAGTTCACGCATTCCATCTGTCCGGAGTGCATGCGGCTGCTCTACCCCGATTTTGTCCGCAAGCCCTGAGCGGACATCGCCCCGAAGGCGCCGCCCGCGCCGCCGGGAAGGCTCGGAGGACCGTCGGCCTCAGGCGCTCTTTCCCACAGCCGTGTCCTAAAGACAGGTCGACATGTTCCTGATCAGCGAGTTCCTGCGGACATAAGGGATGCACAGCCTGTGGCGCGCTCTCGTCATCCCCACGAAGGCGTATCGCCGGGCGCGATCCGTCAGCCCGATGTCCGGTGCCAGTTCGTCCAGACCGAGCAGAAAAACGCAGGCCCAGTCGAGGCCCCGGGCACCGTGGATGGCCGATACGCATACCCTGTCGGTCGAAATGTCGTAGGAACGCCTGGCGCTGTAGTTTTCCGTGGTCCAGTCGGCGATGATGCCCCTGGATTCCAGCGCCCCGATGAGCAGCTCGGGCAATGAAACCCGCTCTCCTTTCGCATCCCGGGTGAACCGCACGGAATAGAGAACGGCCATTTCCGACAGGGGATATTCCCCACAGGCGTGCAATGCCTTGATCATGTCCGCCACGTGAAAAACCAGCTCTCCGATGTCCCCCATCCGGGTCATGACGGGTTTTGGCCCATGAACCGCGCATTCGGGCGGGAGCGCCGATTCGCCGGCATTCTCATACTTCATGAAGCCGAACGCAAACTGCCTTATTTCGCTGGTGAAACGGTAGGATGAACCGACCCGATCGATGCGGACCTTTGTCCCGTTTTCCGGAACATCCCAGAACGCGCCCTCGCCGTACAGGCTTTGTCCTTCATCGAGGGCCACGGTCAGATCATTCGAGTCGGGATCGAGCAGATTGACGATCACCTTGCCCATAGCCGGGGTGAAATCCTGGCCTTCGTCGACCAGAACGGCATCGTACTTCACTCCTTCGGTCCGCTGGCGCGCAAGGGTCTCCTCGACCACAAGCTCGTAATAGCTCTTGTCCGCACTGTCGAAGCGAATTTCTTCCCCGAGGATCTTCGAACAAAGCTCGAAGAAATGGCAGACCTCGACCCCGCCCGGTCCGAACCCCGCTTTCTTCTCCGAAAGCAGCCGCTTGACGTAATTGACGAGAGAAGCGTTGTGGCAGACGAAGAGCATGTTCTTGACGTCCTGCCTGTAGAGCCTCAGGAACACCGCCTTGTGAACCAGGATGAGGGTCTTCCCGCTTCCCGGGGGTCCCGTGATGATGTGCCGGCCCGGAGCGAACCTCCGTGCGAGGGCTTCCTGGCGGTCGTCGAGCACATTCAACCGCCTGGAAGGATCCACATAGGCGCACGCATCCCGTTCCGGTTGAGTGATGCGGACCACGGGGAAAAGCAGATGCTTCAGGTGATTGTATTCCGCCCGGGTGATGCTGAAGCGGAACCTGGGCGGAAACATGTCCCGGAGCTTCCTGCGGAAACACCTGCCGCTGCCGTCCAGGCAGATTTCCGAGCTCGCGTGCAGGTCGTCCCAAAGAAAGACGCGGTTGAGGTTGATCACCCTGTCCAGTCCACGCCGGCAGTATTCGTCCTTGCGGATGTTCGGGAAAACCACCCCGTAGTCGATCGGGACCTTGGGGTTGCCGTAATGTGCCGCATCCGTCGACAACAGCCTGCCGTCGGCTTTCAGCCTGTCCTTGAGGGAGTTGAGATACTCGCGAGCCTGGTGAAGAGGACTCTTCAGGCTCTTGGTGGCCTTGCCCATGCGCAGTTTGAAGCTGGACGGGTTCGCTTCCAGAATCTGGCTCAGCTCCCAGTCCTTGACCTCAAAGACGATCAGGCCGATCTCCTCGCAGTAGAGGATGAAATCCGGTTCTTTCCCGGCGATGTCGGGGAGATACCACGTGGTGAACTCACGGTCCGGCTTTGCGAACGTTTCCAGGAAACTGTAAAACTTGCGTTCGCCTTCCGTGGTGAATTCGTCGATGTCGTGCGGAATCATTGTGGCCATGATTGCACCCTGGTCGAGCATTCCGTTGCAGATGTGCCGCCGTCCCGCGAGCGGATTCCACACGGCGGGCAGCGACTCCCGCAATGCGCATCCGCTCCCCCGAAGACGCCGCAGCGGCGAGGCCGCGTGCGGCTAACGGCCCGTGCGCCGCCTGACCGTTACCGTCTCGCCTCCTATGCCCCAGTTGTCGGTGTCCACTTCTTCGATCACGACAACCGTCGTCTGAGGGTTCTTCCCCAGAATATCCGAAAGGAGACTCGTCACTCCCTTGATGAGGCGGGCCTTCTGTTCCGCCGTAGCACCCTCTCTGGTGATCTTGATGTTCACGTAGGGCATCGCAATCTCCTCTTTCAATAGGGTTTCCGCAGGACACAAGACCTCCCCCGCTCACGCTCCGTTCCTTGCCCGAATGACCCGTTTCCGCGCTTTCCCATGCGCGAGGCGCCGTTGTCATTCCTGACACTCAATCGGCTCCCGGAACGCGAAACTGAAGAAGCATCGGGCTGCCGCGTTGGAAGCCCATTGATCGCCAGGGGCGGTTCTTCCCGCCCGGGGATTGTCGAAAGCCGGAGCGGAGACGGTCGACTCAACCCTGCTCAAAAGCGGTCTCAACCGCCGGAACGGCCGTCCGTCACGTATCCTCATTGCAAATCGTACGGATGTCAAGCGGGTTCCCGGTTGAATCCCCGCCTCTGCATCCGTGGAATCCGATACTGCGGAAGTCCGCCCACCCGACTTCGCCGAAGTGAAGCGTAGCGGGATGGGTTCTTCCCGCCGTGGAGCCGAACCGTTCGCTTGTCCGGCCTGCCGAACGGCATTGACGCTCGGCGTGCGTTCCATTGCTTCGCGGGCCCCCTTATTTTTTTACCGGAAGAAAAGGAACGAGATCCCTGTCCTGTTATGATGGAATCAACTTGAAGATCCAAGGTGGAAAGTAAAAGGATTCCTATTCCGTGATTAGAGTAGGAATATTTAGTGCCTGCTTTCTAAGGAATTGGAATTATGAAAATATAGAATATAGTCATATTCATTGATGATTTTTGTTGACATGACATTCTATATATATTGATATTAGACTTGACCAATAAAGCGTAGTTCATGATACACAATAAACTATATCCATCAATAATAGTCATGGCCTTCGAAGGAGTGTCCGTTCGCGTGGAGGGAATCCTGATAGGAGCTTGTGTGGAAATGAAGCTATCGGATGAGCCTGTTTCCAAGCTTCGCGGGTGACGCCGGCGCCATGGCGATTGTGCTCAAGACGGTATTGCTGACGGGAGGGCATGAAGCTTTTCCCTTTTATGTGTCCGACCGGCGCACTCCCGCGGACGATCTTTCCGACGCGGAGACGGGGCATGGCCCGCCGCGCAGCCTGGGGACCTGGTGTTGTAGCGTCTCGAACGCGAATTGCTCCGGGGACATGAATTTGTGAGGGGGGAGCCGAGCGCGGGCGAAGTCCGGTGGACAAAGCGTGTTGGTCCGACGGGTGAGGTTGAGGAGGGTCTTGGTTTTGATCAGGTGAGTCGTTGAAACATCAAACCGACGAGGAGATTCGAATGAAAGCTGTTGTTTCACTCTCTCTTGCCGTTCTTTTCGCACTGTTGCCCCAATGGGGTCATGCGGCCGCCATGAATCCGTTATTCGACTTCGGGAGTCTGTACGGCTTTATGATGTTCCTGCTCGTGATCGCGGTGATTTTTCTCATCTGCAGGGAAATCGTATGCTGGTACTGGAAGATCAACAAAGCGATGGTTCTGCTGACGGAGATTCGCGACTCGCTCCGGGGGAACGCGCTTTCCGGGGGGAGACCGGGCGGGGCGGGGGCGCAAGGGTTGCAGTGCCCTTCGTGCGGCAAGACGGACGCCTACTACGACGTATACAACAGGCTGTTCTGCCCGAACTGCAAACGGTATGTGAACAACCCCTGACCGGCGCCTGACGCAAACCGAGCCATATCGTGGATCAGGCGCGGTTTACGGCTGCGGAGCACCCCGAAGGGATGGGGATCATCTCGAAGGGGTGCGCGATTTCGGGGAATACGGGGAACCATCGATGGATTGCCGATTCCATACCGCAGCTGCGCCTGATGCACTATTGCCCGGAATAGTATTTGACCCAGGTTCGTTTGCCGCTGGAGTCGTACTTGACGGTCGCGAAGCCAAAATCGTCCGAGGAGGACAATTGCGACTGGCCCGTCACGTAAACGTTCCCGGCACTGTCGACGGCGATGGCGCTCGGGGTGTCCTGGCCGTTCCCCTTCCCGTTGAATCGCTGCACCCAACACGTCTTGCCCCCCGGTCCGTACTTTATGGTGGCAAAGTCCGTGCCGGTGCCCGATCCGTCCGATTGTCCGGTCACATAGGCGGCTCCGCTCGAGTCCACGGCGATGGCCCGTGCAAAGTCAGAGCCGCGGGCAGGCCCGTTGTACCTTTTCGTCCACACGAGGGCGCCCGAGGAATCATACTTGACGGTCAGGAAATCCCCGTCGCCCGATGACCCTGTCACATATGCGCCCACGTTTCCACAGGCCGCGACCGCGCTCGGGTTATCGTTCCCTGTGCCCGAGTCGAAATTTTTCACCCATTTCCGGTTGCCGGTCGTCTTGTCGTAGCTCACCGTGGTGTAATCCTGCGAAGAGGAGCTTCCTTGAGTGCCGCCCGATACGTACACGGAACTCTTGGACACGGCCAGCCCCACGGGGTAGTTGACGGAACTGCCGCTTCGCGTGTGGCGCCTGGCCCAAATCTGTTTGCCGGAGGAGTCGTACTTGACAGTCGCAAAATCAAATTCCGATTCTCCTGACTGGGATGTCCCCGTCACATAGGCGTTTCCGAAGGAATCCACCGCGATGCCCGACGGCCTGCTCGACCCTTTGAGAGGACCGTTGTAGCGCTTCGCCCAGAGTTGCTTGCCGGCCGAATCGTATTTCACCGTGGTGAAATCCCACCGGGTGTCGGACACCTGGCTGTCGCCCGTGACATAGGCGTTGCCGGAGGAATCCACGGCGATCCCGGTCGGCCAGTCGGACCTCGATACCGGTCCGTTGTATCGCCTGATCCATTGTTGCTCGCCGCTCCTTGAATACTTCACGGTCGCAAAATCCTCTTGAGTGCCCGTCCCTGGGGAAGCTCCCGTGACGTAGGCGTTTCCCGCGGAATCCACGGCGATTCCGCCTGCAAGGTCGTCGCCTTTGGCCGGGCCGTTGTAGTGTCTCACCCAGGCCGCCGCACCGGCTTTGGAATACTTGATCGTCGCGAAATCGGAGTTGCCGGACGTATTGACCCATTGTCCCGTGACATAGGCGTTGCCTTGTGAATCGACGGCGATGCCGACAGGCTGGTTCGAATCCTGCAAAGGATTCCCCTGCGGATTTGACCGGCTCATGGGACGCCGCGCTGCCGGCCGGTCCTCTCCTTCCAGGCCGGTCGACACTCCGGTGCCCTGCCCGTCCGGGCCGGCTCCGGCTCCGGACACGATCCAACCCGATGCCAGGAACAACGCCAACGCGCAAAACACGATCCCATGCAAGGACCTTTTCAGGAAATCCATCGCTTCCTCCTCTGCGGCACCGTCGCCGTCCCGGAACACGACCCGCGCCCGGTCGTCCTGTTCCCGCAAGTTGCCGGACACACTGAAAACATCATGATATTGCGGCAACCCGGCCATCAATGTAATATTGAAAAAACAGGGGAGTCAACGAATAATCGCGGGGCGGAACAATACGTTAACCTTTGCGATGAAGAAGTGTTTCGCATGAGAAAGCGACTGGTGATTTTAAGGCATTCGAATCGCGGGAACCACAAGCCTTCCTTGGGCCGACCTCTCGCATGGGAGGGCAAATGATTCCGCAGCGAAGCCGATTTCCTGCCTCACTGTGGCACGAACCGGCTCTCCATCTTTCGGTCGTTGCTCTGACCGCCTTTCTATCCTATTCCAATACCTTCGACGCATCGTTTCATTTCGACGATGTGAGAAACATCGTTTCCAATTCCATCATCCGGGATTTCGGCAACTTCATCGAACCGTCACGGGTTGCGGATCACCCGTATTACTTCGACTTCAAGATGAGATACGTCGGTTTTCTCACCTTTGCGTTGAACCATGGTCTTCATGGATTGAAACTTGCGGGATTTCACGCGGTGAACCTACTGATCCATGTCGTCAACGGTTTTCTCGTCTACTTTCTCGTGCTCCTGACTTTCAGGACCCCCGGGATGCGTTCCACGGTCATGGGCGGCGAGCGACACGACGACGCCCAAACCGGCCCACGCCGCCTCATCGCGTTCTTTGCCGCCCTCTTTTTTGTCTCGCACCCGATTCAGACACAGGCCGTGACCTATGTCGTGCAAAGATTCGCTTCCCTGGCCACTTCGTTCTACCTGGCAGCGGTTGTGTCATATGCCGGGAGTCGCCTCAACGCAATGCATCGTCGCCCCGTCGCGGCCTGTTGTCTTTATGGGCTGGCGCTGTCTTCGACCGTCCTTGCCATGAAGACCAAGGAGATATCCTTCACCATTCCAATCATCGTGGCGCTCTATGAATACCTGTTCTTCGGCAAGACTTCAGGCAGCCGGGCCGCAAGATTGGCGCGGCTCGTCCCCTTCATCCTGACCTTCGCCGTGATACCGCTCGGCGCGGTCGATTTCGACGGCGATGCATCCGTCCTGAGTCAGTTGGGCGACCGTTCGAGAGTGCTGACCGGCATGTCCAGGCACGACTATTTTCTGACTCAGCTCACCGTAATCCCGGTCTATATCGGCTTGATCTTTCTCCCTCTCGACCAGAACCTCGACTACGATCATCCGATCCACACGGTGTTTTTGAATTCGCAAGTCGTGTACTCCACCCTGCTGATTCTCTTCGTGCTGTTCGTCGGGGCCTTCCTGGCGAGTCGCTCGCGCTCCGGTGCGGGAGGATGGAGGCTGACCGCGTTCGGGATTTTCTGGTTTCTTGTGGCTCTGTTGCCTGAGTCCAGCATTGTGCCGATCGTTGACGTGATCTACGAGCACCGGGTGTACCTGCCGTCGGTGGGGGCGTTTGTGGCCATTTCGTCCGGGGTCGTTCTGTTGGCCGAGAAATACCGGGCGGGACAACCATGGGCAATGCGGGCGGTGTGTTTGTTGCTTGGCGTGGCGGTACTTCTTTTTTCTGCGATGACGCACGCAAGGAATGCCGTCTGGAAGGATGAGATCACCTTGTGGGAGGACGTCGTCTCAAAGAGCGGGAACAAGGACAGGGCCCGAAACACCCTGGGGGCCGTCTACCTGGAGTCGGGCCGGCTCGATCGGGCGGAAGCCGAGCTCTTGAAGACCCTCGAGATAAACCCACGGTACTGGGCCGCGCACGTCAATCTGGGCAGTTGCTACATGAGGAGGGCCGAATCGGCGCGGCGCGAGGGCGGTTCATCCGAGCGGGTGCTGGAGTTGGTCGACAGGGCGATTGCCTCCTATCGGCATGCCCTGACGATCGACCCCGGCAATGAAATGATCGATTCGTTGATCGAATCGGCTTACCGGACCCGGCATGTTCTGACGACGAATGCTGAGAGGTGAAACGTGCGAAACGAAGGCGCCGTGGTACTCATTCCTGCCTACAGACCGTCGGAGGCTCTCACGGAACTCCTGAAATCCCTCACAGCGAGCCGACTTGTTCGGGCGGTAGTCGTTGTGGATGACGGAAGCGGGCCGGAATTCCACTCGTTGTTCGATAGCTTTTCCGAATTCGACGAACCCCTTATCATCCGTCACCGCGAGAACCTCGGAAAAGGTGCGGCGCTGAAGACCGGCCTGGGACACATCGCGCGGTTGTTTCCCGACGGCATCGGAGTGGTCACGGCGGACGCGGACGGTCAGCACACCGCCCGAGACACCCTTGGGATCGTCAAGGCGCTTGGAAACCGTCCCGGAGCCTTGATCCTGGGAGTCAGATCCTTCGGACGGAAGGTTCCATTTCGGTGCAGGATCGGAAATCTCGTCGTCGTGAACCTGTTGAGCCTCATGACGGGACGCCGGATAACCGACACCCAGACCGGCCTGCGCGGGATTCCCATGTCGTTCGTTGCCGATCTGCTCGACAGTCCCTGCGACGGCTATGAGTTTGAAACGGATATGCTCCTCCAGTGCGTACGCAAGAACATCGAAATATGCGAGGTCAAGATCGAGACGATCTACATCGACGGCAACTGCTCCTCGCATTTCGATCCAGTGCTTGATTCCGTGCGCATCTGCCGGGTTTTGCTTCGATTCGGCGCATTGTCGCGCCGCCTGCGGCCTTCCTCGACGGCGCGGTGTTCATGCTGACGTTCACGATCTGCTCCGGCATCGCCGTGCCCATGGGGACGGGAAGGCGCGTGGCTGGTTCTTTCAACGCCGTCTCGAACGGAAAAGTCCTGTTCCGATCACGGGAAGGAATTGTCCCGCCGCTCCCCGGATACGGGCTGCCTGTGGTTTTCTCGGGGATAACAGGATATAATTTAAAAGATCTCCTGTATACCTTAAGACCGGCACGGGTGTGTTTCTTGCCGGGGTGATATCCGAGACCGGCATGCTCATTCCGGAGTTTCTTTCATCGCTCGGCGGGGCTTGGTGTTTTTCCGGGAAAGGGAAAAGCTCCGGCGACGAGTTCCCGAAGGGTGGGGGAGGCACTGGAAATGACGGGGCGAGAATGATGCCGGACCGGGCGCATCGGGCGAAATGCCGGGAAGGGCTTGTCGCCCATGCGATCTGGGCCGGGCTTGGCGCTCCCGGGATGTCTGCCTGATTCCGACACGGTTCTGAAAGCGGCCTGAAGAGCCGATGGCGCTCCGGGTCCGAAACGAGTGAACCTCATGAGGCTAAGAATTTTCTGGCGCGTGATTTTCGCCCAGGGCGTACTGATCCTACTCGTCCTCGTGGTGAGCCTGTACGCCCTCGACAAGCTCAACTGGCTCATCCGGCTCAACGGACGCATTGTCGAGGTGGATACCGTGTGCCTGAAGGAACAGAGGCGGCTCTTGAAGACCTTTCTGGTGGAGATGCGCAATGCGGAAAAATACATGCTGATTCAGGACCCGGTTCTCCACGGAGCCTATATCGAGGCGAGGCAGGACTTCGCTGAAGCCCTGGCCAGGATCAACGCCTTGGTCGATTCCGAGCCGGAACGGAGTCTGATCGCGGAAATCAAGGACCTACACACCCGCTACGACGAGGAGTTCAAGCGGGCCGTGCCCGGGAAGGGTACCGAGGACCAGACCAGAAAAGGAATCGCCGAGGGGTTGCTCGAACGCGGCAATGAGCTCGTTCGCCACCGTGAAGAACTCATCGGCGCCAAGACCGTGGAAGCCCGCGACATGGCGGAATCCGCCGCCCGAGACATGGGCTGGCTGACGGTTGCCGGCATAGGAGGCGCCCTCATGCTCGCTTTTTTCCATGCGCGCGGGATGAGCAGGCCTCTGAAAAACCTGGCCCAGGAAATGCGCAGAGTGGGCCGGGGGGAGTTCACCCGCTCCCTCGACCTGAGGGCGCCTCTGGAAGTCGTGGAGCTTGCCGAGACCTTCAACTGGATGACGGAACAACTGGCCCGCCTCGAAGAGCTCAAGGCGGACTTCACCGCTCATGTCTCGCATGAGCTGCGCACTCCCCTCACCGCCATCCGCGAAGGAATCGCCCTCCTGCTGGAGGAAATCCCCGGACCGCTCTCGTCTTCACAGAAGGAAATCCTGGAGGTCGTGCGCGGCAACGGCGAACGGCTTTTTGTGAGCATCTCCTCCATCCTGGATCTTTCCCGGATGGAAGGTGAAATGATGGAATACCAGTACGCGCCGTGTGACCTTCAGACCCTCATAGAGAAAAGCGTTCAAGGGCTGGACCCCATTGCGAGGAAGAAAAACATCGGGGTCGAGACCATCCGAACCGGGAATCTGCCGCTCCTCATGCTCGATGAATCCAGGATGCGGCAGGTCATTGACAATCTCATGAGCAATGCGCTGAAATTCACCCCCGAGGGGGGCCGTATTTCCATAACCACCGTCCTGAAAAGAGATGACCGGGAGAAAGGGAGGGTGGTGGAGGTGAGAGTTTCGGACACGGGGCATGGAATTCCGGAAGAAGATGTCGAAAAGGTGTTCGGGCGCTTCTACCGGAGTCCGCACCATCGAGGCAAACGGCACCAGGGAACCGGATTGGGCCTGGCAATCGCCCGCCATATCGTCACTGCCCATGGAGGGCGAATCTGGGCGGAGAACGAGCCTGCAAGCGGTGCAACCATAGTGTTTACTCTTCCCGCAAATTTTGCTTACAATAGATCGTCGGTTTGAGATCGTCCGGGAAATCGATATCGCTGCGGGCTGATCCGAAGGTTTGAGCATGATGGCCACACATACCCTTGTATACAGAAGACTTGCGGGGCTGGTGCTCCTTCTCGTTGTGCTGGGCGGGTGTTCGACGAAGACGCCCGAGCCGCCCCCCCCCGTTCCCGCCGCCTCCATTCCGCTTTTTCCTCCACAGGAAGCCTTGACGGGCGGGGATTTCAGCGGTTTTGCGGAGGCGAACAAAAAGACACTCGAAACGTGTGACTCGGACGACGGGTGCGCCACGGCGCTTTTCAATCTGGGCGTCGTCCATGCCTATCCACCCGCACCGATCTATAACCAGTCGGAAGCCTTGAAGTATTTTCGAGAGCTCATCGCGAGATACCCGGACAGCCCCTGGGCATCCCAGGCCAAATTCTGGGTGGAGCTGCTCAGAAAGACCGTTGCGTTCGAAAAGGACCGCAAGCAGCTGCGCAGAGAGATCAAAGCCAGAAAGTCGGATATCGAAGAACTGAATGAACAGATTCGACGTTCCCGGGACATCGATACCGAAATCGATCAGAAGGAACAGGAACAGTTGCGACAGGAAATTAAAGAGAGAGAATCGGCCATCGAAGAGCTGAGCGAACAGATTCGACGTTCCCGGGACATCGATTCCGAAATCGATCGCAAGGAACGCGAGTTGCTGAAATAAGGGATTCAATGGCGGGAGAAAAGATCCTTGTCGTGGATGATGATCGGGGGCTGCGTACCCTGATGAAGGCCCGCCTGGAAGGGGCCGGGTACCGGGTGACGCTTGCGGAGCGGGGAGAGGAAGCTCTGACCGCCGCGCAGGAGGAGGTCTACAGCGCAGCCGTGCTGGATCTCAAAATGGAGGAGATGGACGGCATGGTGCTGCTGGAGAAGCTGCTCCTGGTTCAGCCCTACCTCCCCGTGATCATCCTGACCGCCTACGGGACAATCGCCGGAGCCGTCGAAGCCACCAAAAAGGGGGCCTACGACTTCATGACCAAACCGTTCGAAGCCAAGGATCTCCTGTATCGTCTGGAGAAAGCCCTGGAGGTGGGCAGCCTCAGAATGGAAGTGGAACGGCTGCGGACCCTCGTGCGCGAACGCTACCATTTCGACAACATCATTGCGTCGAGCGAGAAGATGCAGCAGGTTCTGCTCCAGGTGTCGCAAATCGCCGCCACCGACTCGACGGTCTGTCTCTACGGGGAAAGCGGCACGGGCAAGGAGTTGATCGCAAAAGTGCTTCACCTGACCAGCACTCGGTCCCGGGGGCCGTTCGTGGCGATCAATTGCGGAGCCATTCCCGAAGGCCTGCTGGAGAGCGAGTTGTTCGGGCACACCAAGGGTGCTTTCACGGGTGCGGATCAGGCGAAGAAAGGGCTTCTGCAACAGGCTGAAAGGGGCACGCTCTTCATGGACGAGATTGCGGAGCTCACTCCGGCACTGCAGGTCAAGCTATTGCGGGTGTTCCAGGACCATGAGTTCTATCCCGTCGGAGGCGTCCAACCGGTCAAGGTGGATACGCGCCTTGTGGCCGCCACCAACCAGGACCTATGGAAAGCGATCCAGGACGGGAAATTCCGGGAAGATCTATATTACCGCATCCATGTCATTCCGGTTTATCTGCCGCCTCTTCGCGAACGCCCCGAAGATATCCCGCTGCTGGCCCATCACTTCCTGCAACACTTCAACGGCACCATGAACAAGAACATCCCCGGCTTTTCTCCGGATGCCATGCACCGCCTGATGCTGCATCGATGGCCCGGGAACGTCCGCGAACTGGCCAACGTAGTGGAGAGGGCCGTCGTGCTGGCCCGGGAGGGCAACATCTGCGCCGAGCACCTGCTCCTGGAGCGGGAGGCGGTTTCCGACTCGGGGACCGAACTTCCTCCCCTGACGGCGGCACGGGACGAATTCGAACGGGCGTACCTGATCCAGGTCCTCCACAGCACGAAGGGCAACGTCTCGCGCGCGGCGGCCAAGGCGGGTCGATACCGCGCCGAGTTCTACAAGCTGTTGCGCAAGTACGATCTGGACCCCGCCACCTTCAAGGAAGAGGAACGCTCGTCCGGCGCGTAGCAGCCTCATCCGTTGTCTCCCCCTTTTTTCCTTCCTGTAGGGTTTTGCCGCCAGTCTTGCAGTGGTTTTCCTACACTTCGTCGTGTCGTCGTGGCGCGATGGCTGTGTCGCCGCGCCATTGACCTGTGCGCGGGCGCCCGGCGAGGACGCTTCGAAATCCTCGCTCCACGGAAGGGGAGACGCCCGCAAACCCTTTTCTGGAGCCGCCTCACCTTACTCCAGCGGTTGATCGTCACGGCCTGCCGATGAGCCTGAATGAAGGCGACAAGGCGTTCTTTGCCTCCCTTCCGCCTGGTTGGCATGTCGATTGCTCTACGGTAGGGGAAGGCTGCCGCACGGTTTTATACGGAGGTGCGTTCAAGATGACACAACACCTGCCCGTCGGGAGGTTGACGCGGGCGGGCTTTATGCCCTCCCGCCCAATGCACTCATATTGAACGCAAAATTGTCTTACAGGGATGGATATGAGCTTGCGTTCACCGCAAGATGAGAGAGCATGAAACCTTTCCTTTGCTGCGTCCGACCGGCGCGCCCCTGTGGACGATCTCCACGACGCGGAGACATGGTGTGAGACGCCCGTCGCACAGCCTGGCGAATTGCTGTTCTGTACTCTCGATCGCGAATTGGCACGAAGGATTTCAGGCGAGAAAACGAACCTGTCGTATTCCCGCTGGGGGCGCCCGGCAACCGAAGCAGTTCCGTGGCTCCGCTGCAGGGGACGGAGCCTGCTGCCCGGGTCGACCGGGGCTGGGGAATGGACGGTAAGAGGGGGCCGGGAGGCCCCCTCTTTGCTTTCGTGGTGCGCCCGGCAGGGGAAGCCCGGCGCCGGAGGCTCGGGATTTCGATGCTTTGTCTCCGTGCGCCGGCAGGGTGCACGCGCCCGGGAGCGCCTAGGCGGCCATGGTTTTCAGGCCGGGGGCAGTAATGAAAGCGGCTTCCGTGAGAGCGGTCAGTGCCTCAACCGTCACTTCGGGTGCGATCTCCCTCAGGATCAGCTTCCCGTTTTGGAAAGCGAACAGTCCCAATTCCGTGACCACCAGGTCGGCCTCGGCGAATCCGGTGACGGGCAGAGTGCAGCGCTTCACGAGCTTCGGTTTCCCATCCCTGGTCGTGTGCTGCATGCCGATGATCACCTGCCTGGCGCCGGTGATGAGGTCCATGGCGCCCCCGACCCCGAGTTGCTTGCCGTTGGGGATGATCCAGTTGGCGATGTTGGCTTCCTGGTCCACCTGGAATGCGCCGATCACCGTGGCGTCAACATGTCCCCCCCGGATCATGCCGAAGGACGCGGCACTGTCGAAATAGCTGCAGCCGGGAGTCTCGGTCACGGGCTGCCGACCGGCGTTGATCAGCTGCCGGTCGATCCGTTCCCCGACGGCCAGCGGGCCAACCCCCAGGATTCCGTTTTCGGCCTGGATGAAAACGTCCGCCTTCTGAATGTAGTCGGCCACCAGGGTGGGGATGCCGACTCCCAGGTTGATCACCAGTCCGTGGCCCACCCCGTCGAACTCCTCGGCGATTCGACGCGCGATGCGGACCTTGGCTTCCTCCTCTGAAACTAACGGCACCATGCTAGACTCTCCGTACCATGATATCGACGAAAATATGGGGAGTGACCACGGACTCCGGGTCCAGGCTGCCCACCGGTACGCTCTCGTCCACTTCGGCTATGGTCAGTGCCGCCGCCATGGCCATGAGAGGATTGAAATTGCGGGCCGTCTTGTAATAGACGAGATTGCCGAGATCATCGGCGCGACTTGCCTTTATCAGGGCAACGTCGGCGTGGATGGCGCGCTCGAGGACGTAGGTCCGGCCGTCGAAGACTTTGGTTTCCTTGCCCTTGCCCAATTCCGTTCCGGCGGATGCCGCCGTGTAGAACGCCGGGATTCCGACACCGGCCGCGCGGATGGCTTCGGCAAACGTTCCCTGCGGCACCAGCGTCACCCCGATTTCTCCCCTGCTGTAGGCGAGACCGACCTCGGGGTTCCAGTTGTAGTAGTTGCCGACCAGCGCCCGGATCTGCCCGTTGGTCAGGAGCTTTCCGAGACCGACCCCCGGAGAGCCGAGATCGTTGCTGATGATGGTCAGATCACCGATGCCGGAAGCCGCCAGCGCCTCGACCAGTCCTTCCGGGTATCCGGCGAGGCCGAAACCGCCCACCATGATCCTGGAGCCCGGCTGAATGAGGGCTATCGCTTCCGCAACCGTTCGAAACTTGCCTCTATCGCCCATGGAACAACCCCAAAAAGTCGTTTCAAGATGAGCGCCCGACTCGAAGGCCCGAGAAGCCCGTCCATCCCGTTGGGCAGGATTGTGGCCGGCTGTCCCGGGAGGGGCTCCGACGAGCCGGGCGCCCGATGCAAAAAAACCTGAATAGACGAAAAGAACCATTGTCATCGGATGTACCGAGCAAGACCCATGCCATGAGCGGAGGGCGGGGCTGCGGAGGGTTGAAGGCGGCAATTGACCGAAAGCACTGCGGAAAATTCCACTCTCGGGGGTTGGCGCGCGTGGAGTTTCCGGGTGCCGGGAAAATGCGTGTCCCGGGTTCCGGACGCCCGTCCCTCGTCTGCCTGCCAATCGATGAACCCGCGAGGCTGGAGGCGCGGCCGAAGGGAAATCGCGCGGGCGCGTAAGGAAGGCCGAAGGGCTGCGGTCCGATAGCGGGGGTGCAAACGGACGCGTGGCGGACTCTTGCGGTGCCTAATTGTCCCAATCGGGAAAGGGCGGTCCGGAAGAGCCGCCTCGCTCGGCAATGAGGAATTCCAGCAGTCCTTCGCCTTTCGGAGTGAGCGTCGTTCCCTGCTTGGTGGTTCCCACTCGAATCAGTCCATCGTTCCTCAAAAGCCGCAGATATCGCTTCATTCTTCCTTCGCTGACGAAATGGCCCCGGCTGCCGAGTTCACGCATGAGTGTTCTTCTGCCGTTCAGCAGCCTTTTGCGTTCGCGCAGAACGTGGAGCAGCCCCGACAATTCCTCCATCGACGCGCACGCCGACTCCAACAGGCGCCGGACGGTGTCGCGCTGGTCGCCGTCGCTCCCTCCCCGGGCCGGTCGCCGGTCGAGGGCGAAGGTTTCCGAAAGACTCCGCGGCACATGTTCCAGTTCGACCACTGCGGCGTTTCTGGATGAAATCTGAAGATAATCGGCAAGATTGAGCAGCTCCCGCACGTTTCCCGGCCAGCCGTAGCGCCGCAGACACTCGGCGACGTTCGGGGAAAACGCCTTGCGGCTGCCGTATTGTTCTTCGAGGTACCGGTTGAGGACGTAGGGAATGTCTTCGCAGTGCTCGCGCAGCGGCGGAATATCAAGCGGCAAAGTGTTCAAACGGTGATACAGGTCGCGTCGGAACTTCTTTTCGGCGATCGCCTCACGCAGGTTGCGGTTGGTTCCCGCAATGATGCGAACGTCGATGGGGATGATCCGGTCGGCTCCGACCTTCATGATTTCCTTTTCCTGGAGGACTCGAAGCAGCCTGGACTGGACGTTGAGCGGCGCGTCGCCGATTTCGTCCAGAAAAATCGTGCCTCCGTGAGCCTGCTCGAAAAACCCGGTCTTGCCCCCCTTCTTGGCCCCCGTGAAGGCGCCCGATTCGTATCCGAACAGCTCGCTCTCGATCAATCCCTCCGGAATCCCGGCGAAATTGACGGCAACGAACGGCCCGTCCCGCCGTGGCGAGCTCCGATGGATGGCGTGCGCGAACAGCTCCTTTCCGGTTCCGCTCTCGCCCGTGATGAGAATGTTCTTTTCCGTGGCGGCGAACTGCAGCGCTCTTTCCTTCAAATCGTCGACGGCCCCGTTCAGGGTCCAGATGTCGTCGAATCCGTACTTGGTGACATGCCCTTTGCGCGCGAGGTGCAGCCGTACATCCTTTTCCAGGCGCTGGAGGCGGGCGATTTCCCGGAAGGTGTAGATCTCCCGGACCTCGTTCTCGCTCACCACCGGGATCTTCTGAATCAGGATCTGTTTGCCGTCATGGTCGTAAATGGAGGACGAACCGGAATCCTTTGACGACTTGCCCGTGAGATTGACGGTGTGCTTGAAGCCGGCCAAAAGATCGTTGATGTTCGTGGCGAGTATGGCGTCGATGTCCTTTCTGAAAAGCCGGGCCGCCGATTGGTTGGCAATGTCGATTCGGCCGGTTTCCTTCACCGAAAGCAGACCGTCCTCGAATTGGTTGAGGATGACTTCCTGGTATCTGCGGAGCAGCTCGGACTGTTCGAGGACCGCGGCCAGCTTGCGGCTCGATTCCATCAGGAAGTTGTGATAGTAGGTGGCGAAGTTCTCCACGTAGCCGGGGTCGAGGTCCAGGGCGAGGAGCAACTGCAGAAAAGAGTGGATGCTGATGATGCGCGGCCCTATGTCGATCACCCGCCTGATTTCGCCGGGGCACAGGTGGGTCATCCCGGGGGAGATGGCGGCCGCGATGTCCCCCAGGCTCCGCTTGGAGCCCCTCCAGTAGGGCACGTAGTCGAGATGGGTGATCCCGAGGCTCTTGAGCGAATCGACGGTTTCCTCGGTGGCCGCCCTGGGATCGTTCACGACGAGCACCCTGGACGCGCGGGGAAGCATGAGCACCTTCTCGAGGTTGTAGCCGGTGATCAACCGCTTGGGCGCCACGATCGGCAGATCGGGGTAAATCGATCGCAGGCGCGGCAGCAGAAAGGCGCCCGACGTCATCACCACGTCGGTCCGCGGCGGCGCGGCGGCGCACTCCTGGAACGTCTTGCTGCGCACCTTCACTTCCCCCCCGATGATGTTGTTGATGATGGTACACAAGAAGTTGTTCACGTTCCTGTCGATGGAAACGATGAGAAGGGTCTTTTCCTGATGCTTCATGGTCCGAGCCTCCCCTCCGGTCGAAACGTCCGAGGCGCTGTGCGGCATCCCTTCGGGTCGTGCCGCCCCGGTTCGGTTCCCGGTCTTGATTAGGATGATCGGGGCAGTGATCTGGATTCTAAAAGTCCTAATAATCATGCCCCAGTTGGCTTCACCCTTCAAGCAAAATCTCCCCGGGGCCCGAACGAGCATTGCCGCCGCATATCGAATTCGGGCCGGTCCGCAGGCGGCCCACGCCGTCCCGCCGTTTCTCCCGCAAGGCCGGCACCGATCCTTCCCGACGCCGCGGTCCGCCGATCTTTCCGGCTATGGCGCCGCTTCTGCGCGGGCGTCCGCCAAAAAGGCACCGGCGATATTTTAAATCGCTTGGCACAGCTATTGCGTATAGCTCTCAAAGGAAGCGGGCGGAGGTTCCCGCCCGCGAGGAACATCGCCGTGAGTTTCAGACACAACCCGAATTTCATAACCGAAAGAGGTGCATGGTCCCATGAACGCGATTCCGGGGAACGTGTTTTCGAGGCGGCTCGACATGGCTCTGCCGGTGGCGGACGGAGCCCGCGGGCTGTGGATTGAAGACCGGGACGGCAACCGGTATCTCGATGCGAGCGGGGGGCCCCTGGTGGTCAACGTCGGCCACGGGCGGGAGGAAATCGCCCGAGCCATGTATGACCAGGTTTTGCGGTGCGATTACGTGCATCCCACCATGTTCACCACCCGGGCGGTGGAGGACCTGGCGAAAGCGCTGGCCGCTCACGCGCCTCCGGGCATCGGACGATTTTACTTTCTTTCCGGAGGGGGGGAAGCCGTCGAGACCGCGATCAAGCTGGCGCGGCAGATCCACCTCGAGAACGGCCGGTCCGGGCGCATCCGGCTCATTTCCCGCTGGAAATCGTATCACGGTCTTACCCTGGGCGCGCTGGCGGCAACTGGGAGGACCACGTTCCGGGCCCCCTTCGCTCCCCTGCTCACCGAGGTGGAACACATCCCGGCCCCATACTGCCTGCGCTGCTCTTTCGGTTCGACCTATCCGGAATGCGGCCTGCGCTGTGCCCTGGCCCTCGAAGAGACCATCCAGAACCTCGGTCCCGATACGGTTTCGGCTTTCCTGGCCGAAACGGTGAGCGGAGCGACCATCGCCGCCGTGCCCCCGCCTCCGGGCTATTTCCCCCTCGTGCGGCGGATCTGTGACCGCTACGGCGTGCTGTTGATCCTGGACGAGGTCCTGTGCGGATTCGGCCGGACCGGCCGATGGTTCGCGAGCGAGCACTACGACGTCGTCCCGGACATCGTCACGATGGGCAAAGGATTGGCTGGAGGCACCATCGCCCTGTCCGCCGCGGCGGTTCGCGACAGCCATTTCGAGGCCATTCGCAACGGCAGCGGCGGGTTCGTCCACGGCGGGACGTTTTCGCACCACAGCGTGGCCGCCGCCGCCGGGCTCGCGGTGATCGGCATCATGGAGCGGGAGGGACTGGTGGAACGGGTCGCCCGACTGGGCGAGGTCCTCGGAAAGAAGCTGCGCGCGGCCCTGGCGGATCATCCCAACGTGGGCGAAGTGCGCGGCATCGGCTTTCTGTGGGGGGTCGAATTCGTGAAGGACAGGAAGTCCCTGCAGCCCTTCGCGCGCGGCGAGAAATTCGTGGAACGGCTGTGGCGCAACGTTATGGCGCGGGGGGTCCAGTTGTATCGCTCGACCGGGCTGGCCGGAATCGACGGCGATGCGCTGGTGATCGGCCCGCCCTACATCATCGAGGAAGACCAGTTGGACCTGGTCGTCACGGCGTTGGCTGAGGGACTCGAACAGACCCTGGCATAGGGAGTGCTGTTCCTCCCTGGTTTCGGGCCTTGGAGGCCGGCCGGGGATTCCACCCGGGGCGTTCCATGTGAAAGAACGGAACACAAGGTGCCGGCGCCGCGGCGGCGGATGTGGTTGCGTAAACCATCAATCCGGAAAGGTGCGCAATGAACGGATGGATGGGGAAGATCCTGCGCGTGGATTTGACCCGGGGCGAAGTACGGGATGAGGCACTGGAAGCCCGGATCGCCAAGGATTATATCGGTGGGAGAGGCCTCGGCATCGAGACGTTGCTCCGGGAAGTGGACCCGAAATGCGATCCGCTGTCCCCCGAAAACAAACTGGTGATGGCCAACGGGCCGCTCACGGGCACCAAGGCTCCGACCGGGGCGCGGTACATGGTCATGACCAAGTCGCCTCTGACCGGTTCGGTCACCTGTTCGAATTCGGGCGGATATTTCCCGGCGGAGTTGAAGAAGGCCGGCGTGGATATGATCGTCTTCGAGGGACGGGCGTCCGAACCGGTTTATCTTTACATCGAAGGGGAACGCGCGGAGTTGCGTTCCGCGGCGCACCTTTGGGGAAGGACAACCCACGAGACGGACGCCGCAATCCGTCGGGAGACCGTTCGAGGGACACGTGTGGCCTGCATCGGACCGGCGGGAGAGCGGGGCGTGCTGTTTGCCTCGATCATGAACGACCGGGACCGGGCGGCCGGCCGTTCCGGGGTCGGGGCGGTCATGGGGGCCAAGAATCTGAAGGCCGTGGCCGTGCGAGGGGACAAGGAAGTCGTGCTGCACGATGCCAGGGCATTCGCTGAAATCGTCAGGAAAATCATCAAGCGGTTCCGGGATTCCCTCAAGGGCGGCAAGCACCCGCTCAACCTGCACGGGACCGCGGTCACGGTCATGGCCACGCAGAATTTCGGCGTTTTTCCCACCCGGAATTTCCAGCAGGGAACGTTCGACGCGTGGGAGGAGATCCACGGCGAAAGCCTCACGCGAAAGTTCCTGGTCCGACCCAAGGCCTGTTTCAATTGCCCCATCGGGTGCGGCCGGGTCACCAAGGTGGACGAACCCGGTTTCCAGGGGACGGGGGAAGGCCCGGAATACGAGACGGTGTACGCCATGGGAAGCAACTGCGGGGTGAGCAACCTGGCGGCGGTGACCAAGGCCAACTATATTTGCAACGAGATGGGAATGGACACCATCTCCATGGGAGCCACCATCGCCTGCGCCATGGAACTTGCGGAGCGCGGGTTCCTGCCGGAGGCCGACGTGGGAGGACCGCTGCGTTTCGGAGACGCTCGCGCTCTAGTGGAGCTTACCCTCAAGACGGCATCGCGCGAAGGCTTCGGGGATCTGCTGGCCCGGGGCAGCTATCGCCTCGCCGAGCACTACGGGCACCCCGAACTGGCCATGGTCAGCAAGAAACAGGAATTTGCGGGCTACGATCCCAGGGGTGCGCAGGGCATGGGACTGGCCTACGCCACCTCTCCCGTGGGTGCTTCGCACATGCGCGGGGATTCGGCCTATATCGAGCTTCTCGGGGTTCCCATGGTGCTCGATCCGCTCAGTTGGGAGGACAAGTCGGAGCTTGTGAAGGATTGGCAGGACGTGTTCACCGTCATCGATGCGGCGGGGCTCTGTGTCTTTTTTTCGGTGAGGAACCTGGTGACGCCCACTCGCGATATCCGGCCCCAGGGCATCATGGAGCTCCTGAACGCGGCAACCGGGGCGGACTACGGCCTGGATGAGCTGGTTCGGGCCGGAGAGCGGATTTTCAACGCCGAACGATTGTTCATGATCCACGCCGGGCTGTCGTGCAAGGATGATTCGCTGCCGCCGCGGATGACCGGCGAGCCGCTTCCCGACGGTCCGGCTCGAGGCAGTGTCTGCCGCCTGCCGGAAATGCTCCGGTCCTATTATCAGCTGCGCGGGTGGGATGAGAACGGCATACCGACCTGGACGAAACTCAGGGAACTGGGACTCGTCTGAGTCCGGCTGAGGGGGGCGGTCATGCGGGTGGAGGTTCAACTCTACGCCACGTTGCGAAAGTACGGGCCGCCGGACGGAGGCCCCCGGACCGTGGTCGTGGCGGAGGGCGAGCGCCTCGGACGGGTCCTGGAAGCGATCGGCATCCCGGCGGATGTGGAGCGGGTGATTCTCGTCAACGGCCGGCCCGCAACCGCCGACTCGGTGCTCCAAGAGGGCGATCGCGTGGTGTTGTTCCCCCCCGTGGCGGGCGGGTGACGGCCAATCGGCGGCTCAATTCAAGAAATGCGGCGAATCGTAGGGTCCGGGATGTTGCCCGGGGTCTTGGGGGATGAGGTTTTCCGCCCGGCGGGAAGGGCGGGAGCAACCATCAGTCATCGACAAGGGAGGTAGGGAAATGAGAGGGAACGGGAAAAGTCTGTGGATACTGGCTCTCATCGTCGGCCTGGTCCTGGCGGGCGGGCCGGTCTGGGCTCAGGACACCGTCAAGGTCGGTGTGGTCGGACCGCGGACCGGGACGGCGGCGGCAACCGGGAAAGCCTTTGAGGAAGGAATCAAGCTGGCCACGGATTACGTGAACGCCAAAGGCGGAGTGCTCGGCAAGAAACTGGAAATCGTGTTCGAGGATACGGCGGGCGCTCCGGACAAGGCTGCTTCCGGCTTCGAACGCCTTGTGACCAGGGACAAGGTGGCCTTGGTGCTGGGTGAGAGCCATTCTTCCTCCGCGTTGGCCGAAATTGAGGTCGCCGAACGTTTCAAGGTGCCTTTCATCGTGGTCGAGGCCTGGGCGGATCCCATCACTGCAAAGAATTACCGGTATGTGTTCCGGGCGGGCCCGTCCAACACCGGCGTGGTCAATGAATCCATAGCCAAGTGGGTGGTGAGCGAGAAGTTCAAGAAAGCTTACATCGTGGCGGAGAACACGGACTGGGGCCTGGGCATCGCCGAATTGTCCAAGGCTGCCCTGACCAAGGCCAACATCCCGTTCGAGATGCTGGTAACGGAGCGGCAGAGCCAGGATCACTACACCGAGCTGAACAAAATCAAGGCATTCGATCCGGATGTCGTGCTGGCCTATATCTATGGGACCGGCCTGCACTACTTCGTGGCCCAGGCGGGCGAAGTGAAACTGACCCCCAAAGCGATCGTGCTCGACGGGGCAGGTCCTCCGAGCCTCTGGCCGGATTACTGGAAGAACGTGGGGGATTACGGGGACCTGGAGTGTTTCGTTTCCTCGATGCACGAAAAGGTGGAGCTGACCAAGCTTGCAACCGAGTTCCGCCAGGCCTATGTCAAGGCGTTCGGCGGCCCGCCCACCGATTACAAGTCGCGTTCCATTTACGACAGCATTCTCATCGCGGCGGACGCCATCAACCGCGCCAAGTCCACGGATCCCGAGAAACTGGTGGAAGCCCTGGAGAAGACCAGCCTCGAGGTGACCCGCGGCACCGTCAAGTTCGGACTGGAAAAGGGCGGCACCACCTATCATCAGTGGGAGCCCCCGATGCTCATCGTCCAGTGGCAGGCCAAGCAGCAGGTGGTCCTCTACCCGGCGGCGGCGGCGACCGGCAAATTGAAGAAGTAATACAATTGACCTGGAAAACAGGCTCCCGGGTGAGTCTGTTTTCATGCTTCGCGGGTGTCGCAGGGGGCATGGATAATTGCGTTTAAGATGAGTGCATTGGGCGGGAGGGCATAAAGCCCTTCCCTACGTCTGAGGGGCACATCGGTCCGTGGCAAGGGGCGGGTTTATCCCCTCCCGCGTCAACCTCCCGACGGGCAGGTGCCGTGTCATTTCGAACGCACCTCGGTATAAGGACGATCGCGGGGGATCGATCCGCAAATCCTTGTGGGCGGTTCCCGGGAAAGGGGGTCCTGTCTTCCTTTTGTGGGAGGAGCGGGCCGCCTCTTTCGGCACGGAGACGAAGCCCAGGGTGGGTTGCTTCGAGCGGGATTCACTCCCTGCCGGGGCGCCAACGGTCTGAATTCCCCCTGTTCCAAAGCAAGGGGAGCGGGGGGGATTCGAGCTCAACAGCAGCCGGGTGCGGCGATTGGATGCGAGGACCGGCCACATCGAATCGCCGCGAGACGGGAAAGGTACTGTCATGTTTGCTCTAGCCGTCATGAACGGCCTGGTGATCGGGGTCATCTATGCCCTGGCCGCGCTGGGGGTATCCCTGGTGGTCGGTATCATGAACGTGGTCAACTTCGCCCACGGGGAGCTCTACATTCTGGCCGGTTATTTCAGTTACCTGTTTGCCGGGGCGCTCGGAGTGAATTTCGTGGCGGCGATGATCGTTGCCGTGCTGCTGGTGTTTCTCTTCGGCCTTTTTGTGGAATGGGTGCTCATCCGTCCGACCTATGGCAACGACATGTATTCGCTCATCCTCACGTTCATTCTCTCTATCGTGTTGCAAAACGCCTACCTGCTCATTTTCGGACCCTACCCGAACAAACCGCCCGGATGGGTCGGCGGCGCAACCAACGTTTTCGGGCTGTTCTACTACGGCAATCAGCGACTGGCCGCGCTGGCGGCCGCAAGTGTGGTGATCGCGCTGCTCTTCGTGGTGATCAAGAAGACCTGGTTCGGGCGGATCATCAGGGCCACGAGCCAGGACCGTGAGATGGCGGAGCTCAACGGGGTGAACACCACGCGCCTGAATATGCTGAGCTTCGGGCTCGGCTGTGCCCTGGCGGCGGCGGCGGGGGTGATCCTGGCTCCCGTGTTTCCGGTCACTCCAACCGCCGGGTTGCCCGTGGCGCTCACCGCCTTTGTCGTCGTGGTTCTCGGCGGCATGGGATCACTCTGGGGGTGCGTCCTGGGAGGCCTGATTCTCGGCCTGGTGGAGAACCTCGGGGCGGCCTTCATTTCCACCGGGTACAAGCACCTTTTTAATTTCATCATCCTGATTCTTGTGCTCCTCATCAGGCCGGCGGGTCTTTTCGGCCGAAGGGAAGCCTAGCCCATACGATTTACGAGGGGTTCGGTGACTGACAAACGCTTCTACCAGGTCCTTGTCCCGGCTGTCGTGCTGTTCGGCTTCCTGCCGTTCGGCCTCGGCTCCTATCACCTGCACGTGGTGATCGTCAGCCTGTTCTACCTGATGATGGCATCGAGCTGGAACCTGCTGGCCGGGTACACGGGCCAGGTTTCCTTCGCCCATGCGGCTTTTGCGGGGATCGGCGCCTACACGTCGGGGATTCTGGCCGTCAGGTTCGGACTGAACCCCTGGATCGGCGTGGTCGTCGGCACGATGCTGGCCGCGCTGCTCGGCCTGGCGGTCGGCGTTCTTTGCCTGAGGATGGGGGGCATCTACCTGTCCCTCACGACGCTGGGCTTTTCCGAAATCCTGCGGATCATCATCACCAACGAATACGAGGTGACCCGCGGCACCATGGGGCTCCAGGTGCCCGGCCTGTTCGCGGAGTATTCCAAGGTCGGCTATTTCTACGTCATGCTGGGGGCGGCGGTGCTGACCCTGATCATCATATACCGACTGATCCATTCCAACATCGGACTGAATTTCCGCGCCGTGCAGAATGATGAGCGGGCGGCCGCCTCGCTCGGAGTCGACGTGGTCAGGGTGCGCGTGCTCGCCTTCACGGTCTCCAGCGCCCTTGCGGGCATGGCGGGCGGGCTCTACGGGCACTACCTGCTCCTGATCACGCCGGAAATCCCGTCGCTCGATCAGCAGTTCCTGGTGCTGTCCATGACGGTGATCGGCGGCATGGGGTCTTTTCCGGGGCCGATCATCGGGGCTTTTTCCCTGGAGATCCTGTCCGAATACATTCGTGCGTACGGGGAATATCACGTCCTGGTGTTTGGCCTGATCGCCCTGGTGGCGGCCCGGTTCGCCCCCAACGGCCTGATGGGGCTGGCGAAAGATCGGCTGGTGCGCCGGCGTGCGCCTGCAAAGACGGTCGCCGCGGCGGCGAAATCTTAGGGAGGGAAGAACCTTGGCGTTGTTGGAGGGGCATGGGCTGACCAGGCGATTCGGGGGCGTGACGGCGCTCGACGCCGTGAGCTTCACCGTGGAAGAGGGAACCATCGTGGGGTTGATCGGGCCCAACGGGGCCGGCAAGACCACGCTTTTCAACCTCGTTGCGGGAGCGCTGAAACCCGGTGCGGGGAGGATCCTTTTCGAGGGGCAGGACATAACCGGGAGGCCGGCCAACGAGCTGTGCCGCAGGGGCATTGCCAGGACTTTCCAGGTGACGCGCCCGTTCGCCGCCATGACCTGCCTGGAAAACGTCGGAGTGGCCCTGGTCAACGGGCCCGCCCCTCAAGGTCGCGCCCTGTGGCGCCAGACCGCCCCACGCTACCTGGAAATGGTGGGCATGGGGGGCCTCGCCGATACCCCGGCCGGGAGTTTGAACGTGATTCAGAAGAAACGGCTGGAGATCGCCCGGTCCCTGGCCACCCGGCCGAAGCTGCTCATGCTGGACGAAGTGCTGGGGGGCCTCAACTCCCAGGAAATCGTCCAGGCCGTCGATTTCATTCGCAAGCTGCGCGACGAGCACCATTTGACCGTGTTCTGGATCGAGCACGTCATGGGGGCGATCATGAGGGCGGCGGAGAAGGTGATCGTCCTGGACCAGGGCAGGCACTTGATGAAAGGAACCCCCGAGGAGGTCGTCAGGGATTCGAGGGTCATTCAGGCCTATCTGGGAGAATAAGGACCATGCTCGAAGTATCGGCAATCGACGTTTTTCGGGGGGAGACCCAGGTGCTCTGGGAGGTCTCGTTCGACGTGCACCTGGGGGAACGCGTGGCCATTCTGGGCAGCAACGGCGCGGGGAAGTCTTCATTGTTGGCCGCCATTACGGGGGTCCTGCCCCCGCGACGGGGAGAAATCAGGTTCAGGGGAGAGCCCTTGAGAGGCATGAAACCCCACCGCATCATACAGTCGGGCGTGGCCCTCGTGCCGGAAGGCCGCCGCGTGTACCGCGAGATGACCGTGGCGGAGAACCTCGAAATGGGTGCTTACCCCAAGCGGGGTCGGGCAGACATGCAGCGCACCATGGAACACGTCATGCACATCTTCCCGGCGCTCGAAAAACGCAGGGGCCAGGCGGCGGGGACCCTGTCCGGCGGCGAACAGCAGATGCTTGCCGTGGGACGGGCGCTCATGAGCCGGCCCGAACTGCTGTTGATCGATGAATTGTCCCTCGGCCTGGCGCCCCTGGTCACCAGGGAAATCTACCGCGCGCTCGACCGGCTCGTGGAAGAGACCACCATCCTCCTGGTGGAACAGAACGTGGAACAGGCCCTGCGACACTCGCAACGGGCCTACGTCATGGAAAGCGGCCGTATGGTCCGCGAAGGGGTGTCGGCGGACCTTATGGAGGATGACGGCATTCGACGCGCCTACCTGGGCATGTAGCACCATTTTGTGCGGCGGGAAGGATCCCCGCGCCTTTGAAAAGCATTGTGACCACCCTCCTTGAAGGGGGCCTGGTTCAGCGAGGGAGATGAAGGAAATGGAACAGGTTGTGATCGCTTCGGCGGTGAGGACTCCCATCGGCAGTTATCTCGGGGCGTTGCGCGAAGTGCCGGCGTATGTCCTCGGGGCGCTGGTTCTCAACGAAGCGGTGAAACGCGCGAACGTGGACCCCGCCCGGGTGGAAGACGTCATCATGGGACAGTCCTACCAGAGCGGCGAATATGTGAATATCGCCCGGATGGCGCTCCTCACCGCCGGCTGGCCGGTGGAAGTCCCCGGCATCACCCTCGACCGCCGCTGCTGCTCCGGCTTGGATGCAATCTGTTTCGGGGCCATGAAGATCCAATGCGGTCACGCTTCCATTGTCGTCGCGGGCGGAGTGGAAAGCATGAGCACCGCCGAATTCTACATACCGGGGGAATTCATCAAATGGGGGATGGAGGGCCGGCGCGATCCGCGCTGGGGTTTCATGCCGCGCGGACATGGATCGCTTTCCATGTGGGGCCTTCCCTTGTTCGACCGGATCCAGCGGGCACGGGTAATGTCGCAGCCCATCGAACGGTTCGGGGAGCTCAACTCCATGATGACCTGGGCGGAAGCGGCCGCCCGCGGGGAGAACATATCCCGCGAGGAGGCGGACCGGTGGGCGTTGCGCAGTCACCGCAGGGCGTGTGAAGCCATCGATTCGGGCAAGTTCCGGGAGGAGATCGTTCCCGTGGTGGTTCCGCGCAAAAAGGGACAGTCGCTCGCCATCGACACCGACGAGCCGCCGCGCCGCGACACGGCCCTGGAGAAACTGTCGCGTCTGCCCGTGGTCTACGAAGACGGAATCTGCACGGCGGGCAATTCCTCGAGCGAAAATGACGGAGCCGCCGCGGTCGTGCTCATGGGCGAGAGCTGCGCCCTTGCGCTGGGCATTCAGCCGCTCGCCTCGCTCAAATCCTTTGCCGTTGCCGCCGCCGATCCGACGCTCACCTACCCCGCCGTGCCGGCCGCCGTCGACAAGGCGATGAATCGCGCCGAGCTCACCGTGGAGGACATGGACCTCATCGAAATCCAGGAGGCTTTTGCGGCCCAGATGCTCGCGGATGCGAAGCTCATGAAGATCGATTCCGCGGACCTCGACCGCAAGGTGAACGTGAACGGGTCGGGAATCTCGCTCGGGCACCCCATCGCAGCCACCGGGACCATGCGCATGGTCACCCTGCTCCACGAGCTTCGCAGGCGAAATGCCCGCTTCGGCCTGGAAACCATCTGCGGAGGCGGCGGCCACGGCATCGCCGCCATCGTTGAACGCACACCGGACGGCGATTCCTGATCGCGAACCGTTGATGCATGGCGACCGATGACATCCCGCCACGGACGCGGGCCGGATTTTTCGGCCGTACTCGGTGATGACGCGCGTTCGCGTCTTCGAGGCGCAATCCACAGGTCATGCAATTTTACCTGGAAAATAAGTTCCCGGATGAGTCTGTTTTCATGCCTCGCGGGTGAAGCGCAGCCTCATGGATAATTGCGTTCAGGATGACACAACACCTGCCGTCGGGAGGGTGACGCGGGCGGAGATAAACCCCACCACGACGAACCGATATGCCCGTCAGACGTAGGGAAGGGCTTTATGCCCTCCCGGCCAACGCGCTCATCTTGAAGGCACCTCGGTATAAGCCGTTCCCCAACCCCGAGAAGCCATTTCCCAATGCCGGATACGGTTGTCAGCCGAAGTGCCCGATGCGGCCGAGCGCCGTGCCGCGGTCTTGTATCCCTGTGATTTGTAGGCTATATTGCCCGTGTTTTCCGTAAGGTACGGGCAACGCCCACCGGGGCCGATCTTTCGCGGGGAAGCAGGGGGGCGTGCCGCGCGGGAATTTGCCGGAAAGGCATATGGGCGTCTCGTCGGGAGCAGCGGATCATGTGGCGGGCACTGAAGCGATTGGCCCTGATTTCCGCCGTGACCGTTTTTGCGGCGGTTTGGGCGGGGACAGGGAGACCGGGGGCGACGGTTTTCATCGAACGGCCGGCGAAGGTCGACCGCCTGGTGATGCGGAAGGCCTCGGAGGGGAAGACGGAATTTCTCGTGTTTCTCGCGGAACAGGCCGATCTGAGCGGCGCGGGAGACCTCGCGGACAAAGCCCAAAAAGGCCTGTACGTGGTTCGCGCCCTGACGGCTGCGGCCGAGCGCGCCCAGGGGCCGGTGATCGAGGCTTTGCAATCGCTCGGAGCCGACTTCCGGCCCTTCTGGATTGCCAACATGATATGGGTTCGCGGCGGGGCCGAGGTGGTCAACGCCATGGCCGCTCGTCCGGATGTGGCGCGCGTCCACGCCAATCCGTCGGTCCGCCTCCAGCAGCCGTTCCCTTCCGCCGCGGGCGCGGCGCCGCAATCTCCGGCGGCCGTCCAGTGGAACATCGCCAGGGTGAATGCCCCGGCCGTGTGGGATGCGGGGTTCACAGGGCAGGGCGCGGTGGTGGCCGGACAGGATACCGGTTACCAATGGGATCATCCCGCGCTGAAGCGTCAGTACCGCGGATGGAACGGAACCTCGGCAGACCACGACTACAACTGGCATGACGCCGTTCACAGCGGGGGAGACGGAACCTGCCCGGCCGATTCTCCCGTCCCTTGCGACGACTATGGTCACGGCACGCACACCATGGGCACCATGGTCGGCGACGACGGTGATGCCGACCGGATCGGGATGGCACCGGGCGCCCGCTGGATCGGCTGCCGCAACATGGACAACGGGATGGGCACGCCTGCGACCTATGCGGAATGTTTCCAATGGTTCATCGCCCCGACGCGGATGGATGGCAGCGACGCCGATCCCGCCATGGCTCCGGACGTGATCAACAACTCCTGGAGCTGTACGCCGGGTGAAGGCTGTGAGGATCCGAACGTTTTGCTCACGGTGGTGAACAACGTGAGGGCGGCCGGCATCCTGACCGTGCAGTCGGCGGGCAACGCCGGGGCCCCCTGTGAGACGGTCATGGACCCGGCCGCCATTTACAGGGCCTCTTTCACGGTCGGAGCCACGGACAGGAGCGACGTCATCGCCACGTTCAGCAGCCGGGGGCCAGTCACCTCCGACGGAAGCAACCGTCGCAAGCCGGATATCTCCGCGCCGGGAGTCTCCATCCGTTCCAGCTTCAAGGGCGGCGGTTATTCCATCATGAGCGGCACCAGCATGGCCGCGCCTCACGTCGCGGGACTGGCGGCGCTGCTCGTTTCGGCCAATTCGCGCCTCTCCGGGCAGGTGGATCTGCTCGAACGCATCGCCGAACGGACCGCGCTCCACCTGGTCACAAGCCAGGGCTGCGGCGACGACGGCCCCACGGACGTTCCCAACAACGTCTACGGCTGGGGACGGATCGATGCCTACGCGGCCTACCGGCGGGCCATATCGACCGGTACGCTCCAGGTGACCCTGGAGCCCTCGCAGGCGGTCGCCGCGGGGGGGCGGTGGAGAGTGGACGGAGGTCCCTGGAAAGTCGACGGGCAACAGGTTTCGGGTCTCGCGGCCGGAGGGCACACGGTGGAATTGAAAATCGTCGCCGGATGGAAAACGCCCGTTGTCCTGACGGCGGTCGTCGAACCCGGTCGGACCACTCGTCTGAGCGCGGTCTACAGCAGGCCGAATCCGGCGTCCTGGCTGCCGCTGCTGCTCAGGGACGGCTCGCGGTGACCGTGGCCGAAACCCTGCCGGGCGAGTCGCGCCATACGCATTCCGGCGGGGCCGGTCGCCGGGTGCGGGAGTCCTGTGGTTCCTGCCGGCCAAATACGTTTGAAGGAGTCTTTTCATGAACACGGCGAGGAAGATGCTGATATTGCCGGTGGTGTTCTGCTTGCTTGTCCTGACCGCGGGAAACGCCCTGGCTGATTATGCCTGGTACAACTGCACGGTGGTCAGAGTCGGGCAGAATCGGATGGGCGTCTTTCAGATCACCCTGGCGCGCCCGGGGGTGACCGAAAGCAGGACGTTCACGTTGCCCGCCGATCGGACGGACAGGCTCCTGGCCATCGCCCTGAGCGCAGTGAGCGCCAACCTGAAGGTGCGCGCCTATGTGGACTGGCGCTTCGAGGAAGGAAGAACGTTAAAAGGGCTGCAGGCTGTTGGCGCGGTCCAATAATGAAGCGACTTTCATGGTGGATGCCATCGCCGGGGTCGCACCGGGCCGATTGAAGCCCGGCAGGGCTTGTTTCATGATGGATTCCCCGCCCGGTCGGATTCAAGAGCCGTCGCGCAGCCAAGAGAGGGCAATGAGATGAAACGGCATATCCTTGCGGTTCTCGTGTTGTGGGGCTCGCTTGTCGGTGTCGCGGTCGGCGGCGGTAAGACCGCCCTGATCGAGCTGAACGACGGCAGCACCGTGCGCGGGGAAATCGTGTCCCTGGTCGACGGGGTGTATACCGTGCAGTCTTCGGGCCTCGGGACGCTCACCATCGATCAATCCAAGGTGCGGGGCGTCAGGATCGGAAGCGCGGTCGAGGCGGGGTCCGCCGCGGCGGTGCCGCCGAAGCCGGCGAAAGCGGGACAGATTTCCATCGGGGAACAGGTGGACGTGTTGAGGCAGACCATGGCAGGTAACGAAGAGCTCATGAGCATGGTCGGCAGTCTGGCCGAAGACCCGGATTTCCAGGCGGTTCTGCGAGACCCCGAAATCATGACGGCCGTGAATTCGGGCGATCTGAACACTCTTCTCGCCAATCCCCGATTCATGGAGCTCCTGAACAAGGCCACGGTACGAGACATTACCAATAGAGCGGCAAAGTGAAGCCGCCCTCAGCAGGCGGTTTCCGACGGGGTGAACTCGTATTCCTTGCCGTCCGCGTCGAAAACCAGCCTGTCCTCCGCGTTTTCCTTGAGCTTTCCTTCCACCATCCGTTTGCAGCCGAACGTATAGTACGTGATCTGGTAGGAGGGCGCCGGCCCGTCGCCGGGGTCGCTTTCGCTTGCGGCTTTCGGCTTTCCGGAGAGAGCGATCAGGCTCAACTTCTGGCAGATTTCCTTGCGTTCGAAGCCCCCGTGGCGGACCGCCACCCGGTAGCTGCCATGGAATTTCACCGGCATCTTGATGCTCATGGGGATCGCCTTTCCTTCGAGTTGTTCATATCCGGAGCTCAACGCCCCCGCCTGCATCATGCGCGGCGTTGAGCGAATCGCAGATCGTCGCGCATCGTATCCGTATAAGTGTATATCCGAGGCGATGTCCGCGTGCAACGGGTTTCCCCGGATTGGCGAAGCGATCCGTGCGGGTGTATGCCTAATAGGTGACAAGACCGAGCAGGTGGAAGCAATGGAGGAAGAAACCGGCAACAAGAGCGGCGGCCGGGAGCGTGAGAATCCAGGCGATCACCATGTGCCCGGCAATGCCCCACCGGACTGCGGAAAGCCGCTTGGAAGCCCCCACTCCCAGCACGGAGGACGAAATGGTGTGAGTGGTGCTGATGGGGGCGCCCACGGTGGAAGCCGCGGTGATGACCAGGGCGGCGGCGGTTTCCGCCGCAAAACCGTGAACGGCTTCCAGTTTGAAAATTTTGTGGCCCATCGTCTTCACGATCCTCCATCCGCCTGTGGCGGTTCCCAGGGCCATGGCCACGGCGCAGGACAGCTTTACCCAGAGAGGAATCTCCAGGACGGGTACCTGGTGGAAGAGGAACAGGGCCAGGGTCATGATTCCCATGGTCTTCTGAGCATCGTTCAGACCGTGGCTCGTAGCCATAAAAGCCGAAGAAAGCACCTGGAGCCTTCGAAAGGTACTGTTGCATTTGCGCGGATGGGACCTGAAACACAGCCACGCCAGCGACACCATGAGAACGTAACCGCCGATCATGCCGGCCATGGGGGACAGGAATAGGGGAAGAATCACTTTATAGAATATATTCCAGTAATTGAGGGAGTCCCAGCCGCCGTGCGTGACCGCCGCCCCCACGAGCCCGCCGATGAGCGCATGGGAGGATGACGAGGGCAGCCCGAGGTACCAGGTCAGCAGGTTCCAGGCGATCGCTCCGGACAGTGCGGCCAGAACGATTCCCTGCGACCCGGTGATCATCTCCGGGCGCACGATTCCGCTGCCGATGGTGTGAGCGACCTTGGTGCCGGCCAGCGCTCCGACGAAGTTCAGTACGGCGGCCATGAGCACGGCGGTTCTGGGGGACAGGACCTTGGTCGACACCACCGTGGCGATGGCGTTGGCGCTGTCGTGTGCGCCGTTGGTGTAATCGAAGATCAACGAGACCACGATGACCAGGATCAATATGATCAGTTGATCATGCATTCTTGAGGATTATCCCCTGTATGATGTCGGCGAGCCCTTCCGTGCGGTTGATGGCCTGTTCGATCCGGTCGTAAATCTGCGACCACTTGATGATGTCGAGAATGTCCAGAATCACTTCCGGCCGGTTCACATTGTACCCGTAGATTTCTTCCAGGGCCAGGAGCAGCAGCGTCTCGGAATCCTCCTTGAGCTGTTTGACGGTCTTGTAGTTCCCCTCAATTTCTTTCCGGGAGCCGAGCTTCTCCAACATCCGCCCGACCTCCACGATCATCGCGTTGAGGTGGTCGACCACTTCTTTGGCCGTATTGTTGATTCGCGTGAAACCGCAGATGGCTATTCTGGTGGAGACGGCGTTGATGAGGTTGTGGACGTCCTTTTGGGCCAGGTTGATCTGGTGGATGTCCTCCCGGTCGATGGGGGTGATGAATGTCTTGGATAACTGCCGGAATACCTCGTAGTAGATCAGGTTGGCGTCATCTTCGATGACGTGGATGCGGTTGCATCGTTCCTCGACGTCGGTGAAGTCGTGGAACAGCTCGGTCAGAATGGAGACCGATTCAATCAACTTGGCGCTCTGTTTCATGAAGAGGTCGAAAAACTTGGGCGTTTTCGGGAAGAAACTGAAACCCATCCTTGAGCTCCGTAGGAATTCCTTCATCCGGGTATTGCAGCGAGGTTTCCCGTGCCCTTGGGCACTCTCCTCCACGCCGCGGATTCGGAAAACCCCGTGTCCGGCCCCCGGGGCTCGTGAAAAGCGCACAAGGGAGGAAAGGGACGGGCAGACCCCATTGGTCCTTTTTCTTCCGAAGCCTGCCCCTCAGACTCCAGGTGGGATTCCTGCTCTCCGGACGGATATCGGGTTCGGGCGCGTAGCGTCTCCGGGCGTTTTCCGGCGAGATTATAGATCTCCGGAGCCTCCCGATCAAACAGCTTTTAACTTTTCGAATTCCAAAAGTCCTGCGTTGGGGGACCGTGATTCGACGGGGGACAGGCCACGCTTCCCCGTTTCCCTGCGAAGAGCCGGTCGGAGGAGTCTGTCGGAGAATTGGCATTGGAGGCTATTTTATGGTATCATGGCTCCACTATGGGAAAGCCGTTCAAGTCACGGCGACCGCAAACAAACGCCGCTGCTCCTGCCTTCTCTTCCGTGGTGGCATCGTCGGCTCGCACTGCGCGGGCGGTGATCCGTTCGTGGATGACCAAGGGCGGGTGTTCGATGCGGCCCAATGTTGTTTGGCGGAAGTCAGGTCTTCGTATCGCAGCGTGGTCCTCAGGAACATCGAAAGACTCAAGCCTCGCCCGTGGGTGATCGCCCGAACAGGGGAAACATCAATAGGCGCTATGATGCACAGGGAAAACCGACCAGCGTTCCTTGCGGGAGATACCGATGGATGAACTCGGCGTATTGATAACTTTTGCCACGGGCTTAACGGGAGCCTTGGTTTTCGGCTATCTTGCACTCCGTCTCAGGTTTTCCCCCATCATTGGTTACCTGCTCGCAGGCATTGTCGTCGGCCCATTCACCCCCGGGATCGTCGCCAACCGCGCGATTGCTGAACAATTTGCTGAAATTGGGGTTATTTTGCTTCTTTTTGGCATCGGCTTGCGTTTTCATTTGCGTGAACTGCTCGCGGTCTGGCGCGTAGCCATACCGGGCGCCCTCATTCAGAGCACGATATCCACGACCGCTCTGGCGGTGCTGCTGCGTCTGATGGGTTGGGACTGGACCTCCGGTTTTATCCTGGGAATGGCTATTTCGGTGGCCAGTACGGTTGTGATGGCTCTGGTACTGGCCGAGTGGCACGATCTGCATGCCAAGATCGGTCATATCGCGGTAGGCTGGACCGTTGTGGAAGACCTCCTCACGGTGGCACTTCTGCTCATCCTCCCCATCATCTTCGCCCCGGACAGGAGCGCCGGGCAGAGTATCGGGGCTGTTCTCGGACTGGCCGGACTCAAGATTGTCGTTCTGGTTGCGATCGTGGTGCTGTTAGGCAAATGGGGGGTCCCCCGGGCGCTGGAGCTGATAGCCAAGACCCGTTCGCGAGAGCTTTTCACTCTTGCGGTGCTGGTCCTCGCGGTAGGAATCGCCGTCGGCTCCGCTAAGATCTTTGGAGTCTCGATGGCCCTCGGTGCTTTTCTTGCCGGATTGGCCGTTGGTCGTTCCGAGTTCGCGGCACGGGCGGCCAATGACGCGTTGCCGATGCGCGACGCATTTGCCGTGCTTTTCTTCGTTTCGGTCGGCATGCTGTTCGATCCGCGGAGCCTGATCCAGGTCCCTCTGATAATCACCGCGGTGCTTTTTGTGGTTGTGGTTGCCAAGCCACTGGCCGCCATGCTGACCGTACGAGCCCTCGGCCAGCCGCTGACGTCGGCGCTGCCGATTGGCGCCGCTTTCTCTCAGGTGGGTGAATTCAGCTTCATCCTCGGTACCGTCGCCATCAGCCTCGGACTCATTGAAGCCAGTGGATGGAATGCACTGGTGGCCGCTTCCATCATTTCAATCGCTTTGAATCCATACATCTATGGCTGGGCGCGCCGCCTGGGGTCGAGGAAGAAGGGCGGCGGGCCGGTTCAGATTGAGGCAGGCAGGCGTGCCGCAGTCAATCCCAACCGCTGCATTCTGGTCGGCTACGGCCCGGTCGGAAGAATCGTACACCGGCTCCTTCTGGAACGTGGCGTCGAAGCCACGATCATCGATCTCAACCTCGACACGGTGCATCAGCTGAACACAGAAGGATACGCCGCATTATACGGCGATGTCTTGCGTACGGGAACCCTCGAGGACGCAGGCATCGCGACGGCCGGCAGTCTGATTCTGAGCGCGGATATCGAAGACGCAGCCGAAATCATCAAGCATGCGCTCATCCTCAACCCCGACCTGCGGATCCTCGTTCGTTGCGCTCATCTCCGCGACGCTCCCGCGCTGTATCGAGCAGGTGCCACGATCGTCGCCGCCGGTGAAGCGGAAGTCGGTGTGGCCCTGGCCGAAGTGGTGGCGGCAGGCCGTCAGCCGACCTGCGAAACGGCAGCCGAACATCGGGAAGCCATTCGCCGCAGTCTCTATGACACGCCGGAGGCCGCCGTGGAGGGCCTTGAACCGGGAAGACACGAAACGGGCTAGCTTTTCCCGCGATCTCCCGGGGCCGCCTCGCTCAACCCAAAGGGTGACTTGTCTTTTCCCGGCACGCGGACTTCGTCCTCAGGCCGGACTTGCCGGTTCGCAGGTGTGGTCCCGGCAAATGCCGGTCATCAGGTCCCCGCGCCGGACATTGTCGGTGGCCGGCCCGTCCTGCCGGATTTCGCCTAAGTCGAAGCGTGTCGCGATCACGAACTCATGAGCGCACCGGACATCGGCATCGAAAGAGACCGGGGGTTCAACGAGCTACACTGCCGGAAAACCCTCGAGGGACAGGCGAGGGAACCGGTAACTGTGAGCGCTTCCCCAACGGAATGTCGACTCCGTTGCGGTTTGGGATGAACGAGACCGTCCGGGAACCGTGAGGAACGGAATTTCCGTGCTAAACCATGCAAAACGGCGTTACTGCTCCCCGCGGCGAAACCGCCGCGGCCGGTTCAATCCGCCTTCACAGGTGAAACAAAGCTGCTGGGTTTGAGGGCCAGCAGCGAACAACGGAGTTCCGTCATGATGCTTTCGGCGGTATTGCCGATGAGAAAGCCCAGAATGCCGGATCTTGCGACCGTCCCCATTACGAGAATGTCAACGGCACGCGTCTCGACGAAGTTGGGGATGACTTTGCCGACTTGACCCCGAAGGTAGTTGAGATGATAAGTGCCGGCGATGCCGGAGTCCTGTATGAGGCGGCCGAGAAGAGCATGATGTTGGTTTTGCACTCGTTGCATGGCTCCGAAGATGGTTTCCTCTGGGACAGCCACCCGTGTATTCCGACGCAGGTATTCCTCGAACTGGTCATCCGAGCAACAAACGATGTCCAGTGCTCCGCTGCAGCTGTCGGCCAGGGAGCGGGAAAGCCGGAGCAGCCTCAACGACAGCTCGTATTCCGCCTGGTCCCGGCTCTCCGGGCTGATCGCAACGGCAACATGCACCTCCTGACGGGAACGCCCAATCGGCCGCGCCAGCCAGACCGGACATGGGCATTTGCGGAGCAGCGTCATATCCGTCGGGCCGAATCCTGTGCTTCCTTCTTTTGGCTCGGCCTCCTTGATAACAAGATCGTGCCCGTCACGGAGAACACGCCGGATAATAGTGATCGCCGTCGGAAGGTCTCCGCTTTCGACGTCCATTTTGACCGGCACCTCGGACTCTTTCATATCGAGGGCGGCCCGGGTTGCCTGTAGAGCCGTTTCAGCCTGGCTCAAGAGCGACGCCTCGAAGGTTTCCCTGTAGGCCTCCATACTCTTCGGCAATTCGGGGTAGACCAGGACGACCGTCATTTTCGCCCGACTCTCACGAGCCAGACCGAACGCTTGTTTGAGCCCTTCGATTTCTTCTCCGATGCCGGTGCTGGCGTAGAGCAGGTTGAAAAAGTCACACATTGCATTTTCTCCTTACCGGAAACACACTAGCGGGTTGGAAGTCGATGCGGAGCGCAATCCGGAACCCGTAATCGCAGGGATGAGCCATGCAAGCCAACGGACTGATCGACATGTTCACATGATCCGGACCTTGTTGTCAAGAAAAGGGCCGGGCAAAGTTCGAGGAGCTTTGTCACCTGGCCCGGCCGGGTGGGCTGACGCGATCCGCCGGCCTGCATCAGCGCAACATAACCCGGAAGTCGGCCCTATTCTCTTGCCTGCAGCAACATGCCGCCCGCAGTCAAGGCCAGGGCAGGAACGCGGTTCCCGCGCAACGGCCGCGTCCCGGCGCGGCCGCTATGCATCAGGAATGCCGCGACCGATCGGCCGGTTCTGTCCCACCTCCGCGCCCCGTCGAAACGGCCCCGCAAAGGCATGCCGTCTCCCTGAGAATCGCCATCCCGGTTTCCTTGCGGGAACCCCTTCCCCCAAGAACTCAAAAGGTTGAGAATGGTCCTCATAAGGACTTCCATATTCGGATTTTGAGATTTATATAATTGCTGGGCTTCGAAAACTGATGAAACCTGAGGCGGCGCCCCCCGCGCGAACGCGGTCGAGAAGCCGACGGCGATTCGAGGCTCGTGAGGGGGTGATGATTCTTCCGGTCGCCCATGGTCTCGTTGTTAAGAGGCGGATGGGGATGAATCCAGCCCTGTACCGGGCCGATGGCCCGGTTGTCGAGACTGTATCGCGCATCCGGCTCACACGACGGTTTCAAGGCTTGCCGGGGGTGGGAACGGGGGTCCGTTCGAGCGGCCGAAGACGGAATCTGATGCGTCCTCGGGGGGGAGGAACCCCTCGAGCGCCGGATCGATGCCGCAAAGTGTGCCCGACGGGGTTTGTCTTGTGTGGAAGGATTCCGATACTCCCTGCGATTGGGAGCCGGACGGGGCCGGGAGGTATTAGAAAATCGACGCGGAAAAGAAAAACTATGTATGGGCCAAGCTCCTGATCCTCATCATCATTCTCGGTGGTCTGTCGCTGTGGCTGTACACTTCCGGTCTCATGGCCGTCTTTATCAGCAAGAAAAAACTGTTGCACTTCCTGGACACGCTCGGTCCCTGGTCATTTGCCGGATTCGTCGTGCTTCAGGCGCTCCAGGTGGTCATGGCACCGATTCCGGGGGAGGTGACCGGTCTTCTGGGCGGGTTCCTGTATGGACCGATGATGGGGGTCATCCTTTCCACGATCGGGCTGACCGTCGGGTCATACCTGGCCTTTGCGTTGTCGCGGTACTTTGGCAGGCCCTTCGTGGAGCGGTTTGTCGACAAGGCGACCCTGGAGCGGTTCGACTACATTCTGCATCACAAGGGGGCTTTTCTCGTTTTCGTTCTGTTCCTGATCCCGGGGGTTCCCAAGGACTACCTGTGCTACATCCTCGGGCTGGGTCACCTGACGACGCTGGAATTTCTCATCATAGGCGGGACGGGCCGTTTCCTGGGGACCCTCCTGCTGACCCTGGCCGGCAACTATGTGCGGCGCGACCAATGGGGCAGCTTCTTCATCCTGGTCGGCATTGCCGTGATTTTCGCGTTGCTGGTGATGCTCTTCAAAGACAAGCTGGAAAGGCGCTTTCGTTACTGGCATGCAAAAAGCCGTCGGCGGAAGAAGAAACAGGATGTTTCAGACACCCCCACATGATGTCCTGCGGACCCCGTCAGCGGGATCGGGTGCAATGGCCTCGACGGCGAACGGTCACTCCTGGGCGTCCTGCCGCCGCGCATCGGGGGCGGGGGAATGTGGCCGGGCAGAGGCCCTCGTTTCGCCGGATCCGGGCGTCGGATTTTCTCCTGCCGCCTCCTTGCGAGGCTTGACCTTCGGGAATTCCTCCTTGAACGTTTCGAGCTGATTCTGGGTTTCGGCAAGCTTCTCCTGCACCACAAGAGTGGCGGCATGGTAACTCTCGATCAATTCCTCGAGCTGGGCCAGGCGAAATCTTGCACTGTCCAGCTGAGTCCGCAATTCGAGTACCTCCTGGCTCAGCGACCTGGCCTCGTCCTGGCTTTCGGTTTCGGAAGCGTGGAGCAAGGGTTCCAGCTCGACGAGTCTGCCGTGCAGCTTGCCCAATTCCCTTTCGTGATCCAGCGAGAGTGCATCGATCCGACTGGACAGGGCCGCGATCTTCTGGTTGGCCTCTTCGATTTGCCTGGTGATTTGCGGTGAGGCGTAGAACCTGTCGAGGGGATTGTCGTGGGTGAACAACCAATAGCCGACTGCGCCGGCAAGGGCGAAAATTATAACGGTCAATGCGTATTTCATGAATCACTCCGATCATCCTGGAAGCTTCCGTGTCCGGTGGCCGTCATCCCCGCCACCCTGCCCCCGAAAGACGAGATGACGAGGCGAGCCCCCCTCCGGGATGTCCGGGTTGTCTCATGTCTCTCGAGAGAGCTTTCAGGCCAAAGGGCAAGAGCTGAAGAGCCGTGGTCCCTCCGTCCCGGGCATCTGCGCTGTCGGCAGCCGGCGCGGGGGCGCTCGTCGATGCCGCTTGAGCCGGATGCACGGCGGGAGGAAGCGGCAGCGAACGAATGTAATGAATGAGGAATTTAATAAAAATTATTATGAATGGCGAGAAAAAGTTCAATTTATTCTTTTCTCAGGGTTATGGAAAAATATATCCCTCAGTCCGGCGCGAGCCGGAGCCCGGCGGCTTTTTCCGGATTCCCGCCTTGAGCGGGAACGTCTTTGATGAAGTTGTTCTTCATTTTGGTTCGGCAGTGTGGTTTAGGGCCTGGCATGCGACACCGCGATGCTTGCGGGTAAGCTCCCGGTTCCTGGCGGCTCGCGCGCGACGGCGGATTTCTGGCACGGGAAGGCCGCTTTCGCGGGAGCCGAACAAATGGACCGGCCGGCCCCGAGGCCTACTCGGCGCTCCCTTGTCCCACAGGAGGAAGCCTGCTGCCGTGAATGGGCATACGGAGCTTGACAGCAATTCCGGCGGGGTGCGATATTTCAAGTTCGAAAAGACATCTTCCGATGGAATGGAGAGTGGATTTCGACCGACGGATGTGAATGATGCGTATCGTACATGGCGACCTGCCCGGACTGCTTGTTTTGGAGCCCAGAGTATTCGGGGATTCGAGGGGATTCTTCTTCGAGAGTTACAATCAGAATACGCTCAGGCAATGGGGCATTGTCCTGCCGTTTGTCCAGGACAACCACTCCGGTTCCCGGAAGGGTGTTTTGCGGGGGCTGCATTACCAGGTGGGACACGCGCAGGGGAAGCTCATCCGGGTCGTCGCCGGCGAAGTGTTCGATGTCGCGGTGGACCTCAGGACGAAATCGCCGGCGTTCGGTCGCTGGTTCGGCATGATACTCAGTGCGGCCGAACGGAAGCAGATCTACATACCGCCGGGTTTCGCGCACGGATTTCTGACGGTTTCCGATTGGGCCGAAGTGCTTTACAAGACGACGGACTTTTATGCACCGGAGTGCGAGCGCTGCATCATCTGGAATGACCCCGACATTGGGATCGATTGGCCCCTTGAGTGTCCCCCCACGCTCTCCTCGAAGGATTCCGAAGGGTTGCCTCTGTCCAAAGCCGATCGATATGAAGATCTCTTCTGACGTTGTCCCCGGGAAAACGTCGGGGGGATGCCGACGAATCTCCGGCAATTCCGAAGGGGGCGCACGAACCGAGAGCGGAGGAATGATCTGCGCATGGAGACCATACTGGTAACAGGAGGCGCCGGGTTCATCGGAAGCGGCTATGTCCTCCGGCAACTCGATTTGAGCGACGTGCGTGTCGTCAACCTGGATCTGCTGACCTACGCCGGGAATCCCGCGAATCTTGCCGCCGTCGAAAAGCATCCCCGTTATGTGTTCATTCGCGGGGATATCGGCGACGCCGACCTGGTGCGCGCCGTCTTGAACGAATACCGGCCGGCCGCGGTGCTCAATTTCGCCGCCGAATCCCACGTTGACCGTTCCATTGCCGGTCCGGCGGCTTTCATGCAGACCAACGTGATCGGGGTCTTCCGGCTCCTGGAGGAGGTCCGGCGCTACTGGGAGCAGCTGCACGGCGAAATGAGCGAGTCCTTCCGCTTTCTCCACGTCTCAACGGATGAAGTGTACGGGTCGCTGGGTCCTGATGAGCCGCCCTTCCACGAGGCCACCCCTTACGCCCCGAACAGTCCGTATTCGGCGTCCAAGGCGGCAGGCGATCACCTGGTGAGGGCATATCATCATACCTACGGTTTGCCGGTCCTCACCACCAACTGTTCCAACAATTACGGACCGAGGCAGTTCCCGGAGAAATTGATCCCCTTGATGATCCTCAATGGTCTCGAAGGCAAGCCGCTGCCCGTTTACGGAGACGGCTTGAACGTGAGGGACTGGATATTCGTGGACGATCACTGCGCCGCCGTGGAAATGGTTCTGAACAACGGTCGCGTGGGTGAAACCTACAACATCGGAGGGGGGTGTCAGAAGACGAATCTGGAAGTCGTGCGGGCGGTGTGTGATATCCTCGATGAAGTCCGGGGGGATTCACCGTTTGTCCCTCACGCGTCGCAGATCAGGTTTGTCGGGGACCGGCCGGGGCATGACCGTAGATATGCCGTCGATTCTTCGAAGATCGAGCGGGAACTGGGCTGGGGCCCGATGGAATCGTTCGAGTCGGGTTTGAGGAAGACCGTGCGCTGGTACCTCGACAATCCGTCGTGGATCGATTCCGTCAGGTCGGGGGAATACCGGGACTGGATCCGGTCGCACTACGGTCCGGAATGATCGTTGTGTTCACCGGCCGAACAATTCCGTTGGTCCTCGCGATTCGGAATCGATATAGTGGTGCCTGAACGGAAATCCGGCGGCCCGGGTTATCGGGGGTGCCCGGACGGGCGATTCCGGGAGGCGCGGGACGCAGCGGGGCTTCGAGCGGGCTGCGGCCGGGCGCATTCGCTCCGGCGGATGCGCGGCGGCATACGGAACGGCGGAAGGCAGCGGAGCAAACTCAACGGGCGGGAGCGCGAATATGGATCGAATTTCGACGGCCCACGACGGCGGTACGCCGCCGTCCCGATGGAAAGGCATTATCCTGGCGGGAGGCTCGGGGACCCGCCTCTACCCGCTGACCAAAGCGGTCAGCAAGCAACTCCTGCCGGTCTATGACAAACCCATGGTCTATTACCCGCTTTCGGTTCTCATGCTCGCCGGAATCCGCAATATTCTCGTTATTTCCACGCCCGAGGATCTGCCGAGGTTCGAACTGCTGCTCGGCGACGGCAGTCAATGGGGAATCCGGCTGCACTACGCCGAACAACCCCGGCCGGAAGGACTCGCTCAGGCCTTCATTATCGGGCGGGACTTCATCGGGTCCGATCCCGTCTGCCTGATTCTCGGGGACAACATCTTCTACGGGCACGGGTTTCGCGGCATCCTGAGACGTTCCCTGGAGCTGGAAAAGGGGGCGATCATCTTCGGGTATTCGGTTCGCGACCCCGAGCGCTACGGGGTGGTGGAATTCGACGACTGCGGAATGGCGCTCAGCATCGAGGAGAAACCGGCCCGGCCCAAGTCGAAGTACGCCGTTCCGGGCCTCTACTTCTATGACAATGGTGTGATCGAAATCGCATCCCGGCTCAAACCCTCCGCCCGCGGGGAGCTCGAAATCACCGACGTGAACCGGGAATACCTGCGGCGGGGAGAGCTCAAGGTCGAAGTGCTGGGAAGAGGTTTCGCCTGGCTGGATACGGGAACGCACGAATCGCTGATCGAAGCGAGCAACTTCATCGAGACCATCGAGAAACGCCAGGGACTCAAAGTGTCCTGCGTTGAAGAGGTGGCCTTCCGAATGGGGTACATCGATGCGGAGCAAGTCAGGAAAATCGCGGAGCCTTTGCGGAAGAACGGCTACGGGGAGTACCTCCTGAGGCTTCTGGAGGAGCGCTGACGTTCTCTCCGATTCCTTCAACGATCAACGACCCTCAGATCATCCGAACCATGACGAAAATCCTGATCATCGGCCATAGGGGCATGCTCGGCACCGACCTCACGGAGAGACTCCGGTCGCAGGGCTTCGCGGTGGAAGGGGTGGACCGGGACGAATTGGACATCGCCGTGCCGGAGGAGGTTCTCCGCTGCCTGGAGACCATCCGGCCCCGCCTGGTCATCAACTGCGCCGCCTACACGGCGGTGGACCGGGCCGAGGGCGAACCCGGAGCCGCGTTCGCCGTCAACCGCGACGGGCCGGCTCACATCGCCGCCGCCTGCGGGCGGCTCAATAGCCCGCTCATTCACATTTCCACCGATTACGTCTTCGACGGCCGTGCGTCGGCGCCATACAAGGAGGATGATCCGGTCAATCCCGTGAGCGTGTACGGGCGGAGCAAATGGGAGGGGGAGGCGGCGGTCCGGTCCCGGCTGCAAAACCATCTCATCGTCCGCACGGCCTGGTTGTTCGGGGCGAACGGCAACAGCTTCGTGAAGACGATCCTCAGGCTTGCCGCGGAACGGGCGGAGCTGCGCATCGTTTCCGACCAGTACGGATGTCCCACCTGGACGGGAGACCTGGCGTCGGCTTTGACCGGTTTGAGCAAACGAGTCCTGGACGGTGCCCGTACCGTTCCCTGGGGAACCTATCATTACTGCGGCAAGGGCGCCGTTTCGTGGTACGAGTTCGCGCGGGCCATCGTCGAGGCCTCGGCCTTCGCCAGAGGCGGAAAGATGCCGGCGGTCGTTCCCATCGCCACCGCGGACTATCCGCTTCCGGCCCGCCGCCCGGCCTGGTCGGTGCTCGACTGCGGCAAGATGGCGTCGGAATTCGGCATAGAACCCGTGTCCTGGCGGGAGGGGCTGGCCGTGGTGATCGGGGCCTTGAGCGCGTGAGCCCAAGGGGGTCCCTTCGGAGGGGCCGGTTGTCGCCGGCGGGTGAGCGCAGGCCCACGAGAAGCCGGGGCGGAGAGGCGGAGTGTCTCGTCGCCGGCGAGAGCCGGACCGGCGGGGTTCTGCGTCGCACGCCCCGTCCAATGCCGCCGTCGGGAGCGCTGTATGGCGTCGGCCTTCCTGGGGTAGGTGGAGCGATCTTGGATTATCCGCGCATCGCGTTCGTTGGATTGTGGTTTCCCCTGGCTTCCGAGACGTTCGTCTTTCACGATGTCGTCCATTTGCGGGCGTTGGGGGTTCCGGTCAGGGTGTTCACCCTCTACGGGGAGCGGCCGGCAAACCTGTCTCCCGAGATGCGGGCGGTCTCCGGCCGGGTGGAGCGGCTGGGGATTCCATATCTCAAGGAAATCCACCGGTATCTGGTCTACTGGTGGAAACGGGCGCCCGCATCGGTGAGGCTCCTCTTTCGAACGGTGCCGTTCAGGCGCTGGTGCGATTTGGAGATGGCGGGCGAGAACCTGTGGGCCTTTCTGTGCGGATTCCGACTGGCCCGGCGCTTCGAGGAGGAGGGGATCCGGCACATCCATGCGTCCTGGGGCGGAGGTCCGGCCACCGCGGCCTGGGTCGCGTCGCGGCTCACCGGCATTCCGTTCAGCTTTTCCGTTCATGCCACCGATATTTATCCTCCCGACGGCGCCCTGGGGGAGAAGGTCCGGGATGCGGCCTTCGTTCGGACGGCAAACCGGGTCAACGTCGAACATGTCCTCCGGTTCGCCCCGGGTCATGAAGCGAAAATCCACGTGGTGCACATGGGGTTCGGCCTGGAACCGGGCGATCGGGTGCCCAGGGGTTCGGGCAGGCCCTTCAGGATACTGGGCCTGGGCCGTTTCGTGCCGAAAAAGGGCTTTGACATCCTGATCCGTTCCTGTAAGCTCCTGGAGGAAAGCGGGGTGGATTTCGAACTGGTCCTGGGGGGCTCCGGGGCATGCAGGCCAAAACTGGAGCGGCTCGTTCGAGAGCTCAAACTGGAAGCCAGGGTGCGCTTCCCGGGTTTTTTGACCCATGACGGAGTATCGGGCTTCCTTTCTTCCGGGGATGTGTTCGTCATGCCGAGCGTGATCGATGCGAGCGGGGATCGGGACGGTTTGCCCACGGTCATCATGGAAGCGCTGCTGCATGAGCTTCCCGTGGTGGCGACGGATGTTTGCGGGATCGGCGAGGTCATTCGCGACGGGGAAACCGGGTTTCTGGTGCCGCAAAAGGATCCCGTCGCCCTGGCTCGCGCGGTGGCCCGGGTGATCAGCGACCCGGAGGGCGGTTTGCGCATGGCCCGCAAGGGTCGTTTGCTCGTGCGGGAGGAGTTCGATCCGGAGAGAAGCTCCCGCGCCCTTCTGCGCTGTTTTCTGGAAACGACGCCGGCAGGAATCGAATGAGAAAACATCTTCCGATACATTTGCCCGTCGGTGCCGTCGGTTTGGTCAATGTCGAATAGGCGCCGTCCATGACGGATTCCCCTCCCACAATACATAAGCGTTCCTCCCACCGCATCATCAGCAAGCTCGCCTACCTGCTCAGCGCCAGGTGGGTCCGCGAGGCGCTGCAGGGCGTCTTTCTGATCGTTCTGGCGCGAATGAGCTCCACGACGTACGGCGAGTTCATGCTCGCCCTGAACGTCGGACAGGTGCTCCTGTTCGTCGTGGAATTCGGGCTGGACCAGCACCTGGTCCCGCAGCTGGCGCAAAAGAAGAACCGCCAGGGCGAAGTCCTGATGCAGTTCACCATGCTGAAGGTGATTCTCCTGTTCGCGGGGATGATTGGGATGCTCCTGTTCGTCCACTGGCAGGGCTACGCGCCGTCCCTGAGGATACTGGTCCTTGTGATCGGCACGGGAGTTGGACTCGAAGCCGTTGCCAGTTCCTTTTTTGTGGCCTGCCAGATGCAGGGCAGGCAGGATCTCGAAGGCAAATTGAAGTCGCTGGGCGCCACGGCGGGCTTCGGATACGGGATTGGGGCTCTTTATCTCGGGGCCCTGCCGTTGATCGTGGCCTTCTTCAAACTGATCGAAACCCTGGTCAACATGGCCGGATCGATGCTGATCGTGCTCAGGCAATCCCGCCTCCGATTTGCCGTGCCGGATTTGTGCAGCATTTACGCCACCGGCAGGGGCAGCTTGGTTTTTACCCTGATGGCGGTCGCCACGATCCTCTACGGCAAGGCCAACCTTTTCTTCCTCCAGAGCCATGCGGGGGCGGAGGCCGTCGCTCAGTACGGCGTGACCTGGCAACTCGTCGACGGCATGTCGTCCATCACCTCCAACGTGCTCCTGCGCAACATCCTCTACCCTCTTTTCGTCAACCTCTGGCAGTCGGACCGGACGGAGCTCTCCGCCGTGGCCGAAAACGCCGCCCGGTGGCTGCTTGCCGTCGCCATGCCGCTCATGTTCGTGCTCTACGTGGAGAGCGACCGGATCATCCCATTGTTGTACGGATCGGGCTACTCGGATGCCGTCTGGATGCAGAAGATTTTGGTGCCGACCATCGGGATATCGTTCATTCACAATCTTGCCGCCTACCTCATGCTGACCTCCGGGCGGGAACGGCTTTTGCTGGGATTCTACGTAGCCGGGCTCGTTTTCAACCTGATGCTGTGCCTCACGCTCATCCCGGGATCGCCCCTGATGGGGACGGTGCTGGCCATCGTTCTGACCAAAGGCGTCGTGGCCGTAATGACCGTGTACACATGCCAGGTCAGCCTGCGAATCCTGCAGCGGCGGTCCATGCTGCACCTGGGCGCGGCGCTGGTCCTGGGGGCCGCCGCGTACTGGCTTGCCGGGAAATTTGTGTTCCGGGAACTGGCCGAAGCCTTGGCCGTCGTTCCGACGCTGGTGCTCGGCTACCGCTGGTGGAAGGAGTTTTCGGGGCGGCCCCGGCCGGCGTCCGAAGCGGCCTAGCTCCGCGGCGCGCGATCGGCTGAAACGAACTTGCCTGGAAGATAGATTCCCGGGTGAGTCTGTTTTCGAACTTCGCGGGTGACGCAGGCGCCATGGGCAATTGCGTTCGAGAGGGTGATATTGACTGGAGGGCATAAAGCCCTTTCCCTTGTGGTCCGACAGCCGCACCCCTCCTGAAGATCTCTCCGGCGTAGGGACATGCATGACACGCCCGCCGCACAGCCTGGGGAACTGGTGTTGCGTAATCTTACCGCGAATTGACATGAGATGAGACTGGCCGGATTGTGATTGCGCGCATGCGGGGTGCACAGGGTTGTCGACCGGCGGCGTCTCTGCGTCCGTGACCGCGGACGGCCTAGGCCATTGCTGTAGGAACTGTTGTGGAAGCATCGCTGTAAGGAGAAGATTCCACATGGAAAGACAGGCGAGAGGCACAGTATCCGGAATGAAAATCTTTGCCGCCGTCTTCCTGGTTCTCCTGTTCTCTGTCACGGCCCGGGCACAGTCCATCCTCACAATGAATGAGGGATACCCGGTTTGTGTGTCGGAGAGCGCCTTGGACCGGTTCCTCACGTCCCAGGAGCGCAAAGACGACAGGTCGATGGCCGCGCTGTTGACGTCGGAAGAGTGCACCATCTCGAGGGGCGGGCAGAAGGCCTATCTTGAGGACTACACGATTTTCACTGGGAAAGTCAAAATCCGGCTCGAGGGGCGGACGGTGGGATTCTGGACGGTGAATGAGGCGATCAATTAGATTTGAAGCTGCTGAGTGTCAAGTCCTGCGATGTAGTCACAACATCCAGGTGACCGATGGCGTGAAGCGCCGCCGGGGATGGGTGCGCACGTGCCTTGCCGCGCAGGTGAGAATGCCGAGGTTCCGGGGCCACCGGCGAATTGCAGTATCGCCGGACTCCATCCCAACCCATGGGACGGCCCTCGCGTTCTTGGAATAGTGCAGGCGACCCATTACGGAAAAACCTCCAGGATTGCCGAGAGAAACGGTTTCCTGAGGACACTACGATATCGAACGACCTAACATGGCGAAAATACACCGTAAAAGCCTTACGGCGGAGCGTTGCTCCGAAACTCCTGATAGAGCCCGGATCCTAAGCTTCATTGGACAGCACCATAATGAAAAAACGAACCGAAATCAGGCATTCGTTATGATGTTCACATTTGCCTCGATCGAAAGAAAGAGACAATGGCTGCCTTAAAAGGGAAAGATATTTAAAGGCAACAGCAATTGACCCTAAACTCGTGCGTAGGTAATACTATCTCTCTCGAATTCGCTAATGATTTCATCCGTCAGAGATGGATGCATTCTTGACATCATGTGCAAAATGGTCTCTGTGGTTACTTTGTAATCTTCTTTCCTGGCAATTTCCTGTTCAAATGCGAATTGAGCACCCTGTTCAAAAAGGTACTGAATATCAGCCGGTGTAAACCTGGACGTCTCTTTCACAATCAGATCCAGGTCGATCTCTCCTCTATTTAGCCGTGATACGTAGTATTCTAAAATAGTTCTTCTCTCCTCTTCATTCAATCCCCCAACAGGAATGATACAGTCGAATCTGCCCGGACGAAGCAGCGCCGGATCGAGATGTTGAATAAAGTTGGTGGCGCATACCAGCAGCACCTTGTTCGCTTCGTTCTTGAACAGCGGAACCTGTTTGAGAAATTCGTTAGTGATGGACTTATCGAGGCGATCTGCGCGATCTCGATGCCCTGCCAATTCTTCAAACTCATCGATGAAAATGACAGCATCTTCAAGCTGTCGTGCCTTCTCCATCATTCTCCGCAGGTTGGCGCCGACCTTCTCCGTGCCGTCCTCCATAAGCATGCTGGGTGCAATTTCAATGTACCACCATGAAAGGACTCCAGCTATCGCCTTGACGAAATGAGTCTTTCCGGTGCCCGGAGGCCCAAAGAAAATGATGGTCTTGGGAGGACTCACGCCGTGTTTTCTGGACAGATCCTCTTCCGTAAGCGGGAGGATGATCCTCCGCTGAACCAACTGTTTGGGGGGTTGTGAATCGGAAATTACATCCCATAACTCTCTACCGATGGTCTGGGCTCCCATTTCCTTGAGAAGGTCTTTTCGTTTATAGTTCGTGTATTCGACAACCGCTTGTTCCATGTTTTCAAGAAAATCTATGCATGCAGTTCGAAAGCCCACATCTCGACCCACTTTTTCTGACAAGAGCCACTTATGCTGCAGGATCTTGCCCCACAAATCCTGTGCGATTGCGGGCTCAAACCTTGCGTCACTCAACTCGAAGATTTTGCTCGCGCATTCTTCAGGTGAAAGACTTTCTGGAATATTTTCATTCATGTTTGCTCACTCGCTGATCTGTAGAGAACTCCAGGTCGTGTCGCTTGAGACACGTCCACAATATCTCGATGGTAAATTCACAGTCCCATTGCGCCAGGACTCATAACGAGGTGCGTTCAAGATTATGCAACACCCGCTCAGCGGGAGGTGACGCGGGCGGGATAAACCCAGCCCCTACGGACCGATGTGCCGATCAGACGTGGCGGCGCCGATCAGGACGCGGCCGAAGTCCTCAAAAATGGGGTAATCAGGGCGTTCATTCGCGCCGGCAGGTGTTGTCCGGGAAACCGCCCCTTGAAATCCGATGTGGCAGAGTTTGTCCCGGTGGGAATTCGGGCATGTTTCAATGTCCCGCAGACTCTCTCGTCCCGACGGCTGGAAATATGCCGGGCAGAGGAACTGGTCGAAGGTGGTGAAGGTTTTTACCCGGTGCTCTCCTCGACATCGGCGGACGCAAAAGTCGAACTCATGCCGGGGGAGAAACTGGAGCAATTGGCGGGAAACGGCATTGCCGGAATATATGGTCGCCATCCCAAGGTGCCGGGAGGGCATCACCGGTCGAAATTCAAATCGAAAACGAAAAAATATGTCAAAGAGCTTTAAAAATCCAAGAGTTACAGGGGGTGATCAAAATTTTGCCGGACCGTAACGGGCTGCCGTCAGTAAAATGAGAGTAATCCAAGACAAATTCACCAGGTGAACTGTTTGAAGGCGGTTTCACCGAGTGCGACACCCTTCGTATCAATAACCCCTTCAAAAGAGTAAGGCAATGTCTTGCCTTGCATCGAGAGGTGAGAAACGGGCAAGAATTGAGACGAGAGGAGAAATTATGGCGCTCCAAGAGACCCTTCTCCAGCCTCGAAATTGAGTGCTGACCGACGACTGGTTCTTGATAGGTAACTGATCACGGGATATCTACATTTCAACATGATCTATCCACGCCGGATCAGAATGTTGTTCATGAGAAGGACGTGAATGCCTCCTTAGTTCATGACCGTTGAACGCAAGTTCCTATAAGACCGTACCATCACAGCGGTAAGGAACCCTTTTCATTTTGAAATAAAGCATGCCGAACGGCTCCTGATACTTGCCTGGCGGGGTCGCGTTAATGGGGGCCATTCATCCGTATGTGTGCGGATTGGAACCGTGTGGAAAGGCTGCGCCCTGCCGGCCGACGAAGCTCCGGATGGGGCTCAGCCTGTTTCGAAATGTGCGGTGCGTGCTTCCGTCACGGGAATCTCGTGTGAACGACGCTGTGGGCGTGCCTGAAGAAAAGGCCGGTACCGGCAACCGGCCTCAATTTCGGAGCCTGGGTGGGGGATGCGCGCCGTGGTTCCGTTTGCTGCGATCTCCCGGGCGGGGGACCGGGTATACTGGGGGTGGCTTTCCGGATTACCGCATCTTTATGAGAATCCGACCGACACTCCGGGGAAAGCAGGGGGCCGGTTCCTTCAGATGGGACGATTGTCCCGGATTTGTGAAAAGTGTAGGTTTGACCCTCAGTGTACACCACGATTTTCACTGGGAAAGTCAAAATCCGGCTCGAGGGGCGGACGGTGGGATTCTGGACGGTGAATGAGGCGATCAATTAGATTTGAAGCTGCTGAGTGTCAAGTCCTGCGATGTAGTCACAACATCCAGGTGACCGATGGCGTGAAGCGCCGCCGGGGATGGGTGCGCACGTGCCTTGCCGCGCAGGTGAGAATGCCGACCGCCCCGCGCGCCCCCGCGAATGGCAGTGTTGCCGGCCTGCCCCGCCTCAGGGACGATCCGCGTGCTTTCGTGAGGAATGTAGATTCGACCCCGTGCAGGAAAAACCTCCCGGATTGCCGAAAAAAACTCCGGAACTTTCCAGGGATTGGATTGTCAAAAAGGTTAAAGGCTCAAGTCGGCCCGAGTTGGAAGAAGATGGGTGATCAAATGAAGGCCCCATACCGGTCCGTGATGGAGGCGACGTCATGAAAACAGTTCGCCAATTCATTCAACACAATGTCAATTCCCTGCATGTTTACTGTCGACTTTGCGACCACATCCCCTGCCACATGGCCAAGAAGATTGCCAGGTTATATGACAAGACCATCCAGAGGCTGGTGTATATTATTTAAAAAATCACAGGCATGGAATAAAACAACCACAAAGAATATTGGGATTGTTATAAATAAGAGACAGTATGCAATAAAGTTAACATATAAAATCAAATATAATAATTTATTACAATGATAAAATGGAGATTCGGCATGATTATAACAAAAGTCAGATCAGTTATAATATCTGGAATTGCATTTATTTTACTACCATTAATTGGCTTTGCTCATTTGGATTGCAATGTAGAATATCATAATTGTATAAATAATATAACTTCTATCGATACCTGTATGCGCAGTAGAAAGCGAGTTTGCATAGATTCATGCTATATGCATGGAGGAAGGACTGAAGAATGCTATGCTGATGAGTGCGAATTTGATGCCGGTTGGGAACGAAGCTGCCGGGATCAAATCAAGAGGGAAGAGGAGAATTGTCGAAGCAACCTGAAGTCGTGTTCAAATAACATTTGAAGGAATTTGCTGCATTTTGCCGGTTCCGTTTCACGCGGCGACGCGGGAAGACTGGTTCGGCTCGCCGATATCAAAGTGCTCACGTCGTGTCGATTCCATGACCCAATGATTCGGGAAGGGAAGATGATCTCGTTTCAATGTGCAGGCGGACCCGAGTGTCTTTCCGGATGAGCGCCTTCCCGCGGGAACGCAATCGTTGACGCGGCGATGGCAGGGGGGCGGTCCGTCCCCGAGGAACGACCATCGGAAATTTGTGAAAAGTGTAGGTTTGACCCTCAGTGTATGGAGATGACTCTGCCCTTGGCGCCCACGCGATAGCGGATGCCTTTCCAGCGGATTTCATGCGCGCGCCAGGTTCGGAGGTGGCTCCATATCGCCACGAACACGGCCGCTGCCACGGCGGCCGGCCAATACGGGACAGGACCCGGGCGGGGATGGAACTTCCTGAGGGAGAGCCCGATTCCGGCCAGGCCCGCAAGGAACGCAAGCGAAGCGAGGTTTAGGAGTGAGGCGTCGGCACCGGTCAGCAGCAGGAGGGCCTGGAGGCCGGCCAGGGCGATGAGCGCTGCCAGGGCTGCGAGGAGCATGCCGGCGGCCGCCCAAGAGCCGGGGAAGCAGAATTTCAGGTACAGCCACTGGCGGGTCAGCCACCGGGTCCATGCCGAACAGTCCTGATCATTCAAGGGAGTGGTCAGGCACGCCTCCCGCACCGGCGTCGCCCGCAGGCCCGCCTGCCGGAGCAGCATCGCGAGCGACACATCGTCCACCACGTTGCCCGCCCACGTGTCCGCCACTTTCAGGCGTTCGAACAACGCTCTGGCGATGGCCGTGTTTCCGCCCCACGGCTGCGTGATGAACCGGCATTCCTGCAGTCGATACAAGGCCAGGACGGTGACGGCGCGCCCGAGCAGGGGAAGGGTGGCTCTTGCGGGCAGGATGTGGTGGTAGCCCGTGGTGACGGCGGTCCGGCCGAAGCAGATGGGGGCCACGAGGGCCCGCAGCCAGTCGGGCCGCGCTTCATGAGTGCTGTCCGCAAAGACGAACACCTCCGTGTCGGCCGCCGCGGCCGCGACGCCGGCAAGGAGGTTGTGGTTCTTCTGCCCGCATCGCGACGCGGGACCGCTCGTAACGAAGCGAACCAGGGGCGTGGCGCTCTCTTCCCGTTCCCGCGTCAGCCGGCGCAGCAGGGAAACCGCGTCGTCTTCGGCGTCGCGCGTGACCCAGAGGATTTCGAACGTCGGGTAATCCTGATCGAGCAGCGATCGAAGGGACGTCTCCGTGCAGTCCGCAATTCCGGCCACCGGGACGATCAGGGACACCCGGGGCCAGGTTGTCGGCCGGAGCGCCGGTCCGCCCTCCGCCCCGCGGGAGCGGCCGGAGCAGTCCGGCACGAAGAGCAGGCCCAGAGTTGCCAGCACGGCCGCCATCGATGCAGCGATCCAATAGACCATGGTCCGTTCCTTCGATCCCGAAAATGGAGTCCGGAGGCTCCGGTGATTCCAATTGACACGGGATGCGGCCTTTCGCAAGCAAATAATTCGAGCGACCGGAAGCCGGGGAGATTTTTCCAATTGCGTGCTCGGGCTTCATCCTTTATAAACGAAGCGCTTGCATCCGTATCGATCGTTTGCGAGGGGGGTGCCGCACCCGAATGACAACGCCGAGGCGGTGATGCCCCGAGGACTCCGTTGCCTCCCCTCCGGAATGGAAATGAAAGAATGGCCAGAATTCTGTATGGAGTGCACGGCACCGGCCATGGGCATGCAATCAGGGCTTTGACCGTCGCCAGGCGCTTTCCGGAGCACGAATTCCTGTTTGTCAGTCACAGTGATGGAGCGGCAATTCTCTCCCGCGAATACACGGTGTTCGACTGCCCGAACCCGGTGACTCCCATTCGGAACCACAAAGTCGCCACCGGGCCGGTCATCTTCCAGAATGCGGGGTTTTTCCTGCACGAGAAGGAGTTGTTCCGGTCGGTTCTGGACCAGATGGAACGCTTCAAGCCCGACGTGGCCCTCACAGACTACGAATACCTGGTGCCGCGGGCCTGCCGCAAAACGGGGATTCCCTGTCTTTCCGTCGATCACCAGCATATCACCAACTTCACCGATCACAGCATCCCGCGGTGGCAATACCGCAACTACCTGCTGAACTACTGGGCTTCGCGGTTCCTCTTCACCGAGGCTTCGGAGTACCTGGTGATTTCATTCTTTCATCCTCCGATGAAGAAAAACGTCCCGAAGGCCGTCCTGGCGCCGCCTCTGCTCAGGGAGAGCGTCCTCGCCAATATGCCGTCCGACGGCGGCTACGTGCTGGTCTACCAGGGCTTTTCCACCACGTTCAAAAACTTCTTCCCGTTCCTGCGAAGCATCGACCGAAACGTGATCGTTTACGGTTTCAACTCCGACCACCTCAGCGGCAACCTGCAGTTCAAGAAGAACTCCGAGGCGGAATTCCTCGCGGACCTGGCCGGATGCACTTACGTGATTTGCGGCGGCGGGCACACCATGATTTCGGAATCGCTCTACTATGGCAAACCCGTCCTCTCGATTCCGTTCAAGAACGCCTTCGAACAGCAGCTCAACGCGCATTACGTGGAGAAGCTGGGGTACGGCCTGTGCTGCTCCCACCTCAAACCCGGGCCCGGCATCATCCCCGAGTTCGAAGCGAACCTGGATCAGTGCAGGCGGAAAATCACCGAGGGCAATTTCATCGGAAATCAGGAGATTTTCGAACTGGTGGGGCGTTTCATACAGAGGTGCGTTCAAGATGACACAACACCAGCCCGGCGGGAAGTGACGCGGGCGGGGATAAACCCCGCTCCTACGGACTGATGACAGCCGTCGGCGCTGTGATTTCCAGCATACCCCCCCTTGTGCGGACTAATGCGCCGGTCAGACGCAGCGCTTATGGGGATAAATCCCGCCCCTTGTATGGACCGATGTGCCGGTCAGACGTGGCGGCAGGTGACGCGGGTGGGGATAAATCTTGCCATTACGGGATGTTAGGCCGGTCAGACGTAGGGGAAGGCTTTGTGCCCTCCCGCCCAATGCACCCCTCTTGACCGCAACCCTGTTTCATACGCGAACGGGCGATGGCCGTTCCATCGGGAGCCCGCTCATGGAGCAGGCGTTCGAAAATGTCTTCGTGCTGCCTGGCCGCCGTCCGGCAGTGGTGTTTTGTCTCCACTTTCATTCTCCCCGCCTTGCCGTAAGAATCCCGAAGGTTCTCATCCGAAAGCAGCCGGTCCAGCGCGGATGCCATGGCCCGGACGTCTCCCGCGGGGACCAGAAGGCCGGTGCGGCCTTCCTCCACCACTTCCGGAATGCCGCCCACGCGGGTCGCAACCACGGGGAGTCCGGTGGCCATGGCTTCGAGAATGACGTTGGGGAGACCCTCCCGAAGGGAGCTGAGAACGAACAGGCTGCTCTGGTGGAAGAGCGGGAGTAAATCCAGGCGTCCGGGCAGGAAGGCCACGCGGCTTTCGGGCAGGAGCGCGAAGGCGTGCCGCCTGACCGGTTCCAGGCGGGGGCCGTCCCCCACCAGCCGGAGCTCGGCACCCGGATGACGATCGGCGATGGCGGCGAATGCCTCCACGAGGGTTTTCTGGTCTTTGTCGGGGACGAACCGGGCAATGGACAGAATGACCTCGCCGTCCGGCGACCGAAAGTTCGGCGGGCGGAACAATTCGAGGTCCACCCCGTTCGGAACGACGCTCACCATGGCGTCGGGCATCGGGCAGCTGCGCAGCAGGACATCTTTCAAATCACGGCTGTTGCAGATGAGATGGTCCGCCCGGTTCCACAACCACCGTTCATGCTGGCGGCGAGGAGAGCCGCCTCCCCGGCAGGTACCCACGATCACCGGCACTTTCGCCGGCCTTCCGAGCAGCCTTCCCCAGATGTTCGGCACGACGGTGAACAGCACGAGCAGTTCCACCCGCTCCCGGCGCAGCAGGCGCCACAGGCGGAAAAGGCACAGCGGGCCGGCGAACCTCGCCCGGGAAAGCCATCGCAGGGGTATGCCGCGGTCGCGGGCCAGGGGGACCAGATCGTCTCCCGCCTGCATCATCCACAGCTCCACCGCGAAACGGGTCCTGTCCAGGTGGAGCGCCAGGTCCAGGACCTGTCGTTGCGTGCCTCCATACAGCAGATCCTGGAGCAGGAACACCGTCTTGACGGGCACATCGCCCGCGGGCTGCCGCGAGACGTTCGGGGGCATCGGGCGGGAGCGCACTTCAGTAACCCATGAGGCCGCAGCAACGGGAGCAGGCAGGCATGAGCCCGTCCTTCGTCAGGCTGCGCCTGAACTGCCGATAACGGGCAGAATTCCACAGCTCGGTGATGGATCGTTCCTTGATGTTTCCCACCACGTAATCGTGATAGTCCCGGCACGGGGACATGTCCCCGTTGCTGTTCACCTCCACGGCCTGGTAGATGGATATGCACCGGTCGAAGCCGAATCGGGCGCGATGGTCGGTGAAATAGGTCCGCAGATCGTCGCCGCCTCGAATATTGGGAATGAAAATCACCGGAGGGGCGTTCAAACCGCGCGACACGTCTTCCAGCGTTTTCATCTGCCGCTCCAGCGCGTCGCAGTCGTCGGGCTTCCAGTCTCCCGTCCAGCCCCAGTGCAGGGTGGGGGTGAAGCCGAACCGGCGCGAAAAATCCTCGTCATGCAATCGGGCACGCTCCTCGTCGATCCACCATGACAGGTAGAACACGAAGAGATCCGCGCGGTCCCGGAAGGTCTCGTAAATGTCGACCAGGTGCCGGCTATTGGTGCGTGAGATCACGGTGAGCGAGGCGATGAGAGGCAAACTTCCGCCTTGGGTTTCCCGCTCCCGCCGGACCGCCTGGAAGGCCGCTTCGATGGCGGCGAAGTTGTTCATTCCGCCCAGCGCCGGCCGCGCGCGGTTGTGCACCTCGGCGCAGTGGCCGTCAATGGACATCTGCAGCAGGAACATCGGTGCGGCCGCAAGTCGCCGGGCGTTGGCGGCGACGTGCGTGCCGTTGGTGGCGATGGAAACCGGCAGCCCCATCATGGAGGCCCGTTCGATCAGTTCCACGGAGCCTTCATAGAGCATCGGCTCACCGCCCCACAGATAGACGAACGGCCGGTGGCCCTCCCGAACGAGGTCCGACAGCACCTCCACGTAACGGTCCAGGGACACCTCCTGCTTCTTCAGCTCCTTCTGATCCCGGCCGTGCAGGAAACCGTCCTTCCCCCACTGGCCGCAAGTGGTGCAGCGCAGGTTGCAGATGTCGGTGATGCGAAAGCTCACCTGCCTGATTTTCTTTGCGAAACCCTCGTCGACTCGCGGATTCAAAAGATCGAAAAACCATTTTTCGGTCTGCAGCGATGCCAGCCGCAAGGCAATCTGCGGGTGCCGGGCCATTTTCCGGATGTTCTTGACGATTGCGTTCAACGAAATCGCACTGGTTCTGCCCATAAACGGTCTCCGAGTCAACAGTCCCGTACCGGCTTCGCGGATGTGGCGCGAGACGTCAAAATTACCTGGAAAACAGACTCCCGGGTGAGTCTGTTTTCATGCCTTGCGGCGACGCCCGCGCCATGGACAATTGCGTTCAAGGCGGCGACATCGGGCGGGAAGGGCACAAAGCCCTTCCCTGCAATTGCGCGGGTCGCAGGGGGTATTCTTCGGCCTCGCCTTCCCGTGATGCCTTGTTCCCCGCCCTTGAACGCGAATCGATATCAAACGCCGGGCATGCGAAAGGGCTCATCGGCTCGGCCTGGAGCGCCCGCGAACCGGCGAAGCCCGATCGACACTGCGCGGTGAAGCTGCGCGAGTGCGGTTTTGCCCGGTCTTTTCCGAACGGCATCTTCGCCCTTCCGGTCGAAATTTTCAACCGGAAGGTGCACTCCATTGACAGGGCAAGGCCATTCGTGACAGACTCGCGGCTGCGCATCCGGGCCGAAGGATGTCGGCCGCGGTCCGATACGATCCGACGCATTATAGTCGTATCGGACCCGATCACAAGGTCCTTGAGCGGTGGTGTGGAGGAAGATGAAAGCGCTGGTGTATCGACGTTCCGTCGTCCGTTATCTGCTGGGGCGGCTGCTGAGCCGTTTTCGGCCGCGCCGGTTCTTCCCGCGAGTGACCCCGCTGCGCCTGGAGCAGGTGCCGTTCGCTCCTCCTTCGACGGATTGGGTCACACTTCGCCCGAGGTATTGCGGCATTTGCGGGTCGGATCTCAGGCTCCTGCAGGGGGTGGAGTCATATCTGCTCGAACCCTACGCGTCCCTTCCCGCCGTTCTCGGCCACGAGGTGGTTGCCGAAGTGGTCGATGCGCCCGCCGGATCGGCCTGGAAGCCGGGGGATCGAGTAGTGGTGGAACCGGTTCTCCACTGCGAGGTGCGGGGCGTGCCCCCGTGCCGCTCCTGCGCGGCGGGCCATTACAACCTTTGCGAGAACTTCACGACCGGGGGTCTCCCTCCCGGGACCGTGCTGGGCTACACCCGGGGCGTCGGCGGCGGGATGGCCGAGCTGATGGCCGCTCATCCGCGCCAGCTGATCCGGGTGCCGGAGGAGATGCCCGACGAAACCGCGGTCCTGACGGATTCCCTGGCTTCGGCCCTGCAACCGGCGCTCGATCACTTTCCGGCCGACGGCGGCACGGTGGTTGTCTACGGGGCGGGCATTCTCGGGCAGCATCTCATCCGGATCCTCCGGGCGCTCGGCTCGGCGGCCAGGCTCGTGGCCGTCGCCCGGCATCCGTTCCAGGGCGATCTGGCGCTCCGGGGAGGCGCGGATTCCGTGCTTTTGTCCCCGGGGCGAGCCCGGTTGGGAGAAGCGGTCGGGGCCCGGATGATGCCCACGACCCTGGGAGGCGGAAACCTGGAGGGCGGCGCCGATCTTATTTTCGATTGCGTCGGCAGCAGCCACTCGCTCCAGGAAGGGTTGCTGGTGCTGCGCGGCAGGGGAACCTACGTGATGGTCGGAACGGCAGGGCGGCTGGGTCCCGTGGATTTCTCCAGCCTCTGGTTCCGGGAATTGCGCATGACCGGATCGGCCTGTTACGCTTACGCCTCCTTTCGGGGGCAGACCGTGCGCACCTACCGGATGGCCGTGGACCTCCTGGCGGATCCCCGTTTCCCCATCGAGGGGCTGCTCACCCATGTGTTCGGCCTCGATGCATATCCCGACGCGTTTCAGACCGCGTTCGACAAGGCGAGGAACCGGAGCGTGAAGGTGGCGTTCGACGTTTCGCGAATGGAAGGCCGGAGCCCGGTGCCCACGCCCAAGGGGAAGTGATTTGAAGCTGGTCTTCAGCATCGATGTTGAAGAGGAAGGGCTGTTCACCGGCGAATATTCCCGGGAGCCCCCGGGCGTGGAGAACATACGGGGGCTCGATCGCCTCGAGTTCGTTTCGAAGGAATTCGGTTTTCCCCTGACCCTGCTGGTTTCTTACCGGGTGGCCCGGGATGCGTGTGCCCGGAAGGTTCTCCTGGACTGGAAAGATCTGAGGGGGGCTGAAATCGGCGCGCATCTGCACCATTGGAGCACTCCTCCGTTCGACAAACTGCCCTATCCCGAACCGGTCCCCGCGGACCTGTTGCCGCCGGCTCTTCTGCGGGCCAAGCTCGAAAACCTGCTCGACGCGTTGAAGACGAACCTCGGCGTGACCGCGCGTTCGTTCCGGATGGGACGGTTCGATATCGGGACACAGGTTCCAAAGCTGTTGCCTGAACTGGGCCTGCTCACCGACAGCAGCATCGTTCCCTTGCGCCGAACGGCCGGAGGACCGGATCATTTCATGGCCCCCTGCGAACCCTACCGCCTGGAAGGTTCCGACGGCCGGACCCCCTCGGTACTGGAAGTCCCCCTCACCATGATTCCCCTCTTTCCCCGGACGCGAAACGCCGTCTATCGGCAGTCATCGTTTCTGCCTCCCCGTGTTCGGGATTTCCTGCTGACCGCCTATCGCCATGCCGCGGTCGTCGGGGTCCACCCCGCCTGGTTTTCTCTGAGCGCAATGAAGCTTGCCGCGAATCTGCACAGAGCCCGCGGCGGATGTGTCCTGTGCATGTTCCTCCATTCCTCCGAAGTCCATCCGGGAGCGACGCCAAAATTCCGAACGGAGTCCGATGTCAGGCGCCTGGTGGACAAGATCCGGGCCTTCCTGGCCTGGCTGGTGCGCACGGGTCCGGTCCGGGGGATGACGCTGGAGGACCTTCGCGCTTTTTTTTGACCCCGGCCTCCGTCGTTCTCAGGAATAAAATCCCTCGATGTACGCTGACGTGGGCATCCCGCGATCACTGCCGCAAAGCCCGGCTTTCGGCCGCTCGATTCGCGGCCCTGGCGCTGCAGATTTTACTTTAATTATATCGGTGTGTTAATTGTCTTCCGTCACGTTCAGGAAGGAGCAACGCCGGAGTTGCTCCCGAGGGGTGGTGGGGAAAACCCGGTATGGACCGGATAGAAAGGGGGGGCGAAGGATTCCGTTCGCGCCGCCGGTTTTTGTCAACAATACTGTCAGGCACATGGAAAAATAAGCAATTCGCTCTATGTACTGCGTCTCAGGCAGGTTATATTATTTCTCACCATTAAAAATAATTAATGTTTGAAAAGTTGACGTCCGGGTGAGCGGTAGATTTCATTTCCCCCCTCATTCTCGCGACATCGGCCGGGCCGATGAAGCGAACCACACCTGCCGAACCGCTCGACAACAGCAAAGGACAGGCATCAATTCGTGCCGTGCGGAGCCCGTTTCGGGTTGAATCGCCATAAACGATGCATTTTGAGAGGTTCATGACGATGTCGCCGAAGTATCTCGACTTCGCATCCGGTGAGTGAGATGTGGCGAGGAGAAAAGTCTTCTGCACCTTCTCCTTTTGAAGGTCATCCCTTCGCGTAATGGAGTTCCGACAAAATCGTCAAACCCGATAAATCGGCCGCTCCCCATATCCGGGGATGGGGCCTCCACTTCCGCGAAAGCGGGACTCCGGCTCTCCTGCAACTTCCAGTTCTCCGGTTACTACGGGTCTGATCCTGACGAGAGAGAGACGGCTTAGTGCTTGGTCTGCAGAACCATGCTGCACTCGATCCGAAAGGGGATTTGTCTCTTCCGGAGGGATTCGGGTCAATGGCAGGCATGTCACTGCCGCCAGGTCTTGAGGGTGACGTGAACCGTCATTCCGTCCGACCGAAAACTCGCACCACAAGGAGGTTTTACGCCATGAAAACAATCGAAAGAATCATGCCGTTTCCCGCATTGCCCACGGTTTTGTGCGCGGGGCTCGCTGTCCTGCTCCTTTGGAGCGTCCCGGCGATCGCGGTGCAGCCCACCCTGACGGCGGCCCCGATAGTCCGGGCGGCGCCCGCGCCGGCCGTGCAGACACCTTTGAACCCCACGAAAATACCGCAGTTCAGACAACCTCTGGATGTTCTGGACGTCACCGGGGCCACCGGGATTCCGGTCGCCGTCGGAACGAAGGATCCGGTCACCGGCAACCAGGTGATCGATGTCAGCATCTGCGAGTACCAGACAAACGTCCTGCCGCCGGGCACCCCTGTTGTGGGGGCTGTCGCCGGTGTTGCCCCGGCGACCTGGGTCTGGGGCTACCAGGAGGGCGCGGCTTGTACCCCAGGGCTTCAGCCCCGCTCCTATCTCGGCCCGGTGGTCCTCGCCAACCGCCACACGCCGACGCAAATGAATTATTACAACCGGCTTCCCGGCGCGAACGTGGCCAATGTCAAGGCGTACACCACATCCACCGACCAGACGCTGATCTGGGGCGATCCGCTGTCGCTCAACACCGCGCCGCCGCCCATCAACTTCAACGTTCCCGTCGGTACGGCCCTTCCGGAATTGAACCTGTGCTGGCAGGCGGCCCAGGCCTTTGTGCCGGGCGTGAGCGTCATGCCCGCCCCATGTCTCAACAATTACGGCTTCCTGGGGCTCCAGGCGGTCCCGCCGCCCGCGAGTTACGGCTCGCCCGTTCCTGCTTCGGTGCACATCCACGGCGGGGAGGTCCCGTCGGTGGTTGACGGCGGCCCGGACTCCTGGTGGACGCGAAACGGTGTCTTCGGGCACGGCTACTACTCGAAGGGCGGCACCAATGACGCGACCGCCGGCAAGGCGGTTTACGTCTACCCTAACGGGCAGGAGGCCGCGCCGATCTGGTTTCACGACCACATGCTCGGCGCCACCCGCCTGAACGTGTACGCCGGCCTCGCGGGCGGTTACATCATCACCGAGCCCGCGTCCACCCTCGCAAAGGGCCTGCACCCCCTGGGTCTGGCCGACGCCACATGGGTGCCGCCGGTTGGTCAAACCGAGAATGATCGCCCCCTCGCAGACCTCACCGTCCCCCTCATCATCCAGGACCGCATGTTCGACACCAACGGTCAGCTCTTCTTTCCGAACGTCGGCATCAACCCCGAGCATCCTTACTGGGTGCCGGAGTTCGTGGGCAACACGATCCTTGTGAACGGCAAAACGTGGCCCTACTTCGCCGTCCAGCCGAAGCGCTACCGCTTCCTTTTCCTGAACGGCTCCAATGCCCGCGCCTACGAGCTGTTCCTCATGAGCAAAACCACCGGGTTGAAGGGTCCCTCGATGTGGGTGATCGGCAACGACCAGGGCTACCTCGACGCGCCCCGGGAGATCAACCCGAACCTCAAGCCGAACGACAAGCTCGCCATTATGCCGGGTGAGCGCTACGAGGTCATCGTCGACTTTTCCGGAGTTGCCGGCCAGACCCTGGAGATGCGCAACACCGCCAGGACTCCCTGGGTCGGTGGCGCTCCCGTCAACGGCAACACCACCGGCAAGGTCATGCAGTTTCGGGTCGCCGCCACGCCCGTTGTGGACAAAACGTTCAATCCTGCCGCTCTGCCCGCTCCGGCCATCCGGGTGAATCCCGCCGACGGCCTCCCGAAACCCATGGTCCGCCTGACCACGGCGCTCGGCACCACGCCGGCCGCGGGGGTGACGATCCACAAGACCCGGCGCCTCACCCTCAACGAGGCCATCGGCGCGGGTGGTCCGCTGGAGGTCCTGGTCAACAACACCCTGTACGACGGCAGCAAGCCTCGCCTCTACAACGATTTCACCCCGATCAACACGATGTGGAACACCAGCTACTATTCCGAACTGCCGCACGAGGGTGAGACGGAGCTCTGGGAGATCCTCAACCTCACGGCTGACGCGCACCCGATCCACCCGCATTTGGTGGCGTTCCAGGTCTTGAACCGGCAGGGTCTCGACGTCAAGGGCTACCTTGCCGCCTACAACACGGCTTTGACTGCCGCAGGTCTTCCTCTGGACGGCGCGGGCCCGCCGCTGGACTACAACAGCTCCGGCGCCATCGGCTGCGCGGTCACCGCTCCGGGGAGAGGGGACCCCCGCTACAGCGGGCTGAACCCCCAGTGCGTGCTGGGAGGCAACCCTGATCCGGCCCTTACCCTTTCCCTGGTGGGCCTCCCGGTTCCGCCGACCCCGCAGGAGATCGGCTGGAAGGATACCGTCCAGGCGCTTCCGAATATGGTGACGCGCATCCTCGTGCGCTTCGCCAAACCCGACCTGCCCGCCGTCACCCTCGCCGACGCGGCCGGGTACGATTTCAGCCCGAATCACGGCCACGGCTACGTGTGGCACTGTCACATCATCGACCATGAGGACAATGAGATGATGCGGCCTTTTACCGTAAACGACAACGCGTTGTATCCTCGCAATTTCCTGATTGGAGTCAACTACTAGCCGCGCGTACCCGAGCGGAAACCGAAGGAGAGCCGCACGCAGGGCTCTCCTTTGTTTCCTGCGGCTGCGCCGAAAGTCCGATTCCAGGATAAACGGACGACTCATGCGCCAGCGAACGTTTCTGATCCTTGTCGCAATCCTGGTCCCCGTCGCTTTTATTGCCGGCTGGTACGCAAGCCGGGGGAGCGGGGGTACCGGGGGGGCCGGGGATCGGAAGCTCCTCTACTACGTGGACCCCATGAATCCCTCTTTCCGTTCGCCGGAACCGGGGACCGCGCCCTGCGGGATGCCGCTCGAGCCCGTCTATGCCGGCGGGGCCACGCCGGGCGGGGTTGGGACAACCCCTCCGGGGGCTGTGACGGTCCGCGCCGACCGGTTGCAGCTCATCGGCGTGGCGCGCGAAGCGGTCCGATCCGGCACCCTGCGTCACACCCTGCGGCTGGTGGGGACCGTAGCTCCTGATGAGACGCGGCTCTTCCGGGTCACGGCGGCGACCGCCGGGAGGATCCGCGAGATGGGCGCGGCGACGACCGGGAGTCTCGTGAACAAGGGCGAAATCCTGGGCTCGTACTACTCCGGTGAACTGCTCGTCCCCCAGCAGAATTTTCTTCGCATGTTCGAAACCTATCAGAACGTGCAGAAGGGTGGCACGAATCCTTACGACAACTTCCAGGGCGGCGGCCAGCTCGCGACCTACGTGCGGAACGTGGACGTGGCTCGCCAGGCGCTCCTGAATCTGGGCATGACCGCGGAACAGGTGGAAGAGGTTGCGGCAACACGCCAGCCCGCCTATCTCGTGCAAATCCGAGCCCCTGCCGCTGGGATCGTCACCTCGCGCAACGTCTCCCTCGGGCAGTCGTTCGACGCGCGTGCGGACCTGTTCACGATCGCGGATCTCAGCCTCGTCTGGGTGCTCGCCGACGCCTTTGAGGGGCAGGAGGAGCACTTCAAGGCGGGCACACGGGCGATTGTGATGCAACCCGGAGCGGGCCGCAGGTTCGCGGCCGTGGTCAGCGGGGTCCCACCCCGGTTTGAAGCCGCCACCCGGACGCTCAAGGTTCGTCTCGACGTCGTCAACCCCGGCCTCCTTCTTCGCCCCGACATGCTGGTGGACGTCGAGCTTCCCGTCGAGATCGGCCCCGGCCTTTTCGTTCCCAAGGGGGCTGTGATCGACTCCGGAACGCGCCGGATCGTCTTCGTGGAGCAGGGCGAGGGCGTGTTCGTGCCCCGCACGGTCCGCGCGGGGCGGCGGCTCGGCGAACGAGTCGAGATCGTCGGCGGCCTCATGGAGGGTGAGACGATCGTTACCGCCGGGAACTTCCTTCTCGATTCCGAGAGCCGGATGCGGGCTGCAGGGGCCGCTGTGGCCGGCATGGCACTCGACCCCATCTGCGGCATGGAGGTGGATGAGACCAGGGCGCGGGCGAACGGGCTTGTGAGCGAATATGGGGGAACGACCTGGTTCTTCTGCGCGCCGGTCTGCAAGCAGGAATTCGACAGCGATCCGAAGGCGGCGGCCGCCAAGGCCGAGGGCGTAAAGGAGGTTGCGGCGCAGGAGCGGCAGCCCGCCAACGGCATTGGGACAAAGGCGTTCCACATGGAGGACCCGGTCTGCGGCATGGACGTGGACCCGGACGAAGCAAGCCGCGCCGGGCTCATCAGCACCTTCCAGGGAGCGCCCTTTGTCTTCTGCTCCCCGGAGTGCAAACAGGAGTTCGACAAGGACCCCCGGGGCGTTCTTTCCCGTCCCGCCGGGGAGCGCTCCATGCCCCCCGCTGTTTCGGCCCCTCACGAGGATGGGCAGCACGGGATGCCTCCGTCGATGCAGGAGAAGACGCCACCTCCGGCTCCGCAACCGGAGCAGATGCCCATGCGGGCACCCGCCCGCGGTGACGATGAAAGCCACGGAGCGGCGTCCGCGGAGCCCATGCGAATGCAGGTCGATCCGGTCTGCGGCATGCGGGTCGACTCGCTGAAGGCCCGGGCAAAGGGGCTTGTGAGCGAATATGGGGGAAAGACCTGGTTCTTCTGCGCGCGGGTCTGCAAGAAAGCGTTCGATCGCGATCCACAGGCAGTGGCTGCCAAGGCACAGGGGGTGAAGGAGTCCGCGGAGCAGGAGCGTCGGCTGCCAAACGCTCACGAGAGCATGGCGTCCCGGATGGAAGACCCGGTTTGCGGCATGGAAGTGGATCCGGTGGAGGCCCGGGAGCAGGGTCTGCTGAGCGAGCACGCGGGAAAGACCTGGTTCTTCTGTGCGCCGGAGTGCAAGCAGGCGTTCGACGCCGATCCGACGGTCTACCCGCAGGTGGTCCGATGATCGACCGCATTGTCGACTTTTCCGTGCGCAATAAGCTCGTCGTCTTCGCGGCGGTGCTCGCCGCCGTGGTCGCCGGGTGGTGGTCCATCGTGCGAATGCCGCTCGACGCCATCCCGGACCTCTCCGACACCCAGGTCATCGTTTATTCCCGCTGGGACCGCTCCCCCGACCTCGTGGAGGACCAGGTCACCTATCCGATCGTGACCGCCATGCTCGGTGCCCCGGGGGTTCGGGCAGTGCGCGGTTTCTCGGACTTCGGGTACTCTTTCGTCTACGTCATCTTCGAGGACGGCACCGACCTCTACTGGGCGCGTTCACGCACGCTCGAATACCTGTCCCCGGTCGTGCCGTCGCTCCCGCCGGGGGTGAAGACCGAGCTCGGCCCCGATGCTCTGGGTCTCGGCTGGGTTTTCCAGTACGCGCTGGTGGACGAGACCGGCAAGCGCAGCCTCGCCGAATTGCGCTCGCTCCAGGACTGGTATCTGCGCTACCACCTCAAGGCCGTGCCGGGTGTGGCCGAGGTCGCCGCGGTGGGCGGTTACCAGAAGCAGTACCAGGTGAATGTTGACCCCGCGCGCCTTCGTGCCTACGGCATCCCGATCCAGCGGGTCACGGAGGCGGTGCGCGGCGGCAACGTCGAGACCGGGGCCCGTCTTATCGAGTTCGGCGGGACCGAATACATGGTGCGGGGGCGTGGCTATGCCCGTACGATCGAGGACTTCGAAGAGATCGTCGTATCTTCGAGCGAGAACGGCTCGCCGATCCGGGTGCGCGACATCGGGCAGGTCACGGTGGGACCGGACCTGCGACGCGGCATCGCCGAGCTCGACGGCCGAGGGGAGGTTGTGTCGGGCATCGTCGTGATGCGCCAGGGACAGAACGCGCTCGAGGTGATCGACCGCCTCAAGCGCAAGCTTGTCGAGATCGGACCGGGGCTTCCCGAGGGTGTGCGGCTGCTGACCGCCTACGACCGCTCCGATCTCATCCGCCGGGCAATCCGGACGCTCACCACCGCCATCATCGAAGTCATCGTCACGATCTCGGCCATCATCATGCTCTTCCTCTGGCATCCCCCGAGCGCGCTCATCCCGGTGGTCACGATCCCGGTCGCGGTGCTGATCGCCTTCATACCCTTCGGCGGACTCGGCCTGACCGCGAACATCATGTCGCTCGGCGGCATCGCGATCGCCATCGGGGCCCTCGATGACGCGGCGATCGTGGTCGTCGAGCAGGCCCACAAGAAACTCGAGGCGTGGGAGCGGGCGGGTCGGAAGGGCGACTACCGGCTCGTCATCCAGAAGGCGATCACGCAGGTCGCCGGTCCAAGCTTCTTTTCGCTGCTCGTGATCGGGGTCTCCTTCCTTCCCATCCTCGCGCTCGAAGCGCAGGAGGGGAGGCTTTTCAAACCCCTCGCCTACACGAAGACCCTCTCCATGTTCGTGGCGGCGGTCCTCGCGGTCACTCTCGATCCCGCGCTGCGAATGCTCCTGACCCGCCCGCACCCCTTCGAATTCGGGCCGGCCTGGCTTCGCCGCACTGCCAACGCCCTTCTCGTCGGCACCGTCCGCCAGGAGGAGAGCCATCCGGTGAGCCGCGTCCTCATGCGGCTGTACGCTCCCGTCGCAGCCTGGACCTTGCGGCGCAAGTGGCTCGTGATCGCCGCCGCGATCCTGCTCGTCGTCGCGACGGTGCCGGCTTTCCTGAGGCTCGGCAGCGAATTCATGCCGCCGCTCGAGGAAGGCTCGCTCTTCTACATGCCGACCACGATGCCCGGCATCTCGATCAGCGAGGCCGGGAGGCTTTTGCAGGTGACGGACCGCATCATCGCTTCCTTTCCGGAGGTCGACCGGGTCCTCGGCAAGGCCGGGCGCGCCGGCACCTCCACCGACCCGGCGCCGCTTTCCATGCTCGAGACCGTCGTTACGCTCAAGCCCAAATCCGACTGGCGAAAGATCGACACGTGGTATTCGTCGTGGTCTCCGGAGTGGCTTACCCCGCTGCTGAGGCACATCACTCCCGACACCATATCCCAGGAGCGCCTCATCGACGAGATGAACGACGCCTTACGGATGCCTGGACTTTCGAACGCCTGGACGATGCCGATCAAGGGGCGCATCGATATGCTCGCGACCGGCATCCGGACACCGGTCGGATTGAAGATCTCCGGCTCCGACCTCGCGGAGATCGAACGCATCGGCGTGGCGACCGAGGCCGTTCTGAAGGGTGTGAAGGGCGCCCGGAGCGTGTTCGCCGAGCGCACCGCCGGGGGGTATTTCCTCGATGTCGCCTGGAGGCGCCAGGAACTGGCGCGTTACGGGCTGAGCGTTCAGGAGGCGCAGGACGTCCTTGCTGCCGCGGTCGGCGGGGAGAGCGTGACGACCACCGTGGAGGGGCGGGAGCGCTATACGGTGAATGTTCGCTACCTGCCGGACTTTCGTGCTGACGAGGAGTCGCTCGCGGCCGTCCTGGTGCCTGTCGGCGACGGTCGGGTCCAGGTGCCGCTCGGCCGGCTCGCCGACGTCGTCGTGAAGACCGGTCCGGGCATGATCCGCAATGAGGACGGCCTGCTCACCGGCTACGTTTACGTGGACCTCGCAGGGCGCGACCCGCAAAGCTTTGTGCGGGAGGCCGAGGCGCTTCTGCGTGACCGCGTGAAGCTGCCCCCCGGCAACGCCCTCGCGTGGAGCGGCCAATACGAGGCGATGGAGCGAGTCCGGGAGCGCCTGAAGGTCGTGATTCCCTTCACCCTCCTGCTCATCCTGCTCCTGCTTTACCTCAACACCCGATCCGTGGTTAAGACCATGATCGTGCTCCTCGCGGTGCCGTTCTCGGCGGTCGGGGCCGTCTGGTTCCTGCACCTGCTCGGCTACAACATGAGCGTCGGCGTCTGGGTGGGGCTGATCGCGCTCCTGGGCGTCGACGCCGAAACCGGTGTCTTCATGCTGTTGTACCTCGATATTGCTTACGAGCAGGCAAAAGCCGATGGGCGGCTGCGCAATCTCGACGAGCTGCGGGCCGCAATCATGGAGGGGGCAGTCAAGCGCCTCAGGCCCAAGTTCATGACGGTGACGACCACCTTCATCGGTCTCGTGCCGATCATGTGGGCCATCGGGGCAGGGGCGGACACCATGAAGCGCATTGCCGCACCGATGATCGGGGGGATCCTCACCTCCTTCCTCCTCGAATTGCTCGTCTACCCGGCGGTGTACGAGGTCTGGAAATGGCACTTCGAGCTGAAAAAGGGCGGGAGGGCCTCCGTGCCCGCGCCGCCCGCGATATCCACCGAAGTCGGCACATGACGCTGTGGAAATTTCTCACCGATGGCGGGGGTGGGCCGTGAGGCGGTGCTTTCGCCCGGAGTGGATCCCGTTGGAGCACGGCGGGGCATGAATCGCGGAGAGGGGGGAACACCGGACGGGCGACGGGACCGCGCCTGCACCTCCGCCTGCGACGGTTCCGGCAGTGGATTGCACGGTGAGGCCCCGGGGGGGTTCTTTCCGGAATGAGTGGCTTTTCCCGTGCATGGACGGGCACCTTGACCCCGCGCGCGGGCAATTCCATACTGAAACTCCACCAGTGATGGATTTCGGGGATGCGAACGGGACAAAAATCGGAAGGCTCGCCGTCGCTGACGGCGAAAGGGAGGGGAAACGACATGAAGCAGGGGATCTGGTGGTCTTTGGCGTTGTTGGGGTTGGTGGGGATGATCGTGCTGAAGACGGACCCCGCATGCTCGGTAAGTGATCTCTGCCCCATGGGCGGTGTGATGGTCAGGGCCGCCACCGTGAAGGATAAAGCCCTGGACTGGGCCAGGGACCTGCCCAACGCCGCAGTCGATGCGGCGGATGCCGACGTCTGGGCGGTGCTTGCCGTCAGCCGCACGAACCAGGATATCGCCCTGCTCGTCGGGCCGGGATACGTCTTCTTCGGCGTTGCCGGCAGGGGCGGCGAGGTTTACCCGCAGGATATCGAAAGGGCCTTCGGGAAGGACCTCTCAAAACTCCGCGAGGTCGTGAAGAAAGAGATGGACGAACTCCGGAAGGCCGGCGTCGCCCGGATCGAGGGCGGCGATGTGCAGAAGATTTCCGACGCCGTCGGTCTCGGCTTTCTCGAGAAAGTCGGCCCGGACTGGGCACTCAGGACCACGGACTGTCAGGCCGTGGATCTACCCGCTTCCGGCCTTTAGCGGTCCCATCCTCAAGGCCGGTCCCCCTTCAATAAGCCAGCGTCAACCCCCCACGCGGGCCGGCCGGCTCCGTGGTGCGGGAATGATCCTCCTCCTGCCTTCGCGGATGTGAAAATAATTCGACGGTCCGATGCAATACCGCTCCCTGCCGAAAGCCATAACTACTTGAAATTTGTCTAATCTCTCCTGATTTTGCACCTTGTCGCTCTGTTATCATAGATTAAAATGCTGTGAGGGAATTTAGTAGCACTTATAAATTAAATGGTTTATGGTGCAGACTGTGTCACAGTGGTCTTTATGATCCGGACGATTCATCGTGTGGAGGGAACGGCAATGTCCGTGTACAGGCGAGGAGAGGTCTACTGGGTGGATGTCAAGGTGAAGGGACATCCACGGATCAGGAAGAGCGCCGCGACGTCCGAGCGGTTGAAGGCATTGGATTTCGAGGCCGCTTTGAGACGGACGCTGACGGGTGTGGTTTCGCATGAGCCGATTCGGGGGGAAATGAGCTTGAGTGAGGCCATGGCGCGGGCCTTCAAGGTCCACTGGAATCACAAGAAGAGTGCGAAGACCGTCGGGTTTCACGCAAGATCGCTGCTGGAAAAGCTGGGAAACGACATCCGACTGAAGGATATCGGCGAGAACGAGGTCCGGGGTCTGGTCAGGCAGCTTCAATCCGACGGGAACAGCGCGGCCACCATCAACAGTAAGCTCTCCGTGCTTCAAACCCTGCTGAGGATGTCGTGCAACGAATGGCGTGTCATCGACCGGGTGCCGCGATTCGACAGGCTCAAGGAAAAGGAGGGCAGGCTGAGGACCCTCAGCCCGGAGGAGGAGAGCAGACTCCTCGCGCTTTTGAGGAGAACGGGCAGGCACGATGCCGCGGACCTCTACATGGTGCTCCTGGACACTGGGGCCAGCCTGAGCGAGGTGTTGTCACTGAAATGGAAAGGTGTGGATCTGGTGGGCGGGAAAATCGGAATTGACGTGGAATCCGGAAGAAACAGAATCCTGCCGATGACCCGCAGGGTCAGATCGATGTTGATGCAGCGCATGGGAATGGGGATAAAGTCTCCCTTTTCGAACGTGACGTATCAGCAGGCCGAATACAACTGGAAGTGGGTTCGCAAGCAGATGGGGCTGGGAGGGGATCCCGGTTTTGTGATCCACTCGCTCCGGCACACCTTTGCGGCCCGGACGGTGCAAAGGGGTATCGGTCTGCCGGCGCTCAAGGCTCTTCTGGGTCATTCGACCATTCGATTGACCGAGCGCTATGCGCGGTTCGGCGCCGGGAACATCGACCGGGCCGTGGACGCCTGTTCGGGCGGCGGGGTTTCGGGAATGGAAAAACGCCTGCCTTTCGACGGGCGGCCCGGGTAGAGCGATGATCCCCGATCAAATGGGCGGGGCTTCCAGGCAGTTCGGGGATCGTTGTCCGCCGCGCGCGCCATCAGGGTGAGGAGGTCTTTTCCTGATAATAGGAAGGCGGCTTGATGGTGCGGCCGGAGGGCGAAAAAATCCTGAACCTTGCAATGCCCAGCCTCTGCAAAACGAACTTCACCGAGGTCGCCAGCACGCCCAGGCCGTATTTCACGCTTCGCCTGAAATTTATCGACGACGCTTCCGGAAAGTAGCGGGTCGGGCAGGAAACCTCCCCCACCGCGAAGGAGAAGTAGATCGCCTGGGCGAGCATCTCGTTGTCGAACACGAAATCGTCGGAATTCTCCCAGATGGGGAGGGTTTCGAGCACGCGCCGCGAGAAGGCGCGAAAGCCGGTGTGGTATTCGGACAGCTTCGCGTCCAGCAGCAGGTTCTCGAAAGCGGTGAGAAAACGATTGGAGATGTATTTGTAGAGCGGCATGCCGCCTTGCCGGGTTTTGCCGCCCAGTATTCTCGACCCGAGCGCGACATCGTATTCCCCGCTCGCAACCAGGCCCGCCAATGCCGGAATGATCCTGGGCGAATACTGGTAGTCGGGGTGAAGCATGACCACGATGTCGGCATCCAGCTTCATGGCCTCGGTGTAACAGGTCTTCTGGTTGCGGCCGTACCCCATGTTCCGCTCGTGCAGGAAGCACTTTATCCCCAGGCGCTGAGCCACCTTGATGGTTTCGTCGCGAGACGCGTCGTCTACGAGAAGCACCTCATCGATAATATCCATGGGAATGTCTTTGAACGTCTGCTCCAGCGTCTGCGCCGCATTGTAAGCGGGCATGACGACGACGATCTTTTTCCCGGTCAACATTTTCTTTTATTCTCTCCATGCGTCTGCTATATCGGTCGTGATTGATTCGGGAGGGGCTCGACCACCCGAATGGGAGCCTCACGCGACCGTGAGCTTTCCATACAGCAGTTTCGAGTAAAAAGCAATCAGGCGAGTGATTCATGCCCGTCGGACGCCGTTCTTCAGTCGGCCGTGCCGATGCCGGATGTGCGCGGACAAAGGGGCCGCGGCTCCACAGCCGTTCATGGATTTCTTTTCGAGATGCTCAGGTCTTCATGAAGCTAATGCCATCCCGCGCTTGCGGCTTCCTTTTCCCGGCGATACTTCTGTGTGCTTCCTTCCTGTTCCTGTACCGGCTCGACCATCGTCCCCTTTGGCAGGATGAGGCGGAAACGGCCTGCCTTGCCGGAAGCGTGCTCGAACACGGCGTACCCCTCGCCTTCGACGGCAAGAACTTCATCTCCCAGGAAGAAGGGCGGGAGTTCGGCTCGGACACGCTGTGGCGATGGTCGCCCTGGCTTCAGATATACATCGCGGCAGGCGCCTTCCGGGTGGGGGGCTTCACCACGGAAGCGGGGCGCTTCCCGTGCGCTCTGGCCGGTCTGGCTTGTGTGGCCATGGTTTTCCTGCTGATCCGCAGGCGCTTCGAGGATCCCGCCTGGGCACTCGTTGCCGCCCTGATCCTGGCCACTTCCGTCGTGTTCATCCTCTTTTCCAGGCAATGCCGGTATTACAGCATGGGCGCATTGTTGGCCACGGTTTCGGTGCACGCTTTCCTCGGAGACTGGCAGTCCCGCTGGAAGCCGGCCGCGACGCTGGTGCTGGCCTTATGTCTCCTGTTCTATGCCAACTATCTGCTGTTCTTTTGTTACGCCGGCTCCGCGGGGCTTGCAGCCATCCTCGTTTATCGAAACCGGCTGCCGCTCGTCAGGGTGTCCATGCTCGCTTGTGCAACGGCGCTCCTGCTGCTGCCGGGAGTATTCCTGTTCAGGCTCGGGCAGCAGTCGGGAATGCTGGATTTCACCCTGATCTTCGGCTCCCTCGGACGGTATTTTTCCGACTGCTTCCAGTTCATCGTTCCCCTGCCGCTCGTCCTGGTCCTGCTCTGGAAATGGAGGGACGCGGTTCTCAAAAGGAGGCTTCCCGAAGACCCGGGCGAACGCTTCGCCCTTTTCCTTGCCTTGATCATCCTGTTCAATGTTACGGTCATGCTCGCCGTTCCCCAACAGGAACACCGCTACCTGCTGCACTTGTACCCCCTGGCCGCGATGTTGCTCGCCTGGGTGATCCGCAAGCTGTGGAACCGTCAAAAATTTGCCGCCGTGCTGCTGGGACTGATGCTTGCGTTCACCAACTGGCTTCACATTCTCCCGATGGACTGGCTGGGCATCGTCAATCGTCCGTGGCAAAACGGCCCGACCATGCTCACCTCCCCCAACATTCCTCTCAGGCTTTTCCTGACCGAGCTCTTCTCGGATTATCCCGACGTGAACGGGAGCCTGATCGCATTTTTCAACGCCCACGCCCGCCCTGGAGACACCATTCTGACCACTTACGGGGATTTGCCCCTGCAGTTCTACACCGGCTGCCGGGTCATCGGCGGCCTCCAGGGCCCAGCGCTGCTCCGGGGGAAGACGCCCGACTGGGTCGTCAAGAGGCACTACACCCGAAGGAACCGGGAGCTGATGCTCAACGCGTCGGAGAGCGCCGCCCTGGAGTATATTGGCCGAAGCCTGGAATACGAAGCGATAACGCTGCCTTGCCCGGACGAGATGTACGGAAACAGGGCGGATCCCTACTACCACAGATTTATTCCCGAGAGAGAACCCTATCAGCATCTGGTCGTATACAGGAGGAAGGTTACAGGTGACGAAGGGAGTCCCCCTTGATTTCGCGCGAACCGGAAACGTTCTGCTGGTGTCGTCGCTGCTGCTGATGTTCGTCGTGGGGTTTCTGGAAACGCCGGACGTCGCTTTGCGGTTGTTTCCGGAACGTTTCTGGAATGAGGAAGCCCAACGGATCGAATCGAGAGCGGTCTCGGCGCGGATGATGCTTGCCAGGGCCGAGGCGACGCTGGAAGCGTTGCGGCTGATGGAAAAGCGAGGTTTGCCTCGACTCGGGAGCGCGCCGGAGCCGGGCCGGGCCGCCTGGGAGAGCGCCCTGAAGCGTGCGGAAGCGGAACTGCTGTACAGGAAAGCGGTAATGGAGGAAATGACGGACAGCTTGCGGCGGAATCGACGCAACGCGGATGCCGCCAGACGGAGGAGTGGGTTGTGACGATTGCGGGAGGTTGCCATTGACAAGCATCGCTACCGCCGACCGGCTCAAGAACGTGTGCGCCGCCGTTGTGCTGCCGGCTGTGACGGTTTTGCTGTTCTGGCGAGCCGGTTTCTTCTTCATCCAGGACGACTGGACCGCACTGGCACAAATGGCGGAAAACCCGCTCCTTCGATTTCTCGTTCTCCCGGATGGAGAACAATGGTTCCCGCTGTGTCACCTGGCGTTTTACGGGCTGATTCGAACCTTCGGGGATCGGTATTCATTCCTGGTTCTGGCAAACTGCATCGGTACCGGGCTGAATGCTTTTCTCTTCCATGTGCTGGCGAGGCGGCACCTCGGGTTCGCGAAAGCCCTGACGCTGAGTGTCGTGTATTCCGCGGCGGCGGCTCATCACGCCATTGCCTGGAACAGCTTCTACATCTGCTACGTTCTCAGCCTGGGTTTCCTGCTGGGGGCACTGCTGTTGACCCATGAATACGCGCGTTTTCCGTCCGCGGGCAGGCTTGCGGGCATTGGCTGCTGCGCCCTCTGTTCCGTGCTTTCGCACAATTACACGCTACTGGCGCTCCCCGTGATCCCGCTCTACCCGATCATCGCGATGCCTCCGGGAGTCGGCCGGGCGGGCCGGCGGGCTCCGGCGGCGATGATGGGCGCGGTTTACGTTTTGTTTTCAGTGGGATATCTGAGCTTTGCGGGTTCCATGGCGCCCGCCAGCCACAACCAGGCGGTTTTTTCTTCCATCCCCGGTCCGGCGTACCTGGTTCATTGGTTTTCGGGCTCGTTCCTGTCTCCCTTCCTCTATTTGTTCTGGGGACATTTTCATTTTCCGGTCTGGGACTATGTGGTAAGCATTACGCTGTTTGCGCTGGGGGTGTGGGTCATCCTGCGGTGGGGAAATTCCGCCGAGAAGAGGCTGGCCGCCTGGGCTTGCCTGTTCAACAGCCTGCCGATGCTGCTGGTTTCACTCACCCGGTACACGCGGCCCTCCGGACAGGCCTTTGTGGCTCGTTACGCGGTCTTTACCCTGCTGGGAGCACTCCTGCTGCTTGGGATCGCATGGACCATCGTGGAGCGCAAGACGCCGTCGCGCCGCTGGTCCACCCTGCCGGCGGTGACGCTGGCGATCCTGATGATCGCGGGCCAGGCATTCAGCCTGCCGCGTTGGCTGGATGCGTATACGAGAATGAGCCGCGCTTCGCTCCGGTTCTACCAGTCGCTCGATGCCGGGAAATGTTCCGACCCCGGTTTCCCGGACAGACCCTTCAACGAATTCTGGATGGATGTTCGGATTCCTTTGACGGGCCGTCAGTTCCTCGAGATTCGACGGATGCTGGAAGCAGCGGCAGTGCCGCCTGAAAAGGACCGAGGCGCCGGTGGAACCGGGCCGGAGATCAAAAGGGCTCGCCTCCTCTCTGGGCCGCTGGAGGTTGATCGATGAATGCCAGGCAGAAGATACGGATTGACCGGATGTTCGGCGCTCCCGTCGCGTATATGCTCAACGTCGCCGCGCGCGTGCTTGGCTGCGTACTGCGCCGGGACCACTCCTTCCCGGGCAGGCCGGGAGTGATCTGCATTGCGAAGTTCGTCGGCATGGGGAGCATACTGTCCGCCGGTCCCATGCTCCAATCCATCCGGCGACGTTACCCGGGCGCCCGGCTGGTCTTCATCAGCAGCAGGAACAACGCTCCCCTGCTGCAAAGGATGACGCTGGTTGACGAATGCCTCTACATCTCCGAAGCCTCGCTTCCGGCCATCGCCGGTACGACGCTGAAAGTCGTGTGGAAATTGTGGCGGTTGCGTCCCGCGCTGTACTTGGATCTTGAATTGTATTCCTTCTACTCGAGCATCCTCGCCACGCTCAGTTGTGCCCGGAACAGGGCCGGATTCTATCGGAAGTCCACGGAATTCAAGGACGGTCTGTTCACCCACCTCATTTTTTTCAACACCGGCATGCCGGTGGAGGCGCTGTACCTGCAGATGTCCATCGCGGCCGGGGCCGGCGCCGACCACGAGGCTCCGGAAGACGTGTCCATTGCGATCCTCGAAAAGGATCGGGATGAATTCTCGGTCTTCGCGAAAGGCTGGCTGGAACCCGGCGACCGATTGCTGGCGGTCAATCCCAATGCGTCGGACCTTTGCCTGGAAAGGCGGTGGCCGACGGCCTGCTTTGCCGAGACGATCAAGGCGCTGCTCGATCGCATACCGTCTCTCAAGGTGGTCCTGACGGGAAGTCCTGGTGAAAGGGAGCACGTCGAAGGGCTTGCTTCGGTGTTTGACGGGTATCAGGGACGCGTACGAAACGCGGCGGGGAGATTGTCCCTGGGGGGGTTCCTGGCGTTGCTGAACCGGGCGGATTGCTTTCTGACGAACGATTCCGGGCCGATGCACATGGCGTTCGCCCTGAAACGGCCGGCGGTGGCCTTGTTCGGACCGGGGCATCCGACGCACTACGTTCCCCGGCATGCCGGTGCCGACAGCCTGATCTTTTACGAGCACATCCTGTGCAGTCCGTGCCTGTATCACAGCGATCTTCCCCCATGCCGGGGAGACAACCAGTGCATGAAAATGATCGCGTCGGAGAAGGTGACCGCGGCATGCCTCGCCCTGCTGTGGCCGGAGGGCGTGTCCATCGAGGATCGAGCACCGCCGACGTGGAAACCCGCACCTCGCCGCCCGATCAATCGAACCCCCGACGGCAGACCTTTGGGGACGATTGCCTTCCGGCATTAGAATCGGGGGCGGAACCGAGTCGACAACACGATCATTCAGGGTGAATGCCTTATGAGAACGCATGTCCGGCCTGTCATGTTGCTGCTGCTCATCTTCGTCTGCGTGAACGGTCTAGTTTTCTTTCTCGGACGCAGCCTGATCCCGATGGCTCCGGGATACGGCCTGATCAGCCCGGTGCCATACGGCTACAAGGGGCCGATTTCCAAAAACATGACCTGCCTCGATCCCGCCGGCGCCTTGAACGTGGACTATGCTTCCGATGCATTTGCCTCTGGGGCCATGAAACAAGGGATACTGCCTCTCTGGAATCCTTACCAGGGGATCGGGCAGCCGTTCCTCGCCAACTCCCTGTTCGCGGTGCTCTATCCACCCAGTTGGCTGCGCCTCATTTTGCCTCCACAATGGTGGGACGTCGTGTTCCTCCTGAACTGGCTCCTGGCCGCCTTGTTCCTGTACCTCTACCTCGATGTGCTCGGGGTTCCGAAAGCGGCTTCGGTGCTCGGGGGGACCGTGGTTCTCGCCAGCGGTTACTTTCAAAGCTACCTCGCGCTCCGGGAACTGCCCGCTGTTGCGGCCTGGTGGCCTTTGCTCGCGTTCGCCGTGGAACGCATCGTCCATGATCCTTCCTGGAGGCACCGCCACTGGGTGCTCGCCCTGGGCATATACTGCAGCATCACGGGGGGGCAACCGGAATCGTCCTTCATAAGCCTCTTCGTCATCCTGGTTTATGCCGTCGTTCGACTCTTCCATGCCGGCAGGAAGGGATGGCGGGTGTTGCTGGGCTTCATTCCCGGTTCGCTCGCAGGGCTTCTGATCGCGGCTCCGCTGTGGGTCAATTTTTCCGAGTACGCGTTCACCTCCTTTTCGTTTCATGCCCCGGATTCCGTACACGGGCTGAAGGGCCGCTCGCTGAGTGCGCTCTACGCATATATTTTCCCCTATCTGTACGGCCCTCCGCAGGGATATCCGCTGGGCGTTCTCAATGATGCCGATTGGGATTCATCGCCGGGGTGGATCCCGGCCGTTGTGGTCTTTCTTGCCCTGTGTTCGTTCGCCGCGTGGAAGAAGAAGCGCGATGCCGGGCTCGTTTTTCTTTCCGTCCTGGCAGTGGCGGTCGGCGCAAAGATATGGTGTGCCCCGGGGATCAACGAAATAGGGGCGCTGCCCTTTTTCAAGCTCATCGTCTTTCCCCGCTATGCGGGATTCCTCTTCGTCTTCGCCCTTGCGGGCATGGCAGCCTACGGGATCCATTTCCTGGCCGGGCTCGAGGCGAAGAAATGGCGTCGGCTCCTGGTGCCGTGGGCGCTGCTGATGATAGCGCTGCTGGTGTGCGGTATCCATGCGGTGAGAGGCAACCTGGAAACGCTGGGCTACACGGGCGGGCCTGCGGTCCACCTGTTCGGTTTCGGTGTGCTGGGCCTTTTTTGGGCGATTTTGGGGCCGGTCATGCTGTGGATGGTGAAAAGGAACGCTTCGGGGCAAAACGGCGCGTTCTACCTGGTGGCCGCGGCGGGGATCGTCTTGCAGGGGACGGCCTACGCCCCCGTAGGCTTCGACGCAGTGAGCACCGGGCTGCTTTCGGGCATCTGCCTCGTTCTTTATTGCGCTTTCGCCTGGTGGCTCTCCCGTTTCCGGGTGCCTATTGGCCTGAAGCCGATGGTCGTGGCTTCCGCGGCGGCGGTCCTTCCGACGCTGACCATCGCCCTGCTCGGCCCGCACGGTTTGCCTGCCCGGTACAATCCGCTGACACCGGCGCCCTACCTCGACAAGCTTGCGGCATTGCAGCAGGGGGGCATATTCCGATCGTACTCTTTCGATGGGGTCCCCCAGCCAAATTTCGCGTCTGCCTTCAGGTTGTCGAGCCTGAGTGTCCTCGAAGCCATATCTCCACAAGGTACGGCTCGGTTCATCGAGCATTTTCTCGATCGCGGAGCTTCCGCACTCTGGCTGGCGGGAAACAAGACGGGTTTTCGCAGCAAGGGAAATCCTTCCACCGAGGTCGTGACAAACCTGAGGTACTATTCCCTCGCGTCGGTCCGGTTCTTTGTCGCGCGCGATTCCGAACCGCTCCTTGCCCCGGTCTACGACACGGATGATTCGCGTGGGGCGATTTCCCCCCTGCCGCTTCGCCGGCCTGCCGAGGCTCGGGTAGTCTGCCCGTCCGACAGACTGGCAAGAGTCGACGTCAAGCTCGATACCAGCGGTCGGGTCCATACGGGCCGACTCCTCCTTCGCGTTTTCGGCCCCGACGGCGCCGTCATTGCAACTCGTGAAGCGAGAAGCGAAGGGCTTCGCAACCACGCCTACCTGGGCTTCACTTTCCCGCCCGTCGACGGGCTTGAAGGGAAGGATCTCAGGCTTGAGATTTCCTATGTCCCCGAAAAGCGAGACTCCATGATCGCGGTTTACAGGTATCCGTCCAAACCCGAATTGGGTTTTGCCTTTCGCATGTATGACACGGCGGTTCTGCCGGGCGGCTGTTCTCTTCTGTATGACGATCCTGAGACGGGGGTTCGGATTTGGGACAATCCCGGGGCGGTTCCGAGGATATTCCTGGCCCCGTCCGCCGGCGTCGCCGGCACTTGGCAGGAGGCGATGGAACGCATGAGGGAAACGCCGGATCTTGCACGCCGCGTCTGGCTCAGCCGGGGCCCTGAAATCGTTTCCAACTATCCGCTGAACCTGCCAACCGGCAGGCTGCTGTCTTTTGATCTCCAGCCGAATGAAGTCCGCTCGAAATACGAAGCACACACGGCAGGCATTCTGACCTTTACGGAAAGCTTCTGCCCCGGCTGGAGCGTGACCGCAAACGGCAAGGAAACACCGGTCCTGCTCGTGGACGGGGTATTCCTCGGAATTCGGATCGACAAGCCGGGGACCTACGACCTTGTGTATCGATATCGTCCTCCCTTGTGGAGCCTGACCCTGGCGATGGCCGTGCTGGGATTCGTGCTCGTGCTCTTCGGCAATCGCATGACGGGGAGACGTCCAGGGAGCGAGGAACCCCCGGGCGTCCCCGAATCGATGAACAGGAACGGTGCTTCGTCGGGCGATGATCCCCCGACGTTCCCTCCTTTGAAGGCGTGATGGGGACATGAGCCGGCCCCGGGTACCCGAACCGGCACCCCCGGGAAGATTTTGCGGGGCATGCGGGGTTTGGGTGAAAACGCCCCGGCCCGGCACCTTCTCCACCTGACGTTGTGGCCTCCGGCTCCTGGGATATGTGAAAAGTGTAGGTTTGACCCCCTTGCCAAGACGGCGTGCAAAAGTTTAATTAAGGCAAATCCGTACGGTTCTCGATTCCCCATGAACAGGTGGAAGAAGCGGGTGCTTGTATGGAAGTCGTTGCATCATTTCGATCTGCATTGAATGTTGTACCGGTGATAAAGGTGCGGCTCGCCCGGGTTCTCTGGAAGAAATGATCGTCATGCATCACTGTATCGGACCCGGATATCAGGAACATTTTATGAAAAACCATACCTGGAAGCTATCCAATGTGGATTTTCAGAAATACGGCTCACGGATTCTGCTGGCTTGCCTGCTTTTCGCGGCCGTAGCGGTTTCGCTGTTTTTCCTGCCGGTCAAGAAATACGTGCTGGAAGTCCTGGAATGGACGAGGCACCTGGGGCCGCTCGGCCCTCTTGTGGTCGTCTTGTCTTTTCTGGTGGCATGCGTGCTGCCGATTCCGGGGTCGATTCTGGCCATGGGATCGGGATTTCTCTTCGGTCCTTTCGGCGGGACCGCCACAGCGGCAACCGGCTGCACTCTGGGAGCCTGTTTTGCATTCATCCTGGGACGAACCATCGCCCGAAGCTGGGTGGAGCGGAGAATTGCCGCCAGCGTCCGACTCTCGGCTTTTGACGAGACCCTGGGAGATCACGGGTTCAAGATCATCATGCTCATGCGGTTGAGCTCGGTGTTTCCTTTCGTGCCGTTGAGTTACGCGCTCGGCGCGACGCGGGTGTCCTTCCGGGATCATGCGATTGCCTCGGCCATAGGCATGTTTCCCATCGTGGCCGCCTACGCCTATATCGGTTCGGCTGCCGGAAACCTGGCGGACGTGATATCCGGGCGCACGTTGATGGGTAACCCGCAGCAGTTCCTGTACTGGGGTGGTCTGGGCGTCATTCTGGTGGTTGTCTTCCTGTTGATCCGTTATGCGGGCAGGGCCTTCAGAGTGGCCGCGGGACGGGCCCGGGCCGTGGAAGACGGGGCGGATGGGATGGGGCGCTACGAGGCCCGGCGGGAAGACCGGGACTGGTTGTAACGGTTGGAACCGGGTCGGTCGCGGAGGTTATGGCGGGATATGCTTCGTGTCCGGGAAAGAAGATGGCCGGTGGTTTGCGTCTTGCTGAGCGGCCTCGGCGTGCTTGGGCTTCTGTGGTTCAATCTGCTCTATTATCCCGGCATCGGCCTGGACGGCATCGGTGGCGACAATTCCGGTGCCGCGCTGACCGGAGCGGCGAAAGCCTTTGCCGAGTCCGAGTCCCTGTTTTTCGATCGACTGCTCGACTCCGATCAGCTCACGAAGCCGGACGGCGGCATTGTGGCGTGGTCGACGGTCGCGCTCCGGACCCGGGATGGACAGGAGCTTCGTGCCTGGGTCGCGCTGCAATGGACTCGGACCTGGGGCTGGAATCGATATGCGTGCCATCTGCTTGCGGACCCCCGCGACAGGATTCTTTTTTCCGAGAGTCAACTGGGAATCGGGAGCATGAACAAGGTGCGATATGTGTTGCGGCGTTTGTGGGCTGAGGAACTGCGCCGGTTCAGAGAGGTCCACAGGGTTTTGCTTTGAAGAACGGTGGCATGATGATATCTTGGTGAGCGCCCGGGCGGACGTCGGCGAAGCCAAGTGCCTGATCTTGAGGGGATATTCGTTACTAATGGGACTGTCTGCGGGGTGCGGGTACATACTGATAAAGAAAACTCCTATAGCTACGGGATCGCCCGGTTCTCGATGCCTTTCCCAAGGCGATGGGTGTTGATGGGGCGCGCCCCGGAGCGCGGATGGGCGCAGGGGGTGCTCCGATGGCCGCGGGCACGGCATCCGTCAGGGGTGCGCGGGCGAGGTGGAAGGGGATGCCCGGGTCGCTTCGCACCGTTCGGTCCCGGCGTGAGTGCCTGGGGGCCATCCGTGGGGAAGCGGCTTCTCGTTGGGGCGATTGCGGACTTTCTGTTGCAAGAACTTATGGATTTTGCTAGCATCTATAAATTTCGCGGGACAGGATTGATCATAAGAAAAGGAGCGAGACATCCCTTATGACGCTGAAGGAGCGTTGTTATCCGTTCGCTCACATGATTCGGACCGGTAAGGAAGAGGGGATTTATCCCTACTTCAGACCGGTGACCAGAACATGGGGGCCCGAGGTGGATGTGGGAGATCGTCATCTGATCATGGTCGGCTCGAACGATTACCTCGGCCTGACCCATGATCCGCGGGTGAGAGAGGCGGCAATTCGCTCCCTGAGCAGTTATGGAACCGGACCGGGAGGTTCGCGTTTTCTGTGCGGGAATATGGCCCTGCATGAAGTGCTCGAGGACCGCCTGGCGGCTTTTGTCGGGAAGAAACGGGCAATCGTGCACACCACCGGTTTTTCGGTCAATCTGGGCGCAATCGGCTGCCTGCTGAACTCGGATGACGTGATTCTGTGCGACAGAGAGGACCACTACAGCATTTTCGAGGGCTGCCGGTCATCGCGGGCCAAGATCGTTCCGTTCCCCCACAATGACGTGGAAGCTGCGTCCCGCAAGCTGGCGCATGCGGTTCAGAAGCATCCCGACGGAGTCGTTATTCTGATCACCGAGGGCGTGTTCAGCATGTCGGGCGACGTTGCGCCGCTCGCCGATTTTGCACGGCTGAAGAAGAAGTATCCGAATCTGTGGATGTACCTTGACGACGCTCACGGACTGGGGGTCATGGGGCCGGGGGGCAAGGGAACCGCGGCCCACTGCGGGGTGACCTCCCAGATCGATTTCATCATGGGCACTTTCAGCAAGGCACTGGCGTCCATCGGTGGCTTCATCGCTTCCGACGATGACGACATCATCGAGTACATGAAACACAACTCGAAGACGCTGATCTTTTCGGCCGCTTTGCCGGCCAGCAACGTCGCCACGGTACTTGCCTGTCTGGATGTGCTGGAGGAAGAGCCGGAGAGGATTCAGCGCCTGCGGGACATCACTCGCCAGGTCCGCGAAGGCTATCGCCGAATCGGATTGGCCGTCAGGGAGTCGGAGACTCCGATCATCCCCATCCGGATCGGTCCCGAGGAAAAAGCCTACGTGTTCGCTCAGGAGCTTTTTGAAAACGGCGTTTTTGCGCTGCCCGCGGTATTCCCCGCCGTTCCCAAGGGACAGGCGGTGATTCGCACTGCGTACATGAGCACTCATGAACAGCGGCACATCGACTACGTGCTCGAGACCGTGGACCGGTTGGCCAGAAAGCACCGGATCCGCAGCGTGGATCTGCCGGAAAGCGAAGCGTTCCTCGAACCGTGCGACTTTGCTGCCGCCAAGTCCTGCGGGGCGCAGTAGGGGCCGCCGCGTTGTCTTCGCGAAAGAAGCGCCTGGAGAAATGAAAGACGCGGGCTTTCGTTCCAACGGTCCGTGAACGGCGGCCCCACTCGGGAACGCAGCGGGGAAGAATCTCAATCCATGTTAAGGCTATTCGATCTCCTACGCGTCGCTGTGCGCCAGGTTATGCGCCAGATGCGACGATACCTCGGGGTGGTCCTGGCCATCACCGTGGGGACCGCCGGCTTCATCGTGGTCATAACGATGGGGCAGGAGGTCAAGAAAACGCTCAATACGGACCTGGACCTGCTGGGGGGAGCGACCCTCGTCAAAGTGCGTTTCGAGGAATACCTGCCCAACCGCGATCGGTTCTCCAAGCCTCCCACATTCCAATCCGAGACGGTAAACGCCCTGAAGACCATGCAGGGGGTGCAGGCGGTGAGTGCGGCCGCCGCAAAAATGACCTGGGGCACTTCCACGTGGTATAATGCGCGTCGTAGTTTCGCCGTACTGGCCGCCGACGGCCTTTTCTTCAGAGTGAACGGCCTGGCGCCGGTCTCGGGGGAGCTGTTCGGCGCGGATGCCGTGAATGAACGGGCCCGGATCGTGGTGATCGGGGAAGAGCTGGCGCGGAGCCTGTTTGAGACCGCCGACGCCACGGGCCGGATTCTGCCCATCGACAAGGATCTTTTCCTGGTCACCGGAGTGCTTGGGGGGACCCTGGCCGGCGACCGGGTCAATTCCGCCTTCATTCCGCTCACGACCGGCCGGGATCGCCTTGAAAATCTCGGTCCCGTGGACCGCCTCTACATCCGCTGTTCTTCCTGGGACGACGTCGCCAGAGTGGCCGAAGCGGTTCCCGCAATGGTGGGAATGCATCAGTCGGCCGAAAGGCTGCGGGTCGATGTCGCCTGGGATCCGTTGAAGCGTGTCCAACGGATTGCCTGGTGGATCGAAGTCTTTGTCTACCTCGCCATAGTCGCAACCCTGGTGCTCGGGGGGTTCGGAATCTGGAACGGGATGATGGCGGCCGTGCAGGCCAGGACCCGGGAGATCGGCCTGAAAAAAGCGATGGGCGCGGAAGACAGGGATATCCTGATTCAGTTCCTGATCGAATCGCTGTTCCTCAGTTCCGGTTCCGCCGCGATGGGCGTCCTTCTGGGACGGGTGTGCGTCGAGACGATGAGCTCCTTTCTGAAATGCCGCCCTCCCGAGGAATTGTTTGCAACCTGCGTGATGATGGGGATCGGTTTTTCGGTTTTGCTGGGGATAGGGGCCGGATTCTATCCGTCTTTGCGAGCCAGCCGCATGGAAGTGGTATCTGCGATCCGGTATGAATAAGGTGACGCTCTTGCATCGACATCGACCCGAGGAACCTGTCATCGAGATCTGCGATCTGACCAGGAGTTTTGAGAACGGGGTGGGGATGATCCCCGTTCTGCACAGGGTGGACCTTACGATATACCCCGGGGAGATGGTCGCCATCATGGGGCCTTCGGGCTCCGGGAAATCCACTCTCCTTGCCATCCTCGGGCTTTTTCTCGCGCCTTCCTCCGGGACCTACAAAGTGCTCGACCGAAATGTCCTGGAACTGTCCCGCGCCGCCCAGGCCGAGTTCCGAAGGAACGTCGTCGGCTTCGTATTCCAGAGCTGCAACCTGATCGAACATTCCACGGTTTACGAGAACCTGGAGTATCCCCTGATTTACGCCGGCATCAGGCGGCGCGAGAGAACGGGGCGTATCCTCGACGCCCTGACGCGCGTCAACATGAGCCATCGCCTGCACCATCCTTCGAATCTTCTCTCAGGCGGGGAACAACAGCGGGTGGCGGTGGCCCGGGCGGTTGTCAACCGCCCCAGGATCATTCTGGCGGATGAGCCCACGGGACAACTGGATCGCAGCAATGGGCAGATGGTCATGGACTACTTCAATCATTTCGTGGAGGATGAAGAGACCGCGGTCGTGCTGGTGACCCATGACCCCGAAGTCGCGGCCCGCTGCCACAGGATATGCTATCTCGAGGACGGAGTCCTGGTCTCGCGGGGGCGCCCCGGCGTATTCCGGAGCCGGTCGTCCTCGGTTCATACGCCGGGCGAAGCTTAAGGATGAACGGAGCGACCCGCTCCGGGCCCTGCGCCGGTGAATGCCCGGGGGGCCGTCCCGTTTGCCTGGATTTCCGCCTGCGCGGGAATGACGTTGACGATTTTTTATGCTTCGTTGTGCGCCACCGGCTCGCGGCGTTCGTGGGAACGGCGGCCGGGATTTCTCCGGATTCTCCTGGGCGGGCGGTCGAACGGTTTACGGTCGTTGCGTCCCGATGGGGTGAAGGGAGTGCGCCCAAACGGGGAGGGGATGCTTTGTGCTTGCGCGATAAGGGGCGGAAGGTCCGTCTCGATCGGGGACGGAGAACGGCGATAAGAAATCGCCTGGTTTCGATTTGCATGATGATCTGGTTGAGCGGCCTGCTGTTCGGCGTCGGCGTCGGGCGTGCGGATGAGGATGTCATGCCCGGCAAGGACGTGTTTCCGCAGGGCAGGAAGACTTTTTCGGAATGTGTGAGGCTGGCGATCACCCAGTCGCCGTTTCTCACCGTCAGTTCCCTGGAGGTCCAGCTCAAGCGGCTGGACGAGGCAGACAGCAAATATTCCCTGTTCCCGTCGCTTTCGTTGCACAGCCGCTACTATTTCGACCAGCCCAAATTTCAGAACGAAGACCCCAAGCCCTACACGCTGGCTTTCGTGACCGACGGATACAATCCCATCGAGGCCTATGTCACCCTCCAGGCCCAAAAGTTGATCACTCAAATCGCCATCTACGGTCACCTGCGCATTATTTCGGAGAGCATCCACAGGATAGCTTCCGGCTTTCTCGAACTGGACGCCCTGGAAGAGATGGGCGCTCTTCAACGGGAGGTCGTCGAGCTGGCTGAACGGAATGTCGATTATGTCTCGAGGCGCGTCGGCACGGGAGGGGCAACCCCGCTGGACTCCCGGGTCGCCGCCCAGGATGTGGAATTGGCGAATTTGGAGGGCCGGAAGATCGCCTCGTCCAAAGAAACGATTCAGGACGGGTTGAAGGCCCTGCTCGGGCTTCCGGCCGACCAGGTCCTGGAGCTGGACCTGCGTGACGCGCGAATCCAGGTCCTGGATCACGCCGGCCCGAATTCCCATACGCTCGATCAGGCCCGGGCCAACTCCTACGACCTCAAGATCGAAGCCCTCAAAAAAGAGCTCCAGACGCGGAACATCAAACTGGCCTATACGAGGTTCTTTCCCACGTTTTCACTCGGACTCCAGTCAACGGATCCGTTGAGCGGCATCGACAGCAACGGGTACTTCTTCTCCATCGGCTTCGATCTTCCCCTTTGGGACGGGTTGAAGCGCTACCGCAACGTCGGCCGCCAGGAGACCGTGCTGAAGCAGTTCCGGAACCAGGCGACCCAGAAGGACCTCGATATCGTCTCCAAGTGGAAGACCGGCGTGGAAAAAGCGTCCGAAGCCGCCGCGGAGCTGAAACTGGCACGCACCCAGGTGGAACTGATGGAACTCAAGCAACAGCAGGGGGAAATCGGCTACCAGTCCGGGCGCATTCCTTTTTCCGGCTTGCTGGCGGACAAGAAAGCCTGCCTCGAAGCCCGCAAGAATGCCCGCATCAAGACTCTGGAGTACGATAAGGCGCTGTTGAACCTTCGTTTTCTGTCCGGAGAACTGTCAAAGGCCTATGTCGATGCAAAAGTCATGTAGAATGAACACCCTGTTGAAACGGACGGCTTGGCTTGCCTGTTGTGCGATGTTGTTCCTTGCCCCTGCCGCCGGCATTTGCGCCGGGGCCCAGCCGGGCCGGGCGGCGGCCGAGGTGAAAACCGGCGATATCCTGCTGCAGGGGAAATTGATGTGCCCCTTGAAGCGGCAGGTGGCGGTGCCTTTTCGCGGAATCGTGACGACCGTGAAGGTTCACGCCGCACAGGCGGTGAAAAAAGGGGAGGTCCTTGCGCGGTATCGGCTGGGGGCTGAAGTGATCATGCAGTTGCGGCGCAGGCTCTCTCCTTCTCAGATCAGTGAGATGGGAACTCAGTTGGCCGAGATCGACAAGAACCTGTCGTCCCTCGAGGTCAGGCGCAAGGAACTCCGGGAGCTGTCCTCCCGGAATATGGCCCCGGCCCAAAGCCTGAATCAGGTGGAGAAGGAGATTCAACTGGCCTCGCGGCACCGCGTTTCCATCGAGTCCCGCCTGCGCCTGGAGCAGCAACTGGCCCGGGACGATCTTCTCGTGTTGAAGGAGCAGCTGGGCCAGGCGGTCAACGCGAGCAGCATTCCGGAAGAGGTGTCTCTCGTCGCCCCCATCGACGGATACGTCATCGCGGTGAGCCCCGACCTTCGGGAGGGGGCTGAGGTCGGTCCGGGGACGCCGGCGTTTATTGTCGGTGCGATGGACCCGATGGTGATGCGCTCCCAGGTGCATGAAATGGATGCCATTCATGTTGCCGTCGGGGACAAGGCGTCCGTGTCCTTCGACTCGATCCCCGGAAAGACCTTCGAGGGCAAAGTGAGCCGCCTGTCCTGGTCTCCGGCGGGGGCGGCGCTCGAACAGCCTTCGTACTATGAAATGGAAGTTTTGCTGCCCAATCCCGATCTTGCCCTGAAAGACGGTTTCAAGGGGCAGATCGTTCTTCCCGGGACGAAAGCGACCGGGCGTTGATGCGGTTTCGCCGTGTCGGCATTTCTGGCGCGCCGTCCGGCGGATTCGGCGCCCTTTGCGGATTCCGGAATGCACATCCGGGAACATGGTCGGCTTACAGCCGGGTTGCCGTGACGGTGCGCGGCTTTGGAGTTGCGGAGTATGAAGAATAACGGGATCACGGTCGTCCCCGTCCTCGATGAGGCCGGGATGAGGGAGTTCCTGAAGCTGCCCTGGAAAATCCAGGGAGACGATCCCTGCTGGGTTGCGCCCATCCTTTCGGAGCAAAAGCATTTTCTCGATCGCAAGAAAGGCCCCTTCTTCGAAATCGGCGAAGCCGAGTACTTCCTGGCTTACGTGGACGGAGAACCCGCGGGGCGGATATCCGCCCACGTCAATCACGCCTACGAAGCCCGCCATGACCGGGAGACGGGTTTTTTCGGCTTTTTTGAATGCGTGCGCAATCCGGACGTGGCTTCGGCTCTTTTCGAGGCCGCGGCCGAGTGGGTCAGGAAGAAGGGCAAGAACCGCCTCCAGGGTCCCATGAATTTTTCCATCTATGACGAAATCGGTCTGCTCGTCGAGGGCTACGACTCCATTCCGGCATTTCTACAGACGCACAACCCGCCGTACTACGCGGAGCTGGTGGAAGGGTGGGGATTTCGCAAGGCCATCGACTGGTTCGCAATGCGGATCACGGAACGCCACCCGGATGAAGAAGGCCTGGCAAGGCACCTCGAAGACATTCTGCGCAGACAGAAGCTGACGCTGACCGCGCCGGACCCTGAAACGATGTTGGAAAGAACCGAGGAAGTCTTCCAGCTGTTCAATGAAGCGTGGGAAGCCAATTGGGGGCACGTTCCCCTGACGCGCAAGCAGTTCACCGACGTCTTCAAGCTCCTCAAACCCCTGTTGCGCGCCGATTTGATCACCATGATCCTCGACGGGGATTCCGTGGCGGCATTCATCATCAACATCCCGGACCTCAACCCCGCCATCCGCAAGCTCAACGGGAAACTCACCCTCTGGGGCAAGCTCAAGCTCTACTACGAAGCACGGTACAGGCCGGTGCGCAGGATCCGCACCCTGCTCCTGGGGGTCAAGCGCATCTATCAGCGCAGGCAACTGCACCTGGCCCTCATCATGAGCAGCTTTCTGAGCATCTCGCGACATCATGAGCAGCTTGAATTCGTCGACTGTTCTCTGATACCCGAAACACTCCATCACTACATCAGGGCCATCGAGTCGTTCGGAGCGCGACGGTACAAGACCTGGCGAATTTATGAGCGGGAAGTCTGAGCCATGAACGTCCCGCACTCCATGCCGGAACCGGAGGCGCGGGTATGGCGGGACACGATCGTCGCGGCCCTCTGTTCCACCGCACTGTTCCTGTTCGCTCATTTCCACGCGCTATCGAATCCCTACGTCGTCAACGACGATGTACGCCAGCAGGTTTACTGGATGCAGCAGTGGCGGGATCCGGGGCTCTACCCTGACGACCTGCTGACCGACTACGCCCGCCGCTACGTTCCGTGGGGCGTCCAGGGAATCTACCGGGCGGCGTCCGAAGTGATGAGCCCTCTTTTCTTCTCCAAGATCCTCACCGGCCTGCTGTTCGTTTTCTTTGCCCTGTGCCTCTTCCGGATCGGCATGCTCATTGCCGGCCGAGAAACGGCCTGGTGTTGCGTTATCGTATTCTGGTTGATGCCTTTCTTCCTCGACAACCTCTCGGGAGGACTCTCCCGTGCCTTCGCCGGGCCGCTTCTGGCACTGTTCCTCCTGTGCCGGCTGAAACGCGCGCCGTGGGCGATGGGCGTTACCCTGGTGCTCCAGGCGCTGTTCATTCCCTACATCGCCGTCCTTTGCGCAACGGCCTGCGTCATGGCCTGGGGGGCGAGGGTGCTTGGCCGGGCCCCGTCGCCTCCTTTTCTTTCGAGGCCGTTTCACTTCATGTTCCTGCTTGCGGCCGCCGTGCCGGTCTATTGCATGAGCTCCGGCATGGACCTCGCGGGGTTCGGACCATTGGTTACGGAGGCCGACATGGCGGGCCATCCTGAATTCGGCATCCACGGGCGCTACTGGATCTTTCCCGGCCCGTCGGTTTTCCGGGACCTGGTGGTGGACCCCTGGGAGTACATCGCCCTGTTTCGCGAAGGGGGGACCGCGGCGGGCATCGTGAGTGTTGCGATCATCGTGATCGCCCTGCTTTCGGGCGCGGCGCGCGCGCCGTGGCGTTCTTTGGAAAAGGTCGCGGCCCCGGCGCTGTACCTTGCCCTTGCTTCCCTCTTCCTGTACGTTCTTGCCCGGGTATTCCTGCTGCGGCTTTTCATCCCGTCGCGCTACCTGATGTACACCGTCAACCTTTTCTATTGCCTGGGATTTGCCGTTTGTCTGCAGGGACTGTGGAGAAGGTTGCCGCCGAGGGGCGGGCCGCTGCCTGTCGTGCTGGTCCTGGTCCTGGTCCTGGTGTCGTCCGGGCTGAGGTTGAGAGGAGTGGCCGTTTTTGACTATTCGGCGGATGCCGAGCTGTACCGCGCCGTCGAACGGACTCCCAAACAGGCGCTCATCGCCGGGCATCCGGCGACCATGGACAACGTGATGACGTTCGGACGCCGGAAGGTCCTGGCCTCTTTCGAGCTCGCTCATCCCTGGTGCAAGGGGTATTGGGACAGGGTGAAGCCGCGCCTGGAAGATACGTTCAAGGCCTACTATGCCGCGGATGCGCAGACCGTAATCGCCTTTTGTGCGCGGTACGGCATTGATTTTCTCGTCGTGGACGAACGCCATTACGAGCCGTCGTTCATCGCCGGCCGGCCCTTTTTTGCCCCCTTCGACGATCTCATCCGCAACGTTGCGGGGCAACGGCGCGATTTCGCCCTGCTGTCCTCGGAGTGTTTCGATTCGATGAAGGCGGGGCGGCACCACCGGCTGATCGATATGCGGGAATTGCGAAAAGCAGCAGCCACGGAACCGGGCAATACGGCTTTCCCGGGTGAACGCTAGTTCGTGAGTCCCCTGGCGGCGATGTGCTGCGGTTTGGAGAAACGTTCGACTTCCACTTCGATGGCTGTTCCGGTCCTCGTGGTCAGCAACCCGCACACCCTGCCCCGAGCACAGACGCGGCCTCGAAAGGAATGTCCCGTGTAGTGCGAACCCGTGACCTGCCCGTCTTTGAACGAACCGGTGAAGTGGTAGACATCCTTCCTGTTGAACGGCCCGATCACGGTGAGCACGCCGTCGAGTCGTTCGTCGTGCTGATCCACCCGTGCGTCGATCCGGCTGAGAAAATGAGAACCTTTCCACTCGCCGGACAGGTCGTCTTCCCCGCCGAACGCTATCGACGCGGCTAAGAGCATCAAGAGCAGGCCCGCCACAATGAGCAGTATGGAGCGAATTTTGGAGCTGTCCATCGCATTGTCCGATTTGAGGTTTACGCAAGCGCCGCGGGGGACGGGGAGCTGACGGTCCGTCCGGAACGCGGCTCCGGCCGGCGCGGCAGGGGACGCGGTTCCACCCGTTGGCGTTCCGGTCACGGCCACCGGCATTCCATGCCGGTGTTCACCTGATTGCCATGCCATACTCATCGCGTGAAGTCCAGTCACTTTTCCGGCAAACGGTGTTTTCAATCGTCGTCGGCGATTCCGAAGCGGCGATGCCCGGCGGCCGTCCGGGGAACATCCCAACGCGCGGCAAACGGCTTCGTGCCGTTCGCGAAACGCGGGAAGCGGCTTCCCGGGCAGCGGAATCAAAAACCTCTGGCGGGACGTATGCGCAGAGTTTAAACTGACGCGGTGCCGAAAGTTATACCATGAAAGCGCTCATTGGATCGTATTTCCCGAAGGAGGATACTCCCATGTCGACCCGCCCGGAATCAGTCCTTTCTTCCGTTCACGGTCAACGTTTCCGCATGACGTTGTTCTCCGCATGCGCGCTGATGCTGTTGCTGCTTTCGACGGTGTTGTCCCCGCCTTTTCCGGTCCCCGGCATGGCGGCGGAAACCGCCGGGGGCAAAGGCGGAGTGGAGTTGCGCGTCGTGCGGATCACTCCATCGGGCGAAGACGTGCCCCCCGGCCGCCAGGTCGTATTCGAGTTCGATCGGGCCGTGGTTCCTCTGGGACGCATGGAACGCGACCCTTCGGAGATCCCCATCGGGTTTGAGCCCGCGCTGGCGTGCAAATGGAGATGGCTCAATCCGAAGACGCTGGCCTGCCAGTTGGACGAAAAGGCCGCGACGCTGCCTGCCACGCGCTACCTTTGCACCGTTCGGCCGGGGATCAGGGCGGAGGATGGCGCCACGTCGTCCGGGGAACTGACGCACACCTTCCTGACCGAACGACCGCGCGTGGTGGACGCCACGGTGAGGACCTGGCTCGCTCCGGGGACGCCTCAATTCGGCGTGCGCTTCAACCAGCCCGTTCGACTGGCCTCCGTAAAAGCGCACCTCTATTTTCGTTCCGAAAGCGGGGAGCGCATACCGGCTGTGGTTTCCGAAGAAACCGAAACCTATCGCTACACCAACTACAGGCGGGGCAGCGCCTGGATTCTCCGGCCCGGCAAAGACCTTGCCTCGGGAAAGGACTTCGACCTCATGGTCGAGCCGGGTCTGGCCGGCACGGACGGCCCGGAACCGGGTGTGGAGAAGAGAAAAATCGTGTCCTTTCAGACCTTTCCGCCGTTTCGCCTGATCGGCGTGAAGTGCAAGACTCTGGCCGGCAAGTCAGTGGTCGTTCGCCCCGAGGATCCTCCGGCGGGCAGGCCGCGGTGCAACCCGAACGAGGAAATTTCCCTCCTGTTCACGGCTCCGGTCTTGGCGGACAAGGCGCGCGACGGGCTGCGGTTCACACCGGCTCTTCCCCGGGGCGACGAAGACACGGACCCCTGGGACGCCACTTCCTCCTATTCGCGCCTGTCCGACCCGCACAAGAAGAACCAGGCCTACGACCTCCAACTCCCGTGGCTGAAGCCGTTTACCGACTACAGTCTCAAGGGGCGGCCGGGAGGCATTGCCGACGAATTCGGCCGGACGCTTGCCAAACCCGTCGACCTGCAGCTTTCCACCGACCACCGTCCGCCGGACTACGTGCTGTACAAGTCCATGCCCGTTCTCGAGAAGTATCTCGACACCGATGCGCCCGCTCTCACCACGAACATCAACCAGATCGACCTCTCCTATGAAACCCTGACGACCGAAGGGAAGACCGCGCGGCAAACGGCGGCCGTTCCCGTGAAAAAACCTCTCGATTCGACGGCGGCGGTTCCGCTGGGCATCCGCCGGATGCTGTCCGGGAAACCGGGCGTGGCGACGGGCCGGTTGAGCACCCAGCCGCCCGTGGGGGGCAAGGAGACGGGGGACAAGTGGTTCTTCGCGCAGGTTACTCCCTATTCGGTTCACGTCAAACTCGGACACCACAACACCCTGGTGTGGGTGACGGATCTCAAGACCGGCAAACCGGTCATGGGCGTGGACGTCCAAATCTACAAGGACGCCTACAAGGTCCTGACTTCATCCCCCCGGAGCCTCTCGCGAGGAAAGACGAAACCCGACGGCACGGTGGAGCTTGCCGGAACCGCCACGCTCGACCCGGACCTCAAGTTGAGCCATTCCTACAAATTCGATTCCCCTCACTTGTTCGTCCGGTGCGAGAAAGGCGAGGACCTGGCCGTGATGCCGCTGGTTCACGACTTCCGCGTCGACGCCGAAGGAGCCAATCACGACTACATTCCCAGCTATCAGCGCGTCCGCCACGGACACCTGCGGGCGTGGGGAGCGACGGCCCAGGGGATCTACAAGGCGGGCGACACGGTTCAATACAAAATCTACGTCAGGGATCAGGACAGCCACCGCTTTGCCCCGCCCCCGAAGGACCAGTACAGCCTGAAGGTGGTCGACCCCGTGGACAAGGTCGTCCATGAGCGTGAAGGGATCGTTCTGTCCGAGTTCGGGGCGTTCGACGGCGAGTTCGCGGTTCCGAAGACCGGGGCCGTCGGCTACTACCGGTTCGTGCTCAAACCCGCGTTCATCGAGGAGGACCTGGAGCCTCTGAAGGTTCTCGTAAGCGATTTCACGCCCGCGCCGTTTAAAGTCGAAACCGAGCTCAGCGGCAATCTCTTCGGGTCGGGAGATGCCGTCAAGGTTTCCACCCGTGCCCGGATGCACGCCGGAGGTCCCTACGCCGACGCGGATACCCGCATCATGGCCTATGTGCAGAGCCGGCCGTTCGAGCCGCAGAACCAGGCGGCGCGCGGCTATCAATTCGATGTCCAGGAGGGATCCGAGCATCATGCCCCTTCCACGGAGATGGTTCACCAGGCTCAGAAGAAGCTCGACAACGACGGGAACCTGGAGACGGAATTCAAGCTCGCCGAACTGGCCATTCTCTATGGCCGGCTGAACGTGGAGAGCGCGGTTCGTGACGACCGTGGAAAATTCGTTGCGAACAAAGCGGCCGCAACCTACTACGGCAGGGACAGGTACGTGGGCATGCTTCTGGACGGCTGGGTCTTGCAGGAAGGAAAACCGGCGAAGGCCGGGTTCCTGGTGGTGGACCAGAACGGAAGCCCGGTGACCGGAGTGCCCCTGCACATCAAGGTGGAATGGGAGCAGACGAAGGGTTCCCGAGTCAAGGGCGCCGGGAACGCCTACCGCACCGAGTACGTCACCGAGTGGGTTGAAACCGAAAGCCGGGACGCCGTATCCGCCTCCGCGCCCGGTCAGTTCGAGTTCACCCCGAAACGTTCCGGGGCGTACCGCATCACCGCTGCCATCAACGACACCCGGGGACGGCCGCACGAGACCAGCCTGCGCCGCTGGGCGACGGGAAAGGGCTACGTCCTGTGGGAATCGGTTCCGGGCAATCTGCTCAACGTGTCTCCCGAAAAGACGGAAGTCCGCGTCGGCGAGACTGCCCGCTTCCTTGTGCAGAATCCCTTTCCGGGAGCGCAGGCGCTGATCACCGTCGAGCGCTTCGGCGTGCTACAGAGCTGGGTGAAGACCCTGGCGAGAAGCACGGAAGTCGTCGAGATCCCGGTGCTTCCCGACTACCTGCCGGGTTTTTATCTTTCGGTCCTGGTGACCTCTCCCCGGGTGGACAAGCCGCTCAGCCCGGAAGGCGACGACCTGGGCAAACCGACCTTTCGCATGGGCTACGCGAAAATCGACGTCAAGGATCAGTACAAGGAAATCACCGTAAAGGCCAAACCGGAAAAGGAAGAGTACAAACCGGGAGACACCGTCACGGTGGAGCTCGAAGCGCGTCCGCGCAATCTCAGGCAGGGAGAGGCGGCGCCGCCCGTCGAACTGGCGGTGACGGTGCTCGACGAGGCGGTATTCGATCTCCTGATACAGGGCAGGAAAGCCTACGATCCTTACCTGGGGTTCTTCCAGGAAGTCGACGACCTGGACCTTGCCAACTACAGCCTGCTCATGCACCTGGTGGGCAGAGAAAAGCTGGAGAAGAAAGGGGCCAGCCCCGGCGGCGGAGGGGGATTCGATCTCGGGTTGAGATCGGTGTTCAAATTCGTGAGCTACTGGAATCCCTCGGTGCCGGTGGACGCTGAGGGCAAGGCCAGGATCCGGTTCAAGGTGCCGGACAACCTCACCGGCTGGAGGGTCCTTGCCATGGCGGTAACCCCGGACGACCGGATGGGACTCGGCGACACCACGTTCCGCGTGAACCAATCCACGGAGATAAGGCCCGCCCTTCCCAACCAGGTGATCGCGGGGGACGGCTTCGAAGCGGGCTTCACCGTCATGAACCGCACCGATGCGCCGCGCGTCATTGAAGTCTCCATCGAGGCGTCGGGACCGGTCGAGCTCAAGGATGGCGCTCCGCCGAAGATCGTCCTGCAGATCACGGCCGAGCCATTCCGGCGGCAGTCGGTCCGGTTGCCGCTCAAGACGACGGGACCGGGTGAGATCGTGTTCTCCGCCCGTGCCGGTGACGAACGCGACCGGGACGGGTTGAAACAGACCTTGAAGGTGCTTCCGCGCCAGTCCCGGGAGACGGTGGCCCTGTATGGATCGACCGAGGAAGGAGAGGTGAGCCGAAACGTCGCCTTCCCCGAAAACCTGCGTCCCGAAATGAGCCGGCTGGCCGTAACGCTTTCCCCGACCGCCCTCGCGGGGCTGGACGGGGCCTTCGCCTACATGAAGCAATACCCGTTCAGTTGCTGGGAACAGAAGCTGGCCGTCGGCGTGGCGGCAGCCCTCTACCCGCAGCTCAAGCCACACCTGGGCGAGTCCTTCTCGTGGGACGAGAGCGAAGCGCTCGTCGGGAAAACCATCGCTTTGGCGGTCGAATACCAGGCACCTAACGGAGGCATGACGTTCTACACGCCCAAGAACGAATACGTGAGCCCCTATCTGAGCGCCTTCACCGCCCTTGCCTTCAATTGGTTGAGGGAATCCGGCCATGAGATCCCCGGCGCGGTGGAAAAGAAGCTGCATGAGTACCTGCAGGGGTTGCTGCGCCGCAACGAAACCCCGGAATTCTATTCGCAGGCCATGGCGTCGACGGTTCGCGCGGCGGCGCTGGCGGTCCTGGCGGAAAGCGGGAAGCTCAAGGCGGAAGACCTCGACCGGTATCGTGACCGCGTCAAGGAAATGAGCCTGTTCGGAAAAGCCATGTATTTGCGCGCCCTGTTGCGGGTGCCGACGGCCCGGACGCCGCAGCGGGAGGTGCTCGAAGCCATCCTGGCCCATGCCGACGAGACCGGCGGGAAGCTCCTCTTCACCGAGACGCTCGATTCCGGGTTTCGCTGTTTCCTGGGATCGTCGATGCGCGACAACAGTGCCGTCTTGAGCACCTTCATCGCCTACCAGGCCGCCAATCCGGCGGCATCCGGCCTGGGCGACATGTCCGCGCGGCTCATGCGCGCCATCGTCGAGCAACGCAAAGGCCGCAACCACTGGCAGTCCACGCAGGACAACCTGTTTGCGATGAAGGCGCTGGCCGACTTCGCCCGTGTCTACGAAAAAGCGGATCCGGACATGAGTGTTTCGGCATTCCTGGATGCGACCCCCCTTGGAACCGCCGAGTTCAGGAAGAGCACCGATCCGCCCGCCCTGCTGGTCCGGCCGCTGGAGGCCGCCGATCCCGGGCGCAAGGCGGTGGTGAAACTGGAACGCAAAGGAACGGGGCGCCTCTATTACACTACCGCCCTGTCGTATACGCCTCGGGAGCCGAGCCGGGAGTCCGTGAACGCGGGCATCGAGGTCGGGCGGGAATACAGTGTCGAGCGCAACGGCTCGTGGGTGCTGCTGAAGAGCCCGATGGAGATCAAGACCGGAGAGCTGGTCCGCATCGACCTCTTCGTCTCGGTTCCCGCCGAGCGATTCTACGTGGTCGTCGAGGACCCGCTGCCGGGCGGCCTGGAACCGGTGGACCGCCAACTGGCCACGGCTTCGACGGTGGATGCGGCCAAGGGGGAGGCCGCCGTACCGGAGGGGTCCTTCCTGCGCCGGTACAGCGACTGGCTCGAGTATGGGGGCTCCCGGTGGAGCTTCTACCACAGGGAACTTCGGCACGAAGCGGCGCGGTTCTATTCCGAACGGCTCCCCGCGGGCAGGTATCACCTGTCCTACACGGCCCAGGCGATCGCTCCGGGAGAATTCGTCGCCCTGCCTGTCCGTGCCGAGGAAATGTACGATCCGGACGTCTTCGGCAAGGGGCTCCAGGAAACTCTCATCGTTCGACCGGGGGAGAAAACGGATTGATCCCGAGCCGTTCCGATTCGCGTTCGAGATCGCGCGGTCGGGGAGCCGCGGAAGGTGAGGCGGGGGGAATGAACCTCGCCCCTTCTGCGACTCGCGATCGTTGGGGCCGGCTTTATGACCGTCCGCCCGATGCGGCCGCCCTGAAGGCAGGCCGAGATCGGATCGTCGGCCCGTGGAAGACCGATGGGTAACCCGGTGGGTTCGAAAGCCATGACTTTAAAAGGGAGCGAAGTTTCCTCGAGGCGTTCCCGCCTTCTGGCGGGGTTGTTGGCCTGCCTTGCGCTCGGGGCGGCGGGGACGCTTCTGCTCGCCTGGAAAACCGTTCGCGATTTGCGTCCGCCGCCCGAAAGTCTCTCCCTCGGGGACGCCCCCGTGCGCAAAATGAAGATTCTCGACCGCAGCGGCATCCCGCTCTCGGTCACTTACATCAACCACTGGAATCTTCACGATGCCCTGCCCCTTCGGGACGTCCCGGAGCTTTTGAGGCAGGCGTTCATTACCTCTGAGGACAAGCGCTTCTTTGAGCATCACGGGGTGGACTGGCAGGCCCGGGGCCATGCCCTGTGGCAGAACGTGAAGGCGCTGAAAGCGGTGCGCGGCGCGAGCACGATCACCGAGCAAACGGTGCGGATGCTTCATCCGCGCCCTCGAACCCTCTGGTCCAGGTGGCTCGAAGGGATCGAGGCGTACCGGCTGGAACGACGTTTTTCCAAAGCCGAAATCCTCGAATTCTACCTCAACCAGGTTCCATACGCGCACCGAAGACGAGGGGTGGTCCAGGCCGCAAGGCTCTACTTCGACCGCGATCCGGATACTTTGAGCGTGCGGGAAATGCTGGCCCTCGCCGTCGTGGTGCGCGCTCCTTCGAGCTTTGATCTGCGCCGGGGGGGCCGGGGCGTGGATGGGGCCGTCAGGAGGCTGGCGGCGAACATGAAACGGCGCGGGACGCTCACCGAAGACCAGTACCGGAGCGCCGTGGAAGACCGCATCGAGCTGCGCGAAGCACGGCCTCCGGTGGACGCCACGCACTTCGTGCAGCATCTCCATCGCGCCGGGGCGGAAGGAGCCGCGTTCGGCAGCACCCTCGTCACCACCCTGGATGCGGCCCTCCAGGAGCGAGTTCGACACATACTCGGCAGTCGCCTGAGGGATCTGCGCTCGAGCGCCATCGGCAACGGTGCCGTGCTGGTGGTGGATCATCGGTCCGATGAAGTGCTGGCATGGGTGAACGGAGGCGCAATGGCCGAGGACGCCCCCGGTGCGTGGATCGACGGCGTCACCACGCCAAGGCAGCCGGGTTCCACCCTGAAACCCTTCCTCTATGCCCTGGCGCTCGAAATGGGCTGGACCCCCGCCACCCTCATTGACGACTCGCCCGTGGCGCAGGCCGTCGGATCGGGGCTCCACAACTTCCACAACTACAGCCGAACCTACTACGGGCCACTGCGGTTGCGGGAGGCGCTCGCCAATTCGTTGAACGTTCCCGCCATTCGCGCCATCCAGTTCACCGGGACGGAGCGGTTCCTCGGCCGGCTGCGCCTGCTCGGGTTTCAATCCCTGGCGCAACCGGCCGACTTTTACGGGCAGGGCCTGGCCCTGGGCGACGGGGAGGTGAGCCTGTTCGAGCTGGTTCGCGCCTACGCGGTTCTGGCTCGGCAGGGCGAGTACCGGCCACTGCGGACGACCCGGGCTCCCGTGACTGTGTCCGAGCCGCCGCGCCGCGTTTTCGCCGCGACCACGGCAGCCCTGATTGGAGACATCCTGTCCGATCCCCAGGCCCGGCGGCTGGAATTCGGCGACGGGAACCTGCTGCGGCTGCCCGTTCAGACGGCCGTGAAGACGGGGACGTCCACCGACCACAGGGACAGTTGGATCGTGGGGTTTTCAAGCCGATACACCGTCGGAGTCTGGATGGGAAATCTGGACCGCGGTCCGACCAAAGGCGTCACCGGCCTGGCGGGTCCCGGGCTGGTTTTGAGAGCGGTCTTCGCGGAGCTGAATCGATACGGCGACGCGGCTCCCCTTCCTCCGTGTCCGGGCCTGGCGATGGCGACCATATGCGCCGAGAGCGGGCTTCCGGCCGGACCGAACTGCCCCGGGTTGCAGGAGTGGTTCGAACCCGGGACGGTCCCCACCGGGGTGTGTTCCATCCACGAACGGCCGGGCCGACGCGATTCCGGCGGGGTCGTCGTCGAGGCGAACCGCTCCCGGGAGCTGCGCCTGCAGCAGCCGACGCCCGGGCTGCGGCTCGCCATGGATCCTCGTATTCCCGACGAGCTCGAAGCTTTTCCGTTCAAGGTTCCCGAGCGGCCGCCGCCCAGCCGCATCGAATGGCTGGTCGACGGAGAGGTGATCGGCGCAACGGGGCCCGGCGTGTGCCAATTCGCGTGGCCGCTCTCCAGGGGCGCTCATCTGGCGCGCGCCCGGGTGTGGCGCGCCGATGCGCCCGGAGCCGAGGAAACGCCTGAGGTGCGGTTCACCGTGGAGTGACGACGTCTCATTCCAGGTTGCGTTCAAGACCGTAATACGGTTGCGCGGGAGGGCTGTGAGGCCGGGTCGAATGCTTCCCATTTACTTCGGACAACGTCAAGGGTGGGCGCCGATAACTCTGTGTTCACGAACCGATACGTTTTCTTATCACATGCGATTCATGTTTGGATCGGCCACAGATCTAGGCCCCGTAAGGTTTTGAGCCCAAGCGATACGTTTCTGTATCGCCGATACGAAAATCTCTCCGGAAACCTCATTCTATAATACCCCATTATAATTGCGTTTTTTCACATTTCAAGGGCTGGCACGCCTCTTGCTCCATGTGCTGCCAGAGGCTTCCGCCGATTCCGTGTTTTTAAAACGGAACCTCCGGTCATCCGGGCATTGACGGATGGTCGTAGCGGTTGACGGTACGGAAGCGCTCGAAAACCTCACTTCCACGTGTGCCAGGAAGGGGAATCTGCCCGGCGATGAGTTGTCGGCGGATTCCCCTCTCCCTGCGCGCGATGGGATGCGGATGGAGGCGGGCGGATCAAAAGACAGACAGGGAACCCGGGATTGCCGGTCCGGACGGCTGGAGGTGGTTGCAGGGTCGTCGGTTTCCGGTGGAAACGGTTTCCACGTTTTTGAAGCCTCCGAGCCGTCGGGGGCATTTGAATGCAGGGGAGGTGATGAAGAATCGGGGTAGTTCCTGTGAATGTGGTGCTGACTTAAACAAACAATTGAGAATGAGGATGAATCATGGGTGTTAAACAAATCGACGCTGATGTTGTGATCGTAGGCGGTGGAAGCGCTGGAACGTTTGCGGCCATCAAGGCCAAGACCGCCAACCCCAAGGCCCGGGTCGTCGTCATGGACAAAGGCCCGATCGAGACCGCCGGGGCAATCGGCCGCGGCATGGACGCCTTGAACGTCGTCGCCGTTCCCGGTTACGGGACCCCCGAGGATGTTGTGGAGGCCTTGACGAAGGTATCGGAAGGCATCCTGGATCAGGAATGCGCTTATACCCTGGGCGCCGAAATCTACGACAGAATCAAGGACCTGGAAGAGTACACCGGTCGGGAACCGGGCGATCTCTTTCCGGTAGACGATAACGGCAATTACAAGTGCAACTATCTGCACCCCACGGAAAAGGCTCTCTACCTTGCGATGGACGGCGAGGAAATCAAGCGGGCCCTTGCGCGTGAAGTCAGGCGGCAGGGCTGCATCGTACTCGACCGCACTCCGGCGGTCCGGCTGTTCACCACCGACGGCAAGGTTTCCGGAATCTTCGGCTTCAACATCAGGACGGGAGAGCAATACCTGATCAAAACCCCGACGGTGGTGCTCACCTCCGGATGTGTCGGCAAGTTCGGGATGCCCCGCGACGGTTACCTGAGCGGCATCTACGAATTTCCGGGCAATACCGGTGAGGGTTATGCCATGGCCTATCACGCAGGGGCGGAACTGATCAACCTGGAGTGTTTCCAGACGAACCTGCTGATGAAGGACTTCAACGGCCCCTCCTGCGGTTACGTCGTGATTCCGCGCGGCGGATGCGGCGTCAACGCCCTGGGAGACAGGTACTGGACTCACGGTTACTGGTCCGGGGACATGTTCCTGGCCGTCTGGCGCGAATTCGCCGAAGGGCGTGGCCCCATCTACCTGAAACTCGACCATCTGCCCGAAGAGACCATCCAGGGTCTGGAGAAGATCCTGTGGGGTACGGAGCGCACGGTCCGCGGTCAGTTCCACAAGCAGCGCGATGAGAACTATCGCCGTTGGGATTCCGTTGAGCAGGGTCTGGAAGAGATCACCCTTTGCAGCGGTCACAGCATGTCCGGCATCCTGATCAACAAGAACACCGAGACGAGCGTACCGGGCCTTTACGCCGCGGGCGACTGCGCCGCGGTGCCTCATCAGTACCTGCCCGGAGCGTTCGTGTTCGGCGCCATTGCCGGCCGGATGGCAGCGGAATACGCGGCGAAGAACAAGGCTCCGAAGCTCGAAGTGGACGGCATGGGCGTCTGGAAGGAAATCAGAAAGCCCCTCGAGACCGCCGAGCCGGGAGTGCCCGTCGAGATGGTGGAAATCAAGATCCGCACCAAGGTCAGCCAGTATCTCACTCCGCCCAAGAGCGATCCCCTCATGCAGAAGATGCTGTGGTGGGTGGATCGTATGCGCAGGGAAGACGTTCCGCAGATCAAGGTCTGCGATTATCACGACCTCATCAAGGCCACCGAGGTGCAGAGCATCATCGACTGTGCCGAAATGGCCGCCAGGGCCTCCCTGTTCCGTACTGAGAGCCGCTGGGGACTTTCCCACTATCGCATGGCGTACCCCAAGGTCGATCCCAAGTGGGACGGCAAGTACGTCGTGGTGAAGAAGAACATGAACACCGGGGAGATGGAAGTTTCGGCCAAACCGGTTCCCGCATACAAGTGGAATTATCCCACCCGGCTCGAATACGAATATCCCAAGTTCAACCTGGACATTGGACCTGGCTTCAGCCATCCGCCCAATGACATGCACGATCCATGGATCTCGCAGAAACTCGGCGATGAAGGTTTGGCCGTACCCAAGAGAATGAGGTAGGAGGGCTGATAATGGAACGATACGACTGCAAGAAATACGAATGGGTGAAAGTGGATAGGACCAAGTGCGACGGCTGCGGCGACTGCGTGGCGTACTGTCCTCGTGATGTCCTGCGCATGGACAATCAGGGATACCCTTACATGGCCTACCGTGACGACTGCTGGTACTGCGACGTTTGCACGTTCATGTGCCAGTTGGACGCCATCCGGCTGGAGAGTGTTCCTTACCTGATCAAGTAGCTCGTAAAACCGTTCCGTCCGGCTCCCCCTGTGCAAACACGGGGGTGCCGGGCGGTGAGTGACATATGGCAGGAGGTAGGAGCCATGTCTGCGACCGTAGTCATTGAAGCCCTTTCCGCTCACTGCGCCGGCTGTGAAGTGGCCATTCTCGACCAGGGCGAGTTGCTGCTCGATATCCTGGAGAGGATTTCGATCGTCCACGCGCCCATTTTAATGGACAGTAAGTATCGCGACCCTGCGGGGGATTCTGATGTCGTCAGCATTCCCCGGGCCGACGTAGGGATTGTCTCCGGAGGTATCCGCACGGAGCACGGCCTGGCCGTGGCCAAGGCCGTTCGGGAGAGTTGCGACATCCTCATCGCCAATGGTTCCTGCGCTTGCATGGGGGGAATACCGTCCCTCGCCAACCTGGTTCCTCCCGACGTGTTGAAGCAGGGCGTTCCGAACCTGGAACACGGGGTGGAGGACGGCGATTTCGAACTGCCTCCCTTGACCGCCAGGGTGGCAGCCATCAACGAGGTGGTGCCGGTGGATATTTTTCTGCCCGGCTGCCCACCGCCCACGCACCTGTTTGCCGCCGCTCTGCAGGCCGTTCTTGAAGGCAGGAGTTTCGATCTGCCGGAGGACACCGTTTGCAACGAATGTTCCAAGACAAAGGAGAAGCGAACGGTTTTCGCCGACAACGGCCTCCAGTTTCCCGAAATGCTGAGGCCGCTGGAGACGCCGCCGCTGGATAAACGCTGCCTGATCGAGCAGGGGTTCTTTTGCATGGGAGCGGCCACTCGGAGCGGCTGCGGAGCTCGCTGTACGCAGGTCAACATGCCCTGCCGGGGTTGCATGGGGCCGAAACGGATCGGAGAGAACCCGCGGGCTGAAATGCTGGGTGCGCTTTCCGTTTACAACTATGCCTTGAGGGATGTTCACGACCGGCGAGCGGCCTTCAACTGGTTCACGGGTGGGCACAGCAACCTGCGACCGGTCCGCTAAGGAGATTGGCAGTATGGGAAAGAAGCTTGTCATCGAGCCAGTAACGAGGGTAGAGGGTCATGCAAGGGTCACCATCGTGCTCGAGGATTCCGGAAAGGTCAAGGATGCGCGGGTGCAGGTGATCGAGATGCGGGGGTTCGAGAAGTTCTGTGTGGGCCGCCCCGTCGAAGAAATGCCGCGCATTGTCACGGCAATCTGCGGTATTTGCCCGTGGGCGCACCACATGGCTTCATCGAAAGCAGCGGATGCCCTTTTCGGCGTCCAAATACCGGAAACGGCGCGCAAGATCAGGGAGGCCGCTTATTCCGCCCACATCGTGCACAGCCACCTGTTGCACTTTTTCTTCCTGGCCGCGCCGGATTTTCTCAGCGACCCCGGTGCGGATTTCGGGGTTCGAAACATCATCGGACTGGCCGCCAGGAATCCGGACCTGGTCAGGAGAGCGGTGCGGGCCCGGCACATGGCCCAGGAGATGACGGGGATCATTGCCGCCAACGCAACGCGTCCCGACGCAGTGGTGCCGGGCGGTTTCAGCAGGGCCATGAGCGAGGAGCAGAGGCAGGAACTCTTGCCCATGGCTCGGGAGGTCCTCGAATTCACGCGGTTCGCGGTTGACTTTGCCAAGGAAAAGGTTTTTATCCCCCAATGGCCTCAGGTCAAGGAGGAGCCTTCCCTGGCGACGGGTTTTCTCGGCACGGTCGACGCGAATGGAGGTCTGAATTTCTACGATGGCAGGCTGAGGCTGAAGCAACCCGGCGACAACGGAAACTACAAGGAGTTCGAGCCTAAAGACTACAGGGACTTCATCGAAGAACAGGCAATGGATTGGAGTTACGTGAAATTCCCCTTCGTCAGATCGGCGGGGCGCCTTTCGCTCGACCCCGAGGATCCGGTTGGGGTATACCGCTCCAACTCGCTGGCGCGCATCAATGTGTGCGACCACATCACCACGCCCCTTGCGCAACAGGAACTGCTCGAATTCCGCGAGACGGTGGGAAGGCTGCCTCAGCATTCGTTCCTGCAGCACTGGGCCAGGTTGATAGAAGCTTTGTACAATTCGGAACGCGCCGTGGAGCTGCTGAGCGATCCCGAAATCACGAATCCCAATGTGCGCGAGACCGTAACACCCGTGGCCGGAAGAGGCGTCGGCGTGGTGGAAGCCCCCCGGGGCGCGCTCATCCATGACTACGAGGCGGACGACAAGGGGTTCATCACCAAGGTCAACCTGATTGTCGCCACGACGCACAACAGCGCGGCGATGAACATCGACGTGCTCATGGCCGCGCGGCGAATCCTGGATGGCGGTCGATCCGACGAGGAAGCGCTCAACAAGGTTGAAATGGTCATTCGGGCATACGATCCCTGTTTCAGCTGCTCCACCCATGTGCTGGGCGGCGCGCTGCCCGTGAAGCTGCAGTTTCGCGACACTCGCGGGCAGGTCATACGAACGATTCAAAACTGAGGGAAGAGATGTATCGTCAGATCCGGGGTGCGGAGGTCATGGTCATCGGTTGCGGTAACGTCCTGTTTGGCGACGACGGCTTTGGCCCCGCGGTGATTGAGCGACTGCAGACCGGGTACCGGTTGCCCGACGGGATGGTAGCCGTCGACGCGGGAACCGCCGCGGGTGAGCTGCTGCTGGACGCGCTTCTTGGTGACGAAGCGCCCCGGACCCTGATCATTGTCGATGCGATGGATCTCGGCCTCAGTCCTGGAACGGTTGAAGAGATTCCCCTGGAAGCCATCCCTGAGAACAAACGGGCGGACTTCAGCGTGCACCAGTTTCCCGCTGTCGACTTCCTGAGAGAGCTCAAGGAACGCAAGGGCATTTCCTTGCGGCTTCTGGGGTGCCAGGTGGAATCGGTGCCCGGGGAGATTTGCCCGGGCCTGTCCGTCTGCGTTGCCCGATCCGTTGGGGAAACGGCGGAAGATATCTACCAAATGGTCTGCAAGGAGGTCGGAATCCAACACTCGACGATCTGACGCATCTCCGGACGCTGCTTGTGAGCGGCGTTTTTCGTGCGGGTAATCGAACTGCTTTTGTTGCATTTCCATTGGATGTGCCTGTGGAAACAGTCAAAGGAGATTGTTGATGAGCGAAGAAAAAAAGATCCAAAAAACGATAGATGACAGCCGGAGAGCATTTCTAAAATATTCTGGAATGGGATTTGCCTTTTCCACGGTGATGGGCATGATTCCCGGGAATCCCATAACGGGTTCGCTGGGCTGGAAGGCGTTTGCCCAGTCCGAAAAGAAAGTATCGGACGAGCTGATGGAAATTGCGGCCAAGTATGGAAAGCCCACCGGAAAGTACGGGAAGATCGGAGAGCCCGTTACGTTGACCGTGGGCTATCAGCCTTACTGCACCCCTTACTGGACTTCCTCCATCAACAAACAGGCCCAGCTCTGGAAGAAATATCTTCCCCAGGGAAGCAACGTCGTCTGGTTCAGATCGCTTTCGGGGCCTCTTATCAACAACAACATGTATGCGGGCAAGAACCAGTTTGGGTACATGGCTGAAACGCCGGCCATGAGGAGCGGCGACACGGTGCCGTGCGACCTCATATCCGTCACGGGCTACGACGTCGGCGAAGCCGGGGCAATCTGCATCGATCAGAAATTGCTCGAGGAGGGGAAATTCAAAGAGGCCAAGGACCTGGCAGGGAAGAACGTGGGGACCCCCGTGGGGTCGTTCTCGCACAGGCAGATACTCGCATGGTCCGAGCAGACGGGAGTGAAGACAAACATCCTGGACCAGTCGACGGAGCTCCAGATCACGAACCTCAGGGCGCAGAACATCACCGCCGCAGTCACCTGGGAGCCTTATCCCAGCTGGCTCGAACAACGCGGGATCGCCAAGCGGTGGTTGACGGGTCAGGACATGGCCTGCACCTGCAAGAAGTACAACCCCGAAGCTGTGGATCACACGTACAGGGTGGTGGGAAGCCTTCTGGCAATTCACGAATGGCTCAGGGACCGCCCCGATATCATGGTGGCATTTCTCAAGGCAGAGGAAGAATCCCGAGATATGCTCATGAATGACCGGGACCTTGCCGCGTACTACATTTCCACCGACATTTCCGAGATTCATCCCGCGGTGACCCGGGTGGTTCTGGACATGATGGTCTGGGACGGAAGGATCACTCCGGAATGCCGCAAGCACCTCAAGGCCGTGGCGCGGATGTGGAAGGAAATCGACATCATCCGCAGCGCCCGGACGAAAGATCCGGATAAATTCGTCGACGAGTGGGCCGATGACAGGTATTTGCGCCTGGCCATCAAGGAGCTCAAGGCCCAGGGGCAATGGACCTCCGAGCAGTTGCCGGGGTTTCCGAAAGAGGCTCGACCGGATCAAATCAAGCCGCATACCTGGAAAACCTATGAAAAGATTGAATTGAAAGAGAAACCGTGGAACGCAAGTAAAGCCTGATTCGTCGCGGCAGGTACAAAGTCCCACGCGCTTTCGGGAAAGGTGCGGGCGTGCCGCTCCCTGGGGGGGGACCGGCACGCCCCGCACTCATACCGCAAGAATAGTTTTTCCAGGCAGGGCGTATTCCAACGCTGAGGAGTAACAGGGCATGTCCAACTCGCCACAGGATCGGCAAAGCAAGGAAAATATCGTTACGAGCCACATGCGGGCGTCCGTCAAGGCTCGTTACGAAGAGGTCTATTTGAAACGGAGCCAGGAGCAGAAGAGACTGAAAAGAAGCCAGGTGATCACCGGTATTCTGGGCGGCGTAGCCTTTGTGATCTTCTGGCACATCTGCTCCCAGACGATCATGTCGAAACTTCCCAGCCCGTGGGACACTTTGGTCCAGTCCATCAAGACGGTCATGGACCCGTGGTATTACAAGAGCGTCTACCACAGCTTGTTTCGTGTCCTCCTGGGTTTCTGCACCGCGTCCGCGATAGCCATCCCACTTGGGCTCACCATGGGGTGGAACCGCATTGTGCGGGACCTGACAATGCCCGGGTTCGAACTCTTCCGGTCCGTCCCGCCCGTTGCCTGGGTTCCGCTTTCGATCATCATCTTTGCCCAGATGGAATACAGCATCGTGTTCATTACGTTTACGGGCGCCTTCTTCGTGGTGGCCCTGAACGCAAAGCTCGGAGCCGAGTCCATAGATCAGTCCCTGTTCAGGGCGGCGTGGTGTCTTGGCGCCAATCCACGCCAGGTTTTTCGCCACATCCTCCTGCCCGGTTCCCTTCCCTCGATCTTCATGGGGCTTGCCCTCGGCATGGGGATCGCGTGGCAGACAGTGGTTGCGGCCGAAATGATCGCCGGGCAGTACGGGCTCGGGTACCTTGCGTGGGAGAGCTACAGTCTCATACGGTTCCCGGAAGTGATCCTGGCCATGGCCAGTATCGGGGTGCTGGGATACGTCTGCAGCGCCATCCTTCGTGGAATTGCGAACAAGTACCTGGCGTGGCGGAAAGTCTACACGGCTTAGATTCCGCAAACTCCGAACATGACTCTCACTCAGGGGTGACAAATAATGGCAAAGGCAACAGAAGGCAACGTCGTAGCCAAGCATGTGAGCCTGGTGTACGACCCGCTGGGAGTGAACGTGCTCGCCGTGGCCGATTGCAGCTTCGAGATCGAAGCGGGATCCTTTCTGGCCATCGTCGGACCCTCGGGCTGTGGGAAGACCACGTTGCTCAACATGATCGCGGGCTTCGACACTCCCACCGAGGGCGAAATATGGGTAGATGGGGCCTGTGTCGCCTCTCCCTCGATCCGTCTCACTCCCGGGCCCGACAGGGTCGTGGTCTTTCAGCACGGGGCGCTGTTCCCGTGGAGGACCGTTCTTGAAAACGTGTGCTGGGGACCGGTGATGCAGGGGACCATGTCTCGGGATGAGGCTGTCGAGAAGGGAAAGGAAATATTGAAAATCGCGGGTCTCGAAGGCTGCGAAAACGAATATCCCATGAACATCTCCTCCGGGATGCAGAGACGGGTCGAGATTGTCCGGGCACTGGTCAACGAACCCAAAATACTGCTCCTGGACGAACCCTTCCGGGCACTCGACGCCATGACCAAGTCGGTCATGCATCAGTACCTTCTCGATCTGTTCGATGCCACCGGCAAGACCATCATGTTCATCACTCACGACCTCGATGAGGCCATTTTCCTGGCGGACAGGGTCTTTGTGATGACAACGAGGCCCGGGCGTCTCAAGCAGATGATCGAGGTGGATCTTCCCCGGCCGCGGAATTTGAAGACCAAGGTGACCGACAGGTTTATCCAACTCCGGAACGAGGCCCTCGACGCCGTTCACGAGGAGGCTCAAAAGGCTTTCGAGCGGGGCGAGCGTGAAATGGCCAAGTAGAACCGATCGTCGGGGCATCCAATGGAACCAACGGAAAGTGAGGGGGCCGAAGTGGCACAGGAAACCACAATAAGAATCGAATCCGAACAAGAAGCCTTGGGGGCCGGTAAAGCGGCTGACAACGGCGGGCAGGTGGACTGGAGCAACAGGATCGGGGCGTACAGGGAGTATTCCGCCCTTGAAAAGTTCCTGCGGCGCAGCGTCCGTGGTATGTTCAATTACTCGAACCTTCGAAAGATACTGTCTCTTGTCATCATTGTCATCCTCTGGCAGTTGGTCACCACGTACAAAATCCCTCCCTTCACGCGGGTTCCTTCCCCGAACGAGGTCTGGAAGGAAGCGGTCGCCTTTATTCCCAGCACGCACTGTCTCATGTGCGTGATCTTCAGCATGGGGCGAATCTACCTCGGGTTCATGATCGCGTGCCTGATCGGCATCCCCCTGGGTTTGATGATGGGGTGGAATCGCACCTTCAAGAATTTCACGTTTCCCACCTTTGAAAGCTTGAGACCGATTCCGGTGATTTCCTGGATACCCCTGTCCGTGATCATGTTTCCGCTCACCGAGCACAGCATCGTTTTCCTGGTGTTCCTCGGGGCGTTCTACCCCATCGTTCTGAACACGCTCCTGGGGGTGGAAAGCGTTCGCGCGGACTACATCCAGGGTGCCCTGTCCCTGGGGTCCAAACCGCGTCACATCTTTTTCGACATCATTCTGCCCGGCGCGCTGCCCTCGATCTTCACGGGAATGACCGTGGGGATGGGCCTGGCGTGGGTCATGGTGGTCGCCGCGGAAATGGTGGCCGGCGGCTACGGGCTGGGGTACATGACGTGGGAGTCGTACATTCTGATCGCCTATCCCCGAATCATCCTCGGGATGTTCATCATCGGGGCCTGTGGGTATCTTTCCAGCACTGTTCTGAGGTATCTCGCCACCAAAGCCATGCCGTGGCGAAGCCTTTTCTAAGGAGGACCAATGAGTTTACCCGCACTTAACACGGTGACAGGGGTTGAACCCGGTGAGATGGAGATGAGGGGTGTCTATTACTCCTTCGGCGAAGGGAAGGAAGTCCTGGACAATGTGTCCTTCAAGGTTGAAAAGGGGTCTTTTACCTGCTTCTGCGGTCCTTCCGGGTGCGGCAAGACGTCCATCATCAATCTGCTGGCCGGTTACACCGTGCCGGACATGGGGGAGTGCCTCATCGACGGCGTGCCCGTCAGCGGTCCGGGGGCGGACAGACTCGTCGTGTTTCAGGAAACCGCGTTGCTGCCGTGGATGACGCTCTGGGAGAATACCCTCTATGGTCCGAAGGTCCAGGGGAAGGACTTGATGGGCGAGGTTGCCGACAGGGCCGAGGAACTCATCAACATGGTGGGCCTCACCGGGTTCGAGGAAAAATACCCAAGCCAGCTCTCCGGCGGCATGCAGCGGCGCGCCGAATTGATCCGCGCGCTGATCAATCAACCCAAAGTCCTGCTGATGGATGAGCCCTTTCGCGGCCTGGACGCCATGACGCGCTCCATCATGCAGGAATACATCATCAAGCTGTTCGAACACTCGGGGACCACGATTCTGTTCGTTACCGCGGAACTGGAAGAGGCGATCTTCGTGGGGGACGTGGCCTATTTTCTTACCGTCGCGCCCGCGACCGTGAAGAAAAGGATGGTCATCGACCTGCCTCGCCCGCGCAAATTCGAACATCTCACGACGTCGAATTTCGTCGAGTTGCAGCGCGAAGCCATCGAAACGGTGGATGAAGAAGCTCAGAAGGCGTTCTCCGCTTTTGTCAAGGCCAAGGAGAAACGGACAAAATAGAACCGTGCAAGGGAGGCAACGGGATGGGATACGCTGACGTTTACAGAAGAAGCCGCAAACCCTGGAAAAGAATTCTTAGGGGCAGCGTTTACGCCGCGATTTTCGGTGTGCTGCTTTATTTCTCACTGCAACTGCTGGGCGCACAGTCGGGGTTGATGGTGGGAGGCGCCATGCCGGGCAGAGACACCACCACCGCGGCTCCCGGGAAGTGATTTCCATGAAGATGCGCAGGACGCGGATGCCGCGCGTGCTCGCCGCGTGGGTGGCGTTGCTGTTCTTGACCGTTATCTTCGTGGCCGGGCCGACGGGATTCCGCTGGGGATACTGGGTGTACGGCCTTGTCTGGGGGGTTGCCACAACTGCCATTCACTATCTGTTCCGGGGGTTCTTTGAGGAAGATGTTGAAGTCTGACAAGAAAGACATGGAACAGGGAGCCAACCTCCTGGACACTGTCCTTGAATTGGTCCAGGCCGGGATCGTGGTGATCGACAGCCAGGCCAGGATTGTCCGGATCAATGCGGTCGCCGAAATCCTCTTCGGCCTCAGTGGAGAGGAGATCGTCGGGGAGCCGTTGTCTGCAACCCTGGTCGATTCCGCTCTTGCCGACGTGCTGAAAACCGGCCAACCCTTGGGCCCCGTGTCCGAACATCGCAATGGGCGGCACTTGCTCGCCAGACATCACCCGGTGATGGACGAGGGCGGGAAAGTGAGCGGGGCCCTGGGGGTCTACGTCGACATCACCAGGGACGGCCGGGTAAAGCAGCAGCTGATGGAGGCGCGGCAAAAGGAGAAGGAGCTCGAAGCGCTGCTCGACCACTCCCACGATGGGGTCTGGATTATGGACGGCAAGGGCGTCACCCTTCGAGTGAGCAAATCGTGGGAGGATTTTTCCGGGATTAAGCGGGAGGAAGTCATCGGCCGCACGGTGTACGATCTTGTGGCCGACGGCATCTATACCGACTCCGCCGCCATCCACGTCATCGAAAAAAGAGAACCGGTCACCATCATGTATACGACCAGGACCATGAAAGTCGCCCTGGTCACGGCCAACCCCGTTTTTGGCGCCGATGGAAGGATCTGGCGCATAATATCCAATGTCCGCGACATCACCGAGCTGAACCGGTACAGGACGGAGCTGGAAAAAAGCGAGGCCAGCAGCCGCCGTTTCAGGGACGAACTCAAACTCCTGCGCCAGCAACAATCCGACGACAACGGCATTATCGCCCGCAGCCGGGCGATGAAACAGGTACTGGAGGCGGCGGCGCAAACCGCCGCTTCGGAAGCGACGATCCTGATCTCGGGTGAAACCGGGGTCGGCAAAGACGTCCTGGTCCGTTACATCCACGGCATGAGCGGCGGTAACGGCACGTTGATCAGGGTGAACTGCGGGGCGATCCCGGAAGCCCTGATGGAATCGGAGCTTTTCGGGTACGAGGAGGGGTCGTTCACCGGGGCGCGCGCAAAAGGCAAACCCGGGCTGTTTGAGCTTGCCCAAGGGGGCACGCTGTTCCTGGACGAGGTGGGGGAGCTGCCGGTCGCGATGCAGGCCAAGCTCCTGCACGTTCTTCAGGATCGCACCATCATGCGGGTTGGAGGGGTGCTGCCCATCACTCTGAACGTGAGAGTCATCGCCGCAACCAACCGGGACTTGAAAGCCATGGCCGAAGAAGGACAATTTCGCCAGGACCTCTACTATCGGCTGAATGTCATTCCTTTGCACATTCCGCCTTTGCGCGACCGACCCGATGATATTATCCCGCTTGTCATGCATTTCCTGGAAAAGCATAACAAGAGACATAAGACCTGCAAGACCGTCGGCTCTCGTGCCCTGGAACTGCTCAAGGAATATGTCTGGCCCGGCAACATACGCGAGCTGGAGAATACCATCGAGCGGCTGGTCCTGACATGCCCGAAGGATATGATCGATGTTCAGAACCTGCATGCACTCATCGACAAAGAAGACGTTCCGCCTCTGAAGGAACTGTGTTTTTCCCTGAACGCTTCCCTCAAGGACGCCAGGGAAGAAGTGGAGAAATCCATGATCGACTGGGCGCTGAAGCGCTTCGGCAGCACTCGCAAAGCCGCCGCGGCCCTGGGGGTGACCCAGCCGACGGTCGTAAGGCTCGCCCGCAAGTTTGCGCTCAACAAATCGGGCATTCGATTGCCGGACGAATAGAGGCGGCATTGACGGTTGCACAATGGAAGAAGACGTTCGAGTATTTCTTGAGCTTTCATAAAGGAGAAACAGCCATGGTTACAGCGCAGTTGGCGGAGGAGCCCACACGTACCAACGATGAGGCCGCGGCGGAGAACAGGAGCCTCTTGGAAAAACACGGCGTGGTGTTGCTGAACCTCATCGGCGAGCCCGGAGCAGGGAAGACGGCCATTTTGGAAAAGATTCTGCCCTTCCTGAAAAGCAGACTGAGTGTCGGGGTGATCGGGGCGGACATCCAGGCCGGCCAGATCGAGAAAATCGCGGCATTGGGAGTGGACGCGGTTCGGATTGAAAGCGAAGGAAGTCCCGGCCTGGACGCTTCCATGGTCAACAAGGCCTTGCGGCAATTACCCCTCGGCAACCTCGATCTCGTGGTCGTGGACAATGTCGGCAGCCTGGTTTTCCCTGCCGAAATCGATCTCGGCGGCGATTTGAAGATCGTGGTGACCAGTGTCATCGAGAGCATGGATACGCCGGCCAGATACCCCAATGTCTTCAAGCATGCCGCGGTGGTTTTGATCAGCAAAATAGACCTCTTGCCGTACGAAGAATACAGTTTGGGTCTCTATATCGAACAACTGGTCGCAGCCAACGAGAGCCTCAAGATATTTCCCGTCTCGGCCCTGAAGGGTGAAGGCATTGAGGAGTTCAGCGTTGCCCTCGGCAGGATGGTCTGGAAAAGAAGAAGACATCTGCCGACCTGAGATGGTCAAGACCCATCGTGATGATTGTATGGAGGCCGGGCAATGCCGGCCTCCCGATGCAGCCGAAAGCGTTCGCGCTCAAGGAGGAGCCTGTGTACCGAATGATTGTCGCAATTTCGCTGGTCCTTGTCTTGACCGGTTTTGCCGGCTCTGCCGGCTCGGTCTCCATTATCCGCTATCAGGGCTCTCCGGCTATAGCCAAGTTCATTGAAGTCGCCAATGTTGCCTACGGGAAGGCCTATTTTACCTCCAACGTGCTGACGAAAAGCAAAGGGGGCGAGGAGTGCGTTTTCAACGGCAGTTGCGACATCGGCGGGGTTGCGAATGAGCTCAAGCCCGGCATTTCGGAAAAAGGGGGAAAGGCTGTACTGATCGGAAAGGACGGCGTCGTGGTCATCATCCACAAGGATAACCCGGTGGAGACGCTTTCCCTGGAGCAACTCAGAGCGGTTTTTTCAGGGAAGGTGAAGAACTGGAAGGAACTGGGAGGGTTTGATGAACCGATTCAGCCGCTCGCCACGGCGCCCTTTTCGGCAACGCATGAGCTTTTCAAGAGAATCGTGATGGAACATGCCGATCTCAACGCGAAGGTCATGGAACCGGACCCCACCATACTGCTCTACGTCGCAAGGAACAGGGGGGCCATCGGGCTCACGAGTTTCTTTCTGGTCGACAAGCCCCGGGGGGTCAAGGCGGTGAAGCCCGATGGGAAGGAGGCGAGTGTTTCGAATGCCGCATACCCGCTCTTGAGGCCTTTGTACCTCATCACGAAAGAACCTCCTCGAGAGGATGTGAAGAAATTCATCGACTGGGCGGTTTCGAAGGAAGGGCAGTCTTACCTGAAATGCTGTTTCCACGGGATAGAGTAGTCCGTCCCTCTCCAGCCCATGTGGGGGCGCGGCGAGCAGTGATTCATGGCAACCCGGAGAGTGAATTCCTCTCCATCCCACGTGTGGGCGCCGCGGACGTCCCTCGGGGGAAAAAGGATGCGGGCAGCCTGCCTCAGGATGCGGGCGAGGATTGAAAGCCTGGAGGAAAACGGGCCATGGCGGAGGCAATGCCTTGCCATGGCCCGTTTTGTATCGTTTCGGACCGGAGCGGATTCAGCCCGACAAAAACTTATCGCTCCCCGGGGTGCCCCGCAAGAGGTTCCGGACCGACCCCTGGACCGGCCGGCATGAACAACCCGTCGAGGGAGCGCCGCCGCTGTCGGGTCATATCACGTTCACGACAGGCAGGACCGCGGGAGTGAGAAAACCGCGATCGGGACCGGATGCGCCGCCGGTCGGTCCATCCCCCCCTCCCCCTCGCTGCTCCACGCTATTTCACGGCGGAGCAATCGACCTCGACGTTCTTCGTGCCGATGCCGAACAGGGTGGTCGGCCCGTATTTGTTGCCGCCCAGGTGTTTCTGATCGAACGACAGGTCGGTCAAGCGACACGAACCGTCATTGCGCTTGAGAACGGTATTGGTGTTGATCTCTCTTTTCACGATGTTGCCGAACGCATCGCGGATGATCCTCCAGTCGGCTTCCACGATGATCACCTTGACCGGGGTTTCGTTTTTCCACCCTCTCGCCTTGATCGCGTCAATCATCTGGGCTTCGAGGGCAGGGTCCTTTTTCAGCGCCTGGGGGATCGATCCGCCTCCCGCTTTCTCTCCGGCCTGCTTCTTGAGCGTGAAAGACCCTTCGGCATACTTCGCTTCACATCCCGCCTTGCCGGCCCAGAATTCGAATCGTACGTCATGCTGCCCCGCGGGCAGTTCGTTTGCAATCTTCGTCCAGACTGCGGGGAACTTCTGATTGATCCTGTCGCCCTCATCGCCGGGAGCGAGGTTCGGGGTGACCTGGCAGGTCGTCCAGTTGCTTTCGAACCTCTGTTCGTGGACGAATCCCTTGTCCTGTTTGTCGACGAACAACTTCAAAAGATACCGTCCTTCGGCGTTGTCGCAGTTGGGCTTCTTCGATTCCCGCGACAACAGGAGCAGCGTATTGTTGAGGAACACCCTGCCGTAGATCGGGTCGGACGTGTTGAAGACGGTTTCGTACTTTATGCTGTCCTGCACATCCATCTTGATGCGTTGCTTGGCCCAGAGGATTTTCCCGACGTTCTGTTTGTGAGTTTGGCTTGTGAATCCCTGTCCGCCTTGAGCAAAAGCACTGGAAGCCACGAAAAGCATCATCAACGTCAGCGCGATCATTTTCCTCATGATGTGATTCCTTTCCGGATGGATCCTGTTTGAGTGAATCGAAACCGTCTTCCTGCCACGTTCTCCCGTACTCTCTTCTTCTCGCCCGAATTTGAGCAAGCCTCCGAAGATTTCCCCGTCAAGCCGACATCATTTGACGGGAAAGGCGACCCGCTCACCCGCACTCCCGCAAAAGCGCGCGCCTCCCGAAATATACCCGATGCCCGCGCGCGCGTATCGCCCTGCCCGCAGCCTGAGAGCCGGTGCTCAATCTTTACTTCGAAATAACTATGAATTTTACCTTTGGAGACTCTTGGTTACCATATCCCCAACCCGGGGTCAAACCTACACTTTTCACTTTTAACAGTTACTCATGGTGCTGTGTGGATTCCCGCGGCGAATCGCGCAGCACCGCGTGCACGAGCATGTGGTCGCGGTACCGGGGAAAGAACGGAGAGCGCCCGAACCGGTTCAAGTACGGCATCCGTTCTTCGTAGAACCGCCGGGCTTCGGCCTGGGTCGGGCCGTCGGAGACTTCGTAGTCGAACGCCACGGATACGGGATCGCGGTCGGTTCGATCCAGTACCCGGGTGATGTGAAAGCGCTCGGGGGTTTCGAGCATGTCGGCGCCTTCGAGCAGGATGAAGCGGGACTTAGACAACGCATCGATGCTGTCCCGGTGCGCTTCCAGGAAACGCATCGTGTCTTCCCGTTCCTGCCGGGTTTCCGAAGGGAAACCGAACATGACGAAAACCAGGTTCCGGATGCCGGCGCGGCGGGCATCTTCCAGGACCCGGCCCATGCGGTCCGCGCGAGTCCCCTTACGCATCAGGTCGAGCACCCTCTGGTTTCCGGATTCCACTCCCCACATCACAACCCTGGCCCCGGAAGCATGCAGCCGCCCGAGCAGCGCCGCGTCAAAGCGCGCCGTCGGTTTCGCGTAGGCCGCGTAACGGATGTCGAGCCCCGCTTCGAGGATTTTCCGGGCAAGACGGCTGAAGCGATGCGGATGGATCATTTCGTCCACCAGGCTGAACAGGACCGCTCCGTGCCGCCGGCTCAGCTCTGCAAGCCGCGAGACGGTGTATTCGGGGGGCTCTTCGCGGTAGGCCAGGTAGGTCTTCCGGTGCGTGCAAAACGCGCATCTTCTCCAGAAGCATCCCCGCGACGAAAGATACGGCAGGATGGGCATCGGGGACAGGTACGCCGCCGGGTTGCAGTCATCGAAATCGGGCAGGGGCAGCTCTTCGAGCTTCTCGATCCTGCGCGGACCGTTTCGCCGGACCCGTCCCGCATCGGAGTAAACCAGGCCGGGGACATGCGCCGGGTCGCAGCCGCCCGCTCCGGCGAGTGCGTCGATGCCCGTTTCTCCTTCGCCGACGATGAGCCCGTCGATGAAGCGTCCGAAAGGGATGCCGGCGCGGGTTTCGCCCACGGGGACCACGGTCCGGTCGGCGAGCAGGACCTCGGGGCGGGGCATGACCGAGAGCGTGGCCCCGCCGAAAACGATCGTCGCGTCGTCTTCCTTCAGGTACCGGGCGAGGATCGCGGCGAAGTACACCTGCTGGCTGAAGAGGATGGAAAATCCCGCCAGCCGCGGACGAAACCGTTTCACCGGGCGGATCAGCTCGCGGAAATATTCGTCGGCGAGGGGAGGGACCCGCAGGCTGGCGAGGAGCTTCCGGGCGAAGCTGTCGAAGAGGCCGTTGAGCACGGTTTCGAAGCTGCTGAAAAATCCGGCGTGCTCATCGTAGTCCGGCAGGGACGCGAACGCATCCAGCCCCTTTTCCCCCCGCAGAAAGCGGAAGGTGTCGGCCACGCGCTCGGCGGAGGATGCGTGGTCCATCTTCCGGAGGCTCATCTTCAGCCGCCCTTCCCGCATCCAGCGCAAGGCCTGTTCGTAGTGGGCGAGGTTGAGGTCGAACACCCTGACGGAACGCGACGGATCGCGCGAGAGCAGGAATGCCTTGAGGGCGGCCGCGCCGAGCGGAGGGCCGGTGGGGTGTATCGCGGGCGGAAACACGAGGGCGATACGCCGGTCTTCGGTTTCTTCCTTTGTATTCATCGTCCTCGGGCGGTGCCGGCGGGGCCGGGATGCTTTCGACCGCCGGGCGGCTCATCAATCGTTCGCGCATGAAGGAAAGCAGTGCCCGGGCCGGGTGGAAACGCCTTCGACCGGCGCCCGGTCATTGCTCGAAAAGATCGGACAGGTTCAACCCGGACGGGTTCACGAGGAATTCGGTCATGCGGTCGGCATCTACCGGCTGACTGAACAGGTAGCCCTGGGCTTCGTCGCACTGGTAGTTCCGAAGGACCGTCAGTTGCTCCTGGGTCTCGACTCCTTCCGCCACCACCTTCAGGTTCAGGGTCTTTCCCAGGGAGATGATCGACATGGCGATGGCCGTATCGTCAATATTGGAAGGAATGTGCCGGACAAACGACTGGTCGATCTTGAGAGCCCCTATGGGGAACCGTTTGAGATAACCGAGGGACGAATACCCGGTGCCGAAGTCGTCGATGGCCACGTTGACGCCGAGTTCCGCAAGGCCCTGGAGGGTCGCGACGGCCTTTTCGAGGTTTTCCATCATGGCGCTTTCCGTGATCTCGAGCTCGAGCAGCCCGGGGCTCAGCCCCGTTTCCTTGAGAATTCGATCCACCGTCGAGGTGAGGTTGTCTTTCTTGAACTGGTGAGTGGACAGATTCACGGAGACCCGGGGGTGCGGAACCCCGGCGTCCTGCCATTTCCTACACTGCAGGCACGCTGTTCTCAGGACCCACTCCCCGATGGGGATGATGAAGCCGCTTTCTTCCGCCAGGGGGATGAAATCCAGGGGCCACAGCAGGCCTCGATCGGGAAGATCCCAGCGGATCAACGCTTCGGCGCCCACGATCAGGCCGGTGTTGATGTTGACCCTGGGCTGGTAATGGAGCACGAATTCGTTGCGTTTCAAGGCGTAGCGCAAGTCGCCTTCGAGTTTCAACCGTTCGAGCCCGCCCGTGCTCATGGTGGATTCGTAGAACTGGTAGTCGTTCTTGCCGCTGTCCTTGGCCCTGTACATCGCGATGTCGGCGCATCGGAGCAGGGCCTGGACGTCCTCGCCGTCCCTTGGGTAGACGCTGATCCCGATGCTGCCGCTGACGAACACTTCGTGGCCCTGGACGCTGAAAGGTTCGGCCAGGACGTCGAGGATTCTTCGCGCGGCCACGGCCGCATCCTCGGCTCCGCGGATGCTCTCCAGGAGGATGATGAACTCGTCGCCGCCCCACCGGGCAAGGGTGTCCGATTCCCGGGTGCCTCCGAGCAGCCGCTTGGTGACCCCCTGCAGGAGAAAGTCGCCCACGGTGTGCCCCAGTGTGTCGTTGATGACTTTGAAACGGTCCAGGTCGAGGAACAGGATGGCGAATTCGTGCCGGTCGCGGCCGGCTCGCGCCAGGGCGTGGGTCAGGCGGTCGTGAAACCGCGCCCGGTTGGGCAGCCCGGTGAGGGCATCATGGCTTGCCTGGTAGCTGAGGCGCTCTTCGGCTTCCTTGCGCAGCGTGATGTCCCTGGAGATTCCCACGTAATTGGTGATCTTGTCCTCGCTGTTGCGCACGGCGCACAGGGTCAGCCAGGCGGGGAAAATATCGCCGTTTTTCCGACGGTTCCAGATCTCGCCCTGCCACTGCCCGGTGCTGCTCAGCGTGGCCCACATGGCGCGGTAGAATTCCTCGTGGTGATTTCCGGATTTCAGGAGGCGTGGGTTCTTCCCCACCACTTCGTGATCGGCATACCCGGTCATGGCCGTGAAGGCGCTGTTGACCCTGAGTATGTTGGCCCGGGCGTCGGTTATGATGATGGCTTCCGTGCTCCCCTCGAACACGGTGGCGGACAGGCGGAGATTGTCCTCGAAATTCTTGCGCTCGGTGATGTCTTCCACAATGTGTATGAAGTACTTGGGGACGCCCGCCGCGTCTTTCATGGGAGAAAGGGTGAGCTTGGTCCAGATGATCCTGCCGTCCTTATGGACCAGGGGAATTTCGAAGCCGTGATATTCGAGTCCTTGTTCGACGGACTTTTTCAGCTCGCGTTCGTGAACGTCCCTGTTCTCGGGTACGCAGAGGTCCGGGAAGGAGGACTCGATCAGCTCCCGTTCCTGGAACCCGAGCATTTCGCACAGGCGCCGGTTGATGAGCAGAAGACGGCCGTCCGCATTGACATGGGCGATGCCGACCGGTGCCTGGTCGAAGGTGACCCGGAATTTTTCTTCGCTCTCCCGCAGCTCGCGGGTTTTGTGGTGGCGAATCACGCGTTCCCTGTAAAGGGCCAGCGCGGAGTGGATGCGCATGAACAATTCGACTTCGTTGATGGGCTTGGTGACGAAATCGACGGCTCCCGCGGCGAAGCTTTTCTGCACGGCTTCGTTGTGCCGCAACGCCCCTCCCGTCACGATGATGACCGGTATGTGGCGGGTCGATTCGTGGGTGGTGATTCGCCGGCACATTTCATGACCGTCGATCCCGGGCATCATCATGTCCATCAGTATGACGCCGATGTCGCGGTGCGTTTCCAGGAACTCCAGCGCCTCCTGGCCCGAGGGGATCAAATGAACGACTTCGAATCCTTCGCTGACCAGCAGGGCTTCCATGAGATCGAGGTTGTCCCGAAGGTCGTCCACCACGAGGATGGGGATCTGCTTATTGGAGATATCGTCGGGCAAATATGGGAGGACCCTATCCGACATAGTGAAGTACCTCTTGCAATTGTGTTTCCAGAGAATCGCCTTTCTGGATGAATCCGACGACCCTCCGTTCAAGTTCGCGGCGTTCCGCGGCGGTCATCTGCTTGGCCGTCACCACCACCACCGGCAGCCGCCACAGGTGCTTATCGGCCCTCAACACGCGCAGAAACGTGAAACCGTCCATCTGGGGCATGTTGAGGTCGAGGAAAATCAGGTCCGGAGTGAACTCTTCGAGCACCTGCAGCGCTTCGCGGCCGTTCACGGCCGTGCGAAGCTCTCCCACCTTGTTTTCCAGGTGAGAAGCGAGCAGCTGCCTGGCATCCTCGTCGTCGTCGACCACCAGGACCTTGCTCACCGACTGCCGGCGGACGTAATGCTGCAGGAGCGCCTGGAGCTGGTTGCTCGAGATCGGTTTGGTGAGGGCGTCGACCGCGCCGAGCACCATCGCCTGGCGCCGGTTGGCGACGATGCTGATGATCACCACCGGAATGTGACGGGTTTCGGGGTTGTCGCGCAGGCGGCTCAACACTTCCCATCCGTCCATTCCGGGCATCATGAGATCCAGGGTGATGAGGTCCGGCTTGCATTCCAGGGCCATCTGGAGCGCCTTCTCACCGTCCTCGCAGGGAATCACTTTGGCTCCCATGCCTTCGATGTTGTTCATGAGCAGTTCCCGGGAATCCGGATCGTCATCGACGACCAGGACGCGCGCTCCCTTGATGGGCGCCTGGCTTTCCGGCCATTGCAGAGTGGGGGGAACGGGCCCCAATTCCTGCGGCTCAACGGGTGCGGCCGGTTCTTCAACCGCCGGCGCCGGTTGCCTTGCGGCGTCGCCGCCGAGGGGAAGACTCACGGTGAACGTGCTGCCCTCTCCGGGTTTGCTGCTCACCGATATTTCCCCACGGAGCATTTCCACGATAGATCGCGTGATCGTCAGGCCCAGCCCCGTTCCGCCGTATTCGCGGCTGGTGCTGCTGTCGACCTGCCGGAAGGGCTGGAAGATGGTTTCCAGCTTGTCCTGGGGAATGCCGATGCCGGAATCGTTCACTTCGATGTTCAGCCGATGCCCGCTCTGCGAGATCAACCGCACCTTGACCCCGCCTTTGTGCGTGAACTTGATGGCGTTTCCCAACAGGTTGATCAGGACGCGTTTGAGCTTCTCGCCATCCGTCTCGAACATCGGGATCTCGCCCGCCGTTTCGAAGGTCAGGGAGAGATTTCGTTCGTCGGCCTGGGGCCGCAGCATGTCCACCACTTCCTTGGTGAGGACGTCGATTCGCGTGGGCCCGATTTGGAGCTCCATCCGGCCGGCCTCGATCTTCGAGAGGTCCAGGATATCGTTGATCAGGTTCAGAAGATGCTTTCCGTTGCGATTGATTTTCTCGGCATAGCTCAGATCCGTGGCGACGAGATTGCCCCCCCGGTTTTTCATCAGGAGTCCCGAAAAGCCGATGATGGAGTTGAGCGGTGTCCTCAGCTCGTGGCTCATGTTCGCCACGAATTCGCTCCGCAGGTGATCGGCTTCGAGCAGCTCCATGTTTGCCTGCTCCAGTTGCAGGGCCTGCTGCTGCACGGTCTTGTAAGTCATGGCGTTGTTGAGGGCACTGCCGAGCGTGCCGACCGTGCTTTCCACGATTCTCCTCACCGTATCGTCAAGCTTGTGCATTGCCGACAGGATCAGGACCCCCAGGATTTTCTGTTGAAACAGGACGGGCACCCCCAACACGCTCCGCAGTCGGGCTCTGGTGAATCCGAGGTTCACTTCGGGCAGGGCCTGTTCATCGATATCCTTGATGGTCAGCCACTTGCGCTCGGACACCACTTGAGCCGGAAATCCATCCTCTGTCCTCGTGAGGGCGGCCAGGGCCTGAGAATCGATTCCGCGCTCCGCCACCCGCTGCAGCTTTCCGGAGCCCCTTTCGCGCAGGTAGAAAATCCCGAAATGCATTTCCGTTTCCCGCAGCAGGTATTCCAGGGTCTTCTCGGCGATGGCGTTGATGTCCACGGCGTTCAGGGCGACCAGGTATTCACCGAAAGCCGCCTGCCTCTCGAACTCCTGTTCGAGTTTCGCGTTCTGTTCCGACAGGAGCTTGCGGCTCTCAACGAGATCGTTCTGTCGATGTTCGAGCTCCCGGAAGGCCGACTGGATCCTCTCCGCCATGGAATTGATCGTCCTGGCGAGCATCCCGATGGCATCCTCCCCGGTGACCTCGGTGCGCGCCGAATAGTCCCCTTCTTCAATGGACCTGGCGGCATCGGCCATGAGCACCAGCCGATGATTCATCCGGCGGATGAAAAAGAGGCCGCCGACCAGCCCGAGCAGCGCCACGCCCACGTTGATTCCCATGAGGATTTCCCCCCTCACGGTAACGATCTGGGGTATGATCGCCAGGGCCGACAGCAGCAGGACGATGGTCAAAAACATCAGGGCAACGCGGTACATCTTGAACTTGTGAGATTTCATTCCCGCCCCCTGCCTCTCGACTCGATTACGGTGTTGATGGTTTCGATGAGCAGCATCTCGTCCACAATGGGCTTGCTGAAATAGCCGTCGAAACCCGATCCGATGAACCGTTCCTTGTCGTCTTTCATGGCATGAGCCGTCAGAGCGATCGCCGGAATACCCGCCAGCCGGGGGTCCGAGCGGATCCGGAAGAGGAACTGGATGCCGTCCATCCCCGGCAGCGAAATGTCCACGAGCATCAAGTCCGGCAGATGCGTTTGCGGATTGTCGAGCAGAGCCAGAGCTTCAACCGCGTCCGTACAGCTCTCGACATCGAAGGCATCTCCAATCAGAGCGCACACCAGTTCCCGGTTGTCTTCGTTGTCCTCGACCAATAGGATTTTCTTCATTCCATCAACCTCGCGAAACCGAGCAGGCCCCCTTTTCAGTGCCTCGGGACGCTTCCTCGACTCGGCAGAAACCATGGAAGAGGCATCACGCCCAGCCCCGAACCCGGCATGCCTGTGGCGGATTCCCTGGTCCTGGTTTCCATTTCCTTTCGCAAGTCCACAGCGATTTTCCCCAATGACTTCAAAGTGTTGTGAAAAATCTGCCTCATCCTCCCGTTCACCCGGTTTCTTCCGTCGGGAAATCGGCAGATGCGGGGTGGGGGCGAGAGATTGAAACTGGGATCATGCATACAATGAAACGCGTCAGGCTGCAATTGTTTACTGGCCCTGAGCCCGAATGTGGAAAACGTTTGCTGCGCAGCGGCCGTTCACTTCCAACGCACAAATTCCGCTCAACTCTAGATCGGATGATTGTCATGTAAAGTTTAATGTTGTAGTGTGCCCGCAATGTGGGATAAAGCAGGTTGCGGCGCTGTATCGCGGGTCTGCACGGGTATGGCGGCGGGGTGGGGACGCCGCGCGTTCAGGCAACCGGGCGGGCAGCGGCGCTCGGGTGTTCGCTCCCGGGGTGGGACAGGGACGGCTTATGAGGAAATTCTGGAGTATTTTCACCGCGCTCTTGCTCCTTTGGGCCACCGACTCGCTTGCCCAGGAGTCGTCCCGGAGAGTGTCCTACCTCCCGCACTGGCTGCCCCAGTCGCAGTTTGCCGGGTACTATGTGGCCTGCGAAAAGGGATTCTACAGGAAGCACGGCATCGACATCGAGATCCTCCGCGGCGGTCCGGACCGGTCCCCCATGGAATACCTGCGCCGGGGGCGCGCGGATTTTGCCGGCAGTTTTCTGTCCTGCGCCATTCGAGAACGAGTACGCGGGTTGCGGTTGATCAACATCGCGCAGATCATCCAGCGTTCCACTCAAATGCTTATCGCGAAAAAATCCAGTGGAATCGAGTCGCCCAAGGACATGGACGGCCGCAGAGTGGGTTTGTGGGGGGCGGATTTCCAGGTTCTGCCGAAGGCTTTCTTTATGAAGTACGATCTGAACGTCAAGGAAATCGAGCAGGGGCCGACCATGAACCTCTTCCTCCGGGGGGCGGTGGATGTGGCGTCGGCGATGTGGTACAACGAGTACCATACCGTGCTCAATTCCGGAGTCAACGAAGACGAGCTCACGACGTTCTTCTTTTCCGATCATTGCGTGAATCTGCCCGAAGACGGCCTGTATGCCCTGGAAGATACCTGCAAAAAAGATCCGGAGAAATGCCGCCGGTTCGTGACGGCTTCGCTGGAAGGGTGGGCCTATGCCTTCAGGCGCCCTGAAGAAGCGTTGGACATCGTGATGAAGTACGTCGATGAGGCGAACGTGGCAACCAACCGTTGCCACCAGAAGTGGATGCTCGAGCGCATGAAAGACGTCATCCTTCCCCCCGGCCTCGATGTTCCCGTGGGAGTCCTCCGGGAAGAAGACTATGCAAATGTCGTGAAAGTGCTCGAGACCGGCGGGTTGGAGGGTGAGGTGCCGGCATATTCCTCTTTTTTCTTGAACTGTGTTGAGCAATGAAGAACCGCGGTCTCGCTTTCAAGTTGATGGTTTTCATCCTCGCCAGTAGTGCCTGCATTTTCAGCGCGGCCTTTTCCTACAATTACTATTCGTCGAAGAAGACCGTCATCAGGGATGTGGAGGAAAATGCCAGGAATCTTGCACGATCGACGGTGTACCGGATCGAGAGCGTGCTGCAGGGAGTGGAAAAGGTCCCCCTGAACATGGCTTCCGTCATTGGGCGGTATCCCTACGGCGTGGTCGATATCTTCCACCTGGTGCAGTCGGCCGTTGCCAACAACCCGGAAGTCTACGGCTCCATAATTGCCTACGAGCCGTACAACTACGAACCGGATACCGAATACTTCGCGCCCTACTGCTACCGGGGGAGCAACGGCAGTATCAAGTCCGAAGTCCTCGGCGGCGAGGACTATCGGTACTTCGTCATGGACTGGTACCAGATTCCCAAGTTGCTCAAAGAGGTGGTCTGGAGCGAGCCGTATTACGATGAGGGGGGCGGCAACATCGTCATGGCCACGGTTTCCGTTCCATTTTACAAGGAAGCCGACGGCGAGAAGGATTTCCAGGGCATCGTGACGGCCGATATCTCACTGTCGTGGCTCACGGAGATCCTGTCCTCGGTGACGATATACCGAACGGGGTATGCCTTCGTCATCACGCGCAACGGGGTCTTCGTCACGTATCCGGACAACGGTTTCATCATGCGCAAGAGCATCTTCAGCATTGCCGAGGAGAATGCGGATCGGAACCTGCGCGACATCGGCAGAGACATGATCGCGGGCCGCGAAGACTTCATTCCCCTGGTGGACTTCGCTTCCGGGAAAAAATCCTGGATGTACTACGCTCCTCTGCCTTCCAACGGCTGGTCCGTCGGAGTCATTTTCCCCGAGGACGAGCTGTACGCGGATGTCTGGGACCTGGGAAAGGAAGTGGTCATCATCGGCCTGATCGGTTTCCTGTTCCTCTTCTTCACGGTGGCGATGATCTCCCAGACCATCACCAGGCCGCTCCGTTTTCTGGACGCGACCACGCACGAGATTGCCAAAGGCAACCTGGACATCGAGCTTCCGGAACCGAGGAGCAACGACGAAATCGGCCGCCTGACCCGTTCTTTCAAAGAGATGAAGTCGGCGCTCAAGGAGTATATCGCCAACCTCGCCGAGACCACCGCATCCAAGGAGCGGATGGAGAGCGAGCTGAAGATCGCCCGGACCATTCAGATGAGCTTTCTGCCCAAGCGGTTCCCGTCGCTTCCCGAAACGGAGGTGGTCGAAGTTTTCGCCACTCTCGAGCCGGCCAGGGAAATCGGCGGGGATTTGTACGACTTCTTTTTTCTGGACCGTGACCATCTCTTCTTCGTTGTGGGCGACGTTTCGGGAAAAGGCATTCCCGCCGCTCTTTTCATGGCGGTGAGCAAGACCCTGTTGAAAGGGGTGACCGAGCTCGGCATGGAACCGTCGGAGGTCCTGGAGCGGGTGAATGCCGAGCTTTGCATCGACAACGAATCCATGATGTTCGTGACGGTGTTTTGCGCCGTTCTCGACCTGAGAACGGGAGAGCTGCGCTATTCCAACGGAGGCCACGTGCCGCCGGTCCTGCTGCGCGAGGGAGGGGAGCCGGTCTGGGTGGAAATCCCCCCCGGGGTTTTTCTGGGAACCTTCGATGATGCCCGGTACAAGACCGGGACATTGAGTCTGATCCCCGGTGACACGATCCTGGTGTATACGGACGGGGTCTCGGAAGCGATGGATGCCCGGCGTGAGCTGTACACGGGCGCCAGGCTCATGACGGCGCTCCGGTCCGTCCCCGACGGGTCGCCGGAAACGGTCGTGAGGGAGGTCCTCGAGTCCGTCCGGGATTATTCCTCCGGAGAGCCCCAGGCCGACGACATCACGATCCTGGCCGTTCGATTCAAGGCATTCAAGACCTAGACGCTTCGAGTTGAAGCTCCGCAATGCCGAACGACTCCGTATGATACTCTAAAAGCATGGGGGACGTATCCCCCCCACCCCCTCGCCGCTTCGCGGCTCCGTGTGGCGCTGCGGCGGCGGCCTTCGGCCAGTCGCCGACAGCGCCGAGCACTCGGCCTCACGCGCTTGCGCGTGTGGCCGAAACTTGGGGGGTGCGGGGGAATCATTCCCCCGCTCTTTTGTGCTTGAAAGATCCATCTTGAACGCAATTATCCATGCCCCCTGCGACACCCGCGAAGCATGAAAATGGACTCACCCGGGAATCTATTTTCCAGGTAACTTCGTATCAAACGTAGGGGAGGACTTTATGCCCTCCCGCCCAATGCCGTCATCTTAAACGCAACGTGGTATCAAGCAAGGCGCGGTCCGCGTGGTCCGCAAGGCGGCCATTCGAGGGCGCCTGCGGCCGTTGCCGGGAACGGTCGGTTTTCCTGGACAGCCGGGGCCGGTTCCGTTATTCATTGTGTCAGCTTTGACATAATGAATAACAGGCGGGGCTCGCCACCCCCACATTCCAGATGCGGCAAGGAAGGAGGTTCGTTTGCGATGGCGGCTGAAACCGGATTCAGACTCACCTATTCCACCATGTTCGATCCCCCCGAAGTCCTTCACGCGCGGTTCGAAGAGGCCCTGGCCCGGACCCGGGCACGACTGGGCCGGGAATACGGGATGCTGGTCAACGGGAAAGACCTTTTCGCCGTGGACAAGTTCGAGGACCGTTCACCAGCCGACACGGAGGTGATCCTGGGCGTGTTTCAAAAAGGAGGCCCGCGGGAGGCCCATGCGGCGGTTGCGGCCGCCAGGGAGGCCTTCCCGAAATGGAGTCGCACTCCCTGGCGGGAGCGAGCGGCGTTGTTGCGAAAAGCGGCCGACAGAATAGACGACCGCATTTTCGACATAGGCGTTGCGATGGCCCTGGAGGTGGGCAAGAATCGCATGGAGGCTCTCGGAGACGCGGCGGAAACCGCCGACCTGATTCGATATTCCTGTGAACGCATGGAGGCCGGCAACGGTTTCGTCGCCGAGATGGGACGCGATCCGTTGCAGGGGTTCGATTCGCGCAATGTTTCGGTCTTGCGGCCCTATGGGGTCTGGCTGGTCATCAGTCCGTTCAATTATCCGTGCGCGTTGACGGGAGGCCCGGCGGGAGCCGCCCTGGTCGCCGGCAACACCGTGGTGGTCAAGCCCGCTTCCCTCACGCCCTGGTCGGCTCGGCTGATTGCGGAGTGCATGCGTGATGCGGGGCTTCCCCCGGGGGTGATCAACTTCGTCACCGGCCCGGGCGACACCCTGGGCCAGGCTTTGCTCGACCATCCCGATGTGGCGGGAGTCACCTTCACCGGTTCGAAAGAAGTCGGCATGGGCATCTGGCGCGCTTTTGCCAGGGGGCCGTGGGTGCGCCCCGTCATCCTGGAACTGGGCGGCAAGAATCCGACGATCGTCTCGCGTAACGCCGATCTCGATGACGCTGCAAGCGGGATAACCCGCTCCTGCTTCGGGCTGCAGGGGCAGAAATGCTCGGCATGCTCGAGAGTGCTGGTCGAGGCGCCCGTCTACAATGCCTTGGCGGACCGCTTGAGAGCAATGACGGCGAAGCTGGTCGTCGGGGACCCGACCGAGCGCGGCGTCACCATGGGACCCGTAATCAGCGAAGGCGCGCAACGCGATTTCAGGAATTTCGCCCGGGAGCTGGGACAAGCCGGGAGCTTCCTGACCGGCGGTGAAGTGCTGACGGAAGGCCGGTACGCAAGGGGCTATTTCTGCGCTCCGACGCTGGTGGCCGACGTGCCCCTGACCCATCGCCTGTGGAAGACCGAGATGTTCGTCCCCATCGCCCTGGTGGCGAAGGTCGACAACCTAAATGAGGCGATGCAAATCGCAAACGACGCGGACTATGGCCTCACCGCCGGCTTTTACGGTTCGCGGGAAGAAGCGGACCGGTTTTTCGACGGCATCCAGGCGGGCGTCGTTTACGCCAATCGTCCCCAGGGGTCCACCACCGGCGCCTGGCCGGGGTTCCAGCCTTTCGGGGGATGGAAGGGGTCGGGCTCGAGCGGGAAGAATGCGGGAGGACTGTATTACCTGCCGCTCTACATGCACGAGCAGGTTCGCACGATGGTGCGGCGTCTTTAATAAGAAGTTGCGCGCAAGATGGATCTTTCAAGCACAAAAGAGCGGGGGAATGATTCCCCCGCACCCCCCAAGTTTCGGCCACACGCGCAAGCGCGTGAGGCCGAGTGCTCGGCGCTGTCGGCGACTGGCCGAAGGCCGCCGCCGCAGCGCCACACGGAGCCGCGAAGCGGCGAGGGGGTGTGGGGGATACGTCCCCCACGCTTTGAGAGTATCATTTTGAAAGCAAATCCGTATAAGAGCGTCTGAGCCGCAAGCGCCCGGGCTGCCGGTCCGCCCGGAGGCCGGGCCTTGCGCCGGCATCCGTGCTCGACCCGACCCGCGTCGGGCGAGTCCCGACGAGCCGTGAAAATGGGCCGGGACGGGGAATTTTCACGCAAAGAGCGGTTCCCGTTTCTTTCCTGTTGGCGATGACGGGCCGGTTTGGGTATGCTTGTCGGGAAGGAGGCTCGGGGTTGCCCGGCTTCCATGAGGTCTCGTTCGATCGGTGCTGAACGAAGGCAAGGCTTTGGCGAGAAGTGTCGGTGCGGCGGCATGGCCCGGGAGCGGCCCGCCGCGGGCGCATCCGGCGGACCGGAAGGTCGGGGGAGGAAGGCGTACATGCTCAGAGTCGCGGATATCATGACCCGGGACGTCATATCGGTTTCTCCGCAAACGGAGATCGTTCAGGCGGCGAAACTCCTGCTGGACAAACACATCAACGGTCTCCCCGTGATCGACGATCGCGGGAACCTGGTGGGCATCCTCTGCCAGAGCGATCTGATCGCGCAGCAGAAACGGTTTCCCCTGCCGTCCGTTTTCAACCTCCTGGACAGTTTCATTCCGCTCACCTCGCCGAGCCGGTTCGAGAAGGAGGTACAGAAGATTTCGGCCGTCACGGTGGGTGAGGCCATGACGCGCGAGCCGGTGACCGTCAGCCCGGACACCACCATCGAGGAAGTGGCGCGGCTGATGGTGAACAAGAACCTTCACACTCTGCCGGTGGTGGATGGGAACAAGCTGATCGGGATCATCGGCAAGGAAGATGTGTTGCGAACGCTCCTTCCCTCCGATAAGTAGGGGGAGGGATTCGGCCATCGACGACATGACCGGGAGGTCCGCGTGGAACGACGGGAACGCGCGGCGCGGGACCCGGGCAGTCCGGCGCGGTTCGCGCGGGCCGTTGGCCGGGATTCGGATCGAAAAAACGAGGACGGTTCACGGGGCTCCGGAAGCTCCGGCGGACAGTCGATTGAGCGGCGTTGTCGCTTCGGCTGGGGGACCGCGCCTCCATGGGGTGACACCGGTCTACGACATGCGGGGGGTGAATCCCGTGCGGCCGGATGAGTGGAAGCAGGCTGAATGAGGAAGCACTTGGGGATTAACGAAGGACAGTTGGAGGAAGCCCTCTATGAAGAAGAAATCCTTTGTGGTGCTGTTCATGATTGCGGCGGTGTTCGTGCTGGTGACGGGAGCCGCCTGCGCGGAATCCATTCCGGATAAGGTTGCGAAACAGCAGAGCCGGATCGACCATGGAATACGGTCCGGCCAGCTCAGCGTGGCTGAGTCCGAGATCTTGCAGAACAATCTCAATCACATCAAGAATCGTTACTACAGGCTGGTTTCCGAGGGGAGGCTGACCCGATACGAGCGCGCGAGCCTCAACCGGCAGCTCCAGCAGAACAGCCACATGATCTACAACAGGAAACACAACGCCGTCAGGGCGCTGTATTGATGCCGTTCCGGGCGGACGCTCTCGATGTCGCCCCCGGATTCTGAAGAGAAGACGTCCCAAAACGAAAGAGGCCGGGGAAATGCTCCTCGGCCTCTCGATTTTCTATGCGCCCGGGTCAGTCCGGAAGCTTCGACTAGAGCTTCTTAACCCGCACCGCCTGAGGGCCTTTTGCGCCCTTTTCAATTTCGAAGGTCACTTCCTGGCCCTCGCTGAGGGTTTTGAAGCCTACTCCTTCAATCGAGCTGTGATGGACGAACACGTCCGGCCCACTGCCGGTTTCGATGAATCCATAGCCCTTTTGATCATTGAACCACTTGACTCGACCTTCCGCCATTTGCAATTCCTTTCGTAAGTTTTCGTTCTAACTGGTGGCGCGCTACTCAGAGCTACTACGGAAACGTTCTGTGAGGCGAAAGACCGATTTCCTGCATACCCCGAAATATCGAACCCCTTTACAAGAATGGCGCACTATAGCATCTTCGGCAGGAATATCAAGTACGATAATCAAAAAAGGTGCGATCCATGGAAAAATACTTTCAGCGAGGGGTGGGGACATGTTCGGCCCGGCCCCCGCTGCCTTGTCCGGCTTGGCATTCGGGTGGTTTGACCGCGGCGCCCGTGCATGTTAGTAATAACGACATGCTCAGACCGGTTGCTCGATCCGCCTGGCTCCCGTCCACGGCGTCGGGCGTTCGGGCATGACATAGGGCTGTGCCGCGGGCGCCCATCCAAGGCCGATGCCCACCGCCCCGCCATGTCTTGACCGGCAGCCGTTCCGCGGCGATTACGGGCCGCTTCAACCGTTCGATGAGGTGAATGAGAATGCATCTGAGCAAGCCGATTGCCAACCCCCTGATCGTCCTGCGCGAGGAGTTCGACGACTGGGCTATTCTGTTCGATCCGGAATCGGGCAACGCCTTCGGTCTCAATCCCGTGTCCGTGTTTATCTGGAAGTTGCTCGACGGACACCACACCGTCGCGCAAATCGTCGAGTCGATTCGCGCCGAGTGCGATGATGTCCCCGATGACGCGCAAGATCGGGTGATCGCCTTCGTGCAGGACCTGCTCGATCGCGGCCTCGCGCGGCTCCAAGACGGGGATCGGGAACCGCCGTGCGGCTGATGCAAACCCCGAAAAGCATGGACATTTCCATCACCGGTGAGTGTAACCTGCGCTGCGCGTATTGTTCGCACTTTTCCAGCGCGGGAGAGGTCGCCCGGGATCTCGGGACCGGGGAATGGCTCCGGTTCTTCGAGGAGTTGAACCGGTGCGCCGTGCTCGGCGTGTGCCTGTCGGGCGGCGAGCCTTTCCGCCGCTCCGACTTCGATGAAATCCTGCGGGGGATCGTTCGAAACCGCATGCGGTTTTCGATCTTGAGCAACGGGACCTTGATCGATGAGGACACGGCAGTATCGATCGCCGCCACCGGACGATGCGATTCCATCCAGGTTTCCGTCGACGGCTCCCGCCCCGAGACCCACGACATCTGCCGGGGCCCGGGGACTTTCCAAAAGGCTCTCGAGGCTATCCGCGCCCTGCGAAGGCACAACATTCCGGTCACCGCCAGGGTGACCATCCACAAGCACAACGTGCACGATCTCGAAAGTATCGCCCGGTTGCTCCTGGACACGCTCTCCCTCCCCGGCTTTTCCACGAATGCCGCTTCGTACATGGGGCTGTGCCGGCACAACGCGGAGCACCTGCAGCTGAGCGTGGAGGAGCGCTCGCTGGCGATGGAAACCCTTTTGACGCTCGCCGCCGGGCACCCCGGGAGGGTCTCGGCCTCGGCCGGGCCCCTGGCCGAGGCGCGGCAATGGCTGGAAATGGAACGGGCGAGGCAAAACCGAGCGCCGGGGTTTCCCGGCGCGGGATATCTGCGAAGCTGCGGCGGGGTGTTCGCGCGCCTTGCCGTGCGCGCGGACGGGGTGATCGTTCCCTGCAGTCAGATGAGCCACATCGAGCTCGGACGCATCAACCGGGACGATCTGCGCGAAGTGTGGCGCGGCCATCCCGAGCTCGAACGGCTGCGGCGGCGGCGCGAGGTCCCGCTGGGCGAATTTTCCTTCTGCCGCGGCTGCGAGTACATCCCCTACTGCCGGGGCAACTGTCCGGCCCTGGCGTACACGATTCTCGGAGAGGAAAACCATCCGAGCCCGGATGCCTGCCTGCGCCGATTCCTGGAAAGCGGCGGGAGGCTGCCGCGCGAGGAGCCGGTTTTTCCGGCGGGAGGTGAAACGGGGTGAGCGAAGCATCGCGAGCGGACGAAAGACATCCCCTGCGGCAGCTCTACTTCTACCTGACCGAGGGCTGCAACCTGTGCTGCCGCCACTGCTGGATCGGCCCGAAGCACCTGTCGGCGGCCGACCGTCCCACCGGGCTCGATGTCCGCCTGGTCCGCTCCATCATCGACCAGGCGAAACCCCTGGGGCTGAGCGGGGTCAAGCTCACCGGGGGGGAACCGCTGCTCCACCCGGGCATCCTCGACATCCTGGAGATCCTGCGCGCCGGGAACCTGCCCGTCAACGTCGAGACCAACGGAACCCTCTGCACGCCGGAACTTGCCCGCGCGCTCGCGGGATGCTCGAGCCCTTCCGTCGCGGTGAGCCTCGATGCCCCCGACGCCGAAACTCACGACTGGATGCGGGGTGTCCGGGGCGCGTTCGCCTCCGCTTTGAAAGGCATACGCAACATGGTCGGCGCCGGGTTGAAGCCGCAGATCATCATGTCGGTGGTGAGGCGCAACCGCGATGGGATGAGGGCTCTCGTTCACCTGGCGGAATCCCTCGGCGCGGCCTCGGTGAAATTCAACCTCGTTCAGCCCTCCGTTCGGGGCGAGCAGATGCACCGGGCGGGAGAGACGCTCCCCGTGCCGGAACTGGTCGAGCTGGGGAAATGGGCGGAGTCCGCGCTGGCAGCCGAAGCCCGCGTCAGGATTCATTTTTCTCATCCCCCCGCCTTCATGCCCCTCAGCCGGATGTTCGCGGAAGAAGGAGCCGGCTGCGGAACGTGCGGCATTCTGAGTATCCTGGGGGTTCTTTCCGACGGCTCCTACGCCCTGTGCGGCATTGGCGAAAGCGTTGCGGACCTGGTGTTCGGACACGCGGGGGAAGATCGCCTCGAAGCGGTCTGGCGCACATCGCCGGTATTGCGGGAACTGCGCGCCGGGCTTCCCGGGAGGCTGGAAGGGGTCTGCGCCCGATGCCTCATGAAGCACGTCTGCCTCGGTTCCTGCATCGCGCAGAACTATTACATCAGCGGGAATCTTTGGAGCTCGAACTGGTTCTGCGAGGAGGCGAAGGCGCGAGGGGTCTTCCCGGAATCCCGGCTGATCCCCGAATCCGCCTGATTCGCCCGCCTCATTGACCGGTCCCCGTGGCTCCTGCCGGTCGCGATCCTTTCCGCGTGCGATTCTGTATTGAAAATGAAAGAATATTAACTCTCTGATTATCTCACATCATGCGATTTTGCTTGCTATATTAGAATCCTCACCTAGAATGGGACCATTCATATCTCACGGTACCGCAGCGAACTGACATACTTTGGCCGCACCCGGTTTTTCCCGAAAGGACCGGAGGAGTGGTCGGGGCTTGAACGGCAGACCGGAGGATAATGCCGCTCCGGGCGGAGTGTATCTACATATCCGCCCGGAAGAATCGCGGTCCGGCGTTCCGCGCAGTGGAGTCGAGGGCTCACGGAAACCATCTCATGGCGGCATGACCGCCGGTGTTCGGATGGTGCGCCATGAACGGCAAAAAAGAAGAGTTGTCTTCGGATTCGAAAAAGAAGCCCCTGAAATGGCAGGTTCCCCTGCTCATCAGCTTTATCGCCACGGAGGCGTGGGCGCAGTCGTGCAGGACGGGGTCCACCGTGAGCGGGAACTGCTCCGTGGGCGGCACCGCGAGCAACTGCAACGCGGGCAGCCTCGCGGGCGGCTGTAAGCCGGGCTCCAGCGCGGCGTAGGAAGCGTTTCGCGGTCTTCGGCCGGCTTTGCGTTCAGCGATCCGCCGGGTGGGGCCAGGAGACGGCGTGACCGCGCGAATCGCTGAGAGCCCCGCGTTCGCCGGGGGCTGGGTATGGGTTGTGGGGGCAAAATGAAACGGGGCCGTCGTTTCCACTCCGAGGAACCCGGCTACGGGCTGCGGCTCGGCGACGGGGACGCCTGGTTCTTGACCGCGTCGGCGGACGCTCGGGACTGGCTGGACCGCTTTGCCCGCATCCTCGGGCTCGAAGGGGGCACGGGTTCCGAGCCGTTGCGGATCGTATTTTCCAGGGGGTCGGATCCCCATGGGAAAGGTTACCCCCCCGTGGACCCATGGGACCCCCGCCGTCGACGGACCGTTCGCGTCCGTTGCGCCGACAAGGCCTGCTCCGAAGTCCTCTGTGAAATCCTCAAAGACACCCCCGACGACGTTCGATGGGTGAGCATGTGGTCGGCGCTCATGCCGGTCTACCGGCGCGCCCGGGAACGGGGCGGGCTCCCTTTGCACGCGGCGCTGGCGGAAAGGGACGGGAAGGGTGTGCTCCTGGCCGCGCCCGGCGGCACCGGGAAGTCGACCGCCTGCAGGCGTCTGCCTGCTCCGTGGATCGCAAGGGCCGACGACGAGACGCTGGTGGTCAGGACCCGCAAAGGCGGTTATCGCGCGCACCCGTTCCCGACCTGGAGCGACTTCCTGTGCGGCAGGGTAAGCCCTGCCCGGAAGGTCGAACGTTCGGTGCCGGTTCAAGCGGTTTTCTTCCTGGAACAATCCGAAAAGGACGACGTGGCTCCTCTCGGCCAGGCGGAGGCGGCGGTCATGCTGAACGGGTCGGCGGTCGAGGTGTGTACCAAGTATTGGCTGGGGCTCGAGAAAGAGGACGAAATCGCCCAAAGGCGAGCCGTGTTTGCCAATGCCTGCGACTTTGCCCGGCGCGTTCCCGCGTACGCGCTTCGGTTGAGTCTTCACGGGAGGTTCTGGGAAGAAGTGGAAAAGGCCCTGGACGGCAGGCTGTTGCTCTCCGACGTAAGTCCGCCGCCGGATGCCGGAAGGCTGCGGATGCTGCGCTGCGTGGAAACGGGGGGCCGTTCCCGCGAGGCGGAGTCTCCGGGCTGTAACCCCTTGCCGAAGCGATTCGACCTGCCGGACTTCCCGCTTTGGGATTCGGAATAGCGTTTGAATGCGAACCGGCCCCCGCGGGACCGGAGCCGGTCGGGCCCGCCGCGCCGGCTTCATTGAACGATTCCCCGGGAAAACGTCATTGCCCGCCATGCCGCCGGTGGGGAAAGGCTCCGCAAGCCTTGGCAATCGCGGCGCAATCCGTCTTATGCGAAGTTGCGTTCAAGAGATGGATCTTTCAAGCACAAAAGAGCGGGGGAATGATTCCCCCGCACCCCCCAAGTTTCGGCCACACGCGCAAGCGCGTGAGGCCGAGTGCTCGGCGCTGTCGGCGACTGGCCGAAGGCCGCCGCCGCAGCGCCACACGGAGCCGCGAAGCGGCGAGGGGGTGTGGGGGATACGTCTCCCACGCTTTTAAAGTATCATTTTGAACGCAATTATCCATGCCCCCTGCGACACCCGCGAAGCATGAAAACAGACTCCCGAGGGAGTCTATTTTCTAGGTAATCCGTCTCACGGAGAGTCCCCGGCACCCTCCCGGCCCGGAAGGACTCTGCATGCTCCCAGGTAGTGCCTCCGCCAGTAGCGGTCCGAGAACCGCTCCTCCCTGACGCGTCCTCCCGAGCTGGGGCAGTGAATGAAACGGTCGCGGCCGGAATAGATCCCGACGTGGGACGCTCCCTTCCGCCATTCTTCGAAAAAGACCAGGTCTCCCGGCAGCAGCTCCTCGGGCGACACCGGGAGGCCGAATGCAGCCTGGTCCTGCGATTGCCTCGGCAGATTCACCCCGTGCTGGTGATAAACCCACCAGGTGAACCCGGAGCAATCGAACCCGGAATCGGGCGAGAAGCCCCCGAAGCGGTAAGGCCTGCCGATCTGGGAGCGTGCCGTGCAGACGACGTCTCCCGGCGGGCAGGGGCGCATCTCGGGCACGGCGTCCGGCCGGAGTCCGCCGCACCCCGCGCAGAGGCCGAGCACCAAAACGAGCACAAGAAAGCATGGAGCGAGAGCCAACCTCATCGCGACCGTCCCTGCATGAAATCGTCCCGACGGCGCAAGGGAACCCGCCGAACCCTTCCCGGCCCGGGCGCGCCGTCTCAAGACAATAGCATCAATCGAGTCGCGTGATAATAGCCTGTTGAAACCGTCCGGGTGGAAGCTGTCCGAAAGAGCCCGAGATGCCCCTTCTCCAGGCGTCCCGGGGGAAATCATTGTGCGAAGCGGGGAGGGGGAACCCTCTCGCGGGAACCCCGGGAGGAAATCTTTCCAGCCATGCGTGCAAGGGCGCGAGTGTGCGCGATTCGCCGCGGATGGCGGCAATGTCCCTCCCGTCATGCGCGCAAAGACGCCCGGGCAGGATAATCGACCGGATCGACGGGAAGGGGCTTCCCCTCACGAGCGCGAGTGAGCGTGGGCCATCTGCATCTTGGTGATTTTCTTGACAAGGATGAGAAACGACACGGTCAGGGGGATTTCCAGGACGTCCATGACCGCGGCGAGCGCGTTTGCGGCGATGAAATCCTGTATCCGTTCCCCGATTGCCCAGAAAAAACGAAAGACCGCATAGTTCGCAAAAGTGGACAGGAGCCAGAGGAACCACCAGATGCCGAGAAGCGCTCCGGACGGTGCCCCCTGCCAGTTGGCGGGGCTGCTGCTGGCCTTCCAGATCTCTTTCATGGCCTGGTAGGGTTTCCAGAGATTGACGATAGGAATGAAATAGGAGCCGACGGCCCACCCCGGAGTGAAGCGCATGCCTTCCGCTCCCAGTTGCCGCGCGTTGAAGTTCGCCCGGTGTATCCACTTCAGAGCCAGGACGGAGGTGACCGCGAACAGGAACAACTCCATGACGCTCAGGAACCGTTCTCTGCGGTCGAAGGCTTCCGACGCCGTTGCGGACAGGGCCGCCGAGGCATAGGTCCCGTCCCTCAGGTCCGTCAGAATGCCGTGGCTGACGATGCGCGTGGCGATTCCGACGACGGCGAGGCAAAGGCATGCCCAAAGACAGATTTCCACCCAGTTCACGAGCAGGGAAGGATCCCGGAATTTTCCCGAACGCGCGGCGGCGGGGGCAGCAATCGGCTTCAGGGCGATTTCCGGCAGCCGGGACGCTTTTTTGCCGGAATCCGCGCCGTGCCCGGAGCGCTCTCTTGCAGGCTCATCCACCCGGCTTCGGCTGGGAGCGACACCCGCGGGAGCCGTCCGAGCGGGCGTCGGCGAACGCTTTGTCCCCGCGCCTTCCGGCCGGAGCTTCCCGGCGGCGGTGGCGGAGGAGGATGAGGAGGAGGTAGCGGTTGTGGCGGAGGTAGCGGCGGCGGCGGCGGAGGAGGAGGAGGTAGCTGTGACGGCGGGCTTGACGGATGCCGTCCCCGGCCGCGGCGGCGCGGTTTTCGGAGGGGCGGTGCCGTCCAGAAGTCCCCTGACCCTGCCCGCCGGCACGGCTTGCGTCATATCGTCCCTGCGCACGGGCGTGTCGGGACGAATCTTGCCCGCCCGCGCGAGGCTGAAAAGAAACCTCGCGCTCAGGGGACCGTGCTCGGTTCCATTCAGCCATATGTACCACTGGTGCCGCGGTTGTCCGGCCATCGTTCCCCCGGTTTGGGCATCGCGGACCGGAGCCGCCCCTGCGCCCGGACCCGCGCGTTTTCCGTCCGATCGAGCCGAGGCCTTTTCCATATTTCGCCGGTTCGATCCTTGTGATTCTTTAGATCGGTCGATTCTTTCAAACGCTTCAGAATAGAATGTCATCCTTGAAACAACCAGGTGACGGAAAGGAATCGGACGGTTTCACATAATGTCTTTCCGTCGTTGGATCATATCCTCGAATAGATTCATCGGGTTCATTCCGACAACTGATGGACACACTATGACCTTAAACGCCATTTATTGGCTTGACCTTTTGGAACGGCGCGGGGTATAGATGGGGCATCGATGCAGCGTCAACCTCAATTCGGATGTTTCTATTATGACTTTTCCCACCAATGGTTCATGGACGGATAAGCTGTGCGCCGGGAACAAGATCGCGCGCACGGTTTTCGCCGCGGTGTTTCTGATCGCCGCCGGGATGGTGTCCGTCGCCCATTCCGTGCCCGTATCCAACAACGTTCCGCTCGACCACTGGTCCTACGGGGCGCTGGACAAGGTGGCCGGGTTCGGCCTCATTCGCTCGGACCTGCACGGGATCAGGCCGTACACCCGGATGGAAGTGGCGCGGCTGGTGCACGAGGCCCTGGCCGTCCGGGAAGAGAAATCGCTCAAGCTGCCGCCGCTCATCGAGCACTTCCTGGAACGTTTTCAGCGGGAATTCCGCGAGGAGCTCACCGTTTACGGAAGGGGCGATTCGGACGGCGCGGCGATCATGACGATCAAGCCCATCGAAGAGGCGCAGGCGCGCTATGCCTTCGTGGACGGGAAGCCTCGCGATTTCGTCAATTTCGGGAAGCGCAACGGGCAGTATCCCTGGAGCCCGAGCGGGATCGTCGCGTCGGAGAAAACTCCGCTCCTGTACGGGAACGAGGGAATCGTCTACGGCGAGGGGAGCAATTTCTCTTTGCAGTTTTCTTCGAGCGCGAAACTGTGGGACCTGTTCTCCGGGTACGTGGAACCGATCCTGATCGTCCGGCAGAACGAGGATCCGGGCCGGAGCCTGGACGGGTTGAGCGGCGGGCGGGAGCACGGAAGCCTCGGCGCATTCGACCGGGTGGGGTTCGATCTGCACAAGGGGTACGTGAAGTTTTCGCCGTGGAACGTCGAAATCGAGTTCGGGCGGGATTCCATGTGCTGGGGCCAGGGATACGCCGGCAGTCTCATCATGGGCAACAACGCGGGCCCGCTCGACATGCTCAAGATCACCAACCCGACCAACACGCTCCTCCCCTGGGTGTTCCGGTACCTGGGGCCCTTCAAGTACACGGTCTTCGTCGCGCGGCCGGACGATTATCTCAACCCGTTGAATCCCCTGCTGAGCGGGGGGAGCGTCAACTTCAAGCCGCTGCCCTGGCTGGAGCTGGGTTTCGAGACGGCTTTCCTGATGAACGGCGAGGACCGGCCGTCGACGTCCTTGTCCAACTACTTGAAGGCCCTGTTTGGGTTCGGATTCGGTCAGCCGAACGAGATCGACCAGGTGGGGTCTTTCGAGGCCAGGTTGCGCCTGCCGTTCCTGTGGAACGCGGAGCTTTACCTGGAATACGGGGGGGAGGACAGCGGCGGGGAGGAGTTTTTCGAGGAATGGTTCGGGTTCGGGGATGTCGGGTATTTGACCGGTATCTATTTACCCAGGATCACCCCGGACGGGAAAACCGATTTCCGGTTCGAATTCGCGCGGACCGCCCACCGCGTCGACTCGACGCCGGGGTTCTGGTACGGGCACACGAGTTATCGATGGGGATACACCAACGACCAGATGATCGTGGGGCACCGCATCGGCCCCGACGCGATCGATTATTTCGCGCGCGTGACCCGTTACCTGAGAAACGATCTGCGCGTGGGCGTCGACTTCGAGCACATGGTGCGGGGCGTTTCGCTCAACGTGGTGGAGGAGGAGAGCAACGGGTTCGGCGCGGACGTCGCCTGGGATATCGATTCGCGATGGAGCGTGGCGGCGCGCTACGCATTTCAGGACATATCCAACTTCAACCTGGTCCGGGGCGACGACCAGGCAAACCACCTGCTCGTGACCGGCGTGAAGTTCAGCTTCTGAACGGGGCCGGCCGCCCGGATCATCATCCGGAACGCACGGTCCGTTTCATACGGATTTACCTAAAAAATAGATTCACGGGTGAAACTGTTTTCATGCTTCGCGGGTGTCGCAGGGGGCATGGATAATTGCGTTCAAAATGATACTCTCAAAGCGTGGGGGACGTATCCCCCCCACCCCCACGCCGCTTCGCGGCTCCGTGTGGCGCTGCGGCGTCGGCCTTCGGCCAGTCGCCGACAGCGCCGAGCACTCGGCCTCACGCGCTTGCGCGTGTGGCCGAAACTTGGGGGGTGCGGGGGAATCATTCCCCCGCTCTTTTGCGCTTGAAAGATCCATCTTGCACGCAACTTCGTATCAGTTCCACCTGACTCCTCGATAGATGGCGCCGCGGTTGATGCTGTCGCGGTGTTTTTCCACCAGCCGGAACATGTCCGCCAGGGCTTCGCGGGTGAGGCAGTGCGGCTGGAGGCCGAGTTCCAGAAGTCCGGTGCACGCCGGGTTGTAGTAATGATTTTCTTTTTCGATCCTGGGGTTTTTGATGGAATCGATGCTCACCCGGTACCCCAGGTCCTCGCCGACTTCCTTCACCTTTTCGGCCAGATCCTTCACCGAGAACGTTTCCACGATCTGGTTGAAGATCCGCAGCTCCCCTCGGTCCGCCGGTTTGGTCAGCGAGAGGTACAGGCACTGCAGGCTGTCGATGAGGTTCAGGTAGCCCCGGACCTGGCTGCCGTTGCCGTACACCGTGAGGGGGTAGTCGGCGATGGCCTGGACGACGAAGCGGTTGAGGACGGTGCCGAAGACTTCGTCGTAATTGAAATTGGGCTGGAGTCGTTCGTCGCAGGCGGTTTCCTCCGTTGCGATGCCGTAGACCGGTCCCTGCATGAGGTCGGTGACCCGCAGCCCCCACGTGCGCACGTAAAACCACAGCAGGTCCGTGTCCTGGATTTTCGTGGTGTGGTAGAGGGAGCTGGCCTGGCGCGGGAAGAGGAATTTGTCTTTCCTGCCCCGGTGTTCGATTTCGATCCAGCCTTCCTCGATATCGATGTCCGGCGTACCGTATTCGCCCATGGTGCCGATCTTGACGATCTGGCAGTCGGGGTTCGTTTCCCGGACGGCGTAGGCGACGTTGAGGGTGCTCACCAGGTTGTTGTGGATGGTGGTCGCGGCCCTTTCCCGGTCGATCATGGAATAGGGGGCGGAAGGCTGTTCGGCGAGGTGGACGACCCCGTCGGGTCGGAAGTCTTCGAATAGGCCCCTGAGGAGGCGGTAGTCGGTGATGTCTCCGACCATGGCCTTGACGTCCTTGCCCGAAGCGTCCTTCCAGATTTGGACACGCCGGGCCAGGTTCGGGTTGGGGACCAGGGGTTCGCAGTCCAGCTCGCGGCACATGTTGCGCCGCAGGTAGTTGTCGACTCCGATGACCTCATGCCCCTGCTGCGAGCAATACATGCACAGGGGCCAGCCGAGGTAACCGTCGGCTCCCAGAATGAGAATACGCATAGTAGCTCCTGTTGAATTGGGGAAAAAGACACTGATGTACACCTCGCTAGGTATTCGATGCTGCGGTTCTCTTGGCAATTACCAGGTAATTTGCCAGTGTCTTGTTGACTTGTTTAAATTTAAGCTCAAAATTCGATAATAATTTAATTACAAAAAGTGGTATACCTATTTTATACAGTGTAGCTCCATAAATTGACATGATTTTTTTTATGGTAAATCTGTGTTTTGCTAATAAATATTTTATCAAATCATCGTCGAAACTGGTCATATGCCCCCAATGGTGAAATATGTGCTTGCATTGTGGACAAGAAACTGCTCCAGTTTTCAACTTTTCTTTTTTAGGAACTGTAAAAAACAAATAGCCATTTGGCTTTAAAATTCTATATATATTATCAAGTATATTATGTATATCATCTAGTTTGAAATGCTCTAGAAATTCATAACAGATAACAACATGGAATGAATTTTGGTTAAAAGGTAGTGGTTTGGTAGCATTGCCAAGAATGACTTTCCGTCCAGCTTGTTGAAGTAATTTAACATTACTAGATGAATAATCAAATCCAATTGCATTTACTCCTTTGCTAACCAAAGGATTAAGGATGCTTCCTCTCCCACATCCCAAATCAAGAACTAGATCATTAGAAGAGATATATTTCTGTATTAATTTGAATGTATATCTATCTTTACCATCTTCTAGGCCTATTGCATGTGCTCTTAAGTCATACATTTCCTTGTAATCGATATTCCTGCTCATTATTTATTCTCCTTAATGGGAACTTCCGTTTTGTGAGGTTGTGAACCTATACTACGAGGATTTCAGATATTAGCGACGCAAACCATCGCATGGGTCAGCTTGTGCCGATTGGTGTCGGGTGTGCAGTCCCCAAGAAGATTATTCATGGACCGCGCACACTTCAGTTGTCCTTGGGATTGTCCCTGCATTAGCTCAGCATCTCAGCCCTTTGAACCATTTCCATGTCTCTGTCAGGCCACTCGGCAAATCGGTTGCCGGCGAGAAATCCAAGTATTTCTCCGCCCGGGCGGTGGATACGTAATTGCGCAGCACCTCGCCCGCGCGTGGCGGAGCGTAGGTGACCGGGGGGAACCAGTCCCCCCCCACCGCCTCGCGCATCAAAGCCACCATGGAGTTGACGGTGGTTTCCCGGCCGCTTCCCAGCTGGATGGATCCACCGAAGGGCAGAGGCGCTTCCAGCGCCCTGGCGATGCCCTGGCAGAGGTCTCCCACAAACAGAAAATCCCGCGTCTGCTCTCCGTCGCCATAGATGGTGAGCGGCTTTCCGGCCTGCACTTCGCGGAAGAATTTGGCGATGACGCTCCCCTTGTGATAGGAAAACGGGCCGTAGATGTTGGAAAACCTGAGGCTGACAGTGGGCAGGCCGTAAGCCCCCCAGAAGGCGGAGCAGTACCCTTCCCCGGCCAGTTTGCTTGCCCCGTAGGGAGAGATGGGGTTGGGTGGCATGTCCTCGTGAACCGGAGGGGTGACGTCCCCGACGATGGCGCCGCCGGTGGAGGCGAAGACGAATCGCTCCACGCCGTGTTCGACGCTGGCCCGGAGCAGGTTGAACGTTCCCCGGACGTTGACGTCAAGGTTGAGTTCCGGGTTGGCGACGGATTGGACGACGTTCGTGTTGGCGGCCAGGTGGATGACCTTTCGCGCGCCCGCGACGGCGCGATGCACTGCTCCCGCATCCTGGATGTCGCCCTGCACGAACTCCACATCGAAGCCGTCGAGGTCTTCACGGCGCCCGGCGCTCAGGTTGTCGAGCACCCGTATCCGGACGGATGGTATCGAAAGGCGGCGGATCAGGTTGGTGCCGATGAAGCCGGCCCCTCCGGTAATAAGATAGACTATTGCTAAGCTCACAGGGCCTCCCCGGTTTCAGGTTCCTTTGCCCCAGACCATGACTTTCACGGTCTTGAACAGGATGAAGAGATCCAACAGGAAGGACTGGTGGATCAGGTAGAACAGGTCGTATTGCTGCTTGTCCGCCTGGCCGGCGTTGGAGCCGGCATAGTCATGGTTCACCTGGGCCCAGCCGGTGAGGCCGGGCTTGATCAGGAAACGCAACCGGTAATATGGGATTTCCCCGGCAAGGATGTCGGCGAAGTGCCGGCGGATGGGGCGTGGGCCCACCACGGTCATGTCTCCCCTGAGCACGTTGTACAGTTGGGGGAGCTCGTCGAGGCGAAGCTTGCGCAGAATTTTTCCAATACGCGTGATCCGCGGGTCGTCTTCGGTGGACCACTTCGGTCCGGTGAGGCCCTCGGCATTGTGGATCATGGTGCGCAGTTTATAGAGCCGGAAGGGGACTTCATTCTTTCCCAGGCGCTCCTGGATGAAGAGGACCGGCCCCGTGCTGTCCAACTTGACGGCCAGGGCGACAATCAGGAAGGCAGGCAAGACGAAGGGCGCCAAGAGAAGGACGCCCGTGAGATCCAATGCGCGTTTCAAGTTGCCGACCACGGCAGGCATGAAGATTTCCTTGTTCGCATTGAGCAGCAGCGAAAAATCGTCCAGGAAATGGAGAGGACACTTGTAGGTCAGCTCCTGGTAGAAATTATAGGCGTCGATGATGCTCTTCTTTCTGAAATTGGCGGTGATCAGGTCGTCGGCGATCTCTTTGACCAGCCCGCTACGGAGCGAGTAGACAACTAGCTCCACGTGATTCTTTTCCAGGTAGTCGTAGAGGTTCGGCCGCGAGGCCTGATGATTGTGCCGGTCCCACTGTTCCACCAGGTCGTAATGCTGCGCGTACTGCTCGTTGATGAGCAGCGAGATCTCTTCGAAAATCGGGTCGTTCCCAATGAACAGCAGGCGCTGTGGCTTGATGGGCACGAGTTTCTTGAAGGTACGTCTCCACATGAAGGTGAATGCGGCGGTTATGGATATGAACAGCAGCAGGTTGATCTTGCCTGGCCGCAAGGAAATAAGAAAGTAGGCGAGTGCGCTGTAAACGATGGTTACGGCTCCAAGCCCGATGCAAATGGTGAAAAATGTGATTTCCGAACCCTTGGGACTGGTCGGATCGTACAGGTCCAGCACATAGAACACGACGACCGTGACGGCGGGAACGGTGAAATAGATGGCAAGGATCTTGGCCAGGCTCCAGGCTGGCGGTTCCTGCCTGCCGGGTTCCAGCAACAGGACGATAGACAGGCTCCCCATGGTGAGGAGAAGATCGCCCACGATAAGGATGAGGCTGTATTTACGGTGTGCCTGCAGGATCAGCTTGTGCATAGTGCGAGAAAATCTCAGTTGCGGGTGGCGATATAATACAAGTTTACCCTTGAGAAAATGGCCCGACTGGCCAAAGGGCGAGTGTCTTTGGTGACGATGGAACCTGTGACTGGGCTCATCCAAAACACACCATTCTGGGCTTGATATTTGGCAATCCTAAGCCGTTGCTCAGACCAATCGGTGTTAGTCACCCCGTTTGCTAGAGTTCGGGTCGCGAATTCCAGCTCCCTGATCATCGACCAACCTCATGTAAAAATCAGACAACTCCTGGTGCCATCGCCGTGATGAGAATTTCGCTACCAGGGCTTGGCGAAATGCCGGAGATGGACAGACGGCTGTCGGAGTCGTTGACAACAGCGTCAGGCACCGATCCAGTCCCTGCGCCAGTCCCTTCGCGTCGGCGAACGGACAGACGATCGTCTCAGATGGGCAGAATTCATGTACTGCGGGGATATCGAAGGCCACTACGGGCAGTCCCATGACCATAGCCTCAAGCATGGCATTGGCAGTGCCTTCGTAGAGGGACGGCATAGCAAAAAGGTCAAACATCTGATAAAAGGGGATGACTTGCAGTTGGTGTCCCGTGAAGATCACCTTTTCTACCAGGTGGAGGGCATCAACCTGAGCCTGCAACCGCTGGCAATACGCTTGCTCTTCCGGCCAGATGGCGCCCCCCACCAGCACAAGCCTGGCGTGGGGCCAGCGCTCCGCCAATCGGGCGAAGGCCTCGATAGCCAGGTGGTGGCCTTTGGATGGCACCATCCGGGCCACGTAGCCGACAACCAGGTGATCGGGCGCCAGATGCCAGATCCGTCTGAGCCTTGACCGCTCTTCCACCGGGAGAGGTGGAGCATCGAGGAATTGCTTTAACCGCAAGTCCGGGTAGATTACCCTATGCTTGGCGTTGTTTCCAATTCCCTTCGTGGCGAAAGTGTCTTTGAGGTGGTTGGTGTAAAACAAATAATGAGTGGTCACCAGGCCCGCCAACCGTTCCAGGTTGATGAAGAGCTCACGTCCCGGCAGGCTTTGCGAAGACGAGAAACTGGGGCCGTGGACATCATGAACAATTATCGGCACACCGGCCAACCCGGCGGCAAGGCGCCCCAGTACTCCTGCTTTGGCGAGATGCGTTTGAACGATCTGGTACCTGTTCCGTCGAAACAATGAGCAGATATCAAAGAAGGCCTTAGCGTCCCTATGAGGGTAAATGTACTTGCTCAGGGCAGGGATGCGCCAGTAGGTGACGCCTTCCACTCCTTCAGAAATTAGCCTGCCGTCTCGCGGCCCGACTCCGGTGACGACATCCACATCGTACCCGAGATCTCGCGCGATCTTCGCCTCCATCCGAGTCCGCAGGCCCGAACTGTACTGATCGGTAGGTGTCGTTATGACGTGGCAGATGCGAGGCCTTGGATTCATCACTCTGCATATCCTTCAAGATGATCGATCAATTATGCAGCTCCCGCGTCTTGCCTTGCATAGCGCCGGTTCCGTCCGGCAACGTTGCGCTGATAAGTCGGGTTGATACCACGACGTTGGTCGTCGCCTTGCTGCCCTCGCCCTGCTGAACGCCCAGCCGGTCCAGCATATCCCCCATCTGGTTACGCAGGGCTTCCAAATCTGCCATGCTCACCTGTGGATCCAGTGCCTCGATGTTTCGGGTGAGCATTCCGGCTTTCTGTCTGATACCGGCAAACTCACTGGGGGCCAAGCGTTTCTGTCCGATAGCCTCTTCGACCAAAAGCAAGTATTGGCAGTCTTGAAAACCTCTGCGCAGGGCTTCCAGGCGCGTTGTCGGCACGGGTTTCCCGGTCGTGGGGTCGGGGTAATAAAAGGTCCCCCGCCGCAGACTGTCCTCTCTTCCCGGGTTTGCAGTCCAGGGGTCCTGGGGCCATTTGGCCAACCCCCAGAAGAGTATGCCGGGGAAGCGGTACTCGTAGAGATACCAGCCGATAAGCCGGAGGTTTACCAATGGCTGGTCTATGCCGTGCAACTTGTTAATATACAGCCACACCTCCTGACCCTGCCTGGTGGCCTCGGCAATCTGAGCGGGATTGTAGTATTTCGCATAGCTCACCCAGATGTCTATAGCCCCGGCAAGCTTGGGGTCCGGCTCTCTTCCGGCGGATGCGGTTCGGATCCCGGGGGCGAGAGACTTCACCAGTGCGTAAGCATTGCGCACGGCATCGTATGCAGCGGGTTCGGGCTCGTCGATGATCTTGATAACGGCCCGGTTTTCCCACCGATGCCGCTGCAAATATTCCAGCCACAAGGGGTAGAAAGTCTTAGCCTCTTCCACGAAGCCCCTGCCGGGACCTTCGCGCCCTCCCGCCCCGGGAAGCACGGGAACCCGGAAGAATCGATAATTCAAATCCTCCAGCACGTGGTGCACCATGCGATCGTAGGCGGGGAAATCTTCCACTTTCCTGGGCGGCCTCAGTTGGTGGGCCGGGAATGGGAGAATCCAGCCCAGAGCGTTGAACTTGTATGATCTCATGCTGCGCAGGTAGTCCCTGACCAGTATGTCGAATTTCTCTGGAGAGTCGGCGCCGTGCCGCGCAAACCAGGCCGGTTTGAAAAACGGGTTGCCTTCAATAGTGATCGGCAGGTCCTCGGGCAAGGCAAAGTTCCAGACCCTCAGTGCAATCGGCTGTACGTAGCTTCCGCGGTCGTCACTGAAATTGATTTCACAGGCATGGATCCCTCGCGGGCAAGTGGCCGGGATCCTAAGGGTCACCCAGACCTCCAGTGCATTCCCGGTGTTTTTCAGCCCCTGAGAGAGCGGGACAAGGGCGTCCGCCTGAAACAATCCATGCGCGGACAACGGCGCTGTGAGGACTTGGTATAACTGTGCTTCGATGGCACTTTCCCCCTTTGCCAGGAAGTTGCCTCTGAAGGAAGCTGCATTGGCGCCGCGGATCTGAAAGGACAGGTTCAGATATTCGTTGCGGCCCCCTGACACCTGCAGTGTCTCGACCGTTTTCTTGCCTGCCGCCCATTCCACGAGAACGGCCGGAAATTGCTTTTCGGTAGGAACTGGCCAAGCTCGCGCCGGCCGGGCGACAGCCGAAACTGCAGCCGTGAGAAGGCAAACCATCAAAGTCCAGGATTTAACACGGGCGTCTAAGCTCCTGGCGCGCTTGGGTCTCAATCTCATTTGTCGCGCCCCTTAACGTACAGGTGCCGGCACACGATCTGCAAGGGGGGGATCCGGATAGAGCCGACTGACGCCCGGCACCGAGCCGCCCGTGAACGACGAAAGGCCCGGTGCGGCCCCCCAAGCGGAACGATTGATGGCACGATGCTTTCCCCACAGGAATTTGGCGATACCATGGGCGGCAAGCGGCAGAATGATCACCGTAAAAATCAGGCGGTGACGCTGGGCTGCCGCGAGGTTACTCTGCAGCGCCGCAGACGCCGATACACCCACGACCAGATAGCTGAAAATGATCCCACCCCATTTCCTGTTCCGCCTGAAAAATTGCACCATTTCCGGAAGGAAGAAGAGATACAGGAGCCACAGTGCTCCCGAATCGAGCATGGCCAGACCCTGACTGACCTTCTTCACCTGCCAGGGAAATGGGCCGCCCATGAAATCGACGATGAGCAGAGGGAGATACTGCAGGATGTCAGTGAAACTGCCGTAGTTGATTGCGGGGGCGTAGGCTGACCCGGCATCCGCACTCGCCGCCTGCCGAGCGTTTATTGCCTCAATGTCCGAGTACTTCACTCCTTGCATGATTCTGGCTTGGGAGATCACATCAACTTTGTTGATCAGGCTGAAAATGAAGGCCAGGACTACAATCGCACTGGTCAGCGCAGTGATTCGAAAAAGAATTCCTCTCCGTTGCGTCGGGTTGAAAATGGTCTTGGCACACACCACGGAAAAAAGAATGACAAATATGATAGCGGGGCGCAGCAACCCTGCGTAGCCGAGGCTGAAGATCATCAGGAGTCGGTATTTGATGACTGGTTCCCGGTCATGCAAAAGCCAGAGCCGGAAAAACCAGAGGATGAAGAGAAGGGTCATCGTGTCCCTGAGGAGCATGGTTGACAGGAGGCAGAAGAGCGGTGAACAAACCAGCAGGAACGCTGCTAGCTTGGCGGTCCGCTCGTCGAACAAGTCCTCGGCGATGTGGTAGAGCTCATAGATGCACAGAATACCGAAGATGGTGCTGAGCAGGTAGCCGCAAAGGATGGAGTAGTCAAAAAGGTAGAACAAGATGGCGAGCGGGACGGTGTAAGCGGGAATTTGCTTGGCTGTCTCCATCAGGTTAATGGAAGTAATGCTCTGCAAAATACTCTTCTGCCAACCGGCGGCTATTGCCGTTGCCCAGGGAATGTACCGCTCCACCGCATCCGGAGTCAACCCGACGATTGGGAGCAGGTAATTCAGGATAGCAAATCCAGCCGTGATGAAGAAGAAAGCCAGCAGAAGAACCGACAGCATGTTGCGCCGTCGATAGAAAAAGATCGTCAGGCAGGCCAGCATGCAAGAACTCATGACCAGGCCCCCGATAAATGGTGTGTCGAGCAGCTTGTATAACACGATTTCACCTTTTCGGGTGCGTGCTTTTTAAGGCACTCGCCCGATACATTTCCTCCAGCCAGAGAGCACGGATGCCAGGTGCTGGAGGTCTGCTCGTCTCAAAAATAAAAGGGAGGAAGGTCTGGCCTTGAAGATCACGCATATGAGAAACATCAGCAGCATAGTCCCGCTCAGGTAGCCCCAGCTCAATGCCATGGCGGCGCCAGTGGCGGCCATGTGGGGAATAAGGGCCAGCCCAATCGTGACGTTTACCAGGAGGCCTCCCAAGCTGCCCAGTAAGGCCGTCCCAGCCCGGCCGTTGACGATCATGAAACTGGAGCAAAGGGTATAGAGGGAATAGCCGGCGAATCCCGGCAGCATAAGCCGGAGGAGCGCACCGGAGCCCTCGAATTCAGCGCCGTATACCAGCCGGACCAAGGGGTCTGCCAGAAGGCCCAGGGCGAACCCGCCGATAACCATGAGAAAGAGGGAGTGGCGGCAGAGTCTCTCGAGGTCGGCCAGTTGCTTTTCGGCTGAGTGGGAGACTCCTGCCTGGACGACAACATACAGAACACCGGAGAGCAGCCACAGGGCCTGCCCGAAATTGAGGGCGACCGAAAACAGCCCGTTATCCATGGAAGTTGCCCAGAATCCCAAGACGATTGTGTTGATACGCTGGGTACCCATGTCCACTGAAACCAATGCTTGGCTACGGAGGCCATAGGAGAGGCACCTACCCAGGGATTGCCACTGGCAGCGGAAGACGCCGGACTGCAGAGGAAGAAGGTATCCCGTCAGCGCGAGGGCTATGACGGTGGTTGCCAGATAAAAGAACAGCGTCAGTTCAAGCGAAGGTTCCCAGATCAGCCATGCCCCCAGAAGCAGGACCAGAAACATGCCGCGGCGCACGATGCGGACCATGGCATATCGGGCAAGCTCGCCCAGGCCAATGAAAAAGTTCATGAAAATGGTACAAGTGCAATCCAGCACCAGGCAGAAAATGAATATGACGGTCAGAGCCTGGTTGCCTCGTGCCAGGACGGGAATCTTCGAGGCCAGGGGAAAGCCCGCACAAAAGACGATCAGTGCCACCCCGGAGACGTAAATCAGGGTATTCGCGGACAGTTGACTCAGGGGAATGGACCGCAGATAGTAAACATTCCCGAGATGCATTCCGCCGGTAAGCAACGTGCCCACCAAGAGCACACTGGATGCGAGGAAGAAGTAATCCCCCTTCAGCGCCACGCCGAGATAGCGAGAGGCAACGATGTCCGCCAGAAAAATCAGCAGTGTCAGGACAATCCGCATCCCTACGACGGTTATGGTATTCTTGAGCAGACCCACAGATATACCTTATGAGGTTCGGTTGACCCGAAACGGGAAATGCCCCCGTCTCCGCTACAGGCATACCTTAGCGGCCGTGCTCGGCCCTAGCCATGCGCAGCACCCCGGCATCGGACGCGTCCTCCCCGTTGGTGGGTTCCTTGTGAAGATGGCCTTGGGCGGCCTTGTCCAACCTGAGAGTCGTACCTCTCCCGTTGTCCGGCGTGCGGGAAAGGTTCGGGCCGAAATACTCATCGAGGATTCCGTTATCCTCCATGTACACATTGATCTCCTCGACGGCCATGGGAATTTGTGAAGAAGAAATGTAGGGATTCGTGATATTCTGGTTGGGGAGCATGTCGGCGTAGCGATAGTCGATCCTGTGGTAAAACGACCGCAGGGCGGGAAGGATTGCGAACATGCTGGGGAGCTCCTTGACGCGGGCCACTTCCTCCTGGCTCATCAGCTCTTCGTAGAGCTTCTCGCCCGGCTTGGCTCCGATGATTTTCACCGGCACCGCATCCGGCTCGATCCCGGCCACGGGCGCGAGCATCTCGATCATCGTCCGGGCAAGGTCGACGATGCGCATGACCGGCATCTTGGTCACGAAGACCTCGCCCCCGCAACTCAGCACCGCCCCCTCGATCACCAGCCTCGCCGCTTCCCGGACCGTCATGACGAACCGGGTCATCCGGACGTCGGTGATCGTCACCGGCTCCCCGCGTAGGATCTGATTCGCGAAAATCGGGACCACCGATCCCCTGGACCCCAGCACGTTGCCGAAACGAACACTGGAAAACACCTGCGGCCCGTTGTTGTTCACGATGTTGGCCGCAGTGATGATCCGCTCCCCCATGAGCTTGGATGTCCCCATGACGTTGGTGGGATTCACCGCTTTGTCCGAGCTCGTGAAAATCACGCGCCCGACGTTGTTGGCCATGGCCGCCTGCACGATGTTCTTCACCCCGTTGATGTTGGTCTGCACCGCGTCGAACGGATTGTATTCCGAGAGGATCACATGCTTGAAAGCAGCCGTGTGGAAAACCAGGTCCACCGCCTTGGTGAGGTTCAGCAGCTTCTGCGCGTCGCGAATGTCCCCGAGGTAGCAGCGCACCCGGCCGGTCTCGCGGTATTCGTCGTTGAGAAAGAACAGCTCCGATTCGTTGTTGTCGAAGAGACGAATCTCGCCGGGCTCCAATCCGATGAGCTGGGAAACCAGCTCCCTGCCGACCGTGCCGGCCGCGCCGGTGACCAGGATCGTTTTGTTGCGAAAAAATTCCCTGAAGATTGTTTCCTCGTCCATCACTTTTCGCTCCTGTCTTTCATGCCCCGTCGCGGGCACCACCCTTGCCCGCCGGCTTCAATGCCGGCGCCGTAGGCCGCCAATCACCGCAAAACAGCGGCCGTCACCCCGGTGCGCAAGACTACCCCGCGCGCCCCGATCTTTTCCGGGAACCGTCTTCCCCCTCCGAACGATACCCCCCGTAGTACCTGTGGTAGTTTTGGTAGTAGCCGTAGTAGGCGCCGGGCCCCATGAGGTCCTTCCTGGCCATGGTCAGAATCCCGCCCAAAATATGGCAGTGGTTCTGCGTCATCAGCTGCACCGCAAGACGCCCGGCCTCGCCCGTGGTGCAGTGGTGCCTGAATACGAGCACCGCCCCGTCCGCATGGACCGAAAGCGAACGGGCATCCGCAAACCCGATGACCGGCGGCGAATCGAGAATGATATGGTTGTATTCCTCCCGGAGGCGCCGGACCAGGTTCTCGAAGGCGCTGGACATGAAGAACTCGTTAGGGTTGGGAGGCATCGGGCCGGCAGGGATGAAATGCAGGTTCGGGACCACGGTGCGTCGGATGATCTTCTCCAGGTCGGCACGGCCGGTGAGGTGGCTGCTCAGGCCGATCCGGTTGTCCTGCTCGAAAACCTTGTGCAGCCTGGGTTTCCTCAAATCGCAATCCAGGATCACGCATCTGTGGTCGTTCGCGGTCAGGGCCACGGCGATGTTCGCCGCCACGAAGGTCTTGCCTTCCATCGGGTTGGCGCTGGTGACCACGATACTCTGGGGCGGAGCCCCGGAAACCGACAGCATGATCGCCGACCGGATCTGGAAAACGGCCTCGCCCACCATGGACATGGGCTTGTAATGCGCGATGAGGTCCACGTGGTTTCCCTGCGCCCGCACCTCCCCGGCGTCGGCCAGCGGCACCACTCCCAGCACGGGAATCCGGCAATTCCTTTCCAGTTCCTCGGTGTTCTTGATGGAGCTGTCCAGGTATTCGACGAAAAAGGCCGTCATGGTGCCGAGCAGGGCGCCGATGACCGCGGCCAGGCCGAGAAAGAGCAGGGGCTTGGGCACCCACGGCTTGTAGGGCGTCTCCGCCGTGTTGACCACCGACACGTTGCTCGCCACCATGGTGCTCGCGATGCTCGCCTCCTTCATGCGGGCGAGAAGCCCCTCGTAGAGGGTCTGGTTCGTCTGCAGGTCGCGTTTGAGAATGTGGTGTTGCACCAGGCCGTTCTGCAAATCGATGACCTTCTCCTTCTGAAGGTCGAATTCCTTCTGAAGCAGGTTTTCCGCGCGCAGGGCCGCCTCGTAGTCCGCCCGGACGCTCGCTTCGATGCGCCTCACCTCCTGTCCGAGCCGCTCGCGCAGCTCGCTCATCCGCGCGCTCTGCCCCTTGTGTTCCGGGTAATTGGAACCGAATATCTGCCCGCTTCCCGTGACCTGGCCCTGGAGATCGATCAACTGCTGCCTGAGCTGCGTGACCAGGGGGTGGTTGGTGATCAGGGGGGCGTCGGCTCCCTTTTCGCTGATCTGCCGGGACTGCGCCTCCTTGATCGCCCGCTCCGACTGGGCCACGGTCAGCGCCTTGCTCACCTCCACGTATTTCTGGACGATCACGTTGAACTGGCCTTCCTCCAGGGACAAAAAGTCGTGATTCCGCCCGTCCGCGTACACGCTCCGCTCGGAAATCTCCAGTTTCTTTCCCAGGCGCGTCAGCTCGTCCTCCAGCCACTGCCGCAACAGGGTGTAGGACTGCTGCCGCGTGGTCATGGACAGTTTCAGGTACTCTCCCTGGATGGCCTCCGGCAGCTTTTGCGCGAGCTTCTGGTCCGTCGATTTGAAAGAGACGTTCACCAGGTAGGAATTCTTGACCGGCTCGATCTTGAGGTTGTCCAGCAGGAACTCGGCGTACTTCTGCCGGACGACTTCGGGCGGGTCGTTCCTGTTGTCGGCTTCCATCTCCTTGTAGGAGGGGTGCTCCTTCAGGTTCAACGAATCGATGAGCCCGTAGGCGATGGCCCGGGACTGCAGGATGTTGTACTGGGTCTCGTAGAAGCGGTCGAGCTCGCTCGATCCGGTCAGCGCCCCCAGGGGGTCCGCGCTGCTTCCGCCGAGGATGGCCGAAGGGTTGTCCTGGATGATCTGGAGCGTGGTGGTCACCTTGTAGACGGGATCCATCAGCAGGATCACCAGCAGGGTCGAAAGCATCACCCCCCAGAAAACCCCGATGAACCAACGTCTCCGCTTGGCCAGGATGTGCCAGTAGTCCCTGAGATGGACGACCTGTTCCTCCTCCATTGCGTAATACGTCTGCGCGGCCGCCGTCACCGACGCCGAAGCCGGCACAGCAATTTCGTTCGAAGGATGGTTTTGCATGGATGGAATCCTGTGATGCGTGAAAAATCGGGTGTCGCCGGGCTTCCCGCCCCGAAATTCCGGGATGGGATTCCGAGGCGCGCGGAAAAAGGGGTGCCCGGCGGGAGGCGACGCGGGCGGGATAAACCCCGTCCCTTGCTACGGACCGATGTGCCGGCCGGACGCACGAAGGAAGTACTTCACGCCCCGCCGCCCGATGCCGCGGACTCGAGCGCACCGCGGGTTCACAGCGCCGCCGGGTTCAAACCGACGCTGCCGGGGAGAAACATCTTGATGTCGAACAGGAACCGCCGGGTCGGGCTTTCGTGAACGTACACGATGTCGTTCGCCTTCAGCGCCACGTCTTCCTGCTTGCCCCCGGTGATCCGTCCCAGGTCTACCGGGAGGGTGCTGCGCCGCCCGTCCTCGTCCACGCGCAAAATGGTGGCGTGATAGGATGAGAGCACGATGTGAAGGCCCCCCGTCTGGGAAATGGCCTTGGTCACCGTCATGTTGTCCTGCAAAAGCACGCCTCCCGGCTTGGTGACGGCCCCCAGGACGAAAGCCGTCTGGGCGAACGGCACGAAAACGACGTCTCCGTTCCTGACGGGGACGTTCAACTCGGTGGCGCCCTTGAGCAGCAACCGGTTGAGATCCACGACGACGGTCTGCGTCCCCGAAGATGCGGACGGTTCGAGCGATTCGGCCGAAGACGCCGAAGCGCCGTCCCGGGGGCGTATGACGTGAACCGACTCGCCGGCCTTTTCCGACAGCCCCCCGGCCATGCCCAGCACTTCCAGGAGCGTGCGCGGGCCGATGAGCGCGTAGTGATCGGGCTTGTTCACCGCTCCCGTCACGGCGACCTTCTGATGCCGGTATTCCTTGACGGCCACCGCGATCTGGGGATTGCGCAGGTAGTCGCCCTCCCGGTAGAGCCGCGTGAGCTTCCTCGCGATCTCCACGGGCGTCAGACCGCTCACCTCCACGTCACCGACCAGCAGCAGCCGGATCCTGCCCTCGCCGTCCACCCGGACCTCCGAGCTGAGCTTCTCCGCATCGAGGAAACCGACCTGCAACAAATCCTCCGGGCCCACCCGGTAATCCTTGAAGTCGCCTCCGCCCGCCAGGGCGGCCTGCTTCAACAGCTGTTCCTGGAGCCGGATCTGTCTGGCCTGGGGGTCCACCTCGGTCAGGGCCTGCTGCGGCACGGACTGAACGGCCCGCGAAGACCGGGCGGACCGGATTTCCCACACGGGCCCGGTGCTGCCGGACACCACGCGGTTCTCCCACGTGGCCCCGCCGCAGCCCGATATCCACATGCAGACGGCCAGGATCGCCAAAAGACTGCGCGTCAACCTCATCGATGTTCCTCTCGTTCCGGATTGTCAGGCAAAGCACGAAAGCTTGCCCCCGCGACCCGCGCCCACGCCCGTGGACGGGTATTCCTCCACTGGCCGCGCAACGGGGCGGAGCGAACCTTCCGCGGCCGCGAAGGCCATACCCTCTCGATCACGCCGACTCGGGGTGATCGATACGGCCGAACGGAATCTGTAAACCATGCGCCCGCGAGCAACCGCGGCCGCGCGACATTCGTTTTCGGCACAACGTCTGCGCTCTTGCCTGAAGTGAGCGCTCAAAATCGGGGAACATTCAAGGACCGCCCGCGCAAAGCTCCGCAAACTCGGTTACAGATCCCTTTCATCATGTAACCGCCAGGGCGGAATCGATATGGGCTTGAAAACGCGATCACGTCCTCGGGAAAACGGAGCCACAAACGCACGCAAACATCCGACGTCTTTCGCTCCGACGGAACAGGAACAAACCTGTTCCATGCAAGAGGTCTCCCGAACGGACACTAAGAAAAGGTTAACTGCGGCGAACAACTAGAGTCTTGAAACAATACAGTGCAGGGGAGAGAAGAAGGTCAAAAGGATCGTTAAGAACTGTTCTCGGCTTTTAAGCTGAGCGCGTCATGCGGATCAATAGCTTGTCCCACACTGTTTCCGCCAATTATAGCGAGGTTCAAATAAAGATCAAGAAGATTTGCATGAAGTATGAATGTGTATCTGTGTGTCATAAATTTTATATACCATTTCAATGGGTTATACGCTGGATTCACCATAGGTCTCCAATTTTGATTCAATGGAGGGAAAAGACGAAAAAAAGTCAATCATTAAGAGAATTTAATATATTAATTCGGCCCTGAATCAGTGGTCGGAATAAAGGGGGGCGGCGAAGGGATGGTCGAAAAAAAATCGGTCTGTCCGGCTTCATGAGAAACAGAGGGCGAAGAAATGGATCGCCCGGGAAACCAGAGCGGCGACGGCCCCATCTTTCTCATGCCGCCGACGGCCGGGGCAGGGGGCCGTCAGAGCCGTGGGCTGCGCTGCCGCGCATCCCACCCTACGTTTCGGTGGGGTGGGCGCGGTTTCATCCCGCCCATGGCCAAGCCGGCAAAACGCTCCCCGCTCCACCCGGCTCGGGCGGCATTTTTTGCGGGACGGACGATTTTTCGGAGCACTTCACAAATCGCTTGTTGTAAGGTAGAGATGCACCGATTGGTCATTTGGTTCCGACCGAACGATCGATCGAGACAATCGCAAGGATCCTTGAACATGAACGTGTTCCGGGCGGCAGGACATGCTCCTGCCGCCCGGCGTCTTGAACCTCCCGGTTATCACGGCGGCCGGGATTCCTTTCTTTCCGGCACGGTCCGTATCGCCGCGGAGAAGCAGAGCTCGAGGAAGATGAAATGATCCACGGGAAAACCATGCGCGTGTTCGTTGTGTTTGCGGGAATCTGTCTTGCCGTTGCGGGCGTTTTCGTCTCCGCTTTCGCCTTCTCGCCGGACGACCGGGCAATCGCGCGGGGAGCGCCAGGCGCTGCTGGCCCAAGTCCCGGCGGCGTGGAACGGGACAATGCCGCGGAGCCGGGCCAGGCCGGGGCCGTCACGCCGGGACAGGGTATTGCCGCGGAGCGGAAGCCCGCCGGGACCCTTACCCCCGGGCAGGGCAATGTCGTTGCGCCGAGCCCGCCCGTCGCAGGCGCTCCGGGACAGGGCAATCCGGTGGAGCCGCCCCCCGCCAAGACCGTCACCCCGGCCCCGGCCGCCTCCCGAGGGGTGCCCGATCTCGATCCTCCGGTCGATTCCCTTCAGAAGTTCGTGAGCTATATGAAAGAAAAGCGGGGCGAGGAGGAAAAATACTTGAAGCAGCGCTTCGAGCGGGGAGTGGCGATGATCCACAACAAGGATCTGAAGACCGAAAGGGAGGTCAAGGCCTACCTGCTGACCCCGCGGGAATTTTTCTGCAGGAAATGGAATCTCGGCCGCGCCTACGATCACGCGTTTCTCGACATTCACTACGGCGTGACCATCTCCGGTCCGCACCTCGTCGGGCGCATGACTTCCGCCCTGGACCTCAAGCCCGGCGAAAAGGTGCTCGAAATCGGAACGGGATCGGGTTACCAGGCGGCGATGCTGGCCTATCTCACCGACCGGGTCTACACGGTGGAAATCATCGAGCCCCTGGCCCAGGAGACGGATCGGCTCTACACCGGGCTCGTCGCCGCCGGATACCCGGAGTACGCCGGCATCGGGCGCAAGGCCGATGACGGATACTACGGATGGGAGGAGCACGCGCCCTTCGACAAGATCATCGTGACCTGCGGCATCGACCACATCCCGCCGCCTCTGCTCAAGCAGCTCAAGACCGGCGGAGTCATGGTCATCCCCGTGGGACCGCCGGGGGCCCAGGTGGTCCTCAAGGTCACCAAGAACCGGGACGCCGACGGGAACATCGCCATCGTCCGGGAAGACATCTACCAGGGGCGCAAGAAGGAAGCCTTCGTCCCGTTCACCAAGAAGGGGGGCGGCACGCACTTCAAATGAGCGACATTGCGGGCACCGGCCCGACCACCGAGCGTCTCCCCCTCGGGGACACCCTTGCGCTGGCGCTCATTTCGGGCGCCGTCATCGCGTATGAGCTGTTCGTCATGCGCGTGTTCGCCAACAGCGGCTGGTCTCATTTCGGCTCCACCATCGTCAGCATTGCGATGCTCGGGTTCGGGGTGTTCAGCACCGTTCTGTGCATCTGGAAAGGGGCCTTCAAGGAACGGATGACCGCCTGGATGAACGGGGGCGTGATCCTGTTCGGACCGGCGATGACGGCGGCCAATTCGCTCGCGCAGAGCGTGCCTTTCAACCCCATTTTCCTCGCCTCGGATGCGAATCAGAAAGTCTATCTCGGGTGCTATTTCCTCCTGTACTTCATCCCGTTTCTCATCGGCGCCATGCTGCTCGGGCTGTTCTTCCTCATGGGGCAGCGAAGCTTCGGCAAAGTGTATTTCGCCAACATGTGCGGGTCCGGCTTCGGCGGGATGGTCCTCTTCGCGGCCATGTACGGGCTGCTGCCCGAGCGGCTCTACCTGGCGCCCCTCGCCCTGTGGGCGGCGGGGGCGCTCCTGTGGCTGGCAGGGCGGGGAAAGCCGCGGCTCCTGCCCGCCCTGGCGGTGTCGGTGCTGGTTTCGCTCCTCACGGGCCACGCATTCGTGCAGATCAACGTGTCCCCCTACAAGGGCGTGAGCTACGCCCGGCAGTTTCCCGACGCCAAGCGGGTCTACCTCAGCGCGAGCCCGTTCGGGCTGCTGGAAGTCTATTCCAGCTCGTATTTTCACTTCGCCCCGGGCCTCAGCGACGCGGCCACGCTCTACCTCGACGAGATGCCGGAACAAGCCTTTCTCGGGATGTACATCGACGGGGACGGCCCCATCGGCATCATGAAGAAGCTCCCGGACAAGCAGAAGGAATACATCCGGTTCCTGCCCCTGTCCATGCCTTATCTCCTGAAGAAGGAGCCCGAGGTGCTGGTGATGCAGTTCGGGGGAGGCATCTCGACGAACGTGGCCCTCGCCATGGGGGCGCGCAAGGTCACCGTGGCCGAGGGCAGTCCCATGGTGATACGGGCCGTGCGCGACAGCGCGTTCATTGCGGAGTTCACGGGGCACGTGCTTGCGAACCCCCTTGTCGAGCTGGTCCCGAGCGACGGCAGGATCTACGTCGGGCAACGGCGCGAGGCGTTCGACATCGTCGATCTCAGCCTGGCCGATTCGACGGGGCTTTCCATGCCGGGCGGGTCGCCCATCCATGAGAAGTATACCTATACGAAGGAGACCTTCCTGGAGTGTATCCGCGCCCTGCGCGACGGCGGCATTCTTTCGGTGACCGTCTGGAACAGGGAGGATCCTCCCAAGTCCGCGCTGAAACTTCTGACCACCATCATCAAGGCCGCGGGGGAGGCCGGGCCGGAACGCACCGGCCAGAGCCTGTTCATCGCTCACACCTATCTTTCCACGCTCACGGCACTGTACAAGAAAGGCGGGTTCACGGCGGAAGAATTCCGGGAGCTTGGCAAGTACTGCGCAAAGATGAGCTTCGAGGTCGTCTGGCCATGGGAAAAACGGGACGGGGCGGCCGGAAATCTCGCGGCCGTTTTTGACGCCTATCGGAGCGTGTACTTCGGGCCCCGGGGAGACGCGGGACCGGAAAGCGCGGGGTTTCCGATCAGCGTGGGTTCGCCGCCCGGGGAAACGACCGCCGCCGTGAACACGCCCGGGGACCTTTCCGCGGCGGTCGTTCCCGCCGCGGACGCTTCGGGCGGGCAGGCGGAAGCTCAGGATCTGTCGGCCGGAAACCTGTACCGGCTGGTGGTGGATCGGCTCATCCACGGCGATTTCAAGACGGTGAGCGACGGGTACGTCTTCAACACCGACTGGCTGACCAACGACCGCCCGTATTTCGCGGGGTTTGTTAAGCCGGCGGACATCGCGGATTTCGCGGACCGGCTGGAATCCATCTCCGACGAATGGGGATACCTGCTGCTCTGGGCGACGCTTTTCCTGTCCGCCTCCCTCGGGTCCATTCTCCTGCTGCTTCCCGTCGCTTTCGGCTGGAAGGCCTTCTTCGGGCGGCGCCGCGGCAAGCTCGGCATCGTGGCCTACTTTCTGTGCCTGGGCATCGGCTACATCGTCATCGAAATCGGCATGATCAGCAAGGTGCTGTTGTGCCTGGGAAACGCCACGGTATCCGTGGCGGTTCTGATCACCGGCATGCTGCTCTTCTCCGGGGTGGGCAGCTACGTGTCGGGAAGGTTCGTTTCCCGGGCGTCCGGCACCATCCTCGTGGTCTGCTCCTCCATCGTGGGGATTCTGCTGCTTTACGCCGTGGGCCTCGATCCGCTGCTGGCCGGCGTGGGAACGTATCCCTACTGGGCGAGGATCCTGGCGTGCCTCGCGCTCCTCTTTCCACCGGCTTTCCTGATGGGGTTTCCCTTCGCCCTCGGGATGGCCACCCTCTCGGAGCTGGGCAAGGAAGAATTCTTCGTGTGGGCGTGGGGCATCAACGGCTCCTTTTCCGTCGTGGGGGCCGCCCTTGCGCCGTTGTTGTCCGTGCTGTTCGGGTTGTCTTCGATCCTTCTCGTATCGGCCGTCGCGTACCTGGTCGCCCTGGTTTCCTTCCGGGGACTGCGCAAACCGGATGTTCCGGCCGCGGTTCGATGAGCGATCGCACATGGTGAGAGCGTTATCCTTGAAGCTGCTGCGCGTCGCCGTTGCGGCGGCCGGCGTGGCCGTGTGCTGCGTATCGGCGGTTCCGGCCGCCGGGGGAGCGGGCGCCATGGGGAATTCCGGTGGAGGCGGGGAGAACCCGGCACCGCTTTCGGCCGGGGAGAAACCGGGTTCTGAAACCGCGGCCCGGGCCGCCGAGGCAAGCCGGGCGCGGGAAGGCACCTTCATCGTTAACCTGGACGCCGCTCCGTTCCCCTATCGCGGCAAGTACGGCGATACCCGGGTGGATTTCTTCGATCACGTCGATCCCGAGACCGGCGCGCGCTCTCACACCAACCGGTACGGAGAGAGGCTCCCGGAAAAAGACCACTACGTGGATCGCGGCGTCCTGTTCCATGTCCCGCCGCATTTCAACCCGAAGAAGCCCTTCGCATTCCTGGTTTTTTTCCACGGAATCAAGTCGGACGTACGTAAGACCAACGCCGAGTTCAACCTGGACGGGCAGGTGGACGCTTCGGGCAGGAACGTGATCCTCGTGATGCCCCAGCTTGCCAGGGACGCCGCGGATTCGAGCCCGGGGAAGCTCTTTCGCAAAGGGGCGTTCGGCGCATTCATGGAGGAAGCGGCCGATACGGTGAGCGCGAGACTCGGCGGGAAACACCGCGACCGCTGCCGGAGCGCCCCCATCCTGCTGGCCGCCTTCAGCGGGGGATACAAGGCAGTGGCCTACATTCTCGACCGCGGAGGAGCGAGCGAGCGGATCGAAGGCGTGATCCTCCTGGACGCGCTTTACGAGGACGTGGACAAGTTCGGGAAGTGGATTCAAAGAAAGGGCCGGAAGGCTTTCTTCGTGAATGTGCATACGCGGGGGGCGTGCGAACGGAACAGCGCCGAGCTCGCCGCCCACGTCGGCCGACACGGGCTCCGCATCAACCGGGAATGGCCCGCGCGCCCGGTTTCCCGGGGAGAGATCTATTTCGTGGCGAGCGAGACGCCCCACATGGAGATCCCGCTCCTCGGGCCGCCGGCGGAACCCGTGGCGGACCTCCTGCGGCTCGTGGCCATCGGGAAGGGAAAGTGAAGCGGAAACCGTCCCTTATCGGCGGGATATCCCCCCGGGACGAGACCGCGCATCTCCCGCTTCGGCCGTGCGCCGCTTGAGCCCGGGCGGGAGGGCATAAAGCCCTCCCCTTGCTACGGCCGAACCGGCCTATTGCCATGTCTGACCGGCACATCGGACCATAGGCGCGGGTTTATCCCCGCCCGCCTCATTTTTCGTTGATTCCGTATCTTGCGATCCTGAATGCAACTCGGCATGAGGCCGCGCCGCCGGGATAATCCCTCGCCGTTCACGGGGTTCCGAAAGGGAACCGACGACGGAAACCGGGGGACAAGATCCGCGGGCTCCCGCCGATCAACCCCGAACCCTCGAAATGGTCCCGTTGCTTATCATTTCGTTGAACTGGGAGAGGAGCGCCTTCTCCTCTTTGTCCAGGACGCTGTCGCTGTGGGCGAGATCCATGATCGCCTGGTATTCCGACGGAGTCACCTCGAGATCCTGAATCGCGTGATTGATCAGTGCCTTCAGGTCGGTAGCGGATTTGCTCGGCTGTTTCATTCGGAATTCCCTCTCTTTTCGTTATGGGTGATAACTGACGGCCAACAAATATTTATTATAACAGATTCCATGCAGGAGGTGCACAGTTTTGCTCGCGGGATCGAGCTTCGCCGCATGAAAATTCGCTCATCCGGATTCCGGCGGGGCATGGGGCTCATTGGTGGCGCGCCTCCAGACCAGGCGCCACCGGAGCCGGGCGCATCGAGGAAGCGAAGGCCGCGCGCGCACCGGATTCCTTGGGTGAACGGCCCGGACCGTGCCGGCGGTCTATGCAAACCGGACTTGCCCTCCGCCGAACGCCCGAAGAAACGGTCCGATGAACCTTTCATCCTCGGACCAATCCGCTACGGCAAACACGACGCGTTCGAACGCACCGCGAAAGTCGGCTTCCAGGGCGTTTCGGAAAAGGTTCGCAATCTCGCCGGCGTCGTTTCCGAACGCCCCGCAACCCCAGGCCCCCAGCACGATCGCTTCGTGGCCGTGTTCTATCGCGACGGCCAGAACCTTGAGTATCCGCGTCTTCATTACGGGGGAAATCTCGGAAATGCGTTCGGGTGCGTAGCGCCACACCTGGAACGCGTTGACCGCGGGAGAAGTGATGATCGAGCATAAATACGGCTCCTCCAGCAGAACCCCGTCATCGTCGCGCAGCACCGGGACATCCGGGGAATGGAGCACATAATCGGTATAGAATGGATGGCGTTGCGCCCGGTGGTGGGCATACATGGGGTTATCGCGCAGGCAGGCCCACAGCGCGGAGGATCTCGCCAGGTATTCTTCCTGCGCCCGCGCGCCCTGCAGGAACCCGCCGCCCGGCGTCGTGGCGGAGGCAAAATTGAGGGCCGCGGTTTGCAGCCCCGATGCCGTCAGGGCGCGGGCCGCGGCCAGCGTCGTTTCATTACGCACTTCGACCATCGTGGCGCCCTGACGCGTCGACACGCCGAGCGGCGTTTTGCCGGGCGGATACGAGACCGTTCCGCGAACCGCAGCGTCGACCTGCCGCCGGATGTCGACCCGAACGCCCGATTCGGTGATGTAGTATCCGGCGCTCAGGATTGCGACGGTCTGTTCTCCGAGAGCTCTTGCCTTTTCCCGTGAAATCCGCAGTTGCTTTACGATCGTCCTGTCGGCCATGCGTCTCCCCCCATGGGAACCCACGCCGAAGCGGGCCCGGGTCTAACCTTCGTCCAACTGGTCGCGGCGGAGTTCCTTTTCCGCGTATCTCCGGTGAATGCCCTCCGAGAGGAAAAGATCCAGCAGGTCCGCGTCGATGTGACGGTCCTTCTTCATCGATTCCAGCACTCTGACGGCTTGAGACAGCTTCATGGGATGCTTGTAGGGACGGTCCCCGGCGGTCAGCGCCTCGAAAATGTCGGCGATGGCCAATATCCTGGATTCGATGGGCAGCTCGCCTTCCTTGAGACCCAACGGGTAACCCGATCCGTCCACTTTCTCGTGATGACCGGCGGCGAATTCAGGGACGCGGGCAAGCCTTCCCGGAAAAGGCAGCTCGCTCAGGATTTTCAACGTCATGATGGCGTGGTGCTCGATCACGGTTCTCTCCTCGCGCGTGAGGCTTCCGCTGGGAGTGGAGAGGTGGTGGAGCTCGTCTTCCGTGAGATAGGGGAATGCCGTTCCGCCCAGCGTGAAGGTCCGCGCGGCGATCGACTTCAACCGGTCGACCTTCGCGGGGGCCATGAACTCCCCGGGATTGTTGCACCGCGCAACGAATTCACGTTGTTCGCGCAACGCCCCCAATGCCGCGTCCAGCTCGGCCCGGAGAGGCGCCGACGACGGATCGGAGCCGCCGCTTTCCAGCCAGCGGATTCGACTTTCGAGGAAGTCGTTTCGAATGGTCTGTTCGATGAGTCGAAAACGGGTTTCGATGAGCTTTATCCGGTCATGGATGGCTTCGAGCCTGGTGCGCTTGTCGACGATGTGTTCCGGGGTCGTGATCTTCCCCACGTCATGCATCCAGGCCGCCATGCGGAGCTCTTCCAGCTGGTCGGCGTTGAAGGAAACCCCGGCCAGCGCTCCTTTCGCGGTCTCGTTGACCGCTCCGGCCAGCATCATGGTCAGGTCGACCACCCTGCGGATGTGTCCGCCCGTGTACGGGGACTTGTCGTCAATGGCCGTCGCGATGCTCTTGATGAAGGCGTTCAGGAGATTTCTGAGCTCCTGGATGAGTTGAGCGTTGGTCAGGGCGACCGCCGCCTGGGAGGCCAGCGACGCGACGAGGCCCACGTGTTCGTCGGGAAAGGCCTCAATGGAGGCTGTTTCCGGGTCCGTCGCATTGAGCAGCTGCAGGACGCCGATGATCTCGTTCTCGTGGTTCTTCATGGGAATGACGACCATGGATTTCGAACGATAGCCCGTTCTGGCGTCGTATTCCCTCGGGCCGGTGAAGTCGAAATGGCCGGCGACGTAAACATCGGGAATATTGGCAATTTCACCCGTCAGCGCGACATAGGAGGACACGTTGGCATGATTCGGCTTGCCGCCCTTCATGAGCGGAATGGGCGGCAGGTCGATGGCGTGGCCGCCGGCGCCGCCCATCATCACGTTCATGCTCTCGCACTGCATGATGGCGAAACGGAGCTCCGTCCTTCCGGAATCGACGATGTACAGGGTTCCCGCATCGGCATTGGTGAATCGGCGGGCCTCCGACACGATCATCTCCAGCAATCGGCTTATGTTTTTCTCGGAAGACAGCGAAATGCCGATCTGGGTCAGACGCCTGATCCTGGAGATCTGGTCTTCGGCGTAATTGCGCACTTCTTCGACGACCGTCCGCAGCAGCCGGTTGAGGCCTCTGTCGTGCGAGTATTTCCTGAGCAGCTCCAGGTCGCGCTCGTTTTCGCTCCGGTGCGACACGTCCGGTCCGTGGGTTGCGCCGTGCTCATTCATCTCGCCCTCCCTTCGATGAACTCCATGCCGGCCCGGTTTCTCCCCCGCGCCTTCTGCAGGGCGGGCGGTAATTTCGCCGAGCGGTTCCTCCGATCGGAGACAACGCCTCAATTGTGACGGGCATCGTGTTGAGGCCCGATTCAGGCACGCGGCAGCAGAGTCTTTGCCGTCCCTCCGGTCAGTGTGTGCCGGCCGGGGGGACAGGCGCCGCCTCGAGGTACTCCCGCCAGTTCTCGATCGTCTTCGGCCCGATGCCGGGAAGCTCGCCCAGCTCCTGCAGGGAGTTCCACGGGCGTTCAGCGCGACGCGCGACGATGGCGGAGGCGGTTTCCGGTTTCATCCGGGGGATGAGGCACAGATCCTTCACTCCGGCGCGGTTCAGGTCCAGCTTCCCTCCGATGGTCAGGAGAGCGGCGGCCTGCATCTCCTCGATCCGGATTTCCGGCGCGCCGGAAGGCCCTTTTGCGAACTGCACGGCCTGGCCGCTTTTCAAACGTTCCGTGAAGCCGATTCCGGCCGTTCCCTCCATCGTGATCCCGAGGCCGAGCCCTCCGGCGGCGTCAAGCAATCCGGCAACGGAATCCCGCCCCTGGTCCAGAACGTAGATTCCGGGATTTCGGACATCGCCGCGGGCTTCGGCAAGGATCGGGGCGGGGGAGGAAACGGTCGATGCCGACCGCGTATGGTGGAACCGCGCCGGAACCGTCAGAAAAACGGCCGCGGCAACGGTGGCGACGGCGACGCGGAGTTCGCGTTCGATGCTTCCGGTCCCGGAATTCTTTTCCACGTGGAATCCGGTGTCACGTTTCGCAAGTCCCGTGACGGCAATGCCCGGCCAGGTGCCGCGACAACGGCGGGACGACGCGCCCCTGTCCGGAGCGTTGTGAACAGGATAGTGCATTCCCGGGCATCATGCAATTCCCGCGACGTTGCGCGGGAGAGCGCAAAGCCGGTCCCCGGCGTCACGCGCCCGCGGCGTCGGGAGGACTACTTGTCGAGTCCCGGGATGCGTGTCATCTCGGCGGGCTTTTCCTTCTGGCCGCGTTCCCAGCTGAAAAAGACCTTGCCGCCTTCCGTGAAGAAACGAATTCCGGTCTCGGAAGTGATTTCCTTGCCGTTGATCGTGAATTCCCGCCAGCCGCGGTAGACTTTGCCCCCGCCTTCCGGTTTGGATCGATAGAAATAGAGTCCGAACTTGTCGCCGTATTTGGCCAGGTAGAACTCCACCGGTTCGGGGTCGTAGTCGCCGGTCTTCGGACGAAAACGCTGGTACACGCACTTCCAGCCGCCCAGGAGGGCGGGGTCGGGTTCCTTCTCGACCTTGGCGAATTCGCTCGGCACGCCCGCAACGTCGGATGCGCTGATGCCCCCATCCTGGGCCCGGGCAAGGGTACAGGCCATGAAAACAAACCCGGCTGCAAGGCATGCGAGATAAAGCTTCTTCATCTTCAACTCCTCTCCCCGTGGTTGGCCGGCAAGGACGGAATACGATGCCGGTGTTCCCGGATTTCCCGAACGCGCGCGAATTCGGCGACGCTCCCGCGGAATCAGTCTTCCCTGTCGGTCTTTTCCACCTTGTACATCTTGTAGTTGATGCTGTCCACAAGGGCCTGCCAACTCGCCTCGATGATGTCGTGGGATACGCCCACCGTGCTCCATTGATCCTGCGCATCCCGGGACTCGATCAGAACCCTGACTCTCGCGGCCGTTCCCGGGCTCCCCGGAAGCACCCTGACCTTGTAATCGCTCAGTTCCATTTCCTTGAGTCGCGGGTAGAATTTTTCGAGGGACTTGCGCAGGGCGTTGTCCAGGGCATTCACCGGGCCGTTCCCCAGCGCCGCCGTATGCTCGACCTTGCCGCCCACCTTGATCTGGATCGTTGCCTCGGCCACCGGCGGATGCTCTTCGGCCAGCTTCTGGTCGATCACCCGGAAGCCCAGCAGCTCGAAATAGCGCTTGCTGCGGCCCATGGCGCGATTGATGAGCAGCTCGAAGCTCGCCTCCGCCGCTTCGAACTGGAATCCCTGATTTTCGAGGTCTTTGAGCTCTTCAAGCACCTGCATGGCGATGGGATCCCGCTTGGAGATCCGAAGGCCGTAGTCCTGCGCCTTGCGCTTAATGGCCGCCCGACCGGACAGGTCGGAAATCAGAACGCGCCGTCGGTTTCCGACCCGTTCGGGATTGATGTGCTCGTATGTGACGGGGTTGCGCTCGACGGCGCTGATATGAACTCCCCCCTTGTGAGCGAAGGCGCTGCGTCCGACGAACGGCTGGTAACGGTTCGACGGTACATTGGCCACTTCCAGGATGTACCGGCTGACAGGGCGCATCTTGCGAAGATTCTCCTCGTCGATGCAGGAAATCCCCATCTTGAGCATCAGGTTGGGGATGATGGAACACAGGTTGGCGTTGCCGCAGCGTTCGCCCATTCCGTTGATGGTTCCCTGTACCTGGACCGCGCCGAGCTCAACGGCGATCAGCGTGTTCCCCACCGCCAGATCGGAGTCGTTGTGAGTGTGGATGCCGAAAGGAATTCCGGGAAACCGCTCCTTGACGGCGGTGACGGCGTCCCGGATATCGCCGGGGAGGCAGCCTCCGTTCGTGTCGCACAGGACGACGCACTCGGTGCCCGCGTCGACGGCCGCCTGGATCGTGGCGAGCGCGTATTCCCTGTTTGCCTTGAAACCGTCGAAAAAATGCTCGGCGTCGTAGAAAACGGTCTGGAAATGCCGGCGCAGATAACCGAGGCTGTCCCGGATGAGCTCCAGGTTCCGTTCGAGCGTCGTGTTCAGGGCGTCCTTCACGTGCACGGTCCAGCTCTTGCCGAAAATCGTGGCGACCTCGGTCCCGGCGTCCACGATCGCTTTCAGGTTTTCATCCGTTTCCGCGGTGCGCGAAGGATGGTGGGTTGCTCCAAAGGCCGTGATTCGCGCGTGTTTGAGATCGTAGTTCCGGATTTCGTCGAAGAACCCCATGTCTTTCGGATTCGAACCCGGCCATCCACCCTCGATGTAATGAAACCCCATGTCATCGAGCTTCAGCGCGATCCGGACCTTGTCTTCCACCGAAAGCGCGAAGTCTTCGGCCTGGGTGCCGTCCCGAAGCGTCGTGTCGTATATTTCCACTTTTCGCATAGGCTTGTCCTCGATGAATCTCGATCCCGGCCGTCGCCCGCAGTGCCGGGCGGCGGGGGTTTCAAGGCAAACATGAAAAGGAACCGGACGAGGTCTGCGTCAACGGGGAACATCGGCCGCGCCGGCAGGTCGTGCTCCACTGCTTGCGTCCCCTGCCGGGGGGTCGCGCAGCCTCCCCGGAAGCCGCGCAGGCAGCAAGCTTTGCACAAGAAGCCGAACGGCGGGAAAGCGTCGCGGATTCTCGAAAGGGCTTCCGGAGTTTTCCGGACCCGCGTGGCGAGTGTTCATCCGTTTTCAGCGTGAACGGGCGGCAAGGCGATGTGTTGCGGTGGAAGACCGGGGGAGCGAAACAGCGTGAACCCGCACTCCGCGATCACGTCTCTTCCTGGACCTCGATTCTCCCGTGGGGCGCCGTCTCGAGCTCGAACGCGTCGTGAAGCACTCTCACGGCCAGTTCAGCGTATTTTTCCTCGATGATGCACGAAATCTTTATTTCCGAGGTGCTGATCATCTTGAGGTTGATGTTCTCGCGAGCCAGCGAATCGAACATCTTGGCGGCCACGCCGCTGTGATTTCTCATCCCCAGCCCGATGATGGAAATCTTGGCGATGCTCGCATTGCCGTGAACGGGGCCCGCATCGATTTCCCGCGCCACGGCTTCAACGATCTCCATGGCCTTCTTGTGCGCGGTCTTGGGAACGGTGAAGGAAATATCGGCGCGTCCCGGAATCCCGGCGCCGCTCTGAACGATGAGGTCCACGTTGATGCCCGCATCGGAGATGGGCCGAAACACCCTGGCGGCCATGCCCGGCTGATCGGGAACATTGGTGATGGTGATCCGGCCCTCGTTCTTGTTGTAAGTGATTCCGGATACGACCACTTTTTCCATCTCTTCATCCTCCTTGGTGACGAGCGTGCCGGGGGCGTCCGTGAAAGACGAAAGCACCATGATGGGAACGTGGTATTTCATGCCGAATTCGACCGAACGCAGGTGCAGCACCTTAGCGCCCATGCTCGCCATTTCGAACATTTCCTCATAGCTGATCCGGTCGAGTTTCCTTGCCTTGGAGTAGACGTTGGGATCCGCCGTGAAAACGCCTTCCACATCGGTGTATATTTCGCACACGTCGGCTCCCAGGGCCGCTGCCAGCGCCACTGCCGTGGTGTCGGAACCCCCGCGGCCGAGCGTCGTTATGTTCCCCTCGTCGTCATATCCCTGGAAGCCCGCGACAACCACTATCCTGCCTTCATGAAGCTTTTCCATGATGGGCCGGGTCTCGATCCCGCTGATCCGGGCCTGGCCGTAGCTGCGGTCGGTGTTGATGCCCGCCTGGTAGCCGGTCATTGAAATCGCTTCCACTCCGAGGTTCCTCACCGCCATGCTGAAAAGCGCGACGGTGGTCTGTTCGCCGGTGGCCAGAAGCACGTCCATTTCCCGGGCGTCGGGAGAAAGGCTCACTTCGTGAGCCAACGCGATCAATCGGTCGGTTTCTCCGGCCCGGGCCGACAGAACGACCACGAGGTCGTCACCCTTCCGGCGACGGCCCACCACTTTCTCGGCCACGGCCTTGATGCGTTCCGGATTCGCAACCGACGTACCGCCGTATTTCTGTACGACAAGCGCCATATCTGACTTCGACCTCCCTGAAAAAGCCGAATCGTTTCACCCTCGCGTTTCGCAGAGCAGGGGAATACGTGAAGAAAAACCGGGACTGCCCGGCCGTAGAAAACATAGTTTAATAAAATAAATGTCCCGGTTTGTATAGTGCTTTTCATCCCTGCCCGGCGGGAATCGTCAACGACTTTGTGTCTTCGTGTCTTCGACCGGACATGGGCGCGGCCGCCATCGCGTCCGGGGTTCGTTTCGGTCGAGCCCGGAACCCGCGGCGGACCGTCCCGTTCAGTGGCTGCGGATCGCCGTCAAGCCGGAGAAGGGAATCGGAATCGTTTCCTTTGTCATGGGGAATGGCCGCGGGCCGCGTCGGGATTTTCTTGATTTGAGCATTCGCCGGTAATAAACTGCATCCCAGGTACAGTCTTGTTGCCGTCCCTCATGCCACAGAGGATCCATTCATGAAGATACTGTTCGTGTATCCCAGAGTATCTGAAACCTTCTGGAGTTTCCGCCACGCGTTGCGCGTCGTGCGCCGCAAAGCCGCTTTTCCTCCGCTGGGCGCCCTCTCCGTCGCCGCCATGCTGCCCGCTTCCTGGCAGATGCGCCTGGTCGACCTGAACGTACGGGAGATGTCGGACGCCGAGCTTCTCTGGGCGGACTATGTTTTCGTGAGCGCCATGCTGGCGCAAAGAGAATCGACCCGCGCGGTGGTGGACCGGTGCCGCGGGCTGGGCGTCAAAACGGTGGGCGGCGGCCCGCTGTTCAGCTCCTGCCGGGACGAGTTCCGGGATCTGGACCATCTCGTCATCGGGGAGGGCGAGGCCGTGGTCGGCAGACTGGCTTCAGACCTTGAAAACGGTGTGCCGAAGCCGTTGTACGAAGCCGGTTCGTACCCTTCCCTGGACAATGTGCCCATTCCCAGGTGGGACCTGATCGACTTCAAGGATTACGCCAGCATGAGCATCCAGTTCTCGAGGGGATGCCCCTTCGATTGCGAGTTCTGCGACATTATCGTGCTCAACGGTCGTGTGCCCAGGACCAAGCCCAACGGGCAGGTGATCGCCGAACTGGATGCCTTGTACGATCGCGGTTGGCGAGGGTCCGTGTTCATCGTGGACGACAACTTCATCGGCAACAAGCAGAAGGTTAAGAGCCTCCTGAGAGAAATCATCGCGTGGCAGAGCGTTAAAAAGCACCGACTGACCTTCTTCACGGAGGCTTCGGTCAACCTCGCCGACGACGTGGAATTGATGAACCTCATGGTTGCGGCGGGTTTCAACAAGGTGTTCCTCGGTCTCGAAACTCCGTCCGAGGCGAGCCTGAAAGAATGCGGAAAGGCGCAGAACCTGCGGCGCAGTCTCTCCGAATCCGTATGCGCCATCCACGCGCACGGGATGGCGGTGATGGGCGGTTTCATCATCGGCTTCGACAACGATCCCCCCGACATCTTCCAGAGGCAGGTCAACTTCATCCAGAAAAACGGCATCGTGACGGCCATGATCGGGCTGCTCACGGCACTGCCGGGAACTCGGCTCTACAAGCGGCTGGAAGAGGAGGGGCGGCTCCTGTTCAAGGCTTCGGGCAACAATACGGACGTGAGCGGGAGCCTCAATTTCACGCCCAGGATGGATCGCCAGACGATTATCGACGGGTACAAGTGGGTAATGAGCACCATCTATTCGCCGGAGATGTATTACAGGCGCATCCTGGCGTTCCTCAAGAACTATCGTCCGCGGGTGGAGGTCAAACTCGAGAGAAACGACCTGTTCACCTTCCTGCGGTCGCTGTATTACCTCGGCATAGCCGATCTGAAGCCGAGCCGCGAATACTACTGGAAACTGATCCAGGAGGGTGTCTCCAAATACCACCAGTCCTTTTCCGACATGGTGACCATGGCCATCTACGGCTATCACTTTCGGCGGCTGTTCTGGTCTCCCAAGCTGTCCTTGAATCCCGGGGAGTGGAATTGGCTGAAGACGGACGATCCCGTGGAATGAGCTTCGTCCTGGAGCCGGCCGTCCGGAGCGGGTGCTTTCGCCGTGCCCGCGGGTCGCGCCGGCCTGCGGCACGGCCGGGACGGAGCCTGTGCCGGTGCGCACGCGAACCGTGAGGGACCCGCTCCGCCGCGAGCGGCTCACGAGGTCCTTGCGCAGACCGAATGGTCTCGCCCGCATCGGACGAATGTGCCCCCATATTCACCGCAAGACTAACAGGTTCCCGTTTTTGCCGGTCGAGTCCGGCTGAATCCGGCGGAATCCCATCACACGTTACAGGAGAACTGCCATGAACGACACGGAAGGAACGAAGCTGACACGTGGGAAGATAGGACTGAGGCTGCTTTATACACTGCTCTACCTGATCATCCTGGAAGTCCTGAAAGTGGTGGTCCAGGTGACGGTGCTTTTTCAATTCGTCTATCTGCTCATCACGCAGAAGTACAGCGAACCCCTCAAGGAATTCTCCAACAAAGTGGCGACCTACGCCTATCGGATCATCCGCTACGCGACTTTGAACGAAAACGAGAAGCCGTTTCCGTTTCATGAATTTCCCAAGGAAGTGGAAAAGCCGGATGACCAGGTCCTGTTCGATTGATCGGGTGATGTTGCGCGGCGGGTGTCGAGGCAGGCCCCGCCGGGCTTCCTTCATGGCCGGGAGGCGGTGAAATGCCCGCGGGTACGGGAGTCTACCGGCACGCCCCGCTTTGAACGATCTCGAGCAGTTTCGCGAACCACTTCGGCGAGCGCGCATCGTTCCCGGCCCCGGACGGCGTCAGGATAAAGGTCCGGCTCTCGTCGCCGGCGATCTCGATGCCGAGGTCCCAGCGCTCTTCCGGGAGCAGGGCACCCATGCGTTCCGGCCATTCGATCACGGCCGCGGCGGCGCCGTACACCGCGTCCTGCCAGGGCAGCGTGTCCAGGTCATCCGGGCCGCTCAGGCGGTACAGATCGATATGGGCCAGGGGGAGGCGGCCTTCGTATTCGTTGATGAAGGTGAAGGTGGGACTCGTAATGGGCACGGACACGGGAACTCCGAGGCCGTGAGCGATGGCGCCGGCCAGGAATGTCTTGCCCGCGCCGAGCTCTCCCCATAGCGCCAGCACATCGCCGGGTTCCAGCAACTCGGCGATCCCGCGGCCGATGGCGCAGGTGCATTCCTCGGAAGGCGAATGGAGCACGATCCGTGTCACGACCGGCTCCGCAGGCGCTCCAGGCGGCCGATCACTTCCGGGACGTCGTCGAGGAGGTCCGAAGCCGGCATGCCGCGGGTGGCCACGCCGCCGAACCTGCGGTCTGCCGCGGCGCCGTGGATGTAAACCCCGAGGCACGCGGCGCGATAGGGTTCGTAGCCTTGCCCCAGGAATCCCGCGATCATTCCGGTCAGCGTATCTCCCATGCCTCCGCCGGCCATGGCCGGGTTGCCGGAGCTGTTGACGGCCAGCCGGCCGTCGGGGGCGGCCACAACGGTTCGAAAGCCCTTGAGAACCAGCGTTACTCCATATTTGCGGCTGAACTCGGAGGCGACTTCGATACGGTTTTCCTGGACGGTCTGCACCGTCCCGCCGATCAAACGCGCCATCTCCCCGGGATGGGGAGTCAGGACGAGAGGCTGCCGTGCCTTCTTCAGCAGATCGGGAGTCCGGGAGACGATGGTGACGGCGTCGGCGTCGAGGACCATCGGACAGGGGGCTTGAGCGATCAGGCCTTCCACGAGCCGCTGCGTGTCCGGGTGCAGGGAGATGCCCGGTCCCGCGGCAAGGGCCTGCTTGTCCCCGGCGAACTCGAGGATTTCCGGCAAGGCCGCAGAAGCGGGGGTCTGCCCGGGCGTTTCCGGTATGGGATAAGTCATCGCCTCGGTGAGCTTCACCTCCAGGATGGGATTGAGACTTGCCGGAATGAACAGGGTCACCAGTCCCGCGCCCACACGGCCCGCGCCGAGGCAGATCAGGGTTGCCGCCCCCGTCTTGCCCACAGAGCCCGACAGGACCGCCACGTGCCCGGCGCTCCCTTTGTGCGTGCCGACCGGGCGAGGTTCCACCCAAGCCGACAGGGATTCATCGGTCAGCCACCGGCGACGAATGCCGTGCTTTTCCGAAAGAGTCGGCGGAATGCCGATATCGATCACCTTGAGGCGGCCGACATAATCGCATCCGGGCTCGACGACCTGCCCGATCTTGAGGAATCCGAAAGTGGCCGTGGCGGTTGCCCGGATGGCTGTCCCCAAGGGTTTCCCGGTGCTCGCATCCAGCCCGGATGGGATGTCCACGGCGAGTATCGGAACCGGGAGCGCGTTGGCGGCTTCAATGACCTGCCGGTACAGTCCCCGGACCTCGCTTTTCAAACCGGTTCCAAGGATGGCGTCGATGACGGTCCCGCTCTCCCGGACCGCGCTCCACTGCGTATCGAAGTCCCCCTGTTCCTCCCAGGTCCGCACCGGGATGCAAAGCTTATCGAGAATCCTGAAGTTGGTCAGGGCATCCCCCTGAAGGTTTTCCGGCGGCCTCAGGCAGACCACCCGGACATCCGCTCCCTGGTTCTTGAACAGCCTTGCCAACACGAATCCGTCCCCGGCGTTGTTGCCGCTTCCCGCCAACACCGTGATGCGGCGCGTGAGAAGGTCGGGAACGACTTCCAGATAGAACGCCGCGGCTCCCCGCGCGGCGTTCTCCATCAGGACGATCCCCGGGATGCCGATTTCCTCGATGGTCGCGCGGTCCAGCCCGGCCATTTCGGACGCGGTTACGATGAACATGATGACCTCCTGGTGGGGACGCAAAGCAATGAGCGCGACGGCGCTGCGGCAGATCGGGGTTGAAGGCCGGAAAGGCGGGGTTTTTCCCCCGCCGGGGGACCGCTCAAGGCTCCGCCTCGCCTTCCGGTGATGTGCCGGGCGCCGCTGAGGGACCTTCGAGCACGACCACGGCGGCACCGTAATCGCCATCGTCGGTGAGGCTCAAGTGCCAGGAAGTGATATTGTGTTCCCGGCAGAACCGCAGAGCGCTCTCGGAAAGAGAGATCGTCGGTTTCCCGAGCGAGTCGTTCGACACCTCGATATCCTGCCAGGTGACCGGGTTTCGAAGCCCGGTACCCAACGCCTTGGCAAAAGCCTCCTTGGCGGAAAACCGCAAGGCCAGGCAGCCCGCATAGTCCTTTCGCCGGGAGCAGTCTTCCCGTTCGTTCCTGGTGAAAACGCGTTGTTCGAACCGCGCTCCCCAGCGCTCCAGCAGGAGACGGAGCCGGTCGACCCGGATCAGGTCGATGCCGATGCCGCGGATGGCCATCTAACCGTTCACCAGCGCAAGCATTTCCCGGACGGCGCGTTCCATGCCCACCAGCACCGCCCGGGCAATCACGGCATGGCCGATGCTGAATTCCTGGATTTCGGGGATGTTCCTCAGCCACAGCACGTTCTGGTAGCCTATCCCATGACCGGCGTGAGCGCCCAGACCCAGCTTGCGGGCGAGTTTGGCCGAGGTCACGACGCGCTCGTACTCTTCCTGGCGCCGGGTGTAGGAATCCGCCTCGGCGAACATTCCGGTGTGGATCTCCACGTACTCGGCTTCGAGCCGGTGGGCCACCTTGATGTGCCTGGGGTCCGGGTTGATGAACAGGCTGACCGCGATGCCTCCCTCGTGAAGGGTCTTGATGGCTTCCTCCAGCGCGCCCTCGAAGCTCACGACATCGAGGCCCCCCTCGGTCGTCAGTTCCTGGCGCTTTTCGGGGACGAGGGTGACCATCTCCGGTTTGATGTTGAGCGCGATCTGGATCATTTCCCTGGTCGCCGCCATTTCCAGGTTCAGCTTGCTCTTCACGGTCTGTCGCAAGACCTGCACATCCCTGTCCTGAATGTGCCGCCGGTCCTCCCGGAGATGCACCACGATGCCGTGCGCTCCGGCGAGCTCAGCCAGGGCGGCGGCGGTGACAGGGTCGGGTTCCGACGCCCGTCGTGCCTGCCTGACCGTCGCGACATGATCCACATTGATTGCAAGTCGGGCCACATTTTCTCCTTTTTCAGTCGATCCCTTGTTCTGCAATCTCGAACGCGAATCGGAATGCGATGATTAGTCCTGCCCGTCCACGTACCAAGCGAAGCTTTCCGCGGAATGCCCAAGCATTTTGAGCAGTTCCATGGTCTTGTCGGCCATACGGGCAGCCTCCCCGCGGCCTTGTTCGTGATCGTGGCCCACCAGGTGAAGGATGCCGTGAACAAGAAGAAGATCCATTACCGACTGAAAAGACGCGCCGTGCAACTCGCCCATGCGCTTCGCCATGGGAGCGCAGATCACGACATCCCCCAGGACCTCCTCGCAGACGTCGCCGAATTCCCCTTCCCGCATCGGGAACGAGAGCACATCCGTGGATGTGTCTTTGCGCCGGTACGTTGAATTGAGACCGGCCATTTCCTCGTCGTCGACGATCAGGATACTCAACTCGGCATCAGTGAATCCCAAGGCGTTTAAGATCCGGTTTGCCGCGCTCTTTATTCGCCGCCTGTTTGTCTCGATCCGGCTTTGCTTCTCGCTGATTTGGATCAACGGCATCGGCTCTGCCCTTCCCTTCGCTTGCCGAAACGCCCGGGTATTCAATGCGTTTGTGATGGATGGTGGCCAGTATCTGGTTGAAGTGCTTGGCTATTTGATGAAGATCCTTGAGTGTGAGCTCGCATTCGTCCAGTTGACCGTCACTGAAGATGTTGTTGATCAACCGGTGTACGAGTCCCTGGATCCTTGCCGGGGTGGGTTCGCTCAGGGAACGGCAGGCCGCTTCGACAACGTCGGCCAGCATCACCAGTCCTGCTTCCTTGGTCTGAGGCTTGGGACCGGGATAGCGATAATCGTCCATGTTGATCGGGGGCAGCAATGCGCCTTTGCTGGTCCTGGATTTTTCCCGGGCTTCCATGGCCTTGTTGTAAAAGAACGAAATGAAGCTCTTGCCGTGGTGCTGACTGATGATATCGATGATGTCCTTGCCCAGCCTGCTCTGCCGCGCCATTTCCGCCCCTTCCTTGACGTGGGAGATGAGGATCAGGCTGCTCATGGACGGGGCCAGCTTCTCATGGCGGTTCTCGCATTCGAACTGATTCTCGATAAAGTAGAGCGGCTTCTTGATCTTACCGATATCGTGATAGTAGGCGGCCACTTTGGCCATCAGGGAATTCGCCCCGATGGATTTGGCCGCAGCTTCCACCATGTTCCCCACGATGATGCTGTGATGATAGGTGCCCGGAGCCTCCACCATCAGCTCGCGGAGCAGGGGCTGGTCCATCGTGGCCAGCTCCAGCAGCTTGATGTCGGTTGTGTAGCTGAAGGCCATCTCGACCAGAGGAGTCAGCCCGGTCACCAGGATTCCCGCGAAAATGCCCCCGCAGAAGCCGAAGAAAGCGTTCGTGAGCACCCTCAGGAAAATCCACTGGTCCTGCAGATAGGCGCTGAGAAGGATCAGGACCACGTTGGCGCAGCCGACCAGGAGGCCCGCCTTGATGGGGATCATGCGATTCCTGCAGGGGGAGACTCCGTGAGCGGCCACGAAAGAACCGATCATGAAATAGAAGAACAGCCCGAAGTCCTTGCCGAACAGCATGCCCGCAAAAAGGGTGAGCACAAGGGAAAAGATGAGGGAAACCGTCACGCCGAAAAAAATGCACGCCATCATGGCGCCGGCGCTCAGCGGGATGGCGTAGATGAACGCATTGGCCGTAAGGTTTGCCGAGGCGTCGCCGATCAGACCCGCGACCGACATGGTCACGCGGCCCAGACTCATCAAGAGGATCAGGAGGATCGCCAGGAACAACAGGTCTTGATATTCCATCCGGAAATACGGGAGATGCTGCCGCGCCACGTGGACGACCACCCAGATGCACAGCACGCAGAACAGGAAGAGCGAAACGAAGACGAGCAGCCAGTGCCGTTCCGTACCGGCGCTCTGGTGGGCTTTCAACTTCAGGATTTCATCCTGGCCCACGCGCTGGCCTTCCCGCACCAGCATTTCATTTTTCATGACCTTGATCAGCACCGGCTTGACCTGGATGTAGGCACGTTCCCGCCGGCTTTCGGTCTCTTCGAAGTTGAAATGAAGGTTGGACTGAAGCAATTGCGTTGCCAGCGAGGTGAAGGCGATCATCTCCTTGATGTCGTGCCCCTGGTCCAGCGCCTGCATGACCATGAGTTTTCGCGCCTCTTCCAGGTCGGGATAGGAATAGGGCGGGTGTACCAGGTGTTCCTCCGACGTGCCCGCTTTTCGAATGACCACGCTCTCTGCGGCGTCCCGGTTCATCCATGCCTTGCCCGACACGATGCCCTGCTCGAACGAGGTCTTGAGCAATTGTACCAGGCGGTCCTGCAGATCCTTTCCGAACCCCTTCTCGAGGAAACTCGAAAAGACTTCCGAGCTGATCTGCAAGCCGAGGATGTTTTCGAAGTCCTTCTTCCTGCGCAGGGTCTGCTGGGCGGTTTCGGAGACCGGCAAGGCGGAAGCGTCCCCGGACCCGAGGCCGGAGCCGAAAGCACTTTCCCGGGGCATTTCCAGGCGAGGGAAGGGGTAACGGTCTTCGCTCAGGAATTCCCGCATCGCATGAAAGGCGCTTCCCACGCGCTCGAAGGTGCTTGCGGCGATATTCTCGTCGAGGTCGTAAATGATGGGCGATCGCCTGACGGCTTCCTCGCGCTGTTTGCCGGTTGCGGCTTCGTCTTCCACGAAGAAATCACGCTTGGCTTTCACGTTTCGATCCGCAATGTCACCCAACCGGAACGGCGGACTGTCGCTGGTGAAGGAAGGGGTCACCAGGACGGCGATGATCGCGCTGACAGCAACGAGTATGAGGACTTTCCGGCAGTAGATTTCTTCCCGACAGAACGGCAGGAAGCGACGGATCAGGGTCGTTCTGGGCCTGCCCTTGCTCTTCTCCGGCTCCCGTTTGTCCTTGTCCATACTTCTCACTTTTCTGATGGAGTCCTGGCGCCCTGGGCTTTCCGCAGCTCCACCTGCTCGTAGGCCTGTATGATTTCCTGTACGAGCCGATGGCGGACAACGTCCTTCTTGGAAAAAAAGACCATCTGTATTCCCTGGATCCCCTGCAGCAGATCGATGGCCTCGATGAGACCCGAAGGCTTGTTCTCGGGCAGATCGATCTGGGTGATATCCCCCGTGATGACCGCCTTCGATCCGAGCCCCAGCCTGGTGAGGAACATTTTCATCTGTTCCGTTGTGGTGTTCTGAGCCTCATCCAGGATGACAAAGGCGTCGTTCAACGTGCGCCCGCGCATGAATGCAAGGGGTGCAACTTCGATCGCACCCCGCTGCAACAGACCGGTGGCCCTCTCGAAATCCATCATATCGTGCAGAGCGTCATAAAGAGGCCGGAGATAGGGGTTCACTTTCTCCGCAAGATCTCCGGGCAAAAACCCCAGCTTCTCTCCCGCTTCGACCGCGGGGCGGACGAGTACGATGCGGCGCACCAGATCCTTGGTCATCGCCGCGACGGCCATGGCCATTGCCAGGTAGGTTTTGCCCGTCCCGGCCGGTCCGACCCCGAACACAATATCATAATGCCGGATAGCCTCAATATATTCCTTCTGCTTGACGCTCTTCGGCGTGATCACGCGACGGTTTGACGCAATGAACACATGGTCGAGGAATATGTCCTTCAAAGAACGCTGTATGTTCTCGCTCAATATCCTGATGGCGTAGACAATATCTCCGGCATACAGCGGATAGCCGCCCTGAATCAGTTCCCCAAGACCGAAGAGCAGTCGCTCGCTCAGTTCGACGTGAGGCCGGTCGCCTGAGATCGTGAACTGATTGCCGCGCAGATGGATGCGCACATCCAGCTGCTTTTCGATCAGCTTGAGATGATTGTTCTGCTCGCCTGCAAGCTGCTGCACCAGCTTGTTGTCGTCAAAGGAAAGCTGGGCCGTGCTCCCGCGTTGCTTTTCCGTCTCATGCGCTGTACTGGCCAAGGCTGCCCGCAATGCTCCCCGTGATTGTTCCGAAGTTGTTGGCCGGAGACTCCCGGCGTCGATATGACGGCTATTCTTATCACGTGTTTTTGATCCTGACAATATTCACATCAATGGAGGCCTCCCGCTGGAGGAGGGCCCACGGGGGGGCGCCGTTGCGAGAGGAAAGAATCGGCGCGCTCGATCAACCGCGGACGCTCGGGGCGTTGTCTTCCGGAGAGGAAATAAATGCTTTGCATTCCGGTCCGATGGGGTTAATTCTTGTTTTGGAATTTGCAGACGACGGGATGGTTCCGAGCGTAATCCATATTCCGCCGCGGGAATGCGAGCGCGCTGAACGGGGATCGCCCATCCCGGGGAGGCGGATCCGGTTATGAACGGTCTGGATTGGGTTGTGGTGGGGGTGGGAGCCTTTTGCGTGTTGCGTGGAATCATGCGCGGAGCGGTCTCCCAGATATTCGGCATCGCGGGAGTGCTGGGTGGCTTCGTGCTCGCTTCCCACCATTACGAGACTCTGGCCGCGCAGCTGGCCCGCACATTTCCCAAACTGTCGGGAACGCCCGCGATCAGCTTCATTCTGCTCTTCTGCTTGACATGGTTCTGTATCGCACTGGCCGGCTACGCCGTTGCAAGGCTCCTGCGCAAGACGGGGCTCGGTTTCCTCGACCGGCTCTGGGGCGGAGTGATCGGGTTCGGCAAGGCCTTGCTGATCGCCGTAGTGGCCATATCCATGCTGACGGTGTTCGTCTCGGCGAAGAACCCCCTGCTCACAGGGTCCGTTCTGGTCCCCTACATACAGGATGCCGCCAGGATCGTGGTGCAGCTGACGCCGGCGAGCGTGCAAAAGGCCTTCGAGGAGAAACGAAAGGCTCTTGAACGATACTGGCTGGAATCCAGGGAGAAGTCTCCCGGGGCCGATCGGCCGACGAGGCCGGTTGAGAGGAAACGCAAGTGACGACGAACGATTTGACGCGGTGGAATAAGGTCCGCCGCATCTATGAGATCATCGACCGGCTTCGGGGGGAGTCCGGTTGCCCCTGGGATCGGAAGCAGACTCCCGATAAAGTCCAGACCTATTTGATCGAAGAGGCCCACGAAGCGGCGTCGGCCGTTCGAGCCGGGCGCCGGGAGGAGGCCGCCGAAGAACTGGGCGACTTGCTGTTCATGGTTTTTTTCCTGATTCATCTCTACGAGGAATCCGGCGACTTCAGGCTCGAGGAGGTCTGCGACGCGATTTGCGAAAAAATGGTGCGCAGACACCCCCATGTTTTCGGGGAAACCCGTGTCGCTTCGGCCCGGGAGGTAAAGGAAAACTGGGAAAAGATCAAGGCGGACGAGAAGGCCACCGCGGGCAAGGAGCAAGACCGGGTGCCGGAGTCGCTTCCCGCGCTGATGCGCGCATACCGGATGCTCGCACGCCTCTCGCACAAACAGGGCGGCGATCTGAACGACGTTTCGGCTCAGACCCGCAAGTTCCTGGAAATGGGGAGGGGCCTGGCCGCCGATCCGGCGGGGGGCAACACCGTTTCGGCCGATGATTTCGGCGAGATGCTGCTTGCCCTGGTGAACCTGGCGCGGCTCAAAGGCTATCGTGCCGAAGACTGCCTCCACCAACGGCTGGTGCGATTGGAAACGCCATGAGAGATCGCGATCCCATGGATGCATGCCGTGGTGTGTCCCGTCGTCGGGCGTCCGACAGCGATTCCCGGCGTGTCCCGTGATCGGTGCTTCCATGCCGCCGGCCGAGATCGTCGCCGCGGCCAAACGCTTGCACGAGCGGATGGGGAAAGCCCTGCTCGAAGAACCCGCGTTGCGTCTCGCGCTTGAGGAATACCGGGAGGCCATCCGTCGGACGGGCGATTCGATGCGGGCCTGCGGGGTGGTTGCCGCCTGCGCCGCCTGCGCCGTCCACGGACCCGGCAGTTGCTGCTTTCAGGACATCCAGCATTGCTACGATCCGGTGCACATCCTGATCAATCTGCTGCTGGGATGCGAAGTCCCCGACATGGCCGAAGAGTTCGGGGAATGCTTCTTCCTGGGCAAGGCGGGGTGCCTCCTGGCGGCCAGGCATGCCTTCTGCCTGAACTACCTCTGCCCTTCACTGCGGGAATCGCTGGACCCCGATGCCCGGATGCGACTTCTGAGCACCGTCGGCGAAGAGCTCGACCGCGGATGGAAACTCGAACTGATCATCCGGCGTTTCATTTCACACTTCCCTGGCTGAAATCCGCTATGCCGTCCCACCCTCGGGCTCCCGCCCGGCTCCCATGGCAAAGCATTTTGCCGGATGATGAGTCCCGACGGATTGTCGGGGATTGCGTCGGTTGCGCGATCGGGCGCAAAACGATGCATCTTCGCATTCCCACGGCCTTTTTCTGCGGTATTCTCGATAATTCGAGGGAGAACGCCCCGGACCCTGGCTTCCGCGATATTCATGTCCGGAGCAGCCTCAACGTGATGGCATCCGGCGGACGTCACTCCAGAAAAGCAGGAAAAAGACGGCATCCTTGTGATGTCGGGTTATCGAACGGAAGCCCGAGGGATCGGGGTACATTACAAATCGTCAAAGAAAAGAGAAAACGGTTGATCGTCCTTGACGATTTTGGCAATAATAATTGAAGCGACTTCAGAATTATTCGATTTCGGATAAGCTGCGGCGTGGTTTCAATCGTGTCCGTATCGCCGCAGGCCCGTATCCGCCGGGGCTGTCGTCCGCGGCCAATCCGGGCGAAGAAAAGACCGGCGGCTCGTATCCGGCGGGCCAAAGGTTGCCCGGCTTTTTGGAGCTCAGTGATGTTTCGCCCAAACAGGCTTTCCACGATCGATTCGCGTTTCGTGCATAGCGCTGTCGTGTGGGTGGTGATTTTTCTTGCGATCCTCTTATTCCCCGGTCCTTCCTCCGCCGAGCGAGTGGTCGACACCGTCGCGGGACTCCAATCCGACGACGGTCCGGCCCTCGAGGCCAACCTGGATTCGCCTTCCGGTGTTGCCGTCGACACCTCGGGGAACGTCTACCTGTCGGACACCAACAATCATCGGATCAGAAAGCTGGATGTGGCCGCCGGTCAGATTCAAACCCTGGCGGGCGGGCAGTCCCCGGGTTATTCCGGCGACGGGGGGACCGCGGCGAAGGCCGGGTTGAACCGGCCCAGGGGCATTGCCGTCGACGCCGCAGGCAACGTCTATTTCGCGGATTCCAACAATCACTGCATTCGAAAAATCGACACCTCCGGCATCATCACGACCGTGGCCGGAACCGGATCCGCCGGTTCGAACGGGGACGGGGGGCCTGCCGCTTCCGCTCGACTGGCCTACCCGTTCGGCATCGCCGTCGATCCTTCGGGAAATATTTATGTCGCCGACCTGGGCAATCACAAGGTCCGAAGAATAGATGCCGCCGGGAATATTTCGACCGTTGCCGGAACGGGCTTATTGAGCAGATTGGGAGACGGGGGACCGGCAACTGAGGCAGGCCTCACAAGCCCGACGGGAGTAGCCGTCGACGGTTCCGGAAACCTGTTCATCAGCGACAGCGGGCGCCATGTCATCAGGAGAGTGGATGTCGGCGGCACAATCGACAGGGTCGCGGGTGATTATGAACAACGCTATCACGGTGACGGCGGTCCAGCGCTCAGCGCCGGCTTGATGAATGCCTACGGAGTGGCCCTCGGTCCAAACAACGACCTCTACATCGCGGACACCTACAATCAGAGAATCAGGAAAGTCACCGACGGCGTCATAAACACGGTGGCGGGAACCGGCTACGGCGGATCGCTCGAGGACGGGATTCCGGCCACCGGCGCAAGGCTCAAGTCTCCTGTTGCGCTGGCGGTGGACTCTCAGAACAATATTTATATCGCGGACACTTACAGCCATCGCATCCGGAGAGTGGACGCCGCGGGCAACATCGTCACCGTTGCGGGCAAAGGAGTTCCCGGCAATGCGGGAGACGGCGGGCAGGCCGTTGCCGCGATCCTCAAATCCCCTCACGGGCTTGCTTTGGGCCCGGACAATTCGCTCTACATTGCGGATCGAACGGACCATCGCGTCCGAAAGGTTACTGCGGCCGGGGTCATCAGCACGCTGGCGGGGACCGGGGAGGAAGGCTTATCGGCTGACGGCGCTGCCGCTGCGTTCGCCAACCTGGACGGTCCTTGCGCCGTTGCCGTCGGTCCTTCGGGAAGCGTGTACTTTTCGGATTCGGGGTCCAACCGGGTCAGGAAAATCGGGCTGGACGGCAATCTCTCCACCGTGGCGGGGAAGGGAGTTGCGGGGTACTCCGGCGATGACGGCCCCGCTGCCGAAGCCCGTCTCAACAACCCGAGCGCCATTGCCGTGGATGGTTCCGAGAGCATCTACATCGCCGACACCAACAATCATCGAATCAGGAAGGTGGACGGCGGCGGCACCATCACCACGGTGGCCGGCAACGGCACGCCGGGCTATTCGGGGGACGGGGCCTCCGCCACGGCCGCGTCCCTCAACTTTCCCAACGGGGTCGCGGTGGACGCCGACGGCAACGTCTTCATCGCGGACACGTCCAATCACCGTGTCCGGATGGTGGATTCCGGGGTCATCACCACGGTGGCCGGCAACGGCACGCCGGGCTACTCGGGAGACGGCGGTGCCGCCGTGTCCGCCTCTCTGAAGGCTCCCCACGGCGTGTGGGTCGACGCCACGGGAGCATTGTACATTGCGGATGCCCACAACTATCGCGTGCGAAAAGTGGCGGGTGGAAACATCGTTACCGTAGCGGGAACGGGAACCCCGGGCTATTCGGGCGACGGAGGGCTTGCCGCGGCCGCGGATTTCCGGTCCGTGCACGGACTGGTGGTCGACGGCTCGGGGAATTTGTTCGTTGCGGACATGGAGAACTCACGCGTCAGGAAGGTGTATGAAGGCTTCCCGGCGATCCCGACGACCCGCACGGTGTGCTCCGCGGGGTGCGGCTACACCTCCATTCAGGCGGCGATCAATGCCTCCACGGACCGGGACACGGTGCTGGTGGGACCGGGCACATACGCCGAAAACCTGAACTTCGGCTCGAAAGGTGTGGCGGCGGTTTCCCTGGAGGGGGCCGAAGGCACCATAATCGATGGAAACGGTTCGGGCACCGTGGTGAGGTTTGATTCGGCCGGTTCCTACCAGGCCCGGCTCGCGGGGTTCACTGTCAGGAACGGCCGGGCGGCTTCCGGAGGGGGCATCCGGATCAGCGGCGCTTCCCCAACCATCGAGGACTGCATCGTCACGCAAAACGAGGCGGTTTCAGCGGGCGGGGGACTGTACCTGGAAAACGGGGCCGCGCCGATTCTGCGGAATTGCGTCGTGACCCTCAACACGGCGGCCTACGGTGGAGGCATTTACTCCTCCGGCAGTTCCCCCCTCATTCAATCCACAACCATCTCGCTCAACACTGCCGGCAACGGTGGCGGCGGGGTTTTTGTCTCTGCCGGAAGTCCGACTTTCATGGGAGGCGTGATCCGGGAAAACACCGCCACCCTGGGCGGGGGCGGGGGTGCGGCATTCGCGAATTCCGCCAGGCCCGTCGTGCAGCGGTTCCACATTGACCATAATGAAAGCGCCTCCGTCGGGGGCGGGCTCCATGTCTACGGCGGCTCCGACCTGTTGGCGGCGAACACCGTCGTATCGTCCAACACGAGTTCGTCCGGCGGCGGAGGCATGCATGTCGACGGAGCCACTGCTTCCGTCTACAGCCTGACCTTCGCCGAAAACACCGGGGACCCCGCGGCGGGAGTCTATTCAAGAAACTCCACGGTTCGCATTCAGAACTCCATCCTTTGGGACACGAGTGCCGCATTGGGTTACGAGGGCACCGAACCCACGGTGAGCACCTCGGACGTCCGGATGTCCGGCGGCACGTATCCCGGTACCGGGAACGCCAATGCCGATCCTCTGTTCAAGGCCGGGGATGCGCAATGTCATCTTCAGGCCGGGTCGCCGTGTGTCAATGCGGGCGGGATAGCCGATTCACCCGCGATCGACACCGATCTCGACATAGACGGCCAGATCCGGTCCCGACTCGGTACAGGCGGCATCGACATGGGGGCGGACGAAGTCTCTTCCTGCACTCCCGTCGCGATCGCCCAGGACGTTACGGTGGAACAGGATCAAAGCCTGGCCGTCACATTGGAGGCAACCGACACGTACGGCAACGCCCTGGCATACACTGTCACGCAATCTCCATCCCACGGCGCGCTGAGCGGCGCCGCTCCCGATCTGACGTACACTCCCGTCACGGGCTATGTGGGTTCGGACACTTTCAGATTCAGGGCGGGCAATGATTATGCCACATCCGCCCCCGCCGTCGTCGCGATCACGGTCAAGAGGCACAACAATCCGCCGGTCGCGACCCACGGTTCCCTGGCGACCGACGAAGACACTCCGGCAAGCGCGCACCTCGCCGGCACCGATCCCGACAGTGACGATCTGACGTATTCGATTGTCGTCGAACCGGTGAATGGCACGGTGGTGATCGACGACGCCGCAACAGGCGCCTATACGTACACTCCGAAACGCAACGGCTCGGGCTCGGACGCATTCACCTTCAGGGTGTGCGATCCTTTTTCCTGCGCCGTGGTTCCCGGGATCATGGAGGTGACCGTCAGGCCGGTGAACGATCGGCCGAGGATTTCAACGATTGAGCCCCAGACCATCTCGGAAGACGCGCATACCGGCGCGCTCCCGTTCACGGTCGGCGATGTCGAAACCCCCGCCGAAGCCCTGGCGGTTACGGGCAGGTCGTCGAACACCGCCCTGGTCCGCAACGCCGACATCGTTTTCCGGGGTGAGGGAGAGAATCGCACGGTGACCGTGACTCCACTGCCCAACAGGAACGGAAAGGTTTATATCACCCTGACGGTCAACGACGGGTTGTTGTCCGCGCAGAGGACATTCCTCCTCACGGTCACTCCTGAAGACGATCCGCCGACAATCACCCCGATCGAGTCGGAGCGGACCAGGGAGAACGTCCCGACGCCGCCCGTAGCTTTCCAGGTCGATGATATCGACAATCCGGTCGAGACGCTTAAAGTCTCGGGCAGGTCCTCAAATACGGCCCTGGTTCCCGACAGGAACATCGTCTTCGGCGGTTCCGGCGCATCCCGCACGGTGACCCTGATTCCGGCTCCCGAGCGGAACGGGACCACGACGATCACGCTCACGGTGAGCGATGGAGCGCTGCACGCCGACACTTCCTTCACGCTCACGGTGCTTCCGGTGAACGGCCGGCCGATCGCCGACGCCGGACCGACTCAGAAGGTGAAAGAGGGTGCCGTGGTGATTCTCGAAGGGTCCAATTCCATCGACCCGGAACGAGAGATCGTTTCTTATGAGTGGACTCAGGTTGGGGGACCGCCGGTGACACTGCGGTCGGGGCCCGAGGGCAGGAGGGCGAATTTCACCGCACCCGGGGGCGACCCGGATGGGATGTCCCTGCTCTTCAGGCTGACGGTGAAAGACGAGGGGGGACAGTCCGCATCGGATACCTGCATCGTCAATGTGACCCGGGCGAACAGGCCGCCCGTCGCAAACGCGGGTCAGGACCGGACCGTGCATGCCGGGGACGTGGTGACGCTTGAAGGTTCGGCCTTGACGGAAAAGGGAATGGAAATCGCCTCATACAAGTGGACGCAAATCAGTGGGCCGCGGGTGTCGCTGTCTCCCTCCCCATCCGGCGACAAGGTGTCTTTCGCGGCGCCCGAGCCCGACTCGGTCGGCGTGTCCCTCATGTTCCGACTGACGGTGAAAGATCACCGCGGGCTGCGTTCCCGCGACGAGTGCATTGTCAACATCACCGGCAGGAACCACACGCCTGCGGCAGAGGCCGGGGGCAACCGGACGGTTCAATCGGGCGCCGAGGTCGTGCTGAACGGGTCCGGGTCCTCGGACCCGGATGACGGCGTGGCGGGCTACCTCTGGAGTCAAACGGAGGGGCCCCCCGTGGTGCTTTCAGACCCGACGGCGGCCCGGCCTGTTTTCACGGCACCGAGGGTGTCTCAATCGACTCGGCTGGTCTTCCGGTTGATCGTGACCGACCACTACGGTTTGCGTTCCAGGGACTCGTGTGTTGTGACCGTGAACCCTTTCGATTGAAGATGGGGCAAAGCCTCCGTGCACTGGGCGCCATGCCGGCGGTGCCGCGCGGGGGCAAGGGTTTGGATTGAAGATCTCCGGCCTGGAGATAGTGAATGGACGACATTTCCCTCTTGATAAAGCCTTCTTCAGCCCGGTGCAATCTTCAATGCACGTACTGTTTTTACAGCCGCGTCAAGGACCTGTATCCCGAGCCCCACACGCTGATGACCCTGGAGACCGCGGAAACACTGATCCGAAAAACTCTGGAGCTCGGGCTGCGGGAGAACAGCTTCTGTTGGCAGGGGGGCGAACCGACCCTCATGGGAATCGGTTTCTTCCAAGAGGTTGTACGACTTCAAAGGCGATATGCGACCCCCGGGCAGATCATCGCAAATTCGCTGCAAACCAACGGGATTCTCCTGGATGACAGGTGGGCGGAATTTCTTGCCGGAAACTCCTTTCTCGTGGGCCTCAGCCTGGATGGACCGCGGGAGTGCCACGACCACTACCGCACGACTCCATCGGGCAGGGGCACCTTCGATCGGGTCATGAGCGCGGCAAAATACCTTGAAGAACGGGGGGCGGAATTCAATATCCTGACTCTGCTCTCGGATCGGAACGTCAATCGGCCCGACGAACTGTACCGGTTCTTCCGCAGACACGGCTTTTCTCACCTGCAATTCGTCCCGTGCGTCGAGACGGACCATTCCACGGGGAGACCTTTTCCTTACTCCGTCGCAGTTCGAGACTTGGGCAGGTTCCATTGCATTCTGTTCGATCTCTGGATGAAAAGCGGCTTCTATGACGTCTCGATCCGTACCTTCGAGGAAATACTGATCGCCTTCATCGACGGTGTCGGCACCTCCTGCGTCATGCGCCCGCAATGTTCCTCTTATCTCGTCGTCGAACACAACGGAGACGTTTATCCCTGCGATTTCTTCGTGTACCCCGAATGGAAGCTGGGAAACATCAACGAAGACTCGTATTCCCGGATCTTCGCCAATCCGCTCAGGAAGAAGTTCGCAGTGATCAAATCGGCCTTGCCGGAACAGTGCCGATCCTGTCGCTGGCTGGACCTGTGCCGGGGCGACTGCCCCAGGTTCAGGCCGCCGGCGGAAAATGGGGAAGCGCACCCGAGCGTGTTGTGCGAGGCGAGGAAAATGCTGTTCCAACAAATGGAGCCGCACTTGCCGCGCATCAGGGAAGAAGCGCTTCGGATTCGACGAAGACGGGAGGGCGCCGGGGTCACCGGCGGTGTGCGTAGAAACGACCGGTGCCCGTGCGGCAGCGGCATGAAATACAAATCCTGCTGCGGCCGCTGAGAAGGGTTTATTCTCCCGGTGCCGAGGACGAGGCATCGCATGCGGAGCCGCATGTTCGTCGATGACGTCGGAGCCTTACTGCCGGACAATCCGGCCTCAATGGTTCGTCCGGCGATTGAGCAGCCGGCATGATCCCGCAAAGGAACGGGCAATGGAAACCATCTCGGAATCGATGAAAAGCCGGCGGCACTTTCTGAAGCTTCTTTCGGCTGGTGCCGCTTCGCTCAGTCTCTGGCCGGGCATCGGCCCTCATATCACTCATGCCGACGCTCAGGCCGTGCCGCAGGGCAAGCCGAACGTGCTCATGTTCGTCCTCGACGACATGAACGACTGGATCGGATGCCTCGGCGGCCACCCGGACGTCAAGACGCCGAACATCGACCGGCTGGCTCAACGAGGCGTGCTGTTCAGGAACGCCCAATGCTCGTCCCCGATCTGCAGTCCCTCCCGCGCCAGCTTCTTTACCGGAATCCGACCCTCCACGTCCGGCATTTACGGGAACTCCCAGGCTTTTCGCAAGATCATGCCGAATGCGGTGACCCTGCCTCAGCATTTCATCGCGCATGGATACCGCTCAATGGGATGCGGGAAGCTTTTCCATTTCATCAAAACCGATTCGCGGTCCTGGCACGAGTTCTTTCCGTCCAGGAGCATGGAGCGACCGTTCGATCCCGTTCCGCCGAACGCTCCCCTGAGCGGTCTGCCGGATGTCAACCAATTCGATTGGGGTCCCATCGACATTGTCGACGAGGAGTTGGGCGACGGAAAGTTGGCGCGCTGGGCGGCCGATGCCCTCAGGAGACGATATGACCGGCCCTTCTTTCTGGGCGTCGGCCTCCTCAGACCGCATGTCCCCCTGTACGTTCCGCGGAAGTACTTCGACATGTATCCGCCGGAATCGATCACCCTGCCGACGGTGAAAGCAAACGACCTCGACGATGTGCCGCCCACCGGCGTGTCCTGGGCGAAGCCCGAACGGCATCAGTTGATCGTGGAGCACGATCAATGGCGAAAAGCCGTGGCCGGGTACCTGGCCAGCGTCAGCTTCGTGGACGCGCAGGTTGGGTGGGTGCTCGACGCCCTGGACGAAAGCCCCTACGTGAACAACACGGTCGTGGTGCTCTGGGGAGACAACGGGTGGCATCTGGGGGAAAAATTGCACTGGACAAAGCTCACCCTGTGGGAGGAATCGTGCCGGGTGCCCCTCATCATCGCATTGCCGGGCCTCACCCCTCCGGGAAGAAAGTGTGCAAAACCCGTGAGCACCATGGACGTTTACCCCACCCTCAACGAGCTTTGCGACCTGACACCCAAACCGGAACTGGAGTGCCGCAGCATCCTTGAATTGCTGCGGAACCCGCAGTCGGACACATGGGACGGACCCCCTGCTCTCAGCACATATATGCCGGGCAATCACTCTCTTCGCGATGAGCGGTATCGCTACATCCGTTACAACGACGGGACGGAAGAGCTTTACGATCTCAAGGCCGACCCGATGGAATGGAACAACCTTCTGGCGGGCGGGGGGACAGGCCCTGCCGGTGTGAGAGATCGCCTGTCCGCCTTCCTGCCGAAGTTCAACGCGCCCCAGGCGCCCCTGGTGCATCGTTTCTGAACGCTTGCGATTCATCTCGCCGGTTTTGCCTCACAACGCGCCGGGGGAGGGGCGGCCGGCGTTAGGCTCCGGCAGCGGCCTTTCCCGGCAAGAGGTCGCCGCCTCCCGGTTGCGCCAGGATTTGCCCGTACCGCGCCACCACTTCTCCCCGCACGATCGTGTAATACAATTTTGCGTTCAAGATGAGTGCATTGGACGGGATGGCATAAAGTTCTCTCCTTGCTACGTCTGATGGGCACATCGATTCGTAGGGGCGGGATTTATCCCCGCCCGCGTCCACCTCCCGACGGGCAGGTGTTGTGTCATCTTGAACGCACCTCGGTATAAACCGGCATGCCCAAGCCTTCCAATCCCTCTCGGGACGGGATGAGCGGAGTATCTTACCTCGTTCACCTCTCCGATTATTGAAAATCTCCCTGGAACAGACTCTAAAGTATTGGAAATTCCAATTTGACCCATCGGCAAATACGGGATAGTTTACAGCCCGGAATTCAAATAACCTGCCAAGGACGCAACGATGTATGCACTTTTCGGCTTCACCTGACGCAGCACCTTCGCTCCTGCCCGTGTTCGGTAGGTGCAAAGCGGGACGAAGCCGGCTTTTCCACGTTTTCCTCAGCTGTTCACCTCCATTCTCCAATTTCCATTGCCAGGCTTTTTTGATGTGAATCGCGAGGCAGAATATGCCGGTCACCGGGACGAACCATGCCGGTCGGATTCTGTGGGAGCGTCCGGGAAGTTTCACAATGATTCGCGTTGAAGACCGCGGAACAGGGACCAGCGGACGCAAGGCGGAGGCGGAGAGACCCCGCCCCTCGTTCGACTCCGACTCCCGCGATTGCGGGGGAAAGCTTTCGGTCTCCCGGCCCGATGCTGCCGTCTTTCACGCAAGCCGGTTTCAGCCCGGGCTCGTTCCTCTCCGCGCATCAGGGGGCTGTCGTTTCCCGAAGCCGTCTTCGGGGAGAGGGATGCCGATCCCGCGCTCGCTGCCCGGCGGAATGGTCGTTGCCGCCGCGCGCTTTCGAGCGGCGGCGTGAGCCGGGAGCATCGTTTCACTGGAGGTCATATCGATATGCAGAACGGATTCGAACCCATTGTCGTTTGTTTCTGCTGCCACTGGTGCTCCTATGCGGCCGCCGACCTGGCGGGCAGCATGCGGCTCCAGTACCCGGCCAACGTGCGCATCGTGAAAGTGCCCTGCACGGGGCGGGTGGACGTCGTTCACCTGCTGCGCACGCTGGAACGCGGTGCCGACGGGGTATTCGTCTCCGGCTGTCTTCCGGGCGACTGCCACTACATTTCCGGAAACAACCGGGTGATCAGGCGGGTTGCGCATGTGAAGGGATTGCTGGCGAGCATCGGGATCGAGCCGGAACGAGTGGAGCTTTACTTCAACTCGGCGGCCATGGCTCCCCAGTTTGCGCAGTGCTGTCGTGATTTCACTGAAAGGATCCGAGAGCTGGGGCCGTGCCTGAGAGCCGCAAAGCCCGAAATCCGTTCAGCGCCGGGAGTGCCGGCCGGGACTTCGGCTTGATGGTTGGGAACCTTGCAGGCGATGCCGGTCCACGGGGGATGTCCCCGGGAGTGGCAGGAGAAAAGGGCAAGCGGTGACGAATGTGCAAGGCTGCGGAAAAGGCGGCTTCAATCCGGATTCGGAGGGCATGATGGCTGAAATCCTTTGCTTCGCATCGCACAACAAAAGAAAAACCGCTCAAAGAGGCTTCAGGGAGTGGCGGCGCATTTTCGGGTCCGCGTTCCACTTCGATGAGAATACCCGTTGGGCCGACCTTCCCGACGAAGTGATCCTGTTCCTGTGCGAAGAAAGCCCGGAAAGGAAGAACAGCCTGTACGACCTGCTGATGAGCGCCCACTGCGGAGGGAGCGCCCGGGACTTCGAGGCCCAGGCGTTCGATCGGCTTACGGGCCTGCTCAACGCCTATTTTCTGATCTCCGATCAGGCGCGATTCGAATGCATGCGCAGGCTCGGGTGGTTGGAGCGAATCATTCGGGAGAACCAGTCGATCGTTGAAATCGTCATGGACGCGGGAAGCTACGAATACTCGTCCGCCTTCGAAGTCCCGGAACCGACGCCGGCGCATCCGGCCTATGAGGAAGACCTGCAGTCGCGCGGCATGGACCGGCCGGCTCTGGTCAGGAAATTCATTCCCGAAGCGCTGAGGCTGTTCAAGGAAAGGGTGAAAAGAGAGTCGCCCGCAACGCAATGACGATGGGCGGCCGGATGTCGATCAGAGGTGATGATGGGTCTCGTGACATTTTGGATTGACGGCCGGCAGGTGAGGGCCAAATCAGGTCTGACGGTCATGGAAGCGGCCGATGAACTCGGTGTCGTCATTCCGCGACTGTGCTTTCACCCGGCATTGAGGCCGAGCGGTTCCTGCAGGTTGTGCGCGGTCGAAATCGACGATTTCCGGGGGCTCCCGGCGGCATGTTCGACACCGGTGGAACCCGGGATGCGGGTGAGGACCGCCACCGCCAGGGTCCTGGATTTTCGGCGCGAAATGCTGCGCGTGATCCTTCAGGACCATCCCCGGGAGTGCCTGGGGTGCCCTCGCAACGGAACCTGCGAGCTGCAGCGTCTGGTTGAAACGGTGGGAATCGATTTTCCCTATTCGCCAGAGGAGTTCGGCAGACATCGCGCAGAACAGGCGGGGCGCTACTTCGAGCGGGATTACGACCTTTGCGTGCGTTGCGGTCGATGCGTGCGCGTCTGCCATGAAGTGCGAGGGGCGAAGGCCATTGTTTTCAGGGAGAAACACGGACGCCAGGAAGTCGGCACCCCTTTTGACCGCCCCCTGGCAGAGACCGGTTGCCAGTTTTGCGGAGCCTGCGTGGACGTGTGTCCCGTCGGTGCGCTGCGGGAAAAGCTTCCTCCCGACGGGAGCGGGGGCCTGCAGGAGATGTCGCAAGGGTGCGGCGAACTGTCGAGTATCGTCATGGCCCTCTACAGGAAGGAATTGCCCCGGAGCGTCAAGACGTCCGTCTGTCCGGTGTGTTCGGCGGGCTGCAGCATGGAGTTCGAGATGGCCGGGGGGGACGGGATCATTCGGGTGCGACCGAGCGTTGGGGAGGCTTCCAACCGCGGCCAGGCCTGCGTTCAAGGTCGTTTCCTGCTGAAGGAATACCTTGGGCGGAGCGATCGTCTTTTGATGCCCATGATCAGAGAAAACGGGTCCTTTCGCGAAACGGGATGGGATGCCGCTTTGGACTTCATTGCCGATCGATTCCTCAGCTATCGTCCGGAGGAAACGGCGGTTCTGACCGATGGGCGTTGCACGAACGAGGAGCTGCGCAGTCTTCGGGAATTTTCTCGGATGGTGCTCCGCACGGATGCGTTCGGATGTGTCTGCCCTCCGGGGCACGCAGCCGCTTCGGAGATACTGCGAGAGACCACGGGGACCCCGGGCGGCATGGGATGTCTTCAGGAACTGGAGCGGTCGGACTGTATTCTCCTGTTGGGGCTCAATCCGCCGGCCAGCTGGCCGATTGCCGGAACCCGGCTGCGCGAAGCGGCTCTCGGCGGAACAAAACTGGTGGCGGCCAATCCCTGCAAGGTGGGGGCGGCGCGTTTTGCGGACGTACACCTGCAACACTACCCGGGAACCGAGACGATCCTGGTTTCGGGACTCATTCGCTTGTTGCTGGATCGGAATGAGGTGCATCCCGATATTGCCGGACGGTGGGAGACGGAATTGAAGGCTCTCGGAGAACATCTTTCAAGCTTTCATCCGGGGGAAGTGTCCAGAATCACGGGAGTGTCTCCCGAAGACCTGGTCGAGGCCGCCTGCCTCATCGGCCGCTCGGAAACGCTGAGCGTGCTGTACGGCTTGGGGGTGGCGGCGTCTCCGCGAGTCGCGGAAACCGTCCGGGCGATGCTCGCGCTGCTCCAGATAAAGGGCAATCTGGGCAAGCCCGGCTGCGTCGTCGCCCCGCTCTATGGAAACGGGAACCTGCTGGGCGCCTGGGAAGCGGGGATGGCCTCGGGCCACCTTTCAGGGTTGCCGGCGCAGGGCGGAGCATATCGTTCCGGCCCCTTTGACGTTCTTGCCGCGATCGACTCGGGAAAAATCAGGGCCCTTTACCTGGCCTGTGAAAGCCTGGAGGGCGATGCACTGGATTCCATCGGACCTTTGCTCGGCAAAGCGGAGTTCGTGGTCGTGCACGACGTGGCGATTCCGCGTGCAATATCGCGCGCGCAGGGGGGCGTGGGCGATGTGTATCTGCCGATGGCGGCGGCACTCGAGAAGGGGGGAAGTTACCTGGCTGGTGGACGCAAGGTGCGACGAATCGAACCGGTTGTTGCTCCGCCGGGGGAAGCCCGGTCCGTCGTATGGGTCGTGACGGAGCTCGCGAGGCGCATGCACGCCCGGGGCTTCGATTCCATGGATTCTCCGGTCTCGGCGGATGAAAGCAAGAGTTGTGTTCCCGCTTGCACGGCAGAGTCGCAAGGATGCGACCGCGGCGGCCCGCGGCCCACAGACCTCTGCCCCGCCGAACCCGGGGGAGAACCCGCACAGCGGTGGATCGGCTGGAAACCCGATGATCCCGGTACCCCGGAAGATCCGAGGGATGCAGAATACCCCTTTGCCGTCATCGTCAAGGAAGCGCTTCGTCCCTATTGCCTGGGACCTCTGCTGGCCCGGGAGTCCGCAGCCTTTTTCGGATCGGATGAGGAATTGGAGATGAATCCCGCCGACGTTTTCGGCATGGGGATGAGCGCGGGGGATGCCGCGCGGGTTGTGACTCGACACGGGGAGTGGGAAGGCCGAATTCGGATCAATGACCTGATCCCCGTCAAAACCCTGGCCGTTTCCGGGTCGATCGTCCGGCTTCATGTTGACCTGCGGGATATCGCCGGCGGCGCATTCGCCGCCAGGGTGGTGAAGAGGTAGTTTCCATGTTTCCCATTGTCCTTCACGAAGAGCTGTCTCCGGGGGTTCACCGGATGAGTGTGAAAGCCCCGGAAGTCGCCCGCAAGTGCGGGCCCGGCCAGTTTGTCATCGTCATCATCGATGAGAAGGGAGAGCGGATACCTTTCACCGTCAGCGGCTGGGACACGGCCGCGAAAACGGTGGACTTCGTCTATGTCGAGGTCGGCAAAAGCACCAGGCAACTGGCAGGGCTCAAACCCGGCGACAACCTGGCGCATCTGGTGGGGCCTCTGGGCAGGGCCGCTGAAATCGATCGCTTCGGTCACGTGGTGGCCGTGGCGAGCGGGTACGGCATTGCGGCCATTGTGCCGGTGCTCGATGCCTTGCGGGCAAAGGGGAACCGCGTCACCACGATCCTTCAGGCCCCCGATGTGGAGCGCATCTTCGGCAGATCGGCTCTCGAACGGTCGAGTGACCGGCTGATCCTGGCTGCCGGGGAGAACGGGCCGGATATGACCGCGAGCGCCACCTTCCCGTTGAGAAGACTCCTGGCCGATCACCGGGGCAGTCCCGTCGATCGCGTGATTGTCATGGGATCGATCTGCCTGATGCGGATCATCAGCGAGATGACCCGGCCTTACGGCGTCAGGACCATGGTGCACCTCACACCGCTCATGGTGGACGGAACAGGGATGTGCGGGGCCTGCCGTCTGAGTGTCGACGGGAACAACCGGTTCGCATGCGTTCACGGACCCGAATTCGACGGTCACAAGGTGACCGGCTGGGATGTGCTCATGGCGCGGCGCTGCACGTATTCCGACGAAAGCGTTCTGCGGCAGGGCTTCCAATGCCGCGGCTGTTCGCAGTGGTAGGTTCAAGGAGTCCGAATGATGAGTGAAGCCGGGGAACACACGGCGCGGCGGGGGGAAACCGGCGGCGGGAAGCCCAGGTTGAATTTGAACCGGCTGGAGATGCCCAAGCAGTCGCCCGGGGAGCGCAGACGCAACTTCAGTGAGGTTGCCACGGGCTACACGTATGAGATGGCCATGGAAGAGGCTTCAAGGTGTATCCAGTGCAAGAAGCGCAACTGCCGGGAGGGATGTCCGGTCAACGTCGATATTCCGGACTTCATACGGTTGCTGCAGCAGGGGAATGTCGAGGGGGCCTCGCGGGTACTGAAGGCCAAGACTTCGCTCCCGGGGATCTGCGGCCGTGTCTGCCCGCAGGAAAGCCAGTGCGAGCATGCCTGCACCCTCAACAAGAAAGGCGCCCCCATCGCCATCGGACGCCTGGAGCGATTCATCGCGGACTGGGAACGCACCGAGGGGACCGTAACGACCCCCGAGATCGCGCCTTCCACCGGGAAACGCGTCGCCGTGGTCGGATCGGGGCCTTCGGGGCTCACGGTGGCCTCGGATCTCGCCATCCGGGGCCACGCCGTGACCATGTTCGAGGCACTCCACGTTGCCGGGGGAGTCTTGATGTACGGTATTCCGGAATTCAGGCTGCCCAAGGACATCGTGCAGCGCGAGGTTCGGTATGTCGCCTCGCTCGGCGTGGACATACGCCTCGATACCGTCATCGGCATCAACTACAGCCTCGATGAGCTGCTCAATGCCGACTATCACGCCGTCTACCTGGCGACGGGAGCGGGGCTCCCGCAGTTTCTCGGGGTTCCGGGGGAAAACCTCAACATGGTTTACTCGGCCAATGAATTCCTGACTCGAACGAATCTCATGAAGGCGTACCTCCATCCGGAGTATGCCACGCCGGTGAAAATGGGCAAGCGGGTGGCCGTGATCGGCGGCGGCAACGTGGCCATGGATTCGGCGCGGTGCGCGGTCCGCCTGGGCGCGCGCGAAGTCTACGTAATTTATCGTCGCACCCGGCGGGAGATGCCCGCACGCCTCGAGGAGGTGGAGAACGCCGAGGAGGAGGGTATCCATTTTCACTTCCTGTGCACTCCCACCGCCTTCATCAGTGACGGCCGGAACAACGTGGCCGCAATGGAGCTTCTGCGCATGAAACTGGGTGAGCCCGATGCCGGCGGTCGCAGGCGGCCCGTTCCCATCCCGGGCAGCGAGTACGCCATGGACATCGACACGGTGGTGGTCTCCCTCGGGACGTCTCCCAATCCTCTTATCGCCTCCACCACTCCGGACCTGGAAACGACCAGGCGGGGAACGGTGACGATCGACGACAAAGGAAAAACCTCCAAGGCGCTCGTATGGGCGGGAGGCGACATCGTTTCCGGAGGGGCCACGGTCATCAGCGCAATGGGCGAAGGCCGGCGCGCGGCCACCGCAATGCACGAATATCTGAGCCGGTAGAAGAAGGTGAACGTATGTCGAACCTATCGCGAAATCTGGTCGGATCGGTCATGGTGGTCGGAGGAGGGATCGCCGGGGTGCAGGCGGCCCTGGACTTGGCCGATACGGGTTATTTCGTGCACATGGTCGAAAAGAGCGAAGCCATAGGCGGCGTGATGAGCGCGCTCGACAAGACCTTTCCCACCAACGACTGTTCCATGTGTATCCTGTCCCCCAAGCTCGTGGAATGTGGGCGGCATCCCAATATCGAGATTCTCACGTTGACGGAGGTCCGTGAAGTGGGGGGAGAAGCGGGGTGCTTCTCCGTGAAGCTCCGGTCGAGGGCCCGTTACATCGATGCGAAGAAATGCATCGCCTGCGGCGTGTGCGCGCAAAAGTGTCCCCGGAAGGTCCCCGATGCGTTCAACCTGGGATTGAACCGGCGCAAGGCGGCTTATGTCAAGTATCCTCAGGCCGTGCCGCTCAAGTACGCCATAGACAGGGAGCACTGTCTCTACTTCGAAAAAGGAAAATGCCGGGCATGCGAGAAGTTCTGCCCGGCGGGCGCCGTCAATTTCGAAGACGAGGACAGGGATTTCAGTCTTGAAGTGGGGAGCATCATTCTGGCTCCGGGATTTCAGACGTTCGATCCGAAAGTTTTCGATACCTACAACTATTCCCGCTTCCCCAACGTTATCACGTCCATGGAGTTCGAACGCGTTCTCTCCCCTTCGGGGCCTTCCGGGGGGCACCTCGCCCGTCCCTCCGACGGAAGGGAGCCCCGGCGCATCGCCTGGCTTCAGTGTGTCGGGTCAAGAGAGCTCAATCGCTGCGACAACGCCCACTGTTCGGCGGTCTGCTGCATGTACGCCGTCAAGGAGGCGGTCATTGCGAAGGAACACAGCCGCGAGCCGCTCGATGCAACCATCTTCTTCATGGACATGAGGACTTCGGGAAAAGATTTTGAAAAGTATTACCAGCGGGCGCGTGAGGAGCAGGGGATTCGCTTCGTGCGATCCCGCGTTCACAGCGTCGAGCAGGCCCGGGAATCGGGGAATTGCCTGATCCGGTATGCCGCCGATGACGGGTTGCCGCGTGAGGAGGAATTCGATCTGGTCGTGCTTTCGGTGGGACTCGAGACGTCGCCGCAGGTTCTCGAGCTCGCCCGCCGGATGGGGATCGCGATCGATGCAGCGCGTTTTGCGGCCACTGCTCCGTTTGCACCGGTTTCCACGTCCGTGCCCGGGATATTCGTTTGCGGGGCGTTCCAGGGTCCCAAGGATATTCCCCAGTCGGTCATTGAGGCGTCGGCGGCGGCGGCCGAGGCGGCTTCGCTTCTCGCGCCGGTGCGCGGCGCCGTCGCAAGAAAACCCGCGGAAACGGCGGAATCCGAGATCTCCGGCGAGGAACCTCCACGTATCGGTGTGTTTGTATGTCACTGCGGCATCAACATCGGGGCGGTCGTGGACGTTCCCGCCGTGAAGGATTATGCGGGAACGCTTTCGGACGTGGCGTACGTGGAAGAGAGCCTCTTCACGTGTTCGCAGGACGCCCAGGATCGCATGAAGGAAGCGATCCGCGAGCACGGTCTGAACCGCGTGGTGGTGGCGTCCTGTTCTCCGCGCACGCACGAACCCCTCTTTCAGCAGACCATCCGTGAAGCGGGCCTCAACAAGTATCTTTTCGAGCTCGCCAATATCCGGGACCAGAATTCCTGGGTACACCAGGATTTTCCGGAGGCGGCCACGATCAAGGCCAAAGACCTGGTACGCATGGCGGTGGCGAAGGTCGCTCTGCAAAAGCCGCTCGAGGAAATTCGACTCAACGTCACAAGGAGCGGGTTGGTCCTCGGGGGCGGTGTTGCGGGCATGGAGGCCGCACTGGCGCTGGGCGGCCAGGGATTTCCGGTGACTCTCGTCGAACGGGGGGACGACCTGGGCGGAAACGCTCGAAAGCTGCTGACCGTCTGGAACGGCGATCCCGTTCGTCCTTACCTGGATTCTCTCATCGAGAGAGTGGAGAACCATCCCCTCATCACGGTTCGCAAAAAAACCGTCCTGAAAGAAGTTCGGGGCTTTGTGGGGAATTTTTGTTCCGTATTGGAATCCGGCGGCAACAGCGAAGAAGTGCATCACGGGGTGGCCGTGATCGCCACGGGGGGACAGCCCCACAAGCCGGACGAGTACGGATACGGCACCGACGGGCGCATCTGTCTCAACACAGAGCTGGATGAAGCCGTTTCGAACCGCCGCAGGTCGTTCGTGGACGCACGGTCCGCCGTTTTCATCCAGTGCGTGGGTTCGCGAGAGCCTGCGCGGCCCTATTGCAGCCGGGTCTGCTGCAGCCACTCCATCGAGAACGCCATACGTCTCAAAGAGATCAACCCGGCCATGGATGTCGTCATTCTCTATCGGGATATCCGCACCCACGGACTTCGCGAAAATCTCTACAGGGAGGCCCGGCGAAGAGGCGTGCTCTTTATCCGTTTCGACGCGGATCGAAAGCCCGAAGTGGAAACCGGAGGGGACAGCCTCCAAGTTACGGTATTCGATCCCATCCTGCAAAGACGGATCGTCCTGCATCCGGATGTTTTGACGTTGGCGAGTGCCATAGAGCCGCGGGAATCGGAAGGGCCGGCGAAGCTGTTCAAAGTCCCCCGGAACCCGGAGGGCTTCTTCCTGGAGGCTCATATGAAGCTCCGCCCCGTGGACTTTGCCACGGAAGGGGTTTACGTGGCCGGCCTGGCTCACTGGCCCAAGCCCCTGGAAGAGAGCATCGCCCAGGCCAAAGCCGCTGCGGCCAGGGCGGCCACTGTCCTGGCCAGGGATTTCATCGTGGCGGGCGGCGTGACGGCCGTCGTGGAAAAAGACAGGTGTTCGGGCTGCCGCGCATGCGTCGAGTGCTGTCCCTTCGGGGCTGTCAGCTACCTGGAACGGGAGGGCCGATGTGAAGTGAACCAGGCGCTCTGCAAAGGCTGCGGAACCTGTGCTTCAGCCTGTCCCTCCGAGGCCGTTTCGCTGATGGGATTCAGTAACCCGCAGATCTACAGGCAGATCGACGAAGCCCTTTCGGCTTGAGGGGGACCGCGGGCCTTCGGCTGAACGTTCGGCTTCGCCTTTTGGCGTCCGATGTTGAGGACAAACGGGGAATGGACGTGGACGACAAGGCATTCGAACCGAAGATTCTTGGGTTTCTGTGCAACTGGTGCAGCTATGCCGGCGCGGACCTCGCCGGGGTGAGCCGCCTGCAGTACCCGGCCAATATTCGCATCATCCGGGTGATGTGCTCCGGAGGGATCTCTCCCCACCACCTCCTGCACGCCTTTCAGAAGGGGGCCGACGGGGTCTTGATCGGGGGCTGTCACATCGGCGACTGCCATTATCTCAAGGGCAACTACATGACCATGAAGCGGGTGAAGTTTCTGGAAGGGTTGCTTCAATTCGCCGGCTACGATCCTCGACGGCTCCGCCTGGAATGGATTTCGGCGGCGGAGGGCCTCAGGTTTGCGGAGGTGGTTCGGGAGTTCACCGATCAAATTCGCAGTCTCGGTCCCGCGCCCACCTTCGAGGCTGTGCCGGGGATGGATGCCCATCCGTCCGAAGCGTTTTCCGGACGAGGGGAGTTCATGGCGTAAGTATTCCGATACGTTCAGGATGGGTTCAAATGGACACCAAGATAAAAAGCCTTCTGCTTGAGGGACGAGTGGACGGGTTCTGGGGCTACCGGACGATGAACGGCTTTCCCTTTCCCCGGCTCTTTACCAAAGAGAATGCGAACGAGTTGGAGCCGTGGCGTCCGACCGTGGCCCGGTATCCTGTACTCAAGCTGCTCCTCCGGGAAATGCGCATGCATTCGGATCGGACCTACGGGGTCCTGGTGAGGGGGTGCGAGGAGCGGGGGCTCCGGGAGCTGTTCAAATGGAAACAGTTGGAACCGGACAAGGTGGTCGTGGTGGGGCAGGCATGCAGCCGGGAACTGGCTGACTGTTGCGAGTGCCGGCAACCCTTTCCCGATCTGCTGGATTACGGCGAGCCGGCGGCCCCGGTGACGCAAAGCCGAAAGGTCGACGCGTTGCAGGCCATGGCCATGAGCGAACGGCGCGCGTGGTGGCTCACCCACATGAATCGATGCATCCATTGCCACGGATGCCGCGATGTCTGCCCGGTATGCTTCTGCACGGAATGCAGCCTGGAACACCGCGAACTCGTTTCGGGGGCGAAACTGCCCCCCGACTCATCTTTCCATCTGGTTCGGGCGGTTCACATGGGAGGACGCTGCATCGACTGCGGACTCTGCGAAGAAATCTGCCCCGCCCGCATCCCTCTCAGGTCGCTCTACAAGGAAGTGAACCGACTGGTGGAGGAGATTTTCGATTATCGTCCCGGAGTCGACGAGGGCATGTCCCCGTTCACGTTTCCGGGCGATGAGCTGCTGTTGCCGACGGGATAACGACAGCACCGGGCCCAATGCCCGAAGATTCAAGGCCATGCGCGGAAGAACTCAAATCGGCGCTTGTTCGAACGTGTGTATTTTCAAGAAAGGACAATGACATGCAGGAAGCGATCACGAATCCGAAATTTAAGGACCCCGTCAAAGAGTATCTGGGCAAGTTCAATCTGAACCTCTGCCTGACCTGTGGGACCTGTACCAACGGTTGCCCCATCACCGGGATGCCCGGGATGGAGGGATGGGACACCCGGAAGGTGCTGCGCATGCTGGCGTACGGCATGACGGACGAGGTGGTGCAATCGAAGTTCCCCTGGCTCTGCACCGGCTGCGGCCGCTGCGTGCATGGGTGCCCCATGGGGATCGACATCGTCGGCATCATGGGACATATGAAATCTCTGCGGCCAAGGGAAGATGTCCCGGGGATTCTGCACAAGGGAGTCCTGAATGTCTTGAATACCGGGAACAATATGGCCATACCCCAGGAGGACTATTTCTTCCTGATGTCGGACATGGGACGCGAGCTCGCCGAGGAGGAGTGTCCCGGATTCTATGTCCCCGTCGACAGGGAAAATGCGGACGTCCTCTTCTTTCCCAATTCGAAGGAGGTCTTCTCGGACAATGAAGACATGAAGTGGTGGTGGAAGATATTCTACGCAGCCAGGGAGAACTGGACGATTCCCTCCGAGAACTGGGAGGCGGTCGACTGGGGGCTTTTCACGGGGAACAGCGAAGCCACCAGAATCCTGGCGCAGAGAAAGATCGATTTCATGAAACGGCATACAATCAATCGCATGATCATGCCCGATTGCGGCGGCGGTTCCTATGGTTGCAGAAAAGGCATGAAGGAATGCGTACTGGAGGATCCGAACAACAAGATCAACCACATCTACCTGTATGACTATCTCAAGGAAATCATCGAATCGGGGAGAATCAAACTCGACAAGAGCCGGAATGCAGGTCAAGTCTTCACCTGGCACGACTCCTGTAAACACGGACGTGAACTGGAGCGCAATTTCGGTAAAGGGTATTACGACGAGCCGCGATGGATCATCGACCAATGCGTGGACCGGTTCGTGGAGATGGTGCCCACCCGCGCAAACAATTTCTGCTGCGGTGCAGGGGGCGGCAACTGGCCGATGCCCTACGAAGAGGAATCGGCCTACCACGCGCGTTTCAAATACAAGCAGATCAAGGAAAGCGGGGCTCACGTCGTCGTCGTGGGATGTTCCAACTGCCGCGACCAGATGATGAGAAGAATCCCGAAATTCTACCCCGATTGTGACTACGAGGTGAAATACATCTGGCAACTGGTGGCCGAAACCCTGGTGATCGAACCCTGGGACGACGAAGAAATCGAGAAAGCCCAAAAAGAAGCCGCCGCCCAGTGGGAACGGCTGGGGGTCGTTGTTGACGAGGACATGGAATAGTGCCGGCGTTAGGCTCCGGAAGCGGCCTTGCCCGGCAGAAAACGGCCAAAGCCCGGTTGCGCCAGGATTTGGCCGTCCCGCATCACCACTTCTCCCCGCACGATCGTGTAAACCGGCATGCCCGTGACTTCCATTCCTTCCCAGGAGGTGGTCCGGGACTTGGTGTACATGTCCGCGCCCGTCAGGATCTTGCGGCGATTCATGTCGACGATGGTGAAATCGGCGTCCGCGTCGATGGAGATCGTCCCCTTGCGCGGGTAAACGCCAAAAATCCGGGCCGGGCTTTCGGAACAGTACCAGACCAGGTCTTCGAGCCTCAGGGTTCCATTGTTCACCTGGGTGAGCATGAGCGGGATGAATTCCTGCGCCCCCGTGATGCCCAGCGGGACCGAGAAATTGTCCTTCCAACCGGGTTCCATTTCCGCGACGGTATGCGGGGCATGCTCTCCCACGATCACGTCCGTGACGCCGCTCTCCAGGCTGTCCCAGGCGGTCTCCGGGCTGTACGCCCAGACATAGGTGCACGGCCCCACCTTTTCCGCCTGTTTCCTGGTCATGAGTGCCGTGGAAATCTCCAGCTCGGCGTAGACTTCCTGCCCGAGCTCGACCTTGGCGTGCCGGATCATCTCGTAGGCACCGGGGGGCATGACCCCCAGGTGAAGGACATAAAGGGAGACCCCGGCCAAATCCGCGTAGTAAAGCGAAGCAGCCAGGCCGGCCACCATGCCGTGCCCGTACATGTAACCCTTTTCATAGGCCTCCATGTAGTGCCGGTTTTCCGTCTTCCCTACGTTGATGTACTCTCGGAAAGTCATCCTCCGGCACCAGTCGGGATCGTCATGATGCACGGAGCAGATCAGGCCCGTGTCCGCAACCGCTTCGTAGATCTCGTAGAGCAGGCCGTGATTGAGTACGCCGAGCTCGCTGATATACGGATAGACTTCCTTGATGTGCCGCGTGTTGAAGACTTTGATGCCGATCGCTCCGGCACCGGCCAGCTTGCCGATCTGATCCGGGTAGAGTCCCGCCCCGTAAAGCCCGAAATCGACGCAGGCTTTCTCTCGGGCGATCCCCAGCTTCATCTGAAAGTCCTCCAGGGTCGACGGATGGGGAGTGTTGTTGGTCATGTCGATGCAAAAAGTGATTCCCCCCGCCGCCGCCGCTCTGGTCCCGGATGTAAAGTCTTCCTTGTCCGTGTGCCCGGGCTCTCGAAAATGGCAGTGCGTGTGCCACAGCCCGGGCAGGACGCACAGACCGGTTGCGTCCACTTCCGTTCTTGCCCGGGGAAAGAGCTCCGCATGCCCGATGGCGACAATCCTTTCATCCTTCACGGCAATGTCCGCGCGGTAATGTCCGTCCGCGGCATAAATCGTGCCGCCTCGCACGATCAGATCAATCGAATTCACCACAACCCTCCCGCTCTGTTCTTCACCACCCCCGAACGATCCGCCTCAAAGCTGCTTCAGGTCAGCCCCAGATAGGCTTCCCGGATCTGCGGATGCCGCAGCAGCTCCCCGGCATCGCCGCTCATTGTAACCTGCCCGTTGTCCAGAACATATCCCCGGCTGCTCAATTCCAGGGCGATTTCCACGTCCTGTTCGACCAGCAGGACACTCATCCGTTCATTGACGTTGATTTTCGCCAGCACCTCGGCCAGGCGCTCCACAACAACCGGCGCCAGACCCAGGGACATTTCGTCCACCAGCAGAAGCCCGGGGCTGGCCATCAGAGCCCGGCCGACCGCGCACATCTGCTGTTCTCCCCCGGACAGGTCGCCCGCCACCCGCTTCCTCAAACGCTCCAGTTCCGGGAAGTATCCGAACACCTTGCCCAGGTCTTCATGGACCTGTGGACGATCCTCGCGAAAGTGTGCGCCGATCATGAGATTGTCCATGACCGACATGCCCTTGAACAGTCGCCTCCCCTCGGGAACCATTGCCATGCCCTTCCTGATCCTGTACTCCACCGGCATGCCGGAGACTTCTTCACCGGCAAAATGCAGGCTCCCGGCCGCCGCGGGCAGCAGGCCGACGACCGTCTTCAGGAAAGTGGTCTTCCCGGCTCCGTTTGCTCCGACCAGGGCGACGAACTCTCCCCGCTCGATAGTGAGATCCAGTCCCCAGAGGACCTGGGTGTCACCATATTTCACCTCAAGGTCTTTGACAACGAGGATGCTCATGGTTGTGCCGCCCTTTGCGCCTGGTCCCTGCGCTGACGATCCGCAAAGCGCTTTCCGAGGTAGGCCTGGATCACCTCGGGGGATTCCACGATCCGGGCCGGGGTGCCCTCGGCGATCTTCTTCCCGAAATGGAGCACCACGATGCGATTGCACACATTCATGATGGCCTTCATGACGTGTTCGACCACGACGATCGTTATGCCCAGGTTCTTGTTGATGTGCTGTATGAGGGCCATCGTCTTCTCGATTTCCGCGTGATTCAGGCCCGCCATGACCTCGTCGAGCAAAAGAAGCGCGGGTTCCATGGCAAGCGCCCGGGCCAGTTCGAGCTGCTGCCGTTCGGACAGCGTGAGCTGCCGTGGAAAGAGGTCCGCCTTGGACGCGATCCCCACCTGTTCGAGGGCGACGCGCGCGCGTTCGATCACCCGGCTCCTGGTGGGAATTTTGTGGCCTGAAAACATGGCGCCCACGGCGACGTTTTCCACTACGGTCAGCCTGTCGAAGGGCTTCACCACCTGGAAAGTCCGGGCGATGCCGAGCTTTGCCCTTCGGTGGGGTTTCAGGCGCGAAATCTCGGTGCCGTTGAACTTCAAAGTCTCCGACCGGGCGGGACAGAGTCCGGAGATGGCGTTGAGCAGAGTCGTCTTGCCCGCCCCGTTGGGGCCGATCAGGTCGAGCACATCGCCCTCGTGGACCGACAGGTCGACTGCGCTCAGCGCCTGAACTCCACCGAAGCTCACGGATATGGCCTTGCCTTCCAGGAGGGTCATCGAATGACCTCCTTCGGCTTGCCGCGCCGTTTGAACCAACGGAGATGATGCAGCAATCCCTGCGGCATGAGCGTGACGACGAGCACGATGAGCATGCCCAGGATGAGCAGGTGAATTTTCAGGAACTTTCCCCAGATGATGGTGGCGAAAAGCTCCAGAAAGGCGGCTCCGATGAGCGGTCCGAACACGGTTCCCAATCCTCCCATGAGCATCATCACGTAGCCCTTGATGGAAATATTGATGTCAAAGGCGCTTGAAGGCTCTATGAAAGTAAACCAGTAGGCCCAGACCCCTCCCGCCAGGGCGGTGAACGATCCACTGGCGGCCCAGGCCATGATCTTCATGGCCGTCGTGTTGATGCCCATAACCTGGGCGCCCTGTTCGCTGTCCCGAAGCGCCCGGAGCGCATATCCCAATGAACCGCGATCGAGCCAGTAAACCGTGGCGGTGGCACCCGCCAGGATGAGCAGCATCACAAGGTAGATGATCTTGTAGAGCATGGCCGGTCCCATGGGGTTGATGGGCAAGGCGAGGCCCTGGGCTCCTCCGGTGATGCCCCCCACGTTGATGACCATCTCCATCATCGCCATGTTCAACGCCACCGTGGCTATGGCGAAGTAGTGACCGCTCAGCCGCAGCAGGGGCCAGCCCACCATGACGGCGACAACGACCGCCACGGGGACGGTCAGCGCCAATGCAAGGCCGAAAGGCAGCCCCAGCGCCATGCCGACACCTGTGCTGTAGGCCCCGATGCCGAAAAACACCGAATTCCCGAAGGCGTGATAGCCCGTGTACCCCACGATGATGTTCAGACCCTGGGCCACGATGCCGTACATCAGGATGCTCGTGAGCACTCGAAGCCAGTAATTGGACAAAACGAACGGGGCAACGATCAAAAACACGAGCACCGCGGCTCCAAGGACAATGGAGGGAAGTGCAGGGCCAGCGTCTTTCTTCTCGAAACCCGCCATGGGAAACCCTTCCGCCTAGGAAATCTCTCCGTAAAACCGCTTTCCGAACAATCCCTGGGGACGAAGGACAAGAATGAGCAGAAAAATGATGAATGCCACGATATTCTGGTAACTTACACCCAGTACGAGCGAGGCCAGCGCCTGGATCAACCCGTAGAGCAGGCCCGCCAGCACGCACCCTTCAACGCTGCCGATGCCGCCCAGCACGGTGATCACGAAAACGGCCCCTATGAACTCCCGCCCCATGATCGGGGAGATGGGGAACAACATGCTGGCCAGACTGCCCGCCGCTCCCGCCAGGGCCGCTCCCGCCCCGAACGTCAGGGAATAGACCCGAGAGGGATTGATCGCCATGAGCCGGGCCGTCTCCTTGTCGAGGGCGGTGGCCAGGATCGCGTGACCCGCCCGGGTACGCCGAAGGAAAAGGTAGAAACCGCCCGCGAGGATCAGGGCGAACGTGAAGGTGAGCAACCTCACGTAAGGAATGAAAGCCGTTCCGACCTTCAGGGAGCTCCCTGTGTAAGAGGTGTTCACGGAATGGAAATCCGAGGAGAAGAGCAGGATGACCACGTTGATGAAAAACATGTCCAGCCCGAATGTCAGGATCAGGGAAAGCAGGAGGCTCGTGCGCATGACCCGGTTCAGCAACAGCTCCTGGAGCAGGTATCCGATGACGAACAGCACCGCCATGGACAATGGAATCGTCAGGAAGGGGTCCAGGCCGAAATGGGCGAAAGCCCAGTAACCGACATAGGCTCCGATCATGATAAAGGCTCCGTGGGCCAGGTTGATCACCCCCATGACGCCCCAGACCATCGAAAAGCCGATCGTCGCAGTGGCGTACAGCCCGCCCAGGAGGAGCCCGTTGATAATGGTCTGAAACAACATATCCATTTTTTATCCCGACAACAGGAACGGACGATGCTCGATAACCGTGTTTCATGCCGGCTCCCAGGGCGATGACCCATGGGAACCGGCGCGTGTTCCGAATGGAGGCGGATCAGTTCCAGGGGGCCTTGGGGTACTGAACCGGGGTCTGCCGCACCTGGATGGGGAAAACCACCTTGGGTTGTCCATCCTGGATCTGAGTGACCGACAGCTTCGCCGCCGTGTTGACCCCCTGCTCGTTGAATTGAAAGTCGCCGTAAAATGTCTGCCCTTTCAATTTCAAGAGGGCTTCCCGGACTGCATTCGTGTCGAGCGAGCCCGCGCTCTCCACGGCCATCTGGAGGATGATGCCCGCGGCGGTGCCGCTGGCCGCCTGGTATGTGGGATCCTTCTGGAACTTTTCCTTGTACGTTTTTGCGTAAGTGTCGGAATCCTTCACGATGATTCCGGTGTAGGTGAGGGTCGGCACCCAGTAGTCGGTTCCCATGACTTGGTTGGCGGCCGAACCGAGCGCGTTCCTGAAGTCGGGAACGGCGATCGACATGGCAAGGCCCACCAGCTTGGGATTGACCTGCAGTTCCCGCATGGACTTCACCAACAGGATGGAATCCTGGGTGTAGCCGGTGCACAGGATCGCCTCCGGGTTCGCGCCCTTGACGGCGGTTGCGACCGAGGACAAGTCGGCGGCACTCTGAGGGTATTTCCCGAGATAGACCACTTTGATCCCCATTTCCTCGGCCTTCTTTTGTGCGGCTTCAGCGGTGATGTTCGGGAACAGGGAATCGGGACCGACTATGGCCATGGTCGCAGGCCTCTTTTCCAGGGTGCCGATGAGATCGAGAATGGGATACAAGCCCGTGCTAGCCAGCGGCGAAGGACAGAAAACGTAGCGGTAGCCGCGCTGGTAGATGCTGTCCGCGGTTGCCATCGGCACCATGGTCAGCATGTTGTATTTTTCGCTGATGGCCGCCGTTGCAGTTGCGATTCCTGAGGAATAGGGGCCGAATAGAAATTTCACCTTGTCCTCGGTGATCAGCTTTTCGGTCAAGCGGGCGCTGGTCTGCGGATCACTTTCGTCATCATTGTAAACGATTTCGACCTTGTATTTCTTGTCCCCGATTTTCACTCCGCCCTGAGCATTGGCCGCATCCTTCCAGTAATCATAGCCCTGCTTGAGAAACTCTCCTTCACGGGCGAACTTGCCGCTCAGGCTCACGGCCGCGCCGATCTTGATGACGTCCTCGGCACATGCCGTTGCCCAAAAGCTCACGGACATCGTGAACACTGCAACTGCCGCCAAAACGGGAATCAGTCTTACCTGGGGCCTGGATTTCATGGAGCACCTCCGATTGGGGTAAACTCGATGACACGGACCACAGCGGTCCGCAGTTCGCCTCCCTGAAGGGGAATCCGGACAGACCGAAACGGTTGTAACGCTATCCATCGGTATCCGACCAGGGGCCGCGATTGGCTCATTATCCTATAGAAAGGCGAATTCAGAAACACTCCGTCCGTGAACGGCATCCCGATCCGCCGTCATGGCCGCGCCGGCAAATCACGCTCCGGGAAGTATGACGACGCCCGGTTCCACTCAAGGCAATTCAGAACTCCGTGGCAGCGACAACTGGTGGCGACCAGGTACCGCCCCGGGGTTTGTTCGACGACCTTCAGCCGGGCGGCGAGATACCCGGCGGGGTAGCCCCCTACTCCGGGCGCAAGCTGCCAGCTCCTCACCACTACGATGCCGTAACCCGGAAGCACGATGCTTTCGAGGTGTTCGAACAAATTGCCAAGTCGTCGTTGCCGGGTGTGGGTGCAGATGTCGTCCGGTTCGTTGCACGCGTCGGGGCAGATGAACGTGGCGTAGCTGGCGAAGAGTGTTCCGTCCGCAACGCGGTAAGGATTCGGCACCTGGCTGTCGGCCGCGTCGGGAACGGGGAGCATTCGCGCGCTTCCCGTTCGGCTCAGCCTGTTGAGCACCCAATGAAAAGCCACATGAACAGGGACGGCGGGAATGATCCAAACCTCGTCGGAGAACTCCCCTCGGGACAAGTGCGATAATGCGTCCTCGGCTTGCGTCGGGAGTCCGAAATCCCTTTCCACGGCTTTAAGTCTCTCCTCCCGGTGATCCACCACGCGAATGGATGCCCTAGGGAATCGCTTCCCAAGTCTCTCCGCCGCGAGCCGACCGAAGCGGCCCGCCCCCAGGATGCGAATCGCCCGGGGAGGGAAGGGCTGCGGCACGGAAGAATTCCGTTGCTGGATCATCGATACCTTTCGTTTGATCTTTGCCGGGTCTATGGTAAAAATAAAAGATAAGAAAAGTTTTCCCGTTCATGCCGACGGGATGATCTCAGGTCATTGCGTCCACCTCGCAAAGGGTTAGGATGGGTAACATTTTTGCCATCTTCGACAAGATCGCCGAAGAGCGCATCCGGGAAGCCGCGAAAAACGGCGAATTCGATAACCTGCCCGGCAAGGGGCAGCCGCTCAACCTGGAGGACGACAGCCACCTGCCCCAGGATATCAGGCTGGCCTACAAGATCCTGAAAAACGCCGACTGCCTTCCTCCCGAACTGGAGCTCAGGAAGGAGATCCGCACCACGGAGGCCCTCCTGGCCGGCATGGAGGATACCCGCGAAAAATACAGGCAGATGAAGAAGCTGAATTATCTGATCATGAAGCTCAACATGACCCGTCGCTCGTCGTTTGCGCTCGAAGAGAACCAGGTCTACTACGAAAAAGTCGTCGACAAGATGGAAGCGAAAAAGGAAGAGAAGTAGATCGCGCCGCCCTGATGACTTGCCGGGCAGGGATCGATGAAGGTCCCTGTCGTTGCTTTCGCGCGCTCTCCATATTTTATGAAAAGCCGCCGTCAAACAACAACTGAAGAGTCTCTCGAAAGCTATAGGCTTTTTCCAGGCAAGCACCATCATATTCATAATATCAGAACAGTTTCTCTTGTCAAGACTTGTCATAATTTCCATGAGCGGGATTCCCTGTTGCTCGTTTCATCACACCATTGCGTCCTGGTTCCGAATGAATGACACCAGGGGTTAATCATGGCCGACCATTCGGAAATACACTGAATTCTTGCCCGGCAAAGATAATCCTGCCACATCATGATCGGTTTTCATCGTGCAGGAATGGTCCCATGCAATGACAATGTGTGAGAAAATACCGCGCTCATACCGGCGCAAGCCCGTATCCGTATGGTTTACCCGGATTCATGCGGACCTGAAGGATAGAATCGGGCGGCTTCGGAACATGTCGCCGCGGGGAGGTTTTTGATCGCTCGAGGGTGTCCTGGCGAAATGACGGTTTCGCATGAAGCCATCCCGGCCCGGCACATTTTCACAGTTCGGTGCCGGCCCAAGGTCCGTGCAGGTTTGCGAGAGCGCGCCCAAGACCCGGCACGTTCCCGCCCTTCGCGGTGATTCATCTCCGGCGGACCAGGTCGAGCACAGGGGGTGAGCGCGCGGCCCGGCCGGATCATGCCGTGCGCGCCGCCTTCCCGGGCGCTGTGTCGTTCCCGGTGCGGCGGTGTGGAATCGGAATGCCCGGGGGGACGTGAGCACGATAAAACCGTGCCCACCCTTGTATGCGCGGGGGGGTGGACGCGCGCTCCGGTCGGATCGTGGCCGCGATGAAACCGCGACCGCCCTACCTCCCCGCGGGAGAACCCGGCAACAGGGGGGCGAACCGCTTGTCCACCCGATCGATTTCCAGCTTGATCCGCTCCTGCAATTTCGCATAGGCCTCCTCGAGGGATGGTTCCATCACCACGATCTGCCCCTGGCTCATGATGATCCGCTTCAATTCCGGGATCTTGAGCTTTGTCGCAGACTTCAGGTAGACCGGCTGGATGTAGAGAATCATGTTGCTGATGGGCAGAATGATCATCTTGCCCCTGGCGACCTGCGACCCCACCTGGTCCCAGAGTGTGAACTGTTCGGATATCCTTGTGTCCTGGTTGATCAGTGCGTAGATTTGCGAGGGTCCGTAGATCAGTTCGCCCTTTGGGAAGTTGTAGACGATGATCTTTCCGTAATGGGGCGGGTCGGAGCCGGCCAGCGCCAGCGCCCTGAGATTGTCGCGTCCTTTGGGGCTCATGGGTGCGAGCAGAAGGAAATCGAAGCGGCTCGGATCGATGAGATCCAGTGTCACGTAGTAAGGCTTGATGGTCACTGGAGTCCTGTCCTGGAAAGTCTTGGCGGGTTCCCACATGTCTTCCTGCTGGTAGTAGACTTCCGGATCGGTTTGCTGATACTTTGCGTAGATGTTCATCTGGATTTCGAAAATGTCCTGCGGATAACGGACCTGGGCCTTGAGCTCGGGCGGCATCTGGTCGGCATTTCTGAACACTCCCGGATAGATCCTCGAATAGGCGCGCACAATGGGATCGCCGGGCTCGAATACGTAATATTCCACCTTTCCGCTGAATGCGTCCACGACGATCTTCACGGAGTTGCGAATGTAGTTGAACCTGTCCCTGCCCCACAGTGTGGGAGTGGCCCCGGGGTAGAATTCCGAAGTCGTATAGGCATCCTGGATCCAGTAGAGCTTGCCGGGTGTCACCACCGCATAGGGATCTCCGTCCAGAAGGAGGAAGGGCGTGAGGACCCGGATCCGTTCGAGGAGATTTCTGCGAAAGAGTATCTTGCTGTCCGGAGTTGTCTTGGTGGTGAACAGGAGGTTGCGGTCTCCGAAGTGATAGGCGAAGAGGATCCTTCTGAGAAAGGACGACAGGGGAACGCCGTCCTCGGCCTTGTAGCTCACCATGGTGTTGCTGTTTCCTTTCGGGTAGTCGATTTCCCCGGCGTCGTTGGGCGCGATGACGTAGGTGTAGGAACCCAGTCCGATGTAGACCCCCGGTTGTTCGATCCTGAAGCCGTATTCGGACTCGGGGGGAATCCCCTTGATGAACCAAGTCATGGGTTCGTCCCCGCCCTGGCTGGCCGGCGTCATGACCGCGCCGTAGCCGTGGGTGTAGGACAGGTGTTCATTCACCCAGTTGCGGGCCGCTTCGGGAATGAGCGTATAATCGAGCTCGCGCACGCTGAGGAAAACCTGCTGAGGCATCCCGTTGACCGTGTACCGCGCCACATCCACGCTGGGAAAGGTATAGTAGGTGCGCAGCTGCTGGAGCTGCTTGTAGACGTCGTCCAGGAGCTCCCCGTCCCAGACGGGAATATTCCTCAATTGCGCCTTGACCTTCGGCGACGCGACATCGGCCGCAGTGCGGGCCGGGGTGAAATCGCGCGTCTGGACCGTGTTGAGGTTGTATGCGGAGAGAGTGGCTTTGATGTTATTGACGATGAAGTCTCTCTCCCGTGAAACCTCATTGGGTTTCACCACGAGTTTTTCCACGGTCGCCGGCAGGAACGCGGAATAGCGCAGGCCCAGGACGAGCACGAATCCCACGGCGAAGACGACCAGCGGTTTCAGCCCCTTGCGGGTCTGGATGAATGCGATCATTGAGAAGGCGGTTCCCATGAGGAAGAAAAGGGTCAACCAGATGAGCGCCCAAATGACGTACATTTCGACGAAACCGCCCCCGTAAAACAGAGGCATGTGCGCCTCGCTGTAGAGGAGCTCGTAGCGCTGCAAAACGTAGTCCCAGGTCTCGATGAGAAAAATCAGGAGAATGAGAATGCTCAGATGCAGCCTGGCCCCCGCGGGAATGGGTTGCTCCTGCCGGGCGAGGAGCCGGCGCTCGAGCAGGTAGAGCGCCACCAGGCCAACGAGCAGCAGCACGAAGGCGATGAGCAGCCGGCGCTGGACAAGCGTATAGATGGGATAAGAAAACAGGTAGTAGCTGATGTCCTTGCCGTAAACCGGGTCCGGCACACCCGTCTTCGGTCCCGCCACGTACAGCAGAAAGGCTTCCCACTTCTCGAATATCGGCAGGGCGATAATGACGGCCAGGATAAGCGACAAGGGGGTGTAGACCCAGAGCGACCCGGACCTGAACATCCGGACGACGTTCAAGTACCGGTCGAGCGCGGCGATCCTGAACTTCGACGGGGCGGGCGGCACATTCCCCACGTATCGCGAAGCCACCCAGAAATTGAGAAAAAAAATCAGGAAAAACAAGAGGGTGACCGCTCCGAAGACGATGTAACGGTAGAGGAGCCGCAGCCAGTAGTAAAGCCCGTACCCGAGGGAATCGAACCACCAGATGTTGATCAGGTAGTCGACCGAAGCAAGGCTGGACAGGATAACAACAGCCGAGATGCCCAAAATGCCGATCAGGATGATGAGAGGCCAGCGTGCCCAACGATTCATTTGCGACTCCTTTGGCACCGGTGAGGGAGAAACCCTAATGATGCGATCGATGACTCCCGGAAAAATTGAGGAATTGAACCATATCGAACGCATCGGGTCAAAGATTTTCGCAGCCGTTTCCAGTGCATCCCCGCCGTGCTTCGAGCATTTGCGTTGACGCCGGCCGGCAAATGCGATAGACAGTGCATGAAGGGTCGTGCGGCGGCGTGGCCGTTGACCGTGCGCCGGGTTTTTCTCCATCGGGTTCATCCGCTGGAACAGGTAGAAGATAATCAGTTCTTTGAAATTATACAGGCACAGGTATCCAATATTGGGGATTCAAAAGGGAAGACGGTGAGATGCCGTCGCGGTCCCGCCGCTGTAAACGGGGACGAAAACCGCCGGTTTGCCACTGGTCCGGAATCAACGGGCCGGGAAGGCGTGGTGAGTAGGCTGATCCGTGAGCCAGAAAACCTGCCTGCGCCTCAGGGGTTCTCAGGGCCGGAATGGAACGGCATTCCGTGGGGAACGCGGTATTCCCTGATGAGAAAAGGATCAAGTCGAGCTGGGTGCAGTCCTTGAAACTCCGCAAGAAAAGGGGTTTTGAGGACTTTTTTTATTTGATCGCCCTCGACACGCCTTCGGGTACCGGGCGTGACGATGCCAAGGGGTTGTACGTGAAGCGTCGGGTTTGCGCCCGCGTGGTCGTGTCGCGTTCACCAGGTCGGCGGGCGTCGGGGTCGGAGAGATGCAATGGCTTTGAACGAGCTCATGGGTTCAACGGAGGATCGGCCGGGATTGGTGGAAGCGGGGCGCTCCATCGAGATGGAGAGTTTCCGCATCATCGATGCCGAAATGGGGGAGCATCCTTTTCCCGAGGACCAGTGGCAGGTGGTGCGTCGAGTGATCCACACCACGGGCGATTTCGATTATGCCCGGCAGATTCGGTTTCATCCCCGGGCTGTGGCCTCGGGGGTGGCGGCTTTGACACGGGGCGCTTCCATTTTCGCCGATACGCGCATGATTGCCGTGGGGCTGTCGCCGTGGCGATTGCAGTGGTACGGGAATGAGGCGGTGGTTCCGGCACTCCACCCGGAAAGCCGGATACGGGCCGAAGAACAGGGGGTCACGCGTTCGGTTGCCGCATTCAGGGGCGTTTCCGACCAGTTGAACGGCGCCGTCGTGGCCATCGGGAACGCACCCACCGCGCTGCTCGAGGTGCTCCGTCTGATTCGTGAAGACGGCGTGCGCCCCGCGCTGGTGATCGGTGTCCCGGTGGGATTCGTGCAGGCCGCGGAATCCAAGGACCAGCTCCAACGGATGACCGATCAGCCCGCCATCGCCGTTCTCGGCCGCAAGGGAGGAAGTTCGGTGGCGGTGGCCATCCTGCATGCGCTTCTGGAATTGGCCGGAAATGTCAACCAATAAGGATATTCAGCCATGTTCGGCACTCTTTACGGGGTCGGCGTCGGGCCCGGGGATCCGGAACTGCTCACGCTGAAGGCGGTGAAAGTTCTGAAGGAAGCGGCCCATGTTTTTGCCGCTTCCTCGTCCAGCAACGATTACAGCCTGGCGCACGACATCGTGCGGGAGCATCTGCCGCCCGGAACGCCCATCGACCAGCTGGCTTTTCCCATGACATTCGATTCCGAACACCTGGAAAATGCATGGACGGCCAACTGCGAACAGGTGGTCGAGATTCTCAGGCAGGGAAAGAACGTCGCCTTCATCACACTCGGAGATCCGCTCACCTTCAGCACGTTCATCTATCTCATGAGGAAGGTGCGCAGCAGGCTTCCCGATGTCAACGTCGTCGTCGTCCCCGGCATCACCTCCTACCAGGCCGCCGCGGCCTGCGCCAATCTGCCCCTGGCCGAAGGCGAGGAAGCCATCACCATCATATCGGGAGCCAAGGGCGGAACCCGCCTGAACGCGGCGATCGAAACGGCCGACAATGTGGTGCTCATGAAGACATACAAGCAGTTTCCCCAGATCCTGGCGCAGATCGAGGAAAAGGGGCTCGAAGACAAGTGCTGTTTCATCAGCCGCTGCGGGCTTGAGGGCGAGATTGTGGAACGGGACTATCGGAAGATGAGGACGCTCAAACCTCACTATCTCTCACTCATGATCATCAAGAAACGCGGCATGGAACCCCGGTGAAGGGAGGTCGGGAAGATATCCCCGCCATGGAACGAACGGTTCGGCGTCACACGGTGCTGTCGGGTCATTGCGGGATTTCCGTGCTGTGCTGGGCCGGATTTGTCCTCCTGATTGTCGTTGCCGCGTTCCTCGCTTCGGGAATCGGCTCCTTCGAAACGTCCTACCGCACGATATTCCGGCTCTGGATATCCCCCTTTGATTCCGATTCCGCGGCGGGCATCGATGATACGGTGCGATACATCGTTATCAACGTGCGGCTGGCCAGAGTCTGCCTCGCATTCATCGTGGGCGCGGCACTGGCGCTTGCGGGCACCGTCTACCAGGGAGTGCTGCTCAATCCGCTGGCCGACCCTTTCACGCTCGGGGTCTCCACGGGAGCGGCCTTCGGCGCCTCGCTGGCGATTCTTCTGGGACTGGGGGGCATGCAGCTTTCGGGGATCAGCGGCCTGCCCCTGGCGGCCTTTGCCGGAGCGATGCTCGCGCTCTACCTGGTCTATCTGCTGGGGCGCATTGACGGGAGGATCCACGCCACCACGCTGGTGCTTGCGGGGATCATCGTATCCACCTTTCTGTCGGCATGGATCAGCCTCCTCAAGAGTCTGAACGAAGACTCGGTATCCACCATCGTCTTCTGGATCATGGGGAGCCTTTCGGGCAAGAGCTGGACTCATGCCGTCCTGGTGCTGCCATATCTGGTGGCGGGCGGGGCCGGGATACTCATCTTCACCAGGGAGCTCGATATCCTGAGCCTGGGGGACATCCAGGCGCAACATCTCGGCGTCAACGTCCAGAGGGTACGATTCTGGCTGCTCCTGGCCGCTTCGCTGGCGACCGCCGCGGCGGTGGCGGTGAGTGGGATCATCGGGTTCGTCGGGCTTGTTGTGCCGCATCTCGCGCGCCTGGTCGTGGGACCCCGGCACGGGCGACTCATTCCGGCGACCCTGTTGACCGGCGGATTGCTCGTGCTCGTTTCCGACACCATCGCACGAAGCCTGCTGCCGAACGGCGAGGAACTGCCGGTAGGCGTCGTGACGGCGATCCTTGGAGGACCCTTCTTTTGTTACCTGCTGCTGCATCGCAAGAAGTACCTGCAATTGTGATTCGCCTGGACGGGGTGACCTGCGGCTATGCCGGGCAAACGGTGCTCAAGGACCTCTCCTTTCTTGTCCGGCGCGGGGAATTCATCGGCGTGCTGGGGCCGAACGGGGCGGGGAAGTCCACCCTCATGCTGGCGTTGAGCGGTATCGTGCCGGTGCAGTCGGGTTCGATCGAGATCGAAGGGAAACCGCTGGCCCGTCTCAAGACCAGGGAACGGGCCCGCCTGATGGCCGTGGTGGCTCAGGATATCGACCTGCGTTTTCCCTTTCGCTGCGAAGAAGTGGTCCGCATGGGGCGATATCCTCATCAGAAACGCTGGCAGATGGAGAGCCCGGAGGACGAAGCCGCGGTCCGGAGAGCGCTCGGGGCGACGGATACCGCCATGCTGGCCAAGCGTCTCATCACGGCGGTCAGCGGCGGCGAAAAACAGCGTGTCGTGATGGCGCGCTCACTCGCCCAGGAAACCCCCATCCTGCTGCTCGACGAAGCCACGTCGGCCATGGATATCCACCGCAAGCTCCTGATCTTCCGGGTGCTCGACCGCCTGAACCGGGAGGACGGCCTGACCGTGGTGGCGGTGCTCCACGACGTCAATCTGGCCGCTCTCTTCTGCAGGAGAATGATCTTTCTCAAGAACGGAGAGCTCGTGGCCGACGGCGCGGTCGATACAGTCTTGAACGCGGACGTTCTGGAGCACGTCTACGAGACGCCCGTGATGGTCCGCGAGATCGAAGGAACGGAAAAGCGGCAGGTGGTTTTTCTCCCGTAGTCGAACGGCGTGCCGCCGCGAGGTTCGCGCGAGGCCCTGAGCGTGTCCTTTCGGGACGCGGGTCCGTTGTGCGGTTGGATTTACGAAAACGAAGCCCGACACCGGGCTTCAGGGAGGAGGTTCCTTGAAGCCTTTTCGATGGATCCTGGCATTCCTTCTGGTCGCGTCGATTCTTCACACCCGCGCCGGGGCGGTGCAGATCACCGACGATCTCGGCACGACCGTCACGCTTTCTCAGTCGGCCGGGCGCATCATCTCCCTGTACGGAGCCTTCGCGGAAATGCTCTACGCCGTCGGGGCTGGCTCCCGGTTGGCGGCGCGCACCCAGGCGGATGCTTATCCCCCTGAAATCCTGAAACTGCCGTCGGTGGGGACCCACATGAAGCCCAATTTCGAAATGATCATCGGCTTCAAACCCGACCTGGTGATCCAGAGCGCCAGCCGCCGCGAGGAGATGCCCGACATGGAACGCTTGTCCGGAGCGGGGATTCCGGTGGCGGTGTTTGCCCCGAAGAGTTTTGAGGACATCTTTTCGACCATGGAGCGGCTGGGAGTTCTCACCGGTTGCGAAGGCGAAGCCGGAGCGGCCGTTGCCCGGATGAAGCAGCGGCTGGCGCGCGTACAGGCGAAGCTCGCCGGCGTCGAGAAGCGGCGGCGCGTTTTTTTCGAGGTCCGCGCGGAGCCGCTCACGGGTGCCGGGCGCGGCTCCATCGTGCAGCAGATCCTGGCTGCGGCCGGGGCCGAGAACGTTCTGCGGAGCGAGAAAGCCATCGTGCAATACAGTCTCGAGGCCCTGCTGCTCGACGACCCGGATGTGTACGTCATGCAGCGGGGTCCGATGAACCGGAACCCCGCCGAACTGGCAGCGCGGGCGCATTTCGATCGTTTGAGGTGCGTGAAGGAGGGCAAGATCGTTCCTGTGGATGAATTCATCTTTTCGAGGCCGGGCCCGCGTTGTGTGGAAGCCGTCGAGCAACTTGCCGCGGCGCTCTATCCGACGATATTCGACGAGGGCGGGCGTTAGTTTTGTGATAGGATCGGTCTGTGCCGGGACGCAACACCGGCTGTGACGGAATGACTCATACGGATTACCTAGAAAATAGACTCCCTCGGGAGTCTGTTTTCATGCTTCGCGGGTGTCGCAGGGGGCATGGATAATAGCGTTCAAAATGATACTCTAAAAGCGTGGGGGACGTATCCCCCCCTCGCCGCTTCGCGGCTCCGTGTGGCGCTGCGGCGGCGGCCTTCGGCCAGTCGCCGACAGCGCCGAGCGCTCGGCCTCACGCGCGTGGGCGTGTGGCCGAAACTTGGGGGGTGCGGGGGAATCATTCCCCCGCTCTTTTGTGTTTGAAAAATCCATCTTGAACGCAATTATCCATGAGGCTGTGCTTCACCTGCGAAGCATGAAAACAGTTTCACCCGGGAATCTATTTTCTAGGTAACTTCGTATCAGGGGATCTCGAAGGGAAAATGGCCAGCGCTTCCGATCATTCACACGGGCGCCGGGCAGGAAAGGAACTGCGCCGGGGATTCAGCACGGGGACGGCGGTGACGGCCGCGGCCGTGGCGGCGCTGAGGTTGTGCCTCACCGGCAGGGCGGTCGAGATCGTGGCGGTCCGCCTCCCGAACGATGTCTTCCTTCCCGTCGCGGTGACGGCCTGCCTCCTGGACGGTCGGTTCGCCGTGGCGACGGTGGTGAAGGACGGCGGAGACGATCCGGACGTGACCCACAACGCGGAACTGTCGGTGCGTTTGAAGTGCGATCGACGCCCGGCCGAAGCGTTTCATCCGGAGGATCCCCGCCGGCCGGAGGGACACCGTGACGAGCGGCGGTCGGGGGCGACGGACGGGAGCATTCCGGGAATTCGACTCATCGCGGGAGAGGGGGTTGGCGTCGTGACCAAGGCGGGTCTTCCCGTGCAGTCCGGAGAGCCTGCGGTCAACCCCGTGCCGAGGGAAATGATCGTGCGCAACCTGGCCGACGAGCTCCGGAGAACGGGAGGTTGCGGTCCGCTTCCTTTCGATGTTGCTTCGAACAGGAGCGAACCTGGAAAACCGAATGTGTTCCTTCCCTGGTCTCTTGCGGGGGCCCGCGTTGAGGGCGGTCCGATCCTGGAAATCGAGATCGAAGTGCCGAAAGGCAGGGAAATCGCGCGCCACACGCTCAATCCCAGGCTGGGAGTCGTGGGGGGCATCTCGATACTTGGGACGACCGGGCTCGTCAAGCCGTTTTCCCACGAGGCCTACGAGGAAACCATTCATGCGTCGCTGTCGGTTGCCGCGGCCTGCGGCTGCCGCGGCGTTGTGCTCAGTACCGGCGGGAAAAGCGAGCGCCTGGCACGCAGCCTCTTGCCCGAGCTGCCGCCGGAGGCGTTCGTCCAGGTGGCCGATTTTTTCGCATACTCGGTGCGTGAAGCCGTCCGCATGGGATTTCGGAGCATCATCCACAGCGCCTTTTTCGGCAAAGTGGTGAAAATGGCCCAGGGGCACGCGTACACGCACGCTCACAAGGTTGCCCTGGATTTGTCTCCGGTTGCGGAGTGCGCGGAACAACTGGGGCACGATACGGAATTTTGCAGTGAGCTGGCTGCGGCCAACACGGCGCGCCAGGCACTCGATCTGCTGCTCGGCCGCGATGCCGCGGATGTCCTGCGAGCCGTTTCATGCCGGGCGGCGGAACAATCCCGCCGGCTCTCGGAGGATCGGCTCGATGTGCGCTTGCTGCTCTTCGCCCATGATGGAACCCTGCTTGCGGATGTGACGGAACCATGCAGACCGGTCTAAAACCGAATCCCGAGGAATGGCGCCCTCCGCTGGTGGTCCTGGTGGGAATGGGAATGGGCGCGGAGGATCTCAGCCCGCGGGTGCTGTCCTGGATCGAACGGGCGGATGTGCTCGTCGGCGGGAAGCGGCTGCTCGATTGCTTCCCCGACCACACGGGGGAGCGCATTCCGCTGTTGTCCTCCCTGGATGAAACCATCGAGCGGCTGCGCTCGGTGGCGCGGAATCGGCGCACGGCGGTGCTCGCCTCCGGGGATCCCTTCTTCTTCGGGATCGGTCGCAGGCTGGTCCAGGCGCTCGGCAAGGAGCATGTATTCGCCCTGCCCAACGTCACCAGCGTCCAGGCACTGTTCGCGCGCCTGCTCGAACCCTGGGACGATGTCAAGGTCGTCAGTCTCCACGGCCGAAGCGAGACGGCCAATGCCGGGCGCTGGCTGGACGATCTGAGGCATTGTTCCCGGATGGCTTTCTTCACCGATCCCCGGCGCACTCCCGCCTGGATCGCCCGTGAGATGCTGGCGGCGGGATACGCGCACCACACCATGATCGTGGCGGAAGACATCGGGCTCCCCACGGAACGCATCGGGCGTTTCACGTTGCGGGAAGCAGCGGACGGAGCTTTTTCGACGCTCAACCTGGTGGCGGTATTTGCCGACCGGGACCAGTGCCGCGCTCCCGCCGCGCCGTTCGAGGACACCGTGTTGGGGCTGCCCGAGGAGGCGTTCATGCACGAGGCCGGGCTCATCACCAAGACGGAGGTCCGGGCCGTCGTGCTGGCGCATTTGCTGCTGCAGCCGGGCGGAGTGCTGTGGGATGTGGGTTCCGGGAGCGGATCGGTCTCCATCGAAGCGGCGCGCGTGGGGCGGCTTCGCGAGGTGATCGCGGTTGAACGCAACGCGGACCGGTTTCGTGATCTGGTGGCGAATATCGAGCGTTTCCGATGTCCGGAGGTTCGCCCGGTATTGGGGAGCGCCCTGCAGGTCCTGGCCGGGGCTCCCGATCCGGACAGGGTTTTCATCGGCGGCAGCGGGGGGGAGCTTCCGATGCTGCTGGACATGGTATCGAAGAGGTTGAGGCCCGGCGGACGCGTGGTCCAGACGGCGGTGACGCTGGATACCCTGGAGGCGGCGAGGTCTTTTTGGCTGGGGAAGCCGTTTGAGGTCCGCGTCGTGCAGCTCCAGGTCAGCCGGTCCGCCCCGATCGGCGGGACCTATAGGCTTGAGGCTCTCAACCCGGTGTTCATCGTCACCGTCCGGGAGCGGAGGTAGCGCGGTTGTCCCGGTGGCGACCCAAATCCGAGGCACTTTCCATGGCTCATCCCATTCATTTTGTCGGTGCGGGTCCCGGCGATCCCGAGCTGATCACGGTCAAGGGCCGGCGACTGTTGCGCGAGGCCGGTTTGATCGTATTCGCGGGATCGCTCGTGCCCGAGCGCCTGTTGGAGGACCGGGCGGCGGACGCGCAAATTTACAACAGCGCGTCTCTGACCCTGGCGGAAACGCACGCGCTGCTGGTGCGGGGCTACCGGGAGGGCAAGCGCGTGGTGCGCCTTCACACGGGGGATCCGAGCCTTTACGGGGCCATCCGGGAACAGATGGCGTTGCTCGACTCCGAAGGCATCCCATACAAGGTGGTTCCGGGGGTGTCCGCGGTGTTTGCCGCCGCCGCCGCGCTCAGGCAGGAACTGACCGTGCCCGAAATGTCCCAGACGGTCATCCTCACGCGCATGGCGGGAAGGACCCCGGTGCCGGAGAGGGAGCGGCTGAGGTCCCTGGCATCGCACGGGGCGACACTCGTCATCTACCTGAGCGTTCAGCAGATCGAGAGCGTCATCGCCGAAGCGGCTTCCGGCTATTCACCGGAAACCCCCGTGGCGGTGGCCTACCGGGTGGGATGGCCGGATGAGCTCCTGGTCGAAGGGACCCTGGCGGATATCGTCGCAAAGGTGAACGAAGCCGGCATCAAGCGGCAGGCGATCGTCATGATCGGCCGGGTGTTCGGCAGGGGCGGCCCGCGGGATGCCAGGCAATCGAAACTCTACGATGAGTCCTTCAGCCATGGATTTCGAGAAGCCAAGCCGCGGTCCTGACCGGACGGCCATCATCGCGCTCACCGGGCAGGGGGCGGAATTGGCCCTGCGCCTCGGTGAACGGTTGCCCTCGAGCAACTGTTTCCTGCCCCGCAGGCACGCGGTCCGGGGCGCCGCCGCTTTCGACCGGGTTTCCGAAGTTCTTCCCCGTCTTTGGGGCCGGTATGACCACCTCGTTTGCATCATGGCCGCCGGGATCGTCGTGAGGCTCATCGCGCCGCTTCTGTCCCATAAATCCACCGATCCGGCCGTGGTGGTGCTGGACGAGAAGGGCCGGTTCGCCGTGAGCCTCGTTTCCGGACACCTCGGAGGGGCCAACCGGTTGGCGCGCCGGATCGGGGAATTGATCGGAGCGCAGGCGGTGATCACCACGGCATCGGATGTCCAGGGGAAACCGGCTCTGGATCTGATTGCCGCGGATGCGGGGCTCGAAATCGAGAACATCGGTTTTCTGAGCCGGGTGAGCCGGGCCGTGATCGAAGAGGAGCCGTTGTGGGTCTTCGATCCCGACGGGAGGATCGGCTCCCGTTTCGAGGAGCAGCCGGAGGTGGTGCTGTTGCCGAAGGAGTACTCGGAGGGGTGCGAACCGGCCGCCGAGGAAGGTGAAGAGGCATTCCGGACGAAAGACACGGGGCCTGGCGCGAAGACGATTCCGGAGGCGAATCCGGCGGCTCGACGGGTGCGGCTTGCGGGCAGGCCCGACTGGCCGGGGCAGACCGAGGATGAACACTCCCGGGTACGCGCTCGGATTGGGGTATGGGTATCCGAGGTCATGCCTCCTCCGAAGGTCAGGTGCCTGAAACTGCGTCCCCGCAACCTGGTGGTCGGTCTTGGCTGCAACCGTGGGACCCCCGCCGGTGAAATCATCGAATTGGTGAAGCAGGCATTCCGCCGGGCGAAGCTCTCCCCGTTGTCCATTCGCAATTTTGCGAGCATCGATCTGAAAGCGGACGAGCCGGGTGTTCTTGACACGGCGAAAAGCTTCAACCGGCCCGTGTCCTTTTTTCCCGGATCGGCTCTCGGAGAGGTGAGAGTGCCGAGTCCATCCGCGATTGTGGCAAAACACATAGGAGTCGAAAGCGTATGCGAAGCGACCGCTCTCCTGAGCGCACAGAGCGGGACACTCGTCCTGACCAAGCGAAAAAGCGCGAACGCGACCCTGGCCGTGGCCCGGGTCGGCTTTCCATAGTCAGCCTCGGACCGGGCGACCGGTCCTTCATGGTGCCCGAGGCCCTGTCGGCGCTCAAGGCCGCCGAAGTGATCCTCGGGTACAAAACCTATCTCGACCTGATCGGCGATTTACTGGAAGGCAAAGAGGTCGTTTCGAGCGGCATGCGCAAGGAGGTGGGCCGCTGTCAGGCGGCCATCGATCACGCCCTGGCGGGGCGACGGACGGCACTCGTTTCCAGCGGCGACGCGGGGATTTACGGGATGGCGGGCCTGGTGTTCGATATCTGCAGGGAAAGGAACCTGGAGGTTGCCGGAATCGACGAGACCATCCCGCAAGATGTTGATTTCCGAATCGAAGTGATCCCGGGCGTGGCTGCGTTCAACGCCGGTGCGTCCCTGGTGGGCGCACCGCTGATGCACGATTTTGCAGCGGTGAGCCTGAGCGATCACCTGACTCCTTGGGATCTCATAGAAAAGCGGCTCACGGCCGCCGCTTCGGCGGATTTCGTACTGGCGATCTACAATCCTCGGAGCAAGAGTCGTCCCGACCTACTCGAACGGGCCCGGCAGGCGCTGTTGCGCTTTCTCTCCCCGGCAACGCCCGTGGCGGTCATCCGAAAGGCCATGCGCCGCGGACAGTGGCTGTGCATAACCACCCTCGAAGGGATTCCCGTTGAGGATGTGGACATGCAGTCGGTGGTGATTGTGGGCAATAGCAGGACCTATGTGTGGAAGGGCTGGATGGTGACGCCCAGGGGGTACCTCGACAAATATGCGCTGGACCGGGAAAGCGAATAGAGGGGGGCCGTCCGGTTTGCGTTCTCATGCCGAGCCGCCGGCAATCAGGCAGGAGAGCCTTTCATCGATAAGGAAACGGGCGGGGTCAACCCCGCCCGTTTCCTTCGTTTCCGATCAAGATTGCAGATTGACTTGCGGCGGCTTCCGCCCGTATATCACTCGCCCTGTTTCGCCGGTTCGGAAGCGGCGTGGACCGCTGCCGGCTCTCTGGAGGCGACCGAAGCCGTCGATGCCGCGGCGGCCTGCCGAGCCTCTTTCGCGCGGCGCCGGGCACCCATCAGGGGCTTCGTCATCAGCAGAATACCGACCAGGAAACCGAAGCCGGCGGATATGGCAATGAGCGAACAGAGGGAGTTCTTCCATTCCACGTTGCCCAGGTACCGGAGATCGTACTTGAAAGACACACTCTGCGCGAAGACAGGCAGGTTCTGGTAAACGAACAAAGCGATCAGCCCGAGAATGATGACGGTGAAGACCAGCTTAAACCACCTCATGAGCGCTCTCCTTTTTAAAATGGGGTAACAACTTGGTGTATGTCTGCTTCAGGTGTTCCGGGATGCTTCTGATATCGGCGAACACTGTGAGGAAGTTCGTGTCTCCTCCCCAGCGCGGCACTACGTGAAAGTGGAGGTGGTCTTTGACTCCGGCCCCCGCAACGGTCCCGAGATTCATTCCCACGTTGAACCCCTCCGCATTCATGACCCGCCTGAGAACCTGAGTGCAGAGCTTGATCCATTTCATGAGATCGAGCATCTCTTCGTCCCGGAGGCCGTCCATTTCGGATACGTGCCTCCACGGAGCCACAAGCAGATGTCCGTTGTTGTAGGGATACTTGTTCATCATCACCATGGTGTGCGTTCCACGGTGAAGAATGAGACGTTCCTCGTCGGACAGGCCGCCTCCTTCGGGACAAAATATGCAGTAAGGTTCTCGCTTTCCCAAGATGTATTCGATACGCCAGGGAGCCCACAGGTTCTGCACCGGTTTCTCCTAGAGAGTGACGATCTCCCCCGTTATGCGGTCCTCGATATTGAGAATTCCCAGGCTGTTGGCCCGTTCCCCGCGTCCAAGATAAACGGAGCCCGGGTTGAACCAGAATATGCCGTGTTCCACCAGTTGCAGCGCCTGGTGCGTGTGTCCGAACAGAATCGCCTCGACGTTTTCGAATTCGTCCATGAGCCTGTGTCTCAAACCGACCGGCGATCCCCAACCGTGTATGATTCCGAGACGGTGCCCCCGCACCCGGATGACTTTCTTTACGGGGAGCCTTTCGTGTATCCCGGAATCGTCCATGTTGCCCGCCACGGCTTCCAGGGGATAGCGCTCCAGGAAATTCAGGACCGAATGTCTCGCCCAGTCGCCCAGGTGGATCACCAGATCCGCCCCTTCGCAATAGGCGGCGCACAGGGATTCGAACCGGTCGGTCACCCGCTCCAGGTGCGTGTCCGACATCACCACGATTTTCATGTTCTCATACCGAGGTGCGCTCAAGAGTATACAACACCTCCCCGGGGGGAGGCGACACGGGCAAGGATAAACCCCGTCCCCTGCACGAACCGATGTGCCGGTCAGACGAAGCAAGGGAAGGGCTTTATGCCCTCCCGCCCAATGCACCCATCTTGAACGCAACCTTGTATCAGCAGTGTTGAGCCGTTCGTTCCGGGTTGCGACCGAAGAAGATATGTGGCGGATTCGGCCGAAGACGGTCAAGGAGGAAAAATACCCGGTCCCGCCCATCGAATGCAGAGGAAGGCCCCATTGCCTCCCGCCGAGCGCCCCCAATATGAGCACAACCCCGCATCGGCGTGTTGGGCGCCGAATTGCGCAGGAATCACTATAGCAACCCATCGAGAAAACACAAGATGTTTTTGGGAAAGGGATGGCGCGCTAAAGGCGGGCTACTTCAAGGTTGCCCCAGATCCCGAGCTTGTCCTTGATGACGATCAGAACGCCTTCAAGAGAAGGGATCGTCCGTGCTCTTTCCAAGGCCTCCTCGATATGCGACGGGGTTTTCACCAGGTTGCCGACGGCGGTTGCGGCGGCGTCGGCCAGGGCCGCGTCCTTTGCAGCCACGGTGACGGCGTCGGCTCTGCCGAAGCTGAGCGATGGCCCGACCGTTCCCGATGAGGTGCAGATTCCGAGGGGGAAACGGCTCCCTTCGAACCGCAGGCCGATGTTGCCGCTGAAGGGAGAATGAGGACCCGCATAAATGCCGATGGTGGTTTCTTCTCGAATGTCCAGGTAACAGTCGCCGCCGTTTTCGACGATCACGGAAGGCGAAAAGGGCTTGAGCGACAGGGCGACTTCCTGTGCGACGGCTCCCGCGACGCTCGCCATGGGACCTACGCCGGCACTCCGGGCGGCAAACAGCATGACCTTGACAAGGGGCGGCGCCAGCGGATCTTCGGGGAGTGGCGTGAGTGATTTCAGAAATGGGGGGTGTTCCGCGATGTATCGTTCCAACTGGCGGCGACAATTGAGGATCGCCGTGAAGGTTTCCCGTTCGAGGTTTCGTTGCGCCCGGACCCAGAGGTCGGTCTCCCGGTAACGGACCTGAAAACCGACCCATCCCTTCCGGTCCTGATGCTGAAGCCTGTAAAAGCGACGGGTTTCGTTATAGGGCATGGACGAATCCCGGTTCACGCCCCCATGTTCTTCCGTCCCCGGACAGGTCATCCCGTTGCCCGCGGGCGCTTCACGGGCTTTTCATCCGGGCGCGGCGGGTTCGGAAGGGTACGATAGTGTCTGCGGCCAACGTCGATCCCCCGGTCCCGCGAGGCAGGTCATTCCCATTCGATGGTGCCGGGAGGTTTGGAAGAAATGTCGTAGACCACCCGGTTCACGCCTTTGACCTCGTTGATGATGCGATTGGAAATCCTTTGAAGCACTTCGTAGGGCAGTCTCGCCCAGTCCGCGGTCATGGCGTCCACGCTTTCCACCGCGCGCACCGCCACGACCTGGTCGTAGGTGCGTTCGTCCCCCATGACTCCCACCGACCGGATCGGCAGAAGCACCGCGAAAGCCTGCCATACGTGGTCGTACCACCCGGAGGCTTCGATTTCTTCCAGGATGATCCGGTCCGCGTCGCGAAGAATCTCGAGACTCTCCGGCGTCACTGCTCCGATGGTTCGAATCGCCAGGCCCGGGCCGGGAAAGGGGTGGCGCATGATGATCCGTTCCGGCAGCCCCAACTCCCGCCCGAGCATGCGGACTTCGTCCTTGAACAGCTCCCGCAGGGGCTCAATCAGCTTCAGGTTCATCCGTTCGGGCAATCCGCCCACGTTGTGATGGGTCTTGATGGTCGCCGAAGGGCCTTTGAACGACACGCTCTCGATCACATCCGGGTAAAGGGTCCCCTGGGCCAGGTATTTCACGCTTTCCAGGCGGCCGGCTTCCCTCTCGAACAACTCGACAAACAGATTGCCGATGATCTTGCGCTTCCGTTCGGGGTCGGTGACGTCCTTGAGCCGTTCCAGGAAAAGATCGGAGGCGTCCGCATAAATGAGGTTGATGGAGAAGTGATCGCGAAAGACCCGCTGGACGCTTTCCGCCTCGCCTTTTCGAAGAAGCCCGTTGTTGACGAAAATGCAGTGAAGCCTGGAACCTATGGCATTGTGCAGGAGCACCGCGACCACGGAAGAATCCACCCCTCCGCTCAGCGCGCAGATTACCTGGTCGTCGCCAACCTGCTCGCGGATGGAGGCCACCGCGGATTCCACGAACGATTTCATCGTCCACGTGGCCCGGCAGCGGCAGGTGCGAAACAGGAAGTTGTCCAGGATGTCCTTGCCGCAAGGCGTGTGAACGACTTCGGGGTGGAACTGCACGCCGTAGAGGCGCCGTTCGGAATTTCCCATGGCGGCGGCGGGAGAATTGTCGCTGCGGGCCAGAATGGAGAAACCGGCGGGCAGCTCGAGGATACGGTCGCCATGGCTCATCCACACGCGCACGCCTTCGCGCTCGATGTCGCGAAAGAGCTCATCCGGCACATCGATGTCGATGGTCGCCGGACCGTATTCCCTGCGGTCCGCTCTTTCCACGGAACCACCGAGTTGCCGGGCCATCAACTGCATGCCGTAGCAGATTCCGAGAACGGGAACCCCCAACTCGAAGATCGCCGGATCCGAAAAAGGGGCGCCCTGTTCGTGTACGCTGGAAGGACCGCCGGACAGAATGATTCCCTTGGGCCTGAAAGCCTTGATCGACTCCATGTCCATGTTGAAAGGATGAATTTCGCAGTAGACATGGCTTTCCCGCACACGCCTGGCGATGAGCTGAGTGTACTGGGACCCAAAATCGAGTATCAGAACCCGTTCTTCGTGAAGATAATCGTAAGTCATCCCGAATCCTTGACCAAGGGGAGCCGGCGGCTCGCCCGGTTCTGGAGAGTCTGCCTCCGACCGGCCGGTGTCGCCGGGGCCCCCGCCGCATCGCCCCGGGCACCCGCGGCTCTGACGCCCGCGCCTTCCGGGCCGCCCGCGCCGATGGAACCGATGACGCACCTGCGGGTTTCGACGACCGAACCGACGGGCAACGACGGCTTTTGACAGACGCTACTTGAGGTCGACTTGATAGTTGGGAGCTTCCTTGGTGATGATGACATCGTGAACGTGGCTTTCCCTCAGACCGGCGCTGGTGATCCTCATCATCCGGGCCCTGGTCCTGAGATCCTCGAGGGTGCCGCATCCCAGATAGCCCATTCCGGCCCTCAATCCGCCGATCAGTTGATGAATGACGTCGGTGATGGGGCCCCGGTAGGGGACTTTCCCCTCGATTCCTTCCGGGACCAGTTTCTTCGGTTCGAAGACCTCGTCCTGGAAGTAACGGTCCTTGCTGCCTTCCTTCATCGCACCGAGAGAGCCCATCCCACGGTACACCTTGTAGCTTCGGCCCTGGTACAGAATGGTCTCTCCCGGACTCTCGTCCGTTCCGGCAAACAGGCTTCCGATCATCACGCACTCGGCTCCGGACGCAACCGCCTTCACGATGTCGCCGCTGTATTTTATCCCGCCGTCCGCGATCAGGGGAACGCCGTGCTCCTTGCACACCCGGTTACATTCCATGATGGCCGTGACCTGCGGCACACCGACACCGGCCACGATACGCGTGGTGCAGATGGAGCCGGGTCCCACGCCGACCTTGACCGCATCGGCCCCCGCCTTGATCAGGGCTTCGGCTCCCGATGCGGTGGCCACATTGCCCGCGATGATCTGGACAGCGGGGAATTCGGCCTTGATCAGTTTCACCGCTTTGAGCACGTTTTGCGAATGGCCATGGGCGCTGTCCACCGCAAACACATCGACTCCCACGCTGCAAAGTGCCGCGGCCCTGGCCAGGGTGTCCTTGCCGACCCCGAGGGCCGCGCCCACCCGCAGGCGTCCGAGTTGATCCTTGCAGGAATTCGGGTACTTCTTGATTTTCATGATGTCCTTGATGGTGATCAGTCCCTTCAGCCGGCCGGAATCGTCCACCACGAGGAGCTTCTCGATTCTCCTTTTCTGGAGGAGCTTCTTGGAGTCTTCCAGCGATATTCCCACGGGGGCGGTCACCAGGTCGTCCTTGGTCATGACTTCCGAAACCTTTATGCTTTCGTCGGTCTCGAAGCGCAGGTCCCGGTTGGTGATGATGCCCACCAGTCGCTCGCCTTTGACCACCGGCACGCCCGATATGCGGTACCGGGACATCAGGTCGAGGACTTCCCCGATTTTCTGATCGGGGTCCACGGTCACCGGATCGAGGATCATGCCGCTTTCCGATTTCTTGACCTTGTTCACTTCCTGAGCCTGCTGTTCGACGCTCATGTTCCTGTGGATGATGCCGATTCCCCCTTCGCGGGCAATACTTATGGCCGTATCCGACTCGGTGACGGTATCCATGGCGGCACTGACCAGCGGAATGTTCATGCGGATTTCGCGGGTGAGCCGGGTTGAAACGTTGGTTTCCACCGGCAACACCTCGGAGTAGTCCGGAAGCAGGGTAATATCGTCAAAAGTCAGCGCTTCAGGGATACCGGGCTGATGGTTCTGCATGGGTGTTCTCCATCGTGATCGGGGTTTGACGGTCTTTGTTTCTGAGGCTTTACTCTTTTTGCGGTCGCCATGTCAAGGGGCTGACCAGGGTCGAACGGATCCCGCAGCTCTTTTCAACCAGGTCGAGCAGGAGGCCTTCCAGGAGACCCGCGTCGGCCGCCGTGAGCGTGTCGACGTTGAATCCCCGGACGATTTCGCCGACGATGACGGCTCCTCCCAGGATAATGTCCTCGCGGCCCTTTTCAAGCCCGCGGATTCCGCCGCGTTGCGCGAGCGTGGAAGAGGCGAGCGAGGCGATCGTCTCCGAGATCCAGGCATAGGATAAAGCGAGCCCGTTTACCCTGAACGGTTCGTAGGGCTCCATGCGCAGATACATAGCGGCGAGGGTGGTGACTGTGCCCGCCGTTCCGGCCAGCAGAAAAGGCCGATCGGGCCTTATTGCCGCCAGGTGAGGCGCGACGGCCGATATCACCGGGGCGATGCTCCCGGCCGCGGCTGCCGCCGCGGCCGCAAGGGACGAAGCGGAAGGCGGGTCGCCGGCGAGGAAACGCTCGGTGAGCGTCGCTGCTCCAACGAACACGCTCGTTACGAAAAGAGGGGCGTCGGGGTGAACGGAATCCAGGAGAAGAAACTCCGTGCTGCTGCCGCCAAGGTCGAACAGCAGGGTCAGACCCGCGCGCGAAGGCAGGGCGCTCAGGGTCCCCTTGGCGGAAAGAAGCGCCTCGGAATCCTCCGAGAGCACGGCGGGAGATATGCCCGTCCGGCGCCGCACCTGGTCGAGAAAATCGTCCTGATTTCTCGCCCTGCGCACCACTCCGGTAGCCCCGCAGGAAACGAATTGGACCTCGTACCGACCCATGAGCCGCACGTATTCCTCCATGGCGGCCAGGGTCGCGTGCATTCCTTTCTCCCCGAGGCGGTCTTCCGTGCCGAAGTCCTCCGCCAGCCGCGTGATTCTGCGCTCCACGCGCAGCGGAACGATCTCCAGATCATCCCTCCGGGCGATCAGGAGCCGGACCGTATGCGAACCGAGGTCGATGGAAGCGAAACAATCGCCGGTCGACACCCCGCTCAAGGCGCGGTTCCTTTCTTGTCTTGACACATTGTCCGGCATGCCTTTATCTTCAAAAGGGAGAGTGTCTTCATGAAAGGATCCTGGCAAGTCATTCTCCGGTTCCCTCGAGAGGATTGATGGTCAAAGCGATTTTTTCGCAAAGATCACGGGGGGCCTTTGCGCGCCCCGGGGAACTGCCGGGTAACTCTTACACAGAAAGGGTTGCACATGATTCTGGAAATCAATCCAAGGCATCCTGAACCCAGGAAGATCCAGAAAATCGTCGAAGTGCTTGCAAACGGGGGGATCATAGCCTATCCCACGGACACGTACTACGGGATAGGCTGCGATCTTTTCAACAAGGCGTCCATCGAGAGGATCTATCTCATGAAACGCCGTTCTCCGCAGCAGCCCTTCAGCTTCATCTGCAACGACCTGAAAAACATCAGCGAATATGCCCAGGTGACCAATTACGCGTACAAGACCATGAAACGGCTCTTGCCGGGTCCCTACACCTTCGTTCTGGAAGGATCCCGGTTGGTGCCCAAGATCATGCTCACAAAACGACAGACGGTCGGCATTCGGGTTCCGGACAATCCGATTTGTCTTGCCATCGTTCAAGAATTGGGACATCCCATCATCAGTACCAGCGCAACCAATCCTGAAACAAACCAGATACTCGCTTCCCCCCAGGAAATCAAGGAAATACTGGGACACACGCTCGATCTGATCGTGGACGGAGGGAATGTCTCCGGCAAACCCTCGAGCGTCATCTCGCTCATCGACGACAGCCCGGAAGTCCTGCGCGTCGGTAATGGGGACGTCAGCGTCTTCCAGGTGTGATCGGCGGTTCCGGACCCACGGGCGAACCCCCGTTCCCTGCCTGCCGGCAGCCGGCGTTCGTCCCGTGAAGCCCATCCGGGATGGAAGCCTCGGCGTCACGGCGCCGTTCAAAATGTTCCGGAAAACGAAAACCCCGCCGGGAGGCGGGGTTTTCGTTTTCCGGAACAGGACGTTCGCAGCCAACGATGGATGGGATGGTTCGTCCGGAGTGTGCAGGCGTTCGGGCGGCCCACTCGGGGCGTCCCGCCCCCTTTCGGGAAGGCGGACGCCGGCGGCCTGCCCGTCACTGAGCGAACGGCGCCTGGTAGCGCAGGGACGCTCCCGGCTCATCGAGCCATGTGCTCAGCTTCTCGCTCGCGTCGCTGCCCAGGAGCAAATCCAACAGGGACATCCTCTTTTTCTTCGCATACACGATATCGGCTTCCCCTTTGACATGACCCAGGGCAACCGCGGCATCGACGGCATCCTCGAAGTTGCCCAGTTCATCGACCAGGCCGAGTTCCTTGGCCGTCTGCCCCAGGATGATCCGACCGTCCGCGATTTCCCGTATCTTTTCCTCCGGCATCTTGCGCCCCGCGGCGACGTCCCTGATGAACTGGCGATGCGCTTCATCCATGGACGCCTGCATGATTTCTTTCTCCTCGGGGGTCATCTCTCGCCCCGGATTGCCGATGTCCTTGTAGCGCCCGGCCTTGATCGTGACCATCTCGTAGCCGATCTTCCCGAACAGGTCGCGAAGCATCGGAAGGTACATGATCACCCCGATGCTGCCGGTGATGGTCCCGGGGCTGGCAACGATGCGGTTTGCCGCGGAGGCGATGTAGTAGCCGCCCGACGCCGCGATTCCACCGAGCGAGGCCACTACCGGCTTGTGCTTGATGGTGCGCTTGAGCTCCCGGTAGATCTCCTGGGACGGTCCCACCCCACCGCCGGGTGAATCGATCCTCACAAGTATGGCCCTGATGGACTGATCCTTCCGGAACTCCTTGATCGATTTCAGGACTTCCGAAGCATTGCTGATGGTCCCCTTGATCTCGACCACACCGATTCGGTTGGAACCCTTGAAAAAATCACTGTCGGAGCCGAGCAGCCAGACGATGAACCCACAGAAGACAAAAAAGGAAATGACGATAAACCAGAGCGTGCGCCGTTTCATATGCCTCTTCTCATGTCCCCCGGTTCCGGTTGCACAGTGGAGACCGGGAAATGACGAGGAATTGCAGGCGAGCCGGGGAACGGCGTCCCCCGGTTTCGCACCGGAAAGACAAATGCCCCGCCTCACTCGGCGGGGGTTATTGGAACTGACCTATACTATCGGCAGTATCGATCGAATACTGAAAATCCTTGGCGGCCGTCACTTCCGCGGGAGCAACGGGCGGTGCCCTGCTCCGAGTCCGGGCCGGAAAAGCAAACACCCGGCATCATGCGAGAGCGTGAGCCGGGTGCGAAATGCGTTGCGGCGGGAACCGATCGAGGTTCCGCTAGGACTTGTCGTTCGGAGTCGGATTGTTGGCGCGAGCCGCCTCCAGCTCTTCCTTCAACAACTCGCCAAGGTTCGAAGTGGCCGCCTTGGCACTGTTCATGTAGTCGTCGTAATTGGAACGCTCTTCCTGTTCCTCGACTTTCTTGATGGAAAGGCCGATCTTGCGGTCCTTGGGCGAAATATTGATCACCTTGGCGGTGATCCTTTCCGCGGTCTTGTACTGGCCCACGGGAGACTTGATCTTTTCCTTGCTGATCTCGGAAACGTGCACCAGGCCCTCGATGCCCTCTTCAAGCTCCACGAACAGCCCGAAATCGGTCACGTTGGTGATCGGCCCGGAAATCACGCTGCCCAGGGGATAGCGCTCCGGAATGCTCTCCCAGGGATCGGGTTCCAACTGCTTGATACCCAGCGAAAAGCGCTCGTTGTCCTTGTCGATGTTCAGCACGATCGCCTGGACCTCCTGGTTCTTCCTGAACACCTCGGACGGATGCTTCACACGCTTGGTCCAGGAAATGTCGGAAATGTGAACCAGGCCGTCGATCCCTTCATCGATCCCGATGAATACGCCGAAGTCGGTGATGTTCTTGATCTTGCCGGCAATGGTCGTGCCCACCGGATACTTCTGAGCGATGATATCCCACGGGTTGGGTTCGAGCTGTTTCATCCCGAGGGAAATGCGCTTGTTTTCCGGATTGATGCTGAGCACCACGGCTTCCACTTCGTCCCCCACATTGAGCACCTTGGACGGGTGGCGAACCTTTTTCGTCCAGGACATTTCGGAGACGTGGATCAACCCCTCGACCCCTTCTTCGATTTCGACGAAGGCGCCGTAATCGGTCAGGCTGACCACGCGCCCGTTGACACGCGTGCCGATGGGGTACTTGCTCTCCGCGCGGGTCCAGGGATCGGCCACCAACTGCTTGAGGCCGAGGGAGACCCGCTCGTGATCGCGGTCGAAGCTGAGCACCATGACCTTGATCCTGTCCCCGATCTGGAACAGCTCGGAAGGATGTCCCACGCGGCCCCAGCTCATATCGGTGATGTGAAGCAGGCCGTCGATTCCGCCCAGATCCACGAACACGCCGTAATCGGTAATATTCTTGACGATTCCTTCCACGACCTTCCCGTCTTCGAGGTTGGCAAGCGTCTGCGACTTCATCTGCTCGCGCTCTTTCTCGAGAAGGGCCCGGCGGGAGAGAACCACATTGCGCCGCTTCTTGTTATATTTGAGGACCTTGAACGGGAATGTCTGACCGATGAGGAATTCAAGGTTGCGGACCGGTCTCAGGTCCACCTGGGAACCGGGCAGGAAGGCCTGTACCCCGATGTCGACCGCCAGGCCGCCCTTCACCTTGGACACCACCTTGCCTTCGATGATGCCGTCCTCGTTGTAGATTCGGCTGATATCGTCCCAGACCTTGATCTTGGCGGCCTTCTCCTTGGAAAGGTGGATGGTGCCGTCCTCATCGTCGTGGAACTCGAGCAGAACATCGACATCGTCGCCGATGGCAGCCTGCACCACTCCCTTTTCGTCCTTGAACTCGTGGACGGAAATCTGTCCTTCGGACTTGTAACCGATATCGACCATGACGTAGTCATCGCTGATCTGCACGATGCGCCCGCGAATGACTTCGCCCTCCTGGATATTCCGAAAGCTCTGTTCGTAAAGATCCTTCATGGAATCCATGTCTTCGATTTCACCCTCAATGTTGGAATCGTCCGCCATCGAGGTGTCCGCGCCAAGCTCGGTTACGTCCTGTCCAGTCACTTCGTCTTTGTCAACCATTGAATTCGTTACCCCCTTAGACATATTTGGCACGAGGCCACTTCCAAACAACTAGTCTAGCAAAAAATAACAATTTTGCAATCTTAATTTTTGTGAGAAATAGTACAATGGCTAGCCGCGCGACTTTTCGCGTATCAAGTCCATCAGACGGCTCATCACCTCGGAAATATCCAGGTCGGAGGTGTCCAGAATCACCGCTCCGTCGGCCGGGCGCAACGGCGCCAGGCAGCGGGTGCTGTCGGCTTCGTCCCGCTCGCGGATTTGCCGTTCGAGCACCGCATAGTCGACCCGGATGCCCTTCGCGAGGTATTCCGCATGCCTTCTTCCGGCCCTGGCGGCAGGATCGGCGGTCAGAAACACTTTGACCCCGGCGTGTGGAAACACGACCGTGGCGGTATCGCGTCCTTCCGCAACCACCTTCCCCGCTTCGGCGAGCTTTCTCTGCCATTCGGTCAGAAACGTCCGGACGGCACGCATTTGGGAAATGCGGGACGCGTACGCGGCCATTTCGGGATTGCGCAACTCGTCTTCCAGGGCTTTCCCACCGCAATGGATCAGGAGCGAACCGCCGCGGGTGGAAAACTCCAACGGCAGCTCGGGCAGGGCCCGCGCAACGTGCGCCTCCGCCTCCAGGTCGACGCCCTCCCGCTGCAGTGCCCAGGCCAAGGCCCGGTACATCGCGCCCGAATCAAGGTAGGTGTACCCCAATTCCTTTGCGAGCAGTCTGCTCACGGTGCTCTTGCCGGCTCCCGCGGGGCCGTCGATGGCAATGATCGTCGCGTTGTTCAAAGAGATGCCCTAAACTGAACCAGCGTGTCGCTCAACGTTCTTATGAAGCGCTCATTTTCCTCGGGAAGACCCGCATTGATTCGAATATGATTGTCCATGCCGTAGGAGCTCATGGCGCGGACGATCACGCCCTGCCGCAGCATCGCCTCGTAGAACCACTTGGCGGGTCCCGGGACCTCGATGAGGAAAAAATTGGCCTCCGTCGGAAGATAGTTCAACCGCAGCCGTTCCACTTCCCGGTAGAGATATTGCAAGCCGTCCCAGACCACCCTCTGGGTCCTGTGCAGGAAATCCTCATCGTCCAGTGCCGCCAACGCGGCGATTTGCGCCAGAGTTCCTGTGTTGAAGGGCTGCCGCACGCGGTGCAGATAATCGGCAAGGAAAGGGTTCATCGCTCCGAAACCGATGCGCAGGCCGGCCAGTCCGTATGCCTTGGAAAAGGTTCTCAAAACAATGACGAACGGCCCCTGGCGGTCGATGTAGTCAAAACCGTTCGGGGTATCGGGGTCCCGGGCGAATTCGATGTAAGCTTCGTCGAGGACGACGACGATTTCGGGAGGGATGCGGTCCAGAAAGACGTCGAAATCCCGTTTCGAAATGAGAGTACCGGTCGGATTGTTGGGATTGTTGACAAATATCATCTTCGTCCGGGGCGTGACGGCTCCGGCGGTTTTTTCGAGGTCAATGGCGAAGCGCTTCAGCGGAATGTGGATCGCCTTGCCTCCCATGGTCTGGACTGCGAGCTTGTAAACCAGAAAGGAGGGGGCGGGCATGATGACTTCGTCGTCGGGAACCAGGAAAGCGCGAATAGCGAGCTCGATGATCTCGTTGGACCCGTTTCCGAGGACGATGCCGTCGAATGGGAGCGCATATTTTCCACTCAACCGCTTCCTGAGATAGTATCCGCTTCCGTCCGGATAGCGATGCAATCGGGACAGGGCTCCCGTGACGGCTTGCATCGCCTTCGGGGATGGACCGAGAGGGTTCTCGTTACTGGCCAGCTTGATGGAATCGGTGATCCCGTACTCGCGTTCGAGTTCTTCGATCGGTTTGCCCGGCGGGTATGGGACCAGCGAAGCGATATGTTCGGGTACAGAAGGCTTCATTTTGTTCGGTTGCCGCGTGGCCGGTCCGTCCGGGGGCCACGGTCCTCTTTCCTTCATTTTGTTCGGCCCTTATAATGGAAAGACATCGCAAAAGCAACTGCTTTTCCGGGCGAGACGGGGTTTTCCTTTTGAGCTTGTCTTGGACGGGTGGGTATAATACTATTCAAAAGATATGTCCCGGCATGCACGGGGCGATACGCGAGGTCTGAGCGCCTCCGGGGCCTCGAATCATCACGAACTTAAGGATAGTTGTTGATGCCAAAATCCAAGAAAAGCAAACGAGGCGGAGTCAGCCCGGATCGCGGCGATCCGCACGAGGCGGGAGAAGAATCCCGTTCCGGCTCCACTTTTCCGGCGGAGAGGCCGCAGGCCGTTTCGTTTGACCCGTTCCGCATCTACCTCGACGAGATCAAGCGATACCCCCTTCTCAGCAGGGAGGAGGAAACGGATCTGGCCATCCGGTACCGTGAGAAAGGCGATATTGAAGCCGGCTACAAGCTGATCACCGCCAACCTGAGACTGGTTGTAAAGATAGCCATGGATTTTCAGAGGTACTGGATGCAGAACCTCATGGATTTAATCCAGGAGGGGAACGTCGGCCTGATGCAGGCCGTCAAAAAATTCGACCCGTACCGCGGATATAAGTTTTCCTACTATGCTTCGTTCTGGATCAAGGCCTACATCATCAAGTTCATCATGGACAACTGGAAGCTTGTCAAGATCGGCACCACCCAGGCACAGCGGAAGCTGTTCTTCAACCTGCGCAAGGAGAAGGAGCGGTTGGAAGCGCAGGGAATCGAAGCTTCGCCGAAGCTCCTCAGTCACCGGCTGGACGTCAAGGAATCCGAAATCATCGAGATGGATCAACGGCTGAATAGCTGGGAGATCTCTTTGGACAGCCCGCTCAAGGAAGATTCCGAAGACACGCACAAGTCTTTCCTCCCCTCCGACGATCTTCCCGTCGACGATCAGATCGCAGACCGGGAAGCGAAGGCTATCCTGCATGACAAGCTCCTGCTCTTTCGGGAACAGCTGAAAGGCAAGGAGGCGGTCATTTTCGACAAACGGCTGCTGACCGAAGAGCCCATGACCCTGCAGGAGATAGGAGACCGTTTCGGAATCAGCCGCGAACGGGTCCGGCAGATTGAAAGTCGTTTGAAGAAGAAGCTCAAGGCATACCTGGAAGAAGAAATCGAGGACATCGATCTGCTTCAGGAGAGCATGGTCGAAGTCTGAAATCGCTTTGAAACGGTTTCCCGCAAAGAAGCACGAAAGGCAGGGGCTTTCGGGAGCGAGTTCCGGAGCCCGGAAAGGGAAGCTGCCGGCGGCGTTGCGCCCCGGGCGGGAAGACCGGCCGAGCCTGCTTCCCGTGCCGGAGCGCCTGTACGGAAAATCGTTGCGGGCGCCCGCTTCCGCCTCCGCATGCATGTCCTTCCGCCTGGAACGATCGAGGTCCGTGTCCGGACCCGGAGCCATTTTCCCCACGCCACCCGGAATCATAATCGACTCCGCTTCGAACGGGCGTTTTCCTCGATTGTCACGACGAGTCGCCAGGGGTGTACACGAGGCCAAATATGGCAGAAGCATTCGATCTCGCAAAAATGCTCGAAGAAATCATGGACGACGAGAAGATCAGCGTCTCCAAGGGCACAAGGATCTCTCGGGACGAGATCAGGAAGATGCTCCTCGAAAGGCGCAAGCATTTTGCCGGGCAAAGCCGGCGGAGCGCTCGACTTCCCCTGGGCGAAGCCCTGGAACGGGAGGGCCTGATTACCGGGGAAGAACTGAACCGGGTGACCATCGCCGATGAAGATTCCGTGCAGTCTTCCGTCGGTTCCTGACGGGCTCCGCCGCGGCGGGCCGCATTCCGGGGCCGCCCCGTTCCCGGCAGACGACCGCCCGGACTATTTCCTTGCGGCGATCAACCGGTAGAGATCGAGATACTCGCCGGCGGAGCGGGTCCATGAAAAATCCTGAGACATTCCCCTGCGCTGCATCGCCGTCCATTTTTCCTTTTCCCGGTGGAAGGCCAGCGCGGCGCTCACCGTTTCCAGCAGATTCGAGGCGCGATACTCGCGGAACTTGAACCCGGTTCCGGATTCGGGGTGCTCCATGACGTCGATCACGGAATCGTCCAGGCCTCCCGTGGCATGCACTACGGGGACGGTTCCGTAGCGCAGGCTGTACATCTGGTTGAGCCCGCAGGGTTCGTAGCGCGACGGCATGAGGAAGATGTCCGATGCGGCTTCGATACGATGTGCGAGCGATTCGTCGAAGCAGGCGAGCATGCGGAGCTTCTCCGGATACAAATTGGCGAATTCCTTCAGCCGCCGCTCGATGAGCGCGTCGCCGGTACCGAGGATCACCAGGGACAAGGGCAGTTCCATCAGGTCATTCATGATGTCTTCGATGAGATCGAATCCCTTCTGGCCCGCAAGACGGCTGATCATACTCAGCAGAGGGGTCTCGCGACTTTCTGCGGGCAGGCCCAGTTCCGCGATCAGTTCTTTCTTGCACCGGCGCTTGCCGGAAAGGTCCGTTGCGCTGTAACGGCATGGGATCAAGGGGTCCGTCTCCGGGTTCCAGGCTTCGGTGTCGATGCCGTTGAGGATGCCATGAAGCCGATCGCGGCGCTCACGGAGCACCCCGTCCAGGCCGTGACCCAATGCCGCGGTCTGTATTTCCAGGCTGTATCCGCGACTTACAGTGGTTAGAATGTCACTGTAGACCAATCCGGCCTTGAGAAAATTGCAGTTGCCCCAGAATTCCATGCCCTGCGGTGAGAAAGCCTCCGCCGGCAGACCGGTGAGTCCGAAATGGACGGCGGGAAAGATTCCCTGGTAGGCCAGGTTGTGAATCGTGAACAGTGCCCCGGAGTGCGCAAAGTTCGAATCACGGCGCCGGAGGCGATCGAGATAGGCCGCGGCAAGGCCGGTCTGCCAGTCGTGAAGGTGGAAAACCGAAGGATACCAGTTCAGACGATTGCAGAGGAGATACGCCGAGCGGCAGAAAGTGACGAATCGCTCGGCGTTGTCTTCATAGTCTCCCGTGGTCGGAGTCCCGTAGAGAAACCCACGGTCGAAAAACTCGTCCTTTTCAAGGAAGTAGACCGGAACTCCCGCGGCGGTGCGGCTTTCCCAAAGGTGGACGGTGTAGTCGTGCACGCCCACGGGGACGGACAGATTTCGGGCCAGCGGGGTGAGGGGATGTTCCTGCTCCCGCACGGACCGATACAGCGGCATGAAAATGCGAACATCGCATCCCAGCCCCTGCAGAGCGGCGGGAAGGGCGCCCGCGACATCGGCCAGCCCTCCCGTCTTGGCATAGGGAGACACTTCGGATGCGCAGAAAAGAACGCCGGGATATTTCATGGAATCGTTTCCCCTGGGAGTTTCAGGCCAATCGAGTGTCGACCGGTCCATTTCTACCGGATCGTGGGCCGACCCGTCAACATGCGATTCGCCGGACGCGATGCGATGTCGCGTTTCGATGCCCTGGAGACGACCATCCGCGCCGGGAAACCCGAACGGCACCCTTTGGGGAATCGGCTCTTCGAAACGCGATCGTGAGGAATGCGCACAGGATGTAAACGCCTTTGCGTCAAAGCCACCACCCGGTCACCACATGTTCCGGATGGGGCTCGCTAACCCGCTCGAGAGGCCTGCTCCCGGTCTTGACGCCAAATGGGTCCTTGGAAACCGCATGGATATTTTCTACAATACAATCGCGGACGCAGCCGGGCGATCCATGCCCCTCTCCGTGCTGCGGCCCATCCCTTTTTGGATCGCAGCGGATCGACCCTGCGGTGGTTTCCCGCGTGAACGACGTTGAACGGACGACAGGAGAGACAATTGAATCCTCTACAAAGACAAACCACTCGACAGCTATCGATCGGCGGGGTTCTCATCGGGGGAGGCGCCCCGGTCGTGGTCCAGTCCATGACCAACACGGATACCAGGGACTGGCGTTCCACCGTGGCGCAGATCGAGAGGCTCCATGAGGCGGGATGCGAGCTCGTGCGCGTGGCCGTGCCGGATGATCAGGCCGTTGAACAGCTTTCCCGGATCAAGAAGGCCATTGGGATCCCGCTCATTGCGGACATCCATTTCGATCACCGCCTCGCACTGGGCGCAATCAAGGCCGGAGTGGACGCGCTGCGGCTGAATCCCGGCAACATCGGCGGCCCCGACAAGGTGCGCAAGGTCGCGGCGGCGGCGCGGGAAAGGGGGATCCCCATCCGTATCGGCGTCAACAGCGGCTCGCTCGAAAAGGAATTGCTCGCCCGCCACGGCCATCCGACTCCGGAGGCAATGGTGGAGAGCGCGCTCAAACACGTTCGACTCCTGGAAGATCACGATTTCGATCTCATCAAGATTTCCCTGAAATCGTCGGACGTGCTCAACACGGTTGCCTCATACCGCCTGCTGTCGTCCCGGACGCGCTACCCGCTGCACCTTGGCGTAACCGAAGCGGGGACCCTGGTGGACGGAGCCGTCAAGTCGGCCCTGGGGATCGGCATCCTGCTGTTCGACGGGATTGGGGACACGCTGAGGGTTTCGCTCACGCGGGATCCGGAGGACGAAATACCGGTGGCCTACGGTATTCTCCGCTCACTGCGGCTGCGCGACCGCGGAGTGGAGCTCGTGAGCTGTCCGACCTGCGGCAGGACGGAGATCGATCTCATCCCGATGGTGGAAGAGATCGAAAGGCTGCTGAGAAAAGTGCGCACCCCGCTGAAAGTGGCCGTTATGGGATGCGTGGTGAACGGGCCCGGAGAAGCGCGGGAAGCGGACGTGGGAATTGCCGGAGGGCGCGGAAAGGGAATTTTGTTCAAGAAAGGGGAGCGGATTGAAACGGTTCCAGAGGCGGAGCTGATGAAGAGGCTGCTGGTTGAAATCGAGAAAATGACCGGCGAAAGGATCATGGGGTGATCTCGGCCGGAGTCGTTACGAGCTGCGTGGAGGGAGCCGAGGCGGTCATGGCCCGCTCCGTTTGTTGGCCCGGGTCGGCGAAAGCGGTGCGATGAGGGGGTTCGCGTTCGACGATTGCCCGGCACGGGGGGATTTGCCGGGAGTCAGGAGCGGGGAACCGTCTGTCGGGGAGCGAAAGCATGCGGTTTTTTGAAATCAGGGACCAGATGCTCAGCTACTATCCGAGCTCGGACAGTTCCCTGCTCGAAAAGGCGTACATCTACGTCGCATCCATACATCGCGGCCGGGTCCGATTGCCCGGGGAGCCTTACTTGAACCACTCTCTTGCCGTGGCCGGCATTCTCGCCCAGATGCGCCTGGATGAGGAGAGCATCGCATCGGGTCTCCTGCATGACGTCGTCGAAGACAAGTACGCGAATATCGATGAGGTGCGGGAGCTATTCGGCCCCGGCGTGGCGGGCATCGTTCAGGGCGTGACCAAGCTCAGCCGGCTTAGTTTCAGCAGCCGCGAGGAACGCCAGGCCGAGTATATTCGCAAGATGATCCTCGCCATGTCCCAGGACGTCAGGGTGATCCTGGTCAAGCTGGCGGACCGCCTTCACGACATGCGCTCACTGCACTCCGGAACGAGAGGCTCCGGAAATTCCATGGCTCAGGAAACGTTCGATATTTACGCGCCGCTTGCGGCCCGGCTTGGAATTGACTGGATGAAGCAGGAACTGGAGGACCTGGCCTTCCGGTGCAAGGAGCCCGAGTCTTACGAGGAAATCCTCGGGAAGCTGGAGAAGACCCAGGAGGAACGCAGGCGCTACATCGAAGACGTCATGAGCATCCTGAACGCCCGACTGGAGGAGCACGGCATCAAGGGACGGGTCAACGGGCGATCCAAGCACCTTCACAGCATCTACCAGAAGATGATCCGGCAAAACCTCGACCTGAACCGGGTGTACGACATTATCGCATTTCGAATCATCGTGGATTCCGTGAAGGCGTGCTATGAGGCTCTGGCGATGATCCATGCGCTCTGGGAGCCGGTTCAGGGACGATTCAAAGACTATATCGTGAAGCCGAAGTCCAACATGTACCAGTCGCTGCACACCACGGTCATCGGGCCTTACCATGAAAGGATGGAAGTCCAGATCCGCACGGAGGAAATGAACCGGATCGCCAACGAGGGAATCGCCGCGCACTGGCTCTACAAGGAAGGCCGTCCCCTGGGAAAGATCGACGAGCAGGAGACCCAGCGCTTTTCCTGGCTTCGCGAGCTGATGGAATGGAACAAGGACTGGCGCGATCCCAAGACCTTCTTCGATGCGGTCAAAGTCAATTTCTACCCCGACGAGGTCTACGTCTTCACTCCCCAGGGCGAAATCAAGTCCTTTCCCCGAGGGTCCACTCCCGTGGATTTCGCTTACGAAGTCCACACCGAGGTGGGGCATCGTTGCGTGGGGGCGCGGGTGAACGGCAAGCTGGTCCAGTTGCGCTACGAGCTCCAGACCGGGGACACCATCGAGATCCTGACCGCCGCCAATCACCGTCCCAGCAAAGACTGGCTCAAACAGGTGAAGACGAGCAAGGCGATCAACCGGATTCGCCATTGGTTCAAAGCAGAAGAACGGGAACGGTCGATTTCCCTTGGCAGGGAGTTTTGTGAGCGGGAATTTCGCAAGAAGGGCCTCAACTTCCACAATTACCTGAATTCCAACGAGCTTCTCGAGGCGGCAAGGGGCTTTTCGCTCCGCTCCGTGGATGATCTGCTGGCGGCTGTCGGCTACCGAAAGGTTTCGCCCGTCCAGGTGATCGGGAAACTGCCTTCCAAGATGGAAATCGAGGAAGCCGCAAGGGAAGACACCATCCCGGTCGAGAAACGCAGAACCGCTCACGGGGATGAGGGCGTCAAGGTCAGGGGGGTGGACGACGTCATGATCCGCATGGCCAAGTGCTGCAATCCCGTTCCGGGCGAGGAAATCGTCGGCTACATCACACGGGGGCGGGGAATCACCGTGCACCGGGTCCAGTGCAACAACATCGGGCGCGGGGATGCCGAGCGAAAGATCGACGTCCAGTGGGACAGCGGGGGCGGCCAGGTCTATCCCGTGGATATCAAGATCACCCATGCGTCCGACAAGGGAATACTCGCCGGACTGAGCGCCGTGCTGGGCCAGTTGGACGCCAATGTTGTGGACATCCAGGTCGAGCCTCCGGGAGGCTACAACCTCGGAGCGTGCCGGCTGAAAATCGAAGTGAAAGACACCAAGCACCTGCAACGAGTGCTCTCCGCGTTGAGAGCGGAAAAGGGCGTGTATCGCGTGCAGCGCAGCATGGAATAGAGCGCTTACCCGGGCAGGCGTGATTTTCCTGCCCGGGTGGTGTACAAGCGCGCACAAAGATCGGGAGGTATCATCGAAGGAGCGTCGGCAGCGGGCGGAGCTACAGATGAACGTACACGGTGACGGATTCTTTCCCGAGAACGATGGACTTCATTTCTTCCTGGATTTTCTTGCGCTCCGGACTGTTTTCCCATGACCTCCAGTCCTCCACGCTGTTCCAGTTGCTGATGGCGAGATACTTGTTCGGATTGTTCAGCGCCCGGAGCGTTTCACCCGAGATGTAGCCCTTGTTCTGCATCGCTTTGGCGCGGAGCTGCATCATCACGTGGTGAAGCTTTCCCTCCTGACCGGCCTCGATTTCTCTTTCAATCAGGACTCGAATCGCCATGGCTGACCTCCTTGTGAAAGTATCAAATAATTAGAATAGAATAAGAACTCCCCACTAGGCATGTGTATAAGGACGGTTTGCGGGAAAAGCAACGCTGTGCGCCCCGTTTGCCGGTGTGAAAGAGTGTTCAATGAACCTCCGACTCAGTCGGCCGGCGCAGGGCATGCACGGTGGGGCGGCACAGGGAGCTTCGGTTCCGTGCGCCCCCCCTTCCGTCCGCCTCTTTTGGCATTGCTTCGGCGCCGCTATTGATCGTCCCATCTCTATCGATGTCCATGGCTCCGTTCTCGTCGACGGATATTCGATGAGCCTTGACAGGGTGCTGATAGATGATTTGGATTATATACGGGTTTTTATAATTCCGGGAATACGGTGCGGTGGTGCAATCAGGGAACAAGGCTTTGAAATCACAACAAATCAAAAGGAGGAGCAGATGAGCCCGAGAGCACCGGAAGACGCAAAGGCCTGGGTGGAAAATGCGAAGCAGTTTTACCGGTCCGCAGGCAAGAGGATCGCCTTGGCGGAATTTACGAACCCCACGGGAATGTTCATTCAAGGGGAAATGTACATCTACGCACTGAATCCCAAAGGAACGATGCTCGCCCACGGAGTCAACGAGAAATACGTCGGCGAGGAGTTCATCGATCTCATGGATTCCGACGGCAAGAAATTCATCAAAGAGATCATCGACACCGCCAATGCCAAAGGCGCCGGCTGGGTGGAGTACAAATGGTACCATCCGGTCACCAAAGAATGGCTTCCCAAAATCGCCTATTTCGAAAAGGTCGACGACCTGATCATCGTCAGCGCCGTGTACAAGAACTAGTGCCGACCCGACCCCCTTCTCCTTCTCGAGCGGGCATTCCACACCGTCGCCCTCGATGCGAAGCTCTATCGCCGGATATCATACAACCTGGTGAGGATTTCTAAAGACCCGGGGAGAACCCCCTTCCCATCACTCGGTGAACGGCCGTGAACCGGGAGTCATGAGCGGTGAATGAGACTCATCGACGTCGTTTCCGCGCAGGCGGGGATCCGGGTTTTCCAGGGCGGTCCGGGTCTCGGCCTTGGCCCGGGTCACGTTCGGGATGCATTGTTGAACACGTTCCCGGGATAGGATCGATCGCAGCGGATTCATCACATCACTTGATTGCGCCGTCAAGCCCCGGGGTGGAGATGGTCCCGGCCCCTTCGAAATAAACCGCGGAGGGCGGCGGGTTCCATTTCCACCCGTCCGATTCGTTCCATGCGCCACCGTCGCGCCCCGCGAAAGAAATGTCCCCCCAAAAAAATCTCTGTCGCTCCTGTCTAAAAGATATTGTCTTTCGTGGAAGACCGCCGTAGAATGCCGCTAATTGGCTTCATAGCTGATATTGCAGTTTTCCAGGGATGGTCTTGGCCGACCCTGTCTTATTTTACTTTCTCGCGTTGCGCAGACGTATCCACTTTTCCTGATGTGAATGTTCCGGTTGCCAAGGCTTCTATATTATACCGTCATATCAAGGCGTTAGGCTGTCTGAAGAGGGTCTGGCGGCGGTGAAGACCGGGGGGGTGTCACAGCCCGCATCGATCAGGCAGATGACGTGCAGCGGGGCTCATATTGTCATCGACAGGAGGTGCGGCCGGAAAATCTGAAGGGTGATGTACTGGTGTGAGGGGTTATTTTTCAGTATCTGAGGAGGAAAGAGGATGACAAAAGCAGATTTGGTTTCCAAGATTGCGGGAGCCGGGGGTATTACGAAGGCCCAGGCGGAAAAGGCGGTCGACGGTTTTGTCGCGGCGGTATCTCAAGCGCTTTCGACCGGCGAGAAGGTGACTCTGGTGGGATTCGGCACATTCAGCGTCGGAAGCAGGTCGCAGCGGGAAGGCCGCAATCCCAGAACCGGTGAAAAGATCAAGATCCCCGCCTCCAAGGTGGTCAAGTTCAAGCCGGGGAAGAGCTTGAGCGACAAAGTGAAGTAGTGGAATCTCTTCCTGGCCGTTTCCCGGGCGCTCTTCGGTCGGGTTGGAGCGGGGGAAATGGGCCGGGAATTTCCGTCCGGATGGCCGAGGAATGGGATGTAAGACCCGTTCTCCGGCCATACTTGTTCCCTCCTAATGTTGAATCGGCCAAGGGTGCTCGCGATTTGCCGGCGTCCGCCGTGAGCCGGGCCGGCCCACAGCCCGCCCTTTTGTGAGAACTTCAAGAGTCAAGAGCAAACGAAGGGTGGGTAGGCACGGTTCCATCCTGCCCACCCTGCGATTCACGATACCGCATGAAAATGTGCCGGGCCGGGGCCGTATCGCATGAACGGGCACTCGATCCGGTACATGATCAGTCTCCGGCCGGGATCGGCCCCTTTCCCGGCCCGCCCGCGGCGCGGGGGCTCGGCGTCCCCGTTTGATTGACAACAATCGTCGTGGAGATTAGGTTTTGCTTGGCTGCGGCGGTCGGCCATGCGGTCTCGCGGGGAAGCTCGCGCCGGGGATGCATGCTCCCCGTTGGGGACGGGGGTGGTGCCGTGAGGGAGGAGCCGCGACGAAAACCTGAGTTCGATGACGTGAAACCCGATGGTGTTCCAAGGAGAGAAGAGTGGCCAAGAACCTGACCCGGAAGATCCTCGAGGCGCATCTGGTGGAAGGCCGTTTGACGCCCGGTGAGGAAATAGCGATCACCATAGACCACGTGCTGCTGCAGGATGCCACGGGCACCATGGCCATGCTGGAATTCGAGGCCCTCGGGCTCGATCGGATAAAGGCTCAACTGGCCGTCCAGTACGTGGACCACAACCTACTCCAGACCGATCACAAGAACGCCGACGATCACCGGTTCCTGCAGACCGCGTCGGCTCGGTACGGCATTCATTTCAGCCCCGCCGGAAACGGGGTGTCCCATCAGGTTCACATGGAGCGTTTCGGCGTTCCGGGCAAGACCCTGCTGGGAGCGGACAGCCATACGCCGGGCGCCGCCGGCATTTCGATGCTCGGCATCGGGGCCGGGGGGTTGGACGTGGCCCTCGCCATGGCCGGATACCCATATCATCTTCCCTGCCCCAGGGTGCTGGGCGTGAAGCTGACGGGGCGCCTCCCCGACTGGGTGAGCGCAAAGGACGTGATCCTCGAAATGCTTCGGCGCTACGGGGTGAAGAATTGCGTCGGCAAGATCGTCGAATATTACGGCCCCGGGGTGGAGAGCCTTTCCGCCACCGACCGGGAGACCATCGGCAACATGGGGACCGAGCTCGGTGCGACAACCACGCTCTTTCCATCCGATGAGAACACCCGGATTTACATGGCGGCCCAGGGCCGGGAGAGCGACTGGGTGTCCCTGCACGGTGACGAGGGCGCGGAATACGACGAGTATGCGGAAATCGACCTATCGGCCCTCGAACCGTTGATCGCCCGTCCGTCTTCGCCCGGCAACGTCGTCGCCGTGCGCGAGGTCGCGGGTCTCAAGGTCGATCAGGTCATCGTCGGCAGCAGCGTGAACTCGTCGTTCAGAGACCTGATGGCGGTGGCGAAAACCGTTGAAGGCCGGAAAGCCCACCCTCGCGTATCGTTTCATGTGAATCCGGGCAGCCGTCAGGTGCTCGAAAACGTGGCCGCTCGCGGCGGCCTGATCGCTCTGCTCAAAGCCGGGGCGCGGATCCACGAACCGGGATGTCTCGGATGCATCGGCATGGGGCAGGCCCCGGGAACCGGTGAGGTCAGTCTGAGGACCATGCCCCGGAATTTTCCCGGCCGCTCCGGCACCAAGGACGACCAGGTCTACCTCTGCTCGCCCGAAACGGTGGCCGCCGCGGCGTTGAAGGGAGTCATCACCGATCCCAGGGATCTGGCGGCTGAAATAGCGTATCCGCGCATCCGGGATCCGGAAAAGTACCTGGTCGACGCCTCATCCATCATCCATCCGTCCGAAGAGCTGTCGCGGACGGAGGTGCTGCGAGGTCCGAACATCAAGCCGCTCCCCGAGATGGGACCGCTGCCGGAGACGCTGGAAGCCGAGGTGATCCTCAAGGTCGGTGACAATATTTCCACGGACACCATCATGCCAGCCGGCAATAAGGTGCTGCCGTTGAGATCCAACATCTATGCGATCAGCGAGTTCGTCTTTTCGCAGATCGATCCGGACTTCCACAAAGAGTGCCGGGGAAAGGGGGACCTGGTCGTCGTCGGAGGCGAGAATTACGGCCAGGGTTCGAGCCGCGAGCATGCGGCTCTCGCGCCGCGCTACCTCGGAGTTCGCGTCAAGATCGCCAAGGGTTTTGCCCGCATCCACATGTCGAATCTGTGCAATTTCGGGGTCATTCCTCTCGTCTTCAGGAACCCCGGGGACTATGACGTCCTGTCCAAGGGGGACAGGGTGGTCTTTCGGGAAGTCAGGCGGCATGTGGAGAACGGGGACGAAGAGATCCCGCTGGAAGTGAACGGAAGAAGCATCGTGACCCTGCTGAAGGTTTCGGCGAGGCAGCGCAGGCTGCTGCTGGCAGGCGGGGCGCTCAATTTCGTGAAGCAGGGACTGCTGTTATAGACCGCGGCCCGTCGTTGGCGGTCCGCCCCCCGGGGATGTGGATGATCCGCAGACCGGCGGACCGTGTGTCGACCGGCGTTGAATTGAAGTCGGCGAGGGTTCCTTTCTGTTGACTCGTCGTTATGGTCGGGCTGGAGGAGACGATGAACGGTGAAGTTCGTGTAAAGAACATCGGCTTGCGGGGTGTGACCGTAGCGGACACCAAGATCAGTTACATAGACGGCGAAAACGGCATTCTCATTTACCGGGGGTTTCGCATCGAGGAGCTCGCCGAACGATCGTCCTTCATGGAAACGGCGTACCTGCTGCTCAACGGCGTGCTGCCGTCCGCCGAGGAACTGCGGGAGTTCACCGCCGAGGTCGACGCGGCGCGAACCGTCCCCGAATTTGTCATCGACAGCATGCGGCGTATTCCCCGGGAAGCGGATCCCATGGATGTGCTCCAGGGGGTGGTGCCGTTTCTGGGAGTCGCCGATCCCGAATTGATGGTGGAAACCCGGGAGGCGAACCTGCGCAAAGCGGTTCGGCTGATCGCGAGGGTTCCCGCCGTGGTCGCGGCCTGGAACCGTATCAGGAACGGCCTGGAGCCTCTTCCCCCGGACGAGGGCCTGCCGCACGCGGCGAACTTTCTATGGCAGCTCACCGGGAATAAACCCGACGACCAAATCGCCCGCGACCTGGACGTGTGCCTCGTGCTCCACGCCGACCACACTTTCAACGCCTCGACCTTTGCCTGCCGGGAAGTGGTCTCCACCCAGGCCCACATGTACGCCGGGGTGAGCGCCGGGGTCGGCGCGCTTTCGGGCAGCCTGCACGGCGGCGCCAATGCCCGGGTCATGAAAATGCTCTTCGAGGTACAAAAGGAAGTGAAATCCGAGGATGAGGTCGGCGACTGGGTGAGAATGCGGATGGAACGGGGCGAGAAGATCATGGGAATGGGGCACGCGGTTTACAAGACCTTCGATCCCCGTTCGAAGATCCTCAAGGAAATGTCCCTGCGGCTGGGCGTTAGAACCGGCCACGAAGACTGGTACCGGCTGCTCACCCGGATCGAGCAGGAGGCCTTGAAGGAATTCGAAAAAAAAGGCAAGGACAACATCAAGTCCAACGTCGATTTTTACAGCGGTTCGGTCTACTCCATGATGGGAATCCCCGTGGACATCATGACTCCCGTCTTTGCAATCTCGAGAATCTCGGGCTGGTGCTCCCACGTCATCGAGGAGAAATTCGCCGAAGCCCAGGATAAGCCTGCCCTGTACCGCCCGAAGGCCGAGTATGTCGGTCATTACTGCGGCGCCCTCGGGTGCGTGTACCAACCCGTGGACGCCCGCGAGTGAGCGTCGGGGGATGTTCGGTAAGGCGCCGGCGCCTTGAGGCGGCATCGTTCGACCCCAGCCGGTTGAGGCGGGCGGCCGGGTTCCCGAGAGGAGAAACGCCATGCATTTCAAACACGACGTCGTCATCGTCGGAGCCGGCCTGGCCGGACTTCGAGCCGCCATCGAGGTGGCCGGGAACGCGGACGTCGCCCTGATCAGCAAGGTCTATCCCACACGCTCCCATTCCGGGGCGGCCCAGGGAGGCATTGCCGCCGCGCTGGGCAACGAGGAGCCGGATTCCTGGGAGTGGCACATGTACGACACGGTCAAGGGGGGCGACTACCTGACCGACCAGCACGTGGCCGAGATACTGGCCAAAGACGCTCCCAGGGCGGTGTACGAACTGGAACACATGGGGGTTCCCTTCAACCGCACCGCCGAAGGCAAGATCGCGCAGCGCGCCTTCGGCGGCCACACCCGGGATTTCGGGCAGGCCGCGGTGAAACGGGCCTGCTACGCGGCGGACCGCAGCGGCAGGGTGATGATGGATACCCTGTACTTCGAGGCCGTGCGCAAGGGAATCCGGATCTACCCGGAATTCCAGATGCTGGACCTGGTCATGAAGGACGGCGCGGCCGTCGGGTTGATCGCCCTGGAGATCGCCACCGGGGAAGTGCATTTCTTTCACTGCAGGATCTTGCTGCTGGCCACGGGCGGTTTCGGCAAAGTCTACAAGACCACCTCGAACGCTTTCGCGAGCACGGGCGACGGCGTCGCGTGCGCATACCGAAATGGAATCCTCCTGGAAGACATGGAATTCGTGCAGTTCCATCCGACGGGACTCTACGGCCTCGGGGTGCTCATCAGCGAGGCCGCCCGCGGGGAAGGGGGAGTGCTCCGGAATGCCGCCGGCGAGCGTTTCATGGAACGCTACGCGCCGACCATCAAGGATCTCGCTCCGCGCGACATGGTGTCGCGGGCCATCTTCACGGAGATTCGGGAAGGGAGGGGAATCGACGGCCGGGACTACGTGCACCTCGATCTGACGCACCTGGGGGAGTCGAAGCTCAAGGAGAAGCTCTCCGACATCAGTTCCTTCATCAAGATCTACCTCGGCCTCGATCCCGCAAAAGACCTTGTTCCCACGCAGCCCACCTGCCACTACATGATGGGCGGAATCCCGGTCACCGTCGACGGGCGGGTCCTGGGCGCCGGCGAACGGATCGTTCCCGGCCTGTATGCGGCCGGCGAATGCTCCTGCATCTCCCTGCACGGCGCCAACCGCCTCGGCTGCAATTCGCTGCTGGATCTCGTGGTGTTCGGCAGGAGGGCCGGCATCGCGATGGCCGAAAACGTCCGCGAGCTCCCCTGGATCGATCCGCCCGACAGTCCCGAGCGGAAGGTGCGGGCCGGGATCGAAGGGCTTCTCGGCCGTTCCCCGGGCGGCGGGAAGGTCGCCAGGCTGCGCGGTGCCATGCAGCAGGCCATGACCGCCCACTGCTCGGTCTTTCGCGACGAAGGGAGCCTTGCCGAAGGGCTTTCCCTGATCCGGTCGCTTCGAGAGGAATATGCCGGGATCGGTATCGACAACCAGGGTAAGCGCTTCAACAGCGACCTGCTGGAGGCCCTCGAGCTGGAAGGGCTGCTGGACATCGCCGAAGCGATCGCGGTTTGCGCGCTCGCGCGCCGGGAAAGCCGGGGAGCGCACAGCCGGGAGGATTACCCGGAACGCGACGATGCCCGATGGCTCAAGCACACCCTCGTGCTCAAAACCGCCAACGGTCCCGAGGTGTCCTACAAACCCGTTACCATAACCCGATTCGAACCGAAGCCGAGGGCGTACTGAAATGGAAATGCGATTCAAGATTTTCCGGTTCGATCCCGAAACGGACGAGGAACCGTACTACCGGAACTACACGGTTGTCGCCGAACCCCAGGAACGCATCCTGGACTGTCTGAACCGGATCAAGTGGGAACAGGACGGGACCCTGGCCTATCGCATGTCGTGCGGACACGGAGTGTGCGGCTCCGACGGCATGCGCATCAACGGCGTCTGCGGTCTGGCCTGCCAGAAGCTGGTCAGGGAGTACGAGGGGCTGGAGGTTGTCCTGGAGCCGCTCCCCTTTTTCAAGGTGCTCAAGGACCTGGTCGTGGACATGGAGCATTTCCTTGACGGCATACGGCTGATCCGCCCTTACCTGGTTTCGGATTCGGCCCCGCCCGAGGCGGAGAGGCAGCAGAGTCCCGAAGACCGAAAGAAGGTCGACGACGTCATCCGGTGCATTCTGTGCGCCTGCTGCACGGGGTCGTGCCCGGTGATGATCCAGAACGAGAAATATGTCGGGCCGGCCGCGCTGGTGTGGGCGTACCGCTTCATCTTCGACACCAGAGACGATCGATACGCGGAGCGACTCAAGCAGATCGATTTCCATGACGGCGCGTGGTCCTGCGTGAACTTCTTCGAATGCACGCGCGTGTGCCCCAAGGGGATTCCCGTGACCAAGTCCATCAACTTTCTGAAACGGGAGATTCAGAAGGCCCTTCCGGGCCGCACGGGGTAGAGTCCGGCGGGAGGGGCCGGGGGTTGACGCTCCTCCAGGAGGGGGCTTCCATGCGGCTTGCGATCATGGGGTCGCCCCGGGAGCCCGATGAGTCTTTCGGTCCGACCCGCCGGGCCGGGACTCCTTTCGACGCGAAACGGAAATGAGGGGCCGGTTCCGCCCGGCAGGGAGAACCGGTGGCGGGCGTTGTGTCGCGGCCGGGGAGCGGCCGGCGGGAGCGCCGCGGGAGAGACGGGAATGAGGGAGAGAGCGGAGGAAGACGCGCTCGGAACGGTGATGGTTCCCGAAGACGCGTACTACGGGGCGCAGACCCGGCGGGCGCTCGACAATTTTCCCGTGAGCGGCTTTTCCTTCCCGCCGTCCTTTATCAGGGCGCTCGGCCTGGTGAAGAAAGCTGCGGCCATGGTCAACCGGGACCTCGGGCTGCTTGACGCCGACCTGGCCGAGGCGGTCATCGAGGCCGCGCGGGAAGTGGCGGACGGCAGGCTGGACGGCCAGTTCGTGCTCGATGTCTTCCAGACCGGCTCCGGGACCTCGACCAACATGAACGCCAACGAGGTGATCGCGGGGCGCGCCAACGAGATCCTCACCGGGAGGAGGGGCGGCAAGAGCCCGGTGCACCCGAACGATCACGTGAACAAAGGGCAGTCCAGCAACGACGTCATCCCGTCGGTGATCCACATCGCCGCCCTGCTCACCCTGCGCCGGCGCCTCATCCCCTCCCTGGAGGCGCTGCACCGGAGCCTGAACGAGAAGGCCCTCGAATTCGCCGGGGTGCTCAAGATCGGCCGGACGCACCTTCAGGACGCCGTGCCCATGAGCCTCGGGCAGGAGTTCTCCGGCTACGCCCGCCAGGTGGAACTGGCGATCGAGAGGGTGAAACGCATCGAGCCCGCCCTCGGCGAGCTGGCGCTGGGCGGAACCGCGATCGGCACGGGCCTGAACACCCATCCGGAATTCGCCGGGCGGGTCATCGCCGTCATCGCGCGGGAGACGGGCTGTCCGTTCCGGGAGGCGGTGAATCACTTCGAGGCCCAGGCCGCGCAGGATGCCGCCGTGGAGGCCGGCGGCGCGCTGAAGACCGTCGCCGTGAGCCTCGCCAAGATCGCCAACGATTTGAGGTGGCTCGCTTCCGGCCCGCGCTGCGGCCTCGGTGAGATCAACCTGCCTTCCCTGCAGCCCGGGTCCTCCATCATGCCCGGAAAGGTGAACCCGGTCATCCCCGAGGTCGTGCTGCAGGTGGCGGCGCAGGTCATCGGCAACGACGCCGCCGTGACCTTCGGGGCGCAGGCCGGCAACTTCGAGCTCAACACCATGCTGCCCCTGATCGCCCACAACCTGCTGCAGTCCGTCGAACTGCTGAGCTCCGCCGCCTCCCTGTTCGCATCGAAATGTGTCGCCGGGATCACGGCGAATCGTGAAAAGAGCGCGTCCAACATCGAGCGGAGCCTCATGCTCTCCACCTACCTGGTGCCCGCAATCGGCTACGACCGGGCGTCCGCCGTCGCCAGGGAAGCGCACCGGACGGGGAAAACCATCCGGGAAGTGGTGCTGGAGCAGGGATTGATGTCTCCGGAACGGATCGACGATCTCCTTGGAAAGATTCCAATCGCCTAACGGGAATCCGGCCGGACCGGGCGCCGGATCGTTTTCAACCTGCAGGAGGATGTCTTGGGCAACGGTTCGATCGTGAACACGCCGGCGATTTCGCGACTCCGGCTTTTCATGGCGCTCTCCCGAACCCCCCACGGGGTCCTGGACATGGCGACTCCCGCCTTGTGCGCGATGCTGTGCCTGGGGGCGGCCCCTCCGCTGGGCGTTGCGGCGCTTGGCCTGCTGACCGCTTTTGCCGGGTACACGGCCGTCTACGCATTGAACGACGTGGTGGACTACAGGGTGGACCGGCAGAAAATCCGCGAGTGCGGGCTGCCCTGCCTGGAGCGGGATATCGATGCGGTCTACGCCCGTCATCCGCTCGCACAGGGGTTGATCAGCCTCAGGGACGGCATCCTCTGGACGGCCGCGTGGGGCGGGATCGCCCTGCTCGGCGCCTATGCGTTGAACCCGGTATGCGCGGCCATCTTCATCTTCGGCTGCGTGGCCGAGGCGATCTACTGCATGATGCTCAAGGTGAGCTACCTGCGGGTCCTGGTGAGCGGCGTCGTGAAGACCGCCGGAGGCATGGCGGCGGTGTTCGCCGTGTCCCCCGACCCGCCGCCGGTTTTCCTGGTGTGCCTGTTCCTGTGGCTTTTCTGCTGGGAAATCGGCGGCCAGAACGTGCCCAACGACTGGAGCGACCTTGACGAGGATCGCAACCTCAGGGCTCAAACCGTCCCTGTGGAATTCGGAAGGGAGAAGTCTGCCCTGGTGATACTCACGTCGCTGACCGCCGCGGTGATCCTGAGCCTGGTGCTCTACTGGGCGACTCCGGCCGCGCTCAATTTCCTCTACATGCCCGGAGCCGTGCTGTGCGGAACGATGCTGCTGCTCGTGCCCTCCCTTCGGCTCCGCCGCGAACGCACCTCGGCCTGCGCGGCGGCCCTGTTCAACCGCGCGAGCACCTATCCCGTCGCGATGTTTATCCTGGTCATACTGAGCTCAATCTGAGGCGCGGGTTCTCCCTGTAGCGGGTTCTCCCGGGGATGACGGGGTCTCGTCTTTCGGCCTCTCGGGTCCGGGCGCGCAGGGGGCACTCCGATGGTGCCGCCGCCCGGGATCGCAGTGGCGGCGTTGAGGCGGGAACGCAGGGGGCGCTCCTCCGATTCGGCTTGCGGCATTCGGCCCGAGGGAACGGAGACAGACGGACATCGAAGGGCGTGGAACCGAAGACATGCGGCGGCGACTTCGGTTCGCCAGGAAGAGGTTCATGCCGGTGAAGTCCCTGTTCCATGCCCATTGGAACGTGGCCGAAGTCCTGGAAAATGCGGCAGTCACATCTTTCATTCGCGCCGGCAGACACAAGGGGTCTTTGGAATGTTCAACGCAAAAAGAATCAAGTTTTTCACACTTTTGTGGAAAGTGAAGAGTGTATGTTTGACCCCGTAATCCACTCGCAACGCCATACAGGCGGACTGGGTGGACTTTCCCCTTTTTCAACTTCGCGCTGCACATAATCGGCTCACCTTTCCCTCCGATCCATGTGCAGAATAACAAATCCACTTTCATGGAGATTTCTTTCTTTTCTTCTTTCGATGCTTGATAGTCGAATTAATTGACTCCACCAAAAAGTGATCTGATGCTTCCTGAACTTTTATGTTTTTCAGCCAGGGACGTTTTTCATCTTCATGCAAGTGCCTATCAATAATTCGAACAATCTGGCGTTTTTCCCATGAGTCTGCTCGGACAAAATAGCGACGTATCTCTAGAACCTGTCCCCGAGAAACAACATTTTCCAAAGCATCGAGCAGTGCACGGCCTATATACGCTCCTGCGTTTCGGCGTAGAGCTCGAAAGTGATCAAAGAGAGCATCGCCATCCTGAAAGCCATCAGCACCAAGAATTCGAATATAAGCAATTGCCAGGTACTCAGGAAGGTACTTTTCTTTGGTCAACTTAGAAGAAAAAGCATCTCTAATCGATGTTCTAATATTCTCGGAGATTTCATCTTTATGTTTGATCAATAAGTCGATGACATAGGGCGTGAATTGAGGAAACTTATCAAGAACTTGAGGGATAACAGCAAACAATTTCGTTTTTTTGCCATATAGTACAGCGCGTACAAATGTATGAATATCTTCAGAAGCCACAAGTTTCGAAGACTTTATTTTGTTTAATAGTGTCTCAGCATCAATTTCACTGAGTTTCTCTCTTTCAGCGGCAGTTGGTTTCCGAAATCTTGTGGGGATCGTGCCACCATACCCCGCAATTATGCGAAAAGGGTGCTTTTCTTCCGATTCCTTCTCCTCCAGTGGGTTTGACTTCTCACCAGTTTTCGCCTCCGCAGCTGCGCTGCTCTTCCTATCTTCCTTCTTCCAATCAGATACATCCTCAATCTTCGTCTTGCTTTTGTTGATTGTGAGGCCTTCCAGCCACAATCTCTCTATTAGCTGTGTGAGCCAGTGATGTGCAGTATGCGCATCTGGAGCAAAAATCCTATAATCATCCACAAATCGGCAAAAGCTTACTCCAATCGAAAGCAGGAAGTTGTCAACCTCCAAAAGTGATGCCTCTGCCAGAATTCGGCTTGCATTGGAACCCACAGGAAGTCCATACGAATCCCTGTTCGCCCAGAAAAGGAGCAGTTCGTTGAGCAATCGTACTTGGTTTTTATCAAGTGCCAGAGAAATGAGAATTGATTCGAGACGATGCAAATTAAGGCGATCATAGAAGTTCGCAATGTCACAGGAAACCAATACTTTTGTTTTTGTCTGTTTAGCCTTTTCTAGTGTGTACTTTGTAAACGATGTAATTGTATATTTCTGATCAAAAAGATATCCTTTACTTGGACTGTATCGATACGAAAAAACGATTTTCCTCGCCTTGGAGGGACGATATTTTTCAATTTCTTCTGCAAATAGAATTGTAAGAGTCAAATACTTGATTGTATCAAGAGGTTGTATCAACGCACATCGTCTAAAGTCAAAAGCCGCAGTTTTAGGAAGAAGAACATGTTCAATAGGAAACATCTTTAACGATTCTAGTGAGCCTCCGGAAATAGTCTTAACTACTTCACTCCTAATGGCTTTCTGAAACTCCTGGTTTTTGAGCAAGGCAGTTTCACAAGGTTGGGGAAAAATATCAGTGAGGCCCTCTTTCAGCACATTTGCAATTGCTATCTTAGCTGCCAGATCGATTTTCATGTGATTTATTCACTATTTTGTGACAGTCAGGTAGGGTGGTCATGTCCTTTTCCGCTCATCATTTGGTGGTCAAGATCGAGCGGAGCCTCCGACCAGAGCGCATGCTATACACGATGCCGTAAATGAATGCGCAGCCCCCAATTGCTAACTTGTTCTCCAGAGCTGATTTGGACCAACGGCCGACAAGGCTTATGCGAAATTATTTATGATGCTGAGTACAACAGTAATTTGACTGATCAGTATAAGATTCGGATATTCAGATTTTTTCCTACATAACACGCCATCAGAATGGTAGCCACCAGTGCGACAAGCCTTTACCTCTCAGTGATTGCGCTCTATCTCACAGCTTACCGAGGCGTTTTACAGGGATCAAGACAACAGTCTTTCTCCATTGCCTGAAAAACCTCCCGCCAGACTTGCGCACACCAGCAGGTCCCGGATTGAGGAGACCGGTACGGACGCCCCCACCTGAGGTCGCAATTGTCCACAGGCTCCTCAAGATCCGGACGTGGCAGGTGCTTTCGAGCCGGTAAGTCTCAAAGCAATAGCGTAGCGTGTGTCTGGTCTTACCTTGTGAAATCTGCATTGTCTACGGACCGATCGAAGCCTTCCTGACCAATGACCGTGCACGAACTATTCATTCATTGCCTATGGTTCACATTAACATCGTTACGCTACTAAAATACAATCAGATAGCTACCAAGTCAAATGAAAGGTGATGTTGTCTTACTCGACGTATTTGTTACCCAATTGCTGTCCGATTAAGGGAAAAGAAGTAGGCCTGAGTTCTTCCTCTTGTGGTATAGTGCTTACGTCAGCAACTCCCTAGAACAAAAGGAGAATCAGGTCGCGTTTTCTGGCGAAAACCAACCCAATGCTCTTCCCCGGACGGCGTCGGTGTCGGCGTATTGTTATCCGCTCCAAGTCCATGAGGCGACCCGGAACCTGCAATGAGGACACTGCGCAGCCCCGGGTGTCTTCACCTTGCCGCGGAGGCAAAAGCTTCCCGGGCGGCGGAAATGCCGTTGAGCGCCGCCGGAAACCCGGCATATACGGCCATCTGGTCCATGACCTCGATAATCTGTTCTTTGGTGAGGCCCACGTTCAGCCCCGATTTGATGTGGACGATGAGCTGAGGTCGCTGGGTGCCGGCCGCGCACATCCCGGCGATCGCCACGAGTTCGGTCTCCCCCGGCGACAGAACCCCACGGGAAAATATGTCGGCGTAGGAGAACTCGAGGATGAAATCCGCCATTTCCGGGGCAATGTCCTTCAGGCTGTCGACGACCTTCTCCCCGGCCCCTCTGCTCGTTGCATCCATGGTTTTCAGGCCCAGGGCCCGTTTGTCCGCGATCTTCTCCCGCTTGACCGGAGTGAATCTTATGCCCTTTTCCGCGAACACTTCCCGCGCCGCGGCGATGCCGTTGAGCGCCGCCGGGAACCCGTGGTAAACGACGGACACGTACATGATGTCGATGATCTGCTCGGGCCGAACGCCGATGTTCAGGGCCGCCGCGATGTGCCATTTCAGTTGCGGCGCGGCGTTTCCGAGCGCCGTCAACGCGGCGATGGTCGCCATCTCTCTGGATTTTGGGTCCAGCGCCGGACGAGAGAACACGTCGCCGTACGCAAATTCGACGAGAAAATCGGACATCTCCGGCGCGATGTCCCGCAGTCCCTCGATCACCTTGCCCGCGCCGTCGGCATTCAGCGCCTGCAGTGCCCGATATCCCTTTTCGTACCGTTCTCCTCTGTTGTCCGCCGCAAACAAGGCTCCCACCTCCAAGATAAGTGTTAATGCCGTCAACAGGCAAAGCGTTGGACCGAACCGGTGATGGACGCGTCTGCAGCGTGCCCTGTTCTTCATCGCAACCCTCCTCGAATTTCGGTGCCGGACTCCCGAATCCTTTGGGTGAGTTTCGGCTGCCCAAAAAGATTCCACCGCATGCTCCGCACTCTATCTCCATAAAGCTATGGCTTGCATCCGAAAGAAAGTCATTTTATTCTCGCAAACGGACATTCCGTCTGCGACGAGTTCCTTGACGAAGTCGCAAATTGACCGATTCCATGCACGGGGGGAAGACCGCGTGAGCCGCGATTTCCATTCTTCAGCCGCGTTCCCCGGTTCCGTGCGTGGGGGGCGCGAAAAGGAACTGGCCGAAATCGACATGCGGCCCCGGTCCCGTGCGGGGGGGGGGAAGGGACGGTTCACCGCGGACGGGGTAATCCGCGCCATCGCGCGGCGGGTTGGACGCGGATGTGAGCCTGCGAACCGGCCGGAGCGTGATCCCCGCGACCACGCGGGGGCGGCTTCCACGTCCGTTCGAATCCGCGCTACGCGCCGTGGACTCGCTCGACTCAGGAAAGCGTGATGAGATGATCGCCGAACACCTCAGGATCGATATTCCGCTCGCCGGCCGATTGGCGTTGACCTTGAGCGGCCGCCTGGAAACCTATTCCACCAGGCGGATGCACGTTCACGCCCATCACCAGGTGCTCAGGATTCAAAACGGGGTATCGCTCCTGGAAGACCGGTCCAGAAGACAGCCGTTGTTCGGGTCCATGGCCGCGCTCATTCCGGCCGAGCTGCCGCATCGCTCGACCGTGATCGGGGAGTCCGTCACGTACAAATCCCTGTATTTCGCGCCGGAGCTCTTCGACTCCGAAATTGCCAGGATCGTCATCTTTAATATGAGCAGCCTCGGCGCGGCATTGTTCGACCGGATCGCGGTTCGCAGAGGGTCGGATCTCCAGGCGGGGCTGAACCGTGAGTGCGTGGGCTTGCTGATGAAAATTCTGCATGAAGACATCGTCCGGCCCGTCGAGCTGGCCCGCCTGCCTCAGCCGAACCATCCGCAATGCCGGAGGGTCGTGGAGTTCATCGAACGCAATTATGCCCGCAGGCTGTGCATGTCCGATTTCACGGCGGCTTTTCCCTATTCGGGGCGTCACCTGTCGAGGCTCTTCAAGGCCGACGTGAGGATCGGCATTTTCGACTATCTTCGAATCTACCGGATATTGACGGCATCGGTCGAATTGAGTGTTTCGCCGCGCACCATCACCGAGATTGCGTACGATTGCGGATATGAGTCGATTTCCTCGTTCTACCGAGATTTCAACCTGTTCTTCGCCGTCGCGCCCAAGGCTTTCCGGCACCGGATGGCAAGGAGTGCCCAGTCGGAGTTGATGACTGCCGAACGAGGCAACCCCTGACCCGGGACCCGCGATCTGCAACGGAACGAAAATCCGAGGGAATCGGTGGACGCCTTCGTTTTTCTCATTCAACGGGATTGCCGACGACGGCTCCTCGCGATCTTCGATTCCCAAGCCTTCTCGGAGGGACGCAACACCGGCGGTCACCGCAACGCCGGGTATGCCGTCCGGAGCAGGGACGGATCGCGGTTTCGCCATGCCGTCCCGCGAAGTTTCCCGGGCTTGGCTGCGCCCTCACCCTCCCGCCGCAAAGGCCGAGGTCACCCTGCAATTTGAGGTGTTGCGGACCTCAGCCAAAACTTTGGAGAAGCCGATATCGCAGTGGGCGGCCGTGGCTTTCCCGGCTTCATCGGCGTGTTTTGAAAAAAGTGCAGGCGATCCCAAAGCCCCTGTGAAAAGTGTAGGTTTGACCCCCAGTTGACACACGCTTTCGCAGCGATCATGGCGAGTGTGGGTGCACGAGACTCGGCCTGATCGTGGGCACGGAGACACCGTGCCCACCCTACGGATCCGCACGGTCCCCGGGGTTTATCCCCGCCCGCGTCACCTCCCTACGGGCAGGTGCTGTGTCATCTGGAACGCACCTCGGAGTGAAAAGTGAAAAGTGTAGGTTTGACCCTCAGGGGAGTCCAAACAACCGGGCGGCGTTGCCGCCGCAGATCGCTTGCATGTGAGGTTCCGGGAGGCCGGATTCGGCCATTTCGCGAAAATACCGGGCGGGTTTGATGAGGGGATAGTCGCTGCCGAAGAGGATCTTCCCCGCCGGAAGCATTTCGGACATGTGCCGGTAGATGGACGCGTCGTAGAGGAAAGGCGAGGCGGCGGTGTCGTAGTAAACGTTGGCGAGGACTTCCCGGGCTTCCTTTTTCAGGAGCTCATAGAAGCACAGGCCTCCTCCCCAGTGGCCGAAGATGAGCGGGATTCCCGCCGCGTCGGCGGCCAGCCTGTAATAGAAGTCGAGGCCGAGCGGGGCCTTGCCAGGATAGACGTGCCCCACGGGTTCGTTGGCGTGGACGAGCAGGACCGACCGACGGGAGCGGCAGCAGTCGAACAGGTCCCGGAACCTGCCGAGCGCCGTCCGTTCGTCGCACGGCCCGTAGACGGCCAGTTCCCCCAGGCCCGCCGCGCCCGCGCGCAGGCAGCGTTCGGCCTCGATGGGGCCGGAGCGGGTGAGCGGGTTCACGCAGGCAAGGGGTACGAGCCGTGGACTGTACTTAACCGCCGATTCGAGGATGTAGTCGTTGTGCCGCGTGACGGTATCCGTGTCGAACCAGGGGAATCCGAAAACGACGGCACGGTCGACGCCGTCTTCGTCCATGGCGTCGATGAGCACTCCGGCGCTGGCCATTCGTGACTTGGGCGGGCTGTAGAGCAGCTTGAACCAAGGGTCGCTCTCGAAGTGCCGCTCGCGTCCCCAGATGATTTCCGGTGGAAAAATGTGCGTGTGCACGTCGATCCGCATGACCGTGACTCCCGATTCTCCCTCGGTTTCATGCCCGCGCGGGTTCGGACCCGTCCGTCGTCCGGTCCGTGCATCGATGCCCCGGGCCGCCCGCGGTCGTTCAAACCTCCGGGCACTCTTATGCTCCCAGTCATGGTTATCAAAAACGGCTCCTTATGTCCACTCCGGCATTTGACGGATGCCTCGACCGGTGAGCCCAGCGGGCCAAAGGCGGAAAATCGGGGGACCGTCCACGGGGAACGCGGCGGGCGAGAAACGATTTTCCTTTTGGAGCGAATGGGAGTAAGTAGGGATACGCCCGGGATCGGGTACACCGGGCTCCCGGACCATGATGCGGGAGGCGGCGTGCGGCGGCGGGGAGAGAAAGTCACGGCGAAAGCCGCACGGCGGGTAACGTCCCCGGCGGGTCAGCCGGATTTCGGGCGGCAAGCCGCGCGGTATTTTCGAGCGGGCGACTTCAAGGCAAAGGCGCGCAAGCCGAGGTATTCGATCGGTTGCATGGCGGCTTGCCCGGGCATTGCGCAACGCAAAACATCACAGTCGGGCTGTGATGCCAGGTTGCGTTCAAGACGGGTGCATGGGGCGGGGGCACAAGGTCCTCCCGTACGTCCGAGCGGCACATCGGTCCGCAGGAGGGGATTTTATCCCCGCCCGCGTCACCTTCCTCCGGGCAGGTGGTGTGGAATCGTGAACGTAATTGGCCATGGCGCCGGCACCACCACAAGGCATGAAAACAGACTCACCCGGGAGTCTGCTTTCCAGGCAAGTTCGTATGAGGCGGGAATGAACAGGGAAATTGAAAGCGTGGCCGAAGCGGTCGTGAAGGAGGCCGGGGATGTGATCCGCCGGCACATCGGGCAGGTCGCCGATTCCGATATCCAGAGCAAGGGACCGGCCGACTTCGTCACCAAGGTGGACCGGATGGTAGAAGACCGGATCATCGAAACGATCCGGGCGCACTTCCCGGAGCACCACATCATGTCGGAGGAAACGGACAACGACGGCCTCCAGCCCGGGATCACCTGGGTCATCGACCCCCTCGACGGAACCACCAACTTTATCCATGGGTTCCCGTTCGTGGCCGTATCGGTGGCGGTGTGCGTGGACAAGCGGCCTGAGCTGGGACTGGTGCTCGATCCGGTGCGCGACGAGCTTTTCATCGCCCGCAGAGGCGGTGGGGCGTATCTCAACGGCCGACGCATCCGGGCCCGGAGCGGGGCGGCGTTGGACGAGGCCCTGGTGGCCACGGGATTTCCCGTCCGCTCCAGGAGGGTAATCGAACCCTTCCTGGATACCTTCCGGGCCGTTTTCAACCGGGTCAGCGGAATCCGGCGGGCCGGAGCGGCCGCGCTGGACCTGGCCTACCTGGCCGCCGGGCGCGTGGACGGTTTCTGGGAGGTGGGGCTCAAGGCCTGGGACGTGGCGGCGGGAGCGTTGCTCGTTATGGAAGCGGGGGCGCTGGTCACCGACTTCTGGGGCGAGGACCGCTACCTGTACAACGGCCACATCGTGGGTGGGATCCCGGCCGTTTATCCCTTCCTGCTGGAACAGGTGCAGCGTTTTCTGACGCCGGCCCTGGAAGCGGACGCCTGATACCGGGTTGCATTCAAGATGGGCGCATTGGGCGGGAGGGCATAAAGCCCTCGCCTTGCACGTATGACCGGCACATCGGTCCGCAGGGGGGACCCCCACCCGCGTCACCTCCCGTAGGGAAGATGTTGTGTAATCTTGAACGCACCTTGGCATGAAGCGGCGGGCCCCCCGGAGTGCGCGTGCGGGGGGACGGGGCGGCAGAGCGCGTGATGAAAGACGAGGGCTGCGCCGGAGTGCGGGGGGACGGGGCTTCCCTTCGTTCGGGGGCGAAGCGCAGGGTGGACACGGTTTCACCGTGCCCACATCCGGGGCTGCCCATCGTTCGGGGCTGAAACGACAGATGCCGTCACAATGACTTGTCGCAGGTCGGGGGTTGTCCGTTCTCCCGGCGATCGTCAGTCCCGGGAGAAAGGACGGCAAACGGCGGAGGTCAATTGGGAGAGGGGAGGTTCATGGCCATGAGTTTCTTGCTGTCCTCGAAAATGACCTCCATCTTGCGCGGGGAAATGATTTTGCTGACCACGCCCAGGCCGAAGCTCAAGTGGGAGATCAGAGACCCTTCCTTGTAGGAATCCGTCAACCGGTATTCCGGCACGCCCTCGCGGCTCGCGTCCATGAGGAGCTGGCGCCAGTCGTCGTCCGTCTTGGGGCGTGATATCCCCTTATATAGCACCGAGGGAAGGAGGTCTTCCTCGTCTTCTCCCTCCTCGATCATCAGATCGTCCTCGCCCGTAAAGTCGAGCTCATCACCCTGGTCGAATTCGAGTCCCCCCTCGTCGTCGAATTCTTCCATCAACTGATCGTCTTCCATGTTCTTCTTGACCATAACTCTGTCTCCGTTTTTCCGCTTTATTTTCAACCTCGTTCCGTGTATTAGAACTCTGCGCAAAGGTCAAGCGAATTCAGCACGTTTCCGGAGCACGCACCAGACCGCGATCCCGCTCCCGGCGACAATCGCTTTCGGGCCGACCACGTTCACGCGCAAGCAGCGCGCAAGCCGCCGGGCCCCTTGAGTTTCCTCCTGTGCCAAGCGGTCGTTCGAGTCGAAGATGATCAACATACTGGTCAATACTATCCTGCCCATCTTCAGCATCATCTTCGTCGGGTACCTGCTGAAGCTCAAGAAAGTCATCGATCCGGCCTTTTCCCGCACCGCCAACCAGATTGTATTCAATGTAGCCATTCCTGCGATGCTCCTCAACGAGCTGGCGCAGGCATCCTTCCGCGAAAACTTCAACCTGCGGGCGGTGATTTGCACCCTGGTCGCCCTGGTCGTGGTGATGGGCGTCAGTTTCGTGTTCTGCCTGGTTCTGAACGTTCCTCGCAGCCGGCGCGGCACGTTCCTGCACAGCAGCTTTCACGGCAACCTCGGATACATGGCCTACGCCATCGCCTACTATACCCTCGGCGAGAGTCATTTCGCGAGGATGGCGATTCTGAGCAGCTTCCTCATGATCGGGCAGAACTCCCTTGCCGTATGGGCACTCACCACGTTCAGCGAAACGCATCCGCGACAAGGCCAGATCCGGAACCTGATCAAACTCATGCTCCGCAACCCCATCATCCTGACCATGATCGTCGGGATCACCTGGTCCGCGCTGGGTTTTCCCATTCCCAAGCCGTTTCAGAAGGGGCTGGACATCCTGTCCGGAATGGCCTTTCCCACGGCGTTGCTGCTGATCGGGTCGAGCCTCTCCTTCGGGGCCTTCCGGGAGATGGCCATGGAGATCGTCGGCATAGGGTTTCTCAAGCTGTTCGGCCTGCCCCTCACGGGTTACCTGCTGATGATGGTCGCCGGGGTGCCCGACATCCTGACTTTGCCCGCCATGATCCTGCTCGGTTCCCCTCCCGCCACCGTCACCTACATCATGGCCACCGAACTGGGCGGCGACCCCGAGCTCGCCGCCACCAGCGTATCCCTTTTCACCCTGGCGTCAGCCTTCAGCTATACCTTGATCCTGTGGATGTTTTCGTAGGGGGTGGTCCGGGTGAGGGCAGGGGACGGCTCCGGCCGCGGGGGCTATTCCTCTTCCGTGTCCAGGCCGTACTTGATCAGCCGGTAGCGAAAGGAGCGGAAACTGATGCCGAGCAGCTCGGCCGCCTTGAGCTTCACCCCGGCACTCTGCTGGAGAGCCTGCAACAGCAGCTTCTTCTCGATTTCCACGAGGTAGTCGTCGAGCTCGATGCCTTCGGGCGGGATCGACCCGGGCGTGATGACCGACGCCTCGCTCTGCGTCTTTTTGTAAGTCGAAAGCGTCAGACTGTCCGGGAGAATGATGCTCGACGCCTCGAGCGCCACGCCGCGCTCGATGATGTGCTCGAGCTCCCTCACGTTGCCCGGGAAATCGTAGTGCTTGAGAATGTCGATGGCGTATGAAGAGATCTTGTGGATGTCCTTGCCGAACCGCTTCCGGAACTTGGTCAGGAAGAACTGCGCGAGGATCGGAATGTCTTTTGCCCTCTGCCGCAGCGGCGGTATCCGGATCGGAAGCACGTTGAGGCGGTAATAGAGATCCTCCCGGAAGAGCCCGTCGACCACCATCTTTTCAAGATTGCGGTTGGTGGCGGAAATGATGCGGACATCCACCAGGATATCTTCGTTGTCGCCGATCATCTTGATGGTTTTTTCCTGGACCAGGCGAAGCAGCTTCACCTGCAGGGCGGGGGACAGCTCGCCGATTTCGTCGAGAAACAACGTTCCGCTCTGAGCCGCTTCCACCAGCCCCTTGCGGGTCACGCTGGCGCCGGTGAACGCCCCCTTCTTGTACCCGAACAGCTCGCTTTCGATGAGCGTTTCGGGGACCCCGCCGCAGTTCACAACCACGAAGGCTTCCTGAGCGCGAGCGCTCTGGCGGTGTATGGCCTTGGCGACCAGTTCCTTTCCGGTGCCGCTCTCGCCCGTGATCAGCACGTTGCTGGAGGTGGCCGCAACGCGCTTGATCAGCTCGTAGACCTTGCGCATGCCCGAACTCTCGCCGATGAGGCACCCGAAATGGAGCGGCCCGTCCTCGGGTTCCTGGGGCTGCTCCTCGCCCACCTTGCTGCGCAGGGCGTTCTCGATCACGGTTCGGATCTCGTCGACGTTAAACGGCTTCGGGAGATAGTCGTAGGCGCCTTCCTGCATGGCCGCAACGGCGGTTTCGGCGCTGGCGTAGGCGGAAATGATGATCACCACGGTCGAAGGCGAAATGACTTTGCACTGCTTGAGAACGTCGAGCCCGTTGATGGGCTTCATCCTGATATCGGTGATGACGAGGTCGTAGGTCTCGTTTTGGATGAAGTCGAGCGCCTCTTTGCCGGTTTCAGCGCACGTCACCTGGTAGCCTTGTTTCTGGAGCATGATCTCCAGAAACTCGCGCATGCTCGCTTCGTCGTCCACCACCAGGATTTTTGCTTCTGACGGTTGCATGGGTTATACGCGCACCCTGAAAATCGGGACCTGCCCCGCAGCCTCTCGCGCCTTGCGGTGCAGCCGCTCCTTCAAGGACACATGCCGCATCGCTGGACATTCGGACGGAAGCCCGGAGAAATAGTCGGTTAAACACTCGACCGCAGATCGAGCGCCGCGCGCGCAATACATGCCCGGCCCGCCCGACGACGGGCTTGCGCCGCGGCATGGCGTATAACGCTTCGCCTCTGCGGGAACGCGATGCCGGTCCCCCGGCACATCATCGACCTGTTCTTCTACATTCGGCTTTGAGCTGATTCCGGATGAATACTATTTAGACAAACGGGAAAAAGCGACCTTTCCATTGAAAAACGTCATCAGAGCCCGGCCCCTGGTCGGCTGCCCGTGGAACGGGCAGTTCCTGCTCTTGGACCGGAATGTCGTGCAGTCCAGGACGAAATAAAATTCCGGGTCCAGGTACGTCATGCAGGCACGTTGGTTCAAGAGCAGCGTTCCGAGCGGCAAGCCGAGTATGCGTGCCGGGTTGCAGCTCACCTTGGCGACGGCCTGGGAAGGGGTCAGCGTCTTTTCCCTCACGAGCTCGAGAATCAGCGGCAGAGCGCTCTCCAACCCGATGATGCCGTTGGCCGCGTACTCGAATTCCGTGTCCTTCTCGATACTGCTGTGAGGGGCGTGGTCGGTGGCGACGGCGTCGATGGTCCCGTCCGCGAGGCCCCGCTTGATGGCCTCCACATCCGCGGGGCCGCGAATCGGGGGATTCACCTTGTAGAGGGTGTCGAAGGTCATGAGCCGATCGTCCGTGAGAGTAAAGTAGTGCGGCGCCGTTTCCGCGGTCACGGGGACTCCGCGGCTCTTCGCCTCGCCAATCATGCGCACGGCTCCTGCCGTGCTGACGTGGGCGATGTGCAGTCTCGCTCCCGTGAGCTCGGCCAGGGCCAGGTCCCGCGCAACCATGACTTCCTCGGCCGCTTTCGGGATGCCGTGCAAACCGAGCAGCGTCGAAGTCGGGCCTTCGTTCATGAGGCCGCCTTCGGAAAGAGCGGGGTCCTCGGCGTGGCTGATCACCGGGAGGTCGAAATTCTTCGCGTATTCGAGCGCTCTGCGCATGAGCATGCTGTTGGCCACCGGTCGGCCGTCATCGGTCACCGCCACCGCGCCGGATCCCTTCAACTCGCCGAATTCCGCCAGGCTGCGCCCTTCCAGCCCGCTGCTCACGGCTCCCACGGGCAGCACGCGGCAATGGCCCTGCTCCCGGGCGCGTTCCAGGATGTATTCCGTCACCGCCGCGCAATCATTGACGGGTTTGGTATTGGGCATGCACGCCACCGCCGTGTAACCTCCGGCCACGGCGGCCATCGTCCCGGTGGCGATCGTTTCCTTGTATTCCTCGCCGGGTTCGCGCAGGTGCACGTGCATATCGATCAGACCCGGAACGATCCATTTCTCCGACGCATCGATCACCGCAAAATGAGCGAGCCGGTCGGAGGGCAGGTCGATATTCGGCTTGATATCGGTCAGAATGCCGTCGACGACGAGCACGTCGGCAACGGCGTCCAAGTCCCGGGCGGGGTCGATCACCCGCGCGCGGCGAAAGAGGTAATTGCAGGGATCCGCCTTCCCTTTCTTCATACCGCGAACTCCTTGGATTGCCCGGCCCGCGCTCGACCGTGCGCCTTCGAGCAGCCGGCGATCATTTCTGGCCCAACAGGTAGAGCAAGGCCATGCGCACGGCGACTCCGTTGGTCACCTGGTCGAGAATGACCGAATGCGGCCCGTCGGCGACGTCCGGGCTGATCTCCACACCCCTGTTCAGCGGGCCCGGGTGCATGATGAGAACGTTGCGCCGGGCCTTCTTCAGTTTCTCGGCCGTCAACCCGTAGTAGATGGAATACTCGCGCAGCGAGGGCAGAAGCATCTGCTGTTGTCGTTCCTTCTGAAGGCGGAGCACCATGATCACGTCTGCTTCCGGAATGATTTCACCCAGTTTGTGGCTCACCTCGACGCCCATCGTGTGAGCTTCGGGCGGTATGAGCGTGATCGGGCCGCAGAGGATGACCTTCGCGCCCATCTTCCTCAAACCCCAGATGTTGGAACGCGCCACGCGGCTGTGGGCGATGTCCCCGAGGATGGCCACCGTCAGCCCGTCGAGCTTCTTCTTGTGCTCGAGCATGGTCATCATGTCCAGCAGGGCTTGAGACGGATGCTCGTGCATGCCGTCCCCCGCGTTGATGACCGACGCCGTCGTATGCCGCGCAATGCGATGGGGCGTTCCCGACACGGTGTGGCGAAGGACGAAGACGTCCGGCTTCATCGCTTCGAGGTTCTTGACGGTATCGAGGAGCGTCTCTCCCTTGACCATCGAGCTCGCTGCCGTGGTGATGGAATAGGTGTCCGCGCTGAGCCGCTTTGCGGCGATATCGAAGGATGTCCGCGTTCGCGTGCTCGGTTCGTAGAAAAGATGAATGACGGTCTTTCCCCTGAGAGTGGGCACCTTCTTGATCGGTCTTGCATTGATTTCTTTGAGGGAAACGGCCAACTCCAGGATGTGCTCGATTTCATGGACGTCCAGTTCGCGGAGTCCGAGCAAGTCTTTTCTCTTAAACGGCATGAATTAACCTCACTCTTTCGAGTCCATTGGAGCAACCCCGATTCGCCGCTAATCTAGCATGAGTTGACCTGCCGGGCGAATGAAATTGAGCCGCTCCCGGCAAAAACCCAAACTGGAAACAATCCCGCGCAATTGCCTTGAAATGCACTCCGGTGACCCTTTCCCGGTCGAGCGATGCCGGGAGGAGACCCTCCCCCGGGGGCCCGTTTCCGGCGGACATCGAAAAGTCCCGCTGGAACGCGCTCGATCCCGCTTTACTGAAAGGCTCGGCGGGTTGTCGCGTGTCGGGTTTACGAGCTTGACACTTGAGACGAATGTTATTAAATGAATTCGCGATGATTTTCTGAAGGGAGATTCTTGATGCCGAGAGTACCGATTACCAAGGAAGGATTTGAGCGCCTGAAGATCGAGTTGCAGAGGCTCCAGCGAGACGAGCGGCCGATGGTGATCAGAGCGATCGAGGAAGCCAGGTCGCACGGAGATATTTCGGAGAATGCCGAGTACGAGGCGGCCAAAGAAAAACAGGCCATGATCGAAGGCCGGATTCAGGACCTTTGCCAGAAGATGGGCGAATGCGAAATCGTCGAACCATCGGATAACGACAACGGCCGGGCGATTTTCGGCTCCACCGTGGTGGTGGAAGACACCGAAACCGGGGAAGTCACCTCTTATCGCCTCGTGGGACCTTATGAAGCCGACGTCCAGTCGGGCACCATATCGGTGGTATCCCCGCTGGGCAAAGCGCTGATCGGCAAGGAGGAAGGCGAGGAAATCCGGGTGCAGACTCCCAAGGGGGTCAGGAACATCGAAGTGCTCGAGATTCGCAACTGAGGATTCGGCCGCCCGCTTTCCGTCGCCGCGGGCTCCTCTTCACCTCTTTGAATGTCGCCTGAGCAATCCGGTGAACAAACAGCCCGTGAATTCGAGGCCGCGATGGGCAGGCAGTCTCGTGCCGCGGTTTCACCCGCGCGACCGTGACGTCGGAATCCCTGCGGGTGGCCTCGTTCTTGCGGACCGGTGCGCGTGCTGCCCGTGCCACGGCGGGTTCCGGTCCGGTGATGGAAAATTCTTCCGGGATTTGTACGGATTGGGGTTGACACGCGTTGTCGCCGTGAATTATAAAAAACGCTTCGATTCCGAGGCGAAATACCGTTGTTTTTGAACGGTTCCGAACGTTATACTCTTTCAATGCAACAGGAGGTCGACTTGGCCAACCACAAATCAGCCCTCAAACGGGCCAGGCAGAATGAAGAACGACGTATCCGCAACCGTGCGCGGAAAACCAGGATGAAGAACGTCATCCGAAGCCTGGAGGAAGCCATCGCTTCGAACTCCAGGGAAACCGCCCTCGAACGCTTGAAAATGGCGGTTTCCGTGATCGATACGACCGCTTCCAGAGGGGTCATCCACAAGAATACGGCCTCCCGGAAAGTGGCGAGACTGTCCAAACGGGTGAACGCACTCTAGCCGCCGCACATCCCCGCCGGCTCGTCCATCCGCTCGTTTTCGGCCCCCGGTGCGATCCGTCTTCCCCGGGGGCTCAGTCGTTTTTCAGGCACATCCCCAGCGCCAGGTTTTCGAGCAGTGCCTCCGGGTTCGTCCCGGTGCTTTTGAGGGCGAAGTCCGTGTCGCAGATGGCACGGTGCATCCGGTACAGGTCGGCTTCGCTGAAAAGCGGCGCCTGCCGGGCATGCTTGCCCGCCACGAACTGATGGATGTTGAACTTGCGGGCCGCCTGCGGCAGCGGCATCCCTTCTTCCAGGGCGCTCTTCACCTGCCACAGCTGACGGACGTGCCGCGCGATCATGGCCAGAACCTGCAGCGGCGCCTGACCTTCCGCCAGCAGGGACCGCAGCATCGCCAGGGTCCGCCCGCTCTTGCGTTCCGCCACGGCATCCAGCAGCTCGAAGATCGTGTGGCCGCGTTGCGCGCTCACTGCCTGCAGGACATCGTCGGCCTCGATGGCCGCGTTGTCGCCCACATAGGTGATGAGCTTCTCGAGCTCACTTTCAAGTCTTTGCAGGTCGGTTCCCACTTGTTCCGCGAGGTGCATCGCGGCCTGGAAGGAGAGTTCCTTCCCCCGCTGCCGGGCCCGGTCCCGCAGCCAGCGGGGCAGTTCCCTCTCCGACGGGCCGTGAAGGTGGACGACGGTTCCAACCGCCGTCACCGCCGCTTCGATTTTCTCCAGCCCCTTTTTACCGGAAAGCGTGAGCACCAGGCATGCCGTCGGGAATGGGCGGGCGAGGTAGGAAAGCAGGATCTTGCGCTGTTCTTCGGGCCAGTTTTCGATGTGGCGGACCATGAGCAGCCGTTTCGGGGCAAACATGGGAAGGGCGCGCAGCCCGGCCACCATCTCCGCGGCGGTGTATTCCTTCGCCTGGTAGCGTTCCCCGTTGAACGCGCGGGCTCCGCCCGAGGCGATCTTCTCCACGAGCCGTTTCCAGGCCTCCTCGATCAACAGCTCCGCCTCCCCGACCAGGAAATAGACGGGCGACAGAGGTTCCCGTTCGAGACGCCTGAAGAATTCATCGGCCGGCATGGTCAAAAATTGCTCAGAAAGCGGTCATGAATGCGGGTTGACATTTCTTTCGCAAGGAACTGCAGCGCTCCCTTGCGGCTGTCGAAGCTGAAGATCGGATCGGGGTCCTGCGCATTGCGAAGCTGCCGGTATACTTTGAAATAGGTGAAATTCGGATCCTGCCACAGCACTTTTCCCGTCTTGATCTCAATGCACCGGATTTCCAAAACCACGTAAAGCCGCGTTTCGATGGCCAGCGCATTGTTGTAAGTGAGGGGAAGATCGCGGTGGGCAACCGCGGAACTGTAAATGTTGGTGATGATTCCCCTGAAGACGGCTTCCGCCTCGTCCTGGGGCACGACCCGCATCGAGCCTCTGCGCATGAATTCCTTGCGCAACTCTCCGGCAAAGATGGCGCCCAGGTCGGGTTCCGAAGTCTTGTTCTCGAAAACGGGGATGGCGATATTGTGCAACCCCGGCTTCGGTCCCGGCCCCTCTCCGGAGAAGTGATACCCGCACCCTGTCGTGCAGAGCAGCAGAACAACCGCGACGATGAGGAGTCTCGAACGGATTTGCATGACGTTGCGCTCTTTCTGCCGGAAGGCGGCCTATACGACGACGTTGATGATCTTTTTCGGAACGACGACGACCTTCCTCACCGGCTTTCCGGCAATGAATTCCTGCACGCGGGAATCGGCCAGCGCGGCCGCTTCCATCTGCTCCGGGGTCGCGTCGGAGGGAACGGTGATCCGACTGCGCAGTCTCCCGTTCACCTGCACCACGAGCATGACTTCTTCGGCCTGCAGGGCTTTCCCGCTCCATTCGGGCCAGGGTTCGAGCAGAACGCTTCGGGTATGTCCCAGTTCGTGCCAGATCTCTTCGGCGATGTGCGGCGCCATGGGAGAGACGAGCAGGATCAGCGCCTCCACCGCCTCCTTCACCACCGGCCAGATGTTCCCGGCCCTGGAGCCGCCTTCCACCACCTGGTAAATCTGGTTCACCAGTTCCATGATCGCCGCGATGGCCGTGTTGAAATGGAAGCGGTCCCGGATGTCTTCGGTCACCTTCTTGATGGTCTGGTGCGTCTTGCGATGCAGGGCTTCAAGCGGTTCCGGAAGCGCTCCGCCGCCGTTGTGGCGCGGCGCGGACCGCAAGGCGTCGAGATTGTCGGAAACCAGTCGCCAGATCCGGGACAGGAACCGGAATGACCCTTCCACGCCCTGGTCGCTCCATTCCAGATCCTTTTCGGGCGGGGAGGCGAACAGGCAGAAGAGGCGCACCGTGTCCGCGCCGTAGGCCTTGATCATGTCGTCCGGGTCCACCACGTTCCCCTTGGACTTGCTCATCTTGGCCCCGTCCTTGATCACCATGCCCTGGGTGAGCAGGTTCCTGAAGGGTTCGTCGACCTCGAGCGCCCCCATGTCCCGCAGCACCTTCACGAAGAAACGCGAATACAGCAGGTGGAGCACGGCGTGTTCGATGCCGCCGATGTACTGGTCCACGGGCATCCAGTACTTGACTTTGGGCAGATCGAGCGGCCCCTGATCGTACCTCGCACACGCAAACCGGGCAAAATACCAGGACGATTCCACGAAGGTGTCCATGGTGTCCGTTTCCCGGCGTGCGGGACCGCCACAACGCGGACAGTCGGTGTTGAGGAAAGGAGCGTGCGCCGGAAGGGGGGAGGCGCCGTTGGGCAGCAGCGCGACGTCCGTCGGCAGAACCACCGGCAGATCCTTTTCGGGAACGGGAACGGTTCCACACTTGTCGCAATAGACGATCGGGATGGGGGCACCCCAATAACGCTGACGTGAAATCCCCCAGTCTCTCAGCCGGTACTGGACGGTTTGCTCCCCGAGGCCCTTCCCGGCCAGGTCCGCGGTGATGGCGGTGCGGGCCTCGGCGGACGCCATGCCCGAATACGCGCCGGAATCGACCAGCACGCCGTCGTCTTCGAAGGCCGCGGACAGTTCCTGCGCGGCCGGAGCGGCCGCCGCATCGGCCGGCTTGATGACCACCTTGACGGGCAGCCCGTATTTGCGCGCGAATTCGAAGTCGCGCTGATCGTGGGCGGGAACGGCCATGACCGCTCCCGTACCGTATTCCATCACCACGAAGTTGGCGACGTAAATCGGCATTTTCGCCCCGGTGACCGGGTTGATGCAGCAGCTTCCGGTGAAAACCCCCTCCTTTTCGAGCAGCTCGGCCTCACGGTCGTTGCGCTTCGCCTGCTTGGCGGCCTGGACGAACCGCAGCACTTCGGATTCCTGGGGATTTCCACGACAGAGCCCCTCCACCAGGGGGTGTTCGGGGGCCAGGCTCATGAACGTCGCCCCGAAGAGCGTGTCGGCGCGCGTGGTGAACACCGTGATGGAACCGTCCCCGGATGCCAGGGGAAACAGGAGCTTGCTTCCAAGGCTCTTGCCGATCCAGTTCTGCTGCATGGTGAGCACCCGCTCCGGCCAGCCCGGCAGCCGGTGGGTATAATCCAGCAGTTCTTCCACGTAATCGGTGATTTTAAAGAACCACTGTTCCATTTCCTTCTGGACCACGGGCTGGTCGCAACGCCAGCATGCCCCGCCTTCGACCTGCTCGTTGGCGAGGACCGTCAGGCAGGTGCCGCACCAGTTGACGTACGCGCTGCGCTTGTACGCCAGCCCCTTTTCGTACATCTTCAGGAAGAACAGCTGCTCCCAGCGGTAGTAGGACACGTCGCAGGTGGCGAATTCGCGGGACCAGTCGTAGGAAAATCCCAATTGCTTCAACTGGCTGCGCATGTACGCGATGTTCTCGTAGGTCCAGCGGGCAGGGTGGGTTTTCGCCTTGATCGCGGCGTTTTCGGCCGGCATGCCGAACGCGTCCCACCCCATGGGGTGCAGCACATTGTAGCCCCGCATCCTCAGGAAGCGGGCGACCACGTCCCCGATCGAATAGTTGCGGACGTGCCCCATATGGATGCGCCCCGAGGGATAGGGGAACATTTCCAGGAGATAGAACTTCTCCCGGCCGGGAATCTCGGAAACCTCGAAGAGCTTTTCCCGTTCCCAATGTTCCTGCCATTTCTTCTCGATACGCTTCGGTGCATATTTATAGTCCATCATCCGCCTCATTTTGCTCGATAGGGTTTGCGCGGCACCCCCGCACAACGGAACTCGCCGGAATAAATCGCAGTTTTTTTAGCACAGTCCGGGCTTTTTAGCAACATCAAGGCCCGAGCGGGAGGGAGACGGAAGATGCGGGAGTCGGACCGGAGAGAAGGCTTCAAACAGAGGGGCCGCCCCGTCAGTCAAGCCGGAGCCTGGGAACGGACAGCTCGGAGTGACGCTTTCGAACGGAGTCCCGCCCCGCCGAGGCGAGGCGCTCATTCCCTCTCTCTTTCCCAATCGTTGCACCGGTGTCCCCCCTCGTTCGGGGGCGAAACAGTCGCGTGCAACAGGGTGCAACCGGAGGAGTCCCGGCCGTCAAGACGATTGACCCGGAGGGGCGAGGCCGGCGCACATGCAGCGCTTGCCTTGCCCGGGCACATCAGGGCTGCCCGAATCGCCGCGCCTCGTGCCGGTTCGGTTGGGAACGCCGCCCCCGATTTCCAGTCCCGCCCCGCCGAGGCGAGGCGGGCCTGGACCGTCTTCCGCCGGGCTATCCGTTCTTTCGCACGAATTCCTTCATGAAGTCCACGAGCGCCTCCACGCCTTCCAGGGGCGTGGCATTGTACAGGGACGCCCGGCAACCTCCCACCGAACGGTGCCCTTTCAGCCCGCCGAGTCCCGCGGCGGTGGCTTCCTTCACGAACTTGTCCAGGGCGGCGTCCGGCAGCCGGAACGTTACGTTCATCAGCGACCGGGAATCGGGTTCCGCCGTCCCCCTGTAATAGTCCTGGCTGTCGAGATAGCGGTAGAGGGTCTCGCCTTTCCGGCGATTTTGCTCTTCCATCCTGGCGATGCCCCCGACGGTCTCCTCGAGCCATTTCGTCACCAGGCTGACCGTGTAAATGGCAAAGCAGGGCGGGGTGTTGAACATGGACTTCTTTTCCGAAAACGTGGTGTACTTCAACATGGTCGGCAGTTCTTTGGGAACCCGCTTCAGCATGTCCTCGCGCACGATCACGAGGGTGACGCCCGCCGGGCCGGCGTTCTTCTGCGCTCCGGCGTAGATGAGCCCGAAAGGCTTCGGATCGAACACCCGGCTGAAGATGTCCGAGGACATATCGCTCACCAGCGGGATGTTCCCGGTATCGGGGAATGAGTGCCACTGCGTCCCCCGGATGGTGTTGTTGGACGTGATGTGCAGGTAGGCCGAATCGGGACGGACCTTCACCTGCCCGGGTATGTAGGTGAACTCGCGGTCTCCTGAGCTGGCGGCGACCTCGACTTCCTTGCCCTGGATACGCGCTTCCTGGATGGCCTTGGTGGACCACATATCGGTCTCGACATAGGAGACCGGCTTCCCGGGCAGCGCCAAGTTCATCGGGACCATGCAGAACTGCAAGCTGGCCCCGCCCTGCAGGAAAAGCACCTGATACGTATCGTCCAGCTTGAGAAGCCGCTTGATCCGAACGATGGCTTCATCGAGTACGTCTTCAAACCATTTCGAACGATGGCTGACTTCCAGGATCGACATGCCGGAGCCGTGAAAATCCAACATTTCGCGCTGCATTTCCTCGAGCACGGGTAGCGGCAGGACGGCGGGACCGGCGTTGAAGTTATAGATGCGTTTCGCCATGATCGTTTCCTTTTTTCTCTGAAGAATCCAACAGCAACATCCGCATTGTCAACTTGAGGTGATCGATTAGGCTAATGAGGGACCTTTTCTTTGTCAACGAGTATTTCCGGGGCGTTTGCACTTTTTCCGACAGGCGATCGGATGCCGCGGCGCACCGCTTCCACCGGGCATTTGCGCCGCGTGGCCCGGCCGGAAATCCGGTCACGGGGAGCCGTCCGTGGCGGACTGTTTCCGTCAAGCATTTCCGTTGCGGCCGAGCCGGGACTTGTGTATGTTTTTGCTGCTCGAGCGCCGAATTGAAGGGAACGGGGCCGACTCCGGGGGGGATGAGGGGATTGTTGACCCGCACTTCCGTCACATTCCGGGAGTCTCGTTCCGAACGCGGTTCCTCATGATGCCCGCATCGCCCGCGAAGCGTGAAAGGCGGTATCTTCAGGGCAGATCGGTATCGGGGCTTCGCGGATTCCGGCTCACTCGGGCAAGCGACGGCCCCGGCATGCCATGAACAAGGCGCGTTCCGGGCCGGAGGTTCCTGGGGACGTCCATGGAATTGAAATACATCTCATTTCCCGTGGAATACGAGGGCGAATCGAGGTTGGTGATCGATGACCGCTCCCTGCTCGAATGGGCTTCGGAGAAAGGGCGGATTCCGCGCCAAGCCGTGGCGGAGGCGATTCGATACGGCATCACCCCGTTGCGCTATCTGAAGAACTTCTCCGCGCTGAGCCTCGACGAGCAGCTGAAGCTTTGCGAGAGCACGGTTTTCATCTGCGGCTGCGGGGGACTCGGAGGGCACCTGGTCAACCTGGCGGCGAGGGCCGGGATCGGGTCGATCGGGATTGCGGACAAGGACATTTTTTTCCCGACGAACCTCAACCGGCAGCTGTTTTGCGATACCGGGCACATGTCGCGGCCGAAGGTTCATGTGGCCGAGGAAAGAATACGGTGCGTCAATCCGTTCGTGGATGTAAGGGTCTACCCCCAGGCCGTGGATGCGGGCAACGCGGAAGAGTTCATCGAGGGTGCGGACGTCGTGCTCGATGCGCTGGATGATCTGCCCGCGCGGTTCATCCTGGCCGATGCGGCCCGCCGACTGGGAATTCCTTTCGTGCACGGGGCGGCCGCGGGGTGGTGGGGGCAGGTTTGCACGTTCCTGCCGGATTCGCCGCTGCGACTCTCCAGCATATACGGATCGCGCACGGTAAAGGACCCGTCGGAGGAGCGGATGGGAGTGCTTGGCCCCACTCCCGCGGTGATCGCGGGCCTCCAGGCTTTGGAAGCCATCCGCATTCTTGCGGGCAGGCAACCCGCCTACGCAGGCCGGCTGCTCTATTTTGACGGTGAAACGGGGGCGATGGAAATCGTCCCCCTGGAAAGCCCCGGGCCCGCGGAGGGGCACGGCCCCGGGTAACGATTGCCGGTCCCCTGGATCACGGCACGTTTTTCCCGGCGATGCCGTTTTTCCGGGGTGGACTCAAGTGCGCCGTATCGCCGGGTCGCGTGACGGCGGGGGCCGAACGCGACGTCGGCAGGGACGAATCTTTCGGATGCACGGCGTGATGTCGTTTTTCGCCGATGTCCGGCACGGCGGCTGCGCGTTTGCAGCCGGGCGTCGGCTGCCCCGGAAACCCGAGTCACCGAGGAGAAATGGATGGAAATCGATTGGCAGATCGGTCCGGCTTCCGAATGGAGGGCGGACGCGCTCATTTTTTTCGGTCTCGAGGAAGCAACAGAACCCCTGCCCGGATTCAAGCGCTGGCTCGATCAGCACGGGCAGTGGCTGTCGGCCTCGCCGGTGCTCCGCGATTTTCAGGGGAAATACCAGGAAGTCGCGGTGTGCTACGGTCCGCCCGAAGCGAATATCCCCCGGGTCGTCATGGCCGGGCTGGGGACCAGGGAGAAATTCGACATGGAGCGGCTCCAGGGCAGCGCGGCCGCCGCGTTGAACCGGTGCCGCGAGCTGCGCCTCGCCCGCCCGGCCTTTTGCCTGCGTTCCTTTTACGGCCTCCCCCTGATGGTGGATTCGGCGCTCAAGGAGGCGCTCATCGGGGGGCTGACCGGTCTGCACCGCTACGAGGAGCTCAAGACCAGGGACATCGCGCCGAGCGCGGCTCCCTCACGCCTGGTGGTCCTGAACGAGTACGAAACCACGCCGGAGTTGCGTGCCTTGCCCGGTGCGGCTGCTGCCGCCGCGGCCGGGATTATCCTGGCGAGAGACCTCGTGTCCTCGCCCGCCAACCGGGCGACTCCGGCCTTCCTGGCCGACTGCGCGCGGCGCTTGGCCGACCGGGACGGCTGCCGGATCGAGGTCATCGGCCTGGAAAAGGCGGAGTCCATGGGAATGGGGGGCTTCGCCGCCGTCGCGCGGGGCAGCCGTCAACCGGCGTGCATGATCGTGCTGGAACGCTTTCCCGAAGCGGACCGGCGGGAGTCGCCCATTGTTTTCGTCGGCAAGGGGATCACTTTCGACACCGGCGGGATCTCGCTCAAGCCGCGGGACCACCTGGAAGAGATGAAGCAGGACATGGCCGGGGCGGCCGCCGTCCTTGGGGCCTTCGAAACCCTTGGCCGTCTGGGATCAGACCGGCATGTGGTGGGGATCATGCCGTGCACGGAGAACATGCCGGGGGGGAACGCTTACAAGCCCGGGGACGTGATCCGGACCATGTCGGGTCTGACCGTCGAGGTGATCAGCACCGACGCGGAAGGCAGGATGGTGCTCTGTGACGCGCTGACCTACGCGATGCGGTACAAACCCGCTGCCGTTTTCGACATCGCCACCCTCACGGCTGCCGTCATCATCGCTCTCGGTCAGCGGGTGGCCGCGGTCATGGCCAACCGGGACATCCTGGCCGAGGCCGTGGTCGATATCGGCGCCCAGGTCGGCGAACGGCTGTGGCCCCTCCCGCTCTACGACCTCTACTTCGATTACCTCAAGAGCGACGTGGCCGATTTCAAGAACGTCGGGGACCGCACGGCCGGGAGCATCGTCGGAGGCATGTTCCTGAAGCAGTTTGTGCCCGACACGACGCCCTGGGCACACCTGGACATCGCCGGGACCGCCTGGACCGACAAGGACCTGGGGACCACCCCGCGGGGCGGCACGGGCTTCGGCGTGCGAACCCTCACCGAACTGGCCCTCCAGTGGCCCGATCTCGGGATCCGATGAGGAGGGTCGGGTGAGTATACTCCCAGAAGTCCGGCTCAGGATGCGATGATACGGGTCGGGTGAGCCGCTGCGGGCCGGGCGGGGGTAAAAGGTGGTGCTTTTGAGAAGCATTACTGTTTTTGGAGGGCCTTTGAAGCCGATCCTCATTGCCTCAGGCCGACAATTCATTCGTTTTTGCCCTTTTCACGCGTTTGCCGGCGGGCGTGATACATCCGCTCGGTGAAACCGCCCTCAAGCAGGAAGCTGCGCTCCAGGACGCGCAATTGCCGGTCCAGGAGGTAATTTGTCTGGTGAATCAGGCAGATCACAACGTTTGCGGCGGTTTCAGGAAAGGCTGGAGAGGCGATATAGGGCCTATAGGTCGAATAGGACCTATCTTTCCTGTAGCAGAGCGATCGGATCTGCGTTGCTCGCGGATCGTCCTTGCCCCACAAGGGTAGCGCGTGCTGGCGGAGGTAGTCCTGATAATCCAACAGCAGTTCTTCCAGGCTTGCTCGCGCAATACCCACTAACTTGATCTCGATTTTCTTGGATGTGCCCGATGCCACACTTCCCTCGGCGATGTTTTGTTTACCGCTGCGCGCCGCCTGCACCATCTGGTCCAGTGTGCGAGAACGGCGGTCGATAAACCGGGTGCAGAACTCAACCGTGGCGTCATGGACAATTTCCGCCATTCGGTAGGACTTCAAGTCCCGGTACCCGCCGTGAGGCGGAATGAGCTGAGAGGAATTCTCCTCGTGGGTCATGGTATTTCGCCTCGCATTGCTGTCGTTCAGGTTTCTTATCACGGTATCATGGCAAGGTGAGTGTCTTCCGGTAAATTGTTGTCGCGGTTCCGGAGAGAGCAGCCGTTGAAATGTTGCTGGAAAGCGATCGATCGGGTTCGGGAGATGCAAAGCCTGCATGGACCGACAAGGCCCTGGGGACCACCCCGAGGGGCGGCACGGGCTTCGGGGTGCGAACCCTCACCGAACTGGCCCTCCAGTGGCCCGATCTTGGGATCCGGTGAGGAGGGTCGGGTGAGCATCCGCCGAGAAGTCCGGCTCAGGATGCGATGATGCGGGTCGGGTGAGCCGCTGCGGGCCGGACGGGGGTAAAAGGTGCCATGAGGCTCCCGCGCGGGGAGCGACTCTGCCCGAGGTGGGGCGGATGATCACAATGCCCCTGTTTCGATCCGCTTTCCCCCACGACGCGTGACAGCCTTTTCTCCCTCAGCGCGAGCGCTTTTTGCCGGCGATCGTTTCCATGAAGTCGCCGAAAAGGACCGGGTTGGCCTCTTTCATCACCCGGCGCACCTGGATCAGGTCGATTTTCTTGACGAACCTGAGGTTATCCTCGTTTTCGCAAAGGATCATGCCTCGAAAGAAGAGCTTTGCCGCGAGGCGGGGATTCTTTTCCCCGGCCCAGGCCTTTTCCATTTCGAGGTAATCGTCCGCCATCTCCTTGAGACCGTCGTTGACGCGGACCACTTTGGGCTCGAAGATTCCCTCCAGGCGCGCGTGACTCGGCAGCCACGCCGCCGCGAGTTCCTGGTCCGATCCGTAATCGAACGAGAGCTCCCGCTTGAGCTCTTTGAGGTCTTCGTCCTGCAGGTGACGCCAGTCGATCTCCGCGGGGTCGATGAGGCAGGCTTCCAGGTAGCACTGCCGGGCGGTTTTCCGATCGCCTCGAAGCCTGTACGCATCGCCGAGGTAGCCGTATACGGCGGCATTGCGGGGCATTTCGGGGATGGAGTTCTGGAGGCTGCGAATCGCCTCGTCGTAGCGTCCCGCGTGCAGAAGGACGTATCCGACGGGAATGCCTCCCGGGAGAACGAGCGACGCACCGGCGGCACCGGACGCAAGGGGGCGGGCGCGAGCCGGGCTCACATCCGGCGCAGCTACGGGGGAACCCATTCGGGCAGGACGCGCGGGTTCCGGTGGTGCGCCTCCCGCGCCCGATGAGGAATCTTCGGTCATGGACGGGACATCCCCTCCGGGAGACTTATCCTCGGTCCCGGTACACGGCGGCGGGGCGGATGGCGGTGACGCCGCGGCGCCCGGCGGGCGATGCCCGTCGAGCTCCTCGATCACGCGCCAAAAGAAGGCCCGTTTGACCTCCGCCGCCAGGACGGACCGTCCCGCGCGTTCGGATTCCATGCGGTCCTCGAGCGCATCCCAGAGGCCGCACAGAGCCCGCGCGCGTTGACGCGGTTCCCGGGGCGCCCCGCGCATGCCGTCGAGCAGGAATTTGGCCGCCGCCGACCATGAGCCGGCATCGTGCCCGTTGGGGTAGGTTTGACGGTGACTGCTGAAGAGATCGACGGCCTTGTCCAGCTCCATGGCCCGGTACGCCTGGATGCCCCGGTTCATGAAGCTCAAGTCGTTTTGGGCGAAGAGGGGGAGTTGCCTCGGCTGCCTCGCGGGAGGCGGGACCTCCGTGCCCCCCGTGTCGCCGGCCGGTGCAGCCGGAGTCTTCTCCGCCTCCGCGATCTCCGCCGCCATTCGAGCGCGCCGCAGAATCCGGCGCACTCGACCCGGCTCCACACCGAATAGTCGCGCGGTCTTTCTCATATCGCCGATATCTCCGGCCAGCCCGGCGATCAGGCGCTCGAAGGCGAACGTTACGGGGAACCCCGCTTCTCCCCACGGAGGGCCCGGACTCTGTCGTTCGTGTTCGGGACAATCCACGACGGGAAGCTCGGCGTGCAGGCGGGTTGTTCTTCCGCAGGTGTCCAGGTGGCGCCACGTTTGGACGGGGGAGCGATCACACGCGGGACGCGCCAGGCCACACCCGGGACAGGGAAAGAGGGCCGTTCGTTCGTAGTCGAGATAGACATCCACCTCATCGGCGCGTTCTCTCGGTACGACCGATTTCACCTTCCACGGAGGGGCCAGGCCCAGCAGATGAGCGTAAAAATCATTGAGTTCCATCTGACTGCAATTCCCCGTACGACTCCTTCCAGGTGAAATCCGCGCGTCTCATGCGGGTTTCGGCGCAGGAAAACACCTGCTTCGTGCTTTGGAGTGTCACGACCCTCGGGCCGACCGCATCCTGGCCGACTGCCTTTCATGCAGAGGTGCGTTCGAGATGACACAACACCTGCCTGTCGGGGGGCGGATGCGCGCGGGGATAAACCTCGCCCCTTCGGACCGATGTGCCCGTCAGACGCAGTCGGGAGGTGACGCGGGCGGGGATAAACCCTGCCATTACGGACGGTTATTCCATTCAGACGTAGCAAGGGGCGGGCTTTATGCCCGCCCGCCCAATGCACCCACCTTGAACGCAATTTTCCATGATGCTGATCTTCACCCGCAAAGCATGAAAACAGGCTCACCCGCGAATCTGTTTTCCAGGTAAAATCGTATCACACCTCGATGACGAACCCCACGTTGCCGAAGGCGAACCGCTCGCCGAATTCCGAGGCGAGGCGCGCCACGGGCTGCTGCCCCGTGCAGTGGCTGACCGCCAGAAGACCGATGTCGGCGCTCTTGATCGCTTCAATGGTCGGGTCGAACTGGGGGGCGGGGGAAAGCCCGAGGTGGGTTCCGCCAAGGATTGCGTGAATGCGCGATACCCCGGTCTTCTCCACTGCGTGCCGCATGATGTTGACCACCCCCGCGTGCGCGCACCCCAGGACGATCACGAGGCCCTTCGAGGTTTTCAGCACCAGCGAAAGGTCATCCAGCAAAGGATCCATGGCGAAGCCTTTTTGCGCGCGCACGGTGAATTTCGGGGAACCGAGCTCGAACAGTGTCCGGCGCGGGACTTCCCCGGTGATGAAGACGTTGGGCGCGATTTCGGTGAAGGCCCGCTCGAGGCGGAACCGGGCGCCGCGCGTGGAAAGATAGGTCTCCGGCCAGGGCATGCCGATGGAGACCGCCTTTTCACGACCGTCGGTTTCCATGACCCAGAACCGCTCGCTGAAAACATCCGGGTGGGCGACGATGTCGCAGCCGTCTCTCATGCCGAGGAGCGCGAGGATGCCTCCGGTATGGTCGTAGTGCCCGTGGCTCAGCACGAGCCGCGAAGCATCGGCCAGGTTTTTCCTGAGCCTAAGAGCGTTGTGGACCAGGGAGTAACCTTGCCCGGTGTCGAACAGAACGGTGTCGCCCGGAATTTCGACAAAGGCGGCAAAACCGTGCTCGCCCAGCAGTCCGGGGGCCGACACCGTGTTTTCGCACAAGACGGTGATTCTGCATTCCATGGTGTGTTCCTTTCCGATCCAACCGGGTGGACGTTTCCGACGCGCTGCCGTTCAGGCGCCCATGGCGCGAAGCTTCCTGCGCAACAGCTTGCCGGTGGGCGTGCGCGGCAGGCTCGGCACGTATTCGATGATCCGGGGCATCTTATATATGGCAATGATATCCTTAAGGAATTCACGCAATTCTTCGGAGAAGTCATCGTCTCCCTTGAAGCCGGGCTTGAGCGCGATAAAGGCCTTGGTCACCTGCCCCTTGTCGGGGTGCGGCACCCCGATGACGCCGACGTCCGCCACGCCCGGATGCCGTGCGATGGCTTCCTCGATTTCCGCCGGGCCGATGCGGTAACCCGAGCTCTTGATGATGTCGTCTTCCCGGGAAACGAAGAAGATGTTCCCGTCGTCGTCCCGGTAGACGGCGTCGCCCATTTGGTTCCAGCCGTTCACGACGCCTTTCATCTGGGCGTCCAGCAGGCGCTGGTTTTCGATGAAAGGTCGCCAGTACAATCCCCCGGAGGGGCCCTTGAGCATCAGGCTGCCGATCTCTCCCGGCTTGCAATCGCCGCCCCAGGCGTTGAGCACTCGCACCAGGACTCCGGGAAGGGGCTTGCCGATGGAATCGGGCACCGGTTCCTGGTTCATGGTGTTGGAAGTGACCAGGTGAAGCATTTCCGTAACGCCCATCCCTTCCCAGACGGGTTTTCCGGTGAGTTGCCGCCACGCTTCGAGCGTCTTGGCCCCCAGGGAATCGCCTCCAGTGGTGAAGAGCCGCACGGAGCTGATGTCGTGCCGTTTGAAGTCCGGATACTTGAGAAGCGCGCGGTAGGCCGTCGGGAGACCCGTGAGCACGGTGATGCGGTGCTTTGTGATGGTCTCCATCATTTCCTGGGGACTGAACCTGGGCAGGAGCGAAACCGCGGCCCCCCCCTCGAAGGAAATAAGCGTGAAGGTTCCGAAGCCGGCCGCAAAAGATACCGGCGCGGCACCTCCGAGCACGTCGCGCGGCGTGAGCCCGTAGACGAAACGGTTGACGACCCGGGTTTCGATAATGGTCTGACGCACGAAGTGCACGCAGCCCTTGGGCATCCCGGTGGTGCCCGAAGTGTAGAGGATGAGGCCGATGTCTTCGCCGTCCAACATCACCGCGGCGAGCTCGGAGGAACCTTCCTCCGTCATGCCCTGGAATGAAAGGTGGCCGGCACGCCGGACATCATCGCGGTTCCCGCCCACCACGATCACCCGGGTGTCGGACGTGAAGCGGCTTCGCGCATTTTCCACGGCTCCCATCAGGGGCGCGCTCACGATATAGAACTTCATCATGGCGTTGTTGGCCACGTAGGCGATTTCCTCGGCGGCCCACAACGGGGATGTGGGCACCGGGATCGCGCCCAGTTTTTCAACGGCGAGCACCGAGATGATGGCTTCCGGACAATTGACCAGGCGAATGCCCACGCGGTCCCGGGCTTCCAGGCCGGCATCCCGGAGGGAGCTTCCGAAACGGTTTACCAGGCGCTGGAGCTCTGAATAGGTGATCACCTGGTCCACGAACTTGACTGCCGGGCGGTCGCCGCGGCCGTCCCGCACGTGCCGGTCGAGCAGATAGTCGGCCAGGTTCAGCTCGTGGGGAGTGTCGTCGAATCCCGCGGGGACGACGTATTCCGGCCAGAGGTTCCTGGGCGGTAGAAAATCATCGGGTAACTTTGCCATCCTCATGTTCTCCAAAACCGCCCGGGCATTGCGTGACGACGTTTCTCAACACGACGCCCCGACCGGTTCGATCTTTCCACGTGAGTCAAACAGGCGTGAACGGACGGACGATCGTCATCGAACCGGAACGCGGGATCGATGCCGGTCATCGGGATGCCAGCGGGATTGCATCCGGCCCGGTCGTTGGCGGGCGTTTCGGAATGGGTCGTCAGGTATGGCCCGGGCAGAGCCGCTTCCGCCTTGACGATGATCCGTGATTGGCTATAGGCAGGGAACCCGACGAAAAACGCCGTCAGTATTCAACGCAACGGTGTTCCTTCACACGCTGCTCAATTCATGAAATCGAAGACAAAACCTCGATGCCATTTTCCTTGAGATCTTCCAGGATGGGTTTCAGATCGCATTTTTTCAGCCTCAGGGAATACGTCATATCCTCGTCTTCCTCCGAGGGCAGATGGCACACGCTGATGACCTCGGCGTCGTGCTGTCTGACCAGACGGATGATTTCATGCAGCGACGTCCGAGGGGTGGTGATCTTCACGTCCAGACGTGACGAATGCGAAAACATCCCCATGAAGGTGATGAAGGCCGACAGAATATCCACGGTGGTGATGACGCCGGTCAGCTTTTCGCCTTCCACCACGGGCAGACCGCCGATTCGCTTATCGAGGATCAGGTGCGAAGCTTCCTCCAGGGACATGTCGGGCGTAACCGTGAACGGTCGGCGGATCATGACGTCTTCGAGTGTGAGCTCCTCGAGCATGGAAGCGATGAGCACCCCTCTCAAATCGGCGTCGGTCACCCATCCCAGCAATTTTCCATCCTGGTCGACGACGGGCAGGTGGCGGATGGACCCCTGCTTCATGACTGCCAAGGCTTCCTGGATGGATGCCTCCTTGTTGATGGTGATCACCTTGGTGGTCATCCAGTGGCGTACGATCACTTTACCTAATCCTTTCCATCAATGGTACAGGCGCCGTCGCTCCTGATGATTTGTCAGTGATTGCGAGAACTTCGCCGATATTGTAGGCACGCTATGCCAGAATGGTGAAAATTGCAAGGAAAAACTTGGCCGCACAAAGGCGGATCAGCCTCCGCAAAAGCCCTTCCGCACAAGGACCTTCCCCCCCCGCCGACACGGACGCCCGGAAACGCCGCACTCCGGGGCGGTCGTGTCGGAATCGGCATGCGTTGACTTTGGATCTCCATTTGCTATACTGCTGTCGGCTTCAAAATGCTTGGGCAATGACATTGCGGGAAAGGACGACACGTTGCGCCAGACAAAGTTCATATTCATCACGGGTGGTGTCTTATCGTCGTTGGGGAAGGGGCTTGCGGCCGCTTCCATCGCCGCGCTGATGGAAAGCCGGGGACTGCGGGTGACCCTGATGAAGCTGGACCCCTACATCAACGTGGACCCCGGAACCATGAACCCGTTTCAGCACGGCGAGGTGTTCGTCACCGACGACGGCGCCGAGACCGATCTCGATCTGGGGCATTACGAACGCTTCACTCACGCCCGCATGTCCAAGAAAAACAACTACACCTCGGGCGGCATCTACTATTCGGTGATCACCAAGGAGAGGCGGGGCGACTACCTGGGGGGCACCGTGCAGGTCATCCCGCACGTCACGGACGAGATCAAGGACTGCATCAAGGGGGCGGTGGACGATGTCGACATCGAGATCGTCGAGATCGGCGGGACGGTCGGCGATATAGAGAGCCTTCCCTTCCTTGAGGCGATTCGCCAGTTCCGGACTGATGTGGGCCGGGAAAACGTGCTCTACATTCACGTGACGCTGGTGCCGTACCTGTCGACTTCGGGCGAGGTCAAGACCAAGCCCACCCAGCACAGCGTGAAGGAGCTCCGGAGCATCGGTATCCAGCCGGACATTCTGCTGTGCCGCACGGAGAAATTCCTTTCCGGGGACATCAAGAAGAAGATCGCACACTTCTGCAACGTGGACACGGATGCGGTCATTACCGCCAAGGACGTCGAATGCATTTACGAGGTTCCCTTGCTGTTCCACCAGGAGGGGCTGGACGAAAAGATCGTGAGGATGCTCAACATCTGGACCCGCGCCCCGCTCCTGGATACCTGGGCGGGCATGGTGCGGCAGCTCAAGGAACCCTCCCACGCAGTGCGCATCGCCATCGTCGGGAAGTACATCGACCTCAAGGAATCCTACAAAAGCCTTAACGAAGCGCTGGTGCACGGGGGGGCCCCCAATGACGCCCGCGTGATCCTCGACTACGTCGATTCGGAAAACGTGGAAAAGGATGGGGGCGAGGCGCTGATCGAAGGGGCGGAAGGCATCCTCATTCCGGGCGGCTTCGGACAGCGCGGCGTGGAAGGCAAGATCAAGGCGATCCGATATGCCCGCGAGAACAGGATCCCGTTCCTCGGGATTTGCCTCGGCATGCAGCTCGCCACGGTCGAGTTCGCCCGCCATGTGGCCGGCATCGAAAAAGCGCACAGCATGGAATTCGACAAGAACACGTCGCATCCGGTGATCTTCCTGATGCGTGAGTGGTTCGATTACAAGAATAACCAGATGATCCGCAGGAGCGAAGGTTCCGACTTCGGAGGAACGATGCGCCTGGGCGCTTATCCCTGCGTCCTGGAGCCGGGCAGCCTGGCCTATGAAGCCTACGGTTGCCCCGAGATTTCCGAGCGGCATCGCCACCGGTACGAGTTCAACAACGCCTACAGGGAAACTCTGGGTGAGCACGGGATGCGGTTCACCGGTCTGTCCCCCGACAAGAACCTCGTCGAAATCATCGAAATTCCCGATCACCCGTGGTTTCTCGGCTGCCAGTTCCACCCCGAGTTCAAGTCGCGTCCGATGGAACCGCACCCCATCTTCAGGGCCTTTGTCGGCAAGTCTCTGGAAGAGGCGATGCGAAAGCGTCCTGGTGATTTTGGGAAGGCATGCGTCTGCTGAGTTCTCGGAGATGAAGCGTGGCTGACTTTGAGGTGTTGGGGCAAACCGTCGGCACAAACCGGTTCTTTGTGATCGGCGGACCGTGCGTCATCGAGAACCGGGACATGACGCTGAGGATCGCCGAATTCCTTCGGAATGCCTGCGCCCGCCTTCATATACCCTGCGTTTTCAAGAGTTCTTACGACAAGGCGAATCGCACGTCCATCCATTCCTACCGAGGTCCGGGGATCGAGGAGGGTCTTGCTATCCTCTCCGAGGTGCGGCGGGAAATCGGGATACCCGTGTTGACGGACGTCCACGGCGTCTCGGAAGTGGCGCCGGCAAAGGAGGTGGTGGACATCCTTCAGGTCCCCGCTTTTCTGGCGCGCCAGACGGATCTGGTGGTGGCCGTCGGGCTCACGGGCAAACCCGTGAACCTGAAGAAGGCCCAGTTCCTTGCCCCTCGGGACATGTCCCTGGTGATCGAGAAGGTCCGGGGGACCGGAAACGACAAGATCCTGGTCACGGAACGGGGAACCCAGTTCGGTTACAACAACCTGGTGGTGGACATGCGTTCCATTCCCATTCTGAGTGAAAGCGGCTGCCCGGTCGTGTTCGATGCGACTCACAGCGTGCAGCTGCCCGGAGGGCAGGGAACCCGTTCCGGAGGGGAGCGCAGGTATGTGGCCGCCCTGGCTTGCGCCGCCGTGGCCGCCGGGGCTCACGGCGTATTTCTGGAGATGCACGAGGATCCTGACCGAGCCCTGTGCGACGGTCCGAATTCACTTCCTCTCGAGCAGGTATCGCCGCTTCTCGAGAAGCTCCTGGACATCCATCGCATCGTCCGGGACACGTACGGAGCGCAGGACGCGGACATCGAGCGGAAAACAGGGAGAGAACATTGACACCGGACACCCTCGAGGAGGCGCTGCGATTACGGATCGCGCGGTTGCGCATGATGATTTTCGACGTGGACGGGGTGCTTACCGACGGCCGGATCATTTATCTGGACGATGGTTCGGAGATCAAGGTCTTCGACGTTCAGGACGGCCACGGCATAAAGCTTTTGCAGCGGGCGGGCTTTGAGGTCGCATTGCTGTCGGGCCGCTATTGCCGGGCTGTGGAGCAACGGGGCAAAGGACTTGGGATATCCAGGATATACCAGGGAGAGAAGGTGAAGATCGAGGCCTATGAGTCCATTCTCCGGGACACCGGATTGAAGGATGAAGAAGTGGGTTTCATGGGTGACGATCTGATCGACATACCGGTGATGCGCCGGGTGGGATTCGCCGTGGCCGTGCCGAATGCTTCGCCTCACGTGCTTGCGTACGCGCATCATGTGACGCGGGCCGCGGGGGGACATGGGGCCTGCCGCGAGGTTTGCGAGCTCATCCTCCACGTCCAGGGACTCTGGAACACGGTGACGATGCGGTATTTCGGGACTGATCCTCCCAGCTGATCCACCTTTTCGGGACCATGTGCGAAACTTTTTTCACGGATATGCCTTTACAGGCATGGGTCGTGCATGCTACAGTAGCCTGTAAAGGATAATATATTAATTTCATTTGCGAAATTCAGCTTGTGACCGGACGGTGGTCCGGAGGGAGCGCAAGCGGGCAGATTTCTTGACGAAACGCCTGAGTTCTCGCCGGGAACGGCACGTGTGGCCCGGCGGTCCTCGACCCGCGTATGGCTTGCGGGGTCGGGCCGGTGTTGGAGCGATGGGGATTTCACGCAAGTTCATACAGGGGCTGGTGCTGTTCATCGCACTGGGGGTGAGCGCGGTGCTGGTCTTCGGGGTCTGGAGGGGAAAGACCCGGACGGCGCAACAGCCGGCTCCGGTCGCCGCGCCACAGGACGCCGAGATGAAGCTCACGGACATGGAGTTCACGGAAATGCAGGAGGGCAAGCGGGCGTGGACCCTCCGGGCATCCGAGGCGGAATACTTCCAGGACGAGCAAAAAACGGCGCTGAAGGCCGTACGGATCACTTTTTTCCTGTCGGACGGCGATGAAATCCGACTCGAGAGCAACGCCGGCATTCTTTACGCGGGCAGCAAGAACATCGAGGTCTGGGACTCTGTGCGGGCGAGCCTTCCCCGGGGGTACGAGCTGACGACGACCCGGGCCGCCTACGATCATCAGAAGCGGCTCATTTCGTCGGAAACGCCGATTCAGCTCAACGGAGCCGACGTTGTCCTCGAAGGGAGCCGCTGGCACTACCGGATTTCGGATGAAGCGGCGGTGCTCGAAGGGGGTGTCAAGGCTTCCCTTTCATTTCTACCGAAACAAGGCAAAACCACGTCAGCGAGGCCGAAATGATGGCAATAATGAAGAACCGTCTGCGAAGAGAGACGCTTGTGCTGCTGGTGCTGGTGCTGGTCGGCCTCTGCCTCCCCCGGGAAGCGGTCTCGGCCGAAAAGCGGAAGAAGCCCGCGGAGACGAAGCAAGGCACCCCCGCCGGCGAGAGACTCATGAAAAGCGATTCGCCTCTGCACATCGCAAGCGATCGAATGGAGGTGCGGCAGCGGGACAGGACGATTGTCTTTCAGGGGCACGTCGTGGTTCGTCAGGACGATCTGACGATTACGGGGAACCAGTTGAAAGTGACCGCGGCCCGGGTGGACCCGTCCATCCGCAACGACCAGTCCGCCATCGTGGAGAAGATCGACAGGATAGAGGTGGAAGGCGGGGTGAAGATCACTCAACGCGAAAAGCAGGCCACCGCCGACAAGGCGGTCTACTATCACCAGGAGCAGAAGATCGTGCTGCTGGGCAACCCCGTCGTGTCCCAGGGGTTGGACAAGGTGCAGGGGCGGCTGATCACGCTGTACATTGCGGAGGGGAAGAGCGTGGTGGAGGGGGGGGAGCAGACTCCCGTCCAGGCCCTGCTTCACCCGTCCCGAAAGGAACCGTGAGTGTCTTCGGAGGAGAAAACCCTGGTTGTCGAGGATCTCGTGAAGACGTACCAGGGCCGTTGCGTGGTCGACCGCGTGAACCTGACGGTTCGGGAAGGCCAGATCGTGGGACTGCTCGGGCCGAACGGCGCCGGCAAGTCCACCACGTTCTACAGCGTGGTGGGGATCATTCGGCCCGATCGGGGGGCGGTGATCCTGAACGGGGAGAACATCATCGGTCTTCCAATGTATCTTCGCGCGAGAAAGGGGATCACCTATCTGCCCCAGGAGCCTTCGGTCTTTCGCAAATTGACCGTGGAAGAGAACATCATGGCGATCCTGGAGACCTTGAACATCGGCCGTGACGAACGCAAGGTGCGGCTGCGGGAACTGCTCGGCGAGCTCAAGCTTGCGCACCTCGCCAAGAACAAGGCGGATCGCCTTTCGGGAGGAGAACGACGGCGGGTGGAGATCACGAGAGCCCTGGTGACTCAGCCCGGGTTCATCCTGCTGGATGAGCCGTTTGCGGGCATCGATCCCATCGCGGTCCTCGAGATACAGGGGCTCATACGGTCGCTCAAAGCGAAAGGGATCGGGGTCCTGATATCCGATCACAACGTACGGGAAACGCTCAAGGTGTGCGACAGAGCATATATTTTGCATGAAGGCAGGATTCTCGAGGAAGGTGATCCGCTGAGTATCGCCCAAAGCGATCTGGCTCGCCGGACCTACCTCGGGGATCATTTCAGCTTGTCATGACGGGATCGGACAATGGCGGCGCTTGAACTCAAACAACAACTGAAACTCAGCCAGCAACTGATCATGACCCCTCAGTTGCAGCAGGCGATCAAGCTGCTCCAACTTTCTCGTCTGGAACTGCTGGAGACCATTCACCAGGAACTGGAAACGAATCCCGTGCTGGAGGAATCCCAGGAGGAATCGGGCGAGGCGGAGGAGCCGGGGGCCGCGGAAGCCGCCGCGGAGGTCGCGGCGGAAGTCGCCGCCGAACCTTACCAGGAAGTGGAAATCCTGGAGAAGGTTCGCGAGGACTTCGACTGGGAAGGGTACCTGGATGAATACAACACCGGCACCCCGGTGCTCGTCGAAACCGATCCGAACAAGGAGTGGCAATCCTACGATCAGCGGCTGACCGTGCCGACCAGCCTGCAGGACCACCTGGTCTGGCAGATCAGGCTCTCGGACATGTCCGATGAAGAGCGGGAAGTCGCGGGACTCATCATCGGCAACCTGAACCGGGACGGCTACCTGGACGCCTCACTGGACGAAATCGCCGCAATGGGAAAAGTGAGCACGGACATGGTGGAACGCGTTCTCGCCGTGGTGCAGCTTCTCGATCCCGTCGGGGTTGCGGCCCGCGATCCCAGGGAGTGCCTCCTGATCCAGGCCCGCAGCCTGGAGCTCGAGGACGATCTGGTGGTCAGGATCGTGGAGCATTACCTGCATTTTCTGGAGAACAGGAATTATCCCGCGCTGATCAGGGCGCTCAAGCGACCCGCGCCGGAGGTCAAAGCCGCAGTCGACGTCATTCTCAGCCTGGACCCTCGTCCGGGCAGCAGATTTGCCGAAGAGTCCACGGAATACATCAGTCCCGACATCTACGTCATGAAGGTGGACGGTGAATTCGTGGTGTTGTTGAACGAGGACGGCATGCCCAAGCTGAAGGTCAGTTCCTATTACAGGCACGCGCTCACCGAGGACGCGGAGCTGCCTAGTGAAGCCAAGGAATACATACAGGGCAAGCTCAGGTCGGCCGCCTGGCTGATAAAGAGCATTCACCAGCGGCAACGGACCCTGTTCAAGGTCGCTCACAGCATCGTCAAGCTGCAGGCGGATTTTTTCGAGAAAGGGGTGTCGCACCTGCGGCCGATGGTTCTTCGAGACGTAGCGGAAGACGTGGGGATGCACGAATCCACCATCAGCCGCGTCACGGCGAGCAAGTACATGCACACTCCGCACGGGATTTTTGAGTTGAAATATTTCTTTAACAGTTCCATAAATAGCGTTCTGGGTGAAGCCGTGGCGTCTGAGAGCGTGAAGGAGCGCATTCGCCAGATCATACGCGAGGAGGATCTCGCCAGGCCTTTCAGCGATCAGGAGATCGTGGAGAAGCTCGAAGGGGAAAACATCAGCATTGCGCGGCGCACCGTCGCGAAATACCGGGAAATGCTCGGAGTGCTTCCTTCGAACAAGCGCAAACGGACTTCATGGGGTGAATAGCACCGGGGCATTACCGTGCCGGGCGGTGATGGGCCGTGTCAAATACGCATGAGATTGGAGAGTGTTGGAGATGCAGATCAACGTGACCTTTCGCCACATTGAGCCTTCCGACCCGTTGCGAGCGTATGCCGAGGAGAAAATCTCGCGGGTCAAGAAATACCTGGATGAACCCGTGGACGCCCACGTGGTTCTGAAGGTTGAAAAATTTCGCCACATCGCCGAAGTGACCATCGATGCCAACGGGCTGCGCATCAATGGTGCCGAAGAGACCGACGACATGTATTCGGCAATCGACAAGCTGGCCGATACGCTCGAAGGGCAGGTAAAGAAAGGCAAGGAGAAGGTCAGGCGCCGCAAACCGGTGACCATGGGGAAGGATTTCGGCGGCACGACCGTTCCCCCGGCGGCGGGCCTGTCGGAGGATGATCGGGAAACCCGGGTCATCAGGTCCGAGCAGGTGCACGCCAAGCCCATGGATGTTGACGAAGCGGTGATGCAGCTCAATATCGGGGGCGGAGAGTTCATGGTCTTCACCAACCGGCGCACCGGTCGCGTCAACGTCTTGTATCACAGGAAAGACGGCCACTTCGGGCTCATTGAAACCGTGGGATGAGATTGCGTTTTCCACGATGAACGGCGGTTCGCTCAACCTGTTGATGCGGACTCGATGGTTTCGGTATCGTTACTGTCGTCTCAAGAGGCTTTGATGAAAATTCTGGACATCCTTACACAGGAATCGATCATCCCCGAGCTGAAGGGCAGAACCAAAAGGCAGGTGCTGGAAGAACTCATCGACGCTATGCTTCAACATAAGCCCCAGATGGATCGCGAACGCCTGATGGGGGTGCTCCTCGATCGGGAGCGTCTGGGCAGCACGGGAATCGGAGACGGTATCGCGATTCCTCATGGAAAGATAAAAGATCTGGACCAGCTGATTCTCTCCTTCGGGAGATCGACCCAGGGGGTCGATTTTGAATCGATGGACGGAAAACCGGTGCATTTGTTTTTCCTCCTGGTCGCCCCGGAATCCTGCGCGGGGATTCACCTGAGGGCACTCGCCAAGATTGCGAGGCTCCTGAAGAACAATTCCGTGCGAAAACAGCTGGGGAACGTGACCGGCAAGGATGAGATATTTGCGGTCATCCGGCAGGAGGATGAGGATTTCTGAAGCCCGGCTTTGATCCACAAATCGACCAGGGGGCAGGATTCCCGAGCGCAGCCTGCTTTTTGGGGCCTTCCTTGTTTCATCCGTGTCCGCCCGGACAGTCCGTCACGGTTGCAGAGAAATCGGGGATTCTTTTGTGAAAAGGTGATCGACCTCACCCGGGGAGCACAGAGGCAGGCGGCCTGCTCCGCGAGGTGGACGGCGTGGGCGAGGAATCGCGGATTTTCCGACGCCGGCGGGTTTTTCGCTTTCCTTTCCGTGCACTGTGCCCTTGGAGCGTCTTCTTCCGGTAGGTCTTCTCCGGGCGTGGGAAATGATCGGCATGGAGCAAAGAAAAATGCACGTGGTCGTGGTCACCGGGCTTTCGGGTTCGGGGAAGAGCACGGCAATCAAAGCCTTCGAAGATCTGGACTACTTCTGCATCGACAACCTCCCCGTGCCCATGCTGCCCGAGTTTCTTGCCCTGTGCGAAAAGGATATGCCCGACATCCACAAGATCGCTCTGGGAATAGACATCAGGGAGCGAAAGTTTCTGAAGGACTATGCAAAGATTTTCCAGGATCTCGAGGAGTCGGGGTACCGTTTCGAGATCATATTTCTGGAAGCAGCCACCGATACTCTGCAGCGCCGATACAGCCAGACCCGCCGGGTACACCCCGCGGCGTCCTCGCAGTCCCTCCTGGTCGATGCCATCCATCAGGAGCGGGAACAACTGCGCGCTCTGCGAAGCCGCGCAACCCGCATCATCGATACGGGCACGCTGTCGGTCCATCAGCTCAAGGCCATGATCACCCGTACCTACTCAATGATCGGCGACACGGAGCTGCTGAGCATACAGGTGCTTTCTTTCGGATTCAAGTACGGCCTTCCGTTTGAGGCGGACATGGTGATGGATGTCAGGTTTCTGCCCAACCCGTATTTCGTGGAAGCTCTGAAGAATCTCGACGGCCGCTCCGAAGAGGTCAGCTCATGGGTGCTCCGGTGGACGGCCACTCGCGAGTTCGTGGAAGAATATGGTGCCCTGCTGCTGAAACTGATTCCCCTTTATATCCGCGAGGGAAAGAGATATCTGACCGTTGCGGCGGGCTGTACCGGCGGCAAGCACCGTTCGGTGGTGATCGCCGAGCGAATCGCCGGGACGTTGAGGGATCACAATTATTTTGTGAATGTCTTCCATAGGGACCTTCATTTGGAATAAAATATAAAAATGGCTTCCAACAACCAGAACGAACTCATCGGGATCGTGGCGGTTTCGCACTGCCGGCTGGCACGGGAGATGCTCGACGTGGCCGAGCTGATCGTCGGTCCCATGCCGGCCTGCAAGGCCATCTGCTTCGGGACGGATCAGCCGGTCGAGGAGATGACCCGGATGCTGCGCGAGACCATCAGGGAAGTGGACCGGGGGAAAGGGGTCCTGATCCTGACCGATCTTTTCGGGGGCACTCCGGCGAACATCAGTCTCTCGTTCCTGGGGCCGAAGGTGGAAGTCGTGTGCGGAATGAATCTTCCGATGCTGATCAAGCTGGCCGGATGCCGGAAGGATCATACTCTCAACGAAGCCGCGGCGCTCGTCAAGGAATACGGGCAGCGCCACATTTCCCTGGCCAGCGAGGTGCTGTCCCGGTCCGCGAAATCGACCGGAACGGGATAGGATGGAAAGGAAAAGCGGGAGGGTGAGGCTCGAGATCACGTCCCTGAGCCAGGCGGATTTGCCCGAAGTTCTGGAAATAGAGTGCCAGAGCCACCTGGAACCATGGACCGAAGAGCTTTTCATGGAGGAATTGCGGCGACTGCACTCGCGCATTCTGACCGCTCGTATTCCGCGGATGGAACTGGCCGGGGAAGAGAGGGAAAAGAGCGGCCACAGGCCGGGAAAAATTGTCGGATACATCTGCTTCTGGCGGGTGGCCGACGAAATCCAGATCCTGAACATAGCCGTCCACGGACAGTACCGCCGCAAAGGGGTCGGGAGGTTTCTCCTGTCCAACGTCCTGCGTCTGGGCAGGGAACAGCGGGCGAAACTGGCGGTGCTCGAGGTGCGGCGGAGCAACCGGGCGGCCAGGATGCTCTATGAAAGTCTGGGCTTTCGCCAGGTCGGGGAGCGCCCCAACTACTACGGCGTGCTCAAGGAATCCGCCGTTCTCATGGAACTGGAATTCGATCGGCGCATGGAGCCGGGGGCTTCCGCCCGGCAGAATCGGTTCTGAAACATCGCTGTTTGCTTTTTCCCGGGTTTCCCGCGCGGATTGCCGGGTCGGCGCCCGGGGTTGCATGAAGGCACCCCTCCCCGGCCGGGAGTCACGCGCCATGCGTGGCCATTAAGGTCCGCCATGCACATTTGAAGAGAAAGGGTCGGATCATCCCGATGCAGATAAAGGACACCAACTCGATGGAGTACGAAATCCAATCCGACGCGCTGACCAAGAATATGGACATCACCAAGGTTGCGGTCGATGTCCCTTCCTTGTTCGAAATCCTGCGGGAGGCGGTGAAAGGGTATGCCGGCAAGGAGCAGCAGGCTCGGGAGCTGCTGGTGGAATACCATCACCGGTACCGGAACTGGACCTTCGTCATCCAGGAAACGAAAAGATACGCGATTTCCAACCTGCGTCTCTACCATCGTCATCCTCTCAACGGGGGCGTCATTTTTCTGCTTTCGGACATACTGCTGGAAGCCCTGAAGCAGTCGGAGCGCTTCGAGGTCAGGAGCCTGGCCGCGGATCATCTTCTGGACTTCTGGTTCAAGCTGCTGGACGAAATGCCCGAAGAGATCGCCAGGCCGCTGCCGGACGGCCTGGCCGTGGATGACGTGGGCCGGGCGATCGAGACGCATGCGGCGTGCCACCAGGGGGTGTTGCGATATTTTTTCAAACAGCTGGCCGGGCTTCCGGAGGCGCCTTTCGAGCACCTCATGCGATGCTTCTACCAGCCCAAACGGCTTGCCGCCAGGCTGCTCAAGATCTGGTCCGAACCGGCCTCATTCGAAGAGATACGGGCGCTCCTGCGCCGTCTGCACGAGGAAACCTACCTGTTTTGGGTGTCCAAGGAAGACCCCTGCGGCTGGCTGGCCGAACAGGGAGGCGGGCCTTTGCCGACGTGTGTCGAGCTGTGCCGTCCCCTGGGACACGAGCAGTACCTGGAGTACATGAGGGTGCTGCGCACGGAAATCGATCCGGAGCCGGATCACCTTCAGGCCACGGCGGCGCTTGCGGGCCTCACGGACTATCACGACATCGTGCGGCTCTACTTCCGGCTGCCCGACAAGCTCAAGTCCTGCGAAATTCCTCTCGACGGCACCCCCCTCAGCCTCCTCATGCGGCTGAAGATCATAGAAGTGCGCGGGCTCGAAGGGATCCATGAAGAGACCCTGCGGGAAATCAACTTCGAGATTGCCCGGTGGATCCATCAGAAGCCGGTGGAAGGGCTTCAAAGCTTTCTGGAACGGATTTTCGACGTGCTCGGGCACTGCCTGCTCAACTATCCTGAAGCCGCTCTGCAAATCGTGCGGACCATCGGGCTGGAGATCCTCGAAACCAACGACCGCCAGTTGATCAATTTCTTCCTGCGCCACATCATCCGCATGGGGTTCCAGACCCCTCAGCTCGGGGGGGTGAGCGAACACTGGCAGATCGAAGTGAATCCGGCGCACCTGCCCAACATCCGTATCTGGCTCGAGATCATCAAGAAGAACCCAGAACGCACGGGCCTGCTGCTCTCGGCCCTTATCGTGAACCTGTTTCTCGGAGGCATCTATATCCGGGACACCGACCTGTTTCAAAAGGATGTGAGCCTGCTGCTCCATTCTCCCATACGCCCGGTCTACAACATGATCAAGCAGCTGGCGAAGATCTTTCCCGTGTACTTCAACCAGATCGGCGCGGAGGGGCTGCTGAGGACGGTTTCGACCGACGTGGACGAGCTTACCGGGCGCAGCGACCGGCTGATCCACTTCCTCAGAAAGCAGAGCCACGTCGAGAGCAACAACATCGTCGTGACGTTCATCCAGGCCATCATCGAATTCTGGCGCACTTTGGACAAGAGCCGTCTGCTCGAGCTCGTGCCGCCTGAAGTCTACCCGGAAATCGCCACCTCCGGTCCCCTGGTCGAGGAAATTCACCGAATCTTCGTGTCGATCTTCGAGTCGCGGACCATTCACCATGCTCCCGATCTCCTGGACCTGACGGAAGAAGGGACGCGCGAGCTCATATGGGCTGTCCCGGAGGTGTCCGAGAGGGAGCGCCGGCGCGCTTTCCTCATGATCCAGTTCTACCAGTTGCTCCACGAAAAATACGCGCTGAGCTTCAAGGACATCGAAGTCCACCTGCAGCGAGCGGCGAACCTCGGCCTGCCCGATCCCGGCGCATTGCTGAAGGCCCTGGGCAGCACCGACACGTATGTGAAGCTGGAAGCCATCCTGGAATACCTGCTGGAGCTCAAGGAGGTCATTCTGACTTCAAGGGAGCTCAACGTACTGGAGAACATTTACATCAAGCGGCATATCGCCGTGGATATCCCCTCCATGTACGGGTCCTACAACGAGACGAAGTTCGATGCCCTGGGGCTGACCTTCCGGCTCGAGAACCTGGCCAACGTGCTGTTCGAGGAGATCATTCTCTCTTTCAATCTGGGCTTCATTACGCGGGCCACTTTTTTCAGGATCGCCAAGTTCCTCCCGCTGTTCATGAAGGCCCTCGAGATCGACGGCATCAGCTCGAACCATCTGGAGCAGCAAAAGGAGCTTTTCCTGAAGGCTCTCGCGATACCGCGATTCTCCCACTCGCAATACATGGACCTCTTCAAGGGATTTTCGGAGGCCATCAAGCAGGTCATCCAGGCGAACTATCATAACCTGCACGAGGAGAATCTCGAAACCGTCATCAAGTGGCTGGGCCGGGACAGGCTGCTGAGCCGCTATCGGCGCGATACGGGCGACGAATCGGCGGCCGAGCGCAACCAGCGGATTTCCGAGAGCTTTCTGCGGGATCTGATCGCGCGGACGTTCGGGCTGCAGTACTTTGATCACTTCATCACCAGCATTCTGACCACGCTGGCGACGCAACGCGAGGAGCTGAGCGTCGACAAGCTGGACCTGCTGCTCAGCTACGACCAGGAGAGAACGACGTCCTACATCTACGAGCCCAACGCCAGGACTTTCGATCTCATCCACCTCGGCAACAAGGGGTATACCCTGGCCAAGCTCCATTCCATCGGCATTCGGGTGCCCCCGGCGTTCGTGATCACCACGGAATATTTCCGCTGCCGAAGCGTGATCGACGGCTTCACCCATTCCAACGTGGATTTTCAGGATCGGGTGATGTCGCACGTTCGGCGGCTCGAGGAACAGACGGGGCGAAGCTTCGGGGTCCCGGGCAATTCCCTGCTGCTTTCGGTGCGGAGCGGTTCCGCGGTGTCGATGCCCGGGATGATGAACACCTTTCTCAACGTGGGCATCAACGAAGACATCGTCGAGGGTCTCATCCGGCAGACCGGAGAAGGCTGGTTCGCCTGGGACAATTACCGGCGGTTCATCCAGTCATGGGCCATGTCCTTCGGCATGCAAAGAGATGAATTCGACGGCATCATGAATCATTTCAAGCGGCTTTACGGCAGGCAGGTGAAAAGAGAGTTCACTCCCCAGGAAATCAAGGAGCTTGCCCTGGCGTACAAGGAGGCGCTCAAGTCCCACAGGATCGATTTCTCCGATTCGCCGCGCGAGCAGCTCTTCACCGCCATCCGCATGGTGATGAAGTCCTGGAATTCGCCCAAGGCGGTGACTTATCGGGAAATCATGGGCCTGTCGGAGAACTGGGGCACCGCGGTGACCATTCAGGCGATGGTGTTCGGCAATCTCGACAACCAGTCGGGCGCGGGCGTCATGTTCACGCACAACCCCTGGACGGCGGAGAGCCATGTGGATCCGGTGGGAGACTTCACCCTGGGGAACCAGGGGGAGGATGTCGTGGGCGGCCTGGTGAAGACCCTGCCTCTTTCGGAAAAGCAGCGGATGACCCAGGGGGAGCGCAAGGATTTTTCGCTCGAAATGCTGTTTCCCAAGGTTTATCAGCGGCTGGTCGAAATTGCCAAGGAACTCATTTACGGCCAGCACTGGTCCCCCCAGGAGATTGAATTCACTTTTCAGGGAGCCGAAGGGGACGGCCTGTTCGTGTTGCAGTCACGAAACATGGCGCCGCGGGTGAAACGCGACTACCCGGTCTTCAAACCTTCCGAAGACCTGCACGCGGGATATGTCGGAAGCGGCATCGGGGTGAGCGGGGGCGCGCTGTCGGGGATGGTCGCCTTCGACCTCGAGACCATCCAGCGGTTGCGCCGGGAACACGAAGGCCGGCCCATTATCCTCATCCGCTCGGACACGGTGCCGGACGACATCCGGGAGATCAGCATCTCCGACGGGATACTCACCGGCAAGGGCGGAGCGACGTCTCACGCGGCTATCGTCGCGCATCGCCTGGGGAAGATCTGCGTGGTCGGGTTCAGCAAGATGAAAGTCTGGGAAGCGGAACGCAAATGCGTGGTCGATGGGCATGAGCTCCACACGGGCGATTTTATCGGCATCGACGGCCGAAGCGGCGCCATCTATGTCGGAGAGCACGCGACGGAACACGTGGAAGTGGTCAACTGATCCTGTGCGGGTATGATGGGGGACGATGCGCGGTCAGGGGCGGGATGTTCCGGGAGAATGCTCGTGCCGATGAGATTCCCTGAGCGGCGGGCGGTCAGGAGCGTTTGCCCGGCCGGTTGGGGGGAACTCCCGGGCGCGCGGTTTTTGACTTTTCGGGTTTCGTTCTTAAATTACGTTTTTGTGTGCATTTTTCGGGTTACGAATCAAAGCAGGGAGGTCTTATGAGCCGACACGAGCAGATGGTGCCCATGAAGCTCGGAATCAACGGCCTCGGCAGGATTGCCAAGCTCAGCATCTGGCACCACGCCGAGCGCAAGTTCTTTTCCGAATTGTTCGTCAACATCGGCCGTGGCGTAGGGACCCAACTGGAAGACATCGCCCGGTTCGTCGAAAAGGATTCCACCTACGGAGCGCTTCATACCTTTCTCTACGGCTGCCGTGCCTCGAGGGTGATTGAGGAGCTGAACGAAAAAGACGGGAGCATGCGCATCAACGGGGTGAAGACGACCTTCCTGCGCAAACATCGCAATCCTTCCGCCATCGGATGGCGGGAACACGGCGTGGAAGTCGTGGTGGACGCCAGCGGAGCGTTCGTGGACCCGACGGCCACTCCCGACGATCCCAAGGGGTCCGTTCGCGGGCACCTGGTTGCCGGGGCCAAGAAGGTGATTGTGTCGGCGCCGTTCAAGATCAAGGACAAGAGCCGCGAGATGCCGGCGGATGCGGTCACCACCGTGATGGGCATAAACGACACCGACTACAACCCCAAGAAACACCTGGTCGTCTCGAATGCGTCGTGCACCACCACCTGCCTGTCCTACATGGTCAAACCGCTGCTCGACTATTTCGGGCCGCAGAGAATTCTCTCCGCGTCCATGACCACCGTGCATGCCGCCACCAGTTCCCAGCAGGTGCTCGACCGAGCGCCCAAGACGGGGGCGACGGATCTGCGCAAGAACCGGTCGGTGTTCAACAATATCATCCTCACCAGCACGGGGGCCGCCAAGGCGCTGGGGCTGGTCATCCCGGAAATGAAGCGCATCGGGTTCATCGCGGAATCGGTACGCGTTCCCGTCACCACCGGGTCGCTCATCATCCTGGTCATGATGATCCAGGACGAGAGCATGCGCAATCCCATCAACCGGGAAAAGGTCAACGGGATATACAAGCAGGCCGTATCGCACTATCCGGAAGGATACCTGGTCTACACCGAGGAACAGAACGTCTCGGCGGACATCATCGGTCTGCCGCGGGCCGCCGCGGTGATCGAAGGCCACGAAAACCACACGCGGACCTCGGCGGTTCGGATCGACATGCACCACATCATGAGCGCCTACGAATACATGAATGCCCTGGGCGAAACCGCGCCGTCGGCGTCGCTGGACATCACCCAGCTCGCCAAGCCCTCGACGGACGCGGAAGGCCGGGCCCTGCCCCAGAGGATCCTGGAGGTGCCGGTCACCCAGGCGGTGATTTACGGCTGGTACGACAACGAACTCGGAAGTTACACGAACATGCTCGGAGACAGGACGGTGAGCATCGCGCGCATGCTCTAGGACTGGCCCTTCTTTCCTTCGCCTGTTCGATTGCTGAACGAAAATCAGACCTGAGGAAGCGGAACGGATAAGAAACCACGAGGAGGACCAAATGGCGAACAGAGTGGCTATCAATGGATTCGGGCGCATCGGACGCACTATTTTCAAGGCTCTCATCGACCGGCAGTTGCCGCTGGACGTCGTGGCCATCAACGACCTGACAGCCCCGGTGGAGCTGGCCTACCTGCTCAAGTACGACTCGGTGCACGGGGTATGGCACCGCGAGGTGTCGGCTACGGAGGACACCTTGACGGTGGACGGCAGGACCTTCAAATGCGTGAAGGTCAGCGACCCTGCCCAGTCCCCCTGGCATGAACTGAACGTGGATGTGGTGCTGGAGAGCACCGGGCGGTTCGCCGACCGCGACGGCTGCCAGAAGCACATCAACGCGGGCGCGCGCAAGGTCATCGTCACCGCGCCCGGCAAGGGCATGGACGCAACCTTCGTGATCGGCGTGAACGACGGCTCCTATGACCCCCGCACGCACCACATCGTGTCCAACGCATCGTGCACCACCAATTGCCTGGCTCCCATTGTGGCCCTGCTGCACGACCGCTTCGTCGTGGAACACGGTTTGATGACGACCATCCATTCCTACACCATGGACCAGCGGCTGCTCGACGCCATACACAAGGATCGCCGCAGGGCCAGGGCCGCGGCCCTGTCGATGATACCGACCACCACGGGCGCGGCCAGGGCGGTCGCCGAAGTGCTGCCCGAGCTCAAAGGCAAGCTCGACGGGCTGGCCATCCGGGTTCCGACCCCCAACGTGTCCCTCGTGGACCTGGTGTGCCGGGTCGGCCGCGACGTCACCCGGGACGAAGTGAACAAGGTCTTCGAAGACGCGGCCAACGGGCCGCTCAAGGGCATTCTACAATACGTGGACGAGGAACTGGTGTCTTGCGATTTCAACCACACCTCCTATTCCTCCAACGTGGATTCGAGGCTCACCTCGGTCATGCAGGGCCGGCTGGTCAAGGTGCTGAGCTGGTACGACAATGAATACGGCTATTCGAGCCGCCTGGCGGATCTGGCCCTGTTGATGTGCAAGTCCATGGAATAGGCCGGTTGCGACGCCGATTTACCGGCGCAAAAGCGCGGCATGGGATTCACCGTGCGAGGCCGCGGAACGGATCGGTCCCGGCTCGGGCGGGAATCCAGTGGAGTATTTGGGGGCCTGTCGGCCCCCGGCTTATGCCGATTCGCGTTCAAGGTCGCGCAACAAGGGATCGGCGAAAAGGGCGGGGCGGGACAAACCCCGCCCGTTGCATGACCCAATCGATTGGAGGGATGACTTTGCGCCCCGCCCGCCCGGTGCCGCCGTCCTGAACGCAGGTCGGTTTTGTGTCGGGGAAACGGTATGGGCAAACGTGAGTTTTCCTCAGGCAACCGTATCGGGCCTCGTTGGGGGCCGCCCGGCTCCGAGGCGTCCAGTGGGGGCTGATCCGGGGAGGAGTTTTCCAGATGAAAACCGTTGGCGAGTTGGAATTGAGCGGCAAGCGCGTGTTCATCCGAGTCGACTTCAACGTGCCGCTGGACAAGGAGTTTCGCGTCAAGGACGATTTGCGCATTCGTGCCGTTCTGCCGACGCTGAACAAGGTGATCGAAAAGGGGGGCAAGGCGATCCTCGCGTCCCACCTCGGCCGGCCCAAGGGCAAGCCGTCGGCCGAATTTTCGCTCAAGCCGGTTGGAGAGCACCTCTCCCGGCTGATCGACCGGCCGGTGCCGCTGGCGCCCGACTGCACGGGCAGGGAGGTTGTCGAGCGGATTGCGCAAATGAAGAACGGCGACGTGCTTCTCCTGGAGAACCTGCGTTTTCACGCCGAAGAGGAAAAGAACGACGAAGCGTTTTCGCGGGCACTCGCGGATTTGGCGGATGTCTACGTGAACGACGCCTTTGCCGTGTCTCACCGGGCGCACGCTTCGGTGCACGGCATGACGCGCTTCGCGCGGGAATGCGCGGCGGGGTACCAGCTCGAAAACGAGATCAAGTATTTCCGGAAGGCCATGGACAATCCGGCGCGCCCGATGGCCATGGTGATCGGGGGCGCCAAGGTCTCCACCAAAATCGGCGTTCTCGAACACCTGATATCGAGGGTCGATTTCCTGGTCATCGGCGGGGCCATGGCGAACACGTTCTTCAAGGCCCAGGGCAAGGAGGTCGGCAGGTCGCTGGTGGAGGACGATCACCTGGAAACCGCGGCCCGGCTGCTCAAGGCCGCCGCTGAAAAGGGCGTCAAGGTGTATCTGCCGGTGGATGCGGTGGTGGCGCCGAGCCTCGAGAGCTGCGGAGACGTGCAGCAGGTCCCGGTGGAAAAGGTCCCGAAGGACAGGCTCATCCTCGATGTGGGCTCGAAGTCCATCGAGGTTTTCGAATCGGTTCTGAAGAACTGTCGCACCATCGTGTGGAACGGCCCGCTGGGGGCGTTCGAAACCCCGCCGTTCAACAAGGGCACGTTCGCCCTGGCCGAATTCCTGGGCAGCCTCGACGCGCTGACCGTGATCGGCGGCGGAGATTCCGCGGCCGCCGTGAAGCAGGCCAACATGGAAGACAAGGTGAGCTACGTGTCGACGGGAGGGGGCGCGTTCCTGGAAATGCTGGAGGGCATAACCCTGCCCGGAGTGGCCGCCCTGGAGGAGTGTTGCGGGAGGTCTTAGCCGCCGGGGCACAGGACTCCGATACGGCGGCGGAGGGCGCTGCCCGGCCGGAAAGTGCGACCGTCATGCCGCGGATCGCAGCAAATGATGGAGACGGCTTGCATTCTGCCTGTTATGCTTCCGGATCGGCGCCTTCATGGTTTTTTGTTTTGTGAGCCCGCAGTTCACGGCGGGTGCGGGCAACGATGGAGTTGACTTTCCTGCTTCGTCGAGGCCTCTCTGCCCGCGGTGGGCGGTTTGTGTGAAAATGCCCTGGCCCGACTCGGCTTCATATTTCGTGGTGAGCCCGCGGGGGTTCACGGCGAATTGTGAAATGTGTAGGTTTGACCCCCCACGGTCTTGCGGCCGTAATCGAAGAGGAGAATATGGAAAAGAGAATTCCACTGATAGCGGCTAACTGGAAGATGCACAAGACGGTGGGCGAATCGGTCGCGTTCATCGAGGAATTGCAGCGCGAAGTCGGCGCGGTCACCGACCGCGAGGTGGTTATCGCTCCGCCTTTCACGGCGCTGGCGGCGGTGCGTCGCGTGATGACCGCGCCGGGTTACAGGCTCGCCTCCCAAAACTGCCACCAGGAGGCAAAGGGAGCCTTCACGGGAGAAGTCTCCGGGGGCATGCTCAAGGACGTCGGCTGTGAGTACGTCATCGTTGGGCATTCCGAGCGGCGGCACGTTTTCGGCGAAACCAACGAGACGATTCGCCTGAAGGTCGCCGCGGCCTTCGCGTGCGGGTTGGTGCCCATTCTGTGCGTGGGCGAAGTGCTTGCCGAGCGGGAGTCCAACCGGACCTTCAAGGTTGTGGACGAACAGGTCCAGTCGGCCGTTTTGGGCCTGACGCCGCAGCAGGCGAGGGAGCTCGTCATCGCCTACGAGCCCGTGTGGGCGATCGGCACCGGCAAGACCGCGACCCCCGACCAGGCGCAGGAAGTGCATGCGTTCATCAGGGAGCGCTATGCCGCGCTCTGCGACAAAACGGTTGCAAACCTTACCAGAATATTGTATGGAGGTTCGGTTAAACCGGATAATGTGGATTCGCTCATGGCACAGCCCGATGTGGACGGGTTGCTGGTTGGAGGCGCAAGCCTGGAGGTTGGCTCCTTCAAACGCATTATCCGATTTGTGTCTCCTTGAGAAGCGAGTAGTCGCACAATGTATATTTTCTTGATCCTGCTTCATGTTGTGGCCAGCGTGGCATTGATCCTGATCGTCCTGCTCCAGACCGGCCGCGGGGCCGAGATGGGGGCGGCGTTCGGGGGCGCCTCCCAGACGCTTTTCGGCGGCGGGGGCGGTTCGACCTTCATGAGCAAGCTGACTACCGGGGCGGCGATCGTTTTCATGCTGACGTGTCTCAGCTTGGCTTACATATCGGCGGGTCCGCAAAGCCGGTCCGTCATGAAGGATATTCCCGCGGAAGAACAGCAGCCGCCGCAGCCGCAGGGACCGGCCATTCCGGAAGCAAAGCCGGTTCAACCCGCGCCCGCTGATCCTGCGACGGCGCCTCAGGTCCAGCCCGCACCGCAGGCGCAGGCCGTGCCTCAGGGCGGTACGGCGCCCCAGGCCCAGGCGGAGGCTCCGAAGGAAGCAAAGCCCGCTCCGGCAGCCGAGAAAGCGGCGCCTGCCGCGCCTGCTCCGGCCAAGGAGACCAAGAAGGCTGCGCCTGCCGCTGCCGCCCCGGCCAAGGAGCCCAAGAAAGCGACGGCAGGCCCGGGACAGCAGCCGGCAAAGAAGCAAGCCGACAAGGGCGCCCAGAAACAGCAGTAGCGGGCCGGTGGAGGGAGCGGCGACGTCGGGCGGGGCGGTTGTCCCGATTCACGTCCCCGACCAATCTCCTGAGCTCCTTTTGCGTGAGCGGCGACAACGTCAAGCGGTGACATTGCCTCGATTGGGCGGCGTTGTGCTGCCGATGGAAGGAATAGCGGCGCAAATCGGCGGAGAGTGCCGGTTTGGCGGACACTTGCCGGCTTGCGAAATGTGCCGTCGGCGGAAAACGGACTTACCCCGGCCGGCGTACCGACGGGCCGAGACTCCGGCGACGCCCCGCGGCGGGTTTCGACTTGCCTCAGGCCCGGAGTTGGCTATAATATTTGATTACGTGCCGAAGTGGTGGAACTTGGTAGACACGCCATCTTGAGGGGGTGGTGGGGAAACTCGTGCCGGTTCGAGTCCGGCCTTCGGCACCACATAATAAAATCAATAACTTACAATCCTGCTCCCCGAAATCTGACAAGAATCTGCCAAGGTGATGCCATCCGGCCTAGATTTCATCGCCTTGGCACCTTGGCAGAGTCTGCCTAGGGCCTTTCCCAAATCCTTCCTTCCCCCGGAATCCAGTGCCCGTAAATGTCCACGGTCATCGTGATCGAATGATGGGCGGGGTGGTTGAAGACGTCGTTGCGGGAACCGTTTTCCCGGATGCTCTCCCTATACCGCGAAAGCGCTTGAGTGCGCATCCATCGACGACTGCATGCAATTCTTTCCAGGTTCCGCAATTCGGCCAAACTCTCAAAGCAACTTTACATAGGACAGCTACTTATGTAAGGGAAATGCGTTTTCCTTACATAACACAGACTATATGTAAACCTTCCCCCTCAGTCCTAATTGATAAATAGTTTCAGATAGTTCTCAAATTCAAACATGCGGTTTCTCTGGTAGCCGGTGATTTCCGTGAGGATGCCCAAGCTCATGAAATCCCTGATCAAAGCGCTGGCTGTTTGATGTGAGACGGCAAGCTTCTCCGCAACTTCATTGGCAGTCACAATGGGTTTCTGATATAGAATATTCAATAGGTTACCTCCATTCTGCGCCTTTTTGCCCAATTTAAAAAGCTTCGATTCCACCTCGGATCGGAGGGCCAGGATCTGTTGGAACGTGTGGCTGCCTTTTTTCGCTGTTTCGTGGACGGCCACAAGAAAAAACTTGACCCAATGGCTCAAATCGTTCGACGCTCTGACTGTAGTAAGGGCATCATAGTAGGCACCCTTGTGCTTCTCCATGTAGTCCGAGAGATACAGGGACGGTTTACTCAGAAGCCTCTTACCGACAAGATATAGCGTTATCAGCAAACGTCCGATGCGACCGTTTCCATCCAGGAAGGGGTGAATGGTCTCGAACTGGTAATGGCTGATCGCAATCCGAATCAGATGTGGGACGTCGATTTCTTCATTATGCCAGAATTTCTCCAGGTCGCTCATTAACTCAGGGACTTCCTCCGGCGCAGGCGGAATGAAAACTGCGTCCTGCAGGCTGGTTCCACCGATCCAATTCTGACTCCGCCTGAATTCTCCGGGGGGCTTGTGCTCGCCCCTGACACCCTGCATGAGGCGCTCATGAGTGGCGCGAAGCAACCGGTTGGACAGAGGAAGAGTGCTCAATTCCCGGACCGCGAGATTCATGGCCTGTACGTAATTCTGAACTTCTTGCCAGTCATCTCGTTTCTCGGGATCGATGTACTCCCTATCGAGGATTGCCTCATCCATTCCCGTTCGAGTGCCTTCAATCCGGCTCGAGGTGCTGGCCTCCTTGTAAACATGCATCATGATGAACAAATCAACATCGGGCACGATCAGCGAAAACGCATTGAGTTCAGCCATGGACTGGGATGCGCGTTCCAACAGGGTGTTAATCTTGGGATCCTCCCAAGTCCATGGCTGATTCACCGGCGAGGGAGAAAAGCTCTTGTACTGATACTGCTGCCTGTGTATACCGGATCGAAATTTTTCGAATTTCATTCTCGCACCATATCCAACAGGAAAAATCTCCGGATTCTGACAAAGATCTGCCAGAGCCGATTATTGCCGCCTCTCCGGATGCATAGCCGGGGTTTCGGGGATCTTAGCAAAATCTCAGTGCAATGTGAATTCAATCAACCCTAAGCTACAGTCCTCATTGGGCCGGGAAGAGGAAACCCAAGGATCTCGGCCTCCTCTCCCGTTCAAGATTACGCCCACTCACTTCTCAGCGCGCGCCCGCTCCTCTATCAGACGGTCTGACGGCGCCCCCTTTCCTTCGCCGCATCAGGCGTTATATCGGAAATTCTTCACCGAATCGGGCACCGGACGATACTTGACGTCCACCCCCTCGACGGCCTGTCTGAAAAATTCCTTCGGGTCCTCGCCGAGTTTCGCCGCCCGCTCCATAAGCCCGATCTCAAGCTTCAGGATCGCCTCCAGGAACGCGGGAGCCTTAAAGGCCAGGTACTCCATCAAAATCGCGGCCTCCATGGCCACCGAAAGAATCGTGTGCGGTCCGAATTAGTTCGTGTCCCGCTCCGGGAATCCGGCTTTCCGGGAAAGATCGCCGAGTCTCCCGTACAGGGTCGGGTCTGCTTGCCTCGCAAAAAGGAACGGCTTCAACTGGTATTGCGATACGCAAACCTTTTCGTCGACGCTCTCCGGATACCGGCAATGGACTTTCTCTTCTTCGTCGAACCACCAAGCGCCTTATCCTCCCTCCACCTTCGGGTCACAGGCAGGCAAGGGATCTCTTCGATTGCCGTCAGAAATTCTAGAAAGAGCCTCTGTCTTCAATTCTTCCATCCTCGCTTTGAGATTCAGTTTGCCTCATGATCCCGTCAATCAGGTCACCATGGCCTCCATGGTTGCCATCTTCCATGCGCCGATTAGAGTGGATTTTCCCGGGAATGGCGAAACGTTTTCCCCAAGTTGTTCGCACCTCCTTATGGTCGGAAGCATCGTGTGAATTCTGGGCGAGGGAATCAGCCCGGACGGTTAGGTTTGACTGCGCCGACACAATGTGTTACATAACGTCGGTATATAAATATAAGAACCAACATTTCGTAACACTATTGTGTGGGGGGTAGTATGGCACCGACAACGACGGAACAAGTTCTTGACCTTGTGGAGAAAGCAGGGGTCTTCCGTCCAAGGGAGCTCGATTCTTACGGTATTCCACGCGAATACCTCGTACGACTCTGTCGCAAGGGACTGGTGCGGCGCGTTGCGCGCGGGCTTTATACTTTCGTGGATTCCGATGTGAGCGAGCACCTTAGCCTGGCAGAAGCATCCAAGAAAATCCCTCATGGTGTCATCTGCCTACTGTCCGCACTTCGGTTCTACGGGCTGACGACGCAAGCCCCTTTTGAAGTCTGGGTCGCTGTCGACGTCAAGGCAAGGAAGCCCAGGAGCGATGGTCTGCCACTCCGCATCGTGCGCTTCTCTGGCGCTGCACTCCGTTCCGGCGTTGAGGACCAGCTCATTCAGGGTGTCAAAGTAAGGGTTTACAGCCCCGCGAAAACCGTTGCGGACTGTTTTAAGTACCGTAATAAGACCGGCCTTGACGTGGCTCTGGAAGCCCTGCGCGAGTGCTGGCGCGAGCGCCGCTGTACCATGGACGACCTTTGGCGCTACGCTAAGATATGCCGTGTTTCCAATGTGATGAGACCCTACCTGGAGTCACTGCCGTGACCCAAAACCGGCTTCGAAATGTTGGGGCGTCCGTCCGTCAGCGTCTCCTCAACCTTTCAAAGAAAAAGTCCGAACCCTTTGATCTCGTGCTGACACGCTACGCCCTGGAAAGACTATTGTACAGAATAGGGCGCTCTGAATGGCGAAGCAGATTTCTGCTCAAGGGTGCCATGCTGTACACCCTCTGGTTCGATGCGTCCTACCGCCCGACCAGGGACATGGTTCTTCTTGGCTTCGGTCCAGGCCAAATCGCTCACCTGGAAGGGACTTTTCGTGCCTTGTGCGAAGTCGCCGTCGAGGACGACGGGCTAACTTTTCTGAAGGAGAACGTTCGCGGTTCAGAGATCCGAGGTGAGAGCGAGTACCGGGGAGTACGGATGCAAGTGACCGCGATCCTTTCAGGTGCCGTCATCCCCCTCCAAATTGACGTAGCTTTTGGTGACGTGGTTCTTCCTGGTCCGGAGGAAGTTCGCTATCCAACGATTCTGGACCTTCCGGCGCCTGAAGTCCTCGCCTACCCAAGGTACACCGTTGTCTCCGAGAAATTTCAGGCCATGGTGATGCTCGGCATTGCCAATAGTCGCATGAAGGATTTCTATGATATTCGGGAACTGGCACGGCGGTTCGAATTCGATGGCTTGCTGCTCAGCCGGGCGATACGGGCTACGTTCGAACAGCGCAGGACCGTTCTGCCGGCGGAGATCCCGCTGGCTTTGACGGAATCTTTCTCCCATGACAGGGTCAAGATGACCCAATGGGGCGCATTCATCCGTAAGAATCGTCTCATGGAGGAGAAGGTATCCTTGCAGGAGGTGGCGGTTTTTCTGACGGGTTTTCTAATGCCTCCCGTTCGTGCCGCCCAACAGGGAGAAGCATTCGAGATGATTTGGACCGCTCCGGGCCCTTGGGAACCGCGCAATCCGACCTGACAGGAAAGAGGTAAGTCCGGGTAGAATAAAATCTCCGTGAAGGGAGACAATCAAAAATCACTCCATGATATCCGGTAATGCCTGGGTGATACGGTTCGGTGCAGTAGTGTCGAGAAAACTACAGAGGAAACTGGTGAAACACCATGAAAACGACCAAGAGCAGAATGCCGTTGAAACCCTATCTGGAAGCCGTAAGAGAACACTGTGAAACGCTGTCGAAGGATGAACTGATCGAGAGCGTGCTCGAACTGGCGCAAGAGGTATCGATAAGAGAGCGTTCCGGTTTTCTCGACAAAATTCGCGCTATCGCTCCCAAGCCCGTTGCCGGGAGAATGGAAACAGGCCGGGATTTGGCCGAGACCTTGCTCGAACGCATCGCGGGCCTCAGGGAGGAGATCGAGGAAAGAATCCGTTCCATTGAAAACGGCGACTATTGGGAGGAGTCCGAACACTGGGGCAATTGTGGTTACGACGATGAGGAGCCGGACTGCTTGGCGCCGGAGCAGGCCGAGGAATTGGAGAATCTGTTCGTCGAAACAGGCGGGCTGTTCCTGTATGGACGACTGGAAGTTGCCCGCCGCTTGTATGCCTCCCTTTTCGATCTTCTGGATGAGAACGAAGAGGCGGCCGGTTGCCTTTCCCGCGATGCACCGGACATGCGCGAGGAAAGGGCGAGGTATTGCCGTTGCGTCTATGAGACCAGCGATGAGAGGACCCGAGTTCAGGCCTTGTTCGAATGCATGACCGTACGTGGAGCGATGGACCACGATCGTCTGGACATCTCGTCGGAACCTTATCCCATGCTGCAGGATATCGTTGACTCCAGCTCGGGCCGGATGCCGGATTGGGAATCGTTCCTGCCCGCCTGGGCAAAAAGGTTGGAGTCCCATGACAACGACAGGGCCGCCGTGCTTCTGCTGGAAGCGACGCAAATGCTGGAAGGGATCGACGGTGTTTCCCGGCTGGCAAGGAAATGGAAGACCGACCAGCCGCGTGGTTACCTCTTCTGGATTCAGTGCCTTGAAAGGGAAAACGATTGGAACGCGATGCTGGATGCCTGCCGGGAAGCCCTGGAAATATTGCCGAGGTGCGGTTTCCGGGAGCAGGCGGCCCGATGCCTGACCAGTGCCGCGACGGTGCTCGGGAGGACGGAATGCGTGCTGCTCGGGAAACGGGAGCGGTTTTTGTCCGCGCCTCGTGAGCGGAACCTTCTCGAACTGCTTGATGAAGCAGAGAAACAAGGCGTTCGTTCCCGCGAATTGGAAGCCGTCCTTGCCTCGATGAAGGACGCCGGCAAGGAGGGGAAGGCCCCCGGGGACCTGTTCATCAAAACGCTGCTGATGGCCGGCAAGGTTGGTGAAGCCTTCCGGGAAGGTCGAGGCGAGAGGAGCATCGGGTGGTCCTATGGAAAGGCCGGGGTGCTTTTTGCCTCCATCCTGTCCGTCTTGACCGGAAACTCGCCCGAAGCATCCGTCATCAGAGCCTTGTTGAAGGAATACTCGGAGACGTATGATTCCTATCTCCATGAAGAGGATGAGGTCGGAAGGGGAGATGCCTGCCGCGCGCTGCTCACCGGACTTGAATCGGCGCAGATCGCGGAAGCGGAGGCCAAGAAATACGAGGCTTGGGCGCTAAAAATCGGCCGGGACCGCATCGATGCGATCGTGAGCGCAAAACACAGGGGGGCCTACGCCCGTGCGGCCCGGGTCCTGGGCGCCCTGGCGGAATTCCACACTCTGTCGAACGAGCGGGAGAAGGCGCGGTCGCTCCTGCACGAGTTCGTTTTTGTCAAGTACCCGCGACACTATGCGTTTCGTGCCGAGGTCAAGAGTGTTGCGGCCGGTTCGACCCTGATCAAAGAGCTCCGAGTGATCTGATCGGACCTGCGTCCCGGTGCCGGAATGACGAGGGAGGAAGCGTAGTTCAGAGGTGCACCATTGCGGGAGCCGTTCCGGCGGCGGCGCATCCCGGGGCCGTTACTCATTCGCATGCGCGCCGGCAAAGGTGCTTTCGACTCATCCCGGGTCTCTGCGGGCTTGCGAGAAAAGACGGCGCCTCCGCTGTACCTGCGAAGCCTGCCAAATGAGAACATGAAAACGGCACACTACCGTCCCGTCAGCCAAGTCAGCGCCAGCACATAGAAGGCTGACATGAGCAGCTGAACAGCGGTCACGGGGACCCCGTATCGAGCGAAAGTGGCAAAACTCACAGGTTTTCCATGTGCGGCACAGATCCCGGCACTCACCACATTGGCGGATGCACCAATGAGCGTTGCATTCCCGCCCAGGGTTCCCCCGAACATCATGGCGACAAATAGCGGCAAGGTGAAAGCCGGCCAGTCGGTGAAGGCCGCTCCGAGAGCCAGCTCCGGCACGAGTTGTGCTGCAACCAGGTACCCTTTGACCAGAAGCAGCATGGCCGCCACGACGGGAATATTGGCCAGCAGGCTGGACGACATGCCTACGCCCGCCAGCACGATTATGGCCACCACCAGCAAATTGTGGCCAAACCAAATATTCATGTGCCTGGACAGGCCCTGCAGGATGCCGGTTTTCGTGAATGCTTCAACCATAAGGAACATGCAGGTGAGGAAGATGAGGGTTTTCCAGTCCACGTCGTTCAGCACCCGTTCCACCGGTTCCACCTTTAAGCCATAAACAACAAGAAGCGCGAGGGATGCTGCAACAATGGCAACCGAAGGAGGAACGATGGGAACGGGCATCTTCTCACCGAAAAGAAAAAGCAGAATCATCACGACCAGCACCAGGAGTGCGAGCGAACAGAACGCGGGGCGTTCCAGCCGCGGCAGGGGCAGTTCGGCAGGCAGAGGCCGCTGCGTCCGCCAAATGTCTTTGAGCAACCAGGGGAGGATCGGGATGGGGAGCAGAACGGCGATCAGCCCCCCGAGGCTGACTCTATGCAGATATTCCCCGAAACTCATCCCAATGGAGCTCCCGACCAGGAAAGTGGCAGGGTCGCCCACCAGGGTCAACAGTCCCGCGGAATTGCTGATGATGGCGGTGAGAATAACGGGCGGGACGAAATCCACTTCGAGAGCCCTGGCTACGCGAATGATTATGGGAGCGAGAAGGATCACGGTGGTGGCGTTGGGAAGAACGGCACACAGTGGGGCCGTCAGGACGATCACCCCCAGAAGGAACCGCTTACCGCTTCCGCGGGTTGAACGAAGATAACGCATTCCCAACTGGTCGAAGATTCCCGTCGGCACCAGGGTCCGAGCGACCACCATGCCGCCGAACAGGAGTGCTATGGAGCCTCCGGCGTTCTGCGCTGCTTGTAGAAATTCGTTGCGTGTGAAAGCCCCCAACAGAAGCATGGTGCTGACGCCCAGGAGGGCAGCCAGAGCCATGTCGAGAAGGTTGAAGGCTATGGACAGAATAACCGCCGCAAAGACGAGCAGAGTAAGAGCGATTTGAGATTCACTCATGGTGTTCCTCGTTGACGGCAGGGGGTGGAACCTCTTCAGCCAGATTGAAAGAGGTGAGTGGATTGCCTTGTCTCCGTGATGATACATGCCGTGAGCAACCGAGATCATCATCGAAAGGGCGGGGCATACATGAGTCCTGCGTCTTTCCAGAGTTTGTTGGGCCCGCGTTCCAGATTCAGAGTACTTTGAGACCCCAGGTTCCGCTCGAAGACTTCGCCATAGTTTCCAACACTCTCCACCACGCGGATTCTCCAGCCCGGATCAATTCCCAACGATTTTGCGATGAGGCCGTCCAACTGCTTCCAGGACATCGCACGGAAGTCCGCGGTTTTCTCGAGTCGCGACCTGACGTTGGCTCCGGTATAGCCGCCATCCTCGGCAAGGATGAGCGTGAAAAGGACCCACCGCACGATGGTGAACCAATCCTCGTCTCCACGACGCACCACCGGTCCCATGGGTTCCTCGGAGATCGTTTCCTTCAGCAGGGAGTATTGGTCGGGACCGTCAGGTGCATTCATCCGCGCGGTCTTCAGCTGTGGACTCTCGGAGGTGAACGCCTTGCACTTCCCTTCGTTCAGAGCGGCCATCGCCTGGACACTGGATTCCACCTGGAGCGGCTGATAGGTCCAGTTCCTCGCGCCAAACGTCTGGGCTATGTGTTCTTCATGACTGCTTCCCCTGACCACGCAAACCGTGGCTCCATCCAGTTGGGAGAGTTCCGTTATCCCGCTGGACGTCGGAACCAGGAACCCCTGGGTGTCATAAACGAGCACCCCGGCGAAGAGAATCCCCAGCACAGCCTCCCGCTCCATCGTCCAGGTCGTGTTGCGGGCGAGAACATCCAATTCACCTGCTTTGAGCGCCGGAAAGCGCCGAGAGGCGGTCAAAGGCACGAAGTCCACCTTTTCGGGATCCTTCAAAACCGCGGCCGCTAACGCCCGGCAGAAATCGACATCCATTCCGGTCCAACGGCCGTCGGGCCCCTTCCAGGAAAACCCGGGGATGCCGTCGCTCACTCCGCACCGGAGCTTCCCCCGTGCCTTGATACGGATCAGTGTGTCTCCGGCGCTCGCCACGTTTTCGGGGAACAAGAGCACGGAAGCGATCAAAAGTGTCACGAGGAATCCAAAAGTCCGCTGCAAAAGCTCCACGCCTTCTCCTCATCCTTGTCCAGTAAGACTCAAGGGTATCGCTCATCAGCCCCTTTGATAACGCCGACTTCGGCGGATTCGAGGAGCCGATCCGAAGAAAGCCCCTCGAAGCAACCAATCGGCAGCGTCCGGAAACAGGCCTCGGGAAGGATTCAGGACAAGTTTTCCTACCGAAAGCGCGGCTCGTGTAAGTCCTCGATCCATTCCTCGACGCGCTTGTTGGTGAGAACCCGGTTTGAGCGGTGTATAGAACGGGCAATCCGCATTATCGGGGATTCCGGCGTGGAGAACCCAGGTCATCCACCCTTGGTTCCATTGCCGCCGGTCGATTGTTCCCCGTCCGCCTCCGGTCAGGGTTTCGGGATCCGAGGACTGTTAAGATGAACGCGTCGTTCCAGGTGGTGAAAGAAGAAGAGTGCGTGAACCGCGGGTACCATCCCGGGTTGAACGATTCCGGAGCTCAAAGCGCCGATTCGGGTTGGCGCAAAACCTGCCCGACAGGCCGAATAACCCGTTGAGCAGCAAGGGCGGGTTTGTTCCCGCCCGCAATGAATTGTGCCTTTGCCTCGCCCCATACACGAAATCGCTGAATTTGACGAATCATGGATCGCCCCACATCGGCAGGACTGTAAGGGCTTTCCCGAAATGGGGCTGTCTGTGATTCGTCCAAGGTGGCCCGCAGACTGCCATAAGGTCCCAAGAGGCGCTGCTTTCATCTCCGCCCCAAGGCGTTCTTGGCCTGAGAACGTGCTCAAAGTCTTGAGGATACACTCTCAGCTTGCCATGAAGACGCCGGGCATGATCATGTGCTCGGTGCAATCCTTCACGTATTTCCGATAGATCGGGTGCGGCCGTGTGTCAAGTCTTCGTGGCGGAAGATCCAGATAATTCCCGGAGTTTCTTCGCTGCGCGGGGGAGGCTCCGGGCGGATCCTCCATAAGCCCGAAGGAACAGCAGCGGGACGTGGGTCCGGGCATGGTTCCGGCAATTCGGTCAATTTGCGGTGGAGGAGTTCTCATTTGGCGCAACCTGGATCATGCAAGACCTCATGGGTAGGGCCGTATCCTCTCCGATCCGCCACCTCGGGAGAAAGGGACCGGGAACGGGGGGCGAACCTGCGTCCTTTCCTCCATGAGGCGCACGATAGTCCCTCCATGTGCCTTCCGATGCATCGGACTGGCAGGTACCGTTGCATGCCGTTGAATTCTCCGGACGGCAGAGGGTCCGGCTTTCAGCGCCGCGGAGCCTCTCCCAGCGGCTCGAGGTCCTTGCCGCGCAGCCCGGTGAGGATCGCGTCCCCGTCGGCGGCGACTCGGAATTCCCCGTAGCGTGCCGTCTCGTAACGGTCCGCGTGCCCTTCCTGGAAGAAGAATGCGTTGGTCGCAAACTTCACTTGACGATCGCGAACACGATAGCGCATGAGAAACTCATCCGGTGCCAACGGCCCCCCGACGTCCAGCCGCACGAACGAGGCGACCCCTCGCGCGTCGGGCTTCAACACGATACGCCCGTCACGAACCTCTTCGCGCACTTGCCCGCTGCCGAACGCATCGGTTGCGGCCTTGAAGCGCAGAGCCATGTAATCGCCCTGCATGAGCGAGCGCGGATCGACGGGGGCCAGCTCCAGCAGCGCGACACGGCCTTCGCGGATGATCCGTTCGCGTTCGTATATGGCGTAGTTGGCGACGGCGAGGACGACCGCTCCCATCAGGAGTGCGATGGCTTTACGCATGAGAGGCTTCCTCCGCGCTTTCCGGCGCGGGCAGACACTTGAGCAGCACGAGGCGCGCGATGAGCAGCGAGAGCCCGACGCCTGCCAGCACCTCGGACTTTTGCAGCAGAGTGGCGTCCAAAACGTAGTAGTAATGGGCGAGGTATCCGAGCAGCGCCAGAACGCCCAGCCCGGCAAGGCGGCGGTTGCCCGCCGCATGGCCCACGACGAGAATCGCAACGCAAGGCCCCAGTCCCGGGGCTTTCAGCGACGCCGCCGCAAGGATTCCTGCTCCCGCGAGTACCGCTTTCCCCGGTCTCGATCCAAGGGGGACATTCTCCCAATAGAGCAGGCGGATCGACACGCCGATCAGCACGGTTCCCGAGAGCCCCAGGCCAAGCCAGACAAGGAGATCGTTCCCGGGGGCCGGCACGGCACGCGACCACCATAGAACGCCCTCGCTCCTCCCGCTCAGCATGATCACCGTCGCGATAATGGATGCGGCCAGTCCGTAGCCTCCGGCCCGCAGCAGGGCGCCTCGACGCGGGTGCCTGAATTCGCTGAACCATAAGAACGCGAAAGCGGCCGTCACAATCCCCGGCGCAAAGGTGCTGAGCTTCAAGTCCCAAAACGCCAGGGCCAGCGCGAAGGAGCCCGCCCAGGCGCTCCAGACCCTGTGAAGGAAGTTCGGTGCCGCGAAGAACAGGAATGTCTCCACGGCAGTCATTGCCAGGCATACGGCGAAGAAATCCCAACGGAGCAATTCACTGATCCCGAAACAGATCAACGCCTGACCCGCAAAACTCAGGGCCAGGGCAAACTGGCTCGCAAAATCGGCTCGCAGCCCCGACCGGAAAAGCATTGCGGCCCCGGCGCACAGCAGCGTGCCGGTGATGATTGCGCCCGGCCAGTTCTCGATCAGGGAGTGAAAGCCTATGCCGATGAAAGCCAGCAGGAAAAGCGCTCCGATCCATCCCGCGATGCCGAGCATGACGCGAACGAACCACGGAGTGGGCGACGCCACGGCCGGAGGCAGTTCCCCATGCACCAGGGCCGCCGCCTCGAGGCGCTCCCAAAGCTCCTGCCGCTCGGCGCCGTTCATCGCTTCTCCTCTGCCGCAACGCGTTTGAGCCACCACCCGCCCGCCGCCGAAAGAGCGATCACGACCAGGCCGATGAACAGGAACGACCCGGCCTGATGATCGCGCAGCATGTGCTTCCCGAGAAAACAGGTCACCGTGACGATCACCGAAAGAACCCCGCCCGCAAGGGCGTAAAGGTCTTTGATGCGGAACCGGTAGACCACATAGACGGCGGCGAGCCAGGCGAGCCAGACCGGAAATCCCCATCCGCTGCTCCCGCGCCGGAGGCACAGGTCGGAAACCGCGAGGACGGTGCACAAAGCCCCGCCGGCGGTGATGATCAACCGCGCGGCCCAGCGTTCCCGCAGCCACGCCACGCCATGGGCGGCCAATATTTCCCAGATTGCAAGCGCCGCCGTATTCAGCCCCAAAAGTTGCCAGAGCAGTCTTTCCGGGCCGAACACCACGCCTGTGAAGCCGTGGAACGCAGTGGTGTAAAGCGTTACCGCGAGATTGACGAGCAGGAGCCAGAAGACGCACAACGCCGCGAACCGGCCGACCAGCACCCACGGCACGATCAGAACCGCCCAGGTCGCGAACAGTTCAAAGGAATCGGCGCCGGTCTGATAAGTCTGGCCGATGAGCGCGAAGATCGCGCCGACGAGCACCGCGCCGCCCAGAAGGGCGGCCTTGCCCGCGGGACGTTCCAGCCCGAGCTTCCAAACAAGAAACAGGGTGGCGAGAAAGACGGCCTCGACCATGCCGAACTTCGTAAAATGCCCGATTTCGTTCCAGTTGTAGGCCAAAAAGAATACGACGCCCGCCGCGGTCATCACCGACCCCATCCACAGGAGCATCCGGTCCAGAAAGAGCCGCCAGTCGCCGCCTGAGGGCAAAACTCCGGCGAGCTTGAGCGCCCGGCGCACATCTTCCGGCGCGAGACGGCCCTGCTCGGCCCATTCCAGGATTTCCCTGCGGCGGTCGGTCACTGGAGCTCTCCCATGAATGAATCGCGGGACAATGGACGGCGCGCCCCGAGTCGCCTGGAAACGGGCCTTTCGGGGACGCCCGAGTCGAAAACCATCGCTTCCTCGTAATCGGAGCGGTCGCGCTGGGGCATCATAGCACAGCCGCAGCTTTCCTCCAGGGGGAATAGAGTCCTTCAGGAGATGAAGTCGGATGCGGGATACGGTGCGTGCAACTCCGTCGCCGGCCGCATCTTTGCGTACGGGTATTCAATCGGCTGCCCCGCCCGCGGACTTTAGCCGCCGCGCGCCGCCTCGAGTCGGACTGTGGGGCGACCTGGCAGGCTGGTTCCCTGATGCCGGCGGCATCCTGTTTGTTATAATTCCAAAAACACCGATGCGCTTTTTCTTTGTCGAGGTGCGTCCCGATGGCCTCCGGGCTTTTTCCCGAACGACGAAAGGAGGGAACGAGGCATGACGATACTTGACGAAACGGGGGGAATGAGAATCTGGCAGGATGAAGCCGGAAAGCTCTGGACACTCGCCGATTCCCGTATCGATACCGAGATATTTGAGCTCATCGGGAGCCCGGTTCTCAATGAAGGGACAGGCTTGTGGTACCAGGAAGTCCAGGTGCGGACCGATACGCGATGATTTACGGCAGGGTTGAGGCCCGGTGTCGGCATTTTCAACGCAACGCGGTCTCAAGCCACGGCGCAACGCCGCAACGAAGGACATCCGTAGGGTGGGCACGGTTCCTCCGTGCCCACGATCAGGCCGGGCCTCGTGCACCCGCACTCGTCATGATCGCTGCGAAAGTCTGCGGCCACCAGTCTCTTCAATGGGCGCGTTCCACACGTCGGCTCCTGATCGTTCACGGCACCGAGTGCTGGGGCAAGGGTATCGAGACCGTGGGCTGCGCTGTCGCGCATCCCACCCTACTCGACTCAAGAGTTGACAAAGAACACAGTTGCTACGGAGCGATGTGCCCGTCAACAGAGCACGGGGCACGCAGCGATTCTCCACCAAAGCGCCCAATCCGGCCCCGGATAACGGAAAATGCCGCATCTGGAAGGTCTTTCTTCTGAAGAGCCGTTTTCTCAATTCCCGGGGCGGGACATTCCATCATCTCGAATCTGCCCCCGAATCCCGTGAGGTCTGCGCGCCGCCGACAGAAATTATTCTGGAATCTGCGTCGGAAAGGTTTAAAATACTGCCAGGCTGAATCGTTCGGCATACTGCGTCATCCGGCATGTTCTCGTGCCATGTATCGTGCATCAACCAATCGGTTTCGACGAGGCATCGAACCAGTAGAGGCCCCCGGATCGGGGTCTCCGGTCAGCCGTTTCATCCCTTCCTCCGCAATCGCGCGGCCGGAGGGCGTGCCGGTGATCGTCCGATGGAGACCGTGCGTCCGCGGGGACAAGCTTCGAAAGACATTCACAACGCCGATGGAAGGAGGGGAATATCGGCGCGGGGCAGGTGTGAGCCGGCGGGCGCGGATCGAATCGCGGAATCGTACCGAATCACCAGGAAAACGGGAGGATCGTCATGGGACTTTTCGATTTTGTCAAGGAGATTGGGAAAAAGCTTTTCAGCGGTGAGGCGGAAGCTGCGGACAAGATCAAGAACCATATTGAAGAGGCAAACCCCGGGATCCAGGGACTGAATGTTTCCTTTGAAGACGGGGTGGTCTCTCTTTCCGGGCAGGCATCGAGCCTCGAGGCCCTGGAGAAGGCCGTCCTGATGGCCGGTAACGTGCAAGGCGTATCGGAGGTCAGGGTCCAAGGCCTCCAGGCCCCACCCGCGGAGGCCAAGGTGGAATACTACGTTATCAAAAAAGGGGATACGCTTTCGGCCATCGCCAAACAGTTTCTGGGGAATGCCAATGACTATCCGAAAATCTTCGAAGCCAACCGTGAGGTCATCCGCGATCCGAACCTCATCTTCGTCGGCCAGAAAATCCGCATTCCTCTGAAGTGAGTCAATGGGGAGGACATCGTTTTCCGGCTGCCTTTCCCTGCGGAATTCCGCATGGGATCGGTAGAGTTCACTCGAAAAACCAGGAGAATGCCATGAGTCTCAGCGAAATATTGGGTTCCGTCATCCAGGCGGGGATGACTTCGTCGTCTCACGACCGGTTGAAGAATTCGCTTGGCGAAAGTGGGGGCGGCGGCTTGCTGGAGAGTCTTTCTTCGATGCTCGGTGGTGCCGGAGGCGGACTCGGCGCAGGCTTGGGAGGTTTGGGCGGTCTGCTGGGAAGTGTCCTGGGCGACGTCGAAAAAACCGTCGGCGGAAAGCAGAATCTCGCTCTCGGTGGACTTGGAGCGCTTGCCGGCGCGCTTTTGGGAGGTGGACGCGGTTCCATGGGGGGAGCCCTGGGCGGTGGGTTGATGGCGCTCCTCGGGGCCATGGCCTACAAAGTCTTGAAAGGCAGCGGCACTGAAACCTCCGGCGTGCCGATTGGATTGGCGGAACCGAAAACCGAGGCCGAACGGCAGGGGCTGGAGCAGCACGCCGAGCTGCTTCTGAAGGCCATGATCAATGCGGCCAAGGCGGATGGGCAGATCGATGAGAGCGAAGTGCAGCGCATCGTCGGCAAATTGCAGGAAGACGGCATAGACCGGAACGAGCAACAATTCATGATCATGGAGATGCAGAAGCCGATGGAGACGCAACAACTGATCGCCGCCGTCGGGGGGCGCCCGGACGTTGCGGCTCAGGTCTATGCGGCTTCGCTGTTTGCCATCGAGGTGGACACTCCCGGGGAGAAGGAGTATCTCAATCAACTGGAGGCCGGGTTGGGGCTGACACCGGAGGTGACGCAGCAGATTCGTGAGTTTGTCGGGGTGCATCCGGCATAAGGAGCCGGGAGGTCCCTTAACTCGACATATCACATGTCACGCGTGCAGCGAGCTTCACCGGGCAGGAGGGGACGGCAAGACTCTTCGCAACACGGCCGCGGCTGGGGCGAAAGGTCGGGAGAGTTCCTTCCCCTTTGCCCCGGCCGGCGGGCGAGCACCAGAGACAGCCGTCCGGTCGCATGCCCGGCCGCAACCCGGCGCTTTCGAGTGACGGGGCGGAGCCCGCGGGCCTGCTCTCAGACGAGAGCTTATCCGCTACTTGTTCACGAAATTCGCGCCTGCCCCCACGAAGATGATCCGATGACTCATCGATTCGACGCCGGCCTTGATCTGGACCGACACGCCCAGACCGTAAGTGAAAGACCGCACGTAACCCAAATCGACGGTGACGGTCTTGTAGCCGTTCGACCAGCTTCCTTCCTGCACCTTCACCTTGTTGACTCCGTCGTAGATGTGGATGGCCGATACCCAGGCGTCCACGCTGCCCGTGTAGAATCTCACTTTGATGTAGCGCACACCCTGGGTGGTTGACGCAATGGTCGGAACGGCGAAGTGAACCCAGTTGAAAGTCCCGGAGTTCAAATTGAAATCCAGTCCCCATCCGAATTCGAAGCGATTGTCGTTGGTGAATCGATCCTTGTACTCGATGTGCCCGCTGTTGCCATGAACCCACTGCCACGTTGCGTGGGCCGGACCGGCCAATACCAGTGTCGCCGTCAGGGCGACAGCAAAGACCAGGAAAATACGGCGCAAAACAATGATCTTTTTCATGATGCCCTCCTTGGTCATCGTGTTGCCGTTCGGCACGAACCCGGGAGGTCGTGCAGTGCATCGGTCCTGCGGCTTATAGAGCCTCCAGGGAGCGGATCGCACACCCGGAGGCTCACGCTAAGGCATTTTCAGAAGAATCCTGGTCACTGAAACCTCCCGCGAACGAGGAGTCTCAAGGAATCACGACCTGAAAACAGAGCTAACCGGAGTCGATTGAAAAGAGGGCACTTACCCGGAAGAATATTGAATTACCATATAAGATAATTAATCGAGTTGGGATGTAAAGGGGGATTTGTGGGCGGCAGTACCTGGTCAAATGCATGCCCGGCCTTCCTTGACGGCATGCCGCAATGCATGTGATGTCGACGGTTCATTGGTATCCCGTCGTACCCGCCGCCGTCCGGCCCGGAGTCCTGGATTCCGCCGCCGCGGGATTCCCGGATCGTTCGTGCGAACCTACCCCTTTCCCTTCGGCTGCGATCCGGCACAAACGATCGCATGATCCTGTCCGAACCGTCGGTACACGTGCTTGCTTCGCGCTGGAGTGTCCTGTATCGGTATCAAGCCGGCAACGATTGAATACCGGCGGCTCATGCCTTGGCGACAGTGGGGAAATACCCTTCGCCGCTCTTGAAGACTCCGATCTTTTCGCCTTTGCTGTTCAGGACGTCGTAAACCTGGGGATCGGTTGCCCGCAGCCTCCACCCCTCGGCAGTGCAGAATTCCTTCCTGAAGTCCCAGTAGCGCATTCCAGAAGTCCCTTCCATGACAACAGGCTCGGTTCCTGCGGCTTCCGGTTCAGTATTCTTGGTTTCCATGGGTTTCCTTTCCGTCTGGATTGAAGTGTCCCGGCAATTGTGCCGAGTGAGTGATCCCCCGGTTCTCGGTTCCGAAAACGATTCCTGGGCTTGGAGACAGGAAAACCGCCTCGGCTTTGCGAGGTGGAGCCCCCGGTCCAAAGCGGTTCAGTTGATCGGTCGACGCAACCCCGCGCTCGGGTGAAAGCCGTGTTTCGCAAAATCCGGCTTTCCCCCTCATGACAAAACCCTGCACTTCCGGGCCAAAGCGTTCCCACGTGACCCGAATAAAGCTCGACCTGCGGCCGGGCCATGTTTTGCGACCATACGACGCGCGGCTCAAGGACCGTGCATGGCGTGACGGTGGCGGGCCGCTACAGCGATTTCTCCTCGAAAGTGTTGCACTGCTTGACGTCCCCCGTCTCAAAACCCCGCCGGAACCATCTCACCCTTTGAGCCGATGTTCCGTGCGTGAAGGCGTCCGGGACGACCGTGCCGCTGGTCCGTCGCATGATCCGGTCATCGCCGATGGCGCTGGCGGCACCCAGCGCCTCTTCCAGGTCCCCCGTCTCCAAAAGCCCTCGAGACCTGTCCGCATAGTATCCCCAGACACCGGCATAGCAGTCGGCCTGCAGCTCCATCCTGACCGACAGGCGGTTGGCCTGCGCCTTGCTCGCGCGCCGCATCGTGGACTGAACCTTTTCAGCGATCCCCAGCAGGTTCTGCACGTGGTGGCCGACTTCGTGCGCGATCACATAAGCCTGGGCGAAATCGCCCGGTGCCTGGAAGCGATTCTTCATTTCCTCGAAAAAACCGAGGTCGATGTAAACCTTCTGGTCTCCGGGACAGTAGAACGGCCCGGTGGCCGCCTGGGCAAAGCCGCAGGCGGAGTCCACCGCGTCGGTGAACAGGACGAGCTTGGGCTCCCTGTAAGTCTTCCCGTATTGTCGGAAGATGCCGTGCCAGGTTTTTTCGGTATCGGCAAGCACCACGGAGACGAACTGGGCCATCCGGTCCTGCCCTCCGTAAGGTTGTTGCCGTTGTTGCGTTACGTAAGGGGGAGCGCTCTGCTGTGAGGTTTGCAGGAGCATGGACGGGTCGATGCCGAAATAGAGAGCCACGAGCACAATGATGATCGTGCCGATTCCGCCCCCCACGAACCCGCGAGAAGCGGGGACTCCTCGCCGGTCTTCCACGTTTTCGCTTCGTTCCTCATCTTCCCACCGCATGAAGTATCCCTTTCCCGGCGCGCCTTCCTTGCTCCCTGTGGAACCGCCCCACTCGCACTGCAGGGATGTGCGGTTACGGCTTCTTTGCCGCTCCCGCCTTCGGCGCCTGCTTTTCTTTCTGTCCCTGGACTTCGATCTTGGAGGCTTTCATGAAATAATAGACCGTCACCTTGGAGCCCACCTTCAACTCTCCACCCTCTATTTTAGTCACTTTGTCCAGGGCGATCTCCCATTTTTCCTTGCCTTTTTGAACGATGACGACATCGTCTTTTATCTCCAGGACCGGTCCCGTCACCTGGTACTCTCTCGGGCCCGCGGCAAAGGCGGCGGCGGAAAAGAACGCCGTGAGAAACAGGATCACCAAGCATTTTTTCATAGTCCGTTCTCCTCTCCATGTCCCATGATTTGTTTCGGATGCCCGCGCAACACCGCATTCCGGCTAGCGCGGATTCAAAAACCCGTCATTCCGCGGCCGTCCCGCAGGAGGAGCGGACGGGCCTGCGATGTCAATGCCGCAACCGCCCATCGAAGAGGACATTTATGGGCATCGGGAGCCCGCATGGCCGCCGGCTATTGAACGGTGATGAGATCCTTGATCTTCTCGTAAGTCCCCTTCTTGATTCCCTTGACCTTCATGATGTCCTCGGGTTTCGAATAGGGGCGCCCGGCGATGATGGCCTGCGCCTTTGCGGGGCCGATCCGCGGAAGCGCCGCCAGTTTCTCCTTGCTCGCGGTGTTGATATTGACCTTTTCTCCCGGTGCAAGCTTGGGGGCCTGCGCCGGTTTCTTCACTGCCGCGGCTCCTGTTCCCGAAGGTGAGGGAGTCTGCGAAGGCGCGACCGTGCTTTTCTGCATCTGCGCATGAAGCGTCGGAACGCCGCAGATGAAACCGGCCATGAGGAAAATCACAGCCACGACGCAGCCCGTGCAACGGCGGGCTAAAGTACCTCTACTCGGTATCATGGGCCAACCCCTCCTTTTCTGCGGTCCTCGAGACATTGAAAGAAATGCAACGCTTAGTACCGGATGACTCTGAAACATGCCGGCAGAATCGCACAGAATCGACACTCACTTCCAGTGAAAAATATCGTGCATTTCATCGATCGCCGCAGAGAAGGGGTGAATGCGCGCACTCTCCTCCCGGTGAGCCGGAAACGGGTCGTGCCGAGCGTTCGGCGGCGGTTCTACTTTATGGAAAAAGGTGCGCTCCCAGCCAATTGATCGTTGACGTAAACGTCGATCTTGTAGTTCCCGACCGGCCAGCCGTTGGTGGGCCTCGAAAGCATGAAATGCACGGTGGCGTTTCCTTCCCTTATGAACTCCACAACGGCGGAATCGATTTCATAGTTCGGTGTCGAAATGGCGTCCACCGAGACCCAGACGCCTTTGACCTTCGTCCCCGGAGCGGGATCCACGACCGACACGAGTGCATGAACCGCCGCCTGGTCCGGTTTGAACTTGTCCGTGGCGCCCACCGGCTTGGTGGCGGTATCGTCCACGTTCTGACACGTGACCACCGAAGTGACCCGGGCGGCCTCCGCAGCCCCCTGATGGTAACCGAAGGACAGTATGCCGATGATGAGAACGAAAATCCTGAGACTGTTGGAATGCATAGATCATCTCCTTTTTGATGTTGTTCCGGGTTGTTCCTCTGAGAGCCTCCATTGCATGTCGGACGAGGGTGGGACGAGACGCCGTTCAGTGTTCGTCCGGGTCCGCTGAACGGCGTTTTTCCGATCGTCGAAAGACTTCCGGTCCGGGAGTGGGGACGGCATTGGGAAAACCCGGCGAGGCAACTTCCGGAATGGTTTGGTCGGTATCGGCTCCACGGTGCGAGGCCGGGTTCGACAGCGCCGGATCGATACCACGGATTCCGAATACCGTCCCGACGGATGTCATTCACAGAGGGCGGGCGCATACAGGTCCCCCTCGTACATCAGTTCGGTGATGGTGCCGTCGGCCGCCTGGTTGTAAACGGCGGCCACACCGGTGCTTCCATCGGAAAAAGCGAGGTGGACCCGGTTTCCGAGGACTCTGTAAGTACCATGGTCCGAAGGGTCCCCACCGCCTCCGTACCCCAGACCCGATCCTGAACTGAAGGAGCTTTCCGAGCTGTATGTGAACCGTCCGTTGCCGTCGAAAGTGGCTCGAATGGAGTGGGAGTAACTGCTTCCGGACCCCGAAGAACCTGACCAGTGGCAGAAGGTTCCCCGCAGCAGACCATTGAGATTTCCGGAAGCGGGTGGACCCACCTCCGCAGCCAGGCGTGCTTGCCCGGAGGGGAGCGTGGCAGGAACCTGAGGAATTCCCGCCTGTATCCTCATTTGAGTTGGTGGGGATGCCGGGAGGCAGGCAAAGCGGATTGGCGGCGAATCGCCTGGGAGTGAATGACCGTAGAGCGGAGTGGGAACGGGCATGTCCATCCAACCGGTGGTCCCGAACGCAAACACCACACCGAAAATCAGGATAACGCAGGATTGCCCGGCCGTTAGGCGCATGATCGATCTCCTTTCGATGCGAGGGAGCGGGCGGCGACCGCGGCGTGTTCGAAGGGTACACGGGCTCGACGAAGAACGCTCTACTGCTTTCTGCGGAACCGGAACGTCTGGCCTCCTGAGTCTCTCAGGGTCAACTGTTGACCCGACAGGCTGAAACTGAAGCGTTCCACCTCCCCGGTTATCGCGCTTCTGGTGATCAACTGCTTCCCGCGGATCTCATAAACCCCCTTGTCCTCCAGCATGTTGAACTCATAAAGCTCATAGGTGGACTCGCCCATCTTCAGGACTTCTCTGTCGGGGCCGTACCACAGGCCGGCGAGAGATGCGCTCGGTGAGGGCGGCTGGACCTGGGAAGGAACGGGAGGAGGGACCGTCATGCCGGGTCCGGGAGCCGGCCCGGTGGCTGTGCCTTGCGGAGCCTGCCGCTTCGCCCAGAGAAGGAGCCAGCCTTTCGGGACCAGGTATTTGAGGATCATTCTTGGTGCGCCCTGGTCCCATCGCGACACGAGCATCGTGAAGTTCATCGCCTCGACCGGCCGGCCCTCGTCATCGAAGGAGATGAGCCTCAGAGTCGGCATCAGCCGTGTGTCGAGAAGAACCGCCATGGGCGTGACTTTCCAGCTGGAATCGCCCGGGTTTTGTATCTTGGCGATCAGAACTTCCGGGTTGGAAGGGGATGGCGCAATCTCGGTGAACGGCGGGATCGAGTTCCACTGCCCGTCTTTCAACCCGTGCCATTGCCAGGTCCCGACGAGGTCCTTGAGTTTGACCTTTCGAGCGTTCTCCACGAAGGATTGCTCCTCTTTGGTCAATGCTTCCAGCTTGATTTGCGTGGTGGCGAACGACGACTGTCCCGCTATGGATTCCGCCCGCATCGCCACCGTCAGGTTGGACGGTTCATCGGTGTCGATGACAAGCTCGAGCCCCTTTCCCCACTTCAACGTCTCCCCGGCCACATAGCCGGCCTTGCCGTCGTCGGAGATGAACTCGAAGAGCAAAGTGACCTCATCTTCGGGTTGCAGCTTGACTTGACGATACGCCACGGTTCCGTCCTTTTGAGGCAGCTCGGCGACCACATTCGCGACCGTCCAGGTGACGGCGTTGAAAAACAGGGTCGCAAAACACTGTTCCGCTCCCTGCCGTTTCAGAGCGACGGGGACCGCGGCATGCTGGAGGTCGGAAAGGCTCGAGGCGTCGATGGTGGCCCGGGCTGCATGCCGCCCGTCGGTCACTTTCAGATGCCGCCCGATGAATTCCTTCGACACCTTGTTGCGATTGCCCTTGAACTCGGGCATGATCAAGTCCACCACATCGGCCACGGCCCCCTCCTTCTTCTTGTAGAATTCGGGATCGTACACATAGCCTTTCTCGAGAAGGGCAAAGCCGTTTCTTTTGTCGTCTCTGACCGCCTGCATGTATTGCACCCACAGGATATTTTCCCCTTCCACGGTCGCCTCAACCTTGAACCCCCCGCCCGGTTTACCTCCCTTCACAGGGTTGCCTGTTTGAGCGTCCACAACCCGGATATCGGTGACCCTGGGAGGGGAGAGCTGCTGTTCCTGAGCTTTATGGAGGGCGGACAACATGCCCTGCCACGCACAGGTCTTGCTCATCCGGATTTGCAGATAGTCGGGATCGAATTGAGCGCCCCGTACGGGAGCGTATACGGCGAGTCCGTGACTGAGCCGGTGGCGGGGCGAGGCATGTTTTGCGATAATGGCCTTGTCCATGATCGCGACGATGTCCTGGTATTCCTTCTGTGCAGGAAAGTTGGGGGTTGAAAGGCGAAGGCGGTTCAATACATCCATCAGGTCCACACTCGCAAGCACTCCTGACTTCCTGCGAATGTCCGTCCGGTCGGCGTATCCCTCCGAATAGTATAAGGACCGCGAGACCTCCGGCCATGCACCCGGAACCGATTCCGACATCTTTCGCGCAAAGTCGCTCAGAGAGCTCACCAGCTTGTCCGTCTCGCCGAGATCCACGGCTGAGAGCGTGGCAACACGCTCTTTGCGCTCTCCGTAATACTTTCCGTAACTTTCGACGATCTGAGCGGCCAACCGCCTGGCGCCCATGGTTCCCTTCCCGAAATAGGGCAGTATCTGGTCATAGGGCCAGCCGTCCCCGGGTTCCACAGCCTGCGATGCCAACATGATTTCGGCAAGTCCCGAGAGCTCGCAGGCCACTTCGAGCTGGGCCATGAGGCACATGTCAAACCCAATGATATCGATCCGTTGTCGGCCGGTGTCCTTCAGTGCCCCCGCGACGGCCTCCCTCAGTCTTGGGAGCGTCATTTTGTCGCGGCCTTTGGGGGCGCCCGGCGCCTTTTCGTCGATGAGGTGGGCGGCCCAGCCCCCGCCGTGATCCCACAGAATCAGCGCGTGATGCTGTGCGGGAAAGGCCTTGAGCACCGAGGCCAAAAAGGTGTGGAGAACCTGGGGATCCGCCATGTTCACTTCACCGGCGGTCGTGATGACCTCCGATTTGGTGGAGCCCGCAATGTCCTTGCGGATTCGCACGACCTGGCCTTCCCCCCCGGCGCGATCCAGAAACACGATGCATTCGACGCCTTCTTCGGAAATTCCGCGCTCCATTTCCTTCAAGTCCTTCAGGGCGAAGGGTTCGAGATCGTTATCTCCGTCCAGATACACGGCTATGGTCCAGATTCGTTGCGGGTCTCTGCGTTCGGGGCCCAGATCGAGGCTGAAAGGCGGCCTGGCCGGATCGCCCCCCCGGACCGAGAAGGCAATCTTTCCCGCCGTCTTGCCGTTGATGTACAGGTCGAATCTGTAGTTTCCCGCAGGCCATCCTCCCTCCGGTTTTTCCACCAGGAAATGCACGGTGTCCCCGCCTTCCTGCCCGAATTCGGCCTCGGTGGCGTTGATCTCGCGGTCGGAGCCCCCCGGTTGTCCCAGAACGCTCCAGATTCCCTTGAGCTTCGTCCCGGGAACGGCGCCTTCAACCTTTGCGAGCACGTGAAGCTCGGGGGTTGTGGCATCGAAGGTGTCGGTGACGTTGATCGGGCTGAGTCCCGGGCTTGCCACGGCCTCGCATGAAACAAGGGAAACCAGTTTGGGGGAAGGTGACTGAGGGGAGGATTGGGAAGACGCCGGGGCGGCCATGGGTGATGCCGCGACAGCGAAGGGTACGGACGTCAAAAGGGCTCCGTCAAGGTGAAGATCCACCTTGTAGTTCCCGACGGGCCATCCTTGATTGGGCCTGGAGAGGGAAAAATGCGCGGTACCTTCTCCATCCTTCGAAAACTGGGATTCCGAGGAGTCAATTTCGTAGTTGGGGGTCTTGATCGCATCCACGGAAATCCATGTTCCCTTCACCTTGCTGCCGGCCTTGAGCCCTTCAAACTGAACCAGAAGATGTATTTCGCGGGTGTCCTGCGTGAACCGACTTCTCACCCCCACGGCTTTCATGCTCGACGGTTCGACACTTTCGCAGGTTGTGATGGAGACAATCCTGGCCGCAAAAATCTGCGAAGGGAATACGAACCCCAGAACGGCACAGATCAGAAACCACTTTCTCGGGCGTATACGAGACATTTGTCCCTCCTTCATCCCAGGCGGTTGCAGGGGAGGCCGTATGGCCTGCGGGCCGTTTTCCAATGTCTACGAAGAAGTGCCGGTCGAAACCGGAAAGCCGTGATCGTTTATTGAATGGTTGGACTCTGTGGGACCCTGCCGACTGGTGTGTCGTTATCGAAACCGGGAGTTTCACGACCGCTTCATGTTCTCGAGAAAGAATCGTGCGGTGCGGACGAAGCGTGCGAGCGGGAGAGTGGGCTCAATGGGACTGCCTGCCGCGAAGCGGGTCACGGGAGGCGTCGGTCACGGGCATTCCGAGGCAGACCTCTTTGAATCTCTTGATCCTGCCGTGGATCGCCTTTTGATCTGCAGGAACCGTTGAAATCGAATTGAAGCGTTACAGCATAGCGATGCGCAACATCGTGAGACAAACACCCCGGTCGGAGAGGAGGCGTTGAACAGATCGCACATCGGGAGGCCCGATCGCCTGACGCGAGTCCATGATGGAACGCCGCGCCGCCGCCTGCCATGAGTTTCAATGTAAACTTTGCGAAAAACGAGTGTCAAGTCCAAAAAAATTCCTTTCTAAAAACGATTCTTCTGGTTGTTTTCCACGGTTCCGGGGGGACGGCGGGTAGTGCGTCCATTCGCCCTGAACGCCCTTCGACGACATCGGCCGAACGAGGGATCGATCGGGCCGCCGCATCTCGAAGAGCCCCCCGATTTTGCCGATCCTGAAGTAGACAATCCCGGGCGATCGAGCGTCTTATGAACCAACGGCATGCGAAACGGGGCGAGGGGCATTCTCCGGGCAGGTGGAACAGGTGGTGCGGAACAGGAGGAGAGGCGGCAGGCAGATCGTTATCGTATTTGATATTGTCGCAGTGGGGTTCCGTCCTCTATAATGCATGCAAAACGGCTCTTTTTCACCATGCGCCGCGTGTTGCGGGCATGCATTTCCAACGCTGCACAATATCCTGATCGTGAAATAGCGTTTCGCTGAATCAACCACCAAAATTTCACCGCGAAAGGAGACCGAGATGCGCCTTTCGAACCGAGTATTGGCGGAGTTTATCGGTACGTTCTGGCTGGTGTTGGGGGGCTGCGGCAGTGCCGTTCTGTCGGCGGCTTTTCCCAAAGTGGGCATTGGACTTTTGGGTGTTGCGCTTGCGTTCGGCTTGACGGTGCTCACGATGGCCTATGCCGTCGGACACATATCCGGGTGTCATTTGAATCCGGCCGTCTCCGTCGGGTTGTTCGTGGGCAGACGTTTCCCCGGTTCGGACCTGATTCCGTACATAGTGGCGCAGGTGGCGGGCGGCATTGCCGGGGCGGGAGTCCTATATCTCATCGCAAGCGGGCAGGCCGGTTTCAGCCTTGCGGGAGGCCTGGCCTCCAACGGCTTCGGAGATCACTCCCCCGGCGGGTATTCACTTTCTTCCGCCCTCATCACTGAAATCGTGCTAACCTTCATGTTTCTGATGATCATTCTGGGCTCCACCGACGGCAGGGCACCCCAGGGGTTTGCGCCCATCGCCATCGGTCTGGGGCTCACGCTGATTCATCTCATCGGTATTCCCGTCACGAACCTGTCGGTGAATCCCGCGCGGAGCACCGGACCGGCTGTGTTCGTGGGAGGATGGGCGATCGCTCAGCTCTGGGTTTTCTGGGTTGCACCCATCATCGGCGCGGCACTGGCCGGTCTCGTCTATCCGGCCGTGGCCGGAAAGGCGGAACGGGAATAGGCACGGGAACCAGCTCCACGAGCTTATCGATATAGGGCTTTTTCGTCGAGGTTTACCATCTTTCCGTTCTTTCCAAGGAGGCACCATTATGAAAAAACGCGTGATCGTTCTGTCTGCAATTTTTTTCCTGGTTTGCACCGGTTTGCTTTCCGGCATGGCGCTGGCGCAAAAAGGAATCCATGCGGAAATCGACCAACAACAGCGCCGGATCGACAAGGGAATCGCTTCGGGTGCCCTGACCCGCAATGAAGCCGAGGTTCTGCAGGGGAATCTGTCTTACATCCGGAGTACCTATGACAGGGCGAGAACGGACGGAACCCTCACCCCCCGCGAGGAAAAAAGGCTTCGCACCATGCTGAATGAGAACAGCAAACAGATTTACCAGAAAAAGCACAATATGCCGGTAAGAAAACTGTATTAGCGCGCGATCGTTGAAAGGCAGGCGGTTGGCGTGCGCTTGACAAGGAGATGTCCGGCTCGGGAATCGAGGCGAATCGAATGCCGGGCGGCCGCACCGGAGGATGTTCCGGTCTGCGCGGTCCGGGTGCCGCGGCGAAAGCCCGGGCACTTGAAAAGAGTCCGGGGAATCCGGGTTTGGCACCGTCAATGAGGAAGGAGAGGCACAGGCTTTCGGGCTTGCGCCTCTCTTTCGTTTGCAGGGGAATGGGAGCCTGGCACAGGCAAAGGCCGGGCTCCCGCCGGTCTTCCCGGATTTCGGCGCGCGCGGGAACGGCAACAACGGTTTTCATGCTTCATCAGTGAGCTTCCTGCGCGTGACGGTGCACGAAAATCGATTTCGGTGCGGGTATGTCCGGGCTCCCGCACGGATTGAGGCAGCACGACGGAGCTGTTACGTCTCCTCGGTGCAAAAACCCTGAAAGCGCCGTTGCCGGCGGCTTCGGGAACTTGCTCGGTGGGGTATGCTTTTTGTTTACGCGCTGTTTCCCGCTGAATTCAGTTTGAGTGTCCGCGGTATTGAACCTATAATCGGGACCGCGTGCCTTGCCGGTGCATCTCCAACGTCGGCCTCACCGGATGGATGGCACGGCAGGTGTTCGGTCATGGAATCATCGATGGAAGGTGGATGCCGACAGCCGTGCTTCGGCGGCCGCGCCCGGCACGTGCCGATCTTTCGACGATTCCATTGCCGCGCATCGTTGCGGGTATCGAATTCGGGCATGACGTTGTGACAGGCACAGGACGGCCAATGCGCAAGTTTTCGGATACGCCGCTCGGAAAATTCTTCGGCTTCGAGCGGAAAGGCGCTTCCATGCTGCGCCAGGGTTTGGCCCTGGTGAAGGGCAATCCGCACATCATCGAGACATCGGTTCGGGAGGTCTGGAACAATCTCGTCGGAGTGCCGTTATACCGCCGATTCGATCCCGGCGGCAGCACGCTTCCCGGGGAAATCACGCTCGACCTTACGAGACGGTGCAATTTGAAGTGCGCCATGTGCACCCAGATTCGCCACACCGCCGAGATTCCTCCGGAACTGAGCTGGTACGATTCGGAGCGGGAGTTGCCGTTGTCGAAGTGGATCGACATTCTGGACCAGGTGACGGCCTTTCGACCCAGGCTCCATATTACGGGTGGAGAACCGCTTCTCTATCCCGGCTTCAGGGAGCTTATCCGGGAAGCGAAAAGGAGACGTTTCTTCACGCGGGTGACCTCCAACGGGACGCTGCTGGCCGGGATGGCGGATCTCCTCGTGTCCCTGGGCGTGGAAGTGGTTTCCGTCTCCCTTGACGGTCCCGAGGAGGTCCATGACCGGATAAGGGGAGTTGCGGGAGCGTTCCGGCGGACCACGGCCGGAGCGAAGACCCTGCTCGAGCTCCGAAACGCGCTCGGGAAAAGGATACCGCTCCTTGCGGTCATTTGCACCGTCTCCAAAGACAGTCTGAACACATTGAAGGAGACAGTCCCGCTGGCATTGGCTCTCGGAGCCGATGTCCTGGAAGTTCACCACACGTTTTTCGATTCCCCGGGGAACGTTGCGAAGCACAACCGGATCTTTTCCGCGGACCGGGCCCGCAGGAGAGGGATGGAGCTGATTCTGCCGGAGGTTCTCGACTTCGAGTATTATCGGAGCCGGATCGAAGCGGAGGATCTGGCTCTTTTGCAGGAGACTCTGAGCGAGATGCGCGAGCGGGCCAAAGGGCGCCTGAACATGGTTTTTGTGCCCAACCTCCCGAGGGAATTGATCGGCCCTTACTACCTGGACCTGGAATATGCCTTCCCCGAAGTCTGCAAGAGTCTTTGGAAAAGCTGCCGGATCTACCCCGATGGAAGCGTGGCTCCCTGCCTCCATGTCTACATCGGAAACATCACCGAGCAACCTCTACTGGAACTATGGAACAGTCCCGGGATGAGGGCGTTCAGGGAAACGATAAACGAAGGCCTGTTCCCCGCCTGCGCGCGTTGCTGCAGCAGACGTTTCACCTGACGGGAACATCCGACGCCGGTGCCCCCAAAGGAGACGATACGCGACATGCCGTCGAGACGAAACGCGGAGAGTGTCCGGCCAGCCTTGAGCGCGCGGCAACCGTTCTTTGCCCCGCGGTCCTTTCACTTTTGAGAACCCTCTTCAAGGAACCCCGGCCGATCGTTGAACGGGCTTGCACGCAGGGTGCCGGTCAGCGCTAAAGAGCGGCGGGCTGTCCCCTTTGCCGCGTCCTTCCCGGGGGAATTTCCCCTCCTCGGCAGATCCAGAAGGGTGCTCCCGGGAAAGTCCATGAGGGTCAGCAGCGAGTGGCGAAAGATATGCTCCAATCGCGGACCCCAGAACTCGGGCCAGATTTTTTTGAATACTGAGATCAGGCCGGAGACAACGAGATGATAACGGTCAAGGGGCACCTTCTCCAGTGGATTGAACGCAATCGGATATTCCAGGTCACCGGGATTGAAATAGATGACGTCATGGATTCTTTCCTTGGGAACGAAGTGGAGGATACTTTCCGCCAGGTCACCGTGAGGGTCGATTAGGGCAAGTCCCTTTCCGTCCCGGATATCTGAGATGGCCATCTGGCTTATCAGAGTGGATTTTCCGGTACCGGTCTTTCCCACGACATACATGTGAGCGCGCCGGTTTTTCTGCTTGATGCCGAATACCTTCCGGATGTCCCGGTAGTTGGTGACAGCGAAGGGGGTGATTGAGTTGGCAGCATTGTGCTCGGATTCAGTCATGCCTCCATTCTACTGATCGGCGATTTCTGGAAAAGCTGGGCAAACCTGCTTCCAGCGACAATTACACCCTCCTTACCCATGCCACCCGGTTTCCCTAAGCTGGAGATAGCACATTAAATCTTCATCGAAGAGAGGAGCAGCTTATGGGAAAGACGATGAAAACTATCGAACTAAGGACAGCGGAGGGCAAGCTCATCGTGAGCCTTCACCTCATTGAGAAAGAGGTGGACTCAAAGGGAAAGCCCACCACTCCTGCAAACAGGAAACCGGAAACTCGGACGGAAAAGAACCAGGGCAACGGTTCTCAGAATGACGAACTGATGACCGAAGCCCAAAGACGGTAGCTCTTCCGGATCCTGGCTGACCAGGGCATCGAGGGAGACAGCGCTTTCGAGCGGCTCAAATCTCTCTTTGCCGTTAACGTTCTCAAAGAAGTCACCAAGCGCGACGCGAGCGCCATGATCAGCCGAGTTCTGGAAGAACAGGGAGGTGCCGGCGATGGATCACCTTTCTAGCAGCCAGATGAATCTCTATTTCCAGTGCAGCCTGAAGTATAAGTTGCAGTATGTTGACGGGCTGCCAAAACTTTTCAAAGCTTCGGGCCTGGTATTCGGGAGCGCTGTCCACTTCGCCATTTCCTGGTTTCACAAAAACCAGATGGCAGGGCGGCAGGTAACGCTCGAAAAACTGCATTCCATTTTCACTGCCGACTGGTATGGCCAGAAGGTGGAAAGTGAAATTCGGTACCGGGAGGGGGAGACGGAAGCGAGCCAAATACTCTTGGGAAAAGAAATACTCAGCCTCTACTACCACTAGCCGCGCCGAAATGTGAAGGGGACGGAGATTCCTTTCACTGTTCCTCTGGTCAGTCCCGGAAATGGGGATCACCTCGGAATCAACCTTGAGGGCTACATTGACCTGCTTGAGGAAAATGACATCATCGTGGAGTTCAAAACCTCCGTCAAAACCATGGACCTCAAAGACGTGAACCTGCAGCTCAGCGCCTACAGCTATGCCTACGAGATGCTCCATGGGAAGCGGCCTCGGCTTCTGCGAGTGGTGAATTTCCTCAAGACAAAAAAGCCCAAGATGCTTTCGCTTGAGGTAAAGCCGGTAAGCATTGACCACCAGCGGTTCTCTCATTTTGCCAAGGAAGCGCTCAAGGGTATCCGCTCGGGTGTCTTTTTCCCAAAGCTGAGTTTCTGGTGCAACGGATGCGAGTACACAGAACCGTGCCGGGCTTGGAACGGTTAGCGAAAGTGGCTTAGCCCGGAAAATTCATAAATAGTGCTTGAAAAAGAAACGGACATCCTGTAACGTGTTGACTTGACAAGAGAAAACACGAAACAAAAGGAATGTCCGTTGAATACAGTCTGTCATAAACAACTCTCTTTTGCAAACCTTGATTCGCGCTCTGTTGTGGCCGAGTTTTCGGCCGGCCCAATGACCTCGGACGGCGGCTCATTGCTGCTGCGGGAAATCGATCGCGCAACGGATCTTTCTTCCTCCATGAGCCGGGCACTTTCCGACCGTCGCGATCAGGCCAAAGTGCACCATGGCCAGGAGGAACTCTTGCGCCAACGCCTTTTCGCCATTGCGATGGGCTACGAAGACGGCAACGATCATCAATCCCTGCGCTTTGATCCGGGGCTCAAAACCGCCGTTGGCAGGTTGCCCGAAACCGATCCGGCACTGGCTTCCCAACCGACGCTCTCACGTTTCGAAAACCGTGTAGGGAACTGTGAGCTTCGCCGCCTGAGCGACGCCCTGATTGACGCCTATGTGGCCGCACACCCGGCTCCGCGCAAGGTAATCGTGCTCGATATGGACGCAACGGATGATCCCGTTCACGGCTTGCAGCAACTCTCCTTCTTCCACGGCTACTACGATCAGTACATGCTGCATCCGCTGCTGATCTTTGACGGGCTCACCGGTTTTCCGGTAGCCGCGGTGCTGCGCGCGGGCAACGCACACGCGTCCAAAGGAGCGGCGGCAATCTTGAAGCGCATCATCCGCCGCCTCAAACATGCCTATCCGGGCGCCACTATTCTGGTGCGCGCCGATGCAGGCTTTGCCGTACCGGCCATCTACAGGCTCCTTGAGCGCGAGAAGGTCAAATACACGATCGGCCTGATCACCAATGACCGTCTTCGCAAACGTGCCGCCAACCTGGTGATCAAAGCCGAGAGGCAGTTCGCCAAAACCGGAGCGAAGCAAAGACTCTTTGGCAGCTTTTACCATCGAGCCGGATCCTGGCAACGATCACGTCGGGTTATTGCCAAGGTCGAGCGACTCTCCCGGGGCCTCAACACCCGCTTTGTGGTGACCAACATCCTTGAATCCGCCGCAGGGATTTATGACGGCATCTACACCGGCCGGGGCGATGCCGAGAACCGGATCAAGGAGCTCAAGGTTCATCTCAAAGCCGATCGGCTGAGCTGCACCCGGTTCCAGGCCAACCAGTTTCGGCTGCTGCTGCACACCTTCGCCTTCGTTCTGTTTTGGCACCTGCGCCGGAGCCTTGCCGGAACGGAACTGGCTGCCGCCACAGTCGACACCCTCAAGCTCAAACTGCTCAAAGTCGGCGCACGGGTGGTCCAGAGCGTGCGGCGCATCCTCTTTACCATGCCGCGCGCCTATCCCTATCAACGCCTCTTTGCCACCGCACTGCAAAATATTCGGCAAATGCCGCTCCGATGCTGAAGGCACGGCCTCCCGTACCGAAGCCTGATCACCATGAAAACCGATGTCAACACTACAGGTGCGCCCAATATCGGGCTGTCGGGCACAAAAATATGAGGCGAAAACCGAAACACAGGATTCGGGACCGATTCCAGTGCCTCTCAACAGCACGGACCACCGAAAAATCCGTCTCCGTCACTCATGATGGTCACATTCAACGGCTTTCTCGCCAAGCCTCGTGAATAATGCGGGTTAGAAAATTAAGGAAGCAGAAAGCCTGCTTCCTTAATTCATTTCTGCTTTGTTTGAAAAATTATCCCACCGCTCTAAGCCGTATTTCGAAAGAATCTGGCGAAAATTCAATTTATGTGGCTATGAGGCAAGGCGCGTGACAGTTTCCAGCAATTGCCGCCGCGCCGGCAACTCACCCTTTTCTTCCAGCCCGAATTTCCGTCATCAGTTTATAGGCCTTGACAAATTTCATGGCCTCGTCTTCATTGCGAATTGACATTAGTGCCGGGCTCTTCACACCGCCGAAGTTTAGACAGACGTTGAATTTTTCATTGGCCCAGGTGAGCTTGAATGTTGGAAACCTCCTGCCTTTGTGGCGGAGATAAATCGGGCCATGATCATCCAGGGTGACTCCGTCTATTCCTTTCAGGCTTGCCGACAAAATTTTCTTTACTTTGTACTGACTCATCGCAGTCTCCTTTTGACTGGCCAGCTGGCACCGGCCCCAAGGTGTGGTTGTCCATTCCCAGCAATATTCATCATATTTTTTGATCTCTCCTTTCAATTTGCAGTGGGCGTAGGCTGGCGCCACCGCCTCCTGCTTTTCGTAATGGAAACAGTTTTTACAGCGCACTGCCTTTTGGGATTCTTCAAGAATTCGCTGCAATTCCCAGTCATCAATTGTGTCATCCATCGCTATTCCCCCTTTCTTTCTTCATTTAATTCCTGCGTTCAAACACAATTTTTAAAAACTACGATTTCTGCCGAAAAACGGAGAAAAATAATGACAAATTGGCAAAATATATAATTAATGGAATTGATTTATATAATTCGTAATAAATTCCGACCAAAATTGCAAATTGTAAAGATACATATCAATGGCATTGGTGGATAAATAATCAATCCATTTTATATTTAATAAATCAATTCCATTTATATGATTGTTATATAATTCGGAGCCAATCGCAGTTATCGATCACATTTTAAAGCTACGATTTCAGCCGAAATGGAGAGAAAGCTAATGAAAATCAAATGTTGGATTGTAATTTTGGGGTTTGGTTTTATATTTTTGAATCAATTTCGGTTGAAATTGGAAATTGTTAATTTAATTATATTGACATAAGTACATTTTAATTATATATAAATTACAATTGGGAACTAATTCCGATTGGATTTGAATTTGTGATTGAATTAAAATTTAATATTATTATTTGAATAGATAGTTGGAATAGAAATAGTATCTACATCCAATAGTGGTATGGCATAGGTTGCAATGTATACCACAAAATAATTTTGAATGTCAAGAAAAAATGCGGCAATCTTCCAGATTGCTTATGCGTTGCAGGCGGTTGCCAGACAGCTTGTGATGCTATTGTATTTAATATTCCATCTTATTATATTACTCAACTTATTAGCTTTATATAAATTTGTTATTTGGCTATTTTTTCAAAACCACTTTCATATTGACATATCACACCTATAATTAACGCCTCTGGGAAAACATGAACCTGCAGCTCATTGCCTACAGTTATGCCTAAAAAAGGCTCCGCGGAAAACGGCCGCGGGTTCTGCGAGTGGTGAATTTTTTCAAGACCAAAAAGCCCAAAATGCTTTCGCTTGAGGTAAGGCCGGTAAGCATTGACCACCAGCGGTTCTTTCATTTGGCCAAGGAAACGCTCAAGGGAATCAGCTTTGGCATTTTTTTCCAAGACTGAGTTTCTAGTGCAACGGGTGCGAATACGTAGAACCGTGCCGAACTTGGCAGGGCGGATAGGTCCTGGGGCAGGTGAAATTTGGGGCAAGTGCAATCTTCACTTGCCCTTTAGAATTTTTGGTGAGATCTTGAGCTTAGTGGATCAGCTGTCCCTGAATTCAAGGAGGCTCACAAGGCAGATCAATCAACGGTGACCTATCCAGTGCAATCGTAAATTTCTAGAATTGTTGTAATTTTCATGTTTACTTTCGTCCTAGTCGCTCTATAATGTTGCCCTAAAACATTGGACCGTAGGAGGTGGTTGGAATCGCTGGGACTTTAAGTTTCTACGCTAAATAAGGAACAAAATGTCTCCGATCAAAAAGATTCTCTCTTTTGCACAAAACCGTGATCCCTGGCAACAGGATCTTATTCGAAGAATCTATACAAAGAGTGAGCTTAGGAAGGAGGATACGGATCAGGCCCTCCAATTGTTGAAAGTTTGCTACGGTATTCTTCCTTCCGAGCAGGCGCCATGTCCTGAATGTCTCACTGAATCCCATACTGCACCAGAATCGCCGCAAGTACCCAAGGTGACCTTATACTCTCTCGGGGAAGTTAAGTTCGTTAATCGCTTAGCGGAAAACCAGACGCTCCAGTTCGCAGTTGACGGAATTACTGTCGTCTATGGTGATAATGGGAGCAGGAAGAGTGGGTACTGTCGGTTACTCAAAAAGCTCTGCCGCGTCCGGTCAGGCGGAGAAGAACAGATCTTCGGGAATGCCTTCAAGTCGGAACAAACCCCGCCCGCTGAAGTAACGGTACGCTTTTCGGCAGGAACCGATGCCCCAAAGAAGGTCCGGTGGCTCGATGGAGAAGAACCACCACCGGAACTGGGCCGGTTCTCTGTCTTTGATACCAGGACAGTTCCGATCTATGCCGACAAAGAAAACAAATTAGAGTTTCTGCCGCACAGTATGGATATTTTACCGAAACTCGGGGCGTTGTGTCAGTCACTTGCCGGAAGCGTTGATACAGAGATTAGAGCACTCGAAGTCCAACTTGCCACCCCTTTGCCTCAATTCGCGCCTCGCACCAAGATTGCAGAGATAGTTGCCAAGCTTGTTTCTGCGACACCCACTAAAGCATTGCCCACTGTTACCCAGTTGAGAGAGTTGGCCCAGTGGGACCAGGAATCCGAGCAGGAACTCAATAGGATTGAACGCACGCTAAAAACAGATGCACAGGCCCTCGCCGCCCGGTGTCGTCAACTAAAAGCGGGGGTTGAGCAGCTGAAAACTGACCTAAGCAATGCCGGAGCAGTAGTAGGGGATGATGCCCTTCGAAAACTTATCGCGAATGTTAAGACTACCAAGACAGCTCGGGCGGCAGCTGCTTTAACGGCAAAAACAGCCTTTCAAAACGAGCCGCTGTCCGGTGTTGGTACAGAACCCTGGCGGCTCATGTTTGGGTATGCCCGGAAATATAGTGAAATTGCCTATCCCGGGTTGTCTTTTCCGGTCACTGGTGCCGGTAAGGTCTGCGTCTTATGTCAGCAACCTCTCACACCGGACGCCTCTCATCGTCTTAAACGATTTGAAGCCTTCATAAAGGATACTGCTGAAGCGCAAGCCAAAAAGCTGGAGCAATCTCTGACTAAGGAGATAGCGACCTTTAGTCGGTTTACACTTCGGCCCCGTAATGAGATCGAAACGTTTTTGCTCGGCATGGAGACTATTGATCCCGCCAGCAACGCGCTGGAAGAAGAGATTGTGGAGTTCTTCAAAGCGGTAGCCACTCGCCAAACTGCCTTCGTGAAATCCTGGCAGGAACTAGTGGGGCTTGAAGCACTGCCCGTGCTGCCGCCTTCACCCGCACCAAAGCTTTCCTCTGCGATAGAGCGACTTAATAAATTGCTACGCGGATATGAGCAATCACAAAACCCTGAGCAACGCGCAATTTTGGAGCAGCGCAAGGAAGACCTTTTGGCTGGCAAGCAACTGTCAGAAAATATTAGGATTATTTTGATTCGCCTCCGGCAACTTACAACCCTATCTAAGCTCAAGCAGTGCAAAGCTGCCTGCGACACTACGGCAATTTCCAAAAAGAATTCAGAGTTACGTAGGCTCTTTATTACGCAGGAGTTTGAGGAACGCCTAAGCAAGGAAGTTAAAGAGTTTCGTCTTGAGCACCTACCCTTTAAGATTCACGAAAGAAGTGATCGAGGAGTTAGTTTTCTCGGCGTTGACCTCGATATCGTTCAGCGACTGCAAAACAAGGATATTCTCAGTGATGGAGAATTCAGGGCGCTGGCCCTCGCCTGTTTTCTCACCGAGGTGAACACGATTCCTCATCACAGCGGGATTATCCTCGATGATCCGGTTTCCTCATTGGACCATGTCCGGACTCGTCGGGTAGCGATGCGATTGGTGCAGGAGGCTAAAAGAGGCGGCCAGGTAATCATATTTACCCATGACCTCGTATTTTACTATGAACTTTGGATGGCAGCTGCGGAAGCCCAAGTGCCCCTAACCCGCCATTGGATTCGGGCTACCAGTGAACATGGATTTGGAACTATCCTCAACAAAGAGGAGCCTTGGCAAGCAAAAAAGGTAAACGCTCGCCTTCAATATTTAGAGGAGAAGAAATTACCGCTTATCCGGAATATTCAAGATACCTCGGGAGACCAGTATCGAAGAGCTGTGATGGATTTTTATAGTAGCTTGCGGGAAACATGGGAGCGCCTGGTGGAAGAGCTCCTTTTCAACGGGGTGGTGACTCGGTTCCAAACAGGAGTGATGACGCAGTCTTTGAAGGGGGCTCAGGTAGAGGATGAAGATTATCGACGGATCTATTTTGCGATGAAGAGAGCCTCTGAATTTTCAGGACACGACAGAACCAGAGCCAGGCAGGTTTCTTTCCCCGGTCCCGATGAGATCAAGAGAGATCTGGAAGATCTGAGGATTTACGCAAAGGGGCTTAAGGCCAGAAATAAGTCTCTGGAAGAATCAAGAATTACCCTGGAGAAGCCACCAGAAGGGCTTCTTGTACAGAGAGGCTAAACGAAAACAGATACCAAACAAGTGACCGACATTAATATCTTGAGGAGAGAAAATCACTTTATTATTTACTCTCCTCATGCGCTCTGGAAAACATGTTCAAGCCAAGGCTAAAAAGATGCGGAGAAAAAAAATTGAGAGAAGTCCGACTCAGGCACCTGGTCAGTACTTGGGCTACTCACTGCAAACTACTCGCTTGCTGGCAAGGCTATTGGATGCTCTTTCAGAACACACCATTAGCCTCGAGGTCTTTGAAGATGTCGGAGCGGAAAGAGAAGATGGGACCCGAACCGCTGAACAGGTTAAGAGCGCGATCTTCAGCAATCCTGTCTCTGATCGTGCTGAGGGTCTTTGGAAAACCTTTGCCAATTGGATAGATGCGGTAACGGCTGGGGCTTTGGAACTGGACAAGACCTATTTCGAAATTTACGTCTCAAAAGTGGTGCCCGCCGGTATTGCAAAGCAGTTCTCAGATGCAGCCACTTTGGAGGAAGCAGTTTCTGCTTTTCAGGAAGCCAAAGCGATTCTTGGGATTTCGAAGAAGGGATCAGAACCTTTACGCGGGATCAGTGATACCTTACGGCCATACCTGGCTAAGGTTTTTGAGGCTGACGAATCAGTAATAAGTCGGATAATTTTCAGGTTCAAACTTGTCTTCGGCAGCGGAAGTCCTGTATCCGATTTGGCGCCGTTGCTGAAGAGAACTTTTGTGCCAGACGATATGGTCGACGACGCAATCAGGTACTCTCTCGGCTGGGTCAAAGAAAAGACTGACAAATTGCTCGAAAAAGGGGTTCCAGCCAACATATTAGTAGAAGAGTTTAGAAAGGATATGATAAGCTTTGAAAGGGCTCATGATAATCGGACTATTCTGACATCGTATGCGCAAGAGCCGTCTCGGTCAGAAATAGAAAGGGACCTAAAAGTTAGACAATATGTAAGGCAGCTGGAAATAATTGAGGCTAGTTATGGCCAGAAAATAATGGCGGTCAAAGACTATCTGCTTTCATCTGCTGATCGGACTTTATGGAGCGCCAAAGGGTTAGTTCATCGGACCAGTTTCGACAAATTCGAGTCAAAACTGGTAAGAACATGGGAAAACCTGAAGCAACAAACAGAAATTGCCCTAAAAGACAAGAGCGCTGTTGAGAGAGGGAAGTATCTTTACTCGGACTGTGGAAATCAAGAAGTGAAATTGGAAGGGCTAGAAGTTCCACCCCATTTCACACCGGGAAGTTTTCATGCCTTGGCCGATGATCTCAAGGTCGGATGGCATCCGGAATATGAAAAGAATTTGTAATAGTTGGGAGTCTTTAGATGCTCCAAGATATGTCAAGTCTCAGTCGAGAAGTGGAATACGTTCAGAATCCCGCCTTAGGGGGAATGCTGGTATGGAACTTTTCTGTCGGGTATGAAGAGAATAGCGAAATTCGGTCGGCTGTTCCTCTACCCTTGCTATTTATTGTGCTACCAATCGTCTTGCACGAAGCGACTTTCCGGTTTGTGCTGAATACCCAAGAGAGGTCCGGGCTGAGAGCCTTAGCTGCCAAATTCTCCACTTCCAGGGAATCGAAATCAGATTTAATTCTGGCCATACATGATCGAGCCCTTCAAATGCGCAGCTTAACCATGGAATCTCTGACCTTTGCTATTGCGTCCAACCTTTTGATGCTGGACATGATGAGCGGGAAAGCCATACCTTTATCACAAACACCACTTCGAGCCGGCATCCCCCAATCCATAAGACCGATGTTCGATGGGACCAAAAAACTCGGGTCCTGGTGCTCAAAGCTCTCTCTTTATGAAATTTCTATCATTTTGAAGGTAGGATTCTGATGTTTTTTCAAATAAAAGAGATCGTCCTCTGGCCGAAAAATGGAAGCCTGGAGCCTCGTCGCCTGCCGTTCGAGAAGGGCAAAGTAAACGTTATCAGCGGCGGTTCCAGGACTGGAAAATCAGCAATCATACCGATCATAGATTATTGCCTTGGTTCCAAAAAATGCAGGATTCCAGTAAACACTATCCGGAACTCATGCGAATGGTTTGGAGTAGTAGTCCAGACAGGTACCGGCGAGAAACTGTTTGCCAGACGCGAACCTGGGTTTCAAAAAGCGACGGGCGACATGTTCATTATTGAAGGTAAAGAAGTGGAAGTTCCTGAAAAGATTAATCTCAAAAACAGCGGTGTCGAAGCGGTTAAGGCTAGTCTGGATGAACTGGTTGGCTTGACGGCGCTGGATTTTGACACCGAAAGCCTCGGCAGTGGGTTTAAGGGGCGTCCCAGTTTCAGGGACTTGTCGGCGTTTATGTTCCAACCGCAGAACATTGTGGCAAACCCCGATGTGTTTTTTTACAAGGCTGATACCTATGAGCATCGCGAGAAGCTCAGGACTATTTTCCCCTATGTTCTTGATGCGATAAATCCGCAGATCCTGGCAATGCAGCATGAACTTGCCCAACTAAAGAAGGACCTCAGAAGAAAACAGGCCGAGTACGAAAACATCAAGCTGGTTTCCGAGCGATGGTTAGCCGAATTGCACGCCAAGATTTCCGAGGCCAGAGAACTGGGTTTGATTAAAGCGGTGGTTCCCGAGGACGCTTCCCGAGAACAAATGATAGAAATCCTAGCCGCTGTGGCGAAATTCTCCGGAGATGAGATTAAAGTCACTGAGCAAAGCGTGAACGAAGCCATTGAGGAACTGAGGCGACTTGAAGATGAGGAAAGGAGCGCTTCCTTTGAGCTTTCTGAGCTTAGAGGCCGCTTGGACGAGATGTCTGCTCTCAGGCAAAGCACCGTGACCTATCATGGGGCACTCCACATTCAAAGGGACAGACTCAAAGTATCGGAATGGATGCTCAACAACCTTGACAAAGAACAAGAGTGCCCGATGTGTGGCAGTTCCTCTATTCAGGTCGATGAGAAGCTGGAGTGGCTGCATAAAGCGCTTAAAGAGATAGAGAAAACAGCTGGAGAGTTCGAGCAGGTCCCAGCAGCGTTCGACCGAGAATTTGAAAGGGTCGGGAGAGAAATGCGGGACGCCTCTGAAAGACTACGCGGCATCCGGATCAGAATCAGTGCTCTTAGGAAGACTTCTGAGCAGGCTCAAAAGCGGCGTTACGACGCGCTGCAAACGTCTCGGTTCATTGGAGGCCTGGAAGAAGCTCTTCAGATGTATTCGAGAATCGGAACCGATAGTGTATTGTGGAACGAAATCAGTGACCTGCGAGAAAAGATCACCGCTCGCGAGAACCAGATATCGGAACGTGAAATAAGGGAAAGAACTAGGCGGGCTCTGCGAAAGGTCGAATCGAACGCCGGGAGAATTTTGCCACATCTGGATACTGAGAGACCTGACGATCCTGTCAGTTTGTTGATCAATGACCTCACGATCAAAATAGGGGGAGTCTCAAGGGAAGATTATTTATGGGAAATCGGAAGTGGCTCCAACTGGCTCTCATATCACATCGCCGTGATGGTAGGATTGCATCAGTTTTTTTTGTCTCTTAGATACAGCCCTGTTCCTTCCTTTCTTATTTTAGATCAGCCGAGCCAAGTCTATTTTCCTAAGACTCTCTCATTAAAGGAATACGATGAGGGAAAGGAGATTGCTTTACGTGATGAGGACGTCGTCGCAGTACGCAAAGCATTTTTAGCTTTGTCTGTTGCGGTAACAGCGAGCAAAGGAGGATTCCAGGTTATTGTACTCGATCATGCTACAGAAAACGTTTGGGGTAATATCTCAAATGTCCATCTGGTTGAAGAATGGCGTGATGGCAAGAAATTAATTCCTCCGTCTTGGGAATAATATATTAGCCACCACCACTTATGGAGAACTTTGGAATCTTGGATACCAATGTCGATACAGACCAGCTTGTTTTTTATTGATTCATTCTAATCTGATAAGTCGAATTAATTAATGCTGAAGTTTAACAGTATCAAAAAAGTATTTTAGTCATTTTAATAAGTTACATCATCACAAACACGTTGTGGCACTACCTTTTCGCGTTTTTCAAAAACCGATCTAGCATTCATGCGGGTTTACAGCCCGCGAACGCCCGGTCACTGTTAAACTTTAGCTCGGCCGGGGCGAAGGGGGGCATTCCACCGGTGGTCGGCGATCCCCCGTGAGAGCCGATGCAGCCTCTTCCCGCGCCGGCTCTACATGCTGGGGCAGAAGGTGATCAGGTAATCGGCGTCCTTGCACTGAAAGGTGCTGCTGTTGTCATTGAATTGCCAACTGTATGCATCGGGGCACTGGCTCTTGTAAATCGCCTGATAGTTGCAGTTCGCTTCGCTCAGCCCGGCATTCTTGCACCACGTCGCATTCGGTTTGGGCCATTTCTCGTAATGGCAGATGCCTCCGTGAGGGGTGGGCAGATTCTTGTTGTAGGGCGAACAACCGTACTTGCAGTGAATGTCTCCGCACCCGCACCCGGCCCCGCAGTCGCAGGCGCAGCACACCAGGGCTCGCTTGTCGGGGTTGTTGTAGATCGCCTTCAACACCGAATGCTTTTCACGCTGGATCGGGTCCATCACCGCCTTGCAGAGGCTCCAGCAGACTTTCTTCCCGCTCCCGTCGACCGCGCTCAGCTCCGGAGGGCACTTCCTCATGTCGAAGGTGCACTGCGCTTTCCCGCAGTTGTACTTTGGAAGTCCGTTGTAGGGGCTGACTTTCTTGTACCTTCCCTTCAGGGGTTCCACCTTGATCGCGCGGCTGTAACCGTCCACGTTGGTGAGATCGTAGGTGTCGGTTCTTATCACGGCGACTCCGTTGAAGAATCCCGTGGACGGATTGAAAGTGACTTCAAGGGCGTTCGCGGGGGGAGCCTTGGTGCCCCCGTTGCACGGCACCCTGAATCCCGCAGATGCGTTGCCGCAATCGCCGGTGTCGCAGATGAACCGCGGCCCCTCCCAGCTGGGGTTCGTCTCCCATCTGCAGCCGGTGCGCGCCCAGAATTCCGCCGATTGCAGGTTGTTTGGAACCTGGATGATCTTGGTGTTTTTGTTCGCTGTCGGAAGAAGCTCGAAACCGGTGCTTGTACCCTTCCAGGGTTTTTCAGGGCAGCTTTGCTTGGCGCAGTTGCACGCGGAACAATCCGGAACCGTTCCGGACGCGCCCACCCAGATCTTCCGGGAACAGTTGTTGTAAAAAACGAGCGTCCTCTTGCCGGGCGGAGTGGGCGGTATGGCGGGCAATTGCGGGGTCATGGCCCAAGTCACCGCGGCATCGAACAGTTTCCACCCTTCGGCCGTCATCACGTTCGGGGCGTTCCGCGGCAGATAGTAGCCGATGCGGATGCCCGGCGCCGCGAGCCCAGGCATCCGCGCCCCCGCCTTGTAGGCGAAAATCGCGTACATGTCCGGAGAGTTGATCAGGGTGGCGATGGGGATGGCGTTCGTCCCCGGCGTGCCGAATCCCATCCTGATGTCCCGTTCGGCGACTTCCACGACGCCGTCGAGCGAGGCGGCCAGGGGATGACCCGGCCTGGCGATCACCAGGTTCTGTTGCTCTTCGACCGATCCGTACGATTCGCCCGGCTTGGAATCCGTCATGCCCAGGTCGTCGAACTGGTAGGGTTCAAAGCAGATGATGGGGGTATGCACGTCGCGCAGAAGCGTCTTCAGCCCTGTGGACACCACCGACTCGGAGATGATGATCAAATCCTTGTCGAGGGCGTTCGCGACGGCGACATTCCCGGTATCTCGAACCACAACCACAAATCCCCTTTTTACCAGGCGGTCCTTGAGGATCAGTTCCCCCACGGTCGGAGTGGTTCCCCCGATGACATAAAGCACCTGCGTGGCGAAGGCGTGGGAGGCGCTGAGCAGGACCGCCAGGACGACCGCCAGGAAACCCGCCTTGAGACTGTGGGACGGCATTTTCGGATGTGCAGTGGGAATGTTCGGCATGGGTCTGTTCCTCTCTTCTCACGCCACCGCCGGGCGGTCCGGAAGGGGCGCGCGGATGAATGTCCGGTCCCCGGCCGCCGCTCCTTCATGCGCTGAAATCGCGCGCGGCACCGGTCGATCGGACGATGAAGCCCTGTTTTTCTTTTTTGATGCATGGAAAAGATTGCGTGTGGGGTCGACCACTGGCGGACGTCCGACGGGAGCGTCCTGCCGTGTCTCCAGCAAACCTGAGGCAGGAAAGGGACATGCGGCGCAGCCCCCTTCCATCGGAGCGCCGGCAGGGCGGATTCCCGAGATCCGGTGCCGGTGCCGAACGGCTTCAGGTTCTGCCGGTACGCCCTATAATCCACTACTTCGCAGCCGGTTTCAAGCGGTCGTTTGATGTCTTCCAAATGGCGAGGGAAGATAATTGAAAGGCAAGAAGACAGAGAAGAGGAATCGTCCCGCGTACCGGGAGCTTTCCGCGCTGGCGTTTGGCGGCCCATAGATCGGATTGACGGGCCGCGGGGAAGCGATGGGCGAAGGGTCGGGGCCGGCCTCCAATTTCTTCTTGCATTCTGGGCGCATTCAATATATCGTGAAAAAACGAATAGATAGTCCCATGTTTGGCATGGGAGGGTTGCTGTTCCGAGGATTTACGCGCTGAATCGACAGGCTGCGAGCAGGAGTCAAAATGTTCTTAACCATTCTGCACATGCGGTACATGAGGGCCATGGCCGAATATGCCCTGCTGCTTCTGGTGGTGGCGGCCGCCGTTATTGCCTGGGGGACCTGGGTTGCCGGTTTCTCGTTCTTTCTCGTTGCAGCCCCGGTGCTGCCGGTTGTGGAGTCTGCAATCCGGTTCCGGCGGACCACGCCGCTCGCGGAACGGACCGCCTTTGCAGTGAGTCTCGCCGCTGCCCTGGCCCACGCCGTCTTCCTGTACCTCGCGCAGCGGGGGAGTGTCGATGGGACCTTGTTTGCCGTGATCTGCCAGTACCTGTCGCTGATGATCCTGGGAACGGCCCTGGGATGCATGCTGTTTACGGAGAAGATCCTCGCCTTCAAAGAACCCAAAAAGGCCCATGTCCTGGGCAAGGGCAAGGGCGGGTACCAGCGCCCCAGGAAAAACACGATCAAGAAGCCGAAGAAATAAGGCCGCAGGGGTGGCCGGCTTCTCTTGCACCGCCGGAGGGCTAAAGCCCCAGGGTCAGGCGCAGGACCACCCCGAGCACGGCAACCGCCACAGCCAGTGCGAGGAAGAAGATCACAAGGAAGCCGAACGCCCGGAGAGCGGAGTTTGTACCCCCGGTCGCGGAATCGAAAGGAATCCATTTCGCCTCATTGGCGGTCGGCTCCTCCCCCTTTGCCAGGAAAAACACCGTGACAAGCGTCGTCAGGGGGATTCCGGCAACGCAAATTCCGATGACTCCCGGCACGAGCACGCCTCCGACGGCAAAGGGGAGAATGAGCGCACCCAGCAGGCGCGGCCTGTTTCCACGAAGAATCCTTCCCCCGTAAAGGGGCAGTCTTCCGCCGAAAATCAGGCAGAATGCAATCACCGCAAGAGCCGTCGATGCCATTTTTCCACCCGCTTTTGCCGGGCTCTCGGTGCGCATGGAACATGGTCGAGTGCCGTATCGCCGGCCATAACGGTCTCGACCCTGCGTCCGGTCAGTGCACCTCGAACCACGGGATTCCCAACCTGCCGTTTCGAACGCTCACCTGCACGGTGTCCCCCGTTTTGTAGCGACGATAAACGGTCCTGGAGACCTCGATCTCTTTCGCCTCCTTCCGTGGCCCCCAGGGGGAGAGTTTCAAATGATAGGAAGAGGACTTTCCGGTACAGCCCCGGGCGGAGAGCACCCGCGCCTGATAGGGGACGGGAGCGGATGCGTCCAGGAGACCGTTCACCGAGATTGTGGTTCCATAACCGTAGGCGGCGCAAACGCCAAAGAGCAGAAGGGCGGTGGGAATCTTCCGCCATGTGTCCCCGGCGTGCATGATCGCCAGGAACCACATGCCGAGAAACACTGCGATGAAGGAATACCCGAAATTATCCCATTCCAGGATGTTCCAATCCTGGAATGCGCGCAACGCGAGCGCCCCGCAGGAATAGCAGAGTGCGGGGGCAATGCCGGAATACGCGCTGCGGGCTTTCCACTCGAATCGAAGAGCCCCCCTGAAGAATCGCAGGGAGGCGAGAGCCGCGGGAGGCAATACAATCAACGCCCCAATCGCGTATTCGTACGGGGTGGGCTTGATATAGGCCCAGAGAGCAACGCCCGTGCCGACGACGCTCAGGCACGTCGCCCACCGTTTTGCCCTCCTGAGCGCCAGGGTTCGCTCTTCTTCGGTGCTGCCCAGGGCGGCATCACCCAGCGCCTCCTTCATCTCTTCCTGGAATTCCGTTTCATCCAGATTGGTCAAACGCCGGCCGGCCCACTCCACGAAATCCTTTTTGTCCCCGATGGTCAGGGCGATTCCGATGCTGGGGACCGCCGGATCTTTGGGCACCAGGGTCAATGCCTCCCGGTTCTGCGTGGTGACCATTCTGAAGCCGCGAATGGCGTCCATCCGGATCTCCTTCGTTCCGAGGAGCCGGATGTACCTGATTCTATCGGAATAGACCTCGAGGCGGGTCCTGAACGTGGACGCCAAGACATAAGCAAGGCACGCGATCATCGCCGATCCCGCTCCCAGGAGCACATAGGCAACGGTGAGATCGCGCCCGCGCGGCGCGCTCCTGGAAAAGGCGGTCCCCAGAATCATGAGGAAAAAGGCGAGTCCAACGATCGTGACGGCCGCAACGAGCACTTTGTAGCCCCAGGCGGTCGTGTAAACTCGAATCGGGGACCCCTCCGAGAACGTCATGTCGCTCCCGTTCAAAACGTTCCTCCCGTGGCTCAAAGATGCTTCCATGGCAGCGCGGGGTACCGGTCATCCGCGCTGTCCTCCCGCGGAGCTTTCCGGTCTCGCTTGTATCGTCGGCCGGCGAATGCGGGGACTTTAACGGAATTCCGGCATCGCGGAGACGGAGTGTTTTGCCCGCGGTCCCGCGTATTGACGGCGCATCGAGAAGTGCGCGGCGGCCCGGGTGACCGCCGCCAATCCTGCCCGATTCAGAGGCACGCGGATTTTTGCTGAACGGGGGCTTCAGTCATGCGGCGGCGTGTCGCCGGACCGAAACAAAATATTGATCATCGCCGCCAAGGTGCGATAAATGTGAACGTGTCGGCGGTTTTTCCCCAAACCGGTTTTATCTGCACTTGACATTCACTGGGACGGTTACTCATGGAACTGCGAAAATTCGGATGTATCACCGTAATTCCCGGGCGACAGGAGTCGCGCTACCCGTATTGCACTTCGCTGTTCATCGATGACGAACGCAAGGCCGTCATCGACCCGGGCTCCGACGAGGAGCTGCTCAGGGACATCGCCTCCCGCAACAGGATCGACGCCCTGATCTGCACTCACTACCACGAGGACCACACCGCCTTCAATCGTCTTTTCGATGACGTGCCGCTGTGGGTCCACGAGGCGGAGGAGATGTGTTACAGGTTCTACTCCACCCTTCTGCACTGCTACGGCGTCGATGACGGGCCCTTCACCGGGGAATGGCGCGATTTTCTGGTCGGGGAGTTCCATTACCGGGAACGTTCCCCCGCCCGGACCTTCAGGGACGGCGACATCCTGGACTTCGGCCGGACGAAGGCCCGGGTGGTTCACACACCGGGCCACACCTTCGGGCACTGCGCGCTGCACTTTCCGGACGAGGGAGTCCTTTTCCTCGCAGACCTTGACCTGACTCCTTTCGGCCCCTGGTACGGCGACCGGGTATCGGATATCGACGCGACGATCGCATCGGTGGAGCGGCTGCTGAAGATCCCGGCGGACGTTTACATCACCTCTCACGAGGCCGGCATCATCGAAGGGGACATTACGGGGCTTGCCGAGCGGTACCTTGCGGTGATCGACCAGCGGGAAAAGAAACTGCTGGAATTTCTTGAAGAAGAGCCGAGAACCCTGGACGAGATCGTCAATCGCCGGATCATCTACGGGAAGGAGCGCCTTCCGCTCTTCTTTTTTGACATGGGCGAGCGCGGCATGATGGCAAAGCACCTGGTTCGCCTGATCCGGGAGGGCAGCGTGCGTGAGCGGGACGGCCGCTTCTCCCTGCGCTGAGCCCCTTGGTCGGGATACGGGAAACGAGAATCCGACGCGCCGATCCAGGCAGCCCAGGCACAATGGCCGCGCCGCGACACGGCAGGTTCTTGAGTCGACTGGCGATCGAGCGTGCCCGGTTGCACCTCCCGGCCAAGGCGCAACGGCCTTCCGCGGGATGGACCCGATTGCACCTCACGAACGCGGGGGAATGGCGGTATGACGGCTGCGGAACCGGGCGCCTCAGATTCCTTGGGCTCACGACTGCGGTGAGGCGGTGTTAACGATCTTTTCGGGCCGGACTTCCGATACGCCCGGACCCTGCTTGCCGAGAATCCACCAGGCGATCAGGAGGAGGAGGACCGGGAGCACGAACCCCACCATCATGGGCGTGATGTCCCACAGGAGGCCGAGGGAGGAACGGCCGCCGATTCCGAGGAAACGGCGGACCTTGAGCCCAACCGGGACGGCGGTGAAGACCAGCGTGGGAATGAGTATGTAGGCGTAATGGCGCAGCCCTTTCCCGACCAGCCTGGAGAAGAACAGCTGGGCGGAGAGCACGAGAACGGCTCCGATCATGGCGGGGACGGCTCCCGCCACGGCCGCGAGGAAGGAAGCAAATTCGCGGAAGATCAGCAGGGCGATGACCGCGATGACGATCTTCCTTGCGGTGTCGAGGTTCATCCTGAGTTCCCCTTTCCGGAAGTCCGAGTGTTCGGCCGGTCACCCGGACCGTTCTCCTCACGGCTTGCACCCGGGCCGATTTTCTCCCGGGAACCATTATCTTGGGTAAGATCGGTTCCGTCAAGCGGTTCGGATTGGAAGGCGGGCGGAATCGATCCCGGGAGCGGGGGTTCCAATGCCCCGAACCTCCCGCGGAGAATCCCCACGGGGCACCGTCTTATTGATTTGACTGGGCGAAAGCTTGGGCTATAGTGAGTGCCCGAATCAGGAGATGCCGACGTCAAGACGGGGGCCTCGTGCAGCCCGCGGCCCGGATGCGGGCGGATTCGCATTCTTGTCCGCCGCTGCCGTGCGACCGTCGGCAAGGGGGGGAATTGAACCGGGAGCATACTCACGCTGTTGTCTTGAGAGTGCGGGGGAACGCGGTTTTCCTGCCGTTGGTGACTTCCTTCGTGGAACTGTCCGCCGGCGCCTTCGGACTTGGGAAGAAGGAGGCCCTCGGGCTGACGCTCGCCGCGGAAGAGATCTTCACGCACCTGTGCGGCGTCATGGGGGCAAAGGGGGGCGAGGTCAGGGTCCGGTGTCGGACTCACGGCCACTACGTCCGTGCGGACTTTTCTTTTCCGGCGGTGGACTTCGACGTGCGCGCGTTCAACCTCACCGCCAAAGTGTCGCCCGCGGACGATCGCTGTGAGGACGAGATGGGACTGGTGCTGGCGTCCAGAGCCGTGGACCGGTTGAATGTGACTCATGCACGCGAGCGCGGGTTGCGCCTCACGCTCATCAAGGAAAAAGCCTATCCGAAGACCGAGGCGGACATCCCGCTTTCGAGCCGGCCTCTGCAGCAGTTTTCGATTCGCCCGCCGGAACGGGACGAACTGAAGGTTCTCGCGCTCCTCACGGGAAAGTATTACCGCCGTGAGGGTCTTCCCGGATTCTTCGATTACCCGGGCAAGCTCGTGGACATGGTGGGCGGCGGCGAATACCATGCCCTCGCGGCACTCGGGCCCGCGGGCGAAATCGGCGGCGGCATCCTGTGGTGTTGGGCGGGATCGAAAACCGTGGAATTCTACGGTCCCTATGTCTTTGAGCAGGAACCGAACACCCGGATGCGGAACGCTCTGCTCGACGCCGCCATAAGCACCATTGCCCGGACGCCGGCCGTGGGGTTGTTGAACCGTTGTCCGCCGCCCGATTTTCCTCAGGAGTACTTCGAGCCCCTGGGCGGCATCCCGCTGCTCTCCGAAGACGGTACCGTGCTGGAACAACGCGCGTGGTTTCGGCTCATGCACGAAGACCCGGGCGCCGTGGCGTGGGTGCACCCCGAGCTGGAAGAGTTCGTCCGCGGCGAATTCAAGCGGCTCGTTCTGCCCCGCGAGGTCCGAATGGTGCGCGACGAAGGGGAAACCGCGAACGCACATTCGCTTCTTTCCGCCGATTTCGACCGGCCGCAAAAGACCGTGACCCTGAAGCCGGTCTGGCCGGGCCGGGATGCGGGTGAGAACGTCGCCGGCCACGTTGCGCTCCTGCGCTGCGAGGGGCTCCGGGACGTTTTTTTCGCGCTTGATCTCGGGCAGTCCTGGCAGGCTGTCTTCACCCCGCACGTTCTGGCCCGTGGATTCGTGCCTCGCCTCCTGCTGCCGTATGCCGCAGAGGGCGACATGGTCGTTTTCCAACTCCAGGTGTAGCGCCCATGAGCAACTTCCCTCCCCTGGACAGGCTCACACCCGAATACATCAGAAACTTCGAACCCTACATCCCGAGCAAGCCCGACGAGGAACTGAAAAGACTCTATGGTTGCGAGCGGCTTTTTCGCTTGAACAACAACGAAAACCCCTTGGGGCCTCCTCCCGCCGCACGGCGGGTGATCCGGGAGTTCCCGCCGCCGCGGGCATCCGTCTATCCCAGCGGGGATGCCTACTACCTGCGGTTGAAGCTTGCCGAAAAGTTCGACATGCATCCGGATCAGTTCCTGGTCGGGAACGGAGCCAACGAAGTCATCTCCTTTGCGATCAAGGCATTCTGCGAGGCGGGGGACAATATCGTCACAGCGGACAAAACCTTTGCGGTCTACGAGTGGGTGGCCACCTTTTCCGGATTCGGCGCGCACCTCGTTCCGCTCGCGGACTTCGGATTCGACGCGGAAGGGATGCTCCGGGCGATGGACGACCGCACCAAGATCCTGTTTGTATGCAATCCCAACAATCCCACAGGGAGCATCTGGAAGAGGGGTATGCTGCGTGGTTTCCTGGATCGCGTGGCAGGGAGCCGGATTGTTGTCGTTGACGAAGCATACGCGGAATTCGTGGAAGATCCGGAATTCCAGAATGCCATGGACCTGATCCCGGAATATCCCAACCTCGTCGTGTTCAGAACCTTTTCCAAGATGTATGCCCTGGCGGGGCTGCGCATCGGGTACCTGGCAGGGGCGATGGAAGTGGTCGACGTCATTCGAAGGACCTGCGTCGTCTACTCCGTCAATGTGCTGGCGCAACTCGCCGCCCTGGCGGCCATCGAGGAATGCGCGGAACACATCGAACGCACGCGGGAGCTGGTGCGGAAGGGGAAGTCCTTTCTCGTACGGGAAATCGGGGCGCTGGGACTGGAGTACGTTTCCGGCGAGGGGAACTTCGTCATGCTCAAACTGCCCATGAATGACGGTCTGGCCTATCGCAAGCTCATGACTCGGGGCGTCATGATCCGCAGCATGACCGGGTTCCGTTTTCCCAACTGGATCCGGGTGACGGTTTCCACGGATGAAGCCATGGAGTGCTTCATCGAGGCATTGACCGAAGCGCTCGGAGAACGCGGGTGAAAATGCGTCCCGCGCAGCGCACGGGGCGTCCGCTCGCGGAGGCCGCGTGCGAAGGTTCGAGGGATGCCTTAGCGCCTCGCGATTCCCTGTTCCGGGGACGGGAGAAGAACCGTTGATGAATCTCGCGGAACGCGTTCGACGCATTGAACCGGAGGAGCACGTTTTGCCTTCCGGCGAAAAGATGGAGGTGGGCCTTTTCCGCCCGGAGGACGGAGCCGGTATCGGGGAACTGTTCAGAACGATCTATGGCGACGGGTACCCGGCGCGGCACGTGTACGACCCGGTCGAGCTTGCGGCGGCCCTCGAGCGGGGCGACAACTACCCGGTGGTCGCGCGCGGACCGGTCGGCAAGATCATCGGCCATGTGGCCCTCTTTCGTTCCTCGCCTTACGGGAAGCTCTTTGAGGCGGGCGCCGGGGCTGTTCTGCCGGAACATCGAAACGCCGGAATCAACCGGCTCCTGCTGGCTTTCGCATACGAGCGCCTGGCCCCGGAGTTGGAACTGGAGGAAACCTGGGGAGAAGCGGTCTGCAACCATATATACATGCAAAGGACAATCGCCACCTTCAACCACGTCGAAACCGCCCTGGAAGTGGCGCTCATGCCTGCCGAGGCCTATGAGAAGGAACGGAGTGCCGCCGGGAGGGTGGCGTCGGTGGCTGTCTTTCGTGCCTACAGGCCGCGGCCTCACGTGGTCCGCGTGCCTGAAGCCTACGCCGAAGCGCTGCGCTTCCTCTACGCCGGACTCGACGATGCGAGGACACTTTCCCCCGGCGAGGCGGACATTCCGCCGGATTCGGTGAGCCGGGCCGAAGTCGGGATGCTTCCGTTTGCGGGGGTGGCCAGGATGGCCGTGGCGCGGGTGGGAGGCGACTTTGAATCCCGCCTGGACGCGCTCGAAAAAGATGTGCTCCCGCAAGGCTTCAAAGTGATCCAGGTTTCGCTCGGCCTCGGCCGGCCGTGGATCGATCGGGCGGTGAGCGCTCTGCGCGGCCGGGGCTACTTCCTCGGGGGTGTCCTGCCGCGCTGGTTCGATGAGGACGCGCTGCTTATGCAGAAAATCATCGGAGACCCCTGCTGGGAAGGCATCCGGCTGTTTTCGGAGAGGGCCGCGAAGATCCTCGAGCTTGTCCGCGAAGACTGGAGAAGAACACAATGACGTCCCCGGCCGCCGGCGTTCCTGTGCTCGAACGGGATGGGTCCACGTCGGAGCCGAAGCGGCTTCTATCCTTTGAGTTTGTCCTGTTGAGCGCGGTTTCTTTCTTCGGCTTCTGCAACATAGCGGTCTTCTACAGTTTTTTCAGCTACCTGGAGAGAATCGGCGTCCCCGCCGAGTGGAGGGGATTCCTGCTGGGGCTCGAACCCATGGCCGCTTTTGCCCTGCGCCCTGTTGCCATCGCCTTTCTGCACGCCGGAAACGCCCTGCGCGCATTGGTATTCTCCCTGGTCATGATTGCGGTCGCCCTGTGCGCGTACGCTTTCACGACAAGCCTCGCGGGCCTGGCGGTACTGCGCATCTTTCACGGCGCCGCCTTCGTCTTCCTGGTGTCGTCCATCTTGACCCTCATCGTGCATTTCATCCCAAAGGAAAGAAGCGGCCAGGGATTCGGCATCCTCAGTGTCGCGACACTCCTTCCCTATGCGGTCATGCCTTTCGTGACCGAAGCTCTCTTGCCGCGGACAGGCGATGAGGCGATCATCTACGCCTGGATTTCCCTTTTTGCCCTGCCCGCGCTGATCCTGACGCTGTGCTGCGGGAAAAGAATACGGGCCGCGCTCGAAGGCGTGGATTCCGCCGTCATGGGGAGGCCCGCCGCATACGAATTTCTGCTCAATGTTCGTCGAGCCGATGTGCTCCTGCTCATCGCCGTCAACCTGCTCATCTACTTTTGCCACTCGACCGTCTTTTTCTTCATGAAAAGCCTGGCCCTGCAAATGGATGCAGGCAACATCGGTGTTTTCTTCCCGATCTACACTTTGGCCATGATCGTTGTCCGCATTTGCGGCGGGGCGTATTTCGACAGGGTGAACCAGCTCAGAGCGATCGAAGTTTTCATGGCCCTGCTGGCCGGTTTTTTCCTTGTCTTCGCTCATGCGGCCTCCGCCGAAGCTTTCTACGTGCTTGCGGGTTCCTACGGGCTCTGCCTGGGCGTTGTTCTGCCCCTGCTGAACTCGACGATGTTCAGGATATCCCCGCCGCGGTTCCGGGGAGTCAACACCAACCTGGCGCTCTTTTCCATGGACGCCGGTTTTTTCCTCGGTCCGTTCGCCGGGGGGGCGCTCCTGGCCGGGGGCTGCCCTCCGACCCGGCTGCTCGACGTTTGCGCCGGGTTCGTGTGCCTGGCCCTGGTCCTTGTCGTCGTGCTGGAACGGATATCAAGACGCGAATCGAGAGATACGGGGTGCGCCGATGCGGTCGCGCGCGGCGTCCCCGGGGAGGAATGACGTTGCGCCACGGGACGCTGGAGATCGGATGCCCGGTTCCACGGGTTGACGCCGCCGCGAAAGTCACCGGCGAAGAGAAGTATGCGATCGACCACACCCCGGAAAACATGCTCTGGGCCGGGGTGAGGCGGGCCGGAGTACCTCACGGAAGGCTGAGGACCGTCCATGTGGAGGAGGCGAGAGCGCTTCCGGGGGTCCTGTGCGTCCTTACGGCCTCCGACGTTCCGGGGACCAACCGCCAGGGGATCGTCCACAAGGACCAGCCCGTTCTGGCCGTGGACCGCGTCAGGCACTGCGGCGATCCGGTGGCGCTGGTTCTGGCCGAGGACCGGGAAACGCTGGCGAAGGCTCTCGCCCTGGTCGTGCCGGACATCGAGCCGCTCCCTTCCGTGCACAGCCCCGAGGAAGCGTTGAGACCCGATGCGCCCGCGATCCACGACAGTGGGAACGTTCTGCTGCGGGCCGTCATAGAAAAAGGCGATGCGGGCGGTGCCTTCGGGGAGTGCGACGCGGTCGTGGAGGAAACGTTCGAAGTCCCCTTCCAGGAACACGCTTTCCTGGAAACCCAGAACGGGATCGCGCACCGGGAAGCCGACGGAAAGCTCGTCATGACCGTCTCGACCCAGGCGCCGTTCAGAGACCGTTTCGAGATCGCTCACGCCCTGGGGCTCGATCCGTTCTCGATCCGGATTATCAGTCCCTACCTCGGCGGGGGATTTGGCGGAAAGGACGGCGCCACCGTGCAGTGCCTGCTCGCCCTGGCGGCCATGCACGCGGGGGGGCGTCCGGTCAGGATGACGTGGGAGAGGGAGGAAAGCTTCATCGCCGGGTACAAGCGCCACGCCGTGAAAATGCATTACCGCGTCGGGGCGAAACGGGACGGAACCCTGCACGCGCTCGAATGCGACCTCTACTACGACACCGGGGCCTACGCGCATCTCGGCGCAGAGGTCATGGAACTCGGGATGGAGCATGCCGGGGGGCCCTATCGCATTCCCAACGTCCGGGTGAAAGGGTGGTGCGTGTACACGAACAATCCCATCGCAGGCGCCATGCGCGGATTCGGGGTATGCCAGACGGCCTTCGCCGTAGAGAGCGTGATGGACATGCTCGCCGCAAAGCTGAACCTGGATCCCCTGGAATTTCGGAGGAAAAATGCCCTTCGACGCGGGGACGAGAACTGCGCGGGGGTGACGATGGTCCATTCCACGGGGATTGGTGCGTGCCTCGAGACGTTGAGCCGCCACCCGTTCTGGCTGGAACGGCGGGATTGGAAGCGGGCGGCTCCGCCCTTCAAGCGCCGGGGCGTAGGTCTTGCAGCGGTTTTCAATGCCATGGGCTACGGGCGCGGGCTCCCCGATTCCGCCATCGCCAGGCTGGAACTGACTCTCGACGGCAGAATCCGGATCTACTGCGGCGTTTCGGACATGGGACAGGGGAACTCCGCGGCGTTCGTTCAGATTGCCGGGGAAATCCTCTGCCAGGACGCTTCCCGCCTGGAACTGATACTGCCGGACACCGACCGGACGCATCCTTCGGGCTCCTCGTCGGCAGGCCGAACCACCTACACCTTCGGCAATGCCCTCGTCCAAGCCTGTAACGCCTTGAAGGAGAAGCTGTTTCACCGGGCGGCGCTGGTGCTCATGCTGGACGAAGAGAAAGGACTGGCCCTGCTGCCGGGAAGAGTGCGGCATCTTCCGTCGGGGCGGGAGGCCTCGTTCGAGTTGCTGGCCCGGATGCTGCCCGAGGCGGACCGGGCGAGTGTCGGGCAGTTCATCATGCCCGTGGCGCACGATGTGCCGGATACCGGGAAGGAGTTTGCCATCGGCTTCCCGCACGTGTTCTTCGCCTATGCCGCTCACCTCGCCCGCGTGGAAGTGGACGAGTTGACCGGCCGGATCGAAGTCACCGAATACCTGGCCGTAACGGACGGGGGAAAAGTGATCAATCCGCAGGGCTTCGAACAGCAGGTTCACGGGAGCGTCGCCCAGGGGCTCGGCTATGCCCTCACCGAACAGCTTCTTTTGGACCGGGGCGCGATTCTGAATGCCGGTTTCGCCGATTACATCCTGCCGACCGCCCTGGATGTTCCGGAAATCATTTCCGTGGCGGCCGAGACGTTTGAACACACGGGACCGTTCGGCATGAAAGGGATCGGTGAAGTGGGAACGAACGGGCCGCTGCCGGCCGTGGCAAATGCCGTGAACGACGCCCTGGGGCGACGCCTGACGCGCTCGCCCCTGACGGCGTCACGCATTTTGCGCGCCATGGAAGAGGGACCGGCACAGCCGGTGACGTGAAAGCTCCGGTGACGCGACACGGGTGTGCGATGCGGGGAGGGGGGTCGAGTTGAAGCTCAGGTTTGTCCTCAACGGTGAGAGCGTTGAAATCGAGGTCCGTCCGGACCGCAGAGTGGTCGACCTGCTGCGGGAGGATTTCGGGCTGACGGGAACCAAGGAATGCTGCGGATCGGGAGAGTGCGGTGGGTGTACCATCCTGGTCGACGGTGATTGCCGGTTGTCGTGCCTGATGCTGGCGGCTCAGCTGCACGGCAGGGAGGTCGTCACCATCGAGGGCCTGTCCCGCAATGATCGGCTTCATGCCGTGCAGGAGGCCTTCATGGAACACGGAGCCGTACAGTGCGGATTCTGCACGCCGGGAATGGTGCTCGCGGCCGTCAGCCTGCTTGCCCGGCAGCCGCGTCCCAGCCGGGAGCAAATCCGGGAAGGGTTGAGCGGTAACATCTGTCGGTGCACCGGTTACGTCAAGATCGTGGATGCGGTGGAAGCGGCCGCCCTGAAACTCGCGAATGGGGACCGGCGATGACGAACGTCCTGATACCCGAATCGATGGAGGAGCTCCGGCGGATCCTGGAAACGCACCCCGGGGCGCGGGTCTATGCCGGGGGCACGGACCTTCTGGTGAAAATGCGAAGCGGCCTCGAAGCCGTGCCGCCCTGCCTGGTCTGTCTCGAAAGAATAGCGGAGCTTGACGCGGTGAGCGAACACGGGGAGGTGGTGCGTATCGGCGCCTGCGTCACGCACACCCGGCTCCTGGCCGATCCCGTGGCGACCGAACACCTGCCGGTCCTGGTCCGGGCGGTTGAAGTGCTGGGGTCGCGGCTCATCCGGAACATGGGGACCATCGGCGGAAATGTGTGCACGGCCTCCCCCGCGGGCGACACCCTCCCGCCGCTCTATGTGCTCGATGCGGAACTGGAGCTGCGCGGCGGGACCGGAAGTCGAATCGTGGCCCTGAAGGACTTCATCAAAGGGCCCGGGCAGACGGTCCTCGGCGAGAACGAAATCCTGGCCGCCGTTCGCATCAGAAAGCCTCGGATGTTCAACTTGTTCCATTATGAAAAGGTCGGGCAGCGCAAGGGGCTTTGCTGCTCGGCCGTGAGCCTCGCCGCAATGCTGCGCGTCTCCTCGGGGGGCGTGGTCGAGGACGCCGCCCTGGCGTGGGGAAGCGTCGGCCCGACGGTCGTGAGGTCCCGGGAGATCGAACGAATGCTGATTGGCAAAGAGCTCACCGCGGAGCGGATGAGGGAGGCTGCAGCGGAAGTCGGGAAAATCGTTTCCCCCATAAGTGACGTGCGCGCCGATGCCGCATACCGCCGTGCCGTTGCCGGAAACCTGCTGCTGCGGCTGGCGGCTCGGGACGGGTCTTCCCCTTGACGCCCGGAAGCATTCTCATACAGTTTTACCCAGAAAGTAGATTCCCGGGGTGAGCCTGTTTTCATGCTTCGCGGGTGTCGCGGGCGCCATGGGGAATTACCTAGAAAATAGACTCCCTCGGGAGCCTGTTTTCATGCTTCGCGGGTGTCGCAGGGGGCATGGATAATTGCGTTCAAGATGGGTGCATTGGGCGGGCGGGCATAAAGCCCGCCCCTTGCTACGTTTGACGGGCATATCGGTCCGTAGCAACTGTGTTGTTCAGTAGGGTGGGATGCGCGATAGCGCAGCCCACGGTTCCGATATCCTTGCCCCAGCGCTCGGTGCCGTCAACGATCAGGAGCCGACGTGTGGAACGCCCCCATTGAAGAGGCTGGTGGCCGTACGCTTTCGCAGCGTTGATGAGGAGTGCGGATGCACGAGGCCCGGCCTGATCGTGGGCACGGAGGAACCGTGCCCACCCTACGGATCCGCACGGTCCCCGGGGTTTATCCCCGCCTGCGTCACCACCGGCCGCGTCTGACGGGCACATCGGTCCGTACAAGGGGCGGGGACACGCCCGCGTCACACCTCCCGACGGGCAGGTGTTGTGTCATCTTGAACGCACCTCGTTACCAGGGGGAGGCCTGAACTCGCGCCCGCCCTTCCTGAATTTGTGCGGTCTCAGCCTGCCGCCCGGCACGGGGGGCCGTGCCCGACGGCAAAAAGGCTTGTGAAGCGAATCGTTCGGGTCGGTGGCTATTTTGTGACGGGATCGAGCCAGAAATTGGTGGGCGAAGATCCCGGGCCGTAGGCCTGACCGCTGTACGAGAACACCATCACCGTCGCCTGCGGCGGCACCAGGACGGTGTGCGTGAACGGGATCGCGTCATTGACGTTGTTGTCATAGGAGGTTGTGAGCATCTGCCGGTGCAGCACGTTGCCCTGAGCGTCGGCAAGGATGAGGCCGAGCTCGAATGTCCTCACGACCGAATAGTTGGCCGCGATGGGACTGGCGAACCGGACGCTCCCCGACAGCTGCATGTTGCTCCCCGAGAACACATACTTGTATTCGACGTTCAATTCATTGGCCGTGAACCGACCGCTCTGCGGCCCGTCCCTGCCGATCGTGACCGGGTTGACAGCCTTGCTGTCCAGCCGCTTCGCCTGAGCCGCGGCTGTCGTTCCCCGAATGCCCGCAAGAAAAGCCATCGCAAGAAGAAGAACCATGAGCGACCACAAGCTGTTCCTGGATCGAAGCGCTTTCATACACCATCCCTCCTTTTGGGGAATCTCCCCTGTGTCCCTGGTCGATACGTTGTCATGGAAGGTCACTTTGCGTCTGCTACCGGCTTGCGTTCAAGACGGCAACATCGAACGGGGGGCACAATGCCCTGCCCTGCAATTGCGCGGATCGTGCGGTAGCAACTGTGTTCCTGGTCAACTCTTGAGTCGAGCATAAGGGTTGGGGTTGCCCTGCCCCTTGCCCATCGCGGATCCCTCTTTCCGCGATTTCCAAAGCGAATCGGCATGAGAACCCGCTTCTCCCAATCCCTTGAAAATGCGGCGTCGAAGGGGCGCGAACACCAGCCGCCGCCAAACCTCCTCCATGTCCTGGGATAATACGTTCCCGAGACCGCTCGTTCCCGGGGTGTCGACGGCTCTTCTCCTGTATCGGCGGGCGGCACGGTCCGCTTCATTTTATTATTCCATCCCGTCCGCCGATGCAATGATGACGATGACGGGGGTTTGCATCCCGGGCATATCCGGCTCTGACGGACACGGACGGATTCAACGCCGTGCGTCGTCATCTCCATCGGGAACAACCGCCTTCGAATCAACCGGTGCCGGCGTTCCGTTCGAAGGAGCCTGCCGGCCGAGCGTCGGCGATGCGAGGCTTTCCCTGGACGTGAAGCTCGGGTGTGCGGCGGTTGTGCCGTTTCGGTGAGGCGGCTTTTGCATGTTGCCGCCGGACAGGGTAAAATAAAAAAATTAGCGGATTGACCGGTGGACTGCTTTTCGTGGGCACGGAGTGACGAATGCGGCTCCTGGTGGTGGAAGACGAGAAGAAAGTCGCGAGCTTTATCCGTAAAGGGCTGGAAGAAGAGGGTTATGCGGTGGACGTGGCCCTGGACGGCGAGGTTGGCCTCCAGATGGCCATGGACCGGGTGCACGATCTGATCATCCTGGACATCCAGCTTCCGCGCCTGAGCGGAATGGAACTGCTCCGGTCGCTGCGCGCAAAACGGATTTCGACGCCTGTCCTGCTGCTCACCGTGAGGGCGACCATCGAAGACAAGGTCCTCGGTCTGGATGCTGGCGCCGACGACTACCTGACCAAGCCCTTCTCTTTCCGCGAACTGGTCGCGCGGGTGCGCGCCCTGTTGAGGCGCCGGGCGGAAAGCAGTCAGACCGAGCTCCGGGTAGCCGACCTGACGCTCGATCCGGTCAGGCACACAGTGTCGAGAGGTTCGGAAAAGATCGAGCTCACGGCCAAGGAGTTCGCGCTTCTCGACTATTTCATGCGCAATCCGGACCGGGTCCTGACCAGGACCATGATTGCCGAACACGTCTGGGATTATGATTTCGACTCGATGACGAATGTCATCGACGTTTACGTGAATTATCTTCGCCGCAAGATCGATTCCGACCGCGAACCGAAGCTCATCCATACCGTTCGCGGGGTCGGCTACATGCTGAAGACGGAGTGAATCCGCAGACATGAAATCCATCCGGGCGCGCCTCACCCTTTGGTACACGAGCCTCCTGACCGTGACCCTCGTCCTGCTCGGGGGGACCGCATACGCTCTCCTTTCCTACAGCCTGTCCCACGAAGTGGATGCGGCGCTCAACGGCGTTGCACGGTCTCTGACCGAACGCGCGCACGGTCCGTCCGCCTTTGTTCCCGCCGAAGTGGACGAGGCCTTTCGCCGCTTTTTCGGGTTTTCACCGTGGAACCGGTACTTCCAGCTCTTCGATCCCCTGGGACACCGAGACCCGCGCCAGCCCGCGCCGCATTCGGGAAGGCTGCCGCTCAGCGGCGAGGCCCTGAACAACGCCGCCAATGGAATCTCCACCTACGAAACGGTGCCGGGTTCCGAGGAACACCCGGTGCGCGTCCTCACCATGCCGGTCATGGAGGGAGGGCGGATGGTCAACCTGGTCCAGGTGGGGATGTCTCTCAAGAGTGTCCTCGAGACGCGCACGCGGTTTCTGCTCATCATGGCCGTGCTTTTCCCCGTCGGCCTGGTGCTTGCCGCGACGGGCGGGCTGCTGCTGGCGCGACGGGCGTTGCGGCCCGTGGACCGGATGGCGGAGGCTGCCCGGCGTATCAGTGCCGAACATCTTGCCGAACGCATCGGCGGAACCGGCGCCGGCGATGAACTGGACCGGCTGGCGTCGACTCTGAACGAAATGCTGGGGCGCCTGGATACGGCGTTCACACAGGTCAGGCGTTTCAGCGCGGACGCGTCTCACGAGCTGCAGACGCCCCTCACCATACTCAAGGGGGAACTGGAAGTCGCGCTTCGCTCGCCCAGAACCCCGGAAGAATACCAGGCCGTTCTGAAGAGTGCGCTCGAGGAGATCGACCGGATCGCCCACCTGGTGGAAGGACTTTTGCTGCTTGCCAGGGCCGAAGCCGGCGTCCTGCGCATGGACCGCCGGCCGGTGGACCTGGAGCAGCTTGCCGAAGAAGTCTACTGGCGGCTCAAGGTATTGGCGGACTCACGATCCATCCGATTCGACAGCGAGCTTGCCGAACCGGTCGTGGTCCCTGGAGACCGTGAAAGGCTGAGGCGGCTGCTGTTCAATCTCGTCGACAACGCCATCAAGTACACCCGGCCGGGAGGCGTCGTGCGGCTTTCCGTTCGATCCGCCGATGGAACCGCCGTCGTGGACGTTTCCGATTCCGGTCCGGGCATTGCCGCCGAGGATTTGGAGAAGATCTTCCTGCCGTTTCAACGGGTTCCCATGACCGCTCCCGGCACGGAGCGCGGAGCGGGGCTCGGGCTGAGCATTGCCCGCTCCATCGCGACGGCGCACGGAGGGCGGATCCAGGTTCGAAGCTTTCCCGGGAAGGGAAGCACCTTCAGCGTGTACATTCCCATGAGTCCCGAAGCGCCCTCCTGAGCGCGGCTTTCTCGCCGAGCGATTTCCTGTCGACATTAGAGACTTCTAATCCACGTCTAATCTTTTCTTAATTCCGCCCGCTTATGTTCCTTCTCGAGAGCATGGAGGGAGGCTTCCCGGGGCGTGTGATTCGCAAGCCGGTCGAGACCGGTTCGAAAACCGGTACGGTGAGGCATCTCCGTGCGCGCGATTCACAAGGGTTTCCATTCTCGGGAAAGGAGGAACAGGCGATGTCGAACGAATTGAGGCCCTTTCTCCAGGGCCGGCATTTGAAAGCGAAGGTGACGACGATGGTGGTCGCGGCCTTCTTTGTGGGCGGTTTGGCGGCTTCATCGGGATTGAATCCCGGTAGACTTCTCGCGGTGCCGGATGCGGCCCAGGCAGCGCCCGCTGAAGGGGATCAGCCAGGAGTAACCCCAACCAGCCCGTTCGCCACGCTGGCGGCAAAACTCACGCCCGTGGTGGTCAACGTCAGGGTGACCAAAATCGAACGGGCGGAGTTCCCCGATTTTGAAGGACCGGAGCAGCCGTTCGGAGACTTTTTCAGGCATTTTTTCGGCGACCGGCGGGGATTTCCGAATGTCCCGGCGCAGGGCGCAGGTTCGGGAGTGATCATCCGCGGCGACGGGTATGTCCTGACCAACAATCACGTGGTTGAAGGCGCCAGGGAAGTGACCGTGACGCTTTCCGACAAGCAGGAACACAAAGCGCGAATCGTCGGGCGGGATGCCAAGACCGACCTCGCGCTTCTCAAAATTGAAGCGGGCAAAAGCCTGCCTGCCGCCAGCCTGGGCGATTCCGACCAACTCAAGGTCGGGGATTGGGTGATGGCCATCGGCAACCCGTTCGGTCTCAGTGAAACGGTCACTTCCGGGATCGTCAGCGCCAAAGGCCGCGTCATTGGGGCGGGCCCCTATGACGACTTCATCCAGACCGATGCCTCGATCAACCCGGGCAATTCGGGAGGACCGCTTTTCAATATGAAGGGCGAAGTCGTGGGGATCAACACCGCCATCATCCCGAACGCCCAGGGAATCGGATTCGCCATTCCCGTCAACACGGCCAAGCCGCTGATTCCTCAGCTGGAAACCAAAGGCGAAGTGACTCGGGGGTACCTGGGAGTCAGCATCCAGTCGATCACGCCCGATCTTGCCTCGGCAATGGGGCTGGGTGACGGGAAGGGAGCGCTGGTGGCGGACGTCGTTGAAGGCGGTCCCGCCGACAGGGCCGGGATCCGGCGCGGGGACGTGATCCTCGCCTTTGGAGGCAAGGACGTCAAAGACAGTCACGATCTCTCGTTCATGGTCGCCGCGGCCCCGGTGGGCAGGGAATCCGCGGTGACGATCATGCGGGAGGGCGTCGAGCGGCGGCTGGACGTCAAGATCGGAAAACAGGAATCCGAGGAAGGGGCGAAGGAGGAATTTTCGAAACAGGCTCACGGCAAATGGGGCCTCCAGCTCCGGGATGTGCCTCCCCGGGTTGCGGAAGAGCTCGGCCTCGAGTCGGAGCGCGGGGCACTCGTGGCCGGCGTTCTCCCGGGAAGCCCGGCGGATCGGGCCGCCCTGCGGCAGGGGGATGTCATCCTGGAGGTCAATCGTCAGCCCGTAACATCGGCGAGCGAGCTCAAAGAAAGGATTGCCGGGGCGGGCGAGCGGGGTGCCCTGGTTCTCCTCGTGCAGAGCAGTCGGGGGACGAGGTACGTCGTGCTGAAGGGCTGAACCTCGACCGGGCCGTCGTCGCGTGCCTGCAGGCGCGCAATCCTTCCGGGATTGCGCGCCTGCAGTTCCCGGTGAAGATGCGGCGGGTCACTCCGGTGCCGCAGGGTCGGTTCGGGGCGGCACGGCGAACCGATGAACCATCCGTTTGATTTTATTAGGAACCTCGAGGCGAATCTGCTAGTCTTGCATCCGTGTGCCGGGGCAACGACACGGAAGTCCTTTCCCTTCCCGACCCTTGTGAAGGGGGGAGGCCTCTCATGGAATACGCTTTCGAACCCATTACACGGAAACACCGCGAGGCGGTCATCGACATCTTCAACCACTTCGTCGTGAACAGCTACGCCGCCTATCCCGAAAGACCCGTCGAGTACGACTTCTTCGATTACCTCTACGTGGAACCCCGGGATTACCCCGCGGTCGCTGTCACCAGCGAAACGGCCGGGATCGTCGGCTTCGGCTTCATGCGGCCGTATGATTCGGACGAATCCTTCAAGCATACCGCCGAGGTGACCTATTTCATATTGCCTTCCCATACGGGAAAGGGACTTGGCACCGGCATGCTGCGCCTGTTCTGCGATCAGGCTCTGCATAGGGGGATACGGTCCCTGATGGCCAACATATCCTCATTGAACGATGCGAGCATCAGCTTCCACCTGAAGAATGGTTTTCAGGAGTGGGGAAGATTCTATAGGGTCGGTTCGAAATTCGGGGTGGAGTTCGACGTCCTCTGGATGGAGAAATGCTTGAAATGATTTCCTGTCGGATATTCCCCGGCGCGGACCGACGGGAACTCACCTGCCCCCGGGCCGGCCGTGAAATGCACGTGCGGCCGCGCGGCGGGTTCGTTCCAGGAGGATGTGCAGCGGGGCGGATCGACTCCGTCCGGCGTCGCGATGGGAAGACGGCGAGCCGGACGGAGCGTATTCACCTATCGTTCGATTTCGTCCACAACGTAGCCGCCGACGACTCCGGCCGCGGCGCCCGCTGCCGCTCCAACCGCGAGCGGCGCTCCCACGATCGCGGCCGTGCCGAGGCCGGCCGCCGTGCCGATGGCCCCGCCGCTCAGCATCCTCTGCTGCGTGGCGGTCATCCCAGCACAACCCGTAAGGAAGGCCGCCAACACAAAAACGAGCACGATTCCGGTCAGCTTCATTCGAGTTTTCCCTCCTTCATATCACATGCCTGAAACAATGCCTCGAGATGAGCCGGTAAGCCACTGCTCACCCTCGGTCCGCCACTCTATACGGATTCGATGCGATATGCAACCTTGACCCTTATCTCCCCCCGGGGGGGCCGGACGGGGTCGGGTCCACAATCCATCCCGGCGGATGCCCCATTATCTTCGCACCCGCGGACGAGCGCGCTTGTGGACGGCGGCGACCTTCGATAAGATGTCATGGTGCGGACACGTACCGCAGTGATCTTTTCTGCGCCAATGAACCGCGTAATACGGAGCCCGGAGATGCAGCCCTCAGACATCATCGACGCGCACGCCCATTGCGGGCGACAGGACAGAAGCCCTCCCCAGGCGTTGGAGGATTACCTGGAACACAGCCGGGGCAGCGGCATAGTCGGAGCGGTCATGTTTCCCCCGGTTTACGAGATCTACGACCGCTATGATTATTCGTTCGAGGACAATGACCACTGGCGCCGCAGGCGGGATGCGGCGAATCGCTACCTGATCGAGCTGGAGACGCCTTTCGAGGTCATTCCGTTCTATTTCGTCTGGAATGATTTCGCCGTGGACAACATCACCCCCTTGCACAGAGGGATCAAATGGCATCGTCACTCGGATGAGCCGGAATACCATTACGACGATCCGCGGTGCCTGGCGGTGCTCTCGGAGATAAGACGGCGCAACATGCCGGTCGTCCTCGAGGAAGAGTGGCACAAGACGACGATGTTCATCGACACGCTCGCATCCGGCATCAGGGTCGTCATTCCCCACTGCGGACTGCTGAACGGCGGATACGAGAGATTCAGGCGGCAGGACATATGGGGACACCCGGACATCTACACGGACACGTCCCTCGTGCCGGGTGAAGTGATCACCGACTATGTGGATCGGTACGGTTCGGAACGTATCATGTTCGGCTCGGATTTCCCGTTCGGCGATCCTCGCCATGAGCTCGGGAAAATCATGAGACTGCGGTTGGCGGACGCTGAAAAGGAGGCGCTCGTCGGCGGCAATGTGAGGCGTTTGCTGGGCGGTGGAGGAGGGCGGGTCGGATGATCGTCTCGTGAGGGGGATTGTTTTGCCCGTGTAAGGGATGCAACGAGGCAACGGAAGAGCGGGATCATGGACCAGGGAGCAGCCGTCATACCCAGGAGGGGGTACCTCTACGTCATCGCAGCCGCCCTGCTTTGGGCGGTTTCCGGTGTTTCGGGCAAGTTCCTGTTTCAGAGGGGGGTTACCCCCATGGAGCTCGTGCAGCTGCGCGTCACCCTGGCGTCGGGCCTCCTTTTCGCCTGGTTCCTTCTTTCGCACAGGGAACGGCTGCGGATCGCCCGCCGGGACATCCTCTACTTTTTCATTCTGGGCGCCGTCGGCATGGCCACCCTGCAGTTCACCTATTTCTATGCCATCAGCAAGATCAACGTGGCCGTGGCCATTCTGCTGGAATATCTCGCGCCGGCCTTCATCGCCATCTATTCGGTGGTGTTTGCCGGGGAACGGCTGACGCGGCCGACCCTGGCCGCGTTGGGAGGGTCGCTGGCCGGCTGTTACCTGGCGGTGGGCGCCTACAATTTCGACCTCCTGGCCATGAACTGGAAAGGGATCGTGGTCGGGATCATCTCGGCGATCTCTTACGCCTGGTACGCGGTGCACGGGGAACACGGCATGAGGCGCTACGATCCCTGGACCGTGCTGTTCTACGCCCTGCTGTTTGCCGGCGTGTGCTGGAACATCGTGTTGCCGCCATTGAGCGCGTTCCGGTACACGTACTCCTCCGTCGAGTGGGCATGGATTCTCTATATCGGGGTCTTCGGGACGGCGATTCCCTTCGGCCTCTATTCCAAGGGAATCAGCCTGATACGGGCCACCCGGGCCAGCGTCACGGCGACCCTGGAGCCCATTGCCGCCGGCTTCGTCTCCTTCTTTTTCCTGGACGAGCGGTTGCAGCCGCTGCAGATCGCGGGAGGTGTCCTGGTGATCGTGTCCATCCTGCTGCTGCAGATGAGGAAGGAGTACGACGACAACACTGCCGCGCTGATCCGGGCGCGAAGGGGAGACCTCGATACGTGACGCGTCGAAGGCGGTCGGGCGCGGTATGGAACGGACGTCATCGGAAGCGGAGGAACCGGGATTTGCTGAACGTCGAGGTCGAGTACGCGGCGGAGGGCTGGAATCGCTAATGACAATTATCACAAGAGAACGGTTCTTCCGCCAAATTCAGGCCGACCGGCAGGGTGGGGCATGATTTAAACTCATAAATTTCGAGTAGTTGAAAGAGACAGTAGAAAGTCCGAAAATCTGATGAAAAATTTAATTGTATTTACAGGATGTAATGCCAAGATGGCGAATCCTTATTTGGTGATTGTTAGGCTCGGATATATCCGAATCACGCCGCGGACAAGCCTCAAAAATCCTCGGAATTATTCCCCAAAATTTTTCAACATCTTGCATAAGACCGGTTCAAAGTTGTGATAAAAAGTACTTGACTTTTTCGGCGTTCTATTTTTTTCTGGGCGTACGCGCGAACCCACGTTTCTTTCTGACCCAATTTCTTAACAGCCATTTAGGAGATTAGAGGGAAAACAATGTCTGACCAAACTTTAGCAGCTCGAGTGGAACCTGTACGAACCGATGCCTATTTGGATTTTTTCCAAATGCTGACCGGGGTCTTGCTGGTCTTGTTCATGTGGATGCATATGATCCTGGTAGCCAGCGTCAACCTCGACTTCGGGGGGGGGCGGGTAATGAACTGGATCGCCCACTTCTTCGAAGCCACCTACATGGCACAGCTTGGCGGTCCGATGATTTTTCTCACCATGCTCGCCCATTTTGTGCTTGCCTCGCGCAAACTCCCGTTCCAGGCCCGTGAACAGAAGGCCATCTGGGCTCACAGCAAGCGCATGAACCATCTGGACACGTGGTTGTGGATGGTCCAGGCGGCGACGGCCTTCATCATTCTTGTCATGGGCTCCATCCACATGTGGGTGGTGCTGACGAATCTCCCCATTACCGCCGCAAGGAGCGGGGCTCGCATCCAGACCGGTTGGTGGTTGCTCTTCTACATGGTTTTGCTGCCGATGATCGAGCTCCATGTGGGTATCGGCATCTACCGGATCGGAGTGAAGTGGGGCTACATCAAACGAGCCAACCGCTCATTCTTCCACAGTCTTGAGAACAAAGTCACACTGGTTTTCATAACGATTGGGGCGATTACTCTGTTTACCTTCTATGTCTTAGTTAAACCTATGTAAGGAGCCGAAATTGGATACCTTCTATACCGATCTGTTGTGTGTAGGGGCGGGTTTGGCAGGCGAGCGCGTGGCAGTGGCGGCGGCCTCTGAGGGCTTTTCGACCATATGCCTGAGCATCGTACCACCAAGGCGTTCCCATTCTTCTGCCGCCCAGGGCGGCATGCAGGCCTCGCTGGGCAACTGCTGCATGGGCGAAGGCGATTGCCCTGACGTTCACTTTGCTGACACGGTAAAGGGCTCCGACTGGGGATGCGACCAGGAATGCGCACGTTTGTTTGCTGAAACGGCGCCGATTGCCGTTCGTGAAATGGCGTTTTGGGGAATTCCGTGGAACCGCGTGGTGGCTGGTGAAGGAACGTATTACAAGGGCGGCAAGCAGTATCAGAAGATCGAAAAGAAAGAAATGGAGGGGACGATCACCGCCCGCGATTTCGGCGGCACGGCCAAGTGGAGGACGTGTTACACGTCGGACGGCACGGGCCATACGCTGCTGTTCACCATGGACAACAAGGTGGTGGAACTGGGCGTGACCGTACACGACCGGGTCGACGCCATCTCTCTGATCCATGACGGCGAAACCTGCATGGGCGTCGTGGCAAGAGACCTGAAGACCGGTAACCTGCGTGCATACCTGGCCAAGGCGACCCTCATCGCCACGGGCGGTTACGGCCGCACGTACAGGGAAACGACCAACGCGGTCATCAACGACGGCAGTGGTGTCATTCTCGCCCTGGATACGGGCATTGTCCCCTTCGGCAACCCGGAGGCGGTGCAGTTTCACCCCACCGGCATCGTTCCCACCAACATTCTGGTGACCGAAGGCTGCCGTGGAGACGGTGGAACCTTGAAAGACGTGAACGGCGAACGGTTCATGCACATCTACGAACCCGGAAAGCAGGAATTGGCGTCGCGTGACGTCGTTTCCCGCTGGATGACCCATCATATCCGCATCGGGAAGGGTGTGCCGAGCCCCTACGGGCCGCACCTGTGGCTCGATATTCGCCATCTGGGCGCAGCCCACATCAAGACGAAACTCCGCGACGTCGAAGAGATATGCAACGAATTCCTCGATGTCGATCCCATCACCCAGATGATCCCGGTCCGCCCGGCCCAGCACTACAGCATGGGCGGTGTGCGCACCAACAAGGACGGTGCCGCGTACGGATTGAAGGGTCTTTTTGCAGCCGGTGAGGCCGCCTGCTGGGATATGCACGGATTCAACCGCCTGGGCGGCAACTCGCTTGCCGAGACGATCGTTGCCGGTAAGATCGTGGGCGAGAAAATCGCCGAGTTCCTCAAGGGATACGAGGTCAATATCAAGACCGAAGTGGTGCGCGACGCGGTGAACAAGCAGGAAGCGCGGATTGCGGCTCTCATCGCCGGCCGCGACGGCAAAGAGAGCGTCTACGCCGTGCGTAACGCCATCCAGGATGCCTTGATGGAAGGCGTCGGGATTTTCCGCAACGAGGCCGACCTGAAGAAAGCCGTCGACACCCTGCAAGTGGTCTATGAAAGGTCCAAGAAGGTCGGTATTCAGTCGCGCGTTATCGGTGTCAATCCCGAGGTGGCGATGGCTCTGCGCATTCAGGGCATGTGCCGTATCGCGCTGTGCGTCGCTTATGCGGCCCTGCAGAGGACCGAGAGCCGCGGCGCTCATGCCCGCGAGGATTACCCGGAACGCAACGACCGCGATTGGCTGAAGCGGACGCTGGCGACCTGGAAAGAGGGCGATAACCTGCCTACCCTGAACTACGAGAAGCCTTCGAAGGTCTGGGAACTTCCGCCGGGCGAAAGAGGTTACGGCGTGGCGAAGATCATTTACTCCGAAGATCCCGAGGTTATCGGTTCGAGCAAACCGGCTACCAACTAACGCGAGGTGTTTTAAATGGGACGACCGTTAAAGTTTAGCGTTTTCAGATTCAACCCGTTGGATCCAACGTCCGTTCCCCACATGGAGACTTTCCATCTGGAGGAAACCGACGCCATGACGTTGTATATTGCCCTAAACCGCATCAGGGAAGAGCAGGATCCGACGCTTCAGTTCGACTTCATGTGCCGAGCCGGAATCTGCGGTTCCTGTGCGATGATGATCAACGGCAGGCCGGACCTCGCCTGTCACACCAAGACCAAGAAGCTTCCCACCGACATCACCCTGCTGCCGCTGCCTGTGTTCAAGCTGATCGGCGATCTATCGGTGGATACGGGGTCCTGGTTCCGTGCCATGAATGAAAAGGTGGAGTCGTACATCCACACGGACAAGACGTTCGACCCGAAGGCTCCCGAAGAGCGGATGTCGAACGAGCTGGCCGAGGAAATCTACGAACTGGAGCGCTGCATCGAATGTGGCTGCTGCGTGGCCGCCTGTGGGAAAGCGAACATCAACAACGATTTCATGGGCGCCACGGCGTTCAACCGTATCGCCAGGTTCATGCTCGACCCGAGAGACAATCGGAAGACGGACGAGTACTTCGACGTGCTGCGCGGCGATGAAGGCATTTTCGGGTGCCTGGGGCTTCTCGGCTGTGAAGACGTCTGTCCGAAGAAGATCCCCTTGCAGGATCAGCTCGGCATGCTGCGTCGCAAGATGGGTTTTGCCTCCATCCGGCACCTGTTCGGCAGGATTCTGCCCGGTGGTGAAGAAGCCCGCAAATAGAGGGGAAAGCTCCATTCCGCAATCCATCGCGGCATGAGAATTCCCGGACGGTTCTTGCGTTGACCGCCAGACAGGCGGAAGCGTTTCGCTTCCGCCTGTTCTTTTTTTGGTGCGCCCGGCAGGGCGCGCCTGCCTGGAGGTGAGAATTCCAGCTCCGGGGTCGGGTTTTCGAAATGAGCCTCACGCGACGCCGCAACGCCGCAACGAATAAGATGCGGGGTGGGATAATGTGTTGTGGTTGGTAAGAATCGGAGTGAAAAGACGTAGCGCCGTGGCGTCGTTGCGTGAGACACAAGAAGGGGCAGGTGTTTCGGGCAGTGGGGGTTTTGGTTTAGAATGAAGCCCCACGCGAATCCGCAGCGCATGGCCACACCGGTCATCCTTCGGTCGGGCCCACACGGGTGACGCCGAGCAGCTTTTGCATGAGGTCGTCCTTGTCAACCCACAGCGTTCCCAGCCAGTTCTGAAACCGCTCGCGAAAGACCTCGTCCGAGAAGTAGTCGCCGATCAGGTCTTCGCCGACGAAAAGCGATTTGACCCGGACCTTGATGTCGGTGACATCGCCGCGCAGGAACGCCCAGAACCCCCTGTTTTCCCCCGGATAGGCGATGGTGACGTCGAGGATGTGGCGCATCCTGTCTCCCATGGCGGCAAGAACCATGGCAACGCCGCCGGCTTTGGGCCTGAGCAGATGGCGGTACGGCGAATCCTGCTCTCGATGCTTTTTGGGAGTGAAACGGGTGCCTTCCACGAAGTTCATCACCGATATGGGGATGTTCTTGAATTTCTCGCAGGCCTTCCGTGTGATCTCGAGATCCATGCCCGCGCGTTCGGGGTGTTTCTTCAAATAGCTCTTCGAATAGCGCTTCATGAAGGGGAAGTCCAGCGCCCACCAGGCAAAGCCGAGAAACGGCATCCAGATGAGCTCTTTCTTGAGGAAGAACTTGAGCAGGGGAATCCTGCGGTGAAAGATCTTTTGCAGCACAAGGATGTCTGCCCAGGACTGGTGATTGGATACCACCAGGTACCATTCCTGGGGTTTCAGTGAATCCGTGCCCTCGATATCCAGACGGACCCGATTCAAATAACGCATGTTCAAATTGTTGACGGCGATCCAACTGTTGGCTATGCAATGCAGCAATCGATCGAACAATCCGGTGCTGCTTCCCCCGCGAACGAGCCATTTCAAAAGGGCGACGGGGAAAAGGAGCGTCGTCCAGAAAAGCGTGTTGAGCGTATAAACCAGGAGGATGAAGCCGGCGCGCAGTGGGCCGAATATACGATTGTTCACCAGTGTACGCCTCTGTGGAAAGAGATCGCCTGTCCGGTCGGTTCCGGCGGAAAAGGTCAAACCGACCGTGACATGTTCCCTGAGCGAATGGGCCCGCGGCCGGATCGGGGGCGCGATGAGCCCGCGTTGCGCAAAGGACGGGGCCCGGTCCCGAAAGAGAAACCCCATGGGCTGCGCCGGTGCGGGAGCTCAATTTGCGACTCCCATAAGGAAGACACCGCACTATACCCCAAAGGCAGATTGGAAAGAACCACAAAAGCCGCCGCGCAGTTGGAGTTCTCAGCCTCCGGGAAACAAATCGGGCGGGATGTTTCCCGCGCGTCATTCGGAGGCGCCGCCCGACCGTTCACTGCGCTTCCATTCGCCACCTTTGTGTTGACCTCGGGGGATGGCGCTCTTTATAATGAATGCGGTGTCTTTTGAAAAGTCTTTGAATTTTCAAAACAAAACAGATATTCTCAATCATTGTCGGATGCCTGCCATGATGAACTTCCACAATAAAGCGTACAGACGGTTTGTCTTCCTGCTCCTGGGGGCTGTGCTGGTCCTTTTCCGGTGCCCGGGCATTCAAGGCGACGGCAGCGCCGCGGCGGGGGCCCCGGAACAGGTCAGAAAACCGGCGATTGCGGGCACTTGGTATCCCGCTTCTCCGGTGGAGCTGAGAAAACAGATCGAGGGGTTTCTGAATCGGGTTCCGGAGCCCAAGCCTCGGGGGCAATTGGTTGCGCTGATCTCTCCGCACGCCGGCACCATCTATTCCGGACAGGTTGCGGCCTACGGGTACAAGCTCCTCGAGAAACAAAAATTCGCATCCGTCATTGTCATATCCCCGAGTCATCGTGCCCGTTTCGAAGGCGTGGCAACCTACGAGCTGGGAGGTTTCCAGACGCCTCTGGGCATTGTTCCCCTCGACCGCGATCTGATTGAAGCCCTGAGGCGTCGCGACAAGCGCATCGCCCATCGCCCGGAGGTCCACTCGGAGGAACATGCGCTGGAGATCCAGCTTCCCTTCCTGCAGACGGTCCTGGAAGAATTCAAGCTGGTGCCGCTGATCATGGGGGAGCAGGACTTCGCCACGTGCAAACGGCTTGCCGAGGCGATCGCCGACACGGTCAGGGAGAAACGGGTGTTGGTGATCGCCAGTTCCGATCTTTCGCATTTCCATCCGTACGAACGGGCCAAGGCCCTCGACAAGGTGGCGGCGGACCGGGTGGGTGCCCTCGACCCGCAGGGGCTCAGCTACAGCCTGGCCGGAGGGGAGTGCGAAGCGTGCGGTGGCGGGCCCATGGTCACGGCGATGCTGGCCGCAATGCGGCTGGGGGCGAATTCGGCCGAGGTGCTGAAGGTCGCGAACTCGGGTGACGTCACGGGAAACAAGAACGACGCACGGGGCGTGGTCGGGTATATGTCGGCGGCCCTCTGGCGGGGCCCGTCGGGGAAGGCCGGGGCGGCCGGAACATTCGATTTGATTGCGAAGGCCGAAGCCGCCGGGCCTCCGGAATCAACCGCCGCAGGCTCCAACCTGACCGCCGAGGAGAAGGAGGCGTTGCACCGCATTGCCAAACAGGCGATTGAGGCCAAGCTCCGAGGCGGCCCGGCGCCGTCCGTGGACAAGGCTTCGGGAAATCTGAAGGAGCCTCGAGGCGCTTTTGTGACCCTGCACAAAAGAGGAGAGCTCAGGGGCTGTATCGGGCACATCATTACCAGCCGGCCCCTGATCGAGACGGTGAGCGAGGTGGCGGTGGCGGCAGCCGTGCAGGACCCGCGTTTCAGGCCGGTGACCGCCGAGGAGTTCAAGGATTTGGATATTGAAATCTCGGTTCTGACCCCGTTGCGGAAGATCACCGGCGTGGAGGAGGTCGAGGTGGGAAAGCACGGCCTGGTGATTCGCCGAAACGGTGCATCCGGGCTCCTGCTTCCCCAGGTCGCGACACAATACGGGTGGGACCGCAGGGCGTTTCTGGAAAACACGTGCAGGAAGGCGGGCCTGCCGTCGAACGCCTGGCAGGATGAGAGGACGGAGATCTATGTTTTTTCCGCCGAAGTGTTCTGATCCCCCGCCGGCGACCGCTCGCGCCCAGGCGAGGAGACCGGTCGGCAGAAGAGAGTTCCTGGCGCAATGCGGACGCTGCGCGCTTTTGTGCGCCGGTTTCAAGGCCCTGGATTGGGCGACGCCTCCGTCGGTTCGTCCCGACGGTCCCGGCCGGGGATACATCGGACGCAAGTTGTCCCCCTATTTTTCCCCGCTGGGCGGCGGACGAATCCGCTGCGAGCTCTGCCCCCGCTTTTGCGAAGTCGACGACGGGGAGCGCGGGTATTGCCGGGTCAGGCAGAACCGGGAGGGACACTACTACTCCCTGGTGTACGGCAACCCGTGTGCCGTTCGTGTCGACCCGGTGGAAAAGAAGCCGTTTTTTCACGTCCTTCCGGGGTCGCTCTCCTTCTCCATCGCCACGGCGGGATGCAACCTGAACTGCAAGTTCTGTCAGAACTGGGAGATTTCTCAGGCGAAACCGGATGATACCTACAACTACCAGGCCCCCCCAGAAACCGTGGCGGAAAATGCCGCCCGGAACGAGTGCGCTTCCATTGCCTCCACTTATGTCGAGCCGACCATCTTCATCGAATACATGATCGATATCGGAAAAGCGGCCAAGCCGAAAAGGATTCTGAACGTCATGCATTCCAACGGCTACATCAATCCGGCCCCCCTCGACGATCTGTGCCGGTTCCTGGACGCGGCCTGCATCGATTTGAAAGGGTTTACCGACGAGTATTACAGGGAAATGACCGAAGGAACCCTCGAACCGGTTCTGAGCACGCTGAAGAGGCTGAAGCAGCTGGGCGTCCACACGGAGATCGTCAACCTGGTGGTGCCCGGGAAAAATGATAGGATGAGCGGGATCAGGGAGATGTGCAGGTGGATCGGCAAGGAACTGGGTCCGGAAACCCCGCTGCACTTCAGCCGGTTCCATCCGCTCTACAGGCTCCAGAGTCTCCAGCCGACGCCGGTTGCCACGCTCGAAGAAGCATGGAAGGCCGCTCGAGAAGAAGGCTTGCATCATGTGTATGTCGGCAATGTGCCGGGTCATCCCGGGGAGAGCACGATTTGTCCGAAATGCGGGACCGTGCTCGTGGACCGAATCGGGTACACGGTGAGAAACGTTCGCCTCAAAGACGGAAAGTGCTCGCAGTGCAGCCGTCCCCTGCCCGGTATATGGAAACGACCCGAGGCGGATGCGTAGGGCGGCGGGTCATTTTCGGGGCCGGATGAGGGTGAGGGAACACGCGAGGCAGAGTACGGCGAGGGCTTTGAGCGTTGCCGCGAGTCCGTAGACGGGCACCAGGAACAGCGACGAGAGGACGACACCGCCTGCCGAGCCTGCGAGGTCCGCGGCGTAGAGGGCGGGGCCCTTGAGGTTCACGGCGGGACTCGTTCCCGTGCGCACCGTCACCGCCAGCCCGAAGTGGAGGCCGCCCAGGAGGCCGGCCGCGAAGGCCAGGGCCGAGAAGACGAACTTCACGAGCGCCATGGCGTCGGAAGACTCTTCCAGGTAAGTGCGCAATGCGGACATGATCGGCATCGTCGCGACCAGCAATGCCGAGAATGCCGCCTGGACCGCAGCCATCCCCGGCGCGCCGTTCTCTATCCGTTTCGCGCCGAAAGCCGTCACGGCGCCGCCGGAAGCCAGCCCCGCCATGTAGAAGGACACGATCAAAGCCAATTGGGTGTACACGAAACCCGCAAGGACCTGGAAGCCCACCAGCAGCACGATTTCGAGGGTCATTTGAGCGGCGCCGACGACCATCACGTTCATGGCCACGGCTCGGGAATACCCCGCTCTTCCCCTTGCGAAGGTCGCAAGGATCGCGAGCGAGACCGCGCCGAGGGCACCCCACAGGACCCCTTGACCCGCGCCCGAGAGCCTGTTCAGAGCGGAACCGATGGAGGGGTCAAGCTGGGCTCCCCACACTGCCAGGTTGTGGAAATAGCACCTCGGTTCAAAATCGCGGTTGACCTTGACCCCTTCGGTTTCCTGCAGCACGTTTGCAAGGTATGCGATTCGAAGCGGATTGAGATAGTCGAAGAGGTAGTATTCCCTGACGAATTTCAAGTCGAGACGCCGCGCGGAGATGCGGTCGATGAGTTCCCGCGGGTCGCTGAGCAGCCGGCCGTCGGGGTCCGTGCCGAGGAACCGGGCGCTTTCCCCCGGGATGACCAGGACTGTGGGAAAGACTTCGCGCAGAGTGACTTCAAGCGACCGCAGGAAACGGGCCTGAACGGGGCCGATCATGTCCGGTGACGATGAAACCGCGAACGAGAAGACCCCTTTTGGATTCAAACGCCCGCGGATGTCGGAAAAGAACTCCTCGGTGTAAAATCGGTTCATTTCCGCGGTCAGGGGGTTGCCGAGATTCAAGACAATCACGTCGTAGCGGTGTTTTCGCGTTCTCACGAAAGATGCCGCATCCTCATGAAAAAGATGCACCCGGGGATCTTTGAGAGCGGCGCGGGGCGCTCCGGCCGACAGTTCTTCCGCGATCCGGATGATTTCGGGGTCGGGCTCGACGCAGTCCAGGCGCTCGAGCTCCGGGTGCTTGACCGCCTCGGCGGCCAGCCTGGGGGCATCCCCGCCGATGAGCAGAACGGCGGCGGGGTCGGGATGCTGGAGCAGGGGGAGATGGACGCAGTATTCCGCCGTTTGCGGGTCCGGAAAGGAAAAGAGCAGCAGGCCGTTGCCGAACAGGCTGTACTGGTCCGCTTCGCGCAGCAGAGCCAGATTGTGAAACGGTGTGTCGCGGGCGAAAAGGAAATTCGATCCCCACTGTAGCCTGCGGCTCGCATCATCGAGGGCGGGGGAGAAGGTCAGCCCGATCCCGAGGAGAACGAGCGCGGCCAGGCACGTTCCCGTAACGGCTTGCGTTGCGCGTCGGTCGGATCGGCGCGGCTTTGGCAAGGCGATGCAACCGGCAATAACGATGGCGGCGACGATCAGCGCCGCGGCAACGGCCGATACCGCGGGCAGCAGGACAAAGGTGTAGAAAAGCCCTCCGACGGCGGCTCCCGCGGCCTCACCGAGGTAAATGGCGATCGGGCGACCGTTTGTGTGTGCGTTGCCGGCTCCGGCCTGGGTCCAGGCGAGAGCGAATACCATTCCGGAGGCCAGGCAGAACGGAGCGGTCACCGACAGGGTAATGCCGAGCATCAGGCCCGGTCGCACGATCTCGCCGACGGGAATGGCCCAGATGAGCCTCGAAGCCCTGATGAAGAAAACGGTCAAGGGGAGCAGCAGAGCCAGGAAGGGCAGCGCCGCCGCGAGTCCCACCCCGTCCGGGTTCATTTTCTTGTGAAAACGACCGGCGAGCGTGCTTCCCAAAGCAGTCCACAACAGCCATCCGGCGAATATCAAACCCGTGGAAAGCTCATTGCCGTAAAAAAGGACGAGCAATTCCCTCAGGACCAGTATCTGCCCCGCCGTGGAGGCGAAGCCGGCCAGAAGAACGGCTGGGAACGGCGCAGAACGCATAATCGCTCGGCGTAGGGGTGTTGAATGCTTTCCGATTGAGGCGACTCGTACGGGCAAACACGGTTGTCGACGGTCAACGGCTGCGGATGCCGGATTTGCCGGGTGCCGTGCCGTCCAGGTCCTTTACGGAATCGACGATCACCACCGGAGTGCCTTTGTCGGCCCACTCGTAGAGGTCCTGCGCGCGCTTCGGGGGAAGGATGACGCACCCGTGAGAGCAATACGCGTTGGAGACGTCTCCCGCGTGGATCCAAACCGTGTCGTAGACCCGCAGTGCCCACGGCATCCAGGCCGGTTCCCCGAAGTCGTTGGAGTAACTCCTGGAGTAATGATCGGGGTCTTTCTCCAGGACTTTGTAGAAACCCCTTTCGGTGGGTTCGGCTTTCGTTCCGATGCACGCCAGGGCGTCCCCCGCCATGTGTCCCATTTCGTACCAGCCGAGAAAAGGAATGCTCCTGACCACCACGATGAGTCTCGGAATGTCGGCGAACCGAGGCAGAAACCGGGGCATCGGGGTCCAGTCCCGGAAATCGGCGAAGTCGTCCGGCACTTTGATGGGCCGCCCGTGCCGGATGTCGTCATAGATGTAGTAATGTGCCCGGCGATTGAGCCGCGCGAGTATCTCCCGACAAAGGATCGGGTCAATCCGGGCGGCCTTTTCGCAGGAATTCCACAGCTCGTCCTCGCCGATCACCTTCTCAGTCCAGGTGAGCTTCGGAGTCTGCTCCTCGCCGTCCACGCCTGAGACGAACTGCTCGATTTGCGTTCCGTTCCGTGCCGCAACATCGGCGCAACGGCATTGATCCCGCGCTCCGAAGCAAGCCAAACCCAGGACCACCGCACAGACAATAACCGCGCATTTCACCGCTCCAGCCACCATTGACGACCCCTCTCAGCCCACTTTACAACGATCGGACGGCTCCGATCGGATACCGTCATGGATTCAGCCCTGCCCATGCCGGCCGCGCAGCCCGTCTCTTGCGTGAACGCTCCGTGAAGAGCCGCACTCCGACGGAACGATACTCTACACTGTCCGCCCGCAGTTGAAAATCCTTTCCTCGTTCGCATGATCCCTGACCTGACGCATCCTCGGGGAAAAAGGCGGATTTCGGCCCGGAACAACGGTCATTGGGTCTCTTATACGAAGTTGTGTTCAAGATGTATCTTTCAAGCACAAAAGAGCGGGGGAATGATTCCCCCGCACCCCCCAAGTTTCGGCCACACGCGCAAGCGCGTGAGGCCGAGTGCTCGGCGCTGTCGGCGACTGGCCGAAGGCCGCCGCCGCAGCGCCACACGGAGCCGCGAAGCGGCGAGGGGGTGTGGGGGATACGTCCCCCACGCTTTGAGAGTATCATTTTGAACGCAATTATCCATGCCCCCTGTGACACCCGCGAAGCATGAAAACAGTTTCACCCGTGAATCTATTTTCTAGGTAAATCCGTATTAGCGGGGAAGGAGAGCAAAATCCGTGGTCGCCTTGCGCGAGAAGTCGGGACAACCCACGGCGGGCGGTAACTCCCGGCTGACCGTCACGGAACGCAGCCGTCGTTTCGCATCCCGAAAAGAATCCGCCGTCAAAACTCTTGTGTTCGGGTTCGTTCTGCATTATCTGTGGAAGCGATGCATCGCTTTGCGACAGAGCCGCAGCAGGCGGAATCAAGCACGGGACCCAGCTTTATCGCTTTCTTTTCGGACGCCGCTCGTCACGTTCATCCTGAATGGCTGCACCGGCCATGCACCGGAGCCGGCCCTGCTCCATGAACCCTCTTTCGTCATTCCGTGTGAGGAAGTGCCGGGATTTGTCCTGTGATCGACAATCGGCGGATCGTGCCGGACGAGAACGATCCGGTTTTCGGAGGCCGATCTCGGGGAATCGGACGAAGGTCCGTCGGAGTGGGGACGGCCCGCAGTTGATACGATCAGAGCGGGGCTTTCCCCCGGTTTTGACGGCGTCGCGGGCAGGAATCGACGGGGCCGGTGCGTGACGCCGCGGGAGGTTCCGGGCGTGCAGATCAGAAAGGAGAGTCCTTACACGGCTTGCCATGACCAGGAATGTCATTTTTGAACCATACGGAATCACGATTGCCGTGGAAGATGGGGAGAACCTCCTCCGCGCGGCCCTGGATGCAGGCGTGCACGTCAATGCTTCGTGCGGCGGCCAGGGGGTTTGCGGGAAGTGTAGAGTGATCCTGGAATTCGGGGAATTGGAAACGGATCCCGGTGAGAACATCGGCGAGTCCGACTGGAACGCCGGATACCGTAATGCCTGTCGGAGCCGGGTGTATTCGGACGTAGTGGTTCGGATTCCTCCGGAATCCCTGCTGGATCGGCGCTCGATCCTGCGCCGTCATCCCGGAATCGCCCTTCGACCCAGCCCCATCGATTTCAAGGCCATCAAAGCCGCGGGCCTCTACAGTCCGGCATTTGAAAAGAGGCTTGTCGAGCTCACGCCGCCGACTCTCATGAACAACCTCTGCGACATGTCCCGGCTGGAGGCCGGCCTCGCGCGCCGGCACGGGCTGGATGCCGTCACCCTCGACTTCTATCTGACCCGGGCGCTGAGTCGGGCGTTGCGGGAGAACAACTTTGAGGTGACGGCGACGCTCGACTTCTCGCGCCGCCGCTATCATTTCCCCCATGTGCTGAATGTGGAGGGGGGGGATACCACGCAGCGGCATCTGGCTTTCGCAGTCGATATCGGCACCACGACCGTGTGGGTGCAACTCATCGACATCGCCGCGGGGGAAGTCCTGGGCCATGCGGCCGACTACAACGGTCAGTTGACCTACGGGGACGATGTCATCACGCGGATCATGTACAGCCAGAAAGAACAGGGACTCAAGCGCTTGCAGGAAGCGGTGGTCGCCACCATCAACCGGCTCATGCACCAACTTCTCCACAAACATGCCATTCCGGCGGATGAAATTTCGCACATCACCATGGCGGCCAACACCACCATGACGCATCTGTTCTACGGTATCGATCCGGGTTCCATACGTCTGTCACCTTACGTTCCGACGGTCTGCAACGTCCCGTTGGTGAGAGCCCGCGATCTGGGGCTCGATGTCCCTCCCCACGTGTTCATCAACTGCGTGACGTCGGTGTCCAGCTACGTGGGCGGCGACATTGTGGCGGGGGTATTGGCTTCGGGGATATACAAGGACCCCAGGCTCACGCTCTATATCGATCTGGGCACCAATGGGGAAATCGTGATCGGCAACGAGCAGTGGCTTGCGTGCGCCGCCTGCTCGGCAGGACCGGCCTTTGAAGGAGGCGGCATCAAGCACGGCATGCGGGCGACCGTTGGGGCCATCGAAGAGGTGAGCGTCAATCCCGAGAACTACGAACCGATGATCATCACCATCGGCATGACCAAGCCGAAAGGCCTCTGCGGATCGGGCATGATCAACCTGATGGCGGCCTTGATGGAGTCGAGCCTGTTGGAGCCCAACGGTCGGTTTCGAACCGACCTGAATACGCCGCGGCTCAGGATGGGTGAATTCGGCAGGGAGTACGTCGTCGCATATGCCGAGGACAATCAGATCGGTCAGGACATCACATTCAGCGAAGCGGATGTGGACAACCTGATCCGGGCCAAGGCGGCGATGTTCGCCGGTTACGTGACTCTGTTGGAGAGTGTTGGGATAGAGTTCGGGGACATCGACCAGGTCATCCTTGCGGGCGGATTCGGCAACTTCATCAATATCGAGAATGCCGTCACCATCGGAATCCTCCCGGATTTGCCCCGGGAACGGTTTCAGTTCGTCGGCAACGGTTCGCTCCAAGGGGCCACCCTGATGGCATTGGCCCGGGAACTACTGGATCAGGAACGCCGGGTGGCCGGCATGATGACCAATTTCGATCTCTCCGAAGTCCCCAGCTACATGAGTCACTATGTGGCCGCGTTGTTTCTGCCTCACACGAAAGCCGAATTCTTTCCGACGGTTACGGAGCGACTGCGAATGCAGAAACCCTGAGCGCAGCCCGGCCGTGCGATTCCCGATGTCCCCGTGCCCGGACGATCGCTCCCGGATGGCGACACCCGCCTTTCAACCCTTCTGAATTTGTTTGACACGCATCCTCTTGTTTCATTAAGTAAATGGCCACTGGCAGCGCATGAGATGATCGGGAGCCTGCTTTTTCAAGCTCTTCGCCCGGAGAAAAGCGATGGTCCGGAACCCGTCGAACAGGAACATAAGTCGAAAGACCTCTTTGTGGATGTCCGTGTTCGCCCTGGTGATCCTGGTGGCTGTTCCGGCAGGCGGCGAGGCGCGCGCCGGGGAACGGCTTCCGGTTCCACGCGACCTGCCCGCCCGGGTTTTCACCATTCAGGAAGCGGTGGAATACGGCCTGGCCCATAACCCCGTCATGCAGGCGGCGGATGAAGACATCAAGTCGGCTGAACAGGGGGTGAAGGCTGCGCAGGCCGATTTCCTGCCGAGAGTGGACGGTTCCTACAGTTTTACCCAATGGCAGGACAAGCCCATCGCCAAGATCACCGACTTGCCGGGTTCCCCCTATGTCCAGTTCCAGACCAGTGACACGACGCTCAATCACTGGCAGGCTCAGATCACGCAGCCCCTGTTTCAGGGATTTGGAATTCAGGCCCGCTACGAAATGGCAAAGCAGGAGAAGCACATCGCCGGCCACCGGCGCTCGGAGACGTCATTGAACCTGGTGCGGGACGTGCGGCGGGCCTTCATCAGTGTACTGTACGCTCAGAAGGTGATCGAGGTGGTTCGGCAAAACGTGACCCAGCTCAGGTCCCATTACGATGACGCGGCCGCGCTGTACCGCCAGGGACTTACGGCCCGCAACGACACGCTCAAGGCGGACGTGGCCCTGGCGGACGCACTCCAGCGCGAAAAAGAGGCGGTGAAGCAACTCTCGATCCTCCGGTTCCAACTGAATCGCCTCCTGGGGATCGAGGAATCCGCGGAACTTGAACTGATCGAATGGGAGAAGACGCCTCCCGCGGACGGCACCCGGGATGCGCTGCCTCAATTGAACGAGCTTTTCCTGCGCGCCGAAAAGAACAGGCCCGAACTGGCGTCCATCGACGCCGGCATACGAGAGGCCGAAGAAGGGGGGCGCGCTGCGCGCAGCGCGGCATTTCCCAGGGTGTCCCTGTTTGGCACCTATTACCGTGAAGGCAAGGATTTTCCGGCCACGGAAAACGATTTCTCCAACGATCACAACGCCGCGGTCGGAGTGAGGGTGGACTGGAACTTTTTTGAAGGCGGAAAGACGCGGGCCAACATCAGTCAGTGGCGGCACCGCCGCGAGGCTCTGAAAAAGCGGCGGACGGACCTGGTCAAGCAGGTGCAGATCGAAGTCAAGGAGGCGTTCGAGCAACTGGAAGTGGCGCGCGCCAACCTGGCCACCGCCCGTGTTGCCGTGACCCAGGCCGAGGAGAACCAGAGAATCACCCACGTCCAGTATCGCGAGCAGATGGCCATCGAGACCGAGGTGCTGGATGCTCAGTCCTACCTGGTTCAGGCGCGGAACAACTTCTATGCCGCCCTGTACGGGTATCAGCTCGCCTGGGTGAACCTGGAACGCGCCGTGGCCGAGTCTTTCTGAAACGGCGCCGCTTTTCAGAGTTCGGAACTTCGGTGCGCCGTTGCGACTGGCCGGTCACAATGCAGAACCGTTCGGGGTGGTCTCGCCATTCCCGCCCTCCCTGGCGGACCGCCGCAGCTGCAGGTGGTACCTGGCGCGGCCGAGGGCCATCAGCGGGAAATAATGTCGATACAGGTTGTAGTTGATCATGAACGCGCGCTGGAGCTCGGTGCCCTGCTTCAGTGAGGCGCCCATGTCCCGGAGGCGTATCCGTTCTCCCACACTGTACCCGGGGAATCCGGTTCCGGTGTATTGCGGTTCTTCCCACGTACCGCCATGTTGGGCGAACAGCAGAAAATCGATTCCGCGCCGGACGGTATCGTCGTGGGCGCCGCTGCCCACCGCCACCAGGCCCATGATCGCCCAGGCCGTCTGGGATGCCGTGCTTTCCCCGACGCCGCGCAGGGAGTCGTCCATGTAGGAAGCCGGCGTCTCTCCCCATCCGCCGTCGGCGTTCTGGCGGGACGCCAGCCAGTCGGCCGCCCGGAGCACATAGGCCGACGACATGTCTTCGCCGATGGCCCGCAGGGCCGGCAATACCGTCGCCGTTCCGTAAATGTGGTTCACACCCCATCTTCCGAACCAGCTTCCTTCAGCTTCCTGCTCCCGTCGAATGAAACTCACGGCCGCCTCGATTTCCCTCGATGTCATGTCCCAGCCCAGCGCGGCCAAAGCCTCGATGACATGCGCGGTCACATCGACACTCGGCGGATCCAGCAACTCTCCGAAGTCGCAGAAGGGAATCTTGGTCACCAGCTTGAAATCATTGTCCCGGTCGAAGGCCGCCCATCCCCCGTTAGAGCACTGCATGGCGAGAACCCAGTCCCTGGCGCTACGGATCGCCCGGTCGACGGCCGACTGGTTCGCCGTGAACGGCCTCAGCCTTGCGAGCACTTCGATCGCCACCGCCGTGTCGTCCACATCCGGATAGAAGCTGTTGGCGCGCTGGAAAGCCCAACCGCCGCAGGGAACACTGGGGACACGGACAGCCCAGTCGCCAGGCACGCTGATCTGCCTGTTCAGCAGCCACTCCAGAGCGGAAGCGATCGAAACGGACGCTTTCCGTTCCTCGCCGCAGTCGGCCAGGGCGCGGAGCGACAATACCGTGTCCCATACGGGAGATTCACTGGCCTGGAGGTAGATGCCTCCGTCGCGCTCATAGGACCAGTGAGAATCGAAAGCGCGCAGGCCCGCCCTCAGGATCGGGTGATCGAGTCCGTAGCCCTCGGCGTGCAACGCCAGCAGGGCGTAGATCCACGGGGGCTGAATGCCCGACCATGCCCCGTCGGTTTCCTGGCGTCGGATGATCCATTCCAGGCATACCCGGATGGCGGTTTCCCGAAACGGAGCACGGCGCGTGCGCGCATAAAGGCGCAAAATGCGATCGCACACGTGAAAGAAGCCTTCCCATGAAAGCCAGCCGTCCTTTCGCGGCAATCTGAAGTCGAATGCGGAGCGCCCCTGGGGGAACAATTCGTCGAGCCTGCGGTCCTCGGGCAGCGGCCTCACCGGGCGCCGGGCGGAGAGGATCGACAGCGGAACGATGGTGCTGCGCGCCCAGGAAGCGAAATGATAGATGTTCAACGGCATCCGGGGAGGGAAAAAGATCAGCTCGGGAGGAATGGTCGGCGTGCCTTCCCAGGGCCATTCCCCAATCAGGGCCAGCCAGTACTTGGTGAAATTACGGATGTTCGCGAGCCCCCCGCCGGCAAGAATCCATTCCCTGGCACTGCTCAGGGGGGCGCTCTCGGGGGCCAGCCCGGAAGCGCGGAGCGCTGCGTAACACTCAACCGTCGTGTTGATGTCGCCGTTGGGCGCTTTATGGAAAACACCCCACGAACCGTCCGCCCGCTGCTCGCCAAGTATCGCGCGAATTACCCCGTCGTATTTCGGGTCATCGTCGATGCCCAGAAAATGCATGGCGAGCACCCACTCCGCTTCCATGCAGGAATTGGACTGAAGCATTCCCGCCCAGAATCCATCGGGATGCTGATCGCAAACCAGCCAGTCGACCGCGCGGAGAATTCCCTCGTCCAGCCGTGACCTCAACGGCTCCGCTGGGGTCGAACAGGAATGTTCTTCCCCGGACGGTGGTTTGTCGCGGGAACCCGTTGGTATTTCAGGGGGAAACGTATCGAGTCTTCTCATAAACGCGACGGAGCCTCGTCTTTGCTGCGTGGTTTGATCCCGTGAAGCATCACATCGAGCACCTGGTTAAGGTAACGATCGTCAACTTCTTCCGCTTCTTCGTTGAAAAGGCTCAAGTAGTAGGAGCGGTTCTGGCACCAATACAGGGTCAGCGCCTCGGCCATGAGGAGGAGAAGAAGCGGGTCGAGCTCCCGACGGATAAAGCCGCCGGTTTGCAGGTTGAGGATTTGAACGAACATCCTGTGCACCAGCACTTCCGCCTCCGGCCACAGGCTGCTTTCGCCTTCCAGGTTGGACCATACCGAAAGTCTGAGCAAGTCGTCGTTTTTCCGTAGGAACAGGAATGCGCTACGGATGAACTCGCCGATGAAGGAGATGTCTCTCGGAGTATCCTCATTCAGGGGCATCGCATCGCGAGCCTGCTCCATGAGTCTCTGTTTGATCGCGCGGTAGAGCCCCTCCTTGCTGCCGAAGTAGTGATGGATGAGAGGCTGGGAGACTCCGGAGGCTTTCGCAATCTCCCTCATGGAGGTGCCCGAAAAACCGTTTCGGGCAAAAAGGCGTTGTGCCGCGTCCAGAATCGCTCGACGTGTGCCTCCGGAATCGCGTGTACGGACTTTCATGGGCGGCTCCCTGCAATGGTGTTTATTTATCGATCAGTAAATACTACAGGCGCACCCCCGCTGTCAAGCTTGAACACTCTCATCATCGAATCAAGGAAGCGGCTCGAGCCTCCCGCCTCCGACTCTCCCGGAGCGGTCTCGCGGCCGAAAGCGCTTGACGGATTCCGCCGTCAGTTCTTCGGAAACAGGAATGAGCGAGCGTTCACCATGCCGGCTCCGAATGCTTCCCGATACGAGATGGGTTTTCCCCCCAGATGGCAATAGCCGCTGCTGCATGGGAGCCCGGTGAGGTCGCCGCGCGATTTGTCCCTTGCACTCAAGGGCGGAGTGGTGTTTTCGTCGATTTTCCGCGCGCCTTCCTTAAGAAAAAAGACCAGGAGTTGAGGATTGTGGCGCAGCCAGGGGTAGGCTCCGGCGAGCAGGGCCAGGGCCGCCGACACATGCGGTGTTGCCATGGATGTCCCCTGCATGACCGTATAGCATTCGGAAGGGTTTGGAAACCCTTTGGCGGTGATCCTGTAACAGGGTACCACGAGGCCCCAGTTCGAAGTGGTGCTGAAGGTTTCCCAGGCACGAAACGGCTTGTCTCTTGTGACCGGCCAGCCCGGGGTGCCGCCCCCGTCCGCTGCGGGGAGATTGAATTTGCGGGCCCCCCCCGGGGCCGCCACATCGATCCTGGGTCCGTAGTTGCTGTAGTAGGCGAGCTGATTCAGCTTACCGGCTCCGAAAGGTTGATGGCGGTCGGACTCGGGCTTGCATGTCGCATTGAACGATTCCGCGCTGTCGCCGGGACAGGCGGGCGATGCGGCCTCGACAACGTTGCCGGTCGCGGAAACCATCACCACTCCGGGGATTCCTCCGGGGACCGCCCACTGACCGTGCAGATCCTCCAGGTAGCCGCCGGGCGTGGTCATACTCCCGTGGCTGAGGACCTCGCCCCCGGAGCCGATCCGCACGTGTTCATTGCCGGCCGCCGCGACGATCACGGTGCCTTTCTTGAGAGCGTAGGAAACCGCCGCGGCATACCGACGGTAAGTCTGGTCCTGCTCGGGATCGCTACGGTCGACGTACCCGCCGAACGAAATGCTCACGATGTCTATGCCCTTGTCCGCGGCGTAAAGGAATGACGCGATGATGGTCGAATCGTAGGCGTAGCCGCACCACTGCGCAATTTTGAGCGAGACCAGCCCGACTTCAGGGGCTATGCCGTTGATCCCGGCGCCGTCGAGCATCGCGGCAATATTGCCGCCGATCCAGGTCCCGTGCCCGTGCCAATCGGTTCTCGCGGGTCCGCCGTAGATTCGGGCGTTGTCCAGATCGGACTGGCCGAAATAGCTTTCGCAGATCGGGGAATCTTCATCGGCGGTGAGGTCCTTCACGTGCACGACCTGGGATGCGAGCTCCGTGTGGGTGAAGTCCAGACCGGTGTCGGCGACTCCAACCAGCACGCTGGACGATCCGAGAGTGGTCTTCCATGCGGCCGGGGCACGAACCCTGTGCACGTTCCACATGAGGCCCGCCAATTTGAACGCGGGATCGGGGATCACCTCGCTGCACAAATCCCGGGACACTTTCACTTCATAGGATTTGCGCGACCCGTCGGAATTGAGCAGTTCCCGCTTCATTGCGGGCCGAACGAGCGCCCGCAATCCGTCCCTGGCGATCCCCGCGGCGTGGCTGATTGCTCCGGGCCTGGCGAGGTCCCTCCTGTGCGGCGGAATCGAAACCGCGAACGTCAGAATTCCCGGCATCTCCCGGATGATGGTCGCGCCGGACCGGGTGAGTTCCTCCCGGAGCAGCCCGAATTCTCCGCCACTTGCAGCGGTCGCCATATACCTGTTTTGGGGTTGTGCGAGAGGCGCCGAGTCGGAGGCCCAACCCGGCTGATAACCGGAAAGCAAGGCGAAAAGAAGGCCCAGGACGCAAAACCGGGCGGGATCGAGGTTCCGGCGGTGCATCGTTTCCTCCTGTGCTGGGATTGTCTTTCCATCTTCAGTTCAATGCCGCGCCCGGCCGACCTTCCAACACTCCGGGCGCAACCGCGCGTGAGGCGCGGACGGCGATCATTCGGATTTCCCATCCCTTTTACTCCGGTTGCGGGGGGGGTGCAAGCAAAGTCGGGTGCGGGGCGGCCGTTGAGCTCGCCGGAAACCGTGCGGCACGGTCGCGAGAAGGCTGCGATGCCCGGAGTTTCGAGCCGGGCGGGAGCCTCGATTCTCCGTGACCGTCCGGTGTTGCCCGAGTGACTAATTTGATTGCCCGGTGAAGAAATTTTGCGTTAAAGTATGAAAGCTTGAGCAAAGGCGTGAAGAAATGCGGAAGACGACTCCTCGCGCGATGTGGCGGGCAGCCGCGCGGAATGCCTGACCGGCAACGTCGGCACGGTCCGGGGCGTGGGGGGCCGTATGGGTTCAATGGCCTCGGCGTGCGGGCCTCGCGACGCGGTGAGGCTGTTCGAGGTTGAACCTTCTCTCGCGGGCGTGATGCAGGCTGTGGACCATTCGAGGCGTATTCGGGGAGAACCATGCCGGGGGTTTATGAAGTCTTTTTCCGATCGGGTTTTTCGGCGGCCCATCTTCTCCGCGATTACCCGGGAGACTGTGCGCGGCTTCACGGTCACAACTGGACGGTGGAAGTGTACGTGGAGTGCCGGGAGTTGGACGAAATCGGCATCGGAATCGATTTCTACGACATCGACAAAGCCCTGAAGCAGATCATGGTCGAAATGGACCACTGCAATCTCAACGATCTGGCTGCCTTCAAGGATCGGAATCCAACCTCCGAGAACCTGGCCCGATATGTATACCGGGAATTGTCCGGGAAACTCGATGCCCCCGCGATCAAGGTGGTCAAAGTGAAGGTCTGCGAGACCCCCGACGCGGGAGTGACGTATCGGGAGGAATGAGTGGCGCTGCGGGTGAACGAGATCTTCCACAGCATCCAGGGGGAATCCGGGTATGCGGGATGGCCCTGCGTGTTCGTGCGATTGACCGGGTGCAACCTGCGCTGCTCCTATTGCGACACCCGGTACGCCTACGATGAAGGAGACTTCGTCACCCTGCGGGAGATCATCGGCCGGGTGCGTCGGTTCGACTGCCCGCTGGTGGAAATCACGGGGGGGGAGCCTCTTCTCCAACCGGAAACTCCGGAGCTTGTCGCAGAACTGCTCGACCTGGGCCACACGGTGCTGGTCGAGACCAACGGCAGCATGGACATCTCCGTGGTGGACCGCCGCTGCGTGAAGATCGTTGATTTCAAGTGTCCGTCGAGCGGCGAGTCGGACGCCAATGATATGGAGAACCTGGAGCGCCTGGGATCGCGTGACGAGATCAAGTGCGTCATCGGAACGCGGGAGGATTACGAATTTGCCAGGGAGATCGAGCGGTTGGCAGCGGAACGGGCCGGAACCGGCAGCACGGTTTGTTTTTCTCCCGTTTTCGGCAAATTGGAGCCGAGGGAACTGGCTGAGTGGATCCTTGCCGATCGTCTGCGAGTCCGGCTCGGGTTACAGCTCCACAAGATCATCTGGGAGCCGGATACACGAGGAGTCTGACAAGCGGACCACCGCCGGGAACCATTGGAGTGAGGGGATCTTTCTTGGGACAGGAACATCGTCGCAAAGCCGTGGTGCTCTTTTCAGGGGGCATCGACTCCACCACCTGCCTTGCCGTTGCCAAGGCGGAGGGATTCGAGGCTTACGCGTTGAGCTTCTTCTACCACCAGAGGCACGGGGTGGAGGTGGAGGCCGCCCGGCGTTCGGCACCCGCCCTGGGGGCAAGGGAACACCTCGTGCTGGAGCTGCCGCTGGATCGGATTGGAGGGTCCGCTCTGACCGGCCATGAGGAAGTTCCCAAAGACGTTCCCGTCGAAAAGATGTCGGACCGTATTCCGGCAACCTATGTGCCGGCCCGGAATACCATCTTTCTGTCCTTTGCGCTGGCGTGGGCGGAGGTGCTCGGCGCCGCGGACATATTCATCGGCGTCAACGCGCTCGACTATTCGGGGTACCCCGACTGCCGCCCGGAATACATTGCCGCCTTTGAAAGGATGGCCAACCTGGCGATCCGGGAAACCGTGGAAGGCAGAATGCGCATCAAGGTCCATACCCCGCTCATTCGTCTGACCAAGGGGGAGATCATCAAGCGCGGTCTTGAGCTCGGCCTCGACTACAGCCTGACCCATTCCTGCTACGATCCCGACGCCCGGGGACTGGCCTGCGGACACTGCGACAGTTGCATTCTCAGAAAGAAAGGATTCATGGAAGCAGGAATACCGGACCCGACGCGCTACGTTCGGGATTGAGCGCGTTTCATCCCGCGGCAACCCTGAAAGCAATTCCCGTTCTAAGGAGATCCAATGCCCATCGATGGCTATTCATCACTGACTCAACTGGGACGGCAGGCCGGCGTGCCCGCCAATCCGGATGAGGCCGTTATCGAGACGTTCGCCAATCCGCATCCGGGAACAAACTACACGGTCCGCCTCACCGCTCCGGAATTGACGACCATCTGCCCCATTACGGGACAGCCTGATTTTGCCACCCTGATCGTCGACTACGTTCCGAGGGACCGGCTGGTCGAAAGCAAGTCGTTCAAGCTTTTCCTGGGAAGTTTCCGGAACCTGGGGACTTTCCACGAGGACTGCACGGCCTATATTCACAAGCGTTTGAGCGATGCCCTCGATGCCGCGTTTCTCCGGGTGGTCGGCCTGTGGAACGCCAGGGGGGGTATCACCATCGATTGCGTCGTGCAGACGGGCGAACTGCCCTCGAACTGTGCCCTGCTGCCCCTGGGCAGAACCGACTACCGGACGGGCAGGATATAGCCGGACCAGGCCCGGAGGGACTTCGGGAGCGTGTTGAGCCGTTGGAGCAAAACGCTCCCGGGCGAAGCGAAAGATTCTGCGAGGCCGGGTGGATTGCTCCGCCCTCCGATCTTCCCAGGCATTTGTTGCCGCGCTTCCCTTGCAGTGGGGCGCGGGGTGCCCAAGAATTCGAGCCGAAAACCCGGGTCGGATTGCGTTAAGGATTCGAGTCTCCAATGAAAAGCAGGAAAGTCGGCGTCTGGTTGATCGGGGCGTTGGGGTCCATCTCCAGCATGGTGGTGGCGGGAGCGGCGGCCCTGCGGCGCGGCCTGGCCGCTCCGACGGGAATGGTGAGCGTTCTCGAACCGTTCGGGCGCCTGGACCTGGCGGGCGTGGACCGGCTCGTGTTCGGGGGATGTGACATCCGTGCCGGGAGCCTGCGCGACGAGGCGTGGGCTTTTGCGGAAAAGACCGGGGCGCTCGATCAGCGGATCCTGCAGCAGGTTGAGGAGGATCTGCTCGAGACCGATCGCCACGTCGGGGTGGGCACCGTCCGCAATTGCGGTGATGCGATCCGCCGCATGGCTTCCTCCGTCGATTCCCCCCGGGTTTCCGTGTGGGAGGAAATCGTCCGTATCGCGGAACAGCTTCGAAGCTTCAAACGAAAGACCGGAGCGGACATCGTGGTGGTCGTCAACCTGGCGTCCACCGAACCGCCCCTGGCCATTGACGAACGACACCTGGAGCCGGACGCCCTCGAGCGGAGCATCGAGCGGAACGAAAGCGAGGCCGTGAGGGCGAGCACCATCTATGCCTATGCCGCGATTCGCGAGGGATGTCCCTATGTGAATTTCACTCCGTCCAACGGCGCTCTGCCACCCGCCCTGGTGCGCATGGCCGAAGCAAGAGGGGTCCCCGTTATGGGCAATGACGGGAAGACGGGCGAAACCCTGGTCAAATCGGCACTCGCGCCGTTGTTCGTGTGCCGGAATCTCGAGGTCCTGAGCTGGGAGGGGTTCAATATTCTGGGGAACATGGACGGCGCCGTTCTGGAAAACTCCGCGAACCGGGAGTCCAAAATAAAGACCAAGGACGGCGTCTTGTCCAGAATCCTCGGGTACACGCCGCACTCTCGGGTCCGCATCGATTACGTGCCTTCTCTGGACGATCAGAAAACGGCCTGGGATTTCGTGCACTTCCGGGGATTCCTGGGGACGAAGATGACCGTGCAGTTCATTTGGCAGGGCTACGACTCGCTCCTGGCGGCTCCCCTGGTCATCGACCTGGTGCGTTTCGCGGAATTTGCCGCGAGGAACGGCGAATCGGGGCTCATGCCGCATCTTGCCTCATACTTCAAAGAACCGCTGGGTGTCGATGAATACCGTCTCCAGCAGCAATTTGAAATGCTGCTGGACTACGCCCGGGCGTTTTCAGGCCGTAAAGGCCTCGATGGTCCCTCCCGGAAATCGGCGACCGGAGTGAATTGAATGCCGGGGCTTTCCTTCAGCACCAACGCGTTCGTTCGCTTTTCCGTCTGTGAAGCGGTGGAGCGCATCGCGGCGATCGGATTCGACGGAGTCGAGGTCCTGGCGGATGTGCCCCACCTGTTCGCAGGCCGGCGACTCGATCCCGAGCTTGCCGGGCTCAAGGCGGTCCTCCGTCGCTCCGGCATCCGCGCGGCGAACGTGAACGCAAACACGGCCGTGGGGTATTACGGCGGGTGTTTTTGGGAGCCCTTGTTCGAGCCTTCGCTGGCGAACCCGGACCCGGATGCGAGAAAATGGCGAATCGAGTATTCAAAGCGATGCGTCGAAATCGCACATGAACTGGAATGCCCGAACGTGAGCGTGACCTCCGGTCGAATGGTTCCGGGGACACTCCCCTCGGAATCGCTCGAACTGCTGAAGGACTCACTCGAAGCCGTTCTTCGGTGCGGAGAAGCCCATGGAGTCCGAATCGGCATGGAATATGAGCCGGGGCTTCTCGTGGAACGGTGCGGGGAGCTGGAGGCGTTGATGCGGGCGCTGGATTCTCCCTGGTTCGGCGCAAACCTCGACCTGGGGCACAGCCATGTTCTGGGCGAAGAGCCGGAATTCGTGGTCCGTTCCCTGGGGGCTCGGATTTTTCACGTGCACATCGAGGACATCGCGCGGCGAAAGCACTATCACCTGATTCCAGGGCTGGGGGAAGTCGATTTCGCGGCCCTGTTCCGAATCCTCGACGACAACCGCTACGACGGGTTCATTACCGTGGAGCTCTACACCTATCCGCACCAGCCCGAAGAAGCGGCCACCCGGTCTCTGGCCCATCTCCGACCACTCATTCACGAAAAACCACAGGTCGACCCATGAAATTTGCCTTCAGCTCCAATGGATTCCTCAGGCATTCCCTCAAGGATACCATCCGCATCCTGGCGGATATCGGATACCAGGGCATCGAAATCATGGCGGACGTGCCCCACGCCTATCCGACGCAACTCAGCGCCGCCGGACGGAAGCAAATCCGGGCGGCGCTACGCGAACATCGCATGGAAATATCCAACGTCAACGCCTTCATGCATCATGCCGACGGGGATACCTATCATCCGTCCTGGATAGAAAAGGATGCCGGGGAGAGAAAGAGACGGGTGGAGTACACTCTGAATTGCATCGATCTGGCGCGGGATCTCGGTGCCCGCACAATTTCCACCGAACCGGGCGGCCCGCTGGACGGGATCACCCGCGAAGAGGGGTTCCGATTCTTTCGGGAAGGGCTTGCCGCCGTCGAGGAAAGAGCCCGCAAGAAAAGGGTCCGGATTCTCATCGAACCGGAACCGGGCCTGCTCATCGAAAACAGCCGGCAGTTCCTGGAACTGTTCCGCCTGCTCGACCCGGAGGTGTTCGGATTGAATTTCGACATAGGCCATTTCTTCTGCGTCGGTGAAGACCCTCAGGCGCTCATTCCGAAAATGAAAAGCATGATCGGGCACTTCCACCTCGAGGACATAGCGGCGTCGCGCATACACCATCACCTGATGCCGGGGGAGGGAGCCATCGATCTCCCGGCGGTCCTCGAAGCCGTTCGCGGCATCGCATTCGAAGGATACGTCACGGTGGAGCTCTACACCTATGTGGACAATGCGGTGGAAGCGGCCCGCGACGCCTTCCGTTACCTGCGGAAGGTGATTTCCTGAGCGGAAGGGGAACCCCCGCATCACGCCGTGGCGCCGTCCGCGGCTCCGCTAACGCGAGTGCATGCGTTCGGGCATCGCTGCCGACTACGGGAGGACGCATCGGAAGAAGGAAACGGCGGGGAAGACGGGAACGGTCCGGCGGCTAATGAGGATGCACGCCGAACAGGGAAAAAAATCTTCTCAGCGGGGAATCGACGGATGCCTTGCGCAGGGGCACTGGGTCGGGCAGTCTCACGGGCTCGCCCCGGATGATGCTCCAGGGCGTCTCGTCGACCATCCGGCGCGCCGATTCCTCGCCCACTATGGACACGGCGGCGCTCAGGCCATCGGAGAGCCGGGGAGTGCGCACATGGAGGCCGTGCGCATCCGTTGCCAGGATATGAGCGAGGTTGTGAGACATGAGGAGAACGGAAAACCTCCGCACCTCGCTTCCAAATCGCCCGAGAAGGCTTGCCGACGTGATCTGGACGAGGACTCCCATCTCCACCCAGCGATAGATGAGCGGTGCATTGCGCATCAGGTGCCCATGCCTCTCGGGATGGCTCAGGACCGGCGTGATTTCATTGGATTGCAGCTGCCAGAAAACATGGTCCATGTTGCCCGGCAGAAATCGGTCGGGGAACTCGATCAGCGCATATCGCCCCGTATCGTTGATAGTGAGCACCTCTCTGGACTTGATCTTGCCCGCCAGGTCGGCATCCAGGCGCAGTTCGGAGCCCGGGTACACCGACAAGGGAATCCGTTCTTCGGCGAGCTTGCGTCTGAAGGATTCCAGGCGGTCGAGAACCATCTCCGCCGTATTGTCGTAGAAGCCGGAAATCCAGTGCGGGGTGCAGACGATGCCCGAAACGCCGTCGTCCACCGCCAGCCGTGCCATGGCCAGGCTCTGCGGCCAGTCGTCGGCTCCGTCGTCGAGTCCCGGCAGGATATGATTGTGCAGATCAAGGATGCGATCGGTCTTCTCAGCCGGCGGGTTTCTGTCTTCGGTCATCGATTCACGCTCATTATGCGGGCTCTCTTGAGTCTTCTGTCTTTTTGCAGGCTATCATAAAATTGTCTAACCGTCTTTGGCAACATCGATTATAGTAGTGTTAAATTCTCTTAAGAAACAGCCCGGTCGAGGGTGTGGATCGCAGACTCCGGCCGGTGGAACGACTGGACTTCACCTTCCTTTTCAAGCCGAACCCTGCTTGGTTCGGCGACCTCGCGCACGATCCGTCCGAGCTCTTCATGTTTAAATCCGAACCCGCGGGATTCACGGAGGGCAGGATGAGGCCCCGGAAAGCGTATGAGTGGCTGTTGTCTCACAGCAGGGAGATCGCCTGTCTGGAATCGATGCGCTCTCTGCTGATCTGGGATCAGCGGGTGTGCATGCCGGCGGGAGGCCATTCCCATCGCGCGGTCCAGTTCGGCGCCCTTGCCGAGCTGCTGTCGGCCAGGACGACCGATCCAAAGATCGGAGAGATGCTCGAGAGGGTGGAGGAATCGCGGCTGGTGGAGGATCGGCTGTGTCCCGAAGCCGTCAACGTTCGCGAATGGAGGAGGAGCTTCGACCGGGCGGTGAAAGTGCCGCGCACGCTCGCGGTGGAACTGGCCAGGGCGGCGGCTGAGGGGGAATTGGCCTGGGAGGTTTTCAGACCGCGCAATGACTGGAAGTCATTCATGCCGTATCTGAAAAGGATCGTGGAGCTCAAACGCAACGAAGCGAGCCTGCTCGATTCCGGGAACGAATTCTACGACGCATTGCTCAACGACTACGAACCGGGAGAGACCGCGGAAAACATCGAACCCCTGTTCGGGGTGCTCAAAGAGGCGCTCCTGCGGATTCTGCACTGCATCGAGAACAGCAACGTGACGCCTGACCGGGAGAGATTCCCGCGGCACTACCCGGAGCCCGCTCAGGAAGCGCTCGCCAGGGAGGCGGTCCGGCTGACGGGCTACGACTTCAACTGCGGTCGAATGGACCCGGCCGCGCATCCGTTCACGGCCACCATGGGTCCGGGAGACGTCCGAATAACGACGAGATACGACACGTCCTGCTTCGGCATGGCGTTTTTCAGCGCCTTGCACGAGACGGGACACGGTTTGTACGACCAGGGGCTCGATTCCGGGCACTGGGGGACTCCCATGGGGCGCGCGGCGTCCATGGGGATTCACGAATCCCAGGCGCTCACCTGGGAAAACTGGGTGGGCCGGTCCCTGGGATTCTGGGAATTCTTCTATCCGAGGGCCTGCAGGTTCTTTCCGCACCTGGCGGAATCCTCCCTGGAATCCTTTCACCTCATGGTCAACGATGTGCGGCGCAGCCTGATAAGGACCGAGGCCGACGAGGTGACTTACAACCTTCACGTGATGTTGCGTTTCGAACTGGAACTGGCGCTCATTCGATATGCCGTCGAGGTGCGTGATCTGCCGGAATTGTGGGAGCACAAAACCCGGGAGTATCTCGGGCTGTCCGTACCCGATCACAGCCGCGGCCTGATGCAGGACATCCACTGGGCCGAGGGGTCCATCGGGTACTTTCCCGTCTATGTGCTGGGGAATCTTTACGCAGCCCAGTTGTTTGCCCGGGCGGAGGACGAACTGGGAGATCTCGATGCGTCTTTCTCACGGGGGGAGTTCGCACCGTTTATCGACTGGCTGCGATCGAACGTGCATTTGCACGGCAGCCGTTACAGGCCGCGGGAACTCTTGAAAGCGGTCACCGGAGAGGATTTGAATCCCAAGTACTTCATCGCCTACCTTGTGCGCAAGTACGGGGCACTCTACGGATTCGACATGTCGAGCGTGCGAGCCGCGAGGCGGCCCGAAAAATTGTGCAAGACCGATTCTCCGGCGCCGGCATGCACAAAATAGCGTGGGTTTTCGGAGGGAGTATCCGGGTGGATTGCCGGGCGGTGGGGCGGATGCAAGTCGCGGCAAGCCTTTTCGGACTTGGACGGGACGAATGCGGAACCTCTGTGGGAGCGAGGAGCTTTCCCCTTCCTCCACGCTGGATTGTGAAAAAGGCTAGTATCTAAAGATGTTGCATTTTTGCTGCCGCGAGCCGCATTTTTGCCCAACATGCCCCTTGACTTCGCAAGGTCGGTGGATTAAGAGACACAATCATTTAATGGGGATATGGATACTGAATTTTTAGGTGATGTTCAAGCTTGGCTTAGATGTCGGAGCGTCCGCCCATCGTTCCAGGATGCTGTTTCATAGAAGACACGGGACCCGGCTTGCCGCTGTCCGTCGTTCACCATTCATTCACTCGGGTTTGGATCATGTTCTTCGGGGTGCGCCGTTGATCCCGGTCTCGCCGAAGAGTGTGGGGATTGTGCGGAAAAGCGATGTGCATCCTGTTTTCGGAAGGTGCATTCCCGGGCAGAGCAGGGTGTCCCCGGTCCGAGTTCTTTGAACCACGAGCGTTTGTCCTCACGTCAAACCTTCCGTTGATTCCGTGAGTCGCCGTCTGCCGAGAGGATTTGTGACTTCGGTCACAATCATTTGTTTCCGTATGCTGAGGTCTTGATAGAACGCTTGTTTTCCTGTGCGAATGAATCGTCCCAGTGTTTTTCCGTAACCGGCTATGGAGTGTGAGTTCATGAAGAACAAGAATGAATTGAAGCCAGTCACCGGCGCAGTGATGGTGGTGGGGGGCGGTATTGCGGGCGTGCAATCGGCCCTCGATCTCGCGGATTCCGGCTTTTACGTCTACCTGGTGGAGAAAAGCCCATCGATCGGCGGGGTTATGGCCCAGCTGGACAAGACGTTCCCGACGAACGACTGTTCAATGTGTATCCTCTCGCCCAAGCTCGTCGAAGCGGGTCGTCATCTCAGTATTCAACTGATCACCAAGGCGGAAGTCGAAAAGGTGGAAGGGGAAGCCGGCGATTTCACCGTGACGGTGAGGGAACAGCCGCGGTACGTGGATTCGAGCAAATGTATCGCCTGCGGCGTTTGTGCCGAGAAATGCCCCAAGAAGGTCGATGACCTGTTCAACGAAGGGCTTGGAAAGCGTAAGGCCGCGTACGTCAAGTACCCGCAGGCCGTGCCGCTCAAGTATGTCATCGATGAGGACAACTGCATCTATTTCAAGAGCGGGAAATGCCGGGCCTGCGAAAAGTTCTGCCCCGCCGGCGCCGTCGATTTCTCCCAGAAGGCCAGGGACCACGTCATCAAGGTCGGTTCGCTCATTCTGGCTCCCGGCTTCCAGCCCTTCGAGCCCGCCGTGTACGATACTTACGGGTTCGGCAAGTACCCCAACGTGATCACCAGCATGCAGTTTGAGCGTATCCTGAGTGCTTCGGGCCCGTTTGAAGGACATCTGGTCCGGCCGTCCGACGGGAAGGCGCCCCAAAAGATCGCCTGGCTGCAGTGCGTGGGCTCCCGCGATATCCATCGGGGAGCGCACGGTTACTGTTCGGGCGTCTGCTGCATGTATGCCATCAAGGAGGCCGTCATCGCCAAGGAGCATGCCCACGGCGACCTGGACACGGCCATATTTTTCATGGACATGCGCACCTACGGGAAGGAGTTCGAGCGCTATTACAATCGGGCGAAGACGGAAACCGGAGTGCGCTTCATCAGGTCCAGGATTCACAGCATCGAGCCAGCCGGGGCCGGGTCGCACGATCTGAAGCTGGAGTATGTCGACGACGGCGGCGTGGCCCGGAGCGAAGAATTCGACATGGTGGTTTTGTCCGTCGGCCTGGAGGTCTCCAGGGACATCCGCGATCTCGCGGCCAGGCTGGGCATCGAGCTCAATGAAGACGGTTTCGCCGCGGCCAGCGACTTTGCCCCCGTGGAAACCTCCCGTCCCGGGATCTTCGTCAGCGGTGCGTTCTCGGGACCCAAGGACATCCCTTACTCGGTCATGGAATCCTCCGCAGCATCCGCCGCGTCGGCTGCCTTGCTTGCGGCTTCCCGTAATTCGCTCACCAAGGAAAAGACCTATCCGGACGAAAATCCGGTCTCGGGAGAAGAAACCCGGATCGGCGTCTTCGTTTGCCATTGCGGGATCAATATCGGCAGCGTGGTCGACGTTCCCGCGGTCCGCGATTACGCCAGGAGCCTGCCGCTCGTGGCTTATGTGGCGGACAACATGTTCACCTGCAGCCAGGACACGCAGAAACTCATCCGCGATGCCATCGTGGAACACAAACTGAACCGGATCGTCGTGGCCGCCTGTACGCCGCGCACCCATGAACCGCTCTTCCAGGAAACCATCCGGGAAGCCGGCATGAACCGTTATCTCTTCGAGCTGGCCAACATCCGCGACCAGGACTCCTGGGTCCACCAGGCGGAGCCCGAGAAGGCCACGCAAAAGGCCAAAGACCTGGTTCGCATGGCCGTGGCCAAGGTGGCCCTGCTCGAGCCCATCGAGAAGTTGCGGGTGGAGCTGAATCAGTCGGCCCTGGTGATCGGCGGGGGCGTGGCGGGGATGAGCGCGGCTCTGAACCTGGCCGACCAGGGATTCAAAACGTTCCTCGTGGAAGAAAAGAACGAACTGGGCGGGCACGCCCTGAAGGTCAGGAAAACCTGGCGCGGAGAGGAAGTCGGTCCCTTCGTGGCCCGGATGCGCGACCGCGTTCTGAATCACGAAAACATCGAAGCGCTGGTCGGTGCCAGGATCCTGGACGTCCAGGGTTTCATCGGGCAGTTCAACACCACCGTGCAGGTGGACGGGAGCGAGCGGAACCTGGAGCATGGCGTGACCGTCCTGGCCACGGGCGCTCACTCTCTCAAGCCCGAGGAATACCTCTACGGTCGAAGCGAGCGCGTGACTCGGTGGCACGAGTTGCAGAAGCTCTTCGATGAGAAGCCCGGGGAACTGGAGCGGGCGGAGGCCGTGGCCTTCATTCAATGCGTGGGGTCTCGCGAGCCCGAGCGGCCTTACTGTTCGAAGATCTGCTGCACGGCTTCCGTTCAGGAAGCCATCGAGCTGAAGACTCTCAAACCCGATCTGGACGTTTTCATCCTCTATCGCGACCTGCGTACTTACGGGCAGCGGGAGGAACTCTACCGGAAGGCACGGGAGCAGGGTGTGCTCTTCATCCGGTATTCGGTCGACGAGAAACCCCTGGTTGAGACGATCCCCGGCTCGGAGAAACTGCGGATTACCGTGCGCGACCACGTGCTCGGCAGGCCCGTGCAGATCGATGTGGACTACCTCAACCTGGCCACTGCCATCATCCCCAAGGGCCAGGAAACGCTCGCCAAGTTCTTCAAGGTGCCCCTCAACGAGGACGGGTTTTTCCTCGAGGCGCACATGAAGCTGCGCCCCGTGGATTTTGCCACGGACGGCGTGTTCATTGCCGGTCTGGCGCATTATCCGAAACCGATCGAAGAATCCATCGCCCAGGCTCAGGCGGCCGCCGCGCGCGCGGCGAGCGTCCTGGCCAAGCCTTTCGTGGAAGTCGCCCCCGTGGTTTCCGTAGTCGACCAGGAAGCATGCATCGGCTGCGGGTTGTGTGAAGCCTTGTGCCCCTTTGGCGCCATTCGGCTCCACAAGGTGATCGGAAAGGGATTCCGCGCCGAAACGATTTCGGCTTCCTGCAAAGGCTGCGGAGTCTGCTCCGCGTCATGCCCCCAGAAGGCCATCGACATGAAGCACTTCCGCGACCGGCAGATTGTGGCCGCCATACGGGCGGGAGGTCAAAGAGGATAAGCCGCACGCTCGCTGGATTCGTGCGCCCGGTATTTCCCATATTCAAATCCAAATGTCAGCAGGAGACAGGAAATGAGTGAAACGTTCGAGCCGAAAATCCTGGCCTTTTTGTGCAACTGGTGCGCCTATGCGGGCGCGGACCTGGCGGGTGTGTCCCGATTCCAGTATCCGCCGACCATCCGCGTGATACGCACCATGTGCTCGGGCCGCGTGGATCCGCTCCACGTGGTGGAAGGGTTGAAGAGCGGTTTTGACGGGGTGTTTGTTTTTGGCTGACACCTTGGTGACTGCCATTACCTGGAAGGTAATGTTTATACGGCCAAGAGGATGAAGATCGTTGAGCTGCTGCTGGGGCTTTCCGGCATGGACCGCAACCGGATGCAGCTGCGATGGGTGAGCGCCGCGGAGGGACAGATTTTCGCCGATTTCGTGACCGAGCTGAGCAAGGTCATCCAGGACCTCGGGCCTTTCGATCCTGAGGAAAACAAGCTTCGCCTGGCGGCCGTGGAGGGAGCCCTGAATTCACCGCGATTGCGCTGGCTGATCGGCATGGACCGGCAGATCACCGAACGGGAGAACGTCTACCACGCAAAGCTCGACGAGAACACGTACCAGGAGCTGCTCCGGACGGCCGCGGAAGAGGAATACCAGAAGGCCCTGATCCTGGAAGTGCTCAGAGACGGACCGCAGTCGGTGCGGGACATCTCCGGCAAGACCGGTCTGCCGGTCTACACCGTGTCCCAGCGCCTGAGCGACGTCGAGAAGACCGGGCAGGCGGAATTCTGCGGCTATGAAGGCACCACCCCCAAATTCATCAGGCTGGCGGCATAAATCCGGGCGGGAACGCGGGCGGTTGCGCCCGCCGCGCCCGTTAACCCAACGAGTGGCAGAGGAAGCGATGACAGGAATGGTTATGGCGAACTCAGACAAGAATGAGAAAATCGGATCGGTCATGGTGGTCGGCGCCGGCATCGCCGGCATGCAAGCGGCTCTTGACCTCGCAAACACCGGATACTACGTCCACCTTGTGGATCGGTCGCCCACCGTGGGCGGGCTGATGGCCCAGCTGGACAAGACTTTCCCGACCAACGACTGCGCGATGTGAGTCATTTCGCCGAAACTGGTCGAGGTCGGCCGGCATTTGAACATCAACATCATTACGAATACCGAAGTGGAAAAACTCGAAGGGGAAGCGGGGCATTTCACGGTGACTCTCAAGAGCGAACCTCGCTACATCGATCTGTCAAGGTGCACCGGTTGCGGTCAATGCGCCCAGGTTTGTCCCGTGACCGCCGTCAACGAGCACAACTGCGGTCTGGACCGCAGGGCGGCCACCTACATCAGGTACGCTCAGGCCGTTCCCCTGGTTTTCTCCATCGATCCGAACGTGTGCATCGGCTGCGGGCTGTGCCAGAAGGTATGCCTTGCGGAAGCCGTGACGTACGGCGATACGCCGAAGCGGGCGGAACTGGAAGTCGGCGCGGTGATCGTGGCCACGGGGAACGAGGTTTTCGATCCCGCCATTTTCGACACTTACAACTATGCGAACCTGCCCAACGTGATCACGAGCCTCGAGTTCGAGCGGATTCTGAGCGCGTCGGGGCCGTTCCGCGGCCATCTGATGCGGCCTTACGACCGTGAAGAGCCCAAGAAGATCGCGTGGCTTCAGTGCGTGGGGTCCCGTGACCTGCATCATTGCGACAACTCCTACTGTTCCGGCGTCTGCTGCATGTATGCCATCAAGGAGGCGGTGATCGCCAAGGAGCATTCGCACAGCGGGCTCGACGCCGCCATCTTCTTCATGGACATGCGGACTTACGGCAAGGATTTCGAGGAATACTACGATAGGGCGCGCAACGAGCACGGCGTGCGTTTCATCCGGTCCCGCATTCATTCCGTGGAGCCGATCGGTGACGGAGACCTGGAAATCACTTATGCGAACGAAACAGGGGAGATGAAGAGCGAAATCTTCAACCTGGTGGTTCTGTCCGTGGGGTTCCAGGTGGGCATGGAAGGCGTCCGGCTCGCCTCGACGCTCGGCATCGACCTCAACAAGAACCGGTTCGCCGGCACGGACAGCTTTGCCCCCGTGGCCGCTTCCCGGCCGGGAGTCTTCGTGTGCGGCGCCATCCAGGGCCCCAAGGACATCCCGCAGTCGGTCATGGAAGCATCCGCGGCCGCTTCGGCCGCCGGCCTCCTGCTCAACGAACGCCGCTGGTCCCTGGCCAGGGTCAAGGAGAAGGCCGTCGAAACGAACGTCGTGGGAGAACGTCCCCGGGTGGGTGTATTCGTGTGCCAGTGCGGCATCAATATCGGCGGCGTGGTGGATGTGCCCAAAGTTCGCGAATACGCCAGGTCGCTTCCCTACGTGGTCTACGTCGAGGACAACCTCTACACCTGCTCCCAGGATACCCAGGTCAAGATGGCCCAGGTGATCAAGGAGCAGGGCATCAACCGGGTGGTCGTCGCCGCCTGCACTCCCCGCACCCATGAGCCCCTGTTCCAGGAGACTCTCGAAAACGCGGGGCTGAATAAGTACCTCTTCGAAATGGCCAACATCCGCAACCAGGATTCCTGGGTACACAGCGGAAATCCCGCGAAGGCCACGGCCAAGGCCATGGACCTGGTCCGCATGGCCGTTTCCAAGGCCGCCCTCCTGGAACCGCTGCAGGAAGCGGAACTGGAGGTCACGCGCAAGGCCCTGGTGATCGGGGGCGGTGTTGCCGGTATGGCTGCCGCAAGGGAACTGGCCGATCAGGGATACCCCGTGTACCTGGTCGAGCAATCGGCGCAGCTGGGCGGCCAGGCCCTCAAGCTCTACAAGACGTGGCGCGGGGAAAACATCCGTTCCTACGTCAAGAAGCTGGCGGAGTCGGTCCAGAACCATCCCGGGATCACCGTGATGCTGTCGAGCACGGTCACCGGCATGGAAGGTTTTGTCGGGAAAATGAAAACCACGGTCCAGAACGGAGGCGAGCCGCAGGTATTCGAGCACGGAGTGGCGCTGATCGCCACCGGCGGCAGCGAGTTTCGGCCGTCCGAATACGCCTACGGAAAGGATCCGCGCATTTTGACTCACCTGGAGCTGGATCAGCGTTTCGTTGACAAGGATCCTTCACTGAAAAACGTGCAGACCGCCGCGTTCATCCAGTGTGTCGGTTCCAGGGAGCCCGACCGGCCGTATTGCAGCCGGGTTTGTTGTACTCATTCGGTGGAGAGCGCTCTGGAGATCAAGCGGATCAATCCCGACGCGGATGTGTATATCGTCTACAGGGACATGAGGACTTACGGGGAACGGGAGGAGTTGTACCTGGAAGCCCGGAAGGCCGGAGTGATCTTCATCCGCTACGACCTGGAACACAAGCCCCGGGTGGATGTCGTGGACGGTAAGCTGCAGCTCGAGGTGATCGACCATATTCTGCAGAGGCCGATCCGTCTCGCGCCGGATCTGATCACCTTGGCGACGGCCATTGTGCCGAGCCCGTCCGCAAGCCTGTCCCAGTTCTTCAAGGTTCCGGTCAACGAGTCGGGGTTTTTCATTGAAGCCCATGCGAAGCTGCGTCCCGTGGACTTTGCCACGGACGGCGTCTTCATGTGCGGGCTGGCTCATTACCCGAAGTCCATCGACGAGAGCATCGCCCAGGCCCAGGCCGCCGCATCCCGGTCGGCCACGCTGCTCGCTCGCGATACCGTGCAGTTCGCCGGGACGGTGGCTTTTACCAATCCTGCGCTGTGCAGCAGTTGCGGGACGTGCGTGAATATCTGCCCGTTCTCGGCTCCGAAATTCACTGAAAGCGGGCGCGATGCAGGCAAGGCGGAAATCAACGCGGCGCTCTGCAAAGGGTGCGGTCTGTGCGTGGCTTCGTGCCGATCCGGCGCAATCCGCCTGCGCGGTTTCGATGATGCCCAGATTTATGCCATGATCGAAAACGTCTTTTGAGACAACCGGGCAGGAGGCTTGTGGCGGGTCGAGGTCCCCCGCTTTCCTGCCAAGCATGGATGGGAGACAGAACATGTCCGATTGGGAACCGAAAATTGTCGCTTTCCTCTGCAACTGGTGTTCTTACGGGGCGGCGGATCTGGCCGGCGTCAGCCGGATGCAGTACCCCCCCGATTTCCGGATCATTCGCGTGCCCTGTTCCGGTCGAATCAATCCCAAGTTCATCCTCTCGGCGCTCAGGAACGGGGCTGACGGAGTCTGGGTTTCCGGGTGTCATCCGGGAGACTGCCATTACATCGAGGGAAACCTCTACGCCAGGCGAAAATTCGCGCTGCTGAAGCAACTGTTGGAACACACCGGAATCGAGCCCGCGAGACTGCATTTCTCATGGATTTCATCGGCTGAAGCGACCAAGTTCGCCGACGTGGCGCGGAAGGTGGTCGCGGATGTGAGAGCGTTGGGCCCGGCCAGGCACTTTATCAAAAAGCAAGCTGAGGTGGCATAAATGCAAGCATATACCGAAAAGATCCGAGAAGCTGCAAAGCGCCTTCTGTCCGAACAGCGTGTGGATGTCGTGATCGGCTTTCGCAAGGGAACCGTTCCGTTCATGAACGAACCCTTCCTGGCAAAAAGTCCCGACCAGGCCGATCAACTCTACTGGGACGGCAATTGCGGCATAAACCTGGCCAACTACCTGCCCAAGAGAACCGATCGGATTGCCATCGTCGCCAAGGGTTGTGATACCCGCAGCATCGTGGTTCAGCTGCTGGAGTACCAGATCCGGCGCGAGCAGCTCTACATCCTGGGCGCCCCCTGTCACGGGATGATCGACAGGCGCCGCATCGCGGACGAGCTCAACGGGAGGGAACCCAGCCTGGTCGAGGAATCGGATTCCGGCATCCGCATCACCGGGCGGGACCTGGACTTGACGCTCGAACGCGGCTCCTTTCTGCAGGAAAATTGCGCCATATGCATCCACCGGAACCCGGTCATCTACGACGAGCTGTTGGGAGAGCCGGTGGCCGAACAACAAAATGTCGACCGCTATGAGGACGTGAAGGCGGTCGAGGCGATGGGGGCCCAGGAACGCTGGGAGTACTTCGAAGACCTGATTGCCCCCTGCATTCGCTGCTATGCCTGCAGGAATGCCTGCCCGGCATGCTACTGCCCTACCTGCTTCGTCGATGAAGCCAGGCCCCAGTGGGTGGGCAAGAGTACCGACCCGACGGATACCCGGACCTTTCACTTTCTCAGAGCCTACCATCTCGCCGGCCGTTGCACGGATTGCGGCGCGTGCGAGCGGGCCTGCCCCGTCGGGATCAAAGTTCGCCAGTTCACCAAGAAGCTGGAGAAAGACGTCAAGGAACTCTACGGCTACGAGGTCGGATTGAGCCTGGATGAACGGCCTTCGCTGGACACGTACCGGCCGGGTGATCCCGAGTCGTTCATAAAATGATTCGGAAACCGGGGAACGGAGACGGCGAAGGGCACGCGGACGCGGTCAACCGCCCGCGGGCGTCGGCCGATACCGACGAAACCCTCTTCTTTGCTGAAGTGAACATTGATTAGGAAGGGACACATTCATGTCGGGAGCTTATATTTCCAAGAACAAACTTCCCGGAGCGATAACAGGGCTCCTGGGCCGATACAAGGTCTTCGGACCGGTCCGCCGGGGCCGCTATCACGAGTTCGCCGAGATCCGGAACGCCGAGGACGTGGACTTGGCGTACAGGAACACGCGCCTGTCGCCGAAGGGATTGTTCCATCCGCAGGGCGAGCGGATGTTCCAGTTTTCGTTGGCGGCCGGCGACCCCGATAAAGGGATCCTCAAAGAGGCCCCCAAGGATTTCTCCCCCAGGGTGATACTCGGAATCCGGCCCTGCGACGCCAAGGCGTTTCACCTGGATGACGCCAACTTCGATACGGCCGCCATCAAGGATCCGTGGTGGGTGAAAAGACGCGAAGCCACGACGCTGATCGGGCTCGCCTGCAACCATCCGTGCAGCACGTGCTTTTGCACTTCCGTGGGAACCGGGCCGTTCGACGCTTCCGGCCTGGACGCGATGCTGGTGGATACGGGCGACGGCTACGTCGTCGAGGTTCTCACCGAGAAAGGCAAGGCCGCCGTGGAAGCCGTTTCCGAATGGGAAACCGCGCCGACCGGAAGCGCTGAAGCGATCGCCGCTCTGAAGAAATCCGCCGAGGAAAGCATCGGAAAGCAGTTCGACATCAAGGCGGTCATTGACCAGGATATGCTCGAGCTTTTCAACGGCGCCTTCTGGGAAGAGGTCCAGTTTGCCTGCATCAACTGCGGGACGTGCACCTTTCTTTGTCCCACCTGCTGGTGCTTCGACATCCAGGACGAAGTGTGCGGAGAGCAGGGCGATCGTTTGAGGATGTGGGATTCCTGCATGTTCCCCCTGTTCACCTTTCACGGTTCCGGCCACAATCCCAGGAGCCAGAAGGTTCAGCGGGTGCGGCAGCGGTTCATGCACAAGCTCAAGTACTATCCGGACAAGTATCACCAGGGCGTCGCCTGCGTTGGTTGCGGCCGTTGCGTGAGCGCCTGCCCGGTCAACATCGATATTCGACAGGTTGCCCGGTTGATGTCGGCCGGTTGTGTGTGCCCGGCATAACGTCGTGCGTCAATGAGATGGAGGAATCAAGGTGAACAACCCTTACTTGCCCTACCCGGTCCGAATCGAATCCATTGTGACGGAGACGGAAGATCGAAATCTGAAGACGTTCAAGCTGGTTTTCCTGAACCCCGAGGACGAAGCCAGGTTCAGCTACATGCCCGGCCAGTTTGCGGAGCTCTCAGTCGCCGGGCTCGGTGAGATTCCCATCGGAATCGCTTCTTCTCCCACCGAGAAAGGCTTCATCAAGTTTACAGTGAACAAGGTCGGAAAGGTGACCAGCTACCTTCACAACATGAACGCGGGCGACATCATGGGCGTTCGCGGGCCCATGGGAAACTGGTATCCCTGGGACATCCTCCAGGGGAAGAACGTGGTGATCATCGGAGGCGGCTTTGCGTTCACCACGCTCCGGTCTTCCATCGTCTACATGCTGGACCCCGCCAACAGGCCCCGGTTCGGCGAGATCAACGTGGTTTACGGTGCGCGCTTTCCGGGACTCCTGCTCTACAAGGATGAGCTTGCGGCCTGGGAACGGCGCGACGATATCAAGATGCACATCACCGTGGACGGGACCGACGATCCCAACTGGAAATACAACGTCGGTTTCGTTCCGGCGGTGACCAAACAGAAAGCTCCGAGTGCCGAGAATGCCTACGCCATCATCTGCGGACCTCCGATCATGATCAAGTTCACGCTGCCGGTCCTCACCGAGTTGGGCTTCCCCCCCGATCGCATCATCTCCAGCCTGGAGATGCGGATGAAATGCGGGATAGGCATTTGCGGCCGATGCAATCTCGGCACCGAGTACGTGTGTAAGGATGGGCCGGTTTTTACCCTGGAGAAATTGTCCCAACTTCCCAACGAATACTGATGGAACACGGTCGCGACGGGAAAGAGTCATGCGCCGGATGTTTTCCCTGCGCCGCGCGGAATGTGAAAGAACTTTAAAAGCCGGAACCAGTGTGGTAAGTGATAGCGATACAACACTTTAAGGGAGAGAACTATGGAGCCTTTGTTGTTGACGAAACGCGAAAAGCGCAAGCTGGCCAGCCAGTACGCCGACTTGTGCCTGACCTGCGGCACGTGCGCCGGAGGTTGCCCGGTCACCGGAGTGGACGGGCTGGATGTCCGGAAATGCGTGCGCCTGGCCCTCCTGGGACTGGACCAGGAAGTGATCGATTCCCGGTTCCCCTGGGTATGCACGCTGTGCGGTCGATGCGAGCATGCCTGCCCGATGGGGATCGACCTGCTGGCCTTGTTGCGGTCGGCCCGCGGCATGAGGGCAAGGGAAAAGGTGCCCGGCGTGCTCCACAAGGGCGTCGAGATGTGCCTCAAGACGGGCAACAATGTGGGTATCCCCAAGGAGGACTTCCTCTTCCTGCTGCAGGACCTGGGCGAAGAGCTTGCCGAGGAGCTTCCCGGCTTCGAGGTTCCCGTCGACAAGAAGGGCGCCAAGTACATGTTCACGGTCAACTCCAAGGAACCTTTCGCCGAGCCCGAAGACATGATGTACTGGTGGCGCATCCTGTACGCCGCCAACGAGTCCTGGACGACGACCTCCGAGAACTGGGAAGGCGTCAACTGGGGTCTGTTCACCGGCGATGACAACGCGATGAAGGAAATTGTCGGGAGGATCGTCAAAAACTACAAGGAACTGGGGTGCGAGTATCTCGTCTTGCCCGAATGAGGGCACGCATATTATGCGACCAGGCTTGGTCTGCAAAAATGGTATGCGAATGAAGGCGTGAAGTTCCTCAGCATCTTCGATCTGCTCAAGCAGTACGTGGAGGAAGGTCGAATCAAGCTGGACAAATCGATCCACCATCACCTGACCACCTACCACGACCCCTGCAATTACGGCCGCAAGAGCGAGCGTATGTTCGGGCACGGTTACTACGAAGAGGGGCGCTGGGTGACTCAGCAGTGTTGCGAGGATTATGTGGAGATGTACCCGAACCGGGCCAACAACTTCTGTTGCGGAGCCGGCGGCGGGGCATGGGCTGCTCCCTACGTCGAGGAAAGAATCTTTTATGGCCGGGTGAAAGCCAAGCAGATCAAGGACACGGGCGCCAAGCTCCTGATCGCCCCCTGCCATAACTGCCGTGACCAGATCATGAAAAGCCTCCGCAAGGAGTACGACTTCATGGATGTCGAGGTCAAGTACTTGTGGGAACTGGTTGCGGATTCCTTGATCACGGAACCCAGGGAAGAGGAAGCGGAAGAAGAGTAGATTCCGCCGTTCAACCGTTCGACAAGCCCCGGAACCACCTATGCAGGCGCGTGATGGGGCTTTTCTCATTGTGGGCGTTCAGATTCATGGCAAACAGAAAAAAAGATACCAGGAAAAAGGAAACGGGGGTCGGGTTGTCCGCGGAGGAATCCGACGAGCTGCAGATGATCCTGGACCGGCTGTCGGTGCAGAGCCCGGAGGGCGAGACCCTCGACAATTACCTCGAATCCCTGCGTTCGCTCCTGGGCGGCCGGGAGAAGATGGCGGCCGCCCTGATCGACCGGGTCGGCAGACCGCCCACGGAAGTCGGATTCAGGGCTTTCCTCGCCTTCCGGAATCTGGTGGAAAGCGGGCCGTACCGCAAGGTCGTCAAACAGGCCGCCTACCGGTTTTCTCAAAAAGGGCTCATGGTCGAACGGGACGAAGACCAGCCCGGGCAGGTGGTCCTCATCCGGCGGGAAGTGAGGCGACCCCTGGCTCACGTGACTTTCGTTCCGGACGGCTTCTGGCTGGTTTCGGCGCTCATTCCCGCCGACGACCAGTCCATGCCGATGGCGGTTACCGCAATCGCCGAGGGCAGCTTCGACCATTTGAGCGTGAAAGTGAGCGAGACGTCCAATCGTCTCTATCGCGAGTATCTTCAGAAGATCGATTCCCATGCGGGGAAGAAACCGGGTGAGGTGCCGATTCGGCATGCCGCGCGGCTGTTGTTCGAAATGCTGGATTTTCACGGGCGAGAAGTGGCCGATTCGGACGTCGAAGCGGCAAAGAGACTGCTCAGGCCTTTCCACGATCCGGAAAAGCCGCCCTACGTCTATGAAATGATGCCGCCAGTAGAACAGCCCGAGGTCAGGGTGCGCGAGGTGAACGGCGCACGGCTGCTGGAGAGGACGGACATCGGATGGCTGGTTTTCACGAGGGACGAACTGGCATTCTACCGGCAGAAGATCCAGGAATTGGAAAACCCCCTTCTTATGGTTCCTCCCGAGATACAGAAGGAGCGCATCGAGGAAGCATTCCGCAAAGCCGCGGACGAATTGTGCGTGGGCAGAAAGAGGGAGCTGTTCCGGCGCTTCTTCGAGGAACAGGCCATGTTCGCCAGGCTCGAGGCGGGAGTGGAAGAGGCGATGGACGCCTGGATCATTGCCCGGCACCTCGCCACCGGGGCAAATGCGAGTGAAAACCCCGTGGTTGTGGACGTCGTGATCGCTTCCATGCAGCGCTGCTGGCCGGACGATTTCAAGCAACAGGAGCAAGAGCCCGGAGGCGAACGCATGACGGAATCCGGTCTGATCCTGCCCTGACGCCGGAAGGAAAGGGGAACCCGATGATTGCCACGGTTACGGTCAAAACGCCCGCGCACAGCGCAATGGTGGACATCACCCCGTCGGTTTCGGCGAAAGTGCGTGAAAGCGGCGTACAGGAAGGCTGCTGCATCGTCTATGTGCCGCACACCACGGCGGGAATCACCATCAACGAGGGCGCGGACCCGGATGTGGTCGTGGATATCCTGGCCGCGTTGGACAAACTCGTCCCCTGGAAGGGCGCCTGGCGGCATTCCGAAGGCAATTCGGCGGCTCACGTCAAGACGGCTCTCATGGGCGGCAGCGTCCACGTCATCATCGAAGGGGGGCAATTGGTGCTGGGGACTTGGGAACGCATCTTCTTCTGTGAATTTGACGGTCCGAGGACCCGCAAAGTTCACATCAAGATCATGGACGGTTGACAGGCCCGGAGCCTCCTGCCCCGCGCCTGCCTGAGGGAGGATACCCGGCGCGCCTCCGGGGGCGGCGCCCGGGGCGGCGCGGGTTCGTGCAAACCGGAAGCTCAGGGCAAAGCCCGGCTCGGATCGGCGATGCCGGGCCGCAGACAACGGATTCCTGTCCCGGGAAGCGGCGAGTACGTTCGATCCGCCCGGGCTCCGAGGGGTTCGCTCCCTCCAGACGACACTTCACCTTGATTTTGAAAGCGACACGTCTTCCTGCGGGGCTCATCCCGCTGCGCGCCGATCATTATTCGACAGGTCCAGGGAAAAGGAGAAACAGGATGGATAAGCTCGATGCGATTTTTGCCCCAAAGTCGGTTGCCGTTATCGGAGCTTCGACGAAACCCGGGAAAGTCGGTCATGACATTTTCGTGAACATTCTCAAGGGGAACTACCAGGGAACGCTCTATCCCGTCAATCCAACGGCCAAGTCCATCCAGTGCGTGCGTGCCTATCCCGCGATTTCCGACATTCCGGATCCCGTGGACCTCGGAATCATCATTCTCCCTCCGCCGGAGGCCCTGAAGGCGGTGATGGAATCCGCGCGGGTGGGAATCAAAGGAATCGTGATCGTGTCGGCGGGTTTCAAGGAGGTCGGCGGGGAAGGACGGAAGATCGAGGAGCAGATCACCGCGATCTGCCGCGAGGCCGGGATGCGGCTGGTCGGCCCCAACTGCCTGGGCGTCATCAATCCTCATCCCGCGGTCAGGCTCAACGCCAGCTTTTCGGCCCGCATGCCCGCCTTCGGCGAGATTTCCTTCATTTCGCAGAGCGGCGCGCTGTGCACGGCGGTGCTCGATTTCGCGGCGGACCGGGATTTCGGGTTCTCCAAGTTCATTTCCATCGGCAACAAGGCCGATGTGGACGAACTGGATCTGCTCCGCTATTTCCACAAGGACAAGGAAACGGAAGTGATCATGATCTACCTCGAGGAGCTGCGGCGCGGCGCCGATTTCATCCAGGAGGTCCGGGAGATGACGTCGGGAGAGCGTCCCACGCCGATCCTGGTGATCAAGTCGGGGCGCACGTCGGCGGGAGCCGCGGCCGCGGCCTCGCACACCGGGTCGCTGGCGGGATCGGAAGGGATCTACGAGGCCATCTTCCAGCAATCGGGGATCATTCGCGCCGAGTCCATCGAGGAGCTGTTCAATTTCGCCGAGGCGTTTTCCGGGAGGAAAATTCCCAACGGCAAGCGGGTCGCCATCATCACCAACGCGGGTGGTCCGGGGATCGTGGCCACCGACATGACCGTCACGTCCGGCCTCAAGCTCGCCCGGCTGTCGGAGGAGACCATCGAGACCCTGGCCAGCCATCTGCCTGCCACCGCCAATGTGCACAACCCGGTGGACGTCATCGGGGACGCTTCCCAGGACCGGTATGAAAACGCACTGGGGGCGGTTATCCGGGATGCGAACGTGGACGGGGCGCTGGTGATCCTGACCCCTCAATCCATGACCAATGCACTGGGGACGGCCGAAGCCATCGTGAAAATCGCCAAGCGGTCTCAAAAGCCTATTCTGTGCTGTTTCATGGGAATCATCGACGTGTCGGCGGGGGTCAAGCACCTCCAGGAGAACGGCATTCCCGTGTTTCGCTTCCCGGAACACGCCGCCCAGGCGTTCGCGGCCCTGTACAGATACTCCAAGTGGACCGGCCGACAACACCTGGCCCAGTTCGCCTTCCAGCACGACGTCGAACGCGCCGCGGAAATCATTCGCACGAACCTATCCCGGGGAAGAACGTACCTCGCGGATGCGGACGGCAATGAGATCCTGCGCTGTTACGGATTCCCCACCCTGCCGACATTCACGGCGAAGAGCCGTGAGGAGGCGCTCGATTATGCCGAAAGCATGGGCGGGCCGGTGGCCATGAAGATCATATCTCCCCAGATCGTTCACAAGACGGATGCCGGCGGCGTCATGATCGGCGTCAAGGGCCGTGAAGCCGTGATAAAGGCTTACGACACGATCATCGAAAACGCGACCGGGTTCGATCCGAATGCCGTGATCGAAGGGGTGCTGGTGCAGCGGATGGCGGAAAAGGGAGAAGAGGTTATTCTGGGCATGAGCCGTTTCCCGGGCTATGGACCGCTGCTCATGTTCGGCCTGGGCGGGGTGCTCGTGGAAGTGTTCAAGGACGTCGCGTTCCGGCTCGCCCCCATCGGGCGCAATGAAGCGCGGCGCCTGGTGAAAGGCATCAAGGGACGCGTCATCCTGAAGGGATACCGGGGGAGACCGCCTTGCGATACCGGTTCCATCGAGCGGTGTCTCGTGAGTCTGTCAGACCTGTCCATGAACCATCCTGAAATCAAGGAGATGGACATCAATCCGTTTATTGTCTACGAAAAGGGCAAGGGAGCGGTGGCGGCGGATTGCCGGATCATCCTCGAACCGCCCGCCGCCGAAAAGGCAGCCCGTTAGGAGAGCGGCATAAAGCGGTTTTCCGGTGGGAGACCTGGATATCCCCCGGAGTGAACGGGTGGCGTCACCGGCGCGGGAGCAACTCTCGATAACCCGGTCAAGGAAAGGATCAACGGTCATGTTGAGCGACAAAATGGAAAAGGCGCTGAACGAGCAGTTGAATGCGGAACTCTATTCCTCATACCTTTACCTGTCCATGGCTTCCCACTTCAAGAAGATCGGCCTGCCCGGGTTCGCGCGGTGGATGGAAGTCCAGTCCCTCGAAGAGTTGACCCACGCCATGAAGTTTTTCGACTATGTCGGTGACCGTGGCCAGCAGGCGATCCTGGCGCCCGTGCCGGGGCCGCCCTCGACCTGGGTGTCGCCGCTCGCCGCGTTCGAAAACGCCTTCCAGCATGAAGTGAAGGTATCGGGGCTCATCAACGCCCTGGTCAACCTCGCCATGGAGCAGAAGGATCACGCCACCAACAATTTCCTGCAATGGTTCGTGGCGGAACAGGTCGAGGAGGAAGCGAGCACCGATGCCATTGTTCAGAAGCTGAAGCTCATCCGGGACAGTCACGGGGGTCTCTTCATGCTGGACCGGGAGTTGGGGCAACGGACTTTCACGGTTCCGCCGGGGACAACCGTCCTCGGGGGCAAGGCTCAATAGTACCGATTCAAGGTCAAGATGACACAACACCAGTTCGCCGGATGGCCTCGATATTGCCTCGGCAGGGACGATGAGCCGTCGGCGGGACAAACCCCGCCCCTTGCTACAAACCGATGTGCCGGTCAAACATGGCGGTAGGTGACGCGGGTGGGGATAAAACCCTGCCGTTGTGCGGACGGATGGGACCGTCAAACGTGGCAACTGTGTTCTTTGTCGACTTTTGGGTTGCGTAGGGTGGGTTGCGCGACAGCGCAGCCCACGGTCCCAATGCGCTTGCCTCTTCCGTCGTGGCCGCCCCACTAAGGGGCGGGCTTTATGCCCGCCCGCCCGATGCCGGCATTTTCAACGCAACGCGTTCTCACGCCACGGCGCAACGCCGCAACGAATGAGCTGCTGGAAACGAGAGGAGTCGCGCCTCCGCGCGCGACGGGGTGAGATCGACAGGTTGAGCGGCTTTGCGTCTGCCGGCGGAAGTCGCCCGACGTAAGCAGGAGGCTTTCGTGGCGCCGTTGCGTCGTTGCGTGAGGCGATACGACGCCTGGGGTGAGATCGTCAGGTCGCGACTCGTTCCGAACCCTTGAAATGAGCACCGGCCAGGGGCAACTCCGCATCGACATCACGTTTCTTCCGGTTCGGGCATGCCCGCCGCGGACCAGTATTCCTCGTCCCACAAGCACCCCTCCGTTCCGCAGGGGGACACGTCGACTCTCTCCTCCCGCGTCTTCGGGGTGAGGCAGTCGAATTCTACGGGGGTCGAGCCCGCGGTTTCCCGCCGTTTGAGCGAATCTCCCATCTTCTTCAATCCACCTTCATGCTGTCCACGATTCGGCGCAGCCCGGGCGCGGTGACTTCCCCGGGGGGAACGGGTTTTCCGACCACAAGCAGGGTTCTTGCCCAAGATCGGCGGAAGGGCTTGGTGCTCATCGGCTTCCCGTATTTGCGGCTGAAGTAGCTCCCCCACAAGCCGTTCAAGCACAAGGGGATCACGGGGACCGGCGTGGTGCGAACGATCCGCTCGACGCCCGGCCGGAAAGAGATGGTGTTCCCCGTCCGGGTCAGCCTTCCCTCGGGAAACACGCACACGATCTCGCCTTTTTCAAGCTCACCTGCGATGCGTTCGAAAGAAGCCTCGAGGAGTGCGGGACTCTCCAGGCCGCTCGCGATGGGAATGACCTTTGCGTCCTTGAAAATGCGGCGCAGCAACGGCACGTGGAAGAAGCTGTGGTGCATGATGAACCGGATCACGGGCCGGAAGGCCGCTGTGAGAATCAGCCAGTCCACGTAGCTGACATGGTTGCAGACCAGAACCGCGGGACCGCGCGAAGGGATGTTCTCCCGGCCGACGATCTTCAGCCGGAACACGGTGAAGGCGAGGAGCCGGCAGACGGTCTGAAGAAAGAACGTATGAACGCGGACAAGGTCGAAACGCGGCAAGGCAAACCTCGTTCCCAAGACGTTGACGGTTGCAGGGCTCATTTCCGCAATCTGCTCCACGGTCGCTGTCGCCGCCCCGATTGGGGCCGGCGTGTCGGCCGCCCGGAAGCGCCCGGGACCTTTCCGCGCATGGGCACGGGCCGGGAACGCGCGACGAAGCGCGAGGGTGTGCCGGGCCGTGGCGTTTCCCAAAAATTTTCGTGTGCCGGGGCCGTCCTCGAACGATGAAAATCGACCCCTCGGCGACGTGCCCCGATGCCGCCCGGCTCCGTTTTCCATGCAGGACGCAAATCGGCATGAAACGATGGACCGTCCTGCCTGCGCCTCCACCCATCGCTGCGACCGTTCTTCAACTGCCGGCCGATTCGAGACGATTCTCATGGAGTATAATGAAAGAATCCTGCAAAATACAGTCATCAATTCGAGACGGGCGATTGCCGGGGCGCGGTTCCCGGCCGGCCGGATGGAGATTCGCGCGGGGAGCGGCGTTTGTTGTGAGCAGTCGGGCCCGCGGGGACAGCGGGCTGTCTTGAGGTCTCAGCCTGTGCGGGCGCACGGGCTTCGGGTTGCCGGGGCCGGACGATATGTCCGGTTTGGTGCCGGGGGCCCCGGGACACCCGGCTGCTGCCGGCTTGCATCCGGTGTGGAGTCGCCGAACCCAAGGGGATGGCGATGCACTTTTCGGACCTTTCGAGAACGGGCAGGTGCCCCCGAGCGGACCGGCTTCCGGTTGCCGTGCCGGACGATGCGGGTGGGTGGTGAACGACAGATTGAGATGGAGTGCTCCATGAAACCGATGCGGTACCGGCTGATGCGGGGGTGGATTCCGGCGGTGGCGGTGGCGGTGGCGGTATGCCTTGTCCCGGTTTTGCGGGGGGGTGCGCGTGGCGCACAGGACGAGAAGGACTATGCCGTCGCCGTCTTCGTGAGCGGATTGCCCTTCTGTGGCAGGGCGACCGACGGCGAGTACTTCGGGTTTGAGGTGGAACTGTGGAGGGAAATCGCCCAGCGGGTGGGGATCAAGTATCACCTGGAGGAAACGAGTCGCTTCCCGGCAGCCCTGCAGGCGCTGTCCGAAGGGAAGGCGGACTTCGCCCTCGCCACGGTCACCATGACGGGCAAGCGCGCGCATTCCATGCAATTTCTCTATCCCTACTACGTTTCCGGGCAGGGGATCCTGGTCAATGTCAAAACGGCCCGCCCCCTCGCGGTGTTCGCCGGAGTCCTGTGGTCCTCCGCGATCTTGCATGCAGTGGTCCTGCTCGTTGTCCTCAACATCCTCTACGGGCACATCCTGTGGATCGTCGAACGCAAGAAGAATCCACTGGTGAGCGAGCGTTACATTCCGGGAGTGCTCGAAGCCATGTGGTGCGCTTTTGCCATCAAAACGACCATCGGTTTCGGCGATCTTGTCCCGCGGATTTGGCTGGCGCGGCTGATCGCCGTCCCGATCTGGCTCACCGGCATTTTCGTTGTGTCGGTAATCAGCGCTCAAATGGTCGGGGAGTATGTCGCGCACAGGTTCGACATCGGTTCCGTCGCCAATTACTACGATCTTGCCAGGAAGAAGGTGACGGTGGTTGAAGGGACGACCGGCTATGATTCCGTCAAGGAACTGGGACCAAAGAAGATCGTGCAGGTGGAAAACCCGGTCGATGGGTACTTGAAACTCCTCGAAAATGAGGTGGATGCGGCGGTGTTCGACTATCCTTTCCTCGTGCACGCCGCTCAAGTCATGCGCGCCGAAGGCAAGAAGGTGAGAGTGGTGGGGCAAGCCTTCACCGAGGAATTGATCGCGATTCCCGTGAGCCTACAGCTCGCCGCTCGGGACCCCGCTTTAATCGCGCGGATCAACAGGACCATCCTCGAGCTCCGCGACGAAGGCTTCATCGACAGCCTGAGACTCAGATACATTGAAAGTCTCGATGCCGGTTAAAAGCCGCATGCTTTCGCAGCGATCATGACGAGTGCGGGTGCACGAGGCCCGGCCTGATCGTGGGCACGGAGGAACCGTGCCCACCCTACGGATCCGCACGGTCCCCGAGGTTTATCCCCGCCCGCGTCACCACGCGCCGGGCAGATGTTGCGTCATCTTGAACGCACCTCGCTCTCATCTATTCTCCGCCCGCCCCGGGAGCCAGGCCTCTTCCCGGGTGAGGTTTGCCTGGAGCGCCTTATACGGATTTACCTAGAAAATAGATTCCCGGGTGAGTCTGTTTTCATGCTTCGCGGGTGTCGCAGGGGGCATGGATAATTGCGTTCTAAATGATACTCTAAAAGCGTGGGGGACGTATCCCCCACACCCCCAAGCCGCTTCGGGGCTCCGTGTGGCGCTGCGGCGGCGGCCTTCGGCCAGTCGCCGACAGCGCCGAGCACTCGGCCTCACGCGCTTGCGCGTGTGGCCGAAACTTGGGGGGTGCGGGGGAATCATTCCCCCGCTCTTTTGTGCTTGAAAGAACCATCTTGAACGCAACTTCGTATTATTCGCCGCCCGCTCCGGGGAGCCAGAGGTAATAGAAGCCGCTGTGAAGCGACGAGAAGGAATCCGCCGGCCCGAGATCGATGAGGCTGATTCTGCCGCCGTCGGATTTGCTCGTGGAAACGTTGTACAGGTTGTCGTCGGGGTATTCGGCCCGCCGGTAGACGACCACCCTGGCGTTCGGAGGCAGGCCGGCGAGGGTCTGCGCCTCTCGCAAAGCATCGTCGACGTATCCCACCTTGTCCACCAGTCCCAGGCGAAGAGCCTCTTCGGCGAGATAGACGCGCGCCGTGGAGACGTCGGCCAGGGCGGCCGGCTCGAGCCTGCGGTGAGCCACCGTGAGGTCAATGAATTTCCTCGCCAGTTCATCGATCAGGTGTTGCAGGATTTGCTGCTCCTCCGCCGTGGTTTTTCGGAAGGGGGATCCCATGTCCTTGTTCCTGCCGGACTTGTCCACCTCGACCTCGAGGCCGATCTTGTCCATCAGCCCGGTGACTTTCGGCCTGATGAAAATGACGCCCACCGATCCGGTGATCGTGCTCGGATGAGCCACGATGCTATCCGCGGGCAGAGCGATGTAATACCCGCCGGATGCCGCCGTCCCCATCAGCACCGCCACGAGCTTCGCCCCGCTGCGGCGCTTGAACTCCATGATTTCGTGGTAGAGGATGTCGCTTGCACTCACGGACCCGCCCGACGAGTCCACCTTGAGCAGCACCGCCTTGACGGTCTTGTCCTTCTCCGCCTTCTTGAGCTGCGAAACGATCTCCTGCACCATGGCCGGTTTTTGACGCAGAACGAACCCTCGAGACGTGTCCGAGATGAATCCCTTGACCGGGATCAGCAGGACCTTGTCCTTGCCCTCGCCCTGCAGAGTGTGTTCCAGCAAGGGTTCGGTCGCATCCGGGAAGACCGTGATTTTGGGTTTGATGCAGCCGGTCGCCAGGAGCGCGATCATCACGACGATTGTCGAAAGGGCGTAGCGCGTCATCGGTATTCCAGCCTCCCCGGGTCATTTGTTCGTGTACGATTGAAGAGAGGATGCTTCAAACCGGGGGGACAGTCAAGCGGAAGCGGTGGAGCACCGGGTCGAAGGGAGCTGCCTGCACGATCGGTCGTCGGCCAGGAGCCCCGCGGCATCCGCGCGACACCGTCGGCAATGGTGCATCTGGGGCAGGAAGACCGCGGCCGTGCGCCGCAGCCGGGCGAGGTGCGACGCCGATGGAGGGATGACATCCTGCAGGGCCGTGCCCGGGAGCGGGATGATGCCGATCAGGTTCATCAGATCGGCTCCCAGCTTCGCCGCGCATTGCGCAACGGCACACACGTGCCGGTCGTTCACTCCGGGGATGAGCACCGTGTTGACTTTGACCGCAAGATGTTTCGCCTTCAACCCGGCAATGGTCTCCATCTGCCTTTCAAGAAGTGCCGCCGCCGCATCGCGGCCCTGCAGCACGTCGGGCCCGATCCGGACGTCGGTGTATATTTGGGCGCCGATGTCGGGCGACACCGCGTTCATCGTGACGGTCATGAAATGGACTTCCAGGCCGGACAGATCAGGGATGAAGTCGCGGACGTTCAGACCGTTGGAGGACAGGCAGAGCTCCAGGTCCGGGTGTTTGCGCCGGATGAGCTCCAGCGTTCTCAGGGTTCGTTCAGGCTCGCAGAAAGGGTCGCCCGGACCGGCGATGCCCGCGACCGAGACGAAAGGCATCTCGCGCAGGGCCTTCTCCAGCCGGGATGCGGCTTCCTCGGGTTCGAGCACAACACTCGTCACCCCCGGCCTGCTCTCGTTGACACAGTCGCAGGACCGGTTGCAATAGCCGCATCGGATGTTGCAGCGCGGCGCCACGGGCAGGTGAATGCGACCGTAAAACCGGCCGGCCGCCGCGTCGAAACATGGGTGCCGGCTGTGCGGCTGGTGCCTCGGGGCGTCATGGAGCATCTAGTCGGACTTCTTCCTGCCGAAACGGATCGCGTCCGCCGGACAAACGTCGAGACAGTCGCCGCAGTTGTTGCAGTTCATTTCAGCGGGGCGCGTTCCCATTTCGCAGACCTGCAGGCATTTGTCGCACTCGTTGCAGTCGCTCGTCTTGTAAAACCTGAACAAGGCGAATCTCTTGAGAATCTCCAGCACGCCGCCCGTGGGGCAGGCGAAACGACACCAGCCGTTGGCGAGCGCCAGTCCCAAGGCCAGGAATCCGAGCACGAAAAAGGTCCTGACCAACCACAGCGTGTTGGCATGCTCGAAAGTGAGGGCCGCGGATTCGAAAAAACCGCCCACGCGGATGGGAACGGCAGCACGGGGCTGGCCCAGCGCGAAATACGCGTAAAGCGCGACGGCAACGCCCAGGACCATGCCCAAAGGTGCAAACCGTGTGAGGACGTTTCGCACTCGCAACTTAATCGGCGCCGAAGTGCCGAGCAGCTGATTGACCAGTCCGCCGGGGCATGCCCACCCGCAGAAAGCCCTTCCAAAGAAAACCACGGACAACGGCAGGAGCAGCCAGAAACCCCAGAAGAGGCTCAGTATCCGCCCATGGCACGTGATCACCGGGCAGGTTTCGCAACTGATGTAAGGAACCAGGAAGGGACAACGGAAAATCCCGTAAAAGGACCACTGCCCGACGACCGCGAGCATGGCCAGTTGGCCGAGTCTTCGCCACGCTTTCAGACCCGGACGCGGCATGACGCGGCTACCCGGCGCCGCAACGGCCGCCGCCCCGGCGCTTTCGTCTCTAGGCATCCTTCACCCCCAGTTTTTCCGTCAGTTCCCTGCCTCGATCCGAAATGGCGGGAATGAATCCCGCCCGCTCGAAAAACGCCTGTCCTTCGGAGGAGGTGATGAATTCCACGTAGTGATCGGCCAAAGCACGATCTTCGGCGTCTTTCATGACCCCGATGGTGAATGTGAGGGGCGGGGGCGGGAACAATTCGAAAGGAATCGGAATGATCTCCACCCGGCCTTGAAACTCGGGCATCCTGGTGAGCCTCAGCTCGACGACGGAAACGTCTCCCCTGCCTTCCGCAAGTTCTTCCATGGTGCGCTGCACGCAGGATCCGAGGCTTACCGCGTTCTTCATCGCGGGTTCCAGCACCCCGGCCTTCTTCAAGAGAACCTGCGCGGCCTGACCTCCCGGCGGGGACGCATCGGGAGCCAGAATCACTCTCACCCCGGGCCGTGCAAGGTCCTGGACGCTTTGTACGCGCGCGGGATTCCCCCGCGGCGTTGCCAACACGTAGGTGGTGAAGCACAAGGGCTTGAAGTAAACCATTTTGCCGGCCTGCCGGAGCTTTTTTGCAAGGTCCAGCACACGGCCTCCGAAGACTTCCGTTTTGGCATTGCCCAGGAGCGACTTGCCGAGCGCTGCGGCAAACGCTCCGGTATAGGCGATTCTTACCCCGGTCCTGCCTTCGAAAAGCGCGTTGGCGGGCATGAAAGCCTCGGCGAGTCCTCCGCATGACCAGACCTGCAGGGTGTCGCGGCTGAATGCGGCGGCACGGCTCTCGCCGGCGGGTAGAACCGCTCCCGCGGCGGACGCCAGCGCCGTCTTCAGGAAAGTCCTCCTGTTGTGGCCATTTTGCTTATCCATCATGCTCCGTCTCCGACACGAAATGGCAATCGTTTCCCGCAGCGTCGGCAGCCCCGGGAAAGCAAGGCGGACACGCCGTCGGGGAACATCGGCCCGCTCCACTCGGAGCGGACCGCGGCAGGGCATTGAAGAAAAACGTTCGGGTTCGCGAGTGTCCCTTAGCACACCAGGTAATTGATATCTAATTGATATTTCCAAAGAGGAAGGCAATGTATATCGGTATTCCCTATCGATACGATCGAACGGTTGCGCGAGTCCGCGGGGTTTTCCTGAGGCCGGGCGAACCGGTGGGGTTCCCGAAGCGGCGTGGAAACAAAAAGGTGCACCGGCAGGGTGTGAAAGGCGCGTGCGGTTGTCTTCGAGATTATTGTGTATTAATAATGATCGGTGTGGAAAACGGGCCGGTGCTTCCGCCGATCGGTCTGCTGTTCACGGTTTTGTGCCGGGGGCGCGGCATTCGGCGGGATTCACGCGGGCGATCGCGTAAACGGAGAAAACGATTCTCACGGGCTGATGACGGAAAGGAACACACCATTGAAAATCATGGAAGGACTTCATGCGTTCATGTGGAATTCCATGAGCGCCAACAACTGCAACACCTACCTGATCGACGCCGGGGCCAGGGTGCTCATCGATCCGGGGCACCTGACGCTGTTCGAGCACGTGAACGCCGGCCTGAAGGAGCTCGACCTGGGACCCGGCGACATCGATCTGATCCTGTCGACTCACGTGCATCCGGATCACGTCGAGGCGGTCAAGTGGTTCAACGGGACTCCGGCTCTGTTTGCCGTCAACGAAGAGGACTGGCGGCTGTTCAGGGAAATGGCGATCTCTCTGGGCGCCGGCATGGATGTCGAAGCGTACGTGCCCGATTTCTTCCTTGCCGAAGGGGAACTGGACGTCAAGGGGTTGAAACTGGAGATCATTCACACTCCCGGCCATTCTCCCGGGTCCGTTTCGATCTATTGGCGGGAACGTAAGGTGCTCTTCACGGGCGACGTGATCTTCAAGGAGGGGCTGGGAAGGACGGATCTTCCCGGCGGAAACGGCGAACTGCTGAAGCGGAGCATCAAGCGGCTCTCGGAATTCGATGCGGAGTGGATGCTCGCGGGGCACGGGGACGTGGTGGCCGGGGCCGAGCGGGTGCGCAGGAATTTCGAGAACGTGGCCAGGTACTGGTTCAACTTCATCTGATACGAAGTTGCGTGCAAGATGGATCTTTCAAGCACAAAAGAGCGGGGGAATGATTCCCCCGCACCCCCCAAGTTTCGGCCACACGCGCAAGCGCGTGAGGCCGAGTGCTCGGCGCTGTCGGCGACCGGCCGAAGGCCGCCGCCGCAGCGCCACACGGAGCCGCGAAGCGGCGAGGGGGTGTGGGGGATATGTCCCCCACGCTTTTAGAGTATCATTTTGAACGCAATTATCCATCCCCCCTGCGACACCCGCGAAGCATGAAGACAGGCTCACCCGGGAGTCTATCTTCCACATAGCTCGGTCTGCGACGGGTATACCGGCCGGGGTCGACATTCATGGCTGCCGGAACCTGCGAGGCGTGCATGCGCGGCGATTGCGCGAGGGAGCACCGAATCCTGTTGCGGAGCATCCCTCGAGTTCCCCAAAAAAATCCGGAGGACGAGCAGAGCCGGGAATTCCTGAGACCGGGCGGTCAGCGCTTTGCCGCGGCGATTTCACGGCCCAGCTTCTCGACAACCTTCTCCCTGAGCGCCTCCTTTTCCCCGGCCCAATCGCTGTCCGCATCGAGGTTGGGCACGACGGCCGACCCCGAGACTTTGCACGCATCCAACAACAGCATCTTGACGTGATCGATGCGATCCCGGGTCATGGACGCAAGGGTGGCGGCGTACTCGTCCAGGAGGGACTCGATTACGCCGGTGTCCACCGCACAGACTTCGGACAGGAGCGCGAGCAATTGCCGGTTGTCCCGGTCGGGATCGAGGCGCCGGGCGATTTCATCGCACAGGATGTCGCCGTTCAGGGCAGGCACCGTCTCCCGCAGGCTCTGCAGTTCTTTTCGGAAACCTTCAATGGGCAGCAAACCATCCAGGTATCTTCCCGTCAATCCGGAGAAGCGTTGCCTGAATTCAGTCAGCGCCTGTTCGCGCTTCTCGTCTTCGGTCAGGGTCAGATTCCTGGTTCGTTCCATCACCAGGTCCAGAGTGCTCTTGATTTCGGCCATAGGGATTCCGATTCAATTTGTTCAATGTATTCAAAAAGTTGTCAGTGTTCTCGCAAGGTGGTCGAAGAAACGTGATGCAGTTCCGCTGTAACATGTCAGGCGAGGTTTTTCAAGCTCGCGGAAGGTGAAAGAACGCTTTCCCGAGCATGAACGGAAGACCGCGGGACCGTTGCCCCCCCGATCGACTGGGAATGCCGCTCCTGGAAGGCTTTCTTGACTTTCAATGCCAAGGTCTTAGATTTTTCACACTGTGGTTGAAACGAGAGGTCGCTTTGAAGGCGTGATCGCAACGCGGGTCCGCTCCAGGCTCGTCGGCGATTTCGTGGAGGGGGGGAAGAACATCGTCCCATTTCCGGGGCTTGGGTGTTTGGGCCCGAGGGGCCCAATTTGCGCCCGTTTGGATCTTGCTTTGAAGGATTTCAAGCGCAGATGATCCCTGAAGAAATGAGAAGCGCTCTGGCGCGAAAAGCGGCGTCGGCGGAAAGTCCCCGGGAACAGGCCATCGATGTCATGTTCGAATTGCAGGACCACTACGGGTACATGACCGATGAAGCCATGGAGGAGGCGGCCGGGATTCTCGGAATGACGACCCTGGAGCTCGAAGAGCTGGCCACCTTCTATGACCATATTTACCGCAGCCCCGTGGGCAGGTACGTCATCCACGTCTGCGACAGCGCCGTCTGCTGGATGGAGGGGTACCAAAGGATCATCGATTACCTTTGCCAACGGCTTAAGCTCACCGTGGGCGGCACATCGCCCGACGGCCTCTTCACCCTGCTTCCCGTTTGCTGCATCGGGTATTGTGACAGGGCTCCCGCCATGATGATCAATCGGAATGTCTACGGTCGGCTGACCCGCGAAAAGATCGACAGGATACTCGACCGGCTGATCGAGCACTCGCAATTTCACGAAATGGAATAATCGACCCATGTATCCCCAGGTACTCTTTCGGAATCGCAAGCCCGATCGCATCGTCACTCTCGACGAATATCGGGCCGGGGGCGGTTACCGGGCATTGGGAGACGTCCTGCGCAAGCGGAGCGCCGGGGAGGTCTGCCGGGTGGTGGACGAGGCCGGCCTGCGGGGTCGGGGAGGAGCGGGTTTCCCGGCGTCCAAGAAATGGGAGTCCGTTCCGGCGGACGGGGCCTACCCGCGCTACCTGGTCGCCAATTCGGATGAGATGGAACCCGGAACCTTCAAGGACCGGGTGCTGATCCATGCCGACCCTCACACCATCATCGAGGGAATGATCCTTGCCGGGTACGCCATTGGAGCCTCCAAGGCGTTTTTGTTCGTGAGGCCCTCTTACGAGAGCAGTGCGGCGATCATGGAAAGAGAGCTGCGGATTGCGAGGGAGGCGGGGTATCTCGGCAGGAACATCCTCGGAACGGATTATTCCCTGGATATCGTCGTGCATCGCAGCGGCGGGCGCTACATCTGCGGCGAGGCCAGCGCCCTGCTGAATGCCGTCATGGGGAAACGGCCGAACCCCCAACGGCCGCCTCCGTATCCGACGGTCAAAGGGCTCTGGGAACGTCCCACGGTGGTGAACAACGTGGAAACCCTGGCCAACGTGCCCCATATACTGAGAAACGGCCCGGAATGGTTTCGCGGCCTGTCCCGGTCGAAGACTCCGGGAACCAAGCTGTTTTGCATCAGCGGCAAGGTGAGCCGGCCCGGGTGCGTGGAACTGCCCATGGGGACCCGGTTGAACGAAATCATCGAAGAACATGCGGGAGGCATGGCGCCCGGGTCCGAGTTCAAGGCCTGTCTTCCCGGAGGCGCTTCGACCTACTTCCTGACCAGGGACAACCTCCACGCGGGAATGGATTTCGACGGCATGGCCGCCGTGAAGAACCGGCTCGGCACGGGAGCCGTCATAGTCTTCGACCGGAAGACCTGCCTCGTGGGGGCCACTCTGAATCTGATGCGTTTCTTCGCCCGCGAATCCTGCGGGTGGTGCACGCCGTGCCGCGAAGGCCTGCCGTACATGCGGGACTTGCTGGAGCGTATCGAAGAAGGGGAGGGGCGGGAAGAATACATCCCGATGCTGCGGCTCATGTCCAGGCAGGTCTGGAACTCATACTGCGCGCTCGCTCCCGGAGCGGCCTCGCCCGTGGAGAGCCTGCTCGATCACTTTGCCGACGAGGTGCACGAGCACATCAGTCAGAAGCGGTGCCCGTTCAAGGATTGAAGCATCTCAACGGGGGGGGGAAGGGCGCGTGATGTCGTTCGGGTTCTCATCCCGCGCCGCGGGGTTCGAGGAAAACCATGCCAAGCTTGATCATAGACGACCTCGAAATCGAAGTCCCGCAAGGGACGAAGGTCATTGAAGCGGCCGAGCGACTGGGCATCATGATCCCTCGATTCTGCTACCACCACGCGCTGGGATCGGCGGGGGCCTGCAGGATGTGCGCGGTGAAATTCCTCCAGGGCCCGTTCAAGGGAGTCCAGATGAGCTGCATGATCGAGGCTCAGGACGGCATGGTGGTTTCCACGACGGACGAGGAGGCGGTAAGCTTCCGCAAACAGGTGATCGAATGGCTCATGCTGAATCACCCTCACGACTGTCCCGTCTGCGACGAAGGCGGGCAGTGTCTGCTGCAGGATGAAACGGCATCGAGCGGCCACGGCATTCGCCGGTACGCGGGCCGGAAACGCACCTACCGCGACCAGTATCTCGGGGCCTTCATCGCGCATGAAATGAACCGCTGCATCCACTGCACCCGTTGCGTTCGTTTCTACCAGGACTACACGGGCTACCGGGATCTCGGAACGATGGGGATCGCCTCTCACGTTTACTTCGGACGCTACGGGGACGGGCCCCTGGAGAGCCCGTTTGCCGGTAACCTCGTGGAACTTTGCCCCACGGGGGTCTACACGGACAAGCCTTCCCGCTACAAGGTCCGACACTGGGACCTGGAACGGTCCCCTTCCGTTTGCATTCACTGCTCGCTGGGATGCAACACCGTTGCCGCCGCCAGGTACCGTGAGATCATGCGCGTCGAACCGCGTTTCAACGAAGCGGTCAACGGTTATTTCATCTGCGACCGCGGGCGCTATGGCCTGGCATATGTGAACCATGTGGAACGGCCTCGCGGGGCCGTGGTCGATGGTGTTGAAACCGACTGTGAAACCGCCGTTCGGGCCGCATCCGAGCGGTTGTCGGCGATCTGCGCGGAGGCCGGTTCCGATGCGGCAGCGGTGCTCGGGTCGGCACGGAACAGCCTGGAGACCCAGGTCCGGTTGGAACGCCTGGTGAAACGCAAAGGCTGGAGGGCGCCGCGCTACTTTGTCGATCCGGGTCTCGCTCACCGGGTGGAGCGGGCTGTTGCCGGTTTGAGTGACCGGACGGCGGTGTCGCTCCGCGAGATTGAAACCGCCGACGTCATCCTGGCAGTGGGCGTGGACCCGGTCAATGAGGCCCCCATGCTGGCACTCGCAATGCGGCAGGCACGGCGCAGGGAGGCTTTCGTCACGGTGGTCGATCCGCGTCCCGTGTCGCTGCCCTTTGCCTTCGAGCACATCGCGATGCATCCGGACGATATCGACCGATTTCTGGACGCGCTGACAGAACTGATGCGGGACCCGGCACAAAAGCCCGTGAGCGGTGCGAGGGCGGTGGGCAAGGCGGATTCGATTGCGGTGCCGGCCGGAAAGCTTGCGGGTGGCGGTTTTCCCGTCATCGTCTGCGGTACGGCCGTCACTCGCGAGACGACCCCGGATCGTGCAGCCGGCCTTGCGGACGCAATCCTGGAACGGGGGAGCAGGACCGGCCTGTTTTACGTCCTTCCCGGTCCGAACGCTTTCGGGGCCGCACTCTGGGCGCCGGCGCGGCAGAGGTCTTTTTCGGAAACGCTCGAAGGAATTGAAAACGGTGCGATCAAAGGGCTCCTGGCGGTCGAGGCGGACCCGCTCCGGGAGTTTCCGGACCGGCCGCGCCTGGAACGGGCGCTGAAAAAGCTCGAACTGCTGGTCGCGGTGGACTGCCTGCCTTCTGAAATCCTTCGGTTGGCTCACATCGTCATCCCTTCATCGACGCTGTTCGAATCGGGCGGCAGTTACGTCAACCAGGAAGGGCGGGTCCAGTACGCCGAGCCGGTCTACAGGGGAGGTGTTCCCATCGGTCAGGCGGGCGGCGGGAGTCATCCCCCGCGAGCTTATGGAGTGGGCGTCCCGGGGGCGGAGCCGCGGTCGGCGCCGCTGATCCTGGCCGCTCTTGCCGGGGACGCCGACGCATCGCCGGCGGATCGCTCCCGGCCCGACGTCCCGTTCCGGGAAATCGCGGACGAATGTCCCGCTCTTGCCGTAATCGGGCAATCCTATCCGGTGGACGGCATTCGCGTTGTGCCCGCCAAAGCGGGGGCCGAAAACCCGACGGCGCAAGTCGCCCGGTACGAGACCGCCCGGCGAGATGACGTTCTCGAGCTCATACTCGCCGACATGACTTTCGGCAGCGAAGAGCTCTCGCACTACTCGCACATCACGCAACAGGTCGAACCTCAGCCTCACGCCGTCATGCACGCGGCGGATGCCGCCGCGGCGGGCCTCTCGGACGGTGACCGCATCCGACTGAACTTTGCCGGCGGTCCCGTTGAGATCGACCTCATGATTTCGACCACCGTGGCGCAGGGAGTGCTGATCGTGCCCAGGCACAGGGATGTCGACTGGCGCCGGATCGGGAGCTTCCGGGCGACGATCCCCCTTAGCGCCGTCGAGAAGGTCTGAAACCGGATCGTGGGTGACGCGCGGAACTTCACTTGCGAGGAACTCCTGTTCTTCCGAGCCATCATGATATTCCATTTCGGATCCGACTGTAATACTGTGAGCGCAATGCGGGCATTTCCGTCCGCCGTCTTTCGGTCGCGGCGTCCGCGGGCAAGCCGCGGAGCTTGTCGTTGCCGGTGCGCCGAAGCATTTCTCGCCGCGACCGCGCATAACGGAATGGGAGGTTGTTCGGATGTCGTCGAAAAGGTATGCCGTCGGTGTGGATCTCGGCGGCACCAAGATCGCCGTGGCACTGGTGGACGATCGGGGAGAGGTGCTCAAGCACGCCCGATACCTGACGTTTGTGAGGGAGGGGCCGGAGGCCGTCAGGGACCAGATCATCGGTGCCGTGAAGGAAATACGCAAGGGAACGAAAACTCGCCCGGCAGGTATCGGCATCGGCGTGGCAGGGCAGATCGCCCGTGACGACGGGATGGTCAGGTTCGCGCCCAACCTGGGCTGGCGAAACATTCCACTGGGCGAGCAGCTTCGCGCGATCACGCGGCTTCGCGTGGTGGTGGTCAACGATGTTCGGGCGGCTGCCGCGGGCGAGTGGGCGTTCGGCGCCGGCAAGGATTGCGGGGATCTGATCTGCATGTTTGTCGGGACGGGCATCGGCGGCGGGATTGTGGCGCAGGGGCGGATGCTCCACGGATGCGGTAACTCGGCCGGGGAAATCGGCCATGTGGTGGTCGACATGAACGGTCCGCTGTGCCATTGCGGCAGGCGGGGATGCATGGAGGCGCTGGCCGGAGGCTGGGCGATCGCACAGAAAGCCCGGGATGCCATTCTTCTCGATCCCGCCCTGGGGACTCCGCTTCTCAGGCTGGCCAAAGGGCAGATCAACAATGTCACGACCGAGCTTGTGGCGACGGCCTTCCGCATGGGGGATCCCCTGGCGCGGCAGCTCATCGACCGCGCCGCCGAGGCGCTCAGCGTGGGGGCGGTCAGCCTGGTGAACGCCTTCAACCCGTGCCGGCTGATTCTTGGCGGCGGCGTCGTCAACGGTCTGCCGGAGCTGATCGAGCGCGTGAGGGAGGGAATCCGCCATCACGCGTTGGTCACGGCCGCCGAATCCGTAACGGTGGTTCCGGCAAGCCTCGGGGATGATGCGGGGGTTATCGGGGCGGCCGTTTTGGCCATGCAATCACCGGCCTGAACGATGCGCCCGGGAGAAAATTCCGTTGCTTCCGCTCGGGCGTACCGGAAAACCGCGCGACCGGTTCCTTGAAACTGTGTCCCGGAGGGAATATGATGGGCGGACCATGTCGCAGGTGCCCGCTCCGATGGGCTGTCCGGACGGAAACGACGGAGCGATGATTCCTCATGCTCCGTTGCCGGTCGGCGAAGGGCGGGTACGGTTCCACCGTGCCCACGACCGAGCCCGCGGCGCGGCGGGCGACGGTTTTTCAGGTTGCGCCGCGCGATGCCGGTCATGGTGAGTTGCGCGCAACCCGGTTGCAGTTGCCGAGCGGCAGTCAAGACGACACGATGAGCGAGGAAACGATGACCAAGAAAGTGTCGGATCTCTACCCGGTGAATGCCTTTCTCGGCGGGCACGCGGCTGAAATCCAGGCGAGGATCGAGGCCCTGGAAAAGGATCGTTTTGCTTCCCGTTTCTGGCGCAAAGACCCCGATCTGTGGAAATCGGATCCCGAGAACCGGAAGTCGATCGCGAATTCCATGGGCTGGATCGATCTTCCCGACAAAATAAGCCTTCATGCCCCGGCACTCGCCGAATTCGCGCGCGACCTGAGAATCTGCCGTTTCAAGCACGTGGTTCACATGGGCATGGGCGGCAGCAGTCTTGCCCCTCTCGCATTCCGGGAAATCTTCGAACCCGGCGCGGAGGGGCTGGCTCTGACCGTGCTGGATTCGACCTCCCCTTCGACCATCCTGGAGATTGAACGTCGGCTGCCCATGGCGGAAACCTTTTTCATCGAGGCGAGCAAATCCGGCGCAACCGTGGAAAGCCGGTCGCTCGGCGAATACTTCCATGCCCGGATGAGAGCCGTGAAAGGGAAAGGTGCGGGGGTACATTTCGCGGTCGTCACCGATCCCGGGTCCGTCCTGGTGAAGCTGGCGGAGGAAAGAAACTATCGCGGCACCTTTCTGAATTTCGCAGACATCGGTGGGCGCTACTCGGCCCTGTCCTTTTTCGGATTGGTGCCGGCGGCGCTGATGGGGCTGGATGTCGAGGAAATTCTCGCCCGCGGCCTGTCCATGATGGAAGCGTGCGGGCCGGACGTTCCCGTGAAGAAAAATCCCGGCATGACCCTGGGCGTGGTGATGGGAGAAATGGCCCTGCGCGGCCGCAACAAACTCACCGTGATCGCTTCCGAATCACTCTCGGCCCTCGGCATGTGGCTCGAGCAACTGATCGCCGAAAGCACCGGAAAGGAAGGCAAGGGTATTGTCCCAGTCGTCGGCGAACCGCTCGGCGATCCTGCGGTGTACGACGATGACCGGTTGTTCGTGGTCCTTTGCCTTGAAGACGAGGTGGACGGGGTCCTCGAATCTCGAATCGACGCCTTGCGGAAGGCGGGGCACCCGGTGATCGTCGTCCCGATGGCCGACCGGCTGGATCTGGGCCGGGAATTTTTCCGCTGGGAGATTGCGACCGCGACCGCCGGGGCGATCCTGGGGATCAACCCTTTCGATCAACCCAGCGTGCAGGAAAGCAAGGACATCACGAAGCGGTTCCTGGAGCAGGTGCGCGACGAGGGCTGCCTGGTCGAGGGCAAGATTGAATTGGGGGATGGTCCCCTGCAGTTTTACGGGATTGCGCCGGGCGCGGCTTCCGCGGGGCAGGCGTTGTCCCGGTTTCTGAAGGGAGCCCGAAGCGGCGATTACCTGGCCTTTCTCGCTTATCTGCCTGAAGCCTCCGGTGTCGAGCCGGGCCTGCGGAATCTGCGCGGCCTGGTGAGGGACCGGCTGAAGCTGGCCACAACTTTGGGCTTCGGCCCCAGGTATCTCCATTCCACGGGGCAGCTGCATAAGGGGGGGCCGAATACCGGGGTGTTCCTGCTGATCACCTGCGACGACCCGGAAGACGCCCCGATTCCGGGGCAGCCATACACGTTCGGGGTATTGAGACGGGCCCAGGCGCTGGGCGATTTCGAAGCCCTGGCAAAGCACGGTCGGCGCGTGCTGCGGGTGCACATCGCCGGAAATCCGGTCAAGGGCCTGGCGGCCCTCGAGAAAGCGTTCAGAGAGGCGCTTTGACGGTGATGTGGATAGACGGTGCGTGACCCGGCGGTGGGAAAAACGGGAGAAGCTGAGACGTGATGACGGAATTTCCGGAATCGGAGCGCAAGAGAAAGAGCAAGCTTTCCGCGTCGATCCTGTCGGCGGATTTCGGGAAGCTTGCGGAAGAAGTCAAGGCGGTGGAACGAGCGGGAACGGATTGGATTCACGTGGACGTTATGGACGGCCATTTCGTGCCCAACATCACCATCGGTCCCGATGTGGTGAAGGCCATCCGCGGCGTCACCGCCCTGCCGCTCGACGTTCACCTCATGATCGAAAAGCCGGAGCGGTACATCGAGGCTTTCATCCGGGCGGGGGCCCACTACCTCGGGGTTCACGCCGAAGTCTCCCCGCATCTGCACCGCACGGTTCAACGCATTCGCGAGCTGGGGGCCAGGCCCGTGGTGACCCTCAACCCTTCCACCCCCCTTTGCGCCGTCGAAGACGTCCTCGGCGACATTGACATGGTGCTTCTCATGACCGTCAACCCGGGGTTCGGAGGGCAGAAATTCATTCCTTCCATGCTTCCCAAGATACGCCGATGCCGGGAAATGATCGATGAGTCGCGGCTCCCGGTGCTGCTCGAAGTGGACGGAGGAGTGAACCGGGGCACGATCGACGACCTGGTGGATGCGGGAGTGGACGTCTTTGTGGCCGGTTCGGCGGTTTTTGCCGGGAACGACTACGCCCGGAACGTCAATGGTCTGGTGGAGCGCATGCGCTAGGCGGGTACTGCGGGGGGGGGCCGAAGGCACGGGGCTATGGGCTCCCGGCATGACGCCGCGCCGGGTGTGGCGCGGCTCGTCGCGGGCTGTGGTCTTTATTCCGAAGACAAGCCTTGACGGCGCTACGGCTCCCTTTAAATGAAAACGCTCCAACAAGAATCCGCCTTCGGGAAAAACCCCCGAAGGCGGTGGTCAACGACGGGCTGAAGATTACTGGGGCATTGGCCCTCTGCCTCCGCCTTTACCCCTTGCCCCGGGGCCTGCGCCCGAGCAGAATTCTTCTCTCGTCAGGGTGCCGTCCTTGTTGCCGTCCCTGTTTGCGAAGTTCTGTTCCGCATTCCCGCGCCGATGAGGTACCGCCATGAACTCGTCCTTGCTCACCATTCCATCGTGATTGGTATCCAGCTTGTCGAACCGTTCCGAACACCTCATCATGGGCCGCTGAGCGGATTGTGCCTGGGTGCTCTGAGCCGCGGCCAAACCGGTCCAAAACACGGTGAGTGCGATCAACAGCGCCATACCCAGTGCCGTCCGTCTTGATGCTTTCATGTTCCACTCCTTTGCTGACGTTCGAGCCTTCATCCCGAATGCGCCCGGCATGCGGGGCTCTCGCTTCGTGTCGGTGTTTGGTCCGGCCGGGTTGTCGGAGAAAACGTACGGACGGGAGCGCAGCGCAGAACTGGGGTTCCGCTTCGGGATGGTCCACGGTCTGACTCCAATCTAGACACTGCCCGTTCGATGTCAATCGGGGATACGACTGGTGCGGATCGGACCGGTTTCCCGCGTTCTCCCCCCGGGTGACTCTCCGCTGTGAGGGCTCAGTCTGAATGTCGGCGGCCTTCCCCCGGTGGAAAACGGAGGAAATCCCGTCCGGAGCGACGCTTTTTGTGGATTCCGCCGCGTGCAAGGGCGAAAATGGCGTATGGGCTGAGTCCGCTCAAAGCCGCGGCACGCGCATGTCGGAAGTCTTGCCGTTCCATTCACCGACAGCGGACGTTCCACGGGAACGTCGCTGCCGTTTGTTATGCAATCAAATAGCCAAAGACGAGGGACGTTCCACGGGAACGTCGAGGAAGGTGGCCAATGAAACTCATCGAGGCATGCTGCACTCACGGGGAACTCTGGGAGATCATTCTCTCTTCCATCAAGGAAGCGATCATCCTTTCGGACACGGCGGGACGCGTGCTGAGCGCAAGCCCCGCCGTGGAAAGGATTCTGGGGTATAAGCCCCATGAGCTCGAAGGCGAGGACCTCTCCCTTCTTTTCACCTCCGAAGACGTTTCGTGCCTGTGTCCCAACATCCTTCACCTGGCCGTGAAGCATCGACGGTTCGACGGGGAGCTCATGCTGGTTCGCAAGGACGGGTCGCGGTTCGTCTGTTCGATGTCGGTCGAGCGCCACGTCGACCCGGAAGAAGGGAAGGAGATTCTGCTGTTCTGTGTCGAGGACGTGGAGAAGCGCAGGGAATTGGAGCGGACCGCCGCCGGAAGCCATTACCAGGACCTGATCAAGATCGCGAACGGGATCGCTCACGAGATCAGGAACCCCCTGGTCAGCCTGGGAGGTTTTCTGAACCGGATCTACAAGACCCACTCCGGGGATGATGAACTGATGAAATACCATGACATTTCCATGAGAAGTCTCAGGCGCATCGAAAACCTGATCGCCAAAGTCGAGCTCTTCGCCAGGCTCCCCACGCCTCAACTGGAGGAGACCGTCATTCGGGATTTGATCGAAGAACTGGCAAAATCCTACGAGGACGAGCTGAGAAAACGCAAGATCGAGCTGCATCTGACAGTCGACGATGCAGTGCTTCTTGTCGACCGGAACCTGATCGCCAAGGCGCTTGCCATTATCATCGAGAACGCGATCCAGGTGTTGCCCGGAGGCGGGCGGATAGAAATCCTGTCGAGGAGCATGTCCGATCAATACGAGTTGAGCGTCATCGACAACGGCCCGGGAATATCCGCGGACGATCTGCCCTATGTTTTCAATCCCTTTTTCAGTACCAGACCGGACGGGGTGGGAATCGACCTGGCAGTGGTCCGGCGGGTTGCGGAAACCCACGGCGGATGCGTCGGGGTCATTTCGAGCCCGGGTGAGGGGGCGACCTTCTATCTGAGGCTGCCCGTCGAGAGGCGTCGATCCATCCGCACGATGCGCCTTTCCGAAGACCACGGGGTCAAACCTACACTTTTCACTTTTCACAAATCTCCATGAACCGGGGGCTCACAACGAAGAATCAGGAACTCCCGGACTGATGATATCATCACCTCACACGAATGGTCATTCCCTGCGGGCACGCTTGAACGATGAAGAGCGGCCCCGCCGCTAAGTCGCCCGAAACCTCCCGATTCTATTTTCCATGTATTTTGCCGGTTGTCCGGTCGATAGGTTCCGGAAGCCTCAGGGACGGACCTGCGGGACCGAAGCATCGCGCCTGCGGGACCGAAGGGGGGCGGGTTGAAGGAAACGATGGTTCCTCCGGACTCCTGCCGCGCCTGGAAGGACATTCGTGAATTCAATATTCCATCCGATCCGAGATTCAGAGAAGAGAGATAAATCAGATCCAGTCAAGCGGATTAGCATCTAAGTTGCGTTATTTGATTGGAGGCAATCATAAAGGCCAAGTCAAGACGAACCATAATCTCACTCATTTTCTTGATAATATTTTCAACATTCAATGGAGTCATATAAATGAGTAAATGACAAAGACTGTCCATTGTGTCATAAGAAATACATTAGAATTTTTTAACAAAAATCTTAAAAAAACGTGTTGACATTGCCATGCTATTCTGTATCGTAGCCATCTAATGACTTATGAGTCATAGAGTGCCAGTCATAGAGTGCCAGTCATAGAGTGCCAGTCATAGAGTGCCAGTCATAGAGTGCCAGTCATAGAGTGCCAGTCATAGAGTGCCAGTCATAGAGTGCCAGTCATAGAGTGCCAGTCATAGAGTGCCAGTCTCAACCGAGTGTTTTCCGATCAGCAGCAAAAGGAGCGATCATGTTCAAGCCGGGACGATTCAACGGAAGTCTATTACTGCTCGCTTTCGCCATCAGTCTTTTCCTGAGCGCAGGTGGGGTGCGGCTTGCCGTGGCACAACCCTGCAACGGGATAGGTCAAAGTGTGCCGGGAGAAGTCAATATCCAGCCTCAGTGGGAACCTGCGATCATCCCACCGACTGAGAACCTTTCCAGCGAGGGTTGTCTGCTGGTTGGCACTCACAATTTCACTCCATCTGGCGGATCACCCCCATACACATGGCAAGTGGATGTGGGTACCGTGGAATACGAGGTTGATCCGGAAACCGGCACTTTGAATCTCACGGTCGATGAGAGCGATTGTGGCGCCGTCCACGTTAACCTCTTTGATGGTATGGGACGAAAGGTCTCCACATCTGCCTGCATAGACCTGAACAGCCAGTGGGTAAGAACCGGCGCACAGGGGTGTTGTGACTGGGGCAGTGTGTGTGCCGTCTGCGTCGACGGTGCCTTCAGGTACGAAGTCTGGATAGCTTCTCCGGGGATGTGCGGAAGTACCGCTACCTGCGGTTTGAGTTCCCCCTGCTCGGCTTGTCAGCCCACCGGTAAGGATTTCGTGGGGTGGATAAAGATTTGGACGAGGACATGCAAGTGAAAAGCCCCCGGCATTTCCGGAAGAGCAAATCGACAGTGATGGCGTGGAAGGCTGCAGGAATGATTTCACGAACTCTTGCGAAACACAGAGGGTCATGAGCACTCACGCACGAGCCTTGTCGGGAACGGGCCAAGCTCGCACTGAATCATGATTTGGTTGATGGTTATGTCGCTCATTTAATTAAGGCATCGTATCCAGCTTGTTCCGGTGTTCTTGCGCGCGGCTGAATTTGAAGCCGGTTCGGCACAGATTCTTCTTTCCTGGCGGAGAAGGAGCCAACGATGGCAAATAAGATATTTCGCAGATCGGCACGGTTTTTCCTGTGTGTGTTTGTACTCTCATGCCCTCTCGTCTGGGCCGGTTTGCCCGTCGCGCCCGGCCTCAATTCTCCGGGAAACGACACTTGGGTCCCGTTAACGGAAACCGCTCGAATCGAAACCGCCTCGGCGGCGCGCTGTCTATTGGCCGCCCACGCCGGCGGCAAGGGCGCAACCGGGCTTTCCCCGAGCCCGGGGCACGGCGAAGCGCTGAGCGCCAAGCCGGCCCTGGAAGACCTCGACTACGGGGTGGACACCGAAGCGTTCTTTCCCGGCGGAGACGTGCTGGGGGGGACGGTGAGCATCCTCACCGGAAACGCCGTGGAGACGGCGGCCGATCTTGCCTACCCCTCCGCCCACCGCTTGGGGCTGACCTTCGGGAGGACTTACAACAGCCGGGCCGAAACCTCGGGGATCCTCGGCACCGGGTGGACCCACACCTACGGGGCGAGCCTGACGCCTCCCGTCTCCCCCGACCCCTATCTCAAGGTCGTCGACTCCACGGGCCGTGCCAGGTATTTCACCGAGGAGAGCGCCGGGGTCTACAGGGGCGCCTTCAACGATCACACCAAAGTGCTCGTTCTCGTGAACGGCAATTACGCCTGGTACCCGCTGGACGGCACGATATTCATTTTCTCTCCCACGGGTTTGCTGCTCCACATCCAGGACATCGCGGGAAACCGGCTGAGCCTCACCCACGACGCCCAGAACCGCCCGTCCACGGTGAGCGATCCATCCACGGGCCGAGCACTCACCTTCAGCTACAACGGTTCCGGGCTGCTCGAAACCATCACCGGGCCGCTTCCCAACACGACCTCGACGGGGACCGTCGCGACCTTCACCTACGATGCAAATTCCAACCTCACTTCCGTGCTCTATGCGGACAACTCGGGGTTCACTTACGAGTATGCCGACGCCAACGACGTGCACAACCTGACCCTCACGCAAAACAAGGCCAACCATACCCTGTTCGAATGGACCTACGACGCCCAGGACCGGTGCGCCTGGCATCGGAGCCGGCGCGCCAGGGGATCGTTTTCCGTGAGTTACGTGAGCGACACCCAGGTGGACGTGACGGATCCGTACAATTGGGTGCGCTCCTACACCGTCGCAACGGTTGCGGGGAGAAAGCGCGTGACGGCGGTGGTGAATCCGGCCTACCCCGGCGACCCTGATAAGGCCGCCAACGCCCCGTATGCGGCAAGCAACGCCCTTGCCTGGACCTATGATGCGAGCACGGGAAACCTCACGGACGCGACCTTCCCCAGGGGAGTCGTCAACCAGTTTCGGAACTTCATCGTGCGGGGCTATCCTCAGACGGTGATTCTGGCGGCGGGGAGCGCGCAGCCCCGCACCATCGCCTACACCTGGCATCCGAGCATGAACGTGGTGCTCACCCGCACCGAAGCCAGTGTGCTGGGAGCGGGCAACAAGGAGACGATCTTCGATTACGACGATCCGGCGGCCGCGGGTGACGACCCGGCCGTCTACAACGAGAGCCCCACGAAGTTGCTCTACCGCAAGATCGAGAAAGGCTACCGCAAGACGGTGGCGGGAACCGTGGCGTCCTACGAATACGTTACGGCCCTGACCTACAACGCCGGGGGACAGGTGCTCACCATCGACGGGCCGCGTTCGGGAACCGGCGACACGACGACCTTTGCCTACGATGCGACGACGAACGATCTCTTGTCCGTTACCCGGCCGCTCGTTGGGGCCACGGTGTTTTCCAACTTCGACGCCGCGGGGAACCCGCGAAAGCTGACCGACGTCAACGCCCAGGAACAAACCTTCGTCTACGACAGCCGGGGAAGGATAAAAGAAATCCACAACACGGCCGACTCGAGCGTGCGCACCGTGACGTACAACGTCGCGGGGCTTCCCGCGACGCGAACGGACGAGGACGGGGTCAACGAGTCCCACACCTACGACAACACCTACGGGCAGCCCCGGCGGGTGACCGATCACGAGGGTAATTATGTAAAGACCATTTTCAACGCGGCGGGCAATCTCACGAGCGTGCAGCACCTCACGGCCGCCGATGAAATCACCAGGGAGAGGACCTGGAGCTATTCGGGTTCGGACTATCCGGGGCTTCTTTTCAAGGAATACGAAGCCGACGGCGTCACCCACACCCGCACCCAGTACGACGCCTCGGGCAACGTGCGATCCGTTGTCGATCCCAACGGGAACCAGACCGACTACGCTTACGACGCGTTCAACCGGGTGATTTCCATCACCCGGCCCGGGAATGCCGTGACCCATTTCGAATATGACTCACAGGGGAACCTCGCCAAGGTGGTCGATCCGGAAGGCGATCCGGCCAATCCCGCCCTTGGCCACACCACCACCACCACCTACGACGACATGGGGAACCTCATCGGGGTCGGTTCCCCGGATTCCGGGACCACGACTTACGGGTACCGGCCGGAGGGGACCATCTGGTGGAGGATAGACGCGAGAAACATCCAAACGACCTATTCGAACGACGCCCTCTACCGGATCAACCAGGCGAGCTACCCGGCCGTGGGGGATCTTGCCGCCTACACCGTGACGTACTCGCACGACCAGCGCGCAAACGGCAAGGGGCATCTGACCACCGTCACGGATCCTTCCGGCACCACCCTTTTAAACTACGACGCCCGGGGAAGGCTCAAGGAGAAGAAATCCACCGTTTCGGGGTTTCAATTCACCCTCTCGCGCACGTTTTCCCCCGCGGGCCGAGTGAACCAGCTGACCTATCCGAGCGGCAGGACGGTGACTTACAGCCGCGCGGGTTGCGGATGCAAGCTCACCGGGGTGAGCACGACCTACGGGGCCGAATCGGCCACGACCATCCTCGAGAACCTCAGCTACCAGCCCTTCGGCCAGGCCACCGGCATGGGCTGGGGAAACGCCGGGAGCGTGGTGAGCGAATACGATCTCAACGGGCGTCTCACCACGGCAAATCGCGGCGCTCCCATGCAGCGCGACTTCACCTATTACCCCAACGGGCAGCTTCACACCGTCGCGGGCACGGCCTCCACGCCGTGGGTGAACCGCGTCTACGCCTACGATACCCTGGACCGGCTGAGCCTTGCCGAGCGCCCGCAGCTGACCAAAGCCTACGACTTCGACTCCGCGGGAAACCGGCTGCACACCATCGTTGACGCCTCGGTGAGCGAAACTTACGCCTACGCTGCCGGAACGAACCGCCTGAGCGCCGTCGCGGCCGCGCAGGGCAAAACCTTCGACTATGACGCCAACGGGAACACGATCCTCATCGCCTCGGGAACGAACCGGGTTTTCACCTACAACCAGGAAAACCGTTTGATCGGCGTCGCCGAAGACGGGAACCCGTTAGGCACCTACGTCTACAACGGGTTCGGCCAGAGGGCGGCAAAGACCGCGGGAGGGGTCGCGACGCTCTATATCTACGATTTTAGCGGGAACCTCGTCTGCGAGGCCGAGGGAACCGGCGGCGGCATTCAAAAGGAGTACATCCACCACGGGAGGAGCCGCCTTGCGATGGCCGATCCCGGCGCCGGGGCCGTTTGTTCGGGGAACACCAAGGTGTGCGTGTACTTTACCCACAACGACCTCCTGGGAACGCCCGAGTTCATGACCGATTCCACCAACACCGCGGTCTGGGAAGCCGCCTACGACGCCTTCGGCGAAGCGACGATCCATCCCGCTTCCACCGTCGTCAACAACTTCCGTTTCCCGGGCCAGTACTACGATGCCGAGACGGGCTTGCATTACAATTGGCACCGGTACTATGATCCCAAAACCGGAAGGTACATGACCCCTGATCCCATCGGGCTTGCAGGGGGGATCAATCCTTACACTTATGCGGAAAACGACCCGATCAATTTCATTGATCTCTACGGACTCTGGCGGTTTCCCGACTATGTATCAATTAACTTTAATATAGCAATCCCAACCCCGTGGACAGCCACATTGCTTGGAGGCACCGCACAGGTAGCTTTGGATAGATATGGTAATTTTTACGCGGGGCCCGGTGGAACTGTTGGAAAAGCGGCAACAGTTTTTTCTCTTAGCGCGACAGTAGGATGGTTGGATACAAGCGAAAAGCCCTGCGAAAAGACATTGGATAATTTCTTGTCTGGTCATAGCTTCAACGCTGGTGCGGGATTCTGGGGGGGCGGCGGGGAAACATGGACCCCTGGTGTCGGCACCGGCACGGAGGTCGGCTTTGTATCCCCTCAAGCTGGGGCAAGTTACCATTACTCTTGGAAAGTAACAAAATTCGGATTCGGGTGGTAAGATAAGGAGTTGAGAATCCAATGAAAAATGAACTGGGTACTTTGATGATCGCCTCAACTTTCTTATTGGGCGGGGTAGCGTGCTTCTTTTTCCCAGATAAAATTCAGACGGCAGCCCTTAAATACTTCGCCCGATACCCATCAGCTGCCAGACTCAACCCATTTCTTGAGTGGATGAAGAGTCACAGCTATATTATTTCTCTGCGGATTGTCGGATTCATTGGAATAGCAGTATTTTTTCTAACTCTAATAGCTTTCGCTAGAGGAAGGTGAACAGTATCGGTTACGGGGTCAAACCTACACTTTTCACTTTTACACCCGAATCGACGACCGGAGCTGTCGAAGGGGTTGGCGGTCAGTTCTGCGAACACTGCAATTCCTGGCTGTCCCGACAGAAATCGATATTCTCTCCTGGGCGCCAAGGGGCTGTTTTCTGTGAGCTGCGTGAGCGGCAGCCAGGCGGATGTGGCGGATTCCTGCAATCGGATTTGCTCTTACGCCGTCACAAAGGTTGCCGGCAAAAGGCGCGTAACCACCGTGGCGAATCCCCTCCTGGCCGGGCGATCCGGCCAATCCCGCCCTTGGGCACACCACCACGTACACGTACGACGACATGGGGAACCTCATCGGGGTCGGTTCCGCGGATTCCGGGACCACCACGTACGGGTACCGGGCGGAAGGGACCCTGGTGTGGAGGATCGATGCACGAGGCATCCGCACGGACTACACCAGCGACCTTCTCTACCGGATCAAGGAGGCGAGCTACCCGGCCGTGGGGGATCTTGGCGCCTACACGGTGAGCTACACCTACGACCAGCGCGCAAACGGCAAGGGGCATCCGACCACCGTCACGGATCCTTCCGGCACTACCCTCTTGAACTACGACGCCAGGGGAAGGCTCAAGGAGAAGAAATCCACCGTTTCGGGGTTTCAATTCACCCTCTCGCGCACGTTTTCCCCCGCGGGCCGAGTGAACCAGCTGACCTATCCGAGCGGCAGGACGGTGACCTACAGCCGCGCGGGTTGCGGATGCAAGCTCACCGGGGTGAGCACGACCTACGGGGCCGAATCGGCCACGACCATCCTCGAGAACCTCACCTACCAGCCTTTCGGCCAGGCCACCGGCATGGGCTGGGGAAACGCCGGGAGCGTGGTGAGCGAATACGATCTCAACGGGCGTCTCACCGCGGCAAATCGCGGCGCCTCCATGCAGCGCGACTTCACCTACTACCCCAACGGGCAGCTTCACACGATCGCGGGCACGGCCTCCACTCCGTGGGTGAACCGCGTCTACGCCTACGACACCTTGGACCGGCTGAGCCTTGCCGAGCGCCCGCAGCTGACAAAAGCCTACGACTTCGACTCCGCGGAAAACCAGCTTCACACCATCGTTGACGCCTCGGTGAGCGAAACTTACGCCTACGCTGCCGGAACGAACCGCCTGAGCGCCGTCGCGACCGCGCAAGGCAAAACCTTCGACTATGACGCCAACGGGAACACGATCCTTATCGCCTCGGGAACGAACCGGGTTTTCACCTACAACCAGGAAAACCGTTTGATCGGAGTCTCCGAAGACGGAAACCCCTTAGGCACCTACGTCTACAACGGGTTCGCCCAGAGGGCGGCAAAGACGGCGGGAGGGGTCGCGACGCTCTATCTCTACGATTTTAGCGGGAACCTCGTCTGCGAGGCCGAGGGAACCGGCGGCGGCATTCAAAAGGAGTACATCCACCACGGAAGGAGCCGCCTTGCGATGGCCGATCCCGGCGCCGGGGCCGTTTGTTCGGGGAACACCAAGGTGTGCGTGTACTTCACTCACAACGACCTCCTGGGAACGCCCGAGCTCATGACCGATTCCACCAACACCGCGGTCTGGGAAGCCGCCTACGACGGCTTCGGCGAAGCGACGATCCATCCCGCCTCCACCGTCGTCAACAACTTCCGCTTCCCGGGTCAGTACTACGATGCCGAGACGGGCTTGCATTACAACCGGCACCGGTACTATGATCCAAAAACCGGGAGGTACATGACCCCTGACCCGATAGGATTAGCAGGCGGGATCAATCCGTATGTTTACACGGAGAATGATCCTATCAACAAGATCGATCTGGCAGGTGAGAACACCATTGCGATCGGTGCTGGGGCTGGCAGCTTTATTGGTGGTCCCCCAGGAGCAGTTATCGGTGCGGCCATTGGTGCAGGGATTGGTGTGGCCGCAGGATATGCCATATCGGAGCCATGTAAAGAAGATGACCTCGAACGAAAGTGTGAAGAAAATTTGACAAGGGACTTGGCCACCTGTTCAGCGCTTGGCAAGAGAGATGGAAAAACAGCGTATGCAATATGTGAACGTCAAGCGTACGCACGTTATGCCCGTTGCTTACAGGGAAGCGATATAACGCCACCACTCCCACCATGGGGTACAAAATGACAAAACAAAAAAGAGCTGTGATGATAGGTTTGGAAAGATCTGCTAATTCCAAACTTAAAATCACTATGGATGATCTAATTCAAATAAGTGATAAACCGTCAAAATGGATAAAAGATGTTATTATTACATTTAAGGAATATGATGATAGCATTTTTGAAGAACTTGATTTTACTGAAAAAGACTTAGCAGATTTTGGTTACAGCATAATTGCTAGACTTTATGCATTCTATAAGCAAGGTGAGATCTGAAAGTAAGCTATAGATCAATATATATACTTCATCCAAATAGATAAGTTCAAAATGGTCACACTTCGTGGATTAATCGGTCAGATCTACACTTTTCACTTTTAACAATTACTCATGATGCTGTGTGTATTCCCGCGGCGAATCGTGCAGCACCGCGTGCACGAGCATGTGGTCGCGGGACCGGGGGAAGAACGGAGAGTGGACTACGGGGTCACCCATTTAAAAGGCTGGGGTCAAGAGTAAAAACCTCCCCCAAGGCAAGGAAGACACCATTTTGCGAAAAACGATCCAGGCCGAGTTTGCCTCTTGGGGCGGACCGCCTTTCGCTCATTGCTTTCCTGCTATGTGCAATCGTCACCAACATCCTCGCAGCTCCCGCAGTTTCCTTGGGTTTTCGCGGTCAGTTTCTGCCGCACCAGTCACCCATCAGGATTAGGGTCGTTTCGGAAAGAATTCCTGTGTTCTCGACCCGTTCCGCCCGAGGCGGACCAGAAAATCTTCGGTTCCATGCCATGTCCAAACGATTTTTCAAACAGGAGTTTCGGAGCATCGACTGACTAGGAGCGTGTCGGAGAATTCGCATTGGAAGCCATTTTATGGTATCATGGCTCCACTATGGAAAAGATGTTCAAATCCTGCGACCGAAAGCAACTGCTGCTGCTCCCACCCTCGTTGCTGGACTGGCTCCCCGAGGGACACTTGGCCCACTTCATTTTGGATGTGGTCGAGCAGCTGGACCTCTCGGAACTGTACGCCTCCTACAAGGGAGACGGTCGGGGTCAACCCCCGTATGAACCCGGAATGATGACCGCGCTTCTCTTCTATGCTTATTGCACAGGGTTTCCCAGTTCCCGTCAGATCGAGAAGAGAACCCATGAAGACGTTGCCTTCCGGGTGATTGCTGCCAACCGGCACCCGGATCATGACTCCATCTGAGTGGACTACGGGGTCAAACCTACACTTTTCACAAAACCCGCTTCTCACAAATTGCCGTGAGCGCGGGTCCGCAACGGAACATGAAAATCCTTCAGGCCGAGGGTATTCTCACAGAAATCGTCATTCCCCGCGGGCACGCTTGAACGATGAAGAGCGGTTCAGCCGCGGCGTCGCCCGAAGCCTCCCGATTCAATGTTCCATTTGGCCGCCTTGAGGGATGAAGCCCCTTTTATTGCGTGCACCGCGAATCAGGTCGTTTACTACAAGCCGTTTCAGTCTTAACTTGGCCGGTAAACGGCAAGACTGATACCGGGGCGCGTTCAAGATGACACAACACCTGCCCATCGGGAGGTGGCGCGGGCGGGGATAAACCCAGCCCTTACGGACCGATGTGCACGTCAGACGTAGAAAAGGGGTGGACTTTATGCCCTCCCGCCCAATGCCGGCATTTTCAACGCGACCCGGTCTCACGCCACGGAGCAACGCCGCAACGAATGAGTTGGTGGAAAAGAGGGGAGTCGTGCCCCGGCGCGCGACGGGGTGAGATCGTCCGGTCGAGCGGCTTTGCGTCTGCCTGCGGAAGTCGGCCGACGCAAGCAGGAGGCTTTCGTCGCGCCGTGGCGTCGTTGCGTGAGGTAATACGACGCCCGGGTTGAGCCGCGAAATCATGCGCATTGGCGGAATGCGGCCCGGCGGACCGGGCGTGGATGCTCGATGGAGCTGTGGAGAAGGCATGCAACCCATATCCCCCGATGGATCGCTGTCGCCCTGGGAACCGGGCATGTTCAGCCTGGCGGTCTACGCCGTGCTGGTGGCGGCTTTCGTGGCCGTCCAGTTGTTCGTCGCGTGGTGGCTGGGAGAACGAAAGCCCGGCGTCGAAAAGGCCCGGCCTTACGAATGCGGTATCATTCCCACCGGGTCGGCGCGCCTGCGCTACCCCGTTCCATTTTACCTGGTGGCGATCTTTTTCCTGATTTTCGATATGGAAGGCGCCTACATCCTGACCTGGGCCGTCGCCTTCGAGGAACTGGGCTGGGCGGGATGGCTGCAGATGTCTTTTTTCATCGGCTTGTTGCTGGTCGGGCTGGTGTACGTCTGGAAAAAGGGAGGGCTTGATTGGAGGCCGTCGTACGGGAAAAAATGAGCGACCGTTTTCTGAGCGCGGCGGACTTCGTGCTCAACTGGTCGCGCAAATACAGCCTTTGGCCGCTGTTTTTCGGGCTTTCCTGCTGTTTTGTCGAGGAGGCGACAGCCTTCACGCCGCGCTACGACATGGCCCGGTTCGGCGCCGAGGTGTTGCGTCCTTCACCCAGGCAGGCCGATCTCCTGATCGTCTCCGGAACGGTGTTCAAGAAGATCGCTCCGGTCGTCCTGCGCCTTTACGAACAGATGGCGGAGCCCAAATGGGTGATCTCCATGGGGTCCTGTTCCAACTGCGGGGGCATGTACGACGTTTACAGCGTGGTGCAGGGAATCGACCAGATTTTGCCCGTGGACGTTTACATCCCCGGTTGTCCGCCAAGGCCCGAGGCGGTACTGCAGGGGCTCACGCTTCTTCAGAAGAAGATCGCCGCCGAGGAGCGGCCGGCCCGTTCGGTGCTGCATCTGCCGGGAGGTTCCCAGGGGAGCACTCGCCCCGTATTGGTGGATGGTGCGACCAAATCCCGCGACCCGCGAGGTCCCGGGATGGAAGGGACGGTCATCCGCGGAACGGCCAACACCCCCCCGGCCTTCACGGGAAGCCGCTCCGATCTCATGTGGACGCCGCCCGCGCGGCGCATCGAATCGAGCGAAAGGGAAAAGGAACTGGCCCGCGTGCTTAGCGAGCGCTTCGGCGATGCGGTCCGCGAAGAGCCATTCACCTCGGACATGCCCACGTTCCACGTCGAGACGAACCGCCTGAAGGATGTGTTGGGTTTTCTCAAGAAGGAGGCTTCACCGAGGTTCCTTCGCCTGGATGACCTCACGGCCGTCGACGAGTCCGCCCGACGCGACCGGAGCGCTTATCCCGACTGGACGATGGTCTATCACCTCCTTTCCTTCGAGCCCGCGGGGAGAGTGCGCCTCAAGACGGGTCTCCACGGCCGGCAGCCGGCCTTGCCGAGCATTACGGACATCTGGCCGTCCGCGAACTGGTACGAACGGGAAGTGTACGATCTTTTCGGGATTCGTTTCGAGGGGCATCCGAACCTGCGCCGGATCATGATGCCCCACGACTGGGAAGGGCATCCCCTGAGAAAGGACTATCCCGGACGGGCCACGCAGATGGCTCCGTATACCCTGGGCGATGCCCGGGTTCATCAGCCTCCGGACGGAGGAATATTCACAAAAGACCCCGGAGGGGACCGGCTCGTGCTCAACATCGGTCCCAGCCATGTCAGCACACACGGCTTGCTGCGCTACGTCGTGTCGCTCGACGGGGAGGAAATTTCCGATCTCGAGCTGGAGATCGGCTACCATCATCGCGGCGTGGAGAAGATCGGAGAGCGCCAGACCTGGCACCAGTTCATCCCTTACTGCGCGCGGGTGGACTACCTGGCCGGGGCCGCCAACGATCTCCCCTACGTGATGGCCGTGGAAACGCTTGCGGACATCAAGGTTCCCGAACGCGCCCAGGTCATCCGGGTGCTGCTCAGCGAGCTGTTCCGGTTGAGCAATCACTTGGTCTGGTTCGCCACCTATGCCCATGACGTCGGCGCCATGACCCCCAATTTCTATACGTTCACCGAACGGGAGATGATTCTCGACATCGTTGAGCTCATCACCGGGGGGAGGCTCCATCCTTCCTGGTTCCGGCTTGGGGGCGTCGCGGCGGACCTGCCGGAGGGTTGGAAGGAAGCCGTGGACGCTCTGGTGAGGATCTTTCCGGGCCGCCTCCGGGAATACGAGAGCCTCATCCGGAAAAACCCCATCTTCAAGGCCAGGACGCAGGGCGTGGGGCGGATTTCCCGCGAGGATGCCGTGGACTGGGGGGTGAGCGGGCCGAACCTGAGGGCCTGCGGTCTCGAGTGGGATCTTCGCAGGAAGTTCCCCTATTCGGGTTATGAGAATTTCGAGTTCGAGGTTCCCACGGCGGTCGAAGGAGACTGCTATGCGCGCTACCTGGTGCGGGTCGAGGAGATGCGCCAGAGCCTGAGGATCATCGAGCAGGCGGCGGCGAACATGCCTTCCGGTCGTCATGTGACGGACGATTACCGTTACGTGATTCCCGACCGCCGGGATACGTTGAAGAACATCGAAAGCCTGATCCATCATTTCGTCAACGTCACCCGCGGGCCGAGAATCCCGAAGGGTGAAGCCTATGTGTCCTGCGAGATTCCGCGGGGCGAGCAGGGGTACTACGTGGTCGGCGACGGCCTCGGATACGCGTACCGCATGCGGATTCGAGGGCCGGGGTTCGCAAACGTCCAGGTGATGCCGCTCCTGGCCAGGGGGGAAAGCATCGCGGACCTCATCGCGATCATCGGGTCGGTCGACTACATCCTGCCCGACATCGATCGGTGAGGCGGCGCTTGGAATGACGGTAATCCGACGGTGGAAGACATGCTGAACTGGACGGCGGGTTTTCTTGTTTTGATCGCCAAGCTGACGATCGTGCTGGCGGTATTGCTCCTCGTGGCCGCCTACCTCGTGTGGCTCGAGCGCAAATTCCTGGCGCGGCTCCAGATCCGCTACGGACCCAACCGGGCGGGAAAATTCGGCCTGCTTCAGCCCATCGCCGACATCGTCAAGATGGTCGCCAAGGAAGACACCGTGCCCGAGGGGGCGGAGAGAACCATTTTCATGCTGGCTCCGGCGGTGGTTGCCGCCACGGCGCTGCTCGTGTTCGCCGTGATTCCCTTCGGGAAGGACGTGACGCTGTGGGGCATGAAGATACCGCTCGTGGTGGCCGACCTCAACGTCGGCCTGCTCTACTTCTTCGCGCTGTCGTCCCTGGGAGTCTACGGAGTCGCCCTCGGCGGCTGGGCTTCCAATTCCAAGTACAGCCTTCTGGGGGGGATAAGGGGCGCGGCCCAGATGATCAGCTATGAGCTGTCCCTGGGACTGGCCATCGTGCCGGTCGTCATGCAGGCACGTTCTTTCAGCCTGGTGGATATCGTTCAAGCCCAGGAGAAGTACCCGTTCATCCTGACGCAGCCGGTCGCTTTCGCGATTTTCGTGATCAGCGCGATGGCGGAGATCAAACGGATTCCGTTCGACCTGCCCGAAGCTGAGAACGAGCTGGGCGCCGGCTTCCACACGGAATACAGCGGGATGCGTTTCGGGCTCTTCTTTCTCGGAGAGTACGTCAACATGCAGGTGTTGGGCGGCCTCGTCGCGGTGCTTTTCCTCGGGGGCTGGCACGGGCCGCTTCTGCCGCCCGTTGTCTGGCTGTTCATCAAGATCGTCCTGGTGGCGCTGATCATGATCTGGGTGCGAGGCACACTGCCCCGGCTGCGCTACGATCAATTGATGGCGCTCGGCTGGAAGGTCCTGATCCCTCTCGCCCTGGTCAACATCATGGTGACGGGAGCCTGGGTACTGTGGATGGGGAAGTGATGTCCGGCGTTCCTGCGGGCGCGGGTGCCGCGGTGGAGCGGAATGGCCCCGCGGCCGGGCCGGGAGCCGCGGTCCTGAAAACCTTGCCGGATCGGGATTGCCGCATTTGCGCGAAAATGCCCTCGGCCCCAAAGGTTTTCATGGTTCGTTGCGATCCCCTCGGCCCCTGGAAGCTTGTGAAAAGTGCAGGGATGTGAAAAGTGTAGGTTTGACCCCGAAGAGAAGGAAGGCTTGAGGTCATGTCGTCGGCATGGGAAGCGGTCAGAGCGCTTGCATCGGGATTCGCCACTACGTTCGTGCACCTTTTTCGCAAGCCGGTGACCGAGGAATACCCGGAGGTCAAACGCGCTCTGCCCGCCCGGACGCGCGCGGTGATCGTTCTGACGCGCGACCCGGACGGCGGCGAACGGTGCGTGGCGTGCTATCTGTGTTCGGCGGTCTGCCCGGTGAGCTGCATTTCCATGCAGGCCGCGGAAAGGGAGGACGGGCGCCGCCACGCGGCCTGGTTCCGGATCAATTTCGCGCGCTGTATCTATTGCGGGCTTTGCGAGGAAGCCTGTCCGACCTCGGCGATTCAACTCACCCCCTTTTTCGAAACGTGCGAACGGGACATTCTGAAGCTCGTGTACGAGAAGGAGGACCTGCTGGTGGACCACCAGGGGAAGGACAAGGAGTACAACTTCTACAAATACGCCGGCGTGACCACGGATGTGGGCGGCAAGGGAGAACACGTCCAGGAGGATGAGCCGGTGGACCTCCGGAGCAATCTTCCGTAACGGCGGCCTTCGGGGCCCGATTCCGCGGATCATCGTGGAGAAAAGCCATGGACTCCGGAGCAATCTTCCATAATTTCGGTCTTCGGGGAGGCGTCTTCGGACGGGCGGGTTGCGTATGACCCTTTATGCGTTTCTCTTCTATATCGTGGCGGGGATCACCGTCGCATCGACGGCGATGGCCATCACCCGCCGAAACCTGGTGCACGCGGTGATCTACCTGATCTTCTCCTACTTCGGCACCGCCGTGCTCTTCTATCTCTTCGGAGCGCCGCTCCTGGCGGCCTTCGAAGTGATCATCTACGCGGGCGCGATCATGGTCCTGTTTCTTTTCATCGTCATGATGATCCGGATCGAATCGTACGGGGAGCTCATGTTCCCTCCCGGCCAGTGGCTGCCCGCCGCCGTTTTCGGCCTCGTTTACCTCGTGGTCGGAATTCTCATGATATCGGCGACCCCGGGGACCGAAATCCCGTTGCAGACGGTTCTGGCCACCCCCCGGGAGTTTGCCCGGTATGTTTTTCAGAATCACTGGCTTTCCGTCGAGATCGTGTCCCTGCTGTTGCTGGTGGCCCTGGTGGGAGCCCTTCACCTGGGAAGACACAAAGGAAGAAACGAAGTCGAGGAAGTGGAATGATCGTACCCTTTGGCCATGTCCTGCTGCTTGCCGGCGCGCTCTTCGGGCTCGGTGTCTTTTGCGCCGTCGCTCGACGCAACCTGATCATGATCGTGCTGGGCGTGGAAATCATGCTCAACGCCGCCTCCATCGCCTTCATCGGGGCGGCGGCGCGCTGGCAGAGCATGGAAGGACAGGCTTTCGTTCTCTTTATCCTGGCGGTGGCCGCCACCGAGGTGTCCATAGGACTCGCCATCATCGTCTACGCGTTTCGGCGGACCGGTTCTTTCGATCCGGCCGCGTACAACCTTATGAAGGCGGGTGACGCCATGCAGTCATTCGAACGGCGAGGACCGCAATGAGCCCCTTCCAGCCCGAGGACATGACGCTCACGACGGCCGTGCTCACAACCGTGGCGCCTTTCGTCTCCTTTGTCCTCATCATGCTCTTGACCCGGTCGCGTCCGCGGCTGTCCGCCGGTCTGTCCATCGGGGCCGTCACGGTTTCCCTGGTCGGCGCCGTTGTTCTGCTGTGCCTTCACTGGCACACCGGAAAACCGGTTCAATACACCACCCGGTGGATGATTTCCGGCGATACGGGCATCCCCGTGGGATATCTGCTCGATCCCGTCAGCCTGCTCATGCTCCTGGTCGTGGCGGCGGTGAGTTTTCTGATCCAGGTGTACTCTCTAGGATACATGGCCGGCGACACGGGTTTTTCGCGCTATTTCGCCTTCATGTCGCTCTTCGTCTGGGCGATGATGTGCCTGGTCATTGCTCCGACCCTGTTCCAGCTCTACGTGTTCTGGGAACTGGTCGGACTGTCGTCTTACCTCCTGATCGGTTTCTGGTACCGGAAATTCAGCGCCAGCCAGGCGGGCAAGAAAGCCTTCGTGATGACGCGAGCGGGGGATGTGGCGCTGTTTATCGGCATGTTGCTCGTCCTGCTGCACCTGGGCAACCTCAACATCCTGGAAATCGACGGTCCGGAGATGGCGCAGCGCATGCCTCCGAACCTCCTCACGCTTTCCGCCGTCCTCATCTTTGGCGGGATCATCGGAAAAAGCGCGCAGTTCCCGCTGATGACCTGGCTGCCGGACGCCATGGAAGGTCCGGCCCCGGTGAGTGCCCTGCTGCATTCCTCCACCATGGTGGCCGCGGGGGTTTACCTTTTCGAAAGACTTTTCCCGTTCTTCCTGCTGTCCCCCGTCGCCATGACCGTCGGTCTGACCATCGGCACCGTCAGCATGCTGCTGGCTTCCACCATGGCCATGGTGAGCCGGGACATCAAGCAGATATGGGCCTACTCCACGATCAGCCAGCTGGGTTTCATGATCATGGGCCTGGATGCCGGGAGCCTTTTTTCCGGCGTCTTTCACCTGACGACCCACGCCGGATTCAAGGCGCTGCTGTTCCTTTGCGCCGGGGTGTTCATCCACAGGCACCAGACCAACGATATTTTTGAATTGAGCCGCCTGGGCGTGCGGAGTCTCAAGGCGCCCATGGTCTGCACCGTCATCGCCGTTGGGTCGCTTGCCGGCCTCCCCCCGCTTTCCGGGTTTTTCAGCAAGGAGGTGATCCTTGCGGGACTGGGCGATCTTGCCAATCCCATGTGGCTTACGGCGGCACTCCTGGGCGTGTTCCTGACCGCCTACTACGGTTTCCGGCTGGTCTTCATCCTTCTTTTTCCACGGGAGCCGGCGGAGCGTGCCGGGCAAAACGAAGGCGACCGCGGATCGGAAGCGGAGCACGGTCACGGCGGGACCGCTCACTGGTTGATGACCTGGCCGCTGATCCTCCTTGCCGCCGCCACGGTGCTGCTGGGCTTTCTTGAAAAGCCGCTGGAGCGTTTCCTGCTGGGGGGATCGGCACCGCCGGGGATTCATTCCTCAGGCTACCTTGCCCTCGTGCCCTACATCGCCTTGGCTCTCGCATTGGCGGGGATCGGCCTGGCGTGGGTGGAATTCGGCCGGCGCTCCGCTCCCCGGGTGGGATTCGTGGAGCGCGTTCCGGCGCTGCACAGGCTGTTTGCCGAACGCTGGTACATCGACCATTTCTACCGCCTGGCGCTCGACCGGCTGATCGACCGGGGGATTGCGCGCCTGTTCCAGGACAATGACGACAAGGTGATCGACGGCGGCATCGACGGCGTGTGCAGGGGCACGGTGTTTGGGGGCCGGCTGGCGTCCGCCCTCCAGTCGGGCATGATCCAGTACCGGTTGCTGGCGACGTTTGTGGTCATGGTGATGTTGGCGGTTTACTTTTTCCTGTAACGATATCGTCGAAGGAGAGTTCCGAGCTCGATGCAGATCGCGGATGCCGGTTTCCCATACCTTTCCGCCATCCTCGTCAGTTGCCTGGCGGGGCTGTTGCTGATCGTGGCGATTCCCGAGGAACGCAAGGCCCTGATCCGCCGGGTGAGCGCGGTTTTCTCGGGGATCACCCTGGTCCTGTCCGTCATCGTGTTCTGTGCATACGACAAGAGCCAGGGCGGTCTGCAGTTCGTGGAGAAAGTGATGTGGATCCCCTCGCTCGGCATTCAGTACTTCAATGCCGCGGATGGGTTCAACCTGCCCAACCTGCTGCTGACGGGAATTGTGTTCTTCACGGGCGTGCTCACCATGTGGGAGCTGGAAACGCGGGTAAAGGAATACTACGCTCTCTATTTTCTCCTGGTGCTCGGGGTCTTCGGGCTCTTCATGAGCATGGACCTGTTCTTCATTTTCGTCTGGTATGACGTTTCCCTGTTTCCCATGTACCTGTTGATCGCCGTCTGGGGGCACACCAGGAAGGAATACGGGGCCATGAAGCTCACCCTGTACCTCCTGGCGGGGAGCGCCCTGATACTGCCGGCCATCGTCTACCTGTTCACCCGGTCGGGACTGAACACGTTCGACGTGGTGGCGCTCATGCAGCCCGGAGTTTTCAGCGCCGACGTTCAAAAGTTCGCTTTCCCGCTGCTCTACCTGGGTTTCGGTATCCTGGCCGGCGTCTGGCCGTTCCACACCTGGTCTCCGGTGGGGCACGTGGCCGCTCCCACGGGGGTGAGCATGGTTCACGCGGGCGTGCTGATGAAGATCGGCGCCTTCGGCATCCTGCGCGTGGGCATCTTCCTCTGCCCCCTGGGCTGGCAGTACTGGGCGCAGCTCATGGCGTTGCTGGCCGCCGTCGGCATCATCTACGGCGCCCTGGTGGGGCTGCGGCAGACGGATCTCAAGTACGTGATCGGGTATTCGAGCGTGTCGCACATGGGGGTTGTCGGCCTCGGGCTGTCCACTGTCTCGGTGGACGGGCTCAACGGGGCCGTGTTCCAGATGTTTTCTCACGGCATCATGACCGCGCTGCTGTTTTCTTCGGTGGGCTATATCTACGACCGGACCCACACCAAGATGATTCCGGAGCTGGGCGGGTTGAGCCGGATCATGCCGGTGGCTTCGGCGTATTTCATCCTGGCGGCCCTGGCGGGAATGGGAGTCCCCGGGCTGGCGAATTTCTGGGGTGAGCTGGTGGTCTTCATCGCGGCCGTCAAGGTCTACCCCGTGCGGGGCATCGTGGCCGTGCTCGCCCTGGTGGTCACCGCCCTGTTCATGCTGCGGGTGGTGCAGAAGACCTTTTACGGACCGGAAAACGAGCGCCACGCGCACCTTCCCGACGTCTCCTTCGGCCTGGGCGTTCCACGTATGATCCTGGCGTTCGTCCTGGTGCTTTTCGGGCTCTACCCCGCGCTCATGTTCGACGTGATTCAAACCGCATCGATTCCCTTCATGAACGGGTTGCCGAAATGAACTGGATGTCGTTTGCCCCCGAGCTGATCACCTTGACGTCGGCGCTCTGGTTCCTGCTGCTGTCGATGACGGCGCGGTCCGACCCGAAGCGGGAGCACGTCGCGGCGCTTGTGCTTTCGGCCCTGGGCCTTGCGGCGTGCCTGGCCTCGGTGGGAGCGGAAGGGTATTGCTTCGCCGGGGCCTACAAGGTGGACCTGTTCTCGCAGGTCTTCAAGGTGCTGCTGGCCGCGGGCCTGTTCCTGATCGTCACCCTCTGCGGGGAGTTGAGCGATATCGAGGAACGGAACCGCCGGGAATTTTACGTCTTGCTCTTTGTGTGCACGCTGGCCATGATGCTGCTGGTCGGGGCCAACCACTTCCTGGTCGTATTCATTTCGCTGGAACTGTCGAGTTATTCCCTGTACGTGCTGGTTGCCCTGCGCAGGGACCGCGGCCTCGGGCTGGAGGCGGGCATCAAGTATTTCCTGGTGGGCATCTTCGCCTCAGGGGTGATGATTTTCGGGCTCGCGCTGCTGTATGGCGCATCCGGGATCGCCGCTCTCGACGGGATGGCTCGGGTGCTGCCCGGGATCATCCACCAGCCGGCCGTCGTCATCGGACTGCTCCTCACCCTGAGCGGATTCTTCTTCAAGCTGGCCGTCTTCCCGTTCCACTTCTGGGCGCCGGACGCCTACCAGGGCGCGGCGAACCAGGTTTCCGCCTATATCGCGACGGCGTCCAAGGTCGCGGCCATCGGTGTGCTGGTGCGGGTGATCGCTTCGGCGGGTGATGGCGGCACGTACCTGGTGCACGTGCTGGCGGTGCTGTCGGTGGTCTCGATGACCGTGGGGAATCTCGCGGCCATCGCCCAGCAGGATCTCAAGCGACTGCTGGCGTATTCGACGGTGGCCCACGCCGGCTACGTGCTGATCGGGGTCTTGAGCATGAATCCGGCGGGGTACTCCGCCGCGGTGTTCTACGCGTTCGCACTGCTGGTGATGAAATTCACGGCGTTTCTCGTCCTGGTGGAAGTGGCCTCGGACGGCGGGAACCTGCGCGTCGAAGAGCTGGCCGGCCTTCACCGGCGCTCCCCCATCCTTGCGCTGGCTTTGATGGTGTCGCTGTTCAGCCTGGCCGGCATTCCACCCACGGTGGGTTTCACCGGCAAATTCCTGGTCTTCGTCGCGGCGATGGGGGAGGGGCATTTCACGCTGGTGCTCATCGCCATGATCAACGTCGTCATTTCCCTCTATTACTATCTGCTGGTGATCAAGGCGGCCTACCTCCTGGAGCCTCGGCAGGAACTGCCCGCGCTCCGCGTCTCCCCTCCGCTGAAGCTCCTCTCCGGCGTGCTGGTGATCGCGATGGTGGCGGCGGGTTTCTTTCCCAACCAGATCATCCGTGTTGCCGAAAGCGCGGCCAAGGCGCTGTTGTGATACGAAGTTGCGTGCAAGATGGATCTTTCAAGCACAAAAGAGCGGGGGAATGATTCCCCCGCACCCCCCAAGTTTCGGCCACACGCGCAAGCGCGTGAGGCCGAGTGCTCGGCGCTGTCGGCGACTGGCCGAAGGCCGCCGCCGCAGCGCCACACGGAGCCGCGAAGCGGCGAGGGGGTGTGGGGGATACGTCCCCCACGCTTTTAGAGTATCATTTTGAACGCAATTATCCATGCCCCCTGCGACACCCGCGAAGCATGAAAACAGACTCCCGAGGAAGTCTATTTTCTAGGTAAATCCGTATGAAATCAAGGCCGGGTAACGCGTTTTCCTGTAACTGACGGCGGCTTGCTTTCAAGACGACGGCGTCGGGCGGGAAGGCACAAAGCCCGCCCCCTAGTGGGTCGGCTACGACGGAAGAGGCAAGGGTATCGGAACCGTGGGATGCGCGACAGCGCAGCCCACGGTTCCGATACCCTTGCCCCAGCGCCTGGCGCCGTGAACGATCCGGAGCCGACGTGTGGAACGCCCCATTGAAGAGGCTGGCGGCCGCACGCTTTCGCAGCGATCATGACGAGTGCGGCTGCACGAGGCTCGGCCGGATCGTGGGCACTGTGTTCCCTCCTGGCCAGGCCATCGGCCCGATGGGGAAGCTCCCGGCCGGATCGTGGGCACGGAGGAACCGTGCCCACCCTACGGATCCGCACGGTCCCCGGAGTTTATCCCGCCCGTGTCATCTCCCGACGGGCAGGTGTTGTGTCGTCTTGAACGCACCTCGGTCCGAGCCGGGCAAGAGCGGGTGTCGAGATCCGGTTTTGGGATACGCCGCCCCTGGGTTCGCTCAAATCGCGAGGGGCCGCCGCGCGGCTCGAAGGAGTGCTTGCCGAAGGGCGGGCATCATAGAGGCATGAAAAAAGGCCCCTTCGCTGTCGAAGGGGCCTTGGTATCGCGGGGATTTTGCGATCATGGTCGGGACGAGAGGATTTGAACCTCCGTCCTCTTGCACCCCAAGCAAGCGCGCTAACCAGGCTGCGCCACGTCCCGACGATGTAACAATATAAGTTAGCAGCAACACGGACGAGTGTCAAGCCGGTTGTCCCTTCCCGCCGCTTCGGCGATTCGCTGCGGCAAGGCGGCACGTCTTCCGCCGGAGAGGCTTCCGGCGGCTGCCCGGGGGAAATTCATTTCCCGGCGGACCGCCGTCAGGGAGCGGTCGGTCCTCATCCCCGCTCCGGACCGAATTGTCCCTTCGCCCGGGGAGATTCCGATGACGAATGCAGAGGGGGCACGCCTTCAGTTGGATTGTCCCTTCGCCCGGGGGGTGTTCTGTCCGATTTCATCGACAGCTGCGGCCCGTTGCGGATTGTCCCTTCGCCCGGGGAACACTCCTCCCGGGGTCTGCTTCTCCAACCCGTTTCCGGTCCCTTCCCGCGCCGGCTGTTTCGTTTTTCACTCCCCCGTGCCCCTCTTGCGCGCTTCGGCGTCGTTGGGGGGACTCTCGTGAGCGTCGAGGGTCTCTTCTCGTTCGCGGATCCCCAGGGCTTTCATTTTCCGATGGAGATGGCTGCGCTCGAGCCCGACCTGGGCCGCGGTGAGGGAAACGTTCCAGGCGAATTCGTCGAGCTTGCGCAGCAGGTAGGCGCGTTCGAACACCGACCGTGCTTCCCGGAGGGTCGCGCACTGGTATGGACCGGCTTCTTCGGGGGGCTTGGGCAGGCGGTTGAGAAAATCGAGCGGCAGGTCCCGGGGTCCGATCCTCTGGCCCGGGGTCATGATGACCATCCGTTCGATGAAATTGCGCAGCTCGCGGATGTTTCCGGGCCAGGAGTACTGCTGCAGCGGTCCGAACACCGCGGGGTCGATTTCCTTGCGGCCCATGGCGCTCTCCGCCGCCATATCGTCGAGGAAATCCTCCACCAGGAGCGGGATGTCCTGGAGCCGATCCCGCAACGGGGGCACGAAAATAGGGATGACGTTCAGGCGATAGTAGAGATCCTGGCGGAACCGGCCCGCCTCGATCTCCCTCTGGATATCCTTATTGGTGGCGGCAACCACGCGGACGTCCACCTGGATGGTGCGGGAGCCGCCGACCCGCTCGAACACCTGTTCCTGAAGGATCCGCAGGATCTTGGCCTGGGTTCTGAGGCTCATGTCCCCGATTTCGTCCAGGAAAAGCGTTCCCCCGTTGGCTACGTCGAACCTGCCCCGGCGCCGTTCGTGCGCGCCCGTGAAGGCGCCCTTCTCGTGCCCGAACAACTCGCTCTCGATGAGATCCTCCGGGATGGCCGCACAGTTCACTTCGACCATGGGCCTGTGGCTGCGCTTGCTGAGCTGGTGGATCATGCGCGCCGCCAGTTCCTTGCCGGTACCGTTCTCGCCGGTGATGAGCACGGTCGCGTTGGTGGGGGCGGCTCTTCGAATCTGTTCCCGGAGCGACTCAACGGCTTCGCTCCGCCCCGTCATGTGACTGGTGCGGTGCGCCTTCTGGCGCCACAGGAGGTTTTCCTCCTCGAGGCGGTGGAAGTCGAGGGCATTCTTGATGGACACCAGGATACGTTCCAGCGAGAGCGGCTTCTCGACGAAATCGAAAGCCCCCATCCGGGTCGCCTTCACCGCCGTTTCGATGTTGCCGTGGCCGGAAATGATGATGACCGGGAGGTGCGCGTGACTCTTCTTGATCTCCTCAAGCACCGCCAAGCCGTCCATGCCGGGCATCCAGATGTCCAGCAGCATCAGGTCGGGCGTGTCCCGGCGCAGCTCCTCCAGAGCTTCCTCCCCGGAGGCGGCCACTCCGATCCGGTACCCCTCGTCCTGCAATACCCCGCGCAGCGATTGCAGAATGCTGATTTCATCGTCCACAACCAGGATCTTCGGCTTCATGGGACCCTCCAATAACCGATACACGGCGGATGCCGAAACGGAACGCGATCCAACCCGCTCATCGCCCGGGCAGTTCTATGACGATCACCGTGCCGGCCGGCACGTTGTCCCGGACCCTCACGAACCCGTTGTGATCGGCAATGATGCTGGCGACGATGGCCAGCCCCAGCCCGGTGCCCTTCCGACGCGTGGAATAGTACGGTTCGAACATGCGCAACTTGCCTTCGGGCGATATCCCGCGGCCGGTGTCCGCGCATTCCATCCGCGCGATATTGAGGACCGGGTCGTAGGAGACCCGGTTGGTGATGACGCCCTTCTCCCTGCCGATCGCGTAGACGGCGTTCTCGATGAGGTTGATCATAACCTGTCGGAATTGATCCCGATCGAGCCTGAGCGGCGGGAGGTCGTCCATCTTCTCGAGAACGAAGGAAATGTTCGGATACGTATGACGGTACAGGGCCAGGCTCTCCTCGATGATGGCGCACAGATCGCTCGGCACCGGGCGGGCGCGGGGCAGGCGCGCGAACTTCGAAAACTCGTTGACCAGGTGCTTCATGTGATCGACCTGTTGAATGATGGTGCGCGTGCATTCATCGAAGACCGAGTCCGCCTCCTCGAGCAGCTCCGGGTGCTTGCGGCGCAGCCGCTGGGCCGACAGCTGAATGGGGGTGAGCGGGTTCTTGATCTCGTGGGCGATGCGCCGCGCCACCTCCCGCCAGGCGGCCATGCGCTGGGCTTTCTCCAGCTCGGTCAGATCGTCCAGCACGGCCACCACCCCCATGAACTCGTTCTTCTCGTCCTTGAGCACCGAGGCGTTGATGAGCAGGGTCATCGGCTGCTCGCCCACCACGACCTGGACCTGCTGTTCCAGGTACGGCTGCCGGGTGGATTCGTACATTTCCGTGAAGGACTTGACGATCTCCAGGTGCGCGGGCCGCAGGAAGCTTGAGTAATGCAGCCCTTTCACCCGGTCCGCATGCAGCCCGAACGTTTCCTCGGCCGCCTTGTTCATCGTCATGATCCGTCCCCCGGCGTCCACGCTGACCACGCCCGCGGCGATGTTCTTCAGCACGACTTCCATGTACCGCCGCCGGTTCTCCAGCTCCAGGTGGCTTTGCTGTAAGGCCAGATAAGCGTTGGCCAGCTTCCCCCGGCTCTCGCGCAGGTCCTCCACCATGTCGTTGAAGGAAGTGATCAGCATGCCCAGCTCATCCTGGCGCTGGGATTCGAGATGAACCTCCAGGTCGCCTTCGGCGATGCGTTGAGTGGCGGAAACCAGGGCCTGGATGGGCACGGTGAGGCTCCTGGCAATGAAGAAACCGAACCAGATGGCGGCGAAGATGGTGAGCAGCGTAACGATGGAAAAAGTGATGAAATGGCTCTGCTTCAAAGGAAAGTGCAGAAGCTTGAGTTGCAGGTAATCTTCGTAGCCGCCGGTGATGGTGCCGAGTTTTTCCATGATGTGGGGAGGAAGAAGCCGGAACGCGATCAACTCGCTCCCCTCGCCGGTGGGACCGCTCCCGCGCGGGAAGAACACGTGAGCGGCCAGTCCCTCGCGTTTTGCCTCGGAGCTCAGGGTGTAGCTCCTGGCCGTCTGTTCGGATTCCTTTTCAAGCAGTTTCCGGAGGGCCCCGGGTTCGATTTCGCCGAGCTCCGGGGAGACCGTCTTCCAGGTCAGGCGGCCGGAACCGTCGAAGAGAAAAAGCCCGTCGATGCGGTACTGTCCCATGTAAGAGGAAGAGATGCGCTCCAGTGCCGCGGGCGCAGGTCTTTCCTCTTCGTCGAGCTTCAATACCTCGGCTTTGATCGACCGGGCATCGGTGACCAGGTCGGCTCCTTCCCGTTCCAGGACGTTCTTTCCCAGTCCCACCGCCTGCTCGAGCGACTGCTCCACCTGGTAGCTGAACCATTGGTCAAGGCTGGAGAAGATGAACTGCGTCGCCAGCCAGAACAGCGGTATCGTGGGGATGAGCGTCAGTCCCACGGATGCGATCACCAGCCGGGTCCTCAACTTGTGCCCGAGGATATTGCGCTTGCGTTCGAAAACCAGCTTGACGATGTTTCTCAAAACCAGGTACGCGAGCAGCAAAAGCAGGATGACGTTGATGTTGATGAAGGCGAACAGCAGGATATTCCCGGACAGGGGCAGGTCCGATTGCAGCCGGAAAAACCAGCCCTCGAAGAATCCGACCGTGATGATCGCCGCAAACACGGCAATCACCAGGATGCGTTCCCGGGTACGGCGCCTGCTGGTTTTATCCGGTGGTCCCTGACTGGAATTCATAAAGTCGACTTATAAGGTGAAATCCACTTTTTGCCAATCGGTTTCAAAGTCCCACAGAGAAACAAAAAAGAAGATGTAACGGAAAAACAGGGGCAGTTGAAACTTGGAAAGCTCCGCCTTGAGCCGCAACTCGTAAGTCTGCCCCTCCTCGAGCCGCTGCAGGGGGATGAGGCTATACCGGCTGACCGTGCTCATCCAGCGCTTGGCCTGCTCGAAGTCCCTGGTCCGCAGGATTCTGTCGGGATGCTCGGGAACCTGCACGTGATATTCGTTCTTGAGAAGATCGTACTTGATGGTGTGTTCGATGGCGGTGTCCACAATCCGGGAGCGAAACGGCAGGTTCCCCTGTTCAAAAACCACGAGGATGCGAAACGTCGTGAGGACGCCGGTCTTGATCGCCTCCTCCATCTTGGGGGTAAAGCAGTCCTTGATGCGCAGGCTCACCTGCAGGTTCCCCCGGTCCCGGTTCAAAGCGATATCCACGATCTGAGCGCGGTTCGCGGCCGATACGGGCAAGGCGCACCAGAGAAGCAGGATTGCCAGGAGTGTGCCGCATCGCGCTATCGACTTGAAATATATCATGATATCAACTAGTTAGGGGAACGGTTGATTGACCCGGAATCGATTCTAGCCAATGGGCATATTGATGACAAGAGGATTCTCTCGATGCGGTTCGGCAGGGAAACGAAACGGGGGAGCGCCGACCTGACCGTGGGAAGGCGAGGGGTTGAGCGTAGCGGGCCTCGTGCGTCGTGAACGGCCGGTGTTGCCGACAGGGGGGAGGGAACAAAACGGGCGCCCTGTGGAAGAGGGCGCCCGAGGGCTGATCCGGGAAGGCGGAGTCCGGGAACGGGTCAGATGGGCTTCGCCACGGAAGAGATCTGACCGGCGAACGCCGGGAGGCGGGACGCCGGGAAAACTCCCGTGGGGATGCAGGAAGGCTGGGCCAGGCTGCAGGTGCCGGGGCGCGTCATGAGCTGTTTCAGGAAACGGCTGTGCAGGGAATGCCCGGCCCTGTGGACATGAAAAGCGCCCACCACGGGCATGCCGATCAAGGCCAAATCTCCCATGAAGTCGAGGAGCTTGTGACGCACGCACTCGTCCGCGTAGCGGAAGCCCTCGCGGTTGAGGAGCCCGCATTCGTCGAGCACGATTGCGTTGGCCAGGGACCCGCCCTGCGCTCTCCCCATGGTTTGCAGCTTTCTGACGTCTTTGAGAAAGCCGAAGGTCCTCGCCTTGGCGATTTCCCTCTTGAAAGAGTTCTCGCAGAAGGACCAGGAGTATCTCTGCTTCCCCACCAGGGGATGCGGGAAGTCGATGGCGCAGTCGATGCGGAAATGATCCGACGGTGTCACGCGGATGTAGGCCCCATCTTCCTTGACCACCATGGGGCGGTCAACGATCAGGCACCTGCGCACGGCATCCTGCTCCCGGACGCCGGCCTTGCGGATGAGCCCGGTGTAAGGAGCCGCGCTGCCGTCGAGAATAGGGATCTCCGGACCGTCCACTTCCACCAGGACATTGTCCACGCCGCAGCCGTAGAACGCCGCCATCAGGTGTTCGACGGTGCCGACGACCGCACCTGCGATTCCGATGGTGGTGGCCTGAAAAGTGTCCACGACCTGTCGGTAGTGAGCGGTGATGACGGGTTTCCCGGTGAGATCCGTGCGCTGGAAACGAATGCCGAAATCGGGTGGAGCCGGCTTCAGGCGAATGGTGACGTCAGCCCCGGTGTGCAGGCCCACCCCTCCGCACCACACCTCCCTGGTGACAGTATGCTGCCTCGGATAGAAAAATTTCACGCCCCATGTCCTCCTCAAACGGCTGTTTAACAGCAAGATGTGTGCCAAATTACCCGGGCAGGGGCAAGCCGGCAATCGTCCCTGGAGAAGGCCCGATTTGCGGGTCTTTTACAAAAATCTCTCCCGAACGTCAAGACCCGGCTCGAAACAATGTGCGGTGCGGAAATGCCACACATGGCCATGAAGATGTGTTGTTTATGCAACAGTCACGGATGGATGTGCTTCCGGCGGAACCCACTTGGCGGTTGCTTTCGGCGCTTCGATAGTGTTAAGAACGGGCTGCGGGGTGAAGCGGACCGCGGCCCGCGCGATGGGTTTCCATCCGAATCGCGGCGGCGGTGGAGGCGAGTGGAACACAACGGGAGCCATGACCCATGAAGATCGACCAGTTTCCGGAACATATCCGGCCGTACCTGGTGCCCCGGGCGGGCGGCGAGTATGCGTACGAGTGCTTCTCGTGCGGTCGGGAGCACGGTATCGAACGGCTGCTCTACACCTGTCCGGACTGTGGCAGCGTATTGATGATCAAGGACCTGGAATGGAGTCGCCTGAAGCGGATTCCGGGATCCTTGTGGCGCGAGATATTCGACTACCGGAGTATGCTGACGCTTCCTGCCCTGCGGGGTATCTATCGGTACCACGAGTTGATCGGTTCGGTGATTCCGCCCGAATCGGTGGTCTGGCTCGGAGAGGGATACACGCCGGTGGTGGCGGCCAACGCGGTGCTGTGCGACTGGGCGGGCTGTGCCTTCTTTTTCAAGAACGACGGCCAGAATCCCAGCGCCTCGTTCAAAGACCGCGGAATGGCCAGTGCTTTCAGCTATCTCAACTACCTCATCGGGCACCGCGGCATGGAGGATGTTCTGGCCATCTGCGCATCGACCGGCGACACCTCCGCTTCGGCGGCGCTCTATGGCTCATATTTCGTGCACGGAGTGAAATCCGCCGTCTTGCTGCCTCACGGCAAGGTCACCCCGCAGCAGCTCGGACAGCCGCTCGGAAGCGGTGCCCGGGTCATCGAGATCCCCGGTGTTTTCGATGACTGCATGAAGGTCGTCGAATACCTTTCCGAGCACTACTCCGTTGCCCTGATGAATTCCAAGAACGCCTGGCGTATTCTGGGCCAGGAATCCTACAGCTATGAAATCGCCCAGGCATTCGACTACGAAATCGGGGACCTGGCGGTGTTCGTGCCCATCGGCAACGCCGGCAACATCACGGCGGTGCTGCAGGGATTCCTCAAGCTCCACGACCTGGGAATCATCCCGGCCCTTCCGGCCGTGTTCGGCGTGCAGTCCGAACACGCGAATCCGGTCTATCTCTACTACCTGGAACCCGAACGCGAGAAGCGGCGATTCCGCCCGGTGACGGTGAGGCCGAGCGTGGCCCAGGCGGCCATGATCGGGAACCCGGTCTCCATGCCGCGCGTGGTGAAGCTGGTCGAAGAATATCGACTGCGGGCGGGCGAGGATGCGGTGCGGGTGGTGGAGGTGAGCGAGCAGGAGATCATGGACGCCATGCTGACGGCCAACCGGAACGGGCACATCGTTTGCACCCAGGGCGGCGAATGCCTTGCCGGCTGCCGCAAAGCCGTCGCTTCGGGAATGCAGGCCGCCGGGCGGCGCGCCGTCCTCGACGCCACCGCGCACGCATTGAAGTTTTCCGTTTTTCAGGACAAATATTTTTCCGATAGCTTCGAACCGGAATATGAAGTGGTGCCGAAGGCGGAGCTCCGGAACGCTCCCGTGCTGGTGTCGCCCCCCGACGGCGTTCCGAAGCCCGTGCCGGGGCGGGAGATGCCCCCGGAGGATTTCCGGCGGTTCCTGGCCTTTGCGTCCGGCGCCGTCGCCGAGCTTCTCGGGCTGAAACGGAAGCAGTGAGCGCCGACTGTGACCGGCCGGGGTCATGAGTGGTTTTGTGCGAGTATTCGATCCGCTCCGGGACGGCCGTGATTTCCCCGGAGCGGGCGGGTCATCGAAGAAGGGGAGTCGGAGCGCGGCTCGGGCGGGATATCGGCCTTCAAATGCCCCCGGTTTCATGCCGGGCAGGTCGGAGTGGAAAGGGAAAGGATCGGTTTCATGGGAGTTCTGCCGTACAGGAACGTCATGCCCAGGCTCGCGGAAGACGTGTTCGTCGCCCCGGGAGCGTGGGTGATCGGAAACGTTGAGATAGCGGCTCGCAGCAGCGTCTGGTTCAATACGGTCATTCGCGGCGACGTCCACACCATTCGAATCGGGTCTGAGACCAACATCCAGGACAACTGCTCTTTGCACGTGACGGAGCCGGATTTTCCGCTGGAAATCGGAAACCGGGTCACCGTCGGCCACCGGGCCATCGTCCACGGATGCGTCGTCGAAGACGACTGCCTTATCGGCATGGGGGTGATCATCCTCGATGGAGCGAAAATAGGACGGGGATCGGTCATCGCCGCCGGAGCGCTGATCACCCCGGGGTTTGTCGTTCCACCGAAGTCGCTGGTGATGGGTTCTCCCGCGCAGGTCAAGCGGCCGATCACGGACGAAGAATTCCAGCGCGCGCAGAAGAGCTATTTCCACTACATCGATCTGGCCTCCGACTACCGGGACCCGGGCAGGGAAGGAATTCGGATCAAGGGGTTCCTGGGATAGCGGGGCTGCGTTCCCGTCTCCACGGGAGTGACGGTTCGCGCCGGCCTTCCCCTTGGAAACATCCTCCGGATGCCGCCGCGCATCGTCGTTTCCGCCGGGCCGCACCACGGGCGTGCTCGGACGAAATCGTCCCGCCCGCGCGTCGCGGTCTTACGAAACCGACTGCCGTGACGGGCACCAATTGGTGCTGGGGCTGATGTGGAGATGTTTGTCCGGCGTGAAAGGGGGCACGACTTCCAGGACGCCAAGCCTCAGCAGTTCAGCCGCGGCCGCATGCAGGCTTTCCGTGGTGCCGTTCCATCTCTCCCGGGCGCTGTTGAGCGAAGGCGGTTCCCCCTGGTCCATGAGCGCGCAAATGAGAATGTAGAGTGAAGTCGCTTCCACGCTGGCGTTCAATTCGAAAATGGCTCGATCCATGTTCACCGGGCAACCCTCCTGAAGGACAACCGAAATACTCCACCCAATCCGGGCGGAACAGCCAATACTTCGAACCATCCTAACAACGCCTCGTCGAAGAGTCAATGAAAGCCGCGCCGGACCGGTCCGGAACGACACCCGGTCCTTTCCGGACCGGACCTTCAATCGGGTGGTTTCCGGCGTATTCCATTCGCGGTCGACCTGCCGGGGGCCGGTCGGGGCGAAGAGTCCCCGGCGCGGGATCATTCTTTTTGACAGCCGTGTCATGTGCATTTAAGCTTGATGGACGCATTTCCGAAATCGAGCATTAAAAGATCGAACGCATAAACGCAAAGGAGAGATGAATGTTTCACAGGCAATGGAGAGTGTCCGCGCCGTTGGTCGTTCTCATCGTGCTGTTCGCCGCTTCGACGGCTTTCTGCGATCTGTCGTGGGAGTCGGAAAAGGTTACGGACAACGTACCGGGGCAGGAAGACGGAACGACGATTCAGAAGAACTACTACACCTCGCATGCCTCCCGGGTGGAGATGGGCGACGGTACGGTCATGATCATGGATTTTCAGAAGATGATGATGTACCGGCTGAATGCGCAAGAACGCACCTACAGCGAAGTGAACCTGAGCGAAATGGGGGTGCCCCGGGACGTGCCCGCCGAAGACAGGGAGCGGATGAAGAAGATGATGGGGGATTTGATGATGAGCTTCAGTGTGACCCCCACCGACGAGACGAAGACCATCGAAGGATACAAGTGCCGGAAGTACCTCGTGTCCTTCATGCGAGTGAACAGCGAATACTGGCTGTCCAAGGACGTCAACGGCTACGATGAGCTGAAGAAAATCGGTGCCGGACTGTCCAAGTACTACCGGCAGAATCCGATGCTCCAGCAGTTGGACATCACCGGCATGATGGACAAGCTTGACGGTTTCCCCGTGATGACCAAGACCGAAATCATGGAGGGAAGCATGACGACCGTGCTGAAGAAGGTGGATGTGAAAACCCTGAGCCCCGATCTGTTCACGGTTCCCGCGGGCTATACGCTTCAGAAGGCGGAATCTCAACAACAGGGACAGGGCCGGATGCCTCCCTCGCAGCCGCCTCAATCGTCGCAACCGCAGCCCCGGCGCGGATATTAAGGCCCGAGGCGAAGCCTCCGGCCCCATCCCGCAATGGGAATGAAACTCGCTGCCCCGAGGCTGCGTCCGACCGGCACATCGGTCCGGACAAGGGGCGGGGCTGGGCCCGGCCAATGTGCGCAAGACCGTGGAGGCCCATGGAGGTGAGATCGAAGCGCTCGGCCCGCCGGGAGAAATGACCCGCTTCATCATCCGCCTTCCCGCGGAGGTGAAGGAAAAAGAGCGGCAGGAACCATGGCGAAAACCGGGGCGATGGACAGGCGGAGCCGAGGATGACACCCATGGATTTCCGGATCCCGGATACCGACCGCTGGACGGCTGATCCGGCCCTGAAAGGGACCGGGCTTGCGCGCCTCATCGCCCGATACCTGCTCATCTCCGAGGACCGGGCGGAGGATCTCATCGATTTCGGGTCGGTTTACATTGACGGGCGCGTCGAGCGGAATCCGGCACGAACGCTCCGGGGCGGCGAGGAAATCGTCGTCAACTGGCCCCGGCACGGTACGCAACGGCACTATGAGATCGATCCCGCCCGCATACTCTACCGGGACGCTCACCTGCTGGCCTACGACAAGGAAGCCGGGGTCCCCAGCCAGCAGACCCCCGCCGACGCTTACAACAACCTCTACGCGGCGCTGATCCGGTTTCTCGCCGGGGAAGCCCGCGCCTCGGCGCCGTACGTTGCGCTCCACCATCGCCTCGACAGGGAAACCAGCGGCGTGATGGTGTTTGCCCTGGATCGCGCCGTCAATCGCCGGCTCGGGGAGTCATTCCAGGAGAAGCGCGTGGTGAAGGATTACCTTGCCTGGGTGGACGGAGTTCCCGTCCTGGACCGCTGGACGGCCGTCGAAGACATTTGCAGAAAGGACGGGCGCTACCGAACCTGCCCGCAAGGGAGGGGAAAAGCGGCACGGACCTTGTTGCGAGTGCTGTTGCGCGCGGGCGACAGGGCGTTGATCGCCGCCCGGCCCGTCACCGGGCGAACCCACCAGATCCGGCTTCATCTCGCCGCGTGCGGCCATCCGGTGATCGGCGACCGGCTCTACGGCGGGACCTCGGGGGAACGGCTCCATCTTCATGCCCTGCGGCTCAGGCTCCCTCATCCGAAGCACGATTCGGAGCTGGTTCTGAGCGCTCCTGTTCCGGAGTACTGGCCGGAACCTCGGGCAGTGGACATTCCGGATTGACGGCGCAACGCAGTTCATCGAGCTCTTCCACCATCGCTTCGGCAATGGCCGCGCACCGGTCGATGGCGTCCATTTTCAGCTGCAGGCCGGCCCCTTCGGCCTCGCGGCGTTCGAGCAGATCGGCCAGGTCCATCTGCGCCATCTCGGCACGGGTGCGGAATTCCTCGAGCAGGTGAAGCGTTGCTTCATCGAGCATGCGGAAGAGGAAGACGGTCTTGAACGTGTCCCGGTAGTGCTGAAAGGCCCGGAGCAGTTCCGCCCCGGCTTCCGCCTTGACGAGCCGGATCGCCTCGGCGACGGTTTCCTCCCGTTGGGGTTCCGCCTTGAGCAGGTCCTGGTGCCTGCTCACATGCGTCCGCAGGCTCCCGATGAACCGGGCGAACCGTCCCAGGCCGAACTTCATGAGCAGAACGCCGCGCCCGATCGCTTCGCGGTCGAGGAACGCGCTGAACGCGGGCGGCACGATCTTCACATCGTCGGGCCAGTCGTATTCGACGGGTTCATCCGCCGCGCCGGACGGCGTCGGGGCCTGGGCGAAATCCCGCCGGTATTCGGCGACGGCCACGGCGAAAAGGGTCCAAAAGGCGCGGCAGGAGCGGTTCAGTCGGTCTTTCAGGGAAGCCTCTTCGGTTTTCGCGAATTCGATCACCCTGAGGTTCACCCGTTCCACCAGGTAGCGGGAAAGGGACTGACGGAATTCGATATAGAACCGGTAGAGCTGCCGCAGGACCTGCCGGTGGTCGCCAAGCTCCTCCCGGGTGTGGGCGTCGATTGCGAAGTGCTCCACCATCTCCAGGGTTTCCCGCACGATCCGACCGTGCGCGGGATCGAAATATCGGTCCACCGTGTCGCCCACTTCACGCCGAAGGGAATCGTTCAGTCCGGAAATGGCGTTGGCGAGCGTCACGAGAGTGCCCCGAAGGGCCGGCCGACGGTTTTCGAGCTGCCGGGCGGCATCCTGAATGGCGGAAGGGCTGCGGGCGATGTATTGCCGGTGGACACGCGCGGTGTCCAGGACGCTGCCGGCCACCATGCTCAGGCGGCTCAGCCCGCTGCCGAGCAGGATCCGGGCCCGCTGCCCGCCGATCCGACGTTCCAGATGTTCCCGAAAAGAGGCAAAGCCGTTTTCGCTCGCTTCCGCCAACTTCCGATCTTCCCTCCACAGCTCCATGCGCCGGCGTTCCTTCTCGGGGGCGTTCGCGCCGAGCTGCCCGACGAGCTGGTGGAGTGCGGAAAACGAGAACAACCGGGGATTCGGCACGACCCATTCGAGCTCCGATCGGACCCGATCGAACTGCCCCTGCAATTCTTCCTCGCTCGTGTGGACGTCCAGGTCGACGTTGAGCACGAAGGTCGTCTGCGGAAACATCCGCAGCGTCTTGATGAAGTCGATCAGCTTGAAATCGGCTTCGCGCAGTCCCGTGCGACTGCTGATCACGTAGAGTATGAAATGGCTGCCGAGCAGGTATTGCTGGAGCAGTTCGAAGTGGAGAGGATTCGGGGAATCGCTGCCCTGGCAGTCGGCGATCTCGACCTTTTCTCCAAGCCACGGGAAAGGGTAGTGAAGTTCCACGTCGCGCACGTAAACCGCCGGTCCTTCATGTCCGACGTAGCGCTGGTGTCGATGGAGGGAATCCCGGTCGAGGATGAGCCGGTTGACCTGTTCTCCGATGCTCGACGCAAGGCTCCCGTAGCCGTCCAGAAAGCCCTTGAGAATGATGAAGCCGGCGTCGAGGGAACCCTTGCGCTGCAACCACTCCACCCGGGTCTTCTCGACCAGGAGCCGGAGCTTTTCCCGGTCCTCCTCGACGCGGATGTCGAGCGGTTTGCCGCCGGCGTCCTCTTCCTGGAAAGCGGGCATCGCGCGCACCACGGCGTTCAGCTCGTCCAGTGCCTGCTCCCAGGTTTTGAGCTCGATCCAGCCCCCGACGTCATTGTCCGACAGGACCCGCGTGATGAACGCCGTGACGATGCCGGCGCCGCGCTTGAGAAGATCGTGCTCCGCCAGAGCGTTGATCAGGGTGCTCTTGCCGGACTTGACGGACCCGACAACCGCGATGCGCAGCAGAGTGTCCTGGAGCGAGCTTTTGACCAGCGCCAGGTGCTTGTGCCAGCGCGCGACGGCGGCGCTCTCGATCATGCCGTGAGAGTCCGCTTCCTGGATGGCTTCTTCGAGGATTTCCACTCGAGTTTGAATGGTGCGCTTGAACTGCAGATATTCGTTCATGATTTCCCGCCGGCTGTTGTCCATCCAATGGCTGCGTTCCATATGAGGGGCCTTTGCTCCGCGATCGCGCCGGGGCGGCGACCACTCCCTACTTACGCGCAAGTCGCAAAAAAAAGCAAGGGATTAACTGGAGTCGTTGCGCGGGCGCAAGGAAAGAAGTTTCCTTTCGCGGACGGTCCTTTGTCCGGATCAACGTGGTGGAGATCGCCCCGATATGAATGACGAAGCCTCACGGAAAGTCACGTCAGGCCCTTGCCGTGCGCGCGTGTTTCAACAGACCGTCTGATTCCGCGCACCCGGCCTCTTGCCGGACGGCCCCCTTCCTTGCTGCATTGACGGTTGTCAACCGCTTGCCTGCATCCGGGTCAACTCCTGGAGGAGGGACGCCAGCGCGAAGAGAAGCAGGCCGTTGACGACGAGAATTCCGGCGACAACCAGGCCTGAAACGAGGCTCGGTACGAGCATGGATACCCCGAAGACCATCGTCACGAGATTGAGTACCGTCTGAGTCAGCATCAGTTTCCTGACGGTGGGGGGAACCGGGGAAGGCGCCGCCGCGGGGGCTCTGCTCGCGTGCGGCATCGGGGCATACCGCCTGACGAGTGCCGAGGCCCCGCCGATGATGTTCACAAGCCCGAGGAATGTCTGAATCATTCCGGTCAGCATGCCCGGAACGATACACGAGACGATCCCCAACGCGGCAAACACGAGCCCCGTCAGTATCATCAGCGACGAGCGCCTGTACCGGCCCAAAGGGGTGTCTCCCAGGGCCATCATCTGGATGGCCGTGAGGGTCAGCAGAACGCCGAGCTGTCCGTCCGGCGAGAACGGAAGCAGGCCGATATTCACCGGGAAGAGGAGCAGTCCGAGAAGTGTCAGGAGGATTCCCAGCAGGATCAGTATCGCCGGCATAAGGGAAAGGGAAGCATCCCGGAACAGCCCGAAGCACCTTGTTGAACCGGCATTGTCCGGATTCGGCGCACTCGATGCGCCATCCGGCGAATCTTCGGGAGGATACGCTTGTGCAGCCTTTCGAATGCACCACGACAGGTAGAAAAAACCAGCCCCGTAGCCGATGAGAAGCACCGCGGTCTGCCGATCGGTCGTGAAGCCGGGGAAAAGCGTGATCAGGCCTTGAACGACCGTCATTGCATAGACGACGCCGCAGGCTACGGTCAGCTGCCGCAATATTCCCGCGATTCTCATCCAGGTCCTCGCCTTCTCCTCGGAAAAGAACAGCTGCGCGAGAAGGACCGTCCCGCCGGCAAGAAGCACCGTTCCAACCAGCATGCGGACAAGCCCGGTAAGGGTGCCCGGAATGAAACAGGCGGTCATCCCGAGGACCGCCGTGCAGATCCCCGTCATTATGAGCGCCCGGGACCGGCGCAGATCGCCGAACGGCGTCTTCCCCATCGTGATCGTCTGAAAGGAGACGATGACCAGGAAGAGCCCGTAGGTTCCGTCGGGGTTGTACGGCAGTTCCCCGGTGTGAATCTTGAACAGCAGCAGGCCGAAAAGGACCATGAAGACACCCAGGACGAGCAGGATGACAATTTCCAGGGAGAGATCGGATTCTTCCGTTATCCTTGCATAGCCCGGTCTTTGCTGAAGATGAGACGACAAATGAATGCGCTCCTCGTGGCGAGTGACGTCTTATGATATCCGTGCCGGTTCTTCATCATCCCCTGACGGGAAACCGGCATGCGAGTCTCCCTTCAACCATCCGCGCCGGGCCGGCCCTGTCCCCTTTCGGTCTACATGGCGGTGTAATTGCCGGCCTTCCGGGCCGCGGCGATATGGTTGAAATAATCGTCCATGAACGGCTGCAGATCCGGATGGTTGCAGTTCTTCGCGCCGTCCATGTCGCTGGAAGTGACAAAGACGATCCTCATATTATCCTTCACTTTCTCAAGGATGACGCGTGCCGATTCCTCCGGCTTCAAGGCGCCTTTCGGAACCCGGGACCCCGCGAATATCGGAGTGGCCACGGTGCCCGGTATCACCGAATGCAGGAAGATGTTCTCGTCCCAGCATTCGGCCCGCAGGGAGAGCGTCAGCGCGTGCAGCGCCGCCTTCGTCGCGCTGTACATGGCCTGCAGCGGCATCGGGGCAAATGCGATGCCCGAGGCCGTGTTCGCTATATGCCCGCCGCCGCCCTGCGCGCGCATCACCCGTCGCGCCTCCAGGGTGCCGTACAACGCGCCGTAAAAGTTCACATCGAAGGCGAATTTCCAGTCGTCCATGGTGATCTGGTCGATCGGCTTCGTCAACCCGAGCCCGGCGTTGTTGAACATCAAATCCAGCCGGCCGCCCTTTTCCACGGCATGATCCACCAGCGCCTTCACCTCATCGGCTTTGCCGATATCCGTCTTCCTGGCGAAAACCTTGCCCGGGTACTGTTCCTCCAGCCGGGCGGATTCGGCGTTCAGCCCGGTTTCGTTGATGTCCGCCATGATCACCACGGCCCCGAACCCCAGCATCAGCTCCGTCATCGCCAGGCCGATGCCCGAGGCACCGCCCGTCACCACCGCAACCTTGTTCGCATAGAACGTTTTCATATCCGTTGTCTCCCGTTTGTTTTCAGTGTGGGCAAAGCTCCCGCCTCGGAATCGATCCGTGCAAACCGGTCCCGGTTGCGCACGGCGCCGCGGACCCCGAGGGTCGGGAGCGGGGACGGTCCCGTAATGACGGCCCACCGGATGATATTCTCTCACCCGTCGCAGCGAGCCCGGGTGATCGTGGCTTTCCCATGCCGCATAGCGTTCGGCCGGGCACCCCGAACTGAAGGGGGCGGCAGTCGCCGTGCGGCATCCGGTCCACCCCGCGGCTCCCGGGGCGTCGCCGCGCAAGGTCCTGCACGACCGGGCATTCGCAACAACAGGCGGAAAAGCGAAGGAGACGCGCCTGCCGGTTTCCCCCTCAAGAATCGGCAGATGCGCTTTCATAGCTGTATACAAAAAGCGTCCATGCTCGTAAACCCTGGTCTTGCGGTTCTCATCCTTCATTGACTCCTTTAAGTGATCCACTATAATTATTTTTTCAACGGGCAAGCGGTGCGGGACGGGCGCCTGAGTGCGGGACGGGCGCGCCGCGTTTCCCGGAGCGATCGCCCGGAAGGCTTCGTGGGAGGGCTGTCCCGGTCGGGCCGCCGGCTGTCATTACGGATGGCGATGAATAAAGGAGTGGCGATGAGCAAGGTGCTGATCATCGGCGCGGGCGGCGTCGGAGGCGTGGTGACTCACAAGTGCGCGCAGGTGCCCGAGGTCTTTTCGGAAATCACCCTGGCCAGCCGGACGTTGTCCAAATGCGAGCGGATCAGGGACCAGATTGCGCGGCCCATCCGCGTGGAACGCGTGGACGCGGACAACGTGCCCGAGCTCGTCGCCCTGATCCGGGCCGTGAAACCGGATGTCATCATCAATGTCGCACTGCCGTACCAGGATCTCTCCATCATGGAAGCCTGCCTGGAAACCGGTGTCGACTACCTGGACACCGCCAACTACGAACCCCCCGACGAAGCCAGATTCTGTTACAAGTGGCAGTGGGACTACCATGACCGCTTTCGGGAAAAGGGGCTGATGGCGCTCCTCGGATGCGGCTTCGACCCGGGCGTCACCAATATCTATTGCGCCCACGCCCTGCAGAAACACTTCGACGCCGTCCACGCCATCGACATCATGGACTGCAACGCCGGGGAGCACGGGCACCCCTTCGCCACCAACTTCAACCCGGAAATCAACATCCGGGAAGTCACGGCGCGCGGCAAGTACTGGGAAAACGGGCAGTGGCTGGAAACGGAGCCGCTCTGCGTGCACGAGACTTTCGATTTCCCGGAAATCGGGCCCCGCGAGATGTACCTCATGTACCACGAGGAACTGGAATCCCTGGTGAAGCACATCCCCGGGCTTCGGCGGATCAGGTTCTGGATGACCTTCGGGCAGGAATACCTCACGCACCTGCGCGTCCTCCAGAACGTTGGCATGACGCGCATCGATCCCGTCTCCTTCCAGGGCTGCCGGATCGTGCCCCTGCAATTCCTGAAGGCGCTCCTGCCGGAACCGTCCTCGCTGGGCGCCAACTACCGGGGCAAGACCTGCATCGGCTGCATGATCACCGGGACGAAGGAAGGAAAACCGCGCAAGTACTTCATCTACAATGTCTGCGACCACGCCGAAGCCTACCGGGAAGTCAAGGCCCAGGCCATATCCTACACGACGGGAGTTCCGGCCATGCTCGGCGCCCAGCTGATGCTGACCGGGAAATGGCGCGGCCGGGGCGTCTTCAACGTCGAGCAGTTCGACCCGTCGCCGTTCATGGAGAGAATCGGCGGTTACGGCCTGCCGTGGACGGAGAAGTTCCTGGAATGATTGATTGCCGGGATGCTCACGCCACGGCGCAACCCCGGGCCAGGGAAGAGCGAAAACCGGGGGGCTGACGGGAAATACCCGGGGATGCTCACGCAACGGCGCAACGACGGCAACAACGGAAAGCGCCGACTGCCCGGAGGGGCGGTCTGGGGGTGCCGGGCGGCACGGGGAACGGGAGATTCGGCTCGGCCGCGATGCCGTTAAACCGGGGGGCATCTCCGTCCGCACCGGGGCTCGAGATATGGACGCGGTTCATCCCGACCCGCGCCGTGAGAAAGGGCGTGGTCTGCGGCGCAAATCGTAGCAAGGGGCGGGGTTTCGGTTTGGGGGCGGGGATAAACCCCGGTCCTACGCCCGTACGGGGAAGAAACCCCGTTTTTTGTCGGAAAACCGCTCCGGCAGACGCCTCATATCGGCGCGGGGCGAGGCACGCTTTTGGGGGTGCGATGTACGACTCGGCATTCCACAATTGTCGGAAATTGCCAATGGTTACGCCTGGAAAACGCTTTTTGAGGCACGATGCATGACCTTCGATCTTTCGAACATCGAAACCCCTTGTTACGTTGTCGACGAAGCGGCCCTGGACCGCAACCTGGCCGTGCTCGACACGGTTCGGCAGCGCACCGGGTGCCGCATCCTCATGGCGCTCAAAGGGTTTGCCATGTTCAGCCTCTTCCCGCAAATCCGGGAAGTTCTGGCAGGCGTTGCGGCCAGTTCGCCGGACGAGGCGCGCCTGGGATTCGAGGAATTCCGCGGTGAGGTCCACGCCTACGCCCCCGCTTACCGGGAATCCGAGCTCACGGAGCTCCTGGAGTACTGCGATCACCTGGTGTTCAATTCCTTTTCCCAGTGGAACCGTTTCAAGTCCCGGGTGTTCGATCACCCGGCCCCCGTCCGGTGCGGGATCCGCGTGAATCCGGAACACTCCGAAGTGAGCGTCCCGATCTACGATCCGTGTGCCCGCTTCTCGAGGCTCGGGGTCCCACGGAGCGCCTTTCGCGAGGAAGACCTGGACGGCATCAGCGGTCTGCATTTTCACACGTTGTGCGAGCTCGACGCGGATTCCCTGGAGCGGACTCTGGCGGCGTTCGAAACCCGGTTCGGAGCTTTCCTGGAAAGGATGGAGTGGGTGAACTTCGGCGGCGGACACCACATCACGCGCCCCGACTACGACGTCGACCTGCTCTGTCGGCTGATCGACGATTTCAGAAGCCGCCATCCCCTGGAAATCTACCTGGAACCCGGGGAGGCCGTCGCACTCAACACCGGGATTCTTGGCGCATCGGTCCTTGATCTCATTCACAATGAAATGGACATCGCCATCCTCGACACCTCGGCCGCGGCCCACATGCCCGACGTTCTGGAAATGCCCTACCGCCCGGAAATCGATGGCGCGGGCATGCCGGGAGAATACCCTCACACCTACCGCCTGGGCGGGCTCACCTGCCTCGCCGGCGACGTCATCGGCGACTACTCCTTTCCCGAGCCGCTCCGGATCGGCTCAAAGCTTGCCTTCCTCGACATGGCCCACTACACCATGGTGAAAAACAACACCTTCAACGGAGTGCGCCTCCCTTCCATCGCCATCCGTGACCGGAGGGGAAACGTACGCGTCGTGCGCAAATTCGGCTACGAAGACTACCGTAACCGGTTGTCGTGAAGATCGGGGGTTTCCCGCACGATCCGGGCCACAAGCCCGTGCGTGTCCGCGGCATCGAACCACCGGTATTCCGGGTCGGCGCGAAACCAGGTGAGCTGCCGCTTGGCGTAGCGCCGGGTGTCGCGCCGGATTTCGTTCACGGCCTCATCCAGGGACATCTCCCCGCGCAGATGGCGCGCCATTTGCCTGTAGCCCAGCGACTGCATGGGCTTGAGCTCCGGCCCGCAGCCCATGGCGAGGAGGTTTCGCACCTCATCGAGGAAACCCTGCGCCATCATGGCGTCCACCCGGTCGTTGATGCGCGCGTAGAGTACTTCCCGCGGCCGGTGGAGGAAAATCTTGAGCGTCCGGTACGGAGCGTCTTCGAAGCGGTGTTGCCGCTGCCAGTAAGAGAGCGGCTTGCCGGAATGGTGAAAGACTTCGAGCGCCCGGAGGATGCGCTGGCGGTCGTTGGGGTGGATGCGGGCGCCGAGCGGCGGGTCCACGTCGCGCAGCCGCTCGTGGAGAGCGGGAAGCCCGAGGGTCAGTTCCTCCTCGATCAGCCGTCGGCGCACGTCGGGATCGCCGGGAGCGCCCGCGCAGATGCCGCGCGTGAGAACCTTGAGGTAGAGCCCCGTGCCGCCGACGACGATGGGGACCTTGCCCGCCTCGTGCAGGGTCGCGATGACGGGTCTTGCCCGGGCCAGGTAGTCGCCCGCATCGAAGGGTTCATCGGGGTCGACGATGTCGATCAGGTGGTGTGGAACGGCCGAGCGTTCCCGCGGGGTGGGCTTGGCGGTGCCGATGTCCATGTGCCGATAGACCTGCATGGAGTCGGCGTTGACGATCTCGGAGCCCAGGGCGCGGGCGAGCTCGACGGCGAACGCGGTCTTGCCCACTCCGGTGGGGCCCGCCACGAGGACGACGGGAAGGTCGACGCGCGTGCGCCCGAAGTCGCCGAGCGTCTCCGGGAACCCGTCGCGGGAGGCCGGGGAGCAATTGAGAGTCTTTGCCGTTGTGTCGTTCAAGGATTCACCTGTCCTGTCCGTATGACCCTACAATCCGGGGGGCGGGCGTCCACGGTCTTTGACGGTAGTTCGCTCAAGGATTCGCCTCTCCTCTTCGTACCCCTTCCGGAAGAAGGGGGATATCGAAATCCGGCTGTTGTCCCGGTCATGTGCGCTGGAAGAGCCTGGCGACGTCGGAGAGGGTCATCTTGTACCAGACCGGGCGGCCGTGCGGGCAGGTGGAAGCGAACCGGGTACGGTCGAGCCCTTCCAGGAGGAGCCGGATTTCCTCGGGTCTCAGCCGCTGGCCCGCCCTCACGGCGCGGTGGCAGGCGGCGGTCTTGGCCAGGCGGCCGAGGACGTTCCAGCGCGGGGCGTCATCGCCTTCGATGGCCGAGGCGAGCAACTCGCGGACCAGCCCCTCGGGCGGGCATTCGCCAAGGGGTGCCGGGACGGCGTGCACGACGAAGGAGTCGCCGCCGAAGGATTCGATTTCGACGCCGATTTCCTCGAGCAGCGGCAGCCAGCGGCGGAGCATGGCCGCATCGCGCGGGGGGAGATCGATGACGGCCGGGCGTATCAGCCTCTGCCGGGCCGGACCGCCGGCCGGAAAGGAGAGGGCGTCGAAGATGATGCGCTCGTGAGCCGCGTGCTGGTCGATGAGGATCAGCCCGTCGGGGGCTTCGAGCAGGATGTAGGTGTTGGCGAGCTGGCCGATGACGGGAAGCTCGGCAAGAGCCGGGACATCGCCGGCATGGAGGTGTGTCGCGGCTTCGAAGGCCTGGAAGGCGTCCGCGAAGGCCGCCGTATCGACCGTGACGGGCGCATGGGTCGAGGCCGGCCCGCCGGCCGCCCGCTTCGGTTCGGCAAAAAAGTCGGTGTCGGGATTGTCGGGCTGCGGCGCCGCGCCTTCGTCGAAGAGTGAATCGGCGGGGGCTGCGGGCGGAGATCCGGCCTCGCGGCGGGGATTCTCCGTCGGCGCCGGCTCGCGCAAGAGCGGGTACGGCGGTTCGGCGTCGGGCCGGTGCCTTTCGCGCCAACGCTCGGACGGGAAGCCTGGCGGGCGCGAGAGGGGACGGCCGCGGTCGAAGGACAATTGGCCTTCCCTCACCAGGGAATCGCGGAAAGCCCGCTGGTCCGCCGTTTCGGAGAAGGGACGGGGTGCGGCAGCGGCGGAGCCGTGGAGCGGCCTGAGGTGGCACAGAGCGTCGCGGATGGCCCCGCGCACGGTGTCGATGACGCCTCCGGGGTGCTTGAACCGGACTTCGCGCTTGGTGGGGTGAACGTTGACGTCCACATGGAGGGGATCGAGCTCGAGGAAGAGCACCGCGACGGGGAACTTGCCCCGCGGGATGAGGCTCTCGAAGGCCGCGAGGATCGCCCGGTTGACGGCGCGGTCCCAGACCGGCCGGCCGTTCACGAAAACGAAGAGGGAATGGCTGTTGGCCCGCTGCAGGTCGGGTGTGCCGACCATGCCTCGGAGCCTGGCGGACGCGTTTTCCACGCAAAAGGGGATGGCGCGCTTGAGGGTCTCGGCGCCGAGAACCTGCCCGGCCCGCTCTTCGGGCGAGGCCGCGCCGGGGAAGTCGTATTGGGTGCGTTCCCGGTTGATGAGCTGAAAATGGACGGCGTGGTGAGCCATGGCCAGCCGCTGGAACTGGTCGCAGATGTATGCGGTTTCGGTGTCCGCGGCGCGCAGGAATTTGCGTCGAGCGGGCACGTTGTAGAAAAGGTCGCGAACGGTGATCCTGGTTCCCGCGGGGGACCCGGTTTCGCGGACCTCGCGCACCACGCCGCCTTCGACCCGGATGAACGTCCCCGCGACGGCATCGGGTTCGCGCGTCACCAGTTCGAAGCGGCTCACCGCGGCGATACTGGGAAGGGCTTCGCCGCGAAACCCCAGGGAACCGATCGCCTGCAGGTCCTCGATGGACCGGATCTTGCTGGTGGCGTGGCGTTCCAGGGCCAGGAGCGCATCGTCGGGGTGCATGCCCGAGCCGTTGTCCACCACCCGGATCTCTTTTCGGCCTCCGTCGGCGATGGACAGGGAGATCCTTCGGGCGCCGGCGTCGATGCTGTTCTCGAGGAGCTCCTTGGCGACGGCGGCCGGCCGCTCCACCACTTCTCCGGCGGCGATCTGGTTGCACAGGATATCGGGCAAAATCGTGATTCTGGCCATGTGATTCTCGCTTTACTTTTTCCCTTTAATACTCTAATGGAGTGATATTCACCGTCTCCGAAAAACAAGGTGAGTGCCCCCATCCCCGGACACCGGAGGCATTATAACGCGGAAGCGACGCCAAGCCTGCAGGGATGGGAAAAAGGAGTCCCCGGGACCCGCAATTCCTGTTCCCCGCCGGGTTCGAACACCCCGGGCGACGCTCCCGAAAGCGATGCAAACCGGCGCTCCACCGGGCCGGGCGCCTCCGGGGGAAAGCCGTTGCCGGAAGGATTCATGAGCGGAAGGCGAATGTAGCGTATGCACCCCAATCCCTACCAATCGCTTGTAAGCCTCCTCAGCAACATCCTGGAAGCCTACACGACGGCTTTCTTCGTCATCGACCCGAAACTTCGACAGCTCAGCATGGCGGCTTCGCAGTCGTTGAGCAAGTTCCTTCCCGAACGGGTGACGCTGCCGCTGGAGCAAAGCGGCATCCTCTCCCAGGTTCAGAAGGTCGGTCAGACCATTCACCTGGACAAGCTCCCGGATATATCGGCGTCTCTTGCGTCCACCGTTCCTTTTTATCGTGAGGGGGAGTCGCACATCAAGGGGCTTTTTGCAGTTCCGGTGGGCGACGGCGCCGGGGTGCTGTACGTGGACACCAAGTACGGCTGGGGGTTCAACGACAAGCAGCAGAAATGGATCCGCGAAATCGCGGACGTCCTGCACGAACTCTTGCTGCGCCAGCAACAAGCCGTTCAACGGCACAATTACTCGCGCATTTTCGAGCTTTGGACGCGCCTGGATGATGTGGCGTTCAAAGGGCATGCCCTCGAGGATTACAGCCGGTTGGTGGTCGAAGAATGCTGCCGGCTGGTGGGCGCGGAATACGGTTTCCTCTCGCTGCGCGACCCGGCGAGCGCCAACTACCGCCTCTACTCGTGCACGCCCAACGTGCCCCGCAGCCTCATCAGCACGCACTACGTGGTCAAGCAGGGGCTGATCGGGCGGATATTCCAGACCGGCAAGCCGCTTCTCATCACGCGGCTCAATCCCCAGGCCTCCGAACATTTTCTGTTCACTCCGGCTGAGAGCCTGCCGCATCACGGCACCCTCTGGGGGCTGCCCGCGGAGACCTCGCTCGGGCACGTGCTGGCCATGGCGTTTCTGTCCCGGCAGGCGATGGAGTTGAACCAGGAGTTCGAGCAGGCCGTGTCGCACGCCCTGCACTTCTTCCAGTTGCTGCTCGAACAGCTCTGCTACAAGGAGGAATGCGATCACCTGCGGGCTTACGATCTGGCCACCGCGCTTTACAATCCCTTCAGCTTTGAAGCGCGGCTCGATGAGATGCTGGGAGCGGCGATGCAGGGGAGCACGCCTTTCACTCTGGCGGTCGTCCAGTATGAGCCGTGGCAGGTGCTTTACACCAAGGCCGCCCCCAAACTGATTCGCCAGTGGCAAAGGGATTTGGCGGGAGCCATCTGCGGCATCCTTCCCGCGGAAGTCTCCGTGGGCCAGATGGCGGAAAACCGTTACGGCATCATTTTCCCGGAAACGACCGTTCAGGAGGCCGAACTGCACCTCGCCCGCATGGAGGACATAGGCCGTCAGATCATCCGCACGCGAGGCAAGGGAGCGAAGCTGCACGCCTATGTCGCCACCGTCGGGTTTCCCCAGGACGGCACGCACGGGGATGAACTGTGGTCCCTCGCGCATCAGCGCCTCTTTGCCGGCTTCCACGCCCGGACCGAGCCTGCCGGAACATAAAGTGATTGACCGGCCGGGGCATTCTCTATAGACTTTACGGCCACTGGATCGAATGGAATGCATCCCGACAAACACAAAGGGTCACCTATGTTTGAACGGCTTTTATCATATTTTTCCAAAGACCTGGCCATGGATCTGGGGACCGCCAACACGCTGATCTATCTCAGGGGCAGGGGTGTCGTCCTGAACGAACCGTCGGTGGTCGCCATCAACCAGGACACCCACCAGGTGATCGCCGTGGGGCAGGAAGCCCGCAACATCATCGGGCGCCACAGCCAGCGCGTGGTCACCATCCGGCCGCTGAAAGACGGTGTCATCGCCGATTTCGAAGTCACCGCGGTGATGATCAAGTATTTTCTGAGCAAGGTGCTCAAACGCCGTCAGTTCGTCCGGCCCCGGCTGGTGGTGGCCGTTCCCACGGGCATCACGTCGGTGGAGAAACGGGCGGTCATCGAAGCGGCCGAACAGGCCGGGGCGCGGCACATCCACCTGGTCGAGGAACCCATGGCCGCGGCGATCGGGACCGGTCTGCCCGTGGACCAGCCGTTCGGCAACATGATCGTGGACATCGGCGGCGGCACCACCGAGGTGGCCGTCATTTCGATGTTCGCGGTGGCTTACAGCGAATCCGTGCGGGTGGCGGGGGACGAAGCCAACGAGGCCATCCTTCGTTATATGCAGCGGGAGCGGCAGATGATCATCAGCGAAGTCCTGGCCGAGAACATCAAGATGAAAATCGGCACGGCGGCGCCCCTGGATCAGCCCGAGACGCTGGAAGTCACCGGCAAGGAAATCCTCACCGGCATTCCCCGCACCTTCACCGTCACCGATGAGGAAATCCGGGAAGCCATCAAGGAACCGGTCTATGCCATCGTGGAAGCGGTGAAGCGCGCCCTGGAAAAAACGCCGCCGGACCTTGCGGCGGACATCCACGACAAGGGATTCTGGCTGGCCGGAGGCGGAGCGCTGCTCCGGGGCCTCGACCGGCTGCTCAGCCAGTACACCACGCTCAAGGTGAACATCGCCGAAGATCCCCTCACCGCGGTCGCGCGCGGTGCCGGCACGGTCATCGAACACCTGGATTTTCACCGGTCCGTGTTCATCAACTAGGTTTGCCGCCGCGGCCGCCGGGGAGGATTCTGATCTGCCGGCGGCGCTGGTTGTGGAACCATTCCTTGAGCCATTTCTTTCCGGCCCTTTTTTCTTCCTCCACCACCATGAGGTACTGCCTGCGTTTTTCTTCCCGGAGAGCGTCCTGAACCCGGGTTTCCTCGCGGGCCCGCTTGAGGCGATGGAAGGCGAGAAAGGACGACCAGAAGTTGTAGTTGAGGGGAGTTCCGTAGATGGCTTCGAGTTCGCCCCGGGTCTGATCGGCATCGTGGTCCGCCAGAAATCGCTCCAGGTCGAACAGTTCGTCGGCGGGAAGGAAATACGGGGAGATCTCCCATTCCTCGATAGCCTCGGAGAGCTTTTTCAGCAGTTCCTGGTCTCTGATGTTCCCTTCGCCTCTCACCCGATCCTTCCTCCCGCCGTCCGAAACGACTTTGATGTTGACACCCGCGCCGCTGAATTCCTATTCTATTCAGTCGACAGGGGGAATGGAACAAAATAATAAGGAGGGGCATCATGTACGTCGGCTGGTATATGAAGACCAAGCTGCTGACCATAACCCCGGAAACCTCCGTGTTCAAGGCCCGGGAAATGATGGACAACCACCGTATCTCGCATCTGCCGGTCACCGACGGCAAGGCGCACCTGGTGGGCCTCGTGACGGACCGGGATCTCCGGCAGGTCTGGGCTTCTCCGGCCACCACGCTGAGCGTGCACGAGCTCACCTACGTGCTGCAGAAACTGACCGTGGCCAACGTCATGACGCGCAATGTCGTAACCGCCACTCCCGACATGCACATCGAGCGGGCCGCGCTCATCATCCACGACAAGAAGTTCGGAGCCCTCCCGGTGGTCAAGGACGACAGGCTGGTGGGGATCATCACGGTCACGGACCTGATGCAGGTGGTGCTGACCGCTCTCGGGTTGAGCGACAACACCAAGCGGCTGTCGCTGCTGGCGGTCGATCGCATCGGGCTCCTGGCCGAGGTCTGCAATTACATGGCGCAGGCGGGAATCAACATCAGCAGCGTGCTGTTCGTCCCCCTCGTCGCCCATCCCGATGTCTGGCAGGTCATCCTGCGGGTGAACACGGATGTCTACGATAAGGCCGTGTCCATCCTCACCGAGGCGGGGTACAAGGTGATCACCCAGTACGTTGAGGATCTCACTGCCTACCTGCCGCGCTGACCCGCCATTGCGGCGTCCGGCGGTCCGGGAGGGGAAGGGACGGCCGGGTCGATGCGGGCCTGGCGTCCGGCGGTCTTTGCGCGCTTTCCGGAGCGGCTTGCCCGGGATCGCGCGGAACGGTGCCGTGGCTGACATCATCCAATTCAAAGACAGAGGCGGAGGTCGGGGGGACAACGTGATTGTCCGCCGGCCCCTGGAATTCCGGCGGGGCGAGTGGCGGAGCGGCTTCGTCATGATGTGCACGCGGGAGGAATCGGGCCGGTTCGAAGCGCATCGCGAGGACGCGCTGCGCGCCGAGGGCCACCGGCACGTCGCCTTCGTCCCGGATCACATCACCCTGGACGGAGGCCTTCATTTCACGGTGATGGGTCTCTACCGGCACCGGGACGACGAAGCGTCCATGCGCCGCGTCTATCGGCTGGCGGCGATGATGGAATGCGTGACCAAGGAACCTTCGCCGATCCTGCGCACCGACCTGCTGCGGCGCTTCTACAAGACGATCACCGAGGAAAGGGACGCGTTGCGCGTGATTTGGCGCGGCAGCGTCCAGGATTTTCTGCTGCCCGTTCACCCCGTCTGGTACGATCTGCAGCGGTTCGGGCGGCGCGTGGCCGGGGCCGGTTCTCTCAAGGCCCTCTACGACGTGATCCGGGAGGAGAGCGACGCCCAGTTCGACGTGCTCTCGCTTCACTACGTGTTCTACCTGCCGGAGAGCTTCGTTGGCTGAACGCAGGCGGAACCGCCGCGGGATCCCCGCGGCGGCGCCCGCACCCTGGAGTCCCATGACCGAGGACCTGGTAATCGGAATTGATGTCGGCGGGACCAACATGCGATCGGCCCTCGTCGATCCCCGGGGACGAATCGTTCTGCAGAGCCGGACGGCGACCGGGGCGTGGCTCGAGGGCCGGGAGACGGCCCGCCGCCTGATCGAGGAATGCCGTTCCCTGCGGCTCGCCGCGTCCGGTTTCGGCGCGGCCGTGCGGGCCGCGGGCCTTGGAGTGGCGGGCAGGATCGATCCTCGTGAAGGACGCGTCGTCTTTTCTCCCAATCTCCCCCGTATGAACGGCTACCCTCTTGCCGCGGAGCTCCGAACGGCGCTGGACCTTCCCGTGGTCATGCTCAACGACGCCGATTGTTTCGGCATCGGTGAAAGCCGGTTGGGCGCGGGCCGATCCATTCCCAACTGGGTCGGTCTGACCCTCGGAACGGGGGTGGGAGGGTGCCTGGTTCTCGACAATCATTTGTGGACCGGGGACAACCTGGGGTTTGCGGGCGAAATCGGGCACATGATCGTCGTCCCCGGCGGACGCCCCTGCGCATGCGGCGCGCGCGGGTGCCTGGAGGCCTACGCGTCGGGTCGGGCCCTGGTCGAAGGGTTCCTGGAAGCGGCCGCGACGGGCGCACCTGTAGCGGGAATTGAACAGAGGCCGCTGGAGCCCGCAAAGGTCGCCGCGCGGGACGTTCACCGGCTGGCGCTGCAGGGAGATCCCCTTGCGCGTGAGGTGTTCCGGCGCATGGGATGGGCCATCGGGCTGGCGTTGAGCAATTGCTTCACGGTGCTGGGCGTGCGGCACGCCGTCATCGGCGGGGGAGTGAGCGCGGGTTGGGACCAGTTCGAAGGGGCGCTCGTGGTGAGTCTTGCCGAGCACGCGACGATGTTCGAAGCCGCGGACGCGGTCATCCGGCGGGGTGTCCTGGGAGATGATGCGGCACCGCTCGGCGCGGCCCTGGCCGCCTGGCGGCAGCTCGGGCATGGAGCCTGAGCCCGGCATCGAGCGGACGCCGTTGGGGTGAGCTCCGAACCGATTCGCCGCGGATTTGCCGTCCGGATTTGGGTTCGTTTGGAATCCGCGGTTCCGTCTCCCGTCAAGGGTCCTTTTCGGGACGGTCCAAACGGACCTTCTCGAAACACTCCGGGCAAATGCCGTGCGAGAACTGCACGTCGATGTGCGTCTTGATGTACAGCTCCACGCTGTCCCAGTACTGCGCGTCGTTGCGGATTTTCTTGCAGTAGGAACAGATGGGAACGATACTTCTCAGTTCCACCAGCTCGGTGACGTCCTGGAGCACCAGGAGCGCGTATCCGCCCGCCTGGTATTTGAACGGCGCCGCGGTGACGAAGAGGTCGATCGTCCGGGCGGGGGCGCTTTTCGGCGCCACCTCCATCAGGGCTTTCCTGCGGATCGCTTTGCCCTCCCGCAGACACTCTCCGACCGCGTTCCTCAAGATGCAGTCCCTGCACAGCGGGGCTCTGCCGCATCCTTCTTGGGTTTCATACGAATGGACGCAGTGAAGAAGCTCGCCCGTGCGTCTGCGGATGACCGTTTCCGGGTCGCTGCCCAGCAGTTGCGAGGCGCTCTGATTGTAGGCGATGATCCCCATGTCGTCGTCGACGACGAACACCGGCAGAGGCATCGCATTGAGGATACCCCCGACAAAGCTGTCCGTTTCCAGCAATCCCCGTAAAATCACGATTCCACTCCCCCCGATTCGTTTGTGTGATGGAATGCGGAAAGAATCCGCCGTCCGCTCTTACACGGCTCCATATAAGCACGGATCGACCCCGGGGTAAAGCCCGGGGCGGTTCGCCCATGAAGCGGCCGCGCCCGTGGTTGTGTCGGGCCGGATCGCGCTCAGGAGCCCTCGAGCGAAAGCGCTCTCAGGGTGCGAAACAATGCCCGGGAAGACTTGGGGGGAGCTTTTGCTTCCCGTTCCCTGCGGGCGTTGAGCGCGAACCGGCGCAACATTTTCCCGTCCGCTCGCGGATGCTCGGCCAGGATCTGCGCCAGTGTCTCCTCGTTGCCCTCGATCAACTCCTCCCGCCACCGTTCGAGCTTCTGAAAGAGCCGCGCATCATGTCCGCGGCCGTGAGCGATGGCCTCGAGGGCCTCCCGGATCGGTTCCGGATCGATGTCGCGCATGAGCACGCCGATGTATTGCATCTGGCGGCGGAGTGCCTCGCCTTTGCCGAGCGTCCCGGCATGGAGCACGGCTTCGCGGAGGTCCGGGTCGAGGTCCATCCGGTTGAGCCGGTCCTGTCCCAGCTTGACCAGCTGTTCTCCGAGAGACTGCAGGGCCAGCATTTCCCGTTTGATCTGCGATTTGCTTTTCGGTTCCATCAGGGGTCCGATCGTTTTCAAGCCGGGGGACAGGGAAATGACTCCGGGGTGCGATGTCGGGGGGATGTCCGGGACCCCGCCGGAACGATCCGGGGGGCGCTTGCGGGAAGGGCTCGGGGATCGCTCCGGTTGTCCCGTCCGGGAGCGGCGGGCCGCGCGCCGTGCAAATGAAAAGGGCACCCGAGGAGGGTGCCCGTCGTCGTCATGCCTGCTGGGTACTTTCCGATGCCTTCTTCAGGTACTGGCGTCGCCTGGACCGCCGCGGCGGGCGCGGGCGCAGGAAGTCCACGCGGATGTACTCATGCTTGTTGACGAAAGACACAAAAACCCGTTCGATGTTGAGTTCCTTTTGAACGACCGCTCGAATGGTGTCAGGATCCGAATACTTGCTGATACCATGTTTGCGATAATCGTCCGTTTTGATGTAAAGAGACATCAGGCAAATCCCCCCGAGTAATAAAATAGTCCGGTCCTTCAAGCCTGGGCACTTAAGGGTCCGCCGCTCCCACGGAGATGAACCGGGGCGTGCCCGTTTCAATAGCAAATTTCTTGCATGAAGTAAACCGTTTACGCCCCCCGCCGCGGGATAGTGGTATATTAACATGCGGCTTTGGATTGTCAAAAAGATATTGCTCTCCCGTCAACAATGATAGACTTTGCAAAATCATCATTGTACGGGAATAACTTGCGGACTTGCCGGGGAACGCGGATATGGCGGAACAAATCAGAGGCTTGGTGGAACGCCTCACCTACAGCGCGGAGGAGAACGGGTACAGCGTCCTCAAGGTCAAAATCCCGGGCAGGCGGGAACTCGTGACGGTAGTGGGGAATTTCGTGTCGGTGACCCCCGGCGAGGTGCTCCTCATGGAAGGTTCCTGGACGGTGCATTCCCGTTTCGGGGAGCAGTTCCAGGTGGAGCGCTACGAGACGACGATGCCGTCCACCGAGGTGGGCATCCGCAAGTACCTGGGATCCGGACTGATCCGGGGTATCGGGGCCAAGATGGCGGACCGCATCGTGGACCGTTTCGGGGTGGATACCCTGGAAGTGATCGAAAACGAACCCGAACGGCTGCGGGAGGTCGAGGGGATCGGGGCGTACCGGCTGGACCGGATCCGCAAGGCGTGGGAGGAACAGAGGGACATCCGCGACGTGATGGTTTTTCTTCGGACTCACGGCGTCAACGCGGCGTATGCGGCCCGCATTTTCAAGCACTATGGCAAGAGCTCCCTGGAAGCGGTCAAGGAGAATCCCTACCGGCTGGCCATGGACGTATCGGGGATCGGCTTCCTCACCGCGGACCGGATCGCGCAGAGCCTGGGTTTTACGGCGGACTCCCCGCTGCGGGCCGAGGCGGGCGTCCTGTTCGTGCTCCACCGCAGCTCGGAGGAGGGGCACGTGTGCGTTCCGCACGAATGGCTGGTCGAACAATGCCGGGAGTTGCTCCAGATTCCGTCCGAGGTGCTCCGGGACGCCGTGTCCCGGCTGACGGCCGACCGGAGGCTGGTCCAGGAGTCCCTGCCGCCTCAAGCCGCAACCCGTTTCGGTGAGGATCGGGCCGTCACCCTGCGGGGCTACCACGTGGCGGAAACCGAAGTGGCCCGGCGGCTCACCCAGCTGCAGACGTACCGGCCGTTCCGGCGCGGGGTGGACCCGGAGGCGGCGGTCAAATGGCTGAAGAACAAACTGCCCTTCAAGCCGGCTCCGCTGCAGGAAGAGGCGGTGAAGCGCGCCTTGACCGACAAGGTCGTGGTGATCACGGGCGGCCCCGGCACCGGGAAGACGACCCTGGTCCGGGCGATTCTCGCCGTCTTCAGGGAAATGCACGCGCGGATATGCCTGGCCGCGCCGACGGGGAGGGCGGCCAAGCGGTTGAGCGAAACCACCCGGTACTCCGCCGGGACGATTCACCGGCTGCTCGAATACAGCCCTCAGGCCGGCGGTTTCGTCCGCAACGAGCTCAAACCCCTCCCGGCGGATCTCGTCATCGTCGACGAGACCTCCATGCTCGACCTTCTGCTCATGCATTACCTGCTCAAGGCGGTGCCGCCCCAGGCGACCCTGGTGCTGGTGGGCGACGCGGACCAGTTGCCTTCGGTGGGGCCGGGGAACGTGCTCAAGGACATCATCGATTCGGGGCGATTTCCCGTGGTGAGACTCGACGAAGTCTTCCGCCAGGCCAGGCAGAGCCGCATCGTGGTCAACGCGCACCTGGTGCGGCAGGGGAAGTTCCCGCAAATGGAGAACGAGCGGGAGGGCCTGCAGGACTTTTACTTCATTGCAAAGGAAGACCCCGAGGAAGTGTGCCGCGTGATCCTCAAACTGTGCACGGAACGCATACCGCAGCGGTTCGGTCTCGACCCGGTGGAGGACATCCAGGTGCTCAGCCCCATGCACCGGGGGGCCGTCGGCGCCCAGCGGCTCAACACCGCGCTCCAGGAGGCGCTCAACCCCGAAACCCGCTTCGTGCAGCGGGGAGACCGGACCTTTCGGCTGCACGACAAGGTCATGCAGGTCCGCAACAACTACGACAAGGACGTCTTCAACGGGGACCTCGGGCGCATCGCGAAGATCGACTTCGAAGAGCAGCTGGTGGAGGTGGATATCGACGGCCGGCGGGTCCCATATGACTTTTCGGAGCTCGACGAACTGGTTCTCGCCTATGCGGTCAGCATCCACAAGGCGCAGGGCAGCGAATACCCGGCCGTTGTCTTCCCGCTGCTCACCCAGCATTTCATGATGCTTCGGCGCAATCTCCTCTACACCGCCATCACCCGCGCCCGCAAGCTCGTGGTTGTCGTGGGGAGCAGGAAGGCCCTCGCCATCGCCGTTCGGAACAACGACACCGACCGGAGGTTCACGCTGCTGCGCGAACGTTTGGAAGGGGTCGTTTTCACGAGCCCGGAGTGACACATGACGCATGCACTGACGATCGAGCCCATCGGAGTGATTCGAAGCCCCCTCCGGAGTGCCGCCGAAGCACCCCGGCAGGGTCGGGAAGCCCGGATCGAAGGGGTCCTGGAAATCGAGGAACGATACCGGGACGCCTGCGTCGGGCTCAAACCCGGCCAGAACATCGTCATCCTCTACTGGATGCACCTGGGGGAGCGCGACCGGCTCCAGGTTCACCCCCGGGGCGACCGCTCCCGACCGCTTCGGGGAGTTTTTTCCACCCGCAGCCCGCATCGGCCCAACCCGATCGCCATCGAAAACGTCGAAATCCTGGCCGTCGAAGGAACGAACATCGCCGTCCGGGGCCTGGACGCCTTCGACGGCACGCCGCTCCTGGACGTCAAGTGCGAGTACTGACCGCCCGGGACGGTTTTTCGGCCGCCTGCGCGAACACCTTTTTCGTGACGTCCATGAACGCCTGCAGGGTGGGTGAAATCCATCGTTCGCGGTACCAGACCATGAGCACGGCCACCTGGATCCCGCCCTCGGACCAGGGGAGAACGACCATCCGCTTGCGGGCCACATCCTCGGCCACGGCAATCGACGGCAGGACCGATATCCCCACCCCCGCCATGACGCAGTGCTTGATCACTTCCACGCTGCTGAATTCGAACCGGTTGAACCGCGTGACCTCTTCCTGCTCCAGGATCTGTTCCAGGACCTTCCGGTAACTGCAGTCCACCCTCGAAAGCAGGATGGTCGAACCGGTCAAATCCCTCGTGTGCACTTTCCTTTTCGCGGCCAGGGGATGATCCGGGGCGGCCACGAGCACCACCGGCTCGAACCCGAGGGTCGCCATGTCGAGATCCGCCGCGTTTATCGATTCGGCAAGCAGGAACGCCAGATCGGTTATGCCCTTGCGCAGGTCCTTGTCCAGCCCTTCGAGCGCGCACGTGATGAAGTTCAGCCGCACCCTGGGGAACCGGGAGTGGAATTCCCTGAGCACGGCCGGCAGCCGGCGCACGCCCAACGTTTCCGGGATCCGGATCGTCAATGACCCGGTGGGCTCGTTGACCCGGTTGACCATTGAGTTCGTCTCGTCCACCAGGTCCAGTATCTTGTTTGCATACTGGAGCAACCGCACGCCGGCCTCCGTCAGCTGCACCCGCTTGCCCAGGCGGTCGAAGAGCTGCACCCCCAGCTCCTCTTCCAGGATTTGAATCTGGGCCGAAATGCTCGACTGTGCGTAATGAAGCTGCCCGGCCGCCTTGTTGAAGCTCAAAAGGTTCGCCACGACCCTGAATGTCTTGAGCTGTCGCAACTCCATGACCCTCTCCTATCGATTCAGTCGATCGATGCGTTCATTTTAAATCATCGGATACGAGATAAGCTCTTTTTGTATTCTGATACGAAGTTGCGTTCAAGAGATGGATCTTTCAAGCACAAAAGAGCGGGGGAATGATTCCCCCGCACCCCCCAAGTTTCGGCCACACGCGCAAGCGCGTGAGGCCGAGTGCTCGGCGCTGTCGGCGACTGGCCGAAGGCCGCCGCCGCAGCGCCACACGGAGCCGCGAAGCGGCGTGGGGGTGTGGGGGATACGTCCCCCACGCTTTTAGAGTATCATTTTGAACGCAAGTCCTTATAATATAACGATATTGTCCGGACTGCAATCGCAAAGACGGGGTTCGGACAGGCGGCTGAACGCGCGGGACGAGGCGGTGAGCGGGGCGGCGCGTGCCGGTCCGTTCCGGGGTGGAACGGTGGAACGGGATTTCTTCTTTGCGGGGGATGTCAGGCGGCCGCGTTGAGCGCCCGGGTCAGGCTTTGCTTGAGCTCCTCGAGGGTATAGGGCTTGTGGAGGAAGCCGGCCAGTTTCTGCCCGGCGAAGCGATTGGTGGCATCCTCTTCGCCGTAGCCGCTGCAGAGGATCACCGGGACGTCCGGCCGTATCCGCTTCAACTCCTGGTATGCGGCCAGGCCGCTCATGCGGGGCATGGTCAAATCGAGAAGCACGCAGACGAATTCCTTTGCGTTGTCCCGGAAGAGCCGCAAAGCCTCCTCGCCGTCCGCGGCTCCCACGGCATGGAACCCGAGCCGCTCCACGTGAGCCATGCACGGCTCGCGAATCCCGTGTTCGTCGTCGACCACCAGGACCGACCCCATCATGGGCGGCTCGCTTGCCGCCGCGGCCGGGAGCTCGGGGGCCGCGGAAACGGGTGGTTCGCAGGCGGGGAACAGCACCCGGACAGTGGTTCCCCAGCCCACCTCGCTCTCCACCAGGATGGCCCCCCTGTGACCCCGCACGATCCCCATAACCGCGGACATCCCGAGGCCTCGGCCCGTGAACTTGGTGGTGAAGAAGGGGTCGAAAAGGCGCTGCCGGGTCTTCTCGTCCATTCCGCAGCCCGTATCCGACACCTCGATGTAGGCGAAGCGTCCCGGGGGAGGCTTTTCGTCCAGGCAGCTTCGACTCAGGCACTCCTCGTCGCAATCCATCGTCCCCGTGGTGATGGCGATCCCGCCGGGGTTCTGGCCGATGGCTTCGGAGGCGTTGGTGATGAGGTTCATGACGACCTGCTGAATCTGGCCCGGATCGGCCTCGACGGTGGCCGGCCGGGAGCTCAGCGCAACCTCCAGGGTGATGGTCCGCTCAATGGCGGCGCGGAAGAGCTGCGCGTTCTTGCGCACCTCGTCGCTGAGGTCCATGGGAGAGGGCCGCAGGTGCCCTTTCCCGGAATAGGCCAGCATCTGGCTCGTCAGCTCCCCCGCCCGGCGGCTTGCCTTGTAGGCCTGCTCGACGCAGGTGCGGGCGCGGCAATCGTTGGGGAGGTCCAGGAGGGTCAGGTCCAGGTTTCCCATGATGGCCATGAGGAGATTGTTGAAGTCGTGGGCGATGCCGCCGGCCATGACGCCGAGGCTCTCGAGCTTCTGGGCGTGGAGCAGCCGTCGTTCCATTTCGAGCCGCTCGACCTCCGCCCGTTTGCGGTCGGTAATGTCCCGGCGCAGCTTCTCGTTGACCGTCTGCACCTCCTCGAGAAGCTTGAGGTTCTCGAATTTCAGCGCGATGGCCGAAGTGATGGCGCTGTTGTGGGTGAACGAATAGCGAACGATGGTGAACAGGTAGACGACGATCAGAAAAGCGATCGTGACTCCGATCTGTCCCCCTTCCATGACGCACCGCGCGGCGTAGAACAGCATGGCCGGCACCGCCCATGCGGCGGGGGCGAGCTTGATGGAGGAATGCGACACCGTGGTGGCGGCGGCGAGGCTGGCCATGACGAGCACGAAAAAGGGCATCAGCGCCATGTTGTCGGACGGATACAGCAGAAAGGCGGACAGCCCCCAGACGATTCCCGAAAAAAGGGCCAGGGCAAGGTAAACGTTCGTCCACTGCTTTCCGGGAAAAGAACCGTCCCGTATCTTGACGAATCGACGATGAAGGTGTACCCGGCCGACGACAACCGCCAGGATGAGCGACAGCCACACGAGGATTTTCGGCAAGGGGACCTGATTGCGGACGATGAAACACAGGACCAGGGCGACGATGAAGGAAGCGGCCTGCATCGTTGCAAGCTGCCGCATCGCCAGGCGAACCTGCTCCTCCCGGATGGTGTCTGCAAAGTCGTTGTGCGTCGTTTTTGTATCGTTCATGAAAGCCGGCTCATGGCAGAGTTGTCCTCTGAAGATTTACGATACCACACAGTATAGCACAACTCCGGCGTACAGGAAGTGTTAGTGTGCGGGAAAAACCGCAATGAAACGATATCGAATGTCGGCCGGTCGGCCGTGCGCGATGCGGAGCCGGGGCGCAAAGACTCGCGGCGTCGCGCGTGCCCGCCGCGAAACCGCTTTTCATCGCCCCCTCGGCCGCGACGTCGCGAAAAGCGCTCACGGATGGGCTGGCTTTTTGCCCGCGGGGGGGATAGAATAGCAGACGTTCGAAAGGATCGGCCGGTCCGGGAGGATAACGCCTCGGAGGCACATCCTGCATGGAAAAGGGACCGGGCGGGGTTTTCGAACGGATGCACGGGGGTATGTCCCGGCACGCTATGGCGGCCTGTGCCGCGAGTCGCCGCCGGACGGGGTGGCCGCGTCGAGACCATGGATGCTATTGACACGCTTCGAACTCACGCTCAAGGAACGGCCATGACTTCTCCTCCCACCGATCCCTATCAACGCCGCATCGACTATCTGCGGCTCTCCATTACCGACCGCTGCAACCTTCGCTGCACCTATTGCATGCCCGAGGGCGGCGTTCCCAAGCTGGCCCACGGCGACATTCTGCGCTACGAGGAAATCCTGAGGCTGGCCCGGATCGTGACGGCCATGGGGATCTCGAAGATCCGGATCACCGGGGGCGAACCGCTGGTGAGAAGGGACGTGCTCTTCCTGTGCGGTTCAATCGCCGGCATCCCGCAGCTCAGGAGCTTGAGCATCACCACCAACGGGGTGTTGCTGGGCCGCCTGGCGGGAGGGTTGTTCCAGGCGGGCATCAAGCGCATCAACGTCAGCCTGGATACGCTCAAGCCCGGGAGATTCGCGTCCATAACGCGGCAGGACTGTTTCGAGGAAGTCTGGAAGGGGATCATGGCGGCTCATGAAGCCGGGTTTGCGCCCATCAAGCTGAATGCGGTGGTCATGCGGGGGGTCAACGACGACGAAATCGCGGACCTCGCGCGGTTGACGTTCGAATACCCCTTTCACATGCGGTTCATCGAGTTCATGCCCTTCAAGGAAGCCGATTACGACGACCGGTTCCTCTCGTCCGAAGACATCCTCGACCGGTTGAGGAGCGTCGGGGAACTGGTTCCCGTCGAAAGCACCGATTCCAACGGTCCTGCCCGCCACTACCGGTTTGCGGGGGCGATGGGCAAGATCGGGATCATCAGTCCCATTTCGAATCATTTCTGCCCGACCTGCAACCGCTTGCGCGTGACCGCCGACGGACGGCTCCGCACCTGCCTTTTCGCCCGCGAGGAAACCGACCTCAAGCGTGCGTTGCGCCTGGGGGCTTCGGACGAAGAAATGATGCTGCTGATCCGCACGGCCATCGCCGACAAGCCCGAACGGCACGAACTGGACAGCCGGGCTTTCCGCAAGTGTATCAGTCGCCCGATGTTCGCCATCGGGGGATGAACGCCCGCGGCGGGCGATGGGGCGGATTCCGCCGCGCGGGCGGCGCGGTTGGCTGGGCTCTGCGCGGGCGGCGATGACGTGCGTTGCGGGAACCTGCCGGTCGCAGCTCGAATCCCGGGGAGGTGAGGGAACTCCTTCACGGTTCCGGCCCGGCCGGGTCGCCTGAATCCCCGGAGGTGGAACGGCATTGCGGGAGCGCACGACCGGCTCCCGGACCGGGCGATTCTCCTCTGCATTCCCACCGTCCGCGACACGAAACCGGCGACATCGGCCCCGATGACCTTTCACTTACGTTTTTCACAGGAATATCCAATGATTCGACAGGCCTCCGGCGGGTCACGCGAGGCCTTCCTCCGCGACATCCGGTCTTCGCGATGCGCGTCGCAAATCGCCGGAAGCCGGGTCGGCGCATCTTTGAGGCGGCTCCCCGTGGGCGTCGGAATGAGAAGGGAGAGGAACATGATCTATACGGTCAAGGTCGACGTGAAGGAGATCGAGAATCGCATCGTCGAATGCAAGGTTCGAAATCATGTGGTCCGTGTCGATCAGCCAAAGGAGTTCGGGGCGGACGATACGGCGCCGACCCCTCCGGAGATGCTGGCGATTTCTCTCGGCAGCTGCGTTGTTTCCACGATTCAGTTCATTGCAGCGCAAAGGAACCTCGATGTCGGGAATATCGAAGTGAGCGTCGAAGGCAGCATAGACTTCTCGAGGGCGATGGGCGTAAGCGACAGGGAGCGGGCCGGTTTCGGCGCCTTGAAGGTTGGAATACGGTTCGATTCCGGAATGGCCTCCAGGGAAAAAGAGGATTTCATCAAGACGGTGTTTGAATGCGGGGCATCGATTGACAATATTCGGAATGCGACTCCCGTGACCTGCGAAATATTGGAATAGGCAACGGACGGCCGTCATCCGATTCGCGGTTGCCCCGGCCGGCCGTGGGTCTGATACGAAGTTGCGCGCAAGATGGATCTTTCAAGCACAAAAGAGCGGGGGAATGATTCCCCCGCACCCCCCAAGTTTCGGCCACACGCGCAAGCGCGTGAGGCCGAGTGCTCGGCGCTGTCGGCGACTGGCCGAAGGCCGCCGCCGCAGCGCCACACGGAGCCGCGAAGCGGCGAGGGGGTGTGGGGGATACGTCCCCCACGCTTTTAGAGTATCATTTCGAACGCAATTATCCATGCCCCCTGCGACACCCGCGAAGCATGAAAACAGACTCCCGAGGGAGTCTGTTTTCCAGGTAAATCCGTATGAACCGTCATGATCGGCCCCGGCCGCCCGAAAATCGTATTCGCCCGGTCCGGCTTCCCGAATAGGGCGGGGACGGGTCGCGATTCCGTCGGAGGCGCCTCGCGCGGGTTACAGGTCGTCATCGCCGAACCCGGCGCCCGTTTGGGCCGCGGCATCTCCTTCGGCCATGGCTTCGTCCACGAGCGCGTCGACGTCCTCGGCGCCGAGGTCGTCCCCCATCTCGCGGCCCATTTCCTTCATCCACCGGGCCATGCTCTTCGGGTCGTTCTCATCCAGTCCCGCGAATCGCGACGGGTCCGCCAGGCGTTCGAGGCGGGTCTCCTCGGAGAGCCGCACGCGAACCCGCGAGGGCACGCGCGCCACTTCCTCGCTGCTGCAGTGTTTGCAGACGGGCGAGAAGGCTTCGGACACCCGCAGCGTGAGAATCTCGCTCTTCCTGCCGCATCGACTGCACCGGAATTCGTAAATGGGCATCCCTTCATCTCCTGTATCGGTAGGGGGTACCTGGGATCCAGGTCATGGCCGCGGCTCTCCTGGGCATCATCTCCTGTATCGGTAAGGGTACCTGGCACAAGGGTTTGCGCAAACCTCTTCCTCGCGAAGCAAGTGTGGCATTCGTCAAGCAGTTCCAAGTTACAAGATGTCCGATACCGGCGCTGACAGCCAATTGGGGCAATCCCCAAATATCGGGATGTTTATGGAATGCCGCGCTGGCTGTGTGCGTCAAGTTCGGCGATCCGGTCACGGCATATCGGGCGATCCGGGTCGCGAAGGGCGGCCGGAACCGCTTCGGCGGAGGGCGACGGCAACGGCCGCCGCGCCCTTTTGCCGCTGCTGCCGCGATGATTGGCAGCGGATGCGGCGGAATCGACGGGCGACGCGCTTCTTCCCGAACACCCACGGGAAGGCGACGCGCATTGGCGCGGACTCCTCACGCCGAAAGCCTCCCTCGACAAGATGCGGCACCACCCGCCGCCGACATTGCCGCGCCTTTCCCGACCTGTTCTTGAGTAGCAATTGTCCGGTGAAAGATCAAGAGCCTTGCCCCGCGCATGCAGTCACGATTCGCGCATCCCCTTATCGGCTCGATCGGGAGTTTAAGGAATGCCAGCCCTCCCGAACGGTTTTGTCAATAATTCAAGGCACTTTTAGTCGCCCACACCGTAGATCCTCCAAGATGCTCGAGATTTAGGGGAAAAATCTAGAAAAATTGAGGTGTTGTTCATTTTTTGCTTGACATGTCAGACCCTACTACGTATAGTGCCCGTATGGCGCACCTACACAAGAAAATGAAAAAGGATAGACCCTACTACTACGTCCGTGAGATGGCCAGGGTCGATGGGAAGCTCAAGGTGGTCGAGCAGATCTACCTCGGCAGTCCGGAGCGCATTAAACAACTGGCTACTGCGGAAAAAGGGACCTGCACCAGAATCTCGGTGCGGGAATTTGGGGCATTATGGCTTGCCAATTTGCCGGCAGGGCAGATCGACCTTGCCGGTATCGTCGACTCCGTTGCCCCAAGAATGCCAAGGGAGAAAGGACCGACGATTGGCGAGTACTTTCTCTATGCGGTATTGAACAGAATGGTGGAGGCTCGCTCCAAAAGGGCTCTTCCGACGTGGTACCAAAACACCGCCATCCAGCATATCAGGCCCGTTGATGTAAACAAGCTCAACTCGCAACGCTATTGGGAGAAATGGGAAAGGGTTGCACCCGAACAAATCGAGCAGATATCGAGTCTCTTTTTCTCAAAAGTTCGGACAATGGCCGAGAGCCGCTCGGATTGTTTTCTTTTCGATACGACCAACTACTACAGCTACATGGCCGGCCAAACGGAGTCGGAACTCGCGAAGCGGGGGAAGAATAAGGATGGAAAAGATTGGCTGCGTCAGGTCGGAGTTGCACTGCTGGCTTCAAGAGAAGGCCGTCTTCCGCTTTTCTACCGGGAGTATGAGGGCAATCGCCATGATTCGAAGGTGTTCTGGCGGGTAATGGATGAGGCGTTCTCCGCCATGCGGGGGTTTGCCGATCCCGGAGCCGAACTCACGATCGTTTTTGACAAGGGAATGAATGCGCAGGAAAATATAGAGCGAATCGATGCGTGCAAAGGTTTCCACTTCATAACCACCTACTCCACCCATTTTGCCGAGGAGTTTCTGCGCGCAAAGCTTTGCGCTTTCAAACCGGTCGATTCGGCCAGGAATCGTGAACTCGAAAGGCTTGGCAAGGAAGACGATCGCATTGTTGCCTGGAGAGGTGCAGGGGAGTTCTGGGGGAAGGAGAGGACGGTTGTAGTTACCTACAATCCCCGGACTGCCGCAAAGCAGAGGTACGGTTTCGACCGGAAGCTGCTCGAACTCCAGGAGGTGCTCTATGAACTGCGAAGCAGGGCCAAGTCCGGCAAGGCACCCTGGAATCAGTTAAAACATCTTGAGAAACATTATCTTCAGGCTTGCGAAAAGCTCTACCTGCCAAACGACCTTTATCAGTTCGATCTTGAAAAGGAGGCTGGCAAACCGAAGTTCGTCTTCAGAAAGGATTACTACCGGATAGGCAAGCACATCGAGAGGTTTGGAAAGAATATCATCGTTACCGACCACGCGAACTGGTCAACTGATGAGATCGTAAGAGCAAGCCTGGATCGCTACCTGGTCGAAGAGGCATTCCGGCAGTCAAAAGATGACGAACTCGTCAGCGTGCTTCCCATGCGGCACTGGACGGACGGAAAGATTCGCTGTCATATTTTTACCTGCATGGCAGCCCTCACGTATCTGCGCGTACTTGAGAACCGTCTGGCTCAGGCCGGAATCGGGCAAACCGCCGCTGTGGCAATGGAATCCATGCGCAACCTTCATTCATGCTTGTGCTGGTATGCCGGAAAGTCAAAACCCCAATGGATGATCGAGGAGCCCACCGAGGACCAATCCGCCATTCTCAGGGCATTCGGTCACAAAATCGCCAGTGGGGTCTTACAAAAATTAAGCGGCTAACTATTTGAATTACTTTGCCTAATATCCTGTTTTGCCCTGGGATTCCTTAAACTCCTGACAAAAGCAATTCCATACGTTGTGTCGAAATGAAAAATTGTGATCTTTCAGGGAAATGAGCGTCTTATTTGGGGATTTTCGATAAGAACTTTGCGGAAAGCAGCTTGTGTAACCTTGCCGCAAAAGATTTTTCCTGTTGCTTGAAAAAACGAGGCAATGAAAAATCAAAAAAGAACTTTAGAAATGTCAAGAATCCACCAGTCAATATCAAAATATTAAAAATACTGGTGTAAAATCTTGAGTTTACAACGAAAGGAGTAGTTATGAACGAACTAGCAAAAGCAATGAAAAAGAGTAAAATAAGTGCAATCACCTTTACCAATAGAAAACAAATTTTAGCTATTTTTTGAGAATACCAAAATATATTTGTTTTAAGATTTTCTGCTTCAAGCCTTAAAATATTTCTTTCCGCTGTAACTGTGCGAAGCTCCTTCTCTCCGACTGCTAATGCTTGCTCCTTTTCTTTTACCAAATCGGCTTTTACCCGCTCAAGAATAATTCTGATACTTCCTCCGCTAAGTGCTTCCTCGTTCCCGAGAGTCAGATCCATCAATTCCTTGGCTACCACCGGGGAAGCCCTGAGCAAAGCGTGATCATCTGGCGTTAAAGTCCCCTTTAGCCTGAGTAAATCGAGTTCCCTTAAGTATTTGGTCCATAAAGAAGCAGTCGGCTCCATCGCCGCGTAACACGCAGCCATAAGCTCCTTGGTTGGAAGTTCAGGGGCTCCAAGTGGGGCTTTCAACCATGCAACATTTGCGAGGCTGTAGTCGGTGATTACACTCGAAACCTCTTTTGTTGAATTATGATTCTTTCCAACTTCAAAAGCTGCTTCAGCAAAGCTCGTATTTGTCGTGACAAAAACGGCTACTGCATCCTCCAGTCTTCTTGGCACTTTTCCACCACGTAGTACATAAATGCTTCTAACTGAATTGATATCATGCTTAATGGCATCAGGATTTCTGTAGTGGACTTTGGAGCTTATCGCTTCTTCTAGCTCTGCTTCTGAGATTTGCAGATCTATCTTATAAGCTGGGGTGGGGAGAATAATAAATTTCTGTTCTTTAAGATGTTCAATTAAATTCTCGCGAAGAAGTATTAATTCACTTCTTTTATATTCATTTCTCCGCATAGATTGAATCAGCTTACCCTCTGCGAGTGGATCGTCCAATTTCTGTTCAGCCCCCAAGAGAACTCTACGGATCTCGTCAATAGTGTGCTCGAATATCGCTATTTTCCCCTTCAGATGACGAATCAAGGAAAACAATTCTTCAGCAATCTGATGTTCTTCATCCCCTTGTAGCTTTAAATAATTAAGAGCTAACGCTGTATCAATATAAAAAGTGAGTTTATTGAACTTTTTTTCAATCGATTCTAGATCTGGGCAGACTAGAGCATTTGAATACATATGTCCTTTGACCAAAATTATTACGCTATCAAAAACTGGGTTATCTTCCTCATGCAAAGTTTTGATAAATTTTCCTACTATATATTGTTCTCGTGGTGCAGATAGAGGGACATGGGGTAGCGAAGTCTTAAAAACATATGCTCTCAAAAAATCAACGCCAAACCTGCTGAGAAAAGCAAATAATGCTCTAGATATATCACTTTCGGACCAATCAAAACCATATATTGATTTAACAAACAATTTTAGATGCTCATAAACATCTGATATATTACGCTGTGCACTCTTGCGCTTTTCGTGAAAGTCCACTAATGGTAAATTGCCACTAATAGTATATAAATTATTTGTTTTTTGGAGCAACCCCTTTTTAACCATTCTCCGAAGGACCAGTTGAGAACCACGCAAGGGAATTTGAAGGCCAAAATCTTGAAGTAATAATTGACTAATAATATCATCAGTTACTAAATCGGGTTTATGTGCGTTTAGAACGTGAACTACCAATGATTGCATATAATCTAAATAATCACGATTTGTCTCATCCAAATCAACTTTTAAAATTGCAAGGCTAACAAGGGTGGTGAGCTGATCGGTCATATTGGGTACCTGTTAAAAGTGGAGTGTTCGATAATGTACCAGCGCAGGCTCTTGTGGACGCTGGGATTGTTCTGGCCTTTGCTCGTGAAGATGACTATTTTGGATTCTTGGATTTACTGCTTCGCCCCAGAGCAGGTGTTTCAGAGTCGCTTTGTTCATCTTCCGCTGGTAGAATCTCGTTGAGTTGTTGTTCAATCTGGAGATCATATGCGCACGCGATGCGTGCGATGTGAAGACCGAAAATTGCCCTCAGTTCACCAAGAGCTTGGCATAGATGACTCTCCATTGCCCAGTGTTGTGTTCGCCTCGGGCCTTCGCCTTGAGTCGCTGTCAGAAATTTGCGGCAACAATCCCGCATTGCAGTAACGGCTTGTCCAAGAACGTTTTCGCGTGAAATCTGCTACAAGTCGACCGTAAGGCGTTGGCGAATCTCCAGGATGGACTCGACCACATAGTATCCCACTTCACTGTCGTAAGGCATAAAGAGAACGCGTCGATCCTCGAGGAAGACAAGCAACTTTTTGGCAACATCGGCTTCAGCGATTGGTGGAGTCCAATTGACGCCGCCGACTGGCGTTGAAACCCCCGTGAGCCTGCTGAGCAGTCCCTTGCCCTTGAGTTTGGTAAGGCTTGGCTTCTTGCTCATTTCTCCCCTCTCAGACGAAAGATTCCTGTTTCATTTCAGCCACCCAGCAATCTCTGGAGCGGCAGTGCCGAGTATCGCGCCCACGAATAACCACAGTGCACCCACAAGAGAAATGCGTAAACCGCCGATCTCCGACATCTCCAGCATAGCGCGAAGGTCTTCAACTTGTCTTCTGCGTGTCTCTTGTTCTGTCTCTAAGAGATCAACCTGGGTTTGGAATCTATCATCGATTTCTTTTTGAGTTTGGGTTATTCGATCGTTGATGTGCGATATATTTTCTTCCAATTTATCGACGCGTGTCTCAATCGTGGCATCGGAATTAGCGCTCGCTGCGGCATTTGCACGCCCCTGCCCCGTAAACACTGGCATAGTAGAATTGACCTCTCCGGATACAGCCTGTCGCCAGCATGGAAGAAAGATACTAAACCACTGGCGAACTACGCTAAGTGAGTCGGGGCGCCCGAAGAGCATGCGGGTTTTCTGAATTCCCCATACTACGGTGAATAACCCGGCAAGTTGAAGTAGTAATCCAGCAATTCGTATTCGCGGTTCGCTAAACCCATATTTCAAACACGGAAAGATCACAATCAATATAAGAAAGAGAGCAAGCCAAAGGTGCCAGGCTTTTATTAATTGGGACCAGGACACCCGGAACTGGCTTAACAGTCTATCCATCTCAGTACGAAGGCTCATTGCGATGATGACCACCAATGTCTTTGTGGCATGTTTGCATGTGTCCAGGAAGGAAAACGTTTCTCCTTCCCAAATCTAAATACAACATTCTGTCCGGTTAGTGAATTCCCATTTGTCATAATCGCCGCACCGCGCTATGTTGATCAGAATGGCTGGCCACTGCAAGTCGTTGTGTCCGAACAGGCTGCACGCGGTTCTTGTCCGCAGAATAGGTAGCCCATACGCAACCTGATGGGGACAAAGCATCCCTCCTCACTTCGCCGCGCACCGCAGCAACAAGGGGCGAATTCTCCGGAATGTCTTCCATGCCGTGACGAACCTAAGGACTATTATCACCGTGCTTGCTGGCCACGTTGCCGCAGAAGCTGCAAGGCTCGAATAGACAGCACGTTGTGAACAAAAGGAGTGATTTGAATGCCATACCAGGGTATGAGGCGAAGAGTATTTATATCGGCTCTTCAATCAACCTCCACATACCCGAATTCAAACCTGTTCTCCCCGCCGCAGGCAAGCGTCACCGTGAACCGCAGGACATGTTTCCCCTTTTTCTCATCTCCCGGAAACTTGAACCGCAGCCTCACCATCGGGGAAACGATCTGGAGAGCCCCGTCGACCAGGTCGGCGGTCGCCTCGGCCGCGCCGAGGAAGCTTTTGACGATCACGTTTGAGATCGGGTCTCCGGCCGGGTCCGGCAGAGTTCCCCGGAAGGAAAAGACATACGGGCCTCAGTACCGGGTTGCGGATTCACCTTGAGGTTTGCCACATCAAAATCGCGGTTCCGTCTGCGAATCGGTAAGAGACCGACCTCTCTCCGCCTTATACCATGATTGTTCGGATTTCACACATATGCCTTCAGATGTTTAGCTTGACATTTCACGGCGGTAAAATATCCTATTGTCATTTGATTATCTTTGATTACGAAAGGATAATGAATGGCATCCAAGGAAAAGATCGAGGAGCCTATAGTTCTTCCCAAGCTGAACATCCAGGAAATGCGGATCACGCTTATAGGGGATTCGCCGCTCATCTGTCATGCGTGGTCTGAAAAGGCAAAAAAGCAAATATTGGACAAGCAGCAGAAAAAGGCGCGTCAGGCCAGGGCGGCAAAGGATCCTCAACGTGATTTCGAAGAATCGCTCTATAGGCACCCGGAAGGGGGTTACGGTTTCCCTGCCGTTGCTTTCAAGGCGGCGGCCGTCGATGCCTGTTCTCATGTCGAAGGGATAACGAAGGTCCAGGCCCGGGGGGCTTTTCATATCGTAGGCGAGCTGGCGAGGCTCGACGGGGAGCCCCGGATGCGGGCGGACATGGTCCGGGTGGGCCTCGGAACGGCCGATATCCGGATACGGGCGGAATTTCCCGCGTGGTCGACCACGTTGGACATCCGCTATAACGGCAACGTGCTGTCGATGGAACAGATCGCCAACCTTTTCAACACGGCCGGTTTCGCCGTCGGGGTCGGTGAATGGCGGCCCCAGAAGGACGGTTCCTACGGCATGTTTCATGCCGAGGCGTGAGTGTTTGTCGACCGGGCGGATTGTACGAGGCACGGCAACAGGCGGAGCAAGGCGCAACGGAAATGGCGTGGCAGGGCAGGCAAGGCGTGGCGTGGCGAGGCTAGGCAAGGCGTGGCTAGGCTTGGCAGGCTCGGAGGTGAGCGCCGATAGGTTGCTCCGCACGGAGAACGGGGAGGCACAACGCCTCTCCGTTCCATTTTGCGCCTTGTTAACCGGTCTGACAGCCGTCACCATCGCTTTGTCGCTCATTCCCTGCTCGCCACCACGATTTGGGAAAGAACCTGGTTGCCCCTGATCGTGACCACGGGTTCGAGCTTGCAACCGTGGGCGTCGAGGACCTGCTGGAGCGCCTTGGAGCATTCGAGCACGCGCTGCGTTCTTGCCGTCTCCAGCATCCGCGCGGCGTCTTCGAGCGTCGGTCCGGCTTGTGTGTCCGGCGCGCACTCCATCGCATTGTTCGGGTATTCGTTCATTTGGCTCCTTTCCTTACCAGTCGACGTCTTCATTGGAACTCACTGTGCCGGGATATTTCGACACCAGCAGGGCATCCATGTCATCAAACGCCTGTTTCGGGACCGCGATCAGCGATTTGACGAAGGCATCCGCATTCGGATGCTGGGCCGTTTCCCGGCGCACCACGTTGCCGCCCGCATCCAGGATGGCCACGGTCACGGCCGCCTCCGCATGGTCCCGGTAGAGCTGGATCGTGATCGCCTCGATTTTTGCCGTGGTGATCGTCACCTGCGTCGATAGCGCGATGCTCATTTCACCTCCTTACGATGTTGCGAGGAACCTCATGTTTTCCAATGCGACCAGGATCGCCTTGACGGCCGTCTGCAAGCTCGTGGAGTCGGCATCCGGGTCCGCAATGTGCGGTTGCTGGTAGAGCCTGAGCTCCGGGCCGCCTTCAAGACGGAAATGCGGGGCGGCGTTCCCGGCCGATATATCTTTTGAATACATCTGGAAGGCGTCGGCCGGGGAGCTGGTGGGCGCGGTCCCCGTGCCGACGCAGAGCACCCTCGCGGCGCTCGTGCCGAACGTGGTTCCGCCGATTCTGAGGTTTGCATCCTTGTCGAAAAGAAACAGGTTGACCAGCGACTCATCCGTCAGGCGCTGCCGGATCGTGAACTTTCCGTAAGGGGTATATCCGCCTAGATTCAGGTACGCCTCGCCGGGACTCGATGCATGAGCGCGGCCGTACATGACAAGCGACGCCCCTTTGAGCCCATCCTCCCCGGCGCAAATGCTGAGATATGAGTCGTTGACGTAGGCCCCGATCCGCAGCGCGGACGTGACGATGTTCCCGACGGAATCAATCTCGAACACATTATTGTATTCCGATGCGTTGCGATTCCGGATAACGAGCTTGCCGGTCGACGCATACCCGCCAAAGGTCAGGTACATATTCCCGGCACAAGTCGCATGATCGCGGCCGTAGAGCGTTACCCCAGCCCCGGAAGTCACGTTGGTGGCGCCATGCACGTTCAGATAGCTGTCGTCGACATTCCGGGATATGTTCGCCCCGGTGAGCTGGCCGCCATTGATTGGAAAGAAATCGGCAGCGTCTTTGCCGTCCACCTGGTCGGCGTTGAGGTTCGTAACCTTTGTGGTCGAGGCAACCGTCATCGGTGCCGTTCCAGTTTCCAGGGTGGATTTAATCTGCCCAGCCAGAATCGTAACCACGCCACCGAGATATATCGTATAGGCATCGATGTTTACGATTCCCCCGCCAGAAGGTGTTGTCTTCAATTGAATGACATCCGCATCGACCCTGAAACGCCCGTCGCTTTCAGTGTTCATTTCCAGTGCGACGGCGTAGCTGTCGTTTGACGCATTGAACTTGATCGTACTGTGGTTCCCGGAGCCCACCCCATAGGCCCTAAAATACATGTGGCCGCCCTGAGAGAAGTGGTAATCCCCGTTGACCTCAATCACCAGAGAATCGTCGAAAGTGTCATTCCATGCCCATATCCGCGCGATAGGATAGGAAACATTCGTTCCCCAGTTGACACTTCGAGTGGAGTCCCAAGTTTGACCGGTTACAGGAAGAATCCTGACGCCAGTGCTCTCCAGGATGACATTGCCGCCCCCCAGATACGCCTTCCCGGTGCTTGCCAGCAGGTAGAATTCCTTGGTGGTTTCATCGGAGTAGCCGGCGATCTGTCCCTTGCTGATGATGATCCTGGGGTCCGGGGAGAGGCCCGTGCGAAAGTAGCCGCCGTCGGTCAGGGTGATGGCGCGCGCCCAGAGGCCGTCGAGGAAGAGATCCTGTTCGGTCACCAGGGTGGCGCCGTCGGATTTCTTGAGGTTGCCGGGAACGGTGGAGCCGTTGCCGAGGGTCGAGCCCAAAGTCGCGCCGGCTTCTGCGGGTTCCAGGGCGTCCACCGTGGTTCCGGTCTTGTAGCGCAGATCGGCGGCGAGCTCGATGCCGTGGATGAGGATGGAGCGCGAGGCGGCGTATTCGATGAAGAGCTTGCGGTTTGCCGTGTCCACCGGCAGGAGCGCCACGGCGTAGCGGGTCTGGCGCTCGACCCCGAGAACCTGGTAGGAAGAGCCGTCGGCCACCCCGGAAAAGAGCCATTCGGCCTTTTCTCCCTTGCGCCCGGCCACGCGGTACCACACCTCGTAGTGCTTGAAGGCCGGATCGGCGCAGGGTTCGAAATCGATGTCGATGCCCTTGACCTGCCTGCCCCCGGGGCCGTCGACGCTGATTTCGGTCAGTTTCACCCGCCTGGGCTGCATGGCCTTGAGGGCGAGCTGCGCCGCACTCCCCGGGTTCGGGGCCGAATCCTCGTACTGGTAGACCTCCGGGCGGTATTCGATAAGGGAGAGGGTGCATTTTTGCTCCATCGACTTCCTGATGGAAAGCACCCGGAAAGGGCGCGTGATGGTGTCGACCTGCCCGAAGGCGTAGACGTCGAAAGGCGCCGGGATCGGATCGAAGGGAACCGAAACGGAAAGGGTCTCGTGCGATCCTGCCTCGGAGGTTACGATGCGTTCTGCAAGGGAGTCCCCGGAGAGGCGCACGATCACCTTGCAGGTGAGCCCCGCCTCGATGCTCACCGCCTTGTCCAGGGTGACCCGGGAGGCTATGACCGTGGCCACGTCGAAGTTTTCAAGCACGTTGAGCTCTTCGGCGACGAAGTTCCCGCTCTGCCCGGCAAGGGTGAGGCGGCCTGCGGCCGTGCCGGCGGCCCAGGACCCGGACGTGACGTCAACCGCCACAACCCGCGCCGACGCCCAGGAGGTACCCCCGATGACGGTGTCGCCGGGCTTGATTTCATACGGGCCTCCGGAGGTGAAGGAAAGGACCGGGGCGATCCGGCCCCCTTCGCCCCACTGGGGCACGTCGTGCTGGATGTGGACCACGTCTCCTATGTCCGCGTTCACGGCTTCGACGTCGAGATCGAGCTCCACGGTGCGGACCAGGTACTTGTTGCACATGAGCCGGAACATGCCCGCGCGCCACGCCTCGCTGCGCTTCGTCACCCCGAAGAGCTCGATCGCCGCCCGGTACCCGGTCGACCGCGCGATGTCCGGCCGGTAGACCGTGAGCTTGTCCCGCTCCCAGGTTTCGCCGTCGATGAAATCGACCTCGATTTCCGTCGCCCGCTCCTCAAGGGGCAGGAAGATTTCCCGGAATTTGGACTCCTCGATGTTTCCCACCGTGTAGAGGTTCACGGGATCGGCGGGCTTATCGATTGCGACGGTGAGCTTGGAGCCGTTCCAGACGGGAATCGCGCGGCCCACCTGGCAGACCCGCGCCACGGCCTCCCACATGGACGTGTCGTAGTCGAAGCCGCCGTTGAAGGTGATGCGCTTTTCAAGCCCTTCGTTCGTTACGGCCCAGTAGGCCGTATCCGTGGGCGGGGGCGAAGGGACCGCGGTCGCCTGGATGCACATGTATATCCTGCCCGCGTAGCGCACCCTGTCGTTTACGGCGTAGGCGACGGCGGTGCTGAAGGGCGACCCCGTGCCGTCGCTTACCTTCTCGTCGCAATACTGCGCCCATTCAAGGAATTTTGGCGCATCGAGGCGCTCGGGAGGCAAACCGTCGTAGCGCAAGACGGTGTAGGGATTGGCCTCCGTGCCCGCGCCTCCGATCACGGGCTGGCTCAGGATGTCGTAGGCGACCCAGGCCGGGTTGTTCGAGTACTCGATGCTCCAGCTCGATCCGTCAAAGACCCGGATCACGGCCATCTCCCCGACGCACGAAAACCGCAGCGACCCCGAGAGCTGGTCCGTTGCCCGGGCGCTCACGGCGACCAGCACGTGCCGGGGGTATTCGAAGGGGTCGCACAGCACCTCGGCCACCCCCGCAAAATACATGTCCTGGCCGTACCGGTTCTGGGGAGTGGCCGTGGGCGTCACCCGCGTCACCCGAACCTGGTATTGCCCCTTTTCGCCGTCCGGCACCCGGTAGCGCATGGTCCAGTGCCTGGGCTTCTCGCTCTGGCCGAAGGCGTCGAAATAATCCTGCCAGACCTCGTAGGAATCGGTTGAAGTGGCTATGTATTCGCCCCCGTCGTCTCCGATCCAGTGCCAGAACAGCTCGGTCTGGTCGGGATAGACCTCCCCTTCGTAATGGTCGTAGAACCCCGACGTTCCGGCGAGGTTTTCAAACCAGACGTCCGCCCCTTCGTGGCCCGTCCAGTCGGGATCGGCCCCCGGGTCCACCCATTTGCCCAGGGACCAGCGGGCCCCGGAGACGAACACCTTGTTGTACCCGGCAACATCCGAGGGCTGCCGGGCGATGTGATGCCACGTGGAGGTTCCGACCTTTCGCACCGCGATCTGGAACCGGACGGCGAAGCCTTCGAGGCCCGAGCTTTCGGGCGGGTAATGCCAGAGCCCCTCGGGAAAGGAGATATCGACTTCCAGGGCGTCGAAATCGTTTCCCACGGTCGTGTAGGTGTACGGGGAGCCGTGGACCACCTTGACCGAGGCGGGGTATTCGATCTTGGTCTTCTTGAAGTCGGAGATGGGGGCCTGGTTTAGGCGGCCGTAGCGGACGCGCACGTGCACGGCCTTGAAGTGCTTGATGGCCTGGTCGTTTATGCGAAAATCCCCGAGGCTTTTCACCGGTCCGAGCCCCAGGCAGATGAGGGCGTTGAGAATCTGGGTCGAGTCGCGGTTTTCGATGTGGCTTGCGACGATGTTGCCGTAGATGCGGTTCTTGCCGTACCAGCGCGGGACCGGGACTCCCTGCTGCTCGGTGTTCTGGGGCGCCCAGTTGTAGGCCTGGCTGTCGAGGGCGGTGTCGGGCTTTTTGGGGGCCTGGGGAGGAAGCAGCACGTTGATGAGGATGCCGCCCACGAGCATGGTTCCGAAGATGAGCCAGCCCGGCACGCCCATCGCCTGCATGATGAAACCCGCGGCCACCAGGGCGATCTGCAGGATGAACCGGAGGATGCCCTTGAATCCGTCGTCGAAGCCGAGCTCAGGGACGATGAGCACCTGCCTGCCGGGCATGGGATAAACCCGGGAGCGCTCGCCGGGGGCGATCTCCAGGCCGTCGAGGAAGACCTTCACGGGGAGGTTTTCCGGGACGCGCGATGCGACGACGTCGGAGAGGCTCATGCCCGGCTTCCATTCGACCAGGTCGATGCGCCGCTCCGATCGCCGGAACGGGTGATCGACGCTCACCACCCGCAGGTGCCCGGGCGGGACGGGGGCTGTCCCTTCAACAAGATCCTTGGATTCGCTCATTTAATCGGTCCTGGTTTGGTTCTTTCTTTTTTTCCTCACGCCACGGCGCAAAGACGCTACGAAAACCGTCTGATACGGATTTGCGTTCAAAATGATATTCTAAAAGCGTGGGGGACGTATCCCCCACACCCCCTCGCCGCTTCGCGGCTCCGTGTGGCGCTGCGGCGGCGGCCTTCGGCCAGTCGCCGACAGCGCCGAGCACTCGGCCTCACGCGCTTGCGCGTGTGGCCGAAATTTGGGGGGTGCGGGGGAATCATTCCCCCGCTCTTTTGTGCTTGAAAGATCCATCTTGAACACAACTTCCTCTGAATACGGTTACTCGGGCCAAGGGGGCATTCCATTGCAGTTCCTTATTTCCCAGAACCCGGTGATGCGGTGATGCCAGGACAGGCAATCGAGCCGTTCGACGGCCACGCGGCATCCCCGCATGATGTGGATGAACCGGAAGCGGTCGGCCAGGACCACGCCGATGTGCGACGTGAAGGGCGCAACGATCCGGAAGGTCACGAGGCAAAAGGGCTCCGGGGAGCCAAGCTCGATGAAGCCGTCCGCGGCGGCCCTTGCGATTTCGAGGTGGCAGCTTCGAGCGTCGCGGCCGTGCGTGTAATCCTCCGGGATGGGGCGGCCGACGCGCCGGCGGACCTCGGCCGCCAGGCCGTAGCAGTCGTAGGCGTTCGGCCCGCGCCCGCCGAGCTCGAAGGGTTTGCCCAGAAGGTCGACGTAGGCAAGGGGCTTCTCGATTTCGGCGACGGGACAGGCGTCCCGGGCAGGCGTCGTCGGCATCACGCAACCCTCCATCCCTTCTCGGAGAGGCCCCGGTAGCCGCCGAACCGGCGCGTGTTGGACCGCTTCTCGCAGTTCTCGAAGCTCCGGTCGCAATCCGTGAAGGCCCCCGAATAGCCGCATTCATGGCCCTTGAATTCCCAGTGGCAGTGTTTTGCGATGAACCGGAATGGGGGAAACCTGCGCCTCAAGGGGTTGGGGGCTCCCAGGGTGAAGACGATCCATTCGGCGTCGGCCGAAGTCGAGACCACCGTGAAGGTCATGTCGAGCTCGGATGCGTCCTCGGAGAGGTAGCCCGCGTTCACCACGCGGATGGTGACCGTCGCCCCGACGGCGCCGTCGAGCTGCTCCAGGTAGGCGTGGATCACCTGCGTGACGTTTGCCACCTTGAGCGACACCGACGGGATTTCCCCCTTGCTGTTCTCCTCGGTGGGCTCAAGCAGGAATGGAAAGGCCGTGTAGACCCGGCCGCTCCAGGTGACGTTTTGGTTGTTGCTGCAAAAATAGAGCTTGTGCGTCGCGTCGAGCTCGATATCGAGGAGCACGATCCACGGGTCGGGCGTGGCCAGCTTGTTCTTTTCGCGGACCAGCACGGCGGGCAGGGATTTCACGGCTACACCTCCTCAAGGGTCATTTCGACCTTCCACCAGGTTTTGTGCCAGAGGGCCGTGTATTTCACCGGCTCGGCGAAGCGCACCACCTTGATCGCGCCGTCGATGGGATGGGTCCAGTTGAAGGAATCGGCCCCGACTTTGACCGTGTCCTCGAATTCGGCCACGGCCGTCTTGTCGAAGAGGTGGAGCGGCGAGTAGACCACGGTGTATTTTTTCGGGATGCGCGTGGTGCGGGCGCGCGTCTTGGTGTAGCCGGCCTCGGATCGCGCCCGGATCGTGGGGTCGAAGGCTTTTTCCTCGGACCAGGAATCGATTGCGGGCGTTGTGTCAAACGTCGGGAAATCAGCCATTGCGGTTCCCCCTTATCATCTTCCAGATGTCTCCCCCGCGGCTGTAGTCGTCGAGGATCACGTCGACCACGTAGCGTTTGCCGTCGAAGGCCGCGCGGGTCTTATCGGCCGTGACCGGCGTGTTCGTCTTGTTTTGGACGTTGACGACGACCTCCGGGGCGCGGTTTGCGGCGCCGTATTCGCGGGTTTCCCGGCGCGAGAGCACCCGCTCGCCCCGCTGCAGGACGGCCGGGAACTCATCCGGGGCGAGCCCGTCGTGGAGGCGCGGGGCGCGGGCGAACAGATACGAGGCCACGTATCGGTGGTCCGGCAGGCTTTCGGCCGGTCCTCCCCGGTGCCCGATCCCGGCGTAGGTCTCGACCCCGTAGGCGCCGGTGGTCGGACCGCCGCCGCCAAAGAGTCCCTTTAGCCAATCGAAGAGACCGCCTTCACCGCCGAACATTTGCGTGAGCAGTGCCTTGTACTGCATGCGGAGGATGTCCCTGATGATCGAGTCGGCAAAGCTCGAAAAGTCCATCTTGCCGGTCATGGTGAATTCGGCCAGGGCGTCGGCCGCGGAATCGATGCCGCGCTTCAGCATTTCGATTGCCTCAAGGCCCTGGCCGAACGCCGTCGGCATTTCGCGCTGCCATTTCTTGAGTCCTTCGGACAGGCCGTCCATAAAGGAGCCGTCGCGCTGGAGGCGGAGCAGCCGTTCCTGCTCGGCATAGAGGCGCTCGTAGGCCGCCCGGAGCTCCGGGTCGGCCGCGAGGATCTTCCGGTCCTTTTCGGCCCGGAGCAGGAGAATCTGGAGGGCGAGCTGCTCCTGGAGGGTTCCGGTCAGCTTGCCGTATTCGAGGTTCAGTTGGGCGAGATCCTCCGCGCGTTTCGCGTCGTCTTCGGCCTTCTTCATGTCCTTGGTGAGTTGCAGATTGCGGTCGACCTTGTCGCCGTATTCCTGGGCGGCTTTCTTCAAGGCGTCGTATTTCGTCTTGAGATCCGCAAGCTGCGCCCACGCCTCGGCAGTTCCGCCCCGGCTGCCGGAGAGTTTTTGCTCCATTTCGAGATAGGCCTGCTCTGCATCGGCCACCTCCTTGGCGAAGGCTTCCTTGCGCTTTGCGGCCTGGCGGTCGATCCGCTCGGCTTCGGCGTCGTAGTTGCGGCCGGATTGTTCGAGCTGTGCGATGCGGTACTCGGAGTCGAGGTCTTCGAGCTCGGAGTAGAGCTTTTGCATGCGCTCCCTGAACTGAAGCACGTCCTTGTCGATCTTGTCGATGTCGATGGGGGATGCGCCGGAGGCGGCGCCACGGGCCGTGGTTTTGCGGACGGCTTCGGCGCCGGCCAGATATCTGCCCCAATACGCCTCTTCTTCGGCCTGTTGTTTTTGTGCCGATATGGCGGAAAAAACCTCCGGTGCGGCATTTTCCTTGAGAGCCAGTTCCCAGGCTGTCGCCTGTTTTCGAATTCTCTCCGTATACGCGGCGGCGATCGCCTGCTGCCTGGGGTCCCCGCCTTGAAGAGCGACCGCGATCTTAGCCTTCAATCCCTCAATGGACTTGCTGAGATCGTCGCTCAGGCCGGTGAGATTTATGCGGGCGACTTCTTCGAGCTTCTTCTTGAACGAGTCCAGGTCCATTGCGGCTCTGGCCGCCTCATATCTCACGCTGCCGATGTTCCCGGCTGCCGTTTCCTGTGCCGCGGCAACCGCGTCGGAAGACTGCTTGAGGCTTTTGAGGAAGGCGTCGAGCTCCTCGGTGTTCTGGGCGGCCGCAACCATTTGAGCGCGGAAGTTCTCAAGGGAGGTGACCGAATTCGAGATATCAAGATTCGCCAGGCCGATTTGAGGGGCGCCCAATATCGACCCGCCAATGCCTCCGGCTTTCCAGTTGGCTATGGTTTGCTGGTCTTCGACGATTTTCGCCATGAGCTGCTTCACGCGCTCCAAGCGCTGCACGTCGGTAAAATCAGCCAGCTCCGGACCGGCAAATCCGGCTGGAGTATTCTGAAGGGCGGCCGCCTTTTGAGCTTCCTTCATCGCCTTGTATGCGATGCCCACGGCCCCGAGCGTTTTTGCAAGGCTTTCCGCAAGGGCAATGGCCATGCGCAGAGTGTCGTTCAGGAGCTCGAAGGCGTTCACCAGTTCCGGGTTGAGTTTCAAATTCCCGGTGACCGCATCGACCTGGAGCGCATAGTCGGTGAATCGCTTGAGGCTCGCTTTGAGGCTCTCGAAAAATGGTTCGGTGGCTTTGCCCAGAACGTTTGCCAGGGCATCCTGGGCATTGCTGAGGAGCCCCGAATAAGTCGTCTGGGTGACCTGGCCGAAATCCTGGAACGCCTGCAGCTTGCCCATGATGAAGGTAAACAGGCCTTCCGCGTCCCCCTGGAGTTTTCGAATATCCTCCGGTGTGATGCCGAGGGCGGTCGCGATAAGAGTATTGCGCGGAGTGATCGTCCCCTTGAGCAGGGACCGGGTCTCTTCCGCCATCATGTCGAGAGGGATTTGCATGGCGGAGGCGGCCTGCACCATCGCCAGGGTGTATTGTCGCACCTGGTCGACGGAGAGTCCCTCGGACAAACCCGGCGAGAGCGTCTGCTGAAACGCCTTGAGCAATTGCTGAAACGTGGCCGTCGTCTTGAGGTTGTCGACCTGGAGCTGCCTGGTGAGATCGGCCGAATAGGCCATGGCCGCGTTTATCCTTTGCTGCCCCTGCAATTGTTGGCCCTGTTGATCGACAAATTGGCCTTGTGCCGCCAGGAGGGTCGCTATGCCGAGGCGCGCATCCTCGACCTCTTTGTTGAAGCCAAGACCGATCTCAGCGGCTTTCGCCGCCGCCATAGCGGCAGCGAAGCCCTGCAAAAGGCTGATGGCCGAGGCGAGGCCGGCGCCCATCGACGAAATCGCGCTATTTGTGCCCGCAATGGAGTTGCAGGCGGAGGATTTGAACCGATCGAATTCGTCGGAGACCATGCGTATGTTCTTCACGGCCTTACTGGAATCGGCAACGATCACAATCTGGATCCTGTTTTCCGCCATTGTCGGTTCTTCCCTCCAGGCAGGGCTGAGGCCTCGCCCTGCATCCGAAATGACCCGTTCAAAGCCGCCGGTTTTCGTAGCGTCGTTGCGCTGTGGCGTGAGCAAGGAAAAGAAGAACCGAAGCAGCCTCACGCACCGTCGCTACGGCGCCACGTTTCGAAGCCTTGCGTGATTCCGGGTGTGAAACACGCGTGCCGCGTGCTTGCGCACGACGTGCCATCTCGGCTCCTCAGAACCCGCCCATCGGGCACGCCTGCCTGGCCCGGATCTTTTGCTTCAGCACCGCCAGGTCGAGCCAGAAACTGTAGGGGAAGGCGTCGGCCGCGAACGGAAAACCCGCCGCCTGGAGCGCGTGGACCGTGTAGAGCCGCTCCACGTAAGGCCCGATCTTGCGTTTGCGCTTCGAATTTTTCTCACATTTCGTGCAAAGAACCGGGAGGGTTCGCCCCTCGCAATCCTCGACCGTTTCGGGGTCGCACGTCTCCCGGAGCAGCTCGGCGATCTCGGCCTCGAGATCTATTCGTCCAAAGGGGCCTCAAGCTCGGCCTCCCGCGAAACGCCCGTGGATTCGAAGGCCGCCATCGCCACGGCGCACACCACATCCGGCGCGTTTTTCACGAGCTGCTCTTTCCAGTCATCGCGGTAATCGGGATCGGCCGGGTCGCTCGCGAACGGCCTGCCGTCGCATCCGAAGGTGCCCTTCTTGAAGCCGGTCAGGATGCGGGCGCCGTATTTGATGCGGTTTTCGATGATCCGGCTCATGAATTTCCGGCCGCGCCGCGCGAAGAGGCCGTTCTGGTAAGCGGCGATCTCCTCGGTGGTGGGGGGCCGGTAGTGCATCTCGTGGACGTCGCCGGAAACGCCGTCCTGGATTTCAACGATGTTTTTCTGTGCGGACAGGTCGCGCATGGGTTCTCCTTTCCTCTGCGAATCTTTGCGGCATCGGCTTACGTATCGGCCCGGAGCGGCATCAGGTGATGGTGATGCTCAGCTCGTCGTCGCCGTCGGTCATGGCCAGGGCGATGGGGACGGTGTAGGCCATGACGCCGTTGCGATCGGCGTAGGTCATGTCTCTCAGTTGGGCTTTCGGGCAGTTCACGGTCAGGATGTTCCCCTCCACGGTGCCGATGGGTCCGATGTTGAGGATCCTGGCCACGGCGTCTTCCCAGTTCGCCCAGAAGGGATGCGCGGCCTCGAGGACCGTCTCCGGATCGAAGGAGCCTTGAGGCTGCCTCCCCACGATTTCAAACCCGATGATCCCCGACGCCGAGTTGAGGGATTTTCGTTCCTTGACGTCGTTGTTGATGTCGATTTCGAGCTTGGTCGCAACGGCCGAGTAGCCGCCGAAGGAAAACCCGGCGCTCAGCACGGGAACGGGCTTCATGGCCGCGAAAGTCTGCGCCCCGGGCGCGGCGTCGGTGGGCGAGGCATAGAGGCCCTTCATGGTGAATTCGACCGTCGGGTACTTGCCCACCTCGAAGTTGAGCTTGAAGCTCCCGCGGCAGCCCAGGATCTTGTGGAAGATGCCGTCCATGTACACGTAGATCGCGCAGGATTCGAACCCGGCGGACACGGGGGCGTAGACGATTGAGGTGTTTGCCGTCACGGTTTCGGACATGCCGCAGGCGCGAAAGAGCGCCCCCGTCCAGCCGGTGTTGGGCAGGGTTCCCCGGGCCGTGGTTCCGTGCAGCTCCGTGCGGAAACTGAGCTCCACCTGGCGGATGCCGCGCATGAACATCAGGGGGCTCAGCGATGAGCGGATGAAGTCGCGCTCGATCACCTCGCCCTGGACCTTCAGGTCGACGTCGCTCACCAGGAGCGCGTTGTTTGCCGGCGTCGGAACGGGATCGACCCCGTAGGTCGCTTCCGGCTTGACGAGGATTACGGTTTTACGTGTGAGCATCGTCGGTTCCTTCCTTGCGGTTCACGGACGTTTTGTTTCCCGTGGCGTCGTCCGGGCTCGAAAAGCCGTTTTCCGGTTCCAGCGGGGTTCCATCGGCCTCGCGCCAATACTGGCCTCCGGAGCGGACTGAGATGTTCATTCCCTCCGGGGGGCGTTTCTTTCCATCCTTTGCCTTCATCCTGGCACTCCTTTTGCGGACCGCGCTTCACGGGTGATTCAAAGCGCGAACCGGCAGCGGGTTTCGAAACTGATGCCGTAGATCGAGAGGTTCCGGTCGCCGTCGATGGCCCGTTCGATTTTGGGCAAAAGGGGATCGATGCGGAGTCCGCAGTCCCGTCCGCTCAGGGCCACACGGACGGCTTCGAGCAAGCCGTAAACCCCGTTTTCGTCTCCGTGGCCGTGTCTTGCGGCTTCATCTCCCCTGGCGTTCCGGGTCATGACGAACACGTTGAAGAGCATGGTGCGATCCTGGACTCCGTTCATGCGGTGTTCGTAGCTTCCCTGTTCGTAGGCCACGAAGGCTGCCGGGAACAGGAGGGTTGCGTCCTCGATCTCCTTGAGCAGGAATTGGGCCAGGGAACCGCAGATTTTGAACCGAGGCTCCCGGCTCCGGAGCTCTTCGACGATGGCGTTTTCGATTTCGGCAATGGTGTGCATCGAGACTCCACGGAGAATTTTCGGGGACCCTAGAATCCCGTCAGGGTGTTCCGAGTGAACGCCCGGCGCGGGTTTTCCCCGGACATGCACGGCGCGTCGGATTCGGGCGGATTCCCTTCGGGGTCCCGGCGGCCGAGGGAGAGACGGCCCCCGGACACCTGTTCGAGAAACCGGAGCGCGTTCCGGTAGCGTTCCACCCGCATTTCCGGGACGTTTTCCCGCCGTCCGTAGAGGTTGTAGACGGCAATGTCGACCGCGGCCTTGCGCAGCATGGGAGGAACCGGGTCGAGCGGCACGGCGTATCGCGCGCCGACATGGGTGTCGATTTCTTCGCCGGCGTCCTCGATGGCCCGCTCCACGCGCGCCGCGTTCACCGTTCCCGTTCCCTCGTCGTCCGTGAGTTGGATGAGCTTCGATTCGTCCAACTGGTTCCTGATGTCGTCAATCGTGCAGTAAGCCATCGGGGTCGTCTCCCTTTCCGGAGCTCCTGCGCGCGGACTTTCGTGAAGGACCGCCGGTCGCCGGTTTCGAGTCGCAGTCAGGTGGGGAGTCGCCTGCCGAAGCCGGGCCGGTATCGTCTTTCACCGTTTCCACCCGCAGCATGGGTTCGGATTTCAACCGCTCCAGTTGCGCCGCGGTGAACCGGTCATCGGCATGGTCGGTCCATGCCGCCGGGTGGGCGATTCCGCACCGCCGAAATCCATCGTTGAAAGATTTGATGCGAATCACGATGTTCCTTTCCGGGCGGGGTGGAGTTCCCGCCCATGATGCAGCTCGAGCACAATCCGAGCCGTCCGGACCGTCATCCCCGCAAATCGCCGTAAACCCCGGGCGCGCGACGAAGCACGAAAAAGGCGACGGCTCGACCGGATTCTTCGGCGGCTCGTCAAGCCAGCCAGGGAACGACGGCCAGTTCAGCGGTGCCGTACCATGGATTTCCGGCTCCCGCGGCGTCGTTGATCACTTTCAGCACCGAACGCCCGGCGCTTTCCAGCGTCGGAGGCACCACCAGGTGCGTCGGCGTGATCCCGAGGGGCACGCCGTCCTCGTTTTTCAGGCCCATCATGGCGGCCCGGGCCACGGCGTAGTTGGCCGCGGTGAGCGTCTCCCGGGAAGCATAGGCCAGCTGCCACAGGCCGAAGCCGACGTTCTTGCGGTCATCCACGCCATAGCGGTACTTTCGGCGCATGAAAACGTTCTCGTTGCCGGGGTCGTCCAGGGCGACCAGTTCGGGGCGCTTGCGGATCTGGAGGATGATCGGTTTCATGGGACGCGAGAGATCCATGAGAAACCAGGCGGTGCCCGAGCCGCCGCCGAAGTTGGAGACACTCCCGCCCGCCGAGGGGTGATCCGTATCGAAGAAGTACTGACCGTCGTAGCAGGTTGTCGAGAATCCCTTCCCCAGCAGGTCGAACACCAGGAGATCGGGATGCCTGCGGGCCGCATCGGCCAGTTGCAGGATTCTCGGGCGGTGGATGCCGATCCGGTCGTCTTCGACGTCGTTGCGATCGACTTCGATGGTGGCTTCGAAGTCCTTGTTCACGATGGCGTAGTGGAACGCGGAAAGGTCCCGGATCACCCGGTTGCCCACCCATTCCTTCATCATGGGGAGATCGCCGAGCCAGTCGTAGTTTTCTTCCCGGGCTTCGCTGGGCACTTCCATGGCCACCAGGGGCCACTGGCTGGGAGCCGCGGTGTCCCAGGCCTCGCTGAAAATCGTCCGGAAGGATTTGTAGATGCCTTGAAGATTCGCTTGATTGACGATCATTTCGTCTCCTTCGTTTTAAGGGCCTCGGGGTTTCCCCCGGGCTCTGCCGCCCGCCGCGGGCGAAGGGGGCTTGGCGGGGACGTCGAATCCTCCGTCCCCGCGTCCCCCGCCGCCGCTACTGAATTTCGACCCACACGCCGTCGGATTCGATTCCGATGCATCGGCCGGCGACGATGGAATTGGTGCCGCCGGTGGCGGCCACCGTCTCGTCGTCTTCGACGTAGACGCTGGATCCGACGCCGGAGAGCCCCACCGCGTGAGTGCTCGAATTGCGGTACTTGAAGGCCATCTTGCGGCAGGCCGTCACCAGAAGGTCTCCGTTCTGGCCGCCGGAATTGTCGGCGCGCATATCGGCCCTGCCCATGACCTTGAGTCCCGGGCTGTCGGCTGCTTCGACGGCGTAGCCGGAAGCATTCACCGCGACCATCTTTCCCGCTTCGATGAGCGTTCCCGCCGCAACCGGCAGCGGGATGAGGTCCCCGTCCTGCATTGGTGTCTTGCGATCCGCCATGATTGCACCTCCTAGAGTTCGTCTTTCGGACCGAATTTTTTCCACGTTTCCGCGCTGATCCCCATCATCCGGTTGATGATCGTCTGCTCCCCGTCGGAGGATGCGGGACCGCCCGGGCGAACGTCGCCGATGATGTCCAGGGATTCGGTGCGCACCACTCGCGGGGCCTTTGCCGTGAACAGTCGAAACCCGGCGGGATCCCGCAGGGCGTATGTTTGCGCCCATTCCTTCTGGGCCGGGGTGATCTTGCCTTCCCGCAAGGCTGCCGCAACCAGGTCGTCCCGATCGTGTTCGGCCAGTTTGCGTCGGAGCTCGGCCACCTCAACGCCCAGGTCCGGCCTTTGTCTCAGGGCGTGAATGGACGCGATGACTTCGCCGGCGCCCGCATCCCCGGGGAGCTCGAGCACACGGCGAACGTCCGCGCAGGCGACGCAAGCGGAGCCGGTTCCGGAGTTTTCCACGAACGCTCCGGAAGCCGCGGCGGTCTGCCGGGCCGGCTTTTCCACAGCTTCAGTCACATCCTGCTCCTGCGCCCCTTCGGGCGGTCCCAATGGTTTTGCGTTCCTCTCGAGATACATGCCTTCCTCCGTTCGTGTTGACGTTGATGTCAGGGCGAGCTGCGGTTCGGCGTCGATCCGGGCCACGATCGGCCGGAGGCGGTTCAACCGCGGGGCGTTGGTGAGAGCCACCCGAAGCAGCTCCATCAGCCGCCGGTCCGTCCTGGACACAAGAAAGACGGGCGAAAAGTAGCGGTACTCCCGGTTGGCCAGGTATTCTCCGGCTCTTTCAGTCCATTCGACCCTCGCCCACAGGCCGTCTTCGCCGCGGTTCTCCAGCGCCTTGATCCAGCCCGCCGCCGGCGCGGGGTTTCCTTCTTCGGTCTGGTGTTCGTAGTCGACCACCATGTCCAGGCCTCTTGCCCGGAAACGGTCGACCACCCGGTCCATGGCGGCGTCATCGACAATGACGGGATCGTCGCCTTCGATACTCACCGGTCCATGCGGGAAAACCTGGAACGCACCGGGGACGGCCGTCGCGCCGTCGCCGGACAGCGCGGCGGTCAGCTGCTGCAACAGGGTAGCCTTGTTCATCGAGCGTCTCCTCCGGGGTTTGGATGTAAGCCCGCGTGCAGCCGGGGCGCAATCAATGCTGGGCGAGATAAGCCGCCACGAGGGTGCGCAGCTCCCCCCAATCCCTCAGTTTCAGCCCCAGGTAGGGACGGGCGGGAATCCCGGACGGGCGCGGACTTCCTTTGGAACCCCGGCCCTTTTTTCCCGCTCGACCGATCGTTTTGGAAACCATTTGCGCCGTCCCGCCCGACAGCGGTCCGCCACTCCCGAACTGGTGGACCGGTCCGTACACCACCGGCGTTCCAATCCGGACCTCTTTGGCCGAAACCTGCACGTTGATGGAATTTCTCAGGGTGCCGGTGTCGATGAGGGTTTTGCCTCCGGACCGACGTACTCTGTCGGAGGGCCTCCACGCGCCGCCCTCCGGGCCCTTGCCCTCATCGAAGCTCTGCATCGCCCGGGCGTGGACGATCTCTCCCAGTTGCCGCAGCACCGGCGAGAGGTCGAGGAGCATCTCGTGGAGCGTGTGCATCCGGAGCTTGATGCGCCTTTCATCGATAGTGATGCTGACGTGAGCCATCGAACCGTACTCCTTCCTTCGGGGCGCTGCGCGCGGCGTCGCTCGCCTCGATCGAGTCGTTTCCCCGTGGTTTTCACTCCGTTCCCCGCCACGATACCCCTCACAGCTCGTCCATCAGCTGCTCCCACAGCCAGAACAGCCGGATCAACTCCCCGAACGGCCGGTCCGCGGCGATGTCCGGCTTCTTCTCGTGAACCATGGCCCAGAAGCGCTCGGAGAGGTTTTCGGCGTTCTCGGAGAGGTTCAGCTCCGTGATGAGCTTCTTCTCATCGGTTTCGTCGATGTCGAGCTTGCGCAGAACGGCCCGCAGGTGTTCGACCCAGGCGGAGTAGGTGCCCGGTGCCCGCGAGCGCGACTCGGTGAAGGGCGAGAGCCTGCATTCCAGGTTGAGCGCCCGGGCGGCTTCGGCCAGATAGTGCCTGGCCCACAGGTCGTTTACGGCTTCCTTGATCGCCGAGTAGTCCGGATCGGAGTTGTACCGCTTGATGTCGACGGGATGTCCGAGGTGATGTCCGAATTCGTGAATCAGGAGGCGGAACGCGTCGATTTCCGCTTCCGTCCGGATCGCGCCGATATTGAGGATCCAGCGGATTCGATCATAGACGCCTTCGGGAAGAGCGATTTCCCCCGTCCTGGGGTTGCTCCACCCCGTTACGCCCTCTCCGGGGAGCGGCGCAATAGTAAGCGGGTTTCTTGAGGCCGTGATCCCGGTCTGGGCGAATCCGTCGCGCAACCGCGTGAGATCCTCCTCGAGGGAGGGGATGTCCCAGGGGCGCCCGATCATGTCCCGGGTGATGAGCCCGCGAGCTTCCGGGCCGTACCGCGCAAGATCCGGCTGCCAGCGGACCATTCCGGGGTTGAAATCGAATCCCGGGTCCGGACCGTGGGGTGGCGCCTCGTTTTCGAGCGGCAGCTTCATCCGTTCGAACCGGTCTTCCGAAAGGCTTCGCACGGTACACCTGCAGTTGAACCCGTTCGGGGGGTACCAGGCGTTCCAGAACGGGTGGTCGAAACGATATACCTTGCCGTTGAGAGCGGCGTGGAGCGGCCTCGTGCGATGGTCGCCGACGGCATCGTACATCCAGTAGGGACGCACGTGGGCCGTCTCGACGAGTTGTTTGAAGCGCCCGGCCTGGTAGGCTGACTGCAGGTTCGTGCGGTAGATGGTTTCAAGGCGCGGGCCGGTCAGAGCCCCCGGCGGCCTGTCCCGTTTTTCGCTGAACCAGCCTTTTGCGGCCAGCAGCCGGGACAGCCCGGATTTGAACTGCTGAATGGAAGTGCCGTCCGCGACGGCTTTGCCCACCGCCTTGCGGATGTCCTCGAGGACATCGATCGCGGTGACCCGGGCCACGGTAAAGGCGTGAACGTGTTCGGACGCCCAGACGTCCCGCCAGGAATCGGGGGAGACCACGATGTTCTTGGCGTTGAAGAATTCGATGGCTTCCGTGAACGGGAGCAGTTCCGGGAAAGCTTTCATGATCGGGATTCCTCCGCGGCGGTGAGGTAACCCAGGAGGTTGGCCGCGAAAACGGCCCGGTGAAGGGCTTCTTGCAGCCGCGCCGTATGAAGCGTGTCGTAGCCCGCGTACACGGACTCGAGAAGCTCCTCGTAGGAGCCCGCCTCCTCGATTGCCGTGAAGATCGCATCGAATAGCGGCGCCAACGGCGATTCACCCCGGTTCATGCGGTCGGCCATGGCGTCCACGGATTCCTGCCCGGGGTCGCTTGCGCCCGCGGGGGAATCGTTTGCCGTCGCGGGAGGCGATGAGCCTTGCGACTCCGTTGAGGACGACGGCTCGAGGGGCTCCGTGCCGAGTGTGCCGGAAGCTGGAGCGAAGCGGAGTGCCGATGCGCGGACCGGCTGCCGTGCATCCGGCGGCAGGGCGGATCGAAGCTTCGCGTCGCCCTTGGGTGCGCCCTCCCGAATGCCGGGGCCCCGAGCGCCGTTCATGTCCGGGTTCTTGAGCGGGGCTGCAAGAGGTTTTTCCCCGGGTTTTCGAACGGGGACCTTGAATCGTTGGCTGAGATGTTCCTGGCTCAGGTCGAAGCCCATTTCGGCGAGAATCCGGTAGGTTTCGGCGGCGGCCCGCAGGTCTTCGGGCGGCTCGAAGAGGAAACCGAACCGCGGCACGGGCGCATCCCATCCGTAATTGAAACCGACCAGCGGTCCGAGGAGCTGCTGGGTGATTGTTTTGCCGAGCGCTCTGCAGTCGGCGGCGACGAGATCGTGGCGGACTTCGCCGTGTACCCGGCCCAGGGCATAGGAGCCCGTTCCGCCCGGGCTTCCGGCTTCGCTGGTGAGCGTCTGGCCGAGAACGGCCTTGGACGTCTGCGCGTCACAGAACCGGGCCAGGCTTTCGTATACGTTCTGCGAGGACGATCGTTGCGTTTCGATGAATTCGATTTCCGTGGACTTGGAAATGACGCCGGCGGCGTCCGTTCCCAGAGACCTCACGGCCTGGACGAGCGCTTCGCGGTCCATCCGGCTCGCCCCCGGTTCGTAGCGGCCGATGCGCAAGGGCATCCCGTAGATCTCGGCGAAAGCCACCCAGTCTTTTATCGAGTAGTTCTTGAAAAGATACATCCAGGCGCACACCCGCATGAGGCCGCTGCGCGTGTCATGACCGGATCGAGCCTTGTAGCGGTGATAGACGAACTTGAAGGGCGGAGGGTCGATGCCGCGAACGGGTTCTTCGACGGTGAGGATCCGCGGCGAGACCGAGTCCCAGAAGGTCACCTTCTTGGGATGAACCCAGCGCAGGCCGCGGATGCGGCTTTGCCCCGCGGATGTCTCCCAAAGAATTTCCATCGTGCTGTACCCCTTGGCCAGAGCATCGAGGAGGTCCAGGACATGCTCCTCGAAGTCCGTAAACCCCTCGAGAAAGTCACGGCAGAAGGCGGCGGTTTCACGCGCCCGTGCGGTTTCCGTGCGAGGGGTCACCTCCCACGGAAGACCCTGGACCGCGAGTTTGCGCACCTGGAACTGGGAGGCCAGGTGGGCGTCCTTCTCCTCCATTTCCTCGAAAAGCTCGGCCTGGCGAAGCATGTCTCCATGGTCAGCCTCGCGAAATATCCGGGCGAGGCGTTCCGGGGTCAGACCGTTCGACGGATAATTGCTCCACCGGTCCCGAACTTGAACCACGGCGAGCTCATGGACGTCCGGGCGCCGGGTGGCGGACGTTTCAACCGGTCTTCCCAATGCATCGTAGATGACCACCGACACGGCATGCTCCTTCGAAGGAAAGTTTGACCGTCTTCATACTTTCAAGCGACGGGCCGTCACCAGGCGCCTCGCGACGCCGCGAATCGCGTTTCCGCAACGCTCTCGTACTCAATTTCGCCGCCGTCGCCGCTGCGGGCGGCACTCCAGGCGAGGGCGCAGGCGACGGCGGCGTCCCCGTGCCGCTGCCCGCCGTCCCGCCCCCGCGTGCGATATCGTTCGGGCACTTTCGCCACCCCGCGCTCCAGGCGGATTGCGCGCAAGTCGTCGAGAATGTCCGGGTCTTTGGGGATGACGATGGATTTGTCCTCGAAGGCCGACCGGAAGGACGGCATGTGCTCGAGGTACCACTTGTCGGAGAGCATCACCTGGCGGATGCGGCCCGCGCCGTAGCGCTGCATGGCGACTTCGGCCAGGTAGTGGCCGTTGCCGCGCGCATCCAGCGCCGCGGCGCGGAAGCGGGGGAGCCGGTCGATGATGAAGAAAAGGATCTGTTCCTGCTGCCGGAACGGAACGTTTCTGATTTCGGCGATGAATGGCGTGCGGAACTTGAAGCCGGGCTGTTCCTGGAGCGGGACGATGGCGGTGAGGTCCCCTGTGCGGCCGAAATCCTCCCCGCACCAAGTGGCGAAATTTTCGGGGAGGTCTCGAAGCGCCGGGCCCAGCAACCCTTCGCACCAGTCCCTGGTGTCGGCCTGGCGTACGGATTCGCCGAGCTCCGCGAAATCGGTCCGGCATGCCCAGCGGAAAACCGGAACGGTTTCATCCATGCAACCCTCGATGACCGCCCGCGCCAGGAAGAGGCCGGAGCCCCGGCTGGGCGCGCAGAACAGCTCCTCTTCGGCGTCTTCTCCATAGACCCTCACCAGTTCCTCGCGCCACTCGGATTCGGCTTCGGACGACCAGGGCGTTCCGAGCTTCAGGCAGATGCGGCGGTGGAGCCCTTCGGCGAGGGCGTCGTCGAGGGTGATGCGGTGGAGGCTGTAAGGCTTGCGGCCGGACCGAATGTCCTTGACCAGTTCGTTGAAGGGATTGTCCTCGCCGTTGTGGGTGCTGATGACCGCCACTCGGCCTCCCCACATGAGCAAAGCGATGGCGGCTTTGAGCAGCCCGGGGAGGTCGTCGTGGAAGGCGGCTTCGTCGATCACCACTTTGCCCTGCTTGCCGCGCAGGTTGCTGGGCCGGCTCGACAGCGCCGTCACGCGGCGGCTCGAAGCGAACTTGATGCGAAAGGCGAGGATGTCCCGGTCTTCATCCCTGACGAGATCTTCCTCGAGAGCCGAGGCGGCCAGCCGGTACTGTCTTACCCAGAAGGCGGTGTCATGGATGAATTCGAGGGCCATGTCCTTGTTGTACCCGATGTACCAGACGTCCATGCCGTTTCGGGATGCGGCGGTGAGTGCGTCGTCGGCGGCTTCCGACCAGGAAAGCCCGACGCGTCGTGATTTTTCGCAGATTTTCACCGGGCTTCGGTCCGAGATCCAGCGTTGCTGATAGGGAAGCAGGACCGGAGGCGGGCCGTCGAAAGCGGAGCAGGGTGGCGAGGCGGCGTGGAGGCCATGGGAGGCAAGGGATGCGCGGGAAGTGCGTTCGGCGTTCATGGGGCTATCCTTCCTCCCGCAGGCCAAGGATCTTGCGGCGGATTTCGTCCGCCGTGTCCGAGGACAGGCCGGATGATTCGGAGGCAGGGGTTTCCGCGGGCCGGACCGTTTTCATGGATTCCAGGAGGCGGATGGCGGCGATGAGCTCCTTTACGGCTTTGAGTGAAACCGCGTCGGGTTGGGCGAGAAGGATGTTGAGCTTCCTCTCGACGGCGTCGCGCAATGCCTCGGCGGCTTGCGCGGGGGTTTCGATGTCCCGTTTCCCCTCCTCGGGGGTGCAGGCGAACGACGGGGCGTCTCCGGCGCGTTCCCGGGCGGCCGTCGTTTCCATGCGGGCCACGGCGTTCACGAGGTGCGGGTCGAGGCTTTCGAGTGCCTTTTCCACCAGCCGTTGCCGCAGCCGCGTGGTGTTGCGCCTTATTTCAGCCAGAGAATGCCGATACTCTCGACGGAGCTCCGCCCACTTGGACGCGGACGACCACTTTGTCACGACGCTGACGGAGACCCCCAGCAGGGCCGCAATCCGGGGTATGCACATGCCCTCGGTGACGTAAAATGTTTCCGCGCGGTCCCTGACTTCCCAGGAGTGCACTCTCGTCATGGCTGCCTCGACGGTTGCGGTGCGTTCATTCCCGTATTGGAGGTGATGATCCGATCCCCGACGGTCAACCTATCGGCCAAGGGTCTTTCTGATCAGCGCCATTTCGGCGATCGCCTCGCGGCACTGGACCTGCAAGTCGGCGAATTCAAGCGCAAGGGCCGCGAGTTTTTCACCGTCCAGGTCTTCCACCGTTTCGAACGGGTCCAGGACGTCGCGCAGGGAGTCCCTGAGCCCCCTCAGCCGAAGCCTGAGCCGTTCGGCCTCGAGACGTCTTTCCTCGAGTCTTCCCAGGAACTTCAGCCGTTCGTTCATGGCTCCACTCCTGTGGCGTATTTTTTCAGTCTCACCATGGGACAGAACTGATTCCGGTTGATGTCGTCCGTGACCCGCTGCCACGCCTGGGTGTTGATCGTGACGACGTCCTTGAGATTCCCCGCCAGGGACAAATAGTCCCGGACCAGGTCCGCGTTGTTCTCGTACATGCGCCGGATCTCCTGCATCCCTTCCTCGTACATGCGGCGCTGCTCGATCATGTCCTCCCGGTACTGCTTCAGGGTGCGCTCGTGGGACTTCTCGCTGAAGGCCCAAATGATCAGGACGATCCCCGGTATGCCGAAGTTCGAGACGAGCTTGATCACCGCGTCCATCGCGATCCCGTCCATGCCTGTCATGTCGTTCGCCTTTCTGCGCCGCGTCCGGGCCGCGATGCGGCTCCGCCGTGCCGAGCCGCCCTTTCCCGCGGTCCACCGGGATTTCTATTTCTTCCATGTCGCAATACCCTTCTCCACGGTTCTGCCGAGGATGTATCCTCCCATGCCGAGCTTGAGCAGTTCCCACATATCCTGGGGCAGATCGAGGCGCGGCAGGGAGCACAGGGGCGAGATGATGTGGTTGTGGGCGATGATGTAGGTGAAGGTGAGCATGAGCAGCGGGCGCCAGTTGCGCTGGAGCCAGCTCGCCCCCGCGACTTCGGCGGCGACGACGGCGGCCTGGGCCTCGATTTCCTTTTCGACGAAGGAGAAGTCCTTCTCCAGCATTCGCATTTCCAGGTTGTGCTTGAGTTTGGCCGCCTGGTCCTTGTCCTCCACCACTTGGTCGATAACCCCGAACAACTGCCCGAAAAGCTTGCCGACGATCGGCACTGCACTAAGAAACATGTTGTGCTCCTTGTGATGGTTCGGTTTCAACGGTTGTAGAGCGGGGTCACCCCGCCACCTAGGCGATCGCCCGTTTGATCCATCCGGCCAGGAACCTGACTTTGCCGATTTGCAGATATCGTGCGACCGCACGGAGTTTGAGCGCGGCGAGCAGATACCGCGGCTCGGGATGGCCGTTGACCGCGGCCAGGGTGGCGTCGCCCAGCCTGCCGTCGACGACGACGACGGGCCCGTCGAGGGTTTCGCACAGGGCGGCCTGGAGCAGTCTGTGAGCGGGCGACGGACCGAGGTTCACCGCCAGGTCGAAAACCTTGGCGGCAATTTCCGTGTCGCTGATGGCGCCGTACCGATGTTGCTGCCACCAGTCCCGAAAGTAGATCTTTTCGGCATCGGCCCGGGTCAGGTTCCGGATGTCCAGCGCGGGATAGCTGCGTTTGCTGATTCCGAAGTGGGTCTCGCCGCCGGAGTCCAGTGGATCGTGGGCGTAGCCGCCTTCATGGAGGAGGGTTCTTTCGAGGGCGAACCGGAACTTGCCGTCGTTCGGATCGCGGATGGATGGTTCGGCCGCCGCGAGCGGGGCCGGTTGTGCGGGCGGCGCATTGCGTGTGGCTTGCATGATTCCCCCTGCCTCTTCTGAAGGACCCGGCCGGAAACCTTTCGAGGTCGCGCCCGGAACTTAGCAACATCGGGCGCAACCTTTCCCCGAAGCCGTTCATTCGGCTCCGGGGCGCCGTCGTTTTCCTCGTTCGGGGGCGACCTTAACAAGGGGGTTTTTCAGGTAGGGATACTTTTGTCGGGGGATTATCTGGAAAGGACCGTGAGGGCGCGAGTCGCTTCTTCGTTATCGGGGTCCAGGCGAAGGATTTCCTTGAACTGGATGCTCGCCAGGTCGCGTTTTCCCTGAACGGCCAGGAGTTTTCCAAGTGTGGCGCGGACATTGATGTTGCTGGGGGCAAGCCGGATGGCCTCTTCGAAATGCATCACCGCACGGTCCGGGTTCCTCTGCTTGACGAAGGCGGTTCCGAGGTTGGCGTGAATGTTGGCGTCATCGGGTTTCAACCGGAGTGCGGCGATGAAGTGCGGGATGGCTTCCTCGACCCGGTCCGCCATCATCAGGCAATATCCCCAGTTGTTGTGAGCGCTTGAATAACCCGGCCGGGCGGCCAGGGCTTCCCGGTAGTGCGCGATGGCCTCCTCGGTTTTTCCCTTCTGAGCCAGCAGCACGCCGAGGTTATTGTGGGCGTTGGCATAATCCGGCCGGATGGCCAGAGCTTCCCGGTATTCGGCCTCGGCTTCCTCGGTCTTCCCCTGGCGGCCTAGAACCAGGCCGAGGTTGTTGCGAAAATTCGAGGCACGGGGCTGGAGCCTCACCGCTTCCCGGTAGTGCTTCTCGGCCTCTTCGACCCTTCCCCTCCGGGCAAGCACAAGCCCCAGATTGTAGTGTGTGACGGCGTGATTCGGACTGATGGCCAGAGCCGCCCGGTAGCTCTCGATGGCCTCTTCGGGACGTCGGGCATCGTCCAAAGCGATCCCGAGCTGAAGATAGGCCCACGAGTTGTTCTCCGTCACGTTCGCGCAATGGGTGAACAGTTCGATGCCGGTGCGCCAGTGGGATATCTGGATGAAACTGAGGAACGTCAGGAAACCAAGCGTCAGGGCCGATGCCGCCGCCAGCAGTGCCGAGCGCTTTCTCCATGCTCGCGTGAAGTCCTCGACGCCCCAGGCCGTCAGGATGAACAGCCCGATGAGAGGCACGTACGTGTAGCGGTCGGCCATCGCCTGAGCGCCCACCTGCACAAGGCCGATGACCGGCACCAGCGTGCCGAGGTACCAGAACCAGCCGGTCCTGGAATATGGAGCACGATGCCCTTTCCAGGCGATGAGAAGCGTGATTTCGAGCAGCAGACCGGCTGCCGGGACCAGCAGCCACCAGGGCGGCATGCCCCGGTGAGGGTAAAAGATCGCCAGGTCCGTGGAAGCGACCATCAGGGCAATGTACTTGATGGTGGAAATGACGGCGTTTCCCAACCGATCCGCCACCGGCACGTCGGTCAGCGCTCGTTGCTGAGCGTATAAGGTCACGCCGATCGAGAGGATACTCAGCGCGAGGAACGGAAGTTTCTCGACCAGGAGGCGGCTTACGACGGCCCGGCCGGGGGCTCCGGTTTTTTCCGCTTCCGCGGTGTCGTCCCAGGGAGCTTCGGGCGTCACGGGTTTCAGAGGCGCCGCTTGCCGCCGGAGACGATTCAGGGGCCAGTAGTCGAGAAGAAGGAGCACGAACGGGAGAGTCACGAGCATGGGTTTGGCCAGAAGGCCCAGAGCGAACAAAAAGAAGGCGGTAAGGTATCGGATGATCCCCGGCTTTTCAGCGTAAAGGACGTAGGCGCCCATGGTGAGCATCCAGAATAAGGTGCTCAGGACATCCTTCCTTTCCGAAGCCCAGGCGACGGATTCCACGTGCAGCGGGTGAAGGGCGAAGAGTGCCGCAACGAAAGCGCTCCTCCAAAGCGCATGGGTCATGCGGTGGAGCACCAGGAAAAGCAGCAGGGCATTCGCTACGTGGAACAGGACGTTCATCAAATGGTGAGCGCCCGCGTTCAGGCCGAACATCTGCACGTCGAGCATATGGGAGAGCCAGGTGAGGGGGTGCCAGTTCCCCGCATCCCTGGAGGTGAACGCCCATTTCACTCCGTCCGAAGTCAAACCCCGCAGGACCTGCGGATTGGCGGTGACGTATTCGTTGTCGTCGAAGGTGATGAACTCGTGATCCTTCACCTGCCAATAAACACCGGCCGTGGAAATCGCGAGAAACAGGCAGACCAGCAGGACCTCGGCCCTGCCGTGCCGTCGCGTTCTCATCATATGGCCACCTCGGACCTTTCGGGGTCAGGCCTACAACACTCCAACGGATGGGAGGCTCACGCACGCCCTGGTAACGCGCATCAAAAATAGTATAGATATTCCATAATTGCAAGCCTGTCCCCATCGTCGCAAGCCCTGAGCGGCGTGACCGCGTTTCGATCTCCGTGTCCGTCCGCGCGATCCCGCACCGCGCCGCCAAGACGGTGCGGTCCCGCGTTTTCTGCACCGTGGGAAGGCTTTTGCTACTGTTTCCAGCCTCTTATACGGATTTGCGTTCAAAATGATACTCTAAAAGCGTGGGGACGTATCCCCCACACCCCCTCGCCGCTTCGCGGCTCCGTGTGGCGCTGCGGCGGCGGCCTTCGGCCAGTCGCCGACAGCGCCGAGCACTCGGCCTCACGCGCTTGCGCGTGTGGCCGAAACTTGGGGGGTGCGGGGGAATCATTCCCCCGCTCTTTTGTGCTTGAAAGATCCATCTTGAACGCAATTATCCATGCCCCCTGCGACACCCGCGAAGCATGAAAACAGACTCCCGAGGGAGTCTATTTTCTAGGTAACTTCGTATTACTGGATCGCCCCGGGATGTTCCGATGGAGAGGGTGAGCAGGTTGGGGAGAGAAATGGAAAAAGGGGACTGTCGGCCGGCCGGGCGGATCGGATGCCTGTGGAAAGACTGTGTTCGCAGCCTGGGCGCTTGACGTCCACAAGGATGGCCGCCCTGCCGGAGACGCCGTTTTGGCAACAAGGTTTCCGGCACGTTCGTCGAAATCGTCGTGCCGCGGGCCTAAATCCGGGCCAGCGGCCAGGTGACGCTAACGGTTGTGCCCCGGCTCGGAGCGGAAGTGATCTGAAAACGGCCTCCGGAGAGCTCGGCGCGTTCCTTCATGCTGGTGAGTCCCAGGCCCCTGGTGCTTTCGTCCTTGGAGATCATGGAATCGGGATCGAAACCGATGCCGTTGTCTTCTATGGTGAGTTGAATCCGTTCGTGCGTCTTTTCGAGGCAGACGGTCGCCTGGCTGGCCCGGCTGTATTTGGCCATGTTGTTCAGGGCTTCCTGAAGGATCCGGAAAATGACGATCTTGAGCGGTTCCGGCACATCTTCTTCTTCAATGTCGATCAGCTCTTCGATGTCGACCGCCGTGTACACCTGCCGGCACTGCCGGCAGAACCATCGCACGGTAACAACGATGCCCAGATCGTCCAGGATCGACGGCCTCAGGTCGGTCATCAGCCTGCGCGACTCGTCGATGGCGTTTTGTGTCATGTTCATGAGAGTGACGAAAGTCTCGGGATCGGTCTTGCCTTTCCTCATCTGCTCCATGGTGTTGGCGAGGCTGAACTTGATGGCGCTGAGCGCCGATCCGATGCTGTCGTGGAGCTCCCGGGCAATTCTGCGGCGTTCTTCTTCCTGCGCCTTGAGCAGCTGAGCGGAAAGAAACCGGAGCTGTCCCTTCGAGCGGTTCAAGGATTCCAGGGCCTGCACCAGCTCTTCCGTGCGTTCCTCGACCCGGCGTTCGAGCTCGTCGTTGGCTTTGCGGAGCACGTCCTGGGCCGCCTTGAGGACGCTGATGTCTCGCCACGTCGATATCCCCCCGGTGATGTTGCCCTTGTTGTCCAAAATCGGGCCGGCATTGCACATGGTCGGAATCTGCTCACCGCCCGGGTGGCCCATGATCAGCTCTTCGTCGATGATCACCGTTCCATCCCGGGTAGCCCGGACCAGGGGCAGTTCCTCCGTGTTCAGCCGGGTCCGGCCGTCCGGACCGTACAGGATCCATTGCGCCGGGTCCTTCAGATCGTTCGCGTCCCCGGGGTGATCGTACAGGCGGGTTTGCAGCTCGAGCGCATAATTGCTCACGGCGCGTATGGTCAGATCCGATGCGTCGGCAATGGCAATACCCGTCGGCACGTAGTCCATCAAGGCGTGGAGGATGCGACGCCCCTCCTCGGCCTCCGCCGCCCGGCGCTCCGCGTCCGCCCTGGCTTCCACGTGCTGGCGGGTCCGCTCCTCGACCAGCTTCTCGAGGTGCTGGCGGTACTTGGTCAGTTCTTCTTCGGCTTGCTTGCGTTCGACGGCGTAACGGATCGATCGTTCCAGGATGGGTCCGGTGAGTTGCCCTTTCACCAGGTAATCGGCCGCTCCCGATTTCATGGCCTTGAGGTCGATTTCGTAGTTTCCGTAGCCCGTGAGAAAAATGATCGGGAACCGGCATCCCCTGGCGATCGCCTCCTGGAGCAGATCCAGGCCGTTGCGGTCTCCGAGCAGATAGTCCAGGAGGCAGACGTCGTGCCGGCATTGAAGGATTGTTTCCAATGCTGCGTCGAAGGTCCGAACCCATTCGAGTTCGTACCTGGAGAACGTGACTTCCGAGAGCATGTCCCGAACGAGCACAAAGTCGTCTTCGTCGTCCTCGATCAACAGGACCCTGGTTCTGTCAACGTCCATGACCGATCCGTCCTTTCGATTGAACCGTCAACTCATCCCCGGCCGCTGAAGATGATGATTATTACCGCACATTTCACGAGCAGACAACCCATGAGTGCGCGTCGGCGAGCCGGACTGAGGCCGAGCCCTCTCATTCCGTGCCGCTCCTTTGCGGACGGCTCGGTCATGACCGCGGCCGGAGAGATGCGCAGACTTTCGCGGGAATAAACGCACCGGGGTTGAACGTTCCCGGCACTCCATGTGGGACGCGAAGCCTCGCATCGAACGGGGCACCGATGCTCTTGCGATGCCGGCGCGCCGGACGGCTGCACATCGTTCGAAAGCTCTGGATGGGAATCGAAGCGGCTGTTCGGAAAGGGATGCTGACCCCGTCAGCGTTCTCCCCCGATGAGGGTGTTGAGATCGCGGATGAGGGATTCCTTGGATTGGGAGCACTTGTCGCAGGAATCGATATGGTCCAGGAAGGCGCTGATGTTCAGGCCCTCACAGGTCTTGATGCCAAGTTGGGTCAAATCGTTTCCGCAAATCAGGCGAATCATGTGTACCCTCCGGTTGAAACGCTCGATGCGGGCATCCCGAGCCGGGCCTTGAATGTAATTGCCCGCGGCCGGTCTGCGGAAATCAGCCCGAAACGACCGTTTTCTCGGATGCCCGTAACCGAGGGGCGCGGTAAACGGCCATGGGGCTCACGTCCTTAATACTCCTTTTCGCATGGCGAATACAGGACAAAATTCCGCGGTTGCCTGGAAGGCATCGCGACCGTCGGGCGAGCGCCCCGGAGCTTCCGCCGGCGCTCACCCGATCAGTGCCCAATATCCGGTTGCCCGACGGCCGCCTACTCGCGCCGCCTGAAATCTTCGACGATGACGATCCCCTTCTCCAGCCTGATGGGCATGACACAGCTGAAAGAATCGATCCACCTGCGAGCCGTGAGCTCGCTGGCGCCGAGTTCCTCTGCGATGCGAGCGAGCGAGATGCGCTTGTGTTCCTTGAGGAGTCTTTGCAGGATCACGGCATGGTCCCGCATTCTGCCCCTGTGGCCGACCCTGGTCATGGCGTTTTCCTTCGCGCGAAGCATTGTGCCGGGCAAGGGGCGAGGCATGGCCCCGCTCGCCCCGAACCGATTCAAACCCCCGCCCCGAGGCTCTTGCTGAGCTCCCACAGGATCTGCAGGTTCACGTCTCGGAGCTCATGGCCCGCACGCTTCCTGATTTCCTCCAGAAGATGAGCCATGGGCTGGAAATCCAGCCTGACGATCAATCCGCCGTCGGGGCTGGAGCGGCGCAGGGCGAGTTTTTTTCGTCTTTCCCGGTGATAGCAGGCGGGACACAGGCCATGCCCGATGATCTTTCCTTCCCGGGCGCACGACCGACATTTTCTGACGCGTTCCATAGAGGGCTCCTTGTGCGTTGGAGGTGAAGGATGCTTCGGTTTGTTTCTGCTGTGATCATGAAACGTCACGGCGCTTATCACCAAAATAATGGTTATTCTTTTTTAATCGAACCAATTATTATGTCGTTTGAGGTTGACATGGCAACCTGACGCCTGCTAAGCTTCGTTCGGAAGGGGAAGACTAACGACGCTTTCCGAACTGCTCGGGAAAGACTCCAGTTAATTCCGATTTGATTGCGAGCGCAATTTCGGACATGATTCTCCGGCTGACCATGCGCCGGTTCACTACCAGCGAGACCGAGTTGGGCGACACTCCCAGCTTGCGCGCAATGGACCTCATGGAAACGCCTTCCCGGAGGAGGGCGATCCTGATCTCGAACGGAGACATGATTCCTCCCTATTGGATGTCCCGGGGGGGGGATTGGCCGCGATGCTATCAATAAAATATTGGTGAGTCAAATAAAATTTTTGGTCTGGAGGAGAAGCGGTTTTATGGAATAATGTGTCAATAATACAAATAGATACATATTGAGGTGGGTCTATGTCGACGGTCAAAAGCCAATTAAAATCCAAAAAAAATACCGAAATGGCGGTGAGGCTCAAAAAAATAATCCAGAATTCTGGTTTATCCCTCGCCGAGTTTGCCCGACGCACGCAGGTGTCCAAGAACACGCTGGTCAATTACCGGGATGAGGCGACTTCTCCCACCGGAACTTTCCTGGAGAAGGTGTGCCGCAATTTCTCGGTCAGCGCGTCCTGGCTCCTGCTTGGGGACGGAGGTCCGTACGACGTTTCGGGAGGCGGAAAGCGCGCCGTGGAATACACCCTCATCCCGCTGCTCAAGTCCCGGGTGTCCACGGGACCCGACGGAGAAATTCTGTTCGGAGACATTGAGGACCACTATCCATTCAAGCTCTGGTGGTTGGAGAAGCTGGTGGGGGAGGGAGAGCGGAGACAGAAAGGGCTTTTCCTGATCCGGGTGCAGGGGGACGCCATGCTTCCGACGGTCAATCAGGGGGATGTGGCGCTGGTGGACAGCGACGAGGCGGAGCGAATGCGGGTGCTCTCCGGTCGCATCTACCTGGTGGTTCTGCCGGACGGCGCCACGGCCTTCAGGCGACTGGCGCTGAGCGGGGGCCGGGATTGTCCGCGGCTGGTCTGCCTCTCGGACAACACGGCGGCCTTTCGCCCCTTCGAGTTTGCGCTCGACCCGGGCAAGCCGCTCAGGAATCACATACTGGGCCGCATACGGTGGGTCGGCAGGGAGTTTGAATAGGAGTCAGACGACTTCCAGGAACCAGCATTTGAGGTAGCGGGTTTCGGGCATGGCGAGCAGGACCGGGTGGTCCGGCGCCTGGCCGCGCGATTCCATGAGCCGCAGCTGTCTGCCGCCGGCCCGCGCTGCCTGCAGCAGAGCTCGGGCGAAGAGCTCCTCGCTCATGTGGTAGGAGCACGAGCAGGTGACCAGCAGGCCCCCCGGGGCAAGGGCGAGGAGCGCCCGACGGTTCAAATCGGTGTATCCTTTCTGAGCCTCCGGCAGGGCGCTCTTGGTTTTCGCGAAGGCCGGAGGATCGAGGACGATGACGTCGAAGTCGCCTTTCCTCAGGGTTCTAAGGTATTGAAGGGCCTCCGAGCGGATGAATTCACACCGGTCGGCCACGTTGTTTGCCGCCGCATTGGAACGCGCCTGGTCGACGGCTTCTGCGGATGCGTCGACCCCAACCACTCGGGAGGCACCTCCGCGGGCGGCGGCGAGTCCCCAGGCACCGGTATAGCAAAACAGGTCCAGAACGCGCTTGCCTCCGATCCAGCGGAGCAGGGCGCGGCGATTGTCCCTCTGGTCGAGAAACAGGCCGGTCTTCTGGCCTCCCAGGGGGTCTACCCGGAGCTCGAGACCGTCAATGTTCACCCGGATGTCTTCCGGGAGCTCGCCGAACGCGAGCCCCTTCTCCAGCGGGAGGCCTTCGAGCCTGCGCACCGACGTATCGTTTCGGCAGACGATGGCTGCCGGCCGGAAGAGTTCCACCATAAGCTCCTGGATCAGCGATTGCATGCGGGCCATCCCCAGGGTGGTGACCTGGATGACGAGCACGTCGCCATAACGGTCCACGATCAGGCCCGGGATGCCGTCCGATTCCCCGAAGACGACGCGGTGGCAGGTGGACCCCGGATAGTAAAGCAGGGTGCGTTTTTCCTCGGCTCTGCGCAGCAGCTCGGAGAAGAACTCCCGGGTCGGTTCCTGACCCGGGCCGGTCACCAGCCGCACTGCAATGAGCGATCGGGGATTGATGTAACCGCGGCCGAGCGGGACTCTTTTCGATGAGAACACTTCGACCCAACTCCCCGGTTCAAAGTCGGGGAGCCGTCCGTCAATCTCGTTGTTGAACACCCAGCGATGTCCCTGGAGGATTCGCTTCTCACGTCCGGGGAGCAAGAAAAGAGGCTGCATTGTGTGTCCTTCACGGCGCAAACAAAAAGAGCGCCCCGCAAGGCGCTCGAATGAACGGTTCTTCCGCCCGGTCTCATGGATTGCCGTCGGTTCTCACGGATTCCAGAAGGATATGGTAGTCTTCATACATATCGGCGGAGCTTTCAATGACCTCGTAGAGATCGTCGAGGTCCATGCCGATGACCGCATCCTTGTCCGGGGACTCTTCCTTCAACTCGATCCAAATCCAGTCGAGCAGCATCTCCTCGGAATCGCCGTAGCCTTCTTCCCGTTTGTCGAGGGACCCGTCTTTCACTTTCTGAGTCACCTTTTTCAAGGCCGCCTTAACGAAATCCTTCATTTCCATAAGCACCAGCCTCCATTATGAATTAAGAGCCCCACCGGGTCTATTCGGAGGGTCTCGAATGAGAAGGCACTGATCGCGACGTGCCGAGAACAATTCATAGCGCTAAATAGCTTATTTCGCATAGCGATTCAATCCATTTGTCCAAATATTTCGCCATGGCGCTCCCATGATCCGATTCAGGGCCCAAAAGCCTCCATAGTCCTTGATTTCCCGCTCTACTCTTCCTAATATAGAACCCCCCGGCTCAGATTCATCGGAACCATTCATCGTGTAACCGTTCGTAGCGCAGTGATGGTGAAAAGGACGAGACCCATGCCAGAAAAACAATATCTCATCGATGCCATAACCGTTCATGATTCGTGGCGCCTGTTCAAGATCCTTGCGGAATTCGTGGACGGTTTCGAATCCCTGGCGGATCTCTACCCGGCCGTATCCATCTTCGGTTCGGCCAGGGTCAGGCCGGGCGACGAAATATACGAACGGACCGTGACCATCGCCCGCAAGCTCGCCCAGAGCGGTTTCCACGTCATCACGGGGGGCGGTCCGGGCATCATGGAAGCCGGCAACAAGGGGGCGAAGGAGGGAGGGGCAAAGTCCGTGGGCCTTAACATCGAGCTGCCGCTCGAACAGGAACCGAACCCTTTCGCCACCACCCGGCTCTTCTTTCAGTATTTTTTCGTGCGCAAAGTGATGTTCGTCAAGTATGCCCAGGCCTACATCGGGATGCCCGGCGGGTTCGGCACCCTGGATGAAATCTTCGAGGCCCTGACTCTGATTCAGACCAAGCGCATCAAGCCGTTTCCCGTCATTCTGGTGGGCCGGGACCACTGGTCCGGGATCATGGACTGGATACGCAACGTCTTGCTGTCGGGCAAATATATTTCGCGCGAAGACCTGGACCTGGTGACCGTGCTGGACGATCCCGATGAAGTGGTCTACACGATCAAGCGGTATGTGATCGTATGATCTCGACGTGCACCGGCAACCCGTCTTTGCGCCGATAAACGGGTCGACCCATCAGGAAACGGGGCGCCGCAGGGGCTGCTTCCCCGGTCTTTTCTTCTCCTGTGCCCCAGGACAAGCAGTCGTTCAAATTTTCCCACAGCGTTCAGTCATTGCCTGGATTCCCCAATCGGCGCAGCCGTGCGGTCGGGATCGAGTTCTCTATGATCGGCCGGTCCGGTGAGGGCAGAACCAAATGGCGACTTCGCCCGAATTCATGATACCTCGGGGTAGGTTTTGGCAGAGCATCCGGGGCAAACTTGTTCTCCTTCTCCTGGTTCTGCTCATCCCGACCGTGCTCGTTCAAGCCTATTCATTCCATGACCAACTCAAGGCAAGCCGTGCACGCGAGTTGCAGGCCAACCTCGAGCTTGCCCGCGCAGTGGCGAAGACGTTCGAATCGTTCGTGCAGGACGTCCTCCATCAAGAGCTGGCGCTCGGGCTTGCGATCACTTCTTCCCGGCCCATGGTCCCGACGGACATCACGCGGCTTCTGGAAAAAAGCCAGCAGGGCTACGCGGCCGTGCGCGATTTCTCCTGGGTGGAACCGGACGGCGTCTTCCGTCATTCGAGCAACTCCGCCATGTTGGGGAGAAACAACAGGGATCGGGCCTATTTTCGCGATATTCTGAGCGGGCGGCAATGGACGGTTGGCGAACTGGTCAAGGCAAGGACGACCGGCAAACCGGTCTTTGGCATTTCTAGGGGCATTCGCGACGAAAGCGGCGTTCTGCTCGGCGTCGTGGTCGCCACGGTCAGCCCCGAGCAGCTGGACTCGGTGCTCTCGGTCGAGAGAGGCAAGGGCGGAGGTCTTGCACTGGTCGACCACAAGGGCATGCTGGTCTATCGATATCCGGCCATAGACGTCTCGTGGGAAGAGCGCGAATGGCTCAGGCAGTATCCGGAGTACGTGGAGGTGTTCAAAGGCAAAGAAATCACCGCGTCGGTATACGCGGATTATGAAAAGAGGAGACGCCTGGTCGGCTTCACCCCGATTTCATCCATAGGCTGGGCGGCCACCGCCGGGCGCACGGAAGAGGTTGCCATTGCGGCGATCACCTCCACTCTTCTGACTCAGACGGTCATCTTCCTGGTCATCAACCTGGCGGCGTTCGGCGTCGCCCTTCTTTTGTCCCGTTCCATTTCCATCCCGGTAAAGCGGCTTCGTGACCACGCCCTGGCCATCGGGCGCGGACAGGGGGGCGAGCCCGCGCCGGCCGTCGGCCCCGCCGAGCTCGGGGAGCTCGCCGATTCGTTCAACAGGATGGCCGAGACGTTGCGGTCCAGGGAAACGAGCCTGCTCGAGGCACAACGACGCCTGACGGCCATCATGGACAGCATCGCCGACGGCTTCTACACCCTGGACCGGGAATGGCGGTTCACGCACATCAACGATGCCGCCCTCGCCTATTTTGGAAAGACGAGGGAGGAGGTGGCCGGGCGTTCCATCCTGGACGTATTCCCAGGAGTCGCGGGCAGTGTTTTCGAGGCCGCGTACCGGCGTGCCCTGGAAACGGGGGAATCCCAGTACCTGGAAGCCGCGTCGGTGGTCACGGGCCGGATGATCGAGATCTTCGTCTATCCCGGTCCCGAACATTTGACCGCCCTGTTCCGGGACATCTCGGAGCGCAAGTGGATGGAGGAGGAGTTGCGCCGGTCGCGTGACGAGCTCGAGCGGCGGGTTCTGGAGCGGACGGCGGAGCTGGTGAACGCCAATAAGCAGCTGGGAGAGAAGGCGGCTTTGCTCGATCTGGCCCACGACGCCATCCTGGTTCGAGATGCGGATGAGAAAGTCGTCTTCTGGAACCGGGGGGCCGAGGAGACCTACGGCTGGAGTGAAAGCGAGGCACTGGGCAAGCCGGTGCGCGAGCTTCTTGGAACCCGGTTTCCGCTCCCCTGGGAGCAAATAAAGGCCACGCTCCTGAAGGAAAACGGATGGGAAGGCGAACTGGTTCACACCGCCGAGGATGGAAGACGTGTCGTGGTGAATAGTCGCTGGGCTCTGCAAAGAGATGGTTCGGGTCAGCCGGTGGGGATCCTCGAAATCAATCGCGACATCACCGGCAGGAAGAAAGCCGAGGATGAGCTCAAAGCGTATGCGGAGCGCCTCGCGCTGATCAACCAGGAACTGGAGGAATTCGCTTTCGTGGCTTCACACGACCTCCAGGAGCCATTGCGCAAGATCAAGACCTACGGCGACCTGCTCCAGAAACGGTGTGCGCCGTGCCTGGACGATGCCGGACTGGGTTTTCTCGAAAGAATGCTCCGTTCGGCCGATCGGATGCGCCGCCTTCTCAACGACTTGCTCCAGTATTCGAGAGTAGCGGCGAAACAAGAGCCGTTCAAGGAGATTCAGCTCGGAGAAGTGGTGCGGGAAGCGGCGAATGTATTTGAGCAGCGGGCGGGCGGGTTGATCGAAATCCGGAAATTGCCCACCATCGAAGCCGATGAATCCCAAATGCTGCGGCTCTTTCAAAACCTCATCGGCAACGCGCTGAAATTTTGCGGCGCGGCAAGCCCTCAAGTCAAAATTTCGGCAAAGTGCGACCACAAAGGGGGGTGTGAAATTCACGTGGAGGACAACGGCATCGGGTTCGAGCAACACTATGCGGAACGGATTTTCAAGCCTTTTCAGCGACTGCACGGCCGCGACGAGTACGAAGGGACTGGGATGGGGCTCGCCATATGCCGCAAAATCGTCGAGCGGCACGGGGGAAATATCCGGGTCGAGAGCGAGCCCGGGAAAGGCTCCACGTTCATTATCAGACTGCCCGTGAGACAGCACGGGCCGGAGGAAAGACATTGAGAGGAAAAGATGGTCCGGCGGTGTTGATGGCCGATGACGATGTCGAGGACTGCATGCTGGCGACCGAGGCCTTCGAAGCCAGCGGAGCGGCGGGTGCCTTCTCGTGTGTCAAGGACGGGATCGAGCTTATGGAGTACCTTTCGGAGCGCGTGCGATCCGTAGCGGAAGAACTGCCCGGGCTGATCCTGCTCGACCTCAATATGCCTCGCAAGGACGGCCGCGAGGCGCTCGTGGAAATCAAGGCCGAACCGGCCCTGAAGCATATCCCCATCGTCATCCTGACCACTTCCCGGGAAGGCCGTGACATGACCTTTACCAGGGAGGCGGGAGCGAACTCGTTCATCACCAAACCGGACACTTTCGACGAATGGGTCCAAATCATGAAGTCATTGGCTCAGCGTTGGCTTGCAGAGTAAGGTGGCGTGCCCGCCCGTTTCATCGCCCCGGAGTTCCGGGGGCAAGCGCCTGTTCCGAAGTACGGGTGAATGTTTCCTCCGGTGTCCGCTCCGGGGAGACCGCCTGATCCGAAGAAGATGCAGGAGGGAGCCGGCCTCGTTGCGCCCAATCCCCGCTGCGAATGCGAACGGCCTGAAGTGTTGTTGAACGGGCGACAGGCCGATTGACGGGGAGTCGATCGTCGCTGTGATTCCCCACGGGGGTGAGGAAGCAAAATGAGACGAGAAATTCTGAGATACCTGTGGCCCTACCGTATTCCTTTCACCATGGCGCTGTTCCAGGTCATTCTGATCAGCGCGTTCGAGATTCTCAAGCCATGGCCTCTGAAGGTGGTCATCGACAACGTGCTGAGCGGGAAGCCTCTGGCGTGGTCATTTGCGGCGACCTTCGACAACGAGACGATCCTGGTCCTCTCCTGCATCGGTCTTGTGCTGATCTACCTGCTCCTGGGCGGCCTGAGCATTCTCAACAACTACACCACCATCAGGATCGGGCAGCGCATGGTGAACGATTTCAGGAGCGATCTATACAGCCACCTCCAGCGCCTGTCTCTGGCGTTTCACAGCAGGAGCCGGGTGGGCGATCTGCTCTACCGCATCACCTCGGACACCTACTCGATCCAGGCCATCACGATGAACGGCGTTTTCCCCGTCGTGACCGCCACCGCTTTTCTCGTCATGATGTTCCTCGTCATGATAAGGCTCGACTGGCTGCTGACTCTGCTGGCGCTCGCCATCTGTCCCGCGCTGGTCATCACCATCTCTCTCATGAGCCGAAAGATCACCGAAGCGGCGACCTATTTCAGGGAACGGGAAAGTGAAGTCTTTTCCGTGGTGCAGAGGGCCATGTCCGCCATACGGATCATCCAGGCCTTCACGAAGGAGGAGGAGGAGCACAGGAAATTCATGAGGGCCAGTGTCGCAAGTCTCGGGGCCAGTCTGCGCCTCTTCACGCTCGAAAATTTCTATTCCGGGGTCGTGAACGGCGTAATGGCCCTCGGCACGGCGTTGGTCTTGTACATCGGGGCCAGGCATGTACTTTCCGGCAGCCTCAGCGTCGGAGAAATCGTCGTCTTCACGGCGTATCTCGCCTCCCTCTATGCCCCGATCAACACGCTCAGCCAGACCTGGGGGGTCATTCAAACGGCCAAGGTCGGAGTCAGGCGCGTGTTCGAAATCCTGGATGTCGAAAGGGACCTGAAGGACGGCAGCCGCGTTTTCCCCGAAAAGGGGGCGAGAGGGGAGATCCTCGTGGAAGGGGTGTCTTTTCGGTATGTCGCCGACCAGCCCGTTTTGAAGAACATCTCCGTACGCATCGAACCGGGGCAGAAAGTGGCCATCGTCGGGCCCACGGGAGTCGGGAAATCGACCCTGGTGAGCCTCGTCCCCCGCTTCTACGACCCGGTGGAAGGCCGGGTCCTGATCGACGGAATCGATGTCCGGGAGTATCAGCTCAAGTCGTTGCGAAATCAAATTTCCATGGTGCTACAACCGCCCCTGGTCTTTCCCGTCAGCGTCAGGGAAAACATCGCCTACGGGCGCCCCGAGGCAAGCGAGGATGAGATCGTTTCCGCCGCGCGCCTCGCCCGGATCCACGATTCCATCATGAAGCTGTCGAAAGGGTATGACACCCTGATAGGGGAACAGGGCGCGACCCTGTCCGAGGGGGAGAGGCAGAGAATCACCATAGCCCGCGCAATCCTGCGGGATTCCCCCATATTGATTCTCGACGAGCCGACATCGTCGGTGGACGCGGAAACGGAAGCGGCCATCATGGAAGGGTTGAACCGGCTCATGGTGGGGCGCACCACTTTCATCATCGCGCATCGCCTGTCCACGGTGAGGGCCGCGGACAAGATCCTGGTGCTCCGGTCGGGGGAAATCGTGGAGCAGGGGAGCTTCAACGAACTGGTGCGCGCCAACGGCTTCTTCGCGTCCCTGTATCGAACGCAGTTCGGACTCGAAGAGTGAAGATTGCGAGGATTCGGATTGTCGCCCGGACGCGGGGGCCCGGGGCGTGACGCCCATCCTCCGGAGTCCCCGTTGCGAGGGCCTCCGGAGGACGAGGTGAAAGTCGCTTCAACCGGTCCCGTCAAGGAGCCTTGGCTGGCGCAGGAGCCGGAGCGGGCGCGGGAGCCGGAGCGGGCGCGGGGGCAGGTGCGGGAGCCGGAGCGGGCGCGGGGGCAGGTGCGGGAGCGGGTGCTGCCGCCGGCGGGGCGGCCGGAGCAGGTGCCGGCGCAGGTGGAGCGGGTGTTTGAGTGGTAGCCTGCTTGGCGCTCATCGCTTTCAACCACTCGCTCACATACCCTTTCTGCACCAAGAACAACGCCGCGACTGCAAGCACGGCCAGGAAGATGTAGAATTTCCAGGGCCTTTGCTTCTCGGCGAACGGGTCCACGAGCGAATACTGCGCCCCTTCGGGAAGCCGCGCAAGGGCGGTGAGCGTTTTTCCGAAGGGAATGTTAATGGTGGCTCGCGTGTTCACGGCCCACCCGTTGGCGTCGAGAATGGGCGCAAGGTTGCGTTTGCGAAGCTTGAAGTAGGCCATGATCATCGACGGCCCTGAAATGAGAAGCATCAAGCCGGCAATGGCCATGGGCATCTGCCACCAGCTGAGGCTGAGGAATCCCGTGAGGACCGAGGCGATGGCCGTGCCGATGGCGCCGATGGCAAGGCCGATGGCCGCGAAGATCCCCGCGAACTTCCCCACGTCGAACGGCGCTTCGGCGGGCGGCTTGCCGGCCTCGGCCGCTGTGGCCGCGCCGGAAACATGCGTCGCGGCCGATTCCTTGAGCTTCTTGTCCTGGGCGCCCGCCATTTTTTCGATCTGTTCGTGGATCATTTTGGCGATCTGTCGATAGGGACTCCAGAACGCCTCCCGAATACTGATCGGGTGTTCGATGAGCTTGACGATGGTGGCGTCCCAGTCGTTGCCCTTGCGGTCGTAGAACACGCCGTTGCGCCCCACCATGAGGTTGCCTGCGTCTCCATCCGTCAACGCGGCGGCAATGTTCATTTTCTGCGCATCCCCGTTGCGCCTGCACTCGCAGTAGGCGATGTAGGTCTGGCTCAAATTGGCCATGGCGCTGTGCTTTGCAACGTCATCCACCTTGATGCACAGATCGCTGCTGCGGCCGTCTATGTAGAGGCTGCCCGTCTGGAAAATGGCCTTGGTCCCCGGGGAATAGAAATCCTGGAACGACGCGAAGTTGTTGAGGAGCGTGAAAAGATCGCGATGATACCGGACCAGCCTGTCGACGGATGCAATGGCATCGGCTTCCTGTTCCAGGGCGTTGTCCTTGTCGACGAGGGCGGTGAGGGATCCTTTCAGGTCGCCGCCCAGGATCTCCCGAACCCGGTCCAGGCCCAGTTTCTCCACGGCCTCCCCTTTCCTGGCGTCATACCAGGCTTCGTAAGCCGCGAACTTCGCGCTGATGAGCGCCCATTGGCCGGGCTCAAGGGCCGCCTTTTCACCGAACATCGGAGTCACGACGGCCGCTCGGAGCTTGGAGAGCCGATCGGCCCACGCCGGATTGACGCCGTCGCCCAGGGGCAGGGGCTTGCCGACCCCTATGGTCGCCAGCGGAAGCGCGGCGATCTCCTCGGCGGCGGCCGAGAGGTCCTTGCGGGCCAGTGCCTGGTATTCCTCCGGTGAAGGGTTGAGCGGCCCGGCCGCTCCCGCGTCGAATTCGGCCAGGCGGCAACGCGTGAAGTAATCGTCCACCTTGGTCCTCACGGCCTTGAAGACTTCCGCCGCATCGCCCGTTGCGTCGCCGAACGCCAGAATGTTGGCCGCATCCTCTTCGGCCGTGCGCCACCAGTCGGAATAGTCCTGCAGTTCCCCGTAAAAGCTGTCGATCTTTTCCTGGGTGATTCCGGGTTCTCCGCTGCGGTCCGGCTCCGACCCGAAACACTCCATGATGTCCGTGATGACGTTCCTGAGCCTGTCGTCGTCGGTGCAATCCAATGGAACGATACCGTCTCCGTTGAACTTCGTATGGGCGAAGATGGCGACCGTGTCCGTGGTGTCCTCGACGGTCAGGAAGGTGGCATCCGGCTTGCCGAGATTGATGAGGATTTGCTTTGCCGAAGCCAGGAGCCGGGCGCCTTCCGGGGTGTTCTCATCGATGGCCGCCAGGGGGAGAACCTCGGCGCGTCGGGTCAGATCGTCGGGATTCTTCAGGACGGACTCGATCCATTTGACGGCGGCGAGGATCTCGGGGACCCTGATGCGCCCGTCCCCATCGCTGTCGATGAGTTCGAGGGTCTTGGGGTCCAGTTCGAGCCCATGGGTGGGACAGCTCAGGCTCGCCCACAGTTTCTGATCGAGCTGGTCGAGGGAACGCAGGTCCGCGCCCGTTTCCAGTCGGACCTGGTCGAAGCCCCCCACCCGTGCAAACCGCCATCTGTGCGGTGCGGATGACTTTTCATTCTTTTCGGCATCCATGCGCGAATCTCCTTTGTTCCATATGGTCGGTCATTTTTCGGAAAAGGACAGGTGCCGTTCAAGGATCACCGTGGAAACCGGCTTGAGTGGCTATGACTGAAAACCCTGAGGGAAGCGTCACGCGATCCCGTCACAATTTAATACACAACTATCGCGCAGTCTTTTCGATGTCAATTCAAATTGTACGTCGGGATTGCACTTTGGCTGTCGATTGATAACAATGAAGAACTGTTTCCGCCGGCGGATGCTGGGGGCAGGAGGGGGGCAGGGCTGCAATGCTTGGGATGGTTTCGCGGGACCCTGGTGAACCAGACCGCAGTAATTGGCTGAAAAGGATGGAATAACGTTCGTTCGCGCCGATCGCGCCAATTCATCGCATCCGCCTTTCCACGCCGCGCCGATGTCGGTGAGTGTTGTTCGTGCCGGAAGAGCCGCCGTGAAACGGACGATCGTCCTCGCTTCGTCGCTCGGCGACCCTCCCGGGCAATACGAAAGCATACCCGTCCGTAACCATGCACTGCGCGTCATGACACGCCGCGCCCGCGACGAGATTCGCTCGGTATCACGGGCATATTGCAGTACTGATACGGATTTGCGTTCAAAATGATACTCTAAAAGCGTGGGGGACGTATCCCCCACACCCCCTCGCCGCTTCGCGGCTCCGTGTGGCGCTGCGGCGGCGGCCTACGGCCAGTCGCCGACAGCGCCGAGCACTCGGCCTCACGCGCTTGCGCGTGTGGCCGAAACTTGGGGGGTGCGGGGGAATCATTCCCCCGCTCTTTTGTGCTTGAAAGATCCATCTTGAACGCAACTTCGTATGAATGCCCGCATCCGGAAGCTAGTTGCGCACTTCTATCCCACGCAGAATCCTGCAGTCCGAGGCCCCGCAGCCGATCTTCGGTCCGCTGCCGGGATCCGTTTCATACCAGAGCCACACTGTCTTTCCGTTCGCGACGGCCGTATCGAATGCGGTCAGAAAATAGTCGGCCACCGGGTTGGCGAGGGTGCCCTGACCTATCGCAACGGCAAAGTACACGATTGACGTGCCCGGCGCGGCCGCGCCGCAACGCAGATGGATGCGTCTGCCCATGGGGCCGTTGTATACGGCATAACCCGCGGCGAAACACGAGTTGTATTGAGAGATTCCGTCAACAGCCTCCACCTGCGAATCCGATTCGGCCGGCGGCTGGGCCTGCTCCGCTGCGGCCGGTGCCGGCAGTGCTGTCAATAGACCGAAAACCATGACGACCACGCACACGGTTGAAAAAACAAGGCCGCGAAAAGCCGGGGAATGGAATCTGCTGCTTGACATGTGACGCCCTCCTTCGGTTGCCGGTTGTTCTTTCAATGAAAAAGCACATGAATGAAACTACGTTCACGATATACATACCCACAAGGTCTTGCAGCGTCAAATATATTGTCTCTATTTAATTTTCATTTACAGATCGCTATTAAAAACATCAGGTTCTCCCCGCGATATTCCGTTGAAATGGCGCGATACCTTGTAATAGCAGTGGTTGTGCGATTCGTGTGGGGATTTCAGCCAGCATACCGGAGACTCCGGTCCGGGAACATGAAAGAGGGGATGTCGCCTGAACGTCTTCGTCCTTGCCCATGCCGGCGGGAATTACGATCGTTGGCGCAGGTCATGGAGGAAATCGCTGTCGTACATGAAATCGCTAGGTTCACTTGAAATCTTCTGTTAAACTTGGTCAGGGTCTGAATTCCCTCGATTGTGCGATGCCGGTTTCCCATCCGATACGGACCGTTCAGGCGGATGAAGTGTTTTACAGACCAGGGCAAAGGGCCCGCCGAGCCGAGGCTGTCTCGGTGGGCACGTCGAGCGGCATCCGCATCCGGCGGCACTGCTTCGGGCGGTATGGTGCGCTCTCTCCCGCTGGTTCAGGACCTGTAACGGGGTTCCACGGAACCGGGTGGGCTCGTCTCCATGCAGGTTGAACGAGGCGGGGATCAGGGGAGTGACCTTCGGCGCGGGCATTCCGATCGCGGCGACGGATGCGCTGTTTCTTCTACCAGAGGAGGGTTGACCCTATGGCACCGCTTCAGAAAACCTACTTCGATTCGTTTCGGAAGGTCGTGAAGGCGATCAATTCCACCCTGGATCTGCAGGAGGTGATGGACCTGATGGTCAAGAGCCTGGTCGAGGTCATGGGCGTGAAAGCGGCGGCGATCCGTCTGCTGAACCCCAAGAAACGGACGCTCGAGTTACTCGCTTCTCACGGGCTGAGCGACAAGTACATCCGCAAGGGCCCTTTGGACGCATCCCGCAGTATCGCGGAAGCCATGCAGGGGAAAGTGGTCGTCCTCAGCGACGCGCGCAGGGACCCCAGGGCACAGTACCAGAGCCAGGCGAGCGAAGAAGGGATTGCCACCATCGTGTCCGTTCCGCTCAACCTCAAGGGAAGGATCATCGGAGTACTGCGCCTCTACACGGGCAGCCCGAAAGAGTTTTCGGAAGAGGAGCTCGATTTCGCCCAGTCCCTGGCGGAAATGGGGGCGATCGCCATCGAGAACGCCAGAATGTATGAGAGAATCAAGAAGGACTACGAGAGCATCATCAACGAGACCCACAGCATCGGAATGATCAAGAGCATGTTCCGCAAGGAAGAGGAATAGCCGTCTTTGCAGCTCCGCCCCGAGACCGGCCTGCCGCGGTCCCGCGTCCCGGTTGAATCCCGTGCGCAACGCCCGGATTCGGGATCGGATCGGGGGAGTGCGGCGCGCCCGGGGCCGCTCCCCTCACCGGATCTTTTTCAATACACGGGTTTGGCCGTTGTAGAAGATGCTCATGGCGCCCACTCGCCCTTTGTCGTCCCGAATAAAAGCCACGGTGGCCACCGCGTCGGAGACTCCCTTGAGGAAGAACCGGTCTTCGGATTCGCGGAAAAGCCGGGCGCGGAACTGCCCGGGGAGCAGGACCTTGAGGCCTTCTCCGTACAATGCCACGGTTGCCGTCTTGTCCGTGTTTTCCTTGCGTTGGTCGTCGCTGCGTTCGACCAGGTACGTCCCCGTGTAAGGGATCAGTGAATCCGCGGCAACCTCGGAGGCCTTGCGCAGCTTGAGCGGTTCGACTTGCCTGCCGTCCAGGAGCGCCCAGAGCTGAAAGGCCAGGTCCTGGTTCACCGTCGAGTCCTGGTTTCCGAGCACGATGACGCCTGTTTTCTTCTGCAGGTCGAATATCACGGCGGCCAGGTAGCCGAACGTGTCACCCACGTAGAAGACCACGTTGGTATCGGGCCGTATCAGTCGGATCCAGCACAGGCCCATCTCGCCGATGGGCTCCGCGCTCGCGTGCCCCGCCATGGCGATGTCCATGGCCGTTCTGAGCGGTGTGTCGATGAGCGCCAGGTGGGCGCGAACGTAGATGGACAAATCCTCGACCGAGGAAATCAATGACCCGCCGGGGCCCATCACGCCTATTTCCTCCAGCGGAACGGGATCCAGGTCGGCACGGTGTCCGCGGGCAAGACGCGACTGCTGTTCGGGGGTGAGCACCGTGCGGGTGTCTTTCATGCCGAGGGGCGTGCAGATGGTATCCAGGCAGGATTGCTCCCACGTTTTGCCTTGAATGTTGCCGACAATATGCCCCAGAATGGCGATGCCGACGTTGCTGTACTCGAAACGCTCTCCGGGAGCCCGGGTCAACCGGTAGGAGGAAAGCCATTTGAGCAGCTGCGTCATGGTGTATTCTCCACCCAAAGTAGCGGTGGAGGGAGAGGTCAGGAAATCCGCCGGGAGCCCGGGAAGCCCCGAACGATGCGTGGCAAGATCGAGCAGCGTGATCTTGCGTTCGCCCCATTCGGGAACGGATACGAATTCAGGAAGATACATCCCGATGGGGTCATCCACCCGGACGATGTTCCTGCGGGCCAGGTCGGCGAGCTGGACTCCGACGAACGTTTTCGTGATGGAGCCGACCTGAAACAGGGTGCGCCCGTCCGGCGTGCGGCCCGAATCCTTGGCCGTTCTGCCGTATCCGAGGATGAGCGTTTCCTTGCCCTGGATGAGGCCGATGGCATACCCCACGGCGTATCCCGAGTCCATTACGGGTTGAACCAGGGCATCGACTTTGGTTTTGAGGTCCTGGCGGGACCACTTGGTGGAGGACGGGGCGGGAATGGCCTCCCGGCGGGAAGGCGCCGCCGCCGCGGCGGGAGCGGTCAGCGACGTCACCTGGAGGAGCAACAGGGTTGCGATGACCCCATGGCGGATTCGCCGTGGTCTGCGGATGTTCATGTGCGTCTTCTCCTCGAATAGAAGGGCTTCGGTCGGACCGGCGGCGTGCGGACGGCGACTGAAAGCGGGAGGCCCGCAGGCCGCCTACGGGTGCCGGTCGGCAGCCCGCGGAGGGGCCGAGGGATCAGGCACGCGCCGTCTTGCGCCGCGGAGCGCGAACAATGCATTCTTCGCACGCTTCCTGGAAAGGCTCTATTGCTGCATCAAAATAGCGCAGAGTCACGGCCGTTTCAAAGCGAAAAAGGAGCCGGGGGCCGCACCGGCGACGCGTTCGGGCCCGTTCGATCGCGCGCCGGCGCACGTCGCGCCATGCGCTGCGCGTCCCTCGGGCTGGGCGGCAGACTGGTTCGGGCGATCTTCGGTCAAGGGCGCCGCGCGGCTCCGAAGGGAGTATCCGGTAGGGACGTGGTCGCTGCGATTCGGAGCAGAAGAAGCATTTGGGTACAAGAAACCTTTTCGAATAGCCATCTATTGTTAACAACATGTTGATCCCATCGCCGGGTCAAATAGATCATCCAATTGGTTCAACGGATAAAATCCATTCAAATAATGGATGATTTGAACGCTTTGGCCGTGCTGCCCTGAAAACCATTCCAAAGATACATGCCGGTAATTGGAAAACTCATCCAATCGAATATTTCATCCTTGACACCATTGCGATGTGTTTGCATAATAGGCTTATAAGTATACTCCTTCAGATCATTGCATGGATCATTGCGCGATCTCGAACGCAGCCCGTCTATCTCCCAACAGCCCCTTTGTCGGATGGAGTGCGAATATGACCACAAGCGCACGCATGAACCGATGGCGACGATTCCGTGGTACAAAAGAGGATTTCGGATCGTCCGGGCGGAACGTGCCGGTGGATGTTGTCCGAACACTTGAATCCGGGGACCCTGCATGAGTTGAAAGCAACTCCATCGCGCCCGTCGTGCGGGCCGGCGGCGCGTCACGCGTGCCGGGAAGCGGTGTTCGCGTCTTCGGCGGTCTCCGCTCGGGAGACGGAAGGAAAGGACCATGAGGATCGATTGTCACTGTCATGTGTTCAACAACGATTGCATCCCCGTCAAGGGGCTCCTGCAGAGCCGGTTCGGCATTGTCGTCGGGGGTCGCCTGTCCGACTGGCTCATCGATGCCGGGAAGGACGGCGCCATATCCTTCCTCGATGCGTTTCGAAGCCGATTTTCCATGGATTTCGATTCACTGCTCGGCTCCCTCACGGATCCGTCCGAGAAGGACGGCATCCGCTATCTGCTCGAACACCCGGGCCAATTCGTCCGGTTCTTTCTGGCCGGCAAAAGGAGTGTTCGCGAAATCGTGGCGGATATGATCGAAAAGGCCGATGACATCGACCTATGGGTTCCTCTGATGATGGATACGCAGAGCGCCTACGAAGGGAGTTCCCCGCTGTGCGGTTTCGATGAGCAGAAGCGGATTATGATGGAAGTGACGGCGGAAGCGCGGGGCCGGGTGCTGCCCTTTTTTGCTTACGATCCGAGATCGAGGCCCGTTGAAGCCGTGCGGGCGGCCATAGAGCACGAGGGGTTCGTCGGCGTAAAGCTCTATCCGCCCATGGGATTCAAGCCGTGCGGCAATGAAGAACCGGCGGTGGAAGGCAACCTTCAAGACTTGTACGAGTATTGCGCCGCCGGAAGATCGGACCCCATACCCATCGCCGCTCATTGCAGCTGGAGCGACGGCGTCACTTCGAACAGAAAAGCCCATGGGGTGAACAAACACAAGGAATACTACCGGGAAATGGCCCATCCGTCTCACTGGGAGGGGGTGCTTGCGAAACACGGGAACCTGAAGCTGAACCTGGCCCATTTCGGCGGCGCCGGGGAATGGGAGAGACGGGCGCTGACAGGGCCGTTGCCGGCGGGGAAGAAGAACTGGGCGGACACCATTTTGAAGCTCATGAAGGACCATGAAAACGTGTACACGGACCTGTCCTTTCATGGAATCCTCGTGGGAAACGTCCGGAAAGCCTACAGCAGGGCGTTGCTGGAGACGATTCAAGGCGTCGAGGAAAAGGTCCTTCTTGGGAGCGACTGGTATATGTCGGCCCTCCAGTGCGGGCTCGAGGATTACTGGCTCCGCTTCAAGGAAGCTTTTCCAAACCAGTTCAATGACATGACCGGACGGAACGCGGTCCGGTTTCTCCGATCCGAGGCGACGAAAACGTTTCTGCCCGATTTTCTCGCTTCTCGGAACGGGTACCAAAGCAAATACCTGGAGCCTTTTCGGGATTCATGACAAGCCGATGAAAGGAGGGGGCCATGAGCAAGAGAACCCTGCAACGGGACGTCCCGGTCAGTGAGTTGAAGGAGACTTTGAAGGAATTCTCCGCACGTGCCGGTCGATTGAAGAAGATCGCCGGTATCCGCCGAAAGCCCCTTCGCCTCAATCGAAGGCTCGTTTCAAGGATGGGGAAAGACGAGACCCGGCTGCTTCTCTGGAACAAGCTCAAAGAAGCCGCCCGCGCCGACATCTATGACGATATCCATGAGTTGATCAGGCTGACCCATGAATCCTACGAGCAGTTCAAGCGGATCATCGGAACCCGGTACAGTACGCATCGGTACATCACCGGCCAGGCGCTGCAACTGGTTGGCGCGGATCCCGCCGCATTCCCGAAGCTCCTGGGCTACTCGACATACCCGGATGAGTCGGAGAGCGACATGCGGGACATGGTGTTCGAAGGTCATTTTTATGGAAAGATTTTTTCGGGGGGTGAAGGAAATTTCCTCGAGAACCTCTTCCCGGAGGGGTTGCTGGCTGTGTTGGAGATGGTCAAGAAGCTGAGGCACGGTTTCGATGAGGACATCCGGGAACACGCGGTGATGAATTTCGCGAAGAATTGCGCGAGGGTGCGCAACGGGGGCCCGGAGCATTTCCACCTGGGCGTGGCCGCCCACTACCTGCAGGACCTCACCGCGCCCCATCACGTGGGCAACTACCCGGCCGTCCCTTACGTGGACCATTACTTCTTCGAAAAATACGCGAGCCTGTACGTTCACGACAGTCCGCAGTTCGTCATCGCCAAGGCGGACTACGACAGCTTCAAGGGCTCCCTGACATCGAACCCGGATCAGCCGGAACAGTTTGCACTGGAGATCTACCACAGGGCTACGGAGTTTATCCCCTATATCGCCACGGGGCTCCACGCCGAATCGCCGGGGACTCCCGGCTATGAGAACGCAGTGGACGATGCCGTCGATGCCTGCAACAGCCGGCTCGTTTCCGGTTCTTACAAACCGTGGGATGACGCAATCAACAATGCCGTTCCCCTGGCCGTCTACGCGACGGCCTATCTCTTCGAAACGGCGCTGCGCCTGCGGTGAAAACCGGTGTGGGAGCTGCTCGATCACGGGAAAGGCTTTTTTTGCTTTCTCCGAGGGAAATGTCGGCGTGATCGAAAGCGAAGTCCGTGCTTTCGGCTTTCTTCGCCCATTGGGCAGAGCCGGGCGGTGAACGGCGGGATGATGGTTTTGACGATCCGGTTCGCTACGGGAAATCCTCCGGGGAGTGCCGGCCAAGGAGGTGGGACGAGCCGGCCGCGGAGCCGCTGTTGCGGGTTGTTCGGTGGACGAGGATTGACAAATGCACAAATGCGCTGTTTCATACTGCCGGTGTGCCGGCCGGACGTGTTTCGCCGGTTTCGGCAGGCGGTGAACCGGCTCCCGGTAACACCTTCAACGACAGGAGGTTGTCATGTCTCTGGGGTTCTATCGATTGATCAAGGGACGGCTGCTCGTGCATTCAAGACAGTCACCGGACGGCGACAGCATGCGGTTCACGGCAAACGACATGTCACTGTTCCAGGGGCTTCCTCGCTTTTCGGCGCCCGGCGAGGCCGGGGGCATAGAAAGCTATCAGCTCCGGCTCCAGGCCATCGATACGCCCGAGCTCCACTACGGCGGAGCCGGCCAGCCACACGGCATGGAGAGCCGGAACGGGTTTCTCGGATGGCTGGGCGTGGAGCCGTCGGGTTGGGACTGGGAGGTGGCGCCGTCAGGGTTCCATTGGGAGCAGGATGCGGCCGTCCTGTGCGATGCCTTTGAAGGCCACGGCCGACCGATCGTTTTTGTCCTGAAGGGACTGGACGCGCAAGACGGCTCCGATGTAAAGCTGACGAGCTCGCTGCTGGCCGAAACGTACAATCACCACGCCGTGACGACGGGACTGGCCTATCTCGGTCTCTATTCCGGAGGGCTCTCGTTCGAGATCCAGTCAGCCCTCATTGCCGCCTACAAGGAGGCCAGGGATTCGAAAGCAGGGCTCTGGACATTGGACAAGACGAGCCGCTTTACCGTCAACACGCTCGACGACATCGGCCCCGAGCAGGGGAGCCTCATTTACCCGAAAGTCTTCCGGCGCTGCGTCGATGCGCTGCGGTGGGCAGGCGGGGAGTTTGAGCCGGGACGGGACGTTGATGATTTCCTCGCGGTCTCCCCGCACGAGAACGATCAATTCGTCGTTCACGCCGCTCACGGCGGCCGGCTGAAGAGCAGGCTCAGCGACGTCCTGGAGCAGGTCAACAACCAGATCAAGATCCAGGTCGACCTCAATACGGTTGAGTTTGTTTCCAAGTAGAGGGGGCCGGCGGGACCGAGTGGAGGTCCGAATCTGATGTGGGCATCCATGCACGCGGCTGTAATTGGATGCGCACCATGGAGAGCGGAGACGACCCGGCCGAACCGATTCAGGTCATCGATACACGTTCTCAATGCCCAAATATTCATGACGCTCTGTATATTATCAAACTTAGCCATTGGAGTGTATTGACAGGCAAAAGCCATTTGTAATAAATGATCATTTCAATGCTCATAAATTATTGATATGATATCTGTCATATTCAGAATCTTCACGGGTCTGTTTATAGCAGAAAGCTCATTCAATATCTAGTATATTCATATCTATATATAGTGGTATTTTCCTAAATATTCCTGAATGTTCTGATACAAATATAATAAATATATTCCATTTAAACATTTTCTTCTTGACACCATCGCAATGTGTTTTATCATCAAACCATAGGATCTTCTTCGACTCATGCTATGACTGAGTGCTCCATTTGAGACGCTCATGTCGGTTCGCTCCTGATTTCACCTTACCCCAAGAGACCCGGAGTATGATCGCAGGTGGACACATAGGCCAACTGCGACGATTCTCGACAGGAAAGTCCAATTGCCGACCACCGCTGCAGAACGTGCCTGTGGATCCTGCTTGCCGCCCCATGCTGACGACCCGGCTGCATCAGGTGTTTCGAACGCGCCACATCGATCGACGAACAGAACAGGACCGTTGCTGCCGCGCGAAACGGCTCATCTGCTTTTCGCAACGCCTGCCGCGAGGCTGAGACGGCGGAACAGGTGATCAGGCCCTTACCGGCACAGTCGGCCGAGAAGGGGAAGGGCCGCGGCCCGAACAGGATCATGTGCGCACGCAGGCTCGGAGTTTGCCTGCCGTATTGGTGGGAGAAGGAGTGGAGGCCGTTGCGTCGGATCGGTGATCCATCGTGAGACTGCATTGGGAAACGCAAGCCATGGGAAAGCGACACGTAAGCAATCGGATGTCGGAGTTGCCGTGGCCGGCGGCGTCGTCGTGCGCGGGCGCAGCGGGCGATGTGGCACGCCGCGTCGTCCCATGGCGCATCGGGTCGAACAGGTGAGGGCTCGGGGAGACAGGCAATGTGGAGCTGCCGTTTCGTTCACCGAAACGATCGAACAACAGGATTCAACCAGGGACACACAGAGGAATGCGAACATGAGCAAATCGATCCTGATCGTACTTTCGGAATGGGGTTTTTGGGGGGAGGAACTTGTGGGGCCTTTGGAACAGTTCGACAGGGCGGGCTACCGATCCGTGTTCTGCACGCCGACGGGCAGACGCGCCCATGCTCTGCCTCCCAGCATGGATCCCGAGTTCGAGGATCCGCCTCTCGGCAAGAGCGTGACATCCCGTGAGACGGCCGAAAAGGTCAAGGCTGTCGAAGACGCTTCGAACCCGCGTCTGGACAACCCGAGGAACCTGTCGGCGATATTTCCGGAACGCCCCTACTGGAGCGACAGGGAAGAAATCCGGTACATGGACGAAAGCGGCGAGCTCGAGACCGTGAAGTCGCCGCTACGGAAGTGGGAACGCTATTATTCGTTGCGCGCCAAGGCCCAGCGGGAAACGGCGGACGAGTTCGACGCGCTGCTGATCGTCGGGGGCAGCGGTCCGATGATCGATCTTGTGAACAACTACCGCGTCCACGACCTCATCCTTGGATTCCTGGAGCAGGACAAGCCGATCGCGGCCGAGTGCTACGGGGTCGCCTGCCTTGCCCAGGCCCGCAATTTCGACGACAGCAGGAGCATCATCTGGGGAAAGCATGTGACCGGCCACGCCAAGGAATACGACTACAAGGACAATACAGGGGTGCTCGATCCGGAAACGGGGCGGATCCTGACCCGGGCTTCGGGCAACTGGGTGAACCTCGGCCCGCCCTTCTACACCCTGGAGTATATGCTGCGCGACGCCGTCGGCCCCGACGGGCAGTTTCATCCCAACGTCGGCCGCGAGACATCGGTCATCGTCGACTATCCGTTCATCACCGGACGCTCCACCCCGGACTCGGTCCTGACCGGCGAGATGATCGTGAAGCTCCTGGAAACAGGCGGTCCACGCCGGTGGGGCTGGGCCACCGCCAGGCAGTCGTGACGAAAGTCGATTGCCGCGGCAATTACACTGTACATCCGGTTGGAGGAAAGGCGCCGCCATGGACAAGAACACCGGACGCTTCGCACTGCTTCGGCAATTGCTCGCAGATGGCGTCACTTCTTTGTTCGGCAACCCCGGCTCTTCGGAGCAGAACCTCCTCGATGCCCTTCGCGACGAGGAATTTCAGTCGATCCGGTACTACCTTTCGCTTCACGAAGGCACCGCGGTGGCCATGGCCGATGCGTACGCGCGCTCTCTCCGCACCCCTGCCGTCGTGCAACTGCACAGCTACGCGGGCCTGGCGAACGGCCTGGGCATGATGTACTACGCGCGGCGGGGATACACGCCGCTGGTGGTCGTCGCCGGAGAAGCAGGCCTCAGGTACGAGGCGCTTGACGGACAGATGGCGGCCGACCTCGTTACGATTGCCAAACCTTTCGTCAAGTCGGACCACAACGGCCCGTGTGCGTGGCGGGTGGCGGACTCCGGCTCCCTGCTCCGGCTCCTGCGCCGCGCTTTCAAGGCCGCCGCCACTCCTCCGATGGGACCCGTCCTTCTCGTTTTGCCCATGGATGTCCTCGACCAACCGAATACCGAACCCATCGTTGCGACCCGGCCCGTATATTCCCGGATTGCGCCGGACGCGGGCGTCATCGGCAATGCCGCCCGGCTTCTCTCCGGGGCGACGAATCCCCTGATCTTGATGGGCGACGGAATCGCGGCATCCAACGCACAGGACGAGCTCGTCGCCGTGGCCGAGCGGCTCGGCGCCGTCGTTTGGGGGGCGAACTGCTCGGAAGTCAACATGCCGGCGTCTCACCCGTTGTTTGCGGGTTACGGCGGGCACATGTTCGGGGAAGTCAGCCGGAAATACACGGCTTTGGCCGACGCGGTCCTGATCTGCGGAACCACCGTGATGCCCGAAGTGTTTCCGTCGATCGAAGGGATTTTCGCCGCGGATGCCCGGATCGTCCAGTTCGACCTCAACACGAGCGAGATCGCGAAGAATTTTCCCGTGACGGTAGGGGCCTTGGCCGACCCGAAACCGGCGCTCGGCATGCTTGCCACGGCACTCGACGACGTCATGGGGGCGGCTGAAAAGAAAGAGGCCGGCGAGCGGATAAGGCGCATCGAGGCTCAGAAGCGCCGCGAACGGGAGCAACTTCGGGCAAGCGATGCCGCCGTGCGCGACCGGACGCCCCTTCGGGCCTCACGCTTCTTCGAGGATCTTGCCGGCCGGGTGCCCGACGATGCGCTGATCTTCGATGAGGCTCTGACACATTCCCCGGAGCTGCTGCGCACTCTGCCCCAGGACAAACCGGGCACGTACTTCCAAACGCGAGCCGGAATGCTCGGAACCGGCCTCCCGGGGGGGCTTGGACTGAAGGTGGCGCACCCGGACAGGGTGGTCGTCAGCGTCGTCGGCGACGGGGGAAGCATGCAGACGATCCAGGCGCTGAGCACCGCCGCCCGTCACAACATCGGGACGAAATTCGTCGTGTGCAACAACCGGAGCTATCGCATCCTGAAATACAATCTGCGGCAGTACTGGAAGGACCACAACCAGCCAACCGATCAGGCGTTCCCGGACGCTTTCGACCTTGCGAGGCCGATCCTGCGCTTCGATACGTTGGCTCAGGGGCAGGGAGTCGATGCCGTTCGCGTGGAAAAACCGGAGGAGATCGCTCCGGCCCTGGACCGTGCGTTTGGCGACGACCGGCCGTTCCTGATCGACGTCGTTCTCGATTCCGGTTTGTAGAAAGGAAAAGACGATGATCCACCAGTTCATCTTCGCCGGACCGAAACCGGGGCTCTCCGCCGAGGCTTTCCAGTGCTACTGGGTTCACTTCCATGCCGTCGATTACGCGGCAAGGATTCCCCAGATTCGACAATACCTTGTCGCCCCTCGCCTGCGGTACCCGTGTAAGCGCGAGGTTCCATTCTTCGAAGGCGTGGCCGAAATCTGGGTTGCCAACGAAGAGGAGCAAATCGCATCGTTTCGCAGCCCGGAGTTCCTCCAAGGCGCGCGCGCCGATGAGCCGCGGTGGGCGGCTTTCTGGCAGACATTCGTTCACGAGGCGGAGTCGGTGGTCATTCGAGAATCCGTCAGCTCGACCACCGAATTCACGAAATTCTACTCATTCTTGAAGAGACAACCCGGCACCGATCTCGACGAATTTCGGCGACTCCTCTTGAAGGCGCACGGTGAGACCGTGCTCGCGCTTCCCGGACTACAGGGCTACCTGATCGGGTTTGCCCGCCGGGGGTTGTACGGATTGGGTGAACCTCGCTTTGACGCAATCGAGGTCTGGTCGTTCGAAGACCTTGAGAAGATGCGGGAAGCGCTTGTGCCCGAGCGATTGGAAGCCGTGGAGGAGAGCTGGCGATCCGTTGCCGACGACCGCTACCTTTTTACCTTCGTGGGGCGGGAGAACTGGATCATCCGTCCCGGCGAGCGGTCGGGCGGGGCCTGAATCGGGACTGACCCAAACCCCGGATGACGAGGAGGACTCGTATGCTTTTCTATGTCCAAATGAAGTGGAACTACCAGGGGCGCATCAGCCAGGATGAGTTGTGGAGGCTTGAGGCGCGGGAAGGCGAGCACGGCCTCGAGGGAATCCGGTCGGGGTTGGTGAAGGGTCTCTACAAGGTCGTCTCCCAGCATCGGGTGATCGCTATCGTGGACGTCGATTCGCTCGAAAACCTGGACCGCAACTCAATGGGATGGCTGCCGATGCGCGAATACCTGGAATTCGAGCAGGTGTGGGCGCTTCGCGACTATGCCGGGTTCGTCGAGGACGTGAAGGCCGGGTTCCCGTCTCCTCCACCTCCGGGCGCGACGGCAACGTCCTCTCCCGACGAAACGCGCCGCGTGGCGGTGAGCTGGTTCGACAATCTCTCGAAAGGGACTTTCGATGAGGCTCTGAAGCTCGTTCACCCGGACGTCGTCTGGGAGAACATAGCGCCTACACCCGGGGTCAGCGATCTTGCCCCCTGGCTGGGCTCGTACCGGGGGCTGGAAGCGGTCGTCAAGAGTTTCGAGGTCTGGGCGCGATACTCGCGCATGCTGGCGATGAACCTGCAACAGCTCACGGTGGAAGGCGAGGACGCGCTGGCGATCGTGCATGAGCACGCGCAGTGCCTGGCAAACGGGAACGAGTACGACCTGTATGTGGCCACCAACCTGAAAATCGTCGGCGGCAAGATCCGGCGCTGGAAGGTGTACTGGGACCCCTCGCCGCTCATTCGGGCGTACAAGAACCTGTAGGCGCTTCCTTGCGGGATCCGGGCGGCTCCTGCCCGGAATACGCCTTGATTTCCCTGCCGGGGGAAATGTCCGCGCGACCGGGCCGGTTCCTGCGCGGGACGCGCCGCACAAGGAATCCGCGCGAAGACGTTACCGTGCGGGGCCTGGAGCGGAGCGCCGGAGATGGGGACGGCAGGCGCGCCCCGCAGTGGCGGGGCCTCATGCATGCGGCGGACCGCGGCTCGCCCGTGCGGCGGGAATTGCTTGAAGGAGGGAGCGGGCAAATGACAGTGTCGTCCGATACGACTCGGAGTGTCGCGGAGCAGTGGTTTCGCGCTCTGCGGTCGGGCCATGGAGAGGAAGCCCTGGGTTGCCTCGATAAGGATGTCGTATGGATCAATAACCCGCCCGAAGCGGGTCTCAGCGACATCATCCCCTGGCTGGGGGAATACCGTGGAATCGAGGCGGTTCGGAAAACATTCGCTGTCTGGGCCGAAAGGGCGGAAGTCCGGAGTTTCGAGCTGCGCAAACTCGTCATCGACGGTGACGAGGCTTTGGGAGTCGTGCACGAGGTCGCGGAAGTCAAGGCCACGGCGTTGTGCTACGACATCGAATTCATTCAGCGGTTCCGGGTGGGCGACAGCAAGATAGTCTTCTGGACGTCCTACTGGGACACCGTCAAGGGGATCGTGCCGTTTCGCGGGGATCTGCGCGCGCGGCTCATCGCGGCGGCGGAAAAAGGCGATGAGAGGGAGGCCTTGAACCTCCTGCCGTTCGGCGCGGATCCCGGCGTCCGCGACGAGAGGAGTGGGTTGACCGCGTTGATGATTGCCTCGGCGCGCGGGCATGCCGGCCTCGTCCGGATGTTGATCCGGTTCGGAGCGGACCCGAACGCGGTGGATCGGCGCGCGGGCGCCTCCGCTTTGCACAAGGCCTGCCAGGGGGGGCACCTCGAGGCCGTGAAAGCGCTCATCGAAGCCGGCGCCCGGATCGACCTGCAGGCGGCGAGCACGGGGCACACGCCTCTGTTCGAGGCAATCTGGTTCAAGTCGGACGCGATTGTGGACCTCCTCCTCAAGCACGACGCCCGGATCGAGGTGCTCACCCATTACGGATTCACCATCGATCGGCATATCGAGTACGCCCTCAACGTGAACAAGGGGGAGGCCGGGCTTGCGGCTCTCAACAGGATCAAGGAAATGGTCCGGGAGAGGCGCGCGTCCGACGATTCCAGGCAGTGCGCGGGCGGCGTCAATCAGGCCGTTCTGGAAGGGAACCTCGAAGGGGTGCGAACCGCCCTCGCCAGGGGCGGCGACCTGGAGGAGCGGTTTCCCATCGTCGGCAAGCTCTGGGACGGTCACACGCCATTGCTCATTGCATCGCTCCGGGGGCATGTCGACATCGTGCGGGAACTCATCGAGCGCGGCGCCGACGTGAACGCGATCGAGCCGGTGTTCGGCGCGGTTCCGCTGCACAAGGCGACTTACAACGGGCACACTGAAATCACGCGCCTGCTCGTGAAGGCAAAAGGCGTCAACCTGGACTACCAGGGACCGGCGAACGGCTACACGCCCCTGCACGACGCTTTGTGGCACGCCTACCCGGATAGCGCTCAACCGCTCATCGATGCCGGCGCCCGCCTGGACATCGTTGCCTACGACGGGAAATTGCCGGTCGATATCGCCGTCGAGGAACTCGGGCCGGAACATCCCATTGTCGGTCAACTCAAAGAACGGGCGTCGGGAACAAAAGCGAAGCAACCCGTCGGGTGAGCCTCCGGCGTTTATCGCGCAGTCTCGAATGATTTTGCCGAGGGTCGAGCGGCCGCGCGGAACATGGCCTGCAGGAGATCGAAGCGACCGCGGTTCGACGCAGGCCGTTTATGGATACAGGAAGGCTGATCCCGGAGCGACGGGAAGCAGGATAGGGGCACGGGACACGGCGGACAAACTGTGGAAGCAGCATCACGGTCAGGCCGGCGTCTCGGAGTCACCGGGATTGCGCACCGGCATGCCTGGAATACCGCGCTCTGTTCCAGGCACGCAACGCGGGTCACGCTCTGCGGCCAGGGAGACGTGGCCGGCGAAACCGGATGCCGACCATCCCCACCAACCAGTACCGGCTATCGCGCGAAGTTCCTAAATGAACCGCTTGTGGGTTTCCTTCAGGTATTTCTCTTCGAGCAGGTTCGTGATCTTCTTGATGATGTTCCTGCGGATGTCGAGCTCGACGGGGAGATTCGGGTCCTGGTGCGCCTCGTTGATGCGCGTGCCCACGACGAAGAAGATGATGTCGCTGTCGAGCAGATTGGACACGAGGGTGGTCGCGGCGTTGGCGCGCATCAGCTCGGGCTTCTGCCCCCGTTCGAGGATGTCGGCCACCTTGCTGAGCGTCAGGGTGCCTTCCGTGATGAGGTCGATCCCTTCCATCATGGAAGAGGGGGGAACGTCGGGATCGAGGCTGTCGAGGTTCATGTCGATGTCACGGTCGAGCTCCCGGCCGATGATCGATGCTGTCGTGCCTCCGCAGATCACCTTGCGCCCTTCGAAGGCTTCCACCATCTGGGCCAGTTCCGTGTCCTTGGTGTCCGAGTAGGGGGGGCCCGTCACGACGAGCAGGGATCGGGGGTGGCGCAGGTACATCACCCCGCAGGTGATGTCGTCCTTGGGTTCGTAGCCGTCGATCTGCCGTGCCCGAATGGCGGTTTTCATGGCCAGGACGCGCGACGAAATGTCGTCCTCCCAGCTGATCCATTTCTTGAGTTGCTGGATGACGTTTTTCCTGCCCCAACCAAGGGGATACTCGGGGCGGCCCATGCCCGCCTGGCTAACGCCGTCGGAAAAATAGAGGATCCGGTCCCCGATGCACGCGTTGAATTCCGAGAAGCTCACTTCCCGGTCATGCCACTTCTTGAGCTGGATCGGGGTCTTCTCGACGGGAACGCTTTCGGTTTGCCGCATCAGCACGTAGGCCGGGTTGCCGTGTTCGATCACGCGCACGTGCCCCGAGCTGTTGATGTCGACAATGGTGAAGGTGGAGTAGCTGATCTTGCGCACGCTGCAAACGGGAAGCGTGTCCATGATGACTTCGGCGGTTTCCCTGATGTCCGCGTAGTTGGAGATGTATTTGAGCGCCATGGTCGCGGTCAGGGTGGCGAGAACGCTCGCCTTGATCCCGCTGCCCAGCCCGTCGGAGAGAACCGCGATGAAGCGGTTGTCCTCCTTGAGCTTGTGCGACAGAAAAACATCCCCCGCCACGTACTGCCGGTGTTTGCAGTACTGGTAGTAATCGATGTCCAGGAAGAAATTCCGCAACGGTTTCATCATTCCAGCTCCGGCGATGTCATGGAATGGATGATGGAATTGAGGATCACTTCGGATTCCGCCGCGTTTTCACCCAGCAGGTAAGCGATCTGCTGGACGGTGGCGAGGTTCTTCTTGATGACGTCCTGGGCTTTCTGAATCATGGCTTCCTTGTGCATGGTGGGGCTGGTGATGTCCTGGAAGATGCCGCAAACCACCCGGTACTGCTCGATGGAGAAGATATCGATGTGCAGGACCGATTTCTTGTAGCGCAGATCGCGGTTCAGGATGTCCTCGCCCTTTTCGAGAACGGTTTTGAAAAGTGAGTAGAACGGGGCGATCTCGTGGAGGAAGATCCCTTCGAGCCCTGGCTGCTCATCGTAGAGGTTTTCGGCATCCGGGCCGATGATTTTCGCGAAGTTGTAATTGGATTCGATGATCTTGAGCTCCTCGTCCACGAGGACGATGGCGCTCGGCGTCTTCTCCATGAGGGCATTGGTTTTTTTCTGGGCCAGTTTGCGCATGTAGGCGACGCACATGACCTTCTCAGCCTTGCAGTCGATCAGCGCCCGGGCGAACTCCCGGCAATTGTCGTAGCCGCAGCCGCCGCAGTTGAGCTCGTCTTCCGGGCCGTACTTGCCGACAGCCTGCAGGGTCTGCCGCAGGATCTTGTCGCTGTACTCGGGCCTGGGCACCGGATCGGGATACAGTGCGTCCCCCCACACAGGGGCAGTGGGCGGCCGTGGGATTTCCTCCTGGGGATACCTGGCGTACTGGATGATCTGGGAGCGCTTCAGGATGGTCCCTTTGCGCCGGTTTGCCTTGGGGCCGTTGACGCAACCGCCTTCGCAGGCCAGGAGCTCGAGGAAGATGGGATGAGTGAGCCGCATGTCGCTCAGATCGGCCATGGCCTTCTGGATGTTGCGGATTCCCGAAAAAGACATGCATTCGGCCTCCATCACGCTGCAGCCGGCTTTTACCCCCGCCACCATCCCTCCGTCGATGGGATAAAGCGCTCCTTCCTGGGCCGAATACGGCACAAAGGATTCCTCGTCGCCGCGACCCGGCTGGAAAGCGATTTGTTCGAGCTGCAGCCAGTGCCGCATGTCCTCGAAGGTCAAGGCGATGTCGAGCAGCTGGGAATTGTTGTCGGCCTCCCCTTTCTTGGCGATGCACGGGCTGAAAAACACGATGCCGATGGACGGCCCGTAGGTTTCGCGCAGCAGCTCACAGTGGGCCAGTACGGGTGACACGTAGGGAGACAGGCATTCGGCATACTGGGGGTGGTACCTGCCCAGGTAGTTCACCACCACCGGGCAAGCCGTCGAGATGATCACTCGCGGCGTCTTGTCCCGAAGTTGCCCGGCAACGCTGCCCGAAACCCGTTCGGCTCCCAGGGCGGTTTCTGAAACCCCGGCGAACCCCAGCTTCTTCAAGGCCCGGATGATCGCCGAAGGCGGGATGTCCGGAAACTCGCTCACAAATGACGGGGCCAGGGACGCAAACACCTGGTCCTTCTCCTTGAGAAGCTGCCGAGCCTGTTCGAGATCGTCCCGAACGTGTTTTGCCCCGTTGGGACAGACCTCCACGCAATGGCCGCACAGCACGCACAGCTGAGGGATGACGGCCGCACAGGCGTTTTCCACCTTGATCGCCTTGACGGGGCATTCCCGGATGCACTTGAAGCAGTCCTGGCACTCCGTCCTTTCCGTGAATATGATCGGTGCATGATTGTTCATCGTCGTTCACTATTCCTGCTTCCTGATGTTCTCTTCAAGCAGCACGTTGATGGAAGCCGAATCGATGGAATGAAAGACTTCGCCGTTCAGCGTGATGTTCGGACCGTCCTTGCAGAGCCCTTCGCACAGATGCCCCTTGAGCGCCACCCGGCCGCAGAGTCCGTGGCGGTCGATGTATTCCTTGATGATCTTGATGTTGTGCTTGTTTCCCCTCGAAAAGCATGAGCTTCCCATGCAGATCGCAAGTTCGGCCGTTTCCTTCGTATCACTCATTAAGAATCTCCATTCAATCAGCTCAGTGAGGCTCTAAGGCCCGGAGAGCTCCGAACGCGCATGACGCGCCTCCCGGGACCCATCCCTATGATGCGTCCCATTCGTCTGATGCGATCTTCGATTCCGGGCGCACCGGGAGCCGAGTCGGCAAGATAGGCCTTGCCGGGATAAATCTGGTAATTGACCCGGTAGCGGCGGGGCGTGAGGTTGGGCATGAAGACGTTGGCGCCCCGCATCAGGCCCAGCTCCACTCCGCGGACCCTGTTCAGGGTGGCCAGGGCCGTGGTGCTCGGAATGTTCGCATCCGGGCAGGTGAGTCTTGCCAGGGCAATCACCTTACAGGTCATTTGCTCCGAGTTGGGCACCTGCTCCTCCGCGGCGATGCCGGGCCGCCATTGGCCCCGACCCATGGGAGTGTCCGGGTGCGGCAGATACGGGCCGATCCCGATCATGTCCAGGTCCAGCTCCCGAAACAGCAGGATGTCTTCAGCCAGGCTCGCATAGCTTTGTCCGGGGATGCCGACCATCACCCCGCTGCCGGTCTCGTATCCGAGCGTCCGGAGCGTTCCGAGGATGGCGATGCGCTCCGAGCTGCGGCCCGGCAACGGCGGATGTATCTGCCGGTAGAGCTCCCGGTCCGAGGTTTCGAACTTCAGCAGGTAGCGGTCGGCGCCGGCCCGGCGCCAGGCCGCCAACTCGGCTTCGGATCGCTCCCCGAGGCCCAGAGTCACCGCGAGCCCCGTTTCGCGCTTTATCCGTTCGACGAGGGATTCGACCCAGAATCGGGTCAGCCCGAAATCTTCCCCCGATTGCAGGACCACCGTCCCATAGCCGCGGCGCTCCGCTTCGCGCACGGTGTCCATGATTTCGTCCGCGCGCATCCTGTAGCGCTCGATGCGCGCGTTTTCCGCCCTCAGGCCGCAATAGAAGCACTGGCGCCCGCAGTGGGCGCTTATTTCGATCAGCCCGCGCAGATGCACCGCGTCGCCCACGTGTTCCCGGCGGATTGTATCGGCCATGCGCCAGAGGGCTTCCAGCCGCCGCGGGTCTTCTTCCCGCAGCCAGGCCAGGACCCGTGCGCGGTCATCATCGGCGGCCATCGCCGTCTCCTCCTGGCCCGCGGGCGGCGCCCTTCGCCTCGCGATAGACGCGGAGGGCCGCCGGAAAGGGTTCCAGGGCGCGTTCGAGGATCCCCAGGCTGTAGGCGATCACCACGCCGTAGTTGGTGATCGGGACCCCCGCCTGCCGGCAGTGCAGGATCCGGGTGAGCATCTCCCGCCGGTTCCACATGCAGGCGCCGCAGTGGATCACGAGCCGGTAAGGCGACAGATCTTCCGGGAAATCGTGTCCCTGGACGTGATCGAATTCGAGCTTGCCGCCGACGTATTGGGTCAGCCAGCGCGGTATCTTGACCCGGCCGATGTCGTCGCCGATGGGGTGGTGGCTGCAGGCTTCGGCGACGATCACGCGATCCCCCGCCTTGAGCCGATCGACGGCGAGCGCCCCCTGCACCTGGGTGAGCAGATCGCCCTTGTAGCGCGAAAACAGGATCGAAAAGCTGGTGAACGGCACGCCGGGCGGCACGTCGGCCGCGACCTTGAGAAACGCCTGCGAATCGGTGATCACCAGTCGGGGCGGAGCGTTCAACCGATCGAGGGCTCGCCGCAATTCGCGTTCCTTGACCATGAGGCAAAAGGCATCGCTGTCCAGCAGGTCCCGAATGGTCTGTACCTGCGGCAGAATGAGGCGACCCTTGGGCGCCTCCTTGTCGATGGGAATGACCAGGATCGCCATTTCGCCGGGTCCCACGAGGTCCCCCGCAATGGCGGGATTGTCGATCAGGTCGGCGGGGGCGTTGTCGAGCAGCGCCCGGCGGAACGACAGGATGCCCTCGCCGGACCGGGCGCTCAGCGAAACCGCCGGAAGCTTGCGATCCGCCAGTTTCCGTAGCAGGCCGGGATCGGGCTTCCCCAGGTCGCTCTTGTTCAGCACGATCACCACGGGGATCCCGTGAGCGCTCAGCTCTTCGAGCATCCGGTCTTCGAATCCGCCCCAGAGGCCGGCTTCAGCCACCAGCACGCCAAGGTCCGTGCGGTCGAATACCTGGCGTGTCTTGCGCACGCGCAATTCCCCGAGCGCCCCTTCGTCATCGATGCCGGCCGTATCGATGAACAACACGGGGCCGAGCGGCAACAGTTCCATCGGTTTCTCCACGGGGTCGGTGGTCGTGCCCGCGATCTCGGAAACGATGGCCACTTCCTGCCTTGTCACGGCGTTGAGCAGGCTCGACTTGCCGACGTTGCGGCGGCCGAAAATGCCGATGTGCAAACGCATGCTCTTGGGTGTCTTCATCACGACGATGCGGCGTCCTCGTTCAAGAGGTTCCCAGCCGGCACACGGCCTCCGGGCTGATCAGTTCCTCGAACCGCTCGGCGGTCAGGATGTTCTCGTCCAACACGATTTCACGCACGCTCCGCCGCTCCCGGCGGGCGCGCTCGACAACCCCGCACACCCCTTCGTAGCCCAGCACCGGGAGCAACGCCGTGGCCGCCGCGGTGGAATTGCGCACCCGGCTCCGGCATTGTTCCTCGTTGGCTTCGATCCCGGCAACGCACAGCCGGCGCAGCATGTCGCAGCTTCGCGCCAGCAGGTCGGCTCCGTCCAGCAGGGTCGCCGCCACGAGCGGCAGGAAAGGATTCAATTCCAGGCTCCCCGATGCACAGGCGATAGTGAGCGCGGCGTCATATCCGAACACGAGCATTGAAGCCTGGCTGGCCGCTTCGGGAATGACCGGGTTCACCTTGCCCGGCATGATCGACGATCCCGACTGGCGCGCGGGCAGAGCGATCTCCGCCAGGCCGGTTTCCGGACCGGAGGACATGAGGCGCAGGTCGCCGCAAACCTTGAGCAAAGTCGCGGCGCAAGCTTTCATGATGCCGGAGACCTCGACGAAGACGTCGGCGTTCTGCGTGGCCTCCACGAGGTTTTCGGCCCGGGCGAACCCAATGCCGGTGTTGGCGCGCAGGGCGTCCGTCACCCGGAAGATGAAATCCCGCGGCGCGCCAAGTCCCGTGCCGATCGCCGTCCCGCCCAGGTTGACCACGCGCAGACGTTCTTCGCACTTGTAAATGCGCCAGCGGTCCCGGCCGAATGCCTCGGCGTAGGCGCCCATCTCGCGTCCGAGGGTTGTCAGCACGGCGTCCTGCAGCTGCGTCCGTCCCACCTTGACCACATGCGCGAAGCGTTTTTCCAGGGACTGGAATTCTTCCTGCAATTCGAGGACGCGGGCTTCGAGGTCCCTCAACGCGCGAATGGCCGCGAGCTTCAGGGCCGTCGGATAAGTGTCGTTGGTGGACTGATGCAGGTTGATGTCGTCCAGCGGCGACACCCGGTCGTACCGTCCATGCGGTTCTCCCAGCAGTCCGAGGGCGCGATTGGCGAGCACTTCGTTGACGTTCATGTTCGTGCTGGTGCCGGCGCCTCCCTGCAGCAGGTCCACCACCACGTGACCGGTCAATCGCCCTTCGGCCATTTCCGCGCAGGCGGTTTCAATGGCGTCGGCTTTCCGAGGCTCGTCCTTCCAGACCCCGAGACTTCGGTTTGTCCGGGCGCAGGCCAGCTTGACCTCCCCGAAGGCACGCACCAGGGCAGGATGAACGGGCCGGCCGGCCAGGGGGAAATTCTCCATTGCACGGGCCGTGTGGATGCCGTGAAGCTCCGCCATGGGGACGGGCAACTCGCCGATCAGGTCCCGTTCGATTCGAAAGTCGCTGTCCGTCATCCTCATCCCTTCACCCAATGCGGCACGGCCTTCCAAACATCGTTCGATCCTTGATGGCGTCATTCGATCACGAGTCCGTCACCTCCGCAAGGAGAGCCCGCTCAAATGTAAACGTCGCGCCGCCCGCCACGCACCTTGTCGAGCATCTTCGAAGCCGTTCGACGCAGCCTGTCGTCCATGCGCGCCAGCTGTTTCTCGATGAGCCTTTCGCCGGCGGCGACGGTATCCGGCGAGGCGTAGTCGAGCAGGTATTCCAGGAAAGTCGACAGAGCGTTCGGGTCGCAGCGGTACTTGATGTCTCCCGGCTTGGCCAGTTCCATGAAATCGTGCCCGGTGCGTCCCAGCCGGTAGCAGGCCGTGCAAAAAGACGGAATGTAACCCATGTCGGCCAGATCCCGGATCACCTCGTTCAAGGGACGGTGATCGCCGAGTTGGAACTGGGCGTCGGTTTCCTGGACGCCGTCGGAATAGCCCCCGGGATTGGTGCGGCTTCCGGCGGAGATCTGCGAGATCCCCAACGCCAGCGTCGCACGCCGGGTTTCCGGTGTTTCGCGCGTGGACATGATCATTCCCGTGTAAGGCACCGCCATGCGCAGGATGGCGACGATCTTCAGAAAATCGTCGTCACTCACCGGGCGCGGAGGATTCGCGGCGATTTCGGAGCCGACTGCCGGCTCCATGCGCGGGACGCTGATGGTATGCGGACCAACGCCGAAGACCTCTTCCAGGTGCCGTGCGTGCTGCAACAGGGCCAGGACCTCGAATCGCCAGTCATATAGCCCGAACAGAAGGCCCATCCCCACGTCGTCGATCCCGCCCCGCATGGCGCGGTCGAAGGCCGTGACGCGCCAATCGTAGTCGCGCTTGCGACCGCCCGGATGCATGACGTCATAGGTGCGACGGTGATAGGTTTCCTGGAACAGCTGAAAAGTCCCGATGCCGGCGGCTTTGAGCTGTTTGAACTGTTCCACCGTGCATGGCGCCAGGTTCACGTTCACCCGTCGGATTTCTCCGGGACCGCTGCGCGTTTTGTAAACGGTTTCGATAGACTTGATGATGTAGTCGAAGCCGTCCTCCCGGGGATAGCTCTCGCCGGAGACGACGAGCACCCGCTTATGTCCCTGTTCCACCAACAGCTTGATTTCATTTGCGATTTCATCTTGGTTCAGGGCGCGGCGGTGCACTTCCCGGTTGCTTGCCCGGAATGCACAATAGAGGCATTCGTTATGACATAGATTGGAAATGTACAGAGGCGCGAACAGGACGATCCGGGGCCCGTAGATGGTCTCCTTGATAAACCGGGCGGCGGTGAAGAGCTCCTCCAGCAACCCCCGGTCCGTGACCACCGTCAGCACCGCCACTTCCTCGGGATTCAGCCCCTTGAGCTCGCGCGCTTTCGCCAGGATTTCCCGCACGTGCACCGGGTCGGCGACCGGACCGAGACCTTCCAGTGTCTGAAAAATGACGCGTTCGTCGATGAATGCGCCGCCTTGCGTCGAATGATCCATGCTGCCCGCCCGAGCGTTCACGTTGAGCACCGTTTCGCGTCGACAGAGAGAAGATCGAGCCGGCACAATCCGGCCCCAGCTTATTTCTCAGTAATGTACTTCCCTTGCTCAATTCTTTCAAGGCGTTCACCGAAAAAAGAGACCGAATGTTCCTTCCGAAGGGGAGGAGATGACGCGGGGGGCGGGAATCCGGGCAGGCATCTTGATTCCCGGTTTCCGGCGAGGCGACGGTTGCGCTTTGCGGAAAACAAAATCCGGTGGCCTCCTCGCGTGCTGCATGCGGGAGGCACCGGATGTCGTCGAACCGGAACATGCGCCGAATTCTGCGGGGAATCGGCGTCCATGGCCGCTAAAATGTATATCCCACCTGCGCTCCGAGCCTGAAATTGTCGGCGCTCGTATGGGTGTTGACCCCGTCAAGCTCGATGTCCTGGGTGATCTGGTACTTGATGTTGGCCCCGACAAACCAGTTCGGAGCCAACCTGTAGTTGACATCGGCGAAGAATTGTCCACCGAAGAGCCAGTCATCGGAGCTGTACGATACGTTTCCGAAATCCGCCTCGAAGCCGAACCAGTTGGCCGAGATGCCGGCGCCCAGGTCGAACTTCACGCAGGGGGTGATATCGAAAACGTACTTGAGGTTGAACTCAACGGGCACATAATCGACGTTCAGATCAAGGCTGTAAGGATCGACGGAGGTTGACGTTCCCGCCCAGCCTATTTCCGCTCCGAAGTATAGATTGGGGGAAATGCAGCCTATCACGTAATACACTTCGAGACCAACATAGACACCGTTCTCCAGATCCATATCCGCAAGGCCGTTGTCGGTGAAACGAAACCAGTCGATCTTTATGGCCGCATCCCCGAAACCGAGGGCATTTCCTTGAGAGGCGTGAACCGGTGGAACCGCACAGATCAAGCCGACAAGAAAAAGACTCAGAATCAATTTTCTCATCTCTTTCCTCCTTTTTCCTGGAATTCCTTGCAGGCGCAACATTCGGTTCCCTCCCTGCAGCGGGATCGCACGCAAAGCACCAGTCCCATGGAGGGAACGGAATTACCGTCGCCAAATGAGGCAACGGATCGGAACTCATTTTGGTTCTGAAAGAACCACCTTTATCAATTCGCGCCAAACTTACCGTTCACACTATGGAATGTCAATCATATATTACAAACCACATTCAGATGGCTTGGAAGCAGGCTTAATAATGTCTTCATCAATATCCCGCTGACGGGTGAGTGTTTTTCTCAGGCCTTGTCCATGAGTTTTTCGAGAGACATCCTGAATTCGGCCGCGTCCTCCCGAACGCCGTCGAGGATTTCTTTGTGGCGGTGGAAGTCCAGCACCCTGATATTCGTGAGGCTCGGTTTGACATACAGATCGGGAGGGGAGAGCTTCATTTTCGCTTTCAGGATGGCGGCCTGCATGATCTGAAAGGTGGACAGGATATTTTCCACCATGTTGGGCACCGGGTCGTCCTCGGAATAGGCTTTCTCCCCGGAAACGTCGATGGCGATGGTGAAATCGCATTCCGGCTGGATGAGGTCGTAGGGCAGGGGATTCACGGCCCCGCCGTCGACGAGGACCGTTCGGTCCATGACCACCGGCTCGAAAATCCCGGGCATGGCCATCGACGCCCGCAGGGCGGTGCCCAGGTCGCCGCTCTCGAAAACGACCTGCCGACGGTTCCAGAAGTCGGTGGCCACGACCTTCAAAGGAAGGGACAGCTCTTCGAAGGTCCCGACAGGGATCTTTTTCATGAGGTACTCTTCGACGCCCTTGCCTTTCAGAATGGCCGACTGGCTGAACACGGAAAAATCCATCGCCATCCGGTACACATCCAGCAAGCCGAGATCTTCCAGCTCCTGTTCGATTTCCAGCCCCGACACGCCCGCCGAGTAGAACCCACCGATGATGGCGCCGATGCTGGTACCGGAAATAACGGCCGGCGTTATCCCCAGTTCGTCGATGACTTTCAGGAACGCAATATGGCAGATCCCTTTGGCGCCTCCGCCTCCCAGCGCAAGGCCGAACTTTTTCATCGATGCTCTCTTTTCGGGTCAAGCTTGCCGTATTCCCATTCCGTCCTCCCGGTTCCACGGGCCGCTGACGAATGATCCACGGAAATTCGGCGGTCCATGCCGGGATACGCCATGAGGCGGAAACTCACGCCGGAACACGGAAACCTTATCGTCATTGCGGCGCAGGGCGTGAGGCGCCGGGAAAACGGCAACAAACCCGGCACCCGCCGATGTGACCCCCTCTGTTTCCGCACGGATTGCGGCATGGCACGCCTGACCCTGTTGGGGTTACGCTTTCTTGAAAGCCTTTTCGAACGGATTGTTGAAACGGCCTCCCTTCGCGGGTGGAGGTGTCGGTCCATGATGCGCGGCGCCTTCCGGCGAGTGATTCTTCACGGGCCGGTCCCCCCGTGCCTTGGTCTTTTTCGATTCGGCTCCGGGCGGGCGGCCTTCCTTCATGGAAAGGGAGATACGGCCTCTTTCGAGGTCCACATCCAGGACCGTGACGGTGACGCGCTGCTGAACGCGGACCACCTGCCGCGGATCCTTCACAAAGCAATCGGAAAGCTCGCTCACGTGAACCAGGCCGTCCCTGTGAACCCCGATGTCGACAAAGGCGCCGAAGGCGGTGACATTGGTGACGATGCCGGGCAGTTTCATGCCGGCCCGGAGGTCTTCGGGTTTTTCGATTCCCTGGGCGAAGGAAAAGGATTCGAACGTGGCGCGCGGGTCGCGGCCCGGCTTGGCCAGTTCGGACAGGATATCCAGAAGGGTCGGGAGGCCGACGTGAGCGGTAACGTACCGGGCCGGGTCGATCCGTTTGCGCAGGTCCGCGTCGCGCATCAGGTCGGTCACGGAACAACCCAGGTCACGCGCCATGGCTTCCACGATGTGATAGGATTCCGGGTGGACGGCACTGGCGTCGAGAGGATTTTCGGAGCCGCGGACCCGCAGGAAGCCGGCTGCCTGCTGGAACGCCTTGGGGCCGAGCCGCGCGACTTTTTTCAATTCGTTGCGCGAACGGAACGGACCGTTTCGGTCCCGGTGCGCGACCACGCTTCGGGCCAATTGAGGTCCCAGCCCGGAAACATAGGTCAGCAGTTGCGGGCTCGCCGTATTGACCTCGACTCCCACCGCGTTCACGCAGCTCATCACCACATCGTCCAGGCTCTTTTTCAGCTCGCTTTGATCGACGTCGTGCTGGTACTGGCCGACGCCGATGGCTTTCGGGTCGATCTTGACCAGTTCGGCCAGCGGGTCCGTCAGCCGCCTGCCGATGGAAACGGAACCCCGTACCGTCACGTCCTGGTCCGGGAATTCCTCGCGGGCGACGGCGGAAGCGGAATAGACGGAGGCCCCGCTTTCGGCCACCATGATGATCTGAACGGCGGTCGGAAGGCCAAGGCCCCGCACGAAGGCTTCGGTTTCCCTGCCCGCGGTGCCGTTGCCAATTGCCACGGCCTCGATGCCAAAACCTGCGACCAGGTCCCGCAGCCGCTCGGCGGCCTTTGCCGATGCCCGCTCCCCGGTATGCGGATAGACCGTCTCGTGGTGGATGAGTTTCCCCTGCGGGTCGAGACACACCACCTTGCACCCGGTACGGAAGCCCGGGTCGACGGCGAGCACGTTCCTTGCCCCGAGCGGCGGCGCCATCAGGAGATGGCGAAGGTTGTCCGCGAAAACCCGGATGGCCTCCCTGTCGGCGCGTTCCTTGCTCAATTGTCTGGCCTCGGTTTCGAGGGAGGGGGCCAGCAGCCTTTTGTATCCGTCGGCGGCCGCGGCCGCGACCTGCCGCGAGGCGGGGGAGTCGCCCCGCACAAACAGGGATTCGAGGATGGACAGGGCTTCGGTTTCCAAAGGAGCGATATGCAGCGTCAGGAAACCTTCCTTCTCGCCGCGAAGTACCGCCAGAACCCGATGCGATGGAGCGTCCGCCACGGGTTCCTCCCAGTCGTAGTAGTCACGATAACGGATGCCCTCGCCCTCCTTCCCGGGAACCACCCTGGCGCGGGTTGTCCCCCTGCCCGCGAACAACTCACGCAGCCGGGCGCGCGCGCCGGCATTCTCGTTTATCCGTTCAGCGACGATATCCCGGGCCCCCGCCAGGGCGTCGTCAGCGCAAACCACTTGCCGGTCCGGGTCCACGAACCGTTCTGCCTCGGCGACCGGGTCTGTGGAGTCGTTCTGGGCGAAAATGAGGTCGGCAAGGGGTTCCAGTCCTCTCTCCCGGGCCACCGTGGCCCTGGTACGGCGTTTGGGCCGGAAGGGCAGGTACAAGTCTTCCAGTGCGCTCAGGGAACCGGCTTCGAGAACCGCCTTTCGCAGTTCCTCGGTCAGTTTTTCCTGTTCTTCGAGCGATTTCAATACGGTCGCCCGTCGTTTGTCCAGAGCGTCGAGTTGCGCGAGACGGTCGCGAATCGCCGCAATTTCCATTTCGTCCAGGGAGCCGGTGGCTTCCTTGCGGTAGCGCGCGATGAATGGGACCGTCGCGCCTTCTCCCAGAAGCTCGACTGCGGCACGGATCCGATGTTCCGGGAGACCAAGCTCGCCGGCGATCAGGAGGATGTGCTGTTCGTTCATGTTTTCCTTCCAGGTGGTTCCGGATTCTTCGCCGGATTCGATTTCAGCCCGGGCTCGTACGAGGTGTTCGTTCACGAGCACACTCCATTGTACTTGATATCAGGGATTTTGGCAGTCGGCAACGCAATCCGCCAGGCGGTGGGGCGTGGGCGGAAAACGGCCCGGAAACAGGGGCGTCGTGAGAAGCGGCTGTGCTCTGGAAAAAGTTCATCGCAAAAAGAACCGCTCCAGGAAGAACCGCACCCATGGCGGCGCTGAACCCCGTCCGCCGCGCGGGAGTAAAAACACAAACCGTAGACCGGCTCGCAGAGCAGGTTTACAGGTGTACAAAATTGGCTGTTTTCGGTCTTTGAGCGCTAAGTCCTTGACTTTTATAAATTCGCCTACTAGGATGGCGAAAAGTTGGATCGGGCATGCTCGTTGACCGTCGCACCGGGCGGCAGGGATTAGATGCCCGCGGGATCGAGGGGGATATGGCTCTTATGGCGTACGACAGGCGATCGCGGTATTGGATCGAAGCAGGCGGCATGTCGGGCGGGTTGTGCCCTGAATGCCCGTACGTCCCGGAGTCCCTCAACTGAGATAAGTGACAAGTGGCCTGTGGTCTGCTCATGTACAGGGAGCGTTCACAGGCCATTTTCATTTGAGATGGGCGAAACGCCGCAATCTTGCGCTCGACATGGCTTTTGCCCGTAGATCAACATGGCTTTTGCCAGTGCGACCTTTGAAAATCAAGAGGGATCACCGTTGATCGATTTTTAACAGAGTGACACTCCGAGAGTGAGAGTCCGTCGATTTTTCGTTCATCTCCGGAATGAGCGGAAACCCACAGCAGGAGAAACAGAGATGTTAAAAATTGTCAAGATGATGAGCTTGTATTTCCTGGCCGCCACCTTGTGTGAACAGACCGCTGCAAGTCTTCCGCAGAACATGCTTGTCACCGACGCCGCCATCCATCATGTGATGGTTTCCGCGTATGCGAACTCCCCCAAGTGCACCGGATCCAGGGGCGGCATAATGTCTTCCGCCGTCAAAATCAGGCCCGAACATTACGGGAAAGTCGTCGCGCTCAGCCAGGATATCGCCAGACAGTATCGTTTCGGCGATCGTTTCAACCTGTGGGTCAAGGGACGCGTTCACGACGTCGCCTTCCAGGATAGAATGCCCGGCAGGCATCGCGGCAAAGTGGACCTTCTGCTGCCTTCGGTGCAGTCATGCAGGCAATTTGGAAGGAATCCCGGCATCCTTGTCCCGCGCGACAAAGCCTGAACCACCCCGGCCGAGGGGGCGGTTGTTCTTGGTGAACGCCCGTCCTGCACCGGATGCAGGCCGAAGCCGTTGCGGCCTTCGTCCATGCACGGCCGTCTGCTCCACACCTCCTCTGACGGCGGGCCCGCCGTTGCCCGCCGTCACTCCCAAAAACCACCGGCATGGAAAGGGTTCCTTCATGCCGCGCGTTCCCGCCCTTCCATCGGGCTCCCATCGTCTTTTTCAGCATGACCTTCCCTCGAGTTTTTCGATTTGCGCGATACGACGGTCCCGTGAGAAGATGGGGTCACGCGGGTCGGTCCGAAAGGAGGACCGGAGGAAGCCCCGGCGGTTGACTCCGGCCCCGGCTGTCGGACCCCGATTCCCATCCCGCAAATGACTCGCCCGCAGGGCATGCAATGAGGGTGACGCGCAATGAGCATCGGAATCGACGAGATGCCCAGAATTGAAATCGGTTTCTTCCCGACGCCGCTGGTCGAAGTCAGGAGACTTGCCGCTGTTCTCGGAGGGCCGCGCCTTTTCATGAAACGCGACGACCTGACCGGGCTGGCGCTGGGCGGCAACAAGACCAGGAAGCTCGAATTCCTGCTGGGAGATGCCTTGAGCCGAGGTTGCGATACAGTGATCACAGGCGGCGCCGCTCAATCCAATCACTGCCGGCAGACGGCGGCCGCGGCCGCCGCGGTCGGCCTGGAATGCCATCTCGCGCTTGGCGGCGAAGAGCCGCCGCTGGTGAACGGAAACCTGCTCCTCGACCGTCTGTTCGGCGCCGTCGTTCATTGGTGCGGAGAACAGCGCAAAGGCGAACGCATTCCGGAAATCGCGGCAGGGCTGCGTGCACTCGGGCGCAGGGTCTATATCATCCCTTACGGGGGGTCCGATGCGGTCGGCGCGATGGGCTTCGTGGCAGCCGTCCGCGAGCTCAAACAGCAACTTGCCTCGCGGAACGAAAAGATCGACACCGTGATCATTCCGTCGAGTTCCGGCGGGACCCACGCGGGTCTCACCGTGGGAATCGATGCGTTCGATTTTCCGGCACAGGTGATCGGCATCGGGATCGACAAAGGGGTGTCGGGCGGGGGTTCATACGAATCCGAACTGGCGGTCCTGGCCAACCGGATTGCCGGGACGCTCGGGCTGCAGGCGAACTACGACGCCGACCGGTTCCGGATGCGCTATGAATACCTGGGTGCCGGATACGGGGTGGTGGGCGACCTCGAGCGCGAGGCGATCCGCCTGCTGGCGCGATGCGAAGGGATCCTGGCCGATCCGGTCTACACGGGGAGAGCGCTGGGCGGCATGATCGACATGATCCGCGGGAAGGAATTCGCGCCCGGCGATACGGTGCTGTTCTGGCACACGGGGGGCGTGCCGGCGCTCTTCGAGTATGCGGGCGAGCTCCATGCCGGGTGACGAGATGAAACCGAGTCTATCCGATATCCGTGTCCTGGAACTGGGCCAGGTCCTCGCTGGGCCGTACGCCGGGATGATCCTTGGCGACCTCGGGGCCGACGTCATCAAGATAGAGCCTCCCCTGGGCGGAGACAGCGCGCGCGGCACGCCGCCTCACTTTTACGAAGGCGAGAGCGTCTACTTCATGGCGCTGAACCGGAACAAGAAAAGCGTCTCCATCGATCTGGCCTCGGCGGAGGGGCTCCAGGTGTTCTACGACCTGGTGAAGACCTCCGACGTGGTCCTGGACAACCTCAGGTACGGCGTTGCGGAAAAGCTGAAGATCGACCACGAAGTGCTGCGCGCTCACAATCCCCGCATCATTTGCTGCTCGATCAACGGTTACGGATCGGACTCCCCCGACCGTTTCAAACCCTCCTTCGACCTGATGATGCAGGCCCGGGGAGGGGGAATGAGCCTGACCGGGGAGCCGGGGGGGCCTCCGCTGCGCATGGGGATTTCCGTTTCCGATCACGTGGCGGGCATCTATGCCGTCGCCGGGATCCTCGCGGCGCTCCACGCCCGCGAGCGGACCGGCGACGGTCAACGCATCGAAGTGCCGCTCTTCGCGGTGATGATCTCCCTGCTGAGCTACGAAGCGGCGTTCCATCTCTACTCCGGGGAAATCCCGGGTCCGGTGGGGTCGGGCCACCGGTCGCTCATGCCTTACAACGCCGTCACGACTCGGGACGGGCACATTGTGATCGACGCGCATCTGCCGAAGTTCTGGTCGTTGCTGTGCAAGGCGCTGGACGATGCGGACCTCGAGAAGGACCCCCGCTTTCACACGCTCGATGCACGAAACTGCAATCGCCGGGAGCTCATGGACATACTGAAAGAGCGGTTCTCTTCCCGAACAAGCAGTGAGTGGCTCGAAATTCTCTCGGAGCGCGGAATCCCGTGCGCTCCCATCAACGACCTGCAGGCGGCCCTCAACGACCCGACCACTCTGGCATTGAACATGGTCGTCGATATCGACCACACAGGAGTCGGACTCAGGTTCAGGGCCACGGGAAATCCCGTTCGCATGTCGGGGGCCGAAAATACGCGCTATGGGTCGCCGCCGCTCTTGGGCGAGCACACCGAGGAAGTGCTGAGGGGACTTTCCGGGTACTCGGATGAGAAGGTGGCGGGCCTCCTGCGGCGAGGGGCCGTCCGCGGGCAATCCGGCCCGCGGACCGGAGAGGGAACGTAGCAACGGTTTTCTTTGTCGACTTTTGAGCTCGCAGGGGAGAGCTTCGGACCCTCTCGCGGTCCCCGGTTTCGACGTGTAAAGGGGGGCACGCGCCGCCTCCGCGCGGGGATGGGGCCGCGTATCCTGCGGCCGGATCGTTCGACCCCTACACGCAACTCATGCTCCGAACCTCCCGAGGATGTTCAGCCATGAAGGAGAAAATCCGTTTTGAAAGTCACGTGCAGTCGTCCACATTCCACAACCCGCTGCTGGACAACCGGCTCGTCACCCAGCAATTGGAAATCCGAAAGGACCCCCTGACGGGAAAGCAGTCCGTTTTCAACCCCAGCATTGAGGGCAAGGCGGGGTTTTTCGGCGTTTCAGACCAGGCGCTGCTGGAGCGTCTCGCCCGGGAAAGCGCCCCGAAATGCTTCCTGTGCGGCGACCGCTGGAAGGAACTGACCCCCACATACCCCGAGGATCTCGTGCCCGGCGGAAGGGTCCGCGTGGGAGAATCGGTGCTTTTCCCCAACCTGTTTCCCGTGTCCCAGGTCCACGCGGTGCTCCGCGTCGGCTCCGATCATTATGTGCCCTTGCAGGAGTTCTCGACTCCGCTGATCGAAGAAGCTTTCCTTGCCTCGATCACGTTCATCAGGCTTCTTTTTCGGGCACGGGAAGGGATTCGATTCCTGACCGTCAACGGGAACTATCTCGCACCTGCCGGAGCGAGTATCCTTCATCCTCATTTCCAGGTGCTGGGAAGTGACATACCCTACACGCACACGGGAGAGCTGATGACCCTCGGCAGGGCCTACCACGCGCAACACGGCTCCTGCTACTGGGTGGACCTGGCCGAAAAGGAACGGGAACTGGGGCTGCGCTTCATCGCCCGGACCGGCGCCGTGACCTGGATTGCCGCATTCGCTCCCCGGGGGACCAATGAAGTCCTGGGTATTCTCACTGAAAAGCGGGATTTCATGGAGATGGAGGACCGGGACTGGGCGGAATTGTCCTACGGGTTTTCGACTGTGCTCGAGGGATTCGGCGCTCAGGGGATTTCAACCTTCAATTTCACGCTCTATTCCGGTCCGCTCGGCGCCCGCGACGATACCTTCCGGTGTTTCCTGCGGGTCATCTCGCGCCAGAACGTTTACGAAAACTACCGCACCGACGATTATTTTCTCCAGAAGCTCCTGAGGAACGAGTTGATTCTAAATCCCCCCGAGAAACTTGCGTCGACGCTGCGCAAGTGTTTCGAGCGGCGGCGCGGGGAGTAATGAGGCATCGCCGGCCGTGTCATCCTCTCCGCCGCAAAAGCCGATAAAAGAGATGGACCGCACCGCCGTAACCCTGCGGAACCGGTTGGCCGGCAGGGACGGTCGTGGGTTCAATGGCCGATGCGATTGCGGAAGAGAGCGCCGAGCCGAGTGCGCCAATTCCGGCGGGAACCGGACGTTCGGATCGTCGTTTCGGCCGGCGAAAAAGGTTTGGGAGGGTCCGTCGAGACAGCCAAAGGAGGTAGCGGATGAATTTTTATTACAGGGAAACTCTGGACATTCTGCTCAAAACGTTGCCGTACCTGCTGGTGCGCATGGGAATCTACTCCGTTCTTGGTGTGGCCGGAGCGTTGATCATCGGTCTGCTGCTGCTCCTGGGGAAGGTTTTCGGCGGAGGGGGCGTGATCTTCTTTCTCATCGGCGTCGCGCTGCTCGTCGGCCTGGTGCGCGTCGGGAAACAGTATGCCCTTTACCTCGTCGATGCCGGCCACATTGCGGTGATCACCGAACTGCTTCAGAAGGGTTCGCTTCCCGAGGGCGTCAACCAGTTTCAGTACGGCAAGGACCTGGTGACCCGGATGTTCAAGGAAGTGTCCGTCCTGTTTCTGGTGGACCGCCTGGTGGACGGCACCATCCGCGCGATCAACAGGACCGTCGCTGCCGTTACCGACATCCTTCCCCTGCCCGGCATCGAAGGTTTGACGAAGATTGCCAACAGCGTGATCAATTTCTCGCTGACGTACGTGGATGAAACCATCCTGAGCTACAACCTGTCCCGCGGGGACGAGAACATCTGGGAAAGCGCCAAACGGGGAGTAATCCTTTACGCTCAGAACTGGAAGCCCCTCCTGATAACGGCCGCGGCATGCACGGTGGCCAATTTCGTGGCTTTCGTGGTCGTGCTCCTCATTTTCCTCGTTCCTTTCGGAGTCCTGGCCGCCGCGACCCATAACGAAACGCTGAAGTTCTTCTGGTTTGCGGTGGCGTTCACGCTGGCCTACGGGGTCAAGCTGGCACTGTTCAAGCCCTTCTTCCAGACTTCCATGATCATCACGTTCAGAGAGGCGGTCAAAGGCCAGGTTCCCAACCCGCAATGGGAAGACAGGCTGGAAACGGTTTCCGACAAATTCAGGGAGTTGAAGGACAAGGCGGCAGGTTACATGAAAACGCGCGCCGCATCCGCTCACACCCCTCCGCCTACAAACTGAACCCGAGCTGCGTTCATGATGACACAGCACCTGCCCGTCGGGAGGTGGACGCGGGCAGGATAAACTCCGCCCCTTGTATCGACTTCGCCTAACCCGGGCGAATCGGAGCGGAGGGTGAAAATGTGCCGGGCCGGCGCATTTTCACAAGAAAACGCGAGACCGATCCGCAATCGCTTTCCCGCCGTTCACCGCGGTGACGGCTGGACGCGCGGAATAAGGAAGGCTCAGGATCCCGCGGCGATTTTCATGTTTGCGAAGTGCTCGCCGCCGGACTGCAGGACCACCATTTCAACGACCTGCTGGGCGGTGACGTTGCCTTTCACCAGGGCGAGGTGGGCGGACCGGTCCAATTCGGCGTCTTTCAATCCGGCCACATAAGCGGCTAGCATCTCACCGTTCTTCTCCAGCACTTCCAGTACTTCCGCCTTCTTGCAGTCCGCGTGTTCCACGGCATGCCGGTTCGCCATCTCCACGATCTGCGCGGCGGTGATTTCGGGCAGTTTTTCCCCGGCGACGATCATCTTTACCAGGTCGAGGATGGTGTAATGGCCCGCGCCGATGTGCCGCGCCGTCACGCCCACGGGCCACTGCTCCCAGGCGCACACCTTATTCCACTGCTCCTCGGCGCACCCCTCCACAAAAGCGATCACTCCACGGTTGAATGCCCTGAGACTCTTCGCCAGTTCCTGTGCTCTCTCACTCATGATCGTCCTCCGCCAGGATATCGGGGTATCGGTTTGACTCGTTGCCCACCACGTGCTCAATCAGTCGTTCGAGCTTTTCGAGAGCTGGTCTTCGGGCGGGAAGTCCGGCGGCGCGAATCGGCGGCGGGCATAATCGATCTGCCTTCAGTGCGCCGTGGGTGAAAAAACCATCGGCGGAAACGTATTGAAAAAAGCGGGCGGGGGACGTGCCCCGCCCGCGCATGGTCCTACGGTTTCTCCTGGGTCTCCCGGGCGGTGAATTCGAGGTGTCCGTCGTGCGGCAGCATGGTGGCGAGGGATTCGATCTGGATGTTGGTGCCGTAGCGCTCCTCGAGGCGCGTGAGTTCCTGTCTCTTGCGGTTGAGCAGGTAATGCGCGACTTCCGGAGCGAAGGTGGCCCGGACCGAAGCCGGCTTTTTCTGAGACAGGGTGAGCCAGATCTTGCGCAAGTAGCACAACGCCGTCGTTTCCGCCGAACGAACCATGCCGGCGCCCTGGCACAGCGGGCATTCCTTGTAGGAGCCCCGCATGATGTTCAGCCCGAGATGCTGACGGGAGAGCTCCAGCAGCCCGAAGCGAGAAATCCGGCCGACGGTGATTTTGGCTTTGTCCTTCTTGATCTCTTCCTTGAGACGCCGTTCCACCTCGCGAGTGTGGCGGTTGTCGCGCATATCGATGAAGTCGATGACGATAAGTCCTCCGAGATCCCTCAGGCGCAGCTGCCGCGGGATTTCCGCGGCGGCCTCCATGTTGACCTTGAAGACCATCTCCTCGAGCGCCCCCTCGCCGCTGTTGGTGCGGCCCGAATTCACGTCGACGGCCACCAGGGCTTCGGTGGGGTCGATAACCAGGTGGCCCCCGGACTTGAGAGGAACCTTCTTGCGGAAGATCTGGGCGATCTGCTCTTCGAGATTGTACTTGCCGGTGATCGGCCCGTCTTCCTTGTAAAACCGCACGACCCGGTCATGCCTGGGGCTGATGATGCGAATGAAATCCTTGACCTGTTTGAGGACTTCCCGGTCGTCCACCAGGATGGTCTTGATGTTCGGATTGAAGTAGTCCCGGATCACGCGAACCGCCAGGTCCTGTTCCTTGTAAATGAGCGCGGGCGCGGGAGTCTCCTGGACGTGTTTCCTGATCTCTTCCCAGATCTTCATGAGGTGATTGAAGTCCTTGGTTACCTCCCGCTTGGTTCGTCCCTCGGCCGCCGTTCGAAGGATCACCCCGAATTCTTCCGGGACCTTCAAATCGCCCGCCAGTTCCTTGAGACGTTCGCGCTGGCCTCCGTCCTCGATCTTTCGGGATACTCCGCGTTGACTCTGACCCGGCATCAAGACAACATCGCGCCCCGCCAGCGAGATATAGGTGGTCAGCAGAGCACCCTTGCTCCCGAGCTCTTCCTTGACGACCTGGACCAGGACCTCTTGTCCCGAATGGATCACATCCTGGATGCGCACCCTTTCGTCCGAGTCCTCTTCGTAGTACTCGGGGTGGATCTCGGGGAAGGGAAGAAAGCCGTTGCGCTCCATCCCGTAGTTGACGAAAGCGGCCTGGAGACTGGGCTGAACGTGGGTGACGATGCCCTTGTAGATGTTGCCGACAACTTTTCCGCGTGTGGCCGTTTCAATGAAAAAACCTTCCAGTGTCTGGCCTTCCATAAGAGCGACGCGAAATTCCTCAGGATGTATTGCATTGATGATCATGGTTTGAGACATGTCTTGCCTTATCGTTTCGTTCTCGCGGTGCGAGATTCAAGGTGCTGTTTTGCCTGATAGACGAAGGTGCGCAGGGCGGTTTCCCGATTGGGCTGAATGGCTCCGTCGTAAGGCGCGTCGAGATACGGGACCTTCATGTCATGCAGCAGCGGCTTCAGAATGGAGGCGCAGATGGTGCTGGGCATGCACGTGAAGGGAAAAACATTGACGACGCCGTCGAACCCCTCGTGGGCGTATTCGAGAGCACCGCCGATACTGAGCGCCGCTTCGGTCCCGATATCGAAGGTGAAGAGCCGGTCGCGCTGCAGCCGGCGCTCGATCTTCCGTATACTGTGATCGACCGGTATGTCCAGATGCTTTAGCGCCCTTCGATAGACCTGGTGTTGCCGCACCTGCTGGTAGAGTCCCTCGATCAGGTTGCCGAACAGTGCGCGGGTGACCTTCCGGAGCCGGGAATGGTTGCGGTCGAGCCACGCGATTTTCCAGGCCCTCCGCAATTTCCTTTCCTGCTCGAAAGTGACGAAATTGACCCACTCGCCCAGGGAAGCGTCCAGGACCTCGGCGCCGCATTTTTCCAGCTCGCGGATGATGTTCTGGTTCGAATCCGGGTGACAGCGCAGGTATATTTCGCCCACGATGCCGATACGCGGCTTGCGGGGTATGCGCGGATCGGCGATGTTCCGGGCGGCGACGACGACCTCTTCGAGCTGATCGAGAAGCCTGGGGAAATTGAGCGCGGCCCCCACCTCTTCGATGGTTGCGGCCATGGCGTCAACGGCCTGGGCCATGAAGGCGTCCGTGGCGCCGGGGCGGCTTTCGTAAGGCCGAATCCGCCAGACAACACGGTCCATCACGTCCGCAACGATGATGGCGACGTAGCTCAGTTTCCGGAAGATGGACGACTCCTCCGGCGGCATGATGCCGCCCGTCGCGTAGGAGTCTTCGGTGGACAGATAGACGATGGGAATTTCCTTGAATTCGGGGAAACGGTCGAGGATCAGCCGCTGAAGCTTGTTATACATGCCGAAGCGGCAGGGGCCGTCCGCCTCCGGCATGAAGTACACGTACCGGTCCGGGGAAAAGGAGGAACCGAGTCGTTCCTTTTCCTTCTGGAGGTGGTACAGGATGTCGCCGAGGGTCACCTGGCAGGGGAAGCACTCTTTCCCCGAGGTGAATTCCTTGCCCAGGGCCAGGCCGGTGTAAGTCTCCATGACCTTGGCATTGACCCCGACGGCGCGAAAGCACGCTGCAAGAAGCCGTGCCCCGAAAGGGGCCATGTCCGGCAGCAGCAGGGTCTTGCCGGAAACATCGAACTGTCTGACGCTGGTGTGGAACCGATCAAAGGACGAACGATCGTTGGAAACTGCCATTCTTCGTTCTTTCCGAACCCGATACGAATCGCGTGCCGTGAGGCTCCGCAGATGATCGTCAATGCAAAATGTCATTGTCTGTGCGTTGGACCAATCCCAACCGCTCCAATCGTCACCCCGGTGCGTGCCGGAATGCGGGAGCCCCCGAGGCCCCCGTGACTTCCGACCGCCCGGGAATGATGGGCATGCCCGGGCGTCGGGAGAGCCGACCCGCGCCGGACTCGCGCGTGCGCCGGAACAAAGGAGCCGAGGATCGCCGTTTGCCGTGGACCCCCGGCGTACGGCGACCTCCCGGGACGACCCCAAAACCGTTCTCGCCCGCTTTGGCGAAGGATCGTCCGCGTTCCGGGCGGTCCTATCGGCCGAGAGCCTGGCAGGGCATCCCTTCATTGCCCGTCTGCGGCGCGTTCTTTTCCTGCAGATTCTTCACGACGTTCTGATACGCTTCGATGCGGGTCAGCAGACCGGCGACGGCGCTGTGCTCGTCCAGCTCGAGAATCAGGGACGGCTTCTCCCTGAGCGCATGCCGGTAGAAGTGCTCCATGAAAGAATCCGCTCCACAACTGAAGTTGGTGAGGTGTACTCCATACCAGTTCCGATTGCGGGCGATGCGCTTGGCGGTACGCAGGATCCTCGCCCCCAGCCCCCAGTACATGTTGGGGAAATCGCTCAGATCTTCATCGTCCGCGTTCAGATAGTCCATGGGCAGCGCAAGGATGCCCAGCTTGGCGAGCTGCTTTCCCAGTTGAAGGTTGAGCCTCTCGTCATGCAGGTTGTAGGCGCGGCCCGTGACGATCCAGACGGGTTCATCGGCGCTCGTGCGCGCGAGGATTTCCCTGCCCCGGGAATGTAATCGATCCCGGAAGGCCGTCTGCCTTGCCCAGGCACGTTCTATCGCCTTTTCCATCCGCGTCGCCCCCGGGCGCAGCACGTCGGGGAAACCCTGCAGGAAGGAGCGCGCCAGGTGTTTCAGGTCGTCCTTCAAATGCAGGGTCGGCCGGATCATCCGCTTGTCCGGCACGGAGCAGGCCGCCCTTACCATGTACTGGGAACTCTCCACGAGCGGACAGAAAAACCCGGTCTCTTCGCTGCTCGGCGTCGGCATGTTGATGACGTTCGGCAGGAACAGGTATTCCGCCCGGTCGAGCAAGTGACGCACGTGCCCGTGAAAGACCTTCACGGGAAAGCACGTTTCCGCCGTCATGCTCTCCACGCCGCTCAGCACGATGCGGTTGTTGGTTCGGGGGCTGAGCACCACCGAAAAGCCGAGCTCCGCGAACAGGTGCGCCCACAGCACCCCCCACTCGAGGGAATGAAGCGCCATGGGAATTCCAACGGTCGGCCGATCCGTACGGTCCATCCGCGTGAGGTCCGTCGTGGAGACTCCCGCTTCCTCCAGGGCTTCCAGGAAGTAGTCCTGGCGCTCCTTGAAGTGATCTTCCCGGCGAACCCCCTCGTATCGACTTGCTTCGTAGCGCCCGCAATCACCGCCCCAGACGCTCTTGTGCCCTCCGAAATTGTAGATTTTCAGCTTGCATTCGTTGTGGCATTTCTTGTCCGCGCGGCAGATGTTTTCGGAGAATCCCACCTCGGTCGCCGCCAGTCCTTCCAGGTCCCGGCTGATCCGGCTGACTTCCCCTTTCACGAACATCTCGCGCACCGCCAGCGCGGCGCCGAAAGCCCCCATCACCTCGCGGTGTTTCGGCACGAGCACCCCGCGGCCCAGCACCTTTTCGAAGGCGGCCACAATGCCCCGGTTGAGCGAAGGTCCTCCGAGGAACATGACCCGTTGGCCGACGTAACGCTTCTCGACCACACGGTTGAGGTAGTTGTAGACGATGGCATAGCAGAGACCGCCGATCAGGTCCTCCCGCGCCGCTCCCTTTTGCGCGTAACTGGCCAGGTCCGATTCCATGAATACCGTGCAGCGTTCCGCCAGGTGAATCGGCGCCTGCGCGGAAAGCGCGATTTCCTGGAATTCCTCCACGATGTTGATTTTCATCTTGTTGGCCAGCTCATGAAGAAAGCTGCCCGTTCCCGCGGCGCAGACCTTGTTCATGTCGAAATCGAGCGGGTGGGTGTTTTCGATGCGGATGTACTTGGAATCCTGCCCGCCGATTTCAAAGATGGTATCGATCTCGGGATCCACCTGGACGGCTCCGCGCGCGTGCGCGGTGATCTCGTCGATGATCAGGTCGGCGCTCAGGAAATCCCCGGCCACGTTCCGGCCCGATCCGGTGGTGGCGATGGCCATGAGCCGGATGTTCCTGCCCACCTCCTTGTGCAGCGTCCGGAGCAACTGCTGGGTCACCTCGATGGGCTTGCCCCGGGTGGGCAGATAGCACTTGTGAATGATCCGCAACTGGTCGTCGATGAGGGCATACTTGGTGGTGGTGGACCCGATGTCCACGCCGAGGTACGCCTGAACCGGCTTCTTGTGCCGTGTTCCCCAGGGGGACAGGGAGTTGTCCGAGTCGAAGTGAGTGAATTCCAGTCGAAGCCGTTCCGCCTTGGGGAAATGTTCCTCCGATCCGGAGTGCGAAGCGTCGAGCCGAGACAGGTCCACCCGGTTTCGCCAACCCTGCTTCTGGGCCTGAAGAGCGACGCCCAGGGCGCCCAGGGAAGTGTGATACGCCGGTACCAGCAGGTTTGGAAAGTAGTGCTGCATGGCCCGGACCTGGAGCTCGTTGGATGCCATTCCCCCGATGAAAATGACGGGTTCGATCAGCTCCCGGTTCGCCACGATGGTGCTGAGGTAATTGGCGGCATTGCCGTAATGAAGTCCGGCGATGATGTTCGGCAGGGTCTCCCCTTTATTCTGCAGGTGGATCATGTCGGACTTGGTGAACACCGTGCAGCGGCAGGCCACCGGAGCCGGGTAGGTGCTCTTCAGCCCCAGGGCGATGAAATCCTGGAGCGTCTGTTGGAGCTTGTCCTGGTCCATGTTGAAGTCGGGGCCGTACATGGACAGGGCGAGCCGCTCCGCCTGCTGATCGATGAACGATCCGGTGCCCGAGGCGCAGGGACCGTTCATGTTGAAGGCTTCGAGATGCCAATGGCCGTTCTCGTGGGCGAGTTGGAACAGGGACGCGTCCTGGCCGCCGATGCTGATGATGCTCCGTACTCCAGGGACCACAAGGTTGGCCCCCAGTACCTGGGCGATCGTCTCCACCTCGCAGGGAGCCCCCAGCGTCCTGGCGATCAACTGCCCGTGGACCCCCGTGAAGGAAACGGACCGTATGGTGTGTTCGCCTTTCAGAAAGGCGGGACTGAAAAGTTTGGAGAGCACTCTGCGGGTTTCTTCGAATGCCAACCCGAAATGGCGCAGGTAAGGCACCTCGACCACGATTTGTTGCCGATCGTCGATCACGACACAGTTGATGCTCACCGAACCGGCGTCGACTCCTACATCGTACTCCATAAAGCTTTCCTTTGATCCCGTTAATAAAAAATGAATTCCGGATGATCCGGCCGTTCAAAATGACGTAGTATAATTTTTTCGATCAACTTCTTCAATAATTCAATTACAATTCCAGGGTTCAAGGCGCCGGGACATCCCGTCGCGGGTCTGCCGCCGGAGAACACCCTTGACAGACGGTTGTCTTCGGTCGCAAAGTGCCTTGGCGCCTCGGTCTTCGCGATGGCCGCAGGTCCCCGGCGGGACCGAAAGACAGGAGCACGCGGCAACACGGCCGTGGTTCTCCCATGGACGGGAGCCCTTCGGATATTCGAAAAAGCCGCAGTTGTCAATGGGCTGCATGTGCACCCGACCGGGATTCGCAAACCGTTGCGGGACCGGAGCGATATCGAAAGTTGGATGTTCGACCTTCTCCTGGCCGACATCGGCAGGATTGAATGGTCCGCGACCGACGATGAGCCGTGAACCGCGAGTCATGAACGACGGGCCGCCTCCGTGATCCGGATCGACAAACTCACCAAGAAGTACAAATCCGTGCACGCCCTGCGGGGGGTCGACCTCCACGTGGAGGAGGGGGAGCTGTTCGCCTACCTGGGCCCCAACGGATCGGGCAAGACCACCACCATCAGGATTCTCACGGGGCTGGCCTACCCTACTACCGGAGACGCTTGGCTGCACGGCTTTCACGTCATCTCGGAGACGCTCGAAGCCAAAAGGCAGTGCGGCCTGGTGCCGCAAACCCTCAACCTCGATCATGAGCTCACCGTGGTCGAAAACCTCAACATCCACGGGAAACTCTTTCACATGAAGCGGCGCGAGCGCGCCGCGCGCATCGATGAGCTGCTCGACTACGTGGAAATCAACGACCGGAGGAACAGCCCCGTCAAGCAGCTCTCCGGGGGGTTGAAACGGCGGGTGATGGTGGCGCGGGCGCTGATGCATTCGCCGCGGATCCTGTTCCTGGACGAACCCACGGTGGGGCTGGACCCGACCATACGCAGGCGCATCTGGTCGCTGGTCAAAAAGATTCAGCAGAAGGGATGCACCGTCTTTCTCACCACGCATTACATCGAGGAAGCCGAATTCCTGGCCGACCGCGTGGCCTTTCTCAATGAGGGGACGATCGTGGCCCTCGACACTCCCCGGGACCTCATGGCGCGACTCGGTTCCTGGGCCCTGGACAAGATCGTCGACGGCGACATGGAGACCGCGTATTTCAAAGACCGGGAGGAAGCCAACCGGCATATTGAAACCCAAAAGGGGAGCTTCTCCCTGCGCAGGGTCAACCTGGAGGATGTTTTCATCTCCGTGACGGGCAAGAAAGTGCAACCGTGAGAGGCTGTCTGGCAATTTATCAACGGGAAATGCTGATCCTTCGGAAGAAGTTCTTCCGGCAGACCGCTTCCATGTCGGTGGCGCCGCTGCTCTACCTGATCGCCTTCGGGCTGGGGATGGGGCAGGGGGTGAGCATCGGCGGGCACACTTACATGGAATTCCTGATCCCGGGCCTCGTGGCCATGAGCAGCATGACGCAGGCGTTCGCCATCGCCGGCGAAATCAATATCGCCCGCTTCTACTGGCGAATCTTCGAGGAATTCCAGGCGGCGCCGATCCGCAACATTGCCTACGTCACCGGGGAGGTGCTGGCCGGAATGACGCGGGCACTGTTGTCCGTGGGGGTCATCCTGCTGATCGGGTTGATTTCGGGGGTCGTGCTGCACTACGGCGCGTTCTTCTGGGTCGCCGTTCTGCTCAACAGCTTCGTTTTCTCCTCGCTTGCCGTCTGCCTGGCCATGCTCGTCGCGTCCCATGCCGACCAGGCGTTGCTCACCAACTTCTTCATCACCCCCATGGCCTTCCTCGGCGGCACGTTCTTTCCCGTCGACCGGATGCCGCCCTGGGCGCAGAGCGTTCTCAACTTTCTCCCCCTCACGCACGCTGCCCACGCCATCCGAGGCTCCGCCTTCCAACAGCCCGCGGAGCCTTACCCGTATCTGCTCCTGGCCGGGATCGGGACGGTGCTCTTCGTCTTGGCCTTCTGGTGCGTCAACCGGGCCAAGGAGTGACGGAAAGCGCAGGGGACACGCCCCATGAGTCGTCCCCGTGCCTTGATCGAAGCCCCGGTTCTTCGGACGTGCCTCAGTTGAGCGCCGATGCCGGGAATTCGAGGTCTTCGAGCATCCGCAGGTCGCTGGATACGTCCCGACCCGCAACGGTGAGCAGCGGTCCCACCATCATCCCCGTGGCTCCCGCGTAAAAGATCACGGCCTGCAAGTCTCCCATCCGGACACGGCCCGCGCAAACCTTCACCTCGGCTTTGGGGTTCATCATCCGGAACATGGCGATGCTGCGGATCATGTCCAGCGGCTTCATCGGCGGCCGGGCCTCGAGCCGGGTTCCGGGGATGGGAACCAGGAAATTCAATGGGATGCAATCCACCTCCTCCCGGGCCAGCAGCGCCGCGAACTCCACCCGCTGCTCCAGGCTCTCGCCCAGGCCCAGGATGCCCCCGCAGCAGACCTCCAAGCCCACTTCCCTCACCGCGCGAACCGTGTCCAGCCGCTGGGCGTAGCCGTGTGTCGAACAGATTTCGGGGAAATAGCTCTCGGCGGTTTCCAGGTTGTGATGAAAACGACTGACGCCCGCTTCTTTCAGGAGCTGGAGCCGGGACCTGTCCAGGCACCCCATGGAGGCGCACCAGGCCACGCGGGGGTCCGATGTGTTCCGCACGGTTGCGGCGATGGCCTCGATGTCCTCGTCCGAGAGCGCCCTGCCGCTGGTGACGACCCCGAAACGGCTCACGGGCAGCTCGGCCGCCTTCCGGTACGCCGCCGCGATCTCGTTCCCGTCGAGCAGGCCGAACACCTCGGCGTGGGTTTCATGATGCGCCGATTGGGCGCAGAAGGCGCAGTCCTCCGAACACGCCCCGCTCCGGGCGTTCAGGATGGAACAGAGCTGCAATCGCTCGCCGAAATGACGCCTGCGCACCGCCGTGGCGGCATTCATGAGCTCGGGTATTTCATCGGGGCGAGCGAGCAGGATGTCGAAGGCCGTTTCCTCGGACACAGGCTCGCCGCGATCGGCGGCGCGCCGCAGGTTCTTGACGGTTGACGGTTTCATCGCGTGGAATCCTTTCCTGCGAACCGGGTTGACGGGCTGAAGGGTCCGGAAGGTTTTACAATGCGCTTCGAAACGCTGTCAACAGATTGTTAACCCAGGATTGATTTTTGGTTGACAACAAGACCGGCAGAGGGAGGCTTCGACTGCGCGGCTCCTCCGGAAAGCCGGGGGAGAAATGCCGGCGGGAAATCGGTCAGGACGGCCGCGAATAGCTCCTGATCTTTTTCCGGAAGGCCCGGACCGTTTCGGCGATGTCCGGGGCCATGGTGATGGCCGACACCATGGCGATCCGGCGCGCCCCGTTTTCGAGCACCCGATCGATGTTGGAGGCGTTGATGCCGCCCATCACCGTGAAGGGGATGTCCAGATGGGGGCTGATTGCTGCGATGGCTTCCGGTCCGAGAAGACGATCGACCCCCGCCTTGGTCTTGGTGGGGAAGATGGGGCCGATGTTCACGTAGTCCGCGCCGTCGTGCTTCGCCCGCAGGGCTTCTTCCAGGGAATGCGTGGAAGCCCCGAGGATCAGGTCGGGGGCCAGCCGCCGCGCCGCGGCGAGCGGCAGGTCGTCCTGGCCCAGGTGGACTCCGTCGGCTTCAGCGGCGAGAGCGATATCCAGGTGATCGTTGATGATGAAAAGAACCCTCGCCCGGGCCGTGACTTCGCGGAACTTAAGGGCGAGATGGTAAAGACCCCGCTTGGAAAGGTCCTTCTCGCGCAGTTGAATCATCCTGGCGCCGCCTTCGATGACGGCGTCGAGCACTTCGAGGTCGGTTCTGCCGTTCGAGAGCTTCTCGCAGGTCACCGGATAGATGTCGGCATCGAGAAGAAGGGCTGTCCTGGCGGCCTTGATCGTTGTTTTCATCTATCCTCCTCCGACGAACCTGATGATTTCGATGGAATCGCCGTCACGAATGGTTTCACCGTCCATGGAGGACCGGTCGAGGATTTCCAGGTTGCGTTCGACCACAACCGTCCGCGGATCGATCCCCAGGGCCTGCAGCAGGCCTCCGACCGTGAGGGGCTTGTCGTATTCTTTCGGTTGTCCATTCACCATGATTCGCATGATCGATTTCCCGACTCGGCAGCGATCGGTCCTGAAACCGATCGCATGGTGCAAGGCCGCCGTTTGGGGTCGGTGTCTCCTCCCGGTCCGGGCAGACCGGGGGAGAATCCGCCGCGAATTGGAGTTTCCGGGGAAACCGGCCTCCGGAACGTCACGAGCGAGGCGGAGACCCTGGCGCGAGGCCGGGAGAGACGGGCGTGGACCCGGCATCGCCGGTCTTTGTGAAGACCCCGCGCACGGCGACAGGGGTGCAGGTGGCCGGTTTTCCCGTCCCGGCGTCAGGCGGCGGCGGTTTCACGTCCCGGGGTGAGGAAGATGCTGTCCCAGTCCTTCCACACCGGCTCGTAGCCTTTTTCCCTGAGCATGTTCGCCACCTCCTCGGGAGATCGTCTGTCGGCGATCTCGAACTGCGCTTCGGCCTCCGATTCGCGACTGTACCCGCCCGGTTCCGTGTGAGACCCGGCGCTCATGGTGGTGATGCCCAGCGGCACCAGGTGGTCCCTCAGGGACGCGGGTTCGCGGGTCGAGAGCACCAGGGAGGCGTCGGGCAGGAACAGCCGCAGGGCGGTCAGCAGTTGCACAAAGTCGATATCGGAAACGGGATGAGCCGGCTGGAAGGCCCCGGCAGCCGGTCGCAGGCGCGGAAAGGAAATGCCGATCTGCGACTTCCAGTAGGTGCGCAGCAGGTACTGTGCGTGCAGGGCGAGGAAAAACGCTTCCACTCGCCAGTCGTTGAGCCCGAGGAGGGCGCCCAGACCGAGCCGGCGAAAGCCTGCCGACCCGCCCCGGTCCGGGGTTTCCAGCCGCCACCGGTAGTCCCTCTTCTTCCCCCCCAGGTGGACTTTCCCGTACAACTCCTCGTCGTAGGTTTCCTGAAATACGACCAGTCCGTCCAGGCCATGGTCGATGAGCTCGGCGTACGCGGCGGTGTCCAGGGGGAAAATCTCGACGGAAAGGGACGGGAACAACGGGCGCAACACGTCCAGCGCGCTCTTCAGGTAGTCCATGGTGACGATCTTGGGGGCCTCTCCGGAAACCAGGAGCAGGTGCCGGAAGCCGAGCGCCCTGATGGCCCTGCCTTCCGCTTCGATCTGCTCGACGGTGAGCGTCAGGCGGGCGACCGGGTTGCCGGCGTTGAAACCGCAGTAGGCGCAGCGATTCATGCACACGTTGGAAATGTAGAGCGGCGCGAACATGGAGATCACGTTGCCGAACCTGCGGATCGTCAGCCTGTGCGCTTCTTGCGCCATCTCTTCGAGCAAAGGTTCGGCGGCCGGGGAGAGCAGGCTGATCAGCCCGTCCAGGTTCACGGGCCGAGACCCGAGTGCCCTTTCCACGTCCGATCGCGACCGGCTTTTCAGGTCGCGGCCGATGTCCGACCACTTGTACTGTTTGATTTCATTGTAGAAGCTCATCTTCATATCACCTCAGAAATCCCGTGAGAGGACTGGACGCCTCGGCCGTTGCGCGAGTACTCCCGAGTCCCGCCAGGTATGCCTCGCGTCCCGCCTCGACCCCTTTCCGAAACGCTTTCGCCATGGCCTCCGGGTCTCCGGCAACGGCTATGGCCGTATTCACCAGCACGGCGTCCGCCCCCATTTCCATCGCCTCGGCGGCGTGGGACGGCGCTCCGAGACCCGCGTCCACCACCACCGGTACATTCGCCTTCTCGATGATGATGGCGATGGAATCCCTGGTTCTGATCCCGCGGTTGGAGCCGATCGGGGAACCCAGAGGCATCACCGTCGCCGCTCCCAGGTCTTCGAGCCGCTTGGCCAGGATCGGGTCCGCATTGATGTAAGGAAGCACGATGAAGCCCTCCTTGATCAGAATCTCGGCCGCCTTCAGCGTCTCCACCGGGTCGGGGAGAAGGTAGTGCGGGTCGGGGGTGACTTCGAGCTTCACCCAGGGCTCACACCCGGCCGCGCGCGCAAGGCGCGCAAGGCGCACGGCTTCAAGGGCATCCCTGGCGCCCGACGTGTTGGGAAGCAACAGGTAACGGCTGGTGTCGATGGCGCTAAGGATGCTGTCTTGCGGGTTTTCCAACTCGACCCTGCGCAAGGCGACCGTGACCACTTCGGAGCCCGACGCCTCGATGGCGCGCTTCATGGCTTCGGAGGAAGAGAACTTGCCGGTCCCGAGCAGAAGACGGGATTGGAACGAGCGGCCGGCGATGACGAGAGGTTTGTCCATTTCAGTTTACCTTTCCGGACGAGAGTGTCGGTTTGAGTCGCATGCCTTGCACCGCTTGGAAAGCGGCAGGCCGATTTCACGAAAAGCCATGGTCCGCAGGTCCCAGGTGAGCAGCCTGCCGACAAGGAGATCCCCGCAGCCGACCAGGTACTTGATGGCTTCCGCTGCCTGAATGATACCGAGTGCGCCGGGGACGCAGCCGAGCACGCCCACCCGGTCCGCCGATTCGACCGTTTCCGCGGGCGGCTTTTCCTGGAAAACGCACCGGTAGCACGGTCCTTTGCCGGGAACGATCGTCATGGCCTGCCCGTGCAGGCCGACGGCGGCGGCATGACAGAAGGCCTTGCCCTGGCCGACACAGACGTCGTTGATGAGGAACTTCGCATCGAAGTTGTCCGTGGCGTCGATCACGAAGTCGTACGGAGCGATGGTCCGCGCCGCGTTTTCGGGGGTGAGCCGGAATGGGTGGAGGTTGAGCCGCAGGTCGGTCCTCAGCTTCAAAACGCTTTCCCGCGCGGATTCTGTCTTGGGTCGGCCGATGTCCGCGGGGCCGTGAAGGATTTGGCGCTGCAGGTTGGTTCGGTCGACCCGGTCGCCGTCGGCAATGCCGATTTCCCCCACCCCCGCGGCCGCCAGGTAGCAAAGGGCGGAACTGCCGAGGCCGCCGAGTCCGACCAGCAGCACACGGCTTTCCGCAAGCCGAAGCTGGCCGGCTTCACCGATCTCGGAAACGAGAATGTTGCGGCTGTACGTTTCTTTCTGGATGTTGTCGAGTCGTGCAACAGGCTGCGCCATAAAAAAACCGCTTCCCGGCAGGGAAGCGGTCATTTTCACGAGAGTTCCAAAAAAAGAGCCCTCACAACCATTTCCCTACGCTGGTATTATCCAGATCAGGTAATCAGGGTTTCATCTCAGCTCTATATCCGAGCACCCCTAACGGCTGTTCGTAAGTTGATCAATCATATCTGTGCAAATGTGAAAAGTCAAACAACATCTCGGCGATTTCGGGATGTAATATACTCTCGACTATCCCGAGGACGTCTCATGCCAATTCGGGCTGGAGATCACACAACACCGGTTCGCCAGGTTTTGCGGCGGCGTGTCATGCCGTATCCCCACGCCGCAGAGATCGTCCACAGGGGGCTGGGCTGGGCGGAGCCGCCGGATGCTCCCGTTGGCGGACAGGCAAGACTGCCGGCCGCGCGTGACGTCTTTGCGACGAGGCCCCCCCCGGATGCGTCGCTTTCCTCCTGGAGCGATTCTTGCTAACACTAGTGGCCAAAGGAGTCGCCGGATGGCTTTATGAAAGGAACGCGTCCATGCGGGCTTTCCGCTGAAGCACGGTCCGTTTTATGAAAACGCGGCCGCTGTCCAAGCGAAGGCCGTGGTCCGGACCGGATCCACGGCTTACTGCGCTTGTGTGAAAATGCCCTGGCCCGACACCTTTTCATGCTGTGCTGTGAGCCTCGGGTCATGGGAGTTTGTGAAAAACGTAAATATGTGAAAAGTGTAGGTTTGACCCCGAAATGATCGTTATCGTTCAGAATGATCCGGAGGTGCCCTGCGGGGTTCTCCCCGAGCTGGCGGAACAGAAATGTATCGGGTACGAAATTGTGCCGGCTTTTGAAGGCGTCGAGTATCCCGAAGTGCATGGAATCCGCGGTGCAGTTGTGTTGGGCGGCAAAATGAGCGTGCACGATATCGCGATCCACCCGTTCCTGGACCGCGTGAAAAAGTACATCGGAAGACTTCTGGCTGATGCCGTTCCATTCCTGGGGATCTGCCTGGGGGGGCAGTTGCTGGCGGAAGTCCTGGGGGCCCGGGTTTGCAGAAACTCGCATGGAGAACGCGGCTGCCGGACGGTTTCAGTCACTTCGCAGGGATTGGCGAGTCCGCTCTTCCGGGGTCTCCCCGAACGTTTCGTCACCTTCCAGTGGCACGACGATTCTTTCGACCTGCCGGAAAGCGCCGTCCGCCTCGCGCGTTCCGAATCGTGCTCGAATCAGGCCTTCGAATGGGGTGGGAACGCATACGGGCTCCAGTTTCACCCGGAGGTCGACGGCCGGATCGTAGCCGCCTGGAGCGACGGCGATGAGCGCCATGTGCGGGAATTTGCCGACCGGGAGGGGCACTATCGGGCCCACTCGCGACGCCTGCTCGAGAATTTTCTGGATATCGTCCTCCGCTGCCGATAACCCCCTCCGGAATGCGCCGGACGGCGGCCGCGGCGTTCATGCGAGTGGTTCCGCCTGTCCAGCCGATAAACCTGTGCGCAACACACCGGACGGCAGCCATGAGGATCGACCGAAGGCCGTCCATCCCGGCGGGCCCCGGAGTGGAGTCCGGGACGGGTGCCGGACTCCGGAGTTTCTTTCCCGGTTCCCGGCCACGCCGGAATGACGGCGGCTGACGTCGTTCTTCGTCGGAAACCTCAAGGTTATGGCGGTCCGCCGCGCCGGCGGACCTGACTTGGAGCAGTGCAACCACTCATCATGCGGTCTTCGGGAAGAGCAAAGGCGCGTCCCGGAGCGCGACGCCGATTCGCCCCGCCCGTTAATCTTCAGAGTGATACTTGAAGGACACCTGCAAGCGGGCGCGGTAGGCAATGACCTTCCCGTTCTCGACCTTGACGTCCAGCTTGCTCACCTCGGCAATTCTCAGGTCTTTCAATGTCTTCGATGCGGTATCGATCACCTTCTTGGCCGCATCCTCCCAGGATACCGTGCTCGTTCCCACCAGCTCGATGACTTTGTAGATGCTGTTCTCCATGGCCCACTCCTTTCAGCAACATCCGCGTTACGTTTTTGTTCAAACGACCGCCGCCCCGTTCCTTGCAGCGAAACCAACGGTGGCTGCCTCATTTCCCGGGATCGGCGGCCCCTCTTTCTGCGCGGTGAAAAAGCCGGTGCTCTCCAGTAAAACCCGGCGCAAAGCTCTCCATGGGTTCGAGGGTGGAACGTGGAATCCGTTGCGCTATGAACAGGGATCAGGACAAGGCCTTCGTGCTTGGGAAGTGTTGATTCGCCGCGAACAATCGGACAGGGATCGAGTGCCTGAGTCGTCGCATGATACACAAGATAAGCCTTCCCCAAGGGAGATCAAGGTGCGGCGCAAAATCCCCCCGGGGAGCCCGGGCTCGGGGAACGCTCGTCGCAGTGAACCACGGAGGGCGGCGCTGATTTGGGGACGGTTCCGCACGACGTTTCTTTATCGCGGCACGAAAATGGGTTATCCTCCAAAGCGTTCAAGGCCTTTGGGCTCCACTCCGGATCGGGCACCCCGCCGGCCGACGGCACACCGAGTTGCGGAGGGTCTTGTGAAACCCCGGCTGGTTCGCTCGTTCACGGGGGTTTTCCGCCCGCACATGCAACGTCGATCAAGGAAGAACCGGAATGAGAATTTCCTCGGGAATCCGCGGTTTCAGGAGAATCAAGAGATTCGGGACCATCTCCAGGATTCTGCTCAAGCATGGCGCAGGCGACCTGGTCGATCGGATTTCAAACGGAAGGAGAGTGAAGGAGGGTACGAATCTTGCCGAGGGAATCGCTCTCGGCACCGGTTTCCCCTCGCCGAGGCGCATCCGCCTGGCCCTCGAAGAGCTCGGGCCGAGCTTCGTCAAGCTCGGTCAGTTGATGAGCACCCGGGCCGACCTCTTCCCGCCCGAATACATCGAAGAATTCAAGAAGCTTCAAGATCGGGTTCCACCCATTGCTTTCCAGGACGTGAAGTCGGTCATCGAGCTGGAGCTCAATCGGCCCATCTCCGAGATTTTCGCCGAGTTCCATCCGGACTCGCTGGCCGCGGCTTCCGTCGGGCAGGTCCACCTGGCAAGACTCTTCAGCGGCGAGGCGGTGGCCGTCAAGATCATCCGCCCGGGAATCGACAGAAAAATCCGGGAAGACATCCGCCTGATGTTCTACCTGGCCGAAAAGATCGAAGGGTCGTCCGATGTGGGGCGGATCATCGGGCTCGTCAACCTGGTGAAGGAATTCGAACGGATCATTTTCCGCGAGCTGGACATGCTCATCGAAGCGGGCAGCATCGAGAAGTTCGCTCACAACTTCAAAGACGTCGCAGAGATTTACATCCCCGCCGTCCACTGGGATTACACGACCAGGTCGGTGCTCGTCATGGAGCACATCGAAGGCATCAAGATGGACCAGGTCGACGCGATTCGCGCCCACGGGATCGACCCCGGGGGAGTCGCCCTGATCGGGTTGCGTTCCTTCTCCAGGCAGTTGATGCAATTCGGTTTTTTCCACGCCGATCCCCATCCCGGCAACACCATCGTCATGTACGACGGGCGTGTCGGCCTGGTCGACTTCGGCATCACCGGGTACCTGGATGAGGAGACGATGCACCAGATCGCGAGCCTGTTCCTGGGCTATGCCGAACACGACTACGACCTGGTCATGGACGCTTTGGCGGAAGCCGGCCTGATCAGCGAGGAATCCGTCGATCTCAAGGCGTTTCGGAACGATCTCAAGGACGTGAGCGAGGCGTTTTACGGGAGATCTCTCAAGAACATTTCCGTGAAGGATGTCTACGACCAGGTGATGCACCTCGTCCTCAAGCATCGCATCAAGCTGCCCAGGAATCTCCTGCTGCTGCTCAAGACCTTCATCCAAACCGAGGCGCTGGGCAAGATCCTCGGCAGCGACGCAAGCATATTGGAGGTGACCAGGCCCTTTGCCAAAGATCTTCTCAAGCGCGGCTACGACGCCCGGAGCGTGGTCAAGAACCTCGGCCGGGACTTCCGCGCGGCAGGCAATCATCTCAAGGCCACGCCCAAGCTCCTCAACGACATCATGAGGCATGTGGCGAGCGGCAGGCAGCAGTTCGAGCTGCGCCACACCGGACTGGAAAGCCAGGTGAAACGACTGGAAAAAGGGATCGACCGCCTGACCGTGGGCCTGGTCGTCTCGGCGTCCATCGTGGCGGCCGCCATGGTTCTCAATTCGGGTCAGCACATCGTCGACGTCACGGTGAACGTCCTGGGGCTTTCGAACCTGTCGCTGACGGCGCTGCTGGGGATAGCCGGATACGGGATCGCGACCGTCCTCGGGCTGGGGCTCATCGTTTCGATTTTCCGGTCGTCAAGACCCTGAGCCGCCCCAGGCTCTCCGCCGGGCGGCACGCAACCGGCCCGCGCGAAGCCGTGCCGGAGAGGGTTTCGCTCGGACCGGATTGCGGACGGGGCCTCGATGCGTTGCCGCGTCGTGCGAAACGAGATACGCGCATTGCGGGCGGGATTCTCCGTTGCCGTTCGCGATGAGCGCCGGCAGCTCACAGCCCGGTATCAGACTACGCTCAAGTGGAGGATACCCGCCGGCGGAGCCGCGATTCGCACGCTCCCCGCAGCGGAGGTCTCCTTGTCCAGGCACTCCCAGAAACCCACGTTCCCGTCGTAGCCGATCTTCACCAGGGTCATCCGGAAGGACATGCCGTCCTCGATGCCGGATTTTCGCAGACCCTGTCGGACGCGCCCGCCCAGAGTGCCGCAGACACGGTCGATCTCCTTGCGGGCCGAATCGTCTTCCGGTTGGGTGACGAACCGGTCGAGGCCGCGGCCGAGGGACTCGGCAAGCCCGGATTCCCGCAGTTCCGCGAGAAGCGTTTCGAAAGTTCCATCGGACAGGCCGTCCGGAGCGGGAATCGAAGGCAGCTCGAAACACTGCACGGGCAGAGTGAGGCCGAGCCTCCCACAGTGGGTTCTGAGCGGGTCGAGGACTTCCTCGACGACCTCCCCGGACAGGGCCACCAGCACCGGGGCCGCGTCGGGGGGGGCATGGAGAAACAGCCTGGACCAGCAGGCCATCCTGTTGGCAAGCATGTAGAAAATGTCCCGGTTTTCAGAGGCCAGGGGGGGGCTTAGGAGCTGGGCCGCTTCATCGAGCTCCTCCTCGGGGGATACCCCGAGGATCTTTTTGAGGTCGGCTTCCATCCGGTTTGACTCGGCTTTTATCGCATCGAGGTCTCTTTGCCTTTCGTCGAGTTCCTGCGCCATCTCGATGAAAACCGCCGCTTCCATGAGAAGCGCCTGCTTCAGGTCGGCATCGCCAATGGACCTGCCGCTCAGCTCGCTTTGAATCCCGGCGCGGCTCTCCAGCGTCTCCGCGCGCCACTTGTCATTCATCGAGGCAAGCGCGCCCCCGTAGCCGTGAATGCGCGCCAGATCCCGGAGCTCCTTCAGGAATGATCGCGTACTGGCGAGCAGTGCGGCGTCCCCGATGACCTTCCGGCCGGGGAAACGCTTTTCGGCCCATGGGGAAAGAACGGGCCGGTCCAGGACCTGAAGCAGATGCACCCGGGGAATCACGAGGGTGAGTCGACGGGCATCCGTTTCCGGCGGCGAGGTGTGGGGGAAGAGAAAATAGTCGAGTCTGTGATCGTTCATTTCATCATCTCCGCAATCTTCGAAACGGCGGGATAGTTCTCCGCACGGCGTTGGGCGACGGAAGTTCATGCCGCGTTGGAGCGTCTCAGTCGTCCCAGAACAGGGGCTTGGCCGGGACCGCCAGTTTCCGGTATTCCGATGCGGCCTTCAGCATATAACGGACGGCCGCCTTGCCCTCCACTCCGGCGTCGAGGCTGAACTCGTTTACGAACATTTCGATATGGCGACGCATGACCTCATCCTCCATTTCCCGGGCGTTCTCTCTGACATAGGGCCATGCCTCTTCAGGAAACCGCCGGGAAAACAACAGGCTTGACCGGATCAGTGCTTCCACGCGCCGGGCCAGGTCTCGCCCCAGGTCGCGCCTGATCAGAATACCGCCCAGCGGGAGCGGCAGCCCGGTGGTTTTCTCCCACCAGCTTCCAAGGTCGAGAACCAGATTGAGGCCGAAGGAGCCGTAGGTAAACCGGCCTTCGTGGATGATGACCCCGGCATCGACCTCCCCCTGCGCAACGGCCGGCATGATCCGGTCAAACGGCATGACGACGCATTTTCCCCGGTGCAGACCGGTCAGGCCGAGGAGGAGATGGGCGGTGGTCATGGCGCCCGGCACGGCAACCGTCTTGTCCCGCAGGTCGTCCGCCGGGATCGGTTGCCGGGCCACCACGAGGGGCCCGCAGCCGCGTCCGATGGCACCCCCGGAACCCAGGAGCCAGTAGTGATCGAGCAGGTGCAGCACGGCGTGCACGGACACTTTCGTCACGTCCAGGAGCCTGTCTCCGGCCTGGTGATTGAGCACTTCCACGTCTGCCAGGGACACCGTGAAGCGTAACGCGTCCAGGTCGATTCTCCGGTGCGCCAGGGCATAGAAAATGAACGTGTCGTTCGGACAGGGCGAATAGCCGAGCTTCAATCGGTGCGTCATGATTCCCCTTGCTTGTCCGGTGTTTTTCGCGGCTTCGGCGAATGGCCCGGCACCCGGCCCCGGAGTTCTTGCAGCAGCCGCAAAACGATGCCGTGACAGTTGCGGAGGGCCAAGTCGACGTTCCACTGTTCCCTGTCGCGGTTTCCCGCGATGTTGGCGATCCCGCGGCACTCGATGACCGGCGTGTCGAAGCGGAAGCAGGCGTGCGCCACGGCGCTCCCCTCCATGTTTTCGGCGCAGGCCCGGTAGCGTTCATACCGTTGGGATGCCACTTCGGGATCTCCGCTGGCCATGCCGACCGTGAGGCTCGGTCCGTAGGCAAGGGTGAAACATGCCTCTCGCCAATCGGGCGGCGGGGTCGCCTCGGGCGCGGCGGGAGTATGCGGGATGGCGTAACCGGGGGAGGACCCTGCAATGATGCGGTACGGACCCGGTTGAGCGGCCATTTTGATGCACTTGTGCATGGGGTGGAGATCCGACGGCAGGCGGTCATGGAATTCCCCGGCACTGCCGGACAGGACCGGAATGCCGATGGATCGGGCCGACAGGACGCCGTTTCGCATGAGCACGCCTTCATCTCCGAAAATGCTCTGATCGGTGATGAGGACGTCGCCGATTTGCAGATGCGCTCCCGCGTATGCGCCGGCACTGCCGATGTTCCACACGGCGCCCGCCGAAAAACGCTCGAGGAGCGTCGCCGTAGTGATTGCGGCGTTCACTTTGCCGAGCCCGGTGACGCCGATCAGCATCGTTTTTCCGAGGTGGATTCCAGTACGTGCGGCATTCCCGGCAAGGTCGATCTCACGGGGATGGCTGAGCAGGGGATAAAGCGGCTCAACTTCTCCAGGTACGGCCCCGAGTATGGCGATTTCCAGAGATTTTCTCTTTTCCATCCCCCTACTGTTTCCCTTCGGGTGTCTGCGACATCGAAACCGGCATGATGTCCCGGAAACTAACAGAGGCGGGCATGCGTGTCAATCGAGGACACATGCAAGGGCAATCGTGCCCGCGGGCTCTCATGCCGCGGTGTCGGCCGCGGTGTCGGCCGCGGTTGCCAACCTTTGGGGAAACTGCTAGACTTCCCGCTCGATGCGAAGAAGCGCGTTGTATTATTATCGAAAATGGAGTTTGAGGATTTTCTCCCTTCGGATGCCTTTTGAGGTGACCATCGTTGCGCGGCATCCCGAAGCGTCGCGAGGTTGCCGCCGACAGGAGACGTCCCGCCCAGGCGAGGCGGCGTGTCATGATGCGGGGGGCGAGGCGTTGAGCCGAAGAGCCGCGGCAGAACGGAATCATCGTATATGACGCAAGACACGGCGCATTTCCGTCCGAAACCTTTGCGGATCGGAAAACTGCTTCTTGACCTGCCCCTGGTCCTTGCGCCCATGGCGGGGGTGACCGACAGCGCGTACCGGGCGCTCATGGCTGATTTCGGGGCCGCGATGGTGACCACCGAGATGGTGAGCATCCAGGGCCTCGTGCGGAATCAGCGGGCAACCCTGGATCTCTGTCGTCAGCAGCATCCCGTCGGCGTTCCTCTTGCGGTCCAGGTATTCGGCAGGGACCCCGCGGTCATGGCGGAGGCCGCCCGGCTTGTGGAACAAGGCGGCGCGGCGCTGATCGACATCAATGCGGGATGCCCGGTCAGAAAAGTCGTGCGGCAGGGGGCGGGAGCGATTCTGTTGAAGGATCCCGACCGGCTGGCCGCGATGGTGGAGGCGGTGAAAAGGGCCGTGAGCGTTCCGGTGACCGTGAAAATACGGGTGGGCTGGGACAATGCGGCCAATGGGGTCGCCGGTCTCGCCCGGCAACTGGTTTCGGCCGGGGTCGACGCCATCACCGTGCATGGCCGCACGGCGGCGCAAATGTACAGCGGCCGCGCCGACTGGTCGAGGATAGCCGAAGTCAAGGCCGCCGTCGCCGTTCCCGTCATTGGCAACGGCGATGTGACGAGCCCGGAACTGGCCGAAAGAATGATCCATGAAACGGGATGCGACGGCGTCATGATCGGCCGGGCCAGCCTGGGTAACCCCTGGCTGTTCGCGGTCATCTCCCGCCGCTGGGGGCGTGGGGCACGGCAAGGCGACTGCCCCGGGTGGAACGACTTTCTGCGGACGGCCGAGGCTCACCTGGAATCGTTCCGGACCATGCGGCCCCGTGCCGACGGACATCTGAAGAAGCTTCTCATCTGGTATTCCAAGGGCTGCCCGGATTCGGCCGGCCTGCGCTGTCGTATCGCCGGTCCCGACGGAATTGAGAGCATGCTGGCGGCGTTTCGCTCCTGGGTGCACGAGCTGATGGCCAGGGGGGTTCCCTTCCTGCCGTTCAAAGTCCCGGAAGCGGGGCCGACGAGGAACTGAGACGACGGAAGGACAAGTCCCGATGAAAGTGCTTGTGGCCAAGACTGCCGGTTTCTGCAAAGGGGTCAGAGACGCCCTGGAAGTGACCCTCGGAGCGATCAAGAACCAACAGGACGGGGAGAACATCTGCACGTTCGGGCCGCTGATTCATAACCGGCAGGTTCTGGCCATGCTGGAAGCCAAAGGGATCCGGGAGGTGAACGAAATCGAGGGTTGCGCGGACCGCAAGGTGGTCATCCGCGCTCACGGGATACCGCCCGAGACTCGACAGACCTTGCACCGGCTGGGGGCAACCCTGCTGGACGCCACCTGCAAGCGCGTGGCGAAGGTGCACGCGGCCATCAAGCGGCATGCGCGCCGCGGCTATTACACCGTCATCGTGGGTGACGCCGATCACGCCGAAGTGATCGGCCTCATGGGCTATACGGAAGGCAGAGGCGTGGTCATCAACCGCGTCGAGCAGCTCAACGAGCTGCCGGCGGAATGGGAGAACGTGCTGCTCGTTGCCCAGACCACCCAAAACGAGGAAGTGTTCCAGGAAATCCAGGAAGAGTTCCTCAAGAAATACCCCAAGGGCAAGGTCAAGAATACCATTTGCGATTCAACCCATGAACGTCAGACCGAGGTCCGTGAGATGTGTTCCCTGGTCGAGGCCATGGTGATCGTGGGCGGCTTTCACAGCGGAAACACGCTGCGGTTGGCCCAGGTCGCCAGGGAATGCGAAATCCCCACCTACCACGTGGAAACGGAAGCGGAGCTCAACCCCCAGGAACTGGCGAAGTACTCCCGTGTGGGAGTGTCCGCGGGAGCTTCCACGCCCAACTGGCTCATTCGCAATGTGGTCCGGTTCCTGGAATCCATCCGACCGGAGCAGCCGGAGCCGCGATTCAGCGTGAAGAAGACGCTGGAGCTTCTCGCTTACGCCAATTTTTCGGTAGCCCTGGGCGCCGCCCTGTTATCCGCCGCGGCCCAGGCGCTGAGCGGGCTCCCCGGCTCCTGGACCTACTCGCTCATGGCCGCCTGCTACGTCTACGCCATGCATTCCCTCAACATTTTCCTGGACCGGAACGCCATACAGCTCAACGACCCGCGGCGCGCGGAGTTCTATGAGCGGTGGCGCCTGACCTTCATGAGCACCAGCACCCTTGCGGTGGTGCTCGCGCTGGGCCTCGCCCTGGCCCACGGGTTTCTGCCGTTTGCGGCCATGGTTGTCCTCGTGCTGCTCGGGTCGCTGTACGCCGTGCCCCTCATCATCCCGGCGGGCTGGCGCGGTTCATCGGTCTTCAAAATCAAAGACATTCCCACCTCCAAAACGTTTTTTGTGCCGATCGCCTGGGCGTGCGTGATCGTGCTCGTGCCTCACCTGTGGGGACTGCGGGAATCTTTCGGTCCGCTCGTATACGCTTCCTGGGTGGTTTTTCTCATGGTGCTGATTCGCACCACCCTTCTCGACCTCATCGCCGTCCAGGGAGATCGGATCGTCGGCAAGGAAACCCTGGTTGTGCTCATGGGGGAAGTCAGGACCTCCCGATTCACCAATGCCGTGTTCGGATTGCTGAGCCTGTCGCTGCTGCTGGGACCGGTTTTGGGCCTGGCATCGTGGTTCGCCTGGGCGCTGATCCCTGCCGTGGCCGCCTACTGGTGGTATCTCCATGTCGGTTCGAAACGGCGCCTCAAGGAGGACCCGGTGTTCGAGAGCTATATCGAATTCATGCTCATCGGTTCCGGCGCCCTGGGCATGGTCTGGAACCTGGCGGCGGGTTGATCCGCCCGGGGAGGAGACTCCGAGCCGCGTCCGGGATGATTGGCCGCGGGTTTTCGGCGCATGACGGTTTGCCGGAATGAAGATGACGTTTGCTCATGCCTTGTTTTGACCCGCGAAGCATCGCGGTTCGACCGGATGACGGACTCGGCCGGACTCGATCGTCTCCCGCGGTTTTTTCGGGCTTCCGGATGCGAGGCGATATGACGACAGCCTGCCGGCAGACAGTCTCGGTGATCGTTCCCACTTACAACCGCAGAGCGTTCGTGAAGGAGGCGGTGGCTTCGGTGCTGGCCCAGGAGGGCGTTTTTCCGGAGATCATCGTGGTTGACGACGGCTCCAGTGACGGAACGGATCGCGCCCTCGAAGTTTTCGGCGAGCGGATCCGCCGCCTGCGGCGCGCTCACGGAGGGGCCAGCGCCGCGCGCAACACCGGGATTCGCATCGCAGCCGGGGAATGGCTGGCATTTCTGGATTCGGACGATTTGTGGCTGCCTTCCAAGCTGCGCCGACAACTTGACTTCCTGACCGCTCACCCGGAATTCCTCGTCTGTCAGACCGAGGAAATCTGGCTCAGGAACGGGGTGCGCATCAACCCGCGCAAATATCATCGGAAGCCGCGCGGCCATTGCTTCGAACGGCTGCTTGACCGCTGCCTCGTGAGCCCCTCGGCAGTCATGATCCACCGGGACGTTTTCGACTCGGTGGGCTTGTTCGACGAGAATCTGCCCGCTTGCGAGGATTACGATCTCTGGTTGAGGATCGGCTGCACGTATGCGCTCGGCCTGGTCGAGGAGCAACTGGTGGTGAAACGGGGAGGGCATCCGGACCAACTGTCGGCGACCGTTCCGGCGCTCGATCGCTACCGTATTCGGGCTCTTGCCAATCTGCTGCGCAGCGGCCGCCTCGACGATTCCCAGGCTGATGCGGCATTCCGGGCGCTGAAGGTCAAAAGCCGGATCTTCGGCGAAGGTTGCGCCAGGAGAGGCAAAGCCGAAGAAGCCGAAAAGATGCTGGGTCTTCCTGACGCCATCGCCGGGGAACTCGGGCTGCCGATTTCTCCGGAAACAGGGGAGCTTCCCGGTTGATCCGGGCTCCCGGACCTCCGCGGGCGCCGGTTCACCGACCGTCCTGCGCCGTCTCCCGTTCCCTGGGGAAAATGAACTTTCCGTTCACGTAGTTTGAAGGCTCGAGCGTGTTCCACGTGGTTCCCCGCTCGTCGAAATAGAACGTTCCGGACAGCCCATGGTAGGGGTTATCGGGGCCGGTGGCGCGGATCAACCGTTCTCGGACGCTCCTTCGGGTGATCGGCCGATCCCGGAGCGCCGTGCCGATCCAGCGCACACAGTCATAGCCGATACAGGCGTCCCGGTTCGGTTCCCGCCGGTAGCTTCGCACGAAAGCGTCCCGGAATTCCCGTTTCGTGTCGCCTGCCGCGACGGCCGACACGGCGGGTTTGAGAAAAAAGAAATTTTGGGGGACCGCCAGGAGGAACTGGTCGAGGAAGGGCTCGGTGCAGGAACTGGGGAAAAGGAATCGTCCCCGGGCGCCGTTTCTCGCGAGCATTTCGGCCATGACGGCCGCCCAATCCGGAGGCCCGGCGAGCCACGCGAAGGTATCGTCCCCCGTGATGCCCGGTCGCATAGGTTTTCCGGCCTCGAGATCCTCCCTCCCCAGCCGTTCGCGTCGATACTTCAGCCCCGCCTTTGCGGCCCCTTCCGCGAATCCGGCCAGAAGCACCTCGCCGTATGGGCCGGGGTCGTAAATCACCACGGCCTCACCGCCGCTCGCCCAGCCGGACAGGACGGATGCCGCCAGGGCCCCTTCCGTGCGGTCGGATGCCGCGAGAGGCAGCACGGCGGACCGGTCCACCAGCTTCTGGTGGGAGTTTCCGGGTACCACCAGGAGAAGATGTGCCTTTTTGGCCTCGGTCACAATTTCCGACAATGCCGAAAGCGGCAGAGGGGCGATGACGAGAGCGGTGTCCGGGTTCGACGTCGCAACGCTCAGCCGCTCCCCGGGGGTCAGGGGCTGTCCCTCGGAATCGGTCGGATCGAGCGTCACCTTGACGTTTTCGGCTGCGAGCCGCATGACGGCCAATTCGGCGCCCATGCGAAACATCGCGGCGTCGGCGCGAAATTCCTCCCTCTCGGGCAGCAGCAGTACAAGCCGGGGAGCGTCGATGGGACGGTCCAGGCCGGCGCGCGACGATTCCGGGGATTGCGGGCCGGGAAGAACGGCCTCCGGCAGCAGGCGGTAAGCGACGGCTGCGAGGGCTATGAGCACGGCCAGGGCCGGCACCAGGTAGCGCCCTTTGAGACGGCGCGCAGACATGAATGAGCCCGGGTTCACGATGTCCCCCCGGTCCGCTGCCGAGGGCGAAAGATCAGCCGGATCGGCGTCTTGTCCAGTCCGAATGCTTCCCGGAACCGGTTGGTGAGATAACGTTCGTAAGAAAAATGGATGGCTTGCGGGTAATTGCAGAACAGCACGAATGTCGGCGGCCGGACGGCGGTCTGTGTGGCGTAGTAGAACTTGAGCCTGCGCCTGTTCCCTGCCTGAGGGGGTTCGTGACGCGCCAGTGTTTCCTCCAGTGCGCGGTTCACGATGCCCGTGGTCACCCGCTGGTTGTATTGGCGGAAAACCTCTTTCACCGTCGGCAGGAGTCTCGCCACGTTCCGGCCGGTGAGGGCGGAGAAAGTCAGAACCGGTGCGTATGTGAGGAAGCGGAACCGGTCGTGCAGGTCGTCCATGAAACGTTTCGTGCGCTTCGGGTCCTTGTCCGCGGCGTCCCATTTGTTGATTCCGACAATACAGGCCCGGGAACGTTCCTTGATGTACCCGGCGATATGAAGATCCTGGTCCGTGACACCCTCGACGGCGTCCAGGAGCAGGACAACGACATGGCTTCGCTCGACACTCTGCAGTGCCTTGATGATGCTGATTTTCTCGAGCTTCTCCCGGGTCCTGCCCTTGCGCCGGATGCCGGCGGTGTCGATGAGCACGTATTCCTGGCCGGCCTTGACGATGTGTGAATCGACGGCGTCCCGGGTCGTGCCCGGAACCGGGCTGACGATCACGCGCGGCGCGCCCAGGAGGTGGTTGACGAGGGTCGATTTGCCCACGTTCGGACGCCCCAGGATGGACACTCTGATGGCGCCGCCGGATTCCTCCTCCTCGGCGGTCTGCGCGGGCGCTTCCGGAATCGCCGCGCAGAGATCGTCCATCAGCTCCGAGATACCGAACCCGTGTGCGGCGCTGATGGGATAGATGCGGTCCAAACCCAGTTCGAAGAATTCGGCCGCGTGACGTCTTTGTTCCGAACCGTCGATCTTGTTCACGGCATAGAAAACGGGCTTGGAGGAACGTCGCAGCAAATCCGCCAACTCCGCGTCCCCGGGGTGCAGGCCCGTCTTTGCATCCGCCACGAACAGCAGGATATCGGCTTCATCCAGCGCCAGAAGAATCTGCTCCCGAGTGAGTTCCTCGAAGGCGGAGGTGTCTTGCCCGACGAAGCCCGCCGTATCGATGATGACGAACGGTTTGTCGTTCCAGGAGACCCGCGCGTAATTGCGATCCCTGGTCACACCCGGAAGATCGTCGACAAGAGCGCTGTTGTCTTTGCTGATGCGGTTGAACAACGTGGATTTCCCCACATTGGGGCGTCCCACGATGGCGACGACAGTCATGAATTGCGTTTTCTCCTCTTTGGCGATGTGTGCTTGCTCTTGTGCTAAAGGTTATGCGGTAAGACGGAAATGGTCAAGGCGGAAGAGACGTTCTTTGCAGGACAAATGCCCCGCTCGCCGCTCAACCGCCCAGTTTTTGCCTCGACCGAGTCCTTGCCGGGCTGAGCGGAAACGATCGCGCGTATTGATACCTTGAACGGAAGCGCGGGCGGCGGCAGCCGTTTTTCGAATGATCATGTTGACGTGGAAGGAATTTTGCATTAAGAAGTCCGGAGTAATCGCCGAGTCCTGCATGGGCAGGAGCGGGGGAACCGAGTTTTTGGGGCGTATCGCCGATCATGGCGAAGGGCAAGCTCTTCGGCCCGAGCCCGTCAGCTAACCTCGCAGGCGTCGAAGGGTAGAGCCTTCCGAAGGTAGGTCGGAGGTCTATCCTCACGATCTCGGGCTTCGGAGGCATTGGAATGAAAGGGCTTTTTCCCGCCGGCGGGGGTAATCCGCCTTCCTCGTATTTATCCCGATTCTTGCCGCATCGCAAAGAGCGCTCCCCGGAGAATGTCACATCCGGTCGCAACGGTGTTCCACATCGGGGCAGAATGCTTTCACTGGCCCTTGGAGCCCTCGGGATCGTTTACGGGGACATCGGCACGAGTCCGTTGTACACGATCAAGGAGTGTTTCCACGGAACTCACGCCATCGCGCCCAACCCCGCCAATATCATGGGGGTCCTTTCGCTGATCCTGTGGTCCCTGACCATGGTGGTGAGCATCAAGTACATCACGTTCATGATGCGGGCGGACAACCGGGGCGAGGGAGGGATCTTCGCTCTGCTGGCCCTGGTCCCGATGTCGGGAAAGCTGATCTCCAGGGGCGCCCGCGCCGTGGTGGTGATGGCCGCCCTGACCGGTGCGGCCCTGCTGTACGGCGATGGTTTCATCACGCCTTCGATCACGGTACTGTCCGCCATCGAAGGCCTGGAGGTGGCCACCGATGCGGCGAAGAACCTCATCGTGCCGCTGGCCTGCGGCATCCTGCTCGGCCTTTTCCTTGTACAATCACGGGGCACCGCAAAAATCGGCAGGATTTTCGGACCCGTCATGCTGGTCTGGTTCGCAACCATCGCGACGCTCGGCCTCCTGTGTATCGTTCGGAATCCGGTGGTGCTGGATGCGGTCAGCCCAGTCTACGCATACCGCTTCTTTGCCGAACACCACGTGCACGGGCTGGTGGTTCTCGGCTCGGTGGTTCTGAGCATCACCGGCGGAGAAGCCCTGTACGCGGACATGGGACATTTCGGCCGCGTTCCGATCCGCCTCTCCTGGTTCGCCATGGTGTTTCCGTCCCTGCTGCTGAACTATTTCGGCCAGGGCGCGGCACTCCTCGAACAGCCGGACCTGGCGTTCAACCCGTTCTACGGTTTGGTGCCGCGGGTACTGCTGCTGCCCATGGTCGCCCTGGCCACCATGGCGTCCATCATCGCGTCCCAGGCGATGATTTCCGGGGCCTTCTCGTTGACGCGCCAGGCCGTGCAATTGGGCTACATTCCCCGGGTCACCATCGTCCACACTTCGGCGGAAACCGAGGGGCAGATTTACATCCCGGAGGTGAACCGTTTGATGATGGTCGTCTGCATCGGGCTGGTGCTGGTTTTCCGGGCTTCCAGCGGCCTTGCGGGGGCATACGGGGTCGCGGTGACGGCGAACATGGCGATCACATCGGTGGTCTACTTTTTCGTGGCCACCCGCACCTGGGGATGGTCGACGGCGAAGACCGCTCCTCTGGTCGGGCTGTTTCTGGTTTTCGACATCACCTACTTCGGCTCCAATCTGCTGAAGTTTTTCGACGGCGGATGGTTTCCCCTGGCGGTCGCGCTGGTGATCGTGATCGTCATGGCATCCTGGAAGGACGGGCGGGCCGAGCTCTACAAACACATCGTGAAGTCCTCGCCGACACTCGATATGTTTCTCGAGGACGTCTCCCGGCACAACGTTCACCGGGTGGCGGGAACCGCGGTCTTCATGGCGTCCACGTCCTCCTTGACGCCGCCTTCGCTCATGCACCACTTCAAGCACAACAAGGTCCTGCACGAGGAAGTCATCCTGCTGACCATCGAAGTGACACATACGCCCCAGGTGCCCGCCGCGGAAAGGATCAGGGTCGAGGAACTGGGTGAGGGGTTTCACCGTATCGTGGCCCGGTTCGGGTTCATGGAGACGCCCAACGTCCCGCAGATCATGGATTCCGCTTACCGGGCCCGGCTGGTTCCGCAAGTTCTGCCCGTGAGCTACTACCTCGGCCGGGAGACGCTGATCCCGTCGGGGCCTTCCCGAATGATGCCCTGGCGCAAACGGTTGTTTGCGTTCCTGTCGCGAAATTCTCAAAGCGCCACCAACTATTTCGGGCTGCCCCCCGGTCAGGTTGTTGAGCTGGGAGTGCAGATCGAGTTTTGAATCCGTTCTATCTTGACATTTCAAATAGTTTGGGATAATTGAACAGGGAGACTTTGGGGAGGTTAATTCCTTGTCTGTAAGGTTTCATGTAGAGATTCTCACATGAGGCGGCAATGCCCGGCGATGGGAAACGGGCCGGGGAGGCTGACGCTTCGGGTATCCCTTCCGCATGACCGGTCCGGGAGCGGTCTTCCACGGATTTTTCGCGGGGGAGGAGATTTTTCTCGCCAGGCAAGGATGGTCGGGGGAATTCGAGCGTAGAGTGCCTGTTTGCGATAGTGCGGGGGAATCATTGATGAAATCTATCACAAGAGGGGGAGGCCATGGGCGATGTGCGATCCTTGGCCACATATATGTTCCATTATAAAATCATTTGCATTGGCGAGGTACTTGTGTTAACTAGCACAATTACAGGGTCAGCAATTGTCGATCACTTTGTGAAAAGATTAATTAGCTTGCGTGGCGTTTAGGGCATTTTGGTCGCTGAATTGAGTGCAGGGTTACTCTCGGACCGGTGTGATTCCGCTGTTTCACTCAAACGCCAGGCGGAGAGCGTTCGCTCGAAAGCGGATGCTGACCGGGGTTTCGAAAATCCTGCCTTTGAAAAACCTTCTGTTTCTCGATTTCTCTGGAGTGTGTCGCGTGAACCACGCCCTGTTGCCTTTCGGCTTTGAACGTGCGCTCAACGCCCCGGGGATGCGGGTTCACCCCGAAATAGGTTGGCTCTTCAAGATTTGCCCATCTTACTCAGGAGACCTTTTACTGACATGCAGCAGACCGGTTTGAGTCCCGATTTTGGTTTTCTGGAGAGAGCGGAAGCCGCCGGGCCGTTTAACGCTGCGGAGTGCTTCCAGTGCCGCAAATGCACCAATGGCTGTCCAGCCACCTTCGCCATGGACCTCTATCCGGATCAGGTGATTCGCCTGGCCATTCTCGGCCGGAAGGAGGAAGTCCTGCATTCGAAGACGATTTGGGTTTGCGCGTCCTGTGAGACCTGCAGCACGCGCTGTCCCAACGGGGTTCGGATTGCGGAGTTGATGGACTACTTCAAGGAACTTGCGGTCCGGCTTGGAATTCCGTCGCCCGAGCCCGCGGTGACGGCGCTTCACCAGACGTTTCTGGAGAATGTGCGCTACACCGGCAGGGTATTCGAAGGGGCGCTGCTGCCCGTGTTTCTGCTCCGGAGCGGGCAGCTCGGCAGCAAACTGGAGAAAGGCACCTGGCGTGACGAGGTGAAGCTGGGCTGGCAGATGTTCCGCAAGGGACGCCTGGCTCTCGTGCCCAAGTTTATCCAGGGGAAAGGTGAGATCAGCTCGATTCTTCGCCCATCCAAGTAGACAGGAACCCGATCATGAACGTGACGTATTATCCAGGTTGTTCATTGGAAGGCACGGCGCGGGATTACGCAGACTCGATTCACGGTGTGTGCGCCGCGTTGGACATCCGTCTGCAGGAAGTGCCGGATTGGAACTGCTGCGGAGCGACCGCGGCTCACTGCATCGATCATGCGGCGAGTATCGGGCTCCCGGCGCGCAACCTCAAGCAGGCGGCGCAACTTCCCAATTCCGACATGCTGGTGCCCTGCCCGATGTGTTTCAATCGTTTGCGGACGGCGGTCTGGGAACAAAAGGAGAAGGGCGCTCAGACGGATGCGGAGCTTCCCCAGATCTGGGACCTGGCGAATTTCTTTGCCGCCGAGGGGATGATCCGCAAGCTCTCCGCCCAGGTCAGGAAGCCTCTCAAAGGCCTGAATGTGGTTTGTTACTATGGCTGTATGGCGAGCCGGCCGCCTCACATCACGGGGGCGACGGACTACGAGAACCCGCAGAGCCTGGACAGGATTGTGGCCGCGCTTGGGGGGACGTCCGTGGCCTGGCCGTACAAGACCGACTGTTGTGGGGCCAGCCTGATGATTTCACGCCCGGATATGGGCTACAAGCTCGTCGGCAAGCTCTATGACATGGCCAAGCGCGTGGGGGCTCAGGCAATCGTGGTATCGTGCCAGATGTGTCAGGCGAATCTGGACATGTACCAGGACAAGATCGAGGCGGAGATGAGCCGGTTGTTCAGGCTTCCCATCATCTACTTCACGGAGTTGATCGGCCTCGCATTCGGCTTGCCGGGGACGAAAGGCTGGCTGTCCCGGCACTTCACGGACCCACTTCCACTGCTCCGCAAAGGCGGGCTGCTGGACTAGGGAGTCCGGGCGCGGCGTACGGGGCCCGGTGGAGGCATTGAAAGGCTAATCCGTCCATGTCACAGCAAGGAACGAACGCAATGCGGCAAGCACAGAAGATTGGCGCAATCACTGTCGTCGGGGGAGGAATTGCCGGTATCCAGAGCGCTCTGGACATCGCCAATTCCGGCTTCAAAGTTTACCTTGTGGAGGAACAGCCGAGTGTGGGCGGCATCATGGCCCAGCTCGACAAGACTTTCCCCACCAACGATTGCTCCTCGTGTATGATGGGGCCCAAGCTGGTGGAACTGGCCAATCATTCCAACATAGAAATCCTGGCCTATTCCGAGCTTCTTGACGTCACGGGGGAACCCGGGAATTTCAAGGCGACCGTCAGGCGGAAGGCTCGCGCCGTGGATCCGGAAAAGTGCGTGGGGTGCGGTATTTGTGCGTCGAAATGCCCGACGAAGGTGCCCGATCCATTCAACGGCGAGATGAGCGAGCGCAGGGCGATCTATGTACCTTTCCCGCAGGCAGTGCCTCTGGTCTATACCATCGACAAGAGTGTCTGTCGGTATTTCACCAAGGGGAAGTGCCGGATTTGCGAGAAGGTGTGCAAGAACAAGGCGATCGACTACGATCAGAAGGATCAGATCGTTGAGCTGGACACCGGCGCGGTCATCCTCACCGGCGGCTTTCGGCCCTTCGACGCGAGGCTGAAGCCGGAATACGGTTACGGGCTGTGGCCCAACGTGGTGACCAGCCTCGATTACGAGCGGATCCTGTCCGCGGCCGGCCCTTTCCAGGGGCACATTCAACGCCTCTCGGACGGCAAGACGCCGGAGCGCATCGCCTGGATCCAGTGTGTGGGTTCCCGCGACAGCAGCATCGGCCGGGACTATTGTTCCTCGGTCTGCTGCATGTACGCCACCAAGCAGGCGATGATCACCAAGGAACACGAACACGACGCACAGACAACCATTTTCTACATCGACATGCGCGCGCAGGGCAAAGGGTTCGACCGCTTCTTCGAGCGGGCGCGCGACGAGACCGGGGTGCGCTATGTGCGTTCGATGATTTCGCGCGTGCTGCCGGTGCCCGAGACCGACCGGCTGCAGATCAGCTATGTGGATGAAGCGCAGAAGCTTCAGCAGGAGGAGTTCGACATGGTCGTCCTCTCCGTCGGGTTGTGCGCTCATCCATCCACCATGGACTTAGCGAAACGACTCGGGGTCGAGGTCGATCCCTTCGGCTTCTGCAAGTCCGATGCGATGGATCTTGTGGCCACCTCCAGGCCGGGGATCTTCGTGAGCGGTGTGTTCCAGGGACCCAAGGACATCCCCGATTCCGTCCAGCAGGGAAGCAGCGCGGCGGCCTGTGCGACTGCTCTGCTCGCCGATGCGCGCGGCTCCCTCATTGTGACACCTCCGAAAGTCGAGGAAAAAGACATCAAGGGACAGAAACCGCGAATCGGCGTTTTCATCTGCCATTGCGGCATCAACATCGCGGGGGTGGTGAACGTCGAGGAGGTGGCGGCCTACGCAAAGACGCTGCCGGGAGTGGAGTACGCGAGCAACTGCATGTTTGCGTGTTCCACGGATCAGCAGAAGGAAATCAAGCGGGTCATCGACGAACAGCAGTTGAACCGGATCGTGGTGGCTTCCTGCACTCCGCGGACGCATGAGCCGCTGTTCCGGAACACCATGCGTGAAGCCGGTTTGAACCCGTATCTTTTCGAATTGGCCAACATCCGCGAACAGGATGCCTGGGTGCACCAGGGAGAAGCGGGCGCCGCAACGGAAAAGGCGAAGGACCTCGTGCGCATGGCGGTATCGCGCAGCACGCTGCTTGAGCCGCTGCACGACTTCTCCTACCAGGTGGTGCAGTCTGCGCTGGTGATCGGAGGCGGGCTGGCGGGCATGACGGCGGCTCTCGCCGTTGCCGACCAGGGTTTTCCGGCCGTTCTGGTGGAATCGGCCGAGGAACTGGGGGGGAATGCTCGGACCCTCTACTATACCGAGGATGGCGCAAGCCCGGCCGAATATGTTCAGGAACTGATCAAGAAGGTGGAGAGCAACGCTCTGATCACGGTCCGCAAAGGGGCGGAAGTGGTGTCCCTGATGGGAAGCTGCGGCAACTTCACGACCACCATCCGCTATCACGGTCAAACGGAGGAAATTCCCCACGGTGTCGGCATCGTCGCCGTCGGCGGAGAGGAATACAAGCCCGAAGAGTATCTCTGTGGTCAGGACCCGCGGGTGATGACGCAGAAGGAATTCGAATCGCTGCTGGCGAAGGAGCCGGAGAAGGCGAAGCAGTTCGGGCGGGTCGCCATGATCCAGTGCGTGGGCTCGCGGGAACCGGAGAATTCTTACTGCAGCAGGGTATGCTGCACGTCGGCGGTGAAGAACGGCATCAAGTTGAAGGAGCTCAATCCGAAAGCGCAGGTTTCGATTCTCTATCGCGACATCAGGACATTCGCCTTGAAGGAGCTTGCCTACCAGGAGGCGAGGCGGCGGGGCGTGCGCTTCATGCGCTTCGACGCCGATCGGAAGCCCGAGGTGAAGGCGAACGGGGCGGGGCTGCAGATTGCGCTTCACGACGGCCAACTGGGACGCCCGATCAGCCTCGAGGCCGATCTGCTCGTTCTGAGCGCCGCAATCCGGCCGCGCGCGGACAGCAAGAAGCTGGCGGAAACGCTGCGCATGCCCCTGGACCAGGACGGGTTTTTTTCGGAAGCGCATATCAAGCTGAGGCCGCTTGATTTTGCGACCGCCGGGTTCTTCCTGTGCGGGTTGGCCCAGGGACCGAAGTTCGCCAATGAGGCGATCGCCCAGGCGCGCGGAGCGGTGTCCCGGGCCTGCACGATTCTGTCGCAAAAGGAGATCGTTGCTGAAGGTGTGGTGACCCAGGTGGATGCCGCTCTTTGCCGAGCCTGCGGCGAATGCGAGAACACCTGTCTGTTCGAGGCGATCAAGGTCAAGCAGATGGAGGATGGTCGGAAGCGGGCGATGGTGAATGAAGCGCTGTGTACGGGATGCGGGGCCTGCAACGCGGCATGCCCCACGGGAGCGGCTTCGTTGGCCCATTTCCGGGACAAACAAGTCAACGCGGTGATCCAGGCACTATGAGGAATTTCGAATGTCTGATTCGTTCGAACCAAGAATCGTCGCTTTTCTCTGTAACTGGTGTGCGTACGCAGGGGCGGATCTGGCCGGGGTGGGGCGCATGCAGTATCCCACCAACGTTCGCCTGATCCGCCTGATGTGCACCGGAAGAATGAACCATGGTTTCCTGCTCAATGCCTACAAGGCGGGGGCGGATGGAGTGATGGTGTCCGGGTGACACATTGGAGACTGCCATTACCTGGGAGGTAATGAAAAGTGCAAGAAGGTGGTGGAGGATACCTGGAAGGTCCTCAAGCTGCTGGGGATCGATGAGAGATACCTCCGCCTGAAATGGATTTCGGCTTCCGAGGGAGTCATCTTTGCCGAGGAAATCCGTTCCTTCACCAAGCTGCTGAAGGAACTGGGAAAGAATCCTCTGGCGGAGAAGGAGCCCGCGGCGGCGGATATGGAAGCGGCGACGCCTCGCGCAGCCGCCGCCGGATGACGGCGGGCCTGTGGGGGCTGATGTTTGTCCTTGATCCGGGCGGGGGAGTCCAGGAGCCCGGGAATGCAATTGCCGCTGTGAAGCGAGACGCGGTGCAGGCCAACTGACAGCTAAACGCTTACATGGGATAGACCATGAAAATCACCAAGGAACAAATCGATTATTGCATGGAATGTGGCGTCTGCACGGGAAGTTGTCCGATAAGCAGAGTGATTCCCAGTTTTTCTCCACGGCAGATGATCAAGAGGGCACTCATGGACCGGGACGAAACGGTGGTGCAGAGCCGTGAATTGTGGGCCTGTCTCACGTGCGCCCGGTGCAGTACGCGCTGTCCGGTGCAGATTGATTTCCCGGAATTCGCCCGCGGCTTGCGCGAACGGGCCAGGGGAGAGGGGAATCTGCCGCAGTTGAGCCATCATGGAACGCTCCAGGCGATCTCGGCGCTGCAGACGCGAAAGGTGAAACAGAACCGCACCGAATGGGCGGAGGCGGCCGGGAAGTTCGCTGCCCAGGGCGATACCTTCCTTTTCGTGGGCTGCGCGCCTTTTTTCGATGCCGCCGTCAAGTACGGAGACACGTCTCTCGATCCTGCCAGGAGTGTTCTGAGGTTGCTCAACCGGATGGGGATCGAGCCGGTGATCAGCAACGATGAGCGGTGTTGCGGTCATGACGCGCTCTGGAGCGGCGACGAAGATACTTTTCTCAAGCTGATGGGGATGAACCTCGAGGTCATCAAGGGATCGGGTGCGAAGAGGGTGCTGTTCAGCTGCCCGGAGGGGTATGCGACCTTCAAGTATCAGGCTCCGAAGTATTTTGGCGACCTGCCCTTCGAGGTCCTTCACGCGACGGAGTTTTTCGCGAAGGAGATTCCCGGATCGGGCCTCCAGTTCAAGCCGGTGGAGAACGGCGACGGCGTGGTCACCTACCAGGATCCGTGCCGCCTCGGGCGGAAAGCGGGGATTTATGAACCGCCCAGGGATCTGGTGAAGCTGGTTCCGGGGGTGAAGCTCGAAGAGATGGGCCTGAACCGTGAAAACGCGGCATGTTGCGGCACCAGCGCGTGGATGGAATGTTCGAATTGCTCGAAGACGCTGCAGATCGAGCGTTTGCAGGAAGCGCTGGAAACCGGGGCGAAGACCCTGATCACGGCCTGCCCCAAGTGCCGGATCCATCTGACGTGCGCTCAAAGCAACACGGACATCAAGATGGACATAGCCGATCTGTACACCTTCGTCTTGAACCGTGTCGAATGACGGACTGACGGACGACTAAGGACCGGAAGGAGACATACTCGTGAATCGGGAAGTTCTTGTCATTGGAGGAGGCATCGCGGGCATCCAGGCATCGCTGGACCTGGCCGAGATGGGGATCAAAGTCCACCTGGTGGAGCGCTTGCCCAGCATTGGCGGAAAGATGTCCCAGTTGGACAAAACCTTTCCGACCAATGACTGCGCCCTCTGAATTCTCGCTCCGAAGCTGATGGATGTCGGTCGACATCCCAACATTCGTTTGCTGGCCTACTCGGAACTGGAGAAGGTCGAGGGGGAAGCGGGCAGCTTTCGGGCGACCATCCGCAAGAAGGCCCGGTATGTGGATGAGAGCAAGTGCACGGGATGCGGAGCCTGCAACGAGAAATGTCCGACGCCCGTGACAGACGTCTACAACCTGGGTCTGGGCAGGACCAAGGCGATCTACCGCTATTTTGCCCAGGGGATCCCGTCCACGTATACCATCGATGCCACGCAGTGCCGCAACTTCCAACCCGGGAAAAAGTGCGGCGTCTGCGCAAAGACATGCCAGGCCGGCGCCATAGACTACAAGCAGGAGGACAAGACCGTCGAAGTCGAAGTGGGTGCCATTATCGTGGCGACCGGATACGAGCTCTTCGACGCACGCCGGATTCCGGAATACGGATACGGGCGCTTCCCCAACGTGGTGACGGCTTTGGAATTCGAAAGATTCCTGTCCGCCAGCGGACCGACGCATGGACATGTTTACAGGCCGTCGGACCTGGCGTTGGCGGCGAAGCTGCCGGAAACGGAGAAAGCGGCGCAACGGGCCATAAAGGGCCTGGAGCGCTATGAGAAGCACTTCGGCCTGACCTCCGATGCATTTTATATCGAACATGAAGCGGGAGCGAGAACCGGGGACGAGGATTACGACAAGTGGGCGGAAGCCATCCGGGAGTTCAGGCGACTGGACGGAGACCTCAGGGTTCTGAAGGAGAAGGTGGAAAGCATGGAATCGGCTCACCGCCTGGCCTTCATCCAGTGTGTCGGTTCCCGGGACATCCGTTACAATCGGTACTGTTCGGGCTTTTGCTGCATGCACGCGATCAAGGAAGCGATCATCGCGCGCGAGCACGACAAGGAATCCGCGGTCTACATATTCGGAATGGACATTCGAGCGGTGGGGAAAGGTTTCGAGGAATACAAGCTTCGCGGGGCCAATGAAGCGGGCATTCAGTACGTTCGGAGCCGGGTGGCGGAAATCACCGAGGGCAAGGACCACGAGTTGGTGCTCTGGTATGAGGACACCAAGGAACGGGTGGTCAAGCAGCTTCCGGTGGACATGGTGATCCTGGCGACCGCTTTGGAACCGAGCCCGTCCACGAAGCAGCTTTCCGAGATCATCGGGCTGGAAGTGAACGATTTCGGTTTCTTCAAGACGAAGCAGTCCCCGCCGCTGGATACGACGAAACCCGGAGTCTTTGTGTGCGGTTGCGCCCACAGTCCCATGGACATTCCGGAATCCGTCGCCCAGGCCAGCAGTGCGGCTGCTCGGGCGGCGCAGGTTCTGTCGGGGTCCGAGCCGATGAGTCTCGCATCCTGAAGGAGTACAAGTCAATGAGTGGGAACGGAAAGAACACGGGTCCGAATGCTGAAAAAGTGCGCATAGGAGTGTTCGTCTGCCATTGCGGCTCCAACATAGCGGGCTATTTGGATTGCGTGGCATTGACCGAGTTTGCGGCCACTCTTCCCGGGGTGGTGTACGCCAAGAACAATCTTTACACCTGTTCCGATTCGGGCATTGCCGAGATACAGAAGGCGATCAAGGAACAGGGGCTGACCCGGGTCGTGGTGGCGTCCTGTTCTCCCCGCACGCACATGCCTCTGTTCAAGAGTTCGTGCGCCGAGGCGGGATTGAACCAGTACCTTTTCGAAATGGCCAACATTCGGGATCAGTGTTCCTGGGTGCACATGCAGGAAACGGAAGCGGCCAACCTGAAAGCGATGGACCTGATTCGCATGGCGGTGGCCAAGGCAACCTTTCTTACACCCCAGGAAGACATCGAATCGTCCCTGGTACGCAGGGCACTGGTGATCGGCGGCGGTGTGGCCGGGTTGTCGGCGGCGGGGGCGCTGGCCGACGTGGGTGTTGAGGTGATCCTGGTCGAGAAGGAACCCGAGCTGGGAGGTCTTCTGCGTCGGATCAACCGGCTGGCGCCTCGCGGCGAGGCCGCGGCCGACGTCGTCCGGGACCTGGTTTCGCAAGTGGAGTCCAAGACCAACCTCAAGACGTTGCTCGGGGCCGAGGTGACTTCCGTCACCGGGGTGATCGGCAACTACGAGGCGACGGTCCGGAAGAGCGATGGAACGGTGGAGCAGGAGACGGTCGGGTGCATAGTGGTCGCCACGGGCGCGGTGCCGTTCAAGCCCGAGGGTCTGTTCGGATACAACGGTCGGAACGTCATCACCCAGATCGAATTGGAAGAACGGTTGCGCGACGGTTCTTTTGACGCAAAGCACGTGGTCATGATCCAGTGCGTCGGAGCACGGAGCGCAGAGCGTACGTACTGTTCCAGAATATGCTGTCTCACGGCGGTGAAGAACGCCTTGTACATGAAGGAGCGGAATCCCGACAGCCAGGTGCACATTCTCTACCGCGACATCCAGATGTACGGCGCGGAGAACGAGCGTTTGCTCTGGGAATCGCGCAACAAGGGGGTCCGTTACGACGTATACGATGCAGACAGGCCTCCGGTAGTGAAAGATGGGGTGGTCGAAGTGTATCAGCCCCTGTTGGGAGAGACCGAGGAAATTCCCTGCGATCTCGTGGTTCTTTCCACTCCGCTCGTGGCTCCGGAAGACTCTCCCGCGCTGGCCAACCTGATGCGCATCCCGTTGGACCAGAACAATTTCTACCTTGAAGCCCACGCGAAACTTCGCCCTCTGGATTTTGCGACCGACGGCATTTTCCTGTGCGGAACGGCCCGGTATCCGGCAACGGTCGGGGAAGCCCAGGCTCAGGGTTTGGGAGCGGCATCCCGGGCGAGCACGATCCTGTTCAAGGACAAGCTCGTTACGAGCGCTCTGGTATCACAGGTGACGGACCGTTGCGACGGTTGCGGATACTGCGTCGACCTCTGCCCGTACGGAGCCCTCAGCCTGGAGGAATATGAAGAAAACGGGCAGGTACGCAAGAGGAACAAGTCGGACAAGATACTCTGCAAAGGTTGCGGATTGTGCGCGGCGACATGCCCCAAAGGGGGCGTGGTCGTGGTCGGCTTCACCAGGAGGCAGCTCGAGGCCCAGGTGGACGCGCTCCTCGAAGCGCTGTGACCCGCGTACTTTGAAAGTTATACGGGTTGTCAAAATATGAGAAAGGACTTCTCCGCCATGTCAGAAGATTTCAAACCGGTAATCGTCGGATTTCTGTGTACGTGGTGAGCATTTGCCGCTGCTGACCTGGCTGGGGTCAGTCGTTCGCAGTACCCGCCCAATCTGCGCATCGTCCGGATGATGTGTTCCGGTATGGTCAGCCCCGACCTGATCCTGCGCGCACTGTCGAAAGGTGTCGACGGAGTTCTGGTGCTCGGCTGTCACCTCGGGGAATGCCATTACCTGGAAGGCAATTACATGGCGGCAAAGCGGGTCGCACTGCTGAAGCAATTGCTCGCTTTTTCCGGGATCAATCCGGATCGGCTGCGGGCGGAGTGGCTGTCGTCCGCCGAGGCGCCGACTCTCGTCCGGGTTGCTACCGAATTCAGCGAACAGATCAAGGCGCTGGGCCCGTCGCCGTTGAGGATGGCAGCCTGAGATGGGCGAGCGGTGCCGGTCGTGAGAGGGAATTGAGTACCGGGAAACCCTGATCGGGTTTCCACGCCGGGTTGCGGGGAGTCGCGGTTCCGGGTCTCACGGGCGGAGCGCTCCCGGCAACGGGTATGTTCCCGGCGAGAAAGGTTTGACTTATGGTTGACGAGATCAAGGCAAGAGTGCAAGAGCTCCTGGCGTCCGGCAAGATCAAAGGATTTCTCGGCCTTCGGGAGATGCACGGTCAGGTCGGGCCATATCTTTTCACGGATGGAAGCGACCTCGACGGACTGGTCGCGGGCGATCGAAAGAGTCCCGGCGACAGCCGTTACCCTCTCAACCGGCAACTCATGATGATCGCCGGTCATTATCCGAAGGAGACGTTCGGAGTTTTGATTCGAGGCTGCGATGAGCGCGGCTTGAAGACGCTTTTCAGCTCCAATCAGCTCATTCCTGAAAAGGTCGTCCCGGTGGGCATTGCCTGTCCCCAGGAACTGGCCGATGCCTGTGAATGCATGAAACCTTTCCCCGACGAATACGTTGCCGGCGAACCCGGCGAGGGGCGTCCGTTCGGAACGGTCGAGCGCATTGAATCGTTGGCGCTCGACGAGCGGTTCGAGCTTTGGATGGCCGAATTCGCCAAATGCATCAAGTGCTACGGTTGCCGGAATATCTGCCCGATGTGTTATTGCAGGGAGTGTACGCTGGAGAGCAAGGATTTTGTGAACATCGGCAGCCTTCCCCCGGAAAGCCCTATCTTCCACCTGACGCGCGCCGTGCACATGGCGGGCAGATGCATCGACTGCGGGCTGTGCAATGAAGCCTGTCCCGCGGGTATCCCCGTCCGGACCTTGTACAAGAAGGTTGCCGACATCGTCCAGCAGGAATTCAATCTTCGGCCGGGGTATGATAGTCCAAATGCCGAGCAATCCTCCAGCAGCCTCGGTGAAGCTGCAAGACACTGAGAGGAGCCCCCTATGGAGTACCGGAGTGTATTGACCACTTGCACTTACTGCGGTTGCGGGTGCGGGTTCTACCTGACGGTCATTGACGGCCGGGTGGTGGACACCATCCCGTGCAAGACAAACCCGGTAAACGAAGGAAAGCTTTGCATCAAAGGCTGGAATGTCCATGAGTTCGTACACAGCCCCAATCGTCTGACTCAACCGCTGCTGCGCAAAAACGGCACGTTGACGCCGGTGTCCTGGGACGAGGCCCTGGATTTCACGGCCTCTCGTCTCCGGGAAATCAAGGAGGCGCACGGCAGCGACAGCGTCGCCTTCCTGGCATCGGCCAAGGTGACCAACGAAGAAAACTACCTCATCCAGAAATTTGCACGCGCCGCGGTGGGCACCAACAATGTGGACCACTGCGCGCGGCTCTGACACTCCTCGACGGTGGCAGGTCTTGCCGCGTCTTTTGGCAGTGGGGCGATGACGAACTCCATCGCTGAACTGGAGGATTCGGACTGCATTCTCGTGATCGGCTCCAACACCACGTCGTCTCATCCCCTGGTGGCGACACGGATTTTTCGCGCCAAGGAAAAAGGTGCGAAAGTGATTGTCGCGGACCCGCGCAACGTTCAACTGGTGAAAAAGGCCGACCTGCACATACGGCACAACCTCGGCACCGACGTCGCGCTGGTGAACGGGATCATGCACGTCATCCTGGCCAGGGGCTGGCACAACCAGGCTTTCGTGGACGAACGGACCGAGGGGTTCGAAGAGTTCCGCAAGGTGATCGAGCAGTACACCCCGGAGCGCACCGCGGAGATCACCGGTGTCCCGGCCGAGGACATCATCACGGTCGCCGACTGGTATGCCAACGCTCGAGCCGGCTCCATCGTCTACTGCATGGGGATCACGCAGCACACGACGGGTGTGGACAACGTCAAGAGCCTGGCAAACCTCTCCATGCTGACGGGCCACATCGGGCGGGAATCGACCGGCGTCAACCCCTTGCGCGGCCAGAACAACGTGCAGGGAGCCTGCGACATGGGCGGCCTGCCGAACGTCTATCCGGGATACCAGCCGGTGAACGTTCCGGCCAACAAGGAGAAGTTCGAGGCGGCCTGGAACGCGAAGCTCTCCGACAAGGTCGGGTTGACCATCCCCGGCGTGCTCGAAGGACTGAGCGCGGGCACGGTGAAGGCGGCCTACGTGGTGGGGGAAAACCCCATGATGAGCGATCCTGACGTACATCACGTGGAGAAGGCCCTGCGCAACGCCGAATTGCTGGTGGTGCAGGACATCTTCCTCACGCCGACGGCCGAACTGGCCCACGTGGTGCTGCCCGGGGCGTCGTTCGCCGAAAAGGACGGGACCTTCTCGAGCACGGAAAGACGAGTACAAAGGGTGCGGCAGGCGGTCAAGCCGGTGGGCGATTCCCGTGCGGACTGGGAGATCCTCCAGGAGGTGTCCACGCGATTCGGCTACCCCATGAAGTATGCGTCGCCTGCGGAGATCATGGAGGAAGTCGCCCGGATGACCCCTTCCTACGGAGGCATCACTTTCGATCGCCTGGAAGGGGACGGACTTTGCTGGCCGTGTCCGACCGCGGACCATCCCGGCACGAAATTCCTGCACGCAGGAAAATTTTCAAGGGGCCTCGGCCTCTTTCACGCCATCGAGTACAAACCGCCCGCGGAAGTGGTCGACAGCGAGTTCCCGTTCTGGCTCACCACCGGGCGAGTGCACGTCCACTACCACACCGGGACCATGACTCGCAATTCACCATCCCTTCACCAGGAAATGCCCGAGGGGTTCCTCGAGCTCAATCCTCAGGATGCGCAGGAACTCGGCGTGAAATCGGGCGACAGGGTGCGGGTGGTTTCCAGGCGAGGAGAGATGGTCACGCGGGTGGACCTGACCATGCGGGTCAGGCAGGGAATGGTGTTCATGCCGTTCCACTTTATCGAAAGCTGTGCGAACCTTCTCACCAATTCGGCCCATGATCCCATCGCCAAGATCCCCGAATACAAGGTGTGTGCGGTGTCACTGGAAAGGGCCGTGTGAGGCGGGATGGCCTGGGGTGCCATGATGTCGGAATAGCGAATAGCGGGTCTCCGAGGATTTGCTGAGGTTCCTGTCGAAGGACACGGTTTGTTGCACGGTCGGCAGGTTGATGTAATAATTGTTTGAACGAATGAACAGTGAGCGCGGCGTTCAAACATCAGCGTGTGCCTACATTTGGGATGGCGCGTCGGATACGTCCGACGCGGCCGTAGGCATTGAAAACTCGAAGGTTTTTGAGTTCGGGTCTGTTCCGCGGGACCTCGCCGGACTAACGGAAGTCGATGTTTCGGGGTCTGGAAGGCACTCGCCCGGAGCATGGTCTGTACCCTGCCAAACCGGGGCCGCAGCTCACCGAGATCATGGAACTGTAATCTGTCGATTTCGGTTTCATCAGGACGAGGCGGCCCCCGCCGCTGGTTACCACCAATCCCGGAGTTTTTGTGTGCGGATGTACCCGAGTGCCATGGACGATCCATTGTCCATTGCTCAGGTCAGCAGTGCAGCCGCGAAAGCGGCGCGGGTTCTGTCAGGTTCCGAGACAATGAGTCTCCCATCCTGAAGGAGAACAAGTCGATGAGTGGAAATGGAAAAAGCACGGTTCCAAGTACTGAAGAGGTGCGGATAGGGGTATTCGTCTGCCATTGCGGCTCAAACATTGCCGGCTACCTGGACTGCGAGGCTCTGACCGCCTTTGCCGCCACTCTTCCCGGCGTGGTGTACGCCAAGAACAACCTCTACACCTGTTCCGATTCGGGTATTGCCGAGATTCAGAGAGCGATCAGGGAGCAGGGATTGACCCGGGTCGTGGTGGCTTCCTGCTCTCCCCGCACGCACATGCCTCTGTTCAAGAGTTCGTGCGCAGAGGCGGGATTGAACCAGTACCTTTTCGAAATGGCCAACATTCGGGATCAGTGTTCCTGGGTGCACATGCAGGAACGGGAGGACGCCACCGCGAAAGCCAGGGATCTCATCCGGATGGCGGTTGCCAAGGCAGCCTTCCTCGAACCTCAGGAGGACATCGAGTCGTCGCTGGTTCGCAAGGCGCTGGTCATCGGCGGGGGAATCGCCGGACTGTCCGCCGCGCAGGCGCTGGCCGACATGAAAATGGAGGTCCTGTTGGCCGAGAAGGAATCCGCGCTGGGAGGGCTTCTCAACCGGATCAACCGTCTCGCCCCGAGCGGGGAAAGCGCTTCCGAGCTCATCGGGACGCTCATCGCCGACGTCACTTCCAAGCCGAACGTGAAGGTGCACCTGGAATCCGAGCTGGTTGGGCTGGGGGGAGTCATCGGGAACTACGAGATCACACTGCGCAACCGCAAGGGAAAGGAAATTTCCGACACGGTGGGTTGCGTCGTGGTGGCGACCGGAGCGGAGCCCTTCAAACCCAAGGGCATGTTTGGATACAACGGCAAGAATGTGATCACCCAGATCGAGCTGGAGGAGCGGCTGCGCGACGGCAAGTTCAAGGCCGACCGCGTGGTGATGATCCAGTGCGTCGGCGCGCGCTGCGATGAACGCAAGTACTGTTCCCGCGTGTGCTGCCTCACGGCGGTCAAGAATTCGCTCTACATCAAAGACCTCAACCCCGACGCCCACGTCCATATCCTGTATCGCGACATTCAGATGTATGGGACGGAAAACGAACGGATGCTCTGGGAATCCCGTGGGCGCGGAGTGCGCTACGACGTGTACGACGTCGACCGTCCGCCGGTCGTGAAAAAAGACGGTGTGGTGGAGTTTTATCAGCCCCTCACGGGTTTGACGGAGGAGCTCCCCTACGACCTGGTGGTGCTTTCAACCCCGCTCGTCGGGCGCGAGGAGAATTCCGCGCTTGCACAGCTGATGCGCATCCCCATGGATCAAAACGGATTCATGCTCGAGGCTCACGCCAAGCTGCGTCCCCTCGATTTCGCCACCGACGGGTTGTTCCTGGCCGGCACGGCCCGCTACCCTGCCACGGTGACCGAAGCGCAGGCACAGGGGCTTGGGTCGGCCTCACGGGCCGGTACGGTGCTGTTCAAGGACAAGCTGGTCACGAGCGCACTGGTTTCATATGTGACTGATCGTTGCGACGGCTGTGCCCTCTGCGTGGATCTTTGTCCCTACCTGGCGCTCAAGATCGAGGAAGTGGAAGAAGAGGGTCGCAAACGCAAGCGGATCAAGACCGACAATATTCTCTGCAAAGGTTGCGGTGTTTGCGCGGCCACCTGTCCCAAGGGGGGCATCCTTGTTCACGGTTTTACCCTGCAGCAGTTGAAAGCCCAGGTGGATGCGGCTCTCGCTTCGGTGAGGGCTGAAATATAGTGCGGCTCCCGCGGCCACGGACGTGCCTGCGCTCGGAATCCCGGCGGTCGCGGGCTCTGCGGGGGCGGATACCGCGACGACTTCGTGGTGTGGGAAGATTCGGGAATCGCGCGGTCGGGAGTGGATGGCGGTTTTGACTAAATTGCGGCAACCTACCAAGACTCTTAGAAAGGAGTTCCTTGATGTCTGATGATTTCAAACCGGTCATCATAGGATTTCTGTGCACGTGGTGAGCATACGCTGCTGCTGACCTGGCTGGGGTCAGTCGTATGCAATATCCTCCGCATTTGCGGATCATCCGGGTCATGTGCTCCGGCATGGTGAACCCTGAGCTCGTGGTGCACGCCCTGACCCAGGGAGCGGACGGCGTCATTATCATGGGATGTCACCTGGGCGAGTGCCATTATCTCGAGGGCAATTTCAAGACGGACGCGCGTTTCGAGGGCACGAGAGTGGTTCTCGAAAATTGCGGAGTCGATGCCGAGCGTTTCGAGACCGTGTGGGTGTCGTCCGCCGAGGCGCCTAAATTTGCGGAGAACGTGGTCAGATTTTCCGAGAAAATCAGGAAAATGGGCCCGAACCCTCTGCGTGTCCAGAAGGTGGTCAACGCCTAAGGTGAAAATGGAGCCGGGATCGCTGGTCCGAACCGGTCTTTCGGTTGCACGGCAATCGCTCGGTTCGGGGCCGGTGGAGCTCCAGCTGCGGATGCGGACGGCGCAGGTGTGGCGTGATGTGGCGTCGCCGGGGCCTGAAAAGGTGCCGGTGGAAATCGACGGTAAGGTTTGAGCTCCCGGAGCGCCGGAACAAGGGGTGATTCTATGGCAGTCAAAGTTGCGGAAGAATGGTTGAACGCATGTTCGGGATGCGAAATCTCCATCGTGGATCTGGGTGAAAGGTTGCTGGCCGTGCTGGACCTGGTCGAATTCGTCCACATCCCGGTGCTGTTGGATCATAAATATTATGGTCAACTGGGCGAAGGCAAGCACATCAACATCCCGGAAGCGACGGTGGGCATCATCAGCGGGAGTATTCGGAACCACGAGCACCTGGAAGTGGCGGAAGAGATGCGCAGGAAGTGCCAGATCATCATCGCCCTGGGCACGTGTGCAACCCACGGCGGGATCCCGGCGCTCGCCAACTCCTACCGGAACCAGGAAATCCTGGATCGCTACTACCATACCGAGACCACCGACAAGGTGGATGAATATCCAAGCGAAGGGATCCCCCACCTGCTCGACTCCGTTTATGCCCTGGACGAGAAAATCAAGGTGGACATCTATTTGCCGGGCTGCGCTCCGCATCCCGACCAGGTCTTCGCGGCGCTGGCCGGATTGCTGGCGGGTGAGCTGCCCAAGCTTCCCGACCGGAGCGTCTGTGACCAGTGCCCCACGGTCCGGGAGGGCAAAGGACAAGTGAAACAGCTGCGCCGCTTTCTGGAGGCGCCTCATTACGGTGCGCCGGATGAGCCTATCGACAAGATGCGCTGCCTCCTGGAACAGGGCTTTCTCTGCATGGGATCGGTTACCAAGGCCGGATGCGGAGGCGACAAAATAGTGCCCCGGTGCATCGCGGCCAGGGTCCCCTGCCGCGGCTGCTACGGGCCGGTCCAGCACGATGGCAATCAGCTCCTGCAAATGTTGAATGCGCTGGCATCCAATGGAATAGACATCCACTCTCTGCCCGATTATGTTTCTCTCTTGAGGTTTTCCGGTGCTCACAAGCTGCTGCGCCCCGGGCATAAACAAAAGGAGGCCTAGGACATGTCGCGAGTCATCAACATTGCGCCCATCACCCGGATCGAGGGGCATGCCTCGATAGCCATCAAACTGGACGCAAAGGGGAATGTGGCGGACAGCAAGGTTCATTACCAGTCTTTGCGGGGATTCGAAAAATTCATTGAGGGAAAACCGGCGGAGGAAGTGCCTCGGATCGTGAACCGCATTTGCGGCATCTGCCCGTGGCACCATCACACGGCGTCCAACAAAGCCGTAGATCTGTGCTTCGGCGTCACCGTCACGCCCGCCGGGCGTAAACTGCGCGAGCTCATGCAGATCATCTCCCACGGTGAGGACAAGATACTGAACTTCTTTTTTCTGGCGGCCCCCGATTTCGTCATGGGTCCCGATGCCGACTACGGCGTCCGCAACGTCATCGGAGTGGCCAAAGCTGCTCCTGAGCTGGCCACAAAAGCCGTGCAAATGCGCTACAAGGCGAAAATGATCCTGGAGAAATTCTCGGGGAAGGCCATCCACCCGCACGCCGCAGTGGCCGGCGGCTTCTGCAAGCCCTTGCTTGAGGCGGAACGCCAGGAGTTCCTGCCCCAGATCCGTGAATTGCTGGACTTTTCGCTGTTTACCCTCGGGTTTGCCAAGGCCGAGGTGTTCCCGAAGTATCTCGATGCGGTCAAAGTGCTGGGCGTGATCAACACCGGCTTTATCGGCACGGTGGACGAGCAGGGGGCTTTGAACGTCTTCGGCGGAAACCTCCGCATCATGAAGCCTGACGGCACTTTCGTCGAATTCGATCCTCAGAACTACACCGATTACATCGGTGAAGCCGTGACGCCTTTTTCGTACGGCAAATATCCTTATGCCAAGTGCTGGAACGAGGGCTTTTCGCTCGATATCGACAACCCGAAGGGAATCTACCGGGCCAACTGCCTGGCGCGCATCAACGTGGCGGACAAAATGGCCACCCCGCGCGCCCAGGCCGAGCTGGAGGAGTTCCGGGCGGCTTTCGGCAGACCCGCGCAATTGACGTTGCTGTACCATTGGGCAAGATTGATCGAGGACGTCTATGCCTACGAGCGGGCCATTGAGCTGCTGGAGGACCCTGAGATCACGGATACCAACGTCCGCGCCAAGGTGGAGCCCAAAGCAGGCAGAGGCGTGGGATGCGTGGAGGCGCCGCGAGGAACCCTGATCCACGACTACTCGACCGACGACAAGGGGTTGATCACTCGCGCGAACCTGATTGTGGGCACCACTCACAACCTGGGACCGATTCACATGAGCGTCCACCAGGCGGCAAGAGCCCTCATCAAGGATGGCGAAGTCAACGAAGGGATATTGAACAAGATTGAAATGGCGGTACGCGCCTACGACCCCTGAATTTCCTGTGCAACGCATTGCCTGGACGGCAATGGCGGCATCTCGATCCGCATCATGGATTCCAAGGGTGAGGTGATCAGGAATTATCCTGGCGGAAGATAACCGTTTAAACCGGTCAAAGAACCGGAACCGGACCAGGTCCGATAACAGTGAGGGGGCGCGACGCACCGCGTCCCCTCACCCTGTTTGAAACCATCAGAGACTCACGATGACATTCCACTGGAATGTCCGGCGTGCCTCATCAGATGACGATCCACAGCGCCACGTTCTTCCCGAGCTGAGTCAGCTTGGTGGCGACGCGGCCCATGTTGAATTCCTCGACTTCGGATACACCTCTTCGGCCGACCACGACCGTACCGATCCGTCCGCTCTTTGCTTCTTCGAATATGGCGGCGGCGCGGCTCCCCACTCCCGAGATGACCTTTGTCTTTATCTTGGACGCATCGACGCCGCAATCGATCAGAGTCTTCGCCGCTTTATCGAAAACCGGCTTCATGACACTTTCGGCTTCCGCCTGGAGCTCTTTGATCAGCCCTTCGTTGTTCCCCTGCTCCCCCTCTTCGTGGGGCACCCGCACCACGTGAACCATCTCCACGGAAGGAGCCGATCCCGTCAGCATTTTCCCGGCGAAGGATACCGCACGTTTTGATCCCCACGAGTTATCGACGGCTACCAGTATCTTCTTGGCGGAAGGCTTGCCCCCGACCAGGCAGATGGGTATTTCGGTGGTGTGGATGAGCACTTTGCTCGCCACGCTGCCCAGCATGGCGTCATCGACCATGCCGAGGCCTTTGCGTCCCACCATCACCATGTCGTAGCCGAATTTGGACTCCGCCAGGATGTCGCGCGCGATCCCCTCTTTTCTTTTCTGGACATTGAGGCTCACATTGTCCGCGGGAACACCCGCCGCAACCAGCAGTTTGCGCGCCTCGTCCATGAATTCCCGGATCTTGGCTTCCTTGTGGGCATCCCAGTTCTTCATGTATTCCATGTGTTTGTTCACCAGGGGGTCTTTTTCACGATCCCAGAAGATATCGGGCGCTTTGTCCATGACATGGAAAAGCACGATTTCAGTCTGGGCCAGGTTGAGCACCGAACTCGCATACTTCACGATCTCGAGCGACTGGTCCGATCCGTCGACACCCAGCAAAACTAATTTTCTCGCCGATTCCATCACTCTCCCTCCTTTTCACATCTCAAGAATCCGAAGCCGTCGATCAACACAATGGAGCGTCTACTTTCTCGATTCCATAAGATTTATCGCCGGGCTATCCCCCGAATTCGCAGCCGGAATCCTCCAAAACGGCATGAGGTGCGACAAAGGCCTGTACCGCGGTCTTCTTCTCTTTCCTTTGCCTCGCTCCGGCGGTAAGGAAAGAAAGGGCATCTGCCGTGGAAAATCCGGGCTGAGGCCTCCGGGAAGCCGACAAACTCTTCCAACGCGCCCGGACCAGCCTGGAAGCCACGCATCTGCGCGTTGGAGCCCGCATTCCGCGTGAATCGATGATGACGCTGTGACCTGTTTGTCCTGGAAACCCAGAACTGAACACCCGACCGGAGTGACGAGCGCTATGTCCCAACTCGTGTGCGCAAAAGGATCGCGACCATGGAGTAACAACAGTAGTTGAGGCTGTTTCGGAATTGACTCAAGCAGTTGAACTCTAACCAGAACCCGTTACTACAGGCAAACGCTCGCAGACCCTGCCACCATAACAGAATGGCGTCACATTTCAATAAGTAAATAATGACGATCCCTATAAAAGTCCACCCTGACAGTCCGATTGATATATCACCGGTCAAAAATCATTATTGTGCATTCCAACATGACTGCTTCGGCGCGATAGACCGCTATCCGCCGCCGCCGAATCCCTATTTCGAACGATAGACCCTGGAATCCGGTACCTTGTGAATATTCTCATAGATGCATGTTCCCCTTTGTGTGCCGGCGGGCCTTCAAATTCAACGAATCAACCCCGCCGGGGATCCCGCCGTTCATGCGCGCGTTTGCACGCGGGGCAGGGCAAAAATCCCCTCCCGCACAATCCAAGAGGTCAACGATCAACGACCGGCAGCGGGAATGGGAATACGCGCCGTGTGGGGGAGCCATCGCCAATGCCGCAAATCTCTCGATCATTATTGCCGGGACATTGAGATTCTGATATTTTCCCATGGTCAGGATGCGGTTTGCATCCGTCGTTCTCAGGGCGGGTCCCCAACGACGTCGAAGCGACGTTTGCGGTTACACATAACGGAGTCCGGGGCGGGAAATGACTGCCGCACGGCCGGATCCGCCGGAGCATGCATGGTCCGCTCTTCGGCGCCGGCGGAGACTTCCGGTGGGAGACCTCGCAATCCGACGGCGTGAAGGTGGTTCCAAACCAATCACTGCTGTGAAAGCCGCTTACAGCATTCGAGCAGGAGGAAACCCGAAATGAAGAAAAAGGCCTTGTACCTGGCCGTGTTGTTTTCGATCATCGTCATGTTCTGCGTTGCCACGCTGCTGGAGTCCAGCGCCTGGGCACGCGCGGGCGGCGGATCGTCCTCGGGAAGTCGGGGCAGCCGCAGTTTCTCGGCGCCGAGCGCCCCTCCCTCGAGACCCTCCCCCGGCCCATCCCCCTCGAGCCCGGGGTTCGGAACGCCCGGTTCCAGGCAGATCCCCGGTTCCCCCCCACCGTCTACCGGTTTTTCCAGGAGTCCGTTCTGGCAGGGGATGGCTGGAGGGCTTGCCGGAGGGCTCATCGGCAATATGCTGTTCGGGGGGCGAGGCTACGCCGGTCCCGGAGGTGGTGGCGGAGGCGGATACGGTGGACCCGGCCTGCTGGATTTGCTCATCATCGGCGTGGGGATCTACTTCCTGATGAAATTCCTGAAACGGCGACGGGAACAGCAGGCGGATACGCTCCTCTACAGTGACTCGGGCATGGCTCGTCCGCAGCAACCCTATTACGGCGGCGGAGGGCAACCGGAGTATCTCCCGCCCGCGGACGACGTGGAACGCGGCTTTCAGGAGCTCAGACGTTTCGATCCCGGTTTCAATGAGGAGAGCTTCAAAGAGACCGTTCAGGATCTCTTTTTCCGCATCCAGGCGGGTTGGATGAATCGCAGTCTCGACGGTATCGAAGGGTTGCTCGCCCCCGAGATGAAGGCATTTTTTGCGAGTGAATTCGATCGGTTGAGAAGGTCCGGGCGAATCAATAAACTGGAGAACATCGCGGTGCGCAAGGTCGAGCCGAGCGAGGTCTGGCAGGAGGAGGGCAAGGACTATGTGACAGTGCTCTTTACCGCCAATCTCCTTGACTACACGGTGGATGACAAGACCGGCCAGGTGGTCGAGGGGGACAAGCTGAATCCCGTCAAGTTCCAGGAATTCTGGACGTTCTGCCGGGATATCGGCACTCAGCGTTGGCAGCTAACGGCCATCAATCAGATGAATGAACCATTGCCGCACCTCAATTAACCTCCGCTTTGCCGAAGGATCCCGGACTTCGGGATCCTTCATCAGAAAGTCGCATTCTTCCCTTTCGAACACACGGCATGGATTGGATCGATGAGGGTGGATGGAGCAGAGGCTCCGTCCACCGTCCCACTCCCAGAGAAAAGCGCAGAAACGGTGCCCCTTTCCAAGTCCGTTGCCGAAAATGTCTTTCCAGCGCTGGGTGATTTCCGAGCTCGGCGGGAAGTCGGGATAACCGCTGCAGATTTCACAGCACCACCCACAGTGGCTGCAATAGCCGTCTGCAAGCTCATCTTTGCCGACGGGCGGCCGGGGCGCAAGCTCCCCCCGGGCGGCTCTCCACCGCTTCACTTCAAGGTGAAACCTGCTTCGCTCCCGGAAGAGCCTGCGAATTCGGCTTTTTTGAAGCCTGGGGGAGAGTGCCCGCCAGTTGGCGTCCGCCTTCAGGGATGCGACATTGCGCAGGAAGAAGGTCATGGGGAAAGAGGGGTCTGTGACGGCCTTAGGTGCTGCCGAGCCGGTTCTGGGGTGACCGTTCGATTTCTTCAGGACTCTTAGCAGGTGACGTCGGGATGCATCCATCAGGGTGAGTCGCTGTTCCATGGTTTAAGCCAAGTCGTGCGCAAGATGACACAGCACCGGTTCGCCGGGTCGTACGGTGCGCGTGTCGTTGCCATGTCCCCGCGCGGGAGAGATCGTCCTCAGGGGGGCGCCGGCCGGGTCAGAAACAGCGGTCGGGGTCGATATCGGCCGGTGACTTTGAGGGTTGGCCCAGATGCGGATAGTTGATTTCCGCCTCCGACGGTCTCACGTAGATCGGGACTGCTGTTACCGGGTCGTCCGCCATTCCCGCGGAGAATTTGCGGGCAGCCAGTTCGGCCACCGCACCCGCGCGAACGACATGCTGAGAAGCCGGGGCTTCCACGGCCAGTCTTCCCAATTTCTCCATGAGCGTGCGTCGGTAGAGCAACCACCCGTCGCCACAGAAAATCGTGGGTTCCTCGATCATGTCGACGATCCGCTCAGGGGCGATAGCCCGGTAGGGTCCCGGGCGGCAAATGCGGTTCGATTCATCGGCCCGGTAGAGGGCGCAGTAGACTTCCTTTTTCCGGGCGTCCAGCATGGCACAGACCGGCAGCCGCGAGAAACGGAACGGGGCGGCCAGCGCATCAAGGGTGGGGATGCCGGCGAAAGGCTTGCCCAGGACCCAGGCGAGTGTCTTCATGGAGGTCAGTCCGATGCGGATTCCGGTGAAACTCCCGGGTCCGGTCGAAACGGCGAACCCGTCCATTTCGGCAAGTTCCCGCCCGGTCTGTCGAAGGAGGTCATCGATGGTCCGGAGCAGCCTCCGATTGTGAGTCCGAGCTGACTGGAGGGTCCACTCCGCCGTCAGGATCGGACCTTCCATGAGAGCTACGCTCCCCGAAGACGTGGACGTATCGAGTGCGAGAATTTTCATGTTTGCTGGAGACAAGGCTTCGTCACGGTGACAGTTGGGGTTTTTGCCCCGGAAGCAGCCTCATGATGTCATTGTAAAACACGAAGGCCATCAGAACCAGCAGCAGAAGCATTCCGACCTTCTGCGCCATCTCGATCTTCTTCACACCCAGGGGACGCCCGAGGACCGCCTCCACGAGAAAAAACATGATATGCCCCCCGTCCAGTATGGGGATGGGCAGCAGATTCAGCACCGCGAGGTTGACGCTGATCAGGGCGATGAAGTTGATGAGCTCCAGCAACCCTTTCTCGGCCTGCTGCCCCGCCATCTGGGCAATCAGGATCGGGCCGCCCAGAACGTTGAAAGGCAGGGCGCGCTGAATCAGCTTGATCACGACCGTGATGGAGAACTTGGTGAGGTGCCAAGTCTGAAGGAGGCTGTAGTATCCAGCCTCCAGTGGGTTGATTTTCTTGATGAAATAGTTGGATGAGGCCACGACGCCGATGAGCGGCGTCTTGATCTTTTCCTTGAGCTCGCTTTCCTTTTCGCCCATGTAGGGAGTAATGGCGACGTCCAGGGTCTCCGTTCCACGCTGGATCCGTATCAGCAGGGGATGCTCTCCGCGTGCTTCAACCGTTTCCGACAATTCATACCACGTGGAGATCGGTTTTCCGTCAATGGCGATCACTTTGTCTCCGGCTTTCAACCCGGCTTTTTCGGCGGGTGAGCCCTGGGTGACCGAAGCGATGTCCGTGGTGATTTCGCGGATTCCCGAGAACGCGAAGAGAAGGGTGAATATGACGATGGCAAGGACAAAGTTGGAAAGAGGCCCCGCCATTACAATAGCCATGCGCTTGCCCACACGCTGGGACGAAAAGCTTCGCTCCATCTGTTCCGGGGTGACGTCTTCCTCGGAATCCTCGCCCAGCATTTTGACGTAGCCGCCCAGAGGGATCCAGGAAATCCGGTATTCGGTATCTCCCCGGGTGAATCCCCAAAGTTTGGGCCCGAACCCGAGGGAGAATCTCAAAACCGTGACGTGCATCCATTTGGCCACCAGAAAATGTCCCAGCTCATGAACGAATATCAGGACCCCCAAGACCACTATGAATGAGCTCATCATCCGTGCATAGTATGCGATATCCAAAATCAAGACCTCACTTGTTCAAAGGTTGCGGCTGATCGGGTTTCGGATCGAACCTGTTTCAGCCCGGTTGCTCGTTTCAGCGTCTTATATCGTCGATCAGCCGCTCGGTCTCCACCCTCGCCCACCGGTCCGCTGCGATGACGGCGTCGAGGTCCGGCTTTGCCGGTGCTTTGTGCTTGCCCATGGCTGTTTCGATCACCCCGGGAATATCTGGAAAGGCGATCTTCTCATCCAGGAAGGCGCCCACCGCTACCTCGTTGGCGGCGTTGAGAACGGCCGGATACGTCGAACCCTTCCGACAGGCATCAAAAGCCAGGCGAAGACATGGGAAGCGTTCCTCGTCCGGAGGATAGAAAGACAGTTTCTGAAGCCGGAACAGATCGAGGGACGGACTCCGCACGGGCAGTCGTTCGGGATACGTCAGCGCGTAGGCAATGGGAATCTTCATGTCGGGGATGCCCATCTGCGCGATTACCGAGCCGTCCACGTATTCCACCATGGAGTGGACGATGCTCTCGGGGTGCACGTGCACCGCGATCCGGTCCACCGGCACTCCGAACAGCCACCGTGCTTCGATGACCTCCAACCCCTTGTTCATGAGGGTTGCGGAATCGATGGTGATTTTGCGCCCCATGGACCAGTTGGGGTGACACAGCGCCGCCTGGGGCGTTACCATAGCCAGCTCTTCACGCGTCTTGTTGAGGAAAGGGCCTCCGGAGGCCGTGAGGAGAATGCGCTTCAGCGCGTCGCGGTGGTTGCCCTGCAACGATTGAAAAATGGCGCTGTGCTCGCTGTCGACGGGCAGGATCTCGACCTCGTGCTCGGCGGCAAGCGCCATCACGATCTCTCCAGCCACCACGAGGGTCTCCTTGTTGGCGAGCGCCAACCGCTTGCCCGCCCTGATCGCGGTCAGGGTCGGCAGGAGCCCTGCCGCGCCCACCATCGCGGAAACGAGCGTTCCCGCCTCCGGATGCGCGGCCACTCGGTCGTAGCCGTCGGAACCGAAGAGGATTTCCGGGCGATAGGCGTCGCCTTTCAAGGACCGATCGAGCTCGTCGGCGAGGTTCGAATCCAGAACGGAAACCGACAGGGGTCTGAAGGCTCTGATCTGCTCTCGCAGCAGCTTGATGTTCCGGCCCGCACCGAGCGCGATGACGCGGAATCGATCCGGAAACTGCCGTACAACCTCAAGGGTGCTTTCGCCGATGGAACCGGTGCTCCCCAGAATGCTGATCGTCCTTGAACCCATTGTCTCCTGCCCGGGTCAGGTTACCGTACATCAGGCCTTACGGCCGATAAGTCAAAACATCCATACCAGGAAAAACCATGCGGTCGGAAAAGCGAAAAGCAGGCTGTCGAGGCGGTCCAAAAGGCCTCCGTGCCCCGGGAGCAGGCTGCTCGAGTCTTTTATTGCGCTCATCCGTTTGAGCATCGATTCGAAGAGATCACCGGCCTGGCTCACCACGGCAAGCGTGGCGCTGAAGACAGCCAGTCTGCCGGCGGAAACACCTTCCATACAAACATACCCGAAAACGACCCCCGTTACAACGCTGGCGGCTACGCCACCCATGGCTCCTTCAACGGTTTTCTTCGGGCTCACGCGCTCGTAGAGCTTGTGTCGTCCAAGCCAGGTGCCGACATAGTACGCTCCGACGTCGCTCGCAACGATCACGAGAAGAATGAATACAAGCCAGAGCCGCCCGCCGCCCAATGTTCCGATGAGCAGTACATAAGACAGCAGATAAGGGATGTAAAGCCATCCCAGGCAGAGCCTGGACAGTAGGTCGGTCCGATGGAGGTCGAGCGGCGAACTGACCAGCAGGCCGAAAAAGCCGGAAAAAAGGCACAGAACCAACGCGCAGTGCAGTCCCGAGGGCCCGGCCGCAAAGGCTGCGAAGGGCATGGACAGCCCGACCGTGAGGTAGGAAACGAGAAGCGGAGGGGACAGGCCCTCGGGAACGAGCAACCGCTGCAGTTCCCAAAGCCCGAGTAAAACGGCGGCCAGGATGAGGACAAGCCAACTCCAGGCGGGACCGACCGCGATGATGAGCAGCAGAGGAAGCCCCAGCAGCACGCCTGTAATCAGACGTTGCCGATGGGAACTCCACTGATTGGTGTCGAACATGATTCGAATCCGGTATTCCCCTTGAACTGGGCGTCCGCCCAGGAAGAGGAAGGCATTGAACAGGCCCTCCGCAACCCTTCCAGGAATGGACCCAGACTATGATTCATTTCCATCCGAGGGAGCCCAACCCGGCTGGTCAAGACAGATCAAGGAATTGCCGCTCCCCCCGCGGGACCGAGGCTCCTCGATCCGGTCCCCCGCACGCGGCCGGTTCGATTTGTCCCGGCAGCGCCGGAGAACGTCCGAATGACTCCAAATCGCCACGAGCGTCCATCCGACAAGACGCTATGTAAAACTGACGGTGCGCAACTGGTCGCTCGTTTTCCCAAACCGCCGCTCCCGCCTCTGGAATTCGGCCAGAGCTTCATGGAACTGTGGTTCGCGGAAATCGGGCCACAGCGTTGCGGTGATATACAGTTCCGCGTAGGCCAGTTGCCAGAGCAAGAAGTTGCTGACGCGGTATTCTCCTCCCGTTCGGATGATGAGGTCCGGGTCGGGAAGATCAGTGGTGAACAGGTACCTGGAGAATTCCTCTTGAGACAGCGCATCGGATTCGGCTCTCCCCGCGAGGACGTCCCCGGCGTATTTCCGTGCCGCCCGGAGGATTTCCTGCCTTCCTCCGTAGTTGATGGCAAGACTGAGCACGAGCCGATCGAAATCGGCAGTCGCTTCCACTACGTGCCGCAATTCGTTGAGGACTTCCATGGGGATATCATCCGGATCCCCCAGATGGCGGACACGTATTCGCCTGGACACGAGATCGGCAAACTCGGATTTTAGAAACCGCCTCAAGAGATGCCAGAGGGCGGTGACTTCGCTTTCCGGTCGCTGCCAGTTTTCTTTGGAGAAGGCATAGAGCGTGAGGTAAGGGATACCGAGTTCCAGGCAACACTTTACCACTTCGCGGACCGAATTGGCTCCTTCATTGTGCCCGAAAACCCGGTTAGCCAATCGGAGATTGGCCCAGCGGCCGTTTCCGTCCATGATGATCGACACATGGCGGGGCAGGCGATTGAGATCGAGTCGGTGCATCCTAGATTTCCAAGATCTCCTTCTCTTTGGCGGAATAAACCACGTCAATTTTCTTGATGAAATCGTCGGTGATCCTCTGTGTTTCTTCCTGCGCCTTGAACTGCTCGTCCTCGGAGATCTCCTTCTCCTTCTTCAAATCCTTGATCATCTCGTTGACGTCGCGCCGGATATTGCGGACGGCCACCTTACTTTCCTCACTCATCTTCTTGACCACCTTCACCAGTTCGCGACGACGATCGGCGGTCAGCACCGGAATATTGATGCGGATGACCTTCCCGTCGCTCATGGGCGTGAGCCCGAGCTCGGACTTGAGGATCGATTTCTCGATCTCGCCGATCACCGAGGTGTCCCATGGCTGGATCATGATGGTCCTGGGTTCCGGAATCGTGATGGTTGCCAGTTGGTTCAGCGCGGTAGGGGTCCCGTAGTACTCGGCTCTGATGCCGTCCACCAACGAAACGGAGGCTCTGCCCGTGCGCAGTCGTTTGTAATCGGTCTCAAGATTGTCGAGAGCCTTCGACATCCGGTCACGAGCGTCCGCAAAGACATCATTGAGCATGATCGCATCCCTCCACCACGGTTCCTATGCATTTCCCGAGCACAATCTTTTTAATATTACCTTTTTTCCGCAGATTGAAAACGACGATCCGCATGTTCTGGTCTTTGGCCAGCGAGATGGCGGTGGCGTCCATCACTTTCAAATCCTTTTGAAGCACTTCGGAGAAGCTGATTCGGTCGTACCGAAGGGCCGAAGGGTTTTTCTTCGGGTCGCTGGCGTAGATCCCGTCGACTTTGGTGGCCTTCATCAGGACTTCCGCGCCCATTTCAATCGCTCGCAACGCGGCCGTTGTATCGGTGGTGAAAAACGGGAGGCCCGTGCCGGCGGCGAATATGACGATACGGCCCTTTTCCATGTGGCGCAACGCACGCCGGCGGATATAAGGTTCCGCCACCTCTTTCATGTCGATGGCCGATTGCACGCGCGTCGAGGTGCCGTGTTTTTCGAGCGCCTGCTGAAGTGCCAGGGCATTCATGACGGTTGCCAGCATTCCCATGTAATCGGCGGTGGATCGGTCCATGCCGCGGGATGCCCCCGAGACCCCGCGAAAAATGTTGCCTCCCCCGATCACTATCGCCACCTGGACTCCCATCTGATGAACAGCGGTCACCTCTTCGGCGATTTGGTCGAGCACGCTTGAATCGATGCCGTACGCTTCCTTCCCCAGGAGCGCCTCGCCGCTCAACTTGAGGAGAATTCTCCGGTAAATGGGCTTCTGTCCGCTCATTGTGACGGTCGCCATCGGCCCTCCCTTCTGCCTTGCACCCTGTGAGAAAGACCATGCCCCCGTTGCGAAGGAACGGCCCGTAAGGAGTCTCGGCAAGCTCGGGCACCGTACCTGCGCGCCGCGGTTCATCGGGGCGGGAAGCACATCCATGACTCTTCTCCCCTGCCGTGGAAGACGGGCAAATGCGGCCTTGCCTGTGCGTGCAAAACAGCCGGGGATCGTCGTGGAGCGCCATCCGGAGAGGCCGATCCTCTCCGATTCCGCGTTGCTATTCCGAACCCAATTGGAATCGGGCAAAACGCCGGATGATGATCTTCTCGCCGATCGACGCGGTCAGTTCGTTGAGGTAATCCTGAATGGTCTTGTCGGGATCTTTCACATAACTCTGCTGCAGGAGTGTGGATTCCTCGAAGAACTTGCGCATCTTGCCTTCGACCATCTTTTCCAGAATGTTCTGCGGCTTTCCGGATTCCTGTGCCTGGGCCAGGTAGATGGCCCGTTCACGCTCGACGACGTCCTGCGAAATGTCTTCAGGCACAATGCCCAGCGGATTTGTGGCCGCAACCTGCATGGCCACGTTCTTGACGAACTCGACAAAATCCTCGCTCTTGGCGGCAAAATCCGTTTCGCAATTGACCTCGATCAGAACGCCGATACGCCCTCCGGCATGGATGTAAGCGTGCACCATGCCTTCAGAGGCTTCTTTGCCCGCACGCTTCATGGCCTTTGCAAGACCCTTCTGGCGCAAGAGATCGACGGCCTTTTCCAAGTCGCCGCCAGTCTCCTGCAGGGCCTTTTTGCAGTCCATCATGCCGACGTTTGTCTTCTCCCTCAGGTCTTTCACCATTGCGGCTGTAATTTCCAACGTCATGTCCTCCTGAATATGATTTGGGGCCTCCATGAAGGAGGCCCAAGGGACCAGTCAACCAAACAACCCGGGGCCTGACCCGGAAGCGGTGATTCCGCAGGGCTCGGCAGGCCGGTGAAGCATCGGCCGCCGCCTCAAGCGGGTGTCGGATGCCTCGCCCATTCAGGCCTCACTGCATCGCGATGCTGCTCCGGACAGCATTCAGGCGGGAGTGTGCCCGCCTGTGATATGCCCGCTCAAACGGGCTGCCCCGGTTCACCCGGCACCAACGCCTCTTTGCCGAAAGTGTCCTCGCGTCAATGCCCGTCCTCAGGGACCTCGATCCATCCGCTGGACACCGGGGCGGCGGGAACGCCGTCGCCGCGCTCCATGCCCGGCTACTGCTCTTCTTCCGCCTCAGCCACCGGATTGACGATTTCCACAATCGGTCCGCTCGCCTCATCCTTGAGAATCTGCCCGGCCGGGACCTCCTCCAGGGCCGTGAATTCCTTGTCGTGGTCGGCCTGCTCCGTTTCCTCGAGGCGCCGGCGTCCTTCCGCGCAGGCATCGGCCACCTTGGAGGTGATCAGCCGAATAGCCCGGATTGCGTCGTCGTTTCCGGGGATCGGGTAATTGATGAGGTCGGGATCGCAGTTGGTGTCCACGATGGCAACCACCGGGATCCCCAGCCGGTTGGCCTCCAGGACCGCGATATTCTCACGTTGCGTATCCACGACATAAAGAGCGCCGGGCAGCCGGGCCATATTCTTGATGCCGCCGAGGTTCTTCTCGAGCTTCTCCCGCTCGCCCATAAGTTGCAGAATTTCCTTCTTGGGAAAGCGATTGATGCTCCCGTCCTCGACCATGGCGTCCAGTTCCTTGAGTCGGTCAACCCTCAGCTTGATGGTCTTGAAATTGGTGAGCATCCCGCCGAGCCAACGCTGGTTGATATAGTACATGCCGCAACGCTGCGCTTCTTCCGCAATGGTGTCGCGCGCCTGCTGCTTGGTGCCGACAAACAGAACGTGTTCTCCGGAGCCAACGGTCTGGGTCACGAACTGGTAGGCGGTGTGAAAGAGGCGGACCGTGCGCTGGAGATCGATGATATAAATACCGTTGCGCGCGCCGAAAATGTAAGTCTTCATCTTGGGGTTCCATCGACGGGTCTGATGACCGAAATGAACCCCGGCTTCCAGCAACTGCTTCATACTGATCACTGCCATTTCCATACTCCTTCTGGTTTCTGTCCTCCACCCCTCCACATCCGGAACGGCTGCCCGGACACCAAAAGGAAAAGGGGAGTGCGGTTTAGTAAATCGAGCTTGTTTAACACGTTTGCGCGAAAACTGGCAACAGAAAAAATGGCGCCGTGGCTCGAAGACCGGCGTGTGATCGGTCCGGGAGAGAGGGTCTCTCGGGAATCGTAACTCCCCTTCGGAACACCAGGCAGGAACGGCGACTTCGAAGCGGTCCGGGAAAAGAACGATCGTGCGGAATAATCATTGACAACCGGTTGCGTCATCGGATATACAGGGAAAACCATGAATGAGAGGATTTGCGCGATGCGTGGTGTTTCGATTCAAAAATCGTGTTCTTGGTGCTGGTGGTGGACTGGCGGGGAGAGGTGCGCCGACAGGGTCTTGCCTGACTGAACCATCAGCATGAATAGATAAGAAGCAGGGACCGTGGGCCGCACCTGGCTCACGGTCCCTTTGTTTTTGGAAAAGGGGACTGTGGGAAAAAACCCGCAAGTCCCCTTTTTGCTTCCGGGGCCGAGGGTTCGTAGCACAGTGAATTGGAGACGAAAAACGAGCCGGCGTTTTCAAGAGGATGCCGGCCGGAAGAGGAGAAAGAGATGTTGATCGTGATGGACAAGAAAGCGACGCCCGAGCAGGTCGACAACGCGGTGGCCGCCATCGAGAAAAAGGGGTACACGGCCCGCCCGATTCCCGGGGGTGAGCGGGTCGCCATTTGCGTGCTGCACAACCACGGTCCCGTGGAAGCGGGCCACTTCCTGGCATTGTCCGGAGTGAAGGAGGCCATTCCCGTGACGCATCCCTACAAGCTGGTGAGCCGGGAATTGAAGCCGGAGGATACGGTGATCGACGTTTCCGGTGTTGCCGTGGGCAACGGGCACCTGATGATGATCGCCGGGCCGTGCGCCATCGAGAGCGAGGAGCAGGCTTTGAGCACGGCTCGTCTGGTCCGCAAGGCGGGCGCGCGGATGTTCAGGGGCGGAGCGTTCAAGCCCCGGACCTCCCCCTATGATTTCCAGGGGCTTGGCGAGGAGGGCTTGCGGATCCTCGCCAAAGTGCGCGAGGAAACGGGGATGCCGGTCGTCACCGAGGCCATCGATCACGAGGTTTTCGAGCTGGTTGAAGCCTATGCCGACGTGATCCAGATCGGCGCCCGCAACATGCAGAATTTCAGCCTGTTGAGGCGTGCCGGCAAGGCATCGAAACCGATCCTGCTCAAGAGGGGGATTGCGGCCACCATCGAAGAGTGGCTGATGGCCGCGGAATACATCATGGAGGGCGGCAATCCCCGGGTGATCCTGTGCGAGAGGGGCGTTCGGACCTTTGCCCATCACAGCCGCAACACGCTCGATCTTTCCGCTATCCCGGTGGTCCGCAAGGAAAGCCATCTGCCGGTCATCGTAGATCCAAGCCACGCCGCCGGACGTCGCGATCAGGTGATTCCGCTCAGCCGCGCGGCGGTTGCCGTCGGTTGTCACGGGCTGATGGTGGAAGTCCACCGGGCTCCCGAACAGGCGCTCAGTGACGGGGCACAGTCCCTATACCCAGAACAGTACGAAGACCTTTTCAGACAGATCGAACCCATTTTCAACGTCTATCGGCAATTCGGCCTGTGATGTCTCCGCGCGGAACGCAACGGGTCGACAATAATCGCAAAGCAAAGGGCTTCACCATGAAATTGAAAGCATATCCGAGCAGAGACGAATTCCTGGAACTGGCGGAAACGGGCAATGTAGTGCCGGTCTGCCTGGACATCCTTGCCGACACGGAGACGCCCTTGTCCGCACTGGGGAAGATCTACCAGGGCACGGGGCCGATCTTTCTGCTGGAAAGTGTGGAAGGCGGGGAGCGCTGGGGACGGTACAGCTTTCTGGGCCTGTTCGCTCACTGCAGCGTCCGGGTCTACAAGAAGACCGTGACCGTTGAGAGAAACGGCAGAGTCGAGATCATTCCTCACGACGGCGACCCCCTGTCCATCCTGCGTTCCATCATGGCGCGCTACCGGGCGGTCGCGCTTCCCGGCCTCCCTCGTTTCTGGGGCGGCATGGTGGGCTTTTTGAGCTACGAGTCGGTCTCTTTCTTCGAGGCGATCCCCAACCGGTGCGCGGATGATCAGCCCCTCGCGTGTTTCGTAATTCCCAGCCGCCTGTTCATCTTCGACAACGTCAGGCACACTCTGACGCTGGTGGCCTACGGTTTCATCGATGACGGGCGGTCCGCGGGCGAGGTGTACGAGGAGGCCCGGGCGTCCGTGAGCGCGATGAGGCGGTTGTTGAACCGGCCCCTGATTCCCTCTCCGGCTCCATCCACGGCGGTTCCACGGCTGGAGCCCCTGACCGATCCCGAATCCTTCCGGTCGCAGGTATCGACGATTCGCGAATACATTGCGGCCGGAGACGTCATCCAGGCGGTGCTTTCTCAGCAGTTCAGGTGCGACGCCTCCGTCGATCCCTGGATGCTCTACCGGGCCCAACGCTACGTCAATCCCTCCCCGTACATGTATTTCATGCACCTGGACGAAACCGTGCTGGTGGGCTCGTCCCCGGAAACCATGGTGAGGCTCGAAAACGGCGTGGCAACGCTTCGGCCCATCGCCGGCACGCGGCCGCGCGGAGGCTCCGAACAGCAAGATCGCCGCATGGCCGACGAGCTCCTCCAGGACCCCAAGGAAAGGGCCGAGCACCTGATGCTCGTGGATCTCGGCCGCAACGATCTGGGCCGCGTGGCGGAAACCGGGACCGTGCAGGTCACGGACCTTATGGTGGTGGAACGATATTCCCACGTCATGCACCTCGTATCCAACATTTCCTGCGATCTTCTGACCGGTCTGGACGCGTGGGATCTATTGAAGGCCTCCTTTCCGGCCGGGACCCTGACCGGCGCGCCCAAAGTCCGCGCCATGGAGATCATCGCAGAACTTGAGCAGGAACCGCGCGGGCCTTATGGCGGTGCGGTCGGATACGTTTCTTTCACCGGCAACATGGATCTCGCCATAACGATTCGGACCGCGTGCATTCAGGACGGATGCCTGACGGTGAGGGCCGGAGCTGGTATCGTCGCGGATTCGGATCCGGAAAAGGAGCGGCTGGAGACGATCAGCAAGGCGATGTCCATTCAGCGCGCGCTTCAGCTCACCGGAACCGAGGGCAATGAGGTCGACACTCCTGGCGGGGAAGCGGCGGACCGGCCCTGTGTGACGTCTTCGGTGGAATCCGTGCAATCCGCGGACACGGGGGAAAACGATTCCCGATGTTTCCAGGCTTAAACGAGGAGAAAGCCATGATAGCGGTCATCGATAACTACGATTCGTTCACTTACAACCTGGTCCAGTACATCAGAATGCTGGGCGCGGAAGTGAGGGTGGTCAGAAACGATGCGGCGTCGGTGGAGGAGATCGGGTCCTGGAATCCCGACGCCATAGTCATTTCCCCCGGGCCGTGTCGTCCCGAAAACGCCGGCATCTCCATCGATCTGATTCGGACCTACTCGGGACGAATTCCAATCCTCGGCGTATGTCTCGGCCATCAGGCCATCGGGGCGGCCTTCGGAGCCCGGGTGGTTCGTGCCGCCCGGTTGATGCACGGCAAGGTCTCCACCGTCAATTCCGACGGCAGGACCATCTATGAAGGAGTCGACAGTCCCTTCCAGGCGATGCGGTATCACTCTCTGGCGATTTCCAGGGAAGGTTTTCCCTCCTGCCTGGAAGTCACGGCGGAATCCGAAGACGGTGAAATCATGGGCATCCGCCATCGGGAACACGCGACGGAGGGGATTCAGTTCCACCCGGAATCCATCATGACTCCGGCGGGGAAGCGGCTGCTGCGTAATTTTCTCAAAGGCTTGAACGGTAGCGGAGGAAAGCGGCAATGATTCAGGACGGCATCAAGAAAATCATTCAGAGAGAGGACCTCTCGGAAACGGAAATGTCCGCCGTGATGAGTGAAATCATGTCCGGCGAAGCCACGGACGCCCAGATCGGTGCATTCATGGGGGCGCTGGCCACCAAGGGCGAGACGTTCGAGGAACTGGCGGGAGCGGCCCGCACCATGCGACGCAAGGCCGCCCGAATCCAGGTCACCTCCCCCGTGATCGTGGATACCTGCGGGACGGGCGGCGACCGCAAAGGGACCTTCAATATCTCGACGACCGCCGCGTTCGTGGTTGCCGGTTGCGGCGTGACGGTCGCCAAGCACGGCAATCGTTCGGTATCGAGCCAATGCGGCAGCGCCGACCTGCTGGAGGCCCTGGGGATGAGACTGGATGCCCCCGCGGAGGTGGTCGAAGAGGCCATCGGCCGCATCGGGATAGGCTTTCTTTTCGCGCCCCTGTTTCACGGCGCCATGCGCCATGCGGCCAGGGCCAGGAAGGAGGTCGGCGTGCGGTCCATCTTCAACATGCTGGGACCGCTTACCAATCCGGCAGGGGCCAATTGCCAGGTGCTCGGCGTTTATGCACCCCAGTTGACGGAAATGTTCGCTCAGGCGCTCCGTTTGCTCGGGGCCAGGCGAGCGTTCGTCGTCCACGGACAGGACGGGCTTGACGAAATCTCGGTATGCGCCCCCACTCGGGTTTCGGAACTGGATGGAGGGCTGGTAAGGACCTACGACCTGCAGCCGGAGTTGCTCCTGGGCCGAAAGGCCGACCCCGAAGATCTGGCCGGTGGGGACCCGGGCGTCAACGCGAAGATCACCAGGGACGTTCTCGGCGGCGCCATCGGCCCGCGGCGCGACGTCGTGGTGCTGAATGCCGCTGCAGCGCTCATTGCGGCCGGGGCGGCCGAGGGCTTTCCATCGGCCGTGCGCAATGCCGAGGAGTCGATCGATGGCGGGAAAGCCATCGAAAAGCTGGAAGCCCTGGTCCGTTACACCAACGAGAATTGAGGGGACGGAGCCGACCATGTCTGATTTCTTGAGCACCATCCTGGAAGAGAAGAAACGCGAAGTGGAGCAGCGAAAAAGGACGATTTCGGAGGAGTTCCTCGAGGAGCGTTCCGCCTCGGCCATGGAGCGGAGAAGCCTGTGCCGGGCTCTGGCTACCCCTGGACGCCGGGGGATCAACATCATCGCCGAGGTCAAACGTGGTTCGCCTTCGCGCGGGGTCATGAATCCCGGACTCGATGCGGCACAGTTCGCAAGACGTTACGAGAGCTGCGGGGCGGCCGCCGTTTCGGTTCTGACCGATGCCGGTTTCTTCCACGGCAAGGCCGGCGACCTGAGGAGCGCCAGGGCGGCCGTGAAGATTCCCGTGTTGCGGAAAGACTTCATCGTTTCCAGGTACCAGATTTTCGAGTCCGCCGTGATGGGCGCGGACGCCGTGCTGTTGATCGTCCGGGCCATTTCACCGGAACTGCTCGGAGAATGCCTCCGTCTATGCCGCCGGATCGGGCTCGACGCCCTTGTGGAGGTTCATTCGGCGGAAGAGCTGGATGCGGCATCGGAGGCCGGGGCGGTTCTCATCGGCATGAACAACCGGGACCTGAGCACTTTTACAACGGACATCCGGACCTCGATACAACTGGTCCGCCGAATGCGCCCGGGGCAGGTTGCCGTGTCGGAAAGCGGCATTCGGTGCCGCGAGCAGATCGACCGGCTGCTCGACGCCGGGATTTGGAACTTCCTGATCGGGGAAAGCCTGGTGACCGCGCCGGAACCTGAAGCGGTCCTGGCCCATCTGTTCGGAGCCTACGCGGCTTGACCCGACCCGGGGAAATGTGGCTGCGGCCATCGAAGAATGAAGGATTTGGAAAAAATGAGCGACTCAATGAAGCCACCCGGCAACGGATTCGAAGGGAACCGATTATCGTCCGTTGCGGAGCGGCGGGCGAAGGGCCGCGAACTGTCGGTGCCGGCAGTGAAGGTGTGCGGTCTCACCAGGGTGGAGGAAGCCCTCGGATGTGCCGCCTTGGGCGTGAGCGCCATAGGACTGGTGTTCTTTCCGAAGAGCCCGCGCTACGTGTCGGATGAGCAGGCGAGGGTCATCGGTTCGAGCCTGCCGCGCGGCGTTTGTGCCGTCGGTGTGTTCGTGAACGAAGACTACCGCACGATCATGAAAAAGGTGGAGCTCTGCGGACTGGGTGCGGTGCAACTGCACGGCAGCGAACCCGTCGAGTTGGTCGAGGCTCTGACCGGGCAAGGTTTGATCGTGATCAAGTCGGTTTTTGCGCACCGGGAACCGCTCATTGCCGGCGCCGCCGACTACGGGGCTGCCGCCTGCCTCGTGGAAGGGGCGGGGGGGCCGCTTCCGGGCGGGAACGGAACGGTATGGAACTGGAGCGCCGCGAAGCTTCCCCGGGAGCTTCCTTTTGTTCTGGCAGGCGGGCTCACGCCGGAAAACGTCGGATACGCGGTTGAAGAAGTTCACCCGGACGCCGTGGATGTCAGCTCGGGTGTCGAGGCTGCGCCGGGACGCAAAGACTTGTCAAGAGTGAAGGCCTTCATGGACGCGGTTTCACGGAACCGCGGCGGCAAAACATACAGGAGGATTTTCGGATGAAGACGAACCAGCGGGCAGCCCCTGTTGCCTTGCGGCAGCCCATTCATGCAAGCATGCCCGATAGTCATGGCCACTTCGGACCCTTTGGGGGGCGCTATGTGGGGGAAACGCTGATGCCGGCCATCATCGAACTGGAAAAGGCTTACGCGAGGATTTCCGCGCTTCCGGGTTTCCAGGAGGAATTGCGGCGGCTTCTGAAGCACTACGCCGGCCGTCCCACGCCGCTCTTTCCGGCCGCCCGCCTCACCGAGAAGATCGGAGGGGCCGCGATCTATCTGAAACGCGAAGACCTGGCCCACACCGGCGCCCACAAGATCAACAACACACTCGGGCAGGCGCTCCTGGCCAGGTGGATGGGCAAACGCAAGGTCATCGCCGAAACCGGCGCGGGACAACATGGGGTGGCCACGGCGACGGTCGCGGCCCTCTTCGGGATGGAATGCCGAATCTTCATGGGGACCGAGGACGTGCGCCGGCAGTCTGCCAACGTGCAGCGCATGGAACTGCTCGGAGCGGAAGTGGTGCCCGTGGAATCGGGGACGGGGACCCTCAAGGATGCCATGAGCGAGGCGATGCGCTACTGGGTTTCCGCGGTGCGGGACACGTTCTACGTCATCGGCTCCGTTGCGGGACCGCACCCCTACCCGATGATGGTTCGGGATTTCCAGCGGGTGATTGGCGACGAGACGAAAGAGCAGATGCTCGAAGCCGAAGGACGCCTTCCCGACATGCTGGTTGCCTGCGTGGGGGGAGGCAGCAATGCGATGGGCTTGTTCTATCCGTTCATCGACGATCCCGGGGTCGAGATGGTCGGCGTGGAGGCCGCGGGCTACGGCATCGCCACCGGCAAGCACGCGGCAACCCTTGGGGCGGGTTCGGTGGGGGTCCTCCATGGCTCCAAGTCATTCGTCCTCCAGGATGAAGCCGGCCAGATCATGGAGGCGCATTCCATTTCGGCAGGGCTCGATTACCCCGGTGTGGGCCCCGAACATTCCCTCCTCAAGGAAATGGGGCGCGCGCGTTACGAGGCTGTGGACGATGCCGGAGCCCTGCATGCCTTCCACGAACTGTGCGCCCTGGAGGGGATCATTCCGGCCCTGGAAAGTTCCCACGCATTGGCCAGAGCCATGGTGGAAGCATCCGGCCAGCCCCGCACCCGGTTGATCGTCGTCAATCTCTCGGGTCGCGGCGACAAGGACCTGGGCATCGTGCAACAGGCAAGAGCCTGACGCCGCCTTCCGCGCCCGGGAGCTTGTCGCCGGAGCCGGGGGAACATCTTCCTTCAGCTTCCGGAATGGTTGTGAGCCGCAGGCCCGCAACGCAGCATGAACATCATTGCCGTCATTCCCGTGCAGCCGGGAATCCGGGAAAACACTCGGGTTTGAGGAGCCTGCCGGGCTGACATTGCGAATGGATCATTGAACGCATTTTGAGAGGTCGTGCGATGAACAGGATAGACGAGAAATTCGAACAGTTGCGAAAACGAAACGAAAAGGCCCTGGTGGGCTTCGTGACCGCCGGTGATCCGGACCCCGGGCGGTCTCTGGAAATCATCCGAACCATGTGCAGGTCGGGCGTGGACATCCTGGAGCTCGGGATTCCCTTTTCCGATCCCACCGCCGACGGCCCGGTCATCCAGAGATCTTCGACGCGGGCACTGAAGGCCGGGATGAACCTGTCAAAAGCCTTTGAGATGATTCGGGAACTGCGCGGAACCTGCGACGTTCCCATCGTGGCCTTCAGTTACTACAACCCCATCCTGGCCTATGGAGGCGCCAAATTTTACCGTGACGCCCTCGACAGCGGAGCCGATGGAGTGCTCATTGTCGACCTGCCGCCTGAGGAATCGGACGAGCTCACCCGCCAATGGCCCGATCGCGACCTGGCCTTGATCCGGTTGGTCGCTCCCACCACTCCGCCGGACCGGATGAGCGCCATCGCGCAAAGCGCCTCAGGCTTCATCTACCTGGTTTCCATGACCGGCGTGACCGGAGGCGGTGAGCCGGACCTGACGGAGCTCTCTTTTCTGACGAGCGAGCTCCGTTCCAGGTGCGACGGCATTCCGGTGTGCGTCGGGTTCGGCATTTCGTTGCCCGAGCATGCTCGGGCCGTGAGTCCGCTGGCCGATGGCGTCGTGGTGGGCACTGCGTTTGAGCGCATCATCGAGGCGCACCAAAACGACTCGGCCGTGGCATCGAAGGTCGGGGAGGCTGTGGGCGCACTCAAGGCTGCTCTCTGACGCAGCGGCCGAGCCCACGGATTTCGGTGAGGCCTAACGAATACATGCCGAGGAACCGATACCATTAACAAAGGCGGGGTTCTTTCGGGCTCGGCATGGGGGCGATCTTTGAAACGGAAAACAGCCTTTAAACGACGTGGTGATATCCGAAAGTAAGTGTGAAAACAAATGATTATCTGTGCTGACGACTCCTCCCGCGGACGCGGGATGCGGTGCGATCGCCGACCCGGCAAAGAGTTTTGGCGAGGCTTTGCCCGGTATCCCCGCAATGCTTGATGGATATTGCTTCCGATGTGTGCTATAAAAATGCCGAATACCGCTGATTGTGCCGCGGCATGGCCATCTCGGAGATTTTCGAATGTTTTTTTTTATTGGCGGGGTTCAACCCAAGACCATAACCCTTGACCAGACGCCGAGGCTATGTACGGCGTGCGGGCTTGCGCAGGCCCGACTGAAACGTGTCGACCACTACCTAAGCCTGTTTTTCATTCCTCTGATCCCGGTCAAGAGAGGTGAACCCATGGTCGTTTGCGACCGATGTGGAGCTGCATCCTCCCCGGATCAGCCCCCGGGAGTAGCTGCCGAGCGCAGACGCCGGGACGGATGCTCCCGCTGCGGCTATCCCGTGGAAGCTGACTTTCGGTATTGCCCTCAATGTGGAAGCCGGATATAAGGCGACAGGCGGAACCTACTCAATCTGGCGGGCGAGAATGATGAAAAACACCAGGAAAGTAATCGTATTTCCCACCGTGGCCGATCCCAGCGTCGAGGATGTGTTGACGGAGTTCCTCAAGGATCAGCAGCGGCGCCTCCGGACGAGGACTTATCATCGCTACGAGGAAGTCATCGACCTGCTCCGGCACTGCCTGAACGGTTACGGGTACCATGACCTGGACAACTCCTCGGAAGTGGCTTTATACGAGAAGCTGTATTTCCAGAAGAACCTGGAGTTTTGTTTCATTTTCGGGCCGGATAAAATCCTTCCTTCACTGGGCAATTTTCTGAACTACTTCATGATTCGCAAGGTTATGGCGTCGGAGGCGCTGTTGCAGGCGACCGGGACCGTGGTCAAGAAGCTGATCAAGTGGCTGGAAGACCGGGGTTACGTCGACAGGGAACAGGCCCTTCGATCCACGCGGATCGCCAGCGAAGCCGCGCGGGAGTTGCCCGCCGCCGAACGCCTCGCCCGACTGCTGTATGAGTATGCACAGCACCACGCGCCCCGTTACTGGACCTCCGAGCTCGACGACTACTTCACCATCGAAAAGGTCAGCGCCGGAGTCCTGCTCCTTTCGGGAGCGGGCAGTTCCGGTCTCGTCGAAGTGAGGGTTCCCAAGGAGATCACGGACCATTGCCGGGTCGGCTGGCAGGTCAACCTGCTCCTGGGGAAGACGCGCAACGGCTGGTGCATCCTGGAAACCGGCAACGTCTATCCCTCCTGATATGAAGTTACCTAGAAAATAGATTCCCGGGTGAGTCTGTTTACCTAGAAAATAGATTCCCGGGTGAGTCTGTTTTCATGCCTCGCGGGCGGCGCGGGTCTCCTCGTCCGGCTCGGCGGGGAAGCGTTCCGGGCTAGCGGCCATCCCCGAAGAGCACCAGTGGAGCCCAGAAAAAGGGATGTTGGTAGATAGCGCCGTGGTCTCCTCGAATCATACGCAGCTTGGCGTCGCGCAGGGCCTCCGCGGGCCGCTTGCCCGATTGCAGACCCCGGTGGAGCCCGACGTTCAAAAGCCTCACCGAATTCGATTCAACGGACCACAGCGTGACGGCAACGGCGGGGGTTCCCGCATACATGAAGGATCGCGTCAGACCGATCATCCCTTCGCCCTTGAGAACCTTGCCGCTCCCCGTGTTGCAGGCGGACAGGGTTACGAGTTCCGCGTTCAGGTGCAACGAAAAAACGTCAGCCATGGTGACGAATCCTTCCCGTCTCGTCACGGGGTCCGGGTGGGACAGAACGAGGGCGGGCTGTTGCACTTCGTCGATTTCCTCGGGCAGGATGCCGTGACAACAAAACACCACATACCGGTATTCGGCGAGCTTCCGGTTCGCATCGAGGTCAAGAAGATTGCTCCGGGACGCGGCCTGCCGCGACAGTACGGGATTGCTCGAATCCGGAGCGCCGAAAATGGACTTGATCTCCCTGGCCTCATCTTCCGTATCGGGCAATTCCTGGAAAATCCCTTTCATCATTTCGGTGTAACCGGCGGTCCTCAATTCCATGAAGCCGCTGCCGGCTGAAGCGGATTCGCCGGCATCGGTCCGTTTCGACAGCGGCACGGTCATCCCGTGCGGGATCGGGGCTGTTGGATAGGATGGATTGGCGAAGACGAGCAACGGATAGTCCGCCCCCGCCTTCCTGATTGCCGCCGCCTCCCTAAGCGTCTTGAGCAGCGAAGCGGATGAAAGGTAGAGAATCGCCTGATTTTCGATCAAATATTGGGTTTTTCGACTTGTTTTCGTCGCCGCCGGTCGCACCAGCATCTCGAACGGGATGGTGTAGAGACTGCCCGTGGGAACGACCAGAAGGACTTTTGCGCTCGATATCAATTCTCGGGCCTTGGCAGGAATGAGCAAATCGTGAAGCTCGCCCGCCCGTCGCCGGAGCTCGTCTGCCGAACTGCCGACGGCGGACTCGGAGAGCGATCCCGATTTCCCGCTTCCTGCTTCTTCCAGGACCGAATGAAGGGCATTCCTGATTTCGGCGACCTTCCAGTTGATCGCCTGCTCGCCCGCGTCCACCCTGACGAGCTGAAACCGATTCGTGGCGATGATCCAAAGGAGGGTCCCCTTTTCCAGCATTTCATAGGCGAGGATGACCTCGTCGGGCTTCAGGACCTGCTTTTGTATCTCGTCGAGAGTGGCCGGCCTCGGGTGCATCAAGTCGTAGTGCCTCGGATACTCCCTTTTGACCGTAGCCTCCAGCGCCTCCAGTTCCTGCCTGGTCCTGCGTATCTGCTCGTCCACCAAGGCTGTCCGGTCCGGAGTCTGATTCTCGGGCTCATCCCCGAATGTGGACTTGAGGCTGTCCAGTTGCCCTTCGAGCTCGATCAGCCTTGCACCGATGCTTTCCGGGAGTCCCGAAAAGCTGCGAACCGCGCTCTTGCCGATCTGATCGAGCAGGACCCTTCCCTGCTTGCGTTCGAAAACCTCAAACGCTCTTCGATCGTAGCCCGAATGCGGGGAATTGACGTGCATTCTCCACAGGAGTGCCATCAATTCGTTGTAGACTCCAAACTTCTCCTGCATGAAGGTAATTTGGGCTTCACCGCCGCGGATCCGGGACCTCATGGACTCGATGGTGTCGATCGCCTGGAAGTAAAACGACACCGCATCGTCGGCCCTGTGCTGTCTGTCGGCTACCAGGCCAAGGCCCCGTTGTGAATTCCACAGAGGCTCCGGCAGGCCCGCTTTCTCACTGATCGCCCTCGACTCCGTAAAGGGCTGTCGCGCTTCTTCAAAACGGCCGAGCCGGCACAGTGTATGCCCGATCCGGTTCAGGGCGCCGCATTGCCCCAACGGGTAGCTGATACGCCTCGCAAGGGCCAGCGCCTGCCTGCTGTAATCGAGGGCCTTGTCGTACTGGCGCAGACGCAGATAGATCAAACCCATGCCCATCAGGTCGTCGCTTTGGCCTCGCAGATCCGAAGTGTCCTTCCGGACCGCGAGGGATTGTTCGTGAAACTGCAAGGCCGTGTCGTATTGTTTGAGCCCGGTGTAGTCTCTGGCCAGGTTGGACAAGGCCATCGCCTGCCGGAATCGGTCGTTGACCGTGCTGGAAACGGCCAGGGATTGCCTGTCGTGGTCGATGGCTTTTTCGTACTGTCCGAGGGAGCGGTAGATGGCTCCAATGTGTGTGAGGTCGGCCGCCTCGCCCCTCCTGTTGTTTGTGGCCCTTCTAAGGGCCAACGCCCTTAAGTCGTACTCCAGAGCCTTTTCGTAATCTCCGAGATTTGCGGTCGCCCCACCCATGTTTGCGAGGGCCATGCCCTCCAGTTCCTTCGACTTGATATCCCGGGCGATTCCCAGTGCCCTGTCGAGCAGTTCCAGGGCTTTCTTGTTCTGGCCGATGCTGCGATACACCATCGCCATGTTCGCCAGCGCCCTGCCCATCTTCAGCTTGTTTCCCGACCGCGACGCGTCGTCGAATGCCTCCCGAAACTTCGAAAGGGCCTCCTCGTAGTCCGATTTGAAGAAGGCTTTCCGTCCATCCCGGATTTCCATCCTTGCCGCCGCCGGCCCGCTTGCGAGAATCGCAAGACTGATGACGACCGGAAGCGCCGTCTTCCAGACCTTCCGCATACGCTCCATTTTGCTTCTCGCGCTCCTCATGCCAGGTTGCATTGCACGGGCGAAAAACGAACGACTTCGTCCAATGCTTATATCGTTGAAGGGCTGATTGGCAAGCTGGTTTTAATCGAGGCGGAAATGAAGCGAACCCGTTTCCCCCGGGTTACGGAGGAAACGGGTTCGAATGCGGTCTGCGATCGGGTTCGCCGCAGTCGGAGAAGACTTTGGGCCTGCATCAGCCGAGGTTGGAATTGACGAAATCCCAGTTGATCAGTTTCTCAACGAAGGTGGCCAGGTAGTTCGCCCTCAGGTTCTGGTAGTCCAGATAATAGGCATGCTCCCAGACATCGACCACCAGCAGTGGCTTGACCCCATGAGCAACGGGAGTATCGGCGTTGGGGGTCTTGGTCACTTCGAGCTTGCCGTTCTTGAGGACCAGCCACGCCCAGCCGCTGCCGAATTGGGTCATTCCCGCGTTCTTGAATTCTTCCGCGAATTTTTCGAAGCTGCCGAAATCGGCGTTGATTTTCTGCGCGACGGCACCGGTCGGCGCGCCGCCTCCATTCGGTTTCATGCACTTCCAGTAGAACGCATGGTTCCAGGCCTGAGCCACGTTGTTGAACATCCCGGCCTTGGAAGCATCCCCCACAATCTTCTTCAGGACCGCCTCGGGATCCGCGTTCTCGAATTCCGTGCCCGCGGTCAGCTTGTTCCCCATGTCGACGTAGGCTTTGTGATGCTTGCCGTGATGGAATTCCAGAGTGCGGGCGCTGATATGAGGTTCGAGCGCATTCTTGGCGTAGGGCAGATCGGGTAGCGTGAGTGACATATTCCCTCCTTGTCGTTGAGGTGATGTTGGCGATGATCCTGCCTGGTAAGGGTTTAAAGGCACATCCGGCTGTGTGTGCTGAAAAGACGTGCCGGACAACTTCGTGGTTCCCCCGCGGGAATGGAACGCGTGCGGACGTCTCATGAATAAGCATTGGTTTTTGAAAACTCAACCTCTGTTGTGAAAGAAACTTTTATTCCATTGTTGATGTGCTTGGAATGAGTAATGAAATTGCACTCTAACAGGATTATTTCTTTTATGGTTCATAATTATTCAATATTGCTGGATTAGAATCCTTGCAACGTCTACCGTTCGTTTACGGCACGAAATCGGCTTTCGGACAGGTCCCGGATATCGAGCGGGTTGGGCGCAACGCCGGTCGGGCCGTGCGCCCGCGCGGATGAGCATCCTGAGGTTGTCGGGTTGGGATGCAGGTTTGCGAGCCTTGTTCGGCAGGAGTCCTGTACCAACGCGGAGCGGCTGCGCACGACGCCGTCACCCGGACCTGGGGATTTGCAGCGACTGTGTTCTTTGTCAACTCTTGAGTCGCGTAGGGTGGGATGCGCGGTAGCGCAGCCCACGGTCCCAATACCCTTGCCCCTGCCGTCATAGCCAACACACAAGGGGAGGGTGAGTGCGGCCCACGCGACGTTCCTGCAGGAGTCGCATTGGCACGCGAGGCTGCCGGGTCATTCAGGAGTGCGGGAGGGCCTGGCCCGGAGGATGTTCCCGCCGACGTTTGATGTTGGATCGAGGCTGGGATTGAAATATCCGAACCGCAGGCGTGGAAAACGTTGTCCGAGGCGCTGCATCAGCTGCCGGATTCCGATTGCGCGACCTCCGGCCGGCGCTCCGATACGACTCAGGTACCACTCGGGGTCGATGTTCAGGTTGCGCATCTGGATGAGGTCGATCCGGGTTTCTTCGATCAATCGGCACAGCGCGTCCAGTTCATCGGGCTGGTCGCTGAAACCGGGAAGAATGAAGTAGTTGATCGAGACGAATCGCCCCGCGGATTTTGCAGCCAGGATGGATTGCCTGACGTCGTCGAAGCGATACCCTTGAGGATTGAAGTAAGCGTGGTAGTAGGCGGGTCGGGCGCTGTTCAAGCTGATCCGGATGCTGTCCAGGCCTGCCGCGCACAGCTCCGGGATCATGTGCGGCAGGCTGCCGTTGGTGTTGAGGTTTATGGTCCCTCGGGGCGTGGCCGCTCTCATCATCCGGATGGCCTCGGCGAGCGTGTCGGCCTGAAGCAGCGGTTCTCCCTCGCAACCTTGGCCGAAGCTGACGACGGGTCGCGGTGCCTGCTCCAGATGGGGCACCGCGACGCCGCAGATTTCCTCGGGCGTCGGCACGAAGGTGATGCGGTCCTGGGTGGCGCGCAGGTCCTTTCGGTCCTGCAGGCTGATACAGCCGAGGCATCGGGCATTGCAGACGGGGGAGGTGGGCAGAGGCGCTTCCCATCGCTCCATGAACAGGTTCCTGGCGGCGGGACAACCGTAGGTCAGGGCGCATTTTCCCAGGTGCTGGATGAGACGGTTGTCGCGCTCACGGCCCATGCGCCGCCTGGCGTTCCGCTCGATGCGCGCGCGATCGAAATTTTTCAAATCCTGGCGTTCGTCCTGGTCGACGCGAATGCCTGCCGCGACGAAGCCGTCCTTGTGCCACCCGACCGCGGTGTAGGCGAAAAGCGGCAACAGCGGAGCATCCCGCTCGGCATGATAGGCGGCGGAGTATACGGCGGTGTGAGCGGGGGCCATGAATGCCGCAACGGCCTGCACCCGCCGGGAAGGGCGACGAGGATCGCGGGAGAGGATTTCAAAGCGTTTGGTGTGGGGGTCGTGTCCCACCGGCAGCCGTTGGGGGAGGAGAAACAACTCGCTGCCCGGGGGAAGGGGAATCCAGTCGCCCGCCTGGATACGCCGGAACTCGTGACCGCTTCGTCCCGCCATTTCCATGCCGGGCCAGTCAAAAATATGGCCTTCCGCATCCGCGTAGACCAGTGTGGGCCTACTCCGCATCGTTCCTTTCCAGGATCTCCCTGAAACTCAGCAGACGCGTGCCGGTGTGATGCTTGAGCAGGCGGAGCAATTCGTCGAGGAATTCGAAGGCGAATCGGGTCATGCGGTGATGATGGATCATGATGCCGACGGGTTCTTTTTTCACGGACAGAGTCGCAAACTCATCCATCAACCCTTGAAAGTCCGCAGCACCATCCTTGGCCTTTCTCGTGTGCAAGTCGATCTGAATCCTCAGGTTCGGCAGGAGGACGGAAGGCTTGACGCCTCTCGGAAAGGGGCCGGCCAGGGAAACGCCGCTGAAGCCCAGTTCCTGCAGGATCTTCAGCGTAGAGGCGGACAACCTGTTCCAGGGGGGCGTGAACACCTTGAGGAGATGTTTCCCGAAAAGATCTTCCATCTTCTGGTTCCCCTGGGATATATCTTTCATCTGTTTTTCGATCGGCCGCTGTTCCCCGAATTCGGATTTCTTGCCGCTCCGCTGCCAGTTGACGTGCCGCCACCCGTGTTGATGCCAGGCCCAGAAGGGCTCATCCAGAGGCGCGGACCGGAACAGTTGCTTTCTGCGGATATCACTCAGCCAGGCAGGCACCACGGCCATTGCAAGGGGTACCTCATGATGCCGAAACAATCCGCAGAGCGCTTCGAATGCGCGACCGCCCGCTCCGATGTCGTCGGCGCGGAAGAAAACGGACAACTGGCTGTTGCCGGAACTGCGGTCCAACGTTGCGCCGAGCTGCTCTCTCCAATCCCGGGGCGCATCCTGCCACAGGGAGGCGAATTGCCTCGGCCTGTAATCCCCGGGGATGCCCCAACCGTTCAGGTGCATGCTCTGTTCTGTCACGTGCGCCGCTCCTTCCGTGTTCAAAGATCCAGGTCAAGACGGGCTGAATGTTCGTTCGAATCTCCGCAACAGAGAAGGATATGGAGACGCAGCTATCCACATTCGCTATCAACGCTCCGGGTTTACGAAAGAGTATAGGAGACAATCTGTTTCGTCAAGTCATTCGATGGCATAAGTAGACCTAAAAACTATTAAAATTTAACACAGCGGTCGCTTCCGAGCCCCCGGGGAGCCCCGGTCGTTGTCAGGTGGTTCCCTATTCGCCTTCCCTCTTGCGCGTCCGGCGACTGCACGGTTTGCACCGAAAGGGTGCCGTGAAAGGATTATCATGAAATTTCAAGGCATTGTGCAGTTCGCCGGGGGCTTGGGCCGGACTCCCGGGACGCCGCGCGTTCGAGAAAAGGTCCCGCGAGGTAACCCGACATGACGGAAACTTACACAACCGAGTACCTTGAGAGCAAACGTTACCAACGGCACATCAAACGGCACGTCCTGGCCCCGGTGCATCGTTTTGCCGCCGTGACTCCGCCGGAGCTTGCGGCCTTGTGCCGGCAGGAAGCCGAAATGGCGGGATTCGACGTCACCGGGCTCAGTGATGCGGGAGTCGAATTCACCGGGAACTTCGGCGCATGCTATGAGGCCAATTTGTGGCTGCGGACCGCAAGCCGCATCCTCTGCCGGCTTCCGGCATTCCGGGCGGGCGTCAGGGAGGAGCTGTTCGGAAAGGTGTCCGGCATCCCGTGGGAATTGTGGCTGAACCGGAGCGTTCCGGTTCGCGTGGAAACACACGTTGAACATTCGCGAATCAATCATGAAGGGATGGTGCTCGAAACGGTTCTTGACGGGCTTCGAAGGCGTTTCAGGGAAAAGGGGATCGTTCCGCCACCGGAATGGGACCGTTCCCGGGGGCAGCCGGGGAGCGAATCCGATGAGAATTCACGGAAACAACGCATCCTGGTCCGTCTTGTCAGGAACCACTGTGAGCTCTCGCTGGACACCACCGGGGATCATCTGCACCGGCGGGGTTACAGGATGCGCCATGCTGGGGCTCCAATCCGGGAAACTCTCGCTGCGGCGATTCTAATGAAGGCGGGTTGGAATGGAAACACGCCGCTGGTCGACGGTATGTGCGGGGCGGGAACAGCAGCCGTGGAGGCGGCCCTGCTGGCGCGCCGGATGCCCCCCGGACTGGGGCGGTCGTTTTTGTTTCAGTCCTGGCCGTCCTACCGGGAGAAGACTTGGGAATTCCTTCTGCGCAAAGCCCGGGAGAAGATGTCCGCCCATCCCGCGGCTCCGATCGTTGCCCTTGACCGAGACCCTCGAGCCCTGGCGGTTGCGCGTGAGAATGCCCGGAAAGCCCATACCGAAAAGGAGATCATCTGGCGGGAAGAGGATTTCTTTGATTTTCAACCCGCTCGAATGGGGCTGTCCGAAGGATTGCTCATTTTGGACCCTCCCTACGGCAAGCGGCTGCCTGGGCCGGACCGTGGGTTCCACGAACGGCTTGGCGCTCATTTGAGGCGCTTGTACACGGGATGGCGGATCGCGGTGCTTTGCCCCGAACGCGGGATCGCCGTCACGGGGATCCGGGCCGTGCGATATTGGAGGATTGTCCACGGCGGGACGTCGATCTACGTTGCCATGGCCAGGGTGGAATGAATAATGGCGCCTTCGAGATGGAAAACGGCGTGAGCCGGCAAGGGCTATAGGACCTATATTGTCCCAGCGGGGGCATCCGGGTGGGGGTGATGTGAAATAAGCCCTATAAGCCCTATAAGCCCTATAGGACCTATATTGTCCCAGCTGGGGGCATCCGGGTGGGGGAGATGTGAAATAAGTCCTATAAGACCTATAGGACCTATATTGTCCCAGCGGGGGCATCCGGGTGGGAGGTGATGTGAAATAAGTCCTATAAGACCTATAGGACCTATATTGTCCCAGCCGGGGCATCCGGGTGGGGGAGAGGGGGACAAGTCCTCCACGTTCTTTCATGCCTGCAATCACGGTCCGTCGTCTACCCGGGTGTGCAGCCTCAACAGGCGAGGCTTTTTTCCAGCCATTCCCTGAGCTCTTCGTTGGGGGCGTATACACCGACTCCCGGTTTTCTTCCGCCCTCATCAACGGACTTCTTCACGAGATCGGGGGGCGCCTGGAACTTGGCGATCTCCTCCACGCCTGCGGTGTCTCTGCGAAGGAGAGTCACCTGCGGCGGTTCCTCCCAGTTGTAGATAACGAAATAATAGGATTCCTGGCCGGCGTAGCGAACGAAATCATCTTTTCTCGACCAGCCCGTTCCCCATTCGAGGTAGGTCTCAACGGCCTTTTCCGGAGTCATTTCCCAGTCGATCCGGTCGAGGACGTCCCGGTGTTCTCGAAGTTCGTCAAGGCTCCACATCGTTTTCCTCCCGAGCGTAAAACACAAAGGCCGTGATCTGTGCTTTCACCTCATGGCCGCTCGTTTTCCTTCCGCGCATGGAGCACGGCATAGAGTCTCATATCTCCACCCGGGCCCGCTCCCGATGCAGAGTCCGCCAGGGGCAGGCGAACACGCCCCGGATCTCCCCGGCGCCATGCCGGGCGGCTCATGCTCGCCCTCACGCACCGCAACGGCCCTCCATGACACATCGCGCATCTATTGCCGAGGCATCATAAACTCGGGCCCCACCGGCGTTTTGATGCGCCTGGCGAGGATGTCATTGATCGTTTGCAGGTCGTTCGGTTCGATTCTCCATCCGGAAACCCCCGCATTGTCCTCCACTTGCGCGGCCGTTCTCGCTCCGGCAATCACCGCGGTCACGCCGGGCTGCTGCAGCGCCCAGCGCAACGCGAACTGCGCCGGCGTTCGGTGATACCGGGCGGCGATCTTTCGGAATTCGTCAACCGCTTTCACGTACTGTTTGAAACGGTCCGGCTTGAATTTCGGATCTGCCCGGCGGAGGTCTCCGCGAGGGAATTGTTCGTCACCGGTGAACTTTCCACTCAGAAGCCCCCGGCAAAGACCTCCGTAGACCAGCGTACCGACGCCGTTTTCCAGGCAGAAGGGGAGAAGCTCCTTTTCGGCCTCGCGTTCGAACAGGTTGAAAGGGGGTTGCAGGCTCTGGACGGGCCCGGCGTCGAGGCAGCCCCGGAGTTGTTCGACGTTGAAGTTGCTCAAGCCGATGGCGCGGATTTTGCCCTGTTCCTTGAGCTTTATAAAGGCTTCCATGGACTTTTCAAAAGGGACGCTCGGGTCCGGCCAGTGAATCTGGTACAAGTCGATGCGGTCCACGCCCAGCCGCTTGAGGCTCTGGTCGATCTCGTAGAAAATCCTTTCGGGGCTCGAATTGCGCCGAATGCTCTCTTTCTCGTCCCATTCGAGCCCGCACTTGGTGGCGAGAACCACGTCCCCCCGATTACCCCACTCCTTGAGGGCCTTCCCGATGATCTGCTCGGACTTGCCGAATCCGTAGACGGGCGCCGTGTCGATGAAGTTGATTCCCAACTCGAGGGCACGAAGGATGGCCGTGACCGAATCCCGTTCGTCACTCCCGCCCCACGCCCATCCTCCCGTTACCCAGGTGCCCAGAACCACGACTGAAACGTCGAGATCGGTTGTTCCATAGCGGACCTTCTCCATACGCCCTTACCTCCTCAACATCGTGTTCTTCCGCGGACCGCGCGTTTGCATAAACCGCCTTCGGCTGCGCCGGTCCCCTTCAGGTCGCCGCCCCTGCCGTTCACCAGACTCATCAAAACTAAGTACGTTCCGCCCCTTGTGAAAGCATGCCGTTTCAAGAAACACCGCGGGGGATCATTCCCGGGTTGACGAAAAGTCGGGCTCTTGCCGATATATGTAGCGGAAATAAGTCTATGCCGAATCGACTGTTTAGTGTAAATTGTCACCAAGCGGTCATGAAGCTTGGCCTCTCTCTTGGACCGGCCCCGCTTCCCGCCGCAGGCCTGTTTATTTCCGGCCCGCAAGAAGATCGGGGACAGGGAAACTCAAGCTCCGCTTGGAAAACGACGATACTTTTACCCTCACCGGGCCTTTCCTGTCAAAGGAAAGGGGATGCCGCCGCCTGCCCGTAAGTTCTGCGCAGGCGGCTTGCCAGAGGAGAAAAGGCGTGAAAGTCAATTGTCCAGGATGCCATGCGGCGTTTACCGTTCCCGACGAAAAGATTCCCGATGTCAAAGGCGTGAGGATTCTGTGTCCCAAGTGCAAGGTGCCGATTGACCTTGGGCAGAGAATCGAGAGCAGCATTCACGCGGTGCAGGGGGAGTTGTCCGCGCTCGGGGTGGATGGGGAAGTTGCGGACCTGCAGGAAGACGTAATGGCCCTCGACGTGGTGGAAGAGGGCGTGAAGACCGCACTGCTGTGCTCGACGGACCAGATCAGGGCCGAGAAGATCAGGCAGACCCTCGATGAGCTCTCCTTCTTTGTCGTGCAGGCGGGGCGGGCGGACTATGCCCTGAGAAAGCTGAACAACAACCACTACGATTTGATCGTCCTCGAGGAACGTTTCGGCAGCGGAAAACCGGGCGAAAACCTCGTTTTGCACCATCTGCAGCTGTCTCCCATGCATCTGCGGCGGCAGTTTTTTCTCCTGCTCTTCAGCGACACCCTCCCCACGCTCGACGGGATGCTGGCCTACCGGATCGGTGTGAACATGATCATGAATTACAAGGACATCGAGAAGACGAAGGTTCTTCTTGTGAGGGCGATGAAAGATCACAAGATGTCCTACGGCCTTTACATGGATGAGCTGACCAGGCGTGGACAGCGCTGACGCGGAAAGCGGCCCGATGATTTTCAGAAAAAACCGCCGGAAGAGGGTTCCAGTCCTCACGAAACACTTGCGACTGCGAGTGGAGAGTTGCGTCAACACCATCCTGGAACTCAACGTCCGTCTCGGCGAAGGCAAGATCAAGCCCGAGATCATCCAGCAGTTCGAACGTCTGAAGGATTCGCTCCAGTACGTAAGGGACGATTCGGTGGACGAGGAAGACATCGACCGGATCGAGGAGGCGACCAACCAGTTACTGGCCGAAATTCGCACGACATATGGGGAAACACTTTCTGTGCCGTCCCGCGGAGGGCAAACCCATTGATTCTTCTCCTCGTGTCGTCCCGCGTGTCATGACGGGAATAGCTGCCGTTCTGAGCGTGCCCGGCATTGGGATGTCGTCCGCCGCATGGAAGTGAGGACTGAAGGGCGAGCTTCTTGCGGGGCCTTTCAGAAGACTTGGGGCCGCATACCGGGGTTCATCGCGCAGACCGGCCGTCCATGGAACGAAAACCTGGGGGAGCATGAGAGTGGATGTATTTACCTTTTCAAAAAAGGGAGACCAGGGACAGACCAGTCTGCTCACAGGGGGGCGGGTTTCGAAGGCGAGCCTGCGTCCCGAGGTCTACGGTACCCTGGATGAAGCCAGTTCCGCCCTGGGGCTGGCCAAGGTGTTCACCCGGGACGCGACGATTCAGGAGATGATTCGGACCGTTCAGGAAGACCTCGTGGTCCTGGGGGCCGAGCTGTCCTGCGAGGGGGCTGCGGAGAAACAGTACCGCATCGGGACGGAACGAACGGCGAGACTGGAGGAGTGGATCGAACGACTGCAGCGGGAAGTTCCTTTGCCGAGGCAGTTCATTCTGCCGGGAGGAAACCCTGCGAGCGCCGCGATCGATCTGGGCCGGACCATTATCCGCCGCGCGGAACGTCGCGCGGTTGCTCTGCGGGAGTCGGGTGAATTGGACAGCCCCGACGTGCATTCCTATTTGAACCGGCTGGCGGATTTTCTTTTCACCCTTGCGAGGTACGCGGAACAGAAGGCCTGATCGCAGTGGCGTCGACGGAGGCGGTTTCGGACGGGGCGGGCGGGGGATGAACCCCGCCCGCCCCGCTGTTGATGGAGGCGACCCGATTCTTCCGCGGATAGTGAGCCCGGCCGTGGGGTGACCCACCCGGGAAAGCAGGGCGTGATTTTGGGATTGCCAAAAGATTCTTTCGTGACCTAAAATATAAGATTGGACAAAGACCGAAGGATCGGCATTTTCGGCTGCCCGTTCGGGCCGTGGCGGGTTTAGAGCCCCGCGGTGCGGATTACTCGAATGAACCCCGGATGCCGAATGTTTATTTGAAGCTTGAAGGAGGAGCCGAATGGCTCGCGTTACCATTGAAGATTGTCTGAAGGAAGTCGACAGCCGGTTTACTCTGGTGCACCTGGCGGTCAGACGTGTGCTGCAGCTCAGAGGCGGGGCTCCACCCCTGACGGAAGTCAGGAACAAGGAGGTTGTGCTGGCTCTGCGGGAAATCGCGGCGGGGAAAGTCACCGTGGACAACATCCGCCGGCTCGAAGAGGCGAAGGCCCTGCCCGAACCCGTCGCCGTGACGCAAAAAGAAGACGTCGCGAGGCTCGAGTTGAAGGAAATCATGGACGAAGCCACCCTCTACGACGCCTCCATGGAATTTGACGAGGCCCAGCAGGTGGTCGAGCCGGACGCGGAGCCGAGCGAGGAAGGCTAGTTCAATATTGGGGCTCAGAAAAGGCGCGTTGACCCATGGCGAAAAACCATCTGCTCGAGTGTCTCGAAAAGCGGGATCTGCTCAACGAAGACGGCGCTTCCGAAGCAACATTGCTGGGCTGGGGGCGACGATTTGAAGAAGCCGGCCTGCTCAACGACGCAGTGGAGTTCTACGACAGGGCCGATTCCAGTGAAGACCTGAAGCGGCTCCACGACATTGCCCAGGAGGAAGGGGACCTTTTTCTTTTTACCAAGCTTTCCCGTATCCTCAAGCACGACCCTTCCCGGGATGAGTGGCTCATGCTCGCCGACCGAGCGGAGGCTGCGGGCAAGTTCTCTTTTGCCGCGGACGCCAGGCGCAGGGGCGGGGGAGTGGAAGAAGGCGGGGAACCCGCTTGATGCTGCCGGTCCGGGAGTCTTCCTCCCGATTGCGGCGGCGAAAACTGCGGAATGCGCGGTCTTCCGCCGCACCTGAGGGCGCGGGGGTGGAACGGATGCACCGGGGTGAATTGCGGAATGCGGACCGGATCGGGCCGGCCGTTCTTCGTTCGGGCATGCCGCAAGCGTGGACATTATCCCGGGTGATTCGTAACATTCATATGAGAAACATCGTGAAAGATGTGGGCGACGGCGGGAGGGAATGCACGACCGGAGTGGAAACCGAGTGGGGGGCTTGCGATCCCCGCGGTGATGCTCGCGGGTAGCCTTGACAAGCCTTGGGAGCGTGTTTACGAATGAAATGGCCTGCCCGAGGATAGGTTTTTTCAAAGTTCGGACGCTGTCGGAAGAGCTGGGAGGAATGGGAATTCGATGGGCAAAAGAGACTATTATGAAATCTTGGGCGTCACTCGACAGGCGAGCGAGGAAGAAATAAAGAAGGCCTACCGCAAGCTGGCTCTCAAGTATCATCCCGATCGAAACCCGGGCGACAAGGACTCGGAGGAGCTTTTCAAGGAAGCCGCCGAAGCCTATGAAGTGCTTCACGATGCCCAGAAGAAGCGAATCTACGACACCTACGGTCATGAGGGTCTCCGGGGCACAGGGTTCAGTGGCTTCAGAGGCTTCGAGGATATCTTCAGCTCGTTTGGCGACGTGTTCCAGGAATTCTTCAACTTCGGTTTCGGGGCAGGCGGCCAGTCAAGGACGGCGGCCAGACCCGGGGACGACCTGCTCTACGATCTCAGCCTGACCTTCGAGGAGGCGGTGTTTGGGACCGAAAAAGAGATCCGGCTGCAGACCCTGACGACTTGTGAGGAATGCAACGGGAGCGGCGCCGAGCCGGGCACCCGGGAAACGGTCTGTCCCGTCTGCCAGGGGAGCGGGCAAGTCGTCCAGTCCCAGGGGTTCTTCCGCATCAGCGCCACCTGTACGCGATGTCAGGGGATGGGAAAAGTGCTCGTCTCCCCCTGCAAGACCTGCAACGGGCAGGGGCGTACGCGTCAGAGCAAGACGGTTCAGGTGAGAGTCCCGGCCGGAGTGGATACGGGCACGAGGCTGCGCCTTCGCGGGGAGGGAGAAAGCGGCTACAGGGGAGGGGTTGCGGGGGACCTTTACGTCCGTCTGCACGTGAATCCCCACGAGTTCTTCGAAAGGGATGGCGACAACCTCTATTGCAAGGTGTCGGTGTCTTTCGCCCAGGCCATCCTGGGAGATCAGATAGAAATCCCGACCCTCGACGGTGGAAGAGAGCTCAAAATCCAGCCCGGAACCCAGCCCGGGGCGGTCATCCGCTTTTCCGGCGAGGGAGTGCCGCGTTTGCGTGGCTATGGCCGCGGCGATCTGTTCATCGAGGTGGAGGTGAAGATTCCCACCCGGATTACACCCCGGCAGGAAGAGATCGTCACCGAGTTCATGCAGATCGAAAAGGAGAAGAGCGGCGAGAAAGTCAGGAAATGGCCGTGGAGCAAGCGAAAGGATCGCGAAAAGAAATCCATGGCTGAATCCACCCGCGAGGCGCGCACCTGAACCTTGTTGTTGAGGGAAGAGGAGTCGAGCAATGAGGCGTGGGGTGGCTCGAGGGCAATTTGAAGACTTCAGGGCGTCCGCCCTGTATTGCCCGGCGTGCAAGCGGGCAATGCCGGTGCGGAGCCGACTATTGCTGATCCTGCCGGACGGGGAGTTGCACGAGTACCTCTGTCAGGGGTGTGCCACATCGCTGGGCACCAAGACCGTGCGCGAACAGAGACCGTCCCGGATAGTCACTCCTTAGCATCCAGCTGCAACAATCCCGGAATCGAGAAAAACAGTGAGGAACGGTCATGATTGAAGCGGAGGGTTTGACGAAGTTCTATGGCTCTTTGCCGGCCATAAGAGACGTGAGCTTCCAGGTTGAAAAGGGGGAAGTGGTGGGGTTCCTCGGTCCCAACGGGGCGGGAAAATCCACCACTATTCGCATCCTGACGTGCTACATGCCTCCCACGACGGGAGCGGCACGGGTGAACGGCCTCGACTGCTTTGAGAAATCCCTGGAAGTGCGCCGTGTCGTCGGATATCTGCCGGAAAGCGTGCCGCTCTATGGAGAAATGACGGTGACGCGGTTCCTTCGTTTCGCGGCGGCCGCCAAAAAGGTCGAAGCCCGCGCGATCAAGAAGGAGATCGACCGGGTGGTCGACGTTTGCGCCCTGGAGAAAGTCTCCAACCGCATCATCGGTCATCTGTCCAAGGGCTATCGCCAGAGGGTGGGATTGGCGCAGGCGCTGCTCAACAATCCGCCCGTACTGGTTCTGGATGAACCCACGATCGGCCTGGATCCCGGCCAGATCATCGAAATCAGGAAGCTCATCCAGGAATTGGGCGGGGAGCACACCATCCTGTTGAGCAGCCACATACTGCCGGAAGTGGCGCAAATCTGCCAGCGGGTGATGATCATCAATAAGGGGCAGATCATCGCGACGGACAGTCCGTCCAATCTGACCAGCCGGCTCCAGAAAACGGCGCGCCTCGTCATCGAGGTGAATGGTCCGGCCGAGCCGCTCATCCAGGCCCTCGGGGAGCTCAAGGGCGTCCAGAAAGTGACTCCCGGCCAGGAAAACGGGGCACGCATGACCATTGAAACGGATCCCGGCGCCGACCTTCGGGCCGAGATCGCTCGCCTCGTCATCGGGAAGGGTCTTGACCTGCTCGAGCTCCGGGCCGTGGACCTCAGCCTGGAAGATATTTTCGTGCAGCTGGTCACCGAAGAACCGTCTCAGGAGGAACCTCAGTCATGAAAGGTTTTTGGTCGGTCTATCGCAAAGAGCTTTACAGTCTGTTCGCTTCCCCGATTTTTTACGTGGTGGCGTTCATCTTCCTGGTGATATCGGGTTATTTCTTTTACAGCATCGTCGCCTACTACAACGTGCTGAGCTACCAGGCGAGCCAGAATCCCATGATGGCAAGGCAGTTCAACATCCTCGAGATGATTTTTCGTCCGTTTTTTCTGGATCTCAGCGTGGTGCTGCTCCTGATCGCGCCTTTGCTCACCATGAGGCTGTTCGCCGAGGAGCGCAAGGCGGGAACCCTGGAGCTGCTCTTCACTTATCCCATCTCCGACTGGGCGATGGTTCTCGCCAAGTTCAAGGCCGTGATGAGCGCCTTTGGCATCATTCTGCTGGGGACGGTTCCCGGTGTGCTTTTTGTGAGCGTTCTGGGGAGTCCTTCCTGGAAGCCGGTTGCCTGTGCCTACCTGGGCATTTTCCTTCTCGGGGGCTCGTTCATCTCCCTGGGCGTGTTCACTTCCTCCCTCACCCAGAACCAGATCATCGCCGCAGTGCTGTCTTTCGGCGGACTGCTCCTTTTGTGGGTCATCGGCTGGCTCAAGAACGTCGTCGAATCCCCGGTCGGCGAAGTGGCCGACTACCTCTCGTTTGCCAGGCACTTCGACAGCTTCGCCAAGGGGGTCCTGGATTCGCGGGATCTGCTGTTTTATATCCTGTTCACCGTTTTCTTCCTGTTCCTGACCCTGAGACAGATGGGGTCCTATCGCTGGAGGGGTTAGAGACCATGTCGGTCCGCGACGCCGGCGCGCACGGCACCTTTTCCGTGATGCGGTTCGCCGCGTCGGCGAACGATGGCGGGCCACAGGCGGCACGGGGGCGGCATCAGCCCGGGAAGATCGTGATCGTGAGCGCCGGTGGGCATTCGGCGCATAGGTAACGGAGGCGCAAAATCATGCCAGGTAAAGTCACCGGAAAACGCAACTGGACCTACGGTTCCAATTCCGTGATCGCAACGCTCTTTTTTCTGGGTACGCTGATATTCATAGTGCTCATCGCCGAGAAACACGCATGGCGGCTTGACCTAACCGAGGCGGGCTCCTACACGCTGTCCGAACCGACCCTGAATGTGCTCAAGACGGTGGATCAGCCCGTTCGAATCAAGGGTTTCTTCCAGACCGCATCCCCAGAGGAAGGCAAGGCTCAGGATTTGTTGGACATGTACCGTTTCGCATCGAAAAACATCACTTTCGAATTCATCGATCCCGACCGCCGGCCGGAAGTTGCCAAGAGCTATGAGGTGCGCACCTACGGCACCCTTGTCCTGGAAGGCTACGGAAGAAAGCAGGTCGCTCAGAATCCCGACGAGGAAGGCATCACCAACGCCCTCCTGAAGCTGAGCCGTAACGAACAGAAGAAAATCCTGTTCCTGATCGGCCACGCCGAACACCCTCTGGCTTCCACGGACAAGGACGGCTTCTCCAGCCTGAAGGCTTCCCTTGAAAAGGAAAACTATCAGGCCGAGGAACTGAACCTGCTGCAGCAGGCGGAAGTTCCCAAGGACGCCGCCGTGGTGATCGTCGCCGGCCCCCAGAAACCGCTCCTTCCGCAGGAAATCGACACCCTGAAGCAATTTGTCGAGCGCGGCGGCCGCCTGATGGTCCTGCTCGATCCGTTCTTCGATGGAGGTCTCAAGGACTTCCTTGCCGGCTACGGCATCAAGCTGGGAGACGACATCGTCGTCGACAAGCTCAGCCGTGTGTTCGGCGGGAGCTACCTGATGCCCGTGGTGGTCGAATACGGTCAACACAGGATCGCGGAAAATTTCGGGGCCGCGACGTTCTATCCCGAGGCGCGCTCGGTGCAGCCGATCAAGCCCGCGCCGCAGGGGATCGAAGTGGAAATCCTGGCGTCGACATCCCCCCAGGCATGGGCGGAGAGGAACATCCAGGTGGTGAGGCAGGGACAGGCGGCTTTCGACGAAAATGAAGACGCCCCCGGGCCGATCCCCCTGGCGGTCATTGCGGAGATTGACGTGACGGCATTCAAGTCGGGTGCCCAGGGTGAAGCTCCGCCGAAAGCGCCCGGAAAGCCGGCCGCGAAAGCCCGCGACAAGGGCCCCGAAAAGGTCGGGTATCTGCTGGCGACCGGAGATTCGGACTTTGCCTGCAACACCTATTTCGGCCTCTCCGGAAACGGGGATCTTTTCCTGAATATGGTCAACTTCATGGCGCAGGAGGAAAACCTGATCACGGTCAAAGCCCGCGAAAAAGGCGGACAGATGATGATGCTCTCGCAGAATCAGGCTCGAGGCATCCTCTTGACGGTCATGGTCCTGGTGCCTCTGCTGGTGCTCCTTTCCGGCCTGGCCGTGTACCGTGTGCGGAGGTCGCAGCGATGAAGTGGCGGCAATCGATCATCTACCTGGTTGTGCTGCTCCTGGCGGGCGGATACTTCTATTATTTCGAGGTCGTGAAGAAGAGCGAAAAGGAGGCCGCCGAACGCGAGTCCAAAAGGGTGCTCAGCTTTCAGGCCGGCTCCGTCAAGAAGCTGGAAATCACGTCGGCCGCGGACAAGACGATCAGGATCGAAAAGGACGGCAACTGGAAGATCACGGAGCCGATCGAGGCCGATGGCGACAAGCTCACCCTGGAAGGCATCGTCGCGAGCGCATCCAACTTGATGATGATGCGCGAAATCGCTCCGTCTCCTCCGGATTTGGCACCGTTCGGCCTGACGGAACCGTTGCTGAAAGTGCGGGTACTGGCGGAGGAGCGTTGGCACGAGCTGCTATTTGGCGAAAATAACCCCACCGGAGAAGGGCGGTATGCCAAAATCGCGACGAAACCCAACGTGTTTCTCGTGGCCGAAACCAATTTCAACGCGATCAACAAGAACCTCAAGGATGTCCGCAAGAAGGACCTTTTCGCGTTCCAGCTCGAGGACGTGACCGGCCTCGAGATCGCATGGGCGGGCGGAAAGGCTTTCTCCGTGGCCAGCGCGGACGAGGGGCGGACCTGGAAGAGCCCCGCGGCGCCCGATGTCCCGATCAAGCCTTCCAAGGTGTCCAATGTGCTGGAGCAGATCCGCTGGCTCAAGGCTACGGCGTTCCTCGAGAACCGGCCGGACAACCTGGCCTCCCACGGACTCGATCCGGCGGTGGTGACCGTCGGCCTGAAGCTCAGGGACGAGCGTACCGTGAGCCTTAAGCTGGGAGCCGTCGACGAAGTGAAACGGCAGGTGGCGGCGGTCGGCAGCGAATTGCCTGCGGTGGTCCAGGTGAGCGCCGGCATCCTGCAGGACATCCCCAAAGACGTGAAAGGCCTGGAAGATCGTTCCCTGGTTTCCATCGACTGGGACGCCGTGAAGCAGCTCAAATGGCGCAAGGGAGATGCCGCGGGCCACTTCGTCCGCCTGGACAAGAACAAGTGGGGAGTGAAGCAGGACGACGGCCAGCCCCGGGAGTTCAAGGATTCCTGGAGGGCGGGCTCCCTCCTGTGGGATTTTCGGGACACCGAATTCGAAAGCCGGACCGAGTCGCCCGGGCCAATGCCGGAAAAGCCGTGGGGCCGGGTCGAGCTCCTCGATGACGCCAGGGTGATGGCCGTCATCTCCTGGGACAAACCCGCCGCTCCGGTCGACGGCCTCGTTCCGGTCCGCGTTGAGAAGGACGGAGCCGCCAAGGAGGTCAAAATCAAGCTGGATGGCCTTCAGAGGATCGAGGACGATCTCGATCACATCGTGAAGGCCGAACAGGCGAAGCCCGCTCCATGATTCCCAGGGCGCAGGCTTGGCGCCATCGTCCGGATCGCTGCCCGGTGCCGCCGGGCTGCGAATCCCGGGATACCTGCCCCTGCGTGACGGTCAACCCTTCTACGCGGCGGTTCTTCGAACCTCTTCCATGAAATCCAGAAACTCTTTGGCGAGAATGTCGGGAACGGGGCCGGCAAAAAAGACCACGAGGGCGGCGAGGAATGCCAGGCCGAACAAATGGCGGGCGGGGATTCCGCCCATGCGGGCCGGCAGGTCTTCGTCGTAGCCGCGGGCCGCCAGCGCCAGTGCCATCTGGTCGGCTCGGAGCAGGGATTTGCGAAACAGGGGCAGGGCGAAATACTTGATGCGTTCCAGAAGATTCCTGCGCTGGTGCGCCAGCCGGGATCGACCCGCCAGCCGGACCTCCTCGCCGTGGTCCATGATGAGCGGCAGGAAGCGCAGGGTGAGGCTCACCATCAGCGCGATGCGTCGCGCGGGCAGGAAAGGGAACGGCTTCATGATCCACACCAGCGCGTCCTGCAAATCGTGGGGGCGGGTCACGGCGGTGAACAGGGTCGCGTAGCAGAGTATGAGCGCAAGACGCCAGCAGGAGAGGAACGCCAGGACAAGCCCGGGCTTGGTCACTGTGAGCCACGGAAGCACCGACGGCTCCCGCCCGGACAGGGAAACCGCCTGCAGGCAGAAGATGAAGAGCAGAAACAGCCCCCACAGGCGCAAATCCCTGAGGAATTCCTTCCAGGGGAGGCGCGACAGGGGCAGGGAAACCGCAAACGCCGCCGTGAAAAGGCTCAGGCCCGGAACGTCCATGTAGAGCAGGCCGATGGATATGACCAGGAGGCCGGCGAACTTGCATCGGGCGTCCCAACGGTGGAGCGCCGAGTCGCCGGGGGTGAAGTGGAATATCAGTCGCCCAGCCATGAAATCATCCTTTCTCCGAGCAGGCTGAAACAGGGGGGGCGGATGTGGTGGGCGGCCAGTTCCGGCAGGATGGTGTCGGGGCGGCCGAGAGCTTTCAATTCTCCGTCGAACAGGATCGCAATACGGTTAACGTGGGCGATGACCTTCTCCACGTCGTGAGTGGATACGATGACGGTGTGGCCGTCGGCGTGAAGCTTCAGGATTTCCTGCAGCACCTGCTGCACGCCGGGGTAATCGAGGTTGGCAAAGGGCTCATCGAACACGAGGACGCGCGGGCGCAGGGCCAGTACGCCCGCAACCGCCACGCGGCGCTTCTCCCCTCCCGAAAGCAGATGACAGGGTTTGTCCGCAAGCTTTTCGAGGCCAACCCGCTCAAGGGCCTCGGTCACCCGACGGTCGATTTCTTCGGGGTCCAGCCTGAGATTTTCCGGGCCGAACGCCACGTCCTCCCGGACCGTCTCGCCCACGATCTGGCTGTCGGCGTCCTGGAACACCATGCCCACCCGCTGCAGCACTTCCCTCTCGTGGCGGGAGGTGTCCAGCCCGTCCACGCACACGCTGCCGGACCGGGGCCGGAGCAGACCGTTCAGGTGCCGGATGAGCGTCGTCTTGCCGCTGCCGTTCGGGCCGCAGATCAGCATGAACTCACCGGCCTCGACGGTCAGAGTGACGCCTTTCAGCGCTTCCGTTCCATCCGGATAGGAATAGCGAAGGTCCTTGATTTCGATCATGATGCAACCGTTTCCATCTGCCTATTCACCACCGGGCGCAGCGCCTTTGCCAGTACCACCGCCGCGGCGGCCTTGACCGCGTCTCCCGGCAGAAACGGGAGCATGCCCGCGAGCAGCGCTTTTTCCAGGGTCATTCCGGTCACCACCATGAGCCATGGGACCCCGAAGACGAAGAGCATCAGATCGCCCGCCGTGACCGCCAGGATGTCCCGCCCAAGGCTCGACCTGCCCCGCTCGGCGATGAACCCCGTGACGTAGGCGCAACAGGCGTAGCCCACCAGGTAGCCGCCCGTCGGTCCCATGAAGTGCGCCAGGCCCCCCTTTCCTCCGGTGAAGACGGGTATTCCGATGGCGCCGACCAGCAGGTAGATGCACATGCTGATGAGTCCCCAACGGCTGCCGAGCAGCAATCCGGCGAGCAGAATGAATATGTTCTGCAAAATGATGGGCACCGGTCCGATGGGAATCGGGAGGTAGGCGGAGACGGCAACCAGGGCGGCCAGGAGTGAGGCGTATACGGTCCTCTGCAGGTCCCTTGCGAGCATGAGCTTCTCCAACTCCAACATCCAGCCGAACGCGGCGGTCTTTGTTAACCTGGTCAGGCCATGAGGTTAACCAATAATGATGAAAGTGTCAAGCAAACCTTGGGGTCAAACCTACACTTTTCACTTTTGGAGTCTTGATATCAGTTCCTCCACCGACTCTCGCAGGCTCTGGTCCTCCCCTACGGCCTCCGCGACCCGCCGGCTCATCTGAGTGACCGCCGAAAGCCCGATCCCGAATTCAGCCCCGATTTCAGCCAGAGTGCACCCGCTGTACCGATGGCAAAGGTAGATGCTTATCCGTCGAGCCTTCCGGCGGTCAGTTGGATACCTTTCTTCCACGGCTTTGCGAATCGCCTTCGGAGAAGGCCCGGGAAGGAGTCGGGACAAGGCGGGCAATTCACGATCCGGAAGGATTTCTTCAAGAAATCGCTCTTTGACCGATTTCACGAACGATTTGCTTCCCATGATCGTTGCCGCCAGCACATTCATTAGAGGGCCGGGATGATCTTCCACTTTGGAGCACTCCACGAAACCCCGGTATTCTGCCTCGGCCCTCGTAGCCCTCGATCCGAACAGGGACAGAATGAGACTCCGGTTGAGCCACGTAGGCGAATGCGTCAGACCGCAGTAGGCCCGATAGCTCGACCACCTGTAGTCGCCAGGCGTCGCGGAGATCCCGGCACGGACGGGGTTGAGGTGGATGTAACGCGAAAGCTCCCGTACATATTCGTCTTTGTCGACGAGGATAGCTTTATAACGACCCTGAAACAAATGCCCGGGACGCTGGTGCTTCAGATTGAAATAGGTGGTATAGGCTCCGTTGATGTGTCCCATGATCCGCGACAGGTTTCCGAGAGGAGTCTCAACCAGCAGATGGTAATGGTTTGGCATCAGGCAGTAGAGGTGGACCTGCGCTCCATAGCGGACAGTAGCCGAGTCCAGGTAGGACAGGAATCGCTCCCGATCCGCTCCGTCCAGAAAAACCTCCTTGCGCTCATTTCCTCTGGACGTCACATGATAAAATGCTCCGGGATACTCTATGCGCAGTGAACGCGCCATGGTCCAGTCTCTCTCCCTTCCGTGCTTCATACATATGGAATATTATAATACACTTTGCCACCTTTCTCGCCATAACTGTAAAAATGTAGCTTTGACATCTGATTATTACAACAGGATGTGACGGCGCAATAACTATTTTCTTGTCCGGAGATACTGGAAATCAGTCGATTGGGTGATGATCTGGGCTGTACGAATGGTGGGGGATTTTTTTATAGCCCGAAATGTGAAAAGTGTAGGTTTGACCCCAAGTTACTTGACAGGCCCGGGGAAAAATGGCTTCAATGGACAGGAAGAAAAGAGCGGCCGGGCAGAGAACAGGGAGGGGAGATATGAAGCGCAAGGCGGTGTTTCGGCTGGTGGTCACGCGTCGCGAGACCATGTACGTCCAGGACCGGTTCGATCATTCCATGATGCTGGTGGAGATGGAAGGCGAGCCCATCGAATACCAGGTGGGCGTGGCCGGGGAATTCATATCCCGTCGCAGCGTAACGTTTCACGACCGGGTTCGCGGCACGGGGACGACGAAAGGATACTCGATCACAACCTTTCAGGACGGCTCGGTTTCCACGACGTTTGAGGGGGGGCGGGACGCGGCCACCAGGCTCACGACCGGGACGTGGACGGTTCTCAGAGGCACGGGCAAGCTGGCCAACATCAGGGGCAGCGGGCGGTTCACCGTGCGGGAGAGAAAGGAGCAGCACGACTTTGTCCTGGAAATGGAAGGCGACTACGAACTGTAAATGGCTGCAGGGTTATGTTATGCCATGAGCCGAAAAGTAAGCATCCGGTAAACCCCACCTGCCGAAAGAAAGGGGGGTGAGCACAACGGTCCGTGCTCACCCCCGTAAGCCTGTGGCCGGCGGCGTGGGCATTGCCGCGCCCATGCCGCCTGAATGCCCGCCCGTGCGGGTGGGCACCGCCCGGCAATCCATTTTTATGAGCCGATTGACTGAATACCCGCCCGTGCGGGCGCGCACCGTTACGTTCCTTTTTGCATTGGCTGGATGGGGCGCGCCGCACGTTCGTGCCTGGCTGCCTCCTGGAGGGCCGGCCTTTCCCGAGGCATCGCTTTTAATGTCCAACCGGCGGCGGCAGGCCGCGCGCCCCTCGAAAGGGAGCGACCGGCAACGATCCCGCCTCCGAAGCGCGACTCCTCTACTGTTTCTTTGCCTGTTTCTCCGCGTCGGGCTTGGCGGCGACGTTCAGGCTGTAGCTGAAGATGGTGCTCCTGGAGTCGTATACCTTGAGCAAGTCCTTCGCGTTCACCTGGCTGACCACGAGTTGCTGCGTGTTGTCCCCGCTGAAGTCCCCGATCCGGAGCGCGGTAACCATGCCGTTGATGTCGCGCGTCTTCCAGTTCTCGACCATGCCGAGCTGATCCCACGAGAAGGAGACGATCTCGCCCCGGTCGTAAAATTTCATCGACTCGGGGAGGAACTTGTCCGCGGCGGTGGTGTTCCTGGTGAGCACGATTTCGGGGATGCCGTCCTTGTTGATGTCGGTGACCAGGATCGGCGACGGGACGACCGCCATCTCGACCATGTTGTACCGGCGGTCTTCCACCTTGCCCTCGAACGTGTTCGTGGTAGCGCAATATACGCTGTAGTTCTTCCAGATCTGGTCGCCGGCCGTATTCAGGATGATGAGATTGTGAGACGAATCGACAAGAATGATCTCATCCATCTTGTCGTTGTTGATGTCCGCCTTGGCGAAGTTGAAAACATTGCACCGTTTCGGCAGGTTCGCCGAGCCCATGGGGACCACGGAATTGCCGCGCAGAGCCATTTCGTACACGTCGCCCTTGAAGGCCTTGTCGGACGTGCCGCCTTTCTCCTGACCGATCAGGATTTTGCCCCTGGTGCCCATGTTCACCGCGTTGAGCAGGTAGGGAACATTCTGGGCCACCATCTGCAGCTTCCCGCCTTCCAAGCTGAGCACAAAGGAAGAAACGTCCTGCACGAAGCCCATGCTTCCCTTGGCGGAGTCGGTCTGGGCCGTCGATGTGGTGTTGCGCTTGCGCAGGTTGGTGACGAAGATCTTGCCTCTGCCCTCCCGGGCCATGTCGACAACGCAAACCCAGACAAAACGGTCGATCTTGAGACCGCTGTGCATGGCGACGACCTTGAGTCCCTGGTATTCCTTGCGGTAGACGGTCAGTTTGTCGTGGGTGATGGCGACCATTTCCACGCGTCCGTCGCCGTCGAGGTCGCCGATATCCATTCCGAGGATCCCGCCCTGCAGGGTCTGGCTCGCCCAGAGCCCGGACTGTCGCAGCGCCCCATCGGGAGTCACCTCGATGAAATTGGGATTCAAATAGGAAATCTTGTCGGAGCTCATCATGGTCCCGGCCACCAGGAACTCGGGGTTGCGGGTGGCGAGGAGCTCGGCTTCGCCGGCGGCGGCTTCCTGGACCTTTTCGCCCGGCCTGGCAAAAACTTTCTGGTTGATCTGCTGGGCGAAGGCGTTGATCTGCGGGATGACCTCATCCATTTTGGCCTGTGTGGAGAGGCTGATCGGGTCGCCCTTTCCGCTCACCGGCACCATCCGCGCATCGATGCTGATCGCCTGTCCCAGTGCGGTGATGCTCCCGTAGAGCACGTAGTCGGCCCTGAGCGTATTGCCGATCTTCATGGCTTCGGCCGGGGACAGGTCGGACTTGGGCGAGCGGACCGCCTGGTCCGTCACCGAGCGGTCCAGAACCTGGACCTTTCCCTGCCAGGCGAGACGGGAAGTGAGCATGTCCCGGACGCCGCTCTGCAGGTAAGCCAGGTCGCTCGGGGCATGCATGGTGAACGGCAGAACCGCGACCTTTACGGGCCCGGCCTGCGACTCGGCGCTCCAGGCCGCCGGCGCGCACGGACCCGACAGCACCAGAGCGAGAATAAGCAAATACCCTAACAAGACTTTTCTATTCATCGGTACTTCTCCTCTTAGACGATTCCTTGGCGATTCGCCCTGCTCGAACGCTTGCGTTCGGGTTTTTTCAAAGCCATTTACCATACCCCATTCCTCCTGCTTTGCAAATGACAAAACCGCCGAGTGACGGCGGCGATGCCGTGGTCCGGGGCAAAGCACCGCGCGCCGTGAAAACGGAGAAGGATATAATGTCCGCAGACCCATCGGCGTCCAGACAGATGCGGGTCCGCGACGGCCGAAGCCGAAGTCCGACCCGGGCAATCCATTTGCGCGCAACTCCCGCATCTCCCTTTTCCAAGGGATAAGCTTTTGAGAACCGCAACGAGCGGACTCCGGCCGAGAAAACGCTTGTGCCGGCGTGCCGCGACCATTCGTGGGCGTCGGAAGGGGAGAGCCTCGCCACGTTCCCCGAATGGAAATAATGTATACGGAAACCGGCAATCCGCCGTTTGACGGATACTTGTTGGCAGTTGGAAAAAAGTGCGTGTTCGAGCTGCTTTTAGCTTGACATTCAAATTAGTTCCACTGTAGATTGCGACGAAAGTGATACTAGGGGCAAAGTATTAACCTTTTGGCTGAAAGGAGGTGGGAACGACGCAAAGTGGCTTCGTACAAGGGCTAAGTTCGAGAAACATGTGTACAAATGCTAGCTTTTGAGGAGGAAAGAGATGAAGAAGAATCTTGCGATTTTGACGGCGTTGCTTCTGGTTGTCGCATTTGCGATGCCGGCCGTCGCCGCCGTTGAGTTCAAGTACGGCGGTCAGTGGCGTACCCGCTGGGCCTCGGGGGACAACATCTATGACGGCACCAACAGCATGGGTGAGTTCCAGGACGCCCACGGGATGACGCACTACACCGACGACGACAACCGGAATTTCATCGATCAGAGGCTGCGCCTCTATTTCAGCTTCATCGCCAGCGAGAACCTGAAGGTGGTCACGAAGTTTGAAATGGGCGACACGGTGTGGGGCGATGCCGGCAGCACGAAGGGCGGCCGCGTTGGCGCTGACCAGGTGCTCGTCGAGCTCAAGAACGCTTACGTGGAATTCAACGTTCCCTGTACGCCGACCACCGCCGTCATCGGTATCCAGACCCTGACCCTGCTGGATTCCTGGATTGTCGACGACGATTTCTCCGCGGCGGTCGCGGTGACCAAGCTGGATCCGTTCAAGATCACCGTCGGTTATGTCGGTGGCCAGAACGGCGGTGTGAGCCTCGCCGGCGACATGCCGTATACCGATCCCAGCCGGAACGTGGACGATCTGTTCCTGTCCCTCGATTACAAGAACGGGCCATGGAAGGGATCGTTGGTGTTCTTTTATCAGAACGCCCACAACACCGCTGCCAGCATCGATCCCAGCACGTTGTCCACGCCTGCCCCCGGATTGTGGGGTAATGCGGACAGCAATTTCTTCCCCGTCATCAACTGGCTCGGCACGGACTACAACCTTGGGGTTGAGAACAACCAGTTGTTCGACATCGGTATCAACCTGAGCTACAAGATCGACTGGTTGAGCGCGTATGTGAACTTCGTGAAGAACCTGGGCAGCGTGGACGGCGTCCTTCTGGGTGCAGGTCCCGGCTCGCCTGAGTTCAGCTCCGATTACACCGGCTGGATGATCGACGCCGGCGTCAGCTACTACTGCGGTCCTTACACCTTCAACCTGGGCGGTTTCTACACGACCGGTCCCGAGTTCCACAAGGGCTACAACGGCGACAACTGGGCCAACGAACTGCTGGTTCAGAACGATGATGTTTCCTGGTTTACCTATCCGCTCGCAACCGCCAAGTACTTCTCGGAAATCATCGGCGGCGGCGTGCTGGGTGACGACAGGTACGCGTATCGCGGGTTTGCGGACAGCAACCTGGCCGGCCAGGGCGTTGGCCAGTTCCGCACGATGTACTGGAGAGGCTACGGCTTCCCGTCCAACCTGTGGACCATTACCGCGGGTGCCGCATGGCAGGTGGCCGAGAAGACCAAGATCAGCGCCTCCTACTGGTACTTCGGGACCTCCGAAGAAGTTCCTGTCAGGTACAATCCCCTTGCCCGCAATGGGGTGGGGCAGTATGAATTCTCCAACAGCATCGGCCACGAGCTCAACCTGTACATCGATCAGGGTATCGTTGACGGCTTGAACCTGACCCTCGTTGGCGCTTATCTCATCGCCGACGATGCGTTCTGCCCGGTTCCCGCCACGAACTCTTCTTCGTACACGAGCAACATGGCTGACAACGCGTGGGAACTTGGCGCGCGTTTGCAGTGGAACTTCTAAGCTTTACCTGCTGATTTGAGGTAAACGGCCCGGGTGGTTCGCCACCCGGGTTTTTTTATTGGGTGTGCGCCCGGCGGCAGGGTAAAGGGAAGTCCGTCGGACAGAACATCGCCGCTATATATACCGGTCCGCAAGCTCGGTGATGAGCTTTTCCAGGTCGCCGCCCGTCTGCTGCACCAATTCTTTCATGGCCAGTTGAAGCCTTCCCCGCATGACGGGATCATTCAGATCGTCGAGAGACACAAGCGCTCCCCCGCGCCGGCCCAGCCTGTAAAGTTGCCGTTCTTCAAGCGGCAGCGCCAGGTAGCGGTCGATGGTCGCGAGCATCGCCGGCTTGTCCTGGGGAAACCTGCCTTCCACGTCCTGAAGCAGATTCATGATGTGATCGGAAGCCAAAGTGCTGTGAATGCCGTCCAGGGTCTCGATGAAGAGGCGTATCTCCCTGACGACGTCATCGTCGGACAGGGGGACGAAACGGCCCTCCGCCTTGTCCTTGTAAAGCGGCGCGCGCGGCGGTATCCGCAGGCTGCGCAGGCGGATGAAATGGGGGTCTATGGCGTTCAGCACCCGCGCCGATTCGACGGCGTGTTCCTCTGACATCGCGACTCCGCCGAGCCCCGGCATGATGTATTCGGAGAGCTCCATGCCGGCTTCGATCACCCTGCGCCCCCCTTCGATGTGCTGGGCCGCGGTGGTGCCCTTCTTGACGAATTCCAGCACGCGATCCGCGCCGCTTTCCATGCCCACATGGATGCGGTCGAGACCGGCGGCCCGCATTTCCTTCAAGTCCTCGACACGCTTTCGAGCGAGCGTGCTGCTGCGGGCGTAGGACGTGATACGGGTGATGCCCGGGACCTTGCTCCTCAGGTACTGCAGGGCGGCGATCAGCATGGGGGAGGGGAGCATCAGGCTGTTGGCGTCCTGGATGAAGACGGTCCCGTTTCCGACGATGTGCCAATAGGCCACGTGGCGGAAGCAATCGTTGTGAGAAGGATCGCTGAAAACGGCGCTCAGCACCTCGCGGTTCATTGCCCCGGCGAACCCGAGGGAAAAGGAGAGCTTTTTCAACGCCTCGATGATTTCGAAAACGGCGTCGATATCCTGCTTGATTTCCTCGAGGGATCGCCGGCTGAATTCCCTGCGCTTGTAGACCGGGCAGAACGTGCACTTGTTCCAGGGGCAATTCCGGGTGAATCGAAGGAGCAGACTGCCCGCTTCACTGGGAGGCCTGATGGGGCCCTGTTCGAACGATGCCATGGTTTCCCTCTCTCATGGGGTCAAACCTACACTTTTCACATTTCTCCATGAACCGGCGGCTCACAACGAACGATGAAAATACTTCAGGTCGAGGATATTATCACACAAATTGCCCTTCCCGGGGCACCCTTGAATGACGAAAATCGTCCCCCGGCGACGCAACTCGAGGCCGCTTGATTTCTACTCACCATGTAACCGCACGGTCCGGGGGGCTTCGGCCGTGGCTGCGCGGGCGACGGGCGACGGTTGTCGGTCAGGTTCGCGATGGCCCGGGATGCCGCCGTGGCTGCGCGGGGGACGGGCTCCCCCGGCGGGCCACGTGGAAAAAAAAGCCGGTCAAAGGACGGTCGACCGGCGCTGAAAGGCGAATTGCCGTGCTCACCCGGTTTTGACGGTAATCTTGCGCGGCTTGTTGATGTCGGCCTTGGGCAAGGTCAGGGTCAGGACCCCATCCTTTATCGCGGCTTCTATCCTGGCCTGGTCTATGGTTCTTCCCAGCGCGAACTGGCGGTAGTAATCTCCAATTTCGTATTCCTGGGCGAGCAGGCGCTCCTTTGTGTCCGGGAGATCGATCGAGCCGCGAACGGTGAGTTGATTGTCGCGCACGTCGATGGTGACGTTTTCCGCGGAGACTCCGGGCATATCGGCGACGAGGGTGAGTGCGTCGTCCGATTCGTAAATGTCCACGGCGGGAATGAAAAGCGGCAGATCGCGGGTGCTCTCTCCTTCCGCCTTGTGCTCAACCTTTTCTCTGGCCTGCATTTCCTTTTCGGTCATGTTACCAACCCTCCTCACTATGCCGAAGCGCATCGGATCACGGCACAGCCGTGCCCGGGCTCTCAGTCGGATTTGACTGTGATCTGTTTGGGGAGCGCTTCCCGCGCCTTGGGCAGGACGATCGAGAGGACTCCGTTCCGGCAGACCGCGCTGACGCCCTCGGGATCGATCCTGACAGGCAATGCCACGATGCGGCGAAAACTGCCGCCCTCCCGTTCCCGGCGATGGTAATTGACACCCTCCCCGGTCTTGTCCAGCTTGCGTTCGCCTCGAATCATCAGGGCATCCCCTTCGACGGAGACTTCCATGTCCGCGGCCTGAATCCCCGGGAGCTCGGCGCGGATGTACAGGTTCTCCTCGTCCTCGCTCACGTTGATGGGCGGAAAAACCGCGGCCCGCAGAGATCCTCCCCGGCCGGAAAAATCCGAGAAAATACGGTTCACTTCCCTCTGTAACCGCTCCATCGCCTGGCCCGCCCGAGGAGTGGATTCAGGGCGATCGTACCAGCGGATCACTGCCATATCTACCCTCCTTTCCTATGAAAAAACAAGCTATTGGGGTTGTGCATGGAAACTAATATTTCCCTTGAATACTGTCAAGCCGCTTTGCTGCAACAAGGACAAGCGGTACAAAGCGGTTTGCAGGTTCCTGCATTGACATTTCTCAAAGCGGCGTCTAAAAATCGAGGCTGGTTCCAGGGAAGGTTCCCGGTTCGGAGCGCTGTTGCGCGTCCGGGAACAAACACCGGCACTCGCGCCGGTGAAGGCGAATCGTCTCGAAGCAATCGCGTGGAGCAGCGAAATGCGTGCAAAGGGGGCAGTCTTCGGAGCACTGTCCGATGCCGAACAACGTGCGCGGTCTCTCGATCCGTCCGGGAGCTTTCATCTCGAAGCCCCGGCCGGTTCCGGCAAGACGTTCCTGCTCACCGCCCGTTTCCTGCGTCTGCTCGGCCTGGTGGAACACCCGCAGCAGATCCTGGCCATGACGTTTACCAACAAGGCCGCGAGCGAAATGCGGGAAAGGGTGTGCCGATATTTGCAGCGCGCGAAGCGCGGCGAGCGTCCCGAGGCCGAGCCGGACGGCGAACTGCTCGATGCCGCCGCGAAGGCACTGGCACGCCACCAAGCCCACGAACCGCTCCTCATGGGAGGCGAGTTGCTGCGCATTCAGACCTTCCATTCGTTCTGCCATGCGCTGGCGGCCCAGGCCCCCCTCGAAGCGGGCATCGCACCCGGCTCGACCCTGATGGCGGAGCCGGAGCAGACCTTTTTCCTCCGGGAAGTGATCGACGATACACTGCGGGAGGTTGCGCTCCGCCGGCCTGAGGATCCCTGCCGCACGGCCCTGGAAAGCCGGCTGCTCTACCTGAACAATTCCTGGTGGCTGCTGGCCGCGGAGATGGAGGGCCTGATGCAACGCCGGGAGGTCCTCTACGACCTGACGGCGGCACTTGACCGAACGCGGACCGAGGACTACGCCGCACGGGCCGTCCGGGAGCTGGTTGAAGTCGAGCTCAGGGCGTTGCGCGGCGCGTTTGCAGGGAGCCCTCTGGGGAAGGCCTGGGGTTCCTTTATCGAGGATCTCGAAAACCGGGGAGCCTCGGCCGGCACGGAGCTTCCCCGCCCGGTGCCCGGGGCGACGTGGGAAGAACTGCCCCAGTGGCGGCGCATTGCCGATGCGCTGCTCACGAAAGCCGGTGCGCCGAGGAAGAGCTTCGGTCCTGCGAGCGGTTTCTATTCAGGGTTCGGGAAAACGCCATGGTGCAACTTGGTCCGGGAACTGGAGGGAGATACCGCCGACCGGCTGCACCGCATCCGGGAACTCCCCGTCAAGGAGGCATCCAGGCCGGATGCGGAGACGCTCTTCGACCTCATTCTCCTGCTTCACGCGATCATCGAGGCCTATGACGAACGCTGCCGCAGCCGCCGGCTCCTCGATTTTTCGGCCCTTGAAATGGCGGCCCTGAGGTTGTTCGACCAGGTCCGGCCCTCAGACCTCCAGCTTCTGCTCGATCACCGGGTAAGGCACGTGCTCGTGGACGAATTCCAGGATACGAGCCGTCAGCAGTGGCGACTGCTGCGGCACTTGTTCGAAGGCTGGGAGGCCGGCGACGCAAAAACGCTGTTCGTGGTGGGCGATCCGAAACAGTCGATCTATGCGTTCCGCAAGGCAGAGGTGATGCTGTTCACCGAAGCCAAGAACGGATTGCCCATCGACGAACACCGACGGCTTCCGCTGGAGTCGCTCGTTCTCAGCACCAATTTCCGCTCTCAGCCTCACCTCATCCAATGGGCCAACGGGCTGTTCGGACAAACGGTAATGAGAGACCCCAGGCCGGAGATCGATGAAGTCCCGTTCATTCCGTCCGTTGCTTCCCCCGCCACCCGCCCGGTGGAATGCCCGGAACCTCCGGAGCTGGCGCTCTTCAACGGCTGGCCGGCTCCGGCCGCGGCGCGGCGGCGGGAGGCGGAGTGGCTGGCCCGGAACGTCTGGGAGGAAACCAGGGAAAGTCCGGACACGCGAATCGGTGTCCTGCTGTTTGCGAGAACGCACCTGGCGACCTACCTGGAAGCCTTTCAACGCTGGAAAGTTCCCGTCCAGGTGGCCGAGGGGCTGAAGCTCCTGGAACGCCCGGAGGTGAAGTATCTCCGGCAGCTGTGCCGCGCCCTGGTGTTGCCCCATGACGATCTCGCCTGGGCTTCGCAGCTTCACAGTCCCTGGCTGGTGCTGGGGTTCGACGATCTTTACGCCGTTTCCCTCGAAACCGGGGATTCCTGGGTCGAGAAGATCCGGTCCTTTGCACAGAAGGACGAACGGGTTGCGGGCTTCTGGAATGGCCTGGAGGCGGCCAGACGGCATCTCGGCCACGAACCGCTCGCGGATGTCATGGAAATCGCCTGGCTCGACCTGGGCGGCGCGCGCATCGTTTCGCAACGCTGGGGCGGCCGCGGCCTGGCATGCTGCCGTCGCTTCTTTCAGCTGATCCGGGAGGCGGAAACGCACGAACCGGTCGAGACACTCCGGCGCCTCGAAGAGCTCCTGGAAAACGCATACGAGCCGGTGGACCCGGAAACGGCGCGATCCGGGGTGTCGGTCATGACGGTGCACCGCGCCAAGGGCCTGGAATTCGATTCCGTGTACCTGCCGTTTCTGGATTGGAACCCGGTCGTTCGGCAGAGAAGCTCCCAGCAGCCGTATCTGCTCGAACGCGTGCCGGGATCGGGCGAGCTTTTCCTGCTCGCAGCCCACCCCGACCGGCTGAAGGGGGAGCCCGATCCGCTCTTTTCGTGGCTTGCGCGCCTGCAGGCGGATCGCGCGTGGGGGGAGGCGAAACGTCTCTTCTACGTGGCGGTGACGCGATCCCGAACCCGGCTCCACTTGAGCGGCGTTGTTCCCCTGAGGAAGAGCAGCGAAGAGTTGATTTTTCCGCCAAAGTGTCCCCTTGCATGGCTGAACGAGCATTTCGACTTCTCCGAATCGCCTGGGGCTCAAGGCTTCTCACTTCCCGAGGGTTCCGAAGGCGGGGAGGTCCCTGCCGCCTGGCGTCGGGAATGGAGCGCCGGGGGGGACGCGCTTCGGGTTCTCGTCGAACCGGCGCCGTCGAAGCCTCCCGCCGGCGCAGCGGAAACGTACGAACCGGTGGAGATTCACCCGGCGGCGTTCGAGCGCGAGCGGCCCCTCTTCAGAATCACCAGCCCGTCGTCGCTCGCACTCCCGTACGACGAAGAAGAGGGCGAGGAGGATTTTGAGCCCTCCGCTCCGTGGGAATCTCCGGAAACCTTGCCGCGTCTTCGAGGCACCCTCGTCCATCGTTTGCTGGCGGATTTTGCCTGCGGGCGGAAACTGCCCTCCATCGAGGCGATCCGTTCCCGGCTCGGCAGGGAAGGGATGGATGCCGAGGGGGCGGGGGAGACGGCCCGTTCCGTCCTGGCGGAAGTGGAGCGCTGTCTTGAGGACCCCTGGCTCAGTCCGTGCTTCGCTCTTCCCCCGGACCTGCTTTTCGTCGAATATTCCCTGGAGAGTCTCCATGATCCCCGGGAACTCCTCTCGGGCAAAATCGACCTCGCGGCGTATCTCGACGGCAGATGGCGCCTGATCGACTACAAGACCTCTCGCGGGAAGGCCGGGGAATCGGCGGAAACGCTCTGCCGGAGGGAGTTGGAGCGCTATGCTCCCCAGTTGGCGGCGTATCGTCAAATGTGGGCCCGGCTCAGAGGCGTCGAAGAAGGGGAAGTGGAGATTTACGTTTACCTGACCGCATTCAACCTGCACCGGAAGTCGGCGGATTAGGGGCGCGGCGCGGCTCGCCCATCCATCGGGGCGGTTCGGCGCCGGGCGCCGGCTCCGAGATTTCGTGCTGCCGATCATCCAAGTCACGTGTTACGGGTGTACCCATGAACAGAAAGCAAGCCTTCATGATTGCCGGAACGCAGAGCGGCTGCGGCAAAACCACCGTCGCCGTCGGCGTCATGGCGGCCATGAAAAGCCGCGGGTTTCAGGTCCAACCCTTCAAGGTGGGGCCCGACTTCATCGATCCCGGGTTCCACACTCGAATTTGCGGGACGGAGTCGCGCAACCTGGATGGATGGATGCTCAGCAGGTCCTACAACCGGGCGCTTTTCGGCAGGCTCCTCGGGGAGGCGGACGTGGCCGTCGTCGAGGGAGTGATGGGGCTCTACGATGGATACGACGGGCTGACGGAAGCGGGAAGCAGCGCCGAAATGGCCAAGTGGCTGGACATCCCCGTGGTACTGGTGGTGGACGCGCGCAGCATGGCACGCAGCGCGGCGGCGCTGATCAAGGGCTTCCGGGATTTCGACCCGATGCTTTCGCTGGCTGGAGTCATATTCAACCGGATCGGGGGAGAAGGCCACCTGGAATACCTGAAGGAAGCGATGTCGACGGGCATCCCGGACGTCCCCGTGTTGGGCGGCATCCCCAGGGAGGAGATCATCCGGATTCCGGAGCGGCACCTCGGGCTGGTGACGGTCGATGAAACCCCTCTTGATCGGACCTGGCGGGATACGCTGGTCGATCTCGTGGAGCGCAACGTGGACCTCGACCTGGTCCTGTCGCGGTCCACGTGCCGGGAAGGATTTCCCGAGCGCTTCGGTCCTGAAAAGAGACGCTCCGATCCGGTGCGGCCCGTACTTATTGCAGTGCCCCGCGATGCCGCTTTCTGCTTCTACTACCCGGACAACCTGGAACTGCTGAGGCGTGCCGGTGCCGAGCTGCATTTGTTCTCGCCGGTTGCGGGGGAGACCTTCCCGAAGGGGGTTGGAGGGGTTTATCTCGGGGGAGGATACCCCGAGCTTTTCGCCGAACGGATTTCCGAATGCCGCATCTTCCTGGAATCCCTGCGGAGCGGGGCGAAGTCGGGCATGCCGATTCATGCGGAGTGCGGCGGCCTCATGACGCTCGGCCGATTCATCGACACGGTGGACGGAAAAAGATTTCCCATGGCCGGCCTGCTGCCCTTCGGCACACGAATGTTGAGCAGACGTAAGGCACTGGGGTATACTGAAGTGGTTTTGAGGGAACCCTGCCTGCTGGGAGAGCCGGGTACGGCCGTTCGGGGACATGAATTTCATTACTCGGAAATCACCGATGACGGGGACTCTTCCGGCCTGCGATTCGCTTATGAGCTGCGGGCGCGCAAGCACCAGGCGGCTCGCTCCGAAGGGTACATGACGGGCTCCGTGCTTGCGAGCTACGTCCATCTGCACTGGGGAAGCGAGCCGTCGGTCCCGGAGGCTTTCGTTCGCCGGTGCGGGGAGTATCTGGGACGAACTTGCGTTTAGGGAAAGGGCGGGTTTGTCCCTTGATCGCCCAATGCTGCCGTGTTGAAGGCGAATCGGCATGAGAATAGCCAAGGGTGCTTGAAGCACCGGGGGATCTCCGGTGCCGCTCCGCGGCGGTCGCGGGGACGCCGGGCGGAGAAATGGGCCGTGAGGATGAACAAGACCAATCCGGGTGAAGTGGAATCCAAATGATCGGACGCGCCAGACCCCTGATGTTTCTGGGAACCGGTTCGGACGTGGGTAAGAGCGTGCTGGCCGCGGCGTTCTGCCGCATTCTGAAACAGGACGGCTATTCCGTGGCCCCTTTCAAGGCGCAGAACATGGCGCTCAATTCCTACATCACCCCGGAAGGCGGCGAAATGGGCCGCGCGCAGGTGGTCCAGGCCGAGGCCGCGGGCATCGAACCGCATGTCGACATGAACCCGGTCCTGCTCAAACCCACCTCCCAGATGGGCTCGCAGGTGATCGTGCGCGGCCGGGCCATCGGAAACTACTCGGCCCAGGAATACTACGAATACAAGAAAAACCTGGTCGAGGTGGTGCGGGAGAGCTACGAGCGCCTGGCGGCGCGCTACGACGTAGTGGTGCTCGAAGGCGCGGGCAGCGCGGTCGAGCTGAACCTCAAGGAGCACGACCTGGTGAATCTCGCCATGGCCAAAATGGCCGATGCGCCGTGCATCCTGGTGGGGGACATCGACCGCGGCGGCATATTCGCGGCTCTGCTCGGAAGCACCATGCTGATGACCCCCGATGAGCGGGACCGCACCATCGGGTTCATCGTCAACAAACTGCGGGGCGATCCGCGGCTGTTCGCGAGCGGTGTGGATATCCTGGAATCCAGGTCGGGACTTCCGGTGTTCGGCGTGGTTCCGCATTTCGACCATATCGCTCTGCCCGAAGAGGACAGCGTCGCGCTCGGACGCAGGGCGCGCCGGGTGGAAACCCGGGGTTCCGAGGACGCACTGATGGTCGGGGTCGTGCGGCTTCCCTACGTCTCCAACTATACCGACTTCGACTGCCTGGAGCACGAACCCGATGTCGAACTGCTTTATTTCGATCGGCCCGAACAGGTTTTCGGGTTCGATGCGGTCATTCTGCCGGGGAGCAAGAACACCATCGAGGATCTTGCGTTTTTGCGGAAGAACGGCATGGCCGAAGCCGTCGTGGCGTTTTACAAATCCGGCGGGACGGTGGTCGGGTTGTGCGGCGGATACCAGATGATGGGACTCAGAGTGAGCGATCCTCACGGAGTGGAAAGCTCCATCCGGGAGATCGCCGGACTCGGTCTGCTCGATATGGAAACGGAGATGTTCCAGGACAAGGTGACTTCCCAGGTGACGGCCCTGAATATCGGCGGCAGCGGCCTGGAGGTTTCGGAAGACGATGCCCTGCGCGGCTACGAGATCCACATGGGGCGAAGCGCCTCCATGGGTGGTGCACGGCCCTTGTTCCGGATCGTGAGTCGCGACGGTCTGCCCGTTCAGGTCGAAGATGGATTGATCCAGCCCGGTGGCCGGGCCTGGGGGACATACATCCACGGCATCTTCGACAACGACGGGCTGCGCAAAGCCTTCCTGGCGGGCCTCAAGAGCCGGTCGGGAAAGACGCGGGTCGCCCTCTCCGCCGGTTTCTCCTACCAGGATTGGAAGAATGAACAATATGACCGTCTGGCCGACCACATCCGACAACACGTGGACGTGAAGCGAATCCGCCGGATCATCGGACTGTGGTAAACAGTCTCGAAATCGTCGAACGAACCCGTGCGTCGGGGAGCGGACCCGGGGCGATCCTCACCTGTCCGGCCGTCGTGGCGTTCTCCCCGGTGACGGTCCCGATTCTGCACTGCGGAGAGAGAATGCAGCTCCTGCCCTGGCAACTGGCCGCCGCATACCTGCTGGACCTCCTGGCGGGTGATCCCCAATGGCTTCCCCATCCCGTTCGCTGGATCGGCCGCTTGATCCAACGGGCGGAGGCGATCTTCCACGACGCCGAGGCTTCCCCCCTGCTGCAGCGGCTGGCGGGGATCTGTTTCTGGGCGCTGGTGGTGACCCTGGTGGGGACGGCAACGATGCTTTTCGTGAGTGTGCTCACCCACCTGCCGCCTTACCTCGAACACGCCGGAGTCGTCTGGCTCGCGTACACGACGCTGGCCACGCGCAGCCTCCACAAGGAATCCTCCCATGTGGCGCGGGCGCTCCGGGACAACGACATCCCGCTCGCTCGCGAGTGCCTCGGTCGGCTGGTGAGCCGGGACACGGCGCACCTGGAGGAAAGGGACATCGTGCGTGCGCTGGTCGAAACGGTCTCCGAGAGCGTCTCCGACGGCATCGTGGCCCCGCTGTTCTACCTGGCCGTCGGGGGACCGCTGGGGGGCATGATTTACAAGGCCGTGAGCACCATGGATTCCATGGTGGGATACATGAACGACCGTTACCGGTATTTCGGATGGTTCGCCGCCCGCGCCGACGACGTGGCCAACTGGATCCCGGCGCGGTTGAGCGGGGTTCTGCTGGTCGGCGCCGCGGCGTCCCTCGGGCTGGATTGGCGCGGTGCATGGAGGATCATGCGTCGCGACGCCCGGAAAATGAAGAGCCCCAACGCCGGGTTTCCGGAAGCGGCGGCGGCGGGGGCGATGGGCGTGCAACTGGGCGGCGCCAACGTCTACTTCGGGCAGGTGGTCGAGAAACCGCTGCTGGGAGAGAACGTCAACGCCCTGACGCTCGATGCATACCACACCATGATCCGGCTCATGTACATGACATCGTTTCTTGCCCTTGTGCTTTCGGTTTCCATGAGCCTCCGGCACCTGATCGCCGTCGGCTGATGGGCCTGCGCGAGGACCGCCGGGTGATCCCGACGTGTCCCTCATGCGGGGGGAGCATCGTGGATTCCCGGCGACCCGGCCGGACCGCGCCACTGCGGGCGTTCCATGGACCGGCGACGGACCGGCGTTCCGCAACGATACCGAAGTGAACTTCCAGAGGAGACTTCCTGATGACTCTCGCTCATGGCGGCAACGTCTACGAAATATCGGCCCGGTTGGGCTGCTCGCCCGACGCCATCCTGGACTACAGCGCCAGTATCAACCCCCTGGGTCCTCCTGCCGGGCTGCTCGACGAATTCACATCCCACTATCATCGCCTGCAGCACTACCCGGATATCGGGAACCGCGCGCTGATCGAGGCGATCGCCGGGTATCACTCGGTTTCGCCGAGCCGGGTCGTGGTCGGCAACGGTTCCACGGAACTGATCTACTGGCTGCCAAGGGTACTTGGGGTCCGCCGCGGGGTCGTCGTGCTGCCGACGTTCAGCGAGTATCAGAAAGCATTCGAGCTGAACGGCGTCGAGCTTCAGAAGCTCGTCACCTCGTCGGCCAACGGATTTCAGCCTTCGGTGGAGCAATTGGAGCACGTCTGGGAAGAGTCTCTGCCCGAAACGATCCTTTTCACTCACCCCGGATCGCCCGCCGGCACCCTGCTCGACGTCTCCGTGCGGGACTGGATCCGGAACAAATGTCGGGACGACGGCCCGATCTGCATCCTGGATGAGGCTTTCGTGGACTTCTGCGAGGAAGAATCGCTCAAGGGCCTTCTCGAGGCGTCCGAGAACCTGGTGATCATTCGGTCGGTGACCAAATTCTACGGCCTGCCCGGCATACGGCTGGGGTACCTCTTGACCTCGGAGGACACGGCGAGGAAGATGCGCGGGACCCTTCCGCCCTGGTCGGTCAACACCTATGCCCAGATTGCGGGCACGTACTGCTTCACCCGTTCCGGATATCGAGAGGAGACACTCCGGGTGGTGGAAAGCGGGCGACGATCCGTGAAAGAGGCGTTGGAAGCCGCGGGGCGCCTGAAGGTGTTTCCGGGAAAGGCCAACTACCTGCTGGTGGAAATGGATGCGCGGCTTCCCCCCGCCCATGTTCTGCAGAAGGACCTGCTGGCTTCGGACCGGATTCTCATCCGGGACTGCCGTTCCTTCGAGGGACTCGGGGATCACCATTTCCGGGTGGCGATCCGTCGGCCGGAGCAGAATCAACGGCTGATCGACGGCATTTGCGGCTGGCTCAAAAACACGGCCTGATCGTTGGCGGGGCCGGTGAAAAGAACACGACCCCGTGGCGGTCAAGCCTGGGCGAGCGCCTTCAACTCACCGGGTTTGAGCACGGCGTAGGCGGTCTTCATCACCGGCGTCGGCACGTGCAGATCGTTTCCCATCCGCACGACGATGCCGATCATGGATTCGATCTCGCACCTGCGCCCGGCTTCGATGTCCCGCTGCATGGAAGGCTTTATTCCCGCCGCGCTGTCGTCGATGAAGGCCAGCGTTTTCGGAACGATGTCGGGATCGAGCTTCACGCCCTTGGCCCGGGCGACCGCGGCCACCTCGGACAGGGCTTCGGTCAGCACGGCCCGCGCCTCCGGCACGGCGCGATATTCTCCGAACGTCACCCGGGTCATGGCGCCGAGCGCGCTGACGGCGGAAATGAAAACGAACTTGGTCCACAGGATCTGCTCGATGTTGTCCACGAGCTCAACCGTTGCGCCGGTTCGGGCGAGGACGTCGCGGAGGGTTTCGACGCGCGGGGTCCTGCGTCCGTCCAGCTCACCCAGCACAATACGGCGGAACTGGCTGTACTGGCCGATGACTCCGGGGGCTTCAATGGCCGCGGAGAGCCATGTCGCGCCTCCCAGCAGGTGTTCCATGCCCACCGCCGCCCCGATGCGGTCGGCGGAATCCACCCCGTTCTGGAAAGAGATGACCATCGTGTCTCGAGCAATCATGGGCTGGATCGCCTGTGCCGCTTCGTCCGTGTGATAGGTTTTGGTTGAAATCATGACGAGATCGACCGGCCCGATATCGCCCGGCTTGTCGGTCGCCTTTGCCGGGGCGATCCGAAAGTCGCCGAACACGCTCTTGACCTGCAGCCCGTTTTCACGGATCGCCCGCAGGTGCGCGCCTCGAGCGATGAAAGCCACGTCCTCGCCGGCCTGTGCCAGCAGTCCGCCGTAATATCCCCCTACGCCTCCCGTTCCCATGATAGCGATTTTCATGTGGTTCCTCCCGTGAAGGTGAAGACCGGTGCGCTCTTGCCGGAACGGCCGTCGCCGGCAACCGCCGCTCGAAGACGCGGCCACGGACGGCCGTCCGGCGGAATCCGGCACGAGCCTTATACCAGGTTGTGGTTAAGATTATGCAGCATCCGCCCAGCGGGAGGTGACGCGAGCGGGATAAACCCCCTTTGCGGACCGATGTGCCGGTCGGACGTAGCAACTGTGTTCTTTGTCAACCTTTGAGTCGCGTAGGGTGGGATGCGCGACGGCGCAGCCCACGGTCCTGAGGCCCCTGATTCGGCCATCAGAGCCGCGTAGCAATGGCGTGCCAATCGCAGCGCAGCCCAGGGACCCAATGCCCTTGCCCCTGCCGTCGCAGCCAACATAGCAAGGGGCGGGCTTTATGCCCGCCCGTTCAACGCACCCACTCTGAACGGAATTGTCCATGATGCTGCGCTTCACCCGCGAAGCATGAAAACAGGCTCACCCTGGAGTGCGTTTTCCAGGTAACCTGGACCTCAGTGCTCGTGCGATTCGTCCTTCAGAAACAGGCTATGGTATTCCTCATCCGTAATGTGTTTACGCATGATGGAACCGATGAGCTCGAAAATCCGGTTGATCTCCTCGTCGGAAAGCCGCGGCACAAGCCTGGCGGCGAATTCGTCTTCAGAAAACTTCTGCAGATAGTAGATCAGGGATTTTTCGTCCACTTCCCGCGAGAACCCAAAGGCGACGATGCCGTCGTAGGTCTCCACAAAGTCGTGCCGGTGTTTCTTCATGGGAGTGCTCACTTTCATTGCAAAGGGACGCGCCGGGCGCCGCCGCCGGGAGGCTCCTGCGATGCCGCCCCTTCCCGTGGAAGCGGGCAGGGGAGACGCTCAGGGCGGAAAAACCGGACCGCCCGGGCTCAAATGCGACTCGGGGGACTCGGAATGCTCGATCCGGAATTCCCCGCCACGGATTGAACCGGGGTCTCCCTGCGGCGGAACGAAAGCGCGGGACCGACTATCGCTCTTCGCCGTTCAAATAATAGTCCAGGCCGAAATGGGTGATCTGTTCCTCGCCCATCAGATACCGCAGCGTGTTCTTCAGCTTCATGGACTGGATGAAAATGTCGTGTTCCGGGTAGAGGCTCTCCTTGTGCATCGGGCTCTTGAAGTAAAAGGAGAGCCACTCCTGAATGCCGTTCATGCCGACTCTCTGGGCTAGGTCGGTGAGGAGCACCAGGTCCAGGATGAGCGGTGCGGCCAGGATGCTGTCCCGGCAAAGGAAATCCACCTTGATCTGCATGGGGTAGCCAAGCCATCCGAAGATGTCGATGCAGTCCCAGCCTTCCTTGTTGTCCCCCCGGGGCGGGTAGTAGTTGATGGTGACCTTGTGATAATAATTCTTGTACAGGGTGGGATAGAGGTGCGGCTGCAGGATGTATTCGAGCACGGAGAGCTTGCTCTCCTCCTTGGTCTTGAAGGAATCCTTGTCGTCGAGCACCAGGCCGTCGCGGTTCCCGAGGATGTTGGTGGAATACCAGCCTTCGAGCCCCAGCATGCGGGACTTCAAGCCCGGCGCGAGGATGGTCTTCATCAGTGTCTGGCCGGTCTTGAAATCTTTGCCGGCGATGGGAACGTTCGCCTGTTCGGCCAGCTCCAGCATGGCAGGAATGTCGAGGGTGAGGTTGGGGGCGCCGTTGATGAACGGAACGCCGCATTCCAGGGCTGCCACCGCATACAGCATGCTGGGAGGAATCCGGGAGTCGTTTGCGTCGATGGCGCGCTGAAGGGCGTCAATGGACTGGTGGATGGCTTCCTGCTTGAGATGGATCTCGGTGGAACCACACCAGATCATGATACAGCGCTCGAGGCCGTTGGCGGCCTTGAACTGCCCGATGTCCTCTTTCAACGCTTCCACGTGTTTGCGCAGACTGTTGCCCTTCTTGATGTGAGTTCCATCCAGGTTGCGCACGAACCGCCGGTCGAAAACGGCCTTCATGGGCACGATGCCGGTGAGATAATCCTTGATGGACTCCAGGTGATCGCGGCTCAACACGCGCGCGTACATCGCCGCCTCGAAGCCGTTGGCTTCGTACAGGTCCCAGCCTCCGAACACGAGTTGGCCGGGATCCGTCAGAGGAACGAATTCCTTGATTTTCGGGGCGCGATGTTCAAACCGTTTTCCCAGCCTGATGGTTCCCAACTGGGTGAGAGAGCCGATGGGCTCTGCAAGGCCCCTCCGTACCAGTTCCACGCCGGCGATGAAGGTCGTGCTCACCGCGCCTCCAACCCCGGGGATCAGAACGCCCAGCTTTCCTTTCGGGGGGATGATCTGATCTTTCCTTCTCAGACTTTTCTCTTTCAACGCCGATCCTCCGTTTTCGCAGGGAAAAAAGCACCAGAACAAGTTTTCGGCAACATAATGCTCGTGCTGCACCGAATGTCAAGGCAATAGAATCGCGTTCCCCGGAACGCGATGCGGTTCACGCCTGACGGCCGTGACGTTCTATGTCCAGCAGGGCCTTCTTGATCTCCAGCCCCCCGGAATATCCGCCAAGGCGGCCTCCGGCCCCGAGCACCCGATGGCAGGGAACGATGATTGCCGCGGGGTTTCTGCCGCAAGCCTGTCCCACGGCCCTGGAAGCCTGACGCCGACCGATTCTTCGGGCAATCTCTCCGTAGGTCCGGGTTTCGCCGAAAGGAATCGATTGAAGCTCCGCCCAGACTGTCTGCTGGAAGGGGGTACCTCCCGGCAGGTCGAGGGCAATCGGAGGCAGGGGGACGCCTTGTTCGAGATAGGCGCTCACGGCATCACGCGCCGCGGCGAGCAGCGGCGGAAGAGGGGAGGATCTGACCGATCCGTTCGGATATGCCCGCAAAATGAGGTTTTCGACGTCCTTTTCAAGCGGTTTGTCGCCTCCGAAAAGATGCAGCAGGCAGACCCCGCGGGCGGTCGAGGCCAGCACGACCCAGCCCAGTCGCGACTTGAACGTGGATTGGAAGATTGCCAGGCGTTCTTCATGCATATGCTTCGAGCCTTCCGGGGTGTTGCATTCAAGGAGGAGCCGGCCTTCTCAGTCCATGAAGTCGGTGATGTAAGGGTTCGTCTTCATCTCGTGCTTAACGGTCGAGAAGGGGCGGTCCCCGTAATCGTGACCGGGCCAGACAACGGTGTCCGGAGGCAGCGTGACGATCTTCGTCTTCAGCGACTGGATCAACTCCCCGAAGGAACCGCCCGGCAGATCGGTTCGGCCCACAGCTCCGACAAAAAGCGTGTCGCCGGTGAAGAGGTTCCCGTCGATCAGCACGCAGCAAGACCCGGGGGTGTGACCGGGAGTGTTGATGAATTTCATGGTGAGGTTGCCGAAAGTGAGCTCATCTCCGTCTTCAACCCGTACATCCGCCGGAGGGGCCGGCTGGAACCCCATCATGCGAGCGAATCCCTTGCTTTCGGGACGCTGAAAATACTGGTCGTCGAGGGTGTGCATGACCACCTTCGCACCGGTCGCATCGATGATCTTCCCGTTACCACAAGTGTGGTCCGGGTGACCGTGGGTGTTCACCACGTAACGAAGCTTTACGCCCTTCTCCTTGAGAAGCTGGATCAGGCCGTCCTCGTCCCCCGCGGGATCGATCAGTATTCCTTCCCCGCTCACCTCATCGTAGACCAGGTAACAGAAAACCTGCATGAATCCAACCGGTATCTGTAGTATTTTCATAAAGTTAACTCCATCTCCGAGTTCCACTGTGAAATGAAACGGTTGATCGCCCGTCCGCCCGCGGAAGGCGCATACTCCGCCGGAAGAAAGATCACGGTCGCTCGCCCCCCGCGAGCAGTTCGTTGATGTCGCGGATAACGGCCGGGCAGTCCCGGAGCCCTTGCGCGACGAAGTGCGCTCCGGCATTGCGGAATCGCTGCTCGATGTTGTCCATCCGCCGGCGAAGCTCCTCGGGGTCCATGGCGGCCACTTCCTCCTCGCTGAGTCCCAGCTCATTTCCGGTCAGGGTCAGGCCGATGGTCCACATGCCGGCGTTCAGCCCCTCCCGGATGTCCGCCACCGTGTCGCCGATCTTCACCATCGCCGCCATGGGATAGACCTCGAGATTGATGGCGTTCTGATAGCACATCCATGGGAAAGGCCGCCCTGCCGGCACATCGGAAGCGCACACGATACTATCGGGCCGGTACCCGTTTTCCTCCACGGCCGGCACCAGCATATCCATCATATCGGATGTGTAGCCGGTGCTGGAACCGATTCTGATTCCCTGCCCGCGTAAGGCTTCCACGGCCTCGACCACCCCGGGGATGAGGTCCGCGTGCTGCGCGATGGTGTAGGCCAGATGCGCCTCGACCATCCGAGCCATATTCCCGATGTCCATTTCGGAAGGAGGCGCCCCATGCACGTCCTCCCATTTCCGGGCCACGGATTCCGCGCGGCACATGGCCCGCAGGTGGTCCTCCCTGGACAGTCCCATGGGGGCGCGGGCTTCTTCGATGGTCACTTCGACCCAATTGTGCCTGAAGACTTCCACAAAGACGGACAGCGGGCCGATGCAGCCATAGTCGACGGTGGTTCCTGCCCAATCGAGGACCACTCCCTTGACGGGTCCCCGATACGGGTTGCTGCGGGAAAACACTTCCATGACGTCCGATTCTCCTGCTCTCTGCGCATGTGAATGACACGGGCGTTCCCGAGGGGCACGGCGGCGATTTCCGCCCCCTTTCACGGATTCTTCGCGCGCGCGCGTCCCCGCGCGCCGCGCGCCCTGAGCGGAAGCTTCCTGATCCTCGACCCGGTCAGGTTGAACGCGGCGTTGGCGATGGCCGGAGCCACGGCCGGGACGCCGACCGCTCCGATGCCGCCCAGAGTGCCGCCGGAAGGGAGCATGAGTATTTCGATTTCCGGGGTTTCATCGGCTGCGAGGATCTCGTATCCGGAGAAATTGTGGCTTGCCACACCGCCGTTCGTGAATTCGACCTCTTCTTTCAACGCCGCGCTCAAACCGAAAATAATGCCGCCTTCCATCTGGGCCGCCACCGCGTCCGGGCTGATGACCGTGCCGCAGTCCACGGCGCAGGTGACCTTGAGGATTTTCAAGGCGCCCTTCTTTTCATCGGCGGCCACTTCGGCCACCTGGGCCACGTGAGTGCCGTGCGATGAATGATAGGCGAACCCCTTTCCAATCCCTTTCCGGGGATGCCGCCCCCACCCGGAGCTCTTGACGAGCTCTTCGATCAGGCGTGTGGCGCGGGCGTTTTTCTTCAGATGGGCAAGCCGAAATTCAACGGGATCCTTCCCCGCGGCGCGGGCGAGCTCATCCATGAAGCTTTCGACCGCGAACGTATTGTACGAATAGCCCGCCGACCTCCAGAAGCCGACCGGTACAGGAAGATCGGCTTTGACGTACTCCACTTCGAGATTGGGGATTTCATAGGGCATATCAGTCAGGCCCTGGACAGCGAACGGATCCACGCCGTCCGAAACCTGATCGGGAGCGATCCGTTCGAGGATCGAAGAAGCGGCGATCTTGTGCCTCCAGGCCGCAATATGCCCGCCCGCGTCCAGGCCCGCTTCAATGCGGCAGGCACAGGCCGGGCGGTAGAAATCATTTTGCAGGTCTTCTTCCCGGGTCCATACGACTTTCACCGGCTTTTGAACAACCTTGGACAGCTGCACCGCTTCTGCAACGAAGTCCGTTTCGAGCCTTCTGCCGAAGGCGCCTCCCAGGTAGGTCGTATAGACGAGAACCTGGTCGGGGCGCAGACCCGTTATGGCGCAAGCAGTATCGACGGCGCCGGTCTGATCTTGAACGGGCGCCCAGATGTCGCAGCCCTCTGCGCGGACGTGAGCGGTGCAGTTCATGGGCTCCATTGTCGCGTGGGCAAGGAAGGGAAGGGTGTAGTGTGCCCTGAGCTTTCTGGATGCGGCGCCGAGGGCCGGACCGCAGTCGCCCGTGGAATGCGCGGTTGCTCCCGGTTTGTTGAGGAGGGGGAGAAGACGGTTTTCCACGCCCGCGGTGTTCAGTTCGGGGTGGGACCCCCTGCTCCACCTGACGTTCAAAGCCTTTTTCCCGGCCCAGGCCTGATGCAGATGATCGGCGCAAACGGCGATCCCGCGTTCCATCGGGACGACTTGCCGCACTCCGCGCACTTTCCCGGCCGCTTCGCGGTCGAAGGCCAGGGGTTTTGCTCCGAATGCCGGAGGGCGGGCGATGCTGGCGTGGAGCATGTCGTTGACGAAGACGTCCATGCCGAACACGGCGGAACCTTCAATCTTGTCGAGGATGTCCAGACGCGAAACTGAGGAGCCGACGATTCTTTGCGGGGATTTGGACTTGATTGCGGGTTGCCTCGGCACGGGCAACCGGGCGGCCTGCCTGCAGAGCTCGCCGAAGGTCAGGCTGCGGCCGCTCACCTGGTGCCTGACCGTGCCTTTGACGACCGCGCAGGAAGCGGCGGGCACTTTCCACGTCTCGGCGGCGGCCCGCAGCAACATCTCACGGGCGATTGCGCCCGCGGTCCGGAGAGGCGCGATCATTTGGCGGACACTGGTGCTTCCACCCGTATACTGCCGTCCGGACACGGGATCGAGGTACCGTTCCCGGGCGGGAGCGATCTCGAACCGCACCTGGTCCCAATCGGCATCGAGCTCCTCGGCAACGATCATTGGCAGGCTCGTCGTCACGCCCTGGCCCATTTCAGACTTGTTCACGATGACCGTCACCAGGTTGTCGGAAGTGACCTGTACCCAGGCGGCGGGGCTGAAGATCTCGACCTCCTCCCGCGCGCGCCGTTGCTGAGGCCAGACCTCACAGACGAACGGCTTCAGCGAGACGGCCACTGCAAAGCCGGCTCCGGCAAGCGTTTTCCGCAGGAATTCGCGTCGGGAGATCGTGGCGGTCATGGCATTCCCCTGCCTCCCGCAGCTTTGCGGATGGCTCGAAGAATGCGGGGATACGTTCCGCAACGGCAGAGATTCCCGCTCATGGCGCGACCGATCTCCTCGTCGTTCGGGTCCGGGTTCTCGCCGAGCAACGCCGCCGCCTGCATGATCTGTCCGGGCTGGCAGTAGCCGCACTGGGGGACCTGAACTTCCAGCCAGGCCTTCTTCAGCGGATGATTCTCCGAAAGCCCCTCGATGGTGGTGATCCTCCTCCCCTCGACCTTGCCCGCCGGGATCATGCAGGAGCGCTCGGCCCGCCCGTCGACATGGACCGTGCAGCAGCCGCATTCCCCGATGCCGCACCCGTACTTCGTTCCCGTCAGCCGCAGATGGTTTCTGAGCACCCACAGCAAGGGCACTTCGGGATTGATATCCACTTGATAGCGAGTCCCGTTGATCTCAAGAGCAATCATGATCGGAATCCGGGGTCGGAATTGAAGGATCGAAATTTACCCGTCGACGCCGTTGCCGCGAGCACCGGCTCTTCGCCAAGGTCGCGGCCGGGTCGATGCCGACAAAGGCGAGCGTGATCGAACAATGCGCCTCCTGCGTGCGAAGACAGGGTCAACCTCCCGCCTCGCGCGCCTCCAGAGCTTCTTTAATGGAAACCTTCATGCCCGCCACGAGCTCATGCGGGTTCGCGGCCTGGCGGATGGGCCTGCCGACGACGATGTAGTCCGCACCGTTCAGAAATGCCGCGCGCACGTCCACCACGCGTTTCTGATCGTCCGCCCGGTTGGCCACCGGCCTGACTCCCGGAACGACCACCAGGAATCTGTCGCCCAGCTCGTGTCTGAGCCGGGATGCTTCCAGGCCGGAAGACACCACGCCGGCGCAACCGATCCGGAGTGCCCGTCGCGCCCTGGACAGGACAAGCTCTTCGGGAGAGCATTGAAAACCGAGATCCCGTAGATCGCCTTCATCCAGGCTGGTCAGAACGGTCACCGCCAGGATCTTGACGTCGTATCCGGCCGTCACCGCCGCTTCGAGGATGGCGTCGTTTCCATGGACGGTCGTCAGGGAGATGCCCCTGTCCCTGAGTTGGGATACCGCGGAAGCAACGGTCTGAGGCACGTCGAAGAACTTGAGATCGACCATCACTTCCATGCCCCGCTTGACGATCCAGTCGATGATGCCGAACCCTCCGGCGAGAAACAGCTGCAGCCCGACCTTGTAGAAACCGATATCTCCCTCCAGCCGCCTCACCCACTCCCGGGCTGTTTTCGGAGACTCCACATCCAGGGCGAAAATGATGCGCTTGTCGATGGCGATGGACTTGCCGGGACCAGGCGTTTGCGACATGGTTTTTCGAACTCCGCAACACCCGCGCCCGCTCATCGATCGGATCGCCGCCCGAGCGGGGCGTGAGAGGACAATGTGGACGAATCATTCATTCCGGGATATCGGCTGACGAAGGATGGTCTTCAGTTTTTCGGGTACCGTCCGGCGCGGATCGTTCAAGTATATTTCGTGGTGCTTTCCTCGTGCGATCCACCCGTTCTCCATCATGAGGGCGTGCATCTTCTCGATGGTCCGATGCTCATCGCAGTAGGCTCCGACATGCAATGCCTGTACGGCCGGTCCTTCCTCGCAAGCCTCCAGCCTGACATCCGGGAGTGCACGGTCCTTTTTCTTCACCATCAACTGCTTTCGGGCTTCCGCGACCATGACGGGTTCAACGTGTTCGGGCTGTCGGATCATCAGGGTCCATCGCCAGGAATGCAGATCGCGAAAGGAGAAGGAAGACGAATCATCCGTCCACCAAAGGCATTCCAGGGGAGGAACAACGAAGTCCGGGAAGGTTCCGGCCTTCTTGAACGTGGACTTCAGGCTGTACGCAATACCGAACAGGGTCTCAACCGTTCGGGCGAATTCCGGAGTCTTGGTGGGATCTCCCCGGCCGTCGGCCATGAGGAAGACCATCGCCGGAACATCGACAAGCACGGGCCAGCCAGCGGGCGGCCTGTATAGATCTTTGTGCTGCTTCTTGAAATCTATCGTTGTCACAAGCACTCCTGCAGCGGGCTCCATAGCACTCACAGCAAGTGAGCCTATCGGTTTTGACTGTTCGTGTAAACGAAAAAGAAGAGGGCTCAGCGCCGTAAAAGGCCGCTACGGCATGAAATGAAAACGCGAGGGCAAGGGAAGTCCGAGTCGCAGGTTTCGACGCCGGCTTCCCGTTGTGGAGTCCGCTTGACCTTCACACTCACGCATGCTTCCCATCCCGAAGGGTTATCGGGATCGAGCTTGACTCCGGCAATCCCGCCGCGTTCGCGAACCCCCTTCGTATCGGTTCGGAACTGCAAGCCTTCGCCGGGCTCCTCAGTAATGGGCGCCGATTTCGAGTCCCCCGGAAACGGAGGTCGTAAACGCCGGCCTCGAAGCGGCATGGTTGTCGATTCTCGCAAAAGACGCTGAATTCCTTTCTGCACGGGCACTTGACCCGGATTCCACGGGACGAGCCCCGCAAAGTAGACTCGCCGATTGTCCCGCGCGGACCGCGACACAGGCATGCGATCCCCGCTGTTTTGGAATCGCCGAGATAGGCTCCCGGCTTCCGCTCCTTGATCCGGGTGATCACTTCTCGCTCCGGCACAGGCGGTCGATTCCATCGAGGATCAGCAGACCGCCGCCGACGACCGCAACGCATGCCGGAAATGAACCCGTCGAGACCTGATACAACCCGATCAGAGCGACCATGCAACCGACAATCACTTGAATCGAGCTAACCATATTTCACCTTCTTAGTCAAATCCTGTCACATCCGATTCGATCCAATACGACAGCCGTTGCTCTCAATGGTAGCAAGGCCCGTGCCAAGAGCCCGCCGACCCGAAGGAGGAGGCGAAGCGGTCCCCACTGAGACATTGGCTGCCGGAGACCCGGTATCGCCCCGCCGTCCGTTTCCCAGCCGGGGTCCACCGGGAAAGTGGGCCGTGGCGTCCTGCCCGGATGCTTACGCGGAGCCGCATTGGGCTGGCCGGTCATCCCGGGGGCACCGGGAATCCTTTTGGTTCCATAGTGTGCCGATCGGGGCAAAAGGTTACAAAAACGTCCGGTGATTCCGGGCAGGCATGGTCGAGCTGCGACGTTCGTTGTCATGACGTGCCGAAAGGGAATGCGCGAGTCATGCTGTCATTTGAGTAAAATGATGAAATATCGTCATTTTGCTGTGAAAGTGGGAAAAGTCTGCGTGGGTGCAAAATTCTTTCTGGAAGTCTTCGGTATGTATGTTATTTTTGTGTCACACCGGTTGTTGAGGTTCAAATATCGTTTTCGATGGGTCGCGGGGGCCGTTTTTGCCTTGCAATGCTTTGACGGATCGGTAGGATAGCGAATTTTGAGGTCAGCCCGGACGGAACGCGGGCGGAGTGCGGCGCGGGAAGACGGTTTCACGACAGAGCCCGTTGTTTTTCCGCGCCGTTTATGTTCTTAAAAAAAGCTGTGCGTTTGCGGCGGCCGTATTACACGGACCGGACGTTGTGGTGACAAATATGTCCGGGCAGTGCGGCCTCGTCGATATATTGGAGAACCGCCCCCGCCTCAGGGTAGGACTTCCCGCGGTTCGGAAAAGGAGAAGAGAGTGCGATGTGCCGATTGTTTGCCGTAACCAGCGAGGAACCTCAGTCTCCCATCATGGCCGTCAAGGCGCTGGATGTGATGCGGGAGGGGCACGACGGTTCGGGTGTGGGACTCTTCATGAGCGATCTCGGCGGTCCCCTGGAAGAAATGAAGGGCGCCCCCATCCTCTCGGGGATTTTCACCAACGAGGGGTTGAAGCGCCTGGATCAATATATGATGAACCTCGGCTTCATGACCAAGTACAAACTGTCCATCAAGGTTCCCAAGAATCCGCCCGCGGGAGTCCCGAGGCGGGACATCTACCTGGTCCGGGCCTATGAATACCCGGAGGCCTGGGAGGGGTTGAGCGATCGGGAGCTTCAGCAGCGGTTGCTGATGACCCGGATTCAACTCCGCAGCATGGGAGAGGAAACCGGGGACATGATCGTGTACAGTTTCTGGCCGGATGTCATCATGATCAAGGAACTCGGGGATCCGCTCTCCGTGGCGGAATACCTGAGGCTGGACCGGGAGGAGCTGCAGGCGCGGGTGATCCTGGCTCAGGGGCGTCAGAACACGAACTACGCCATCAATCTCTACGCCTGCCATCCCTTTTTCATTCAGGGCATCGCTTCCATGACCAACGGCGAGAACACGGCTTTCGTGCCCATCAGGGAATTCCTCTCCACCCGCGGATTCCCGGGTTACATCGGGTACCAGTCCGATTCGGAGGTGTTCACGCACATTCTTCATTTCACGCTCAATCGACTGGGATTGCCTCTGGAGGCGTACAAGCACGTCATCACGCCGTTGCAGGACGACGACCTCGAGCGCCATCCAAACGGCCCGCTCCTCAAGCAGCTCAAGCATTCGTGCCGCAGGCTGATCATAGACGGTCCCAATTGTGTCATGGGATGTCTGCCGGACAACACCCTGTTCGTGGTCCAGGACCGCAAGAAGCTTCGTCCGGCCGTCGTGGGCGGGCGCCCGGGTCTCTACGCCGTCTCCTCGGAGATGTGCGGTCTTGACGCCGCCATCCCGGACCGCGACAAGAAGAAAGACTTTCAACCCATGCACCTGGACACCGCAATCATTCGTCCCGATCGTTCGGAGGTCAAGATATGCTCTCAAACGGAACCCTTACCCCTTCCACTCTAAGCGTCAAGGACCTGCTGTGGCAGATTCACTGGGAGAAGGACAAGTGCACGCTGTGCGGCCGCTGCACGGCGGTGTGCCCGGTGCACGCTATCGAACTGGGGGTGCACCGGAAGCGATCGGTCCGGCTCCCGGCGCTCGCCGAAATCGGGCCCGGCAGCGGCGGATCGAACGTGTACGAGGTCTACCACGGCATCCGGCAGAAGACCGACCCGGCCTATGCATGCGTGGGTTGCGCCACGTGCAGCCTGGTTTGTCCCAATGACTGCATCGCGCCCTACCGGAGCGATGAGGTGGACAAGCTGCGCTTTCACATCAATCGGGGCGGCCAGGCGCGCAGTCGAGGCGGCCGCAGGAATGTGCCCGAATTCGCCGGGGGCAGCGTTCTGGACCGGATCAAATTCATCCGTATCTCGATGCTCACGGACCCGGCGCTCGACGCCGGGCGGCACGAATTCGAGCTGCGCACCCTGCTGGGCAGGGTCCTGCCGCCCGAGGAGAATCTGAGGCTCTACAGGGAACAGGGATGGATCCCCCCCGTGCGTGAGATCTATCCGCTCATCATCGGCGGCATGTCCTTCGGCGCGCTTTCCCCCAACATGTGGGAAGGCTTGCAGATGGGTATCGCCTACCTCAACGAAGAGATCGGCATGCCGGTTCGTATGTGTACCGGCGAGGGCGGGTGCCCTCCGCGGCTGCTGAGGTCCCGTTTTCTCAAGTACGTGATCCTCCAGATCGCCAGCGGCTACTTCGGTTGGGACGAAATCGTGCACGCCCTGCCGCACATGAAGGAAGACCCCTGTGCCGTGGAGATCAAGTACGGCCAGGGGGCGAAACCCGGGGACGGCGGGCTGCTGATGTGGTACAAGGTGAACAAGCTCATCGCCGCCATTCGCGGCGTGCCGCCCGGAGTGAGCCTGCCGAGCCCGCCGACCCACCAGACCAAGTATTCCATCGAGGAAGCGGTGGCCAAGATGATCCAGTCCATGTACATGGCCTGGGGTTTCCGCGTCCCCGTCTACCCGAAGATCTCGGGGACCTCGACGGCCCTGGCGGTCCTTAACAACCTGACCCGAAACCAGTATGCCGGGGGCCTTGCCATCGACGGCGAAGACGGAGGGACCGGGGCCGCATACAACATCTCGATGGACCACATGGGACATCCCATCGCGAGCAATATCCGCGACTGCTATCTCAACCTGGTGAAACTGGGCAGACAGAACGAGATTCCACTCTTTGCCGGCGGCGGCGTGGGCAAGAACGGCAAGCTGGCGGCAAACGCGGCCGCCCTCATCATGCTGGGGGCGAGCGGCGTCCAGTGCGGCAAGTACATCATGCAGGCAGCCGCAGGCTGCGTCGGGTCGGAATCGGATCGCTGCAACGTGTGCAACGTCGGTTTGTGTCCCAAGGGCATCACTTCCCAGGACCCGAGGCTCTACCGGCGCATCGATCCCGAGAAGGTGGCCGAACGCGTGGTGGACGTTTTCCTGAGCTTCGATATGGAGCTGAAAAAGATCGTGGCGCCGCTCGGCCGTTCCACATCGCTCCCCATTGGAATGTCGGACGCTCTGGCCATCAACGATGCCGATGCCGCCCAGCGCCTGCAGATTCAATACGTCGTCTAGCCCGTGCGGCATGCCCGCTGCGAGGGCGGCCGGTCAATATGGAGAAATGCAGATGAGCAATCAGCCATACATTCGGATACCCGGTGTGGAGAACGGCCACCGCCTGGAATCGCGCATCCTGGAGGAACGGATTCAGAAGGCGGTCGAAAGCGGCTGCCGGTATCTGGAAATCGAAGCCTACGGCCAGCACGGCCTGGGGGGACGCTTGTGGAGGGCCGGTGAAGATCCCGTCTATGTCAAGATCACCGGTTCCGTCGGTCAACGTGTGGGTTCCATGGGGTTTCCGAACACGCGCATCGAAGTCTTCGGGCCGGGATCGGACGATGTCGGCTGGTTGAACGGGGGCGCCGAGATCACCATTCACGGCAATGCGGCCAACGGGATCGGCAACGCCATGGCGCAGGGCAAGATTTACGTGGCGGGCAACACGGGCGCCCGCGGGATGACAATGACCAAGCGCAACCCGCGCTTTGAGCCTCCGGAGCTGTGGGTGCTCGGTTCCGTGGGCGATTACTTTGCGGAATTCATGGCCGGAGGCATTGCGGTGGTCTGCGGATACGAGCCGCAGAATCCCGAAAACGTGCTCGGCTATCGGCCTTGCGTCGGCATGGTGGGCGGCAGGATTTACTTCCGCGGGCCTCACAAGGGGTACAGTCGCGCCGATGCCCGGCTCATGCCTCTTTCCGATGAAGACTGGTCCTGGTTGTCCGGGAACCTCAAAACCTATTTGCGGGCCATCAATCGTCTCGAACTGCTCGATCAACTGGAGGACCGGGAGCAGTGGCAATCGCTGATCGCTCGGGGGCCGCAGGAAAAGTACGCCAAACCGGCCCGTTCCATGGCCGCCTTCCGCCGTGAAATCTGGGACGAGGAACTCGGCAGGGGCGGTCTGATCGGGGATCTCACGGACCTGGACCGCGGTCCGATTTCCATCATCACCACGGGACACTTGCGCCGGTACGTGCCCGTCTGGGAAAACCGGAAGTACGCCGCCCCCTGTGAGGCGAGCTGTCCCACGGGGATGCCCGTGCACGAGCGGTGGCGCCTCATCCGGGCCGGCCGAATCGACGAGGCCGTCGATCTCGCGCTGTCCTATACGCCTTTCCCGGCTTCGGTCTGCGGGTACCTGTGTCCGAACCTGTGCATGCAGGGCTGCACGCGCGGGACGATCAACATGGCTCCCGTCGACGTCAGCCAACTGGGCAAGGCGAGCATAAAGGCCAGGCTGCCCGAGCTGCCCCCGCTTTCCGGGAAACGCGTGGCGGTCATCGGCGGCGGACCGGCGGGTATCTCGGTCGCCTGGCAACTGCGCCGCAAGGGCCATGAGACCGTGATCTACGATACGCGAGGCGCCCTCGGCGGCAAGATCTCCGCGCTCATCCCCTCCTCCCGCATTCCGGGAGACGTCATCGACGCAGAGGTGGAACGCATCCGGGAAGCCATTCCTCATGTGCATCTGCAGCAGAAGCTCGATCGCGGCGATGTCGAACAGCTCAAGGCCGACAACGACTTCGTGGTGGTTGCCGTGGGCGCGAACAAGCCCCGGGTGATCCCCATTCCGGGCAAGGAGCGGATGATCCCGGCGCTCGATTTCCTGCTGCAAAGCAAGAGCGGCCGGATCCAGGTCGGTCGCCGCGTCGTGATCGTCGGCGCCGGCAACGTCGGCTGCGATGCGGCAACCGAGGCGTTTCGCCTGGGCGCCGAAGAAGTCACCCTGGTGGATATCCAGGAGCCGCTTTCCTTCGGGAAGGAGCGCAAGGCGGCCGAAGAGGCCGGCGCCAGTTTCCGCTGGCCGTGCTTCAGCAAGGCCGTGACTGAAGAAGGCCTCGAGCTGACCTCCGGGGAGGTTATCCCCGCCGACACCGTGATCATTTCCGTCGGCGACATGCCCGACCTTGATTTTCTGCCGGAGACCGTAGCCGTGGAACGGGGCTTCGTGAAGGTGGACGAATCCTACCAGACGACGGATCCGCAGGTCTTCGCCATCGGCGATGCCGTGAAGCTGGGACTCCTGACCGATGCCATCGGGGCCGGCCGCAAGGCGGCCCAGGCCATCTCCGATATCCTCGAAGGAAAAAGACCGCGCGGCGACGCTCGGAAGATGATCGACTACAACCGCATCAGGCTGGAATACTTCGACCCGCGCATGCTCAAATTCGACGGCATCGAGCAGTGCGCGTCCCAATGCTCCTCCTGCGGTGCGTGCCGCGACTGCGGCATCTGTGTCACCATGTGCCCTCAGACCGCCATTTCCAGACAGGAAAAGGACAATCCCTTCGGCTTCGAAATGGTGGTCGACCCCGACCGCTGCATCGGCTGCGGATTCTGCGCCGGTTCGTGTCCGTGCGGCATTTGGGACCTGGTGGAAAACGATCCGCTGGAATAGTGCGAACAAACCGCTTTGACGACGGATCGATCCCGGCGCCGCCGGCATGACGCGTTTGAATCCACCGGCTTGAAGACGAATCGGGGGGGCAGCCGCCCCCCTTTTTGTCCGAAGAGCTCACCGAGCTTGTCCGCCCTACTCGGAAGCGTTTCCCGGAGACTCACGTTCGCCGTTCAATGAGGACGCGCGCGACGATTGCGGTTTCCCGGTGCGGCCCTCATCACCGCCGCTTCCTTTCCCCGTGGAATCCTCCGTGCGCCGAGGGTCTCGAGTAGAATTATTTTATAAGAATATTTCCTATTGACATTGCTGTCTGTTTAGATAATACTTCTCCTTAACGTGCCACTCTGCAGAAAGGAGTGTGAGGTATGGGTGCACATCAGGATCGAGTGGACCTGGTCATCAAAAGGCTCAAGCAAAAGGGATGCCGGATCACACCCCAGCGGCTCGCCATAATCCGGATATTGGCGGAAAGCAATGTGCACCCGACCGTCGAGGAGATTTACGAGAGGGTCCGGGTCAATTTCCCCACCACAAGCCTGGCCACCGTCTACAAGACCGTGTCGGTGATGAAGGAACTGGGAGAAGTGCTGGAGCTGGAATTCAGCAGCGATCAAAACCGGTATGACGGACACAATCCGAGCCCTCACCCCCACTGCATCTGCGTGAAATGCCGAAGCATCGTCGATCCCGAATTGGGCAGTCTCGCCCATATCACCCGGGAACTGGCTTCAGGAACGGGGTACAGGATCTTGAGCCATCGCCTTGATTTTTACGGAATATGTCCAAAATGTCAGGGCGAATCCTAGACGTCTTCCCGTTGCTTGTTTGCAGAGAATGGTTATCAATAAACACATCTGTGGCCAGTATGCATCCCCTGTCGGCATTTCAGGATAACCGACGAGTCTCTCCGTGATGTGTCGAAGCACCCCCTCGGGGACAAAGGGGTGCGGTACATGGAGGACGTATTTGCAGACGGCTTTTCGGCAGGTGGGCCTGTCACCGGTGTGTGGCCGTGCGCTTCGTTTGACTTTGAGCCGCCGTCGCGAAAATGACGGAACAAGAGCGATCGGGCGGAACGTGCCATTTGACCGCGTCTCCAAAGCATTCCATTCAACCACAACCATGCAGACCAAGGAGATGAATGATGAGCGAGAAGAAGAAACTCACCACCAGAAACGGTGCTCCCGTCGTTGACAATCAAAATACCATGACCGCGGGACGCCGGGGCCCCGTATTGCTGCAGGATGTCTGGTACCTGGAGAAGCTGGCCCATTTCGATCGGGAGGTGATTCCCGAGCGCCGGATGCATGCCAAGGGATCCGGCGCTTACGGCACCTTCACCGTCACTCACGATATCACCAAGTATACCAGGGCCAGGATTTTCTCCTCCATCGGCAAGAAGACGGACCTTTTCGTGCGTTTCTCCACGGTAGCGGGCGAGCGTGGGGCCGCCGACGCCGAGCGGGACATCCGGGGCTTTGCGGTCAAGTTTTACACCGAGGAAGGGAACTGGGACCTCGTGGGCAACAATACGCCCGTCTTCTTCCTGCGCGACCCCCTGAAGTTCCCGGACCTGAACCATGCCGTCAAGAGGGATCCTCGCACCAACCTGCGCAGCGCCCTCAACAACTGGGATTTCTGGAGCTCTCTGCCCGAAGCGCTGCACCAGGTCACCATCGTCATGAGCGACCGGGGCATCCCGGCCACCTATCGCCACATGCACGGTTTCGGCAGCCACACGTTCAGCATGATCAACGCCAAGAACGAACGCTGTTGGGTCAAGTTCCATTTCCGCACCCAGCAGGGGATCCGGAACCTCACCGACGAGGAGGCGGAGGCGGCGATCGGCAAATGCAGGGAAAGCCACCAGCGCGATCTCTACGAGAGCATCGAGAAGGGCGATTTCCCCCGTTGGACGCTGTTCATCCAGGTGATGCCGGAAAAGGATGCCGCCAAGTACCGTTTTCACCCCTTCGATCTCACCAAGGTCTGGCTGAAGAAGGACTACCCGTTGATCGAAGTCGGCGTCCTGGAACTGAACCGCAACCCCGAAAACTACTTTGCCGAGGTTGAGCAATCCGCCTTCAACCCGGCCAACGTCGTGCCCGGGATAGGCTTCTCGCCCGACAAGATGCTGCAGGGACGACTGTTTTCATACGGCGATGCCCAGCGCTACCGGCTCGGCGTCAACCATCACCAGATCCCGGTCAACGCTCCCCGGTGTCCCTATCACAGTTACCACCGCGACGGCTCGATGCGGGTTGACGGCAATTACGGCAGCACCCTCGGCTATGAGCCCAACAGCTTCGGTGAATGGCAGGAGCAGCCGGAATTCGCCGAGCCGCCCCTTGCGCTGGATGGTCCCGCGGACCACTGGAATTTCCGTGAAGACGACGATGATTACTACACCCAGCCCGGCCTGTTGTTCCGCCTCATCGGCCCCGAAAAACAGGCGCTGCTTTTTGCCAACACCGCCCGGGCCATCAAGGACGCTCCCGTGGAGATCCAGATGCGCCACATCGGCAACTGCCTGAAAGCGGATCCCGCATATGGCAAGGGAGTGGCCGACGCCCTGGGCATTTCGCTCTCCGACCTTCCCAAGTAGTCGAAGCTCTCTCGTTTTGATGTGAGATGAAAACAGGGGTTCACCCGCTTTTCGAGCGGGCGAACCCCTTCATTTTGGCCCTGTTGCCGACGATGGGAATCGAGCGTTGCTCGCCTTGACGCATCGAGCGATCGAATGGCTTCCTCTCGCGCTCGAACGGTCATTTCCCGGGCGGCTCCTCCGACGATGGGAATAGGCCCTGCGGGGACAATTTGCCGAATGCGTCCGGCTATGTTTTCCACGCAAGGCCGGGGGGCGATATCGCGGCGCGTTCGGAGGCGGGCCCCCCAAGCCGAATTGTGCCTGAACCCGAGGTGCGTTCAAGATGACACAACACCTGCCCGTCGGGAGGTAACGCGGGGGATAAACCGCGCCCCTTGTACAGACCGATGTGCCCTTCAGACCAGGGGAGGGCTTTATGCCCTCCCGCAATGCACTCATCTTGTACGCAAAATTATATGAGGTGTTGCGGGCCCCGCATCGACTCACAGTGCGCAACCCGGATACAGTGCCTCGCACAGCCGTTCCACCATGTCCACGATCCGCGGGCCGGACCGGCAGGTCAGGCCGCAGTCGTACACGTGGACCCGGCCGTTGCGGACGGCCCGGATTTCCCGCCACAGCGGATCCTTCTCCAGGAGGGGCTTGATGAACGGTTCGCAAAAGAAGATGACCTCGGGGTTTCTCGAACGCACCGCAGTGGGATCGCAGACGTAGTAAGGGGCCGGACCGTCTCCCATGAGGTTGCGGCCGCCGGCCCGCTCGACGGCATCGTGCTGAAAGGAACCTGAGCCGACCGTGATGAGCGGTTTCCAGTGCATGATGCGGAACACCATCGGCCTCAGTGCGGGGCCGGTGTCGTGGACGAAGCGGTCCACGCGCTCCAGCCGCTCTTGGAGCCCTTCCACCAGTGTTGCCCCCACATCCTGACAATCGAGGATTTCCGCCAGTTCGAGGATAGCCTCCAGGGATTCCCGCACCGATTTCGGATCGCCGTGGACCACGCTGATGCCTGCTTCGAGCAGCGTGTCCCGCACTTCCTCGTGGTGACTTCCGAAGGTGCACACGAGGTCGGGTGCGGCGGCGATGACCCGGCGAAGGTCGGGGGCGTACCATGAGCCGAACCTGGGAATGTGTTCCACGCCATCCGGAAAGTCGCAGTTCTCGGTGACGCCGATAAGGTTGCCCAGCCGGTCGAGCGCCGCGACGATTTCGGTTTGAGTCGGCGCAAGCGATATGATTCGGGATACCGTCCTCACCGCTCTTCCCCCGGGAGCAAATCCCGAGCCGCCGCCGCAAGCGTCCTGCAAAAGACTCCCGTAAAAGCCCAGAGCGTGTCGAGCGCCTTGAACTGGGTGCTCACGGTTTCGTCGAAAAGAATGTGCAGGGCGGGCTCGAACTCCTCGTCCCCCTCCCACAGGACGACCAGCAGGGGCACCCTCGGGAGCACCTGGAATTCATAAGCGGCGTCTCCCAGATCGACGGGAGTGCCGCCGAGCAGTTCGGCGGTCGCTCGAAACAGCCTGGCATCGGGTCCGAACAATTCGATGAGGCTGTCGACAGGGAGGCGATGCAACCCGCGGAAGAACGCCTCGCCCGAAGGAATGTCCTTTTCGCCGATCCATTTCCGGGTGAGAGCGACGTTTTCGGCTTCCAGGAGATAGTGGAGCAACGACAGGTTCAGCTCGAAATCGACCCTGGGATAAGGCGGTGAATCCAGGACTTCGGTGGTCTCTTCCCCGGGGGTGATCAGGAGTTCGGCATTGAGGAAAGGCACCACGTAAGCGCGATGTTCGTCTTCATACTCCACCAGAGCGTTATGGCAGACGGTTTCGGGATCCGCTTCGCGGAGCCGCTCCCACAGGAGCGGGTCGACATCGGAGGGGTCCGAGTAGACGGGGGCGGAACGCACCTCCCGGAGCACTTCGTCGATGACCTCACGAGCTCTGGGCGCCATATTCTCCGGCACGAGGATCAGCCCCCAGCCCTTTTGAGGTACGAAAAGAGCGGAGTAGGGAGTCTCCTGGAAGGGACGGAGAATAGCCGGTATGCTTTCCTGGGACAGGGCGTCCATCAGGATATCGCCTTCGAAGCGATCCTCCAGCGTACAAACGGATATGAACTGGTCGGACATGTCTGCGGTTCCGGAGAAGCCGCGGGCGTGCCGGTTCCCAAACGGGACCGCCCGCACGGGGCTTCTGAAGAAGGGTTCGGTTGCGACCGGTCCGACAATCCGGAAGAGACGGCGATCATCGCCCGGAACCGGTATCCGGTCTTGAAAATGGTCACGGCAGCGAAGCACGGCCGGGGGTGCCGCAGTGAAAAATGCACTCCGCGGCAAACTGCGTTTCCATCTTCGTTCCAAAATGCCCTGCAAATGTGATAGAAAGGCATGGCATTTGAAGCCGTGAAGCTTTCCTCGGAAATATTAAGGGAATCGGGACCGATTTTCCAGCGATAATCAGGAGGCGCTCGTGAACATACTGGTCACCGGTGGGGCGGGATACATCGGCTCCCACACTTCGAAGCTTTTGAGAAAGGCGGGGCACACGCCCATCGCGTTCGACAATCTCTCCAACGGCTGGGCCGAACTGGTCAGGTTCGGTCCGTTCGTATTCGGTGACATCCGCAACGAGGAAGCGCTTGCCCGGGCACTCGAAGTCTTCAAGGTGGATGCCGTGATTCATTTTGCGGCGAAAGCCTACGTGGAGGAGTCCACCCGGCTTCCCGAAGAGTACTTCGACAACAACGTCGGCGGAACCGTGGCCCTCCTGAAGGCCATGAAACGGGCCGGGACGAAGACCCTGGTGTTCTCGAGCTCTTGCGCCACCTACGGCAACGCGCGAACCCCGACCATCAAGGAAAACCATCCCCAGGAGCCGACCAATCCCTACGGCCTGTCCAAGCTGATGTGCGAACAGGTGATTTCCACGGTGGCCCCGGTGGCGGGCATCCGTTTCGCCGCTCTGCGCTATTTCAACGTCATCGGAGGCGATCCCGAAGGGGAGGTCTACGAGCGGCACGAACCGGAAACGCACGTTCTGCCGAACCTGATGAAGGCCGGTCTGTCCGGCGCGGAGTTTTCACTGTACGGCACGAACCATCCGACACCCGACGGCACCGCGGTTCGGGACTACGTCTACGTCATGGACCTTGCGGCGGCGCACGTCAAGGCGCTGGATGTCTTAAGAGCACGGGACCGGCTGATCTCCAACGTCGGCAGGGGCCGCGGGACTTCCGTGCGCGAACTGCTGGAAATCGTGCGTCGGAACGTGAAGGCCGAACTGAACGTGGTGGAAAAACCCATCCGCCCGGGCGACCCGCCGGAACTGGTGGCCGACAACACCTACCTGAAGACCTGGTTCGATCACGAGTTCAAGAGCACGGCCGATGTAGTGAAGGAGCTTGCCGGGACATCACGAGCGCGGTAGCCCGGAGGGTATAAACCAGGGTTGCGTTCAACGGTTATGAACCGGGGGGGCGTTCATCCCCCACCACGTCTGGCCGGCAGATCGGTCCGTAGCAAAGGGCGGGATTATCCCCGCCCGCATCGCCTTCCGTTGGTCCCGTGTTTCAAAATATTGAACGCAGATTGTATCAAGACGTGCTATGAGCGGCTTTCGAGCAGTTCCATATATTTTCGCAACGTGGGCACGATGTGGCAGAAGCGAAGGGCGAGCATGTCTTCGATGAGTTGGCCGGTGGGGAAGGGAACGCGAAAAAGGGTCAGCGTGTCCGATTCGTTGTCGTAGAGCACCGAGTTGGCGATGGGGACGCCATCGCGATAGGGGCCTCCGACGCTCCCCGCCTTGATCCAATATTTCGAACCGGGCTGCAGGTGGAGAACCAGGTCCGCGTCGGGCGCGGGGCTGTAGGTCCGGATGTCTTCGAACCGGGGTCGCTCGGCTGTGTCGGGAAGCTCGAATACCGCGGGAACATGATCGTGTCCGCTGAAAATGAGCCGGTGCGGGTACTCGTGCCAAGCCGACAGGCATTCCGTCAGCGCGAATTCGTCCAGATAGTTGAAGCAATCGATGGTGGGCAGCTCTTCGGCGGCGGGCAGGTGGAAGGGGCTGTGATGGGTCACCACGAATTCCGGGCGCTCGAAGATCAACGGCAGGTTCGAGAGGTAATCCAGGGCCTGCGGAATGGAGGAAAGCAGCCCCGCGTTGTATGCGGTGGCCTGCATGCGGTCTACCTGGTGAGGATGATCGACGAACAGGCCGCACACGAGCAAGTCATGATTTCCCGCCACCGTGGAGATGCCGAGGGAGCGCATCCGCTGCAGGGTGCGATCGCCGAACGGAAGCCAGCCGACCAGGTCCCCCAGGCAGAATAGGGCGTCCGTTTTCTGCTTGTCCATGTGTTGCAGCACGGCCTCGAGGGCGTAGCCGTTCCCGTGAATATCCCCGAAGAAATAAGTGCGCATCCGAGCCTCCGATAAAGGGTGCAAGGCGCTGAATCGTCATTTCTCCCGGCTTGGTCGCCGGACAATTCCGTCTGTTGTGCCGGACGGTGATGCTTGCGCTTCGTTCAGTATCCGCCGGAGAGCGACGATCCTCCGGAACTGCCCATGAACGTCGAGAATTCCCAGCGGGTTCCGTCCGAAACCGCATGCACCGCGCCGTGCCGGTCGGTCCGGTAGACGGCCACTCCGTGCTTCCGGTACGTCTCGAGAACCGCGGGGGAGGGAAATCCGAACCGGTTGTCGGCCCCGCACGAAACGACGACCGCCCGAGGTTTCAATCGTTCCACCATGAAGGGACTGTTCGAACGGTCGCTGCCGTGGTGCGGAGATCCCAGTACCACGTTCCCCCAGGCGGTGCCGGTCCCGAAAATCACCCGTTCCACCGACTGACCGATGTCTCCGGGCAAAATGACTCCCGTTTCGCCATAGTCGATCTTCAATACGAGCGAAGCATTGTTTATATCCCCATTCCACTCAGTTTCAAGATATTTTTGACTGGGGTGAAGGAGCTTGACGCGGCAGCGCCCGATGGCGCATTCCCCGGGGATTTCGTGCGTGAGCCGGACGGGGATGCCGCGCAACGCGGCGATCGTCTCGATGGATTCCCGGTCGCCCGGCCGGCACGCGAGGGCGCCGGTCCACAGACAGCCCACCTCGAACCGCTGCATGACGAAGCGAAGCCCGTTGCGATGGTCCGGATGATCGTGGGACAGCACCACGTAGTCCAGTCTGCGGATGCCGCTCCGCCACAGGAAGGGGGCCACCACCGCGCGGCCGATGTCGTAGGAATCGTCGAAGAAACCGCCACCGTCGACGAGCATGGCTGCACCGTCGGGAAATCGAACCAGGGTGGAGGTGCCCTGTCCCACATCGATGAAATCCACCAGCAGATGATCCCGCTGATCCTCGGCGGTACGCCAATGGGCAACGGCGGAATCCGCCGCCATAAAAAGCGCGAGGGCGCACAACGCGGCGCCCTTCCGCTTCCGGTGCCACGGGCTCAGCAGAACGAACAGTGCCAGGTAACACGCGGCCATGCCGAGCAACGAAAAAGGGCCCACATGGAAGTACGCCCAGGAAAGGTCGCTGAACCATCGGATGAGGTGATGCGCCAGGGTCACCCACCAGGCCCCGAATTGCAGCAGGAGCGCGGCGAGGGATTCGTTGAACGCCAGCAGTCCCAGCCCGAGCAGGCCGGACGGGAGCACCAGGAACCCGACCAGGGGCACCAGGATGATGTTGGCAATGAATCCGGCCAGGGAAAAACCCTGGAAGTAAAAGACCGTGAGCGGGAGAACCAGGATGTTGACCGCCACCGAAACGTGGAAGGCCTCCTCGAAGGGTCGTGTGATCTTTCCGGCCATGCGGTCGCCGCCGAACACGGGGTGGATCGCGGCCAGCCGGCAGCGCTGCAGTCTCGGGTAGATGACAAACAGCGCCACCATGCACGCATAGGTGAGTTGGAAGGAAACCTGCCAGAGAACGGCGGGGTCGATGACCAGGATGATCAGTGCCGTCGCGGCCAGGATGGTGAGAGAATCCGCATGCCGGTAGCAAAAGGAGGCCCACAGACCGAGTGTGAGCATCAAGAGGGAGCGCCAGATCGGGGGCACGCCGAATCCCGCGAGGAAAGCGTAAAGCAAAGCCGCCGCCAGGGCGGGCCAGAGGGCGAGTTGTTTGTCGCTCAGACGGTGAAGCGCGGCGGGGCAAAGACGCCGGATAAACTTCCGGCAAATCCAGAAGGTGAACATGCTGACCAGACCGAGATGCATTCCCGAAATCGAAAGGAGGTGAGTGATCCCCACCCGGTTCAAATCTTCTTTCCAATCAGCGGAAATCAACTGCTGGTAACCGAGCAGCAGGGCCGCATAGAACGCGGCCGTGTCGGGATCGAAGTGCTTGCGAAGCCAGAACAGGCTTTCCTGCCTGAACCGGTCCACCGTGCTTCTTACCGCCCGGAAGACGGAGCAGCCCGGGAGCCCGTTCCCGGGCGCAAGCCGAACCAGGAAACGATCGTCAGGGGACCCGGCCCGCGCGTGGATTCCGCGCTCCGCCTGCCTCATGACATAGTCATACCCGCCGGGATTGTTGAAATTGTGAAAGCGCCTGAGCGTGAGGCGCGCCAGCACGCGATCGCCCGGGACCCATGCCGCGCGTTCCACGCCGGTTCGAGCCACGGAGAGGAGCACTCCTGCGTCGAGCGGAACGTTTTCATCATCGAGCAAGGCCGAGCGCAGCCTCAGGGTGAGCCGGATCTTGTCCGGGAAAAAATCGGGAGGCGATGCAATGTCGGCGATGAACAACGTATGGGGACGATCCAGTACCCGCTCCAATCCCGGCGGACAGGGGACAAGGGGGGCGGCGACGCGCGCGAGGGCGAAACCCAGGGCAAGAAACAACACCAGGGAGACCGGCACCGATGCGCGTGAGCGCTCCCGGGATTTCGAACAGAGAAAGGCAAGACAGAGGAGAAGCAAGGCGGGGAAACCGATAATGAACGCCGAGGGCAACGAAAGGGGGCAGACACGCTCCGCGGCGATGCCCAGCGCAAAGAACACCGTGAGCCACAACAGGGGGCGGGTCGGGCGGACCGGCTCACGGCTCATCGGTCGATGCACACCCGGGATCGTGAATCACGGGAACGCTGCATGGCGCCTGCCTCAATGCAGAGGGTATTCCGTCACCGCGTGCGCGCGCGTGACCGCACGGCCTATCCGCACGGTTCGTCGTGCCCGCTCGGTCGCGGCGGTTCGCGCGAAGGGGGGGATTTCACCGGACATCCGGTGTCTTGCGCCATGAACGGGAACCTTCAGCTCCCGTTGACCTGACGCCGGATCCTGGCTCCCACCGCGGAGAGCTTGCCGTCCATGTCCTCGTATCCCCGCTCCAGGTGATAGATTCGCGTGATTTCCGTGACGCCCGTCGCCGCCAGCGCCGCAAGCACCAGCGACGCGGAAGCGCGCAGGTCGGTGGCCATCACCGGGGCGCCCGACAGGTGGGAGACTCCGCACACCCGCGCGTTTCTGCCGTCCAGTTCGATGTCGGCTCCCAGCCTCTTGAGCTCCAGGACATGCATGAACCTGTTCTCGAAGATTTGCTCCGTGATCAGGCTGACACCGTTTCCCAGAGTCATGAGCGACATGAACTGGGCCTGCATGTCGGTGGGAAAAGCCGGATAGGGCCATGTCTTGATGTCCACGCTCCGGATCGGACCGTTGCTCTGAACGTCCACGATGCCCTCGCCGGTTTCGATGGTCAGGCCGGCGGCCCGCAGCTTCTGAATGACGGCTTCGAGATGCGCCGGTTCACAGTTGGTCAGCCGCAAACACCCGCCCGTAATCCCCGCCGCCGCGATATAGGTCCCGGCTTCGATGCGATCCGGAATCACTCTGAATGTCGAGGGGGTGAGCTCTTCCACCCCGTCAACAACGATCTCGGAAGACCCGTCGCCTTCAATTCTTGCTCCCATTTTTCGCAGATAGTCCGCCAGAGCCACGACTTCCGGCTCGCGGGCCGTATTCTTCAGAATGGTCCGGCCTCGAGCGAGCGTTGCCGCCATCATGAGATTCTCGGTTCCGGTCACGGTCACGAGATCGAAGATGATGGTCGCGCCCCGGAGCCGGTCCGCCCTGGCGACGACATAACCGTGCTCCAGTTCGATGTCCGCCCCCATCTCTTGCAGGCCGCTGAGGTGAAGGTTGATGGGGCGGGCTCCGATGGCACACCCGCCGGGAAGGGACACTCGGGCGAAGCCGTGGCGGGCCAGCATGGGTCCAAGAACCAAAACGGAAGCGCGCATGGTCTTGACCAGGCGATAAGGCGCCTCCAGCGCACGAATGTTGCCGGAATCAATGTTCAGCGTCGCGCCGTGCTCGCTCGACGCCCCCATGTGTCCGAGGAGATTGCACATGGTGTGAATGTCTCTGAGCCGAGGGACGTTGGTGAAGGAATGCTTGCCGCACGCCAGAAGGGAAGCCGCCATGAGGGGGAGGGCGGCGTTCTTGGCTCCGCTGATGGAGACCTCTCCCCGCAGGGGGACGCCGCCCTCGATCACGAGTTTATCCATATCTCACCCGTTCGCTCTACAGTGCATCACTCTCAAAACGCCAGAATAATCCCTGATAAAGCCGCAGGTGTCAATGCGAGAATTATCGGGCACCAGGGGAAGCATTTCGTCCTGTCCCTTGCCGATTTCGATGAGCAGGGACCCTCCGGGTTTGAGAAAAAAGGGGGCTTCGGCCAGGATTTTCCGGATGACGTCGAGTCCGTCGACTCCGCCGCGCAGGGCCTCCACGGGCTCGTGTTCGGCGATCTCGCGAGGGAGCGCGGCGAATTCGAAGTCGCCGATATAAGGTGGGTTGGCGACGATAAGATCGAAAACGGGGACGGCCGGCAGGAAAGCGCTGAACAGGTCCATGGCCGCCAGCCAAACCCGGTCTTCCACCTTGTGCCGAACGGCATTGCGCCTGGCAATCTCCAGCGCTCCGGGGGATCTGTCGGTGGCCACGACGGTGAGGTCTTTGCGTTCCGTAGCCAGTGATACGGCGATGGCGCCGGACCCGGTGCCGATGTCCAAAACCCGTGCCCGCGTGCCGGGCAGCAGCTCCAGCGCCTTTTCGACGAGCACTTCGGTCTCCGGCCGGGGAATCAATACCGCCGGTCCGACTTCCAATTCCAGGGACCAGAACTCCTGGCGCCCCGTGATGTATTGAGTGGGCTCGCAGGAGGCTCGACGCCTGATCGCTTCACGGTACCGGGCGAGCTCGGCGGAGCCGAGGGGCTGGTCATAGCGGAGGTAGAGCTGAATGCGTTCGGTGTCAAGCACATGGGCCAGGAGCACTTCGGCGTTTGCCCTGGGCTGGTCGATTCCCTTGCGGCTGAAAAAGCCCGTGGTCCATTGGAGCACCTTCAGGATGGTCCAGGTTTCGTCCATCATGCCGCAGTCCTGGACGATGCCGACGCCCGTGCCGTACCGGCCGTCACTCTTCACGCCTGAGGGCTTCCGCCTGGAAATGAGTGCTCAACGGGTCGATGATTTCATCCAGCGCCCCGCCCAGGATGATGTCCAGCTTGTAAAGGGTAAGGTTGATCCGGTGGTCGGACACACGATTCTGCGGAAAGTTGTAAGTGCGGATGCGTTCGCTGCGGTCCCCCGTTCCCACTTGACTCTTGCGATCCCGGGCGATGCGGGCCTCCTGTTCGCTCTGCATCTGATCGAGCAGGCGGGCTCGAAGCACCTTGAGCGCCTTGGCCTTGTTCTTGTGCTGCGATTTCTCATCCTGGCAGATCACCACCAGGCCTGAGGGAATGTGCGTGACACGAACCGCGGAGTCCGTCGTGTTGACGCTCTGGCCCCCGGGGCCGGATGAGCGGAACACATCCACCCGCAGATCGTTGGGGTCGATGTAGACGTCCACTTCTTCGGCTTCGGGCAGCACCGCCACCGTGACCGCGGAGGTGTGGATTCGACCCTGGCTTTCGGTGACCGGGACTCTCTGCACCCGGTGAACCCCGCGTTCGAACTTCAGACGGCTGTAAGCGCCCTGTCCGTTGACCGCGGCGATCACTTCCTTGAGGCCTCCGATGCCTGTCTGATGGCTGTCGAGTATTTCCACCTTCCAGCGGCGCAACTCGGCGTAGCGGGTATACATCCGGAACAAATCGGAAACGAACAGGGCCGCTTCTTCACCGCCGGTTCCAGCCCGGATCTCGAGAATCACGTTCTTGTCGTCATTGGGATCCCTGGGCGCAAGCATGAGCTTGAGACCGTTTTCGGTGTCCTCGATCTGCCTCTTCAGCTCGGCGATCTCCTGCCGGAACAGCTCACGCATCTCCGGGTCGGTTTCCTGTTCGAGGAGTTGCTGGTTGTCGAGGAGTTGTCGATGGAGGCCCTTGTAAAGTCCGTAAGCTTCCACAATCGGAGCGATCTCGGCATGTTCCCTGGCGATCTTCTGGTATTCTTTCTGATTTGCCAACAGTTCGGGATTACTGAGGTCTTCCTCGAGCTTGCGGAACTTTTGAGCGACACTTTCCAAACGGTCGAACATAATCACGGCCTGCGACAATGACGCGGTGTCCGTTGTCTGATACCGGGTTGCGTTCAAGATGAGTGCATTGGGCGGGAGGGCGTAAAGCCCTTCCCTTGTATGTCTGCCCGGCACATCGGTCCGTGGCAAGGGGCGGGGTTTATCCCGCCCGCGGCACCTCCCGCCGGGCAGGTATTGCATAATCTTGAACGCACCTCAGAATGAAATCGGTCCGTCCCAATACAAAAGCCAATCGACCCCCCTTGCCCGAACAGGGCAAGCGATCCGGGAAGGCGTCCCACAGGAAAGGGCCGGCCATCCACGGCGTGGAGCGCCGAATTGGCGAGATGAAGTCCGTGGACCTCGAGAAGCGGAAAATCGACCGTCCCGCGCGGCGCGAGCGGTCGCGATACACGTTATTCGGTTGATTCCGGAGTTTCCTTCTTTTGGAACTTTTCGTATTTGCGGCGGAATCTTTCGATTCGCCCCGCGGAATCGACCAGTTTCTGTTTGCCGGTGTAGAACGGATGGCACTTGGAACAGATTTCGACCCGGATCTCCTTTTTTGTGGAACCCGTGGGAATTTCCGCCCCGCATGCGCATCGAATCACCGTTTCATGGTATACCGGATGTATGCCTTCCTTCATCGGGAATCTTCCTCCTTAAGGGAATTGCAGAACTCTGCAAACCATGTAGTATAATCTGATTGCGGATTTATTCAAGCAGATTGTTGCACTGCCCGGCAGGTCAAAAGGCGTGTGCTCACTCTCGATTGGAAGCCCCATCGGGACCGCCGCCGTACTCCGGGTCCTCCCCGCGGGATGACGGACCCGGAGCAGAGCGCAAGAGTGCGGCCTTCCCGACCCGGGGAGACCGGGCCGGGCCGACTGAATGAGGTCATGCTTTTCCCCAGGGGCATCAGCGGTTCATTGAAGCCAGAAAATCCGCGTTGTTCTTGGTCCCCTGCATCTTGTCCAGCAGAAACTCCATGGCGTCGATAGGGTTCAGGGGGGACAGGAGCTTGCGCAGGATCCAGATTCGGTTCAGGTCGTCGGAAGGCAACAGGAGCTCTTCCTTGCGGGTCCCGGACTTGTTGATGTCGATGGCCGGGAAGATGCGGCGGTCGGCCAGCTTGCGGTCGAGCACGATCTCCATGTTGCCGGTGCCCTTGAATTCTTCGAAAATCACTTCGTCCATTCGGCTGCCGGTGTCGATGAGGGCCGTGGCGATGATGGTGAGGCTGCCTCCCTGTTCCACGTTGCGTGCCGCTCCGAAGAAGCGTTTCGGCCGGTGGAGCGCGTTCGAATCGAGACCTCCGGAAAGGATCTTCCCGCTCGGCGGGACAACGCTGTTGTACGCGCGAGCCAGCCTCGTGATGCTGTCCAGCAGAATGACCACGTCGCGCTTGTGTTCGACCAGGCGCTTGGCCTTCTCGCTCACCATTTCGGCCACCTGCACGTGTCGCTGGGGCGGTTCGTCGAAGGTGGAACTGACCACCTCGGCGCGCACGTTGCGCTGCATGTCCGTCACTTCCTCAGGGCGCTCATCGATGAGCAGCACGATGAGATAGGCTTCCTTGTGATTGACGGTGACGGCGTTGGCGATGTTTTGCAGCAGCATGGTTTTACCGGTTCGCGGCTGCGCGACAATCAGGCCGCGCTGTCCGAAACCGATGGGAGTCAGCAGGTCCATGACCCGAGTGGACAGGTTGTCGGCGATGCTTTCCAGCCTGACGCGGCGATCCGGGTAAAGCGGGGTGAGGTTGTCGAAGAGGATTTTGTCCCGCGCGACATCCGGATCCTCGTAGTTGACGGCCTCCACCTTGAGCAAGGCAAAATAGCGTTCGTTGTCCTTGGGGGGGCGAATTTGCCCGGAAACGCTGTCGCCCGTCCGCAGGTTGAAACGTCGGATTTGGGACGGCGAAACATAGATGTCGTCGGGACCGGGCAGGTAGTTGTAGTTCTGGCTCCTCAAGAAACCGAACCCGTCCGGAAGGATTTCCAGCACGCCTTCCCCGTAGATCAATCCACTCATCTCGGCCTGGGCCTGCAGCAGAGCGAAGATCAGTTCCTGCTTGCGCATGGAACTCGCTCCCTCTATGTTCAGCGCCTTGGCAATCGTCATCAGTTCCCTGATGTTCTTGCTTTTCAGCTCGACCAGGTTCATCTCGTTGCGATCGCGCGCGTCCTGATCTTTCTGGTGAGTGTCCGGGGTCGATACATCGTTCATCATCGTTCTCCGTTGTTTATGGTTTCCAACTTCCATGCTTGCGTTGGCATGTGGTCGTATCCGGCTCAATGGAATTCGCACGGGTCATGGCGATGCTTCGGGATTGGGATGCGACATTAAAACCGAAGAAGCAGGTCCGGTCGATGGCTCAAATGCTTGAAGGTTCTACCGGCTGGCCGGGGGGAGGCACCCTCCCGGGGCGGACCCCGGAGAAATTCCTCCAGGTGACTCCAAGCATGCAGAAAACGTCTCCCGTTTGTCAACCAATAAATCGTGTTTTGGCAGGGTTCCCGATGAACCCCTCCGTTCCAAGGAAGGACATGTCTCAAGAGAGTCGATTGCGAGGACTAAAAGCCCAACCGTGTCCAGACGCTTGGCTTCTTTTCTCCCTTAGCGCACTCCCGCTCGCTCTTGGCAAGCATCTTATCGATGTCTTTCTGGAGTCCCAACTCCTTCGCCGCCGTGGAGTACTTTTCGTTGATTGTCCGCAGCCTGGCCCGGGTGGCGAAGTACTCACCCATGCGGTAATACAGGGACGCCACGTTGAATTCATGGGCCGCCGCCCGCTTCTGGCACTCGAAGAGCTGTTTCTGAGCGCGCCTGGCGTAATCGGACTGCGGAAACATCTGGACCACCCGCTGAAAAGCCTCTATTGCGGCCTGAGTCTCTTCCGGATCGCGGTCCGTCGTCGTGAACGTCAGGAAGTGGCTCATTCCGATCTGGTAGAGGACATAAGGCACGACTTCATTCCTGGGGTGCAAGCGGGCAAACTCCTCGTAGGCTATCGCCGCCTCGCTGTACTTCTTATCGTGGAAAAGGGCATCCCCGATTTTGAGCTCCGCCAGGATCGCGTACTTGCTGTAAGGATAATGCTCTTTCAGCTTTCGAAAAGCCTTGAGGGCATCGTCGTAATCCTTTTTCTGCATTTTCTGCATGCCTTCCACTGCAAGCTGCTCGGCGGTCTTGTCCACCGTGCTCGAGCTCTTCTTCCCGCCGAGGAGATCCCCGAAGTAAAACTCCCCGAGGAATGTGCCGCAGCCACCGGTGACCAGCACAAGCGACAGGAGTGGAACGAATGCAGCAAATCGGTAGACCTTCCGTATCTTCTCCAGGCCGATCCGCATGAAATGTCCTCAATGATTGTGGTGGAATCTAAAGATGACTTTCGATGTGGCGCCCGGCGTTGAACGCCGCGGTGGCCCCATCCCCCACCGCCGTCACGATCTGACGGAGCTCCTTCACTCGCACATCGCCGGCTGCAAAAACACCCGGCACCGATGTCTTCATCTCCTGATCGGTACGAATGAACCCGAACACGTCACGGTCCACTTCCGTGGGCACAAAACCGGAATTCGGCTGAATTCCGACAAAAATGAAGACCCCGTTCACGGGGAGTTCGTCGATTTTGGTGCCCTTGGCTTCCCGGATCGTCAAGCGGTCCACGCCCTGTTCGCCGCTTCCCTTGATCTCCGTGACGACGCTGCTAAGAATAAAGGAAATCCTGTCATTTTGTAAAGCACGTTCCTGTATGATGCGCGTTGCCCGCAGTTGGTCCCTGCGATGGATCACGTGCACGCGACTGGCAAACTTGGTCAGGTAGATGGCTTCTTCGATGGCCGTATCTCCGCCGCCCACCACCGCCACTTCCTGATTCCGGTAAAAAGGCGCGTCGCATACCGCGCAGTAGGACACTCCGCGCCCCGTGTACTCACTCTCGCCGCGGACCCCCAGTTTGTTCGGGGATGCTCCCGAGGCGATGACGACGGTTTTCGCAAGCAACTCCGCGTCGGCAAGCCTGACGACCTTTATGGGCTCGTCAACCAGGAGATCCGTCACCTCGGCATTGCGGGTGACCAGACCGAATTTGAGCGCCTGGGCGCTGATGAGCTCCGACAAGCCGAAGGCTCCGATGCCCTCCGGAAACCCCGGATAATTGTCCACTTTCTCGTAAGTGAGCAGCTGCCCCCCGAAGCCCATCCGTTCAAGCAAAATGACCTTCAGCCGTGCTCTTGCGGCATACAGGCCCGCCGTAAGTCCGGCAGGCCCGCCGCCAATGATCGCTATGTCGTAGATGTCATTCATTTTCATGCTTGAAAGAACGGTTTTCTGACAGGGGAGAAAACACTGCAGGGAACCTGAATGAAACCGCGCCTATCGGTCCGGGCCCATCGGCATCATCCGGCTTAGCCGACGGCCTTGTCGATGGCGGCAGTGATCTGGGACTTTGCCACGGCCCCCGTGATCTGCTCGCTGACATTCCCGCCCTTGAAAATGATCAAGGTCGGGATGGCTCGAATGCCATACCTGCTGGGCGTTTTCGGATTGTCATCAACGTTGCACTTGGCCACCTTCAGCCTGGCCTCGTAATCTCCGGACAATTCTTCGATAACAGGAGCAATGGCCCGGCACGGACCGCACCACGGAGCCCAGAAATCCACCAGCACCGGCACATCGGATTGCAGGACTTCCTGGTCGAAGCTGCCGTCCGTGACCTCGATGATATTTTTACCCGCCATCAGAAACACTCCTCTCCTTCTAAGGGAACTTACCAGCTCACGGTAAGGAAAAGCTTGGTCCATCAATGGACACAGAATATAAAACACTATTTTCAACTTTGTCAATTGAACATTCCGGGGCGAATCGGGATGCGGTTCCCAGTTTGCCCGCCCCTCGGCCGTGGAATGGTGTATAGTGTAGTGAATACGAACACAAAGGATACTCATCGTTCAGCAGGGAGGCATATGGGGGGTCTCAAGACGATCTATCGATGTCAGCAGTGCGGCTACGTGAGCCCGAAATGGCTGGGCCGTTGTCCCGAGTGCCGGAGTTGGCAGAGTCTGGTGGAGGAGGTCACGCATAAGGCTTCAGGGCGGTTGGAGCCCCATGGGCAAGCGGCTCGTCCCCTGCCCCTGGCGGAAATTCCGATGGAGTCGGAAGCACGGTTCACCACAGGCATCGGTGAGTGGGACCGAGTGCTGGGAGGAGGGCTGGTCAGCGGGTCCCTCATTCTGCTGGCAGGCGACCCCGGCATCGGGAAATCCACGCTCCTGCTCCAGGCGCTTGCCCTCATGTCGCAAAAGAAAAAGGTCCTCTACGTCTCCGGTGAAGAGAGCCCGCAACAACTGAAACTGCGGGCCGCACGGCTGAGAATCGAATCCGGAGGACTGCTCATCTTTTCCGAAACCTCCCTGGAGGCCGTCCTTGACGTCATCGACCACTCGCATCCGCAGATCCTGGCGGTGGATTCCATTCAGACCATGCACACCATGGGGCTCGAGGTCGCTCCGGGTTCCATAAGCCAGGTCCGGGAATGTGCGTTGCGGCTGATGCGCGCCGCAAAAGACGGCAACATCAGTATCTTCCTGGTCGGCCACGTCACCAAGGAAGGCTCCATCGCCGGTCCCCGAGCCCTCGAACACCTTGTGGACACCGTTCTCTACCTTGAAGGGGATCGCACGCATACGTTCCGGCTGTTGCGAGCGGTCAAGAACCGATATGGATCAACCAACGAGGTCGGTGTGTTCGAAATGAAGGAGGCGGGATTGGAGGAAGTGCCGAATCCTTCTCAATTCCTTCTTGCGGAACGGCCCACGGGTGTATCCGGATCGGTGGTGGTGTGTTCGATGGAGGGCACCCGCCCCTTGCTGGTGGAGCTGCAGGCGCTGGTCGGCGCCACCGGATGGACCCAGCCCCGGCGGACCAGCATGGGAATCGATACCAACCGGGTTTCCCTCCTGCTGGCGGTGCTCGAAAAGAAGCTCGGGTTCAATTTCGGTCAACAGGATGTTTTCGTGAACGTGGCGGGAGGTGTCCGCCTGCAGGAACCGGCCGCCGACCTCGCCCTGACGACGGCGCTGATGAGCTCTTACCTCGACCGGCCGTTGCCCCAGGAACTGGCGGTGTGGGGCGAGGTCGGACTGGCGGGGGAAGTGCGCGGCGTGGGGCATGGCGCGGCCCGGGCCATGGAAGCGGCAAAACTCGGGTTTACGCGCTGTCTCATGCCGGGCAGCAATGCCGAACGGCTTTCACCGGATGCGGGTGTCGTCTACATGGGCGCTCGTTCGCTACAGGACGTTCTGCGGATGCTGTTTGACGGCACATAGCGTGCCGCGGGCAGGCCCGGCCGCAAGCGGTGCACGGTTCGGGGTCATGCCTTGAGCGCCTGGCGGATCGCTCTGCCGAAGGGCTTCGAAAGGATGCCGACTTCCGTGATGATCCCCGTGATGTACTTGTTCGGGGTCACGTCGAATGCCGCATTCAAAGCGGCGGCTCCTTGCGGGGCGACTCGGCGGCCGTTGAAGTGCGTGACTTCCTTCGGAGCCCGTTGTTCGATGGGGATTCCGTCGCCGTCCGGGAGCGAGGCATCGATGGTGGAACGAGGGGCGGCCACGTAGAAGGGAATGCCGTGCGTGCAGGCCAGCACGGCCGCCATGTAGGTTCCGATCTTGTTGGCGGTGTCTCCGTTGGCGGCGATCCGGTCCGCGCCCACCACAACCACGTCGATCATCCCCCGGCTCATGAGGCTGCCGATCGAGTTGTCGGTGATCAGCGTGACGGGGATTCCCGCCTTCATCAGCTCGTACACCGTCAGGCGGGCTCCCTGCAAAAAAGGACGGGTCTCGCATGAAAACACTCGAATTCCGGGATCCGCGTCGAAAGCCGCGCGGATGACTCCCACGGCCGTGCCATAGTCCGCCGTGGCCAGGGCTCCCGCGTTGCAGTAGGTCATGATGCCGGCGCCTCGCGGAATGACGGTCTTGCCCCATGAGCCGATGGCGACGTTGCCGGCGACATCTTCGGCGAGGATCAGGTCGGCCTCCCGGCGAATGAGCTCGTGAAGCCGGGGAACGTCGGCATCCCGGTTGCCTTCCACCAGGGCATGAATGCGATCCACCGCCCAGCCCAGGTTCCGGCCGGTGGGACGGGCCGTCCTCACCTGGCGGCACAGCCGGGCGAACTTGCTTTTGAACGTCCGGGCATCGGCGGCCTGAATCAGAACCGCCCCGAGAGCCAGCGCCATGGCCCCGGCCACGCCGACCGCGGGCGCTCCCCGGATCGCCATGTTCTTTATCGCCGCCACCACCTGCTTCGGAGAAGTGCAACGAATCACCGCCTCACGCTGGGGAAGCAGTCGCTGATCCAGGATCGCAACCGCGTCCCCGTCCCAGTAAATCGGGGGTAACCACTGTTGGGGCATACTGAACCGACTCCCGTCATGATGAGCTGAATGTCAAGATAGAAAAAACACCACTCGCCGGCAAGGGGCCGGCACGTTTTCGCGCCTGGTCGAAGGCCTCCCGGTCGATCGCCGTTTGCTGGAATCACAGGGCAAATGCGAACGGTTGCGGCAGGCGTCTCCGGAGTTGGAACCTAGCCGGAGAGCTTGCCGCGCAGAATGTCGTTGACCAGCTTGGGATTGGCTTTCCCTTTGGATTTTCGCATGACCTGACCGACGAAGAACCCGAAAAGCTTCTCCTTTCCGGCCCGGTACTGTTCGACCTCAGAGGGATTCTCGGCGAGGACTTCAGCCACGATCGCCTCGATCGCGCCTTCATCCTTTACCTGGACCAGGCCCTTTTCCTCGACGACGGCCCCGGCCTTGCGCCCTGTGGAGTACATTTCCAGGAAAACAGTCTTGGCGATCTTGCCGCTCACGACTCCCTTTTCGATCAACTGCAGCAGATCCGCGAGGTTTTCCGGCGGAACCGGACATTCCTCGATCTCTCTCTCGTCACGTTTCAACTCGCGCAGCAACTCGGACATCATCCAGTTGCTGACAATCTTGGGTTGTGGAAAGGCCGCGACGACCGATTCGAAATACACGGACAGCGCTTTGGAGGAAGTGAGAACCCGGGCGTCATGGGACGGCAGGCCGTATTCCCCCATGAACCGCTCCCGCCTGGCGTCCGGGAGCTCGGGGAGGGAGGCCCGGACCTGTTCGATCCATGCCTCGTCCACAACGACGGGCACGAGGTCCGGATCCGGAAAGTAGCGGTAGTCGTGGGCCTCTTCCTTGCCCCGCATGCTCAGGGTGATGCTGCGGTTGGCATCCCACAGGCGGGTTTCCTGCACGATGGGTTCACCCCGTTCAAGAAGCGCCCGTTGTCGTCGGATTTCAAAATCCAGGGCCCGCTGTACGTTGCGGAAGGAATTCATGTTTTTGAGCTCGGTCTTGACGCCCAGTTCCTCGGCTCCGACGGGGCGCAGCGAGATGTTCGCGTCACACCGGAGGCTTCCTTCCTCCATGTTTCCGTCGCAGATTTCCAGGAAACGCAGGATCTCGCGGACCGATTTCAGGTAGGAAACCGCATCTTCCGAGCTGCGGAGGTCGGGTTCGCTCACGATTTCGATCAGGGGCACTCCCGTGCGGTTGAAGTCCACGTAGCTCACGGGCTTGTTGTCGTCGTGAATGAGCTTGCCCGCATCCTCCTCCATGTGGATCCGGTGGATTCTGATCCGCTTGGGCCCGTTCCCGCTCTCGATTTCAATCCAACCGTTGCGGGCCAGCGGCAGTTCGTACTGGGATATCTGGTAACCCTTGGGCAGATCCGGGTAGAAATAGTTTTTCCGCGCGAACTGACCGTACGGGGCAATTTCGCAATGGGCGGCAAGCGCCATTCTCAGACTGAATTCGACCACATCGCGGTTGAGCACGGGGAGCACCCCCGGCATACCCAGGCAAACGGGGCAGGTCAAGGTATTGGGGCTCGCACCGAAGGTGGTCGAGCAGCCGCAGAAGATTTTGCTCCGAGTGGAAAGCTGTGCGTGAATTTCCAGTCCGATGACGACTTCATATTCCATTGATGAACTCCATGTCCGGGCACGATGATCCGAGTCCGATTTCCTTTACCATAATCTCGGGCATTATTCACCGTGCATTTTGCGTTTCCGCAGGCATGAGGTCCGCGCTGCCGGTGCCGGAGACGACGGACCGCTTGCCGTCGGGTTTGAAACCGCGGAAGATTCCTGTCGGCATGCCCTCCAGGGAAGGTTCACGACCGCGAGGGGGACTTTCCTTCCAAACGAGGTCGGCCGGGCGGAAGTTGTGAAAAAAGAGCCAAGAGTTTCGAGGCAAACGCGATGCCTTCGCGGGGAGTGGCGGGGCAGTTGCCGGGCCTGTCCGCAAAACTTTTGGGACAAGATGCCCATGTTGTGCCATTATCGAAATTGCTTTCGGTCCGCGTTCGGTTGAGTCCGGGCGCAGAGTTTGTTCAAAACTTTACAAACAACGTTTGACATTGTGAGATCTTTCATCTAGGAATAGAGGTTATTCGAGATCAGCAGATGATTTTTGGGTGAGGGCTCTCGTTGGTGAGACATGATCTGCACTGGATTGAGTTGTTTCGGGGATAGCGAGGAGAAAAATGAAAATTCACGAGTATCAAGCCAAACAGTTGTTCCAGAAGTACGGAGTCCCCATTCCTCGTGGGAAAGCGGCTTTCACCGTTGAGGAAGCGAAGGCGGTCGGCGCTGAATTGGGAACGTTTCCGGTGGTAGTGAAGGCCCAAATCCACGCGGGTGGACGCGGTAAGGGCGGTGGTGTAAAGCTGGCGAAGAGTGCCGCCGAAGTCGATCAGTATGCGAAGGGCATTCTGGGCATGACTTTGGTGACGCATCAGACCGGCCCGGAAGGCCGCCTTGTGAAGAAGCTCCTGGTGGAAGAAGGTTTGCCCATCGAGAAGGAGCTCTACCTCAGCGTCCTCCCCGACAGGGGAACCTCGAAAATCGTGTTCATGGCAAGCGAAGCCGGTGGTATGGACATTGAAGAAGTCGCCGCCAAGACGCCCGAGAAGATCATCAAGGTTTTCATCGATCCGCTGCTGGGCTTCAAGGGTTTCCACGCCAACGAGCTTGCCTACGGGTTGAATTTGAAACCCGAACTGATCAAGCAGTTCAACGCGATGGTCGCCGCGCTCTACAAGCTGTGCACGGACTATGACTGTTCGCTGGTGGAAATCAACCCGCTCGTCCTGACATCGGACAACAGGGTCATCGCCCTGGACGGGAAGATCAACTTTGACGACAACGCCATGTATCGCCACAAGGATATCCAGGAATACAGAGACCTCGACGAAGAGGATCCGTTCGAGATCGAGGCGTCGAAGTTTGAGCTCAACTACATCAAGATGCCGGGTGGGAATATCGGCAACATGGTGAACGGCGCCGGTCTGGCCATGGCGACCATGGACATCATCCAGCAAGCCGGTGCGGCCCCCGCGAACTTCCTGGACGTCGGCGGCGGTGCCAGCGCCGAGCAGGTGGAGAACGGATTCCGGATCATTCTCGCCGATCCTGCGGTCAAGGGTGTGCTCATCAATATTTTCGGCGGCATCCTTCGGTGCGACAGGCTGGCCAACGGGGTTGTGGAAGCGGCCAAGAAAGTGGGCATCAGGGTTCCCGTGGTCATTCGCATGGAAGGGACCAACGTTGAGCAAGGTCGGGAGATCCTGGCAAAATCCGGGTTGAACCTCATCAATGCCAAAGATGTCGCAGACGCCGCCCAAAAGATTGCAGCGGTTGCCAAAGGGTAGAAGGGGGAAATCAGATGAGCATTTGGGTGGACAAAAACACGAGGCTGTTGGTTCAGGGTATTACGGGTCGCGAGGGCCAGTTCCATACCATCAATTGCAAAGCCTATGGTACGAACGTGGTCGCGGGTGTTACCCCCGGTAAAGGCGGGCAGGCGGTCGAGGGCATCCCGGTTTTCAACACGGTGGCAAAGGCCGTGAAGGAGACCAAGGCCAATGCGGCCATGGTGTTCGTGCCGCCTCCATTTTGCGCCGACGCGATTCTGGAAGCCATCGAGGCCGGCATTCCCCTGATCGTGGCCATCACCGAAGGTATTCCGGTTATGGACATGATGAAGGTGAAAAATTACCTGAAGTCGAGCAAGAGCCGCCTGATCGGGCCCAACTGCCCGGGGATCATCACCCCCGGCCAGTGCAAAATCGGCATCCAGCCGGGCCACATCCATACGCCCGGTCCCGTCGGCATCGTCTCCCGCTCCGGAACCTTGACCTATGAAGCCGTGCACCAGATCGGAAAAGTGGGCATCGGACAGAGCACGGTTATCGGGATCGGCGGAGACCCGGTGAACGGCACCAACTTTATTGACTGCCTCGACGCATTCCAGAAGGATCCTCAGACGAAGGCCATCATTATGGTCGGTGAAATCGGGGGTTCCGCGGAAGAAGACGCGGCGGATTTCATCAAGAAGAACGTGACCAAGCCGGTGATCGGTTTCATCGCTGGTCTGACGGCACCTCCGGGACGCAGAATGGGCCATGCGGGCGCCATCATCAGCGGTTCCAGCGGAACGGCCCAGGGCAAGATCAAAGCCATGCGCGCGGCGGGCATCACGGTTGTGGAAAGCCTCGGCGACATGGGACAAATCGCCAAGGAGGCGTTCAAGAAGGTCCTGTCATAATCCGTCGATGAAGAGGTCCTGAAAGAGGGTATCAGCCGCTGTTTCGGTCAACGTCTGAAGATGCCGAAACCGTTCCACGAGAGCCTTTCCAAGGGGGGTGAGCTCAGAGCCGCCCCCCTTGGTTCCTCCCACCTTTCGCGTCAGCAGGGGCCTGCCAAGCCGATCCTCCGTCGCTTTGATCTTTCCCCAGACCGCCCGGTAACTCATGTTGAGCGTCTTGGCCGCCAGGTGTATGGAACCCTGCTCCTCGACCGCCCTCAAAATGCGCAGGCGGCCGGCCCCAAAGACAACTCCGCCGTCTTCATCCGCGATCCATATCTTGGAGCGAATGGTCAATCTTCCCGGACTCTTCTTCGCCAAGGTGCTCTCCATTCTCCGGTCTCACCATTGTTGCCGACGGTCGTCAACCTTTTCCGGCATCGGTTGCGTTCCGTCGAAGTTCACCCGTCATCCCCCCGGAAACAGCCGCAATGAAGTCCAACCCATTTCGGTTTTCCCCTCGTAGAAGCATCTTCCCGTCCCGCCGCTTCCTTGTGCCCGTTTCCATGTTGGATTATAGTGCCATGTGAAATGCCTTCCCAAGGAGTTTTTTCGCGTCGAACACAACCGAACCGGTCCTCCAAAGGCAAATGTCCGGTGCAGCTTCGGTTTCGGCTTCGATTCCGGGGCATGCCGCGGCAAGATTGACAGGTGTAATATGGCGGGAAAAACCGTGTCGAAGTTTCTCAAGGTGAAATCGTCCGACGAGGTGCTTGCGCTGATCGATCGGCTGCATCCGTTGCCGGCGGTGGAGGTGGAGTTGGCTGCGGCGTGCGGCGAAGTGCTGGCCCTGTCCGTCGTCGCTCCGGAGTCCGTCCCCCACTTCTCCAGAGCCACCATGGACGGCTATGCCGTGCGCGCCCGGGATACTTTCGGGGCATCGGAAACGCTGCCCGCTTTTCTTGAAACGGCGGGGGAGATCAAGATGGGGGAAACGGTCACCCGAAGGTTGGAGCCGGGGACGGCGATCGGCGTACCGACCGGCGGCATGCTCCCCGAAGGGGCCGATGCGGTGGTGATGGTGGAGTACACATACCCCCTCGACGATAAGACCATCGAAGTCACCAGGCCGGTGGCTCCCGGCGACAATCTGCTCCGGGAAGGTGAAGACATATCCGTCGGGCGGGAGTTGTTTCCCGGCGGATGGAGGCTGCGGCCCCAGGACGTCGGAGTGCTGGCCGCACTGGGCGTCACCCGCGTGGCCGTCCGGCGGCGGCCTCGAGTCGCCGTCATCTCGACCGGCGATGAAGTTGTGCCCGTCGGGGCATCGCCGGTTCCGCCCGGAAAGATTCGCGACATCAACAGCTTCACCCTGGCGGCGCAGGTGGAGGAGGCCGGCGGGGTGATCGGCCTGCGGAAGGTCATCGCGGATGATCTCGCACTATTGACCGATGTGTGCCGGCAGGCACTGGAGGATCACGACGTGATCATGCTTTCCGGGGGCAGTTCCGTGGGCGTGCGGGACTATACGTTGAGCATTCTCGAACACTTGCACGACAGTGAGTTGCTGGCGCACGGCGTGGCGGTCCGTCCGGGCAAGCCCACCATCCTCGCGCGGGTCGGTGAAAAGGTATTCTGGGGACTTCCAGGTCAGCCCGTATCGGCGATGATGATCTGCAGGGCCTTCGTTTTGCCGTCATTGGAGCGTCTGCAGGGCAGAACCTCGAAGCATGCCGCATTCGCGGTCAACCAACTGAATGCCGTGCTCGCCCGAAAAGTCCCGTCCGTCCATGGGCGAACGGATTACGTGCCGGTCCTGCTCTCCAGCGCCCATGGCCGGTTGAGCGCGGAACCCGTGTTCGGGAAATCGGCGATGATCAGCACTCTGGCCGCTGCCGACGGGTACATCATCGTTCCGGAGCACGTGGAAGGCCTCGATCAGGGAACCGATGTGCTGGTCTGTCTTTTCTCCGGTCCCGGAAAGGCCGGTTGATCGTTGCCCGGTAAACGCGGAGGCAGGGGAGTCACGATACAGGCGAGGTGCCCGGGGGCGGAATCGTGGCTTCCACATCCTCGACGTCAAGCTCCACGCTCACCGACTGCCTGATGCAATCCACACTCACCACTAATCTGCCCTTTTTCGGGGCGTGTCGCTTCAGAATTCCAACACAACCGCTCAGCGGACCCCGGATGACCCGGACCCACTCCCCTTCTTTCAGATAGGGATGCAAATCGAGCGATTTGGAAGAATTCAGGATAGTCTGCAGGTTCTCGATTTGATAGACCGGGATGGGCAAAGGCCCCTCGGAGTTCTTGAGAATACTCAACGCACCCGGAGTCTTGAGAATGTTCACGTTGGTGTAATTGTCGAGGACGGTGTGCACGAACACGTATCCGGGGAAAAGCGGCAGGGTTATCCTCTTTCGCCTGTCCAGCCGCTTGCTCCAGCACTCCATCAGCGGCAGGAAGCAGTCGATGGATTTCTGATCGAGTCTCCGGACGACTTCCTTCTCGTGTTTCACCTGGACGTAAAGCGCGAACCAGGATTTCGTATCGCCGCACAATTTCGGAAAAATCAGTGGACTACATGCCTCTTCAGGCAGGGTGCAGGAATTCGAGGGCCATTTCTTGCATCTGGAGTCCTTCATGAAACCGCCTTCCATGCACCCGGAGGATACCCTGCGTCAGTCATCGCGAAGATCGACGGGAGCCGAACCCACGAGCGGCAACGAGGCGCATCGTCCAAAGACCCTGAGGGCGAAAGTGATTCGGTCACGATTCGCGTCATCTTATACCACAGGCCACAGTGAAAGCAAGCACCCGTCACGGTCGGAAAACGGAACCGACAGCGTGCACAATCTGTTGAAACTTAAGAATTCCAGAGAGTTGAATTCACTTCTTCACGAGCGCGTCCAGGCTCCATGGCGTGGGAATTCGAAGCAACCTGTTTCTGCGATCGGTGTAAAGGAGGTAGCCGTTTTCGAGAGCAAAGCGGAAGAGATCACGTGTCAGCAGGACATCCATTTTGCAGTATTCGATGAGCGAATCCCACCGGTTTTGCCGGTACCATTCGACAGCCTGCACCCCGTCGGAGATTTTGGGCCGGCCGAGGGTTTTCTCGGCCAGATGCCCGAGACTCAAACGGAACCCCAGCCGCTCATGGATATCCCGCAGGAGATCGAACGTGGGCAGGCGGTTCAGGTCCACTGTTGTGTAAGCCTTCAAGACGGCATAGTCAAATTGAGCGATATTGAATCCGACCACGAGATCCAGTTCAGTCAGGCGTTTCACGAGCTCGGGAACCTCGTTTTCCCTAAAGACGTGAACAGTGTCCGGGGGTGTTTCCAGAAGGACGGCCACGGAGACTTTCATGAGATGCTTGTTCTGCCATCCGCCCACCTCGTCGGCCAGCCGCTGCGTTTCGAGGTCGAAGAACCCGATGCGGTATTCGGGAACCGCGGCAGGCGCGGGTGGGTTGGAGGCTGCAACGGGGATGTTCTCCGGATCGATCGCCGGGACCTTCTCGGCAAGGTTCAGCTCGCCGAGAAGGTATCGCAGGAGGAGGTGCGCGGCCTTCTTGTCCAGGGGCTTGTTGCCGGAGCCGCATTTGGGAGAATGGATGCATCCGGGGCACCCGTCGGTGCAATCGCAGGACGCGATGAGCTCCTTCGTTTTGAGCAGCAGGTCCCCGATGATCTCGTATCCTCTGGCGGCGAGGCCGATTCCGCCCGGATAGCCGTCGTAAATGAAGACGGCGCCCTTTTCAATCTGCGGATGCAGCGGAATCGATATCCCGCCGATGTCGTTTCGATCGCACAGGGCGAACAGGGGGAACATGCTGATGGCGGCATGTTCAAGGGCATGGATGCCGCCCATGAAATGGAGGTTGGCGGCCTGGATGTTTTTTGCCAGCAGGGGTTCGATTTCGATCCAGAATCCCACGGTCTCGAACGTTTGCGGCGGCAAGTCCAAAGGATCGGACCCAAGAAGCTCCTGCGTGAAGAGCTTTCTCTTCTCGTAGCCCAGGATGTTTTCCGTGACCCTGAGGCGCCCGAGTCGAACGATGAAGTTTCCGACCGGTTTGGATGCGAAGACTTCCAGAATTTCAGTTTCCTTCTCGCTTTTGACCCGGGTGAAATAGGGCACGTTGCAGGCGGAAACCTGGATGGTGCGTTTTTCCAAGTCCAGTCGCTCCACCTGGTAGGTTTCCCCGCGATGAAGATAGATGGCGCCCGGATGGCATTCCTTCAGAGCTCGGATGCCTTCGTTCTTCCCGAGCGGAAGCTTGCGGTCCGAGTCCGATTCCATGAAGATGGCGTAAGATGGTCCGACCGAACGGATATCCACCGTTCGGTGGGGGTTGAGCGCGGCGGATAGCCATTGTTCGCCGTCGGCGGCCCTGAGGAGCCTCGCCGATTCGGTCAATTCGCTCACGACGCGGGTCAGGACCGGGTCCGCGTCGACCTCGCGCTGTAGAATCGGAAGCTCGGCCGCCGCACACGGCAAGTGCGTTTTGAGAATTTCCTCGTTCATGGGATCCGTGACCGCCAGCTCATACCCGCTGTTCAGAAAATCCTGGGGATGATGAACGATATACTGGTCCAGGGCATCCGGTTGCGGGAGCAGGACGATGGCCGATTCCCGCCCGCTGCGGCCGACGCGCCCGCCTCTTTGCCAGGTCGTCATGACGGTTCCCGGATAACCGACGAGGATGCACAGGTCCAACCCTCCGATATCGATCCCCATTTCCAGCGCGCTCGTGGAAATCACCGCGTCCAGGGCGCCGCCGGACAGCTTCTGTTCGATGATCCGGCGCTCCTCGGGCAAAAAGCCCGCCCGGTAGGAACTGACCCTCTTGCGCAACTGAGGAGCCATCCGGAGGACGCTCATGTGCACCAGTTCGGTGAGCCTGCGGGATCGGGTGAACGCGATGGTTTTCAGCCCCGTTCGGGCCGCATGCGCGATGAGTCGGGCGGCGCTGCTCGATACCGGCGCGGCGGCGATTTCCTCGGGTTCGAGGAAAACGAAGTGACGCTTCGCCTGGGGAGACCCGTTTTCGACAACCACGTCGATATCGTCTTCCGGAGCACCGATGAGTTGTCCGGCGAGTTGGCGCGGATTGGATATCGTCGCGGACAACAGGATGAATTGAGGATGGGTTCCGTAGTATTCGCAAATACGCCTCAACCTGCGGAAAATCTGGGAGACATGACTTCCGAACACCCCCCTGTAGGTGTGCATCTCATCGATGACCACGAACCGCAGGTCTTTCCAGAAATTCTCCCATTTGCCGTGGAAGGGGAGCAGAGCGTAATGCATCATATCGGGGTTTGTGAGCAGGACATGCGGGAGGTGCTGGCGGACCTTGGTCCTCTGGTACGGAGTCGTGTCGCCGTCATAGACCGCTGTCCGAAAGCGCATTCCCGCGCCGGCCTGGGCCGACATTTCGAAGAAATTCTCCAGGGTTGCCAGTTGGTCGCGGCTGAGCGCCTTGATCGGGAAAAGATACAGCGCCCGCTGTTCGTGGTTCTCGGAAAGGCCCTCAGTGACGGCTAGATTGTAAATAAGGGATTTCCCGCTGGAGGTGGGGGTGGCGACGACAATGTTTCGCCCCGCCCGTATCATCTCCAGCGCCTCGGTCTGATGCGCGTACAGGGCGGATATCCCCATGCGTGTCAGGGATTCCTCGAGGGCTTGGGGCAGAGGCGGGCGCAGCGTCCCGAAAACGGGTTCCTTTTCCGGAAGGACGGCATGATGCTTGACCTTGAAACCGGGCCACCTCTGGTTCAGAAGGGCATTCAGGAATCGCTGCATTCGAAAGCTCCGGATTTGGCCGCCGGGAAGTCACGGAACATCGTCGTGTCGAGAAACCGCACCGGTTTCGGATCAACATTAACCCATGCGGGGTAGAGGAGCAAGGGGCAGCAGGGGCCGTAAGGGGATATCCGATGCGTGGTGCTCGAGAAGGGCCGGATTTTCAGGGAGAAACGTCGGACAGGGCGATAAAAGGAAAGAATTCCGGGACGATCGGGTCAAAATCGGCCCGGATGGGCGAAAGTATTATTTGTAGAAAGTTCAAGCTGAGGTAATATACCACCGTGGTCTGCATCCTCGGGCCCGCCCTGATTAGTTTCCCGCGATATGAGTGAGCCAACCAGTGTTCAGGACGACAGAAAATGAGGAGAATATCATGAAGCTTGACGACGCCATCAAGAAAATCCATTGGCTTGGGCACGATACGATCCGCCTGGAAGGGAGCGTGGTGGTGTATTTCGATCCGTTTCAGATCACGACGACGCGGCCGGCCGACCTGATCCTGATCAGCCATGATCACTTCGACCATTGCTCCCCGGAGGACGTCGCGAGGATCCAGAGAGACCACACGGTGATCGTTACGGATGCTTCCTCGGCCGGCAAACTCAAGGGAGACGTCCGGGTCGTTGCTCCCGGCGACCGGGTGCAGGTGAAAGGCCTCGATATCGAGGTGCTTCCGGCCTACAACACGGACAAGGAGTTTCACCCCAAGGAAGCGGACATGCTTGCCTTCCTGGTGACCATGGACGGTGTCCGGTACTACCACGCGGGCGATACCGATTTCATTCCCGAAATGAAAAACGTCAAGACGGACATCGCCTTCCTGCCCGTCTCCGGGACTTACGTCATGACGGCCGAACAGGCGGTTGAGGCTGCCCGGGCCATCAAGCCCGGGGTCGCCATCCCCATGCACTACGCCGCGATCGTCGGTTCGGAAGAAGATGCGCTCAAATTCAAGAAGGCGCTTGAAAAAGAGATGAAAGTGGTTGTCCTCCCCAAGGAAACCGACTGATTCGCATCCCGGGCGTGATTCGACCGGGGGGGACCGGCGCGATATGACGCGGGCCGGTCCCCCCTCCGGGCTGCGACGGTGACGGAGCACGGGAAGAAAAGCCTTCGGGAGCGGCTCGACCGTGCCCGCACCCGCCAGGCCATGGTCGCACTCGGGTCCGGGACGTCACTGATGTGCGGTTCCACTTGTTCAATCATGTGCCCGCCTCGGGCGCAACCCGTGAGGGTCTTTTTTGCGAGGGAGTCTCCGGTGCCGGCAGCTTACCTTGAAGCACATGCAACGGGGCGGTTGGCGGAGAGCATTCGTCGCAGCTTCCGGTGGATGAGAAAGTGCACCATGTGCCCGCGGATGTGCGGAGTCGACCGCATGTCGGGCGAAAAAGGCACCTGCCGAACGGGAAGGCATGCCGTGGTGGCGAGCTATGGCCCGCATTACGGAGAGGAAAGACCTCTGGTCGGCAGAGGCGGTTCCGGAACGATATTCTTCTCTCACTGCAACCTGTTTTGCAGTTTCTGCCAGAATTGGGAAATCAGCCATGGCGGCGAAGGGAGCCCCGTGCCCGCGGAGACCCTGGCTCAAGTCATGATCCGGCTCCAGGACCAGGGATGCCACAACATCAATTTCGTCACTCCTTCCCATGTCATCCCCCAGATTCTGGAAGCCCTTCCGATTGCCGTGGAAAAAGGGCTTCACGTACCGTTGGTGTACAACTGCGGCGGATACGAGCGGGTGTCCGCCTTAAAGCTTCTGAACGGAATTGTCGATATATACATGCCGGATTTTAAATTCTGGGACAGCGAAACAGCGGGGTCCGTGTGCGACGCCGCGGACTATCCCGAGAGGGCCAGGCGTGCGTTGCGCGAAATGCACAGGCAGGTCGGGGATCTGGTGTTGGACGCCCGAGGCATTGCCCGACGGGGGTTGCTTGTGCGTCACCTGGTGTTGCCCGACGGGCTTGCAGGGACCGCTCACGTCATGCGTTTTCTTGCTGAGGAGATATCCGTCGACACTTACGTGAATGTCATGGATCAGTATCATCCCTGCGGAGAGGCGGTCGGGGCGCCGCACCTTGGCCGGAGAATCAGCCGGGAGGAATTTGAAGCGGCTCTGAGAAACGCTGTGCAGGCGGGGCTCAGACGGCTGGATGACAGGCACAGGCATTCGGTTTTTCTGGAATTCTGATCTTCCGTTGGGGAGGCGCGGCGATAAGGGAGGCATCTGCGATCGTGTACGGCTCGCGCGCCTCCAAATACCGAAGGATCACGAAGGAACATATGCTCGAACCGGTTATCGATCGTATCAAGAGCCCGAGGAGATTCCATGGCGAGGATTGACGCGTTTTTCAAGCTGATGAACGACCAGAAAGCTTCGGACCTTCATCTGGTTTCCGGCCAGCAGCCGGTATTGAGGATCCGGGGGGATCTGGAACGGATCAAGTACAAGGTCCTGGATGACGACGAGTTGCGCTCCATGCTCTACGAGATCACTCCGGAGGATCGAATCAAGACGTTCGAGGAAACCGGTGATCTGGATTTTGCATATGAAATCAAGGGGCTGGCTCGTTACCGCGCCAACTATTTCATGCAAAAGAACGGCATCGGGGCGGTATTCCGCGAAATTCCAAGCGAGATCCTTTCAGTGGAGCAGCTGGGGTTGCCTCCTGTGGTGAGCCGCCTGTCGATGCTTCCGCGAGGCATGGTTTTGGTGACCGGGCCCACCGGCTGCGGGAAATCGACGACTCTGGCTTCCATCATCGACGAGGCGAACCGGAAGCGCAAGGACCACATCATCACGATCGAAGACCCCATCGAATTCGTGCATACCAGCAAGAACTGCGTGGTGAACCATCGGGAGTTGGGCACGCATACCCGATCCTTTTCGAACGCCCTGCGGGCTGCCCTCCGCGAAGATCCGGACATCATCCTGGTGGGCGAAATGCGCGATCTCGAAACCATTCGTCTTGCCATTGAAGCCGCGGCCACGGGGCATCTTGTCTTCTCGACGCTGCACACGACCAGCGCATGGAAGACGGTCGACCGCATCATCGAGGTATTCCCCACGGGAGAACAGGCTCAGATCCGATCGACTCTGGCCGACGGCATCCGGGCCGTCGTCTCGCAGGCTCTATTCAAGCGAATCGACATCAAAGGCCGCATCCCCGTCCTGGAAATACTCATTGCAACACATGCCGTGCGGGCGATGATCCGCGAGTCCAAGACCCATCAGATTCCCTCCGCGATGCAAACGGGAAGAAAGTACGGGATGCAGACGCTCGACGACGGTATTTTCGCACACCTCAAGGCGGGTCGGGTCAGCCCGGGCGAGTCCTACATGAAGTGCGTGGACAAGGAAAAATTCCGTCCTTACCTGACGGAGCCGCCCGAGGATTTTACGGAAGTATAGGTCATTCAAAGCGCCCGCGCTTCTGCGGGCGTTCACACGATCACCCTGTTTCCGGGAGATGCGACGGTGAAAAGAGCGGACTTGGATTTTCTTCTGGGCCACATGCTGGATCAATATCCGCGGGCCTCAGACATCAATCTCACGGTCGGAAAACCCCCTCAGGTCGAGGTTGACGGGGTTCTCATGCCAACCTGCCAGGATTTGGGACTCAGCAAGCTGACACCGTTCCATACGGAAATGGTCATGCTCAATCTTGCGGGGGGAGACCGGCGCAACCTGCAGAATCTTCTCAACCACGGCTCATGCGACCTGTCCTATCACCTGCCCGGAAGAGCGCGCTTCCGAGTCAACGTCTTTTCGCAGCGCGGAACCTACTCCGTCGTCATGCGCCAGCTGCCCACCCAGGTGCCTACGATCGATGAGCTGAAACTGCCGCTTGTGCTCAAACAGGTGGCCGAGGAGAAATTCGGCATCGTGTTCGTAACGGGGGCCACCGGAAGCGGGAAAACCACGACTCTGGCCGCCATGCTGAGTGAAATCAACCAGAAGAAGTCCTATCACATCATTACGCTCGAAGACCCGGTGGAGTACGTGCATCCACAGCTGCAGTCCACATTCAATCAGAGGGAGCTCGGGCTGGACTTCGACGCATTTGCCAACGGCCTCAGGGCTGCACTTCGCCAGGCGCCGAAAGTCATCCTGGTCGGCGAGATGCGCGACCGGGAGACGGTGGAAATCGGATTGAGCGCGGCGGAAACCGGCCATCTGGTGCTCACGACCCTCCACACCATCGATGCCGGTCAGACCATCAACCGCATTATCGGCATGTTCGAGCTGGAAGAGGAACGGCTGATCCGTATCCGCCTGGCGGATACCATGCGCTGGGCGATTTCCCAGCGGCTGCTTCCGAAGGTCGGGGGAGGCCGGATTGCGGCCATGGAAGTGATGGGATCGAACCTGCGCGTCAAGGAAGCCATCATCAACGGCGAAGCGGAGGGCAAGACGTTCTACGAAATGATGCAGCAGGGCAAGCCGTTCGGCTGGACGACCTTCGACGACTGGATCATCGGTCTGTACAGGCAGGGAGAAATTACCGAGGACACTGCCAAGGCCTACGCTTCCAAGAGAGCCATCGTAAAGCGCGGAATCGACGACATAAGAGCTGCCCGTGGTGAGAAGACGTCGGACATCGACGGGCTCAGAATCGACCGCGACTACGCAGGGAGCATCGATTGATCGGAGCGAGCAGCGGGGCGGCAGCCGCCGAACCGCTGCCGGTCCGACGCGACGAAAACAAGAATGTCACAGGCGGGCGCCGCCCGCCTTGCCCGCCACGCATGCATTCCGTAGTGCCTACCCGATAGACGAGATCTTCGTATTGTTCCGATTTCACCGGGGCTGCTTCCGCCTCCTGAGCGCCGCTGCCCATATCCGCCCGGAGGGGGAGCCCTGAGGGCAGGGTTCGATGGCTCTGAAGCGGTTTCATCCGTGCCCGTCGTCGTATCCTGCGGTCGCAAATGGATGATGGTCTTGGGGCCGATATCCGTGTATAAATGAGCCGAAGCATGAGCATCCATCGGAATGCGGTCACGACCGATTTGACGAGGTAACGGCATGAGGATCGGGGAATTCGGAGAATTCGAGCTGATCCGGAGGATCGGCACATTCCTGCCTGGTCCGCCTGGCGACGTGGTCGTCGGGATAGGCGACGACGTGGCGGTTCTGAACGTATCGGGGCCCGAATATCTCCTGGCGACCTGCGACGCGCAGGTGGAGAACATCCATTTCATCCGGGCTGCGACAACTCCGTACCAGTTGGGACGCAAGATTGTCGCCATCAATGTCAGTGACATTGCCGCCTGTGGTGGCCGACCCAAGTGGGCTCTGGTGTCTCTTGCGCTGACCCCGGATACGGGTGTCGATTTCGTGGATGGCCTCTACGCGGGCATGCAGGAGGAAATCCATGCCGCGGGAGCGTCCATCGTGGGTGGGAATTTGAGCGGCATTCGCGGGGAGATCGTCATCGATCTGAGCCTGCTCGGCACGGTGTCCCCGGAGTGTCTGATCCTGCGCAACGGGGCGCGCAGCGGCGACCTGGTTCTCGTAACCGGCACCCTCGGGGAATCCCGGGCCGGCCTCGAGCTCATTTTGCGCCCCGAGTTGGAAGTGGAGCAGGAAGCCGGCGACAGGGTCCGGGCCCGCCACCTCACGCCCGGTGCGCGTCTGCGGGAAGGGCGTATTCTTGCAGCCACGGGAAGCATCCATGCCATGGCGGATGTGAGCGACGGCGTGCTGGGCGATCTGGGCCACATTTGCAGGGCCAGCGAGGTCCAGGCGGAAATATGGCCGGAAAGCCTTCCCATCAGCCCCGAGTGCCTCAGGGTGGCGGAAGTTGCCCGTTGTGACGCGGTGCAATGGGCATTGAGCGGCGGGGAAGACTACGAGCTTCTGTTCACCGCCGATCCCCGACGGGTCCCCGAGATCCGGGGCCGGCTCGAAGCGGAGACGGGGACCTCCTGCCACGTGATCGGACGAATCACGGGAAAAGGAGAAGCCGTTCTTGTCAGGTCCCGGGAAGGCATGAGCTCCGACTATGGACGAGGTCCCGCGGGGTGGGATCATTTTCGCGCCGGGTAGCCGACCGGACGGGGGCAAGGTTCGGCGCGCGTGGACGATCTTTTCGGAACGGATCGGGAAAACGCGACCGACCTCTCCGCTGCCTGCGCCCGTCGAAGGCCGGACGGTGCGTATCCTGGCGGGCCGTGCGTCACGGCGGCAGGCGGCGTGACCGACACAACAGAATGGAACCGATATGAAGAGCATTCCAAGAGCCTTGACCATCGCCGGGTCCGATTCCGGCGGAGGTGCGGGCATACAGGCCGATCTGAAAACATTTGCGGCTTTCGGGGTTTACGGTATGAGCGCCATCACGGCGCTCACGGCTCAGAACACGGTGGGTGTACGGGGCATCGTGGAGATCTCTGCGGATTTCGTTGCATTGCAGATTCGTGCAGTGGTGAGCGACATCGGTGTGGATGCTGTGAAAACGGGCATGCTGGCCGGTGCTTCCATCGTGTCGGCGGTTGCTCGGGAAGTCCGGCAGCTTGGCATCGAAAAACTGGTGGTTGACCCGGTGATGGTGGCGAAGAGCGGGGATGCGCTTCTGAAACCCGACGCCGCGTCGGCGCTCGTGCACGAAATTCTTCCCCTGGCCCTGGTCGTGACGCCCAACCTGCACGAGGCATCGGCCCTGGTCGGTTTCGAGGTAAGAGACCTTGAGGGGATGAAAGAAGCGGCCCGGCGTATCAAGTCGTTCGGGCCGCGATGGGTGGTCGTCAAGGGCGGCCATCTCGAGAGCTCGCCCCTCGATCTCCTGTACGACGGAGTGGAGTTTCACGAATTCTGCGGCCCCAGGTTCGACACCCCGCATACTCACGGGACGGGGTGTTCGTTTGCGTCGGCGATTGCGGCGGGCCTTGCCCTGGGACTGGATGTCCCGGACGCGGTGACTCGAGCCAAGGCTTTTATCATCGGCGCGATCCGCGAAGGCCTGCCGTTGGGGAAAGGTCAGGGACCGGTCCATCACTTCCACGAGCTTTACCGGCTTGCGGGATGGAGCTTTCCTTCCCCGACGTCGAAACCTCACAGGAACGCGAACGGATGACGCCAATCACCGGAGCGGGCGGGGTGAATCAGGCCGGACAGGGTGCGCCACCGCCTGGTCCGGCGTCTTTGCCTGATGGTGTCGATGTTTTGCGCCAGGGCCGCTCGCCCCGCGGCCAGGCAACGGTCGATGGCTGCAAAATTCGCCCAGGAAAGCCGGCCGATTTCCGGCGTAATGAGTACGTCCGCGCTGGCTTTGCGATGCCGGGTGAGGAGAATGCGGGTCATCTCGTTGCACCTGAAGAGGCTTTCGAGGGCGGACAGAGGCGGTGTGCCGAGTCCGGGTACTTCCAGCGTGGTATCGACGGCGATGACGAAATGGGCGCCCATGGCGATGGCCGGGGCCACCGGAACATTGTCCGCCCATCCCCCGTCGACCAGAAGCTTCTCCCCCAGAGCGACGGGCGGCATGATACCGGGAATGGCCGCGCTCGCCGCAATGGCATCCCGTATGGAGCCCCTGGCGATCACGATCTCATCGCCGCTGCGAAAATCCATTGTCGAGGCGGCGAAAGGCAGGGGCAGATCCTCGATGGAATGGTCCGGGATCAGGTCAGTCATGAGTTGCCGGTAGACTTCCCGCGACACCAGCGCGGGGCGGATCATTGAGTGAGTGAAATAAACCCCTTTCTTAAAAAGCCCCATGAAACGGTGGAAGAATCCGTCGGGTCCCATTTCCGCCTCCTCCTCCGCTACAGCGGAGACGGCGCGCGAGAAAAGATCGCTCTCGACCAGATTGCGAATGCGTTCGATGACGATGGACGCCTGCCCGTGGATCGCGTAGAGACCGCCGATCAGTGCCCCCATGCTCGTTCCCACGATCAGATCCACCCGGATGCCGCGCTCCTCCAACTCCAGAAGGATGCCAAGGTGAGCCAGCCCACGGGCGGAACCTCCACTCAACACCAGGGCGGTTTTGTACCGGTTGTGCAGCATGGCATGCTTCCTCGACCCGTTCGGATTTCTGCCGGAAACCACGGCGTACGGCCTGTCGGGAAAGTCCGGGGGCAATGGGACTCCTCCCACACCGGTCCGTCGGCGCTGCGCGATCCCGGTCCGCTCCGCCGGAGAAAAATCCGACGCGAAGCTCGATTTGGGATGATTTTTCATATCATCTCTTTATATGATGTTTGTCTTGCTTGGCAAACGAATTCAATCGCAACCTCCGGGGCGCGATCCGTTCGTCCCGGGCGGTTTGAGAAGTAACGCACGTTGCATTTTCCCGGAGATGGAGGCCGACATGTCTGAAACCCCTCTGATGATCCAGCTGCCCGACGTGAAACTCGAAGCCCTCTACGCCAAAGGCAACGGAAAGGAGGCTGCATTATTGTGCCATCCCCACCCGCTCTACGGCGGCAGCATGGACAACAACGTGGTGCAGGCCCTCCAGGAGACGTACGAAAAGTCGGGATTCGGAACGCTGAGATTCAATTTCCGCGGCGTGGGACGCAGCGAGGGGGTCTACGGGCGGGGTCAATCCGAGGCACGGGACGTCCTGGGGATGGCCTCATATCTCAGAGAGCAGGGTTTTGAAGTGTTGCACGGGGCCGCCTATTCTTACGGCGTCTGGGTCCTGCTCATTGCCGCCGGCCTCGGGTTGAAGGTTGAATCCCTGGTGCTTGCTTCCCCTCCGGTCGACTTCCTGCCCTTCGACGAACTGCAGCTGCCCGCCGAGCCGAGTCTCGTCACTCTTGGCAGCAGCGACCAGTTCTGTGCGGTCGACTCCCTGCAATCCTGGCTGGACGGGGCATCCGCGCCGGATCTCGTTCACGTGGAAATCCTGCCCGTTTGCGATCATTTCTACTGGGAGCGCGAAGAGGCGCTGTCCGAGTTCGTCGCGTCGTTTTTGAAGGATCATGTGGCTCGCACCGCGACCTGAAGTGGAAACGGGTAAAGGCGTTCGACTTGTCCGGTCACCCGACGCGAGTGCACGTTGCGTGACCGCCCGCCGGTTTGCCGCGGTGAGCTCGGTCGGTTCCGGCCGGCCTCGAAGGGGGCCTTCGGGAGCGGCCCGTCAAGGAAATCACCCGGGATTGCGTGGATGTGCCTGCCGTTGAATGGCTTTTCTCTCCTCTGGTTTTTTGTTAGAAAAGACTGACTGCGCGCACGGCGATTCGTAAGTGTTCGAAGAACCGAGGTCGAATGGTGCATGGGATGGCCTGGGGGTTCTGAAATGGAGGTGAAATGGCTGATCGGTTTGAGTTGGTGGACAAGATGGCGGTGTTGGACCGCGAAACGGGGCTGATGTGGCAGCGGGAGGCTTCCGCGGAGCGGATGCCCTGGGGGGATGGCGCCGCCTGCATCGCGCGGCTCAATACAAGCGGGTACGCGGGCTTTAGCGACTGGCGCTTCCCCACGAGGGATGAACTGGCGGGCCTGATTCTAGCGGAGGAGGACAGGCAATCCGGGTTGTACATCGATCCGTTGTTCGGTACTCAGAGAAACTGCTGGACCTCAACGCAATCGGAACATCACAAGGCCTGCTACGTGGATTTCTACTACGGCGACGTTTATCTGATCGAAGAAAACTATGCGAACCATTTCGTCCGCGCCGTTAGAACGCAACGGGCGGGCTGAGCGCACCCCGGATTCGAAAAGAGGCAGCCGGGCGATGGTGGGACACGGAGGCAAATCCGTTTTTCAAGTCGTACTTTACCAGCCGGAAATTCCTCAGAATACGGGCAACATCGCCCGAACCTGTGCGGCAACGCACACCCCTTTGCATCTGGTCGAGCCCCTCGGCTTCAGGATCACGGACCGAGGTCTGAAGCGGGCCGGGCTGGACTACTGGCCGCACGTGCGTCTGAAGGTGCATCCCGATCTGGAATCTTTATGCAGGGAGATCGGCGACCGGCGCTGGGTCTACTTTTCCGCCCATGCGGACCGCCGCTACTGCGATTTTCGATTTCAGCCGGGCGATTGTCTGTTTTTTGGATCTGAATCTTTCGGTTTGCCCAATGATTTGCTTGTATCAAGACCGGGGTTTGTGATAAACATCCCAATTAATCGGGCCAGAGTGCGCAGTTTGAATCTTGCCACATCCGTGGGTATTGCGCTGTTCGAAGCCCTGCGACAACTGACTTCTCATGATGATTGCCGCCGATAGAGGATATGCGTCCGAGCCTGGAGGGGGTTCGGACAGGTTGAACACTTGTTGAGGCTGAGTTGCACAAGCGCACCGACTCGAGATCTATTGGGGAAGAGCAATGATGCGAGCGGAGAGGGAAGGGCTGCGGGCCAAGCTGTATGAGCTTTGCCCCGAGATGGAAAGATTTGGCATTTACCCGATTGTGACGAACCGAGGAAACCGGTATTGAGTGATTTTCTTCGAGAGCAGGGACTGCTCAAGAAGAAACCCCCCTTTGAGCTCGTTTCGGATCATCAAGAACGGGGACGAAAAGAGCTCCTACTCGATGAAACCAGCCTGGGAAAGAGATCTGAGGCTTGCCGTGTCGGAGGCGAAACGAAAAGTGCACATTGATATGGAGGTGAAGATACCTTCGTGCCGATAGTCGGACCAAACGAACCGGAGTCGGATCAGTGGCGGTCGTCGAGTGGAAGGGCATCAAGTGGAAAGCTGCGCACGGCGACCTTTCCGTACCGGAACTGTTGACCATACTGAAGGGTTTCGGGCCGATGGAGGTCCTCGAATTCGAGAATCCCGGATGCTATCGAGGACAACTGAGCCTGTGCCTTACGGAAGAAGGGAAGAAGGAAATATCCTTGTACATCTTCGAGGTGCTGGGTCCCAAGCGGGCCGGCATCGGGAGGGCGGCTTTACATCATTTGCGCAAAATGTTCAAGGGTGAGTTGTACGTGGAAGACCCTGGAATCATACGGGTCGAAAAAGCCACGGAGGAAAGCCTTCTCTTCTGGGTCAAAATGTTTCGGGAAGGATTGGTCGATGCCGTCGACTGGGAAGATATCAGTTTGTATCCCGGAATGAGCGGGGCCGAGTTGGCCCGCATCGAGGAAGACCTCAGGAAGTCGATGGAAAGTCAGAGAAGTGTGGCCGGAAAATGAGGGCCGCCGATAAAATCACAGACCTTCGCGAGCTCCAGGCTGTCTGTTCCCGCCATCGCCAGGAAGGCAGGCGCATTGTCTTCACCAATGGCTGTTTCGACCTGCTTCACCTGGGCCATGTACGCTACCTCGAGGAGGCGCGCTCCCTTGGAGACGTGCTCATCGTCGGCGTCAACACCGACCGTTCCGTGAGTGAGATCAAGGGGCCACGACGTCCCGTGACCGGCCAGGCGGAGCGAAGTGAAGTCCTCGCGGCGCTCCAGTGCGTCGACCATGTTGTCCTGTTTGACACCCCCGACCCATTGCCTCTGATCGTCGCCCTCGAGCCGGATGTCCTGGTCAAGGGGGCGGACTGGGCGGAGGGCCGGATTGTCGGCGCCGATGTCGTAACGGCAAAGGGAGGGCGGGTGGTTCGCATTCCGTTGATCCCGAATGCGTCCACCACGTCGATCATCGACAGGATCCTGGAACGCTTTGGGATGGGCAGGACGCTTTCTGAGGTGTAAGATCATGCAACCGGCCGTAGACTCTTCAAGGCGGTCGGAATTTCACCCAAGGAGAGATGAATTTGGGGCTCAAGAAAATCAAAGTCGCCAAGAAGACGCCCGGCAAGGACGCGGCTCTGCTGAGTCTTTCCGAGCGCTGGGATTTGTGGTTTGAGAAGAACGCGCGGTACCTCATCGGCGGGGTGGTCCTGCTGGTGGCGCTGGCCGGCGCCGTCTGGGGCGTGACCGCGTATCGGGAGAGCCTGGAGGCGCGCGCTCGGACCGAATATGTCGCACTGCTCGGCAAACTGCCCGTGGTGGATGGGGAGAGTTCCGGGGAATGGGAAAAGCGCATCCCGGAGCTCGATGCCTTCATTCAAGCGCATCCGGGAACGAAAATCGTCATCAATGCCCGGGCCGACCTGCTGCAGGCGTTTACGAAAGTCGGGCGTTACGAGGATGCGGTCAGGCAGGGCAATCTGATGCTCAAGGAAATCGACCCGCGGCACCCGCTGCGGCCGATTGCCCGGGAGCAGTTGGCCATCGCCTACGATGCCGGGGGCAGGATCGACGACGCGCTGCAACAATGGAATGAAATGAAAAGGGAAGGCTTTGAGAGTTACAGCCGCGTGATTTCCTGGAACCTCGCCAGGCTCTACGGGAAAAAGGGGGATTTCGCAAGGGCGGCACAAGAATTTGAAGCCGCTTTGAAAACGGAGGGCGCGTATCCGGACTCGGCTCTTCTGGAGGACGAACTGGCCCGCGTGCGGCTCCGGGCGGCCCCTGCCGCGGAAGGGAGCAAGGCTGAGCCTGCAAAGGGCAATTCCTGAGAGCCCGTCTTTTCGGTCCATTTTGCTTGACAGGCATTCGTGAATCAGGTAAGCAGTAAGGGCTTGAATATTGAAGCATTGGAGCGAAAAATGAATTCCCGGTTCTTCTACTTTAGCAGCTTTCTTTTCGGAGGAGGCTTCTTCTTTTCGAGGCCTACCTATGGGGGCAAAGTAGGCTGAATCGGACCTGACATTTGACCAACACCATGGGTAGGCGCAACAAAGCGGCATCCATGGTTTTGTTTTCTTGAGCCGTGGATTCACGAACCCACGGCTTGTTTTTTTTGGGGCCCGGGTCCGACTCTCATCACGGAGGAAAAGCAAGGATGATTCACAACATGGAGTACGAGACAATGCCGCGGGAGGCGCTCGAGGCCATTCAGCTGCGCCGCCTGCAATCCACCCTGGAAAAGGTTTACGCGACGGTGCCCTTCTATCGTCGGAAATTCCAGGAGGTGGGAATCACGCCGGCCGACATCAAGAGCCTTCGGGATCTGCGCCGTCTTCCATTCACGTACAAGCAGGATTTGCGCGACAATTATCCGTATGGAATGTTTGCGGTGCCCATGGACAACGTCGTTCGCATTCATGCTTCGTCGGGAACGACCGGCAAGCCCACCGTGGTGGGGTATACCGCCAGGGACATCCTCACGTGGTCCGAGTTGATGGCGCGCGCCCTTGCCGCCGGAGGCGCCTCGCGCGGCGACATCATTCATAACGCTTACGGGTACGGCCTTTTCACGGGGGGACTCGGGATCCATTACGGGGCCGAACGGCTCGGGGCTTCGGTGATCCCTATCTCCGGCGGCAATACCAAGCGCCAGATCATGATCATGAAGGATTTCGCACCCACAATCCTGACCTGCACGCCGTCCTATGCCCTGCATCTTGCCGAAGTCGCCCGGGAAGTCGGAGTCGATTTCAAGGACCTGCATTTCAAGTCGGGGATCTTCGGCGCCGAACCCTGGTCCGAGCAGATGCGTGAGGAAATCGAACGCAAACTCCATCTGAATGCACTCGACATTTACGGCCTCAGTGAAGTGATCGGACCGGGGGTGTCCATAGAATGCCTCGAGGCCAAGAAGGGCCTCCACATTTTCGAGGATCATTTCATCCCCGAGATCATCGACCCGGTCACCGGTGAGAATCTGCCTCACGGCGAAAAAGGCGAGTTGGTGTTCACCTCGATCACCAAGGAGGCTTTCCCGATCATCCGCTACCGAACCCGGGACGTGACGTCGCTCAATGCCGAACCGTGCATCTGCGGGCGCACGCACATCAGGATGCATCGTGTGAGCGGGCGTACCGACGACATGTTGATCATCCGGGGGGTCAACGTGTTCCCGTCGCAGATCGAGAGCGTTCTGATGGAGACGGAAGGGGTCGAGCCCCACTACCAGCTCGTCGTGGATCGCGAGGACAATCTGGATATCCTTACGGTGTTGGTGGAGGTCGGCGAGCTGCTCTTTTCGGACGAAGTCCGCAGGTTGCAGCAACTGGAGAAGGCCATCGCCAAAAACATCAAGGAGTACCTGGGAGTATCCGCCAAGGTGAAATTGGTTGAACCGAAAAGCATCGCCAGAAGCGAAGGCAAAGCCGTTCGGGTCATCGACAATCGGAAGATTTAGAAGGACGGAAAGGAGCCTGAAATGCGGGCAGAACAGATTTCGGTTTTTTTGGAAAACAAGGCGGGAAGGCTTTCGGAGGTCACGCGTATCCTGTCGGAAGCCGGTGTGAACATCCGAGCGCTCTCGCTCGCCGACACTTCCGATTTCGGCATTCTGCGGCTTATTGTGAACGACAACAACAAGGCCAAGGAAGCATTGAAGAAGCACGGGTTCACCGTGGGCAAGACGGATGTGGTGGCTGTGGAGGTTGACGACCGGCCGGGCGGACTGCACCGGATTCTGGACATTCTTCACCGCTCGAATGTGAACGTGGAGTACATGTACGCTTTCGTTCAGCAGAGCGGCAACAATGCCGTGATCATTTTTCGTTTCGACAATCTCGATGACGCGATCAAGGTGCTTCAGGACAACGGCGTAAAGGTGATCGAAGGGAACAGGCTCTACGCGATGTAGCGCCGGATTGCGCTGCCGGGTGCAACGGAGCGGCGCGTCAGACGAGTGAAGACGGCCAATGGCCGATATGCCGGCAGGACGGCATTTGTCGCCGGAGCTCCGGGAACGGAGCGGTCTGTTGGGTCGGGAGCCGCCCCCTCATCTCCTCGAATGCCCGGGTCCGGAACGTTGTCCGGATTGCCGGATCACATGGAAAAGGAGCATCGGGCGGCTTCGAATGACGCGGCCGTGGGGCCGATTTTCATCGTTCGAGGGTGCCCGCGTGGTACGTGAATCCCATCGGCCCGAGGTTTTTCTGCTTCGTCGTGAGTCTACGGCTCATGGGGATTTGTGAAAAGTGTAGGTTTGACCCCGTATTGACGGGAAGAAGGGGGAGTCATGAATCGCACGATGTCATTGATCGGGAAATCGTTGGCGGTATTGCTGATCGGTCTGCTCGTCGTTCCGGCCGCAGCCTGGTGCAAGGAGCCGTACAAGATCGGCGGGCTTTTTTCCGTAACCGGTCCAAGCTCATTCCTGGGAGACCCCGAGAAGAAAAGCCTGGAACTGGCGATTGACGAGATCAACGCCCGGGGCGGAATCGACGGGCACCTTCTGGAGGCGGTCATTTACGACACCGAGGGCGATCCCGGCAAGACGAACCTCAACGCGAGCAAGCTGATGACCAAGGATAACGTCATCGCGATCATCGGTCCAAGCCTCACGCCCACCACTCTCGCCATCGTGCCCCTGGCCGAGAAACAGCCTGTCCCCCTGATCAGCTGCGCGGCCGGTATCCTGATCACGGAGCCGGTGAAGCCCTGGGTCTTCAAGACGGCTCAGAGCGATGTCCTGGCGGTGGCGGCGATTTATGGGCACATGCAGAAGAAGAATATAAAGAAAGTGGGGATCATCACGGTGGAGAGCGCCTACGGCGAAAGCGGGCGCGACCAGTTGACGGCGCAGGCCCCGAAATTCGGCATACAGGTGGTGCAGGCTGAAACCTTCGGCGCCAAGGATACCGATATGACCGCGCAGCTGACGAAAGTCCGCAGTGCCCAGCCCGAGGCCGTGATCTGCTGGGGCACCAACCCCGGTCCGGCGGTCATCGCCAGAAACTTTCAGCAGATGGGATTCAAGATCCCGCTCTACCAGAGCCACGGGGTGGCTTCTCCCAAGTTTGTCGAGCTTGCGGGGGAGGCGGCGGAAAACATTGTTCTGCCGGCCGGCAAGATACTGGTGACGGACCAGCTTCCCGACTCCGATCCGCAGAAGGCCGTGCTCAAACGCTATGTGGAACAGTTCACCGGTCGTTTCAAACAGCCCGTGTCGCCGTTCGGCGGGTATGCCTACGATGCCATGATGATTCTGGCCAAGGCGCTGGAAGGCACGGAGGGAAAGAAGGACGCCGTGCGCAAGAGAATCGAGGAAGTCAGGGGACTCGTCGGAGTGACCGGTACATTCAATTTCTCCCCTCAGGATCATAACGGCCTTGGTCCGGACGCCTTCGTCATGGTGCAGATTCAGAACGGGAAGTTCAAGGTGATCGATCAATAGAGCGGAAGCCGGGCGACGGGCTCGCCCGGCTGAAACGCAAACGCGGGCGAGCGGCCGCGGATGGGTCTCAGAGGCATCATGCAGGAGTTTCTTCAGTACGTTTTCTCAGGGGTCACCAATGGCTCGGTCTACGCCATTATCGCCCTGGGATTTTCCATGCTGTTCAGCATGACGGGTCTGATCAATTTCGCCCAGGGGGAATTCGTCATGCTGGGCGCGCTGGGCATGATTTCCCTGTGGAAAGGAGCGGGGCTGCCGCTGCCGGCCGCCATTGTGCTTTCCACCATCGGGGTGTCCGCGGTCGGGTTGCTCCTGGAGCGGGCGGCGATACGCAATGTGCGCAAACCTCACCCGATCGTTCTTGTCATCGTGACGATTGGAGCGTCCATTTTCCTGCGGGGAGCGGGCATGATCGGATGGGGCAAGGAGTCGTACAGCTCGCCCGCCTTCTCACGCCAGGGCGCATTTGAAGTTGCCGGCGCCACGCTTCTGCCCCAGAGCCTGTTTATTCTGGCCGCGGTTTTGCTCATCGTCTTCGGCTTGCAGTTCTTCCACCGCAGGACGCTTACCGGAAAGGCCATGCTGGCCTGCGCCATCAGCAAGAGAGCGGCGTGGCTCCAGGGCATTCCAAGCGAAAGACTGGTGCTGCTGGCTTTCGCGCTGAGCGCGGGAATGGGGGCGATAGGAGGCATTCTTATCGCGCCGATCTCGATGAGCAGCTACGACATGGGGATGACACTCGGCCTGAAAGGCTTCTGTGCCGCGATGCTCGGCGGATTGGGCAGCTCTCTCGGGGCGGTGCTGGGGGGCCTCCTGTTGGGGCTGCTGGAAGCCTTCGGGGTCGGTTTCTTCTCCTCGAGCCTCAAGGATGCCATCGCCTTCGTTTTGCTCCTGGGCATTCTCTATGTCCGTCCGGGAGGGATACTCGGGGCGAAAGTGGTGAAAAGGTTCTAGCGGGTCGGCGCCCGCCCGGGTGTGCCGCGCCCGCTCGTTCAATGGTTTTTTCGGAAGAGCGTCATTTCCCGACACGCTCCCGGCGGTGGTGCAGCGGGATGATGAACGATTTGGATGCGGCTGGAGGCATGGTTCTGAACGGAACATCAAAGCAGGCGTGCGACTCGAAATGAGAAATGCCTTTTTTGTACTTGTCATCGCGGTGGTGGGACTGTCCGTTTCCAACGCATACCATTTCCAGCTGTTGACCTTCATCGGCATCAACACGCTGCTGGCCCTCGGCCTCAACATGCTGATGGGCTACGCGGGCCAGATTTCCCTCGGTCATGCCGCATTCTACGGCTTGGGGGCCTATGCCACGGCGATCCTCACCGTTCACTTGAATTGGTCCCCGTGGCTGGCCTTGCCCGTGGCGGTCGTCCTGACCGTGGTCATCGCGTTCCTGGTGGCCCTGCCGATGCTTCGGCTGTCGGGCTTCTACCTGGGCATGGGCACGCTCGGATTCGGGATGATCGGCTATATCATTTTTCGTGAGTGGAGTCGCTTCACGGGAGGGGATTCGGGGCTGGTCGGAATACCTTCGCTCGAGTTGGGACCGATTTCCTTTGCTTCCGCAAGGAACTATTTCTACCTGGTCTGGGCTGTGGTGCTGGTCTGCCTGCTGCTGTGCGAGCGATTGGTCGATTCACGCGTGGGGCGCGGGCTGCGGGCCATTCACGACAGCGAGCAGGCCGCGGCCGCGATGGGCATCGACACCAGCCGGCTGAAAATACAGATTTTCGTGCTGAGTGCGGTTTTCGCCGCGCTGGCCGGGTTTCTATATGCGCACCTGGTGAATTTCATCAGTCCGGGGTCGTTTGACTTCCTGGTATCCGTGCGCATCGTGACGATGGTGGTCATCGGCGGCATGGCGAGCATCTGGGGCTCTTTGCTCGGAGCCTCCCTGCTGACGGTTCTTCCTGAGTTTCTGCAGGCCTTCGCCGACTCTGAAATGATCGTGTACGGCCTCATCCTGATGGTGATCATGATTTTCCTCCCGCAAGGGCTCACCCGTGGGATAATGGATGCCTATGAAGGTGCAAGAACCCGAAAAGCCTCAAAATCCGCCTCTATTAACAGTTGAATCGCTGTCCAAATCCTTCGGCGGAATCCAGGCCCTCTACAACCTCTCATTCGAGGTCTCCCCCGGAGCGATTCACGCGGTGATCGGGCCGAACGGGGCGGGAAAGACCACGCTTTTCAACATCATTACCGGGTCGTACGATCCCGATGAAGGCACCATCCGGTTTCGGGACCGCAAGGTTTCGGGGCGGAGCGTTCACGAGCGGGTGGGCTACGGGATCGGGCGTACTTTTCAGAACGTCGAGCTGTTCGGTTCCATGACGGCACTCGAAAACGTGCTGGTCGGCCGCCATGTGAAGACGCGCTGCGGATTCTGGGGGGCCGTCACGCGTCTTCCCCGCGTGCGCCGGGAGGAACGTGAAGCACGGGAACACGCGATGGAGCTGTTGCGCTTCGTGGGGCTGGAAGAACTGGCCGACCATCGCAGCTCGGATCTTCCCTTCGGCTGGCAGCGTTTTCTTGAGATCGCCCGGGCGCTGGCCGTGGAACCCGCCCTGTTGTTGCTGGACGAGCCTGCTTCAGGTCTGAACGCCGTGGAAACCCAGCGTCTCGGAGAACTGCTCGAACAGATCCGCGGACGCGGTATCACCCTGCTGCTCGTGGAACACGACATGTCCCTGATCATGTCGATCTCCGACCGGATCCTGGTGCTGCACCAGGGGCGTAAACTGGCGGAAGGGACGCCGCTGGAGGTCCAGGCCAATGAAGCGGTAATCTCCGCCTACCTGGGTGCCGACTAGTGCGGGGAATGCGGACGTGGAACCCGGCGTATTCCAGGAGTTGAGAGCCATGTTGCGTATTCGCAACCTCAAGTGTTTTTACGGACGGATCCGCGCGGTCAGCGGTGTGAGCCTCTCCGTGCGCCGGGGGGAAATCATTGCCCTCATCGGAGCGAACGGGGCCGGCAAGAGCACACTGCTCAACGCGATCTGCGGTTTGCATCCCCAGTGGAACGGCGAAATCCTGATCGAGAAGCAATCGCTGAGCGGGTTGAAGCCGCCTGACATCGTCAAGATGGGAATCAGCCTCGTTCCCGAAGGAAGGATGCTGTTCCCGCCGCTCAGCGTCATCGACAACCTGAAGCTGGGTGCGTACGTCCGGTACCGGAAAAAGGAGCATCGGGAGATCGAGGGCGACCTCGGCACCGTGCTCGAGTTGTTCCCGGTATTGAAGGAAAGGATGAAGCAGCCCGCGGGGATGCTTTCGGGCGGGGAACAACAGATGCTCGCCATCGGCCGTGCGCTCATGGCACGCCCCCGTCTGCTGCTGCTCGACGAGCCTTCCATGGGGCTGGCTCCCTTCCTGGTGCGGTTGATCCTCGACGTGCTCGTCCAGCTCAAAGGGCAGGGAATGACGGTTTTGCTCGTCGAGCAGAACGCGCGCGCCGCGTTGCAGATCGCGGACCGAGGCTACGTTCTGGAGAACGGGAAGGTGATTCTCGACGGCAATGCTTCGGAACTGCTCACGGACCATGACGTCAAGCGCGCGTACCTGGGCAAGGACTATCGTGAATTCTACGAAGGGAGGGCCTGATCATGCCCATCTGGAATCGCAGGGATGAATGCTACGATGCGGACGAGCGACTCCAGCAGCAGATGGAGCGTCTGCAGAGCGCGCTCAACCGAGCCTACAACGTTCCCTTCTACCGGAATCATTTTGCCCGGCACGGGGTTGAGCCTTCCGTAGTGGAAAGCATCGAGGACCTGTCCCGCATTCCGTTCATCGAGCCGTGCCATTTCAGTGAGAATTACCCCTACGGCCTCTTTGCGGTGCCCCTGCGCGATATCGTGCGCATCCACACCGCGCGCGGCAACGGCCCTCTGCCGGTGGTGAGCGGCTACACGAAAAAGGATCTGCTGATTTGGAGGGAACTGGTGGCACGTGCATTGACGGCCGCCGGTGTGTCCTCCACGGACATTCTGCAGGTCGAGCTCGACCCGGGCCTGGCCAACTGGGGGCGCGACTACAAGGACGGGGCGGAATCCGTGGGCGCCGGCGTCATTCCGATGACCACACTGCCCCCCGAAAAGCAGTTGATGATCCTGAAGGACTACAAGACTTCCGTTCTCGTCACCAGCGCGTCGGGGGCGGAGCAACTGGTCTACCACCTGTTCCGGGCGAACCTGAATCCCAACGAGCTCGCCCTCAAGACGCTCATCCTCGTGGGTGACGCTCCCGGAGACAATGTCCGGGGCAATCTGGAGGAGCAGCTCCATGTGCGCGCGTGGCTGCACCATGGACTGAACGAAGTGCCGGGACCGGCTTTGGGATTCGAGTGCGAGGAGCGCAACGGGCTCCATGTCAGTGAGGACCACTTCCTGATCGAAGTCGTCAATCCCGATACCGGGGAACTCGTGAAGGCCGGCGAGGAAGGCGAACTGGTACTTACGACCCTGACCACGCGCGCCTATCCCTTGATTCGGTTTCGCACCGGAGACCGGGTCCGGCTTCTGCACGGCGCCTGTCCCTGCGGACGCACTCTGCGACGCGTGGAATGGCTGCCCTATCGCGCCGACGACATGATGGTGATTCGCGGCGTGAAGGTCTATCACAAACAAATCTTTCACATTCTCACGCGTGAACTGGGATTCGAACCCCCTCTCTATCGTTTCATGGCTGTGAAACAGCAGATGATGGAATACCTCGAGGTTTCCCTGGGCGTGAACGAGAGCATCTTTTCCGATGAGATCAAGGAAATGCAGAAGCTCTCTCAGAAGCTCTCCGACGAGCTGTCGTTGGAAATCGGCTTGCCCGTCGCCATCAGACTCAAGGAGCAGGGGTCTTTCACATAAAGCCGGAAGGACACGGGAACCTCCACGCCGGGCCGACGCAACCGGTTGCATGAATTAAGGCTCTTCCCTGCAAGGAATGCCCGAAACCCGCCGGGAATCCTGCCCGCAACATCCGCCGATTCGGTCGAAGGCGGGAATCCGACGGTGTCTTTTCCTCGAGGGTCAAATGCTTCGGAAGGCGTTTCTCCTCAATCTCGGCATGCTTGATTACAACCGCTCCCGGGACCTCCAGAAGCGGCTTCACGCGAGAAGGGTCATCGATGTGGTGCCCGATACGGTACTCCTCGTGGAGCATCCTCACACCATTACCCTGGGACGGCGCGGAAACAGGCTTTGCCTGAAAGCGTCGCCGGAGGATCTGGAAAGAATGGGAATCCCCGTCGTCCAGGTCGAAAGGGGCGGGGACGTCACCTATCACGGTCCCGGCCAGGCAGTGGTGTACCCCATCCTTCATCTGCGTGAAAGCGGTCTGAGCCTTGCGGATTACGTGTCGGCGCTCGAAAGTCTTGTCATCGGCGTACTCGGCGACTTCGGGATCAAGGGGAGACGCAACGGCAAGAACCGGGGCGTGTGGGTCGGAGGCGACAAGATCGCTTCCGTCGGAATAGCGGTCAGCAGGTGGGTTTCCTATCATGGTATCGCACTGAACTGCACCACGAATCTCGAATACTTCGGGTTGATCGACGCCTGCGGATTGAAAGGGGTCGAAATGACCTCCATATCCAGGCTCCTGGGAAAGGATGTGTCCGGGTCCGAAGTGCACCGAAGCATCGCTTTTCACCTCCGCAGGCTGTTCGAAAGAGACTGGCAGGAAAGAACACTGCCGGAAATCGAGGCGCTTCTGAACGACTGAGCCGGGGGGCGACCGCCCGGGATTTTCAATTCTCCTGCTGAAACGATACACTGGATAAAAGAAGAAATCTCACCGCGATCGGGAAGGAAGATCATGAAACCGCGACTGCTGATATGCATGGGTGGTTTAAGTATTATATGCTGGCTCGGGTCGTGCCTGGCCATCGTTCACGTCGTGGAGGCCGCGGAGGCTAGGCCCGCCCGGACTCAGGGCACAATGGACGCCTCGGTCATTCGTGTCGACAAGTACGGGGTCTACGTACCCAACATCGTGTTTTATTTCGACCCGGAAACGAGCAAGCAAAGGAGCGATGCGCTTGCCGCCGCCGCTCAAAAGCTCATAGGCAGGAAAGCGAGCATCACCTACTCCGCCACCGCCGATTTGACCAGGGACAAGCATCCTCTGTTGGTGGACATCGTTCCCTCGAAAAACGAACCCTCGGCACACCCTCCCCGGGCGGATCGGGGGGACGAGACATCGAAGTACGGGGATGAAACCGACGAGCGGAGACAATTCACCCCGGAGCCGCCCGTGAGCGGGGAGCCGAAGGGTGCTGTCGCAACCGGCCGCCGGCTTCCGCCGGATGAGGTGGAGGAATCGCCTTCCGCACCCTCCGGGGTGCCGCCCGGGGCCGCTTCCCGAGCGGAACCGCCCGTTCCTCCCGTTGTCGACCGCGCAACCTCCATTCGCAGAGAGGAAATCGTCGAATTCGTCGAGGGCTGCATGGATGCCGTCGCGGAAAAGGACATCAGTGCGGTGCTGTCCTGTTACGCGGACAAGGTCGACTACTATTCCAAAGGGACGGTGAGCAGGGAGTTCGTCCGGAAGGACAAGGAGCACTACTTCCGAAGGTGGGATACGATCGAGTCGTCCATCGACGGGAACGTGGTGCTGATCGTCACCGACCAGCAGGATGTGAAAATTGCCAAGTTCATCACCTCTTTCAGCGTCCGCAATGACGAAAAATCGGTTTCGGGAAAAGCGGAAAACATCTGGGCCATCCAGAGGATCAATGACGAGTTGAAAATTGTGGACGAAAAGCAACGGATACTCAGAAGCGAAACCTGGCAGTGAGCGTTGCGGGACAGGTCCGGCCCCGCTTTCCGCCTTGAGTTTCCATGCGAGACCCGAGTGCTTGCGCGACGGGGGAAGCCGGCCTGGAAACGCTTTCAGCCGGGGAGGATCCGTTTCAAGTGAGGGATCGGGAAGCGGTGTCGCCCCGTGCCTTGCGCGGCCGGGATGAGCGCGACGTTCCTTGCATGTCGGGACGACGGCACTTCAAGGCTTGGGAATATTCTGCAGCTGGGTGCGCAGGAAGTCGATGGTCTTTTCCCGGTTTTCGATTTCCTTCTGCAGCTTGGCGTGGTGTGCGGCTATGGCGATATGGTTTGCCACGGTGATCAGGAGATCGATCTCCTCCTGATCCAGTTCGATATCCCTGTTGGCCGTCAGGTTCATGACGCCGGTTATGTTGTCCATGACGATGAGCGGGATGCAGATCACGACCTTGAAACCCTTGCGTATGAGCAGCGACATCCGGTCTTCTTCCTCGAGCTCGGAGACGTGCTGGGCGATAAACGCCCTGTTACGGACGGCTTTCCCGGTGAAACCTTCATTCCGGTTGATTTTTTCCATGCCCCTGGGATCCGTTCCGATGGCCGCGGCCAGGGCCAGGTAGAGGCCGCTCTCATGCATCAGGTAGATTCTGCCTGCGTCGAGGTCGAAATGAGCCAGGACTTTCCAGATGGCTCCTTCCAGCATTTCCCTGAGGCTGAGGGAGGCTGAAAGAAAGTTGCCGAGCTCATGGATGAGGGCCATCTGCTTTTTGAGGTCTTTCGGCTTGAGATCGGCGGTCATGATGGAGATGATCGTGTTGCTGATCGTCATGATGGGTATCCCTCTGGAGCGGTAGCTAAGGTATCCCGGGGTTTCCGGCTGTGTTCCCGAATCACGCGCGTGCCGGCCGAAAATAGACACGCCCCGGGAAGGTCCCCTCCCGGGTGAATGGCTCCGCGGTTCCACGGCCACCGCCGCTTCCCGCCACGACACTCACCTTTTCTCTCGGTTGTTATATGGAGAAAGAACATCGTCCGGTGCACATCCGAAGAGACGCGATCCCCTCCCCCCCCCGCGGAGAACATGCCGTATCTCCCCCGAGGAAAGCGCATTGGCAGGACTCGTTTCCTCCAGCGCACGGCATGCGGGGATATCTCGACCCGGCGCACAAGCTTGCGACAACGATACTATCTAGCAAAGGCCCCGGGACAATTCAAATCATTTCAACCACCGGCGGGGCGAAAGACGAAAGGGGACCGGATATTCCGGGCTGCAGGGCATTTCCGGTCTCGGCGCAGGGTCCTGCCGTTTCGGATGGAACGCGCGACCGCGGGTCGTTGTGTATCGGCGTGCTCGGAAAACGGGGTTCCAGGTGAACCTGTTTTCATCCGCCGCGCATGACGAGGGTGCCTGAGCAAAGGAGTCGCGTTCAAACCGGCAACATCGGACGGGAGGGTACAAAGCCCTGCGCCCCTAATGCGCGGATCACAGTGGGGCTTGCCCCCGTCTTTCTCCCCGTTCACTGATTCCCTGTTCCGAGGGCTTGAACGCGAATCGGTATCATGGGGTGGGAATAATGATCGTTTCGAACGTGGCGGAAATGTGGTAATAGATGAAAACCTCCGCGGCGACGATTTTCTGCCGCCTTGGGGGGTAATTAATGTTGCCGTTGGAAGAATCTCATCAGCGCGAGTCATCATCCTGGCGAACCCCGGATCGGCGTCCAAGACAGGCGCAAAGGCCGGGGAAAGCGTGATCTCCCGGGTTCCGGCTTTCGCCGAAATGACATCCGAAAGTTCTCATCACGAGGCGGCAAAGGCCTGAAGCAATAATATCGTCCGATGAGGGGTGATCGAGGAATGCTTGAGATGTCGCTTTCCGAGTACCAAGATTCCGTGGACTATTTGTTCGGATTGCAGAAACACGGCATCAAATTCGGGCTCAACTCCACGAACAACCTGTTGATGCGGCTGGGGAATCCTCATCGCAGTCTTCGTTGTATTCATATCGCGGGAACGAACGGCAAGGGCTCGACCGCGGCCATGCTGTCCAGCATGTTGAGGAAACACGGGGTGCGGGTCGGTTTGTACACCTCGCCTCACCTGGTGCGCTTTACCGAGAGGTTTCGTATCGACGAGCGGGAGGTGCGCATCGATCGCATCCTTGCGATATTTGAAAAAGTGAGAAAGCAGATCGACGACCGGGAACCGCCGACGTTTTTCGAGGTGGTTACGGCCATGGCACTGCTGTTGTTTGCGGAAGAGAATGTGGAATGGGCGGTCATCGAGACGGGGATGGGCGGACGGCTGGACGCCACCAATGTGATTCATCCCAGGGTTTCGGTGATCACGAATGTCACTTTCGATCATCAGGAATATCTGGGCTCTACACTGTCCTCGATAGCCAGGGAGAAGGCCGGCATCATCAAGGAAGAGGTGCCGGTGGTAACCGGGGTCACGCAGCCCCTGGTCCACGGTGTCCTGACGGCGACCTGCCAGCGAAAGCGCGCCGTTCTATACCGGCTGGGCAAGGAATTCAAAGCGAGAAGAAGACCCGGCGGGGCAGCCCGATACCAGGGGTTGAAATGGGACTGGCCTTCCCTGGAGATCAGCCTGCCCGGGGTGCATCAGGTGCGCAATGCAGCCCTGGCCATAGCGGTACTCGAGGTGCTCGAGGAGAAGGGGGATTTTTATATCGATTCCGGTGCCGTCGAACTGGGCCTTTCAGCGGTTCGCTGGCCGGCGCGACTCGAGGTCCTCGGCCGGAGACCGCTCATTGTTCTGGATGGCGCCCACAATCCCCAGGGAGCCGAATCCCTGAGGGACGCGCTGAGGAATTGCTTCACCTACCAGAAGCTTCACCTGGTCATGGGCATCATGGAAGACAAGGACATTGCCGGCATCTTTCGACGGTTGCTGCCCCTGGCCGAAACGGCAATATTCACCCAGCCCAGGTATTCGCGAGCGGCGAAGGCGGATCGACTGCGGCAATTGGCCAGGCCGTATGCCGGAAATCACTGTGTGATTCCCGATGTGGCGGAGGCGATACAGCAGGCGGGCCGATTTGCCGGGCCGGACGATTTGATCTGTATCACGGGTTCGCTCTATTTTGCGGGTGAAGTGAAGGAATTGTTCGGCGAGCCCATCGAAAGGTGAGTGACTGAACCGCTGTTCCGGGTTGATGTGAGGCTTCCGGGACGACGAGCACCCAAAAATTCGAGACAACCTGATCAAGAGCAGCTATGAGCCATTCCAGACACCTCGCAATGTGTGCGGTTCTCTTCACCGTGGTTGCCTCGGTTCTCCACATGATCGCGGTTCCCTGCGCTGCCGAGCCAAAGAGCGTCACAACCCTCGGATTCAGCCGCGAAAGCTTTCTGGGAACCGTCCAGGGGACATGGAGAATCGAAGCCGGGAGCATTGCCTACGACCAGTCCAAACAGGTCTACACGGCGGAGGGCGGCGTTCGGATCACATCGCATGAACGTGTCATCCAGGCCGACTGGGCCACCGTGGACATGGAAAAGAGGCAGGCGGAACTGCGCGGACATGTATTTCTCCAGTACGGAAGGAACTGGCTGAAGGGCGAATACGTTCTATGGAACCTGGACATGGAAACGGGGTGGCTGGACGGCGGTCTCATCTATTTTGCCGAGAATCAGTTGTACGCGGAGGGGAAATACATCACCAAGATCGGTCCCCACCAGTTCGAAATGAAGGAAGGCTTTCTGACGAGCTGCGATCCGGCCAATTCGGACTGGAAAATCAAGTACGACGAAATGAACGTCAATTTGAACGGTTTTGCCTGGGCTACCCACACCTCTTTCTGGATCAGGGATTTTCCCGTCTTCTACTCTCCCTATATCGCGCTTCCGGTGGACCAGAGGAGACAGTCCGGGTTCCTGCTGCCCTGGGCCGGTTACTCCAAGCTGGATGGAGCGGATTTTGAGATTCCGTTCTATTGGGCGATGCGGGGGGACATGGACGCGACGCTTTTCGCCCGTTACATGGAGAAGCGCGGCTTCATGGCCGGCGCCGAGTATCGCATCAATCACCGGACATGGGGCGAAGGGGTCTGGGCGGTCAACTATTTGCGGGACCAGGCCGACAAGGACTTCCTGTTCGACCAGGGCTACCCTTTCCAGACCCGGGACCGTTACTGGGTGAGGGCCAGGCACAATTTCGATTTGCCGGGGGAAATCGAGGCGCGTTTGAACCTCGACTACGTGAGCGACCGGAATTTTCTCCAGGAGTTCACGAAAGGATCGGTCTCCTATGACTATTCCAACAAGGTGTTTCGCGACTACTTCGGACGCGGCATACTCGACGACAAAACGTCCTTGACGCGTGAATCCGCTTTGTACCTGGACAAGAGGACGGAGTCGACACTGGTCGGCCTGGACATCCGCTATTGGGAACAGCTTGACGATTCCCGGGACGAATTCACGTTCGAGCGGCTGCCTGCGGTATCGTTCAATGTCATCCCGTCCTGGATCGAGCGGTTGCCGGTCTATTACACGTTCGACAGCTCGCTGGTCAACTACTGGCGCAGGGAAGGCTACAAAGGGGACCGCCTGGACGTGTATCCGCGCGTCCACTACCCGATGCACTACAAGAACTACATTGACATCGAGCCTTCGGTGGGGATGCGCGCCTCCTCGTACTGGGTCGACTGGGGGGGCGACAGCTCTCTCAACCAGTTGCAGGGGAGGTTCCTGACCGATGTGCGGATGGACATGAGCACGCGGCTGAATCGGGTGTATCCGATCAAGATCGGCGACTATGTGGCGCTGGAGCACGCCATACGGCCCGAGGTCGTGTATGAGTACGTCCCGGAGGCCATCCAGGGAGACATCCCGCGGTTCGATCGACTGGACCAGGATCAGGCGAGAAACGCCTTGCGATACGGGTTCACCACGTTCCTCACGGCCAAGGAGGTTCGGCAGGATTCCGAAGGGAATTCGGTCACAAGCTATCGTGAATTCGCGCGGTTGAAGTTGTACCAGCTGTTCAACATCGAAGACCCGCCGCCCGACGAAGCATTTTTCAATTTCGGCGAGGAGCAGGGGTTCACATCCGTGGGAATGCGGATCGACCTCATGCCGAAGCGCTACCTCACGCTGTCCTACGATGCCAATCTTTATTCGGACTCACCCAACGGCTACCACCAGGATTTCCTGCTGACCCTGGACGATGGGAAAGGCCACGCGGTGCGGTTCGACTACCAGTTCCGCGAGGACATGCCCGTCAACGAGCTGACCACGGAAATCGTGTTCAAGACGTTTTCAAACCTGTATTTGAACACGTACCATGATTACTCCTTCGACCAGGGCACGATTTACAAGCAAGGCTACGGGATAAAGTACCTGCGCGGATGCTGGGCCCTCGGCGTGGCCTTTGAGAAGGAAGACAACGACGAGCGGGTGATCGTTTCGCTCAACCTGCTCGGTCTGGGCAACCTGGTGGGCAGTTTCGGCTACAAGACGGGAGAGAGTCCCTCCGGTCTGCCGTGACGACTGGCGGACGGCGCCCGGGTCCCGTCGAAAATTGCGACGCGGTTCGGTCCTGCCTGCAAGAACGCTCTTGACATTGGAAACCCGATCTTTTATACATCACTGCTTCGGGTTTGACTTATTTTAGATGCGGAGAGCCGTCAATGAAGACAATCAGCGCGAAGTTTGAAGCAAGTCAGCGCAAATGGATCCTGGTGGATGCCGAGAACCAGGTGCTGGGAAGACTCGCCAGCCGTATCGCCATGCGGCTGAGAGGAAAGCACCTGCCCGCATTTACCCCCCACGTGGACCTCGGGGACTTTGTGGTGGTGATCAACGCCGACAAGGTGCAGCTGACCGGAAATAAATGGGACCAGAAACTGTACTATCGCCACAGCGGTTACATGGGTGGGGTGAAAGTGCAGAGTGCGCGGAAGCTCAATGCCGGCAATCCGGAGAAGCTGTTGCGATTGGCGGTGTGGGGCATGCTTCCCAAGAACCGGCTCGGCCGGAAGCTCATCAAGAAGCTCAAGGTCTACAAGGGCGCCGAGCATCCGCATGAAGCTCAGCAACCGACGAGGATCGCCTTGTAGCACAATAAGAATAGCAGGAGAGTTCAGCGATGGCGGATCAGCGTTTTTACGCAACGGGGAAACGGAAGACTGCGGTCGCTCGGGTCTGGCTCAAGCCGGGATCGGGCTCCGTGACCATCAACAAGAGAACGATCGAGGAGTATATCGATCGCGAAACCAGCAAAATGGTCATTTACCAGCCCCTGGTTCTAACGGGCACCTTCGGCAAGCTGGACGTAACCGTGAACGTGTTGGGCGGAGGCGGGTCCGGCCAGGCGGGGGCGATCCGTCACGGTATCTCCAAGGCCCTTCTGGAGTTTAATCCGGAGTTTCGAGAGGTACTCAAGAGAGCTGGATTTCTCACGCGGGATTCGAGGGTCAAGGAACGGAAAAAATACGGCCGTCGAAGCGCCCGGGCAAGATTCCAGTATTCCAAGCGGTAGAGAGACTTCCCCGTTGCAGTTCATGGCAGGATCACGGAGACTGTCGGAAACCCCCGGCATCACGCCATCCTGAAGGCTGCTCCAGGCGACGTTGAAACGTTGCGGCCGCCGGTTTGCCGCAAACATATCATAGGGGTGATGCGCGCGATGCGTGTCCCCCTACATTTTATTGTACGAGAGGAAAGCTATGCTGCGGGTTGCCATTGCCGGCGCATCCGGCTACACGGGATTCGAGCTTGTGCGTTTGCTCGATCGACATCCCCATGCCGAACTGAAGATGATCACCTCGCGGGTCCATCGGGGACAGAGGCTCGACAAAGTCTACCCGGCGCTGCGCAAGCATTGTGACCTGGTGTTCGAGGAGCCGGACCCCGAACGGCTGGCGGCCGAGGCCGATCTGGTTTTCACCGCTCTGCCCCACCGGGCGGCCATGGATATGATCCCGGATCTCCTCAAGGGAGGAGCGAAGGTGGTCGATCTGAGCGCCGACTATCGATTTCTTGACGCAGCCGTGTACGAAGCCTGGTATGAGCCGCACAAGACCCCGGAACTGCTGAAGGAAGCGGTGTACGGACTGCCGGAGCTCCACCGGGAGGAGATCCGGAACGCTCGACTGGTCGGCAACCCGGGATGCTATCCCACCAGTGTCATTCTTGCGGCAGCCCCCCTTGTCGCCGGGAAACTGGCGGACCCCCGCACGTTGATCGCGGATTCCAAGTCCGGCGTGTCCGGCGCGGGGCGCGGGGTCTCCCTGACCGTTCATTTCTGTGAAGTCAATGATGGATTCAAAGCCTACAAAGTCGGCGAACACCGGCATACGCCCGAAATCGAGCAGGAACTGAGCCGCCTTGCGGGAGAGAAGCTTGCCGTCACGTTCACGCCTCATCTCGTCCCCATGAGCCGGGGGATTCTGAGTACCGTGTACGCGACCGTGATTCAAGGAGTGACGCCGGAGGACATCAGCGCTGCTTATGAGTCCTTCTACCGGAATGCCCGGTTCGTTCGTTTGTGTCGCGCCGAAATGCCGACGACGTTGCAGGTGAGAGGCAGCAATTATTGCGACATCGGCTGGCGGCTTGATTCGAGGACAGGTCGCGCGGTCCTGATCGCGGTCATCGACAACCTGACCCGCGGTGCTTCGGGTCAGGCGATCTGCAACATGAACATCATGTGCGGATTTCCGGAAGACTGCGGACTGCAGGATGCTCCGTGGCAACCCTGATCGCCTCGATATGCCGCGGATTGCGGGACGTCCGAAGGGGCGCAGAAGCGCACGCCCCCGATGGTCTCCCCCTCAACCCGAAAGCATTCCCGTGATGTCACGACGATGAACCAGTACGATCTCCCGGAAAGAAAAAACTTCAAGCTCATCCTGGAATACGATGGTTCTCACTACCACGGATGGCAAAGACAGCTGGGGGTGCTGACCATCCAGGAGGTGCTCGAATCCCGGTTGGAGGTCATGCTGCAATCGCCCGTCGGTGTTCGTGCATCGGGCCGGACGGACGCGGGTGTCCATGCCTGCGGCCAGGTCGTGAACTTCCACGTCCACACCCGGTTGAGGCCCGAGGAGATTCTGCGCGGCATCAACAGCCTCCTGCCGCCCGACATCGTCGTGCTGCACGCCGAGGTGGCGGCCGAGTCCTTTCATGCGCGCTTTTCCGCCACGGGGAAGACCTACGAGTACCACATATTGAACAGGCCCATACGATCCGCCCTGCAGCGCCGATATGCATGGCACGTTCCCCAGCCGCTGGAACCGCAGCGCATGCGCGAATGTCTCGGAAGCCTGCTGGGGCGGCATGATTTCGCGGCTTTCATGGCATCCGGCTCCAAGGTGAAATCGACGGAGCGGACCATTCGAAGGGCCGACCTGGACTGCCTGGAAAATGGGGAAATGAGGCTCGTATTCGAGGCAAACGGTTTCTTGAGGCACATGGTGCGAAATCTCGTGGGAACGATCGTCGAGGTGGGCAGAGGGGTGCGGGCTCCCGAAGAGTTCCTCGACATCCTGTCGAGCAGGGATCGCAAACGCGCGGGGATGACCGCTCCGGCGCATGGTTTGTTTCTGACGGCCGTGCACTACACTGAAGACCTGACCTGCAACTCTTAGAAAAGGGGAAGGCAATGAAGCTTGCCGAAAGAGTATCAAGAATCAAACCATCGGCCACATTGACCATCAATTCGAAGGCGAAGGCACTGAAACAGAGTGGTGTTCACGTGGTGAACTTCGGTGTCGGCGAACCCGATTTCGATACCCCTTCGCACATTCAGGAAGCAGCCGTGGAAAGCATGCGCAACGGTCAGACGCGCTATACGGCCGTGGGCGGCATCGACGAGCTCAAAGACGCCGTTTGCCGGGATATCGAGAACGGCTACGGCCTTACATACAAACGTGAAAACGTGTTGATTTCCTGCGGTGGGAAGCACGCTTTGTACAACCTGTTTCAGGCCGTCCTGGATCCGGGTGACGAGGTGATCATTCCCTCTCCTTACTGGGTCTCCTATCCTGACATGGTGGAACTGGCAGGGGCGGTTCCGGTGGCGGTCCCGTGCTCCGAGCAAAACGCGTTCAAATTGCAGCCGGAGCAACTCGAGAAGGCCATCACGTCCCGCACCCGGCTCTTTATCATCAACAGTCCGAGCAATCCGACGGGGACCCACTACACCGCTTCGGATCTGAAGGGACTGGCAGAGGTGCTCGCCCGTCACCCCGGTGTGCTCATCGCCAGTGACGACATTTACTGTCGGATCCTGTTCGGAGGCCGTGAGTGGACCAACCTTGCCATGGTGGACGAACGGATGATCGACCGGTGTTTCATCATCAACGGAGTGAGCAAGACCTACTGCATGACGGGGTGGAGAATCGGCTACCTGATCGGAAATGAGGAAGTGATTCGCGCCGCCACAAAGATCCAGGGGCAATCGACCAGCAATCCGACCTCCATCTCCCAATATGCCAGTTTGGCCGCCCTCAACGGCGACCGGCGTCTTGTCGACCAGATGGTGCGAACCTTCGAGGAGCGGTCCCGATATGTGCTTGCGAGGATCGGCGAGCTGCACGGCGTCACGTGTCCGACTCCCGCGGGCGCTTTCTATGTCTTTCCCAATTTCAGCGCTTACTTCGGCAGGAAGGTGGGGGGCGCAAGCATTGCGAATTCGCTCGACCTTGCCGACTACCTTATGGAGAAAGCACACGTCGCCGTGGTGCCCGGAAGCCCCTTCGGAGAGGATCGGTGCATCCGCATCTCCTATGCGCTGTCGATGGACGATCTGAAGGAGGGGTTCGATCGAATCGGCACCGCGCTGGCGGCCCTTCAATAGGAATCATCACGGCACTCCCGCCGTGTCGCAGTGAGTGAAGGTCCGACCGGGGCGGACCGGCGGCGGAAACACGCCGGGCTCGGCCTGCCGACGGAAATGCGGGAATACACGGTGGAAAGGCGGTTGTGCCGGTTTGTGTTCAGGATTCCGGAACGAGGGATCGGCGGAAGGTGACACAGGCGGGGACAAACCCGCTCCCATGAGCTGCGCAATTGCAGGGCAGAGCTTCATGCTCTCACGCCCGGTGTTGCCGTTTTGTACTCACTTGCCCATCGCACCCGCGACAACCCCCGCGAAGCAAGAGCGCAGGTTCCCCCGGGAATCCATTTCCCGCGTGATTCACACGTATCGGGCGACACCCCGAAGCATGCAAACCGATTCATCCTGGAATCCGTTTTCCAGGCAAGCCGGTATTATTTGGTGATGAGGCCTTTTTCCATGGCGAAGGCAGTCAACGAGGAAGCGCTGTGCAGATCGAGCTTTTTCATGAGATTGGCGCGGTGCTTTTCGACGGTCTTGGCGCTGATACACAAGTAGTCCGCGATGTCCTTGTTCTTGTATCCCTCGGCGATCATCTTCAGGATCTCTTTTTCACGTTGAGTGAGCGTGTCCCAGGAAGTGCTGGATTTGATCGTCTTGCGCCCCTCGAGATAACCTTCGATGACCTTTTCGGATATGCTCGGGCTGAGGTAGGATTTTCCGGAAAAAACGCATTCGATGGCAAGCATCAACTCGCTGTGAGTGGCATCCTTGAGCACGTAACCGTCCGCTCCGGCCTTGAGTGTGGCCAGGATATATTCCTCCGACTTGTGGACGGTCAGTACCAGAATTTTGGTCGCCGTGCACTGTTTCTTGATCTCCTGGATCGCTCCCATCCCGTTCATGCGCGGCATGGAAAGATCCATCAGCATGAGATCCGGCTTCAGGCTCTCAGCCAGTCGAACGGCGTCCAGACCGTCCTGTGCCTCCCCCACAACTTCAAAATCGGGATTTGAGGAAAGAAGCATTCGGAGCCCCTCCCTCAGAATGGTGTGGTCTTCAGCGATGACGATTCGTCTCTTGTCTCCCATGGCTTTCTACCCCGTCCTGGCGAATGAATTGGCTGCGCGGCAGCTCGCGCCGACCGGTGACGATCCCTCAGGAACCCCGAACCATCGTAACATACTGCGGATACGCAAATTTGCTTATCATATTGATTTTGTAGCATACAGTAAACGGCACCAAAGGTGTAGTCTTTTTTGACATGGGCCTCCTACGGGACCTCCCGCCCCACCGCGGTAAAATACTGTATTGCGCGGATACAGATACTGTGTCCAACCCATTTACCCCATACAGTCGATTCGGGAAAATGGCCGGGACTACCATCGAACGTTTTTCATGGCCATCAGGAATCTACGACACGGACCTTTCCCGACGTGTCGGCGCACGGAGAAAGCGTCATGTGCCATGCTTTGATCGTCGAAGACAACTCGAATTTCCGCCAGTCGTTGCGGGAGACGCTATTGGCGCGGTTTCCGTTCATGAGTATCGAGGAAGCCGAAGAGGGGGGAGAAGCTCTTCGGAAGCTGAATGCGTTCAGTCCGGAAATCGTCTTCATGGATATACAGCTCCCGGGAATGAACGGGTTGGAGCTCACCCGAAGCATTCGGGCCGGGCATGCCGGTCTGGTCATTATCGTTCTTTCCAGTTATGATCTGCCCGAGTACCGTGAGGCCGCAAGGCAGTGCGGCGCCGATTACTTTTTCAGTAAAGTTTACAACACCAGCCAGGATATCACCGGTCTGGTGGATACGATCCTCTCCGGCAAGCCCGAGACCGCAGACGGCATGAGGATAACGAGTTGAACGAGGCGGTCCGGCCGCACTTTCGAAATCCCGTTCGTTGTTATCCCCCATGCTTCATGGATTTGCATACAGTGTTCGTCCCAACCGAAATACCTTCTAAAACTATTTATTTACAGTGATCACCGTATTTATCTCCAGCACTTTTGTAGAGTAAAAGGGACCCATGAATAGCGATAATATGCCGGTTTAGCTGCCGGTGTTGAAGGTGAGATGGTACCGGGGATTACGGGAGTATTCTCGCGCCGTTTGTGACCGGACGAAAGGGGTCCGGCAAGGAGGGGAAAATGGTTGAGACTTCGAGAATCAAGGACCACCTGTCCGCGGAGCAGATCAGGATGAAAATGCAAATGACCGCGGGCTTCATGAAGATGCAGAAGTGGCTGGTCATTTACAATGCCATCATCGATCCGCGTCCGGTTTCCGAAATCGCCAAACATACCGGTCTCTCCGAGGGCAGCGTGTACAGAATCATCTCCGAGTACAACAGGTCGGGTCCGGAATCGCTGGACAGCACGGGCGCGAACGGTTCGATGTGGTTTGACGTCAAGGTGGATCCGATTTCAATGTGAGACACTTCATCCTTTCCCGGGCCGCGGCCTCCGGCGCTTTCGAAGCGAACACCCACGCCGCGGTTCCGGGCAAGGGGAGATATCCGGACCCGGTCCTGTGCGGACCGACATGGATGAGATCACAGGTCTACTCCTTCCATGTCTTGCGAAGGCGATCCGGCTGCGGGAAAAATCATGGTCCGCGGGGGCCGTCCTCTGTGCGGGAGCACCGAGGGGGCTTATCGTCAGATAACGAGACACGATCGTGCGGCCATGTGTTTGGCAACCATCCCCCCCTCACTCCCTCCGCTTTTCCGAGAAAACCACTTGATCCGAGGCATTCCTTCGCGTCGTTGCGTGCTTCCCGCACAGGGGACATAAGGCAGTGGTCCGCCCGGTTCAGGGTGTTGCGGGACCAGGCGCCGCCGCCTCCACCATCAGGGAGGCTCAAGGTCTACCGGAACGAGTTCCCCGGAGATTCATGGCAACACAATTCCCCGGCAAGGCCGGCACGAGGAGAATCCGTTCCATCGCCTACAGGACCGTCACGAGCTCGATCTTCCCGCTTCTGCCGATGGGAGAGTCATCGACAGCGGCTTTTGACCCGAGCACCTTGACGATCGCATGATGTCTGACGGCATCCAGGACTTCGGCGAAATCTCTGAAATCCCGGGTGGTGGTCGCGAGGATTTCGTCCCGCATTCTCTGGCGATCTTCTTCCATGTCGCCGGTAATGGTCCGCAGCATGGAGACGTATCCCCGGGCGTCCGGAAGCAGATAGGTATCCAAGGTGCCGATGGCGCCGACGATCGCCTTGGTGAGCTCGTCCTCGCTCAAATTGACGGTCCGCAGGAAATCCGCGGCGCGGTCAAAGGCTTCCAGGGTTCGATCGAGATTGGGGTCACGATAGGACACAAAGGTGAGTATCCCCGAAATCCGATCGAACAGGCACATTGCCCCGTAGGCTCCTCCCTGCACGCGAACCTGCTCCCACAACCAGGAATTTCTCAGGTAGGCGGTGATCACCTGGACCGATCCGTGGAAACGGTATCCCAGCCGGTAGAGGTCGAGTCCCTTGCCTACATAGTTGACCTGCGAGGGGATGAGCAAGCCTTCAAGCTCGGGGTTGTGCTTCGGATGCCAGTCGCACCTGCCGGGAGGCCGAGCCGGAAGTTCCCGGACGAATTGTTCGAAATCGCCGCGGACCCGGCTCCAGTCGGACCGATCCGCGGTCACGTTGAAGATCATGCCGGTCCGGTTGATCAGAACGTGGCGGAGATCTTCGAGCGTTGCAAGAATGCCGGACCAGTTTTCGTCGATGTCGGAGACCAGCTTGCGCAGGAACGTGAGGTAACTGATCCCGGAGGTCTGTTCGGCCGCCCAGTCCGCTTCGCCGAAGTGGGCGCGCAGGCGCAGATTCACCATCTGATGCCCGCCGGGAATGAGCCTTTGCTCTTGTCGTGCCTTTTCTTCGAGCACCATCTGCCGGAACCGTTCCCGATCGTCGAGTTTGACCGTGAGCAAAACGTCCCGCAATATGGAGAAAAGCTCGCCGGCCCGCGGGACCGTGCTCTTGCCGCGAAGAATGAGCCGTGCAGCGCCGTGCGGGCTGCTTCTCACCGCCGACGTGAACACATCCGGTCGGATACCGCCGGTCCGACGGCTGATTCTCGTGGACAGAGACACGAAATCCTCCGTTTCGGTACCGATTTCGACGAGCGCCCGGCCGAACAGCGGAGCGAAAGGCAGGGCGTGCTGCGGCAGAGAGTGGATGTCGAATGCCATGTCAAGATAGAAGATGCCGTTGGTATGGATATCGTGAAAGAGCAGCCTCGAGCCTTCCGGGAACGTTTCTTCCATGGGGATCTTCTTGTTGGTTCTTTCCAGGTCCTCCCGTTTCAGGGTGGGAATGGCGGCAAGGGCTTCGGGCGAATCCGGCGCTTCCTGTCTGCGTCGCAACTCGCGAGTGTTTTCGACGACGGCCCGCAGTTGCTCCGCGCTCATGGTGGAACGGACTGCGGCAAGACGTTCGCGTTCCCGGGCTTCCTCCGCATCCGCCCGGGTTGGGTCGGGTTTCAGGATCAGGGTGGTGCGGTGCGGATTCTGCAAAAAATGCCGCTCGATCATTCCTTCAAAATACCGCTTCCCTGCGGCGGCCGAAGACTTGACGGCCTCCAGCGGGGCCTCGAATGCGAGCAGCGCCGCCGGGTCACCATCGTAGAGCCAGGTGGAAAGCGCCCGGAGCATGAGGACCAGGCCGCGTGGGTAACCTCCTGCGTTGTTTTCGCGCAGCCGGAACTCGACGGTATTCAGAGCCGCTTCGACGAATTCAGGCGCGATCCCGTCCCCCGCTAGTCCTGCGAGGGTGTCCAGAATGAGCTTTTCGACATGATCGGCCTGGTCGGTGTCGATGCCCTTCAGCCCGGTGGAGAAGTATGCCTGCCGGAGCTCGTTCTCGAGTCCCGTTCCGGCCAGGTCGTCGCCGAGTCCCGAGTCGATCAGTGCCTTGCGCAGCGGCGAACCCGGCATGCCGATCAGGATGTGCCGCAAGACCTGCAGGGAAAGATTCAAGGTCGCATTCGAGGTTTCCGGAAGCAGCCAGTTGAGCGTCATCATGCCGCGCGGTTTGGCTCCCCGGCCATGACCCGCCTCGGTTCCGGATGCAAAGCCGCGACGGATGCGCCGGGGCGCGTCGAAAAACGGCTGCAGTCCCACGGATGAATCCGCCGGGACGGCCGAAAAATCGTCCAGGTAGGTCCTCAAAAAGCGCAGACGCTTCTCCGGATCGTCATTGCCGTAAAAGTATATATAGGCGTTGGAAGGGTGATAGTGTCTTTCATGAAATGCCTTGAATCGCTCGTAGGTCAAATCGGGTATCTTCTCCGGATTCCCGCCAGAATCCAACCCGTAGGTGCTTTCCGGAAAGAGCGACTGCTGTGAGTATTCCGCAAGAAGGTTATCCGGCGAAGAATAGGCCCCTTTCATTTCATTGAAGACCACTCCCTTGTAAGAAAGCGAGGAGTCCTCGGACTCGAGCTCGTAATGCCAGCCCTCCTGCTGGAAGATATAGGGCGTGATCAGCGGATGGAAGACCGCATCCAGGTAGACGTCGATGAGGTTGTAGAAGTCCTTGTCATTCTGGCTTGCCACGGGGTAGCAGGTCTTGTCGGGATAGGTGAATGCATTGAGAAAAGTCTTCAAAGACCCTTTGAGCAACTCGACGAAGGGCTCCTTCACGGGAAACTTGCGCGACCCGCAAAGAACGGAATGTTCCAGGATATGGGCCACGCCGGTTGAGTCTTCGGGCGGCGTGCGAAATGAAATCCCGAAGACCTTGTTCTCGTCGTCGTTGATCAGCGACAGGACCTGCGCGCCTGTGCCGACATGCCGCAACACCTTGATCTCCGTGCTTATCTCGGGGACGTACTGCTGTTTCAACAGTTCGAAGCCGTTGTGGACCGTCATTCAATCCTCCTGAATCGGGAAGGGCGGCCAGGGGTTGTCCCGGTCCGCGTCTCGATGTGAAGCGTCAGGGGTGGTTGCCTCATTTCATTTCCTTTCGGAGCCTGCCGATGTCATGCGTTCGGGGGCCTTGCCGACGGTTTTGCGCCGGGACAAAACTGCCGGTGCTCTGCTTCCCCGACCGCGCATTTCGACGCCTGCCGCGGCCATGGCCCCGTTCGCTGCAGGACGTTCCCCGGCCGGCTCCCGCGGCGGCCTGCACATGCACTCGACAACGTCATATGAAACTACACCCGAAAGCGCCGCATTTCCACCCCTACCGCACAACAAACGGGATGCGCAATGCGTTCAAGGCACTCCCCGCGCATGTCTCCAGCATGGACCGCGAGGCGCTTCACCCCCGGCGCAACCACGGGAACGACCTCCCGGAATATTCTCCGACTCGTCCCTGGCCGCCGCCTCGAATGAAATGTTCGCGGATGTCGAGCACCATCGTGCCCGACTCATGCCGGGCCGGTTTCCGGGGGAGAGGAGAATGCATGCGGGATGTCGGACGCGGGAGCGCCCGGTCGGCTTCAAGAACGGACGGTCACGAGTGCGTCGAGTGCGGGGAGCGTCAACGTCGAACCGAGAGGGTTCCCGTCGTTTGTCGCGGGATCCTGATCGGGGCTGCCGGACAGCCGTCTGAAACTCCCGGTCGGACACAGCGCGCCCAAGTCGAAAGTTGCAGGCGCGTCGGAAGGGTTTGCGAAAACCGCGCCGCCCTCGAACTCCCGGTACATGAGGTCGGGGAACGCCACAGCCTTTATCCGGCGAAGCCTGAGGCGTTCCGTGCCTTCGGCGGAAATGCAGAACGTCGAGGAACCCGAGGGCAAGGGGCGAAACGAGAGGACAAGGTGATTCCAGCTCCTGTCGACCGGCACCTTGAGGATGGGGAGCTTGGAGCCGTTCGACATCTTGACGGTCACCGTCACGATGCGCGGCAGGGTTACGGGAAATTCTCCGAGGGGTTCGGCATATGCATCGAACACAAGCACCAGGTCAGGCCCGGGAACGGACACGGGAGGCAACTCGACCTCCAGGTCGGCGGTCTTGGCCTGCAGGCAGAGGTGAGCGCCGGTCGAGGTGGAAACCCGCTGGATCACAGCCGCCCCTTTGACACCGGCAATGAAATCGTCGGTTATCGAGACTCCGGCCCCTTCATAAAGATCGGGCTGCTTTTCCGCCAGATGGATGGCGGGACGCAAGGGCCGTCCGAGCCATCCGTAGGTATCGAGGCTGCCCCCCCGCGCTTCATCCCAGATGGTGAAAACGTCCGGGAAATTACCGGCATCGGGACCCGGCTTCAATCCCAGAGTGCTCCCCGGGACCGGTTCGTCGTAAAAGGTGAATGCGGAGTCCGAGAAAAGAGCCGCGGCCATGGCCAGCCTGAAAGCTGAAAACCTGGTCGGGGGATCGAACGGGGGAGTGAACTTGTACATGCCGTAGGAAAGAACAGGAGAGCGTCCGTGGTTTTGGAAGAACCTCAAAATCGACAGTGCCTGCGACCACTTGTAGATGTCGAAATCGGCCGTCGTTGGAACCCCTTCGAGCTCGACGCCGTTCACATCCGCGGTGTTCGCACGCTGGCCCAGTCCCCCGTCCGTCAGCAGGAACCGGTTCGGACCCAGCATGGTTCGCAACCGGGCGGTAAGCTCGACTTGGCCGAGCACATACGTATCCGTGCCGTTCCTAATCCCTCCGTCCACAACCCCGTCCCCGTCGGCATCGATTTTGGCGGTCCGTCTGCCGCCGAGGCTGAACACGTCCAACTCCATGCCATCCAGGAAGTCGAGACTCCCGCCGGATGCAAAACGTGGCTGCAGCCCGTCGATCATTGCGTCGATGACATGGCGTCCCGCGGAATCCCGTGGCGATAGTGTCGAGAGGTTATAACACCAGAGCTTTTGTCCCCCGGGAAAGTAAGGACCTTCCGTGGCGTGCGCCGCAACGTAGCTGCCGGCCGGCCACGCCCGGGCAATCGATCCGTACTGGCCCCGCCTGACAATGAGCGCGGAGGCGGCAGTGTTGATGCGTACGAGGCGAATGTGCTCGACGATGGCAAAATTGGGTTTTCCATTGGGTTTTCGTGCGGTTATGATAAGGTCTTCCCACAGGTTCCCGAATCCGTCGGCTTCCAGCTCAAACCGTCCGATATCGGAAACGGAAATGCGAGTGGCAGACCTGGTCAACGATTCGACCATCAGAGTCCCGGCCTGGTAAAGCCACCAGCCCGCGTACCAGCCCTCCGTCTCGAAGGTGGGAAGCCGGGAGCGGCCGTTCAGGTGGAGCAGTGTGACCTTGTGGGGGTAACGCTTCTTGAACTGTCTAAAATACCTGATATTTCTCTCCGTAACGGTATCCGTTCGTTCCTCGGGGATCAGCTTGCCGACGACGCCCGCCAGGGGGCGTAACGCAGTGTCCCAACTCGAGTAATCTCTGAGGTTCGCGAGCACTTCCGCCTGACGGAAGGCAAACACTCTCGGATACCTGTCGCGAAGAATCTGAAGCAGTGGTACATCGGCTGCCCTTGCGCCCGGAGGTCCCGTGAAGGGCAGTCCGACCAGGGCGAGCAGGGAACTCATTGTCGAAAGGAATTGTCTCCGCCCGATAGAGATGGGCATCTGTTTCTCCATTCATGCCGTGGCGTGGAAGACAACAAACGGCCCCAAGGGCATCGAAAGACGGCAGGCATCGATCCTGAACGACGAGTCCGATCGATCGGGTGAAGATGCCGAGGCGCGTCTCTCAGTCGGGTTCTCCCCTGGAAAGTCTTGTCGAACCCTTGAACCATTTGAAATTCTACAACATTCTCATCATGATGCGCAAGCGCAATTCCTGCGGGATCGGTCCTGGCGCTCCGGAGGGGCTCCAGTCCCGGGAGACGCCCGGAGCCGGCGGCTGCAGGCCGGTGCTTGTCGCCCGATGTTGTGGCGCCCTTGTCCCCGATGTCACTCGCCCGGGCTCAACCGCCAACGACTTTCTTTATGGGCGGTAATTCCGCCGATTTTCGGTGGATTTTCGATTGACACGGGCGCATTATGGGTTTACGTAACCGGCTGATGAGAGTGCCTTGCCGGGTGCTCTGATGAAAGAATTGAAAATCGATCCTCAGGTAGGTGAGGCTCCCGTGTGACACACAGGCCGCTGCCCAGAAGTATCCAAAGATACGGCGCAACAGGGTAGAACAGGCACTCCCGGATTAAGGGTTTGCCTAAGGCGGCTGAGGCGATAAGCGTCTCTTACGGTGCACGGTGCTGAAGCTTGAACGAGTGGGGGAATCGGGTTTGGTTTGACGCCTTTTCGACAGGCTTCAACCTGAAGCGGTTTAGCCCTTTCTCTGCTCGAAGGCTGAGGGAAAGGGCTTTTGTTATTTTCTCCTTCTCTCCGGCCAATCAGGTAACCTTTTTGGAGACAAGGACCATGAAAGAGAAAGACACCGAAGACCAGCCTCCCAGTAGGGGCGATTCACGCACTGGCACGTGGAAGTCGCGTCCGTGATACGATAATCCGAGTTGTTCCTTTCTTATCGCCTCACCCGACCGCTTCTTCCACAACCCATCAGTGGTGAAAGCGGAGGGTACGGGGCGTTCCGGCTTCTTCCCGGAAATAATCCAGCAGAGCCCATCCCTTTTCCCTCCCAGGTTTTGAACTTGGTAACCGTTCCACGAGCGAGGTTTATTCTGTTTGGACGGTTGCGCATGTCTTATCCGAGCGGGAGGTAAGAAAAAATGAAGAATCAATTTGAGATTTGCCAGGGGGGGCTTGTTCAGAGCGATTCGGCTGCGGCCAATATCCTGGTCTATGCCGCACCGGGCGTAGCGGAGAAAGAGGAGCTGCTCAAGATACTGCAGTTCGATGCGCATGACTTGGAATCGGCTCTCGATCCGGACGAGATTTCGCGCGTGGAATTCAACCCGGAAGGTATTTTTATCATCTGGAAACGCCCGAACCGAGCCTCGTTTGAGGAGATGTTGAAGTTTGAAGTGTCATCGGTGGGGGTATTTCTTCAACCGGACCGAATGACCGTGATCGTTAACGAAGATGCACCTTTGTTTACTGCCGGGAAAGAATTCCGTGATGTGACCTCTCTTAACAATATGCTCCTTCGATTCTTGCTGCACACAACCCGGCATTACTTAGATCATCTCAAAGTGATCAAGCAACTGACGGGCGAATTGGAAAGGAAGCTAAGCCTTTCCATGGAAAACCGGTATCTGCTCCAGATGTTCGGTCTGAGTGAAAGCCTTATTTACTATCTGAGTGCGCTTGAATCGAATGCGGTCGTGCTGAAGAGGCTTCGAGCCAATGCGAACCGGATCGGCTTCTCCGAGGAAGAACAGGAGACGATGGACGACATCATTATCGAACACGACCAGTGCCGCAAACAAACGGAGATCTACTCATCGATTTTGTCCGGCCTGATGGACGCCCGGGGGAATGTCGTCAACAACAACATGAACGTGCTGCTGAAAAACCTGACGCTGATCAACGTGGTCTTCCTGCCGCTGAATCTCATCGCCAGTATCGGCGGGATGTCTGAATTCAGCGCGATGATGAAGGGAATGGACTGGCGGATTTCTTACTCGCTGTTCATGCTTGCCATGGCGGTGCTGGGATGGATCACCTGGGCGTTCCTGGTACGAAAGATCGAACGAGGGAATGGAAAGGCCCGTGCAGCAAGAGAGCTCCAACCGCAATTTGCCGGCGGCAGGACCTCTATTGGCCTGTGCGTTGATCGCGGCGACTGCGGTCCGCAACGATGAGCGGCAAGGCTGTGCCATCGGGTGGCGCGTTCTTTTTCCGGCGACGGCCCGGAGGACAAACCGGGCGTTCTTGCCGGCTGTGTTGGCTGGGCCTGATGCCCACCGGGTCAAGGCTGAAGGCGTTCTTGCGCCGGGACAGGCACTTTTGCGTCCCGGCGCTCTCGCGGAAAAGCCGGTGGGGGACACTGCCCGGGAACCCCGAAAAAAGGAACGTATCCAACTGATACGAAACGGGAGGGAAGACGCGATGAAGATAACCTTTCTCGGGGTGGGGGAAGCCTGTGACGCAATATTGCCGAACACGTCGCTCTGGATCGAGACCGGAACGGGGGGACGGCGGTGCTCCGTGATGCTGGATTGCGGTTTTACCGTTCCGCCCCGATACTGGCTTCAAACCGAAAACCCCGACGATCTGGATGCGCTGTGGGTTTCTCATTTCCACGGCGATCATTTTTTCGGGACGCCCGCCTTGCTGCTAAGATTCTGGGAAACGAGGCGCACCAAGCCGCTTGTTGTCATCGGACAGCCCGGCATCGAACAGCTCATCCGGAGCTCCATGGACCTCGCCTATCCAAATTTCCTGCCGAAGCTGACCTATCCGTTGGAGTTTCATACCGCAATTCCGGGCGAAACGATGCACGCTGCCGGACTCGACTGGAATTTTGCGGAATCGGGCCATGGACAGCGCAACTTGAGCGTGCGGGTAGACGACGGAAGCGAGGCGATATTTTACAGCGGAGACGGCCTGCCGTCCGTGGACACCCTGGAGCTGGCGAGAGGCTGCGCCTTGGTGGTTCACGAAGCGTTCCGCCTGGACCAGCCCACGCCGGGGCACGGGACGGTGTCGGAGTGCATCGGGTTTGCCCGGCAGGCCGGTGTCCGGCGGCTGGCACTCGTGCATTTTCAAAGGGATGAAAGAAAAACGAAATGGCCGGCCATTCTGAATTTGGTGCAAAAAGCGCAAGATCTCGAAGCGATCGTTCCGGAACCAGGCGCCGTGATGGAATTGTAGTCTCTGGTCCGTGGGAGGGCGGATTGCATCACCCGATTCCTGCATTAACATAGGAAATGGGATCGGGCGGCCTCGGGACAGGCAGCCGCGGGAGTGATTCAGATTGCACGCTGGTGACCTGGCTCCGTTCGTATTATCGGGATGTTATGGGACGGGTGGTGCGGAATTCCTTCGTTTGCAGGACTCTTGTCCGCCTGCATTCGATGTAGAGGATCGCATTGATTGCCACCGGGGAAGAAGGCCGGCTGCGCGCCGGCACGACACGGAGACGGCGGTTCGGCGCCTGCCGGCAACCGCCTGTTTCAGAATAGGAAGGAACGAACATGCAGAAGATGCTCTTCATCATCAGCAAGGGATTCGAGAAGTCCGGCGGAGCCACGCGCGCGTTCCAGTTTGCCTCCATTGCGGCGGAGCAAGGGAATCCCGTCGAAGTGTTTCTGATCGACGATGCCATTCACTGGGCCCAACTGGGGATGGCGGAAGGCATACGGTCCTCGACCGGGGAAAGCATGAAGGAACTGCTGGATTCACTTGTGGCGCACAAGAGCCCCATTCACGTCTGTAAGGCGTGTGCGGACAAGCGCTTGATTTCACCGGATGAACTGATCAAAGGGGCGCAGATCTCCGGTGCGCAGGTTCTGGTCAAGATGATGACGAGCCCCGAATATAAAGTGGTCACCTTCTAATGCCGAGGTGCGTTCAAAATGATACTGTAAAAGAGTGGGGGACGTATCCCCCCCCTCGCCGCTTCGCGGCTCCGTGTGGCGCTGCTGCTGCGGCCTTCGGCCAGTCGCCGACAGCGCCGAGCGCTCGGCCTCACGCGCTTGCGCGTGTGGCCGAAACTTGGGGGGTGCGGGGGGAATCATTCCCCCGCTCTTTTGTGCTTAAAAGATCCATCTTGCGCGCAACTTCGTATGAGTCGTGCAGGGTGGGATGCACGGCAGCGCAGCCCACGGTCCCAATACCCTTTCCCCTGTCGTCATAGCCAACCTACAAGGGGAGGGCTTTATGCCCTCCCGCCCAATGTCACGGTCTTGAACGCAGGCCGGCACGACGCGCGGGCGTGAGGTTTTCGCAAGAGGCGCGCCGCCCCTCTTGCGGGAGGCTGCATCGCTCGGTTGAAGACCGGCTCGGGAAACAATCGTGCGGGGGAAGGGGAATGCGATGAAACGTAACGGCTGAGGCGGCTGTCAGTACTGTCCCTCACGCAACTTCTGCGTGATGTTTCTGATCATCCTTTTACTGACTTCCCTCAACGTCTCGTAGACACCGACTCCCTTGATGGCGCTGGCTTTGAAGTAGGGCACGCCCAGGTCCCGGTTCAGATCGTATTCGAGTTCCTCGACGGAGAGGGTGGGAATGCTCGTTCCGGCCAAGTCGAACTTGTTGTATTGCAGCACCAGGGGGAGAGAATGTATGTCAAGCTTCTCGCCCTTCAGGTTCTCGGCGAGGTCGCGGATGCTTTCGATGTTCTGCTGTTGTTGAATCTTCAGCGCGTCGGCCACGAAAACCACGCCGTCGACGCCGCGGAGCACGAGCTTGCGCGTGTCGCTGTATACGATCTGTCCCGGCACGGTATAAACCTGAATGCGAATGGTCAGGTCCATGATTTTGCCCACAGAGAGCGGCAGGAAATCGAAGAAGAGAGTCCTGTCTCCACGCGTGTCGATGGTGACCATCTTTCCGCAGACCTGCTTGGACATGGTCCGGAAGAGATGCAAAACGTTGGTTGTCTTTCCGCCACGGCCGGGACCATAATAGACGAGCTTTGACTGGATCTCTTTTCGCTTCATGTCGATGAAGGCCATGGGTTTCCCTCTAGGCTGTCAGCATGGGCAGCATTTTTTCGGTCGCTCTGCTCGATCCGAGCCGGATCAAACCCACCGGTACATCATTGTTGAAAATGGTGACAAGGATGAAGTCCAGGTTCATGCGGCAGAAATGGATATTACACTCTCTTCCCTTATGAAACAATAGGGTAAAATCCCTTTCACCGATGATGTTCGCCATCCTTTCGGTGGCTCCGAAATTTGCTGCGGCCAAAGCGGCGAGGGGCAAAAGATCCTCTATTCCCAGCTCCCCCTGTTCCGTGATCAAGTTTCCCGAAGCATCGACAATGAAAGCGTGTTTGACGCCGTTTTTCAGAAGCTCCTTGTCCAGGATCTCCTCGATCTTGGAAATGGACTCCCCGGAAAGAACAAGGTTCATGGTCTGCCCCCTAGTCGAAAACACCGCGCCGGCACTGAGATACTGTGAGGATGCCAATGCATCAGAGGGCTCAGGTATCTCTTCTCACGAAGCCACACAATAGATTCCATCCGCCGCTTGACAACCGAACTCGCTATCCGGAGCGCGTCAAGGGCCTGACATCCGGTGTCGATTCACCGTGGTCAGCACTAACCTGCTTCATTCCCCACATATTTGCAACACCTAAATCAGGGTCTGAGCGCCTCAATAGTTATCGGCTCTCGAGGATTGTTCCATTACACGGCGAGACAAGGTTCAGAACTTGTCCTGAAGCCACGATTCGAGGCGCCCGGCAATGCCTTTGTTGGTCATGAGCGCGTCGACCACGTTGTGCTGGAGGGCATTCTCCACAAGATTCGGATAAACGCAGCATTCGTGGTCCTGAGCTATCGTCAGACCACCTTGCTCCTTGATTGCGCGCATGCCTTCCGTGCCGTCGACGCCCACTCCGGTCAGCAGCACTGCACAGGCACCGTGCTTGTACTGAAACGCCGCGCTCTCGAAGAGCTGATCGATGGGGAACTCGGGGTTCGGCGGCACATAGACCATGAGCTCGTCGGGGTTTTCGATGGATGTGCCGATCCGCAGGCCCAGAAAGGTGGAACCGAGATACACCCTCCCCTGGCAGAGCGGGACCGAATCGGTTACCGGAACCACTTCGAGCGGGCTGATCTCATTGAAATAAGAACAAAAAGGGACCAATATCCGCGGGTGAATCTCCTGCAGGGCCACCACTGCCCCGCTGAACTCGGGATTCAACTGGGTCACTATGTGCATGATCGTGTTCGGACCGGCCAATGTCGTGCCCATGGCGACGATCGAGGAAGGAGCCGTTTGACGGTGATCGGTGATGACCGGGGATTTCTTGTGCCTGCGCACTCTTCGCATGCGATGCACTTGCATTCCCGCGGCGGCGCGCACGCGCATCCGGACCAGTTCCTCCTCGCTGGCCCAGTCAGTGTTCACGACCTTGGACGGTTTGGGAAGAAAATCCATGACCCCGAGCCGCAACGCTTCGAAAGCAAAATAGCCGTCCTGGACCAGGGAACTGATAATCACGATCGGAATTTGGTGCCGGACCATGATGTTCTTGACGGCCGTGATACCGTTCATGACCGGCATATCGATGTCGAGCGTCACGACTTCGGGTTTGAGCTGCGGGATCTTATCCAGGCAATCCTGGCCGTGGACCGCCGTGCCCACGACTTCGATGTCCCGATTCTTGGCCAATATCTCCTGGATGACCTTGCGCATCAGGGGAGCGTCGTCCACGACGAGAGTCCTGACAGGCGAAGTGCGCGTATGATCGGAAAATACGTTCATTTTTACCAAACCTCCATTAGATTCTCCTGTGTCGCCCACAGGACTTGTTCCGGAAAATGACTTGAAATGGACTGAATCGCGTCCAACATTTCAGTGCAGATAGCCGTATCCCGAGGAGGCAATATCAACCGGAGGCCCTTTTCCAGGAGCCTCTCGATCGCCTGCCGCGGCAGTGTCTGAGCGGCGGACAGAAAATACACGCTCATCCGGCCGGATGCCTGAACGGCCAATTGATCCAACCAGCAGAGTACTCCTTCCTGCCAGTCGACATCCCCCGGATGATCCAATTGCACTTTCAGAGACATGGATTCCGGCAAGTACTCCAGACCGGCCTTTCGGCAGGCATTGCCGAGATAGAAACGTCCCCCGGAGATATTCATTGAATCCACGATGGGCACAGTCTCCGATCCGGTTTCCCGGTCGATCAGTTTGCAGAATTCGGCCAGCAAAGCGTCGGATATCTTCTGCAGACCGATGATCGTCCCATTCCGGGCGAGCCTGGACAAAGGAAGCCGAAACCAGTCCATATAAGCCCCCTCGGCCCCCAGAACAATCAATAGCCTGTCTGAGGGCATGCCCGCTTCCGTCTGCACGGCCGGCCCCTGTCGTCTTCTCCAACGCCTGAAATGAGAAACGTGGGCGCGCGCCGTGCCCTTGACCAGTTCCCGGAGCTTTTTGGAATACGCTGCCAGGTCTTCCTTGACACGGGGCTTGGCAGCAAAGTCCACCGCTCCCAATTGCAGAAACTCAAACACCTTGTTCAACGAGCCCGCCTCAAACGCGCTCAGAATAAGCACCGGTATGGGATGCCGGATCATGATGTGCTTGAGCGCCGTGTCGCCGGGCATTACGGGCATTTCGACATCGAGGGTGATGAGGTCGACAGCGGGTTCCGTCGCCAGAAAATCCACGCATTCCCGGCCGTTTTTCGCCGTTCCCACCACCTCGATGCTCCCTTCCTCCTCGAGAAGTTTCTTCAATTGCCTGGAAAAAAAAGGCGAGTCGTCGACGATAAGGACCTTCGGCGGCCGAGCCGTTCCGGGGTCTCCTGCCGCTCTCCGGGCTTTCGTTGACGTTCCCCGCTCTTCCTCCTCCATCACCTGCTTCGCAACCTGTTCGAGCTCATCGAACATGTTGTCGATGCGAAATTCCAGATCGTCGTCTTCCTGGCGGGTCGCACCTCCCGGGCCGTCCGGGAAACCCGCGGAACCTCCTCCGGCCCCGGGCAGCTCATCGCGCTGCCGCATGGCCTCGATGAGAAGGTGCTCCCATGATTTGCTGACGGATTTCACTTCCGATTCCTGAAAAGGAATCATTTCAAAGTGTCCGTCTTTCCATCTCAGTATCTCGAAGAAAGCGGATTCGCCCTGGAGTGATTCCGTATGGGCGTGATAGACCTGTCCTTCTTTGACGTAGATGATGCCTGTACCGTTATGTGACTTCACGCGGATGATCAAATCGGAACGAGAGAGGCACAGCATCTGAATGAGGTCGGTAAGCTCAAGGCTTACGGTACCGGTGAACCCCTGGGGGGTGGTTTCAGTTTGCTGTGTGGGCTTTGGGCCCTGCTTGCGCTCTTCGCCCGACATCCATGCTCCCCTTGGGTGAGCCGGCCCGCCTGCTCGGACGACGGATTCGCTCACCCGAAGAACCTGCCGGGGGCCGGGCCTGCGGGACCGGCTCCCTCGAATGGCATGATCCTATCTCGTGGTTCCGAGGAGTGTTGGACTCCGCGGCATATTGACAAAATCTTTCCGCCTCGAATGAAGGGCGACAGGATCGCCGTCCATTCGAACCGGTTTAGTGCAAGGTCTCGGCCCTCACCATTCTGGGATCCCGGAAGGCATCCTTCATGATCCTGAGCAGGGACGAAACATCGAGGATCAAGGAGACCGTCCCGTCGCCCAGGAGCGTTGCCCCCGAGAATCCATCGAATTTGTGGACGCCGTCTTCCAGCGGCTTGATGACCACTTCACGCTCACCCAACAGGCCGTCCACCACCAGGCCCACCTCCCGGAAGCTCGTCGCCACGATGACGATGGACCGGTGTTCGTTTTCGTCCACCACGGACGACATTTTGAGCAGCTTCCCGATATGGACCAGGGGAATGGTCTTGCCGCGCAAAGATATGACTTCGAACCCCTCGATGGTGTGCGTTGCGTCCTCGGTGTACCGGAGTATCTCGGAAACGGTGCTCAGAGGGATGGTGAAAATCTGCTGAGCGCCCTTGACCAGCAAGGCCCTGATGATGGCCACGGTAAGAGGGATCTTGATGGTGAATCGAGTCCCGAGACCGGCGTATGACTCGACCTCGATGGCTCCGTTCATGCGTTCCACGTTTTCTTTGACCACATCCAACCCCACACCCCGTCCGGCGGTTTCGTCCACTCCTTCGTGAGTGGAGACGCCGGGCAGGAATATGGCATACATGAGTTCCTGGTCGGAGAGACGTTCCAATTCGTGGGTACTGAGCTCTCTGCGTTCCTCCAGGATGGTCCTCAGCTTCTTGGTGTCGATGCCGCGCCCATCGTCTTCAATCTGCAGGGTCACGTAGTCCCCCTGGTGGAAGGCGGAGAGGCGGATCATCCCCGTTTCGGGCTTGGAGGCGCGCTTGCGCTCTTCAGGGGTCTCGATCCCGTGAGCGATTGCGTTGCGCAAGAACTGCACGATGGGATCATTCATCTGTTCCAGAACTCTCTTGTCGATTTCCGTCTCCCCGCCCTCGACCAGCAGTTCCACTTTTTTCCCGAGCTTGAGCGACTGATCGCGCACGACCCTGGGAAAGCGCTGAAAAAGAAACGAAATCGGGAGCATCCGGATGCGCATCACCGAGTCCTGGAGGTCGTTGGCCACCCGGCCCAGCGAAATGGTGGACTCGTTCAGCCTGAAACTGAACGCACGGAGTCTTCTTACTTCCTGTTTCGTCAGTTTCCCCTGGGCCACGATCTCCCGGAGCATATCCCTGAAGGAAGTGGAGAACTGGATGAATTCGGACCTCGTCACCACCAGTTCTCCGACCTGGTTGAGCAACTGGTCCACTTTCTGCGCATCCACGCGCAGAGTCGAAGACGGGGCTATTTCTTCAGCGACCGTTACAACACGGCCTTTCTGCTGTTTTTTCTCAGTGGACCTGGCAGGCAGGTCCGGTTTGGGCTCTTTTTCCTTTCCGGCGACAGTCGGGACCACCGGAGGCTTGGTGTCGGGTACGGGAGCCTCGGGTGCGATATCGTCCGCCGACAGGTTCTCGGGCATTACCTGGTCCGGGGTAATGAGCAAATCGATCTGGTCGATCCCCGTGTCGAGGGCCGTCACGGATTCACCGGCCGGCGCCGATTCGGGAACCGCTTCCGCGGTGGGTGAAAGCTGCGCCAGCCCTGGAAGCGCATTCTCCAACCGCTTCCCGTAACGATGCAACAGCTCCGACAACGTCTGGCCATCCCCCAGCCCGGACAGGTGTGAGTGTTGAAAGTTGATTTCCACCTCATTGACGAGATTCAAAACCTCCTCATAGTCCATATACTGTGAGGAGGATTTCAACCGTTTGAAGAGCTCGAGGCATTGCTCGAAGTTCTCTGCGGAGAGGAACTCCCCCGGTGCCTCCGGGATCAGGACGTGGAGCTTGAAATAGAGCTCCCGAAATGAATCGAGAAAGATGGTGAGGAGCTCGCCGTCTTCCTCGCTCATCCCCTCGCGGTTAGCCTGGGGCGATTCATCGGGACGAAGCGGAAACGGAAGATCCAGGCCGGGAATCATTTTTTGCAGCCGCGCGCCGTAATCGTTGAGCTGAGCGAGAAGGAACTCCCCGTGCGCACCGCTCTGCCGCGAGGTGTTGAGGATGGATTCGTCCATTTCGATCAGGGCGTTGGCGACGTCCTGATAATCCATGTACTGGGACGACATGATCATCCGTTTGATGATGCTGCGGGATGCCTCGAGCTCGTCCTCGGACAGGATCGATTCGGGAGAAATGGTGATGCGATTCGCCAGTTCCGCGAAGGCCTCGCGAAAGGAATCCGAAAAAATGGAGAAGAGCTCTTCATCTTCTTCGGGAGACGCTCCCGTATCTTCAGGTATTCCCTTCCCGGAATCCCCATCCGACAGCTGCCTCAGACCGGGCAGTATGTCCCGGAAACGCCGGCGATGAGATTCGAACAGCTCTTGCACGGGCGCTCTCTGGTAAGCGGGAGGGGCCTTGCCGAGCCTGTTCATCCTGTTCTCCCATTCCGACAGCGCGGCGGCCAGCTTCTCGTAGTCCATGTACTGGGAAGAGGCGATGAGCCGTCGGATGATGTCTCGGACGCCATCGGCGTCGGCCTCCGGCAGAGAATCTCCGGTGGACGATTCCAGGATTCCGCCGATTTCGGTCAGTCCTTCGGAGAACGCTTTGAGGAATATCTTGTAGAGTTCCTGGTCCTCCTCCTGGATTTCTTCCATCTCATCAAGTGACCATACGGGCTGTTCCTCTTCCCGCAGGCAGGCCCCAGCCTCATCGAAACCGGGTTCGGAAGACACCTCTTTGCGGAGGAAATCCTCCGCCCGGTGGAAATCGCCTTCGGGTTCGGTTGCCCCCAGTAAGGTCTCCACCGCGTCGAAACCGGGTTCGGAAGGCGCCTCTTCCCGGGGGAAGTCCCTCGCCCGGTGGAAATCGCCTTCAGGTTCGGTTGCCTCCAATGGGAGCGTTTCCTCTGCGTCGAGGGATTGGCCGGACTGCCGGTGTTTTTCTATGAGCCCGTCCATCTCGTCGAGAGCCGCCTCCAGGTCCTCACTGCCGATATCCAGCCTCACCTGGTCGAATTCTTCCCGCATTGCCATGGGACTGACCGCAGCCGATGCGTCCGGTTCCGGGACAACTCCAACGGGCTCGTCCGGTAAAGGCGGCGGCACCTCGGGTTCCGCCTCCCTCAGGGAGAGCACATCGTGCAGGTCTTCGAGCAGAGACTCCGGTAAGGCAGGTTCCATGCCGGTTTCCTGCAATTGTCTCACCGCGTTCGCGACGAAGTCGACGCAGGAAAGCATGACGGTTATCCCTTCGGGCGGCACAGGTCGCGACTGGCTCTGGATTTCACTGATCAGGCTTTCGAGTCGGTGAGTGAGGTTGGCCAGTCCCTCTAGCCCCATATATGCGGAAGCACCTTTGATGCTATGGGCCGCCCGGAATATCTGATTGATTTCTTCCTTGTTGGTCCCTTCCTTTTCCAGAACGAGAAGGGAATGCTCCAATTCCTGGAGATGCTCCTTGACCTCTTCCACATATTCCTGCAGGAAGTCTTGGGATTCTGCCATATGAGCCTCATTCTCCGGTCGATTTGTCCTTTTCCATGGCAACCGTTGCATGCGACAAGCCGCACAAAACTCAACCACGGTCAAGTCGACCATCATATCATTCATGATTACAGTGAACTCCCGCATACGCCGGACAAGAAAACCGCCCAGCAGCAGGAGTCCTTTAATCCAAAGCTGCCAAAGTACGAAGAAGCTCCTCTTCATCCCCTTTTTTGATCACTTTCATTATCGCGATGTTTTGAAGTTGAGCTTCCATATTCGGAGAATCGAGTAGAGTGTAAAAAATGATTAATGCTTCCGGATTGAGCTCAAGGATATCCCTGGCGGCTGAGATGCCGTCCTTGCCCCGCATGGTGACGTCCATGGTGACCACATCCGGACGCAGTTGCTTGTACAGTGCCACGGCTTCGTTCCCGTCCCGGGCTTTACCGACGACCTGGTGGCCGGCGTCCGAGAGGCACTGAACGATGCAATGCCTCATCAGGTTCGAATCATCTACAACCAGAATACGTTTTGGCATTTGTGTGACTCTTTCTACGTAAAATCCTCACGTTCTAGGCTCCGGATTTCACGGTACACCCGGGGACGGCCGCCGGGCTGCCGCCCGACGACCGTCGTTGCATACAATGCCATGCAGGGATCAGGAATTGAGGTTCAGCTCGTCGGAAACCGCCTGGACGGACGGTTGCGCAACGGTTCTCAACTTGGGACGCCCGTCTCCGTCTCCACCGCTTTGTTCGATCCTGAACTGGGCGATCAAGATGGAGAAGTCCGCCATAACTTCCGCAAGACGGTCGGAGAACTGCTGGGAGTTCTTGGCGCCCGAGGCGTTGGTCAAGGCGGTATTGCTCATTTCCTGCATGATCTGCTGCAGCGCCTGGCTGCGTTCTCTCTGCGCCGTGGTCATGTTGGTGATGTTTTCGGCGCGTTTGTTGGCGTTCATAACGTCCTGCATCACCTGGTCGGCGCTTCGCACCTGGTCCTGGGTGGAAGTCGAGACGTTCTGAGACAGCTGATACACGTCCTGCATGATGTTTCCGGCGCGTTCGCGGCGTTTGCCCTGTTCCGATGTGAGGCCGGAGATTTCGTTGGCGAGACCTCTCAGCCGCTCCATTGCCTCGGCAACCTGCAAGATGTTCTTTCTTTGTTCCGAAGTCGCCTGGTCGATTTCCTTGATGAGACCGGTGGTCTGACCGACGGCGTCAACGATGTTGGCCAGCGCCTTCTGGCTCGATCCGGCCAGCTCCGCTCCTTCCTTGACGCGTTCCCCTGAGTTCTTGATCAGACCGGAAATCTCCTTGGTGGACTCCGCCGTCCGTTCAGCCAGCTTGCGCACTTCCTCGGCAACGACCGCGAAACCACGTCCGTGTTCTCCGGCGCGCGCGGCCTCGATGGCGGCGTTCAGAGCGAGCAGGTTGGTCTGGTCGGCAATGTCCGAAATAACCTCGATGATTTCCGTGATCTGCTCGGAGCTTTCAGCAATACTCTGCATACCGAGCACCACCTGCTCAACCGCCTTGCGGCCCTCAACGGCTGCCTGGTAGGACACTTCCGACTGGCGGTCGGCCTGGGAGGCTTTGTTGGCGACGTCACCGATGGACGCGGTCATGCTCTGGGCGGCGAGGGCCGTCTGCTCGGCGGACGCTTGCTGCTGGTTGGCGCGCCCTGCGACCTGCTGGGCCGTCTCACCCATGAGTCCGACGATGTCCCTGGCTTCTTCCACCAGCGCCGCCTGTGACTGAGCCATCTTCGCGATTTCCTGGATACTCGTGGTCAACTGGGTGATCGATACCGCGGTGTCGCCGTAGGATTGCTGGCTTTCCTTGGCGTTCAACTGAACCTCGCTCGCGGTCTGTCCCATGGTTTCAATGCGGTTGAGCACGTCTTGAGCTCTGCGGCTCTGCTCCGTCGCGTTGGTCACGATCCGCCCGGAAATTTCCTTCACGCGCTCCACCGCCGACGACACCTGCCGGTTGCCCTGGACGATGGTGCCGAATGTGTCGCGCAGCTTGGCGACCATGGTGTTGAAGGTCTCACCCATTCGGGCGATTTCGTCGCGACCCCTCACTTTAACGGTCTGGGTGAAATCCAGGTTGGCGGTCACCGCGCCCATGGTGTTGGCGGCTTCCAGGATCGGCCTGGTGATTCTGCCGGACATGAAAACGGTGACGAGGGCGACGAACAGACCGAATACCGTGGCGAAGATGAAGCTTCTGTTTCTTTGTTCCGGCAGCGCCTTGAAGATTTCGGAGTATTCAGCACCGGTACACACAACCCAGGGTTTCTTGAATCGTCCGTATCCTTCCGAGCGCGCGAAACCGACCGCGCGGTGGGCCGTGATTTTGGTCTGAGGGTTGGTGAATTCGTAAATGATGGAGCCGACCGGTTTGGCCTGGTAGGCGGCGATAACCATGGGGACGTTGATTTTGGGATCGTTCAGTTTCAAGCCCATGAGTTCCCGGGTTTGGCCGTGAGCGAGCAGCATGTGGTCGGTCACGTCGACCAGGTAGGTATAACCGGAGTTTGAAACCGGCATGGCCTGCAAGACGTTGTTGACCGTTTCCCACTTGATGTATGCCGCCAGTACGCCGCGCACTTCATTCTGGATGATGACGGGTTCAGCGATGATCATCGTCCAGCCGTTGGATGCCGGAAACAATTGCTTGATGGTCGCATCGACGCCGGGATCGGAGACCTGTTCCTTGCCCTGCATAGCGTCCTTGAACCACTTCTGATCGTTGAAATTCATCTTGATCGCCTGGGGCATGCTGGACGCAATGCATGTTCCGGAACGATCCAGGATGTTCACCATGTCGAACGTACCGAAGCTCTTCACGACGTTCTCGAGAAAAGTGTTGGCGCCGGCCTGCCCGCCGCCGATCTCCGTCGCGGTGTGGATGACGTCGACCGCCGCCCAGGATGCGGCTTCCAGGATTCTGTCGTTCATGGACATGTCAAACTGCAGGGAGATACGACGTGAGTTGGCGGACAGACGGGCGTCCATGTCTTCCTCGATCTGTTTCGCCATGTAGTTATAGTTCAAGTAACTGAGAGCGAGAATTGGTATGATGGTGATGGCCAACATGGTCCCCACCAGCTTGTTCCTCAAAGACCGTGTGAAAAAATCTCTCCCGATCATGGCTAAAAACCTCCCTCTGGGTGTTCGATTTCACTCAATATTCTATTCGCAAGAGTTTACACACTATCCGATTCCTGAGCGGGGGCCGGAAGGTCTCCCGCTATGACCTTCTTGTCGAGCAGGGCCAGTTCCCTTTCCTCCTGCGGCTTCAGGATCTGGCGGAAATCCAGAAGAATGATGAGCCGGTTGGGCAGCTTGATGACCCCCTGGATATAGACCGCGTCGATGCTGGAGACCACCAGGTGGGGAGTGGGTTCGATTTGACTCACTTCCACCTTCATGACCTCGGACACCGAATCCACGATGAAGCCCGTCACGTGACCGGCCATTTCCACGATCAGGATCCGGGTTCTACGGTCGTTTGCGGTGGGCATGTTCCCTCGAATTCGAAGCCTTTGCCTCAAATCGATGATGGGAATGATCTTGCCGCGCAGATTGATCATTCCAAGGATGGATTCAGGTGCGTTGGGTATGGGCGTGATGGTTGGCAGTCGAATGATCTCCTGCACCATCAGGATGTCCACCCCGAATTCCTCCTCGCCGATGCGAAAGCTGACCAGCTGTTTGGTTTGGATCATTTCTTCCTGGGTATGCGGTACCCTTGATAGAAGAGAAGGCAATCTCATCTTTTTCCTCCCTGTCTCAAGCATTTCGGTGCCGACACCGGATCGTTGTCAGCCGAGGAGTCCAACTCCTTCCCCCCCTGGTGCAAGAAACAGGGCAGGGTGCTCGACAAAACCTCTTTTCCCAACCCCTTTTCTTGCATCAAGGGGGAGGGGGTGTTCATGGAACATCGGCGTGACCGACAATGCAGGCCCGAAACTGAAAAGTTCACCGCTGATGAGCGAACGCCGACCGCGGCCGGGGAAATCTTCCACGTGCGCGGGGCATTCAAACCGTATCCGCTTCCATTCGCAATCTTCACTTGTTCCTCGTGTACAGGTTCAACTCTGCTCCAACGCCATCGCGGGGTTTCGGAACTTTTTCCTGCGAGACACCAACACCGGATCATCATTTGCCGTTTTCGCTTCCTACGTTTTGCAGGAGTGATGCCAGCTCCGATGCCGATTTCACTTCCTGCGCAAAGCCGTACTGCAAAATCCTGCGGGGCAGGTCGGGTTCGAGACATGCCTCGGGTGACAGCACGTACGTCTTTCCTCCCGCTCTTCGCACATGTTCCATGCCTTCAATTCCATCGTGGCCCGTACCGGAGAGCAGAACCGCCATGGCATGCTCCCCGAAACCGTCTCCGAGGCTGAAGAGCAGGCGATCGAAGGGCCGATGCTCGGCCGCGCTGTCCTGGTCGCATCGGGCCATGGTTTGGTCGTTCTCCCTGACGAGGTGAAAGGAGTCTTCGCATGAGAAGAGGTAGGAACTGTTCGGCAGCAGGATTCCGCCCGGCGGCGTCAGTTCCGTCATCCTCATGGAGGAGTCCTTCTCCATGTTGGGCACCATGGATTCCACAGCCTTTTTGGACAACGCGATACCACCCAGCAGCGTGGGAAGGCGATCGGTATTCTCGATGGAAAAAAGCATCTTCAGCAGAGACGGAAAACCTCCCGAGCCGCACAGGATGACCGCGAGCCCATTCGACGCGTGCTCTGCCCGGTCGCGCGCCTCCGGAGAAAATGCGCCGTCTTTCTCAGCGGGCTTGCTCCGTCCGCCGCTGCGAATGTACTGAGCCGCCTCGATGCGCACGCAGGAAGCCTGCGCGACCCGGTCGCGGATGAGGCGGCTTTCATGTTCCCTGGAACCGGGATTGCCTCCCGACGGCTTGGTCAAGACGTCCACGGCGCCGTACTTGAAGGACTGGTAAGTCAGCAGGGACGTTTCCTTTGTGAAGGCACTGACCACGACCACCGGCCTGGGATTGCGGATCATGATGTGTTTGAGCGCGGTCAGCCCATCCATGCGGGGCATCTGCATGTCCAACGTCAAGACGTCGGGCTTGAGCTGCTCGATGAGCTCCAATGCCTGGAGTCCGTCATGGGCGAATCCGAGCACCTCGAAGCGGGGATCCTTGGCGAAAACATCCCGTAGCGCTTTGCACATGAGGTGGGAGTCATCGACGATGAGCAGGCCCCTCCTGGGGATCGGGCTTTCTTCGGGTACCACTGCCACGTCGCCCAGCGAGAACCACTTCGACAGACAGCACAGGGTGCGAAGCTGGGACAGCGGGGAGGCTTCGACAACCTGCCGAACGGTGGCCTTGCCGTCTATGAGGTTGTAAAGCACCTTCAGTTCGGCGAAATAGTACACGGCCCCGTCGTCAAGCGCCGATTCCGATTCCGTCTTTGTAAGAGAACGGTTCAAGTCCGGAACGAAATGATAGAGAAGGTTGGCTTCGCGGAACAGCTTCAGGGCTTCGTGAAACATGAACTCGATCGGACTGCTCTGGTCGGTGAACTCGATCGTGTCCAGCGGTTCCCACAGGTAGCTCCCTTTCGACCAGGTGAGGAACTCGAGGAAGGCTTCCGTTCCCGAGAGGTGTTTGAGCGTCGATCCGGTCAAGTAGCCGTCGCGCAACAGGAAAGCGCCCTCGCCGCCTTCCTCGTCGAACAGGGACAGTTTCCCGCTGGCTTTTCGCAGGGCCAGGGAGGTGGTGAGCTCCAGGGGACTGTGCGAAATGAAGCGATTGGTCCCCGGGAGTTGCATGCGGTTTTGCTGCCATTCGGCCACGGTTTCCAGCCAACTGCAGAAGGCCGGTATATCGAGTTGCTCATCGAAACGGTCCACGGACAGGCGGGGCCACTGACAGACCGCCTCGAAGGACCGTGCGTCGGCAAGTATCCAACAGGGAACGAGGTACGTGTGAGGATGCGACCGCCACTCGAGCAGCGCGTCGAGCGTTCTCGGGTTGGCCCGGTCGTAGCCGGCCACGATGATGTCGATGTTTGCGGAATCCGAAGGACAGATGCGGATTTCGTCAGCGCTGATCACGTTGGCGCCCTCGACGACCGAAGACAGGTCGCGGAGTCGTTCAGCGTATTTTTGTTGCGGATCCAGCAGCAGGACGTTCATTTTTTTTCAAGCCTGTTGAGAGTTAACCTTGCTCGGTAGCGACCCGAGGAAACGCCGGCGGTTGAGACCGCGGGCCATGGGCTCCGGGTATTGTTTGCCCGGACCGCACTCACTGCACGAGAACCTTGTCCACCGATGAAACCTTTTCGACCTTGACCGCTCGGGCAAACCGGTTCTCCACCATTGCCGAGAGATCGGGCCGCCCGTCGAGCAGGCCGGCGGACCGCATCTCCTCGGCCACCTGCTCCATTTCCTCCACCGCCGGAGTATACAGGTCGAAGCGGATCCGGCCGGGAGGGTGCTCAAACGCGTACGAGACAACCTTCGGGTCCTGTCCCCAATAACGGGCCGCCAGGGCAACGGCGTCCTCGATATGGTCCCTTGCCCAGAATCCGGACCGCACCGAGGCCGTAACCAGGGTCTGTACCCAATCGGGATGATCGCGGACGAGGTCATCCCGGACGATCATGAGGTTACAAATGAACTTCGGCCAGATTGCCTCCACGTCCACCAGCCGGGTGGCTATCCCGCTCACCAGCGCCTTGCTCGCGAAAGGTTCCCCGACGAAGTACCCGTCGATGCCGCCGGTCGACAATGCGGCGGGCATATCGGGCGGAGGGATTTCCACGAGGCGGATGCTCTCGGGCTCCATACCCTGCTCGCGCAAATAACGTTTGACGGCGAGCAAATGGCCCGAGTACCGGATCGGGACTGCCACGGTTTTTCCTCGCATTTCAGAGAGCGAACGGCATTGGAGGTCTTTCCTCTGCACCAGGGTGCTTTCATGCCGGTTGCCGATATAAACGACCTTCAGGGGCACCCCCTGCTGATGCAGAGCCACCGCCAGCGGTGCGATGATGAAAGCCGCCTGGATATGCCCGGATCGGAACGCCTCGGACATTTCCGCAAACGAGCCGAATTTCAGCGCCTCGAAGCGCACACTCGCCTCTCTGGTCGCATAGTCCACCACGGGGGCGGCCAGGTTGGTGATCACCGGCATGTAGCCCATGAGGACGTGGTTTGCCGGGGGCCGTTCTCCATTCAAAAAGAAGTGCATACCGCCGACGAGGATCACCCAGCCAATGGCAATGACGGCAATGCGCAGCGCAGCCGGTAATTGTTGCAGGGAATTCGGCATCATATGGCTGTATGAACCCCGAGATGATGATAGATGTTGGCCCTGAGATCGCTCAGATCCTCGGAGGCCAGATTGCGCGGATGAGGCACCTTGATCGACCGGACGCATTTCACCTGCGCCGGCGGCTCGCTCAAAATGATCAACCGGTTGCTCAGCTGCAACGCCTCGTCGATGTCATGCGTCACGAACAGAATGGTCGTGTCCTTCAACATGATGTGCAGGTAGAGCATCTCTTCCCGCAGGTGCAGGCGGGTGAGATGATCGAGTCCCGAGAACGGTTCGTCCATCAGAAGGATATCGGGCTGGGCGGCGAGCGCCCGGGCGATCTCGGCCCGTTGCTTCATTCCTCCGGACAGCATGTAAGGGTAGTAGTTCTCGACCCCTTCCAGGGCCACCAGCGCCAGGTACTCCTGAGCCTTGCTTTGGCGTTCCCTGGCGTCTTTCACCGAACGCAGGGCCATGGCGACATTTTCCCCGATGGTGAGCCATGGAAACAGCGCGCCTTCCTGGAAGACGAAAACATGGTCCGGGCGGGGTCCGACGACTTCCTCTCCGTCGATCCACACCTTGCCCGTGGAAGGCGTGGAAAAGCCTGCGATGATCTTGAGCAGCGTGGACTTGCCGCACCCCGAGTGACCGAGAATGCTGACGAACTCACCGTGTTGGATCTCGAGGCTGATGTCTTTCAGGACAACTCGCCCGCCGACTTCGCAAGGAGACGGTTGTGTCTTGCGAAGCCCGAACCAGGATCGCTTCACGTTGTTCCCGTACTCAACCGTCACGCGATCGATTTTGATCTTACTTTTGCTCAAGTCTCCACCTCACGGCTTCCATGCCCTCCAGCTTCGTCATGAAGTAGTCGAGCAGCAAACCGATCACTCCAATGGTGATCATGGCCACAACCACGTAGTCCAGGCGAAGGGCGTTGCGGGCATCGATGATGAGATAGCCGAGGCCGCTCTTCACCGCGATCATCTCCGCCGCCACCACCACCATCCAGGAAACGCCAAGGGTCACTCTCAAAGCCAGCACGATGCCCGGCAGACACGCCGGCAGGATCACGTAATAGACCGATTCCCAAACACTGAACTGAAGGTTCGCCGCAACCTGGAAGTACATGGGATGAATCGATGCGGCGGCTTTGACCGTGGAAATGAGCATGGGGAAGAAGCTGGCGATGAAGATGATGAAGAGCGCGGGTTTGTCCCCGATTCCGAACCAGAGCATGGCAAAGGGGATCCACGCCAGGGGAGAAATGGGCCGCAAGAACTGGATGACCGGGTTTGTGCATTGGTGGATCAACGCCTGCCGCCCCAGCAGAAGCCCCAGCGGTACCGCCAGAAGCACGGCCAGGTAAAACCCGACAGTGACGCGGAACAGGCTGGCCACGGTGTATCGCAACAGGACACCGTTGTTCGCCAGCTCCCAGAACGCCGCGAGAATCTGCTGGATTCCCGGCAAATGTTCCGTTCCGCTCCATAACGATCCCACCATCGGAACCCTCCCCCGGTTCCCGTCACTTTCCCGCGGTGGCTGCGAGAAACAGCAGCACCGCCGCCGAGCCGGTCCGAGCGCGCGGCGAGGATTTCCCTCCTGCGACTGCGCTCCTCCGTACAAGCTCGTCCGGGGTTTCCCGGTCTCGCCGTGGGTCCGCAATCGCGGTCAAAGAATACGAATCGTTCCCGGGCGCGGTCATTGGCTTGTTCCCGTTCCCGTATCCGATCCAGACTGCATGGACATTAGAAGCTTGATCCGATCTCGGTCGAAGACATGCACTGACGTTTTCGTGTTTCCCCGCAATGGAATTGCAGCGGTCGGCATATCGCCCCACCCCGGACCCGCAATCCCTTATGTGCCTCAAGGCCGTACCGGCCCCGTCGGCAAAGGCCCCGTCTCTCACTGCGTCCAGGCACGCGACCACCGGAGCGCAATGCATGGCTTCCTTCCGGACGGCCGTCCAGCCGTTCCGAGCCGCAGCATCCGTTGGCGCCGTGACCATCAGGGCCCGACCTGCTTCGTCTCTTTACTGAAGCAGTCAAACACAAACGATCGTCGGTGCCGGCAGTTCAACTTCGTCGTTCGTCACCGATAACCTTCCCGGCACTGACAGAGCCGCAGGGACCGACGGCTCTACAGCGTTTATCGGCCGCAGATCGGCCGAACTTAAAGAAATTTAATATTGACTCTTGAAAATCCCTTGGCATTCTCCCCGTTCACGCGTCCATGGTGAAAGAGCGTGCAAACGCCCATCGACAGTCGTCCTCAAGGGTTCCAGTGCCGCGCACCGGGAGGGGGCACACCCGCGGTTCCTCGTCTCCATCCCGAGACGGAATACTGCGTCGAGTTGGCCATGAGCATCAGTAAGAGAATGAAGATCCGCACGACGAGGCAGGACAGGTTCATCCCCCCGACGAAATCGAGCATCGTCCGAAGAATCCAACCCGGGTCGAGCGATTCGGCCCCCGATAGCGGCCCTCTCGCCGTGCGCTCCCTCAAGCTCGGCAGAGGTCGCGGCGGAACCGATCGCTCGCATCAAGTTCAAACGGCAGGGCGGCCGGCCGCGATAATCGGCGACCCGGTTTGCCCGTGCCCGGTCTCACCGGCCAAAAGCACCGTACTTAACGACGGTGAGACATTCGACCACCGGCGTATAGTCCAGTGCGGCCTTCCAGCCCACGATCTTCGCGTTCTTGGCCGCGGGGTCGTTCGGCCCGATGGCGACCAGCGCTTTTGTCACCTGCTCCCTCAGGGCAGTCGGAACATGCGCGCAGGCGCCCATTGGGTACTCGGGGTAGAGCCTGGTCGAATGCAGCAAAGGAAAACCGTCATTGCGCTGATTGATGACCCTGAAATCCTCCGGCTTGACCTTTCCTTCATCGAGCATCTTTTCAAGCGATCCGGAGCGAACCGACCCGGCGGCAACGGCTTTGTTCATGATGGCATAAATGACATTGTCGTGCGTGTGCAGTTCCCGGAGGACCACATCCTGGCGCGGGTTCATGCCGGCTTCCACCAGCACGCGCTCGGTCATCAGCCAGCCGCCGAAGGCATTTTTCGCGGCGGTGCCGAATTCCTTGCCCTTCATGTCCTGCACGCTCATGATGGGACTGTCCCGCCTGACCAGAATCGTTCCGGCCATCTGGTCCATCTGGTTGCCCTTGTATTGATTGATGATCGTCGCGATCGCCTGCACGCCGTACAGCTTGTTCATCTCGGCGAACATCGCCGGGTTGCCGCAGACGAAATCGATTTTCTTGTCTTTGGTCCATTCGGGAAGTTGCTCGTAAGTCAAGGGGAGAATGACGAAAGGCTTGCCGATGGCGGCTGTAAGGTGTTCGGCCGTGGCGTTCCATTCGCGTAGCGCTCTGGCTGCCCCACGGTTGGCCAAAACCCCTATCTTCAATTCCTGCGCATAGGACAGGGGCGCCACCAGTGAGACACAGATGATCATCAAGCCTATTACTGCGATTTTTTTGCACATGATTTCTCCATCCCTTCGGTTTGTGAGTTATGGATTATAGAGATATACGTATCTGCTTATCAATCGGAAAACTTTTAATACTCTAAACTTAAAAATATTTAATCTTTACGCTCAAAAACAGGCTCCAAGTCCGATCGAAAAAATTCGGCGAATCAGCCAAAACAGTCAAGGAATACCAGCATTGTACAGACATTACGATGACGGTTGTCTCACTTCACATTGGATTCAAAATTGAGCGATATTTCAGTGAATCGAGAAAACAATGGAATGCCTGATTCTTAAAATAGACAGTGTCGGCATCCATGTGAAATACGTGCTCCATAGAGCCTGTCCGGAATTCAGACTGGCTGAAATGAATCTGACGATGTCCGGGCTTCAGCGCGGGATCACGCATCATGGCGATTTCGAGAAAATGTCATGCCACATCACGGTTTCATTTTTCATGCTAATTTGGAGATTCATTCCGATTTGTGAACGAATATTAATGAAGTGCCGGACTCTGTTGCTGTGCATGGCGTCCATCTGGGGCCAGATCTTGACTGGATTGATGCAGATGACTTGTGTCTGTTGTCGCGAGTCGATGGGCTATGGCGGTTTCAGGGGATGACCACGGAGGCTTGGCAATCCAGTGAGGATTTGCGGCTTCCGCTTGTGGGCGGGAATGGCAAAGAGGGGGCGGGTCTGTCGGGCGCTTGAGGAGGCATCGGTACAGGTTGGGGAAGCGAACGGGGAGAGCGGGGGCATCTCTTGTGGAAAATCAGGTGGAAACGAATCTCGCGATGGCGGACACTACATCCGGCGGCGCGAGGAGATCGGTGGAAAGGGTGAGGTCCGCCGTCCGGGCGTAGAGAGGAGATCGTTCCTCGAGGAGTTGTTCCACCTCCAGGGCAGGGGACAGATCGGTCAGGGGGGGACGGTCATGGATGGTATTGGGGTCCCGCGCGAGACGTTCGAGAATGGTTTCCCTGGAGGCCGTCAGCCAGACGACGACAAAGTGCGCCCGGAGGGTTTCGCAATTGGCCGGGTCCAGGATAATTCCGCCGCCCGTGGCCACCACGAGGTCGGCGCCGCCGGCAAGCGCCTTGAGAAGCCTGGATTCTTCGTCCCGGAATGATTTCCAGCCATGGGTACGCACCCAGCATTGGATGTCGCGACCGAAGGTTCCGGTCAGGTGCCGGTCCATGTCGATGAAGGTGAAGCCCAACTCCCCGGCCAGGAGCCTCCCGACGGTGCTTTTCCCTGTTGCGCGGAAGCCGATCAATGCTATGTTGCGTTTCTGCATTGCAACGTTTCCTTTCGGATCGACGAGGGTGAATCTCATGAGCCGTGATAAACGACACCGGCCCGGTGGAGGCGGGCGTTCCCGCATCGACGTTGTCGGGAAGCTGCCTTTCCTGCCGGCGCTCATAGCCGCCATGCTGCGATTTCTTTACCGTACCTGCCATATTACCACTCTCGGCCGGGAACATGAAGATTTCGTGAAGGGGTTGCCGGGGCCGGGAATCGCCACCTGCTGGCACTTCGCCTTTCCCACGGTGGTCTATCACTACAGGGACCTGAACGTGGTGACCATGGCGAGTCGAAGCAGGGATGGCGAGCTTGCGGCACGAGTGGCCGAGCGTCTCGGAATGCGGTGTTTCCGGGGGTCGCCCGGCAAGGGCGGCGGCGCTGCCCTCAAGGGTCTTATCGATGCGTTGCAGTCATCCTACGGCGGCGGATTCATCGCCGACGGCTCGCAGGGACCGCCACGGATCGCCCAAAAAGGCATCCTCCTGCTCGCCCGGTACTCCGGAGCGCCGATCCTGCCCGTCAGCATCGCGGCCAGACCCTGCTGGCGGTTCCGGAGCTGGGACCGCACGGTTCTTCCGAAGCCTTTTGCACGCATCGTGGCGGCTTTCGGCCCGCCGCTGATCGTTCAGAGGGATGTCAGCCCGGAGCGTCTCGAGGAATTGCGCCTGGAGCTCGAGGCATCGCTGAACAATCTGACGCGGGATGCGCAACGGGCGCTCGGCCTGCCGGACTGAGCCCGCCCGGGCCCGTCTGCACGAACAAGGAACGGAACCGCCGAAACGGTTCCGGGTGCGCTTCAGTGTTGCAATATCGCCCCGGCTCTGTTATTTGGACCCGTGAACGGCGGCACGAAATTGCCATCATTACGAATATATGATTAACTGATAAATTGGGAATTTGGAGTAGCACAAATGATCGCCGGTTCCGTACGGGATCGGAGGAAAGTCCGGGCTCCACAGGGCAGGGTGCTGGGTAACGCCCAGTCCCGGTGACGGGGAGGATAGCGCCACAGAAAGCAAACCGCCCTGCATTGCGCAGGGTAAGGGTGAAACGGTGAGGTAAGAGCTCACCAGTCCCGATGGTGACATCGGGAGCTAGGCAAGCCCCACCCGGAGCAAGACCGAATAGGAGAGCGTTTGAGGGCTGCCCGTCCGAGGCTCTCGGGTAGGTTGCTTGATCCCGCCGGCAACGGCGGGACTAGAGGAATGATCATTGCCTTTCGTCGCCTGCGGGCGTTCGAGGGGAACAGAACCCGGCTTATGGGCTGCTCCAAATTCCTTTTTTTCTTCACGGATTTCGTATGTCGACGACATGTGCAATTGTCCCCGCGGCCGGACGCGGCTTGAGGATGGGAAGAGACAGGCCCAAGCAGTTCCTGGAGATCGCCGGCCGGTCCATCCTGCTCCACACGCTGGATGCCCTTGCCGCCGCGCCGTTCCTCGCGCAGACCTATCTCCTGGTTCCGGAGGACTTCCAGGATGAGGCGCGCGGCCTGGTATGCGGTCATCCTTCCGTCACGGTCGTGGCCGGCGGGGCCGAGAGGCAGGACAGCGTGCTCAACGGTCTGCGAAGCCTCCCGGATGAATGCGGTTGGGTGCTCATCCACGACGGGGTTCGGCCTTTCGTTTCGTCCGCGCTCCTCGAAGCCGCCTGGAAGACGGCTCAACGTACGGGAGCGGCCATCGCGGCGGTACCCGCCACCGATACCGTGAAGCGGGGCCAGGGCGGGACCGTGGTCGAAACCTTGAACCGGGAGGAAATTTGGTTGGTGCAGACTCCCCAGGTGTTCCGACGGGATATCATTGCCAGTGCCTATGAAGCGGCCGTCCAGCGCGGCTGGGTGGGAACCGACGACGCCTCCTTCGTGGAACGGTTGAACCTGCCCGTGTCCGTGGTTCTCGGAGAGCGCACCAACGTCAAGGTCACCACTCCCGAAGACCTGGACTGGGCGCAGTGGTTTTTGTTACGGTCCGGTGGGCTCGCGGGAAGGATCTCCGGGAGGGAATGAATGCGGGTGGGATTCGGATACGACGTGCATGCATTTGTCGAGGGACGCCCCCTGGTGCTCGGAGGGGTGAAGGTTCCGCACGATCGCGGTCTGCTCGGTCATTCGGATGCGGACGTGCTGCTGCACGCCATCTGTGACGCCCTCCTGGGGGGCGCGGCGCTGGGGGATATCGGACGGCATTTCCCCGACACCGATCCGCGCTTCAAGGGGATATCGAGCCTGCTGCTGCTCCGGCAGACGGTGGAACTCGTCCGTCGCGCGGGGTTCCGGATCGCAAACATCGATACGACACTGGTGTTGCAGAAACCGCGCCTGGCGCCCTACATCGCCCGGATGGCGGAAGAAATCGGCCGTGCGACGGACCTGCCCGTTTCTTCCGTCAACGTCAAGGCCACCACGACCGAGAAGCTCGGGTTCGCCGGACGCGAGGAAGGTGTTGCCGCATATGCCGTGGTGCTGTTGAGGAGCGACGGCCGGTGAGCGCGGATGGGGCGGGGTGGCCGGCATCGAAGCATCGCCTCAAGCCGCCCTCGTACCTGAAACCCCGGCAAGCTCCCGCGTTCCGCCGGGAAAGGCGGCCGGATAACGGAGCGCGAACAGGCACTTACCGGGAAGCCGGGAGGGGCGGAGCGGAGGTCTTATGCTTTGCCGGTCGTTTGCACCCGCGGCGGGCGCGATGCCGAAACGGTCGGGATCCCGCCTCCGCTCGTTGCTCGGAGTATCCTGAATCGAATCGGTCCAGGGCATTGGTGGAACATCCGGGGCGTCGATTCGGCGGCGCGACGAACGGGTGGGAAGGAGACACACGATCCATGGTTTTGCACGTTTACAACACCCTGACCAAAAGCAAAGAGGAGTTCATCCCCCTGGAACCGGGGAAGGTGAAGTTCTACGTTTGCGGGGTCACGGTCTACGACCTCTCTCATATCGGCCATGCCCGTTCCGCCATCGTTTTCGATGTCATATATCGTTACCTCAGGTTCCTGGGGTTTGAAGTCACCTACGTTCGGAACTTCACCGACGTGGACGACAAGATCATTCGCCGCGCCAATGACGCGGGTACCGACTGCAGGAGCATTGCGCAACGCTACATCGCCGCTTTCTACGAAGACATGGATGCGCTTGGGGTGCTGCGCCCGGACCTCGAACCGCTGGCCACGGAAAACGTCCCCGGCATGATCGAGATCATCCGGGTGCTCATGGATAAGGGGATTGCTTACCAGGCCGGTGCGGACGTGTTCTTCGAGATCGAGAAATTTCCCGGCTACGGGAAGCTTTCGGGGCGGCAGATCGAAGACATGCTTGCGGGTGCGAGGGTCGAGGTAGACGCCAGGAAGCGCAATCCCCTGGACTTCGTGCTCTGGAAGGGGAGCAAGCCCGGGGAGCCGAGCTGGGACAGTCCATGGGGACCGGGACGGCCGGGCTGGCACATCGAATGCTCGGCCATGGGCAGCCGTTTTCTGGGAAAGACCTTCGACATCCATGGAGGCGGAAAGGACTTGATCTTTCCGCATCACGAAAACGAGATCGCCCAGAGCGAGGCCGCTTTCGGCATGCCCTTCGTGCGCTACTGGCTTCACAACGGCTTCGTGAACATCAACAATGAAAAGATGTCCAAGTCCCTGGGCAATTTTCTGACCATCAGGGACGTCCTGCAGAAGGTCCACCCGGAAACGGTACGCTTCTTCGTATTGAGCAAGCACTACCGGAGTCCTGTGGATTTCTCCGATGAAACGATCGGCGAGGCCGAGAAGGGGTTGGAACGGCTGTACGGCACTCTCGGGGCGGTAAAGGAACGGGCGGCCGCCGGAGTGGAGGAAGCGTTCCAGGAGAAGGCCCTGCGCGGGCAGGACCCGGAACTCTTCGATCAGATCGCGGCGCTTTCGGGAGCCTTCCGGGAAGCCATGGACAACGATTTCAATACCGCGCAGGCGCTGGGAAACCTGTTTTCCCTGCAACGTCACCTGCAGCGATTCCTCGACAAGTTCGGCCGCAAGCAGCTCAAGGGGCCCGCATCGGCACTGGCGCGCGCCGGGGCGGACGCCATCCGGGACCACGCCCTGGTGCTCGGGCTGTTGACCCGGGAGCCTGAGGCCTTCCAGGCCGAGCAAAGAAGCCTCAAGATCAAGTCCACCGGCCTCACGGAAGCGGAGGTCGAGCGCTGCATCGAGTTGCGCAGGCAGGCGAGGCAGGACAAGAATTTCGCGGAAGCCGACCGGCTTCGTGAAGAGATCGAGAAAAAGGGCATCCAGCTGGAAGATTCTCCCGCCGGAACGCGCTGGCGGGTGGGATAAACCGAAGCCGTATTCAGCCCGGGATCAGACCTTCAACCGCACTCATTCCCTTGATGAATCACTCCGTGATACGGGGCTCGCCAATGCCGGGCAAGGCGAGCCCCGTGCCTGCGCACCCCGAATCCCTCCGCCGTTCGGATTCAAAGGCGGGCATCGGCAACGATGCCCCTGAGAATTCCTTCACCTTCGGGAACCCGAGTTTACGGCGGACACTCATCGGGGATGAGCGATGGGTCCACAGCGCCTTTCACCATGATCCACTGGTCAACCGTGCCGTTTTCGTGTGCGTATGTTCCAGAAACGCAATCGCGTGTGCTGTTGATCGTACCGACGTAGTTTCCCGAACAATCCTCCTCGCATGTTCTCCATCTGTTACAGTCAAAGCGGGTGAGCGTTACCTTCAGACCGTCGATGGTGCCCTTTACTCTGCACCACGGCGCGATCCAGCTCATGTCGTAGCAGATCATGAGTCCTGTCAACGAGGTTCCCAGTTGATTGAAGCGGAAGTATTCGCCGTAGCAATAGGTGCTCGTGGTTCCCGTCCAGTTTCCCTTGATGCAGCGGGCATCCGCCCACACCTTGAATGCTCCGCCCTCGCGGGTGCCTCCAACAACCGCCACCACCGTGGTCCATCGGTTGGGACCTTGAAGCGGAATTCTTCCGTAGGAGTAATGGGTCTTGGTGCCGCTGGCTATCTTCATCCACTTGCCGTTCTGCAACCCGATGAAGCTGTATGAGAAAGTGCCCTTGGGCGCGTCAAAACCTATGGTGAGGCAGGTAAGGTCATCTTCCAGCTCGAATTTGAAGTATTTGGTGCCGTAGGGTTTGACACTGTCGTCTATCGCCGTATCCGCATCCTTGACCACAAAGGCGGTCCTTGCAATGGGAACATGACTGAGAGGGCCGAACGTCAGGCCGCATGCATTCACGATCCTCTCGTCTTCAGTGTAGTCGTAAGTCCGGCTGGAATTGGCGAGATCTTTTATGAAGTTTGTGTTGTTCCAGAGGGTCACGAAATTGTCGAACCTGTAGCCGAGATCGCTCCTGATGGCCGAATCCACCGCGGCCTTGCCTTTGTGTCCATTCGCCTTGTACCTGGTCCAAACGTCTTTGATGATTTCCCAGCCGGAAGGCGCGGTTTCCGTGAGCTTCACCCAAAAGTGGGCGGCATCCACGGCCCTTTCTTTGATCAGGCCCTTTTCGGGTTTTGTCAAACCTTCATTCATATAGAAAATATAATCTGCAATATTATTGTTTGTATATTTGTGAATCCATGCTGCGGTGCCTTCCGTCATCCATCTCATCATGGCGGTTCCGCTGATATAGCCATAACTATATTGAACTCTATGGAAAAGCTCGTGAGCTGATACTACTCTTCTACGACAGTCATTACGAACCCAGGTGGAGCATAATGTAATACTGTTCTCAAAAGAAGATGTCCATCCGCTTTTCTTAAGCAAATAGTAGACTTCTATATCAATGACTTTCCGGTTTCCTGATAGATAATACTTTGGAGTTGTGAAATTTGTCGAGTACTTGTTCCAATAAGATTCGAGAAACTGTGCGGTTGCTTGTATGTGAGCGAGTGTCACGTTGTTTTTTGAATCGGCATCGTTGTCCGTATATCTAAAATTGAAGTGCTTGCTCTTGTATGTCTTTGGCAAAGGGGGTTTGCTTTGGGCGATGATGTGATCGACGGCGGTCCGGGTGTCGTCCGAGATCTGAGGGTTCCGCAGAGCGGCAAAGAGCAGGCCGACTTCATATTCTCCACACCGGAACTGATTCGCGCTCTCAACCCGTGCCTCCTCCGTTTCGTCCGGGCGTTCCACGCCGAGGGGAGGGTAGAGCTCCCGGGCAAGCGCGATGACGTCGTCGTCCGTCCGCGGAATATCGGCGTTTTCACCGAATTGTGCCGCAAAGTCATTCTCGGAGAGAATGTCGATCGTGATGCCGCTGTTTTGAGTGAAGATGAACACCCGGGAATTCCCGGCGGCAACGATCGTCGGCCCAAGGAGCAACAGGACAAGCACCAGCCTGGCGATCCTTTGAACTGTTTTCATGACCGTCTTCCTTTCAAGTTATCCCTCTTGAGAGGGTGTGAAAGGACGTGCCCGGAACATCACACCGGCAGGAACCGGAGGCCGGGCTGTTCTTCTGGGTGCCTGCTTTTGCAGGAATGACGTCGATGATGATCGTGCTACATATCAAACACCCGGCCCATGGCGGTGCGCGGGAATGACGAAGAGGGGTTCCCTCGTCCTTTTCAGCCGGCTGTCGATACAGCGGGACGATCCCGGAGGGCGTTCCGGGAAACCTCACCGCAAGAGGATATCACCTCCTCTCAGATGACGGGGCGGCATGGCTGCAATCGAGACGGAAGTCATCCGGAAGGGGAATCTGAACGTTGATGACCGGCTCAGCATTGTGGTTCTGATTGAATGTATGATTGTACTCGTAAGATATCTTTTTTCGCCGGAAAAGCAAATGCGATAATATCCCGCCGGGGGGGCACCGCGCATCCGGGACCGCCTTGAAAAGGGGGAGGAAGGGGGGATGCACGTGGTTCACGGAAATGGTTTCAATTCTGACGACCGTTCCTCAGCGGATCGGAGCCGGCGGTAGCCCTCCCGCGCAAACGGACGGGACTGAATCCGCCGCGCCGCCTGAAAGGGCGGTCGAAAGCCGCTCATGAGACGGTTTTTGGTCCTTTACAGCTCTTCATATTGCCAAATAGGGTTTTGCATGTATTCACACGGCGCGGCTGTTGGGTTAGAAGAACAGACGGTGTGCCTGCAAAAGACTTTTTTCGGCCGCCGTTGGTTGCCGGGCGATTGGCCCGCGCCGGAAGGAGGGCGTTTTGCCTGCCGGGAACGGGAATCGGGCATAACGGCATGGCGGAACGCAATCCAATAACCGAGCCATTGGAGACAACGCATGCGCAAATCAGGTCGTTACGGCTTTCTGCCGGTGGTGCCGGCCTTCATTCTTGTACTCGCCCTGACGACGGGTCTGCAGGCCGGGGAAAAACCCGATGAGCCAAGCGCGAGGACCGGGACATCGGCCACAAGTCCTGAGAAGTTGCCGGATATTCTGGCGGAAGGCGCCTCCAAACTCCAAAACAGCATCACCGCCCTGCGGCAGCAGCAAGAGCCGGCCAAACAGATGCTCGAGGGCCTCGTCAAGGAGAAAGAGGAGCTGCAGGCCTGGATCGCGGCGTTGAATGCCTCCATGGCGGTGAACGATCTGACCCTGGCCAAGGCCCGGGAAGCGCTGAAGGCTCTGATTGGGCACGAGGAGCAAACCGGCGCCCGTTTGAAAGGACTTGCGGGTGAAGAGGATGCCTTGCGGCAGAAGATCGAGGAGCATGCCGCCGCTCTACTGTCGGTGGAAGCGTTGATGGCCGAGTTGGCCAAAACCGATCATCCTCTGCGCAAATCCAAGGAACTGGAGAAGATTTACCGCGCATATCGGCAGCTCGGCCAGGAATATGACAAGGCGGCAAAAGCCCATCAGGGAATCGTGGGGAAAAGCGTCGAGAATCTGCAGAGCTCCATGACGCTGCTCGCCGAAACCAGGACGAAACTGGAGCAGGACTACCTCCAAAAAGCTCTCAAAGGGGAACTGCTCAAGCGTCAAACCTTTCAGCACCGGCTGCTGGAAATCGGGCAGATTGCGCTCACTCTGGCGGCCCTGCCCGGCAAGGCTTATGCCTGGCTGGTGGAGATGGGCCGCTCCGGAGTGTTGTTCTCGTTCGTTCAGGAGAACTGGACCAATCTCACCGGGCTGTTTCTCTTCCTGGTATTGCTGAGCGCGGCGACGGTCCGCTTGAAGAAACCGGCGCTGCTCAGGCTGGTCGGTTGGGAGGAACGCTTGACGGAGCTTGGCCTGAGAGTGCTCCTGACCATAGTGTCGGTTTCCTTGAAGCGTCTCTTCTCCCTCGGTTTCGTCATCTGGCTCTACGTGGCGTTCTGGTCGCTGGGGATCCTTTCGCACAAGGTGGCCTGGCTGGTCTGGTCCCTGGCGGCGAGCCTGGTGGCGTTGCGCATCGTTTTGAACGTGCTCCATCAATGTCTGGCCGGCGAGGAAGCAGGCGGAGTCCTGCCCGTGCCCGGGGATTTGGCCCGGTTTTTCCGACGGCACTTATCGTTCATGGCCATCTTCGCCGTTCTCCTGCACATCTCCATTCTACCCAACTCGGAAATCCTGGGGTTCACGCCCGAAGGCGCCAACAGTCTGCGGAGCCTCGTCCAGGTCGTGCTGTTGGGCTGGGCACTGTGGCTCATGAGGCCGAATCATTTCGATCCCTTCCTTTCGGTTCTGCCCGTACCGGCTTTCGTGAAGAACAAGGGATTCCTGCGGGCTCTGAGGGTCGCGGCGTTTCTGGTGTTCGCTTTCGTGGTGGTTGCAGGTTTGCTGGGGATGAAATTCCTCTTCGAATACGCAGCCCAAGGGGCCTATTTCACCGTCGTGGTGCTCGCCCTGGCATGGATTCTTGGAGAAGGCGCGCACACCATCCTGCGCTTGACGCTCCATCCAAAAATGGGGCTGTTGGCCCGACGATTCCCGCGGCGAGATCAGCTGTTCCTGAATTCCTACCGGTTCCTGACTCGGGCGGTAAGGGTGCTTTTGGCGTGCGTGGCGCTGCTGGTGGCCCTCAATGCCTGGGGTGTTCCCGCGGACCGACTGGGCTGGGCCTTCAGGTGGCTCGGCTGGGGTCCATCCGTCGGCCCCGTTCGACTGACCCCTGTCTCCATCGGGCTCACCGCTTTGGTCATTTTCCTGGGGTTCCGGCTCTCCCGCGTGCTGCGCGCTTTCATGGAGCTCAAATTCTTTCCCGCAAAGGACTGGGATTCCGGTATCAAATACACCGTATCCACGAGCATGCATTATGTGATCCTGGTCCTCACGGCATTGATCGCGCTGAACACCCTGGGCATATCCCTCACCAATCTGGCCCTGGTTGCGGGCGGCCTGGGCGTGGGGATCGGCTTTGGTCTTCAGAACATCGTCAGCAATTTTCTGAGCGGTTTGATCCTCCTGTTCGAACGTCCCGTCAAAGTCGGGGATATGCTGGTCATTGACGGCCACTGGGGGACGGTCAAAGAGATCCGGGTGCGAAGCACGATCTTCCAGACTTTCGACCGGTACTTCCTGATCATTCCCAACTCGGAGCTGATCTCCGGCAAGATAATCAACTGGACTTACGGGGGATGGGGGATCAATCGCCTCACGCTCAAAGTCGGGGTGTCCTACAGCTCGGACCCGTTCAAGGTCACGCGGATCCTTGAAGAAATCTGTCGCGCCAACCCGCGGGTCCTGGATGACCCGCCTCCCCAGATCTTCTTCGAAGCTTATGGCGACAGCTCGCTGAATTTCAATATTTGGGTTTACCTGGCCACGCCGGGCAGCCGGATTCCCGCCACTCATGAGCTGAACAGCGCCATTTTCGAGGTGTTCCAGGCTCAGGGCGTCGAGATTCCATTTCCTCAGCGCGACCTGCATGTCCGCAGTTGGTCGCGCGAGGCTGCGCCGGCCAGGCCCGCGCGGGGCGACAAGCATTCCGAATAGGCTGTGCAGAGGGTGTTCCGCCACCGGGGTTCCGAAGAATGGCGATGGGGCCCGCGGTGGGGGCATCTCCGCCTTGCAGATCCCATGGAACCGAGCCTAAAAACCGCCGCCGGTGCGGAAGTCGCCGCCGCCGCCGAAGTCTCCCGGTGCGTCGTCGAACCCTCCCGGACCGCCTCCAAAATCATCCCAGCCGCCTCCGGGCCGCCCCCCTTGATGGTGGCGACCGACTTCCCCCCAGACCGTGTCGGAGTTCATGAGACCCTGCAGCATCTGTCCCAGCAGGACGCCCAGGGAGAAGCTGCCGGGGAAGTGTGAATCGTAGGCGTCGTAGCCGTTGTCGCGGTACCGACGCCGCAGTTCCTCCAATTCTCCCAGATTCCTTTCCTGCTGCTGCAGATAGGTATTGAGGGACTGGATTTCCGAGTTGATCCGGTGTTGCTCCTGCCGGATCTGCTGCAATCGAGCGACGATGGTATCGTCTTCCTGCCGGGGGGAGCTGCGGGCTTCCAGCAGGAGCTTGGAGAGCTCCTCCCGCTGCAGGGCGGCCACCTGCAGTTCGAGGACCTGTTTCGACACGGGGTCCGTTGCCGTATTGAGGGCGTTGAGATCCTGGAGAAGCCGCCGATTCCGGGCCACTTCGGCTTCCATTTCGACATCGTGCTGCTTGATCTGCTTTTCAATATCCTGCAAGCCGGCCTGCAATGAAGAAATACCGGCGGCTTCGGCAGCCTGTTTCTCCATTGTCTGCAACGCCTGGGACTCCAACTGCGCCGTCTGCTGCGCTTTGACGGCATGTTCGCGGAGCCGGCGCGGCAGTTCCTGCAGCATGTGGTAGTTGACGCGGTTGCGCGCGAAGTCGATGCATTTCGCCACCCAGCCGTCCAGCCGGCGGGTGAGCCAACCGGCCTGGTAATTCGGCGTCAGGTAGCCCCGCTTCCACAGGTACATGAACAGGTTGTCGGCTTCGTAGGTTCTGCCCTTTTCAAGCCGGTCCTGTTCCGCGCGCGATGCCTTTTCATCGGCATGTCCGGCCACTGCCGACAGTTCCCGGACTCGGTCCAGTTGGCGGCGGTAGTCATCCGTTTCCACGATCCGCTTGCGGGCCTGCTCCAGTTGGTGCCGCATTCCCTCGCCGGCCTCGTCCCGTCGGCGTTCCAGCTCCTTCCTCCGTTCTTCGAGCTGCTGTTGCCTGGATGTGCCCGCTTGGACCTGTTCCTGCAAGTCACGGCGGGTCCCTTTGAGCTGTTCCAGCAGCTTGAGTATGGCCTGGTCGCTTTCATCCAGCCGGGAGACCAATTGCCCGGCCTGTATGTTGTCCAGTCGAATTCTCGCCAACTGCCGGTAGCGTTCGGTGGTTTCCGTGTGCAGGGCGTTAAGCTGCCGGTGCAGCTCTCCCAGGCGCAGGCCTGCCGTCTCGTGTTCCGTTTGTGCCTGATGGAGGTGCTGGTTGATCAACTGCAGGTTGTCTCTTCCCGTTATCATGGCGACATTCTCTTACCACCGGGTGATGGCACCGCCGGTGGTGGGCATCAGGTACTGGGGGGTCAGATAACCGCGATTCTTAACCCCGAAGCGGTTGTTTTGAATGATACCGTCATCGGACTTGTCGCGGCGAATCTTGTCGAAAAGCGTGCCGTCAACCCGCAGGCCCCATTGCGAGACGTTGCTCGTGGCGCCGTCCTCCTCGCTGGTAATGGGCATGGTGAGGCGTTCTCCCTTAGGGGTGACGGCCTCGACGATCACGTAATAGTTGCGGACCCCGGGCCTTTTCGGAGGTTCGCGCCACACGCCGCTTTGAGCGCCCGGTTTGGACACGATGCGCAGCTCGTACTCCTGCACCACCCGTCCGTACAATTCCTGCAGGGCATCCGACCCCTTGCGGGCTCCCTGGACATCGGCCCCGTTGAGCGCCGCCAGTGCATCGGTGTAAAGCTTCTCCGCCGTTCCGCGAGCCGCGCTCTCCCGGATTACATCCAGCAGGCTGCGGTACTGCCCGGCGAGCTTTTCCCGCAACATGGCGAGTCCGCCCAAATCGGCAAGGGCCGCCTCGGCCTTGTCCAAATGCGCCGTCACCTCGTTCAGCAATCCTGCCCTCTGTTCCACGCGGAGCCGGACGGCGTCACCTTCCCGAGCGAGGCTTTCGGCGCTCAAGTCAGGCTTCATGGGCAGCTTTTCGAAGGCCTGAAGCCTGGTACCGGCCCCGGTCAACTGCCCCCCGGCTTCGGACAGAAGGCGTGCGGCCGCAACTTCCATAGATGGGGGGGCCTTGTCGACAGAGCTCTTCAGGGTCTGGCTCAAGTGTGTCAGGCGCTGCCTGAGGATGGTGAACTGATCCTGCTGCCGGCTGATTCGGGTATTGATCTCCTGAGTCGCCTTCGCCTGCCGGCGCGCCTCGGGCGAAACAAAGACAAACCGGTAGACGAGAAAAACGGCCATCAGGCACAAGGCTCCCCACCCCGCGGCTTTTGCCCATCGCTTCCGGTTGACGTAAAGTTTGGCCAGCCACAGCGTTCCCCGAGGTGGAGGCGGCCGGTAAACGAACCGTTCCTCGCGCAGGGCGGCCACCCCCTCGGCGATGATTTCGTCGGTAACCTCGATGCCCTGTGAAGCGTACATGCGCTTCAACTTATCGAACAAGGCCTGGTCGCGTTCGTCCGACGCAAGCTCCCGTTCCACCATTTGCTCCTCGTGGCGCAGAGTGTCCACGACATCCATGGCGAGCATCACTTCGTCGAACCGGGTCTCCTCAGGCTTCCTCTCATCAACCATTGGGCAGGATGTCTCCGGCTTTGGTCAATTCCACAAGACGCCGTTTGCCGGTTTCCACGGCCTGGCGGATTTCCTCTTCGTTGCGCGCGCTCAACTGCCGCAGTTCCGTGATGAGGGTCCTCGACTTCTCCTGAAAATTGATCACGGAATCCAGCAGTTTCTTGACGCTCTGCGCCTTCAGCGTTGGACCATAACCGGCCCGAAGAGCGTCCTCCTGGACCTTTCCCCCCACCTCGGCCAGAGTCTCGAGGCTCTGGTTTATGCCCTCTTTCATGACCTCCAGGGTCCGGGTGCTCTCGTGGAGGCCCTGCAGGCTGGTGAAGGAAGCGTTCAGGGCGGTGAACACGGTTTCATTGGTGCCGAAAAAGGTCACAGCCTGGGAATACACCCGCTCCTTCACCTCGTTGGACTGCACCATCCGGGCCATGATCACTTCGCTCGTGTTGTAGTTGATGGACAGGTTTTCGGCGAGATCCTTGGCAACCTGGTAACGCTTGTCCTCTTCCTGCAAATCGCGCAGCCGCTCATCCCGGGCCAACTCGAGTTTGGCGATTGCCACCTGGTCCGTGTCGGTATTGGTTTCCAGGGCTTTGGAAGCCTCCTCCAGGCGTGTCTTGGCCTCCTGCAGACAACTTTCCGCCTTCTTGAGGATTTCGTAGGCCAATACCTGAGACTCTTTCAGCGCGCCGCGAAAATCACGGTAACTTTCCAGGATGCTCAGCTCCCGATCGATCTGTTCCCTGCTGTCGCGGGTCACCTCGTCGTATGTTTTCTTGATCTTGTCGAAACGGCTTGGGATGTCGCCCCGAGTGACATTCATCCAGAAATTTCCCATGCGCTCCAGGGTGTCGATCTTGCCGTCTTCGAGTTGGCCGACCATCTTCTGGGCGTCGTCGCGGATGCTGTTGAACGCATTGGCTATCTGCTCGTAGCGCTCACCGACCTTCATCGATGAGATATGTTCGCGCACGACCTCGTTGAACACCGTGGTGTGATTCAGGGTGCGCGCAATGGCAACGGCCTTTTCTTCATCCAGATCGCTGACCTTCTTGATGATGGCCACCACCGGAGTCTCATTCGGCTTTTGGGGCGCAAGCCCCAGGTCACGCAGCTTGCTCAGCGCCTTGTCAAGGTAATTCAAAGGCATGGGCACCAGGTCTTGTGTCGTCATGGTCTCGCTCCCTTTTCTTTGCGACTCGTGGCTTGCGAGGGGGGCGCCGGTTGCCGAGGGCTCATCCAGGGCCGGAAGGTATTCCTCTGGGACATGTCGGTGCGTGCGGGACGAATCCGGGCACCATGAAGGGCAACCAGGACATTTTCGGGCCGGGTCTTAGCGTCGTCGCCCGCTTCCGGGCTTGTAAACTACCCCCTCCACTCTAAAAATTCCCGATTGTCTCGGGCTTGTTATCCATAAGCTCCTTCGTCCGAGGTCCAATCCCTCGGAGCCTTCATCCTCGGTCCGTACGAATTCCCGTACTCGGTGGGTTCCCCGATATTGCATTACGGGGGCATTTTCCAGGAAACCGGCTTCGGTCCGGGCAGCTTCCGGATTGTCTTATACCGAGGTGCGTTCAAGATGACGCAATACCTGCCCATCGGGAGTTGACGCGGGCGGGGATAAGCTCCGCCCCTTGCTGCGGACCGATGTGCCGGTTCGACGTAGCAAGGGGAGGACTTTATGCCCTCCCGCCCAATGCACTCATCTTGAACGCAAAACTGTCTTATCCGCCGGCCTCCTCGGGTCTTCTTCCCATCCGGAATGAGAGGCGCAACCGATGAGATCCGCTATCACTCTACTCCAGAACCCGGTTCAAAGAAAACAGGAATGTTTCTTCTTCACGAGTCCGAATCAGGCGCAGTTGAGGGGGCGCCGGGACGTCGGGGGGTGAACGAGCGAAACCCTGTTGATTTTTCCAGATATGATCAAATTGACCATGGCCGGGTCAAAAAGGACTCCCATGCGCTCCAGGACGCTGTCCCGGCGCGACGTCCGTGTCAATCCGCCGAGCGACTGAGCCTTTTCGTAAAGTAAATGGAGGCCGCCCGCTCCAGGTCGGCCTTGGTGATATGGATCGGGCGCTGCTCATATGCGCTGATGGAGGCGATAATATTTAAGATATCAAGAGGATAACATGCGCGAAGCTGACCGCCCGAGGCCTGCAGGCACAGTGCGCGGAGCCGCTCGGCGCTTCCCGGCTCACTGGAGAGCTTGTTCTCCACCACAAGCCTGTCGAAAATTCTGTCGAACAAATCCGGTTTGCACGGTTCCACGTAAACATGGTTGCGGATCCGCCGGAGAAACGCTTCGTCGGCCAGTTCCTGGGGGTCGAGATTAGTAGCGAAAACAACCATCGTGGCGAAAGGGATCTGGAATTTCACACCGTAGCTGAGGGCCAGGTAGTCGACGCGGCGGTCCAGCGGCACGATCCAACGGTTGAGCAGATTGCGGGGAGCGACGATCTGCCGGCCGAAGTCGTCGATGACAAGAATACCGTTGTTTGCTTTCATCTGAACCGGGGCCGCGTAAACCCCCGAGTTGGCATCCAGCTGCAGTTCCAGCATGGATATGTCGAGCTCTCCCCCGACCACTATGCAGGGGCGCTCGCAGAGCACCCAGCGGAGATCCTCCTTGCCGTTTTCGCCGTCATCGACCTTGTTGTGAACGGCGGGATCGTAGAGGACGATGATTTTACCGTCAAACTCCACCGCATAAGGAATGAGTATCGGGTCTCGATAGACCCTCTGCAAACGCACCGCGACACTCGTTTTCCCGTTACCGGTGGGGCCATAGAGGAACAGCGACGATTGTGAAATCAGCGCGGGGCCGAGTTGATCCAGGAATTCCTCGGTCACCACGAGATCGGACATTGCTGTTTTCAGTTGCTCCCGAGTGAGTGCCCGCTTTGGAATCTGTGCTTTGACCATGGCCGTGTAGCTTTGCAGCGAAACGGGGGCGGGTCCGCAGTACTGGGAGACTTTGAGTCGCCTTTCGGCCAGCTCGCGGCCGGCGGAAGTGAGGCAGAAGTTGTAATTGTTCCCGGACATGCCGGTCACTTCGATGAGCTGCTGTTCGCGCAGTCGCTGAAAGATGGAGTGAACCACGGGAAAAGACAGCCGGAGCGCTCGGCTGATGGATTCGATATCGCTTTTGTCATCCATGTAAATGCGCCGGACCATCAGTTCGGTGACGATCGCCTCCGGGATGTCCAGCTCCTGCAGGGTAATGGCGGCTCTGTGAGCGAAGCCCGCCGGGTTTTCGGCTGAATTGGCTCTGTCCATGATTGCGAAATGTCCTTCCAAACGGGTTGTTTCTCTACAGGGGAACAGTCGGTACCCCGTCTCTGGCGAAAACAATCAGGCAAATGCCTGCCTTCAGGCTACGCCATGTTCCGGATAAACACAAGAGGGACATCCGGCGACGGGGGGACATCCGGCGAGTGCTCGCCCTCGCCGCGCAGGTTTGGCCCCTTGGACCGGGAAACGGGATCACGTTTTGTCAGGACTCGGATTCAGCCTCGGACTCCAGTTTCTTCTTCGCGATCTCCTCCTCGGCCAAAACGGCCGCGATTGCCGCTCCTGCGGCGGCCGACAGCACGTCCTTGCGGGGGGAACCTTCGCCGCCTTCCTTCGACTGGCCTTTGTCGCCCCCCTTGCGGGTGGACGCGTCTTCAGGCAGGCGCACCATGACATGCCTCGTGGCAAACTCCAGACCCTGCTCGGCAAACAGCTCTTGAAGGCGCCTGAGAACCTGGCGCTGGATCAGGAACTCCATGCCCGGTTTTGACTTGAACTTGATTCTCATGTTAAGGGCGGAGTCGCTGACACCCCGCACACCTGCCGATTTGATGGGGCTGAGCAGGGCGGGTCCGAGTTCCTCGTCTTTTTCAATTTCCTTGTTGATCTTCTTTACGACCTTGCGGACCCGGTCGATATCGGTGCTGTGAGGAACCGGGACATCCAGTTTGCTGATGATGTAGTCCCTGGAGAAATTGGTCACCATGCCCAGTTGACTGAAGGGCACGTTGTGCACCATGCCGCGCGTGGCCCGAAGCTTCAGCGAGCGGATGGAGATCGCCTCCACGGTGCCTTTCGCCTTGCCCGATTCCACGTAGTCTCCGATGCGGAAGGCGTCGTCGATGAGGAAGAAAAGGCCCGACACGATGTCCTTGATGAGATTCTGGGTCCCGAGACCTACCGCCAGGCCGACGATTCCCGCGCCGGCAAGGAGTGGCGAAATGTCGATGCCGATCGCCGACAGGACGATCAGGCCCACCGTCAGGACCAGCACAACGAGCAGGAACTTGCGCAGGAGCTGAAGCAGGGTGCCGATCCGGCTGCCGCCCTTGCCCCCCGAATCGGAATCTTCATCCACCGGGAAATCTGTCTGCACCGTCTTGAGACGACGGTTTATGGCTCCCTCGATCAGCCTCCAGGCAACGTAGGCAAGTGAAATCACCAGGAGGACCTTCAGCGCGGCCCCCGTGACGGCTTCGCCGAACCGTACTTCAAGCCCCCACAGGTGCAACACCCAGAAAACAATGACCCCGGCTATGGAAAGGCTCAAACAGCGGCGGATCACCGGCACCAGGCGGCCCACGTGGTATGCGACCGCGCGGCCTTCACGACCGGCCGCTTTTAGGGGTTTCTCTCCATCGGCCGCCGCAACCGCGGTCGCCCCGGGCTCGGGCTCCTGCTCACCCCCTTCCATCTTGTCCACAAGCCCGAAAATGGCACTCAGGAGCCTTTGTCCCAGTCTGTCGAGGATGACGAAGATCGGCAGACTGGAAATGAGCGCGAGCATGGGTATCACCAAATCCGCCCGGCCCACGAGCAGGTAAAACATCCAAAGTGCCCAGACCACCACAAAATATGGGATGGCGAGCAGGTGCCAGAACTGCGCGAGTTGCCCTCGGAACAGCCTGTCCCCCTCGGGGTGGTCCCCGGATCTGTGGTGGATGAACCCGGTGACCGCTTCACGGTTGTCGAAAACCAGGCAGGCCAGCATGAAGAAGACAATCCCGGCGGTGGTCGCTCGAATGAAAAGGATACTCTCCTGTGTTATGCCCTGTAGCTCCAACAGAGCGCGGAGCAGAAACCCCGTGCCGGAGACCAGGACGATTCCCATGACCCAGCGGTGAATGGAGCGGGCGGTGCGTTCCTGCACGGGCAGGACCCTCAGTTCGGGGATTCCCGGCGCCAGGAGGAAGCGCAACGCCAGGCGCGTCCCCCGCACCACCAGGACTGCGGCCAGGTAGGTCAAAAGCACCAGCCTGGCGAATTGCCCTCTGTTGAAAAAGAGGAAGAACAAAGTCAGGGTCGCCACGCAAAAAACCAGGATGGATAGAATTTCTATCGCGGCGCAAACCACCTGGCGTTTGATCTTGACCGTCCAGTGAGCGGGCGGGGAGGTCGCGAGCCGATTTCGCATCCCGGCCGTATAGCGCCCGAAGAGCCACTCCGCGGCCAAACCTCCGATAAGGAGAATCAGGATCGCGGCGAACATACGCAGGGTGTCCCCGGTTCCTCCCTTGCCCCTCAGGTTCGAGTACGTCTGAGGAAGGAATTCCGGGACGGCGACCGCACCTGCCCGGAGTTCGCTCAGGCGCTGGTGAAACAAAATGACGTTTTCCTCGGCGCGCTTGACGATGGCGCTGACGCCGTCGACCTCCTCCTTCTGCCGTTTTCCCGCGGCGACTGCGGACGATTTCTCGAGTTCCTTCAGCAGCAGCCTTCGAACCTGATCATCGCTAAGCCCCGCAACGATCGAATTGATCCTGTCGCGGTCGGCGTCGGCGGGAATCTCCGGCAGTTCCTTTACCGATTTCTCCCGGGCCTTCGAGGCGCCTTTCATCTGCAAGAGCGTCAGCGGGTCTTTGCCTTCAGCCGGGAAAGGGGCGCCGACAAAAAACAGACCCAGTGAGACGATCAGGGATAGCCAAAACACTCTTGAGGAATGCTTCGCCATAAGGATTCCTTTTCTCTTGCGGAATCGAGGAGGGTTTGATGCCGGACCGGGAACCGGCACCTGTTTGGAAAACTTACCACTATTATCGTAAAAACGCACGCCGGAAGAGACTTGCTCGTGGCGCCTCCGTCGGGAAGTCGCAGGATGTCGTGGTAGAAACCGTCCTCCCCATTCCATGGTGGCGTGGGCCCTGGGGGTGTGGATGTTCTTCCTGGTGCAGTCCGTCTACTTCGTGCTGACAGGCGATTTGGGCGACACGGAAGAGGCGGAAATCGCACTGGATCCCTTCGAAAAGGTACGACGACAGGCCGAGGAGACCCTTACGACAGGAAGGTAGAGTCGATGATGTGGCGTGCTGACCGATGCCGGCACGCCATGGACTCATTGAAAGGCAAAGGCCGGCGGCTCCGCCGGCTCAGCCCGTACGGTGCAGGGTTTGATTCATTTCCCGGCTTCGGTGTTCTTGGCTACCATGGCCTCCAGCGCAGAAATCCTTGCTTCGAGCTCAGCAATTCGCTTCTCTTTTTCGCGCACCAGGGAGTTGAGCTCCTTTATGGCCGCCAGAGCTACACCGGTCGCATCCATCGGCGCGATGCTCAGGTTGTCGTTCCCCAGCCCGAAGGCCGCATGGAAATCCTGGGCCATCGGTCCGAGGTGCCGGGCCGCGTTGTCATCTCCCTTGAAGTTCCAGGTCGTAACGGGCACCTGTTCCAGGCGGGAAAGAACCATTTGTCCGTCGACGGGTGAAATGTTTTCCTTGGAGTTGACATCGGAATTCTGGGTCAGGGTCCCGGCTATGTTCAAATCCCCATCGTTCTGGAGATAGAAGAGAAGTTGAGTTTGCGATCTCAACGTAAGCCACCCTGCTCTGCCCATAGTCAGAGTTCCACCGGAAGGGTTGGTGATGCGGAAATAATCGTTTGTCTGCTCCATTCCGGCTTCCCACGTGTGACCAGTGTCCGTATTGCTGAACTTCATGGTAGGGGCACCGTTGTTCTGAAGCAGGAGAATATTCCTCAGCGCGGGAGGAGCAGCAGCTTCCGAGACGTGAAGGCGAACGCTGGGGCTTGCGGTGCCGATACCGACATTGCCGGAGGCGGCAATATCGATGCTGCTGGTGGGAGCGCCCGGCCGGACTCTGAAGGGAAGTCTGCTCCCGCCGGTTACGTCACGCAGAAAAAAATTGGCTTCGTTTCCCGCCACGTCCCAAGTCTGAGCGGTGAAGCCGCCCGCGCTGTCCTGCTCCAGTCGCAATGCCGGGGTGTTGCTGGTTTTGGCATGAAGATCGAGCACCGGCGTGCTGGTTCTGAAGCCGACCCGGCCAGTGCTGTCCACAAAGATCGAGTTGTTCGCAGCCCCGGCCACGATGGTAAAAGGAATCTTCGCTCCGGTTACGTCCTCGATGGAGAACTTGTTGAGGCCTCCGCTCGCGCTGTCGTTTGCCGTGAGCTGCCAGTCGTTGGCGGGAAAACCGGCGGTGGTGGACGAATCATCGAACTTGATGCGCGTGTTGTCTTCCTTGAGTCTGATGGTGTCAAAGCCGAAGCTCTCCCCGTCTACGCAGTCAAAACCAACGCACAGGCTGCTCTGGACGATCAGGTCGTCGGCGTGTACCACATCCTTCAATGGGTCAAGACCATCAGTTGGCTTCACGCTTATTCCGCTCGCAGTCTTTGCCGCGGTTGCCTGCTGCTCCTGCCGGGCGATCACGAAGGCGCTCCCTGCGATCGAGAAACTCCCTGATTGGACAAGTCTCTCCCGGGGGAGCACGCCTGCCTTCCGCAACTCCTCCACCGCGGTCATATCCCCCGAAGTGCGGGCCTCCTGCAGTACCTTGCGGGTATTCTTATCAACGGAGGGAACCACGACAAGCTCGTAAGTATATCGGCCATCCGGCAGGATACTGCCCGACCTGTCCGTGATTTCGAAAAACGGGTTCGCTCCCGGCTCAAACTCCTTGCGGAGTACAGTGCCGCGGGGAGTGGAGACGGTCAGAACCAGACGACCGTATTCCACCGTGGGATGCCATTCAACCCTCGAAGGCCCTATGTTCAACTCTGCCACCGCTCCTGCGGGTGGCGGATTTTCCTGTCCCGATGAGGAAGCGGTTGGTACGAAAAAGAAGGCCAGGACCAGGATTGCCAGTGTTATGATTGTGCTGGGAACCGGATAACGCTTCATGGCTCGTACCCTCCTTCTCTGCGGCCCCAATGGCTGCCGGCCGGGCGGAGCATAATCTTCACAAGCCTCCACAGCGAAATCCACTCGAGGACTCGGCTGAAGAGCCGTTTCTTTTCTCCCGCTCTGAAGGCGGGGATTTCAGTAGCGATCATGAAAATAGAAACTGTAAACTGCTCTTATATCATTAAACTATATTCAATTACTGGTGGTCAAGAGCAAACAGGCAACCCCTCCCCGAGCGCAGACCTTCGGCCATGCCCAGGGCCATTGCTCTCCGTCGCCGTTATCGACAGCCTCGCGGAAACGATGAGGGAAACCCTGCGATGGGTTCTCCCGGGCATGTTCCAAGAACAGGCGAAGAGTCTCCCATTGCCCCGGCCCCTCGGGAGCTTGACACCGCACAATGCCCATGATAGTCAAAAACTGAGAGACCTAACCCAAGGTCATTATTCGAACTCCCGTTGATTCCTGGTCCACGATGGGGGCTGACTTCAGGCAGATGCGCTCGCGGTGAAGCTCTGCATGTCACAGAAGGGCTCGACCTCAACGGTTCTCAGTAGAAAACACCATCATTTTCGTTAAGAAAGCCCTTTATGCCGTCCAAGCTTCTGAGACCAATCCTTGCCGTCGTCCTGGTGGCGGTCGCTTTGAGCCTGGAATCCGTTGCACCGGCGGATGCGGCATCGTACGATGAGCTCATCTTCGTTGAGGTTCCGGCCGTCGCCGGTCCGGCCCAACCCGGGAGCATGTCAGGGCTTCCATTCGATCGGTATGTTGACGGCTGCCGGGTTGTCCGTCTTTCATTTCGGGGTTCCCGGGCCGTGGCGGTGCCGCTGACTAAGGAATTCGTTTCCGCTCGAGATCCTGCCGTATCGTTTGACGGAAGCCACATACTGTTTGCCGGTAAGCGGAACAAGGAGGATTCGTGGCAGATCTGGCGTATGGATAAGGACGGCGGCAACAAGCACCTGATAAGCTCGGGACCTGGAGACCGGGTGTCCCCCCTCTATGTCGGCTCCCTTTTCTACCTGGACGACAAGGCACCAACCGAACAGATCTGCTATGTCGGTACCGAGCACGGCTGGATTGAGGGTCGAGGCAAGGCCCCGACACTCGCCCTTTATGCCGCCAACATGGACGGCAGCAAAGCCCGCCGGATTGCCTACAATCCGTTTTCGGATTTCGACCCGGACGTACTTCCCGACGGCAGGCTGGTCTACAGCAGTCGGCAGCCGACTGAACCCGGCTCCGGAATGCGGGAGATGACACAACTTTTCGCCGTAAATATAGACGGCTCCGATGCGATGGCATATGCGGGCGATTCGGAGCCACCCTCACATATGGAAATGGCGCGGGTGGATTGGAAGGGTTCCCGGGTATATTTCATCGAATCGAGGGTCCACACTTGGCCCGGCGGCGGGGCCCTTGCCTTCGTTTCGCAGAGACGGCCGTATCACTCCCGCGCCGTTCTCGGCGCCAATGAGAAGGGTTTCTTTCACAGCCCGTGCCCGCTGCCGGACGGCGGCCTGCTTGTCTCCCACCGCGCGAATCGGCCCGGGGCGGTCTTCGGCATCCATAGAATAGACCCGGGAACGGGCAAACTGCTCAAGGCTGTCTATTCCAGTCCCGGCCGGCATTGCTTCGGCACAAGGATCCTTGCCCCGCATCCCGCCGCAAAAGGCCGATCGTCGGTTGTGGGCTTTCGATACAAGGACAGCGGGGCGTTTTTCTGCCTGAACGCTCACATCACGGATCGATCGGACGTGAAACGGTTGCCCGCCGGTTCGATCAAGCACGTAAGAGTCATAGAAGCCGTGCCCTTCCAAAAGGGCGAGGGGACACATTCCTCCACCTCATCAGGGCACGGTCGGGATGAGTTCCCGGCGGATCCCATTCGAACGCGGCGCATATTGGGTGTGGCGCCCGTGGAACCGGATGGGTCGTTCCACATTCGGGTGCCGGCCCAAATCCCGATAAGTTTCCAACTGCTGGATGAAAATGGCATCGCACTGGCCGGGCAGCGCTCCTGGACCTGGGTCATGCCCGGGGAATCCAGGGGGTGCATAGGATGCCACGAGGACCGGGAGATGGCGCCTCCCAACCATCTGGCACAGGCCGTGGTGAAGCCCGAAGTCCAGTTGACGATCCCTCCTGAAAACCGCAGGTCAGTCGATTATGTGAGAGACATCGCGCCGGTCATTCAATCGAAGTGCGTCGCGTGCCATTCACCGGGGGGAACACTCCCTCATTTGGGCGAGAGCATCGCAGCCTTCCGGACACTTTGCCTCGACGGCAAGGGTTACATCGTCCCGGGCAGTGCCGGGAAGAGCGCGCTCGTGAAGCGCCTGTTCCTTGGGATTGGCGGGAAATCGAGGGATGAAGCCGGGAGTCAGAATGCTTCCGGCCAAGTGCAGTGCGCATTGTCGTTAAACGACGCGGAGCGGGCCCTGTTCGCAGAGTGGGTCGATTTGGGCGCCCGGTACGACGGGGGACAGGATGCCAAGGCCGTCGAGAAGAGGGGCGGACCGCTGTGAAAACCACAATCAAACGGGCGACACGGGGCCTTACGGTTGCCCTCGCTGTGTGCCTTCCACTCATTCTTCATTTAAACGGGCAGGGCGAAGAGGTGAAGCTGCCCATCCTTGTGGACGTGACCGAGCAGGCAGGCATCAGGTTTGTTCATAGCTTCGGCGACGACCATCTCAGCAATATTGTTGAAACGACGGGCGCGGGAGTCGCCTTATTCGATTATGACGGTGACGGCCATGTCGATATCTATCTGGTAAATGGCTGTTATCTCAATGGAATAAGTGATCCGAGCGGGCGCGAGTCGGCGGATGCCCTTCAAAACGCGCTTTATCGAAACAACGGTGACGGGACGTTCACCGACGTTACGGACAAGGCCGGCGTGGGTCACAAGGGCTTCGGCATGGGCGTCTGCGTCGCCGACTATGACAACGACGGCGACGCCGACCTCTACGTCACCAACTTCGGCCCCAACGTCCTCTACCGCAACAACGGCGACGGGACATTCACCGATGTTACGGACAAGGCCGGGGTGGGCGTTGACTCCTGGTCGACCGGCTGCACCTTTTTTGACTACGACGGCGACGGGAACCTCGATCTATACGTGGGCAACTATCTGCAATATGATACCGCCTACAGTTACTATTATCCGGGAAACGGCTTCCCCGGCCCGCTCTCGTACCAGGGCCGGCCCGACGTCCTCTACCGCAATCGCGGCGACGGCACATTCGAAGACGTTACCAAAGCGGCGGGCGTATACAACCCCGAAGGGCGTGCGATGGGGGTCGTGGCTTTCGACTTCGACGACGACGGAGACATGGATATCTTCGTTTCCAACGATGCCATGGAAAACTACCTGTACCGCAACAACGGCGACGGGACCTTCACCAATGTCGCGCAGACGGCAGGCACGGCATTCGGCCAGAACGGCGAAACCGGCTCGTCAATGGGACCCGAGGTCGGGGACTACGATTCCGACGGACTGATGGATGTGCTCGTGCCCGATATGGGCTACGCAAGTTTGTATCGGAACGCGGGGCAGGGAATCTTCGAGGAGATGAGTGCGAGGACGGGTCTTGCTGCCGCAACCGGCCAGTACACGAGTTGGTCCGGGAGCTTTTTCGATTTCGATTGCGAGGGCCGGCTCGATATCTTCCTTTCCAACGGCGACAGCCGATTCCTCGAGCCTGAGGAAGCCCTGCTCCTGCTGAACGACGGCAACCGGTTCCTGAACGTCTCCGGGCGGATCGGACCGGATTTTCAGAAGAAGTATGTCGGTCGCGGATCTGCCGTGGGTGATCTGGATGGGGACGGGGACCTGGATGTCGTGGTTCAAAATCTGAATTCCAGGCCCAGGCTGCTGCGAAACGACGGAGGAAACCTCAATCACTGGCTGCTGATTCGCGCCGTCGGCACTCGAAGCAACCGGGATGCCATTGGAGCCCGCATTCGACTGACGGCCGGCGGCACGACCCAGACCCGCGATGTGGTCAGCAATTCCGGGTACCTCTCCCACAGCGATCGCCGAGTCCATTTCGGCCTCGGAAGCAACGAAAAGGCGGATAGAATCGAAATTCGATGGCCTTCCGGCCGGAGGCAGGTGCTCGAAAATATCCGGGCCAACCAGGTGCTGACGATTACCGAGCCCGGGCCGCAATAGATTCGGGAGCCCTTGAAATGTCACGAACTTCGAGGATTTTTCAACTCAGCCTGTTCCCGGGGCTTTCTTTGCTGCTTCTTTTCGTCCTCGGAGCCTCTGCCGCCCGGCAGGGTGACCCTGCTGAACCGCCTGCCCGGGCCAAGGTCCAGGCAACCGCCGCCTCGAAGGCGAAGCGGTTCTACGTGGGTGTGGCGTCGTGCCGAAAGTGCCATGACGACCCGAAAGGCAGGAATCAGTTCAACGTTTGGTATCTCCTGCCCCACGCCAAGGGTTACGCCACTCTGGCCATGCGGGAATCAGCCCAAATAGCGAAGCTTTCGGGGATAAACATCGATGTTCTGACCAGCCCCATCTGCCTTGGCTGTCATTCCACCGCATCCGATGCCGAGAATTGGGAACGGGACAAGGGTTTCCACCTGGAAGACGGGGTCCAATGCGAGCGATGCCATGGTCCGGGGAGCGAATACAGCGATCCGGCCATCATGGCCGACAGGGAAGCCGCAGTCAGGGCCGGCCTCCGGATCCCGGACAAAGACTATTGCATGAACTGCCACGAAGAGAAGGGATCACACCAGAGCGTCCTCAAGGTAAAGCCTTACGTTTTTGAAACGGCGATCGAGACGATCAGCCACAAAGGGAGGGGCGGAGCTGTTCCGGAGACATCGAAGCGTTCACAGCCGTTGCTTGACGGGCCCAAGTACGTCGGGGTCATGGTCTGCGCCCGGTGTCACAACAAATCCACAACCGGTTTTGCGTTCAGCAAATGGCGGCTTTCGTCTCACGCCGACGCCTGTGTGACGCTTGGCAGCGACAAAGCGAGGCAGATAGCCTCCGGCGCAGGTGTGGAAGGCGATCCCCGGCAGGCCCCGGCCTGTCTCAAGTGCCATGTCACGGGGCAGGGAGAGCCGGAAGGGCCGAGTCTCAAGACCTTTGAACCGATGCGCGGCGTTCAGTGTGAAAGCTGTCATGGACCCGGCAGCGAATACGCTCGGGAAGAAGTGATGATCGACAAGGCCGCATCGAGGCGGGCAGGGCTCAACGATGCGCCAGGGGAGACTTGTTTGCGATGCCACAACGGATTCCACGGCAAAACCTTGGAATACGAGAGTATGTGGAAGGCAATATCGCATTCGAAACCCGACGACGCGCAGAATCGGCAGCAGGCCGTCGAATACAAGACCCCGTTCAACCTGGCCGTCACCCGAGACGGCAGGCGGTTGTTCGTTGCCTGCGAAGGCTCCGGCAGCCTTATCGCAGTCGACACGAAGAAGCGGGCGGTCATCGCGGAGACGAAAGTGCAGAATCTGCCCCACGGGGTTTCGCTCTCGCCCGACGAGGAGCGTGTGTTCGTGAGCAATCGCGGCTCCGATACGGTATCGGTTGTCGATGCGCGTACATACAAGGTCGTTGCTGCCTTCTCCGTCGGGGACGAGCCCCACGACCTCATGAGCGATGTTTCCGGCAGCACCCTCTATGTGGCCAACGCGGGCTCGAACGACATTTCGGTCGTCAGCCTGCGCGAGGGGCGTGAAGTGAAACGACTCTCCGCGGGGCGCGGGACCTGGGGCATGAGTCGCAGTCCGGACAATCGGCTCATCTACGTCACGAACAACCTGTCTCACTTCGTGAAATTCCGGGCCCCGTCAAGGTCCGAAGTGACCGTCATCGATACCGGGACTGCTCGGGTCAGGAACCGCATCGTGATTCCCGAAGCCAACCTGGTGCAGGGCATCGACTTTTCACCAGACGGCGAGTTCGCTCTCGTTACGCTGCTGCGCACGAAGAACCTGGTGCCCATGGTGCGCGTGGTTCAGGGCTGGGTCATCACCAACGGAATCGGAATCTTGTGGAAGGACGGTCGTGTGGACCAGTTGCTTCTCGACGAATTCGACCATCATTTTGCCGATCCCACGGATGTGGCGATCACGGCCAAAGGCCGGTACGCCTATGTCTCCGGCGGCGGGGTGAACGCCGTGGCCGCGATCGACGTCGAACGAATGAAGGAAGTCCTCAATCGCGCATCCAGTGAAGAACGGGAGTCCGTCCTGCCCAATCACCTCGGTGTTCCAAACGATTACATAGTCAAGCGGATCGAGGTGGGTCGTGGTCCGCGAGGCCTCGTCGCATCGCCCGACGGTCGATTTGTCTATGTGGCGGACGCCCTGGACGACGCCGTGTCCATCATCGATACGGCAAAGCAGGAACGTGTGGGCGTCATTGATCTGGGCGGTCCAAAGGAGGTTACGCTCGAGCGCATGGGCGAGAGGATTTTCCACAGTGCCGAAGCCACCTACGGCTGCCAGTTCTCCTGTCATTCCTGCCACCCGGACGGCGGAATCGACGGCATCACCTACGACATAGAACCGGACGGCATCGGGATCAATCCGGTGGATAACCGCACCTTGCGGGGGATTCTGGACACGGCGCCCTTCAAATGGACGGGGAAGAATCCTTCGCTGAGCCGGCAATGCGGCCCTCGGCTGGCGGTCTTCTTCACCCGGGTTGATCCTTTCACTCCCGACCAGGTCAAGGCACTCGACCGCTACATCTGTTCCATTCCCAGGAATCCCAACCGGTATCGTTCGGAGGATAGACTCACTCCCGCCCAGCGCAGAGGCAAGGCCATATTCGAGCGCACCCACACGAACACCGGTGAAGAGATACCCGTGGCCAACCGCTGCGACACCTGCCATCCGGGGCCCTATTTCACCAACAGGCGCATAGTGGACGTGGGCACCAGGTCGGAACTCGATACCGGCGGAAAATTCGACGTCCCGCAACTGAACAATATCTATGAAAACGCACCTTTTCTTCACGACGGACGTGCGGATACCCTGGAAGAGATCTGGACGCGTTTCAACCCGGAAGATCGACACGGGGTGACCAACGATATGACCAAGGATCAGTTGAACGATCTGATCGAGTATTTGAAGACCCTGTGAGAGGCCAGACCGGGAGAGGAGCGCCGGCCAAATGCGGAACAAACGATCGTCTTCGGGCATGAGGACAACCGTGGAAGTCCGGGGGGGCACGCCCGTCATTCCTCCCGTGATCCTTCCGTTTCATCCGGATTGTCTACGCTATCTGCGCAATCTGCGGATGCTTCCTGTCGCGCAGGTTGTTCTCGCGGCCATTCTCCTGGCAGGCGTTTTGATCGGATTGTCCGCGGCCGCGGAAGAAGCGGCTCAAGCTCCCCGATTGTCCGGCGAACCGTTCGTCTACACGGAGTGGCAAACCTTCTATGTGAAGGACGGCCTTCCGAACGACCACATCTTCGCGATTCGAGCCGACGGCGACAGGCTGTGGGTCGGAACCGAAGGGGGCCTTGCCCTTTACGAAGAAGGCCGATGGAAACGCTGGACCGAGGAGGACGGGCTGCCGTGGAAGGTGGTCACAGGGATTGCAGTCAGTGCCAAGACTGGAGATGTGTGGCTCGCGCTGTTTGGCGGCGGCCTCGCCCGTTTCAGCGGAGGCCGGTTCGACCATTTTCACCAACTGAACAGCGGCCTGGCGAACGATGTGGTCTACGGTGTGGCGGTCCAGGACGATACCGTCTGGGCGGCGACCACTGCGGGGGTGAACTCGTACAACACCGTGACCGGCGAGTGGGAAATCTACACGGAGAAGAACGCTCCCCTGGAGGAGATCTGGTGCTACAACGTAACGGCCGCCGATGACAAGGTGTTCGTTGCGGTCTGGGGCGGCGGGGTCCTCGAGTGGGACGTGAAGACGCGCAGGTGGCAGGCTTACCACGACCCCGACCGCCAAATGGAAATCGATCTCTTCAGGGATGACGGGCTGATCCACATCATTACGACTGCCGTGTCTTACATCGATCGGGTTCTCTGGGCATCCACCTATTTCGGGCTGAGCCGCTACGACGGGCGCCACTGGCGCGGTTACATGGATCACGACAGCGGGCTCTCGAGCAACTTCATCAATTTCGTCGTGGGGCGGAGCGCCGACTCCTCATACAGCGCCACCGATCGAGGCCTTTCGGCGCTGGTGGATTACGCGACGGACACCTGGGTGACCTACAGGCGGGAGACGGACGAGGCTCAAACGTGGACGGCGAACATAGGCGTCGGGAAAGACGTCGTCCGGACCCTTCCCACGAACCTGACCCTGCCCAATCATTTCGTCATCTGTCTTGAATTTCAGGGTAATGACGTCTGGATCGGCACCGGTCATGGGCTGGCCCGGGGCGTGGGACGCGGATATTATTCGGGGCTCCGACAGGCGGGGGATTAGAATTTCATGTGCGATGAACGGTTAAGGACAACCACCGAAGGGTGGCGAGCAAGGGCCGCAAAGTGAGAACCGGACCATTCCATCTCTTCCTGCTGCTGGTGGGCTGTGTTGCGGGATTGGCTGCAATTGCGCCCGTGCATGAGCCAATGGCCGCAGAGGCAGGCCCCCAGGAGAACTACGGGCGCACGCCGCGTGAATACCTCCCGTACAACCGGTTCACGGAGCCTTACAAGCGCTTCTTCATGGTTCCCAACGAATACCGCGGATACGGCCGCAGCCTTCCGGAACCCGAGCGCGTGGAAAGTGTCCGGATCGGTTTCCTCGGCCCCATCACAAAGACCGTTTCCGTTGCAACGGGTGGAGTTTCCCACGAGGAACCACTGGGTCACAAGATGCTCCAGGGCGCACAGCTCGCCATCGAACAGGCCAACGCGAAGAACGGGTTTCGCGGGAGCGGGATTCCGTATGAACTGATGGTTCGAAACGACAACGGGCTCTGGGGAGCCAGCGGCAGCGAGATCATCCACCTTGCCTACCGGGACAACGTCTGGGCGATCCTCGGGACCATCGACGGCGCCAACAGTCACATAGCCATTCGCGTGGCCCTGAAGATCGAGATCCCGATGATGAACACGGGAGACACCGACCCGACGTTCATCGAAACCGCGATCCCATGGGTTTTTCGATGCATCACCGACGACCGGCAGATGTGCTATCTGCTGGCCGACTACGTGTTCAAGAAGCTGAAACTGACGCGGGTTGCGGCCCTGCGCGCCAACAATCGCTACGGGCGCATAGGCATCGGCGAATTCAGGGACGCCGCCACTCGTCTGGGCCACCCTTTCATTGCCGAACTGAACTACCAGGTCGGCGACAGGGATTTCGCCCCGCAACTCGAGCGGATCCAAGCCGTTGACCCCGAAGTGCTGATCACATACGGAGACGCCGCGGAATCGGCCCTTATCCTGAAACAGATGCGTGCGATGGGCATGAGCCAGTGGCTCATAGGAAGCGATCGCATGGTGTCCGCCGAGTTCCTGAGCAGTGCGGGAAAAGAGGAGGAACGGGTCGCCGCCCCTTGCCCGTACAACCCCCGAAGCGACGATCCGGGATACCTGAAATTCAAGCGCGATTTTACGGAGCGTTTCGGGGAAGAGCCCGAATCCTTTGCGGCTCATGCCTATGATGGAATGAACATGACCATCGAGGCGATCGAGAAAGCCGGGCTGAACCGGGCGAAGATCCGCGACGCCCTTGCCGAAGTGAAGACTTACCGGGGAGTCACGGGCGTCAAGGAATTCGATGTCGTATTGAACAATATCAGCCCGCCTTATCTGGCCGTCCTGAAAGATGGGCAATTTCTCTTCCACTCGCGTGACGAGGTGCTCAAATGAGACATTGTTCGCGGGTCTTGCCGGTTCATTGCGACAGGCGAAAGCTCGGGAGTCGTCTCTGCCGGGCAGTTCTCGCGGCGGCATGCCTTGTGCTGGCGGTTGGCGGCGTGTGCGCTCAAGGCCCCGGCAGTTCAAAGCCTTACAGGGTCATGCTCGATGACCCGCTGCAGTCTACCTGCTACGGAGGACCGTCGGTAGATCCGGCATTCGTACGTGAGATCGCCATCGGCCTCTATTCACCGCCCGAATCGGCCGATCCGGTGGGACGAGCGATGGTCGAAGGGGCCGGCCTCGCCGTCGAGGAGGCCAACGCCGGGGGAGGCTGCAACGGCGTTCCTTTCCGGCTGGTGAGGCGCTGGGCTGAGAATCCGTGGTCGGCCGGATCGAAGGAGATTGTCCGCCTGGCCTATGAGGACAATGTATCGGCGGTGATCGGATTCTTGCAGGGAACCACCAATATTGCCGAACAAATTGCCGCAAAAGCCTACCTTCCCGTCGTGTCGCCCGTGTCGACGGACTCGTCGCTCACCCATGCCCGCATCCCCTGGATATTTCGATTGCCGCCGGACATCCGTACCCAGGCACATTTGCTGGTGAAGCGGGGCATGGTCCCGTTGCGTCTCGGTCGCGTGGGGCTGGTGACTTCAACCGACCATGACGGCCGTATGGCCGCAGAGGACCTCCGCCGGGAGATGGAAGGGCAGGGAGTGCCGCCCGCTTTTCATTTGCCGATTGGTACAGACGTGAACGATCAAAGCAGGGTTGCAAGCCGCATCAAGGCTTTTTCTCCCGACGGCCTGGTCCTTTGTCTACCCCCGAAAATCGCACTGAAACTGGCGGCAGCCCTCAGGGGAACAAACGTGACCTGTTCCATCTTCGTCCCATGGATTCCGGGTCTGAAGGCAACGGACTTACATGCGGTGTATGAGGGGCCCGTCGTGACGGTCGAACCCTTCGAGGAGTCGGCATCCACCATCGCGTTCAGGGAAGCCTACCTGCAACGATTCGGCGCCGATCCGAGCCCCTCTGCGGCATACGCTTACGACGCAGCCAGACTCATCGTCGCGGCGGCCCGAAGTGGTGATCCGACACGCAGCGGTTTGCGCGCCGGGTTGGCCGCTTTGTCGGGATTCGACGGCGTTACGGGACCCATCCGATGGGACAACGGCGGTGGAAACCAGGTCCAACCTGTTCTTCGTGTTTTTTCGAACGGGATGCCCTGATGCCGGTCTATACTGTGATGGGATCGATGCCGTCATCCGGAGGCAAACCCATTGGCATCGACCGGAGCGCGCAGATTGCGGCCGGCAGGTGTGCCGGTCGCATGGAATGAAGCGCGAGCCGCCCCCGGCAACCCGGGGACGAAGGAATCGCGGATACAGGTGCCCTGCACGGGTTCGACGGAAGGATCACCCTGGACATGCGTCAATCATCAGATCGAACTTGCCTCCACTGCAAACAAGCGATTCGGATTCTGACCCTGACTGCCTTCTTTACGTTCTCCGCGGCCGCATTCTGCTCGACTCCCGCTTCAAGTCCGGCCGGCGGGCTTGATTCCGCCGCCGTTGCCGTCCACAACAGGGGGGTGGGCCTGATGGGGCAGTTCGACTATGAGGCCGCTCGGCGCGAATTCAGCGCCCTGGCTCAGCAGCACCCCGACAACGATGACATCCAGGTCAACCTGGCCATCGCCACCTTCAACCGTCAGACAAAGGGTGACGAAGACCTGGCCTTGTCCATTCTTGCCGGGGTTTTCAAGCACAATCCCGAGCACCTGCGCGCCCTGTACTGCACCGGCCTTTTGGAACTGCGGGTGGGGCGGCCCGCGGAAGCGGCGGAATATTTTAGAAAGGTGATTGCCCTCGATCCCCGCGACGCGGAAGCGGCTTACTTTCTGGGCCAATGCCTCATGCAACTTTCCCGCTATGAAGAAGCCCTCGGTTGGTTCAGGAAATCGATCGAAGGGGACCAGCTCCTTCGAAGCGCATACTACAATGTATTCATGGCCCTCCAGCGCCTCAACAGAAGAGACGAAGCGGCCGCGACGCTCAAGGATTTCAATCGCCTCAAAGAAGACCCTCGGGCGCGCCTGCTTGAATTCAAGTACAGGAACATGGGGCGGAAAGCCGAAGTGACGGCCGTGGGGGTCGATGCCGTCCAGCCGGTTCCCAAGCCTGCCGGGCCGGTTTTTGGCGCTGCGATCCCCCTGGGGAAAGCCCTCGAGTCGGTCGCCTGGACCGACGCAGGCCAGGTGAGCTTCATCCCCGTGCACATGAGCGTGGTCGACCTGAACGGTGACGGTCATCCGGATATTTTCATCGCAGGAGCGATCCAAACTTCGGACGGAACGGTCAACGCGATTCTGGTGAGCGGGAGCGACGGTGCCGAATACACGCTCCGGATGGATCACCCGCTGTCAAGGCTCCGGAACGTCAACGCCGCCCTCTGGGGCGATTATGACAACGATGGCCTGACCGACGTCTATTTTTGCAGGCAGGGTCCGAACCAGCTGTGGCGGCAGGTTTCCAGGGATCAGTGGCGGGACGTCACCGATGAAACAGGCACGGCGGGCGGGTCTCTGAACACGGTGGACGGCGCATTTTTTGATGCGGACCATGACGGCGATCTCGATTTTTTCCTCGTCAATGCCGACGGGCCAAACGAGTTTCTCAACAACAACCGCGACGGCACGTTTCGTCCTCTGGCGGCGGAGCGGGGCCTTGGGGGAAGCGGCAGCCACAGGTCCGTCGTCGTGGCCGACCTGGACGGCGACCGCGATCTGGACTTGATCGTGATCAACCGGAAGCCGCCTCACGAAGTCTACGTGAACGATCTCTTCTGGGAATACCACAAGGCGCAGGGCTGGGAAGCGTTCCAGGCTGCCGACGTGCAGGCGGCTGTGGCCGCTGACGTCGATTCCGACGGTCGGACGGAGGTCTATTCCATAGATTCAGCGGGAACAATCACGCGCTGGCAACGAGAGCCCGACAACACCTGGGGCGGAACTCCCCTGAACAGGGGCCTGGAGACCGAAGCATTCCGGGTGACGGGTTCAGTTCGCATGGCCGTGGCGGACCTGGACGGCGACGGTATCCTCGATTTGGTCGTCTCGCATTCCTCGGGGTGGTGGGCGGCATCCATGGGGTCGAAAGGGCTCACACCTCTTTTCGAACACCGGGGCGGCGAGGGGGCCGGCCTCGATGCCTGGACCCTGCTTTCGTCCGTCAACGGTCCGCACCTGGTTGCGTGGTCTCGAGGCCGTCCTCCGTATGAGTGGCCTCCGGGTGCCGGGCGTTATCCCTTCGTGACCCTGGCGTTGTCGGGGATGGAAGAGAAAGGTGCGTCTCTTCGGTCCAACTCATCGGGCATCGGTGCAAGGATAGCGGTGCGCACAGGTTCGCGCTGGATTGTGCTCAATACCCTTCGAAACGATTCGGGGCCGGGGCAGAGCCTCCAGCCCTTGCCGGCAGGGCTCGCGGGAGCGGGGAAAATCGATTTCGCGGCTATTGACTGGCCCGACGGAGTCTATCAGACCGAACTCGACCTGCAGGCCGGAATGTTCCACCGGATAACGGAAACCCAGCGTCAGCTTTCGAGCTGCCCGGTGCTGTTTGCCTGGGACGGAACGGCATTCCGGTTCGTCACCGATCTCCTGGGCGTGGGCGGTCTGGGGTATGCTCTGGGACCGCGGAAGTACGCCGAACCCCGCCCTTGGGAACACCTCATGCTGCCGGGCGGAATTCTCAAGCCCGACGAGGGGCGGCTCATCTTCAAGCTCACCGAACCCATGGAGGAAATCACCTACCTGGACGCAGTGTCCCTGGCGGCCTACGACCTTCCTCCAGGCTGGTCCTTGACGCTTGACGAACGTATGGCCACCGGGGAGCCCGAACCGGACGGCAGCCCGGTCTTCTATCGGTCGTTCGTACTTCCCGCCAAGGCGGAAAACGGCCTGCACCAGGACGTGACCGCGGCAGTATCGACAAGGGATCTGACGGCGGCTCCCCCGGGGGAGATAGACCGGCGTTTCATAGGCAGGCTCGAACAAGATCATGTTTTGACGCTCACTTTCTCCGAGCCGTTGGATTCCCGTGCGGGCCGGCCGGTTCTCATCGCGGACGGCTGGGTGGAATATCCGTATTCCCAGACCAATTTCGCCGCCTGGCAGGCGGGGGCCGACTACCGTGCGCCCACGATCGAGGCTCGAGGGGCCGATGGGCATTGGCACAGGATCCTTGACCGATTCGGCTATCCCGCCGGGATGCCTCGCCAGATGTCCGTGCCGCTGCCGGGTCTTCCCGAGGCGACCAGGGAGTTGCGCATCGTTACGAATCAGGAAATCTATTGGGACCGGCTCGGCATCGCCTTCGCAGAAGACTGCCCCTTGGTCGCGCGCCGTGAATTGCCGCTGGTTGCCGCGCGTCTCGACGAGATCGGATTCCCCGCGCGAACCGACGGGCCCCAGCGTCTCCCCGGCTACAACTACGAACGGCGGCGCCCCAGGTGGGATACGCACTTCATGGAAGGCTACTACACGAGGATCGGTCCGGTGGAGGAACTGTTGAAAGCCCGCGACGACGCGCTGGTTGTCTTTGGCCCGGGTGACGGGGTCACGCTCGAGTTCGGCGAGGGTCTCGGACCGCCGGAGACGGGCTGGACGAGAGTCTATGTGCTTGAGGCTCACGGGTGGTGCAAAGACATGGATCTTTACACCGGTAACGGCGACACGGTCGAGCCGATGCCGCATTCGGGCGGAAAAAGCGCCGACAGGGACATCCTGCATGAGACATACAACACGAGGTATCAGTCCGGGAGGGAGTGATTCCCCGGCAGCATCGAACGGTTGACGGCGTTCAGCCGGTCTGAAGGATATCGGTCCATGCGCAGAGTACGATTTGCCGGCATCATCAAGCGGTGTTTCGCTTTGACATTTGCGCTGCTCTTCCCGGCCACCGCATTCCCTGCGGCTGCTCTCGCGGCAACGAGCGCGCATGCTCGGCCAGCCGAACAATCCTCGTCGAGCGGCCCGATATTCGTGGACATCAGTGAGACTTCCGGGCTGGATTTCGTCCACTTCAACGGCATGTCGGGCGAGTACTACTTCCCGGAGATGATGGGCCAGGGCTGCGCGTTTCTCGACTACGACAACGATGGCGACCTGGACGTCTACCTCGTGCAGGGCAGCATGCTCGGCCCCGGGAAGACACTTGCCGATGCGCTTTCCCCGCCTCGAGATTCCAATCCCCGGCACCGTCTCTATCGTAACGATCTCACGATCGGCAGCGACGGCAGCAGGACCTTGCGTTTTGTGGATGTGACGGATCAGAGCGGAATCAATATCTCGGATTATGGAATGGGAGTTGCCACCGGCGATTTCAACAATGACGGCTGGGTCGACATCTTTGTCACCAACCTCGAGTCGACCAGGATGTTTTACAACAACGGTGACGGGACCTTTACCGATGTGACCGAAAAGTCCGGCACGGGCGGCAGGCTGTGGGCCACGAGCGCCTCCGCATTCGACTACGACCGGGACGGATGGCTCGATCTCTATGTGGCGAACTACCTCGATTTCGACCTGGTCCTGAACAGGAAATGCTACGCGCCGAACAGCCGCAGGGACTATTGCGGCCCGTCGTCTTTCACGCCGCAGTCCCACCGTCTTTTTCACAACAAAGGGGACGGGACATTCGAGGACGTGACGACGAGGGTGCTGGCCGACTACAAAGCGTATGCGGGACTGGGAGTCGTGGCCCTAGATGTCGACGGCGACGGCTGGCCGGACATCTATGTGGCCAACGACGGCTACCCGAATCAGCTCTGGTTGAACAGGGAAGGAAAGATGTTCCGGGAAGACGCCCTTTTTGCCGGTGTCGCTCTGGACCGGGATGGACGCCCTCAGGGCAGTATGGGGATTGCCGTGGGCGATTTCGATTCGGATGGCGATGAAGACCTCTTCGTAACCAACATCATGGGAGAGACCAACACCCTGTATGCCAACGACGGACAGGGTCTGTTCGAAGACCGGACCATAGCGACGGGGCTCGCTGCGGCCACCGTTCCATATACGTCGTTCGGAACCGGCTGGATCGATTACGACAACGACGGTTGGCTTGATCTCTTTATGGTAAACGGCGCCGTGCTGATCATCGAGGAACTCGCCAGAGCGGGAGACCTTTACCCGCTCCGTCAACCCAAGCAATTGTTCCGGAACGAAGGCGGGAAAAGGTTCGTCGACATTACCTCCGATGCCGGCAAGGATCTGTTCGGCCCGGAAGTCAGCCGGGGGCTTGCCTTCGGAGACGTGGACAACGACGGGGATACGGATCTCCTGGTCGCCAACAACAACGGCCATGTGAGGCTGTATGAGAACAAGGCGGGGCAGCAGAAGAAGTGGTTGGGCTTGAGGCTGGTGGATTCTCAAGGAAAGCGGGATATGATCGGGGCGCTGGCGGGCCTCAAGCGCGCCGGCATGCCGACTCTCTGGCGCCGCGTTCGGACGGATGGCAGCTATTGTTCGGCCAATGATCCGAGGCTCCTTTTCGGTCTGGGCGACAGTGAAACGGTGGATTCCATCGAGATTTACTGGCCGGACGGGACGAAAGAGGTATGGGAGAAACCGACGCCCATGAAGTACACTACGCTGAAGAAAGGCTCCGTGAACAAGGAGACCGGGCAATGAAAGGGCTCAAGTGGGTCGTCCCGATTCTATTGGCCGTGTGCGCGGGCATGGCTGCCGCAGGCAGTTTTTTGCCGGTTGCGTCCGGGGCTCAGAGCGATCCGCAGAAAGCCAAAGTCCTCGAGCCCATCTCGTCGAGCGACCTCAAACCCGTCCCCGTTCCCAAGCTCGACAACCTCGAGAAGGCGGTGCGCGAACAACTGGAGGAAGAGCAGAAAAAGGTCGATACGGCGGTAGCCACCCGGAGCGCCGGAAGGCAGGAATGCGCCCAGGCATATGTCGAACTCGGCGAAATGTACCATGCCTATCAACTCAACGACGCAGCCGAGGCATGCTATCGCAACGCCTTGACACTGGACCCGACTCGTGTGGAATGGAACTACAATCTGGCTTTTCTTCTTCAATCGGTCGGCAGGTATCCCGAAGCAATCGAACTCTACGGGAAAGTGTGGCGGACCCAGCCCGATTCTTACGTTCTGCCAATCCGTGTGGCGGAGTGCCATAAGAGCCTCAACCAGCTCAAAGAGGCGAAGGATGCTTTGGAAGCGGCATGGCGGATAAACCCGGATGGACCTGCCGTATTGGCTCGAATGGGTGAGATTGCTCTCGAGGAAAAGCGGTATGAAGACGCGGTGAAATTTCTTTCTTCAGCCCTGGACAAGCAGCCAGCGGCGAACCTGATCCATTACCAGCTGGCCATGGCCTACAGGGGGCTCGGCGATGCCGGGAAGGCGCGCGAACACCTCGCGCAACGCGGAATTGTGGGATTGCAGCCGCCCGATCCGCTCAAGGAGCGGCTCGATAAGCTGGTAACCGGCTACCGCGTGCACGTCCTCACGGGGCGACGCGCTTATGGGGCGGGACGTTTCGAGGAGGCGGCCGAGGCCTTCCAAAGGGCCGTGGACGCCAATCCTGATGATGTGGGCGCCAGGATCAATCTCGCTGCGGCGCTGGCCGGTCTGCAGAAGGTGCGGGAAGCGATGGAGCAACTGCAGGAAGCAATTCGCCTGTCGCCGCAGAATTCGACCGCGCACTTCAATCTCGGCCTGCTGCGCTCGCACATGGGTGAATACGCGGAGTCGATCAAGCATTTCCGGATCGCGCTCGAAGCAAGGCCCAATGACCACCAGGCGCACGCGGCCCTGGCCGATGCCTTGGTTCGCGAAGGCAAATTCGGCGAGGCATTCGATCAGTACAAGGCGGCCGTCGATCTCGAGCCCAACCTGACGGCGGCATGGCTGCAGATGAGCACGATGTTGACCGTGGCGGACCAGCACGCCGAGGCGTTGGCGGTGCTCGCGGAAGCCCACAGGCGCGTTCCGAAGAATGGGCCGATCAAACACGCCATCGCGCGGCAGTTGGCCGCATCCCCCGAACTCAGGCTTCGAGACGGCAGGCGTGCTCTGGAGATGGCCATGGAAGTCTATGGGGAGCGTGCAAACCATGAACATGCCCGCACCGTGGCCATGGCCCATGCCGAGACGGACCAGTGCGGGAAGGCCGTCGAATGGCAGGAGCGCGCCCTCTCGCTCGCAAAGGAAGAATCCATGCCCCCCGAAGTGATGGTCACGTTGAACAAAAACCTGGATCATTTCAAGACCCAGCGCCCGTGCAGGGTTCCCGGGAAGCAGTAGGGCATCCGGCTCAAGAACAGGCGCCCGAGCATTGATCCGCCCGGCCCTTGTCCCTCCGCAACCCGCCGGTATCCCTGCTTACGGGTCATGAACGGTTGCGTTCAAGACGGCAGCAGTGGGCGAGAAGGCGTAAAGCCCTTTTTTATGTCCGAACGGGACCGTTACGCTGGACGGACTCCGCCTCGGAAGCGAAGGGACGTTCCCCGGCGTTGCCCTATCCTCCGGGCTGGCAATGACAATCTAACATGTACAACTCAAACGACGAAACCGGTTATCTCTTTTTGCTTGACAAGAGAGGAAGGTGTTCACCCGGGTTGCACGTACGTAATGCGTACGTAACGAAAAGGGGTTACGATCCATCGACCGTAACCCCTTGATTTTTCTGGTGGGCCGCCAGGGTCTCGAACCCCGAACCTCCTGATTAAGAGTCAGCTGCTCTACCGTTGAGCTAGCGGCCCGGAAATCGCCGGTTGTTCCTGGTACGCCCGGCAGGATTCGAACCTGCGGCCTGCGGATTCGAAGTCCGACGCTCTATCCACCTGAGCTACGGGCGCATACCATCTCAACCAAACGAGAATAGACTTGTATACCCAAACCCCGGGCAATGTCAAGGGGGTTCCCCCTTCTCCCGGAAAGTGATGATGAATTCCGGAGAATTCCTGTCAAATTCCGCCCCGGACGGCCGCCTCACCCCCTTTTTCGTGCTGGAGCATCCTGCGTTCTTCCCGCCCGTTTCGTTCAAAATTCTCAGACGGTCACCACGACGGCTGGGACGTGTTCCGGGGCGGTTCGTGTCGCTCAGGCGCCCGCGGTCGAGGGTTCCCTTTGCGGGGCATCGTTCTCGCGGGAGGCTTCGTCCGTGCTCTGTGTTCTCTCATTCCTTCGCCGGTCACCTGGAAAACAGAACCGGGCGGCCTCGAAACACGCGGCCTCGGGGGCCGGTTTTGGTCGTTCGAGGATACCTCCCGGGAATGACGATTTGTGTGAAGATGGCCTCCGCCCGAGAGGTTTTCATGCCGCGTTGCGGAGCCCCAGTTTATGGGAAATTGTAAAAAGCGAGGTTGGACCGGGCATGCCGCCTGCTTGCCGGGACGGGGGTTTGCGTGTCTGTGTGCTTGCGTTGCCGTGACGGGTGTTCCGATTCACACTCGTTTGCATTGCCAGAACCGGGGCCGTTGAATATAATGCCGTGTTTAATCAGGAAAAATATCGTGCTGCACGACGCCCTGGCGGGTTGGCGCAACGACGTGATACCCGAACATGCACCTCAAGGAGAAAAGGGAATGCGCTTCGAAGGGACCGAACGATACTATCTCAACCCCGAACTGCGGGAGATCGTCAATATCGCCATCACCATGGAAAAACCGCTGCTCCTGACGGGCGAGGCCGGGACAGGCAAGACTCAACTCGCCTTCGAGGTTTCCCGCGCCCTGGAACTGGCCATGGAGGAGGCCCGCTGCAAGTCCACCTTCAAGGGCGAGGAGCTGTGCTACGTATACGACACGGTGCTGCGGCTCAACGATTCCCGGTTCGGCAGCGGCGAAACCGGCCGCGACGTCAACGACATCTGGGACTACCTTCGGTTCGGCCCCATCGGCCGCGCCTTCCTGGCCGAAGACCGCCGGGTGCTCCTGCTCGACGAGATCGACAAGACCGACTCCGATACCCAGGACAACCTGCTCGACGTCCTCGAGGACGGCTCGTTCATCATCCGCGAAATCAACCACAAGGTGACGGCCCGGCAGAAACCGGTCATCATCATCACCAGCAATGCCAAGCGGGAGTTGTCCGATCCGTTTCTGCGGCGCTGTTTCTGTCATTACATCCCGTTTCCGCCCCCCGACGAGATGGCGGTGATCGTGCGGCTGCACTTTCCCGATCTCCCGGATGCCTTCGTCAGTGCGTGCCTCACCACGTTCTACCGGCTGCGTGAGCAGGGTTACGAAAAGCCGCCGGCAACGGCCGAGCTGCTCGACTGGATCGGAGCCCTGGCCTCCGACGGCGTGGGCGGTCCGGGCGCGGGCCGCGAGGTGAGCCACATCGGCACCCTGCTCAAGCGCACCCAGGACCTGCTGAAATTCAAGGGCGTGCGCAAGGCGACGCGTTTCTGAGCGGACCGGCGGCGACGGGCCGCTCTCGAGGTCACGGCATGATCGGGTTCATCTATCGGTTGCGCGAAGCCGGAATCCCGGTGAGCGTGCAATACATCATCGAATTCTACCAGGCCCTTCAGCGAGGGCTGGCGTCGAACCTCGACCGGCTGTTCCTCGTGGCGCGTCTCTATTTCGTAAAGCGCGTGGAACACTACGACGCCTTCGAACAGGTGTTCGCGTCATACTTCATGGGCGCGGCGCCGTCCGGAGCGGGCGCCACCGACTGGGAGGAATTGTTTGCCGGGAAACCTTTCCGGGACTGGCTGGAGGAGGAGATCGAGAGCGGCCGGCTGACTCCCGAGATGATCCGGCAGTTCGACACGGAGGAGCTTCTGGCCCGTTTCTGGGAAACCGTTCTGGCCCAGCAGGGCAAGCATCGGGGCGGCAACCGCTGGGTCGGCACGGGCGGCGGGTCGCCCTTCGGTCACGGCGGCAGACACGCGGGCGGCATCCGGGTCCACGGCCGGGGTCTCTACGGGACGGCCCAGAAGGTGATCGGCGACCGGAGGCACATCAACTACAGCGACAAATCCGTTCTTTCCACGGAAAACCTCCGCCAGGCGCTCACTTCGCTCAAATCCATGAGACCCGCCGGGGCGGAAACCGAGCTGGACATCGACGAAACCATCGCCCGCACCGCCAAGAACGCCGGCGAAATCGAGCTGATCTTCCGGCGCGAGCTGCGCAACCGGTTGAGGCTCATCGTCCTGCTCGACAACGGCGGCTATTCCATGATGCCGCACGTGTCGCTCGTGAAGACCGTCTTCAACAAGATCCGGGATTCCTTCCGCGACGTCGCCTACTACTATTTTCACAACTGCATCTACGGCACGGTCTACCGGGACGCGCCGCGGACCGTCCCGATCCGGTGGGAGAAGTTGTTGTCGGAAAGCAGGAGCACTCGCCTGGTGATCATAGGGGACGCCAACATGGCCCCTTATGAATTGAGCGCGTCCTACGGTTCCATCGACGTGTTCACCACGGAGCGAAGGCCCGGCTGGGAATGGTTGAAGGAGCTGCGCAGCGCGTTCCCCGCGAGCGTGTGGCTCAATCCCATCGCCCGGGAGCGTTGGGAGTATGAAAGCGTCACCATCGCCCGGATCGGGAAGATCTTCCGGATGGAGGATCTGACCCTGGCCGGGATCAAGAATGCCGTGGCCTATCTGAACGTTCAGGGCCAGGCGTTCGACGGACACTGAGGAAGCGGCGCGTCGCGGCTTGAAGCATCGGGAGCGAAAGCGGAGTACCATGGCATACATCGATCGGGAAGTGCGCCGACTGCTGGGCAAGGCCATCTACGAATACGAGCTGATCGACGATGGGGATCGCATAGCGGTCGCGGTGTCCGGCGGCAAGGACAGCATGCTCCTGCTATGGCTGCTGCGGGAGCGTTTGAGCCGTATTCCCGTCAGCTACGACCTGGTTGCCGTTCACGTGGACCCGGGTTTCGATCCGCAGGGAGCGGACCGGCTCGAAGCTTTCTTCGTCCGGGAAGGGTTCCGTTATGAAGTCATCCGCACCGACCACGGGCGGATCGCTCACGGGCCCGACAACCGGGAGAACCCCTGCTTTCTGTGCTCGCGGCTTCGGCGGACCGCCCTGTTCCGGAAAGCGCACGAGCTGGGGTGTTCCAAGATCGCCATGGGACACAACCAGGACGATCTCATCGAGACTTTTTTCATCAATATCTTCTACGGGGCCCAGGTGGCCGGAATGGTGCCCAGGCAGTCGTTTTTCGACGGCGCCGTGACGGTTATCCGGCCTCTGGCCCTGGTCCCCGCGGCCAAGGTGCTGCGCCTCTCCCAGCGGCTCGGACTGCCGATCGTGGCGACCTGTTGCCCATCCGCGCCGCTCAACAAGAGGCAGGAGGTCCGGAGCATGCTCGAAGGGCTCTACCGTAAGAACGCCAAGGTCCGCGGGAACATCTTTTATGCCATGAGTCATGTCAATCTCGAATACCTGCCGCCCGCTCCGGGAACCCGCAAGAAACGGGAAAACCCGGCGCGGGCGGGGAAAGGGAAAAACGGACCCGATCATGACGGAACAAGCCAGGACATTCTATCTCGTTGACGGAAGCTCCTACATCTACCGGGCCTACTATGCCGTCTCGCGGCTGACCAACTCGAGGGGGTTCCCGACGGGCGCCGTCCTCGGTTTCGCGCAGATGCTCGACAAGGTGGTCCGGGAGAAAAAGCCGGACTACATCTGCGTGGTCTTCGACGCCCCGGGTCCCACTTTTCGTCACGAGATGTACGCCCCCTACAAGGCAACCCGCCAGAAAGCTCCGGAGGACATGATCGCCCAGATTCCTTACATCAAGGACCTGGTGAGGTTTCGCGGCATTCCCCAAATGGAGCTGCCGGGGTACGAGGCCGACGATCTCATCGCCACCCTGACGCACTGGGCCGTGGAGCAGGACATCGAAGTGGTTGTCGTCTCGAGCGACAAGGACCTGCATCAACTCATCGACGATCCCGTCGTGCGGCAATGGGACCCCCAGAAGGACCGGGTGTTCATGGAGTGGGAGGTGGAAGACCGCTACGGCGTCCCGCCCGGGCGAATGGTCGACTACCTTGCGCTGGTCGGGGATTCTTCGGACAATGTCCCGGGCGTCAAGGGCATCGGGGACAAGACGGCCAGACAGTTGCTGCAGGAATGGGGTTCGCTGGACCGGATATACGCGAACCTGGCCCGGGTCGGCTCCGCTTCGGTGCGCGACAAGCTCGAAAAGCACCGGGAAGAGGCTCTCCTGTCACGGCGGCTGGTGTCCTTTCGGGAAGACGTCCCCGTGGAGAGGAAGCTCGAGGCGTTCGCGCCGGGGCCGCCTCTCAAATCGCAGCTTATCGGACTCTTCGAGGAACTGGAATTCAGGTCGCTGCTCGATTCCCTGCGAAAGGAATTGAATGCGGTCGAACCAGCCGCCGCGGCCCCCGCGGGCCGAACGAAACACAAGATCGCGGGCTCCATGGATGAGCTGCGAACACTTGCGGAACGCCTGGCGGGCGAGCCCGTCGTTTCGATCCAGGTTGAAACCACGCGCAAGGATGCGATGGCGTCGGACCTTGCGGGGCTTTCGTTCGGTTTCGAGGACGACGGGGCCTGGTACGTTCCCCTGGGCCCGGACGGTTCGGAAGGCGATGGCCGACTGCCCGCGGCCGTTGCGCTCGCCGCGCTCGAACCGGTGCTTGGCCGTTCCCGACCGGCCAAAATCGGGCACGATCTCAAAACCGCCTGGATCGTTTTTAAGAAGCACGGAATCGAGTTGCGGGGGATTGCCTTCGACACGATGGTGGCCGCCTACCTGCTCGATCCGGGAAAACAGAACTACGGCATCGACCGCGTTGCCGCCGAATGCCTCGGTGAGAACATCGATTCCTACGAAGACGTCACGGGGAAGGGGAAATCGCAGGTCGGCTTCGACACCATCGACATCGGGCGGGCCGCCGCCTATTCGTGTGCCGCGGCCGACGCGGCCCGGCGGATGCACCCCGTTTTGAAGCGCAAGCTCGATGAATCCAGGCTGACGGAGCTGTTCGAAAAGATCGAATTGCCCCTCATCACGGTCCTGGCCCGCATGGAATTCAGAGGGATAACGGCCGACGCGGAGAAACTGGAATCCCTTTCCATCGATTTCCAGAAAGCCCTCGATCGGACCGCCGACACAATCTACGATCTGGCCAAGGAAAAATTCAACATTCAGTCTCCCAAGCAACTGGCGTACATTTTGTTCGAGAAACTCGGCCTGCGCGTGGTGAAGAAGACCAAGAGCGGCCCATCCACGGACATGGCGGTGCTCGAGGAACTGGCGCTCGAACATCCCATCGCGGATCACGTTCTGGTTTTCCGCACGCTGGCAAAGCTCAAGGGAACCTACGCGGATGCCCTGGGGAAGCTGATCAATCCCCGGACCGGGCGCATCCACACGAGTTACAACCAGACCGTCGCGGCCACCGGCCGGTTGAGCAGCTCGGATCCGAACCTGCAAAACATCCCCATAAGGACGGAGGAGGGGAGGAAAATCCGCTCCGCGTTCATCCCCGCCCCCGGGTGGTTGCTGCTTTCGGCCGACTACTCGCAGATCGAGCTGCGGATCCTCGCCCACTGCAGCAAGGACGAGCACCTGCTCGAGGCCTTCCGCGACGATGAGGACATCCACCGACGCACGGCCGCGGAAATGTTCGGTGTCTCCCCGATCGAGGTCACGCCCGAGATGAGACGCCAGGCCAAGACGATCAATTTCGGAATCATCTACGGCATGGGACCTTTCGGGCTGGCGCAGCGGTTGCGGATCAGCACGAAAACGGCCAGGACCGCCATCGACAAGTATTTTCAGGGCTACCGCGGCGTGCGAAGATTCATCGACACCACCATCGAGCTGGCACGGCGTCTGGGTTACAGCGAAACGCTGCTCGGCCGGCGCCGTTTCATCCCCGAGTTGCAGAGCCGCAACAAGACCATTCGACAGCTCGGCGAGCGACTGGCCATAAACACTCCTCTCCAGGGCACGGCCGCCGACCTCATCAAGAAGGCGATGATCGACGCCGAAGATGCCTTGAACGGGAGCGGGCTGCGCACGGTCATGCTGCTGCAGGTGCATGACGAGCTGGTCTTCGAGACGCCGCGGGAAGAGCTGGCGGCGGCGCAGGAGCTTGTGCGGAGGGTCATGGAGGATGTCTGGAAACTCGATGTGCCGTTGAAGGTCGAACTGGGATGGGGGGACAACTGGGCCGAAGCCCACGCCTGACGCGGTGTCCGCGGGTTGTCCGGCACAGCGGCCGGGAACGGAATGCGGCCCCGCGAACCGGCGGCGGAAATCAAAAGCCGCCCCGAATCATCGAGGCGGCTTCATGATTTGCCGAGAAAACGGAAACGACCGGCGGTCTAGGCGGACTTCGCCTTTTCGAGCTCCGCTTTCAGTCTTTCCACTTCCTGCCGATATTTTTCGGCTTCTTCCTTGACGCCCGCTTCGGAGCCGACTTCTCCCTCGGCTTCCCTGTTCTTGGGGAAGGGGAGCTTCTCTTTCACTTCGTCATAGCCCAAGTAAGCTGCCATGGCGCCGCCAAGCAGGAGGACCAGCGGAATGGCACCGGCGATGAGGTTGAAGAACTGCCCGCTGAAAGCAATAACACCGATAAGACCCAGGAACGCTGCTGCAACGCCACCCACAAACACCTTCATGATCTTTCCTCCTTAGCTTGATTCGCAATGTTTTAATTGCTGGACGCTATGATCTGAATGGTCGATGTCTCAAACACGCATCGTTATTCTTATCGCGCCGATTGTGAGGCAGGAAAAAGCGATAACACGCTCCCTTGAAGATTGCAAGCGGAATTTAAGCCCAAAGACCGGCTTCCCCCCTTGGAGGATCCCGGGAGCCACCCTTTGCCCTGGAATGGAATGTAATGCCTGACGTGCGCGAGCACAATGGGAGGTCGGATTCCCCGTTGCGGGACGGCGAAACGGAGCGATTCCGACGGGTTCCGTCCCGGGAAACCGCGCGCTTCAATTGCCCGCGGCCGCTTTTGGGTTGACTCTTTTCCGGGAAGAAAAGTATAAATATATGTTTTACTTTGCGGAAATCTTCCGGCCCGGGCGTTGTCGAAGGGCCGTGCGAATGTCCGTCGTCTCTTTCCGACAAATTGCCGAGGCGCCGCGATGCGGCGCTTCCCGGAATGTTTTCATATGCGTTCCGTTCAGCTCCGAATGCGGATGAACGCGGGATGCACCGCCGGCGCTCGACGCCGGTGCACAGGAAGTTCTCGAATGCTGGAGAAAACGCTGTACGGCATTGAAAAGCCCGGACGCTACATAGGAGGTGAGGCGAACGCGTACCGCAAGGATTTCGACGAAGCCGCGGTGCGCTTCGCTCTGGCCTTTCCCGACGTCTATGAAGTGGGGATGAGCCATCTCGGTCTGCGACTGCTCTATCACCTTCTCAACCGGATGGATGACGTCATGGCGGACCGGGTGTATGCGCCGTGGCTCGACTATGAGGAAAGGTTGAGGTCGCTGCGGCAGCCTCTGCGAGGCATCGAAACCGATCGGCCCCTTTCGGAGTTTGATTTCCTGGGCTTCAGCCTGCAGTATGAGCTGAGCTATACGAACATCCTGACGATGCTCGACCTGGGGAACATCCCATTCGAGTCAAGCCTGCGGACCGCCGGGCATCCCTTTGTGATCGCCGGCGGGCCGTGTGCTTTCAACCCGGAACCGCTGGCGGACGTTTTCGATCTGGTCGTCCTCGGAGAAGCCGAAGAAGTTCTGGCGGAACTGGTGAAGCTCTACAGGGACTGGAAGCGATCGGATGGAAGGCGGCGTCGGGCGTTTTTGGATGAAGCCCGCAAGATCGAAGGAGTGTACGTCCCGTCGCTCTTTGAAGTCCGTTATCTGCGGGACGGCGCAATCGCCTCCGTGGAGCCTTTGGTTGAAGAGTACCGCTCGATCGGGAAACGGTTGGTCCTCGACCTCGACAACGGCAGTCCCATTCCGGAGAACCCCCTGGTGCCGCTGTTGGACATCGTGCACAATCGGCTGGGGGTGGAGATCGCTCGAGGGTGTACGAGGGGGTGCAGGTTCTGCCAGGCCGGCTTCATTTATCGGCCCGTGCGGGAGCGCGATCCCCGGGTGGTGTTGAGCAAGGCTGAAACGGCGCTCGCCAACAGCGGTTTTGAGGAAATGTCCCTGCTTTCCTTGAGCACCGGCGACTACTGCCGGATCCAGCCCCTCCTGGCGGCGCTCATGGAGCGTTGCGCACCGGAGAGAATCGCGGTTTCCCTGCCGTCCATGCGCGTGGGCACGCTGACCCCGCAGCTTATGGAGCTCATCCGCAAGGTCCGCAAGACCGGCTTTACGCTTGCCCCTGAGGCAGGCAGTGAACGGCTGCGCCGCGTGATCAACAAAGGGGTCCGGGACGAGGACCTGCTGGATGCCGCCGAGAATGCGTACGGTCTCGGATGGCGCCTGCTGAAGCTGTATTTCATGACGGGATTGCCCACGGAGACCGATGACGACCTGGAGTGCCTGGTGGACCTGTGCGAGAAGGTCTGGCGGCTGGGGAAGACATCCCGGTCTTCGGTCAACGTATCGATTTCCACGTTCGTGCCCAAGCCGCAGACTCCCTTTCAATGGGTGCCGCAATTGTCGCGACCGGAAATGGAGCGCCGCCTGGGCCTGTTCAAGGAACGGTTGAGGAAGCCCGGGATGCGCCTCAAATGGCACCATCCGGCTCACAGCATGCTGGAGGCCGTCTTCGCCCGGGGCGACCGCAGGCTGCTCGGGCCTCTGGTTCGTGCATGGCGGCTCGGGGCGAGGTTCGACGGCTGGACCGAGTTTCTTCGAGAGGACATATGGGAACGCGCGTTCCGGGAAACCGGGGTCGATCCTTCCTTTTACAGTCTCCGGGAACGGGCGGTCGATGAGACCCTGCCCTGGGACCACCTTTCCGCCCGGGTGAAAAAGGATTTTCTGCGGAAGGAATATGAACGGTCTCTGGCCGGGGAATTCACCGGCGACTGCCGGTGGGATCGGTGTTCGCAGTGCGGAGCCTGCGATCATGAGCGGGTCGGGCCCGTGCTGTTTCGGGACGAAGCAGTCGCCGCGACGGCCGCGGCACACGCGGCCGGGGGCGGCGAGGACCGGACGTTCCTGTACGTGGTGCGCTATTCGAAGTTGGGCAAGGCGCGGTTTCTCGGTCAGCTTGAAATCGCCCGGAGCTTCAGCCGGGCGGTGCGACGGGAACGCTTGCCCGCCGTCTATTCACAGGGTTTTCACCCTCACCTCAAGATGTCCTTCGGCGAAGCCATGCCCGTGGGTATGGAAACTTTGGTGGGGGAAGCCTCGCTCGCCCTTGCCGTAAAGCTCGATCCCGATGAGGTCGGCCGTCGGCTCAACAGGCATCTCCCCCCCGGGGTTCGCATCGAGGAGGTCCGTTGCCTGGAAAAGAAACCGCCTGCCTGCGCCAGGGGCCGGGCCACCTACCGGATATCTCACTTGAGCCTTTTCGTGGTGAGGAGTATCTTGCAGGTCTGGTCCCAGCGCCTCGACCTCGAACTGGTGAAGAAGACCAAGAAAGGGGAAGTGAGGGCGCAGCTCGGGGACGTTCTTCTCGATGTCCGGCAGGTGAATGATTCCTCCCTTGAAATGGATCTCCTGGAGACTCAACAGATGAGCATCAGGCCGGGGGCGATCATGCTTCAGCTGCTGCCCGAGGCGAGCGACCAGATAGCCGAATGCGGGATCTGCAAAGTAGCGATCTCACCCTTTGCGGAATTGGAGGGAAAAGAGGATGTCCGCAGAGCTAATTATCAACGGTAGCGCTTTTGAGACTCGTGTGGCCCTGGTGGAAAACGGCCAGGTGGCGGAGCTCCACATCGAGCGCAGCTCGGATCGAGGGATTGCCGGCAACATCTACAAGGGACGCGTCGTCAAGGTGCTGCCCGGGATGCAGGCCGCCTTTGTCGATATCGATCTGGAGAAGGCCGCCTTTCTGTATGTCAGCGACATCCACCATCCCATGGGCGACGTTGAGCAACTGCTTCTGTCCACGTGCGAGGTGGAACCGGACGTCGAAAAGGTCGACTCGGCCAGGGAACCGGGCGCGCCCGAATTCCAGGACGTGCTTGATCTCCAGAGATATTACAGCAGCGTTCCCATCGAGGAGCGCCTCCAGGAAGGCCAGGAAATCCTGGTCCAGGTGGCCAAGGAACCGATCGGACACAAGGGCGCGCGCATCACGACGCACATCACGCTTCCCGGAAGGCATCTGGTTTTCATGCCCACCATGGATCACGTAGGGGTGTCGAGGCGCATCGAGAACGAGGTGGAACGCAAGCGACTCCGGGAAATCATGTGCGAAATCAAACCCTCCCACTGCGGGTTCATTGTGAGGACCGCTGCGGAAGGAGCCGAACCGGAGAAGTTGCAGGTCGAAGTCGATTTCCTCGTGAAGGTCTGGCAGAACATTCAGCGCCGATTCGAAAGCGCATCGGTTCCTTCCCTCGTTTACCAGGAATTGGACATTACGCTGCGGGCCGTGCGCGATCTGTTCACAAAGGAAGTGGATCGGCTCGTGATCGATTCCCGGAGCGAGCACAAGAAAATCACGAATTTCATTGAAACGTTCCTGCCCGCCCTGCAGAGTTCCATCGAGCTTTACGAAGGGGATGAACCCATTTTCGACGCGTACGGCATCGAAATGGAAGTCCAGCGGGCGCTGAGCAAGAAAATCTGGTTGAAGTCCGGAGGCTACATCGTCATCGAGATGACCGAAGCGCTCACCGCCGTCGACGTCAACACCGGACGGTACGTGGGGAAGCGCAACCTGGAGGAGACTATTCTCAAGACCAACCTGGAGGCGGTGAAGGAAATCGCATACCAGCTCAGGCTGCGCAACATCGGGGGAATCATCATCATCGATTTCATCGACATGGAAAAGGAGAGCAACCGGGAAAAGGTGTGCAACGCCCTCAAAGACGCCATGCATAAGGACAAGAGCAAGACCAACATCCTTCACATGTCGGAACTGGGGCTCATCGAAATGACCCGCAAGCGGACCCGGGAAAGCATCGGGCAGGTGCTTTGCGAGCCGTGCTTCTATTGCGAGGGCGAGGGCTACCTGAAATCACGGCAGACGGTTTGTTACGAGATCCTGCGGGAATTGGAGCGCGAGAAGCGTGATCTGTACGGTCAGAATATCATGGTGCTGGCGCATCCGGAGGTCGCCGCGCGGTTCTGCGACGAGGACCGGGGACCGCTCGAAAGAGTGGAGGAGACGCTCCATGCGCGCATAATGGTAAAGGGAGACCCGGGCTTTCACCTGGAACAATACGAGATTGCGCCGCTCGAAAGCGAGAAGCGTGTCGGGGATGGCGTTTCTTGAAAGCATCTCGGAAAAAAGCGGGCGCGGCATGCCTGAACGGACCCGGTCCCGTAGGGAGGGCATCTCCGCCCGCGTGACCTACGTCTGACGGGCAGGTGTTTTGTCATCTTGAACGCACCTCGGTCTGAAACCCAAAGCGGGGAGTTTGACTCCCCGGATTTGTATCTGAATTGAGCGTTTCCTGCCACGGGGCGGGGAAAGCGCGATTCACCGCGAGGGGGCAGGCCTTGCCCTTGCCCGACCGACTGGTCGGCCTTTCGCGGGAGCGGGCTTTGCGCCTGCCCGGATCGGCGCTTTGAGCCATGGAATCGCTCACATCAAGTCACCCTCCGTTCAGGCTCCCCGGGACGGGATGCGCCGCAGTTCCCGGCCCCGGGACCTTTATGCGCGGGGAGGAAGCGAGAAACTGATGACGAGAGATCGATCCAACCTTCTCTATGAAGACGCCGGCCGGTTCATTCCCGGGGGCGTCAACAGCCCGGTGCGCTCGGGGCGGGCCGTCGGCACGAACCCCATCTTTATCCGGGAAGCCAAGGGCTGTTATTTGTGGGACGAGGACGGCAACCGCTATGTGGACTTTGTGGCTTCCTGGGGTCCCCTGATTGTCGGGCACGCTCACCCGGCGGTGGTGGAAGCGGTGCGCGCGGCGGTGGAAAAGGGGACTTCCTACGGTATCCCCACGGAGATCGAAGTGCGGATGGCCCGCAAGGTGGTGGAGATGGTGCCGTCCATCGAGATGGTGCGGATGGTGAACTCGGGCACCGAGGCCACGATGAGCGCTATCCGGCTGGCGAGGGGGTATACCGGAAGGCCCGGCATCATCAAATTCAACGGCTGCTACCACGGGCACGGAGATTGCCTGCTGGTCAAGGCCGGGTCCGGGCTGGCCACCTTCGGAATCCCCGGGTCGCCGGGAGTTCCCGAGGAAGTCGTGCGCCACACCATCCCCCTCTCGTACAACGACCTCGATGAAGTCGAGAGCGTCATGGAGCGGGACGGGGACCGGATCGCCGCCATCATCCTGGAACCGGTCGCGGCCAACATGGGATTGGTGCTTCCCAGGCCGGGATTCCTGGAGGGGCTGCGCAAGCTTTGCGACAAGCACGGGGCGCTGCTGATCTTCGATGAGGTCATTACGGGGTTCCGGCTCGCTCGCGGAGGAGCACAGGAATTCTTCGGGGTCACCCCCGATCTCACCTGCCTGGGAAAGATCATCGGCGGGGGTCTCCCGGTGGGGGCCTATGGGGGAAGACGCGACATCATGATGAAGATGGCTCCCGTGGGCAACGTTTACCAGGCAGGGACGCTCTCCGGGAACCCCCTGGCCATGGCGGCCGGGCTCGCCACGCTCGACCTGCTCTGCGAGGACGGGGTGTATGAGTCCCTGGAAGAGAAGACGAACCATCTGGTCGATGGACTCAATGAGGCGGCCGGGGCCGCCGGGGTGCCGGTATTCACCAGCCGGATCGCCTCCCTGGGGTGCGGCTTCTTCACTTCCGAGCCCGTTTTCGACTTCGCGTCGGCCCTCGCCTCCAACACGGATGCCTACGCCGTCTTCTTCCGGGAGATGTTGAACCGGGGGGTGTACTTCGCGCCGGCACAGTTCGAAGCGTTCTTTTTGAGCATGGCGCACGAAAGCAAAGATCTGGATTTCACCATCGAAGCGGCCGGAAATGCATTCGTGCGGGTCAAGGAGCTTTGTGCATTTTAATCCGTGAAAATAGCCGTTGACGCGCAGGGGGTAGTGTGATAGGCATGCGTGTGAACATTTACACGAGATGAGCCCTTGAAGGAAGAAAACAGGAAATATCTAAGGCAGCTGGCGGACGCCAGCTCAGTGGGGCTTCAGTTCGTTTTGTCGATTTTCATCGGTATTCTCTTTGGCCGCTGGCTGGATAAAACGTTTGACTCCTCACCGTTGCTCACTTTGATTTTTCTCGTGTTCGGAATCGCTGCCGGTTTTCTCAACTATTATCGGTTTGCGGTGAAGCAGCGTAAGGAAGACGAAAAGGGCTCCGGCAAGTAGTGGGGGACACACTGGCAGGTGAAAGGCTTGTGCGGCGCATCGAGCGGGTCGGCGCCATCCTGCTGGCGGCCGCGACGCTTGGGGCGTGGGTTCTTTATGATGCCCGGATGGCTCTTGGCGTGTTTCTGGGTGGAGTCATCGTCATCTTGAGCTTCCAGGTGCTCAAGTGGCAGCTCAGGCGGGCGTTCCTGGTGCCCGGCAGGATTCCGGGCAAAGCAGGGCTCTTCGCCAGTTACTACCTGCGTTTCCTGGCGACGTTGTTCCTGGTGTTCGTGGTCATGTATTACGGATGGGCGAACCCCATTGCTTTTGTGGTTGGGCTGTCCGTGGTGGTTTTGAGCATATTTCTGGTTGGAGGGCTGGAACTATTGGTGTTGCTGGCAAAAAAGGGGGAAAGCTGAGTTATGGAACACCCGATTCTTTTCTTGAATCTGCTGTTTGAGAAGCTGGGCCTTCACGTGGTTGGCCCGGAGCAGGCCAAGTCCTTTGGAGATTTCCTGCTTCAGCCTCATGTGACCTACACGTGGGTGGTCATGCTGGTTCTGCTCGGCTTGGGCAGTATGGCCGCCAAGGGCCTCGAAATGGTGCCCAAGGGCGCTCAGAACTTTTTTGAAGTCGTGATCACCGGCATCGAGGATTTCATGATCTCGATCACCGGGGAGGAGGGACGTTTCGTGTTCCCCCTGATCGCGTCCCTCGGGATGTTTATCCTTTTCAGCAACTACCTCGGCATGATTCCGGGGTTCTTCTCTCCCACGGCGAACATCAATACGACGGCGGCCTGTGCGCTGATCTCGGTGGTGTTCACGCACGTGATCGGCATCAAATTCCACGGCGTCAAGTACATCAAGCATTTTATGGGGCCCGTCTGGTGGCTGACTCCGCTCATCATGCCCATTGAAATCATCGGTCACATCGCCCGTGTGCTCAGCCTCTCCATCCGTCTTTTCGGGAACGTGTTCGGAGAAGAGCTGGTGCTGGGGATTCTGTTTTTCCTGGCCGGTTTCTACCTGGCGCCCCTGCCGATGATGTTCCTGGGATTGTTCACCGGATTCATCCAGGCATTCATTTTCTGCCTGCTGTCCATGATGTATTTCGCCGGAGCGATCGAACACGCGCATTAAACTGGCGGTTAGGGTTGGAGGAAGGCCGTTCGACATATTGGTTGTGGTTTCGAGGCACTGTTTCAAACAAACAAGGAGGTTTTTCTAAATGTCCAGGAAAGTTACGCTTTTTACGACGTTGTTGGTCCTCGGGTTGACTGCCGCCGCTTTCGCCGCTGAGGCGGGTGGTGGTGAAAAGGCAGCCGGTGTGCAGTTCTTCGTTTACTCCGCTGTTGCCGCCGGTTTCGGCATCGCGATCGCCGCTTTCGGTTGCGGTATCGGCCAGGGCATGGCGGTTCGTGGCGCGGTCGAAGGCATCGCCCGCAATCCCGAGGCTTCCGGCAAGGTTACGGTTACCATGCTGATCGGTCTGGCCATGATCGAGTCCCTCTCGATCTACGCCCTGGTTGTTTCTCTGATCCTCATCTACGCGAACCCCGTGTCCACCGCGATGCAGGGTTTTGTGGGTCTGGGCAAATAACCCGGCTGTGAAATCGTGTACCGGGGGCGGGATTCAAACCCGCCCCCGGGTCTGATTACGGAAAGCCTTCGGGCTTTTTTTTGGGCCGAGCAATGTGAATTATATCACACAATTGCGCTGAATATCTTCACCGCGCAAAGCTGCTGGTCATTCGCAAATCCAGCGGCTTGTCTCTTGAGGTCGGGAATGAAATTTGCCAAAATTCCAATGGCTACCATCATCAGACTCTCGATTTACATGCGGACTCTGCAGGAATTGCTGGAAGACGATGTGGATGTGATCTCCTCGGAGAGGTTGGCCAAGCAATGCGGAGTCAATCCCGCGCAGATTCGCAAAGACCTCGCGTACTTCGGCGAATTCGGGGTGAGGGGAGTCGGTTACCGGGTGAACGAACTGGTCAATCAGATCAAGGAAATCCTCGGTCTCAACCGCCCGTGGAACCTGGCCATGGTGGGGCTGGGGAACCTGGGATCGGCGCTCATCCGGCATGGTAATTTCATCAAGCACGGATACATGTTCACCGCGGCCTTCGATGTCGATCCCCAGAAAGTCGGGAAGCGACTGCCCAACGGTCTGGTCATCAATCACGTCGATGAGCTTGAAGACGTCATCAAGGAACGCGAAGTGCACGTGGGGATCATCACCACTCCGGCGAGCGAGGCGCAAAGTGTGGCCAATCAACTGGTGCTGGCCGGTATAAACGGCATCTTGAATTTCGCGCCCGTGCAGATTCAGGTTCCGGACTGCTGCCATGTGGAGAATGTCGATTTCACGATAAAGCTCGATTCCATCGCTTACCATCTCTCTTTCGGAAGCTGATTCAGCCAATCGCTCTTCTTGAAACGTTTCCCCGGAAAATCAATCGGATCGTTCGCCGGATGGGCGGGTATGGCCGAACTTCTCCTGCCCGGGAACGAGTGGCCGCTCATCGACGATCGCGGAAGACTGAGGGGCTCGTCCCCGCTTTCACAAATCTTTCAACCCAATTCACGGTAAAACCACGCGACACCGGCTCGTCGGGCTGTGCGGCGGGCGTGCCGAGCCATGTCTCCGCGTCGCGGAATTCCTCCGCAGGGGTGCGCCGGTCGGATGGCGCATGGGGAAAACATCATTCCCTCCCGTCAAGTTTACCTTCCGGAACGGAAGTTCGTTTCAAAACCTCCCTCAGGTAACGGCCGGTAAAGGAAGATTCAACCGTGGAAAGCTCCTCCGGGCTGCCGGCTCCGATGAGATACCCGCCTTGCTCTCCTCCTTCAGGGCCCAAATCGATCACGTAGTCGGCTGTCTTGACCACGTCGGGATGATGTTCGATAAGAATCACCGTGTGGCCGAGGTCGACCAGCCTCTGGAGCACGTGCAGCAGCCGCTCGATGTCTTCGAAATGCAAGCCGGTAGTGGGTTCGTCGAGGATGTAGAGCGCCCTTCCGATTCCCTTGACGCCGAGTTCCGCGGCCAGTTTGACGCGTTGTGCTTCACCGCCCGACAAAGTGTTGGCCGGCTGCCCGAGCCGAAGGTATCCGAGGCCCACTTCAATGAGGGTATCGAGCTTGGCGCGGATGGCGGTGAAGTTCTCAAACAAAACGACCGCTTCGTGCACGGTCATGTCGAGCACGGAGGCGATGGAATGCCCCTTGAAAAGGATGTCCAGGGTGTCGTTGCCGTAGCGCGTTCCGCCGCAGACCGGGCAAGTGACGTAGACGTCGGGCAGGAAGTACATTTCGATCCGCTGAAGGCCTTCTCCCTTGCAGGCTTCACAGCGGCCCCCCTTGGCATTGAAGGAGAACCGCGCCGGACGGTATCCTCGGGCGCGGGCTTCAGGCACTTGCGAGAATACCTGGCGGATGTGGTCGAAAAGGCCGGAATAGGTGGCGGGGGTGGATCTTGGCGTCTTGCCCAGCGGTGACTGATCGATGAGAAGGATTTTCCCGACGGCTTCGGCATTGCCGAGGGTGTCGAAAGGGGCGACAGGGCTTCGGCTGCCGTGAAGTCGCCGGGCGAGCGCCCTGTAAAGTGTGTGCAGGACAAGCGTGCTTTTCCCCGAACCCGAAACCCCCGTGACACAGATCAGGCAGCCCAGCGGGAAATCGACGTCGATGTTTTTCAGGTTGTGCCCACGCGCCCCGCGCAGTTGGAGTGTGCCTCGAGCGAAAGGCTTCCGTCTGGGCGGGATGGATATGACCTTGCGGCCGGAGAGGTACTTCCCGGTCAAGGAATCGGGATGCTCGAGCATTTGGGCGGCAGTGCCGGAAAAGACCACCTCCCCGCCGCCGGCTCCGGCTCCGGGCCCCATGTCCACCACGTGGTCGGCCTCGAGGATGGTCTGCCGGTCGTGCTCGACCACGATGACGCTGTTGCCCGCGTCGCGCAGGCGGAAGAGAATGTCGAGCAGTTTCCGGTGATCCCGGGGGTGAAGACCGATGCTGGGTTCATCGAGCACGTAGAGCACGCCGGAAAGCGAGGAACTGAGCTGGTGCGCCAGACGGATACGCTGAGCCTCTCCGCCGGAAAGTGTGTCGGCCGCGCGGTCCAGGGTGAGATACGCCAGTCCCAGTTCGAGCAGGTGGTTCAAGCGGCCGATGATTTCCCGCAGGGGACGATCCGCGATCAGCGCCTGTGAGGAAGAGAGGTTCAAGTCCGCGAGCCAGTCCAACACGGCCTGCAGCTGAAGCCCGCACGCTTCGTGGATGCCCAGGCCGCCCAGGAAAAAAGACCGTGCCGATCCATTGAGCCTCGATCCGCCGCAGGACGGGCAGATTGTCCTTCCGGGATGGGACTCCCCATCCCCCTCCTCGACTCCGGCGTCCCCGTCATCCGTTCCGGTTGCCGGCCCGCGAATCCTCACCCGCCGGCCCGGCTCGGGAACGGTATGATCCAGAAAACCCAGACCGCGGCATTCCGGGCAGGTTCCCAGGGGATGGTGAAAGGAAAAGAGGCTGGGTGTCGGCCTGGGCACATCGTATCCGCAGGCGACGCAGCGGTGAGCTTCGCTGAAGCGCATCTCGCCGCCCTCGAGGCGCACTGCGCCGGTCATGCCGCGACCGATTCCGGCGGCAACCTCGAAAGAGTCGGTCAACCTGCGTGCCCTCGATTCGTCGAGCACGATGCGATCGACGACGACTTCGAGGCGGAATTCAGCGCGCCGGGGAAGAAGCGGCAAGGGATCCAGCTCGAAGACGACGTCATCCATCCTGATCCTGGCGAAGCCGTCTCTTGTCAGCTTCTGCAAAACTTTCGGGAGATGCTTTGCAGGGACGGGTTCAAGGGGGGCTACAATCAGGAGCCTGCTGCCGGAAGGCCATGCGGCCAATACCTCCTGAACCATTTGCGGCACCGTGTGGGCTCGGACGGGATGTCCGCAGGAAGGACAGTGCGCGATGGAGAGGCGGGCATACAGGAGCCGCAGATAGTCGTTGATTTCGGTGAGTGTTCCGACCGTGGACCTTGGATTGCGCGGCAATCCTTTCTGTTCGATGGCTATGGCGGGACTCAGTCCGCGGATTTCATCGACGGGGGGAGCGGAGAGCCGCTGCAGCATCTGCCGCGCATGGGTGGAGAGGGATTCGACATAGCGGCGCCGGCCTTCGGAAAAAAGGGTGTCGAAGGCCAGCGAGGATTTTCCCGAACCGCTGACGCCGGTGATGACCACGAACCGGTTTCTGGGAAGCTCCAGATCGATGTTTTTCAGGTTGTGCCCGCGGGCGCCTTTGATGACGATCTGATCCATGGGTGCCATCTGTTCGGACGGAATGCAGCGTTTCGTTCAGGGTACGACCGGCGAAACCGCGGCAAACCGGTTGTGCGCCATCAACGCAGCAAGCTGCACGGCGGCGGTCAGGCTTCCGGGATGGGCCCTGCCGGTACCCGCCAGATCGTAAGCCGTTCCATGATCGACCGAGGTCCTGACGATGGGGAGGCCGAGGGAGACGTTGACCGCGTCGTAGAAGTGAACGAGCTTGATGGGCACCAGGCCCTGGTCGTGGTACATGGCTACGACGGCATCGAATTCGCCCGCATGAGCCCGCTGGAACAAGGTATCGGCCGGGTACGGGCCGGTGACCGTACAGCGGCCCGGAGGGCGGAGGCTTTCTATTGCGGGCCGGAGGATCTCGATCTCTTCTCTTCCGAACCGGCCTTCTTCTCCGGCATGCGGATTCAGTCCCGCCACCGCAAGGCGCGGGGCCTGCAGGCCGAAATCGCGGATCAGGGCTTCAGCCGTGATCCGGATCACCTCCCGCAGCATCTCGACGTTCAAGAGGGCCGGAACATCCGCGAGGGCTTCATGAATGGTGGCCAGGGACACCCTCAGCCTGGGGCCGGCAAGCATCATGACGACCCGCCGGGAACCGGTGAGTGCCTGGAGGAATTCCGTGTGGCCGGGAAAGTCGAAACCGTGCTCGTGCATGCGGGCTTTGTTGATCGGCCCCGTGCAGACTCCTCGCACCTGGCCCGCCAAGGCGAAAGCCACGGCGCTCTCGATATATCGCACGACGGCCCCGCAGGTCGCGGCGGTCGGTCTTCCGTGCTCGATGTCGCGTCCGGAAAGCTCCACCGGGGCGATCAGCGGGATGCGGTCGGACCCGGGATCGTCGGGAAGCTCCGCCGGTTCCCGGAGGACAAGGACCTTCTTGGACGCACCGCTCAGGGCCATCGATCTTTGGAGAGCGGACGGGTCCCCTACGACGATGGGCGTGCAGCACTCAAAGAGGGTGGGGGAGGCGAGCGCCTGTGCAATGACGTCGGGGCCGACCCCACAGGGATCGCCCATGGTAAGGGCTATGCGAGGTTTGCTGCTGCTCATCGGTTCGGGCAATCCTTCCGCGGTATCCCGGACCATCCTCAACGGATGGCGAGCATACGCTCCACGGCTTCCAGCGCCCGGAGGCGGATATCCTCGGGCACGGTGATCCGGGGCTCCATCGTCTCCATCGAGCGCAGCACGTCCTCGAGGCTCGTCTTCTTCATGTCCGGGCACACCATCGTATTGGATGCGGGATAGAGGCGCTTTTCCGGGTTCCTCTTCTGCATGGGATACAAGATGCCCGTTTCCGTGCCGATGATGAACGACGACTCGCTGCTTTCGCTCACGAACCGAAGCATACCGGAGGTGCTGTGCACCAGGTCAGCCAGTTCCAGGACTTCCGGGCGGCATTCGGGATGAGCGATGAACAGGGCTTCCGGATGCTCGGCCTTCCGTTTGCGGACTTGCTCGGCGGTGAGCTTGTGGTGAATCGGGCAATAACCCTCCCAGTAATGGATCGTCTTACCCGTATGGCGGGCGGTATACATGGCGAGGTTCTGATCCGGGGCCATGTAGAGCGTATCTGCGTCCTTGAACGATTGGGCGACGCGGATGCAGTTCGATGAAGTGCAGCAGACGGTGCTCTCCGCTTTCACGGCGGCCGTGGAATTGACATAAGTGATGATCGGTACCCCGGGGTATTGCCTTCGGATATCCTTCACGTTCCCCGGGGTGATCATGTCGGCCATGGGACATCCGGCCCGGGGGTTCGGCAGGAGGACGATTTTGCCCGGATTGAGTATCGCCGCCGTCTCAGCCATGAAACCCACTCCGCAGAAAACAATGACCGCGGCTTCGGTGGCGGAGGCATGCCTGCTGAGCTCGAGCGAATCGCCCGTGAGGTCCGCCACGTCTTGAATGGCGGGCGGCTGGTAGTTGTGGGCAAGGATGATGGCTTTCTTTTCCTGTTTGAGTTCCTGAATGCGTCGAATGGTGTCTTTGCTGACGTTCATGGGTCTTCCCTACTTGGATTGGAGCTTCTGTTTGAGGTTATCGATCTCAGCCGGGCTCAGTTCCCGGCCGTCCATATCGGTGGCGGTGACGCCGGGAGGAGTATCGAGTTCAAAGAGCTTCCGGTCGAGTTGCGGCACGGAATTCTGAGAGTCCAGCATGATGCGGTTGGCGTTGCCCAGGGCATCGTGGCTTTCGATGGTGATGATCTTGTAGGTCTGCAGGTCGATGCGGAGGAACAGTGCCTTGATGTTGGGATCCTCCTGCTTCGGGACCAGCCTCAGGACGGCCGTCGCCTTGCTGGACTGCTTGGGATCGAGGCTGACCTGGAAGTGCTTCTTGAGCTCGACCATGCCGTCGAAAAACGTCTGGGCCAGCGGCGAAGCGAAGAGAGTCTTGGCGTCGAAGAGCGAGATCTGCTTGTCCGCGGGGACATAAAGCCAGGCGAGGTCACGATTGGCGACGAACACCTGGGGTTCGGGTTTCTCATATTCCCAACGCATCTGCCGCGGCTTCTCGTAGAACAATTTACCCGATGCCTGCGTAGTCGTCATCGTGCTCGCGGCCGACGACGTGGTCGATTGGTGGAAATTGGCTGTAAATGCCTGTATCTTCTGATAGTTGGCCTCCGTCTTTTTCAGGATCTCGGACAGGAGCGCAGCTTGGTTCGCGCGCGCCGTTCCGCACCACATGGATGCCAGGATCAGGAACAGAAACAGTCCGCATGAAATGTGAAAGTTCTTCATTGCTCTCATCACGGGTCATTTTCCTCATCAGTTTCGCTTGCCAAAGACTTCGCGCGGCTTGACACCGTCGGACACGCCGACGATTCCCTGCTGCTCCATGACTTCGATCATGCGGGCGGCACGGTTGTATCCCACCCTCAGCCGCCTTTGCAGCATGGAGATCGATGCCTGCCTGGTTTCGATGACCAGTTGAACCGCTTCGTCGTACTTCTCATCCAGTTCCTCCTCGGCGATCTCGTCGCCGGACTTGGAATCTTCAAAATCGACCCTCTCGCGCAACGGGTCTTCAACCAGTTGCTGTGCCCTCCAGAACTGGGTGAGCTTCTGCACCTCGCCGTCGGAGATGAAGGCGCCGTGGATGCGTTGAAGCTTGGCGGTGCCGGGGGGCAGGAAGAGCATGTCGCCAGACCCCAGGAGACTCTCCGCACCGGATGTGTCCAGGATGGTTCGGGAGTCGATACGCGAGGAGACCTGGAAGGAGACTCGCGTGGGGATGTTCGCCTTGATAATGCCGGTCAGCACATCCACCGAAGGCCTCTGCGTGGCCAGAATGAGATGGATCCCGGCGGCGCGCGCCATTTGCGCCAAGCGCGTGATGGACTCCTCGACTTCCCGGGAGGCCACCATCATCAGGTCTGCCAACTCGTCGATGAAGATGACGATATAGGGCAACCGGTGGTGCTTCAGCACGGGTTCTTCCGCGCCGGGATCGTCGGGCTTCGGTTTCGGGGTTTTTTCGCGGGCAAGCGCGCGGTTGTATCCCTCGATGTTGCGGACGTTCTTGTCCGCGAGCAGTCGGTAGCGGAGCTCCATCTCCTCGACGGCCCAGCGCAACGCCCGGGTAGCCATCTTGGCGTCCGTGACGACCGGATGGATCAAGTGCGGTATGCCTTCATAGCTGTTCAGCTCGATTCGCTTCGGGTCGATAAGCAGGAACCGTATATCGTCCGGGGTGTTCCGGTATAAAAAGCTCGTCAGCAGGCTGTTGATGCAAACGCTCTTTCCCGTGCCCGTGGCGCCGGCAATGAGAAGATGCGGCATGCGGGCCAGGTTCGCAACCACCGGCTGCCCCATGATGTCCTTGCCCAGCGCCATGGTCAGGGGCGCGGTGGACGATCCGAATGCCTCCGCCTCCAGCACCGCCCGGATGGTTACCATTTCCCGCCGTAGATTCGGAATCTCTATGCCGATGGCCGCCTTGCCGGGTATCGGGGCCACGACCCGGATGCTGGTGGCCTTCAGAGCCATGGACAGATCATCGGAAAGGCCGACGATGCGGCTGATCTTGATCCCGGGCGCCGGAGCATACTCGTACATGGTGATCACGGGTCCGGGACAGATCCCGATCACTTTTCCCTGCACTCCAAAATCCGCCAGCTTTTCCTCCAAAACCGCCGCATCCTGTTCGAGCCGTTTCCAGTCGGGTTTTTCCGTTTCGGTTTCGTAGGAATCCAACAAATCGAAGGGCGGAATCACATACTGACCCGGGGCTACGACCGGAGGCGCCGGGATCGGAGACTCGACGGGCTTCTTCTTCTCCGCCTTTTTCGGAGGGGCGGGCAGCAGGATCTGCACGGGGGCCGCGGATGTCTTGCCGGGTGCAGCCGTCGTCAGCACCACGGGTTCGACGGTCTGTCGCGAACGGAAAAGCCCGCTCAAAATGCGCCGCGTCGCTGTCGAGATTCCCCGGCAAAGAGACAAAAAGCACCTGCCCGCCCAGTCCAGGAGGGACTTGAGGGTCAGGGGGGTCGAGAGCAGCAGGGCGATGAGGAAGATGCCCGCCAGAAGGATATGCGCACCCACGGAGTGCATCTGTTCCGCCAGGAAGTACGCTATGCCCCTGCCGATGAGCCCTCCGGTCATGAATTCCTGGTCGGCGATCTTGATGGTCTTGTGATGGAGCGCGGCAATGCTGACGGTCGAGAGAATCAGCAAAGACAGGCCGAAAACCTGGAGTCTTCCATAGCGAAGAAAGGCCGTTCCCCGAAAAAGCGCCCAGCTCAGCCACAGTCCGACGTAGACGAGACCGTAGGCACCGATGCCGATGGCGTTGAAGAAAAACCACGCCACGTAGGCTCCGAAAACCCCGACCCAGTTCACCGGCGTCCGGGTCGTGGATGAAGAGCTGAAAATCGTCTGATCCGAAGAATGGAACGACACCAGACTGAACAGAACCAGAAGAGTGAGAGTCAGCACTATGAGTGCCCAGATTTCGTGCTTCTTCTCTTTCACGCCAACCCTCCGGTACGCATCGGCGGGGCCGAATCCACCGGCTGCCTCATGACGCATTCGCCGCGTGGAGCCGATTCCCGAACATCTCCGCCCTTGCGGGCTTTTCCTTCGCTACGAACGTTTTTCGAGTCTTCACGCAAGTCAGGACCGGGCTCCCTCGGAGCCGTCGGTGGAGAACCGCCCGTTCCCGGAGAACCGGTCCCTCGTGGTTTATCATATTTCCACCACAATCGGGTAGATCACCGGGCGCCGATCCAGCACCCTGTTGAAAAAACGCTTCAGCTCCCGCCGGATATCCTCCTGGAGCACCGTACAATCGAGCTCCGCACCCTCACTCAGCTGCTTGTCGATGGTTTCGAAAATCACGCATTTCGCATCGTCGAGAAGCTCCGGTTTGGCCTCTTCGTGAATGAAGCCCCTGCTGAGAATGTCGGGTCCGCTCACCAGTTCCTGCGTTTCCTTGTTGAACACGAGGGAGGCGATCACCATCCCGTCCTCGGAAAGATGCCGCCGATCCCGGAGCACGAGTCCGCCAACGTCGCCCACGCCTTTGCCGTCAACCAGGACGCGGCCCGTCTCCACGTGCTCGCCGGTGAGCACTCCGTCGGGATAGAACTCCACAACGCCCCCGTTTTCGATCAGCAGGCAGTTCTCCTCCGGGACCCCGGTATCGACGGCAAGCTGGCGGTGCTTCACGAGATGCCGGAATTCACCGTGAACGGGAATGAAATAGTTGGGCTGGACCACGTTGATCATGGCTTTGAGCTCTTCACGGTAGGCATGGCCGGACACGTGGATGTCCCGCACCTGTTCGTATATGACCTCGGCCCCGTGCCGGTACAGGTGGTTGATGATGTTTTGAATCGTCCTCTCGTTGCCGGGTATGAACTTGGAGGACAGCACGATCGTATCCCCCGGCTTGACCTTCAACTTCTTGTGATCGTTGAAGGCCATCCTGGTCAGGGCGCTCATGGGCTCTCCCTGGCTTCCGGTCGTCAGCATCAGCACTTCCGAATCGGGCAGGTAGGCCAGGTCCTGCAGCGTGATCTCATCATCGCCGGGGAAGTCGATATACCCGAGCTCTCTTGCAATCCGGACATTGATCACCATGGAACGGCCGTTGAGGAGGACTCTCCGACCGAACTCGCGCGCCAGCTGAACCACCTGCTGGATGCGGTGCAGATTGCTCGCAAAAACCGCCACAATGATCCGGCCCGAGCACTCCCTGAAGATATCCCTCAATGTCGCCCCGACATCCTTTTCCGACAGAGTGTACCCCGGCCGCTCCACGTTGGTGGAATCCGCAAACAGTGCAAGCACGCCCTGTTCGCCGTATTTCCCAAAACGGGCCATGTCGAAGCGCCGGCCGTCCACAGGCGTGTTGTCGATCTTGAAATCTCCCGAATGGATGATGACCCCCACCGGCGTGCGAATCGCCAACCCCACTCCATCCGGGATACTGTGGCACACCTGGATGAATTCGATGTCGAAGGGGCCGATGCCGATCGTCTCCCTCGGTTCGACCCGGCAAAGCTCCGAGCGCTCCAGCAGACCGTGTTCCTTGAGCTTTTCCTTGATGAGCGCCAGGGTGAGCGTCGTCGCATAGATGGGTACCGGGACTTCGCGCAGCAGGAAGGGTATGGCGCCGATGTGGTCCTCGTGACCGTGGGTCACAAGGAGAGCGCGAACACGGTTCCTGTTCTTCTGTAAATAGGTGAAATCGGGGATGACGATGTCGATTCCCAGCATGTCCTCTTCGGGGAACATGAGGCCGGCATCGATAACGACGATGGTGTCCTCGTATTCCAGCACCATCATATTGAGGCCGATTTCACCGAGTCCTCCGAGGGGAATGATCTTGAGAGCGGATGGTTGCACGTCTTCCTGCTTCTGCATCATGATGTTTCAGTCACTCGTAAAGGATAGGGCTCCCTAAAACGTCGCGGTACCTCCCTCTTCGGTGGTCAGGTATCGACGGATGGCTTCTCTGACCTCCTCGATCAACAGGTCGCGTTCCTTGGTCGTCGCGCCGGCCGTCGGGATCGGATCTCCGATGGTCATCCGGACGACCCCCGGATGAATGACCCACTTGTCCTTCCTGGGAACCACCCGGTGCGATCCGCTGATGCTGATGGGAACAATCGGCTGCTGGGATTTAATGGCGAGGATGAAGCCTCCTTTCTTGAAATCCTTCAAGACACCGTTCTCACTCCGGGTGCCCTCAGGGAAGATCACGATGGAAACCCCGCCTCTGACCTTGTCCGCAGCCTGGTTGATGCTTTCGAACGCCTTGCGGTGATCGGAACGATTGATGGGGATGTACCCGGTGGCTTTCATCGCCCTTCCCATGACGAAAAGGCGAAACAGCTCTTCCTTGGCCAACCATCGAAATTGCACGGGGAGCTTCCCCAGAACGACGAAAATATCAAACAGGCTTTGATGATTGGCGGCATAGATGCACGGCCGCTCGGGTCTGAGGCGCTCCAATCCGTGCACGTCGACCTCCACTCCGGCTACCCGCAGATTCAGATTGCCCCAGAACCTGGCGACGAGATGCGACCAGTTGCCCGTTCTGTCGAGCTTGGAGCAGGCGATGGCCGCCAGGCCGAGCACGATCGTGTCCACAAACAGTAAGACATGGAAGAATATGGACCTGATCCTCTTCATCGATCGGATTGCCCTACTTCCCGGTGGATTCCCGCTTCCGGAACAGCGCCCCGGCCCCTCCAACGGCCTGCGTAGAGTGCACGGCAGTCCCGCAAAATGCGGAGTCGCCAGGGATCGTCATTGAAAACAAACACTTGCAGCGCATTGCCCAAGGCAATGTAAGCTTTCTTCCGTTTCGAGTCAACAAAACAATTTCACAATGCACGCCGGCTTCCCTCAACCCCTTCACGCGAGCGAGCCGTATGGCTTCCGGGTCCTGTTACGCCCGCGGGGGCATGCTTGCCTTCTCTGCACGCCGAGCAGTGAAGCTCCGGTGCTGCGAGGGAGCAGAATCTCGCGATGGGAGTGCAGGCTTTCCGCCTCGCTCCGCGCAGAACCACGATCGTTTGATGTCCTTAATTTATCATGGATCTCGCCGACCCGGTATCATCAATTACCGGCAGACCTTCTCACGACAAATCGGAGGGCTAAAATCTTGTCCCGTGTTCGGAGCTTGTGCTATAGGTAAAAATCGACTTGCTTCGATTGCCCATTTGTGCGGGTTTGAACGCTTTGGAGAAAGGGAAGAAAATGGCAAAGGGAACGGTCAACAAGGTTATCCTGGTAGGCAGACTCGGAGGAGATCCCGATGTCCGGTATACTCCCAATGGGATGGCGATCGCAAAGTTCAACCTGGCGACGAATGAACGAGTGCCCGCGGGCGAAGGAAACTGGGAAGACCGTACGGAATGGCACCGTATCGTGGTCTTCGGAAAACTCGCCGAGACATGCGGCAACTATCTCAGCAAGGGGCGCCTGGTGTATATCGAGGGCAGCCTCCGAACGCAGCAATGGGAGGATGCCCAGGGAGTGAAACGCTACACCACGGAAATCGTCGCCCGTGATATGACGATGCTTGGCGGAGGAGCCGGAGAGGGGCAGCAGTCACAGGGACAGTACGGCCAGGGCCAGCAGGCGCAAGGCCAGAGCCAGGGAAAACCTCAGTCGAGTCAGGGCGCAACGGGTCGTTCCCGCGCGGACGAGCTTCCGCCGCATCCCGGAGGGGGGCCGGACGACGACATCCCCTTCTGACAAGCGATGCCACGGCATTCATGAGCTCCAAGCCGAGAATCCTAAGGGTTCCCGGCTTTTTTCGTTAATCCGTGGTTGAGGTCAAGGGCTGCGATCGTCTTTTCAGCGTAGGCGGGAATCCGGATGGTCAAACGCGTTGCGGGGGCAGGCTCGATAACGGGGCGATGAACCGGGGCAACCAGGTTCGTGTGACGGCAAAACCATGAAGGTCAAAACCCGAGCTTTTCGATGAGAATTCCCAGGCCCGGGAACACGACAAAGCCGCATAAGAACAGGAGTAGCAGCGCGGCAGCCGAAGAGAATACGGATCGGATCATGCTCACCCGGAATTCTTCATTCAATATCAGAATAAAACATATTATTGAATAAATACTGCATAAAATATCCAGAAGTGTGTAATTGATTTCACTATATATAAGAAACATTCTTATTATACGAACTAATATTATTACAAATGATAAATTTATAAATGGAATTGAAAAATCAACAAAGGATATTTTTGATTTAATCTTTGAAATATTATATATAGTATATAAAAATATAGCTGTAATAATTAACGAATTTACAGGATGTCCTAATGGTACATATATAAGTTTGAACAAGTATGTTTGGATCGGTAGGGATGAATGTTCAAACAATTCGAATATATTATAGGGATCAATGGTGTCGCGCTTATAGATTGAATAAGAAATAATATAAAGAATAAAAACGGAATAGGTTATTATTTTATTATTATAAGCAGTGCGACTGAATTTGTGAATGGGAAACAAGATAGTCATGGGCTGTCTCTTAATGGATCGAAAGAATCCGGTGAATGAATATCGGCAGATCGCCGGGGAATCCGTCGCCCGCACAGACACGAGTGAAGCTCTGCGCGTGCGGATTCCGGGGAACGGTGGCGAGCGGCGTCAAAGCAACGGCACACCGCTAGGTTGAACCCGCGCACACTGGTGCGTAACCGGCGGGAGGCCTACACACGGAACCTGCGGAGCGATGCTGCCGAGGCCGCTTCCTTCTCCCAAGCCATTCTATCACGAAAGCGTTCAAAAACGGTTCCCTTGTCGGTCGGGATATCGAAATGATCCTGGTATTGACTCATTTTTCCGGCCTTTAGCTCTCCATCCGGATGTCGCCGGTGACCGGCGAATACCGGCCGCCCCGCTCCTCCGGCATTTCTTCCAGCCTTACGGGGGTATCTTGCCCGGCCCATGAGGTGCGGCCGACCGGCGTGCATCGCACGATGCCCATGGCCGGAGCGAAGCGTGTTCCATTACAGGCGGAAGTCGGCAGATTTGTGAACAAGCTTTAATTGTTGCTTTGCACGGTCGGCTGCCGTTAAATGATGAGGATCAAAAGGCGGTATGCGCCACGCCGTCTACGGGCGTCGGAAACCGGTCCGGGCGGACCGCTGGAACGGACGACGGCCCCGTGCGCGGCGAGAGTGTCGTTTCGGGCGTTTCCTGAGAAAATGACGGTCCGATGATGCACGGGGGATGTCGCGCAGTGCAAATCGTCTCGGACGGCGGAATCAGCGTCAGGCGGGGAGACGGATGCAACGACTGCAACACTCAAATACTAAAGGGAGACCGATCATGATTCGACTGCCGAGGGGTTTCAAGTCTTTGCTGGTGGTGTCTTTTCTGTCTTTGACCGTGCTGTGTCTGGCGGGAACCGCGCACGCCACATGGTACTGGACTCACGGCCACAGCGGCCATGTTCAGGACCCGAGCACCGTCACCACGGCTGTTCCGCGCGCCACGGGACTCGAGATCAGCATGTACGACAGCACGGCATGGGTGCACTATGCGGTTCCGACCGTGGGTGACACCACGCAAGGCGCAAAGAAGATCAGGGTCCGGTTCAACATCGTCGGTGGAATGGACAGCAGAATATCCGCAGTCAAGGTCTACAACGGCAATGAATTGATCAACACCTTCACGGTGAACTGGCACACGCCCGGCTGGCAGACCATGACGCTCGATCTGGGTGCGATCAGGTTGTTCCCCTATGGAATGGGTATATCGCTGCAGCTCTCGGCAGGTCCGGATTCGCTCACGGACAGTATCATCATCGGCGGTGCGGGAGCTAATTTCGTGGCGAAGTAGGGGATACACGAATGGAAGCCGGAAGGTGAGCCGGTCGTGGAGGCCCGACCCGACCAGGCATCGGGGGGCGTGGCGGCGACGGCGAATGGATGCCGGCCCGCGGGAGGAAAGTCGGCGGGTCTTCACGCCGCCTGCACGGGCAGCCTTTCTTCCGTCTGGCTGTATCCCTCATCAGCGGTATGTGAACCGTTGTCTTGGGACGGGTCGGATAGCCCCCGGGCGCATCGGGGCGGGGAAACCCGGCGTATTGCGGCTCCCTCCGGTCGATATGACTTCCCCCGGCGCGTCGGGACAGGGCGCACAACAGTATGGAACCGGCAGAGCTATTTCTTCTCTTCCAGCTCTTCCGGTTTTTTTTCGCCCGTTGCGGCCGATTCCAGCTCGCTGGTCGCCTTTCTGAAATTCTTGATGCCCTTTCCGAGACCCGCCCCCAGTTCCGGAAGCCTTCCGGCTCCGAAGATAATGAGCACGATCACCAAAATGACGATGAGTTCCGGCATTCCGATTCCACCGATCATAACACTGCTCCTTTTTTCATTTTCTCAGCAACTCTTCCACTTCCTCGAGGAGTTGCAGAAATTCTCTGGACTGCCTGTACTGGTCCAGGCACTTCTGGTGTTCGAGCCAGCTTCCCCAAGCCTTCATCCAGACTTCGTTGTGCCAGTAATACCGGGGGGTGGTCTGCTTTCCGCTCTTGCGTTCCCGGTATTCTTCATATTCCTCCCGGCAGTTCACGCAGAATCCGTAGGGAGTCGCATACCTGCCGGCTTTCTCGCCATGCGTTTCGGCCAGTTGCGCCCCACACTTAGCACATTTGAGCATACAACGGGTACACTGAAAAACCTTCTTGAGGGCATCGATTTTTCGCTGGCGCAGACTCAAATCCCGCACCGACTTCAAGTCCTGCGCCTTCTTGCCGAACTCTATGATTTCCGCCATGGGGATTCCTTATCCGGTTCAAAGGTTTTCAGCAGAGTGCCGTCATTGCCGGCCGATGCCATCTGGACAGTGACGGCGGGCGCTTCCTCGCCGTCGTCACCATCGGCAAGGTTGAACAACTGTTGCGTGTAATCGACATACATGTCCTTGGTGCTGCGGTCGGCTTTTTTCTTCAGAAACACGATGGGGTCGTGCAGCAGCTTCTTGACGATCGCCTCCGTGAGCGCCTCGACGGCAAGCCGATCCTTTTCACTCATGTGGGGAAGGTGCGAGAGGGTTCTCTGAAGCTCGGACCGCCGGATCGTCTCGGCTTTCTCACGCAAAGCGACGATGGTCGGGACCACGTTGAGCGTGGCCATCCACTCCTGGAACTTCAACGTTTCCCCGGCAATGATGTGTTCCGCTCGTTCGGCTTCTCTTTTGCGTTCCTCGCGATTGAGGTCGATGACTCCCTGCAGGTCGTCGATGTCGTACAGGTACACGTTGTCGATTTCGTTGATTTTGGGATCGATGTCCCGCGGTACCGCAATGTCGATGAAAAACAAGGGCTTGTTGCGTCGCTCGCGCATCCTTGCCCTGACATCATTGTATTTGAGGATCGGTTCCGGCGCTCCCGTGGAGGAAAGCACGATGTCCGTATTCTTCAACGCGTTCAGAATGTGGTCGAAAGGCGTGGTTTCGGCCCGGAAACGTTTTGCCAGATCGACCGCCCGCTCGAGGGTGCGATTGGCGACCACCATGTGCCGAACCCCTTGGGCGAGCAAGTGTTCGGCGGCCAGTTCCGCCATTTCGCCGGCGCCGATGAGTAAAACGCGTTTATCCTGCAGGCTGCCGAAGATCTTCTTGGCCAGTTCCACGGCGGCATAACTGATGGACACGGCGTTTGAACCGATGCAGGTCTCCGACCGAACTCTCTTGGCCACCGAAAAGGTCTTGTGGAGCAGACGATTGAGTATGACCTTGACGGTGCGCCATTCCGTCGCTTCCCGGTAGGCGCTCTTGAGCTGTCCGAGAATCTGGGGTTCTCCCACCACCATGGAATCGAGGCTCGAGGCAACCCTGAAGACATGGCGCACCGCTTCCATGCCTCTGAATGCGTACACGTGGTTTTCCACGCCTTCGGTGGAATCCAACCCAAGATAGGTTCGAAGCAAAGCCGTCACCTCCCTGAGCCCTCCATCCCGGTCCCTGCAGGTGAACAGGAACTCGACACGGTTACAGGTCGAGAGGAACAACAACTCATCGACATTCTCCAGGCGCGGCAGCAGACGAAGCGGGTTGACTTCCTGCCGGCATGCCACGGCAAGCCTTTCCCGCATCTCCACGGGCGCCGTCTTATGGTTCATGCCTAGAAGGATAATGTGGCACATCTCTCAAACTACCTGACCGAAGCGGAATGGTGTCCCGCCAGGAGCAGATTCGCTCCCAGAAAAGTGACGAGCACCGCTGAAAAACCAAAAATCGCCAGCCACGCGGCCTTCCGCCCTCTCCACCCGACGGTCAGCCGTTCGTGCAAGAGGAACGCGTAAATGCACCACGTCACCAGCGAGAGAATCTCCTTCGGATCCCAGTTCCATGGAGAGTTCCAGACCATGCTGGCGTAGGCGAACCCCGCAACGAGACCGCACGTCATCAGGGGGAACCCTGCGATGAGGCAATAGTGGCTGATGGTGTCGAGCCGCTCCAGCGAAGGGAGCCTCGGATACAGAAAGCCGAAGCTCTTGCTCTTGATCTGCCGTTCCTGCAGCAGGTACATGACCCCGACGCTGAAGGCGAGGGCGAACAGCGCATTGGCCACGAAAAGGCAAGTTACGTGAAGAATCACCCAGCCGCTCTTGAACAGCTCGCTTTTGGGAACCATGCTCGCGGGCAGGAGCCTGGACGCCATCATGAAAATAACCGCCAGCGGGGACACAAAGGAGCCGAGGATCCGGAGTTGAAGCTTCAACTGGATGGCGAGGTAGACGACCACCAGCATCCAGGCAAAGAACGAGAGGGCTTCCTGACTGCTGGTCACCGCCAGTTGGCCGATCTGATATGACCGGAGCAGGATTGCGGCCCCGTGAAACATCGCCCCCACGAGCAGCGTGAACCAGCACACCCGGTGGATGACTTCCCTGTCCCGGAAAAGATAGATCAGGTAGCCGATGGTTCCGGTGGCGTAGCACAGGGTTGCGATGACGAGGAAAAGGGTTTCCATAACTCATCCAGCAGTGCGTTCAGCCCTTCGATGCCGAGCCGGGGGCCGCATACGTCCTGAAGGCCCCGAAGTATTTCTCCACGCCGCCCCTCCTGAATCCAGCTCAATATCGGGAGCGCGGCAATCGCCCGAAACAGCCTCTGGTTCTCGGAGCTTTCCAAGCCCATGGACTGTATGACTTTTCTCAGATATCCCATCAACCGGATGTAGGGGCCCCATTCCGGGCCGAATTCCTTTTCCAGTTTTTCCCTGATTTCCCTCGCGAGGGCCGGGCTGGCGCCTCCGGTGCTCACCGCCAGATTCAGCGCCCCGCGCGTGACCATCGACGGCACGATGAACGTCCCCATCTCCGGATCGCTCGCCATGTTGCACCACAGCTTCCTTGCCCGGGCATCCGCGGATATGCGGCGGTTGAGCTCCACATCGCTCGTGGCCGCAAAAACAAGGTCGACGGCGTCAAGACATCCGGGCTCATAGTCCCTGCCGATCCATCGCACCCGGGTCCCGTCGCAACGCTCCTCCAGCCGGCAGGTCAAATCCTTCGCCACGATGCGAATCACCGCCCCAAAACGCAACAACCCGGCAACCTTGCGTTGAGCCACTTCGCCCCCGCCGATCACCAGGCACACTCTGTCCTCGAGAGACACAAAAATCGGATAAAACCTGTTCTCGTCGTCTATCTCCGTCCCCCGCTCCACCCGGATTCGCATCGAGTCGTCTCAACCACGCATCGGACCGGGCAATATCCATTCATCAATTTGCATGGGATATCGCCGAGCTTCAGCCCGGCAGGCCCGCTCGACCCACGTGGTCTCAAACGCGCACCGTCAATTTAACATCAAACCCACTCCGAAACAAGGTTGCAGGGCATTGCACAAGATACTGTTCTGCGGGGGAATGTATCCGGGGGATGGGGGATATAAGGCCGGACGCACCGTTGCCTGGAACGGAGCTTTTCCTGCACGCCGGAAACCAGGCATGCATCCATTGGCGTGCGGAACGCTGCGAGATGAGATGGCCCGGCTCGACCGGTACTTTCACATGCGCCGACAGATCACATAATCGGCAATATCCGACAACAGGTCACGAGTCGGGTGAGGGGGAAATATGTCGAGCGCCTGCTTTGCCGTCTGGATATGCCGGGAAGCCAGACGCAACGTGTAATCCAGTCCCCCGGACCGGGTGACCAGTTCCTTGATTTCGGCAAAGTCCTCTTTGCGGAGCTGTTCGGAACTGAATACTTCGCGCAGCCTGGCCCTGTCCCCGGGTTTTCCGTTTCTCAGGGCGCAGATCAGAGGGAGAGTCGCCTTTCCCTCCTGAATGTCGTTGCCGACGGGTTTCCCCAGTTCCTTCACATCTCCCGTGTAATCCAAGGTGTCGTCCACCAGCTGGAATGCGATCCCTAAATTGTGCCCGTAGGTCTTGAGGGCTTTTTCGCGCTGCACGTCGTTTCCGCCGAACAGCGCCCCGATCTGGCACGCAGCGCTGATAAGCACGGCCGTCTTGCGTGTGATGACCTCGATGTATTCCTCTTCGGATATCTCGATATTGTCCGCATGGACCAGTTGCAGGACTTCGCCTTCGGACATCCTGGTCGTCGCCTCGGACAAGACTTCGAGCATTCTCAGGCTGTTATATCCCACCGTAAGGTGGATTGCCTTAGAATAGAGGAAATCTCCCACCAGCACGACCGCCTGGTTCCCCCAGACCGTATTGGCAGCGGGACGGTTGCGGCGGAACTTGGCGTGGTCCACCACATCGTCGTGCAACAGACTTGCGGCATGAATGAACTCGAATACGACCGCCAGGGAGGCATCGTGACTGCCCTGGTAACCACACAGCCGAGCCGAGAGAACCAGGAGAAGGGGGCGCAATCGCTTCCCGCCGCTTCCCATGATATAACGGCCCACCACCGAGATCAAAGGTACACTGGTGGTCAGCAGAAGCTCGATTTCTTCTTCGATCCTCCGTAGATCCGGTTGAATTCGCGAGATAATACTTTCTTTCATGCTCACAAGGTTCGGGGGAAATTCGCTGGAGGCAGCAGAAGAATTCACAGTTGGTATGCTCGCTCGATCCATAGGAATGATGAATTTCCGTAAACGATGGACGTTATCCATCCATGACAAAAGATATAGTAGAAACACTCGCTTAATAACGAAAAATTGCGCCGTTGTCAAAGCGTTTTACTCGCCGCCCACAGGGTCCGGGGATGTCACCCGGATCTATGACGCCGAAAGAAGCTCCGCTTCAACATCATAATCGTGAGCGGCAGTCACCCGGCATCGCATGATTTCTCCAGGTGTGCCGATTCCGTCGGTGATCAGCACGGTGCCGTCCGCTTCCGGCGCCTGAACCGCCAGGCGGCCGGTCAACAGCAGATCGGTTTCGGGATGAAACCCTTCAACCAGGACGGGCAGCACCCGCCCCACCAGCGATTCGAGGCGACGGCGGGAGATGCCTCGCTGCAGCTCCAACAGGACCTTGCGTCGCTCCTGTGCAACATCCGGCGGGACCCTGTCCGGCATTCTCGCGGCACGAGTGCCCGGCTCGGGTGAAAAGGCGAAGACTCCAAGGTGCTCGAACCCCGTGCATTCCACAAAGGCGGTCAACGCCTGGAAATCCGCCTCGGTCTCGCCCGGAAATCCAACGATCAACGAGGTGCGAAGCGCCACCCCCGGAATCCCGCTTCGGATGGCGTCCACGATGCGTTCCGGATCGGTTCCCGATCGGCCCATGCTCGCCAGTATCCTCGGCACGCAGTGCTGCAGCGGAATGTCAAGATAGGGAACCACCTTGCGTGACTGAGACATCGTGCGAATCAACTCGGGAGTTATCCTGTCCGGATAAGCGTAGAGCAGCCGCACCCATTCCAACTTCTCGATCTCTTCGAGGGATTCCAGGAGACTGACGAGGGCGTGCTCCTCACCCCTGTCACTGCCGAATGCCGTCGTGTCCTGGGCGACAATGTTCAATTCCTTGGCGCCGCAGGCAACGAGTCGATGCGCTTCCCGGAGAATGTCGACCGCCCGCCGGCTTCTGTATGGTCCCCGAAGTCGGGGTATCAGGCAGAAAGCGCAACGGTTCCCGCAACCCTCGGCAATCTTCACGTAAGCCGAGCTGCGTCCCTCCACCAGATGACGGTCGGCGCCGTTGTCCACATGATCCGGGAAAGCGATTCGGAGCCGCTCGGAGCTTCCGGCTTCATGGTCGCGGATGAAGGACTTCAGCGCATGGCAGTGGGACGTGCCCAGAAACAAATCGACTTCCGGCAGCAGTCCGAGCAGCTTCTTTCCGTACCGTTGTACCATGCAGCCCGCAACAACGAGTTTTTCGCAGCTTCCGGAGGCCTTGTATCCGGCCAGTTGCAGAACGGTGTCGATGGATTCCCGGACCGCGCTTTCGAGAAAGCCGCATGTATTGACCAGGATCAGTGCCGCCTGCGACACTTCCGGGGTCATTTCGTAGCCCAGCTCAATAAGCTGCGAGACCATGGATTCACTGTCGACCAGATTTTTTGCGCAACCCAGGCTGACCAGTGCGGCAGACTTGCTCACCATTTCCGACGGTTGTCCTTCCCGAAAACACCAGCGGCGCAATTCCCACATAAGCCATGGAGCCGGCCAGGAACCCGGCGGTCGTTCCGACTCCCTGAACGCATGAAAAACGCTTCCTTTCCTCTTCAACGGAAGGCGCGCAGCGGGGCGAACCCTATTGCGGGGTAGGGCGCATCACCTTTCCCCGGCGCAACGCCGGAGGTCACGTCACCCTTCGGTACCGACAAACCGTGCCGGTCCAGGCTATCCGGAAAATGAAAGCACCGTGAGACGATCGATTCCATAGAAGACGAGCAGATCGAACGCCGCGACCCCGAACGCCAAACCGACCTTTCGGGCCGGTCCGAGCTTCGCCCATGTCGCAACCGTGAAGCAGTACATAGCATAACATTCCACGGCGAACGGCGGAAAGCCCAAAAAACCCAGCAAGGGCATTTCGAACACTTTGAGGCCGCCAACAAACGGAACCGTGTACACCCACCTGGAACCCGCCCAGTAATTCCACAGCTCCCACAGCAGACCGCACAACAATCCCGATGCGAGCAGGAGAAAAAAGTGCCGCGGGGATCCGTTTTCCCAGTCCCGCAAGAGTGAACCCGCGCCGGTGCGATGATTGCGAGGTTCCAAGAGAAATATGAAAGCACCCCAGACGAGCGGAAAGAAATACCTGGGCCAGAGGAGGGGCAGAATGCCGCAGGCGAGCCCGAGGGCCGTGAGCGTCCGGTAGAGTTTCTGCGGGGCCCGTAGCGGACGACAGCGCAGATTCTTCCACAAGCCGCAGCGCTCAAGGAGATCTCGTGCCGTGAACAGTCCCGGCAGGACTGTGGCATAAGCGATCGTATAACCCAGCAGGCGAACCGTGGTCATGGAGGGAAGATTCTCATAGTGCCAGTTCTGAAGACGGAAGTTGAATGCCTCAAAGATCAGCCAAACCGTGACGGAAACCGGCAGCAGCCGGACAAAATCCAACGGGTTGTCGAAGAGGATGGCGCGTCCCCATCGACGATACAGGACTGACTGAAAAAACAGAATGACGCTCCACCAGGCGAACGAGTAGTACCAGGTATGAAATGGTTCCACATTACGCAGCATCTGGCACGTGGCCAGAACAAAGACAGCCGAAGCGCAAAGCATCACCATTCCGGAAACAAGCTTTTTCGTGACGACTGCCATCCCTGCCGACCTCCCACGAAGGATTGGGCCGGTATCCGCAGTGGGGAACAACGGCACAAACCGGTGGAATGACCCATGAAAAAAACCGTCGGAGAACTGTAATCTCTTGTGCGACGGGATCCGATCTTTGCAGTGGGCAGGAAAAGGATGCTCTCCTGCACGGGCTCGGAACCGTCGGCCGGAGAATCCCCGGCACGGGCCGCTCGATTAGCCGAAACCGTTTGATTTCGCCTGCCGTAATGTTTAATCTTATAAGGTTAAGAAGGCAATATTCCAAGATGCAGTGTCGACCAGCCCGGGGGGGACATCCGTCTGTGTAGGGTGAGTTCTTATTCGGAGAATTCAGGCTTGCTCCCGATCCCACGAACATGGTCTGTCAACGGGGAACATTCTCCTGGAACGTTATTGGCTTGTCAAGGAGATGATCAGCATGGCAAGAGATAGAGTTGCTCGCGGACACATGGCGCAAACGGAGAAGAACGGCAAGAATTCTCCATCTCCGGCACAATGCAAGGAAGGGAAGGGCGTGCGCAATTTTGCCTGCCAGAACTACGATGCCTGCCTCGACAAGGCTGCCAAGGGGATGTGGAGTGGTTTTACGTGCAGGGAGTGCCCCCAGTACTCTCAGAAAGAGGACGAGCCGTCCCCGCAGTAAACGGTTGAGAATCCGCGAAACGCGAGACGAAATAACCCGGTGGGTCTTCCCACCGGGTTATTTCGTTTTGATGCTGCTCAAAAGCGCCTGCCGCGGAAATCCGCTAGTCTTGCGCCTTTTCTTCTGAAGCCGGGGTGGCGGAAGCCTCTTCGGCCTGGACCGGAGCGGGCTTCTTGGCCTTCTCCTTCCTTGGCGGCTGCTTTGCTTCCGTGATGAGCTCGATGAGACACATCGGCGATGCGTCGCCACGCCGGTATCCCGCCTTGACGATGCGCGTATATCCACCAGGACGGCTCTGATAACGGGGACCCAACTCGGCAAAGATCTTCTGGACGGTTTCCTTCTCCCGGACGCACGCCATCACCTGGCGTCGCGCATGAAGATCTCCGCGTTTTCCAAGAGAAATCATCCAATCGGCCCATCGGCGCAGTTCCTTGGCCTTCGGCAAGGTGGTGAAAATGCGCTCGTGCTGCAACAAGGAAGTCACCATGTTTCTGAACATGGCAAGGCGATGGCTGGTCGCACGGTTGAGCTTTCTGCCGGAAACTCCATGACGCATGGCTATTCCTGTTCCTTTCTTCTGTTCTCAATGTCATCTCGACTGGGGAAATTCTCCAGCTTCATGCCCAGCGAAAGACCCATTTCCGTGAGAATTTCCTTGATTTCGTTCAAGGATTTGCGACCGAAATTCTTGGTCTTGAGCATTTCCGCTTCGGTCTTCTGGACCAGCTCTCCGATATAGCGGATATCCGCATTCTTCAAACAGTTGGCGGACCGCACGGAAAGCTCCAGTTCGTCGACGCTGCGGAAAAGGTGATCGTTGAACACGGGCTCCGCGCGAACCTCCTCCTCGGTCGTTTCCATTTCCTCTTCAAAGTTGATGAAAATCGTCAACTGGTCTTTCAGGATTTTGGCAGAGTAGGCAAGCGCATCGTCCGGTTTGACGCTCCCGTCCGACCATATCTCCATGGTGAGCTTGTCGTAGTCGGTAATCTGAGCGACTCGAGCCTGGGTCACCGTATAGCTGACCTTTCGGATGGGGGAGAAAATGGCGTCGATGGGGATGGTGCCGATGGGTTGATTCTCTTCAATGTTGCGGTCGGCAGGCAGGTATCCCTTTCCTTGCTTGACCGTGAGCTCCATGCGCAGCCTGGCGTCTTTTTCCAGCGTACAGATATGTTGTTCCGGGTTGAGCACCTCGACGTGAGGCCCCCCCTGGATGTCTCCCGCGGCGACTTCACCTTCGCCGTCCTTTTCGATGACCACCAGCCGCGGGCCGTCGGAATGCATCTTGAACCGCACTTCCTTGAGGTTGAGGATGACATCGGTGACGTCTTCAAGCACCCCCGGAATCGTGGAAAACTCATGCAGTACGCCGTCCACCTTGACACTGGTGATGGCGGCACCCTGTAGCGAAGACAGGAGCACTCTCCGGAGAGCGTTCCCCAGCGTAATGCCGAACCCTCGTTCCAGCGGTTCGCATTCGAACTTGCCGTATGTGTTGGGCAGGCCTTTTGTTTCAACTTCCAAGCGCTTTGGTTTTATGAGTTCGCGCCAGTTCCTTTGCATAGTTTGTCCTCGTCAAGAGATGGCACTGCGGAGTTATCCCTTTCAAGGGAAAGCGAAAACCGGTTCAAAGACCCTCTCTCGAAGCCCCTAACCGGTCAACGCCAACGGACCACATCCACGGTCTTACTTCGAATAGAATTCGACGACCAGTTGCTCCTGCACGGGCAGATTCATCTCTTCTCTGGTCGGGAGGGTCTTGAATACGCCCTCATACTTCGCCTTATCAAGTTCCAACCAGGGCGGAAGCCCTCGACGGGGCATGGCTTCCATGGCTTCATTGATCATCTGCAACTGCCGGCTGCCTTCGACGACACTCACCGAATCGCCGGGACGAAGCAGGAAAGAAGGAATGTTGACCTTCTTGCCGTTCACCAGAAAATGGCTGTGCCGAACAAGCTGCCTCGCCTGAGCACGGGAGCTTGCGAATCCGAGTCGATACACCGTGTTGTCGATTCGCCTTTCCAAGAGGGTCAGGAAGTTGGTCCCGGTGACCCCTTTCTGCCGGTCCGCGTGCTTGAAGTAGGTCTTGAACTGCTTTTCAACAAGGCCGTACATACGCCTGATCTTCTGCTTTTCGCGCAACTGAAGCCCGTAGTCGGAGAACTTGCCCCTCCCCTGACCATGCTGACCGGGAGGATAGTTGCGGCGTTCGACGGCGCACTTGTCAGAATAACAACGGTCGCCTTTCAAATAGAGCTTCATGGTTTCTCGTCGACAGATCCGACAAGATGAGTCCGTATAGCGAGCCAAGTTGAGTTCCTCCTCTTCTCTTCTATGATGAGAGTGACAAACACCTCGCCAGTGAAGGGATCCTTACACTCGACGCCGTTTGGGAGGACGGCAGCCATTGTGCGGAATAGGGGTGACATCCTTGATGACGGTGATATTGAAACCGGCTGCCTGCAGAGCCCGAAGCGCAGCCTCGCGGCCGGACCCGGGGCCTTTGACGTAGACCTCGATGTTCTGCACGCCGTGCTCCATGGCCTTCTTGGCGGCGATTTCGGCCGCCACCTGGGCGGCAAACGGGGTGCTCTTACGCGAACCCTTGAAACCCTGGCTGCCTGCGCTCGACCACGAGATGGCATTCCCGCTCGCATCGGTGATGGTCACGATGGTGTTGTTGAACGTCGAACGGATATGGGCAATGCCATTCAGAATATTCTTGCGCTCCTTCTTTTTCCGAGAAGCCGCTTTCTCCCTGGCCATGATTCCTCCCTGCTATGCCTTCTTGCGTTTGCCCATGACGGACCGGCGCGGGCCTTTCCGGGTGCGGGCGTTGGTATGGGTTCTCTGTCCGCGAACAGGCAGACCTCGGCGATGCCTCAGGCCGCGGTAGCAGCCGAGGTCCATGAGGCGCTTGATGTTCATGGACACTTCGGTGCGCAGATCGCCTTCCACCTTGTAGTGGCTGTCGATGACGTGACGGATGCTGTTGATCTGGTTTTCGGTCAAGTCATCGCTCTTGGTGTTCCCATCGATGTTTGCCTGCTCCAGGATCTTCTGAGCCGTGGGGCGACCGATACCGTAGATGTAAGTCAGAGCGATCTCGATGCGCTTGTTCTTGGGTAGGTCGATACCTGCAATGCGTGCCAATGCCCGTCCTCCGATTAACCTTGTCGTTGCTTGTGTCTGGGGTTTTCGCAAATCACCCTAACATTGCCGTGGCGACGAATGATCTTGCACTTTCGACAAATTCGCTTGACCGACGCTCGGACTTTCATGCCAATCTTCTCCCTTCCGCACCACACCGGCAAAAGAAGCGCTAGGACTTGGACCTGTACGTGATGCGGCCACGATTCAGGTCATAGGGCGAGAGTTCCACGGTAACCTTGTCGCCCGGCAGGATGCGAATGAAATGCATGCGCATCTTCCCGGAAATGTGGGCGAGAATTCGATGACCGTTCGGCAACTCAACACGAAACATGGCATTGGGAAGCGTTTCGACCACGGTGCCTTCGACTTCAATCGCGTCTTCTTTAGCCATGTACTTAGTCTTCTCCTTCCGAATCCGCCTCGGAATGCTCGTAGAACTATTTAATATATCTCTTTTCCGCCCTCTTGTAAAGAAATTATTCTATTGAGTGAGGATCTCGGGCCCGTTGTCCGTGATCACAATCGTGTGCTCGAAATGCGCCGACAACTTCCGGTCCAGCGTCACCGCCGTCCACTTGTCCCGCAATATCTCCACGTCCGGGCATCCCGCGTTGATCATCGGTTCGATCGCCAACACCATCCCCGACTTCAACTGTACCCCCTTGCCCGGAGGCCCATAGTTGGGAATCTGCGGACTCTCGTGCAGATTCTGACCGATGCCGTGCCCCACGAACTCACGCACCACCGAAAATCCCCGTGTCTCCACGTATTCCTGAATCGCATGAGAGATGTCCGACAGGCGGTTGCCTGCTATCGCCTGTCGGATTCCCGCATAGAGCGACTCCTCAGTCACCGTGCACAATCGCTCGGCCTCCTGACTGATGGTTCCCACGGCCACCGTCACCGCGGCATCGCCGTAATACCCGTCGTGGACGACCCCGAAATCGATGCTGATGATGTCGCCCTCCGCAAGATGCCGCTGCCGGGACGGCATCCCGTGAACCACCTCGCAGTTGATCGAAGTGCACAAGGCGAAAGGATAACCCTGGTACCCCTTGAATGCAGGCACAGCCTTCTTCCTGGCCGCCAAATCCTCACTCAAGGCGTTCAAGTCCCATGTCGTGGCCCCCGGCCGAACATGTTCCTTCAGGTGTTGGAGGATCTCAGCCACTATCTTGCATGCCGTTCTGATCTTTTCGATCTCCCGCTGAGATCTCAGTACGATCAAAGTCCGTCCTCTTTCTATCCGAGAATGGCCGTGATCCGGCCAAAAATCGCATCCATGCTCCCCACGCCGTCGATCCGGCGCAGCTTGCCCTGCTTTTCGTAGTAATCGATGAGCGGCTTGGTCTGATCTTCATATACCTTCAGGCGCGACGACACCGTCGCCTCGTTGTCGTCGTCACGCTGGTACAACTCCCCTCCGCACTTGTCACACTTGCCGTCCGTTTTGGGCGGATCGAACATCACGTGGAAGCCGGCGCCGCAACTGCGACAGGTGCGCCTTCCCGTGAGACGTCCGAGCAGTTCCTTGTTCGGAACCTCGATGCACACGACGCCGTCGATCCGCTGCTTGAGCTCTCCCAGCATCATGTCGAGCGCTTCAGCCTGGCTGACATTGCGAGGAAACCCATCCAGCATGTAACCTTTCGAACAGTCGGGCTTCTGGATGCGTTCTTTCACGAGACCAATCACCACACTATCGGGTACGAGCGCCCCCTGGTCCATGTACTTCTTGGCTTCCAACCCGAGCGGTGTTCCTTCCTTGAGTGCGGCCCGGAGCATGTCGCCCGTCGAAATCTGCGGTATCGCATACTTGCCGATCAGACGGCTCGCCTGGGTTCCCTTGCCGGCTCCCGGGGGGCCTAACAGTATGATGTTCATAACCTTTTCCTCCATTGTCAAGCTGCGCTGGTCAAATGTTCAACTCCTTCCAAACGCAACGAATGTCCCGGCATCATGGTGGGGGGGGGAATGCCGATCATCTTCGACCACGAAGGCGTCCTTTTTTCAGAAAACCTTCGTAGTGTCGCGAGAGCATGTGTGCTTCAATCTGAGCCAGGGTATCCATTGCCACACCGATGACGATGAGCAGGGCCGTGCCGCCGAAATAGAAGGGGACCGCAAAGCGCGAGATGAGTATCGTGGGCAGCACGCAGACCGCCGAAATGTAGACGGCGCCTCCAACGGTGATACGGCTCAACACCTTGTCGATGTATTCGGCCGTGGGCCGACCGGGACGTATTCCCGGAATGAACCCGCCGTATTTCTTCATATTGTCGGCCACGTCAAGGGGATTGAAAACGATTGCCGTGTAAAAAAAGCAGAAGAACACGATCAACGCGACATACAGAATCGAATGGAGCCACTGGCCCGGGCCCAGGGCGTTGGCGATCCACTCCATCCAGGGAGTCTTGATGAAACTGCCCACGGTTCCCGGGAACATCATGATCGAGGAGGCGAAAATGGGTGGAATGACACCCGAGGTGTTGATCTTGAGGGGGATGTGCGTGTTCTGCCCCCCGTAAACGCGCCTTCCAACGACGCGCTTGGCATATTGAACCGGTATCCGTCGCTGCCCGCGCTCCATGAAAATGATGACGGCCACCACCGCGAGCATGAAGGCCGCCAGGCCAAGGAGCAGGAATGCGCTCATCTCACCCATGGTCACCATTCGGACGGTGTTCTCCAAGGCGTTGGGTATGCCCGCGACGATGCCGGCGAAGATGATCAGAGAGATGCCGTTTCCTATGCCGCGCTCGGTGATCTGTTCGCCCAGCCACATGATGAACGCGGTACCGGCGGTGAGCGTGAGAACGGTCGTCAAGCGGAATCCCCAGCCGGGATGGAGCACCACGATTTCGCCGCCCGGTCCGGTCATCCCCTCCAGGCCGACCCCGATGGCGAAACCCTGGATCACGCTCAGAATCACCGTCCCATAGCGGGTATACTGAGTGATCTTGCGGCGCCCGGCATCCCCTTCCTTGCTCAGTCGTTCCAGGGTGGGAATGACCACGGTCAGAAGCTGCAGGATAATCGAAGCGCTGATGTAAGGCATGATGCCGAGCGAGAAAACGGAGAGCTGACTCAAGGCGCCCCCCGAAAACATGTCGAAGAGCCCGAGCAAGGTTCCCGAAAGCTGTTTGAAAAATGCCGCCAGGGCGTCGCCGTTGATGCCGGGAGTCGGAATGTGCGCTCCAACGCGGTAAACCGCCAGGAGAGCCAGTGTCACCAAGATCCGACGTTTCAGTTCGGGAATTCGACCGATATTGGCAAAACCGGTTAGCACCGCTTAGTTCCCCTTTTGTGAAGGAATCAGCTCCACGCGGCCCCCTGCCGCTTCTATCTTCCGGACCGCAGAATCACTGGCCTTATGCACGCGGATGGTGAGCGGAGAAGCGATGTCGCCATCGGCGAGGAGCTTGATCCCATCGCGAATTTTCTTGACCAGCCCGACCTTTCTCAGTTCGTCCGGTCCGACTTCGGACCCGCTCGGAAAGCGCTCCAGGTCACCGACATTCACGACCTCGTATCGCGTCTTGAAGATATTCGTGAAGCCACGCTTGGGCACCCGGCGCTGCAGGGGCATCTGGCCGCCTTCAAACCAGGGTGGAGTGCCGCCGCCGGACCGGGACTTCTGCCCCTTGTGGCCTCGTCCCGCAGTTTTCCCCAGTCCCGAGCCGGACCCACGTCCCAAACGCTTCCTATTGGTTTTCGCTCCGGGAGCCGGAGCCAGATCGTCAAGTTTCATGAAAACACCCATTCCTGTCGGATAGAGGTAGACGGAGCGCCTAAAGCTCCTTGACTTCAACCATGTGGATCACCTTCTTCACGGCCCCGGCGACGGCAGGGGTGGCATGAAGGTTCACCGTCTTGTTGAGTCGTGTGAGCCCCAGGGCCTGGAGCACCTTGCGGTGTTTCTCAGGGCGGCCGATGGGGCTTCGAACCAATTTGACCTGGATAGACTTTGCCATGAGCTGAGTTCCTTGTAACAAAAATTCGCGGTTCGGGCCTCCCCGCCAACCGGTGAGGTCATCCGGCCCGCCGGAAGATCCCCTCAGGATCCGCTAATCTCGAATCTCGTGCACTTCACGCCCGCGCAGCTTTGCGACCAGTTCCACGTTGCGGAGCCGGCGCAGACCCTCGAGCGTGGCCTTGACGACGTTATGAGGGTTCCTCGATCCGATGCACTTGGTCAAAATATTGTGAATGCCCGCCGCTTCCATGATGGCACGGACCGCGCCCCCTGCAATCACCCCCGTGCCCGCCGAGGCCGGCTTGAGCACCACCGAAGCGGCTCCAAAACGCCCGAGCACCTCATGCGGGATGGTGGCGTTGACCAGCGGCACTTCGAACATGGTGCGCTTGGCGGATTCCATGCCCTTGCGAATGGCTTCCGGCACTTCATTGGCCTTGCCAAGGCTGAACCCGACCCGGCCGTTGCCGTCACCGACGACCACTATGGCACTGAACGAGAAACGACGGCCACCTTTGACCACCTTGGCCACTCTGCTGATGTGGACCACTTTGTCTATCAGTTGCAGTTGGCTTGATTCCAAAGCTATCAATTGTCTGTCTCCTTATGAGCGGCACAAAGTCCCTAAAAGTCCAAGCCCGCCTGCCGGGCGGCGTCCGCCAGGGCCTGCACGCGGCCGTGATAAATGTAGCCGTTGCGATCGAAGACAACCTTTGTGATGCCTTTTTCCAGGGCCTTGCGTGCAATCAGCTCTCCAACTCGTTTGGCGGCTCCGACCTTCCCCTTCAAAGCTTCCATTTCCTTGTAATCGGGGGACAGGGTGCACGCGGACACGAGCGTGGAGCCGCGCGTGTCGTCCACGATCTGGGCGTAGATATGCTTATCGCTTCGGAAAACGGTGAGTCTCGGACGTTCGGGAGCTCCCTGGAGCTTCTTCCGGATCCTTTTCTTGCGCTTCAGGCGGGCCGTTTCCCGTGGGTTCGTCTTGTCAGCCATCTGTCTTTTCTCCCCTGTGCTTACTTCTTGGAGCCGGTCTTGCCGACCTTGCGGTGAATGTGCTCGCCCGCATAACGAATGCCCTTGCCTTTGTAAGGTTCGGCGGGGCGAAGAGCGCGAATGCGGGCGGCCGTCTGGCCGAGCAGCTCTTTATCGATTCCTTCGAGCCGAATGGTGTTGCGATCGACGGCGCCCTTGATGCCTTCCGGCAGGACGAACTGGATCGGGTGTGAATACCCGAGGCTCAGGTTCAGCACATTGTTCTGAGCGTCGGCACGGTAACCGGTCCCCTGGATTTCGAGAGAGATCACGAAACCCTCGCTGACACCGTGCACCATGTTGTTCACCAGTGCTCTCACCAATCCGTGAAGCGAACGAGACTTATTGGACTCGTCCTTGCGCCTGATCAAGACGGCACCCTGTTCCAGGTGGACCTCGACGTCGCCGGGCATCCGGCGGGCCAGGGTACCCTTTGGACCCTTGATCGTCAACAAAGGTTCATCCAGGGAAACATCGACTCCCTTGGGTATGGTGATGGGCAGTTTTCCCACGCGTGACATGCCGCTACTCCTTATGGTCCTGACTTTCCGTAATATTCGAGCTGCCGGCAACGGATTGCCGAATCATCTACCAGATCGAGCAGAGCAATTCACCGCCAATACCCTCTTTGCGCGCCTGGCGATCGGTCATGATCCCCTTGGATGTGGAGACAATGCCGATGCCCATGCCGTTCATGACGCGAGGTATCTCATCGTGTCCCACATAGACGCGGCACCCGGGCCTGCTCACGCGCTTTATGCCGGTGATCGCTCCCTCCCGGTGCTCACCGTACTTGATCTGGACCCGGATAATGCCCTGCTTGTCGTCTTTGATGAGCTTGAAATTCTTGATGTATCCCTCTTCCTTCAAAATGCGGGAGAGACTGGCTTTCATCCGCGATGCGGGGATATCCACCTTGTCGAACCGCGCCTTCTGTCCGTTCTTGATGCGGTTCAAAAAATCGGCGATCGGATCGGATACGGCCATAACAACAGACTCCTTTTCTTTCCCTTGCTCACCAGCTGGATTTCACCACACCGGGAAGTTCTCCCTTGAGTGCCATGCTTCGAAAACAAATGCGGCAAATGCCGAATTTGCGCAGGTAAGCCCTGGGTCTACCGCAAATCGGGCACCGGTTATACGTGCGGACCCCGAACTTGGGGGTGCGTTTCGCCTTCGCAATGAGAGACTTCTTAGCCAATGGTGCGTCCTCCTCTACTGTTTGAACGGCATGCCCATCAACGCCAGAAGCGTTCGCGCTTCGTCGTCGTTCTTTGCCGTCGTCACGATGGTGATGTTCATGCCTTTGATCTTATCGATCTTGTCGTAGTCGATTTCCGGGAAAATGATATGTTCCTTGATGCCGAGGGTGTAGTTCCCGCGGCCATCGAGGGCTCGCGAAGAAACTCCCCGGAAGTCACGAACGCGGGGCAGGGCGACATTCACCAGCTTATCGAAAAACTCGTACATCCGGTCCCCTCTCAGGGTAACCATGCAGCCGATGGGCATTCCCTTGCGAAGCTTGAACGCGGCGATGCTCTGACGGGCTCTCGTGATCACGGGCTTCTGACCGCTGATCATGCCGAGCTCCTCGGCCGCGGAGTCCAGTATCTTGATGTTCTGAATCGCATCGCCCAAACCCATGTTCAGGATGATCTTGCTCAACCTGGGTATCTGCATCGGGCTCTTGTACTTGAACTGTTCGGAAAGCTTGGGAGCTATCTCGTTCCGGTATGTTTCCCGCAGTCTTGCCATGTATTGCCTCCACTCCGGCCCTTGGTGAATGGACGTCCCGCTAGTCGATGACCTCGTTGCACTTCTTGCAGAAGCGCACCTTCTTGTTGTCATCGAGCACCTTATAGCCCACTCGGGTCGGATCCGTGCACTTCGCACAGATCAACATCAGGTTGGAAATGTGAATGGGACTTTCCTTTTCGAGGATCCCCCCCTGTCGGTTCTGTTGACTCGGCTTCATGTGTCGCTTGATCATGTTGAGCTTTTCGACGATCGCCCGGTCTTTCTTGTAAATCACGCGCAATACCTTGCCGCTTTTTCCCTTATCCTTGCCGGTGACGACCATGACCGTGTCGTTTTTCTTGATGCGATAGCTTTTCTGACCTTTCATTGGACAAGTCCCTTATGTTCTAGAGCACTTCCGGAGCCAGTGAGATGATCTTCATGAACTGCTTGGCCCGCAGTTCCCGGGCGACAGGCCCAAAGATGCGAGTGCCGATGGGTTCCTTAGCCTGATTGATGAGCACGGCGGAATTGTCATCAAACTTGATGTAGGAGCCGTCGGGGCGGCGCACTTCCTTCTGGGTGCGAACGACCACCGCCTTCAGGACATCGCCCTTCTTGACCTTGGCGTTGGGAATGGCTTCCTTGACGGAAACCACGATGATATCGCCAACCGAGGCGTACCGCTTCCTGGTTCCTCCCAGAACCTTGATGCAGTAAAGGCGTTTGGCGCCGGAATTGTCCGCGGCGTTCAGCTGCGTTTCCGCTTGAATCATGGTCTTACTCCGTTACTGGGCTGCCTGATCCGGAACGGCACGGGCAGCTCTGTTAGATGACCGCCTTGTCGAGAACCTGCACGACCACCCATCGCTTGTCCTTGCTGATCGGCCGGCTCTCTTCGATAATCACGCGGTCGCCCACCCGGCATGCATTCTGCGCGTCGTGGGCCTTGAACTTGTTCTGGCGACGGATAAACTTGTGATACTGAGGATGATGGATAAGCCGTTCCACAACAACCACCACGGTCTTGTCCATTTTGTTGCTCAGTACCCTGCCGACGCGCGTCTTTCTTCCGGACTTCTGCTCTTCCATACGTCTCTTCCTTATGCCGCCGTCTTCTGCTCGCGCTCGTGAAGAATCGTCAAGATTCGGGCGATGTCTTTCCGATTCTTGTTGATTTGAGCGGTGTTCTCCAACTGTCCCGTCACATGCTGAAAGTTGAGATTGAACAGCGCCTGTCGGATTTCCGCGAGCTTCTGGAGCAGCTCGTCATTCGTCATGTCTCGCAGCGCATTGGTTTTCATAGCACATCCTGCCTCGATACGAAGCGCGTTGGAATCGGAAGCTTGTGTGCGGCGAGGTTCAGAGCCTCACGCGCGATCGTTTCCGGAACGCCCTTGATCTCATAGAGTACCCTGCCGGGCTTGATGACCGCATGCCACCCTTCCGGAGACCCCTTGCCCTTGCCCATACGGGTTTCAGCAGGCTTCTTGGTGAACGGCTTGTCCGGGAAAAACCGGATCCAAACTTTGCCGCCACGCTTCACGTGACGCGTGATGGCAATACGCGCCGCCTCGATCTGCCTCGAGGTGATGTAGCCGCATTCGAGGGCCTTCAAGCCGAAGTCGCCGAAACTGAGCGTGCTTCCGCGGAAGGCCGTGCCCCTCATGCGACCCTTCTGTTGCTTTCGAAATTTCACTCTCTTGGGCGCTAACATCAGAATTTCTCCTGTCCGTTACCGACCGCCGACGCTCTCGTGAAAAAGGGCGGGTTCCCGCCCGCGCAGTGCCGCGCATCCGGATTCCGGCCGGTTCGAATCCAAGTTCAGCCTCAGGGCAACACTTCACCCTTGAATATCCAGACCTTCACACCGATCGCGCCGTAAGTGGTGCGCGCGATGGCGGTGCCGTAGTCGATGTCGGCTCTGAGCGTATGGAGAGGCACGCGTCCCTCGCGGTACCATTCCCGCCTGGCCATTTCCGCGCCTCCCAGTCGCCCGGCGGACGCGACGCGCACGCCTTTGGCGCCGAATTTCAACGCGGCGCTAACGGCCCGTTTCATCGCGCGGCGGAATGCCACGCGCCGGACCAGCTGCAAGGAGATGTTCTCGCCCACCAGGGTGGCATCGAGTTCGGGGCGGCGCACTTCCTGGATGTCGATAAGGATTTCGCGTTTGAATTTCCGTTCCAGGTCGCGGCGCAGGGTTTCGATTTCCGCCCCCTTCTTGCCGATCACGATGCCCGGACGCGCCGTGAAGATACGAATTTTCACCTTGTTGGCGGCCCGTTCGATCTCGACCTTCGCAATGCCGGCATGATAGAGCCGCGCTTTGATATAGTCGCGGATCTTCCGGTCTTCGTGGACCAGCTTCGCATAATCCTTGGTGGCGAACCACCGTGAATCCCAGGACTTCAGAATGCCCAGACGGAACCCGGTTGGATGTACCTTCTGTCCCAAACTCCACCTCCGCAGATCGCTCTCGGTTCTCCACGCCTTCAAATCTGAAAAACCGATGAATAATAATGATTGCATCCCTGGTGAACAACCCGCTCCGTCAAGGAACGGGCCCGACCGATATCGCTATTTCTCAGCCAGTATGATCGTAATGTGACTCGACCCCTTCAGGATCTTGGTCGCACGCCCCATCGCACGCGGCCGCCAGCGCTTGAGCTGCGGGCCTTTGTCGACGAAAATGGACTTGACGAAAAGGGTCTCCACGTCCATCGACTTGGTATTCTCGGCGTTGGCCACCGCCGAGCGCAACGTCTTGTTGATGAACCGGCCGCTTTTCTTGGGCGTGAACTTGAGGATAGTCAAGGCATCGCTGACCTTCTTCCCGCGAACCAGGTCCGCGACCAGGCGAGCCTTATGCGGCGAGACACGCAAGAACTTGCTCACGGCTCTGACTTCCATTATTTCTTCCCTTTCACCTTGGACTTCTTGTCACCGGCATGACCGTAGAAAGTCCTGGTAGGAGCGAATTCCCCCAGCTTGTGACCTACCATGTTCTCCGTAATGAAAACGGGGATGAACTTCTTGCCGTTGTGCACCGCCACCGTTATCCCCACAAACTCGGGCACGATGGTGGACCGCCTGGACCAGGTCTTGATGACTTTCCGATCGCCGGTCTCCTTGGCCTTGTAAATCTTTTCAAACAAATGGCCATCAACGAATGGCCCCTTCTTAAGAGAGCGAGGCACCTTTTTCTCCTTCTATCGCTTGACCTCCGGTCCACAACCCGCCGTTTTCATTTTTACACCCCCGCCCGCATCATCGGACCCCCGGCAACGCAGCCATCGTGCGGGGCCGCCGAGGAGCCGAGCCGGGCGGCTACTTCCTTCGATGGACGATGAGCTTGTCGCTGCGCTTGGACTTGCGCGTCCTGTAGCCCTTGGTGGGCACACCCCAGGGCGTGCAGGGATGCCGCCCGCCGGAGCTTCTTCCTTCGCCGCCGCCCATGGGATGATCGACCGGGTTCATGGCAACGCCGCGAACGTGAGGCCGCTTGCCGAGCCACCGCTTCCGGCCCGCCTTTCCCAGGGACAGGTTCTCGTGATCGATGTTGCCGACCTGACCCACCGTCGCTTTGCAGGAAATCGGCACCATACGCATTTCACTCGACGGAAGCCGCAAAATTGCGTGCGTGCCCTCCTTGGCGATCAACTGTATGCTGGACCCCGCCGAACGGGCCAGTTGCCCCCCCTTGCCGGGCTTGAGCTCCACGTTGTGGATGATGGTGCCCAGGGGCATGTTGGCCAACCGGAGGCAGTTGCCCGGCTTGATGTCGGCTTCGGCGCCGGTAAGAACGGTGTCGCCGACGGACAGGCCGACGGGTGCGATGATGTATCGCTTCTCACCGTCGGCGTATTTCAGCAGGGCGATGTGCGACGAACGGTTGGGATCGTATTCGATGCTCGCGACCGTTGCCGGGATGTTTTCCTTGTTGCGCTTGAAGTCGATGATGCGATAGCGGCGCTTATGTCCGCCGCCCCTGTGCCATGACGTCACGCGGCCGGAAGCGTTGCGGCCTCCCGACCGGCGCAGAGGCTCCAGCAGGCTCTTTTCCGGCTCAACGTTGCTCAATTCCTCAAAGGTGGCATATGTCTGGAACCGGCGGCCGGCCGATGTCGGATTTACTTTTCGAATGCCCATTGATCATCCCCTCTAACAGCCTGTTGCAACAGCTCCCGAACCCCCCTGTTCGTCATTTCCGCCACGGCCGGACCGGCGTTCCCCGGTCTTTCCGACCGACGGTCCCGGACGGTGGGCCTTCGGGGCAGGTCGTCCAACACGCTCCTAAGCCTATACACCTTCAAAGAATTCAACGCGCTGACCGGGCTTGATCGTGACCATAGCCTTTTTCCGGTCGGCTCGTTTCGTAAAGTAACGGCCGACGCGCTTCTTCTTCCCCCGGACATTCATCGTCGCCACATCCAGCACATCCACCTTGAAAATCTGCTCCACCGCCTCCTTGATCTCGATCTTGTTCGCCCGGCGGTCCACTTCGAAAAAGAGCTTGTTGTGCTCATCCTTCTCGGTGGTGCTCTTTTCAGTGACTAGAGGACGCTTGAGAATCCGGTACGATTTCTCATTCATGATCCTAGTGTCTCCTCTATTTTCCCGATCGTTTCCCGGGTCAAAAGCACGCTGCGATGATTGAGCAGATCGTACACATTCAAGCCCTCCGTCCTCAGAACCTTGACGTTGGGGATGTTCCGGGCCGATTTCTGCAGCTTCTCATCGGGTTGAGCGATCACAACGAGCGTCTTGCTGAGCTCGAAACGATCGAGGATGGCCGCGAAATCCCTGGTCTTGATCTGCTCGAGCTGGAGCTGGTCCAGAACCGTCAGCTCCCGGTCGATCAGTTTCTGACTCAACGCCATCTTGACGGCCAGGCGCCGGACCTTCTTGGGGATGCGCATTTCATAGTCCCGAGGCTGTGGCCCGTGAATGGTTCCCCCGCCGCGCCAGATGGGTGAACGGCTCGTGCCCGCGCGAGCCCTGCCGGTGCCTTTCTGGCGCCACGGTTTCTTGCCGCCCCCGGCAACGTCACTGCGCCCCTTGGTCTTGACGGTCCCGGCGCGGCGCTTCGCGAGCTGGTAGAGAACCACCTCGTGCAGGACGTGTGGTCTCAGCGGGACGGCGAAGACGGCGTCGCTGAGCTCAAGTTGCCCCACCACATCACGATTGGTATTGAAAATATCCACTGTTGGCATGACGATCCTCAAATTCTCCCGGAACGAACGACCCTTGGCTCTACTTGGCCCTGTTTGTCTTGCGGATGAGCACGATCCCGTTTTGCGAACCCGGGACGGCACCTTTGACGATCAGCAGATTCTCCTCGGGGCGCACGTCGATGATGCGCAGGTTCATGACGGTGGTGCGCTTGTTTCCCTTTTGCCCCGGCATCTTCTTGCCCTTGATCACTCGGCCGGGGAAGGTGGCGTTGCCCGTCGAGCCGGGTTCCCTGATGTTCTTGGAACCGTGGCCGGAAGGTCCGCGCTGAAATCCCCATCGCTTGATCGTGCCGGCGTAGCCCTTTCCCTTGGTCGTTCCGATAACGTCGATGCGCTCGCCGATTTCGAAAACGTCAGCGGCAAGGTCCTCCCCGACCTCGTGATCGGAAGCGTTCTCCATGCGGATTTCCCGCAGCACTTCGAAATACCCCTTGCCGACCTTGTCGAGATGCCCTTTCATGGGCTTGTTGACGTTCTTGGGCTTACGGCTTCCGAAACCGATCTGAAGGGCGGAATAGCCGTCCCTCTCGGGCGTCTTCACCTGAGTGACGGTACATGGTCCCGCCTGGATCAGCGTGATCGGGACAGCCGTCCCGTCCTCGGCGAAAATCTGGGACATTTGCAGCTTGCGTCCGACAATTGCTTTGATCATGGCAGATTGCTCTCTTTCGGATAAACACACCGCTCGAAGCTCTAGAGCTTGATTTCCACATCCACCCCGGCGGACAGATCCAACTTCATCAATGAATCGACCGTTTGTTGAGTCGGTTCCAGTATATCGATCAGACGTTTGTGGACGCGAATCTCGAATTGCTCCCGCGATTTCTTGTCGACGTGCGGGGACCTCAAAACCGTGTACCTGTGTATCTTCGTGGGAAGAGGAATGGGTCCGGCCACTCGCGCGCCCGTCTTCTTGGCGGTCATCACGATTTCACTCGTCGACTGGTCGAGCAATTTATGATCGTAAGCTTTCAAACGGATGCGAATTCTTTGATTCGTCATCATGATTTCTCTGTCCCCGTAACATTAAGACCGGCGCACCCTCAGGAACGACCGGCCGATATCCTTGGCAGATCACTCGATGATCTCGGTGATGACGCCTGCGCCGACGGTGCGACCGCCTTCACGGATGGCGAAGCGCAGTTCCTTTTCCAGAGCCACGGGCGTGATCAGGTGGACCTCGGTGCTGATGTTGTCTCCGGGCATGACCATCTCCACCCCCTCGGGCAGCGTCATGATCCCCGTGACGTCGGTGGTGCGGAAATAAAACTGCGGCCGGTAACCCGGGAAAAACGGCGTGTGCCGCCCGCCTTCCTCTTTTTTCAACACGTAGACCTCGGCCTTGAACTTCGTGTGCGGCGTGATGCTCCCCGGCTTGGCCACCACCTGCCCGCGCTCCACCTCGTCGCGCTTGGTGCCCCGCAGCAGCACCCCCACGTTGTCGCCCGCCTGCCCCTGGTCCAGGGTCTTGCGGAACATCTCCACACCCGTGCACACCGTCTTGAACGTCGGCCGGAAACCCACGATCTCCACATCCTCGCTCACCCGGATGACCCCGCGCTCCACACGCCCCGTCACCACCGTGCCGCGCCCGCTGATCGAAAACACATCCTCGATGGGCATCAAAAAGGGCTTGTCGATATCGCGCACCGGGTCCGGCACATACGCGTCGATGGCTTCCATCAACTCGAATATGCACTTGGTGTCCGGATGCTCGGGATCGTCGGCCTCCAGCGCCCGCAACGCCGAACCCTTGATGATGGGCACGTCGTCGCCCGGAAAACCGTACTTGCTCAGAAGCTCCCGCAACTCCAGCTCCACGAGCTCGATCAGCTCCGGATCATCCACCATGTCCACCTTGTTCAGAAACACCACGATGTAGGGAACCCCCACCTGACGCGACAGAAGAATATGCTCGCGGGTCTGCGGCATCGGACCGTCGTCGGCCGCCACCACCAGGATGGCTCCGTCCATCTGAGCGGCTCCGGTGATCATGTTCTTGATGTAATCCGCGTGCCCCGGGCAGTCCACGTGAGCGTAATGCCGCTTGTCCGTCTCGTATTCCACGTGCGCCGTGGCGATGGTGATGCCGCGCTCGCGCTCCTCGGGTGCCTTGTCAATCTGATCGAACGGCACGAATTCGGCCCGGCCGCGCTTGGCCAACTGCTTGGTGATGGCCGCCGTCAACGTCGTCTTGCCGTGATCGATGTGACCCACCGTGCCCACGTTCACATGCGGCTTCGTCCGCTCAAATTTCTTCTTGCCCATCGTACTTCCTCCTTGCCGAACTCGATACCGTTCTTCGCTCCGGCCCGCACCAGCCTTGAGGCGGGTTCGAGCGCTGCGTTCCGTGTCTGACCCGAGCTTCTTTCTGTCGAATGTCACTACCGCGATTCTTGCGGGAGGGAAATTCAGCGACCGGCCGGCTCCGGGACTCGCTATGGCTGCTGCTCACAGAAGGTCTGTGGAGGAGGGCAGACTACCACCGATAATGCGCGAATGCCTTGTTTGCCTCGGCCATGCGGTGAGTATCCTCTCTCTTTTTCACTGAGCCGCCGCGATTCTGGGCCGCATCCTGGAGCTCACCGGCAAGCCTCTGGATCATCGTCTTTTCGGTACGCTGCTTGGCGTAGTTGATGATCCATCTCATGGCCAACGCGTCCCGACGTTCGTGACGAACCTCCACCGGAACCTGGTAGGTGGCGCCGCCCACTCGTCTGGACTTCACCTCGACGACGGGCCTCACATTTTCCATGGCTTTGTGAAAGAGGTCCAGAGGGTCCTGCTTGGAGCGCTGCTCGATAAGGTCCAGTGCCCCGTACAGAACGTGCTCCGCCAGACTCTTCTTGCCCCGGCGCATGAGGTTGTTGATGAATTTGGCCGCCAACTTGCTGTTGTACTTCGGATCCGGCAAGACATAGCGTTTCGGAACTTCTCTTCTCCTTGGCATCCGTTCCCTCAACCCTTATGAATTATTCAAAACAAAAGAGAGGCCATGACCGAAAACCCTTAGCCATGGCCCCATAGCTAATCTCTGTCCAGCTTACTTCGGCCTCTTGGTGCCGTACTTGGAGCGTCCCTGCTTTCGGTCAGCCACCCCAAGCGCGTCCAGAGTGCCGCGGATGATATGATAGCGTACGCCCGGCAGATCCTTCACACGCCCCCCCCTGATCAGCACCACCGAGTGTTCCTGCAGATTGTGCCCGATACCGGGGATATAGGACGTCACCTCGATGCCGTTGGTCAGGCGCACGCGCGCGATCTTGCGCAAAGCCGAATTGGGCTTCTTCGGCGTGGTCGTGTAAACGCGCACACACACTCCCCGCTTTTGCGGACAGCACTGAAGGGCGGGGGTGCTCGATTTCTTCCGAATCTCTTCTCTGCCTTTTCGAACCAACTGGTTGATTGTGGGCATTTGCGCTTCGTCTCCGCTCAAATTCTGATGTTCCCAAATACCAAATAATGCTCGACCTCTCCAAGCAGACAGGCTTGGAAATCTCCTCTATTTATAGGCGGGCACTGATTTTGTCAAGCCCTTTCTGACAATGCGAGCCGAAATCGACCGTTCCGTCCGGCAGGCCGAGATGAGCGGCCTGCCCCGGGCAACCGCCGCCGGACCGAGTGGAACGCCACGGATGGAGATGCCGCGAAGCTTCTCCCCAGGCACACGCCCTCGCACGCGCAGCCTTTTACTTACGCACCTCCCGGTAGGTCCTGAGGCCCGACCCGGCCGGGATCAGCCGCCCCATGATCACATTTTCCTTGAGGCCGAGCAGGTAGTCCACCTTGCCGGCAGTGGCCGCATCGGTCAAAACCTTCGTGGTTTCCTGGAAGGACGCCGCGGAAATGAAACTCTGCGTGCTCAGCGAGGCCTTGGTGATGCCGAGCAGCAACGGTTCAGCCGCCGCCGGGCGCTTGTCTTCCTCGGTCAGCTTGCTGTTGATCTCCTCGAAAATCGGCTTCTCCACGTGTTCACCCATCAGGAACTCGGAATCCCCCGGGTCCGTGATCCGGACACGCTTGAGCATCTGGCGCACGATCACTTCGATATGCTTGTCGTTGATCTTGACGCCCTGCAACCGATAAACCTGCTGAACCTCATCCACCAGGTACTTGGCCACTTCCTTCTCCCCGAGAACGGTGAGAATATCGTGCGGGTTGGGAGAACCGTCCATGAGCGGTTCGCCGGCGCGGACGTAATCGCCCTCGTGAACGCTGATGTGCTTGCCCTTGGGGATCAGGTAGTCCCGCGCATCGCCCACTTCCGGGCTGACGATCACCTTCCGCTTGCCCTTGGTGTCCTTGCCGAAGCCGATCACCCCGTCGATCTCCGTAATGACGGCGTGCTCCTTGGGTTTGCGCACCTCGAACAATTCCGCCACGCGGGGAAGACCGCCGGTGATGTCCTTGGTCTTGGTGGTTTCCCGGGGAATTCTTGCGAGAACGTCTCCGGGAAAGATGGCATCGCCTTCGTTCACCATCAGGATGGCCCCCACGGGCATGAAGTAGCGCGCAAAACCTCCTTCGCCGACCCTTGCCGTCTTTCCCTTGTCATCCTTGATGGAGATGCGGGGCCTGACGTCTGATTCGCGATATTCCACCACCACCTTGCTGGACTTGCCGGTAACCGGGTCGAGCTTTTCCTGCATGGTCTGACCTTCCACGATGTCCCCGAACTTGGCGGCTCCCGCGACTTCGGTCAGAATCGGCGTCGTAAACGGGTCCCACTCGGCCAGCAGCGTATCCGGTTCCACCGGCTGGCCGTCGGTGACCTTGAGCTTGGCGCCGTAGATGATCACATATCGTTCACGTTCACGACCGGACTCGCTGATAATGCTTATCTCACCGTTGCGGTTCATGGCGATCAGATCGCCGTCCCGGTTGTGAACGGTGTTGAGATTGAGAAACCGAACCGTGCCCGCGTAACGGTTGTTGATGGATGTTCTCTCGATGCTCTTGCTGGCGGTGCCGCCGATGTGGAAGGTCCGCATGGTGAGCTGCGTTCCCGGTTCACCGATGGACTGAGCGGCAATGATGCCGATCGCCTCTCCGATCTGCGCCAGCTTGCCCTGCGCCAGGTCGCGTCCGTAGCACATGGTGCACACGCCACGCAGGCTGCGGCAGGTCAGGGCCGAGCGAATATTGACTTTCTCGATGCCGGCATCCTCGATGAGTTGCACTCTCTGCTCGTCGATCTCGGTTCCCATCGGCACGAGGACTTCCGCCGTCACCGGGTCGAGGATGTCTTCCTGCGCGATGCGGCCAAGAATGCGATCGCCCAGCCGCTGAATGATTTCTCCGGCCTCCAGAAGCGCTTCGACCTCGATGCCGTCCATGGTTCCGCAATCGGGTTCCGAAATGATCACGTCCTGGGACACGTCGACAAGGCGACGGGTGAGATACCCCGAGTTGGCCGTCTTGAGGGCGGTGTCGGCGAGGCCCTTGCGCGCACCGTGCGTGGAAATGAAATACTGAAGCACCGTCAACCCCTCGCGGAAGTTCGCGGTGATCGGGGTCTCGATGATTTCCCCCGAAGGCTTGGCCATCAGACCGCGCATCCCGGCAAGCTGTCGCATCTGGTCCTTGCTGCCGCGAGCGCCCGAATCCGCCATCATGAAAATCGGGTTGAACGCCTCCACCACCCGGGCTTCGCCTTCCGGTCCCCCAACCTCGGTCGTGGCGATCTCCTTCATCATCTCCGCCGCGACGTCCTCCGTGGCCTTGGCCCAGATATCGACCGCCTTGTTGTACTTCTCGCCCTCGGTGATCAAACCCTCATTGTATTGCCGTTCGATCTCCTTCACCAGGTCGAACGCCTGGTCGAGGATTTCCGACTTGCGGTGCGGAATGGTCATGTCCTTGATGGAAATGGAAAGACCGGACCGGGTTGCGTATTCGTACCCGAGGTCCTTGAGCCGGTCCGCCAGCAACACGGTCGCCTTGATTCCCGCGGTCCGGTAACACATGTCGATCAACCCGGCCAGCACCTTCTTGTTCATGACCCGGTTTACCGCCGAGAAGGGCATTTCCTCCGGCAGGATTTCGGACAGGAGCACGCGTCCCACGGTGGTCTTCACCCGCTCGTCTCCCATACGGACATGCACCCGGGCATGCAGATCCGCTTCGCCCGCGTCGAAGGCGCAACGCACCTCCTCGCGGCTCGAGAAAACGCGGTCCTCGCCCTTGGCGAAAGGCTTCTCCCTGGTCATGTAGTATATGCCCAGAACGATGTCCTGCGACGGAACGATGATGGGATCCCCGTGGGCGGGGCTGAGGATGTTGTTCGTGGACATCATCAGAATCCTCGCCTCCGCCTGGGCTTCTATGGACAGAGGCACATGCACCGCCATCTGGTCCCCGTCGAAATCCGCGTTGAAGGCCGTACAGACCAGGGGATGGAGCTGAATCGCCTTTCCCTCGATCAGGATCGGTTCAAACGCCTGGATACCGAGACGGTGCAGAGTGGGAGCCCGGTTGAGCATGACCGGGAATTCCCGCACCACTTCGTCCAGAGTGTCCCAGACCTCCGGCGTTTCCCGCTCCACCATCTTTTTGGCCGCCTTGATGGTGGTCACGTAGCCCTTTTCCTCCAGCTTGTTATAGATGAAGGGCTTGAAGAGCTCGAGGGCCATCTTCTTGGGAAGGCCGCACTGGTGCAGGCGCAGGTTCGGCCCGATGACGATAACGGTCCGGCCCGAGTAATCCACGCGCTTTCCCAGCAGGTTCTGACGGAAACGCCCCTGCTTGCCTTTCAGCATGTCGCTCAGGGACTTGAGCGGGCGTTTGCTGGCGCCGGTGATGGTCTTGCCGCGGCGGCCGTTGTCGAACAGCACGTCCACGGCTTCCTGGAGCATGCGTTTCTCGTTGCGGATGATGATATCGGGGGCATTGAGCTCCTGAAGCCTTTTCAGACGGTTGTTTCGGTTGATCACCCGGCGGTACAGATCGTTGAGGTCACTGGTGGCGAACCGTCCGCCGTCGAGCGGCACGAGCGGCCTCAGGTCGGGCGGCAGGACCGGAATCACGTCCATGATCATCCATTCCGGACGGTTTTCGGATTCCCTGAATGCGTCGATGATCTTCAACCGCTTGGCCAGCTTCTTGCGCTTGGCCATCGAATTGGTCTTGGACATCTCTTCACGCAGCTCCACCGCCAGCTTTTCCAAGTCGAGCCCGGCGAGCAACTGCTTGATGGACTCCGCTCCTATGCCGGCGACAAACCCGCTGCCATGCTCCTGGACCATCTGCCGATACTTTTCCTCGGTCAGAAGCTCACCCTTGGTGAGAGGGGTGTCTCCCGGGTCGAGCACGATATAGGAGTCGAAGTAAAGGACCTTTTCCAGCTCCCTCAGAGTCAGGTCCAGAAGGTTGCCGATCTTGCTCGGCAGACTGCGAAGAAACCAGATGTGAGCCACGGGGGACGCCAGTTCGATGTGTCCCATCCGTTCCCGGCGGACCTTTGACTGGATGACTTCGACCCCGCATTTTTCACAGACGACTCCCCGGTGCTTCATGCGTTTGTATTTGCCGCAATTGCATTCGTAGTCCTTGATCGGCCCGAAAATCCTGGCGCAGAAAAGCCCGTCACGTTCCGGCTTGAAGGTCCGGTAGTTGATCGTTTCGGGTTTCTTGACTTCCCCGTAAGACCATTCCCGGATCCTCTCCGGCGAGGAGATCATGATCTTCACGGCATTGAAGTGCAAAGGATCCTTGGGTTTCATGAACAGACTGTACAGCTCTTTCAAAGGAGCCTCCTTGTAAATCACGAGCTTATTGAACGGTCAAACGGAACCCGCGGACGGTTTCGACCCGCGGCGCTTTCCGCAATCATGACCGATGCCGGTCAATTGCCTTCCTCTTCTTCCAGGAGCCGCACGTCCAGGGCGAGGGCCTGAAGCTCCTTAACCAGAACGTTGAAAGATTCGGGCAGCCCGGCTTCGAGAGTGTTATCCCCCTTCACGATTTTCTCGTACATGCGCGTGCGGCCGGCCACGTCGTCAGACTTGACCGTCAGGAATTCCTGGAGCGCATAGGCGGCGCCGTAGGCTTCCATGGTCCAGACTTCCATTTCGCCCAGCCGCTGCCCGCCGAACTGCGCCTTGCCTCCCAGAGGCTGCTGGGTCACGAGAGAATAGGGGCCGATGGATCGCGCGTGGATCTTGTCGTCCACCAGGTGATGCAGCTTGAGCATGTACATCACGCCCACCGTGACCGGCTGGTCGAAAGGCATGCCCGTTCTGCCGTCGTAGAGGACTGATTGCCCGGTTTCCGACACCCCGGCCTCACTCAGGAACGCTCGGATCTCAGCCTCTTCCGCGCCGTCGAAAACCGGGGAGGCGACATGTATGCCTTCCTTGAAGTCGGGAATGAGCCCTCTGAGCTCCCGCTCCGATGCGTCTTTGAAGTAGGTTCCGAACTCCAGCTTGTTGTAAATACGCTGGAGCTTTTCGTTCATCGTTTCCCGCTCCCTGCATTCCTCGAGCATCTGAGCCAGCTGCATCCCGATTCCCTTCGCGGCCCATCCGATGTGGGTTTCCAGCACCTGGCCCACGTTCATACGGGAGGGCACGCCAAGAGGATTCAAAACGATGTCGACCGGCGTTCCGTCGGGGAAGTAAGGCATATCCTCGGCCGGGAGAATCCTCGAGACCACGCCCTTGTTTCCGTGGCGGCCGGCCATCTTGTCTCCGACCTGGAGCTTCCGTTTGACGGCGACATAAACCTTGACCATCTTGATGACGCCGGGAGGCAGCTCGTCTCCGCGTTTGAGCTTGCCGATCTTTTCTTCGAACAACGATTTCACCAACTGAACCTGTTCCCGGTAGTTGGCGAGAATGTTCTCGATTTCCATGGACACGGTCGGATCCTTGGCGACCGTCAATTGATCCCAGTGTCCGCTGGGCAGGTTCAGCAGAATCTCCTCGGTGAAGACCTCGCCCTTCTTGATGTAGACTTTCTTCCCGTCCTTTATGGCGCTGTCGCTCACCTGGTTTTCCAGGAGCTTTGCCAGCCGCTTGACCGTCGACTTGAAGATGATCTCCAGCTCATCGCGCTGATCTTTCATCAGGCGGGAGATTTCCTGGTCCTCGATGGTCTTCGTGCGCTCGTCCTTCTCCACGCCCTTGCGCGAAAACACCTTGGCGTCGATGATGATCCCCTCGACCCCGGGCGGTACGCGCAACGACGTGTCTTTCACGTCGCTCGCCTTCTCGCCGAAAATGGCCCGCAGGAGCTTTTCCTCCGGGGTCAGCTGCGACTCGCCCTTGGGAGTCACTTTGCCCACCAGGATGTCGTTGGGCTTGATGTAAGCTCCCACGCGGATGATGCCGCTTTCGTCGAGGTTCTTCAGCGCCTCCTCGCCGACGTTGGGAATGTCGCGCGTGATGTCCTCCTTGCCCAACTTCGTGTCCCGAGCCACCACTTCAAATTCTTCGATGTGAATCGATGTGAACACGTCTTCCTTGCCGATCCTCTCGCTCACCAGGATCGAATCCTCGAAGTTGTACCCTCCCCAGCTCATGAACGCGACCATCACGTTTCTTCCGAGTGCCAGTTCGCCGTGGTCGGTCGAAGGGCCGTCGGCGATGATCTGACCCTTTGTCACCAGGTCACCGTGCTGCACCAGCGGTTTCTGGTTGATGCAGGTGTTCTGGTTCGATCTCTGAAACTTGATGAGCTTGTAGATGTCCACTCCACTGCCCATCTCCCCGTTATCCTCGATGGCTCGAATGACGATCCGGGTGGCGTCCACGTATTCCACGACTCCGGTTCGCCTGGCAACGATGGCCACGCCGCTGTCCTTGGCCACGATCCGTTCGATCCCGGTGCCGACCAGAGGAGCGCGGGTCTGAATGAGAGGGACCGCCTGGCGCTGCATGTTGGAGCCCATGAGGGCGCGGTTGGCGTCATCGTGCTCCAGAAACGGGATCAGGGATGCGGAAACACTCACCAGCTGGTTGGGGGATACGTCCATGTAACGGATTTCATTGGGCGGGACCATCACGGGCTCGCCCGCCACCCGCGCGGACACCAGGTCGAGCAGAAAGCGTCCCTTTTCGTCCAGGGGCGCGTTGGCCTGGGCGATGGGGTACTCCTTCTCGTCCATGGCCGTCAGATAGCTCACATCCTTCCGGGCGCTCGACCCGTCAACCTTCCGATAGGGCGTTTCGATGAACCCGTAAGGATTCACCCTGGCGTAAGTCGACAGCGAAACGATGAGACCGATGTTCGGACCTTCCGGGGTTTCGATGGGGCAAATCCGGCCGTAATGCGTGGGATGAACGTCCCGGACCTCGAATCCGGCCCGCTCCCGGGTGAGGCCCCCCGGGCCGAGCGCGCTCAGGCGTCGCTTGTGCGTGATTTCGGAAAGAGGGTTCGTCTGGTCCATGAACTGCGAGAGCTGGCTGGTGCCGAAAAACTCCTTCACCACCGCCGATACCGGTTTGGCGTTGATGAGGTCGTGCGGCATGAGCGCCTCGACTTCCTGGAGCGTCATGCGTTCCTTTATGGCGCGCTCCATGCGCACAAGTCCGATCCGGTACTGATTCTCGAGCAATTCGCCGACGGCGCGCACTCTCCGGTTGCCAAGGTTGTCGATGTCGTCGACGGGCCCCTGTGAGTCTTTGAGCCGGATGAGCTGGCGGACCGCCATCAGGATATCGTCCTTGCGCAGAGTCCGGTAGTCGAGCGGCACTTCCAGGCCAAGCTGCAGGTTGAGCTTGAGGCGGCCGACTTCCGACAGATCGTAGTGGTCGGGGTTGAAAAAGAGGTTGTTGAAGAATTCGGTCGCCACTTCGAGAGTGGGCGGATTGCTGGGCCGCAGCCTCCGATAGATTTCGATCAGGGCGTCTTCCTGCGTGTTGACCTTGTCCATCAGGAGCGTGTTGCGGAACGACGGGCTGACGTCCTGTCCCTCCAGGTGCAGGAGCTCGATCTCTCCAACGCCGCGCTCCACGAATTCCTTGAGCATGTCCGCGTCGATGCTGTCGTTGCACTCGGCGACGATTTCGCCCGTGCCGTAGTCGATCACATCCTGGGCGAGCACCTGGCCGATCAGTTCGGTGCTCTTCATGGGCAAACGGTTGATGCCCACTTCCTGGAGCCGCCGGAGGGCCTGCTTGCCGAGCTTCCTGTTCTTCTTGATCAACACTTCGCCGGTTTGCGGATGCAGGATGTCTTCCGGGGCGCGGCTTCCCATCAGAATATCGGGGTTCAATTCCTTCTCCGACTGGGCCTCGCTTTTCAAAAAGATCTTTTCGCTGGGATAGAAGTAGTTGAGCAGTTCTTCCGTGGCATATCCGAGAGCTTTGAGGAGAACGGTGACCGGAAACTTGCGGCGTCGATCGATCCGGATGTACAGAATGTCTTTCGGGTCGAATTCGAGGTCGAGCCAGGAGCCGCGCAGGGGGATGATGCGCGCGGAATACAGGATCTTTCCACTGGAGTGGGTCTTCCCGCGATCATGGTCAAAAAAAATACCGGGAGACCGGTGCAACTGGCTGACGATGACGCGTTCGGTGCCGTTGATGATGAAAGTCCCGTTGTCGGTCATCAGGGGGAGGGTGCCGAAGTAGATTTCCTGCTCCTTGATGTCCCTTATGGACCGGGTTCCCGCTTCCTTATCCACATCGTAGACGACCAGGCGGACGACGATCTTCACCGGGGCTTCGTAGGTCATGCCCCGGGCAAGGCACTCTTCCACCTCATACTTGACCTCGCCGAAACTGTACTGCACGAATTCCAGGGAAGCCGTTCCGCTGAAGTCCTCGATGGGGAAAACGCTCTTGAATACCTCCTGCAGACCGCGCTCGCTCCTGGCTTCCGACGGGACATCCCTCTGCAGAAACAACTCGTAGCTTTCCTTCTGCATCTGGATGAGATTGGGGATGTCGATGATTTTGTGGATCTTGCCAAAATTCTTTCGCACCCGGTATTCATGGGTCAAAGCCGTAGGCATGGTCTCTCCTGCAAACTCAAAAAGCAAAGAGTGACGGGGGCTTGTCACGAGTCCGACCCGGTGCCGTGGACGCTCGAAACTCATTACCCATGCGCATCACTCATCACTTGGAATCAAGGTGCTGCAAAAATCGAAAATCGGAAATCGCCCCTATAGACCAGGCCGATTTCCGATGTCCAGATCCATGAGGTTGATCTATTTGATTTCGACAGTGGCACCCGCCTCGGTCAACTGCTTGGCAATCGCTTCGGCTTCATCCTTGGGAATTGCTTCCTTCACCACACCGGGCACTTTCTCAACCAGGTCCTTGGCTTCCTTGAGCCCCAGATTGGTGATGGCCCGGACCTCTTTGATGACCTGTATCTTCTTGTCGCCGACACCGGTGATCACCACGGAGAACTCGGTTTGCTCCGCCACCGGCGCCGCTTCCGCCGCGCCCGCCGGCATGGCCGCCATGGCCACGGGGGCTGCAGCGCTCACGCCGAAGCGCTCTTCGAGTTCCTTGACGAGCTCACTGAGTTCCAAAACGGTCATGTTTTCAATGAATTTGATCACATCTTCTTTACTGATCGTAGACATCTACCGTCTCCTCCATAAGAAATATCAGGCTTCTTCTCTTTTCCGTTGAATAGCCGCCAGCACACCCACAAACGCTCTGGGCACTCCGCTCAGCACGGTAACCAACCCGGTCGGCAGCGCATTGAGGGTCCCCAGAAGTTTGGCCAAGAGTTCTTCGCGCGGCGGCAGCTCTGCCAGGGCGGCCACTTGATCCGAATTCAGAAGGCGTATGCCCAGGGCTCCGGCTTTGATCGCGAGCTTTTCATTGGTCTTGTTGAATTTCTTGATGATCTTCGCCGGAATGCTGGGGTCGCCGTACCCGATGGCCACCGCGCAGGTCCCCTTGAGTATGGGCACCAATGCTTCGGCACCGGTGTCCTTGCTCGCGAGGCGCATCAGGGTGTTCTTCACCACCTGATACTCGACCTTTTCCGCGGCGAGCGCACCGCGCAAATCCGTCATTTCGGCCACGGTGAGCCCTTTGAAATCGGTCAGAATAGCGGCACTGGCGCGCTGCAGTTTTTCATGCAGTTCCGCAACCACTTGCTCTTTCTTGGCTCGGTTCAAAGTCTGTCAAACCTCCTTTCCTCTGCCGGCGTGCTTTCGACTGCTGCCTTCCATCTTATGGTGGATGACTGGTCTCGTGAGTCCGTGAGCCTGCCTGGTTCCTTCATGCATCTCGGTAGGCTCCCCCACGGAGGAGGGGATTTAGACGCCTTGCGAGGCGTACCTACGGTCTCAGATGGGTGAAAACACCAAACGGCAGTTAGCGATGTTAATATCTCCCTCAAGTCCGGATGATCCGTCGGGACCTCCGAACGTCAAGCCACGATCGTCTTTACCGCCAGCGGGTCGATCTGGATCCCAGGCCCCATGGTGGTGGAGATGGCGATCCCCCGCACGTAGGTTCCCTTGGCCGCCGTCGGTTTGAGCCGAATGAGCGTGTCGATGAAGGCGGAAATGTTTTGGATCAGCTTCTCCTGCCCGAAGGAGACCTTGCCCATCGGAGCATGTACGATCCCGGTTTTTTCCACCCGGAAGTCGACCTTTCCGGCCTTGATCTCCTTGACCACCTTCTGCAGATCGAAGGTGACCGTTCCCAGCTTGGCATTGGGCATGAGGCCGCGGGGGCCGAGCACTTTGCCGATCTTGCCGACCGCACCCATCATGTCGGGGGTTGCGACCGTCTTGTCGAATTCGAGCCAGCCTTCCTTGATCCGATCGACCAGTTCGTCGCCGCCCGCGTGGTCCGCACCGGCGTCGAGCGCCTCCTTGACCTTTTCGCCCTTGGCGAACACCAGGACTCGGACGGGCTTTCCCAGCCCGTTGGGCAAAACCACGGTGCCGCGCACCATCTGGTCTGCATGCCTCGGATCGACGCCCAGGCGGACTGCGATATCAAGTGTCTCGTCAAACTTGCAGAAGATCGACCCGGTTGCCAGCTCCAAGGCCTCCTGGAAGGTGTAGCGCTTTGCAGGGTCTATCGTTGCGCGAGCGGCGCGATATTTTTTCCCGTGTTTTGCCATCTCTAACTCTCCAAAACCTTGCTTGTCATGTCATCCGTGGCGGCCACAATTCCTATTCGACCTCGATCCCCATGCTGCGGGCGGTTCCCATGATGGTGAGAACGGCTGCATCCAAGTCCCTGGCGTTCAGGTCGGGCATCTTCAACTTGGCGATTTCCTCCACCTGGGCCCTGGTCACTTTGGCCACCTTGGTCCGGTTCGGCTCGTTGGAACCCTTGGCGATCTGGGCCGTTTTCTTGAGCAGCACGGCGGCCGGAGGGGTCTTGGTAATGAACGTGAAAGAGCGATCAGCATACACGGTGATCACGACCGGGATGATCATTCCTTCCTGTCCCTGGGTTCTGGCATTGAAGGCCTTGCAGAACTCCATGATATTGACCCCGTGCTGGCCGAGCGCGGGGCCGATGGGAGGCGATGGATTCGCCTGTCCTGCCGGTACCTGCAGCTTGATGTTGGTGACTACTTTTTTTGCCATTCTCGCTTCAACTCCTCAATGTCTCAATCTTAAACCCGCATGCTCAGATTCGGTTCACCTGCACGAAGTCCAGCTCCACCGGCGTGGAGCGGCCGAAGATGCTCACCAGAACCCGCACTTTTCCCTTGTCCGGCATGACTTCGTCCACGATCCCGTTGAAACTGGCGAAAGGACCGTCCACGACACGAACCTCGTCTCCTTTTTCGAAACGGAATTTCGGACGAGGTTTCTGGGCGCCTTCCTCCATTTGCAGGATGATCGTCTCCGCCTCCTCGTCCGAAAGAGGGATGGGGCGTTCCTGACTGCCTATGAAACCCGTGACCTTCGGGGTATGCCGCACCAGATGCCAGGTATCGTCGTTCAGTTCCATCTGTACGAGAATGTAACCGGGATAGAACTTTCGCGAGGAGGCCTTGCGCTGCCCCTTCACCAGTTCGATCACTTTCTCGGTGGGCACCAGGATCTGACCGAACAAAGACCCCTTTCCTTCGGCCTTGATACGTTCTTCCAACGCCGATTTGACCTTGTGCTCAAAACCCGAGTACGTATGGACTATGTACCATGACTTGGCCACGAAAAACCCCATTCAATAGCGTGTAAGAATCGCCCCGAAAACCGATATCGGCGCGTTCGCCGTCAGCCGATGAGCATGCGGACCAGAAGGCTCAGAACCTGGTCTACGATTCCCAGGAAAACGCCGCAAACGGCAACGATCACCAGCACCACGGCGGTGGAACCGACGGTCTCCTTCCGGGACGGCCAGACGACCTTTTTCAGCTCGGAAACCACTTCCCGAAGATACTGTCGGGAAGCATGCCACCAGGCGAGTCGCGATTCCTCCGGTTTCCTGGAGGGACGCTTGGAGGTTTCGGTCTTCTTCGGTTTGACCGCCCTGAGACTTGCCTTCCTGGAGCTTTCGGCCTTCGGTGATTTCGCGGATCGCTCCGCTTCATTCTTCTTCGTGAATAGCTTCGGCAGATTCATTCACATCCAGCCTGTTCAATGTCAGTTCCCTGACAGGTCGATGAACCGTTAGACAGAAGCCATCGAGGCAGGCGATCCAAACTCGCCGCGCCCCTTCGGACAGGGCATGCGGCATTTCGAACGGTCGGAACGCCTGCCGGCGGATTCCCGTCTATTTGGTTTCCTTATGCTCGGTATGAGCATGACAAAATCTGCAATACTTCTTGAAGCTCAACTTCTCAGGTGTCGTCCGCTTGTTCTTCGTGGTCGTGTAGTTGCGACGCTTGCATTCCGAACAAGCCAGGGTGACAAGAGTTCGCATGATCGCACACCTTATATGCTTTGAGTCGCGTTACTCGATGATCTCGGTGATGACGCCTGCGCCGACGGTGCGACCGCCTTCACGGATGGCGAAGCGCAGTTCCTTTTCCAGGGCCACGGGCGTGATCAGGTGGACCTCGGTGCTGATGTTGTCTCCGGGCATGACCATCTCCACCCCCTCGGGCAGCGTCATGATCCCCGTGACGTCGGTGGTGCGGAAATAAAACTGCGGCCGGTAACCCGGGAAAAACGGCGTGTGCCGCCCGCCTTCCTCTTTTTTCAACACGTAGACCTCGGCCTTGAACTTCGTGTGCGGCGTGATGCTCCCCGGCTTGGCCACCACCTGCCCGCGCTCCACCTCGTCGCGCTTGGTGCCCCGCAGCAGCACCCCCACGTTGTCGCCCGCCTGCCCCTGGTCCAGGGTCTTGCGGAACATCTCCACACCCGTGCACACCGTCTTGAACGTCGGCCGGAAACCCACGATCTCCACATCCTCGCTCACCCGGATGACCCCGCGCTCCACACGCCCCGTCACCACCGTGCCGCGCCCGCTGATCGAAAACACATCCTCGATGGGCATCAAAAAGGGCTTGTCGATATCGCGCACCGGGTCCGGCACATACGCGTCGATGGCTTCCATCAACTCGAATATGCACTTGGTGTCCGGATGCTCGGGATCGTCGGCCTCCAGCGCCCGCAACGCCGAACCCTTGATGATGGGCACGTCGTCGCCCGGAAAACCGTACTTGCTCAGAAGCTCCCGCAACTCCAGCTCCACGAGCTCGATCAGCTCCGGATCATCCACCATGTCCACCTTGTTCAGAAACACCACGATGTAGGGAACCCCCACCTGACGCGACAGAAGAATATGCTCGCGGGTCTGCGGCATCGGACCGTCGTCGGCCGCCACCACCAGGATGGCTCCGTCCATCTGAGCGGCTCCGGTGATCATGTTCTTGATGTAATCCGCGTGCCCCGGGCAGTCCACGTGAGCGTAATGCCGCTTGTCCGTCTCGTATTCCACGTGCGCCGTGGCGATGGTGATGCCGCGCTCGCGCTCCTCGGGTGCCTTGTCAATCTGATCGAACGGCACGAATTCGGCCCGGCCGCGCTTGGCCAACTGCTTGGTGATGGCCGCCGTCAACGTCGTCTTGCCGTGATCGATGTGACCCACCGTGCCCACGTTCACATGCGGCTTCGTCCGCTCAAATTTCTTCTTGCCCATCGTACTTCCTCCTGAAAATTTGTCTCAAATGCCGCACAAGCGATATTTCTTCCTGATCTTGACTTGTATTCAGGTGCCGAGTAGAGGCCGAATTCGAAGGGAGCATCGTGATTCGGCGTGCTCTCTCGATTAACGAGAAAAAAACTGGAGCCCACGACCGGGATCGAACCGGTGAACCTCTTCCTTACCAAGGAAGTGCTCTACCTACTGAGCTACGTGGGCCTGCGAGAAAGCAGCCAACAAGAATGATTGGTGAAGGTTCACACGTGATGTGGGAACGTATGCATGAAGCCTGCGATAGCTCTTTGCGGTCCCAAGACACCCTGTAGTCCCAACGACAATGACTCGCTGCTCGGCTGCCACCATCTCCTACACATCATGAAAAAGTGGTGGAGGGGGGAGGGTTCGAACCTCCGAAGGCTTCGCCGGCAGATTTACAGTCTGCTCCCTTTGGCCACTCGGGAACCCCTCCACACATGCGCTTCGCCTGGGTCGCATCAACCCAAGCAAGCTGTATCAAATACCACATGATAAGCACAATGACAATGATTTTTTCAGCCTGGAACAAGGATTATTTTGCCCAACCGCAAATCGCGCCGGCCCGCCGGCGTCCGCGGCCGCAACGCGTCCGTGAGCCCTTCGGGAAATCGGCATTGCCCTGTAGCACACTCTCGCAAACGTTGTCAAGCTCACAGCCGGCCCGGCTTTCCGGGACTTTCGTCAATGGACCGGCCGGTGACGCAAAATCGAGCGGAATTCGATGGAAAGAAGCGGAAAACCTTGAATGGGAAGCTTTCGTCATGATAATAGAAGGCATCGTTGAATTCATTGCCAATGGAGAATGCCCATAGAGAAAAGCCCGGCGCGCAGCTTGAAGAGACAATGACTCATGATGGACGCGGATCCCATTTATCTTCGGCCGACAGCCATCATCGACAGCGATCATCCCTCCGTGCGGGATTTAGCCGAAAAGACCGTGCGCGGCTGCGGCGATCCCAGACAGATGGCGGTCAGGCTGTACCTCGCCGTTCGGGACGGCATCTGGTACAGTCCCTATCTTCCGTTTGAAGAACCACTGTACTATCGCGCCAGCTATGTCCTGTCCTGCGGCAAGAGTTTCTGCATTCCGAAGGCTTCGCTCCTGTGCGCCCTTTCGAGGGCCTGCGGCATTCCGTGCCGGCTCGGATTCGCGAATGTGCGCAATCATCTTGCCGGCGAACGGTTGACCGATAGGCTCGGCACCGATGTGTTCGTATATCACGCTTTTGCGGAGTTTTTCCTCGGCGGCGGCTGGGTCAAGGCCACGCCCGCGTTCAATCGGGAGCTCTGCGAATGGTACCGTGTTCCCCCGCTCGATTTCAACGGCCGGGATGATTCTTTGTTTCAAGCGTTCAACAGCGAACATCAGAGGTACATGGAATATATCGAGTTCATCGGGAGTTATGCGGACGTTCCGGTGGAGGAGATCGTGAACGCGTTCGTGAAGACCTACGGTGAGAGGCGCGCCGAAAGCTGGGCCCAACGGCGCCGTGACGGCGGTTGCGATTCGGGTGGTCGGCCCGTCGTGGAGAAGAACTCCGCGGGTGACAACCGGTGAAGCGGTTGCTGTTGACGGGGGCGAGCGGGCTTCTGGGCTGGAATGTCTGCCGGCTGAAAAGGGACCGGTGGGAAATCCACGGGGTGGCCCACCGACATCCCATCGCCATTGACGGGGTCCGGGGCCACGTCGTCGATCTCACCGATCGCGCGCAAACCGCCGACATGTTCCGGAGGCTCAAACCCCGGGCCGTCATTCACGCCGCCGCGGCGACCAATGTCAACTGGTGCCAGGAAAACCGGGCGGAGTCGTATAGAATCAATGTCGAGGCGCCGTTCCACATCGCCGCGCTTTGTGCCGAATCAGCCATCCCTTACCTATTCATATCATCCGACATGGTTTTTGACGGGTTGAGCCCCCCGTACGGGGAACGGGACCCTGTTTCTCCGGTCAACGTTTATGGCGAACAGAAGGCGCGGGCCGAGGAAATGGTCGCCGCGGAATATCCGAACGCGGTCATCTGCCGCCTGCCCTTGATGTTCGGGGAACCGGGGCCTTTCTCGTCCGGTTTCGTTCAGCCCATGATCGAGGCGATGCGGTCCGGACGCGAGCTGCCGCTGTTCACGGATGAGATCAGGACTCCGGTGAGCGCTGAATCGGCGGTGGAGGGAATTTTCCTCGCGCTGCGGCAAACCGGAGGGATCCTCCACCTGGGGGGCCGGGAACGGGTCTCGCGGTACGCATTCGGTCTTTTGCTGGCGCGCCTGGCGGGTTTCGGGGAGGCTGGGCTGCGGGCCTGCAGACAGCGGGACGTCAAAATGCCCGCGCCACGCCCACGCGATGTTTCCCTGGACAGCACCAGGGCCTTCAGCCTCGGGTATTCGCCCGGCAGGATCGAGGACGAGCTGCGGAGGTTGCTCGCCTCCAGCCCGTTGCGATGAAGTCTTCTCCTCGGCGCGACTCCGGGTTTGATGGATTCGACCGCAACGTGCAAGCCTCCGTCGGGATTCCTTGCGAATATGCGGAGTTCCCTTCCCAACCGGACGGTTTTCTGCGATCGTGTATGGAGCGTGCACGACGCTGCCGGTCGAGCGCGGTGAGCGGGCGATTTCCCGCGTCCGGTCCCGGGAGGAGGGTTTCCGGAGCAGAGCGCATCGCGGCGGGGCGGGGTGCTGCGGGGATTGCCGAGTGTGAGAGAACAGCCTGAATCTCAGGAAAAGGAGTCGTGACGATGTCCGAGCCCCAGTCTGCAAGTTTCCCCATCGACCTCGTTGCCCGATTTGTTGGAAGGCTTTTTCAGATGATCATGCTGGCCGGCATGGGTCTCATGGTGTTCGGGGCAATGCCGGTGATCGAGGTGATATCGGCGGCCAACTGGCCTTCCACGAGGGGAGTGATCCTCTCATCCGGCGTCAAGGCCGGGACACCCGGGGGAAAGAGGTTGCGGACGCCCAAGGTCGTCTACCGATATGCCGTGAAGGACGTTCGATACCAAGGCGAGAGAGTTCGGTTCGGACCCGACTACATTCCGGGACGCCCGTCCGCCGCGGCCGTGGCCGCCGGTTATCGGGAGGGGGATGCAGTGGAGGTGTTCCATGACCCTGCCGATCCAGCGAAATCCGTGCTGGACAGGGCATTCCATCCAGGGATGTTCGCCATGCCCCTAGCGGGTTTCTTTCTCTTTTTAGTGGGCGGTGCGGTCAACCGCAAAATCACGGAGGTGACGAACGCTGTCCGGCAAAAGATTCCCCTGCCGGTGCCCCGGGGTGACGGGACCTTCCCGGACGGGAAGATCCGGGCTTCTTCGCCGCGCGTGGGAAGGGATGAAGATCCGGGAGGAAAGGCTTCGGTCGAGGGGTTTCCCGCCGGGGACTTCCTTGCCGGGGGGGCGCCCCGCGCGCGGAAGGTGGAAAAAACGATGTTCGGAAGGGACGCATCCGCCTGGTCGTCTCCCGGTCCCGCATTTCCGGACCCGGGGATCGGGTCGGCCCTCTCCTGGAGGACAATACTGATACGAGTGCTGTGGCTCGTCCTCGGGGTCCTGATCATCCTGTACCTGATCCGGGAAAGCGGGCTGCGCTTCGGATAAAACGGCGGCGACGCCCGGGGTGGTTCGATGGCTGCCGGCGCATAATCTTTGTTGGAGTCGTCAGGACTTCGGTATAGTATGCGTTGCCTGAGGGACGGACCGGCCCATGCGGATACCGCCCGGCCTTATGCTGCAACGTAGGCTGAGGCGTCGAGGCGATTCGAACCGGCTGACGGCTTTTGCCGCCGGCAAGAGCCCGTGTGTTTTCGGGTGACGAAGACGGGCGTTCGCCCCGGCCCGATCGTGGGATTCGGGGCGAGCGCCGCCTGAGCTCGCAGGATGGAAGAGGAGACTCTTGAGACAACCCGGTGTGGAATAAAGGGAGGTGGATTGTGATGAAACGTGCTCTTGCACTCTTTGCATCGATAGCTCTTGTCCTGTCTTGCGCCGGACTTTCGTCCGGTCAGCAAACCGGCGTGGCAGGTACCTATATCAGCAAGGATAACCCCAGGGAATACTTGAAGCTCAACCCGGATGGGACATTCTTTCTCAAGCAGAAGGTCAAGTCTTCCGGGGTGGAAGCGAAGTACCAGGGCATCGAGGGCAGGTACGCGCTCAGCGGAAAGGATTTGAAGCTCAAGCTGCAGGATGGCGGCGAGGCGACCGGGACGCTGGATGGGACGACCTTTGTGGACAGCGCGGGCACGCCCTGGCCGAAGGAAGGAACCGGTGGCCCCAAGATGAACAGAGAAGTCCGAAAGGGAAACAAGTAAAGGATGCTCGGGAAGCCTTGAAAGACGGGTGATCCGCGTTCTTGTACCTCCATGTCCCCTTGGACGGAAATGACGATGACGAAGGTCGTTTTTCTCCGTGAGCCGCCGGCTCACGGAGGTTTGCAGGATGGTGCCCGGATGGTCCCCCGATGAAAGACCCGGATACGGTTCCGCCCCATACCGTGCGTGTGAGCAAGAAGGCGAAGCGAATCATCCTGAGGATGCTGCCGGGCTGCAGGCTCGAGGTCGTTATTCCCCCCGGTTTCAATCGGGAAAAAGTGCCGGAGATTCTCGACCGGAAGAGGGACTGGATCGAGTTGGTCGCCGGGCGAAGCCGGTTGCATGAAAACAGCTCGGAGTCCCGGTTGTTTCCGCCGCGGACCATTCATCTTCGTGCGGTGGATGCCGAATTCGATGTTTTGTGTGTTCCCGGGCCGGGGCGAAGTGTCCGACTGGTTCGGACGGCCCCCGCGCGCCTCGAGTTGAGTGGAGACTTGACGGACCCCGAAACATGCCGCCACTTGTTCAAAGAGTGGCTCAAGCAAGAGGGACAGCGTCACCTTGTCCCCTGGTTGGGGAGGGTCGGCGCCTCCGCGGGAATTCCCTTCCGCAAGGCACTGGTTCGGGGGCAGAAGAGCCGGTGGGGGAGTTGTTCGCTCAAAGGCACCATCAGCCTCAACTACAAACTTCTGTTCCTGCCTCCCGAATTGGTTCGATATATTCTGATCCATGAGCTTTGCCACATGGAGCAGATGAATCATTCCCCCCAGTTCTGGGCCCGCGTCGGCTCTCTGGAACCTTCCTACAGAACGTTGGACGCCGCCATGAGCAAGGCGCGCCGATTTGTCCCCGAATGGGCCGACTGAAGCGAACCCGCGGGCGAACGAGGGCTCGTCCGCGCCGTCCTCCAGGCGCCTGCCGGCTCATCCGCCCTGCCATGTCAGGCCTTCAGGAACCAACGCCTCCTCCACATGAGCCACAGGGGCAGGAATGTGACCAACAGGAGGCCGACCCCGAACAGCAGGGACGCGGCCTTGGGATTCCCCACCTGGATGAGTATCCAGTCGTAGCACAGTCTCCGTATCTTGACCTGCGAGCCGTCGGAAAACGTCCAGTCGATGCCGCGCGCGGCTATCAACAGGAACATGGACAGCATGTAGGCCGTGATGGCGTTCGTGCCGAAGATTTCGAAAGGGATCGCCCAGCGTTTGCGGTCTTTCACATCGATGAGCCAATAGAACACCGCCAGCCCGGCCAGTGAGAGGCCGGTCATGAAGATGCTGTACGAACTGGTCCAGATGTTCTTGTTGATGGGGAGCCAGATACTGCAGAACCGGCCGAGCGCCAGCAGCGCCGCCCCCGCACCCAGCATCCCGGCGGTCTTCGCTTTTGCGGAAAACGTCGATCTCAGGAAGTGTCCCGTGAGGACTCCGAAAAGGGTGGAGGAGACGGCGGGGATCGTGCTGATGATTCCTTCCGGGTCCCAGGTTCGGTAGTGCGACCACATGTGCCCGTCAAGAAGCAGGGAATCGACGTAGGAGGCGAAGTTTCTTCCCGGTTCGAGAACCCCCGCGCCGATTCCGGGCACGGGGTAGAACTCCATCAGCAGCCAATAGAGGGCAAGAAGGCCCAAGGCCCAGATCGCCTGGCCCCGGAAGCCGGTTCCCAGCACAATCAGCGACGCGACGAAATAGCAGGCGGCGATTCTTTGGAGTACCCCGGGGATCCTCAGGTTGGAGCCATGGAAGTCGAGCATCACGTTGAGCAGGAGTCCGAGGAGGAAGATGAGCGACGTTCGTCTGAAGACCTGCAGCACCAGCCTCCAGGCGGGTTCTTCGCATTCTCTCCGGCGGGAAAACGAGAAAACCATGGAAACGCCCACGACAAACAGAAATGCCGGGAATATCGTGTCCGCGAAAGTCCAGCCGTTCCACTGGGCGTGTTTGAGCTGCGAATAGGTGTAGACCCACCTGCCGGGTGAGTTCACGAGGATCATCCCGGCAATGACGGCTCCTCGAAAGGCATCGAGTGAAGCAAGCCGGGTGTTCGTCGTTGGACTATTCATCGTCGTGAAACCGGCATGTCGTGTCCGTGGGACGTCCGAACCGGTCAAGCGTCGTGCTTTCGCGCCGGTCGCCCATCGGACGAGACCATGAAAGAAATGATACGGTCGAGTATCGTGGTTTTCCAAAACACGACCGCATGGGGCTGAGCTGCCGGATAGTCGTTGTCAGGGCGATGAGCGGGATGGACGAATGGGGCGAAGATTCCGTCTCGGAGTGGTCCGGGACGGCGGGGCGGCGGCCGGGCCCGTGTGAGAGAAGCGGAAAGAGTCCCCCGGCGGTGAAAACCCGCCGCGGGGCCAAGCCGGACGACGGCATGCGTCTACCGTTGCTCGATGGGCAGATAGGTGCAGCCGAACTGGCCGCAATAATGGCCGACATACTTGGATTCCGGACGGTACAATACGGGCTTCCCCTGCGCATCGCCGAATTTTTCCTCGATGATGTGCGAACACCAGCCGACCGCAATCGCCATCGCGAATACGGGAGTCATGATATCGAGCGGTATTCCGAGCATGGCGCAGAGCAGACCGCTGTAAAAATCGACGTTGGCCTTGATCTTCCTCTTGCCTCTTTTTTCGAATTCCCGGATGCATTCGGTTTCTATCGCCCTCAGGAAGTTGAACCACTCCTCGCGCTCGGTCTTTATGGCCACGTTTTCGCACAGGCCCTTGAGGATCTCGGCCCTGGGATCGGTGGTCTTGTAAACCGCGTGGCCCATCCCCATTATCTTCTCGCGCCGGTCAAGCTTTCCTTTAACCCAGGCGCCGATGTCCTTCGTGGTCATCCCCTGGTCGATCATGTCGAACATTACCCGCATGACCAAGGCGTTGGAGCCCCCGTGGAGGATTCCTGAAAGAGCTCCCACCCCTGCGGTGACCCCGGCATACAGGTGCGCCCGGGTGGACACCACTTCCCTGCAGGCGAATGTGGACGCACTGAAGGCATGGTCCGCCTGTAGAATCAGAGAGACTTCGAAGGCTCGGGCCATTTCCTCCTCGGGTTTCTTCCCGGTGAGCTTCCAGAGGAAGTTCCCGGCGTGACCGAGTTTCGGATCATGAGGCAGGGGCTGAAGACCGTTTCGCATTCTGTGCCAGGTGGTGATGATTTCAGGCAGTCGGGCGATGACCCGTATCGCTTTGCGCAGGTTGGCTTCTCTGGATTCGGCTGCGAGCTCCGGATCGATCATGGCGAGGATGGGAACCGATGCCTGAATGATGTCCATGGGATCGGACCTGCGGGGCCACAGCTTGAAGCTTTCGGAGATTTCGTCGGGGAGCCGGCCGGCTGCGGTGAGCGCGTCCCTGAAAGCGGCCAGTCCCTCTTTGTCGGGCAAACCACCGTTCAACAGCAGGTACGCGGTCTCCTCGAAAGAGGAAATCTCCGCCAGATCCTCGATACGGAATCCGCGGTATATCAGAATTCCGCGCACTCCGTCGATGTAACTTATTTTGGTGTCGGCCACGGTTATGCCGCGAAGACCGATATTCTTGAAGCTGACGTCAGTTTCCATCCGGCTCTCCGCAAGTTGCAGAAAAGGCCCGGGCTTCACCCCGTCCGGCCATCGTGCGACCACGGTTCGATCACGTCTCCGACAGGCCCGGCGGAGCTCCCTTTCGATCTGCTTCGCCGGGGAACGGGGTGCTTCCGAAAAACGGTTGGACCGTCGGATTCTCCCGGAAGTCCGAACCCGTCCGCCCCTGCAGAGCCGAGGTCATGACTGAAAAAGAACGCTCCCGCTGTTCCATTGACAAGGAAGACCCCTCGTACACTGCAGTCCTGAAAACGATGGGCCGCATGTCGACACCGCGACGAACCGAAGGCCCGGATCATGCCTCGAACGTTACAATAATCAAAACACTCTCAACAGGCAAGAACGCAGATTCACCCCGGGCGGGGTGCGTATCGACGATCCGGGTTATCCGGCATGTCCCGCGGCAATTCCGCGCGGAACCGTGTCGGATGGGCAGGCCGCGGGTATCCCACGTGCCTTCGCGCAACGCCTCCCGTCGCTCGACAATTCCAAACCGGCGGCGGCCCCGCGCCTTGGAAGCCGGACATTGGGAAACGAACAACCTATCTGCTGAGGGCTTTGCCTCTGACGGTCGATTCGACGCCGTTTCGCGACGCCCTGCCACCTCCCGTGCCCCGGCAACGCTGGGAATCCAGGAAGAAGCACAGGCTCCCGGCTTTCGCCAAGTTGAGGTTCGGGGCGGCCTGTTCCGCGTGCTCCCAGGGGGCCGAGCCGGCGGCCCATGTATCGGCAGGTCTTGTGTCGCCGCGCGTCATTCCTTGAGCTACCCCCTTGAATTTCCGCGATTTCACCGTATACTGCAGTCCTTTTCGACGCACCCGAAAAACTCGCAATGATTTCCGGCAAAGCCGATACAGGTGGATTCATGATCGCGGTGATCGACAGCATTTTCCCGGTTTGTGTCATCATCATCATGGGGAGTCTGCTGAGATGGTTTCGCCTGACGGACAACGAGTTCTTCCGAGTATCCGACAAGCTGATCTATTTCGTTTTTTTCCCCGCCATGCTGTTCTGGAAAATCGGAGGCTCCGGTTCCGGCGCCGATCTCGACTGGCAACTCGGGGTCGCCTGCGTCCTGGCGGTGTTCGCGTTGTGGGCGATAAGCCTGATCTTCATCAGGGCGTGGGGGGCTCCGGACTTCAAAGTGGGATCGTTCTCGCAGTGCTGCTACCGCTTCAACACGTATGTGGGAATGGCGATCGTGCTGAGCGCATGCGGTGAGGAGGGAGTTCGGCATTTCGGCATCGTCCTGGTTTTCACCATCCCTTTCATCAATCTCCTTGCGGTTTCGACGCTGATCTGGTTTTCAGAAAAGGAATTCGCACCGGGGCAGCGAAACCGGTTCCTGCTCAAGGCCATCGTTTCCAACCCTTTGATCCTCGCCTGCCTGCTGGGATTGGCTTTTTCCGGAACGGGGGCCCGTTTTCCCTCCTTCCTGGAAAACACTTTCCGCTTGCTGTCCTCGGTCAGCCTTCCCATGGCGCTCCTGTCCATCGGAAGCTCCCTGAGTTTTTCGATGCTGCGGGGACATTTGGCCCCGGCGCTCTGGGCATCCGTGCTCAAACTGTTCCTGCTCCCCGTGACGGGCTATCTGTTGCTCGACGTCTTCGGGGTTTCCGGCTTGCCCCTGAAGGTGGCCATGATCTACTTCGCGCTGCCGACCTCGACGGCCATCTACATCCTTTCGTCTCAGCTGGGCAGCGACACGGACCTCGCTTCAGCCGGCATCGTGCTGTCCACGATGTTGTCCCTGGCCTCGCTGACGGCGGTCCTGCTTGTCTTCCCGTAAGGGGCGTGCTTACCGTATTGTCCGCCGTGATCCTCCCCGAGAACGGATCCGGTCTGCCCGGGGATGTCAGGGGGCGGCATGGACCTTATCTTGAATCCTGGATGGTGGCCTCTGCCGATCGGCACCGGCCGTCGTTACGGCGGTTTCGAAAAGGTGATGACTGCATAAAGGCGAAAAAATGGAACCGGCGCGAATCAAAGTGTGCATATTCGATGTCAACGGCGTACTGATCGATTCCAACGCAGCCAACGCTCAGGCCATGGCGCAGGCGTTCACCGAGGACCCGGAACTGCAGGGCCGCATCGTGGACGTGTACCTGCAGCTCACCGGAATCGACCGTGGAAGCAAGATGCGCATCGTTCAGGAGCGGGTGGTGGGCAGACCCTTCACGGAGAACGAGTTCGAGCTCCGCTGGGAAGGATTCAAACGGCTCGGGCGCATCTCCATGCTCCGCGCTCCGCTGACGACCGGGTGCCGCGAGGTCCTCGCCGAACTCGGCAGGCTGAAGATCACACGAGTCGCCCTTTCGAATACCCCGCTGGAGGAACTGAGAGAAACCCTTGTAAATCGCGGCCTGAACGTTCTTCTGGATGAGATCCGGGGAGGGGGGGACTGGCCGAAGTCGGAGACGCTCGCCCGATTCCTCCGCGATTGCCGGATCGAGCCCCGCCACTGCCTCTTCCTGGGCGACGGCAAAGGCGACCTCGATGCGGCCAGGCGAAACGGCGTACCGTTTGCGGCAATCGATCCCGGCACGGGAGAATTTCGGGGCGAGACTGGATTCGACGGTCCATACCCCAACATCGCCGAGTGGTTGCGGAGCGTCTCGAGCCGGCTGCCGCAAGACGAACCGGCCTGAGGGGTCCGGGCCGTGTCTGCAAGTGCCCGTCCCCGCCGAAACCGGGTCCCCCGCCGGGAATGCATTACGGGTCCAGGCGGATGAGCGGCGCTTCGCGAAGGCGGAGCAGGGCCGCGCTTCTTCTTGACTTATCCTACGGATTTGCAGAGGGTTGTTCGAACAACCTCCTGGTCCCGAGGGTCAAATCGACCTGCTGTCGCCGTTCTCAGACCATTTCCACCGTCATTGGCCCGCGGCGCGATACGAGACGCTCTTTCAGGGCTTGAACCGGACTTCGTCGCCCGTACGGATTCGGTTGAACGCGTTGGAGTTTCAGGTTTTCGAGATCACAACGGAATCAACCTTCCCAACACCGTGAACGGCCCGGTGCGGGCGGGTTCCGCCTCCCACCGGAACAGGCGCACGGGGTGCCGCAATCAAACGCGACAGAGGACTTATGGCGTTCAGCATCGGGTTGATCATTCTCATGGGACTGGCCGCGGATCTGGTGTTTCGTCGCCTGAAACTGCCGGGCTTCATGGGCATGCTGCTGGTCGGCATGACGGTGGGTCCTCACGGCCTGGATCTGATGGCTCCGGAAATGGTCGGCGTTTCCGAGGATTTTCGAGAGATCGCCCTCGTTGTCCTTCTCCTCCGCGCAGGACTCGGGCTCAACCGTTCGACGCTGCGCAGAGTGGGGGCACTCACCATCGGCATGAGCTGCCTGCCCAACCTTTTCGAGCTGGCGGCGGTTGTTGTGACGGCCCATTGGCTGCTCGGTTTCGGTTTAGTCGAAGGCGCGATCCTCGGCGCGGTTCTGGGCACGGCATCCCTGTCCGTGGTGGTTCCGAAGGCTCTGGACTACATCGACCGCGGCAGGGGAGCGCTCAAGGGGATCCCCACTCTTCTGCTGGCCTCCTGTCCCCTGGACAACGTGTTCATGATCGTTTTGTTCACTTTCTTCGCGGGCATGTACGGGGCCGCGCAGGTGAGACTGCTGAGCGCTTTGGCGCAGATCCCGGGTGCGATCGTTCTGGGAGTCCTGTCTGGCGTGTTGCCGGGGTATGTTCTCTACCGGCTCTTCGGAAAATACGACCGGTGCGCGCAGAGAGGGGCGCTTGCCCTGTTGGGGGCCTCCATTCTCCTGGTCTGGCTGGAAAACGCTCACCAGGGGATCGTCACGTTTTCGAGTCTCTTCGGTGTAATGACCATGGCGTTCATCCTGCTGGAGAAAGCCGAACCGGTCGCCTTCGTTATTTCCCAGCGGCTGCAGAAACTCCGGGTCTTCGCCGAACTGCTTCTGTTCGTTCTCCTGGGAGCCCGGGTGAACATTCCGGTGATCGGGCAAGTGGGTTTCGAAGCGATTGCCGTGATAGTGGGCGGCCTGGCGTGCAGAAGCCTGGGAGTCGGCCTCGCTTTGCTCGGCTCGGGGTTTGACGGGCGAGAGAAGCTGTTCTGCGCGGTGAGCTGGCTGTCCAAGGGTACGGCTCAGGCAGCCCTGGGCGCGATTCCGCTCGCTGCCGGGGTGGCGTTCGGAGAGGAAATCCTGGCGATCGTCGTGCTCTCGATTGTGATGACTGCTCCCGTGAGCGCCATCCTCATGGGATTTCTCGGCGAACGGGTGCTGGACAAGGGCGAACCGTCTCCGTACCGGTTCAAGGAGCTACGGCTGAAGCTCGGCCTGCCCCGGGTAGGGGCCCGGGTTCGCAGCAAGCGCTACGGTACGGTGTGGAAGGTGATCGAGGAGAAGGAGACCTGGATCGAGAAGCCGCGGCTCCCGGGAAACGTGCAAGACAGCCCGGTGCTGCTTCCGGCCATCTCGCTGCGCTATTGGCGCCGGGATGCCGACGGGGAGGATGCCGCGGGGAAAACGATTTCTTTTCGCTACAGCCAATTCGATCCTTCGTTTAACGATCATTGGGAGATCGTTCATGACTGGCGGGATTCACCAAGGCACAGGGGGGTGTAGCCGGGGACCTCCTGTGGCGGTTCGCTCAAGTCGATTGTACGAACATCCCCCCGGGGCAGGTCACAAGAGGACCTTGCCCCGGGCGGGTCTGTTCCGGTCTTTCGACTCTTCCCGTGGTTCGGAAGGCTGATAGGTCGATGATCGTTGAAACGCCGATTCCTGCCGGTTGCGACTGCTGTGAGGATGAGTGCCCGAAGACCGCGAGGATAAGTAAGACGAACCGTGGAAAAAGAATAGGCCGTGCTCCGCAACGGCGGTCCCGACGACCGGGGAGTTCGGTCGTGTTTATGAAGCCGTGCTATTCCTCGTAGACACCGCTGCAAAAGATCATGTCGTCGATTTTGTCAAAATAGACCACTTTGGGAACCACTTTTCGGCTGGTGGGATGGTACCACCTGTATTGCACCCACCCGCTGCCCTGGGAGTTGGCAATATCGACGATTTCCCGGATGAACGGCTTGTCGTCGGAGTCCTTGAGGTTGATGAAATCCTTGCCCACGAATTTTTCGTTGACCCCGTGGGCAAGCATCGTGCCGGCGGAATCCAGCACAAAGACGTACATTTCATCTTCGACAAACTGTCCCCGGGGGTTCATGTATTCGGCCAGGGCGATCTCCCGGCCTGCGGATTTGTAAAACGAGATCGCCCTGTCCACCCAATCCATCGCGTCTCTTCGCCTTCTCGCCATTTGCCGCTCCTTGTCGGTTTGGAGTGATCACAACAGTCCTGAACCATCGGCCCATTTTCTGTCTTACACCCTCAATCCTTTGCACGCACTGCGGCTTTGTCAAGGTTCGCGGCGCGATCGCCGGCCCGATCCGGCCGTTTCGTACAATCGCATTCAAGAGGGGTGCATCGGGCGGGAGGGCATAAAGCCCTCCCCTACGTTTGATCGGCGTAACAGTCCGTAATGGCAAGGTTTATCCCCACCCGCGTCCCCTACCGCCACGTCTGACCGGCACATCGGTCCGTACAAGGGCGGGATTCATCCTCAGCCGCCTCACCCCGCGCGATCCCTCATGCCGCGGTATTGAGAGCGAACCGGAATCGCTCGAAAAGGGACGATGCAAGACGCAGCCGCACGCCCACCTGCCTGGCGATCGCTCGTGCGGCGGCATGTGAAGTGCGCATGACCGGGATCAGACGACGCCTTGCCGTCGCAGCCTTTCGATCTCGGTCGAATCGTAGCCCAGGCCGCAAAGGATCCGGTCCGTGTGTTCGCCGAGCTCGGGGGCATGTGACCGAATGCCCCCGGGGGTGCTCGAGAGTCGGGGGCATATGCCGAGCTGCCGGTAGGCTCCCCAGCTGTCATGGATCAGATCGACCACCATTTCTCGCGCCCGCACCTGGGGATCGTCCATGACCTCGGCAAGATCGAGCACCGGTTCACAGCAACAGTCGGCATCCTTGAAGACCTCCACCCACTCGGCACGGGTCCTGCTCGCGAACAACGCCTCCAGCCGGTGCTTCAACTCGACCTGGTGGCTTCCCGGTTCGAAATACTGTGGAGTGTCCCATTCCGGGTGTCCCACACGCTCGCAGAAGGCCTTCCAGAACTGCGGTTCCAGCGCGCCAAGGCTCATGTACCGCTTGTCCCGGGTCGAATAAAGATTGTAGCAGGCAAAGCCGTGGTTCAGCATGTCGTCCGCTGGAGCGGGGACGGCTCGGTCGCCGAGAAGTTTTCCCCAGCGCAGGCAATTCCATAGCAGTGAGCCGTCCGTCATGGAAACATCCACGAACTGGCCTTTGCCGGTGCGTGTCCGGGCGAGCAGGGCGGCCAGAATGCCGAAAGCGGCAGGAAGACCGCCGCCGCCCAGATCGGCGATCTGAACCCCGGTCATGGTGGGTGCACGCCGGCCGCTGTAGGAAAGCACACCGCTGCGGGCGAGGTAGTTCACGTCATGGCCGGCCTTGAGCGCCATCGGGCCGTAGGCCCCGTACCCGGAGATCGCACAAAAGACGATGCCGGGATTGACGGCTGCGAGCCGTTCATAGCCCAATCCCATCTTGTCCATCACGCCCGGACGGAAACTCTCCAACACCACGTCCGCATTTTTCGCCAGGCTTCTGAAAATGTCCTTCCCTTCGGGTGCCTTCAGATTGAGGGTCAGAGACCGTTTGTTGCGGTTGAGGACGACATGGTAGCCGCTGCCGCCGCCGACCCTGGGAGGCCACCAGCGAATGTAGTCGCCGCGTCCGGGCTCCTCAATCTTGATGACGTCGGCCCCGAGGTCCGCGAGCAGCATGGAACAGAACGGGCCCGGAAGGAGTCGGGACAGGTCCAACACCGTGAAACCGCAGAGTGCTCCTTGCATCGTTTCCTCCTCTTGCACTGCCGTGCCGGGAGAACCGGGAAGACGCCCGTTCGAAGCCCGGCCGTCGCCGACGGGGCCAACCGGTTTTCAAACTGTCGGCGAGCGCTGGAAGAGCGGACAGGGGGGAAGCTCCATCGGTGAACTGCGGGGTCTGCCGGCGGAGCATACGGAGAGACGACGACGCCGATTCCGGCCGGGCACGCTCGTTCCCGAACCCGCCCGAACGCCTCCGCTCCTCGTTACGGACGCACGTTTCCGGCCATCAAAGGTAAGGTTTCAGCGCCTGGTGGAATTTCTCGGCAATCAATTCATAGCCCTCGCCGTTGGGGTGAATGGCGTCGCTCATCAGTTGTCGGTTGCCGAAGATGCCTTCGAAAATATTGGGGACGAGCACCGCGCCGGTCTCCCGGCAGGTTTGCCTGTATCCGTCCTCGAAACCGCGCCCCCAAACAGGCACGTCGATGCCTCCGACAATCACCAGGGCGCCCATGTCCTGGATTGACTCGATGATGACCCTCAGGTTTCGGAAAGCAATGTCTTTCGAAATGCCGTTTTTCAAATCATTTCCACCCAGCGTGATCAAAACGATACGGGGAGACTGCGACAGTACGTCCTTGTCCAATCGGTCCAGTGCCCGGGCCGTCGTGTCTCCCGGGACGCCCTTGTTCATAACAGGCCCGGAAATCATCCGGGACAGCCGGGTTGGGTAATCCTTTCCTTTGGGAGCACCAGTGCCGTACGTAAGGCTGTCCCCAAAGCAAATGATGTTTTCACCGTTTGGACGATCGTTCCTGATCGTCGGCCCGGGACTCGAGGCAAGCAACCGGTATCCCAGAAGACCCAGCAGACCGATGACGACAACTACGACGGCTTTCCTGATCATGGGTCATCTCTCTTCACGGCAACACGAACGATTTGCTGAACGAAGACGGTCCGTCGTTGCCGCGAACCGTCGTGAGCAGCGGGTTCGAAACGATACAGAGGAGCCGTCGTCGACGGCTTGTTCGCAGGCCGTTCCGAAGGTTTTATCCATCCAAACGCAACGGGGCAACGTTCGAGGATGACCGGCCGGCCGGGTTCTCGCGAAAGGGGTTCGAAACAAAAGGCAAGAAGGCCCGGCGAGGGATCCCGCAAGGTCTTCTTGCCCGGGGTTTCGCAAACGGACGGCCAATCCCGGCCGGCGACCTGCCGGGAAGAGTCCGATGCCGCGCCGGCTTTGAGTAACAGTGCTCCCCCGGGGTGGTCAGGGAGCGCTTTTCTTTCTCCTGGGGATCTTGGACGCCTTGTCCGTCAGGGAGTCTTCCGCGGGTGAGCCTTCCATTACCGCCGCGGCCTTCTGCTGCTTCTTGGCCTCGAGGAACTGCACCAGTTTCTCCGGCAGTCCCCGCTTCTTGGCGGCCTTGCTCCTCGCCTTGGTCAGAGACTTCGCCGACAGGGGAGTCCGCATCGTGAACCCGTATTTCTTTCGGTATTCTCGCGGAGTCAACTCGTGTGAAACCAAATGCCTGGCCGTCAACTGGCGCATCTCCGCCCCGCATTCGAGGCACACGATCTTGTCCTGCTGAATGGATTCGCGGGGTGAAAGCTGCGGCGGGCCGCTTTCTTCAGAGCCCTCTTCCAATGGTCTGGCCAGATCCAATACTGTTCCGTCCGTCTCCGACTTCTGCATGTCCTGAAGTGCCCTAAAAACCTTCTGCAAGGACAATACTAGTTCATCAGGAGACATCGGAGTTGTGGATACCTGGTTTTGGATGATGTCCGCACTGATTTCCACCAATTTTCTCGTCATCGGCACGCTCCTAAGTTCCTTGATTTAATAAAAATTTCCTGGACTTTCAAGTCGTTCCAACGACCATTATAGATAAAATCTATTTTTCTGCAAATGATATTATCAAGTTTAAGTGAAATAATATTAGGATTAGTATGCATCGAGAATTTGGCGACGGGCAGTTTTGAATTTATTTGACAAGCCTTCCGGGAAGCGACTTGAAAGGATTTGTTTGCTTGATGAACTTTGCTGAGAGAAAAACCGGCGAAGCTGCGTTGATCACCGCAAGGGAGGAAATAGGCGGTCGGAACGATATTGCATTGGAAACAATCCTGCAAATTCTGTGCATCATCTATCTTGAGGCTTTTGTCCCAGATGAAGGCGACAATTCTCGCTAGATGGCTTCCAGTATCGAAAAGTTCTTGGTGTCCGGACCAGTAATGTGCAATGCCCACCAATCTTTAAAATATTTTAAGGTACTTCATGCTCCCTTTCGGGCAACTCTTGCCGAATTCCCATCGAACCGCCTTTGTCCTCTGAACCGGCCAGGCCTTCCGGCATTGCCGTTCCGGAGTGGAATGTCCGTTCCTTCATAAGACGCCTCGGTCATCCAGATGGAGGAATCCCGAAAACATCATGTCTTCCTGGCGCCCTGCCGTGTTTTCGAATCAGCGGGGCGGCAGGTCGCGACAATCGGATCTGGAGGGACCGAATCTGCGTTTCGGATTCGTGCGGCGCGATGCCGCTCACCGGCTCATGCGGGTGGTGATTTGAGGAGTGCCGTGTTGTCGGAAGCTCCTCGGAGGTCGATCTCCATTTTCATCGGGACACGCAGGGGAGGAAAGGGGCGGCTCGGAAGCTGCGGGATTCAGGAACTTCGGCGCATGGCCCATTTCTGGTAGAAACGCAACGGGATGATCAGGCTGAAGAAAGGAACGTTGTACATGGCGGCGACCGTGGGCTCGAGAGGACCGAAAAATTCCGAGCTGAACACGAGGACAAGCACGTTATTGATGAGGCCGAAGCTGACGACCGCCGCCAGGCGGTCGGCCGGAGGCCGGTTATGCGCTACGAGGGTTCCCGCCACAAAATAAAAACCGGCCAGAACCGTTGCCACACCGAAAGCGACCGCAACGGTTGACGGCTGCTCACGCAGGAACGATGCGTACTTTGAAAAAATACCGAGATTCGTGATGACAAAGCACAACAGCGAGGCAGGATAACGGATTTCCATGAGCCGCGTCGACACGGCCGGCGTGAAACGCTTCAGGACTTCCGCAATGAAGAGGGGGACGAAGATCACCATGCCCAGGAGGTAAGACATGGCCGCAAACGGTATCGACATCTCCCTGCCCATGAGCACGTGTACCAGCGTGGGAAGCGTGAACGGGACCAGAATCGAACTCATGACCACCATGCCGAGCACGATCGCCATGTTGGCCTGCACCAGGACGGCGAAAAAGGGTGAGGCGACCCCGCTGGAGACTCCGGACAGCAGCAAAGCTGCAAGAGCGTACTCCGGAAGCAGGCTGTGAAAAGCGACGAATACCAGCACGGGCAACAGGACGAGCTTGAAGAGCAGGCAGTGGAGCGTTCCGGCCCAGGAAGCCCTGAGGGCGTACAGCATGTTGCTGAATCGGATGGGAAGAAAACTGAAGAAAAGCAGCACCATCATACAGTACATGGGGTAGGGCTGGAAGGGGGCTCCAAAGGTGGGAAAGAGAACGCCGGCAAGAATTGAGGACAGGGTAAGGACGAGCATGAGCCCGTCTCGCAGGGTGAACATGATGCACCGGACCTTCTCGTGTTTCGCGGGGAACGAAGGGAGCCCCCGCATCTTCGATGCCGGACCCGTTCCGTCCCGCTTGTTCTGGATTGCCGGTCTTATAACCGGTTTTTCGTCGCCGTCCCAGTGGAAACGAATTCGAGCCTTCACTTTTTCGCCTTGGACATCACCGTTTCGCAGGTGAACCCGGAACCCTCGGGCAAGGTTCGCCGAATGCCCACTTTCACCGCGGGTGGTGACTGAGCTTTTTCACGCCGGGCATGTAGATGCTAAACCAATTATATTGAAATCTCCATAACGATATGTTATTGGTCCTACCAATTAATCTTTAGCCTGAAATGAGTTGATGGAATGGCCCCATGGGCGGGGAGGAAGGGTACATGGCGGACGAAGTCGCTTCCCCCGGGAAAAGGTATCTCTACAACGAAGTCGTCGAGCGGATCAAAGAAATGATCCGCCTCGGTGAGCTGCGGGTGGGCGGGAAAATCCCTCCGGAGCGGACTCTGGCCGAGCGTTTCAAGGTGTCGCGCAACTGCGTCAGGCAGGCGATCCAGGCGCTTTCAGAAAGAAAGATTCTCGAAAGCCGCCGGGGCGACGGCACGTATGTGCGTGCCGCGGAAGAATCCGCTGTGATCGACTCGTTTGCGATGGCGATCCAGGCCCGTAAGGACTTGATCCGGGAGATCCTGGAATTCCGGTTGCTCGTGGAACCCCAGATTGCGGCTCTGGCGGCCAGGAACGTTACTCCGGAAGAATTGGACCGTCTCAAAGTCATCGTCTGTGATCAGGAGAGGAGGCATCTGGCGGGGATGGAGGATTCCGAGCTGGATGCGGCGTTCCACCTGCTGTTGGCCGAGGCGTCGAAGAACAGGGTCGTGAGGGAGGTGATGGAAACGGTGAACGGGATACTTGCCGAGAGCCGGTCGGAATCCCTCAGGACTGCGGCCCGAAGGCGTGTTTCGGTGGTTGGGCACCTGAGGATCATCGACGCCCTTGAGGTTGGAGACCCCGGCCTGGCATGTACGGCCATGCGGGAGCACTTGGAATCGGTGGAACGGATCATTATGAGCGGCGTCGGGGAAGACCGGAGCGGAGACGGGGGGAAGACCGGGCGCTGAAACACGGGAGGCCCGGCGCGCAGCGGGCCGTGAGCGGATGAGAAGAAAGGACGGCGAGGAAGATGGGCGAGTTGGAACTGCTTCTTGTGGGACTGGCGGCTGTTGCGGGAGGTGCTGTGAACGCCCTGGCCGGAGGCGGAACCCTGATCACGTTTCCCATGCTGACAGCGGTTGGCGTGCCGGCGGTGGCGGCCAACGTGACCAATACGGTGGCCCTGTGCCCCGGGTACCTGGGAGGGAGCCTGGCGCAGCTGAACGATTTGCGCGGAAACGAACGAAGGATGTGGCTGCTCGTTCCCGCCGGCATGATCGGAGGGATCGCGGGCGGCATTTTGCTGTTGAACACGGGCGAACGGGTCTTTCGGAGCCTTGTGCCTTTCCTGATACTGCTTGCCGCGGGCTTGCTCGCCGCGCAGGACTCGGTGCGCGCCTGGCTCACGCGTCGTGCGGAGCACAAAGGATCGGCGCCGCCGCATGAAATGTGGACGGTGTTGCCGGTCGGCATAGCCGCCGTCTATGGAGGCTATTTCGGCGCAGGGCTGAGCGTGATCGTACTGGCCGTGCTCGGGCTCGTCATCGATGAATCCCTGACCAGGTTGAACGCGATCAAGCAGGTCATAGCCCTCGTTGTCAACATCGCCGCGGCGGCCTTCTTTCTCTTCTCCGATCAGGTGATGTGGTCTGCCGCGGCGGTGATGGCGGTGGGCGCGCTGATCGGGGGAGCAGTGGGAGGCCGCCTTGCGGGAAAAATCCGACCGGCCGTGCTGCGGCGAATCGTCGTGGCCATCGGCGTGGTGGTGGCGGGGGTCTACCTGGTCCGCTAGGAGTCGGTCGGCAAAGGCCTTCTCTCAAAGGACCTTTCCCGAAATACAGCGCGACGGCCCAACCGATCCCGACTCTGCGGGGGAAGGCTCGCATTCGGACGCTTCGCCAAAACCCGGAGGCGGAAGTCCGACTCTCCTGGCTTCCTCTCCGCCGGGTTCCCGGAGGCAAGCCGAGCGGTGCGCTCAGAGAGCCGATTCGGGTTGTGGAACGGCAACGGAACAAGGCTATCCCCCGGACGGCCCGGAAAAACCAGAGCCCGCAAGGGCCGTCCCGCCGGCTCGACGAAAGGGGCAATTCTGCTTATGCATCCGGCTTCGGCTAGCGCCTTCGAGATTTTTGCCGGGCGGGTCTCGAGCCGGGATGGCCCCTTCTCTCGCGTTCCCGGTCGAACATGGGCTTTGCCGAGCGGTTGGGAGTGACGGCGGCGGGATTGTACTCGTTTTTCATTATTTGGCGCCATTGTTCCTGGAGCTGGCGCAGTGATTCGTCCGTGCGGGCCTGCTCCTGACTCTGTGCCCGTGCCGGTGGAGCCGACCAAAGGAAAAAGGCCGCTGCCGACACGAGGAGGGCAAGAAATATCAGAACTCGCTTGCCGGGCATATGCAAAGGACTCCTTCCATTCTACACCTTACCGATTTGGAATGTGGCCGAACAATTCGCCACACGCCGTGACGTCGCCCATCGGGTTGCCCTTCGGACGGGAGACCGGCGCCTTATAGCACAGAAACCACAGCAGAAAAAAGGAAGAACGGGAAATCCCAGTCGTATCTGATGGTTCCGGAGGGAGAGCGCTTGCGCGCGCGATGCGAGGCTCGCGACGCGAAGCGGTTGTGCCTGGCTTTCGCCGTCAGGATCACCTTACCGGCCACCGCGAAGCCCTCAACTCGCCCGGGCATCCGCCGGCCACCCTTGAAGTTCCGTCGGCGGACGGCAAACGGAAGTGGGATTCCCGGAGCCCGTCCGTCCCGAGGATAAAGGAAGGCGTGGTCTTTCCCCGCCCGGAGCCTGCTCAAATGAGGGAACTTTTCGGTACGTTCGTCAAATTGTGGAATATTGTTTCCGTGCGACAAAAATACTGTCTCGACCCGATGGCAAAGTAGGGAATGAAGAATTAATTTTATAAATAGGTCGACGAGGCAGTCCGCCGCTATACCTTCCTGAATGTTCCCCAGCTCTTTCGCCAATGTCAATGTGCTGCTCTTGGAAAGGCTTGGCGGGCTTTGACGCCACAAAAACAGGAGGAGCAAAGATGGAATGGTTTGTCCCGGTTATCTTTGTCCTGGTGATAGGTTTCATCGGGGTCTGGTGGCACATTTTCACGGCAGAGAAAAAGGCCGATTTCGAGCTGGAATGGCTCAAGCGCACCAGGAAAATACGAATTCCCGACCAATCGTTTCACACCTCGGTGTTCAATCTTCAGTTGTGTGTTTCCTGCGAGGAAGTTCACGCCGATGAAGTCTGCCCCAAGTGTGCCAGCGAAGTCTGCATTCCTCTGAGGAGGATCGTCCGATCCACGAGGGGGGTCGAGTTCCCGATCAAGGCAGGTGAAAAACCGGACAATATCATCAAACTGCGCATGGCAAACTGAGTCGTGTAAAAGGTGCCGATCCGGCGTCGCGTAGTGTCCCTTTCGCGGTTTGCGTGGCTGCATGGGCACGCCGCTCTTCCCATCGGGCGAGGTGGTGTAGACGGCCCCCAGGGATTGGAGGCGGATGACGCGCCGGAAATCGGTTCGGAATTCACGCTCCATTGGACGACCGCCGCCCGTTGCGCGTCCTGCGCGAGCCCGTCCATCGCAGCCTGCGTGAATCGGTGATGTCGCATTTCGAACAGTACTGCAACGTGGAACGTGAAATGACGTTGCGGCGCCATACCCTGCCGCTCGATCTCATATCGAGGTGCGTTCAAGACGACACAACACCTGCCCATCGGGAGTTGACGCGGGCGGGATTGTGCGGCGCCAACGAAGCCGGTCTTTTCCGACCTTCACAAGAGCCTGGAATGGTCTGATCCGTCTACCGCCCTCGATCCTTCAAAACGACTCGGTTGCGCCCCTGCTTCTTGGCTTCGTAAAGCGCTTCGTCCGCTGCGGCGACGAGCGCCTCGGGAGTACTTTCCTCGCGCGGGACCATGGCGGCGACCCCACAGCTCAGGGTCAAGAATTCACCCGTGGAGGATTCCGGGTGACGAACGCGCAGGTTCTCGACCTCCCGGCAGATGGTCTCGGCGATGTGGACGGCTCCGTCCGCATTGGTGTTAGGCAAGACAACGGCGAATTCCTCGCCTCCGTAGCGTGCGACGAGGTCCATGGGACGTTTCGCACATTCCTTGATGGCGGTGGCCACCGCCCGCAGGCAGTCATCCCCGGCGAGGTGGCCGTACGTGTCGTTGTAGAGTTTGAAATGATCGATGTCGCTGAGGATGAGCGCCATGGGTGCCCGCTCGCGCCGCGTGCGCCGCCATTCCAGGTCAAGGAACCGGTCCAGGCTGCGCCGGTTGGCCACCCGGGTCAGGCCGTCGAGGGTGGCAAGACGCTCCAGTTTCCTGTTCAGTTCTCGAAGCTTCGCCTCCATTTTCTTTCGCCGCGTGATGTCGGTGAGAATTCCAACCGACCCGATCACCTGTCCGGAGCTGTCCCGCAACGGGAAGGAATGGTCCCCCAGCCACTTTTCTTCGCCGCTCTTCGTTTGCACCCGGTAGTCCGCGTGGTACTCGCCGGTCTTGCCGTCCTGCCGGTTCTTGGCGATTGCCTCCATGGAGAGGTTTTTCTCTCCATGATCCTCGATGCTGACGATGAGCTTCCTGAACCCGACGGCATCGATTTCCTCGGGCGAATGGCCGGTGAGTTTTACAATGGAGGGACTCATGTAGTCGTATTTCATGGAGTCGTATCGGAGCTGGTAGAGCACGTCTCCCGTCGTTTCCGCCATGAATCGGAAACGTTCCTCGCTTTCCCGCAATGCCTCTTCCACTCGTCTGTGGTTTTCCTGCAGGTTTTCCAACTCGATGACGCGCCGACGCAGCAGGGCGAGTTCCTCCACCAACTCCCGCCGGCTCTTCTTTTCATCGCTCATCCGCCGCCCTCCGTCAGGAATAAGCCGGGCGGCGGCATGGAAATGCCGCCCCGGCGCGGAGGTCCGTACCCTCGGCCGTCCCGGGAATGGAATCGTTCGACAGGGTGTCGGCAACTGCAGGCGGGGACGCTTGCCGATCGAGCGATCCTCCGCCCTTGTCCCCGCGAAGTGGTTGGAATCATGTGTTTCCGGGAAAACGCCCCGGCCATTTCTACCATAGCTGCCCACCGTTCCCCAATCCGAATACAATCGAGACGCTTCGATTTCGCAACACATAGTGAATCGGCAAAGTGCGGGCAGGAGTTCTGACTATTCTTCGATTTTGTTCCTGGGAGGGGCTTTCAGGGTCCGCAAGGCTGCCGGACCTCCTCTGCGAACAGAGTTCCTGGGGCGCAGCCAGGGAAGTACCTTGGCGGTCTTGATCGGAAAACGATGACGCTGGACGGCCGATCGGGAGGAAAACCAGCGGAATGCCCCGCAGCATGCGAATGGGGCGACGGTGAAGGCCCTGCGGGGCAGAAATGAGCGAATGCGCCGGGGTCAGTGGATCTTTTTGAACGATACCAGCTTGGAACCCGGAAGCGTGAGGCTGAGCATCTCTTTTTCGATCCTGCCGACGATTACTCCCCCGCCTTTCGTGTTCACCCGGAGCTCATCGTGTTTCACTTCCCAGGAAAAAGGTATCTCATCATCGCCCACCCTCCAGACACCGTCTCCGTTCTGTTTCAGCTCGAGGGTCGTTTCGTCTTGTCTGGGGGAGTCGTTGGCACTGGCCTTGTAGATGCCCACATAGGAATCGTTGGAACCGCACGCGAGCAGCAGGGGGAAAAACAGGCACAGAAAAACCAGCCGTACGATAACCAGGGATTTTGATTTTTTCGACATAAGACAGCCTATCGCGACGAGGCGGGAGCGGCTGCTCCGCTCTTGTCGTAAACAATCGACTTGCGCCGTCGAAAGACGGACAGCCCGTCAAAGAAATAGATCTGCACGGTGAAGAGCAGCATGGCGGCGTTCTCCAATATTTTCCTCCAACCGATGGGCTCGCCCACCGTATCGTAGCAGCCGCACGAGATGGGAGCGCCCCAGTACATGTTGATCAGCACCATGACGTTGAATGCGATCAGCATGAGGCCGATCAGGACTGCGGAAGCTCTCGACATGAAGCCGATGATGAGAAACAGCCCGCAAACGAACTCGAGCCACGGCAGAATGACGGCCCCCAGGTTGAGAAACAGGTAGGGTATCAGGCGGTAGTTCGCGGTCGCCTCGGCGAACTGCGCGGGATAGGGGATCTTGCTCAGGCTGGCGTATATGAAGAAGTATCCGACATAGATTCTCAGCACGAGAGCCACGTATTCGCTCGAGATCAGTCGTTTCAGAAATGAGCGGATCATTCTTTCGCCTTTCCTTCAACGGGGTAGCCCTTCGCTTCCCATTCCGCCAGGCCCCCGTTCAGAATGCCCACGTTCGTGTGGCCTCGAGCGGCCAGCTTCTCCGCGACTTCCAGGTCGTACGGCTTGCTTATCGTCGTCCCGTAAACGACGATCTTCCTGGCCTTGTCTTCCTCGTCGAACGTCATGGTGTAGACGATGTCAAAAAGAGCGAGAGGCATATTGATCGCGTTCTTGATGTGGCGTTTCTGATAAAAGTTGGAGGGCATCGCGTCCACGATGAGGGCGTCTCCCCGCTCCAACTCCTCCATGGCCGTGGAAACGGTGACGGCGGGAAAGGCGTTCCGGTCGGGCATCGAGGGAAACAAAGGGATTCCGTTGGGATTCGAGCGATTGAACGACAGCGCGAGGACGACGGTCACTGCAATGATCAAAACGAACTGGTACCAGGAAAGTCGCGAGGCCTGGTAGGCCTCCTCGGCTTCCTCGAAAATCACCTCATCGTCCTTGAGCAGCCACTGCCGCATTTCCTTGACGAATTTCGTGTAAATATAGGGGAACTCCGTCAACAGGGCGTCAAACTGCTCTTTTGAAAAGACCATGCAGCGCGTCTCTTCCAGGGCGACCACATCCGCCGCCCTGGGCTCGCCCGTGAGCAGCGCTATCTCGCCGAAGTTGTCCCCCGGGCCGAGGAAGCCGAGCTCTCGCTCCATTCCCCGTTCGTTCTTCTTGGTCACCCGGACGCGGCCCGAGGCGATGACGTAAAAGACGTCCGCGGCATCGCCCTGCCTGATCACAAAGCCATGCTGCGGCACGATCCGGTTTTGAGCGGAGCGTGCGATCTCCGCCAGCCTGTCTTTGGGGATATCGCGAAAAAGCGGGCTCTTGGAGAGGCTGTTTATATTCTCGATTTCGTACTCGGTCATGGCAGTCTATTGCTTCTTGCTGAGTTCCCTGAGTTCCTTCAGAACCGCATCGAAATCCGTAATGACTCCAACATGGCAGGCGAGCACCTTGCTGTCGGCTGTGGCCAGGACGAGCATGGTGGGTGTGTCGACGCCTCCCAGGGGGCCGGTGATGCCGTACTCCTCGTCGAGAAACACCGGGAACGGAACCTTGTACGTCTTTCTGAATGCGTCAGCCTGCTTCTTGTTGTTACCGACGGCTATCCCTATTAATTTAACATCTTTCGAGAGCCGGGCGTCATCCTGAATCGCTTTGTAGAGCCTGTTGACTATGGGGGCGTTCGTTTGGCAGTGCGGGCACATGGCACTGAAGAACTCGATCACGACGATCTTCGCGCCAATCTTGGAAATGGTGAACGGCTGGGCCGAAGCCAACTCGAGATACTTCTGAGCCTGAGCGTTTTCGGGGGCCGGCAGGGTGAACGAGGGAACCCGGGTCCCGACGGTGAACTGCTCGTCCTCGGCGCCATGGGTTGAATAGCATTGCAGGAACAACAAGAGGAGAGTCAGCAGCTGGAGATATTTCAGAAATGGTTTGTGCCTCATGTTGCAGTCCTCCATTGATGATCTGTTAATCAACTGTCAGCGTTCAAAGAAATGTCGAACCATCCCGCCGAAGCTCACCTAACGCCGCGGACACCCTCCGAAAAGGGCCCGGGCCGCCCAGGTTCACGAAACAGCGCAAACCCTCGCACAACAAGACTCGGCCCGGCGCAGCCAAGAAAAAGCCCTGCGTCCCGTCTGGGGATGCAGCCGACGATACGAATATTATCGGCGCAGTCAACCACAAAATCCATAACCGATCAAGTAATTTGCGGTCTCATGATGCATTCGCGCCGTTATCGCCGCATGGAAAAACCTGGGGATGCTCTTTTCCCGCATTCAGGCGGTCCGTCATGAATCGAGGGTTGACAAGGCAACAGGAAACCCGCCGACGTCATTCCCGCCCATACGTGAATGATGCTCATGCGGGTATATTATACAACGGGCGACGGCCTCCGGGCAGCAGCGCCGGCCGGGGATGGGGGCAGAAGGTCTTGGGCGTTGCGGCTGCCTTTCTCACGAGAAATGAGGTTGCGCCTGTGGCGCAAACGGGAAGGGCTTCGGCCGTCCCATGAACGAACGACCGATTCGGCAAAGCGTGGTTCGGCTTTGCGTTCGCCGATAAACTTCGCTATGCTGCGAAAAATTGGGGGAAGTTCCGGGAGGAATCGTCGCGCCGAGCCATGAGGAGAACGACATGCGCTGGAAATCTTGCAGCCTGGTGCTGATCGCGATTGTGAGCCTTGTTTTCCTCGCCGCTCCAACTCCCCTTGCCGCCGGTTGCAGGGTGAGTTGGGCGGGGGTTCGCTCGTCTCCTTACGGTATATCGCCTTTTCCCGGACCGGCAGGTTGGAAAAGAGCCATCGATGCCATGACCGGCTACTTTCCCGGTTCCAGGGGAGTTGCCATATGGCTGGTCGGCGAGATCTATTTCAAGGGCGAGAACAGCGGGATGGAGATGGGATTCCCCAATCCCGGCGGAACATACGATCCCCGGATTCGCTTCTCCCCGACCGACAAGCACGAAAGGTATCTGAAGTACTTCGACACTCACGGCATAAAGGTGTTTCTTCAATTCGAGCCCGGCTATGCGAAGGTTGCGGATTTGATCGCGGTCACCCACAAACGTTACGGACATCATCCCTGCATCGCCGGTTTCGGTGTGGATGTGGAATGGTATCGGAGCCGGTGTGACGGGTGCGCCAATGCTAAAGTGACGGATGCGAGGGCCAAGGCGTGGGAACAAAAGGTCAAGTCGCTGAGTAGGAAATATCGGCTGTTTCTCAAGCATTTCGCCAAGTCCGACCTGCCTCCGACGTATCGCGGGAAGATCATTTTCATCAATGACAGCGCGCGGTTTGCAAACGAGCGGGAATTCTTGGATGAGTTTAGAGAGTTTAGTGAAACTTTTTACCCGAATACCGTCATGTTCCAGATCGGCTATGACGAGGACAAGGCTTGGTGGAGCCGCCTCCCCAAGCCGATCCCGCAGACCCTGGGCGAAGACCTGGCGGCGCAGACGCGTCAGGGAAACTGTGGTATCATCTGGGTCGATTTCACCTTGCGGGACGTTCTGCCCACCAAATGACACGGAGCCTGCCTGTCCGGACGGCACCGCGGGGGAGCACCCTTCACCACAGCTCCGGTTCGCGTTCCGGGGCGCAAGAGAGATGGGAATCCGAAACGATGAATCGTGCATGCAAAATCTTCCTGATGGTTCTGGGCCTGGTGGTCGTGTCGGTCACTGCGGCCCGCGAGACGCCGGCCGCGGAGGTTGCGCCCCTCCTGAAATACTACGCCAAGGATTATTGGGTGCTGCTGGGCGGTTCCCACGGCGACAAGTGGCTCACGCCCGAAGCGGTTGCGCCGAAGCTGATGGGCGGCGAGGAGTATCGCGTCTACGCCCCGTTCACCTTCCTCCGGAAGGCGACGGGCGGCAAGGCCGGACCGTGGGGGGAGGCGGACCCCGAATTCCTTGTGCGCATGAAACCGGTCGACAAATCAGGCAAGGACGTTTTGGCCGTCGGGGGCTCGTGGGATGCGATGCCTCGGCGGCCGCGCATTGTGGAGCGCAATTTCGAACCCTATGTCAATGCGGCTCGAGACATTCTGAAAACCAGGGCCATCCATGCCCCCAAGGTGAAGATCACCCGGGTCGCCGAGATCGACCTTGACGGTGACGGTGAAAACGAGGTGCTGGTGAGCGCCGAACACTTCTCCGGCAGGAGTGCGCTCGACAGTCCGAAGCCCGGGGATTTTTCCATGGTGTTTCTGAGGAAAACCGCCCGGGGCAGGGCGAGCGACACCCTGCTGGACGGCTTCTTCCGGACCTCGACCGAAACGGACGAAGGTCCCTCGACGACCTGGCGGATCGTGAACGTGCTGGACTGCAACGGCGACGGGGTGATGGAGATCGTCGTCGGCTATGCCTACTATGAAGGCGGCGGGGCCGCTGTCTACCGGATCAAGGGTGACGCGGTGGAGAAGGTGCTCGGCGTGGATTGGGGCCTCTGAAGGCAAAGCCGAGCCGCTCGAGTGATGCGGATTCCGGTTGCCCGGCTCCGTTTCGCTACGCGGTTGTCCATGTCCGAATCCGGGTGGCGCGTTTTCGGATCTCGCCGCGTTCGGGTTGGCGAAATACCCGGGCACTCCTTTCTGATCGCTACGCGAGCAGTTCCGGAGAAAAGGTCTCTTCTCCGAACACTCTTCAGCCGGTGTCCTCGGATTTGACCTTCAACAGCAGCCCATCCACGTCTTCGATGACGACTCGTGAGCCGGGAACGATGGGAGCGTGACTCGTCGCGTTCCATAGTTCACCGCCGAGTTCCACCTTCCCCTTCTTGCCTTTCCACTGCTTCACTTCGGCGGTTTGCCCGACCATGCTTTGCACATCACACATGGAAACTTTCCTCCGTTTGAGGAGCAGCCACATCAGCGGAAGAATCACGTGCTCGGCGAGCTCAAAAACCAGGACTCCTATCAACAGGCTTGCGATCAACGTCTTCATTGCGTTTGCCGGCCGGTTTCCATCCAGTTGAAATTTGCCCCCGCGGGTTTGAGGGACGAAATGACGAGTCAATGTCGAACAGATTGACTTTTCTCAGTCAACAATCGAGTGTCCGATCAGGAGAATCAGGAGAACCGCCGGTATCGATATCGGGTTGGTGTGCAGTCTGTAGACCGGCTTTCTCATCGAAACGGGAGCGAGCTTGAGTTTCATGACCAGCCCGAGAGCACCCACAGCGATCATGATGCCAAGCCCCCACTCCGGTAGACCGGTCGACCTGCAGTGAGACAGCGTCCAGTGTGAAACGGCGATCACGATGGCGACCGGATTCAGCCAATAGTGGAGCTTCATCAGGTGATGTTTCTGAAGGCGGTTGAACCTTGTCAGGCGGTCCCTGGACGCGGGCTTCAACGGCACCACTTTGTCCGCGGTTTTGAGAAGCTGACTGAGCAGGACCGGAAAATTGGCTATTCCCAGAATCCATGCCGCTGCCTCTCCGGTGGCTTCATTCCCGTGATCGCCCCTGTTGAATTGGTGTTTGCCGAAGTGACGGTGCTTGTCCGCCATCGCCCCACCGGCAAGAACGATCGCGATAATCAGGGCAGTCAATACGACAGCCGGATTAACCTTCATTACCATCCGCATCATTGCCTCCTCTGTGCGGGAATGCACGGCCATCCATCCGACGCAAGCCGATTCCGGGGGAACTCATCCGTATTCCGCCCGAACCGCGATGACGGTAGTGACCTTCATGCGCTCTTGTGGGTATCCATGCAGGGCCGGGACGGCGGTTTCGATACCCGATGTCCGAGCCCGGGAGCCCGACGGCGGGCAAAGTGGGTTCATGTGCAGCACAACAATCGGCCCATCCTCTGCTGTCCGGAAGGACCTCTGACCGCTGACGCCCTCCGTCGGGTCACGTTTCGGCTTCATTTACCGAGTGCCCGCTCGAAAACGATAGACACCCCGATGTCATCCCGCCGGATCGGGTTGCCCTTCCTGCCGCTTGGCCTCGGAGACTGGGCAACGATCGACGGAATCATCCGGCGGGGAGGGCTGAACCGTCACAGTGCCGAAATTCCCGTTTTCTACACAGGGCGATCAACCATGAGGTTCCTTCGACGATCCGGGTCGATTCTTCGCCCGTCAACATTCGAACCACCTCGGAATAGCGCTATTCCACCTTATTCCTCAACGCTTCGAGTACATCGAAGGCGTGCCCGGCCGCTCTGGACACCTTGGGCCAAGCTCCGGCGATTTTCCCTTCGGGGTCGATCAGGACGGTGCTTCTCACCACACCCCATGATTCCTTGCCATACATCTTTTTTATCTGCCAGGCCCCATAGGCTTCGAGCACCTCCTTCTCCTCGTCGGAGAGCAGGGTTATCCGGATATCCCGCTGCTCGATGAATTTCCGGTGGGATTGCATGGAATCCTTGCTCACGCCCAAAACCACGGCGCCCAGCCGCGTGAAGTCTTCCTTGAGCCCCGAAAACTCCAGGGCCTCGGTCGTTCACCCGGATGTGCCGTCCTTGGGGTAAAAGTAGAGAACGACCCATTTGCCCCTCAGGTCCGAGAGGCATACCTGGGCTCCATCGGAGGAAGTCAGGCAAAACTCGGGGGCATCTTTCCCCGGTGTGAGGCGAACCGGCTCGCTCATCGCATTCTCCTGGTGAAACATATTCCATGGGCTTTTGGATCACATACACGGAATTTACCACAGGCGCCCGCGATGTGGGTGGAAATTCGGGTTCCCGCATGTCCCGGCGCGGTCTCGGCAAGCCCGGGAGGCATTGCCGGGGCGAGTCCGCCGGAGGATCCGGCCTGCCCTCGCTCTGCCGAGGCCGAAAGTTGCTGCATTCGCATTTGCCGGGTTCGGTCGAAGGCGCTCTCACGGGGCGGCGGCGATTCCCCGGGGAAGGCACGTGCTGACCGGCATAAGATAACCTATTGAATATAAAGAGAGTTTTTGCAGTCATTGGAGGCTCGGCTCAATTTTTCATTCAAACCCGGTCGGACTGAGTTATCATGGGGCTCGCGGCGGGGGGTGTCTCAAAGACGGACAAGAAAATCTCCAGGGAGGAATTGCTTTTCTCATTCGGATGCTTCACGTGCGAACTCGGCCCGGGAGCTTGTTTTTCCACCGGCTCATCGTTTCCGAATCCCCGCCCGTGAAGCCGGGACGCATTCAAGCGATGCGCCGCGCGTGGGGCGGGGGCGCGCGGCCGGCGGGAACGGACCATGCTGGACGTGACGGTAAGTGAAGATTCCGGATTCAAACGGGTTGCTTTGAAGGGGCGCATGGACGGGATGAGCTCGCCGGACTTGGAACGGCGGCTCGAAGAACTGATCCGTGGCGGGGAGAGGGTGCTGGTCGTCGACCTGGGTGCCGTGAGCTTCATAAGCAGCGCGGGGTTACGCGTGCTGCTCCTTGCGCAGAAGAGCCTCGGGAAAGTGCATGGCGAGGTTTTGCTCTTGAGGGTGCCCGACGTCGTGCTGGGCATACTGCGGGCGAGCGGGATGCTCGACTATTTTCGATTCTTTGCCGATGAAGCGGCAATTTGCACTCACGCCGCCAAGGGAACGGCATCGACCTGGATCGAGACCCTTGAAGCGGACGGAGTCTCAATTCGATGGCTGGATCGGGGCGGTGCTCCGGGATCGTTGAAAGTGCTGGGTTCCCTGGAGCCTCTGGCCCTTGCCGCCTATACGGAAAGGGACGTGGTCAGCGTCAGGGCCGGTGAGCTCCGGTTCGGCGCGGGGTTCGCCGCGATGGGGGAGCGCTATGAAGAGTACAGCCTGGTTTTCGGGGAATCGGTCCTTGTCGACGGCCATTTCTATTGCTACCCGGCAGTGAGACACGCCGCCGTCGATTTCATGCTCGCCACGGAGCAGGGGGCGGGTCTCGAATACAGGTTTCTTCACGGTTTCGGGTTCACCGGGGAATACCGGGGCATTGCGGCGTTCGAGAGCGCGGAGGGCTTCATCGATCTGAACCGGCTGATAGGGCTCGCCTGCGATCGGGTCCAAGCCAATGCACTCGGCCTGGTCCTGCTCGCCGAAAGCAAAGGCCTGTGGGGGATGCACATGAAGCGGATCCCCACGACGGAGAACACCCCCGGCGACGGCGGCGAAATCTTCGATGCCTCGAATTTCGCCGCGTGGATGAACTTTCCTGTGGAACCGGCGGATGCCGATTGCATCGTCATGGGAGCCGGCATCGTGATAAGGGACAGGGAGCTCGAACGGTCCGAGGTCCATCGGATCCTGCCCTCCGGAAGCAATTTCCACATCCACGCGGCGGTTTTTTCCAGGGAGCCCCTCAGCAAGAATCCCGAGAGCTTTGAAGCCGAACTGAAGCGCGCCGCGACGGAGCTCGAAGTCTTCAAAGTGCAGCACCTCCTGGGACGGAGTTGCTTCAGTCGGGGAATGCTGGGCATCATCGAACTGAAGGGATGACGGATGGAACTCTGGATAGGAGCCCTCAACCTCGGGTTGCTGTACGCGTTCATGGCCATGGGGGTTTTCATAACCTTCCGCATCCACAACTTTCCCGATATTACGGTGGACGGCAGTCTCACGACCGGCGCCGCCGTAGCCGCCGTGCTCCTCGCTTCGGGCGCCGATCCCTTCCTGTCGATGCTTGCGGCGTTCGCCGCCGGCGCTCTTGCGGGAAGCATCACGGCGCTCATCCACACACGCCTCGAAATCAACGGCCTGCTTGCGGGAATCCTGGTCATGACGGGGCTGTACTCCGTCAACCTCCATATCATGGGGCGTTCCAACATCCCTCTTCTGCAGCAGACCACCTTCGTTTCGCTCCTGAATGCAATCAATCCCGGTCTGAATCCCGAGGTCTTCATCTCCGTCGCTCTTCTAATCGTCATGCTGATGTTCTGGCTGTTCATGTCGCTCTTTTTCAGGACCGATCTCGGGATCGCCATGCGGGCCACGGGGGACAACGCCGTGATGGCCGCCGCGGCCGGCTTCAACGTCGGGAGGATGAAAGTCTTCGGTGTGGCTCTGGCCAACGGCATGGTGGCGCTGTCGGGGGCCCTCGTGGCCCAGTACCAGGGATTCGCCGACATCGGCATGGGGGTTGGGACGGTCGTGACGGGGCTCGCCGCGGTCATCATCGGCGAATCCATCCTCAAGATGCGCTCGATCTACGCCCATGTTTTCAGGGTAATCCTGGGCTCGGTGGCGTTCAGGCTGATGATCTCCTTTGCGCTCTACGTCGGAATGGACCCCATCGATCTGAAGCTTCTCACGGCGGTCTTCGTCCTCGTCACCCTCGCGGCGTCCAGAATGGCCGACGCGAAAGGCGGTGCGGCCCGGTTTCGATCGGGTCTTTTCGGCGTTCTTTTCGCGAAGCGGCGCAATGCGGTCGCGTTCGGCTGCGCGCTGGCGATCGTCGTGGGGGTGGCGGCATACGGCTACAGGAATTCAGGGCAGTCCCGGGGGACCGTCGCCGGGCAACGCGCCATCGGGCTCGTCCAGGTGGAGGACAACGGCCTTCTGAACATCACCCGAGACAGCTTCGTTGCCGAAATGGACAGGCTTGGCTACAAATCCGGGAAGAACTGCCGGATCGATCTCCAGAACGCAAACGGCGACCTTCCCACGGTGAACGCCATTCTCGACAAGTTCGTCCAGGATGGGTGCGAGGTCATCGTCCCCATCTCGACTCCTTGCGCGCAGGCTGCAATCCACAAGATCAAGGACCGGCCGGTGGTGTTCGCCACCGTTGCAAACCCTTTCATCATCGATGCCGGAAAATCCGATACCGAGCACCTTCCCAATGTGACCGGCGTGTACGGATGGGCACCAATGGACAGGCTCATGGACATCGTGCGGCGGATCAAGCCGGGGAAGATCACCATCGGGTGCGTCTGGAATCCCGCTTTCGCCAACTCCGTTTTTAACGTCGAGATGCTCCGCAACTCGCTGACGCCCTTCAATGGCGAAGTGACGCTCGTCGGCGCCACCGTCAGCAATTCTTCGGAAATCCACCAGGCCGCTCTGTCCCTTGCTCAAAAGAACATAGACGCCTTCGTGCTCGTGCCGGACAACATCGTGTACTCCGCGTTCGATTCGGTGGTGAAGGCGGCGGGACCGAAGAAGATCCCCATATTCATGTGCGATGTCGAGCGGCTGGGCGACGGGGCGCTGAGCGTCCTGGGATACGACTACACGAGCAGCGGGATCCAGGCGGCTCGTCTCGTCGATCGGGTCCTGAAAGGCGGGAATCCGCGGGATATTCCCTTCGAGCGCTACACCAAGCTCACGATGGGGATCAACCTCAAGGCTGCAAAAGAGCTTGGAATCGTCATTCCGCCCGAGGTCACGGCCGTCGCCACGGTGACGATTCCGGAAAAGAACTGAGGCCCAGGTGCGATGAGGTGCGATCGGCGGACACGCAAGGATGGTGTACCGCCGGAGAGCTCCTCCGTCGCGAGACACGATCGCGGGGAATCCAGATGATCGAGATAACGGATCTTCACAAGCGATTCAACACCGGCACTCCCAATGAGGTCTATGCGCTTCGGGGCATAAACCTCACAATAAAGGAAGGCGACTTCGTCACCATCATCGGCACGAACGGATCGGGCAAATCCACGCTCCTCAACGCCATTGCGGGAACCTTCCTGCCGGACACGGGCAGGATCCGAATCGCCGGCGAAGACGTGACGAACAGGACCGATTTCCAGAGGGCGAAACACATCGCGCGCGTCTTTCAAAACCCGTTCATGGGAACCGCCCCGGGAATGACCATCGCGGAGAACCTCCACATGGCGTACCTCAGGGGGCGGAAGGTCTATCCCGCCATCCGGCTCGATGCAGCGCGCAGGCAGGAATATGGAAAAGAAGTGGAACAGCTCGAAATGCAGCTCGAGGACCGGCTGGACAACGTCATCGGGGCTCTCTCGGGGGGGCAGCGCCAGGCGCTCACGCTTCTGATGGCTGTTTTGAACCGGCCGAAGGTTCTGCTGCTCGACGAGCACACCGCGGCGCTGGACCCCAAGTCGGCCGCTCAGGTGATCAAGCTGACCCGCAGATTCGTCGAAAAAGGGAACCTCACCACGTTCATGGTCACCCACAGCATGCAGCAGGCGCTGGACCTGGGATGCCGCACCATCATGATGCACAGGGGCGGAATCATCGACGATCTCACCCTCGACGAAAAGCGCCGAATGACGGTGAACGATCTCCTCGCCAAGTTCGCCGAGCTCCGCCAGGCGGAACGGCTCACCGACGAGATGCTCGTCGCGCTCCGGCGGGATTACCTCTAGCGGGAACAGCCCCGCTGCTTGCAGAGCCGTGAGGCCGGACGGGCATCGATCCGCGTTCAGGATCGCCGACCCAGGGACCGGCGGAGGGCGAGGCGGGCGGGATAAACCCGCCCCCGCGAACCGTGCAATTACAGGACGAGGCTATAACGTCCCGCTTAATGCTGCCGTTTTGCACGCAAGCCGGCGGAGAACGCGATCAAGCGGAAAGAGAGGAGCAGGGAGGGGGATATCCGGCTCTCGGAGAACCGGCATCGATCCTGCTGGTTCTGGGTATTTTCAGGGCCTGTCCCGCCCGAATCCGGTGCTTGTCCCCGAGCTTTGGATTGGCCCTGATGATCAACTTCTCTCCGAGCTTCGGGTCCTCGGGAAACCATTGCGCCGCAATTCTGCTCAAGGTCTCTCCCCTTTTCACGACCACTTCGAACGTCTCCGAGAATTCCACCGTGCTTCCCTCAGGCTTTGAATTTGCCGGCCCGGGGGCGGAATTCCCCGAACCGTCGGCAGCCGCGGTTCCTTGAACCTGCCCGGATTCCTGATCCGTATCGGATTCCCGGCCGACGCCGGGCGCCTGCGGGTCTTGAGCCACATTCGGACCGGTTTCAGGAGCAGAGGAGGCCGCGGCGGGCGAAGGAGCCTCTTTGCCCGGCATGGGGCTGGCCGAGCCTTTCTCGGGGCTTTCATCGAGAGGCTCCGTCACCAGGGAGGACGGAGACGGGGAAGGGGATCGAGGTTCGTTCGGGGCTGACGGCGCCGGGTCCGGAGCGATTTCCTGTGGTCCGGCAGGGATGCGGGCGGTCTTCATGTGTCCGGGAGGCGCGACGGGCAGGGAAGCCCGTTCCGAGGGAGAATCGGAGGATGTGACGCGATACAGGCTGTGAATCCATTCTCCGCCGATCTTTCGCAGGTCGTGCGGATACTCTGCCACGAACAGCCCCACGGCGACCGCAAGAGCCCCCCCGAGGAGCCCCATCCTGAGGTTCCTGCCGAAGGCCGCGCCCGCCCGCTCCGGCACGGGGCCGACATTGCCGTGCACGGCTTTACAGGCCTGCCTGAGCACCCTCTTGTTGACCTTGCGGAGCTTTTGAATGCTGCACATGCGGAGGGCTACGTGGCACAGCTCATTGATATTGCGCGGGACCCCTCCGGTCATGCGATGGATCGTTTCGGCGACGCCGCCCTCGAAACACTCGTCGAAGCCTGACCCCGCCACTTTCAGCCGGTGGTCCACGTAGCCTTTGGTTTCCGAAGCCGTAAGCGGGGGAATGTATCGGTTGATGCTTATCCGCTGCCGAAGCTGGCGCATTTCTCTGCGGTTGAGCTTCCGGCAGATTTCGTCATGCCCGATGAAAAGGATTTGAAGCAGCGCGCACTTGTTCGTTTCGATATTGGAAAGAAGCCGGATATTCTCAAGGCAACCCAGCGAAAGACGGTGAGCTTCATCGATGATCAGCACGAACTGCCTGCCTTGCGCGTGCCCCTCCGTCAGCCCCTTCCTGATGTCGTTCAGCAGTTCGTAGTCTTCCTTCCACTTGGGGTCGACGCCCAGGGTCCTGGCTATGTAGCGCAGAATCTCGATGTATTCCACGTCCGGGTAGGGAACCAGGATGGGATGGACCGAGTCGGGCAATTTGCCGAGCAGATGCTGGAGTATCTTGGTCTTGCCCGTTCCCGCATCCCCGCGGACCAGCGCGAAGCTCTTTCTCTGCTCGACGAAGCAGAGCAGGGCCGAGGTTATTTCCGCATGCTCTTCGGCGGCAAAAAAGAATCGCCGGTCCCGGGTGCCGTCAAACGGGGAGAAGGCGAAACCGAAGTATGAACGGTACATTGTGTGGAACCTCTGAAATTTATGCAAACGCCATGCGGCAGGAGGGTTCTCTGCATTTCGAAACGGCGTCGAAGCCTTCGGGTGAACGCAGCATGCTTTTCCCCGCACTTCAGCCTGGTCCGCGAAGGGTGCTTGCCTTTTTAGCCTTCACGTCTTTGAACCCGCCCGTGGATGACGTGATTGAAGCTCTCGTGAAACCGCACGGCGAATCGGCGCCCGGGACTGCTTCGATCCTGCCGGCATCCCGCCCGGCGTGCACTCCATCACCGACCTGTCGACGCGGCGCACCACGACCCTCTCCTCTTCGGTAAGCACCCGTTCCGACGAGGTTTCCCCGTGGGGTATCGGTCAATCCGGAAGTTGTTGCGTGAAGGGGGTGTCTATCGAATCAACTGAACCGAGAGGGTCCGATGCAACGGGGAAAGCTCGTTTCTTCCCGCGCCGTCAATGCATGATCGATTTCAGAACCTCTCGCAGCTCGTTCATTCCAAACGGCTTAAAAATGCAGGGGATCTTCTTTTCCCTCAGCATGTTGTAAATGTCCTGGTTCACGGTATCCCCGGTTATGAACACGAACTTCTTCATGAAGGCCGGGAATTCGCTCTCGATGTTCGAAAGAAAACCCTTTCCGTCTATCCCCGGCATCCGAATGTCCGAAATAATGGCATCGACCTTGTATGTTCTCAGAACCTTCAGGCCTTCTATTGCATCGCCGGCAAGGATGGCCTGGCAGCCGTACTGGGCGAGGAACTGCTTCAGGAGCTCCAATGTGAAGGGCTCGTCGTCCACCACGAGCACGACCTTGGTCTCGCCCATGCCCGGAGGCCTGGGAAGTGATGCCGTTTCGGCGCGGCGTGCCTCCATTGCCTCGCTTTGCATGATCGGAAGACGGACCTTGAAGGCGGTTCCCTTGTCGAGGTTGCTCTCGACGAGAATCTGTCCCTGGTGCTCCTGCACGATCCCGTAAGAGACGCTGAGCCCGAGCCCCGTACCCTTTCCCACCTCTTTCGTGGTGACGAACGGGTCGAAGATCCGGTTCTTCATTTCATCCGGTATGCCCGAGCCGTTGTCCGTGATCTCGACTTCGATTACCTTACCGTCCATCATGAGCCTGCTGGAAACAGTCAGGATTTTGTCCCCGACGTTTTCGCCCATGGCGTGCTCCGCATTGTTGATGATGTTGAGGAACACCACCTGGAGTTGGAAAAAGTCGGCATGGGTGGGCGGCAGTTGGGAATCAAGGGTCATGACGAGTTGGATATTCCTGACCTTGAAATCATAGAGCCGGAGGCCCAACGTCCTCTCGAGGACCTCATTGACCTGGATCATCTGTTTTTCGGGTTTGCGTTCCCTGGCAAAGGTGAGCAGTCCCTTCACGATGGCGGACGCCCTCAACGCTTCGTTCTTGATGATTTCCAGGTGCTTCTTGTCCTTTGCGCTCGCCTGGCCCGCCTGCACCAGTTCCGAATACCCCACCACGCTGGCGAGCGGATTGTTGAGCTCGTGGGCGACCCCGGAGATGAGCTGTCCCAGTGCGGCAAGCTTTTCCGACTGGAGCACCTGCGCTTCCAGGGCTTTCCGTTGCGTCAGGTCCAGCAGGACGATCAGTATTTGAGAAACTCCCGGCATTTCGGTCACCCGGATTTCCACCTGGCGAACGGTGCCGTCGGGTCTGACGAGCTCGGACTCCCAACGGTCCAAGGGTATCGGAGGGGGAGCCTGGGTCTTGTCGACGTTGAAGAATCCTATCTTGTCGCAATCCGCTTTTCGCAGAAAGTTTTCAAGTGACAGAAACCCTTCGACCGCGTTGCGGCGAACGCCGCAAAGCCTGCAGAATTCGTCGTTGGCATGCGCGATGGTCTTGTCTTTCTCGACAATGGCCATGGCCGTGCTGACCGTGTTGAAAAGGGCCCGGTATTTCGCTTCGGAGGTCCTGATGGAATCCATGGCCCTTTCCCACTCCCCGATGTCCCGTGCCAGGGTGAGAATGCACTCGTGACCCTTGTAGAAAATCAGTTTCGCCTTCACCTCCACCGACTGGAGGCGACCTTCCTCCGATCGCCGGGAGACTTTGAACACGGTTTCACCACCCGTGAAGACCTCCGAGAACACCTTGTCGGGGTGCGCCACATCGTATATCTCCCACAACTTCTTCGTCCGCATCTCGACCGGCCCGCAGCCCGTCACGCGATAAGCGGTTTCGTTGGCCTCGATGATGTTGCCCTGCATGTCGCTGATGCAAACCGCATCGCTGACACTGTCGAAGAATTCCTTATAGCGGCTCTTGTTTTCGTATTCGTCCAGCTTGACGAGCAAGTGGTCGAAAGCCTCGTTCAACCCTTCGAACTCGGCGAACTGCCCTCCATCGGGAGGGGTGAAATCCACCTTCACGCCTCTCGATACCGCCGAGGCGCGGCCGACGAGGTACTCAAGCGGACCGACGATTCTCCGGGCGATCAGCAAAGAGAGTGCCACGAACAAGGTGAGCATGGCGAGGCCCAGCGCCCCGACGATGGCAAGGGCCTTCAGCCGAAACTCCCGCATCTTCGCGTAGGGCGCGAAGTAGACGTGCAGGGGGGAAACGGTGCTCCGGGAGACAAGGCCGTCACTCCCGCCGACCCGGCCGTCCCGGATGTCGCCGGGCTTCAGGCTCCCGAGGTCGTCGGGAGCGGGGGAGGGCGCCTCTTTTTGTCCGCCGACCCTGGCGAGACCCTCGCGGGTGGGTACGAAGACCTGCCCCCAAATCTCCCGGTCCAGGATCTGTCCGATGGAATGGTCGTCGATGGGAAGGTAGACGCAATATGCGGTCCCGATCCGTCTGTTCTGGCTCAACACGATACGGGAAAACACAACGCGGCCCGTCCCGCTCCGGTATTCCTCGTTATCGCTTGTGTCCGCGCTCCCCTTCTCGAACTCCCGCAGGGAAGCGATCACTTCTTTGGATAAATCGCCGGGCAGGAATTCGTCTTTCTGCGCGTCCCTGACGGCGAAGTAAACCCCGCTCGCGCGGGCGTACCGTGCGTTCAAGGTTGCGGTCAGCGCCGCCCTGTCGCTTGAAACCAGGCCGGCGACAACGTTCTTGTCGGAAGAGAGGGCTCCCAGTCGCTCTCGAAGTTCCCTGATCCGCTCGGAGAGAACGGCGTCCCCGCGGGCTCTGTCCGCCAGGGCCTCGGATCGAAACCCCGCTTCATCCTGCTTGCCCGCAAAAAACAGGAAAGCCGCGCAGGCTGCCGCCGTGAAACAGAGGAAGATGACGGCCAACCGGCTGACCAGGTAGAACCTGAGGCTTGAACTGTTGAACATGGCTCCGCCTTCCTTTGCGTCTTACCACCGTATTGCATGGGTGCCGCGATCACCCTTCATTTTCCGCGCGGCCGGGAACTTCGAATCCCCGGTGTCCACGACGTTCCTTGCCGGATCGAAAGGACACCGACACCACGGAAATGCGGACGTGTTTGTCACGGGTTGGCTGCAACCCCCGGGGGAGCCGGTGGGGATGGTGCCCCGACCGCTCCCGATTCCGCACCCCCCGACTTTTTCAGGTCTGACGCAGGTGCAGCGACATTCTTTTCCCGGACGGCGGTTTCCTTCGCCTCAGCGTCAGGCTTCTCTTTGCCGGTCCCGGCAGCCGGTTCGACGGCGCTCGTTTCTTTCCCCATCGTCACGGGATTGGGAGGAGCCTGCTCCCGCGGTGCCGGCGCGGGTTCGGGGGAACTCTTCGCCTTCGCGGGATCCTCCGTTTTGACGGGGTTCGTTTCCTTCCCGGTCGTCGGTTCGACGGCGCTCGTTTCTTTCCCCGTCGTCACGGGATTGGGAGGAGGCTGCTCCCGCGGTGCCGGCGCAGGTTCGGGGGAACTCTTCGCCTTCGCGGGATCCTCCGTTTTGACGGGGTTCGTTTCCTTCCCGGTCGTCGGTTCGACGGCGCTCGTTTCTTTCCCCATCGTCACGGGATTGGGAGGAGCCTGCTCCCGCGGTGCCGGCGCGGGTTCGGGGGAACTCTTCGCCTTCGCGGGATCCTCCGGTTTGACGGGGTTCGTTTCCTTCCCGGTCGTCGGTTCGACGGCGCTCGTTTCTTTCCCCATCGTCACGGGATTGGGGGGAGCCTGCTCCCGTGGTGCCGGCGCGGGCGTGGAGACGCTCTTCACCTTGGCGGAGTCCGCCGGTTCGGCGGCTTTCGTCCCTTTCACGGCCGTGACCGGTTCGATGAGGTTCTGCTCCTTGATCGGCTCGCGTTTGAGTTCCTGAAGAATCGGGGTCCTGGAAACCGCCGGGGCGCCGGACACGGGCACCGGAGAGCCGGGGGGCGGCGTCTGCCGGCCCAGGGCACCACTGGAATGCAGGGCCATTTCGGCTTTCTTGAGGTTGTCGCTGGCCTGGGCATAATAGGTGGTTCTCAGACTGACGGCTCTCTCGAACGCCCGCGCCGCTTTTTCGAATTCGCCGTCCATCATGTAGGCGCATCCCAGGTTGTTGTAGGCCTGGGCTTCATCACCCGCCTTTCCGAACGCGGCCAAAGCTTCGGACTGCCGTCCGAGCCTGCACAGTATAATGCCGAGGTTGTTGCTGATTTTCGGGTTCGTGGGCCGTTTCTGCATCGCTTCCTGGAATGCGGCGGCGGCTTTCTCGAAGTCCCCCATCATCGCGTAGGATATTCCCAGGTTGTTGTAGAGCAGTCCCTCGTCGGGTCGGACGGCGATGGCCGCCTGGTATTCCGGCACGGCCAGCTCGGGACGCTGTTTGTAGTCGTAGACGATGCCCAGGAAGTTGTGGGACATCCACAGGCTGTTGTTCAGCTTCACCGCCTCCCGGAAGTTCTTTTCCGCCTCATCGTAACGCCTGCGCTTGAAGAGCGCGTGCCCGATCCCCTCGTAGGCCTGGGCGTTGCCGGGTTCCTTCGCCAGGACCTGTTGAAAGTCCCTGATCGCCTCATCGTTCATGTCCCTGGCAAGAAACATCATGCCTCGCTTCAGACGGACCCGGGTGAGATCGGGCTCCTTGCGCAGGACCTTCTCGTAGCTGATGAAAGCCTTGGTGGTTTCCCCCTGCCTGGCAAACGTGTCACCCATCCTCTCGTAGTCGGCCTCGCTCATTTCCGGCAGCTTTTCGGCTTTTTTTATCTCCTCGGGGATGTTTGCATTCTGCTTCTCGATCTGCTTGGCATAGTGTTTCTGAAGGGAAACGCCGTCGCCCGCGTTCTTTGAGGAGCATCCCGGAAGTCCCCACGCGCAGAGGGCCACCGCAACGGCAAGGAAAGCGCCGCAGGCGCGGGGATTGCGGCGCGCCGCGCCCCGCCTCCGGCCTGTCCCCAATATTCTCGATGTGAAAACTCCGATCCGGTAATCGATCATTTGTCGGTCTGCCTCGCTGTAGAAGACAATGCAGTGAAGATCATTTCATGAACGTCCGAAACGCCCGGATCATCGCCGGTCCCATGATCACCACGAAAAGCGAAGGAAAGATGAAGAGAATCAGGGGAAGCACGAGCTTCACCGGCAGCTTGGCCGCGAGCTCCTCGGCCATCTGGTGCCTTTTGGTCCTGAATGAATCCGAATGCACTCTCAGGGCCTGGGCCACGCTGGTGCCGAACTTGTCCGTCTGAATAAGCAGGGTGGTCAGGGAATTGACGTCCTCGAGGTCCGTCCTCAAGGCCAGGTTCCTCAGCGCGTCGCGTCGCGCCTTGCCGGCCCGGAGCTCGAGATTGAGATATTTCAGTTCGTCGCTCATGGGCGCATTGGTGAGTTTCATCTCCTCGGACACGCGGTAGGTTGCGGAATCGATGCCCATCCCGGCTTCCACGCACACGACCATCAGGTCCAGGGCGTCGGGGAGGCCTCTTCGGAGTTGCTTGCGGCGCCTGGAGGTCTTGAGCCTGAGCCAGAGGTCGGGGAGGTAGAAGCCCACCAGCGCGGTCGCACAGGCGGCCACTGCGGTGAGCCGTGCGCTCATGAGCGAGAAAAAAACGGTTTTGAGCAGCAGGAAACCGAAGGCCAGGCCAAGGCCGCCCAGGCACTTCGCCCCCATGAAGACGGCCGGCGCGTTTTCCATGCGGATGCCCGCCCTCAGGAAGCGGAGCTGTTGCGCGCGCAGCTCCGACGGTTTCTCGGTCTTCATCCTCTTGCCCACTCTATCGAAAAAACTGACGATGGGGCCGCGCTTTGCACCCGTGATTTCCTGGACGGCGGGTTCGGCTTCGACGCCCGAGAGCTCCAGGCCGTCCTGCCTGATCTTTTCCATGATCCGTTTGCGGGTTTCCCGGTGGCGCCAGTAAAGGGCCACGCTCAAAACGAGCAGGCAGGCAATGACAAACACCATTGCAGCGACGATGAGAGCAAGGTTTTCTTGTGGCATCGTTCCCGTCCCCTTGAAGGGCTTGCGATTGTATGCAGAAATCGGGTCGAAACGTCGCCCCGGCGCAACCCGGAAGCCGCCGGGGGTTGTCCCCCGGGACGCGGAATGCCCTCGCCCCCTTGTCCATCCGGGGTCAAACATCGATTCGGATCATTTTTCTCATGACCACCACTCCGAAGATCATCATGCAGACGGCTATGCCGATAAGGACTCTCCCGATCCGGTCATCGGCCAGCGTCGTGATGTAGCTCCTGCTGACGACAAGGAGCGCCGCCGCGACAAATATCGGGATCGCGATCAAAATGATCGCGGAGGCCCGGCCCTCGGCCGACAGCACGCGAATCCGCCCGTACAGCTTGAACCGCTCGCGGATCAGGTGGGTGATGCTCGCGATGAGGTCGGCAAGGTTCCCGCCGGACTCCCGCTGAATGAGCACGGCCACCACGAAATAGCTCAGGTCGGGGCAGGCCACTCTCGCCGCGAGGTTCTTGAGCGCGTCCGCCACGCTCACCCCGAAGTTGATTTCATCGAGGGTCTTGTCGAACTCGGGACCGATGGGATCGTCCATTTCATCGGCCACCATTTTCATGCCCCCGGAAAAGGCATGCCCTGCCTTGAGCGCCCGGGACACGAGATCCAGGGCTTCGGGGAGTTGCCGCTGGAATTTTTCCATTCTTTGCTTGCGCCGCGACATGAGAATGAGAACCGGCACGAAGAACAGCAAAACGGCGCACAGCAAGCCGGAGTATGGGATCTTCAAAAGGCTCGTCCCGATCAGGTACCCGACGGCCGCCAGCACCAGGGCCAGCAGCAGGTAGAATCCGGCCGGATGTCCCGTGTTCGCCTGCCTGACCAGCAGGTTGAATCTTCGCACCCCGGGGATGGTGAGAAGGAGCCGGTTCAGCCAGGGAATGTCGCTGAGGTGCTCCCGCCGGACGATGTCGGGCGCCGGGGCTTCGTCCACGTATGCGGGCATCGATTTGAGGCGCTCGCGGACCTTGACGGCCTCGGGGTTTCTGATCGCGGACAGGGCGTAGCGAAGCGTTTCCAGGATGAGCAGGAAAAGGACGAACAAGACGACGGTAAACATGGCATCCATGGAAAGCCCCTCCGGGAGATTCAGATGTCGTTGACTCTTCGGGGATCGAAAATGCCTTTGGGGAGGGCGATGCTCATGGCGTCCAGTTTCTCCACGAACTTCGGCCGGATGCCGCACGCCTTGAATCTCCCCTTCACCTTGCCCTCCGCGTCGATCCCCGTCTGCTCGAAGGTGAAGATTTCCTGCATGGTCACCATGCTTCCTTCCATGCCGGTGATTTCCTGGAGACTGACGAGCTTGCGGCTTCCGTCGGCCAGGCGGGAAAGCTGGCCCACGATGTTGATGGCCGAAGCGATGTACCTTCTCAGAAAGTCGCCCGGAATCTCCAGCCCCGCCATGGCCACCATGGTCTCCAGCCTCATCAGGGCATCCCTGGGCGAGTTGGCGTGAATGGTGGTGAGCGACCCGTCGTGACCGGTGTTCATGGCCTGGAGCATGTCGAAAGCTTCCTGGCCCCTGACCTCGCCGACGATGATCCGGTCGGGACGCATTCTCAGCGTGTTCTTCACCAGTTCACGCTGGGTCACTTCGCCCTTTCCCTCGATATTCGGCGGGCGGGTTTCGAGCCTGACCAGGTGAGTCTGCTTGAGCTGAAGCTCGGCCGCGTCCTCGATGGTGACGATCCGTTCCTCCTCGGGGATAAACCGCGACAGAACGTTCAGAAGGGTCGTCTTCCCGCTGCCGGTTCCCCCCGAAATGAGGACGTTGAGCCGCGCCTTGATGATGGCCTTGAGCACTTCGCCGATTTCGGGCGTCAGGGTGTTCAGGGTGATGAGGTCTCCCATCTCGAGCGGATCTCTCGAGAAGCGGCGTATGGAAAGCGCCGGGCCTCCGAGGGAAAGGGGCGGGATAATGGCGTTCACGCGCGAGCCGTCCGGGAGGCGCGCGTCCACCATCGGCGAGGACTCGTCGATGCGCCGTCCCACGGCCGAAACGATTTTGTCGATGATCTTCCTGAGGTGCCCGTCGTCCTTGAACCTCGCCTCGGTGAGCTCCAGCTTTCCGAAGCGCTCCACGTAGATTTGCCGGTACGTGTTCACCAGGATGTCGGACACCGTCGGGTCCTGCAGGAAAGGCTCGAGGGGGCCGAATCCGAAGACTTCGTCCTGGATTTCCCGGAAGAGATGATCCCTCTCGTTGAGGTTCAACGGGATTTGATTCTCCTCCTCGAGGAGTATTCTCTCCACCAGCTTCCTGATTTGAACCTTGAGCACGTTGACGTCGAGGGAGTCGAGCAGCGAAAGGTCGATCAGGTCGATCAGGCGGTCGTGGATTCGAGTTTTCAGCTCGTAGTACTCGTTGGGAATGATGCTGCGCTTCCTGGTTCTCCTGCGCATGAGCTCTTCCGGCGCTTCGGCCCGGACCATGGCCGCGTCGTTCTCTTCCCGGGAAGACGGCTCGGGTTTGCGGTTCATAAAGTTGAACATGTAAAATCACCTCCGCGGTGTCGGTCCATTCAGGAAAAACAAACGGCACGGGCGGTCGCGCCCGGCGGATCGGCCGGGGCCTAGTGGCTCCGGCGAAAGAGTTTTAGCCCCCAGCCGGCTCCGTCATCCCTGGATTTCTTCCCGAGCAGGGTGACGGCAAGATCGTCGATACTGGCGGTGACGGGCGATCTGGGAGCCACCACCGACAGCACCTTCCCCTGGTTCATGGACGACATGGTCGCCTTGTAGTCGTTGGGGATGGTCCAGAATATCTTCTTGTTCAAACTGCGCTCGGCGTCTTTCAGGGACACGTCGGTGTTCTTGACGTACCGGCTGACGATCACCTTCACGTTGTCCTCGTGGGGGTATCCCAGGTCGAAAAAAAGTCTCAGCAGCCGGTTGACGTTGGCGAGACAGGGAAGGCTCAGCACGGAGACGAGAAAAACCGTGTCCGCCATTTCCAGGACCTTCAACGAGACGTCGTCCGCGGTCTGGCCGGCGTCGATGACCACGAAATCGAAAACCCTGCGCATCAGGGTGAGAAGCTGTTCCATAACGTCCGGCGTGGCCGCGTGCTGTCCGGCGAGCTGGCTGGGCGAGGAGAGCACGTAGAGGCCCGAGGAGTGCTGGTGCAGCACGCTCATGAGGAAGGTGGCGTCGAGCCGGGTGATGTTCCTGGCGATTTCGCCCCAGTGGTAGGACGGAGTGATGTCGAGCAGGAGGGGGATCTCCCCGAACAGGAGGTTCATGTCCATAAGGGCCACGGATTTCAAATGGTCGTTCCGGATGATGCTGCCGGCGAGGTTCACCGCAATGGTGGTGGTCCCGACCCCGCCCTTGCTTCCCACCAGGGAGATGATCCGGCCGCTTTTCGAGGTTTTCTTCTCCTTGAGGCTGAGCCGGCGCCGCTCGATGAACTTCTCCAGAGACTGCCGGAACTCCTTTTCCTGGATGGGCTGAGACAGGAATTCCCTGGCTCCGGCTCTCAGCGCCTGCACCAGGATGTCCTTGTCCGGCTTGGAGCTCGTGAGGAAGACTTCTCCCACCGTCCCGAGGCTCAGAAGCGACTGCAGGGCATGGAACTCCTTTTCGGGCTCATACCCGATCTCCATGACCAGGAGATCCGCCGGACCCGAGTCGTCAGGATTGCCGATCGCAAATCCCGGCACCGATTTGAGCACGCGCTCCAGCGCCGCCCGGGTGGGAGTGTCTCTGACGTCCAGGACCACCGAAATCAAATCCTGAGTCATCTTCGCTCCTTGATGGGTTCCATTTTCAGAGACATCCCCCTTTCAATCGTTTATCCAGCCGGGCCGGCATCACCGGACGAGCACCGGGATCTTCGCAAGGATGCCGAAATTCTTCCCGCCCGTGCCGCCCTCGGGATCGTGGGGGGTGCAGCTCGGCAGCATGTAGATGGAATTCTTGGCGATCGGCGCATTCTGGTTGTCGGCGTTCTTCAGATTGTAATAGCTCACGAACTCGTTCCAGCACTGGTTGATCTGGGCCTGCGTGGAGTCCTTGGTGAGAGGAACGCTGCACGCCCATGGGGCTTTTTCCGCCGTGTTCATCATCGACGGCACCTCGTCATAGTTGAGCTTGTTCGTGTTGATCACGTCCGTTATCCAGACCACGGTGACCTCGACGGCCCCCACCACCTTCGAGCAGGGCCCGGGGTTGTTCCCGGGGCATTCCACGACGGGAAGAACCAGCGGGAGGGGATTTCCGGCGCGAAGCGAATCGATCCAACAGCTGAAGATGCTCTTGCGATAGGTGCTGTCCTGCATGCCGCCGCTGGTTCCCATCCCCGTGCCCAAAATGATGGGTGTGGGGTTGGAGCCGCCGCAACCGGCCAGCAGTTGGGCCATGTCGTTTGCATTGGCGGTTTCGCACGGCTGGCTGTAGTTCGTCCACGCCGCGGTGTTGTGCCCGGCGCCCGAGCCGCTGTTGATCATGCGCCCGATGGAGCAGGAGTAGTTGCCCTCGGCATCGAGAAGACTTTCCTGGCACATGGCGATGGGCTTATCCACGTTAAGGGGATACAGCGTTCCCGCAAACCCGATGTATGCCACGGCTTCGGCCGCCAGGGCGAAGGAATCGTAGCCGAAAATCCTCGAGAAGAACGACGGCGCCGCCGGAGCGCTCCTGTGGGTGGTCACCTTCACGGCGTTGATGAAATCGGTATTGGCGTCGAGCTCTTCGGTGCTCACGTTCCAGAGGCTCACGGGCAGCAGCGAGGCATTGGGCGTGAACGTTCCGGTGGCGAATGAGTAGTGCCCCCGCTGCACGTCCCCCGAATTGCCGTTCAGAGTCACCTCCACCGCCGTTCGAACCGCAGTGTTGCGCATGGCCGCCTCTTGCCCGATCACGTTGGCCGTCGGTTGGACCGCGGTGCCGTCATTGTTGTAGAGTGCCGCCGCCCCGGCCAGCGCCCCGGCGTCGGCCGCGTTCTGCAGTTCGTTTCGGACCACGTACAGGTAGCCGATATCCACGGCAAAGGCGCCGAAACCCAGGAGCATCACGAGGGCAAGGGCGACAATGATCACCGTCGCTCCGTCCCTTTCGGAGAGCCTTGATTTTGAGAAAATCGCATGTTTTTTCATCGCACCAGCCTCCTTCCCCGCAGGTGAAGCCCTCTTGAATCTAGACTGCCGGGCCCTGGTACTCGTAGCGCATCACCGCGTTTGCCGACAGATTGATGTCCTGCCCCAGGCCGCCGCCGAAAAAGGACGTGATGAACCGGGGCAGCACGATAAACGTGTAGGGATAGCTGATCGTGACCCTGCGATAGTTTTGCCCGTTCACGGTTTCCTCGGCCACATTGATGTCGGCGTCCCCCAGCACCTTGGTCCCGAAGGTGATGAGATACTGCTGCGCGTAGTTGCGCACGACCTGCCTGACTTCCGCTTCACTCTTCGGTGTGGCGGTGCCGTCGGCTGCCGCGCCGTAGAGAATCCCGAACCGCGCGCCTTCCCTGCTGGCGTTGGTGATCACCGCCTGGTCGTAGAGAATGATCCCGAACTCGATGATGCCGAACAACAGGAGCACGAGCAGCGGCAGGATGAGCGCGAACTCGATGGCCGCCACGCCTTTGCGGAACCTGGGCACGACACGTTTCGTCTTCATTTTTGCAACCTCCTCCCGCCGTCATGCCGGTGCGGTCCGGCATCCGTGGAGTGGCCGTGGAATCACCGCGTGCCTGCGAAAGTGAGCCGGCACGGTACATCCTCGTAATTTGAAGCGATCCCACGGCGCATGACGATTCGCGGAAACGTCGAGCCGCGAACGCCTGAGCCGATTCTCCGGGCCCCCGGATTCCCGCCCCGGCGGGAATGACGGTGACAACCCGCGTTCTTCGTTGCGCGCCGCGTGGCGCGCATCCATTCGCGGGAATGGTGGATACCGGTTCCCTCGAGTCTTTCGGAAGACCCCCGGGAAGACCCGGTCCGGTCCTACTTCCCGCCTTGCTGCTTGATGAACGCCGCGGGCAAATAGCTCCCCCCCGTCTTGCCGGCCGACGATTCACCTTCTTTCCCGAAACTCTTGTAGTACTTGTCCATGACGAGCTCGGCGGCCCTCCCGTCCAGCCCTTCCACCGGCGCGAGGTCCCTTCCCGCATCCGGGTTCAGGGCCTGGTCCGCTCTTGCCTTCCTGAATGCGTCCCCGAAGGTGTCCTCCGGAGGCGGCGGGCCGCAGCAGTAAAGATCGAAGGGCCAATCGGGCTCGAAAGCCCGGGCGGAGCCGACCGTTGCCACAAGGAGCAAAACCGCGACCAAGAACAGTTTGAATTTCATCTATCTCCCTCCCTCACCAGGAAGTGCATGTTCGTAAGATTCGCAACCGCGCCCCGCTACGGCACGGTGTGGCCGAATTCCCCGTCGAACCCCGCTTTTTTGTCGGTGATCGGCAGCGGCGCGCGCGGCGCCGGCTTTGGGGCTCGCCCCTGCAACAGGCCCAGGAAGAAGAACTCCGAATCGCTGGGCTCGATGAACTTGTCCGTCGGCAGCGGCTGGGTGGCCACGTCTATGGGCTTCGCCAGCCGCGGCGTGACGATTACGATCAGTTCCGTCTCGTTTCTCTGGAAGGAAACGCTGCGGAAAAGCGCTCCCAGCACCGGAATGCTTCCCAGGATCGGGAATTTCTTCGCGTCCTCCCGGATGGTGTCCTTGAGCAGCCCCGCGATGGCGAAGCTCTGACCGTCGTTCAACTCGATGGCCGTGGAGACCTTCCTGGTGGTGAGACCCGGGACGGCAACCCCGGCTATGTTGATCGCCGTGGTGTAGTCGAGCTCCGACACCTCGGGGGCGACGATGATGTTCATCCGCTTGTCGTTGAGCACCGTCGGCGTGAAGGCCAGGCTGACGCCGAACTGCTTGTACTCGATTCCCACGGTCCCGAGCCCCTGCGGCACGGGGATGGGAAACTCCCCCCCGGCCAGGAAGCTGGCCGACTGGCCGCTCATGGCGATGAGCGTCGGCTCGGCAAGAACCTTGACGAGGCCGTCTTCCTTGAGGGCGTCGATGAACGCCGTCCAGGTGAACGGTCCCCCGAGGATGTGAAACAGCGAGTTGACCGTGGGCGCGAAGGTGAACTCACTGCTGGACCCGGAGGCGGACCCGGCGAACTTGTCCAGGGAAGCCAGGTTCCCGAGCAGCGAAGCCCCCATGCTCCCGTTCACGTTCCAGATGGAATTGATTCCCAGCCGGTTGGTGAGGGTGCGCGACATTTCCGCCACGCGCACTTCCAGCATCACTTGGTGCACGCCCGACACCTGGAGCAGGTTGATCACCTTTTTCCCGCCGCTGTACGCCTCGGCAAGCGTCATGGCCTGGGCGAGATGGGTCGAGCTGGAGATCGTTCCCGAGAGGGTCAGCGAGTCATGGGAGGCGGAAACCTTGATGTCCCGTTCTCCGGGAAGGACCTCGTGCAGCTTCTCCTTGAGCCGCATGGTGTCCGGGGCCACCTCGATGTCATAGATCGCGGACACCTTGTCGTCGCTCTGCCACAGAGTGAGGTTCGTCACCCCGGTGGCCTTGCCGGTAATATAAATCTGCGTCGGGGAGAGTGCCACGATGTCGGCGACGTCCGGGGAACCCAGGGTGGTGCGCACCACCGGGGCGCCGCTCCGCACGATGACCGACTTGCCCACCTGGAGGTGAATCTTCCTCGCGGCATGTTCCCCCGTGACCACCTTGACCGGCCCGGCGGCGTGGAGCGCGGAAGAAGAGATCAACACCAGAGAGAAGGCAAGGACCATGGATGCCTTCACGAACCCCACCAAACCCAGCCTGCTGCACATAGACAGGTATCCTTTCCTCTCCTCGGGTTTCTCCAGGAAGCGGTTTCCCCCTTACCGCCTGTTTTCGAAATCGACCTGCGAGACCTTGGAGCCCTTGATGATTTCCATCCGGGAAAAGGATCTCGCCTGTTCTTTCCTTGCTTCGGGTTCGGACTTCACGACGGGCTGGGCGGACACCATTTTCATGCGGGGCCGGTAGGCATCCAGCGCGTCGGCGATGGTCGTCCCCATGGTGTAAACCACCTCGGTGTCGGTCACGTTTCTCAGGGCGAAATGGAGCTTGCCCAGGGAAGCCGCGAACGCCAGCCGCTCCGCTTCCTCCGGCGTGACCTCGAGCGTGAAGACGTCCACCGGGCCCGGCTCGGTCCCCGCCTTCTTGTCGATCACCGTGCCGGTGGCGAGCACCTTAACGTTTTCCAGCACCACCTTGCTCGTGCTGGGGGTCTTTTCCTGTGTGTCCCTGATGGTGACCAGCACGTCGACGAAATTTCCGGGCTGGATGAAACCGGCCAGCCCGATGACTTTGTCACCCGCCACGGCGATGGCGCGCTTGCCCACGCTGACGACCGCCGACACCCCACCGGTCGTCACGCTGAGGGGGGCGAGCTTGGACTCCAGGAGCTGCTCACCCTGCTTGACCGGGGTTATGAGGACCCTGCCCTCGATCTTTGCCGGGTCCGAAAAATACCCGGCCGGCAGGTGCTTGGGAGGATATTCCGCCATCTTCACCATTTCCCGGGTCAGCTTGGTTCCCCAGGGGAGATCGGCGCTGGCCAGGGCCACCTGCACGCCTCCCGGCTCCGCCTTTTCCGTGACGACCGTCGTCTGCACGCCGGTCTTCATCTGAACCCATTTGTAGACGACAACGGAGGCCACCAGCGCCAATACGATCGCCAGGGCCAGCGGAAATATCGCTCTGAATCTCGCCATGTGTCACCTCGCCAGGCTGTTGCGGACAATACTGCGCCGAAGTTTGGGGCCGTTCAAGACCATAGAAGATGTGAAACGTCGTACCCGAGCCATTCCAGGGCCATGAACGCGATCGTGCCCGTCGCTATGGCCGCCCCGTAGGCAAGCCCGGGTCTTTTCAAATCCCCGCCGGGAGGCACGCCGCTCGCTCGACCTTCGGCCGGGAGCCTTCGTGCCGCGGCCCACGCGGCACTGAGCCGTTTCATCGTGTGCTTCGAATTCAGGACCATGAGAATGACTGCAAGAACACCACCGGCGACGCACGTCAACAGGAACGCGGCGAACACTCCCCGCGACCCCAGAATCGATCCGACCGCGCCCATGAGCTTGACGTCGCCGGCACCCATTATCCCCAGTAGATAAGGGAATATCAAAAACACGATCCCGAGGCCCAGGCCCTTCAGGCTGAATACCAATCCTTCCAGACCGCCGCTCAAGGCGTGAAACGAAAGCCCCACGGCAACCATCGGGAACGTGTACACATTCCTGATTCTGTGCTTGCGCATGTCTTCCACGGCGACCACGATCAGGACCACGCAGAGTAATCCTCCGAGGATGCCGTTCAGCGATGCCGCCATGAGAGACCGCCTCTGAATGTTGAAAGACCCATTGACCCGAACACGTCAAGAGCGAGCCAATGGTAAAGTTGCCCCGGTCCAGCGCCGTCACATAGATACCAGGACCGACATCTTGACCGCCTAAACCCCTATAAAATAATTGTTAACAATCAGACTTTCTACTGGCTAGCATTAATTATTGATTCACTGCTAGCACCTATCATTCCCCGAAGTCAATAGAAAAACTGTCAAAACAGTGAAATAGACGCCCAAAATCCCATGCGGGGCACGGTCGGCTACACAAGAACGGTGCGGGGGTATGAACTGAAGCGTATTGTGGATGAATTCCACTCTTGACATGCAAAGTCCGGAGTCCCGCAACTTCAAGGTTCCAGGGAAGACGGCACTGAACGGGGGAAGAGTCTGATTCTGCAATGCGGATTCCGACGCGGGATTTCATCCTCCGCTCAGAGCACTGACCACCGCATTGGTCCAGTAATTGAAAATGTTGATGACGCTGTCGCTCGTGGCCACCATGGCCGACGCCGCGGCGAGCACGATCAAAGAGGCGATCAGGGCATACTCGATGGCGGTGGTTCCCCGTTCTTCGCAGAGCAAGATGCGGAGGCCGGACAACAAACTCTCAAACCCGGAATTGTTTTCGCCTCTCATCGTAGGAACCTCTCGGCTATGAGTCCTGTTCAGTTATCCGTCCGTCGCTTTGGGCATCCCGCCTCAACAACCTGGGCGATCAAGAACCGGCGGTCGGAAACGGTTGCGGGTCCGGCCGTTGCGGCCGGACCGTACCCCCACACAAAGATACCCCCACAACGCTACGCTCCGCTAATTGAGCGCGCCTAACAACTCGGCGGCGACCCTATTGAAGACGGCCGTGAGATTCGTGCCCACGGAGGTAACCGCAACAATGATCGCGACGGCGATCAGGGCGGCGATGAGACCGTACTCGATCGCGGTCACGCCTTCTTCGTCTTTCAGGAACTTGATGAACTTTTTCATGTTGCACTCCTTTTTTGTCATTTGAATTTTTGGGTTCGGAGAACACCAAAACTGTTTTGCCCGATTAGAGTAGCAACAACCGTGCCATCGATTGCGATTGAGGCTGTGCGCGCTTTTGGCGCCGGGTGAGTCTACTATTGGTAGATCGTTCTCGAAGAAGAGGCAGTCCGCAATCGCGCATTTGGCGAAATGGAATCCGCCGGGCGGTATGAGCGTCGAAACAGGTTTGAGGCGCGGCGGGGTTTCATTGAGAGAATTCCTCGGTATGTCGTTCACCGTCATACCGTATGCCGTGCTTTTTCATCTTCTTCCAGAAATTCTTGGCGCTGAGGCCCAGCATTTCCGCCGCCCTGGTCTGCACTCCGCCGCATTTGCGCAGGGCGTCGAGAATGAGATTCCGCTCCAGCTCATCGAGCGTATCCCCGAGGGACATTGCCTGCCCCCCCTCTTCGGCCAGGGTGTTGGAATGCTTCTGCAGGGCGATGGTCACCGCCTCGGGCGAGACCGTGGTTCCCCTGTTGACGATGGCCACGCGCTCCAGCAGGTTGGCAAGCTCCCGCACGTTGCCGGGCCAGTCGTGGCCGAACAGCAGCTCCATGGCTTCCCTGGAAATCCCGGACAGGTCGGTGCCCAGTTTCACGTTGATTTCCCTCAGGAAATGCCCGACCAGGAGCGGCAGGTCCTCCTTGCGGTCGCGCAGCGGCGGCACGTGAATGGCGGCGACGTTCAACCGGTAGTAGAGGTCCGCCCGGAACTCCTTGCGGGTGACAAGCTCCAGGAGGTCGCGGTTGGTCGCGGCGACCACCCGCACGTCCACCTTCACCGGCTTCTTCCCGCCGAGCCGGTCCACCTGCTTCTGTTCCACCACCCGCAGCAGCTTCGCCTGGAGGCTCGACGGCATGTCCCCGATTTCGTCGAGGAAGATGGTGCCGGTGTGCGCCTGCTCGAATTTCCCCTGCCTGGAGGAGACGGCCCCGGTGAACGCCCCGCGCTCGTAGCCGAACAATTCGCTCTCGAGAAGTGTTTCCGGGATGGACGCGCAGTTGATCTTGATGCAGGGCGCGCTCGCCCTTGCGCTCAGCATGTGGAGCATGTCGGCCACCAGTTCCTTGCCCGTCCCGCTTTCTCCCGTGACGAGAACGGTGGTTTCGAGCGGGGCGATCCTGGCGACCATCGCTTTCACCCGTTTCATGCCCTCGCTCTGCCCGATGATCCGGTCGATGGGCTCCGTCGTCCCCGTGCGCTTGCGCAGCTCGCTGAGCTCCTTCTGGAGTCTTCTTTTTTCCAGGGCTCTGCGGATGACGACATCCATCTCCTGCAGGCTGAAAGGCTTGGTGAAATAGTCGTACGCCCCGTTTCTGACGGCTTCCAGGGCGACGTCCCGGGTGCCGTGGGCCGTGATGACGATGATCTCGCCCTGTTCGTCGAAATTCCTGATCCGGCAGATGGCATCGATTCCCGTCATGCCGGGGAGCCGCACATCCAGAAAAATCAAGTCGTAGGAGGCGTGTTTGACCCTGTCCAGGGCCTCCTCGGCGGAAACGGCGGAATCGGTTTCGTAGCCCCTCTTCTTGAGAAACTCGTTGAGGGCGATCTGCATGCCCGGATCGTCGTCGACAATGAGAATTTTCTCAGCCATGGTACTCCACCGGTTCGTCCAGCGGGGACTCGAGCGTGTGATTTTCCGGCAGGAGGATATGGACCGAGGCTCCGCCGGAAGGTCTGTTCGCGAATTCGATCCTGCCGCCGTGGGCGTTGATGATATTGTAGGTGCAAGCCAACCCGAGCCCCGTGCCGTGCGATTTCGTCGTAAAGAAGGGCTCGAAAACCTTCTGCAGATTGGACTCGGGGATCCCGGGCCCGTCGTCCTTGACCCGGATCCCGATCACGCTTCCGTTGGCCGTGCCGCCCCGCTCATACGTGGCGGAAACCTTGATGTGCCCTCCGGCGGCGCAGGCCTCGAACGCGTTGATGAGAACGTTCAGGAAGGCCTGGCAGAGTCTTTCCGGGTCGCACCAGACGGGCGGAAGCACGGGATCGTATTGTTCCTCGACGTTCACGCCCTTTTCGGGAAAACTGTGCCGGGCGAGATCGATCATCTGGGAAAGCAGGACGGGGAGCTCGGCTTTCTCCACGTTCAGCAGGGAGCTGCGGGAGAAGGAGAGAACGTCCTCGATGAGCCGGTCCAGCCTGCCCACCTGGTCCAAAATGACGTCGGCATATTTCGCCTGCGTCTCGTCCGGCCTCAAGTCCTCTCGAATCAACTCCGTTAGGGTTTTGATGGAACCGAGCGGATTGCGGACCTCGTGAGCGATATGCGCGGAGACCTTCCCCACGGCGGCAAGCCGTTCCAACTTCTGGATCTGGTTTCTCACCGAGACGATATCCGTCTGATCCTTGAACGATATGGTGACTCCGCGCTGCCCTCCGCTCAATTCCACCGGGCTGACACCCACCCAGAGCACAAGCTCCGCTTTGGCGTCCGTGGACAGGCGGATGAGGCTCGAATGGCTTTCGGTCCCCTCGAAACCCTTGAGCACCATCCGGTGGAAAGACTCGTTGCGGAGGCTTTTCGGGACGATCTCCTCCAGGCGTCTCCCCCTGATGTTCCACAACGCCGTGTTGAACAATCGCGCCGCCCTCCTGTTCAGCGCCCGTACCTCCCCCGCGGCGTCCACCGTGATGAGCGCTTCGGGAAGGTTTTCCAGGATGTAGCTGTCCTGAATGAAGCGGTCGAGGGTGACTTCGACTTCGTCGAGAATGATCCCCAGGGCCTTCATCTCGTTCGCGGCTTCGGACTTCTGCATGGATTCGGGCCCCACGGGAATCATGGAGCTTGCCTTGACCATGAGTCTCTTCAGGTTGCGGCTGATGAGAAAGGCGGCCAGGAGGTTGAGCAGAAACGACAGGATGATCGTGCAGAACACAGACAGCAGGATCACCGTCCTCAGGTCCGGCATGGAATCCTGCCCCGGCCACGGCAGCTGCTGGGGCATCAGGTAGGAGGTCAGGAGCGCTCCGACGAGCATCAGAATGGACGTGGCAACCGGCAGAGCCACGATGAGGCGCAAGCGCACTTTGGGCTTTGTTGAACCCTGCTTATCCATGGCATTCCCCGACAGGGCGAATTCTCGAACGTCCCGCCGATCGCGGTGGAAGGCACCGCTCCAGGGTGCCGGAGGCTGTTCCGCTCCCACAGTGGCTCGCGTGGGCGAAATAGCGGGCGTCTACTTTTTGGCGATTGCCCAGATTCCGGCCACCGGCTTGCGCCCATGAGGAACTTTGCGCCTTGTCTCAAAAGCCGGGGCCCGGGAAAATCGCACGAAGCCCTTTTTCACCCGTGCATGACATCCGGCGGAACCTTGCCCGCGTCAGTTTATGGAGACGTCTATAGTGAATCAACTACATGAAAAGTCACCAGGAATCACTTTCATTCGATTGTAATTTAGATTATCCGATAAAGCGGCATGCGTCCAGCCATTTTTTCTTATTGAGACGCCGCTCGAAGCGTTATCGGCGGCATTCCGAATAGAAGACGGGTCGCTCATGTCTTCCTGCAAACATTAAGCAAGAACCGTGTGAACATGAATCGCCAAAACCGGAAGTCGCGTAGCAAGGGTGGGTTGCGCGCCGGCGCGGCCCACGATTTTAACATCCTTGCCCCTGCCGTCCCGGCCACGTAGTCAGGGGCGGGCGGGCATAAAGCCCGCCCCTTGCTACGGACCGATGTGCCCGTCAGAACCCGCCCGTCAGGAGGTAACGCGGGCGGGATAAACCCCGCCCTCACGGACCGATGTGCCCGTCAGACGTAGCCGGAGGTGGCGCGAGCGGGATAAACCCCTGGGACCGTGCGGATCCGTAGGGTGGGCACGGTTCCTCCGTGCCCACGATCAGGCCGGGCTTCGTGCCCCCGCAAACCATGAAAACAGACTCACGCGGGAATGTATCTTCCACATATATATGACTCCCGAAAGCTAGAAAACTCCGGGCAGCAGGCGGGGGGTTCGGGAAGCATACCCTTCGTATTCCGGGAACATTGCCGCGAGGAGCTTTTCCTCCTGCAAGGCCCGATAAACCTGGCACGCCGCAAGCAGGACAAAGATGAGCACCTTGGCCGGCGCGACGCCCGCAAGCACGAAACCCGCCACCGTCACCAGTTCGCCGAGATAGAGCGGGTGCCGCACCAGGCGATAGGGGCCGTGCATCACCAGGCTTCGCGTCTGGGGGATAATGCTGAAGCTCCTGCCGAGGGCGAAAAGCGCCGCAAGCGCAAAGGCCATGCCCGAGGCCATGATCACGTTGGCGCCGAGCATCACCACCGGGCTCGCGTCTGAAGCGCCGCCGGCCAGAGGGATGGCGAAGGGAAGGAAGCTTGCCCCCACGGCAATGGACCTGGCAGGGATGGACCGGGTCGTTGAGCTCGCGGCGGTTCTCATGAAATAGAGAACGACAATCAGCACGTAGAATGCAACAATGAGCAGGCGGTGTACCAGCAGGAGTGCCTTCGCCGCATCCAGCGGGAAAAGCGAGCTCAGACCTCCGAGGAGCCCCCGGGCGCTGAAGAAGAGGAGAAGAGCAAACACCGGGGCCGCCACCAGCCTCCCGATGTCCATGCGTGACGTCTTCACTTGTGTTTTCATAAACCGTCCCTTCCGCACCGGCGAGACTCCGTGCACCCGGTGCGGGAAAACCGAACCGTTGGTACAGGCCATGCTCGAATCCGAAGCCCGGTTCGGGTGCATGGCCCGAAAGTGACGCGAAGATTTCTCGGCCCTGCGCCGCATCTATCAATGTTAAGCATGTTATGTGCCAAGTCACGAAAGCGGCGTGGGCGGCGGTGCCTCGTCGGGATCGAGCCCCGGCGCGCCTGACCGATCCGGGCGCCTGGAGGGTGTTCCCATTCGTCGAGGGAAAGCTCCGGGACGACCTCGATCTACCAGAAGTAGATCGCTTGGATGGGAAAGACGCAAAGGAGACCCTCGAGGCTTATCGTGGGGGCGAACGGGTATCTCGCCGCCCAAGCCGATGAAATCCTGTGTTTCGTACCAATTTTTTTGTGTAATATATTAAAATGTGATTAATTTTATATTGCATCTGCTTTGGAGACCAGTAAAATGAACGATTAGAGGGGTCTGGACGCAGAAAGGCGGGTGTCGGCTCCGGCGGGGCCGCGCAGGACCGCCCGTGCGCTAGAGGTTTATCCGTTCGAGCGAGCCCGGTCCTAGGGAGATAGGGGCTTGTAAGTATTCTTTTTTTCTGGAAAAGGCGGCGACTCGCCGGACAGTGGGGAGCCTCGCGGGAAGGCTCATAGCGATTTCGGTTGGTGTGGGTGCATCGGGCGCCGTAAGGCGCTTCCCCGGGCCGGAGGCCTCGAAAGACCTTCGCGATCGGCGGTGCGCTGGACACGAGGCAAGCGTGATTCGCGGGAGGGCGACATGGAGACCAGGCAATACAAGCGGTTCAAGGCTATGGATGGAGCACTCGCCGTTTTTTCGTCAACGCTCCAGCCGAACCTGCCGAAGCTGGGCCGGCTTCTCGACATCAGCGCGGGGGGACTCGCTTTCAGCTACACCGCCCGCGGCATTCAGACCGAAGGAGCGTCGAGTCTCAGGATTTCCTGGCATGACGACGAATTGTCGACGATTGAAGGCATCCCTTTCAAGATCGTGTACGATGTGGACCTCTCAGGCCATTACAGGCTCGGGCTCCCGGAGGACAGGCGTTGCGGTGTCCAATTCGGTGATCTCACGGCGGAACAGTCCAAACAGTTGGTCGCATTCATCCGCAATTACAGCCGCGGCGAAATCGCGGGGTAGCCCGTAAGCCGCGGCACCTCGATGAAGTCAAATCCGCAAACCTTCAGTGCAAACCCCATGCTGAACAGGGTGAGGGCTGCTTTTGCTCTTGCGCTGTGGCTGCTGCTTCTTGCGGTCATACCGGTCCATGCCGGCATGAAGTCCGGCATGGCGGCCTACAGGCGGGGCGACTACGGGACCGCTCTCAGGGAGTTTCGGGCCGGGGCCGCGCGCGGGAACACGGATGCCCAGAAGATGCTCGCCGCCATGTACGAAACGGGTACTGGGGTTACGCGCGATTACGGCGAAGCGTTCAAGTGGTACTCCGCGGCCGCTCGAAGCGGCGACAGTTCCGCGCAGTTCATGGTGGCGCAAATGTATTACGAGGGCAGGGGCGGGCCCAGGGACCTCTCCGAAGCGGTGACGTGGTACCGCAAGGCCGCCGAGGGCGGGTTCCCCGAAGCGCAGTACAACCTCGCCCTCTTTCATGAAATAGGCCGGGGAACGCAGCGGGACATGAACGAGGCCTCCAGGTGGTACCGCAAAGCGGCGGAAAAAGGCCTGCCGCAGGCGCAGGCCCGCCTCGGCCTCATGTATGTCAAGGGGGAAGGCGTCCTGCAGGACTACGTCCAGGCCCACATGTGGCTGAACCTTGCGGCTTCGAACGGCGAGGAAGGTGCCCGTAACGCCCTGGAAGCCCTCAGCGCCAAAATGACTTCGGATCAGGTGGCCAAGGCTCAGGAAATGGCACGAAAATGGCATGCGAAAAAGAGGGGGAGGTGAACGGGGAAGATCGCTCCGGATGCCGACCCGGTTTCCGCGACGCGACCGGCGCTTGACGAAAGCCTCGACGGCATTGAGGTGCCGACCCGGCCTCCGTGGAGTTGTCCGGTCAAGAGAAGAAGTTCTTTTTACGGTTGCGGGCTCAGATGCATCGACGGCGCAAACGCGATGTCCCGGCCCGTTGCCGTCAGCCCCGGCGTCACAGACGCGTTCCGAAGGAGGTACCGGTGCCCGCCTCATCCTTTGTCGACTATTATGAATGCATGCAGCTGAGCCCCAACGCAGACCAGGAAACCATAGAACGCGTGTACCGGCTGCTGGCCAAGCGTTACCATCCCGACAATCCGCACACGGGCGATCACGACAAGTTTTCGCGCCTGACGACGGCCTTCCGCGTGCTTTCGAACCCGGAGCAGAGAGCCGCCTACGATGCCGGGTATGAAGAATCCCGCGCGGCGCAGTGGAAGCTGTTTATCCAGGCCGATCCCGCGGGCGGCATCGATTCCGACCAGCTTATCCGGCACAGTATACTCAGCCTGCTCTACACGGCCAGGCGCAACAATGCGTCCAAGGCCGGAGTCGGCATACTCCATCTCGAGGATCTGCTCAGCTGTCCCCAGCACCTGATGGAATTTCACATCTGGTACATGAAGTCCAAGGGGTGGATCGTACGCACCGACACGGGCGAGCTCGCCATTACTGCGGAAGGGGTTGACGAGTTTACCTCCGGCGAGCGGCATTTCGTGAAGGACCGTCTTCTTCCCCCCGGACGCCAGGGCCGGGAGGAAGCCGAATCCTAGAGCCCTGCCTCGAAGACCACACCCGCGGAAGACCCTTTGCCCGGTCGTTCCCCCAGACCGGCCAGGGATTGGGAACGCATGTTAGAGCACCCCCTTCCATCAGAACCGTTTCCTCATACCGGCAAGGGATTGGGGTCGCCCTTGACCACGGAGCTCCTGGTCCCGCCCTTGTATGCGACTGCCCGGACCCGTAAGGTGAGCAAAGTTTCATCGTGCCCACGTTCGGGCCGGGCATTCCGGTTCCAAACCCTCGCACCGGGAATATCGTGATGCCCGGGCACGCCGCGCGCACGTCCGCGCCGAGCCCGGCTCCCACCCTTGCACCTTCAAATCGTGGTAAAAATTCGTGTCCCGGGGCGTGGGGGACCGCCGAAGATGGGGCCGTCCATGACCCGCCGGAGGCCCGAAGGAGGAAAGGGTCACGTCATGCCGAACCGCGAGGGCGGAACACCCATATCATTACAGGCAGGACGGGCAGCATGAGGATGAATATCGAAATGATCATGACGATCACTCTCGGGTCGTCGAAAGCCTGGCTCGCCACGACCATCGCGATGCTTCCGCTGCGCAGGAGGGAGCCCACCGCCAGGGCCGTTCGCGTGCCCGGATTCGGGCCGCCCAGCAAATACCCGACGATGAATGAAAGGGCAAGGTAGACGATCACGGTCAGGACCGCCTCGAAATGGAGGATGGCCAGGACCGCCGAGTAGTTGGCCGCGATGAAGAGGGCGAACATGAGAAACAGGGAAAACATGGAAACCTTGTGGAGCCAGTGCTCCAGGCGCACGGCCGCGGATTCACGGCGCGCTTTGAGCAGCAGCCCGGTCGCCAGGGGCAGGAAGACCAACACAACCAGCTTGGTCGCCAACTTGACGTGATCCACCGAGACTTCGGGCAGAAGCACCGAAATGAGCGATAAGACGTAGACCAGGGAAACGACCAGTTGCATGCACATGAGCCCCACGGCATAAGCCGTGTTCCCCTTCACGATTCCGGTAATCTTGGGGAGGCCCTCGGAACCGGCCGTCATGCTCAGCAGGATGAGACCGATCCGGAGCGGCCGTTCCAACGGGTGGATTCGCGTGAGGACCACGGCTATGAGCGGAACCAGGAGAAAGCTTGCCGCAAGGGATGAGATCACCAGGCGGATACTGCGCAGCGGCTCCAGAATCTGCCTCAGCGTCAGGCTCAATCCCGTGCCGAGAAGAGCGGACACGACGAAGAGCAGAAGCATCAGATTGGCCGCGGGTGCCAGGAAATCATTCATGGCAGGCATCCTTTTCGGCGGGGCCGGGCGTTCCGGGGTTCATGCCCGCACCCAGCGCTCGGCTTCCCCTTCCGACGACAACGGGAAGAACTCGACCTCGGTGTCCCTCAATCCTTTTCCGACAAAGGCGAAGATTTGGTCCTTCCACCTTTCATCGCCGACGATGGCCATCCTGGCCACGTCATTACCATGCGTCATGAAAAAGGCGATATCTCCCCAGTCCGCCCCCTTCCGCCAGCCCTCAAAATCATCGAGAGTGGCGAGAAGCCGCACCTTCAAGCCCTGAGCGATCAGGCTCGCGGCCACGGTCTGCAGGGACTCCTGGTCGGCCGGCTCCATGATGCCGGAGATCCTGACATGCATGAGCGCCCCATCGATTCGAATGATTTCGCAAGCCACAGGCAATCCTCCTCCATGCGCTGTCCGGGGACAGGCTTGCAGCCCGGTTTCAAGAGTCCCGGCTCGTCGTGTCGACATGCGGTTGCCATCGGTTCATGATAAATTCCCCCCCCGCGGCGGCTACGCTACTCCGTTTTCTCACCGGCCGCATCGAGGATCTCCTGCAAGACGGTCTCCCTTTCCTTGCTCACCGAGTTCACGAGGACCTTTCCCCCGAAACCCAGGAACGCCTCTCTCACGCGCTCGGGGTCCGCCTTGCGCACCAGGGTGAACAGGGCGGAGCACCCGGGCTTGAGCTTGCGAGACAGATCCTCGACGAACCGGTCGTCGATTCCGATGTCGGTGAGCGATGCGGAGAGGGCTCCTGAAACCGCTCCGAAGACCGCTCCGATCACGGGGCTGAAAAAGATGCTGCCGACGATGAGCCCCGTGATGCTCCCGGCGATCCCTCCCTTTCGCGTCAGCTTGTGCATCTGGTGATGCCGGACCGTGCCGTCCTGTCCCCTCACCACGACCACGGCATCCTCCAGTTCCACGAAACCCCCGCGCCGGAGTTCCAAAAGCTTCAGGCGCGCCTCTTCGGCCTTCTGTTCGTCATCGAAGATGACGACGGTGAGGCTGCTCTTGTATTGTTCCTTGAGCACGGCCCTCAGAAGCTCCGGGCCGATCCACTCCTCGAAGCTCTCCGCAAGCCGGTTTGCGGCTCCGAAAGAGTCGATCGCGTGGACGCTCCCCTCCCGGGTGTCCAGCATGAAGTATTCGTCGATTTCCTCGTACACCTTGTTGATGACGATGGTTTTGAGGCCGGCATAGCCGATCAGCACGTTCTCGAGGCGAAAACCGGGCAGCCTGGAGCGGAAGGCGAGGGTGGTCCCGACCACGAAATGCGCGGACCCAAGCCCCTGGAGCCAGCTCTGCGCACGGACGGGATCATCCGAGAGCTTCTTTCCATGAATATCCATGAACCGGGCGTAGTCTTCGGGAAGCCTGACCCCGAGTGCCCGGAGTGCATAATCCGCAAATCGTTCCATGATCGAAAATCCTTTCTGGTGGCCGATTCCTCACGCATCCTCCTCTCCGAGAGCGAGGATCGCCCCCGCGTAGGCGTCCTTGAGCGCATTCAGGTACGCCGAGTCGATCCGGCCCCTCCATGTCTCGACTTCCAGGAAGCGCTTGGGTATCGACACGGTTCGCGGGTCGAAGCCCGTGCGCAGGCGTGTTCGCCACCGCAGTTTCCGGACGTTGCGGGAGACATCGCCGAGGCCGTCGGCAAGGTTGAGGTAGCCGAGGGAGCGCAGGCAATCGGAGAGGACCTGGTCTCCGTACACGCCCCTGGCGAAGAGACAGCTCACCATGGAGGTGAGCAGCACCCTGGCCTGTTCGTCCTGGACCAGGAACCGGACCGCGCCGTCGACATCGGGCTCCTTGTCCTTCTGATCGTAGGAATAGCCGCCCGCGTCCAGGTGGGAGTGCCGAAGGCCGAGTGCCTGAGAGACGAAGAACACCTCGCCGGTGGCATAGCCGGCCATCTCCTGGCCGAGCACGCAGGCGAAGTCGGCTCCTCCGTAATGCTCGGCAGCCTTCATAGTTCCTTGCGCGAGGAGCCGGTAGAAATCGTTGGAAGCGGCGCCGAGGTGGTGGAACCCTTCCCGGTAGGCGGTTTCATCCCCGAATTTGAGGGGGACGATGGTCTCGCGGGTGGTGACGATCCCTTTTTCAAGGGCCTCCGTGGCCCACGCCAGGGCAACGCCGGCGGACATGATGTCGAGCCCCTCCCGTTCCACCGTATCGAGGAGGGTAAGCACGGAGAAGGCGTTGGTCACGTGGAGCATGGCCCCGGCGGCAAAGATCGGCTCGTGGTCGTAGGAGACCTGCCGGTAGAGGTAGCGGTTTTCTTCCATGAACCTCTCGCGGACGAACCCGAGGTGCACGCAACCCACGGGGCACCCGGCGCAGGCGGCATTGCGAAGCAGCGTATCCCGGGCGAAAGTTTCCCCGGTGATCCCTTCGATGCCGGGATCGCTCGTTTTCTGGAGGTTCCTGATGGGAAGGGCGCTGATACCGTTCAAGATCGCCATATTGATGGGGGTCCCGAAGTTGTGGTACTTCTCCATCATGTCCGTGTCGGTCATCTTCCGGTATACTTCGGTGAACAGCTTCGGATAGGCCTTCCCTTCGGGAAGCGGGGACGAACCGTCGCCCAGGATGACGATGCCCTTGAGGTTTTTCGCTCCCATGACAGCGCCGCAGCCGAGTCTTCCGAAGTGGCGGTACGTGTCCACGTTGATGCAGGCCATGGCCGAGCCGTTCTCACCCGCGGGACCGATCCGAAGGATGCTCCGGTGCCCCGACCCTTCGTACATGCGCCGCAACATCTTGCCGGTTCTGAGAAGATCCATGCCCCAAAGGAAATGGACGTCCTTGAGCTCGAGGTGACGCGAGCCCACTGACAGGCAGGACGGCGCGAGAGCCTTGCCCCGGATCACGAGGGCATCGAAGCCCGCAAACCTGAGCGAGAGGGCCGAACGTCCTCCGGCGTGGCTTTCGGCGTACTGATCGTGATAGGGGGACTTGAAGGCGCAGACGGTCTTGCTCATGAGCGGGAAGTAGCCGGTGAGGGGGCCGATGGCGAAGATGAGCGGCTGTTCCGGATCGTCCCACGGTCGGTCCGGGAGCCCGTATCTGTCGAAGAGCATGGCCGTCAGGCCGCTGCCGCCGGCCAGGCTGTCCCTGCCTTCGAGTGAGGTTATGGCGCCTCGCCCGGCGGGAAGGTCGACGACGAGCACTTTGAATTGTTCCCTGGTCTCTCCGGTCATGACGCACTCTCCCGAGCGTTGCTTTCTTCCGCTCCTTCGGTTCCGACGTCCGTCAGTTCGAGACAGTCGTGCGGACAATACACGACGCACCGTCCGCAATGGATGCACACGAAGGGTTCTCCGTCAGGGGCGAGAAAGACGGCGTCCACCGGGCAGGCATCGGCACACTTGCCGCAGCGGATGCAGAGGTTCTTCCTGACGATGACGCCCCCGCCCTTTCGTTGCGCGTAAGCGCCGGTAGGACAGGCGGCCGCGCATGGAGCAGGCAGGCAGGCGAGACAAGTTCTGGCTTCGAACCCCGTGGAGAGCCCCCCGGAGGAAGCGATCCGGATTCCCGCCATGTCCCACGAGAGCATCTTGTGCACCAACCGGGCACACGCCAGGGAGCAGGAGTGGCAACCGATGCACCTCTCCATTCTGGGAGCGGTCAGGATCTTCATGAGATACTCCTGTCTGTTTTGATCGAGTGGCTGAAACCGATCCGCGTTCGAGATCGCGCAATGGAGGATCGGCGGAAGGGGCGATAAACCCCGCCTCCGCCACCCGCGAAACCGGCGGACAGGGCACCACTCCCTTCCGCTCAATGTCGCTGTCTTCAACGCAAACCGACAAGACTCCCCCGAACGCCGGGAACCGGCAGGGTGCGCCCCGCATCCACGGCTTCACGGACCCCGTTTTCGTTGAGCGCCACGTCCGTCCAGCCGGTGAAACGATTCTCCCTGTTCCATTCACTCTCTCCGTGCCTCGACAACACGACTTTTTTCATCGGTCGAACCTTCTCGAACCGAATTCTTCCGTGTTTGTTCCTCCAACTCGAAAACCACGACGCTCGCGGGAGCGCGGAGGCGAAATCAACGGGCCCTCGACAGGGGCGGGGGCCCCAGGCAGTTTCGATGCCCTCGCGTTCATCCTCCCCAGATGGCGGCGGCAATCTGAACGAAAAGGATCTTCATCACGGTCGCTCCGGGGAAAATCATGGCGTAGCCGACGTCCGGTTTCTCCGTACCCGTCAGTTTGCCGGCGTACATCAGGATGGCCGGGTTTCCCGTCACTCCGCCGACCACGCCGCAAACCTCATCGAACGGCAGCTTGAAAACGACCATGCCGATGATCATGACGGGGAGCACAAGGCTCATGAGGACCAGGACCCCGTCGAAGACGAGCAGGAATCCGCTTTCAGCCAGCGCCTCCGCGAATTTCGGCCCGCACGAAATGCCCACCTGGGCCAGGAAGATCGTGAGCCCGAGGTTCCTCAGCACCAGGTTCGCCGACAGGGGCATGGTCCAGTGAAGACCGCCCGAACGCCGGAAGTAACCCAGCACCAGCGCCGTGAGCAGCAACCCCGCAAAGCCCAGCGTCAGTTTCCCGAGCCCCGGAATGGGCAGGGGGATCAGGCCGACCAGGAGACCGAGCGCCATCCCGAGCCCGATGGAGATATAGCTCAAGTCGGCCGTTCCCTTGATGGAGTCGCCGAAGAAGGCGCGGACTGCTTGAGCGTTGGCCCGGTTCACCAGGAGGCCGACCCGGTCCCCGAACTCCAGGATGAGATCCCGGCGAGGGAGAAGGTCACTGTCTCCGCGGGTCACCTGCACGAGCTGGTAGTCGAACCCTCCGGGGATTTTGAGGTCGCCGAGAGCCGTCCCCACCACGGCGCGCTTCGAGGCGAACACCCTGAAATAGTCCAAGGCGGAACGGTCCATGACGATCTTCCCAGGCGCCGCCTCGCCGATAATTTTCCGGGCCTCCTCCAGGCCGGCTTCGGTGGCGGAGGTGATCATCAGGACGTCGTCCGGACCGAGGACGAGGGCGGGGTCGGGGAACTTGTTCCGGCCTTCGTGACGAACGGCCGCGATTTCGGTTTGCGAGGGCAGCATGTGCAACACGTCCCCGAGTTTCTTCCCGAAGAGATCGGGGTTCCGTACGGCAATTTCCATGAAATCGAGCGCGGCGCTTTTGGGCACCTCGATCTTCGGTTTGAAGAGGAAGAAGGCCAGGTACATGACGAGGATCGGCCCGGCAACGCCGAAGGGATAAGTCGCCGAGTAGCCGACGGCGGGATCGCTGTTGCCGAGCGACGACATGGCTGCCTGCAGAGCGGGAGTGGAGGTCCCGGACCCGGCGAATACTCCCAGGACATAGCCCGGCTTCAGACCGAACAGGTTCATGGAGGCCAGTGCCGCGGCTCCCGCGACGATCAACCCGATAAGGGCCAGAAGGTTCGCCTTTCGTCCCGTGGGGCTGACGAGGCCCGTGAAAAACAGCTTGCCGTACTGGATGCCAACGCAATAGAGGAACAGGGCCAGACCGAGCGTCCCGACCAGGGGCGCCGGCGCCGATTTGGGGGCCAGCCATCCGACGAACAGGGCCACGAAAAGCACCGCACCGGCGCCCAGCGAAAAGCCCTTGATGTTCACTTCGCCCAGCAGGTATCCGAAAGCGACTACGAGAAAAAGGGTCATCAAGGGTTGCTGACTCAGCAGCGCGATCACGTATTCCATGGTCGTTCCTCCGGAGTGGGAAGGTTGCTTTTGCCTCTAAACGGGGAATCGAATGTCGGATGACGCCGTTTCGCCAGGGTCGGGAAAAGGGGCTCGGCAGTCCCTTTTCCCGGGATTTTCTCCCGTTGCGAAGGCGGCCGGCCGGACAGCGCTTTTTCGAACCGGTTCCTTCATCCGTCCATCTCTTCCGGCCAGGCCATGTTCACGATCTCGAGGCGGTTGTTGGCGTCGGGATAGCGCCTCGAAGGGCCTTCGGTCACCACAGCGAGATTTCCTTCCATCCCGTGAGCCTTGAGCCAGTCCGACACGTAGGCGTTCCAGTTGTCGGGGTGCCGGGCCTCGCATACGGGGTAGACACCCGAGGAAAACTGGAGCTGCCGGCACGTGGCTTCCTCCGAGCTGACGGCAATGATCCACGCCGGGAGGCGGAACCGGGCGATGCTCCTGGCCGTGTCTCCGCGGTGCGTGGGGACGAAGACGGCGGCCGGGTCGGCGTACTCCAGGACGGTCTCCACACTGAGGTCGATCAGCCTTGCCGCGGGCACCCTGCCCTTGAGCTCGATGCCCCTGAACAGGTCTCTGGCGCTGACCATCGGGCGGTGCGGCTCGATGGCGGCGGCGATCCTGGCAAGGGTCGCGACCGAGTCGACGGGATAGGCGCCCATGGCCGACTCGCCCGAGAGCATGACGCAGTCCGAGCCATCGAGGATCGCGTTGGCCACATCGGTCGCCTCCGCGCGGGTGGGGCGCCGGTTGGCCGTCATGGATTCCAGCATCTGCGTCGCGGTGATGACCGGCCTGGCGCGCATGTTCGCCGCGCGCGTGATCTGTTTCTGAACCACGGGGATCTGCTCGATGGGGAGCTCCACGCCCAGGTCGCCTCGCGCGATCATGACGGCGTCCGCCGCGGTGATGATGTCGTCGAGATGATCGAGCGCCCTGGATCGTTCGATCTTGGCGATGATGAAGGGACGGTAGCCCAGGGCCGCCGCCGCGTTCCTCACCGCCCGGATGTCCTCCGGGCTCTCGACGAACGACTGGCTCACCGCGTCGACACCGTTCTCGAGAGCGAATTTCAAGCAGTTGTGGTCGTGTTCGGTGAAGGCGCTGATGCCCAGGTCGATGCCCGGGAGGTTGAGCCCCTTGCACGAGCGCAGCTCACCGCCGACCACGACGCGGCAGTCGACGTCGCTGTCCCGCACCCGGTCCACATCCACCTGGATCAGGCCGTCGTTCAGGTAGAGCGTGTCGCCGGGTCTGACGACCCGGGGGAGAGGGGAGAAGCTGACGGAGACCTTGCGTTCGTCTCCGGGCACGTCGTCGGTCGTGAGGGTGAACAGGTCCCCCGGTTTCAGGTCGATCGGTTCGGAACCGAACCTGCCGATGCGCATCTTCGGGCCGGGAAGGTCCGCCATGATGGCAATGCGACGGCCGGTGGCGGCGGCCGCGGCCCGGAGATCTTCGATCACCCCTTTGTGACCCGAGAAATCACCGTGCGAGAAATTGAGCCGCGCGACGTTCATGCCGGCCAGCAGCAGCGACTGCATCACCTCCGGGGAACGCGAAGCGGGCCCTATGGTGCATACGATTTTGGTCTTGTTGAGCGGCAGTGTCATCGATGTCCTCCGTTGACGCGGCGGTGCATTGGGGTGGGTCGTTCCGCGGCCGAACCGCCGGGCGCTTCGTTCATGACGCCTGCGCCTGCAGGGAAAGGGACACGTACACCACACCCTCCTCCAGCGACGTTTTCATGGGAAGTCCGCTGTGGGCAAAGACCGTAAGCATCGCCCGGTTCTCGGCGAGCACCTCGGCTTCGAACCGCAGCACCCCCTGCTCCCGGGCGATATCAACGAGGTGTTTCAGAATGCGGCTCGCGATCCCCTGGCCCTGGTAGTCTTCCTCGACGGTAAAAGCAACCTCCGCCCTGCCCTGGGCGTCTGAGGGACCATATAGAACATAGCTTCCCGAGCCGATGACGGTTTCATCCTCTCCACCGGCCGGTATCGTGACCACCAGTGCAACGACATTCTTGAAATCAGCTTCCGTGAACGCGCGGAGCTCTTCATCGGTGAGTTGGCTCTTGTAACGAAAAAACCGCGAATAGATGGTTTCCCTCTCAAGGTGCCCGAACGCCTCCACGATCCGGTTCCTGTCGTCGGGGCGAATGGCCCTGATGGTCACAACGGCGCCGTTCTTGAGCTTGTCTTCCACTCTGTAGTTTCGCGCATCTATCATGTCAGGTCTTCCTCTTACCGGGTAGAGATCGTGAGCCGTCCGCCCGGCGGTATGGAGTTTGTGCCGGAGCATGGGTGGCGCTCCCGCGCCCGGCGCACCGGGAATCACTGGTTTCGGGCTCCACCCGCAACGCCTGCCCGGCGTATGGTCTGAATCGTCTGGCGCGCGATCTCACGCTCCTCGTCGGTCGGTATGACAAGAATCTTCACCGGACTGTCCTCTCTCTGGATTTCATGAAGACCGCTCCAGTCCTCTTCGTTCCTGCGGTGGTCGAGCACGACCCCGAGGTTCCTCAGCCCATCGCAGCATTCTCTTCGAACGGGGGCCGAATTCTCACCGATGCCCCCCGTAAAGACAATGGCGTCGACCCGGCCAAGCGCCGCGGAATAGGAGCCGATGTATTTCCTGATCCGGTAGCAGAACATTTCGAAGGCCAGTTGCGCCCGGGCATCGCCGTCTGCGGAGCGGCGCTGGATTTCCCGCATGTCGTTCGTGCCGCAGATGCCCTTCAGCCCGCTTTCCTTGTTCATCATGGCTTCAAGCTCTTCAGAGGACCGGCCGGTTTTCCGCGAAATGTAGAAATGAACCGCCGGGTCCAGATCTCCGCATCTCGTGCCCATGATGAGGCCTTCCAGGGGCGTCAGGCCCATGGAGGTATCGATGCTCCTGCCGCCCTGCACGGCGGTCGCGCTCGCCCCGTTGCCGAGATGCAGGGTGATCAGGTTCGCGTAATCCTCGGGCAGCCCCAGGTGGCGCGCGGCTTCTCCCGCAACGTAGCGATGCGAGGTCCCATGGAACCCATAGCGCCGCACGTGATGCTCGCGGTACAGCTCGTGGGGCAATGCGTATAGAAATGCTTTGGGCGGCATGCTCTGGTGAAAGGCCGTGTCGAAAACCGCCACGTTGGGCACATCGGGACGGATCAGTCGAAGCGCCTCGATGGCGGCGACATTGGCGGGGTTGTGGAGCGGGGCGAGAGGGATAAGGTCCTTGATCCGCCGGACGACCTCATCGTCGACGATCACCGGTTCATGGAATACCTCTCCCCCGTGGACGACACGATGGCCGAATCCGAAAAACGCTCCGGGGGCGACACGGGTGGTGGGATAGCGCACGGCCGCATCGAGGAGGAACCGGAAACCTTCATGGTGGTCCGCAATCGGTCGGGTCTCCTCCATTTCCTCCCAGTGGCCGGAATCGGTCAGCCAGCGGCGCTTGAACCTGGCGTTCCGGGTCCCGATCCGCTCGAGCAGGCCGTCCACCAGCGTGGAGCAGTCGTCCAGAGCGAACACTTCGTATTTGATCGAGGAACTGCCCGAATTGACGACGATCACCCTCATGTGGCGTCTCCTTCCATCTGGGCCTGGATGGCGGTTATGGCGACGGTGTTGACGATGTCGGTGACGGTGCATCCCCGGCTCAGGTCGTTGACCGGTTTGTTCAGCCCCTGCAGGACCGGACCTATGGCGACGGCATTTGCCGTCCGCTGCACCGCCTTGTAGGCATTGTTGCCGGCGTTGAGGTCGGGGAAGATGAAGACGGTGGCACGGCCCGCGACTTCGCTCTCCGGCAGTTTCACCCTGGCGACGTCCGGATCGACGGCGGCATCGTACTGAACGGGGCCCTCCAGCTTGAGGTCCGGGCAAAGCCGCCTGGCGAGCCGGGTCGCTTCCTTCACCTTTTCGACGTCGGCTCCCTTGCCGGATTCCCCCGTCGAGTACGAGAGCATCGCCACACGCGGCTCAATGCCGAAATTGCGGGCCGTTGAAGCGGAACTGATGGCGATGTGCGCCAGTTGCTCGGCATCGGGGTCGGGGTTGACCGCGCAATCGCCGTAAACGAGAACGCGGTCCGAAAGACACATGAAGAAGACGCTGGAGACGATCGGGCAGCCCGGCCGGGTCCTGATGATCTCCAGGGCGGGACGGATCGTGTGCTGCGTCGAATGGACCGCCCCGGAGACCATGCCGTCGGCAATGCCCCGGCAGACCATCATGGTCCCGAAATAGCTGACGTCGGACATGGCGTCCAGGGCCATCTGCAGGGAAATCCCCTTGTGTTGCCGGAGCTCGAAATAAGTCCGCCCGAAATCCTCGCGGAGCTCCGACGTCATTGGGTCGATGATCTTGACACCGGGGAGGGACAGGCCGAGGGAGGTGATCTTCTCGCCGACCTCTTTGGGGCTTCCGAGCAGCGTGATGTCAACGGCGTCCCGTAGCTGGAGGATCTCCGCCGCCCTGAGGATACGTTTCTCGGTGCCTTCGGGAAGAACGATGTGCCGGCGCTTGGCCCGCGCGCCGCTCAGAAGATCGTGCTGGAACATGAGCGGCGTGACGCGGGAGGAACGCATGACCGCGATCCGGCCCTCCAACCGGCTCACATCCACGTTGGATTCGAAGACCCCGAGGGCGCCGGCGATCTTCCTCTGATTCTCGGGGGAGAGGCCCGCGGGCACGGCGTTCACCTCTGTTACCGTCTCAAAAGTGTCGGCGTCCACATGGAGGATCGGGACGGGCGAACGCCTCAGGCCTTCGAAGAGACGCTGCACCTGCGGCGCGGGCTTGAAGCCCCCCGTGAGGACGACGCCGGCAATCCCCGGGTAGGAAGTGGCCGCATCCGCCGCCAGTGTTCCGATGAGGATATCGGAGCGGTCACCGGGCGTGATGACCATGCAACCTTCCACCAGGTGATCCAGGAAGTTGGGCAGTTCCATGGCCGCCACCCTGTACCCGGTCACTTCACGGTCGAGCCGGTTCGCGTCTCCGTGCACCATTCCCGCCCCGAGAGCCCTCATTATCTCGCCCACCGTGGGTTTGTCGAGCATTGGGTGATCCGGCAAAACGAACACGGGAATCCCCGCGGGTGCATTTTCCTCGAGTCGAGTCGCCGCCTCCTTCACATGGCCCGGTGCAACCCGGTTGACGAACACCGAAACAAGGTCGCACTTCCGTGCCTCCAGAAACTCCGCCAGGATTCGCACCGAATCCACGATCTCTCCCGGGGTTCTTCCCCGCCCCGCGACAATGGGCATGAGGGGCGTGCCGAGATTCCGCGCCACTTCAACGTTATACTCGAACTCCAGCGCCGTGTGCACGGCCCTGTAATCGGTGCCCACGCAGACCACGAAATCGCATTGCCGCTCCAGGGCCTCGTACTTCTCGATGATTCGACTCTGCAACTCGTCCATCTTGTCCCCGGCAATGAGGTCTCGAGCGGAGGCATAACTGGCGCCGAACATGCTCTCACCCGGGGCCGTGATGGCGTATCGGCTCGTGACGAGTGCCGCCAGCCGATCGACGCCGCCCCCTTCAACGGCGACGGGTCGAAAGAACCCGAGCTTTCGGCCGTGCTGTGCCAGCAACTCCATCATCCCGAGAACGATCAACGATTTCCCGCTCCCGGGCCCCGTGCCGGTGATGTAGATCCCCTTTGACATGCCCTTTCTCCCTTCCAGCCCGTTCTTCTCCGGGTTTCGAGTCTCTTCGTTGCGTCCGTCCGGACAGTCTCTGTTCTCATCGCTCAAAAACCACGATCGATCGGGCCTTCACGCGATACCGGAGACCGGAAACGGGGTGTCCTCGTCCCGTCTCCGCAATGTCGTCCGGGCTCGGAAGGGCAGTATCCGCAACACGGCGCCACTCCCCAGCCCGACCGACCTGGAGGGCGAAATCCAGGTCTTCCCAGTATGCATTGATCATCACGTAGAGGTCGCTGTCGCCGAGACCGGACCCGCGCAGAAAGTAGGCCAGAGACCTGGATTCCTGGGAAAGGTCCACTTCCCCCGTGCTTCCGTACCACCGGACGTCCTCGCGCCAGTAGCGGCCCCGACCGATGGACGGATGCGTTTTTCGGAATCGGATCATGCCCTTGAAGAAGCGCAGCATGTCCCGGTTGCGTTCGAGAAGCTCCCAGTCCAGCCAGGTGATCTCATTGTCCTGGTTGTAAGGGTTGTTGTTGCCTTTCTGTGTGTTCATGAATTCATCACCGGCGCAGAACATGGGGGTTCCGTTGGCAAGCATGAGCAGGCAGAAAAAATTCTTGACCTGCTGCCGGCGCAACGCCATGACTTCAAGGGGAACCCCGGAGTCGCCCTCCCAGCCGCAATTCCAGCTCCGGTTGTCGTTTGCCCCGTCCGTGTTGTGGTGGCCGTTGGCCGTGTTGTGCTTTTCGTTGTAAGCAACCAAATCGTAGAGACAGAAACCGTCGTGGGCGGTGATGAAGTTCACGCTCTGGTACGGGCGATACACCTCCACCGGCCCGTCCGGAAAAAGGTCATCACTCCCGTACAGGCGTTGCATCAGGGCTCCGACCATCGCTGCGTCCCCTTTGACGAAAGAGCGGATGTCGTCGCGGAATTTCCCGTTCCACTGGCGCCACATCAGGCCGGGAAAGCTTCGACCGAGCAGGTAACTCCCGATATCCCATGCCTCCGCGACGAGCCTCACGTCGCGCATGTATCCGAGTAGGCCGATCTCCGCGATCAGCGGCGGGTCCAGGGTGTTCATGGAGCCGTCGAGCGCGCGCGCGAAAATGGATGCCAGGTCGAAGCGGAACCCGTCCACATGCATGTTTTTCGCCCAGTGATGCAGGCTGGTCAGAACGAGTGCCCGAACGACGGGATGCGCGCAGTTCATTGTGTTCCCGCATCCGGTGTCGTTGAAGTACTCGCCGGTATCCTGCCGGGCGAGGTAGTAACTTTTGTTGTCCACACCGCGGTAGCTGTAGGTGGGACCGTTCTCGCCGCCCTCGCTGGTATGATTGTAGACGACGTCGAGCCATACCTCGATTCCCGCGGCGTGAAAGGTTCTCACCATCGCACGGAATTCCCGGTGGGGATCGCCTGATGCGTAACCGTGGTGGGGCGAGAAGAAGTTGAGGGTCATATAGCCCCAGTAGTTTCCCTCCCGGGGATCGAACTGATGGACGGGAAGGAGCTCCACGGCGGTGATCCCGAGATCCTTCAGGTACGATATCTTCTCCACGAGCCCGGCAAAGGTCCCTCGGTTTTCCGGGCTCACGCCCGAGTTGGGCCTTGCCGTGAAGCCCTTGACGTGCAGTTCGTAGACGATGAGATCGTGGGCATGGCGAGGGCGCGGGTCCTCGCCCCAGTCGAATGCGTTCGGATCCTTGGAGAGCCGCCCCAGGGGTGCCATGCCGTCCGTGGGGCCCGACCCCGAGGCCGAGGTTCGGCTGAACCCGGGCGGGAAATGGACGGAAAGGGCAAAGGGATCCAGGAGAACTTTCCCCGCGTCGAATCGATGCCCGTTGAGCGGGTCGTAAGGGCCGTCGATTCGGTACGCATAGAGGCAGGCGCCCCGCAGCTCCTCCTCCGGCACCGCGCAATGCCATATCAGGCCAGTCTTGTTGAAGACGGGGTCAAGAACACGGAATTGGACCGGGATGACTGGATCGTCCTCGGTGTAGAGCAAAAGGGTGACGCTCCGGGCGTTGCGCGAAAAGAGCGCGAAATTGTATGCCCGTTGCGACTCCATCCAACTCGCCCCAAGGGGCCATGGAACTCCCTCGCCTGGTATCCATTCGTCGATTGCGCGCATAGATCCCATGATTGCCTCACGACAAAAGGAAAACATCGTCAAACGATTTCGTCCGGCGCCAGGGTTTCAATCCGGTTGAACGGCTTCGCGCGGGACGGGTCATTCGGGTCGTCTTACGGACGTAACCCCCATCACTCCAGGAGGATGGGGACCGGTTTGACCTTCCAGATGTCCTCGCAGTATTCACGGATCGCGCGGTCGGAGGAGAACTTGCCCATCCGGGCGGAATTGAGGATGGACATGCGGGTCCAGTGTTCCCGGTCGCGATAGGCCTCGTCGACCCGGCCCTGCACATCCGCGTAGGAACCAAAATCAGCGAACAACATGAAGGTGTCGTGGAACATGAGAGCATCGACCAATGGTTTGAACAGCTCCCGGTCGCCATTGGAAAAATAACCCGAAGCGATGCGTTCGACGACCCGCTGCAGCTCCGGATTGGCCTGGAAATATTCCATGGGGCGGTATCCGTCTCTCTTGAGCGAGTAGACCTCCTCGGCCGTCAGGCCGAACAGGAAGAAATTCTCGGCGCCTACTTCCTCCCGGATTTCCACGTTGGCTCCGTCCAGGGTCCCGATGGTCAGGGCACCGTTCATGGAAAATTTCATGTTCCCGGTTCCCGAAGCCTCCTTCCCCGCAGTGGAGATCTGCTCCGACAGGTCGGCGGCCGGGTAAATGAATTTCGCGTTCTTGACGTTGAGGTCGGGGAAGAAGACGACCTTGAGGCGGCCGTTCACGTCGGGGTCCCGGTTGACCGTGTCGCCGACGGAGTTGATCAGCTTGATGATGAGCTTCGCCATGAAGTAGCCGGGCGCGGCTTTCCCCCCGAAGATGAAGGTTCGGGGACACAGGTCGTAGGAGGGATTGCGCTTGATCCGGTCATATAGCGCGATGATGTGAAGGACGTTCAGATGCTGGCGTTTGTACTCGTGGAGTCGCTTCACCTGGATGTCGAACATCGAAGCCGGGTCGACCTCGATCCCGGTGCGCTCCCGGATGACCCGGGCCAGGTTCTTCTTGTTCTCGAGCTTCACCCGGCGCCACTCCTCGCGAAAAGCGGGATCGTCGGCGCACGGCTCGAGTTTCCTGAGTTCCTCCGGCCTGCGGATCCAGGTATCGCCGATCTTGCCCTCGATGAGGCGGGTCAGGCCGGGATTGGCCAGAACCAGGAAGCGTCGCGGCGTCACTCCGTTGGTCTTGTTGCTGAATTTCTCCGGTGTCATCTCGTGGAAGTCGCGCAAGACATCTTCCTTGAGCAGCCGGGAGTGGAGCTCCGCCACTCCGTTGATGGCGTGGCTGCCGACGCAGGCGAGATGCGCCATGCGCACGAAGCGTCCACCGCTTTCGTCGATGAGGGACATCCTGGCCACCCGCGCCTCATCGCCGGGCCACCTGCGCCTGACCTCGTCGAGAAACCGCCGGTTGATTTCGTATATGATTTCCATGTGCCTTGGGAAAAGGCCGGCAAACAGCTCCACCGGCCACTTCTCTAGGGCTTCCGGAAGAAGGGTGTGGTTGGTGTAGCCGAAGGTCTTGCAGGTGACGTCCCATGCCGGTTCCCAGTCCATGCCTTCCTCGTCTACCAGGAGGCGCATCAGTTCCGCGACGCCCAGGGCGGGATGCGTGTCGTTGAGCTGTATGGCGAAGTGCCTGGAAAACCGGTCCAGCTTGCCTCCGCCCAGCTTGTAAATACGAAGCATGTCCTGCAGGGAGCAGGAAACGAAGAAATACTGTTGCTCGAGCCGGAGTTGTTTGCCCTGGACCGGTTCATCATTGGGGTAGAGCACTTTCGTGATGTTCTCCGAATAGATCTTCTCGTCAACGGCTCCGTAATAATCCCCGACGTTGAACGCCTCGAACTCGAAGGATTCGATCGCTTCGGCCTTCCAAAGCCTCAACAGGTTGCAGGTGTTCACGCGGTATCCCAGGATGGGGGTGTCGTAGGCGACACCCTTCACGGTCCGGTGAGGAATCCATCGAACGCGATACCGGCCCCGATCGTCTTGATAGGGCTCCGTGCGTCCCCCGAAGCTCACACGGCAGGTGATCTCCGGTCGCGCCAGCTCCCAGGGGTTGCCCAATCGAAGCCACTGGTCGGTGCGTTCCACCTGCCAGCCGTCCCGGATCTCCTGGTCGAAGATTCCGAACTCATACCGTATGCCGTACCCGATGGCCGGGACCTCGAGACTGGCAAGGGAATCGAGGTAGCAGGCCGCCAGCCTGCCCAGCCCCCCGTTGCCGAGTCCCGGTTCCTCCTCTTGATCGAAGATGACCTGGATGTCGAAACCCTCTTCCTTCGCAATCCCGAGGACGTCATCGTAGATGCCCAGGTTGATCAGGTTGTTTTCCAGGTGGGGGCCAAGGAGGAATTCGGCCGACAGATAGCTGACGATCTTGAGGTCCTTTCCCGCCATCTGCTCGACGGTCTTGATCCAGCGGTGCAGGAGTTGATCCCTCACGGTATAGGCGAAGGCCATGTACAGGTCGTTCCTGGTGGCGACCGAGGGGAACCGCCCCTGAGTGTAGAACACATGCTCGCGAAAAGTGCGTCTCAAGCCGTCGAGGCTCATGTCCGCGCGGCCCCCGGTGCACGAGACCGGTTCCGATTGTTTCAATTTCGGTTTCTTCGCCATCTTGCGACTCCATCGCTTTGTTGACCCGGGGTCACGGACCCCGGTTGTGAACGGGCGGAAAGCCCAATATGAGAAAGAACCCTGTCAACTCGATAAGAAGATCGGGGAAATTTCCGTTCCGTCAGTGCCGCCCGCGACCGCCATGAGCCGGCGGCTCGCAAGGATGCGTGAAGAATCATGCCGCAACGATTTGCAGGCCGGATCATGGGCACTATGAAACCGTGTCCGCCCCGCCGCTCCGTCACGTGTCCGGACGAACACCGTAACCCGGCGCAGAGGGCGCCGCCGCTACCTCCGAGGACTCCGGATCGAAACTGCTACCCGGTGCAGAGGGTGGTGCCGGTTCCCCTCAGGGCGGCGACCGCCGCCTTGACCCGCTCGGCCATGGCCGCTTCGGCCAGGGCGAGGTAGGATCGGGGGTCGTATTTCTTCTTGTTGCCCACTTCTCCGTCCACCTTGAGCACCGCATCGTAGTTCTTCATCATGTGGTCGGCCACTGCGCGCGTGAAGGCGTACTGCGTGTCGGTGTCGATGTTCATCTTCACGACGCCGTAATCGATGGCCTCATGAATTTCTTCCGGAAGCGAGCCGGAACCCCCATGAAACACGAGGTAAAACCGGGCGTCCCTGCCGTATGCTTTCTCCACGGCATCCTGGCCGTCTTTGAGAATGGAGGGTTTGAGCTTGACGTGGCCGGGTTTGTAGACTCCGTGGACATTGCCGAAAGTCGCGGCAAGGAGAAACCGTGCTCCCTTGACCGCACCGAAGCGGCGGGCAACCTCCAGCATGTCCCCGGGGGTTGTGTAGAGCTTCTCGGCGGGAGCCCCTTCCACTTTGATTCCATCCTCCTCGCCGCCGACCACCCCGGCCTCGACTTCCAGGATCATGTCGCTTCGGCGGCAGCGCTCGAGAAGCGGGACGGCGATATCCAGGTTCTCTTTGAGGGGCAGGGCGCTCCCGTCGAACATATGGCTGTTGAAGAGGTTGGGGAGCCCGGCCTTGCGACGCCGCTCCGTTTCCTCTACGAGGGGGATGAGGAAGCTCTCCAGCATCTGGGCCTGGCAATGATCCGTGTGCAGGGCGACGTAGACGTTGTAACGGTCGGCAACCCTGTGGACGTGCTCGGCGATGGATATGGCCCCCAGCACCATGTCCTTCACGGATGTTCCTGAAGCGAATGCCGCTCCTCCCGTGGATACCTGGACGATTCCGTCGCTTCGGCTTTCGGCCAGCCCCTTCAAGACGGCGTTGGCCGTGGTGAGGGAACTGACATTGATGGCCGGGTAGGCAAAACGGTTTTCTTTGGCTCGATCGAGCATTCTGCAATACGTTGCATAATCGGCGATGGGCATGGTCTTCTCCTGTCCGTCGGAGTTTCCCGGGGTTGTCACGCGCGTCGAATGTGCGTCTCAGAACCCTCCCTTGCGGCAGATATAATCGGCCAGGTCCGCCACGCGGCAGGAATATCCCCACTCGTTGTCATACCAGCAGACGACCTTGGCCATGTTGCCTGCCAGGACCTGGGTAAACTCGATATCCACGATGGAGGAATGAGGGTTGCCCTTGAAATCGCTGGAGACGAGGGGCTCCTCACAGCACTGCAGAATTCCTTTCAACTCTTTCTCGGAGGCTTCCTTCAGAACGGCCCTCAAGGTTTCGGTGTCGGTCTCCTTTTCGAGAACGGCCGTGAAATCGACCACGGACACCGTGGGGGTCGGGACCCGGAGGGAGTAGCCGTCGAACCGGCCCTCCATGCCCGGGATGACGAGCGACAAGGCTTTCGCCGCCCCCGTCGTCGTCGGTATGATGTTCTGGGCCGCTGCCCTTGCCCTGCGGGGATCCTTGTGCGGCAGGTCGAGGATCCGCTGGTCGTTGGTGTAGGAGTGCACCGTGGTCATGAGGCCCCTGTGTATGCCGAAACGCTCGTGGATGACTTTCACCGGGGGCGCCAGGCAATTCGTGGTGCAGGAGGCGTTGGAGACGATCCGGTGCTTTTCCGGGTCGTACTGTTCATGGTTCACGCCCATGACGATGGTTTGGTCGATCTGCTTTGCGGGCGCCGATATGATCACCTTTTTCGCGCCGGCCTCCAGGTGAGCCGCCGCCTTGGGGCCCGTGGTGAAAATGCCCGTGGACTCCACCACCAGGTCGACCTGCAGGTCATCCCACGGTATCATAGCCGGATCGCGTTCGGCAAAGGACCTGATGGGGGAGCCATTCACCAGCAGATCGTCTCCGCGCGCCTCCACGCTTCCTGCAAACAGGCCGTAGTTCGTATCGTGCTTGAAGAGGCGGGCGTTGGTCTGTACGTCGAACAAGTCGTTTACGGCCACGACCCGCAGTGTATCCGGATGTCGCTCCATGGCCGCCTTGATGACCTGGCGACCGATCCTTCCAAATCCATTGATTCCCACCTTCAGCATGGCGGTCGTCTCCTTTCAGTGTTCATCTATCCTGTACCGGTCGGCCACCAGGGTTTCGAAATCCATGCGAAGCGTCTGGTGCAGCCTGGCGTTCTCCAGCGCCAGGCCGCTCAGGCGGGCCATGGCCTCGAGAAACCGCATTTCGTCTTCGTCGAAACGGCGTAATTCGCCCGCGTATATCCTCAGTACTCCTACGGGCTTGCCCCCGGCGGTCAGCGGGGCCACCAGGACGGAGAAAATGCCCTCCTGTTTTGCCTTTTCGGGATATTGAAACCGGGGATCGGTCTGGGCGTTTTCCAGGTAGACGGTCCGGCCGTCCAGGGCTTCCCTGTCGAGGGCCGATTCTTCGATCAGAACCGGGCCCTTTCGGATGTAGCCTTCGCTGAGCCCGGTGGAGGAACCGAAGATGAGCTTGCGCCGCCTGCGATCGAGCAGCCGGAGACTGCACGCCTTCAAGCCCACGGCCGCAATCGTCGATTCCACGATGCTTTTCATCACTTCTTCGTGGTCGAGTGACCCGACGATTCTTTCCAACGCTTCGCACAGTGCCTCAAAAAAATCCCGTTTCACATTCATGGATTGCTCCTTTCACCTGGTCCTCAAGGGCATGCCGGGCAATCCCGGCCTAATGGCCGGCAGCCGAAGTGTTTTTGGCTCAATATGCTAATGTTAATGATTCGCATTCAAAACGCTAATCTCGAGGGAAGACGTCACAGCCTGCCGCAAGAACCGGCGAATCCACTTTGATGGGCCATCCCCGCGGATCCCCATGCCCCGAAGGCCACAACGGGCATGCAATCCATCACCGTACTTTCCGCGAAAACACGAATCCGGCAGGTACTCCGGCCCCCGGCTTGAGCCCGGGTGACGGCGAACGTTCTCTGGAAGGCGGGAGTCCAGGCCCGACAAAAGCTTTCGGGCTCCCGGACGTTGCCGGGAAGATGTTCCAGGCGGTTCTTCGGCACACTCCCAGGCGCGCGATGGTGAAATCCGGGTCGATGCCCTGCCGGTCGGCGAATTTCGTTTCCGGTTTCCGGTCTCCGATCATCGCATTCCTCCTTTATGGCGGTCGCATCGGACTGACCGGAAGCAGCGGACAATCCCCCATTCCCCGGAGGCACTCGACTTGAAAGATGTCGGTTCTCAGGCCCCCGCCGACCAATGGAAGAGGGGAAGGCATCGAACAACGACCGCGCATTCGACAGACCCCTCGTGCGGGGACGATCACGACCGCGTTGCTTGCCCGGCTCCACCGCGGGGAATTGTCTCATGTCTCCGGGGGATGTTCCGGATGATTCGCTTCAGTATCGAATTCCAATGGCGATGACAGTCGGGATAAGCGAGGTTCGTGCCAAACGGGAAAGTGAATAGGAAGGATTCTGCAACTTTTCGGAATGTCAGAGAAGTTTGCCGGGTCCGGGTGAAGCCTGATGGAGTTCGCCGGCTGAGGGGCATGCCGTATTTTGGGATGGTCCCAAAATATCGTGACCGCGGTCCGCGCGTGCAATCTCCGGGCGTCTTCGACCAAACCCCGGTCCCGCTTTGCCGTGCGACGATCCTCAGCCTTTCGCGAGGCATTCGAAGTCTGCAATTCACGAAAGTCTGGGCGTGGTTTCAATTGTTTTTTCCGGGATTTCTTATATATTGATCACACGAAGATACGAACTGTCGGCTGATAACCCAGCTCGATTTCGCGTCCCAGGGGACACGACTTGGCCCCCTCCGGTTCGACTGTTCCAGGCTTCAGCCACCGACAATCCGCTCACATTGCTTCACAAGAATGTAAAGACAAGCATTTTCCGGGTCATTCAGGGTGCCGGAAAGGGGAACGATCCATGCGGGGTTCATGTCTCGGGGGGGCGCTTCGTCGCATTTCCTGCAAGACTGTCCGGAAAAATAATGGCGAGAATGTTGTCGACCATTCGCGGAAAGCCGATCGAGCAGGGTCATGCAGCTCCCCCGCAATGAACCCTGCGGTTCCTCTTCTTGAGTTTGTCAATGATATCATAGTAATAGTGCTTGCCATCAACCTGCTGATCCTGATTCTGAGTCCCTTGCCGGCCCATTCCCAGTCCATGCCGCAGCAACATGGGTCCTCTCCCCAGACGATGAAATGGGTGCTGAGCCTTGACACGCATGGAGACGGTCACCCCGCATATCGGAAAACCGGCCCCGGTTTCCCGTGCGTCCTGACGGCGGGCGACATGAGCATCGAAGGTTCTCCCCCCCAACAACATGAGAGCTCGCGCAATAACGAATTGAAATACCGGGCGAAAACGGCCGGACCGTTCCGGCTCGGATATGCCGCGGACAGCGGGGCGGGGCCGCCGCCGGGGGACGATGTTTCAGAGGCCGCATCGAATGAGGAATCTTTTCGGTGGGAAGCTTACCGATGGCAGTTCATAGGCATCGCGGCAATCATTTTCATCCAGACGCTCTTCATATTGATTCTGGTCGTCAACCTGCGCAAACGACGCGCGGCGAACCTGGCCCTCCGCCATGCGGAATTGAAATACCGCACCGTCGCGGACTTCACCAGCGACTGGGAGTACTGGTCCGCTCCGGATGGTGTGCTTCATTACATTTCGCCTTCCTGCGAGCGCATTACCGGTTATTCTGGACGGCGCTTTGTCGACGACCCCGCGCTGCTTCGTGAGATCATCCATCCGGAGGATCGAGAGGTCTGGGATGGACATGAACGTGATGAGCACGGGAAAGCCGAATCCCGGGGGGTACGGTTTCGCATTCAAACACGCGATGGGGCCGTGCGCTGGATAGATCATGCCTGCCAGCCGGTGATTGGTGAGCAGGGCGAGTTCCAAGGGATTCGGAGCAGCAACCGGGACATCACGGAGGAAAAACGGGCTGAGGAAGCCCTGGCCGCACAGTTACGCTTTGAAACGCTGATTGCCCAAATCTCCGCGCGTTTCGTCAATCTGGCTCCCGATCAGGTGGACGCCGAAATTCAGGAAGCCCTGCGCCGTATCTGTGAGTGCCTGGGCTTTGACCGTTCCACCGTCTGGCAAGTCACCGGTGGAGCGGATGGCCCGATGGTGATGACGCACATCCATCAACCCGAGGACGGCCCGCCTGTTCGAAAACCGGCGGTCGAGAGCCGACTGTCGAGCGGTGAGCGGGCAGACCGGATGTCGGAGAGTCGGCTCAATCTCATGCACATGGAGGCGCAGGAGCATTTCCCCTGGCTAACAGAGCAGGCTCGGCAGGGTCGGATTGTGCTCATCCCGAGACTGGAAGACCTTCCGGCGGAGGCTTCCTTCGACAAGGAGATGCTCGGCCGCTGGGGTGCCAGGTCCACTTCGGTAATTCCTTTCATGGCGGGTGGAGTGGCCGTGGGAGCCATGACCTTTGCCATGATGCGGCAGGAACGGGAATTGCGGGAGGAACTCGTCAACAGGCTCAAGCTTTGCGCCCAGGTCTTCGCCAACGCAATCGCGCGCAAGCGCGCGGAGCAGAAGCTGCGGGAAAGTGAAGAGCGATTGAGCCTGGCGGCGGCATCGGCGAATGTGGGTCTGTGGAGCCTGGATCGGTGCACCGGGCGCATGTGGGCCACGGAGAAGACCAGGGAATTGCTGGGTTTTGCGCCGGGTGAGGAGCTTTCTTTCGAAAGGGTGCTCTCCGCGGTGCATGTCGAGGATCGAGAGAAGGTTCGCCGGACATTCGATCTCGCGATGCAGCCGGGTGAAGATGCACGTCTTGACTACCGCGTTGTGAATGGCGAAGGCGGCGTGCGATGGATCGCCTGGCGCGGCCGCTCCAGGCACAATTCTCCCGGGAGGCCGAATGGCCTCATGGGCGTTTCGGTCGACATCACCGATCGCAAGTCGGCGGAACTGTCCCTGCAACAATCGGAGGAGAAGTTTTCCAGGGCGTTCCACGGCAGCCCGGTCGCCATGTCGCTGGTGTCTCTGAGCGATGTGCAGTACATCGAGATCAACAAGGCTCACGAACGGTTCACCGGGTACGCACGCGATGAGGTGCTCGGACGCACTGTCGGGGACATGAGGCTATGGCTGGATCCACAGGAACTGGAAGCGGCCGTGGAAAAGATCCGCAGCGATGGAAGCCTTCGCGCCCTGGAAGCCCGGTTCCGCACCAAGGGGGGGGAACGGCGCATGGGGTGCTTGTCGGCGGATTTAGTCGAATTTTCAGGACAAAGGTGCATCCTTGCAGTGATCGAAGACGTCACCGAGCGCAAGCTCATGCAGGAGCAATTGCAGAACAGGCTTCTGGAAATCGAGAGGCTCAAGGGGCAGCTGGAACAGGACAACATCGCCCTGCGGGAGGAAGTGAGCCTGCTTTCCCCTCACGATGATATTGTCGCTCGCAGTCCGGCCATGCGGCAGGTTCTGCTCAGAGTCGAACAGGTGGCTCCGACGGACTCGACCGTTCTCATCACCGGCGAAACAGGCACGGGCAAGGAACTGATCGCCCGGGCCGTCCACAACCTGAGCGCCCGAAAAGGGCGACCGCTGGTGACGGTCAATTGCGCCTCACTGCCGCCAACCCTGATGGAGTCCGAATTGTTCGGGCGCGAGAAGGGGGCGTACACGGGCGCCCTGTCCCGAATGGCGGGGCGATTCGAGGTTGCCGACGGGGGGACCCTCTTTCTGGACGAGGTGGGTGAGCTTCCGCCTGAGCTTCAAGCCAAGATGCTCCGCGTCCTGGAGGAAGGCCGCTTCGAGCGCCTTGGATCCACGAAGTCCCTGCACGTAAACGTCCGCATACTCGCAGCCACAAACCGGGACCTTGCGCAATTGGTCCAGGCGGGCAGGTTCCGGCGGGACCTTTATTATCGTTTGAATGTATTTCCCATTGCGATTCCCCCCCTGCGCGAGCGTCCCGAGGATATTCCGCCGCTGGTCTGGGCTTTCATCCACCAATTCGAGAAGCGCATGGGCAAACACGTTCAGCGGGTCTTGAAGAGAAGCATGGATGCCCTGGAGCGCCATGCCTGGCCGGGCAACGTTCGGGAGCTCCGGAACGTCATAGAGCATGCGATGATTGTGAGCTCGGGTTCGACCCTCAAAGTGTTTCCACCGATGATCCGGGCGGAGGACTCGTCCGCGGAGGTGTTGAACCTCGAGGAATCGGAGCGGCGGCATATCCTGCGCGTGTTGACCCTGGCCGGGTGGCGCGTTGCGGGGAAGGGTGGGGCGGCCGAGATCCTGGGACTCAAGCCCACCACGCTGGAGGCTCGGATGAAGAAGCTCGGAGTTCGCAGGCCCAGGTCATAATCACGATATTTTGGGACTGTCCCGAAATACTGCGTGACCGTCTCATTTCACGCTTGCGCCGTTTCTCATCCCCTTGGAAGCAACATTCCCGATATTGCATACTTTTTGAAATCTTTGTTGCTCTGTTTTCTGCTTGGCACGAAGCTCGCTTAAGTCATGGACATGCTGCTTGTATCCGTTTCGGGGGCGAGTTCCTCCTGTCTTGGCGGCGTCCTGCCCGGCTTGCCGCAGGCGGTCGGGAAGGGGACCGATTGAGATGCGCTCTCGACGCCTGGAACTGCACCGGGCGACATCCATCGATCAGACCGTCAAGGGAGGGGTCGACCATGATTCATGCGAGCCTCCGCATGAAGTTCGCTTCCAACAAGTTGGCCGAAGCAAGAAAGACCTTGTGCGAGATGGTGGAGCGGACGCGGTTCAGTCAAGGGTGTCTCGGGTGCAACGTCTACCAGGGGCTGCTGGAGCGCAACGTTCTCCTGTTCGAGGAATGGTGGGAAACCCAGGCCGATCTCGAGCGCCATCTGCGCTCGGACCCGTATCGGCATGTGATCCTGGTGATCGAGATGGCGGCGGAATGCCCGGAAATCAGGTTCAGCGAGATCACCCATTCGAGCGGCCTGGAAACACTCGAAAAAACACGACGGAGCTACAGGGAATTGGCCTGAACCGGTTCATTTGTTTTCAGAACTGTCGGCAGCGGCAGGTCGATTCGGAACCGGCCGGCAGGTATCGAGCTGTCATGCGGGTCTCTTTTGGCATACAAAAAGATCGGCCGATGAAGAAATCGCCTGTCAGGGGGATGTTGCGGTCGCCGTGATCGGCCTGACGGAGGAATCGGATGCAGACGACGTCAAGACACTCGTGGAAAGATAGCCCGTTGTCCCGGTTGATACCCGCTTGGGCCGGGTTCTCGAAGCTCCGGGGCGCGATGTGGGGGAATCCCTCCGACGTGGGGGGCGCAACTCGGGATTGTGAAACAGACCAAATGATCGTCCTCTATATGAGCCTGACGGGACGAAGCATGGAGGAAGAATCATGATGACGAGATCAAAATTCAACCCCGTCCTGATCGGATTCCTTGTTCTTCTCCTTGCGGCTCCGTCCGTAGCCGTCGGACAGGGCGCGGGAGCGTCGGGGGGATTCAGCCAGGAAGAGCTGGACCAGATGCTTGCTCCGATCGCCCTTTACCCCGATTCACTGCTCGCCCAGGTGCTGGTCGCGGCGGCCTATCCCATCGAAGTGGTGCAGGCGGACCGTTGGGTCAAGCAGAACAGGAACCTCAAGGGAGAGCAGTTGAACGCCGCCCTGGACAAGATGGACTGGGACCTCAGCGTGAAGGCGCTCGTGCCGTTTCCGGAGGTCCTCGCCATGATGAGCGAACAGCTCGACTGGACCTCGAAACTGGGTGAGGCCTTCGTGGCGCAGCAGGCCGACGTCATGCAGACCGTCCAGAAACTGCGCGGCAGGGCCAGGAACCAGGGCAACCTGAAGACCACCAGGGAACAGAAAGTCGTCGTTCAGGACCAGGCGATCGTCATCGAGCCGGCCAACCCCACCGTGGTCTACGTGCCGACTTACAACCCGGCGGTGGTATACGGTTCCTGGTGGGCTCCCGCTTATCCCCCGTATGCATACTACCCGGCCGGTGCGGCCTTCGCCGCCGGTGCGTTCGGGTTTGCCGCCGGAGTGGCGGTCGGAGCGGCCTGGAACAACGGGTGGGGCTCGTGGAACTGGGGACATAATGACGTCAACGTCAACGTCAACCGGAACACGAACATCAACCGCAACAACATTTCCAATGTCCGAACGGGCCAATTCCAACCGCAGGCCGAGCATCGCAAAGGGGCGGCATACCGGAATGAAGCCAACCGGCAGAAGTACGGCCAGAGAGGGGCGGGTTCCGCGGACAACCGGCGGGATTTTCGCGGCCATTCACAGGCCGGCGCTGGTAGAGGGCCCGGCGATATCGGCCGTCAACAGGGGGTCGGGGCCGGCGACAGGGGCCGCCAGCAAGGAATCGGCGCAGGTGACAGGGGCCGCCAGCAGGCTGGGCAGCGCCCGTCCACAAGGCCCGGCGGAGAATCGATGCGCGGACCGGCGCAGCAGCGACCGTCCGGAGGAGCCTTCGACGGCATGGGGAACAGCAGGCAAACCCGAATGAATGCGGATCGCGGTCAAATGAGCCGCGGGATGGCCTCCGGTTCCTACCGTGGCGCCGGCTACGGCGGCGGCGGTCGCGGAGGCTCCAGCTTCAGCGGGGGCCGTGGCGGTGGCTACGGCGGCGGCGGCGGTCGGGCAGGCGGAGGAGGCCGGGGAGGCGGTCGTGGAGGTCGCCGGTAGCGGCTCGAACGCCCCGCCTGGATGCAGAGCATCTCGGGCAGCGGGGAGACAAAGCATCCTTGACATGTTCCGATCCGATGGAGGGTTATAAAATGCTTCTCTTCATTCAAAATATGAAACAACGCTCCAGGGTTCGCCGGGGGCTGACGGCTCTTGCCCTGGCTTTGCCGGCATTGGTTCTGTGCTGTGGCGTCGCGCTGGCCGCCGGCACAAAACAGAAGGTCCACCAGAGAACGTTCGCGTCTCCCGAAGCGGCGGTGAGGGCCCTCGTGGTCGCGGTGGAGGCCGGCGATATGAAGGAGTTGTCGGAGATTCTCGGGCCGGAAGGGCAAGAGATCGTCTCCTCGGGGGACGAAGTCGCCGACCGGAACGGACGCGAGCTTTTCGTCCGGCTCTACGAGGAAAAGAACGCCGTGAAGAGGGACGGGGAGAAGAAGGCGGTCCTCGAGCTGGGAAAAGACGGCTGGCCCCTTCCGATACCCATTGTGAGGGCCGGGAATGCCTGGCGCTTCGACACGAAGCAGGGCAAGCAGGAAATCCTGAATCGGCGCATCGGCAGGAATGAGCTGGGCGTCATCCAGGCTTGCCTGGCCTACTTCGACGCCCAGCGCGAATACGCTTCGATGACGGGAAAGGGCGGCGTCCTGCCTGAGTACGCTCAGAAGTTCTGGAGTGACCCCGGCACGAAGAACGGCCTCTACTGGGAAGCCAAACCGGGCGAGCCGCAGAGTCCGCTCGGACCGCTGGTCGCTGCGGCACAAAAGAGGGGCTACACGAGAAAGCAGCCGACCGACAGGCCCACTCCCTATCTCGGCTACTACTACAAGATTCTGACCGCACAGGGGAAGGACGCCCCCGGGGGTGCCTACAGCTACGTGGTGAACGGCAAAATGGTGGGTGGGTTCGCCCTGGTCGCCTGGCCGGATGAGTACGGAGTCTCCGGGATCACGACGTTCATGGTGAGCCATGACGGCGTTGTGTACGAAAAGGATCTGGGCAGGAAGACGGAGGCCGCCGTGCAGTCCATGACGGCCTTCGACCCCGACAGGACCTGGCGCAAAGTCGAGCGGAAGTACCTCGAGCCGGCCGCCGGGGGCGGCGGGGTGTAGCAGGTAAGGAAATGGGGCCGAGCACACGCGGGCATCAAGTCTTCCGACCGGCGTGATCGCCGACCCCTTGTAATGGAACCGTGCACCCGCCGGTGGCGAGCATGCGAGGCGTCACCTGGTCAGGGCCGTGCTCAATGCAACCGCGCACGCGCCGGTGGCGAGGCGTGCCGTAAGTCGTGATAATCGGTGGATTGGGGTTAATGCAACCGCGCAAGCGGGTGTCGAGTCTCCGGACGGGAAGTCGAATCATGATCATCGCCGCGGTCTTTGTTCTCCTGGTTTTCCTGTACAGCCTGGCGTCCAGGAGGCTCGAGCATACCATCGTCACGGCGCCCATCGTGTTCACTGCCGCGGGAATGCTGCTCGTCTCGACACTTCCCGTGCTGAATGAGCTGGAAGCGGACCGGAACGCGCTTCTCCTGCTTGCCGAGGTCGGCCTGGTTTTGACGCTCTTCTCGGATGCCACCCGCATCAGTCCGCGGGTCCTGAAGGAGAACGAGAGGCTGCCGGTCAGGCTGCTGAGTGCGGGCATGCTGCTGAGCATCCTGCTCGGGGCGGCGGCGGCGACGGTGGTGTTTCCCGGGCTCTCGATCTGGGAGGTGGGCGTCCTCGCGGCGATTCTCGCCCCCACCGACGCGGGACTGGGCGAAGTCATCGTGAACAGCCCGCGGGTGCCGGTGCGCATCCGCCAGGCGCTGAGCGTCGAGGCGGGTCTGAACGACGGGTTGTCCGTCCCGTTCCTCATGTTCTTCATCGCCCTGGCAAGCGCGGGCACGACCGGGACGGGCGGGACATTCATGCGGTACGTGGTGGAACAGATCGGCTTCGGCACCTTGGTCGGCGTCGGCGTGGGGCTCGCGGGCGGCCGGCTCCTGGGCCTCGCCGAGGACAAGGGCTGGATGGCGGGGTCGCTGCGGCAATTGGGACTGGTCGCCCTGCCCCTCCTGTGCGTCATGGGATCCAAGCCCGTCGGGGCGAGCATGTTCATCGCCGCCTATGTCGCCGGGCTTGCCGTCCAGATCGGGTTCAAGAGGGCCGGGGAGGAGAGTGTCGAGTTCACTGAGGGGTGGGGACGGCTCCTCGACTTCTTCGTGTTCTTCTTTTTCGGCATGCTGGTTGCCCGGGCGTTTGGCCGGTTCAGCCCGGCCTGCCTGGTGTACGGCGTCATCAGCCTGACGGCGGTGAGGATGCTCCCGGTTGCGGTCGCACTGGTGGGAACTCGTCTCAGCGCAGCGACGGTGCTTTTCATGGGATGGTTCGGACCGCGCGGGCTCGCTTCCATCGTGCTCGGGCTGGTGTACCTGGAGGAGGAGGCCCACCTGCCGGGGGAAACCACGATCACCCTCGCGGTGATGGCGACGGTCCTGCTGAGCATCTTCGCCCACGGCGTAAGCTCCCTGCCGGGGATCGGCCTCTACGCGAAGAAGATCGCCGCGATGGACGCCTCCGCACCCGAACATCTGAAGATTGCCGATTCCGAGCGGCTCTCCTGAGCCGGCGGGGAGGGCAGCCACTGTCCCAGGGGGAGCATCGACGAATGACCGATATCGCCAGCTTGACGAAAATCTACAGCCGGCGGCGTTTTGCCTGCCTGTTTTTCTCGCTGGTCGTCACGATGGTGACTGCGCCGGTGTTGCGGGCGATTGGACTCAACACCAGACCCCTGGAAGTCGTTCTCGCGCTCAATATGCTGGCTGCGGTCCTTGTCACCCTGTTTCGGTTCGGGACCTGGGTGGCACTCGGGCTTCTTGCGCTGCTTGTTGTCCCGAGGATAGGTTACACCCTGATGGGGTACCAGCCGCTCCTTGCGACGAGCCAGGGGGTCGGTGCGCTGATTTGCCTGGTATCGGTCGGCGTCATGTTTGGTTACCTCCTGCGAGAAGGTACCGTGACTTCGGAGCGCATCTACGCCGCTCTCAACGCGTACCTTCTGATCGGCATCATGTGCGGTCTGCTCTTCTGCATTCTCGAGGAACATTGGGCGGGCTCGTTGTCCCTCCAGGGGGAGCCTCTCGCCAGAAGCGGTGAGAGCCCGCTGTGGGATACGATCTACTTCAGCTTCGTCACGCTCGGGACCCTGGGCTATGGCGATATCGTGCCCGTCTACGGCCCCGCCCGGGCCCTGGCGGTGGCCGAGGCCATGTTCGGCCAGATGTACCTGGTCGTGATCGTCGCCCGGCTGGTCAGCCTTTACAAGGGGCAAGCCGACCGCAAAGATCTCGGTGCGCGGGACACCGCCGCCGGGGAAGACAAAACAGGCTCCCAGCCTTCACGGGAATGACGAATGGGATGGCCGCAGGTTGGGTAGAGCGAAGCGAAACCCAACATTCTGCTGCGGCTTTGCGGACCCAGGCCCTCGCCGTGCGCGGGGTCTGTTCCGGCTGGATTTTTCGAGACGGTTTTAACCTTTTCCATCCAATCTGTGCAGGAGTGGTCTCATGCGAGATGAAAAACGATTTGGAGTGCAACGCTCGGGGAATGTGCGGCGCCTGTTCCGTCTGTTGCTCGCGGGGAAGATGTTCCCGGGGGTCCTGCTGGCCGCCGCCGGGGCTCTTCTCGCTGCCGGGCTGGGGGAGAAGGTGCCGGCACAGACCGCTTCCGTCCCTGAGGTCGAGGTCGTGACCGTCATTCAGAAGGACGTGCCCGTCTTTTCGGAGTGGGTCGGCACCACCGAGGGGCTGGTGAACGCGAAAATCAGGGCCCAGGTGACCGGCTACCTCGCCGCTCAGAACTACAAGGAAGGCACATCGGTGAAGAAGGGCGATCTGCTCTTCGAGATCGATCCCCGGACGTTCAAGGCCGCCCTGGACCAGGCCCAGGCACAGCTGGCCATCGCTAAGGCCAGGCTGGGCAAGACCGAGCTGGATGTGAAGAGATACCGGCCGCTCGCAAAGGAAAGCGCCATCAGCCAGCAGGAACTCGATGACGCCGTGCAGGCCAACCTCGCCGCCAAAGCCTCGGTGCAGTCGGCAGAGGCGTCGGTCGAGCAGGCCAGGCTGAGCCTGAGTTTTACGAGGATTACTTCGCCCGTCGACGGCATCGCCGGCAGCGCCAACGCGCAGGTCGGCGACCTGGTCGGCCCGACACAGACGGGCGACCTGACAACGGTATCCACCGTCGATCCCATCAAGGTCTATTTCCCCATCAGCGAGCAGGAATACCTGTCGCTGGCCCGGGACATGATCAAGACCGGGGGCAAACCCGAGGGCCGCGCCAAGGATCTCGAACTGATCCTGGCCGACGGCAGCGTTTTTCCTCACAAGGGGGAGGTTTCCTTTGCCGAGCGGCAGGTGGACGTGAAGACCGGCACGATTCGGATTGCGGTCGTTTTTCCCAATCCCCGGAATCTCCTTCGCCCGGGACAGTTCGGCCGGGTTCGCGCCGTTTTGGACGTTCGGAAGGGAGCCCTAATGGTTCCCCAGAGGGCGGTCCTCGAGCTCCAGGGAAGCTACCGGGTCGCGGTGGTGGGGCCTGACAACAAGGCCGCCATTCGACCGGTCAAGACAGGCGAGCGCGTGGAGAACATGTGGGTCATCACCAGCGGCTTGAACCCCGGGGAGCGCGTCGTGGTGGAGGGCATCCAGAAGGTCAGGGACGGCATGCCGGTCACTCCCAAGGCCGTGGACGCCGAATTCAAGCAACAGCCGGGGTCCTCCCCTAAGCCTGAAACAAAGGCAGCGGAACCCGCGGCCCCCAGGAAGGATTAGAACCCATGGCCAAATTTTTTATAAACAGGCCCATCGTGGCCATGGTGATCGCCATTCTGATGGTCATCATCGGTCTGGTTGCGATGTCCGGGCTGCCCATCGCGCAGTTTCCGAACATCGTGCCGCCGGAGATCCAGGTCAAGACCACCTACACCGGAGCCGACGCGATCACCGTCGAGCAGTCCGTGGCGACCCCGATCGAACAGCAGATGTCCGGCGTCGACAACATGAACTACATGTACTCCCTCAATGCCAACAACGGGCAGATGACCCTCTACGTCAACTTCGACGTGAAGACCGACCCCAACACCGATCAGATCCTGGCGCAGATGCGCGAGGGTCAGGCGGAATCCCAACTGCCGTCGGACGTTCGCAACTACGGCGTGACGGTGCAAAAGTCCACTTCCGCCCCGCTCATCATGTTCGCCCTCTACTCGCCCAACGGCACCTACGACGGCATTTTTCTCGCCAACTACGCCTACATCAACATCAACGACCAGATGACCCGGGTACGCGGAATCGCCAGCGTCACGATTTTCGGGGCGGGTCAGTACTCCATGCGTTTCTGGGTGAAACCCGACCAACTCGCCAAGCTCAACATCACCATTCCCGAAATCGTCAACGCCATCCAGGCGCAGAACACCGTGAACCCCGCCGGCCAGATCGGCGCGGAGCCGGTGCCCCCCGGGCAGGAGTTCACCTACGCGGTGCGCGCCAAGGGCCGTCTTGAGACCGAGCGGGAATTCGGTGAAATCATCGTCCGGGCGCAGCCGGACGGGTCCTTCGTGCGCCTGAACGACGTCGCCCGCATCGAGCTCGGGTCTCAGACCTACAATCTCATGGGCCGTCTGAACGGCAAGCCCGCGGCGCTGGTCGCGCTTTACCAGCTGCCCGGCTCCAATGCCATCGAGGCCGCGGAAGGCGCCAAAAACCTCATGGCGCGGCTCAAGGAAAGCTTCCCTCCGGACCTCGAGTACGCGGTCGCCCTGGACACGACCCTCGCGGTCACCGAAGGCATGAAGGAAATCCGGAAAACCCTCGTGGAAGCCCTGGTGCTGGTCATCATCGTGGTGTTCCTGTTTCTGCAGGGCTGGCGCGCGACCCTGATTCCCCTGCTGGCGGTGCCGGTGTCCCTGGTGGGCACCTTTGCGCTGTTTCCCCTTTTCGGCTTCTCCATCAATACCCTGTCGCTCTTCGGCCTGGTGCTCGCCATCGGCCTGGTGGTGGACGACGCCATCGTTGTGGTGGAAGCCGTGGAGCACCACATCGAACACGGCATGACGCCCAAGGATGCCACGCTCAAGGCCATGGAGGAGGTGTCCGGGCCGGTCATCGCCATCGCCATCATTCTTGCGGCGGTTTTCGTGCCGACGGCGTTCATCCCCGGCATTACGGGGCGTCTCTACCAACAGTTCGCCGTCACCATCGCCGTATCGGTCGTCATCTCCGCTTTCAACGCCCTCACCCTCAGCCCGGCCCTGGCTTCGCTGCTGCTGCGGCCGAAAAAGGAGTCGCGGGGTCCCCTCGCCGTTTTCTTCCGATGGTTCAACCGGGTGTTCGACAAGGCGACGGGAGGCTACGTCAGCACCTGCGGTCTGCTCATCCGCAAGAGCGCGGTGTCGTTGCTGCTCCTCGCCGGCGTCACGGTTTTCACGGGAATTCTCGGGAAGGGGATTCCCACCAGTTTTCTTCCGGAGGAAGACCAGGGCTACATGTATGCGGGGGTGCAGTTGCCCGACGCCGCCTCGTTGCAGCGCACCGACGAGATCATGAGGCAGGCCGAAGAGATCCTGAAGACGACGCCGGGGGTGAAATACTACTCGTCCATCGTCGGATACAGCATGTTGAGCCAGGTGCAGAACACCTACAGCGGCTTTTTCTTCATCACGCTCGAGGACTGGGGAGAGCGGAAGAAGCCCGAGGAGAAGTACCAGGCCATCATGGCGCACGTGAACAGGAAGTTTCGTGAGATCACGGGGGCAATCGGGTTCGCCTTTTCGCCGCCGGCCATTCCGGGCATCGGTGCCGCCGGTGGCGTGACCTTCGTTCTCGAGGATCGCGCGGGCAGGGAAATCGGCTATCTGGCCGAGAACGCGGAGAAATTCGTCGCCGCCGCCCGGGAACGGCCGGAACTGGCTAGCGTGAGCACCACTTTTCGTCCCGTTGTGCCCCAGGTGTCCGTGGACGTCGACCGCGACAAGGTGTTGAAGCAGGGCGTGCCGCTCAGCGACGTCTACCAGACGCTCCAGTGTTTCATGGGCGGCATCTTCGTGAACTACTTCAACCGGTTCGGGCGCCAGTGGCAGATCTACGTGCAGGCCGAGGGGGACTACCGCACCCGGGCCGACGACATGGGGCAGTTTTTCGTGCGCAACGGCGACGGCAACATGGTGCCGTTGTCGGCGCTCGCGGGCATCAAGGCGGCGGCGGGCCCGGAATTCACCATGCGATTCAACCTGTATCGCTCCGCGCAGATCAACGCCTCCGCAAAGCCCGGTTTCAGCTCGGCCCAGGCCATGAAGGCCATGGAGGAAGTTTTCGCTCAGACCATGCCCCGCGAGATGGGGTTTGACTACCTGGGGATGAGCTACCAGGAGAAAAAGGCTCAGGAAGGGGTGTCCCCGGTCGTGATCTTCGGTTTTTCCCTGCTCTGCGTGTTTCTCATTCTTGCCGCCCAGTACGAGAGCTGGAGCCTCCCGTTCAGCGTGCTTCTCGGCACGCCGGTCGCGGTGGCGGGCGCCTTCGCGGGCCTGTGGGTCGGCCGGTTCGAGAACAACATCTACGCGCAAATCGGGTTGGTCATGCTCATCGGGCTTGCCGCGAAGAATGCCATTCTCATCGTGGAATTTGCAAAGATGGGGGTCGAGCAGGGCAAACCGCTCGTCGAGGCAACCCTGGAAGGCGCCCGCCTGCGCCTTCGGCCGATCCTGATGACGTCCTTCGCGTTCATCCTGGGCTGCGTCCCGCTGGCCAAGGCCAGCGGCGCCGGAGCCCTTTCCCGGCAGGTCATGGGGTTCGCCGTCATCGGCGGCATGCTGGCGGCGAGTTTCATTGCCATCTTCCTCATCCCCGTGACGTTTTACGTGATCGAGAAGCTGTCTCATCGCGGTAAGCGGCATGAAACACCCCAAACGGACGGACCGCCGACTCTGGGTCCGGGTGGAGGGCACTAGCGATGGAAAGGCTTGCAAGGAAACTGATCCTCGCGGTTCTTCTGGTCTCTTTCGCATCCGGCTGTGCGCTCGGCCCCAATTACAAGCGGCCGGCGGTCTCCGCCCCGGAAAACTTCAGAAGTGCGCTGACTCCGGCTGAGCAGGCCTCGCTGGCCGATCTCCCCTGGTGGACGATTTTCCAGGACGAGACCCTTCAGAAGCTCATCACCGAAGCGCTCGAAAACAACTACGACCTGCGCGTGGCGGTGACCCGCGTCGAACAGGCCCGCCAGATCGCCGCCCAGGCCCGATCCCTGTTTTTCCCGCAGATCGGCTACGACGGGGCCGTTGCGACGGGCAGAAACAGCTTTCTCACCTCCCCCAGCCCCAACGGGGGCCAGACAACGGATTCCGCCCTCCTGGATCTGAGCGTTTTCTGGGAAGTGGACCTGTGGGGCCGCATCCGCCGCCTGAACGAGGAGGCCCGGGCGCAGTTCCTTGCCACCGACGAGGCGCGCCGGGGAGTCGTGGTCTCTCTTGTGAGCAGCGTGGCACAGGCCTACTTCGAGTTGCTGGAACTGGACCTGGAGTTGGAGATCGCCAGGCGGAACACGAAATCCTTCGAGGATACGTTGACGCTCTTCAGCCGGAGGCTTGAATACGGTGTGGCCTCCAAGCTGGAAACGTCGAGCGCCGAGGGGTTGCTGGGCACGGTGGCCGCCAACGTTCCGGAACTCGAACGCCAGATCGTGATCAAGGAAAACCAGATCAACGTCCTGCTCGGGCGCAATCCCGGCCCCGTGGAGCGCAATGCCGACCTGCTCGATCAGGAAAGCCCGCCTGAGATTCCCGCGGGGCTGCCTTCGGCGTTGCTCGAACGTCGACCCGATATCCGGCAGGCGGAACAGAACCTGCGCGCCGCCAATGCCCGGGTCGGTGTCGCGGTGACGAACTTTTTTCCCCAGATCGGCCTCACCACGCTGCTCGGCAAGGTCAGCCCGGAGCTGTCGGCTTTTTCGGCCGGGACCGCGAATCTTTGGGCCGTCGCGGGGACCATGACGGGTCCGATATTCCGGGGCGGCGCGCTGGTCGCCGAATATCGGCAGGCCAAAGCAGCCTGGGAGGAAGCCCGGCTGACGTACGAGCAAACGGCGCTCAACGCCTTCAAGGAAGTGTCCAACGCCCTCATCTCCCGGGAAAAGCTCGAATTGGCCCGCGCTCAGCAGTCCCGCTCGGTGAAGGCATACGACCAGGCCGTCGGCGTCTCCCTCAAGCGCTACGTGGCCGGAAAGGCGAGCTACTACGAGGTGCTTCAGAACCAGCAGAACCTTTTTCCGGCTGAAACCACTCTTGCACGCACCCAGCTGAACCAGTTGCTCGCAGTCGTCCAGCTCTACAAGGCCCTCGGCGGCGGATGGAGGGAAAACGAGATCGCGGCCGCGCGGACGCAGGGAGGCCATCCGTAGCGGTTGCGGGCGATTCCCGGCTGTTCGGCGGCGGTGGGTGACGGGAGCCTGCGCGGCGACAAGGCACGCAGGTCCTTCTCCCACGTCGTGTAGAGGATGCCGGGGGGCCGGAGGCAATGGTGATGCTTTTTGGGGTTGCGTCTTTGCCTGGAGGACAGCAGTGATGAGGAACGAACCGGGAAGAGAGTCGGAGAAAGCCCTCATTCGGGTGGCGTTCAGGATCCTGATCCTGCTTTGCGCGACGGCGCTGCTCGCTGCGGCATCCGGCTGCGCTCACTACAGGGTAAACAAGGCACTGAAACAAGTCGATCCCCAGGCGGGTTATCGGGGCAGAAATTTCAGCGTGCATGACAAAGACGACCAGGTGCTCCTGCTTCTCAGCTTCTCCGGGGGAGGAACCAGGGCTGCGGCCTTTTCCTACGGGGTACTGGAAACCTTCAGGGACACCCGGGTTACGGTCGACGGCCAGGACCGGCGCCTCCTGGACGAGGTGGACTGGATCTCGGGAGTTTCCGGCGGGAGCTTTACGGCAGGCTTCTTCGGGCTTTTCCGGGATCGCATCTTCCAGGACTTCGAAGCCCGGTTCCTGAAAAAGAACATCCAGGGCGAGCTGGCGAAACGCACCTTCTTCCATCCTTTCAACTGGGGGAAATTGTTCTCGGCATACTACGACCGGAGCGACCTTGCGGCGGAATACTACGACAAGCACGTGTTCGACGGGGGAACGTTCGGTGACATCCTGGCGAACAAGAAGCCCATTATCCTCATCAACGCAACGGACATGGTTCACGGGACCCGCATTTCCTTTACGCAGGACGCCTTCGATGTGATCTGCTCCGATCTGTCCACCTTTCCCGTGGCCAGGGCGTGCGCCGCCTCCTCTGCGGTGCCCGTGATCCTGAGCCCCATCACTTTGCGCAATTACGCCGGCTCCTGCGGCTACGTCATGCCCAAGGCGTTGGCAGACGCGATGATTCCTCCCAGGGACGTTGCTTCGCGCCGCTTCGATCTCGCCAACAACATGACGCCTTTCATGGACTCGAAGAATAAACCATTCATCCACCTCGTGGACGGCGGGGTTGCCGACAACCTGGGCCTCCGGGCCGTGTTGGAGCGCGTTACGCTCGCGGGCAGCCCCTGGACCACCTTGAAACAGGCCGGGCTGGAGAATGTGCGCAAGATCATATTCGTGGTGGTGAACGCCGAGACGGAAAGCGACACCAAGTGGGACCGGACGGAGAGAGTGCCGACCTTCGGCGCCATGCTGAGCTCCTACTCCACCATAGCGATTGCCCGGTACAACGTGGAGACGGTGGCCCTGCTGCAGGAAAGCTTCGCCCGCTGGGCCGATGAAATTCGCAAGGGGCGTTGCGGCTCGGAGCCTTACCCCACGGGACCGGGTTCCTGCGGCGACATCGAATTTTACCTGGTGCAGGTGAGATTCGACGCCCTGGACGACGAAGCGCAACGAAAACACTTGAAACAGCTTCCCACTTCTTTCGTTCTCAAGCCGGAGGAGGTGGACGAACTGAGGATTGCCGCCCGTCGCATTCTCGAAGAGTCGAGGGAGTTCCAGCGGCTGCTGCGGGATTTGCAGCAGATGTGAAAGTCGGCATGTGATGCCGATCATCAACATCGGGTTCCTGAAGACGGGTGCGATCAGAGCACTGCGGCCAATAGCGCAATGGCAAAGGAGGACATATGATCAAAAGAAGAATTTTCAGGGGATTGTGTCTGGCGACGGGTCTTTTCCTGCTGACGGCGTGGCCGGCGATGGCGCAGCAGAAGGCGCCGGAGCCTTCCGCCGCGGGGGAGGATGCCGGGGTGCTGCTCAACAAGGCGGCCCATTTTCTCTCCACAGCGGGCCAGTTCAGTGTCGTCATCCGGTCCGGGTTCGACGTGGTGCAACTCTCCGGCCAGAAAATCGAGTTCGGGGAAGTGCGGAAAGTCACCCTCCGGCGTCCCGACCGGTTTCGGGCGGACATCGAGCGCAGTGACGGCCAAAAGGGGCTGGTGCTCTTCGATGGAAAGGACCTCACTATTTTCAGCGAAAAAGACAACGTTTACGCGAGAGTTTCGAAACCGGGCGACCTGGACGGCGCGGTGATCCATTTCCTCAAGGATCTCGGGATGCGTTTGCCATTGGCCATGATGTACGTGTCAACGCTGCCCCGGGAGATGGACAGGAGAGTCCGTTCGATCGAAACGGTCGAACAGACGACCATCCTGGATGTGCCGTGCGTTCACCTCGCGGCTCGAAGCGACGAGGTGGACTTCCAGATCTGGATCCCATCCAGGGGGGATCCGCTCCCACGCCGTGTCGTGATCACGTACAAGCTCGACAAGGGACAACCCCAGTTCCGGGCCGATTTTTCGGAATGGAACCTTTCCCCCAATCCGTCGGATGCAGTCTTCGTGTTCTCTCCGCCTCCGGATGCCCGGCAGATTCCTTTCCTCGCGCAGGTGAAAGCGGCCAGGCCCGAGCCGGCAAAAGCGAAGCCGGGAAAAAAGAAGGGAGGCAAGCAATGAAACGCAACACATATCGGATCATGACGTCCGTGGTCACGGTGTTTCTTTTTGTCCTGTTTCTCGCTGTTGACGCCGATGCCCAGCGGGGCGGCCGAGGCGGCGGAGGAGGCCGGGGAGGCTTTTCGGGCGGCGGTGGAGGTCGAGGCGGAGATTTTTCCGGTGGCGGTGGAGGCAGGGGAGGAGGTTTCAGCCGCGAGGGAGTGGCCGGCGGAGGCGGCTTTTCGGCGGGCGGCAGCGGCAGAATGGCCGCGGGAGCGGGCGCGAGAGGGCAGAGCATGCAAACGGGCCAGCGCCAGGCCGGTGCGACTGAACGGACCCAGGCCCGTCAGCAGGGTTCGGGGGACCGTCAGCAGAGCCGCCAGGACGCCACCGCGGGTCGCCAGGAGACTCGGCAGGACTCCGCAGCGAGTCGCCAGCAAAGTCGCCAGGATTACGGGCGAAGCGCCCAGTCCAGCCGGCAGGATTACTACGACGACCACTGGGACAACTACCGCGGACCCTATCCGTACGGGGCAGCCGTGGCCGCGGGTGCGGCCGGAGCGGCCGTAGGGTATGCCGCGGGCGCGGCAACCGGCTATGCAGCCGGCGGCGGCGCTGCGCCCGTCTACTACCAGGCGCCCCCGTGCACCCCCACGGTGGTGTCCGTGGGAGGGACCACCTACTACCAGTGCGGCCCCAATTGGTACACCCAGGCCTACTCGGGGTCGGGAGTCGCCTACATCGCCGTCCCGCCGCCGGGAGGCTATTGAGCGATCCCGGGCATCATTGCCGACCGCTATGCGGCCCGCAATGATACCTGATGGTCGTCATGCGCCGGGTCAACCCCGTGTTGACCCACGCATGGTGCAGGAGGGCCGGATTTTCGTTTTGGACTCAGCTCCGTAAGGAAACAGGCAATTGCCCGCGGAGGATGGGGGCATCGCCGCCGGTTTTGATTTCGGGGCTTTTCATGTGAAGCTTCCGTGCGTAGGCGAGTGCAGGAAGCGCTCACTCGCCTCCCTTATGGGTCGGCATTTCAGGGAAACCCGCGAGGCGGACCGCCGGGGCACTTTCCGTTCCTCCCGGCGGGGCATACGGCGGCGCTTCCCATCCGGTCCCGTGTGTCGCGACCGCGCAAACAGGTTTGATACGGATTTACCTAGAAAATAGATTCCCGGGTGAGTCTGTTTTCATGCTTCGCGGGTGTCGCAGGGGGCATGGATAATTGCGTTCAAAATGATACTCTCAAAGCGTGGGGGACGTATCCCCCACACCCCCTCGCCGCTTCGCGGCTCCGTGTGGCGCTGCGGCGGCGGCCTTCGGCCAGTCGCCGACAGCGCCGAGCACTCGGCCTCACGCGCTTGCGCGTGTGGCCGAAACTTGGGGGGTGCGGGGGAATCATTCCCCCGCTCTTTTGTGCTTGAAAGATCCATCTTGCGCGCAACTTCGTATGAAATGCCTGCACCGAACCTCTCTCGGCAAGGGGCCGAAAGGGAGAGAGATCACAAGCGAGTCTCAACGGCCGGCAGGGCGACCGCGTGTCGGTATTCCAAAGACATTGGGCGCGCGGTGTGCCGCCGCACCGTGTTTTCGCGAAGCATCCCCGGGGCCGCGAGTGGGGAGGCCTTCGTTTCCGTGGCCTTCATTGCGGCGCCCTTTGCCCGGGCTATATTGTCGATTGGCGCCGAGATCGGGGCTATCGGCGCTGCCCCTGAATCGGGAGGGCTTGGAATTCCCTGGCCGGCGCTGATTCGAATCGTTTCGTCCTCTTAAAATCGGCTCTGATTTTATCGACGGGTCGGGCTCGTATCCTTTGATGATTTCCCGGGGGATGGCGCGGTTGAGCAGACGCTCGATTTCTTTGAGTTGTTCGCGCTCATCGATACTCACAAGGGATATCGCCGTTCCGCTGCGTTCGGCGCGGCCGGTGCGGCCGATACGGTGCACGTAGTCCCGGGACACGCTGGGCAGTTCGAAGTTCACCACATGCGGTAGATGGTCGATATCGAGCCCTCGCGCCGCAATATCGGTTGCAACCAGTACCCGCACATCGCCATGCTTGAAGTCGGCCAAAGACCGGGTCCTCGTCGCCTGGCTCTTGTTGCTGTGGATGGCCGCCGCACGGATCCCGTCATGCTCGAGTTGTCTGGTGAGACGGTCGGCACCGTGTTTGGTGCGGGTGAAGACGAGCACCTGCCGCCAGTTATTGGAGCCGATCAGGAAAGAGAGCAGCTCGCGTTTGCGCACCCGGTCCACCGGATGGATCAGCTGCGCGACGCTCTCCGCGGGAGTGTTGCGGCGCTCGGTCTCGATCAGGACCGGCGATCGCAACAGGTCTTCAGCGAGCGTTTTGATCTCGTCGGAAAAGGTGGCGAAAAACAAAAGATTTTGCCGACGCACAGGCAGCAGCGCCAGTATTTTGCGGATATCCCGGATAAATCCCATATCGAGCATGCGGTCTGCCTCGTCCAGGACCAGTATTTCGACCGCGCAGAGATCCAGGGTCCGCTGCTGCACATGGTCCAACAATCGTCCCGGTGTTGCCACCAGGATATCAATGCCACGACGGAGCTTTGCGATTTGGGGGTTGATGTTGACGCCGCCGTGGACAACCGCTGCTTTCAAGGGCAGATATTTGCCGTAGGAAGCCACGCTTTCCTCGACCTGGGCGGCAAGCTCGCGGGTTGGGGTGAGAATCAGGGCGCGGACGCTGGTTTTCCCCTTCGTGCGAGGTCGCTTGCTCAGGAGTTGAAGCAGCGGCAGGGCGAAACCGGCCGTCTTGCCCGTGCCCGTTTGGGCTCCGGCAAGGACGTCCTTTCCGTCAAGAATTACGGGGACTGCCTGTTGCTGGATGGGAGTTGGGTGTTTGTAGTGTTGATCGGCAATAGCGCGAAGCAATTCGGCCGAGAGGCCGAGTGAATGAAAAGACATGCGTATGGATAGCTCCTTGATTGAGTACTGTTTTGGCCTCCCCATGGGAGGCGCTGTCGATGCCGGACCGGGCAACGCCGGGATGCGGGTTTCGGGCTACTTGCCGTTGACCCGCCCGGCATAACGCCATTGTTCGGGGAGAGGCTGCGGCCCGGGCTTGATTCCGGCAATATCCGGGTCTTCGCCGATCTTTACCGGTTCACGCTCCGCCTTGGCCTTTTTGGCTTCCAGGCGGCGGGCCTCCTTGTCCCTCTGTTTCTGTTGTTTCTCTTTTTCCCTTTCCCGTTTCTGAAAGGTGGCTTTTGATCTTTGGGCCATTCTTCAACTCCTCGGGTTCATCTTGAATTGGCCAAAAAGCGCCTCAGGCGCCGATATCCCGGTCCACGCCGCGATCGGTTCGCCGGGAGCTTGGCTCGACTCACCTCTACTGGCTGGTCTTTGAGCCGTTTCCCGTTCAAGGCCTTCATCGCTTTGTCCGCTTCCGAATCGGACGGCATTTTAACGAACCCAAACTTTTTTGACCGTCCCGAATGTCCTTCCTTGACGATGTTCGCGGAAGGTACTTTTCCGGAACTGGGAAAAAGTGCCGTCAAATCATCTTCTGTGACATTGCAGGCCATATTGGCCACACAAATACTCGCATAAGCGCTTCTTTGCTTATGGTTCATGTACAGCCTCGGTGATCTAAGGCCTGCAAAAGTTGTTGCTTCTCATAGAAGTGGCTGCTTCCCATAAATGAAAAAGCCGGAGATTTACTCCGGCTTGTCCTTCCATCGTAGAATAGACGAGAATGTTGCCGTCGCGGTTAAAGTTTTCTCACCTGGGCAGCCTGCGGGCCTTTCGCGCCCTGTTCCGCGACGAAGCTCACCCGGTCGCCTTCGGCCAGCGACTTGAATCCTTCGCCCTCAATAGCGGAATAATGAACGAATACATCACTCCCGCCTTCTCTTTCAATGAATCCGAAACCCTTGCTGTCGTTGAACCACTTTACTCGACCTTCCGCCATGTTAGATCCTTTTCTCTGGTTTGATAGTGTGGCGCCCGCGTTCGGAGCTACTTAAGAATCGTTCTAATCATGCGAAAGACCGACTCAGAGATCACTCAGGTTAACGAGACCGCTCGTATTTGTCCGGCTATGATAACCGATTCTTTCAAAAAAACAAGGCGTATCTCTGAATTAAACGAAAATGGATTAGATTTCAGTTATAAGGCATAAATTACAGTGCATTAGACTCAGAAGCGCTCACCAGCCAGATTGGGCCGAGGGTTTCGCAAGGGGGTGGAACCTCAGCCTGGAAGCTGAGAGGCGGCGGTGTGTGTCTCGATGAAGGGCGCACGCCTTTTCGGCTGCTTTTCTTTTTGTGCGAGGCCCACTGTAATCAGCGGCCACGCCGGCGTTGTTCGCCAGAGCCGTGGAGAGAATCGTCCGGAGCTTTGCGTTTGAAGTTCTTGGGGTCCGGATCTGGACAAGGTTGCTCCGGGTCTGGCCAGGGACTGGTGGCAAACAATCATGGAGGCTCCACTCACCAAACACGTCTCCCCCGGTGGGGTGAGGACCACCGACTCGAAGCGTCGGGAGCTGTCGAAGCGTCGGGGGCTTGCTCACCCACAAGCAAGCTGTCACTACGCAACGGTATGCCCACCTCAGCGACGTGGCCATGCGCCGAGCCGTGGAGGAGAGCGCGGAAGTGATCACGCCGAAAAGGAACGGGAAGGTCATCGAGTGGGAGATCGAATCGGCGTGACGGGCATTCCTGGGCTTTCAGCGGCTGGTATCAACATGTCGTGTTGCAGGGATGTCCGGACATTTCAGCGCATCAGGGGATGCAAGGGAGAACAGGGGGGGCTTCTTGCCACCCGTTCACCATGTGCTGACCAACATCTCAGCGCCTCTCAAAATATACTTTCATGTCCTGCCCCCATTGCCGGTCGCCGATCGGCAGTCCGATTCTCACCGGCTTGGGGATGATCGCGGAGTTCACCATGAGCTCCCGGGACACGATCCGGAAGTGGATCAAGGAACGTGACTTCCCTGCCGCGCAGTTCGACGGCGTTTGGACTTCCGACGTGCAGTCGGTTGTTGAGCGGCATCAGAAACAGGTCGGGACCCACCGGAAGCTGTGGACGGATCAGGTGCGATAGTGTTCTGTACGTAGAGGAGCCTTTCGAAAGGAGGCCAAACAGTAATAGTTCCTACATGCCTCCTTTTTCTTTTCAAAGAAAATTCTCCCGTATCGCCCGTGCAAGGTGAGCTGAAATGATTAATTTGCGCTTATTCTCCAGTCTTTTAGGAACAAACCGAGCAGTTGCATGAAAAGGTCTTTCGTAAGACGAGTCAGGAACCCGCGAACGAAGATGTGGTTCTTTCCGTTCAGAACAGGGGAACTTCATGATGTGGTACCGGACAGAACGACCGATATGGCTCCGCCTCGGGGTAGGAGTTCTTCTCCCCGTCATTGCTGCCGTCATCCGGTGGCACTTCCTCGAAACTCTCGGGTTCCGCGCCACCTTTACCACCTTTTACCCGGCCGTCGCAGTCGCTGCACTGTATGGAAGATTCGGCGCCGGTTTCATCGCGACAGCTGTCTCGGCCCTCCTTGCAGACTATTTCTGGATTGAGCCGGTTGGTCAGTTCGCCATTGCTCCCTTCGCAGACCGGTTGAGCGTTGCGGTCTTTTTAGCCAATGGGACCTTGATCTCCTGTTTGGCCGAAGCGGCATATCGTGCCCAGGCCCGGGCATTCAAAACGGAGCAGCAATCGAGGCTCTCCGCCGAGCGCGAAAAGGCGGCTGTCGAGCTCCAGCAAAGTGAGAGGAAGTACCGCGAGTTGGTACAAAATGCTAACAGTGCCATTGTCCGCTGGAACAGTGGCGGCACGATCGCCTTTTTCAATGAATACGCTCAAACATTTTTCGGCTATCGTGAAGATGAAATCCTCGGCAAGCACGTGAGTGTCCTGTTGCCTGAAACGGAGTCCGCCGGAACGGATTCGACTGCACTTGCCCTTGATGTGGTAAGATATCCGGAACGCTACGTTTCAATCATCAACGAGAATATCCGTCGGGATGGCAGCCGAGTATGGATGGCATGGACCCACAAAGCCATATTCGATGAGAGCGGCGCCGTTTCGGAAATCTTGGCGGTCGGGACTGATATCACTGCGCGCAGACAGGCCGAAGAGAAACTGAAACACGCCAGTGAGTTTGCCACGGCCATTCTTGATACAGTTGACGGACTGATCATAGTACTCGATCGGAATGGTCGAATCGTCCGATTCAATGCTGCCTGTGAACGCCTGACCGGCTGGCGGGTCGACGAGGTGATTGGGCGATGCTTTTGGGAATTCCTGGTTCCGGAGGAACAGCGTCGCGGTGTTCTCCAAGTATTTCAAGGTCTGACCACGGGGAAATTCCCCAGCCGTCACGAGAATGAATGGATTCTCCGGGATGGGAGTCGACGTTGGATAACCTGGGCCAACTCTTGCCTGTTGGATGCGAAAGGTGACATCGTGCATGTTATAGGTACCGGGATCGACATTACCGAACGCCAACGGGCTGAACAAGCACTGCGCGAAAGCGAGAGACTGGCGCGGGACCAGGAAGCTCAAATAATGGCAATCTTGGATGCAGCCCCCGCCATGATCTGGACTGCTCATGACAGGGAGTGCCGGAGCATATCGGGGAACCGGGCGGCACGTGAGTTGTCACGAGTGGACGAGACCGCCAATATGTCCAAAACCGGGCCGGAGCGAGAGCATCTTGCCCACTACAGCATCTACAAGGATGGCAGGGAGCTCGCTCCCGAAGAGCTGCCGATCCAGGTTGTTGCGTCCACAGGTCGGGAGTTCAGAGACTATTCCCTCGAGTTTGTTTTGAAGGATGGTCCACGATATTCGCTCCTGGGCAACGTCATCCCCCTCATCGACTCGGAAGGCAGCCCGAGCGGCGCGATCGCCGCCTTCATGGACATCACCGAACGAAAGCTGATGGAAGAGGAGCTTCGCAAATCGAGGGATGAGCTCGAAATCAGAGTCCGCGAGCGAACGGAGGAACTGGCGGCGGAACGGCAGCTGTTTTTCGATGTCCTGGAGACACTCCCGGTCTATGTTTGTCTTCTGACACCCGAATATCATGTTCCTTTCGCTAATAAAGTCTTTCGTGATCGTTTTGGCGCATCCAAGGGCCTTCGCTGCTTTGAACATCTGTTCGGGCGCAGCGAACCTTGTGAAATTTGTGATACATATGCGGTTCTGAAGACTTCCACTCCCCACCGTTGGGAGTGGGAAGGCCCCGACGGCCGCAGCTATTCCGTCTTCGACTTCCCATTCATCGACGCCAAGGGTTCCCAATTGATCCTTGAGATGGGAATTGACGTCACCGAGCGCAAGCAGGCCGAGGAAGCACTAAAAACCGAGAGGCAGCGGCTCTTTGACGTGCTTGAGACATTGCCGGTAATGATCTGCCTATTGACGCCTGACCACCATGTCGCTTTTTCAAACCGCAGCTTTCGCGAGAAGTTTGGCGAATCGCAGGGACGGCACTGCTACGAATACCGTTTCGGGCTTAACGAACCCTGCAATTTTTGCGAATCGTACAGAGTGGCGGAAACGGGCCGGTCTCACCACTGGGAAGTGACCGTCCCCGACGGCACCATAATCGATGCTCACGACTTTCCGTTCATCGACGTGGACGGCTCTCCCATGATCCTTGAAATGGACTTCGACATTACGGAGTTCAGGGAAGCCGAAAGGGAACTCAAAGCGACAGTGGCCAAGCTCGAACAGTTGAATCAGGAACTGCAGGAATTCGCTTTTATCGCTTCCCATGATCTTCAAGAACCCTTGAGAAAGATCCAGACTTTCGGAGAAATGCTTGTTAGAAGAAAGAAGGATTCCCTCGACGCCGAAGGCAAAAACCTCTTGGAGCGAATCATAAAGGGCGCAAACCGTATGGCTGAGCTTCTACATGCCCTGCGCACATACTCCAGAAGCGGCACAAGCCAGTTGATTCATAAGCCCGTGTCCCTTTCAGAGGTTGCCAGGGGGGCCGCGAGTGCCTTGGAATATTGGATTTCCAAGACCAATGCGAAGGTGGAGATTGGTGACCTGCCGACAGTCGATGCCGATGAGTCGTTGCTACATCAGCTTTTTCAAAACCTGATCTCGAATTCAATAAAGTACCGAAAGGAATCGGAACCCCCTGTTATAAAAATTTCCGGGAGTGTGATCGATCACCAATGCCGGATAAGCGTACAGGACAACGGCATAGGGTTCGATCCGTGCTACTCCGATCAAATCTTCAAGCCTTTCCAGAGGCTTCACGGCAAGGATTCGCCATATAGCGGCACCGGAATGGGTCTTACCATTTGCAGGAAAATTGTGGCCAGGCATAATGGCGAAATCACCGTCGAGAGCGAACCCGGGCGAGGCTCCACTTTCAAAGTGACCCTTCCTTTGAAGCAGCAGAAAAGGGCCTGATGGATAAAAAGCGAGCTCGTTTTCTTGTCCTTGTGGCCGATGATGACGAGGACGATTGCTTTCTTCTGGAAGCAGCGTTTCAAGAAATGGGCAACCGCTATGATTTGCGGTTTGTGGATGATGGGCGGGACCTCCTCGATTACCTCTACCACAAGGGGAATTTCGCAGACCCCGTAAGATATCCCCGACCTGATTTGATCCTTCTCGATTTGAATATGCCGCGAATCGATGGCCGCAGCGCACTGCGAATCATCAAGGCAGACCAAAAACTAAGCACGATTCCAATCTTGATTTTGACGACATCGAAGGAGCAACAAGACATCGAATTAACAAAGAAAGCCGGCGCTTCCTCCTTTCTCGCTAAACCGAACGGATACGACGCATTGAAAAAGATGCTTGAAGAGTTCTGCACGGCAATTCTTCACGATCCGAACATTCCCTTCCAAGTAGTCGGCTGTTGAGTTGATACCGTTTGACTGGGCAAAGACCCAAATCCCGAGAGCCGGACCGGGAGTGTGTCGAGATAAGTGGATTTTTCAGAAATTTTTCCTGAAAAGTGGGAATAGACATACATACTTATCCCATTTTCGATGTGAACACTCCTCTCCAATGGCCTTGGAAAGGCCAAGAAGTGGGAAGTCAGCCGCAATTGATCAATACTCCGTCAGCTCTTGCCAATAATTCGCGGACAAAAGATATGAAATGAAAGGAATATGCGAATGGGTCAGCAGATTACTCGCCGGGATATGATCAAAGGGTGCCTCGTGGCCGCTGCCGCGGGCGCGATGGACTCGGTGTCGACAACTGTGCGGGCAGCCGCCCCGGACCCTGCCGCCATGGATTATGACGCCGTCATTTTGGGCGCCGGCACGGCCGGGCTGGTGGCCGCTCTAGAAGCCTACGACCAAGGCATTAAGCCCGTCGTTCTCGAAAAGATGGATTTGCCTGCCGGCAACTCCATTTACGCCATGGGTGCTCTGTGTGCTTGCGGCACCCGCGTTCAAAACCGGGAAGGCGTCGTTGAGAGCAAGGACGATCTTTTTGCCGACATGATGAAGATTTCTGTTGACCAGGCCGATCCGGCTTTGATTCGCTCCTACGTCGAACATATTGGCGAAGACGTTGACTGGTTGGAGGACACCATCGGAGTGAGGTTCCGCAAGCTGGAGAAGTTGCCCTACCCGCTGCTCAGCCGTCTTCACTGTGTCGAAGGCGGCTCGATTACGGGCGGTGGCATGTTGATCCGTTGTCTGCTTGCAGCCTGCAGGAAGCGCGGCATCCCCATTCTCTACCACACCAAGGCTGTTGAACTCATCACTGATAAGAAGATTGCGGTGAACGGCGTGCGCGCTTTGACCGAAGACGGTCTGGTCGATTTCAAGGCTCGCGGCGGTGTGTTGATCGCTACGGGCGGCTTCTCCGCCAACAGGGAAATGCTCTGCGGCTACATAGGCGGAGTCATGTCGCGATTGCCTTTGCGTGGCTCCCCGACTGTCACGGGCGAAAACATCACGCTCACCAGGCCCCTTTTTGCAAAATTGGTACACATGGACCAATTCCATTGTGGCCCGATCGTCTCGGCGACGCACGTAAACCCTGAAGGGGCGTTGAATAGCGGCTACGGCATCATCGTGGATTTGCGCGGCAAGCGCATCGTCGACGAAGGCAGTACCTATGTGGCCAAAGCACGTGCTTTGCCGAACTTGACTCCGGAAAACAAGGCCTACCAATTGGTCGACAGCAACTGGACCGCCGTCGGGAAGATGGCTGACAAGTTCACGGGCATGAATTCGCCATTCTTCCGGGACGACACCGTCGCGGGTCTGGCCAGGAAAGCGGGGTTGCCCGTAGAAGCCGTTGTGGCTGCCGTCAACGGTTACAACGACGCGTTGAAAAAGCGCAAGTTGAAGGATTTGAATCCGCCGTGCACCCGCAAGGACCCTCACGCGATGGACAAGAGTCCGTTCTACGCCTTCCCGTTTGAGAGCGGCATGACCACCACCTTCGGGGGACCTAAGATCAACACCAATGCTCAAGTGGTCAACCTGGAAGACGAGCCCATAAAGGGCCTTTACGCTGCGGGCAATGCCGCGGGTGGTTTATTCTTTCGGGACTACGTCGGCGGCAGCCAGTTGGGCGGCGCTACGGTCTTCGGCCGTATTGCCGCTCGTCACATTGCTCAAGCCTGCAAGAAGGCCTGAAGAAGCCGAGGACAAACAATGATGAAAAAGTCGCTCTTAGCCTCTGTTTTGTTTGTTGCGGGCTTTGCGCTGGCCACGAGCGTTGTGGCCGGCAACAACCTCGCTGACCGTCATGCTCAAAACGGTTTGGAGTGCGCCCAATGCCATGTTGAAGAGGTGCCCTCCAAGGCTCCGAAAATGGATATGTGCCTGAAGTGCCACGGCGACTCTTACGAAGAGCTTGGCAAGGCCTCTGCGGGGAAAAAGCCCAATCCCCATTATACGCACGTGGGCGACAAGGAATGCGCGGTGTGCCACAAGGGCCACAAGGAGCCGGAATTCTTTTGCAATGATTGCCACAAGTTCAAGGTGCAAGTGCCCTGATGGGTCGCCGGCGATTTGTTCTTTGTAGTACATTCCATCCTGAGGATAGCGCCGAGAATCTGCCGCTGCTCTCCATCCAGTTCTCTTTATGAGGCCCGGACGGAGAGATCGTCTTCCAGCCAAATCCGGCTGGCGCTGTCAGCGGGAATGCAAAATTAACCCCCCATGGGAAACGAAAATTTACCCCCCTGTGACAAGGCCGACGTTTTTGCCGAATAGGCACATTTGGCCCCGATTTTTGTAGGTGCCCCTTTATTTCATGCGGATTTCCAGCCCCGCAACCTCACAAAAACTAAAAAAGCCGAAGGCACACGACCTTTGTGTTTATGCTTGGCTCTGTCATGTGGATACGTGCTAAACGATCAGGCCTGTATCTACAGACAACCAAACGCAATAACAGAGATGGATCGGTGGTCGAGTACTACCAACTCGCTCACAATATCCGCCATCCAGCGAACAGGGGAACCCGTCGCCGACATCATCCATAATTTCGGGAGGTCCGACGAGTTCGACCGGGATGATCTCGCGCGGCTGTGCCGCTCCATCGCCAGGGTTTGCTGCGTGGACATTCATGATCCTATTGAATCTGCCGCATGTCCTGCAAGCGGTGTGCAATCCTCCATCCTGCCTGAAGGGGTGCGGCAAGCCGGAGGCAAACGGAAGATGTTTCCCCTGCTCCATCGACCCCGAAATGACCAGAGTTTCCTCCAGAAAGCTCGAAATAATTCTTGATTTTATTAACGTATTACGTTAACGATATTGACCGCGAGGGCTGTTGATGGATATCTTGTTTCGTAGTAAGAAATTTGCGAAAGAGTGTAACCAGCAGGAGCTTTTGGTCAAACGCCACGGGGCGCAGAGAGCCAAACTGATCCGAAGGAGGCTCGACGAACTGAGGGCTGCCGCAAACCTTGAGGTCATGCGGGCCCTCCCGCAGGCGCGTTGCCATGAACTGAAAGGCAATCGAAAAGGCCAACTTTCGGTTGACCTTGATCATCCCTACCGTCTTCTCTTCAAGCCGGATCAGGACCCATTGCCGGAGAAACCGGAAGGCGGACTCGACTGGGGTAAGGTGAGTTCAATTGAAATTCTCGGTGTGGAGGATACGCATGGGTAGAACAATCCAAAATGAATACGTTCCGGATTACGTTTCCCCCCCCGGCGAGACCCTGATTGAGACCCTGGAGGCCCTTGGAATGTCACAGGCCGCTCTCGCGGAGCGAACAGGGCGGGCAAAGAAGACGATCAATGAAATCGTCAAAGGCAAAGCGCCCATCACTCCGAAAATATCACTGGAACTGGAGAACGTTCTGGGAGTTCCCGCGGAATTCTGGAACAGCCGTGAAAGCCAATACAGGGAATATCTTGCCCGGAAGGATGAGCAAGAGCGGTTCGAGAAGCATCTCAAATGGCTCGATCTGATCCCGGTCCGCACGATGGTCAAATTCGGATGGATACGGGAGTTCAAAGACAAGGTTCAGCAACTCAGGGAACTCCTGAGATTCTTCCAGATAAGTTCGCCGGATCAGTGGGAGAAGTACGCAAGATCCTATACGGATCAGGTCGTTTTTAGAAAGTCCGAGGCTTTTGAGACCAACCGATCGGCTGTGGTCGCGTGGCTGAGAAGAGGGGAAATACAGGCCAAGAATGTCGAATGCGCTCCGTATGACCAGAGCAAGTTCCGGGAGGTTCTGCGTTTGATTCGTGGCCTGACCAATGAATCGCCGGAAATCTTCTGTTCAAAAATGGTTGATTATGCATCTGCGGCCGGCGTCGCCGTTGTCTTTGTGCAGGAACTGCCGAAAACCCGCATCAGTGCGGCGACTCGCTGGCTGACTCCTTCAAAGGCCTTAATACAACTGAGCCTGCTGTACAAACGCAATGATCACTTCTGGTTTTCTTTCTTTCATGAAGCGGGGCACGTTCTTTTGCATGGAAAGAAAGACTTTTTCATAAACAACCCCAAGAACTACGAGGAAACGGGAGCTGGCCAGGAGAAGAAAGAAATGGAGGCTAACACTTTCGCCGCCACATCTTTGATTCCTGCGGCCGCTTTCAAAGCTCTGACGAGATCAGGGGCGCCATCCAGAGATACTGTGCTGCAATTCGCGTCGGAACTCGGGATCGCTCCGGGAATAATTGTGGGACGCCTTCAACGCGAGGGTATCATACCCTGGAGTCATTACAACGATCTCAAGGTCAGTTTTCGATGGGCTGGAAGCTAATCCATTGCACAGGGGCTAACTGGCCACGAGAAGAGCAGGAGTGCGTGTCGTGTTGGAACGCTTTTCCACTTACGATAAGTCAGTTATGCGTTTCGCAGGTCCTTGACCTGGTGGCACAGCCTCAGCTTGAGGGAATACCCTGACCGGGCGACGAAGGCATTGATCGGAGGTGTTTGCTCCCAAACAAGGTACTGGCGGATCCCCGCAAGCGAAAGGCCAAGGGATGCAAAAACGACTTGCTTGCCCGGGTGGGTGAGAAGAAGCTCAGGGGGAACTCGTCCGATGAAAGCTTTCCGGGATCATCTGGAGGAAAAACTGCACGATAGGGGATTCAGAGACATCTTTGATGAAGAAAGGGGGCTTGTCCGGATTGGCATCGAAGTCGCGGAGGCCAGGGCCAAGCTCGGGATCAGCCAGGTTGACTTGGCCAAACAGTGCTCGAGAACCCAAGCTTCTGCTGATTCCAGCATATCTGTGGTATGAGTGAAACATCCTGCAACGCAGCAAAAGGGTGCTTGATGTCTGAATCCGGCGAAAGACTTGAATTGCCCCCGCCACTTCGCTCTCTTCTGGAGCCCATGAGACGATGGCTCCACCTTTGGGGACTACCGGGGCTCGACCAGCATATTTCAATAGGTTTCAGTGCACGGCTTCGGCGTGCGCTCGCTCGATGCTATCCGAGGCGGCGCCGGGTCATTCTCGCCGCGAGCTTGCAGGAGGCCTCTCCTCTTCTGGAAGAGGTTCTCTGCCACGAGTGTGCTCATCTAGCGGCATACGAACTCTACGGCGACGCCTGCAAACCGCACGGTCCTGAGTGGGCCCGGCTCATGGAATCGGCAGGCTTCACACCACGTAGGCGCGTAGTGCTCAGCAAATCAGAAATTATCCCGGGAAAGGGCCGTCGCCAATATGTTTACATCCATTCCTGCCCGGTTTGTCAAACCCAGCGTACAGCCCGCCGTGCAGTCGGCACATGGCGATGCCCTTGCTGCACGGAATTGGGACTCGATGGTCTGCTTGAGATTTCAAAACGCTTGGTACGTGATGAGGGTGAATCATGACCGAGAAATCGTGTCCATTCTGTTCTCCCGATGATCATCGCGTGTTCTACGAGGGCAAGCTGGTATTTGCACTGTGGGATGGCTTCCCGGTTGCTCCGGGGCATGCGCTCCTCGTTCCCAAACGGCATGTGGCAACCTGGTTCGACGCAACCCCTGAAGAGCGGGAGGAACTCCTGGCTGCTACCGAGGTGGTTCGAGACCACATCCTCTCCCACTTCGAGCCGGCTGGCTTCAACCTGGGAATCAATATCGGCACGGCAGCCGGTCAAACCGTTTTCCATCTTCACCTGCATGTGATCCCAAGATACCACGGCGACGTTGAGGACCCCACCGGGGGTGTTCGCAATGTCATCCCGGCAAAGGCAAACTACCTGAAAAGACCCGTCGTGGAGATGGATGCCATTGCGAAGAGTGCTCACCGGGGGATAACCGGCCCGTTTCTCGACTTGGGTCGATCAGAGCATTTGGTTTCTGGTGGAGATGACCCATTGCTGCCTCATCTCCAGACCCACCTCGATGTCTCCGAACGTGCGGATATGGCCGTAGCTTTCATTCTCGAAAGCGGCATAGACCTTCTCGAGGAACACCTGCAGTCGCTTCTGGATCGCGGGGGGCGAGTTCGGCTTCTTACCGGGGACTACCTGGGAATCACCGACCCCATCGCGTTGTCCCGGCTCCTGGATCTGTGCGAAGGGGCTACAGGCCAATTCGAACTCCGGGTCTTCGAAAGTAGGGGTGTCAGCTTTCACCCCAAAGCCTATATTTTTTACATCGACACTGTACCAGGGGGTGGCGTTGCATATGTTGGGAGCTCCAACCTGAGCGGGCAGGCGCTTGCGGAGGGTATTGAATGGAACTACCGCATAGTCCCTGCCGAAAGTCACAAAGGATTCCGGGCGGTCACCGCCGCCTTCGAAACACTGTTTTGCCACGCACGAACCAGGCCCGTCGACCATGTGTGGATCCGACAATACCAGGAATCGCGAAGGCCGCCCTGCATCAACGTGCCGCCCTCGAACCAGGGCGAGGTCATTTTGGAAGAGGCCCAGAGGAACTGGGGAAGGCTCCCCGTTTCGGTGCCGGCTGAAATTGTCCCCGAGGATGCCAAACCTTCGCCTGAACCCCACAGAATTCAAAGGGAGGCTCTCGAAGCGCTGGCGAGGACCCGTGCCGAAGGCAACCAGGCCGGGCTCGTGGTCCTGGCGACTGGCCTTGGGAAAACGTGGCTCGCAGCCTTCGACAGCGTTCGGTTTGGTGCCGGGAAAGTGTTGTTTGTTGCCCATCGGGAGGAAATCCTTCGGCAGGCGCTGAAGACGTTCCGCCGGATTCGACCGTTTGCCGCCCTTGGGCTTTACAACGGCACGGAAAAGCTGCCTGGCGCGGATGTGCTTTTCGCCTCGATCCAGACGTTGGGGCGCACCAATCATCTCCGGTCTTTTGACCGTAATCTGTTCGACTACGTTGTGATCGACGAATTCCACCATGCCTCTGCCCGGAGCTATCAAAAGCTGATCGACCACTTTCAGCCGGCTTTCCTTCTTGGGCTTACCGCAACGCCGGAAAGGACTGACGGCGGGGACCTCCTGGCGCTCTGCGCAGAGAATCTCGTATACCGCTGCGATCTTGTTGAGGGAATCCGCGACGGGCTCCTCTGCCCTTTTCGGTACTTCGGTGTCCCGGATGAAGTGGACTACAGCAACATTCCGTGGCGTAGCGGTCGCTTTAACGAGGAAGCTCTGACCCGGGCCGTGGCCACCAAAAGGCGTGCCGTGAACGCCCTCGAGCAGTACCGGAGCCGTGCCGGCAGGCGCACCCTCGCCTTCTGCTGCTCCCAGCGTCACGCCGATTTCATGGCGGATTATTTCACCAATCAGGGGGTTCGGGCCGCTTCCGTTCACTCCGGACCGCAGACGGCGCCGAGAGGAGGTACCCTCAAGCGCCTTACCGACGGTGAACTCGATGTGATATTCGCTGTCGACATGTTCAATGAGGGTGTCGACCTCCCTAATGTGGACACCGTCATGATGCTCCGGCCAACGGAATCTCGAATCCTGTGGCTCCAGCAGTTCGGTCGCGGGCTTCGAGTTGCCGAGGGTAAGGACTACCTCCGTGTCATCGACTACATCGGCAATCACCGATCCTTTCTGCTCAAGCCCCGGACGCTGCTGGGTCTTGGGAGGGGTGACAATGAACTTTCGATGGCGCTGGAGGCAGTCCAAAATGGAACATTCGATCTTCCACCGGGATGCGAGGTCACCTATGAACTGGAAGCCGTAGACGTCCTGCGGGCGCTCATCAAGATGCCGCCGGCGCACGAAGCTCTGCGATTCTGGTATGAGGACTTTAAAGAGAACAACGACAGGCGGCCGACAGCTGTCGAGGCCTTTCACGAAGGCTACAACCCCCGCTCTGCCAGGAAGAACTATGGCTCTTGGTTTCGGTTTCTCGCTGCAATGGGCGATCTTTCGGCAGACGAACGCAATGTGTTGGAGAATTCTCGGGCAGGAGACTTCCTCGATATCCTGGAAACCACCCCCATGTCCAGGAGCTTCAAGATGCTCACGCTCATGGCCATGTTGAACGAGGGGCAGTTGCCCGGGCAAATCAAGGTTGAAAGGCTTGTGGAAGGCTTCGCACAGCTGGCCCTTCGCTCGGCGACACTCAGAACTGATGTCGGAGTGGACCTCCAGGACCGAGCAGCCCTTCGCCGATACCTGGAGAGGAATCCCATCGAGGCATGGACCGGAGGGAGGGGCACCAAGCGTAAGTCTTTCTTTTCCTACCGTGACGGAGTTTTCGGGGCCACTTTTACGTTAGAGGATGCTATTCGCGCCGCGTTTCATGAACTTGCACGGGAAATCATAGACTGGAGGCTGGCCGAATACCTCCAGCGACCTTCTCTGAGCAACCCCGTGACGAGCGATATCCTATGCAGGGTCAGTCACGCAAGTGGGCGGCCGATTCTGTTTCTTCCAGACAGAAAGATCCATCCACGCATTCCGCTCGGATGGACAGAAGTGCTTGTGGAAGGGGAGCCTTGTGAAGCCAACTTTGTCAAGGTTGCGGTCAATGTGTTACGTCGAAGAGACTCGGCAAAAAACGTCCTTTCAGAGATACTGAGGCGATGGTTTGGTTCCGACGCTGGTCGCCCCGGCACCAATTTTCAAGTCGTGTTCCGAGAGTCGGATGGAAGCCTGATTCTTGAACCCATCGAGTCGGAGCGCTTTTGAGCAGAAGCCGTTTAGGCTAAGCTTGGCTGAAGTCTGCACATAGTATGACTGGCAGGGATTGATGACGTGCGCGTGGTGCCGAAAGGCTGAGTTCCTTTGATCTTTTAGTTGAGAGAATGGATCACAGTAGTCTTCTTTCATAGATTACTGCGACAGCGTGTGCCTTTGAGGGCGTCGGAGACAGACCTCGCCTTGCTTTTTGGCAAGTGGTCGAGAAATTATGAGATTGGCAGATTGTGTCGGGGAGATGGGCGATGTGGAGGGGAATTCGGGGCCGAGCAAGTTCTTGTCTTGGAGACAGCTTTCTGGAGGCGGGCGGATGCCTGGGGTTGAGGGCAAGCTACCCCCTCATGGGTGCTTGCCGGGAACAATCTCAGTATTGCGAGTCATTGTCCTGATGCCCCCCCGGGAGAATCCCCTCGGGATAGCTTGGCTTCAATCCATGCACACTATATGCACACCCTAAAAATCGGATGCTTGTAAACTGAGAGCTGGCGATGGGATTTGAACCCGCAACCTGCTGATTACAAATCAGCTGCTCTGCCGTTGAGCTACGCCAGCCCGATGGTTGGAAAGGCTTATACCATGCGCCATTCCGGAGGGTCAAGAAACAAACCGGCGCCAGAAGCAAACCCGAGACGGTCGAGAGGGGACGAGAGGTGATTTGCTCCCTATGTGGGAAGATTCAACGCCGGCGTGTGCGTGAGATTCTATGTGTGTCAGCGTCAAGAGCCTCAATTTGGTCACTGGAACAGCGTATCAGGCGATCACAGCCGCGAACGGCTGTCAGGAATGGGTCCAACCGCAACCCGTCGGAGGCGGCTTGAAGCGGTGTCAGCTGTGGATTCGCCTGGAGCGAAGAGCCTTACGACTACCGCAACCCATCGGAGGCAGCTCGAACAGGCGCCAGGCAACATTTGCTCCATTCGACGGGTTTGCCTTCCTGCTGGGCACTCTGCCGTAATTGGCTGCGCACCATCGAGATCGAAGACGAGCCACCTGAGCCGATTCATGTCATCGCTACACACTCATAATGCACAGGTATTTGTCACGCTCAGCATATCTCTTGAGAGAGGCATATTGAGGGTGCGGCTCTCTTTAAGCCAACCTTCATGCGGATTCACAGCCTGTGACACTCCGTGGGCGAAGGTCTCGGAAAGACGCCGACACCCAAAGAATCCCCGATGGGAGCTCACACGAGAATTACCGTGTGAAACAAGCCGTCGCGCAGCGAATACCTCACTTCATAGCCAAGTTCCGCAAGCATGCGCCGCATGTTCTCGTTCCGAACATCGATGAGGCTCCAGAAACGGCGGATACCGTGCTCGCTTCCACGCGTCTCGGAAAGACGCCGGCACCCGAAGAATCCCCGGCGGGAGCTCACCCGAGAATTTCCGTGTGAAACAAGCCGTGGCGCAGCGAATACCTCACTTCATAACCAAGTTCCGCAAGCATGCGCCGCATGTTCTCGTTCCGAACATCGATGAGGCTCCAGAAACGGCGGATATCGTGCTCGCTTCCAGGCGCCTCGGGAACCCGCCGGCACCCAAGGAATCCCCGGCGGGAGCTCACACGAGAATCTCCGTGTGAAACAAGCCGTCGCGCAGCGAATACCTCACTTCATAGCCAAGTTCCGCAAGCATGCGTCGCATGTTCTCGTTCCGGACGTCTATGAGGCTCCAGAAACGGCGAATGCCGTGCTCGCTCCCGATCTCGAGGACTCGTCTCAGCAAAGCCCTGCCGAGCCCCAGGCGCTGCCAGTCGTCACGGACCGCAATGGCGAAGTCCGTATGCTCGTCATCGGGATTGTAACCGTAACGCCCCACGGCAATGACGGCATCTTTCCCGTCCTCTTCGACGGCGGCCACAAGGGCGAATTCGGTCCTGTAATCGACGTGCGTGAATCGATGAACCATGGCTTCGGGCAGGGATTGCAGGGGCCGCAGGAAACGAAAGTAGATGGAATCCGGAGAAATCTTGTTGAACAGGTCGACGAGAAGCGGCCCGTCCGTGTGACGAATGGGCCTGAGAAGCACCTGCCTCCCGTTCTTGAGCGTGAGTCGGCTCTCATATTGAGCGGGATAGCTATCGGTCGGAATGCTCGACATTGCCGTTGCTCCTCGCAATACTGACGTTCCGCCGGCTGTCGGCCTTCATTGGGTCTTGATGCCCCCGGGGAAGCCCGTGCCGGCCCAAGGCAGCGAAGAAGCGCCGGTCGTCGGTTTCCATTGCGGCTTGATGCCTCGGGGGAGGCCATGCCATCCGGAGGCGGAGAAAACCCGACGGCCGTCGCTCTGAGTCAGGCCGTGATGCCGAGTCGCGTTCAAGGCTGCGGCATCGGGCGGGAGAGGGTGGAAAGCCCGTCAATCGCCCCGATGTTTCGTCCATCACGGCTCGGCGTTCTCGCCGGATGGGCGTTCGCTTCCACCAGGCGCTGACCTTGGTTCGGCGCGTGACTCAGCTTGCCGCATACCCCGGCTCGGCGTGCGCCCCGGCCTTGCGTTCGCTGCCACCCGGCGCCTTACCGGTCTTGTTTGTCGAAAGGAATCTGTGAGCATAAGGAACGGCAGGCGCCTGCGACGAAATCATCCATGATGCCGCGCTTCACCCGCGAAGCATGAAAACAGGCTCACCCGGGAATCTATTTTCCAGGTAAATGACAATCATCGGGAACCGAGCTCGATCGGTCGAAAGAAACATGTCCGGACTGCGTCCGGTCAACTGGAGAATGGAAGAGGGGGAGGATTTGGAAATGTCAATCGCGCTGTCGCCGAGCCACGCAGGCCCAATGCTTGATTTTCCTTATACCATGCGGTTTTTCGGGCGGTCAAGGGAAACCCTCCCCGCCCCGATCCTCGACACACCCGCCAGGAATCTCTCGCAAAGGCGTTTTGACACCCTGTGCTCGTAAATCTCCCCGGCGGGCGTCATGCCGAGGATTTTGCCCTCCGCCAGGAAGGCACGGAGCAAGTCCTTCCCGACCTCGATGCGGTCGACGGGCTCGGCGGGCAATGCTCCCACGGCGGCTGTTTCCGAGCGGGATGCATCCCGCGCGCTGCGGGCCGTTGCCCCAGCGCCGTGCCGATCCTCCCGCTCCTCCAAGTCCGAACCGTTCACGCACGGGTTCGCTTGGGCAGACATCGCTCCCCGGCTCCGCTCCGCCATGACGTCCGCCGCGGCGCCGGCCGAGCACCGGTCCGCCTGAGCGCGGAATGACTCCCCGGTTCGCCCGCGACCCGCCCGTGCCCCGGCCTCGCGTCGCTCCTCCCGATTGCCCGCCACCACGGCACGCCCCGCCTCCTCCAGCAACTTCATGAAGTTCAGAATCCGCCCCAGGCGGAGCAATGTCGCCGATTCGTCCCGCGTGGTCGTGTCGGAAACGGGGAGGGCGGTCGATCGCATGAGCGAGAACTTCCCGGGCAGGAGCCCAGAGCGCGCGCAACGCGCAAAGTCCGCGCTGCCCGGCGCCGGGTAGTAGACGGAGACTCCTGCGACGACCGGGCGTTCCGCCAGGTAGAGCAAATCGTCCACGGAGTCGGCGGCGCTCTGCCCCGGCGCGCCCACGATGACGTAACCCACGGCGTTCAGCCCGACCTGCTCCGCCCAGGCCAGCGCCCGTTCGAACCCGTCCCGCACGTCCGGCCTCCCGAACCGCCGGGCCTGCTCAGGGCAGGCCGACCCCAGCGAGAGGTTCAGCGCCGTGAACCCCGCCTCCTTCATGGCGCTCACCATCTCCTCGTCGAGCGACGGCGGAAACAGGCCGTTCATGGCCCGCAGCTCGAGCCGCCCCGCCCCGAACCGGCCTGTGATCCCATCGAGCAGTTCCATGAACCACGGCTTGCGCAGCGAGAGGTTCTCGTCCTCGAAATCGATGAACCCGGCCCCGTATTCGTTCACCGCAACCTCGATTTCGCGCAGAACGGAATCCACGCTCCTCCGCCGGTACTTGAGCCATTCGGCCCCGCCGATGGAGCAGTACGAGCAACGGAGCGGACAGCCCCGGCTCGCCGTCACCACGGCCGCGCCCCTTGCCCCCCTGCGGTAGAACTTCCCGTCGATCAATCCCTGCGCCGGCAGGGGATAGCGGTCCAGATCGTCCATCACGGCCGGGTCCGCCGCGCGCAATCCGCCCTCGGCGGCGCGGTACACGATGCCGGGCACATGCTCTATCCCGCTCCCCGCCCGCACCGCCCGCGCCAGCAGCGGCAGCGACGCCTCGCCCTCGCCCCGGAGCACGAAGTCCACCGCGCCGCATTCCATAACGGATTCGTACAGTTCCGTCGGGTGATGGCCCCCCATCACGATGGTGCAACCGGGGGCGGCGTTCCGCACCGTTTCGGCCGTCCGCAGGGCCTCCCCGCAGTAAGCGGTGAAAAGCGATGAAATGCCCACCAGGAAAGGCTTCGCCCTCCGCACCGCCTCCGCGATCTTCCCGAAGCTCAGCCCGTAGTGCCGGTAGCGGTGAAACAACCCGAAAGGAGAAATGTCCGGCTTGCCGTACCAGGCTTTCAGGTATTCCATTTCGACGGGAAAGTCGATGGACTTCGACTTGCGGGTGGCGAGGCAGTCGAGGATTTCCACGGAAAAACCCTCCCGCATGAGCACCGCCGCCACCGAAGCCAGCCCATATGGGATGGTCCTTTTCGCGGTGAGATAGAAATCCCTGATGGGGGGCTGGATGAGGAGGATGTCCGCCATGCCGCTCACATGCTCATCATCGGGTCGCGGTCCACGGCCAGCTGAACGCGCCTCAACGCGGGATCGCTTCGCGCGCCGCTCAGAACGGTTTCCGTGAAATCCTGCAGGTCGCGGCTCGTCCAGGCCTTGACGAAAACGTGCCAGCGGTAGCGGTCCTTGAGCTTGAGCAGGGGAGCGGGGGACGGTCCGAGAACGGCTGCCGGGCGCCCCGAAGCGTCGAACCGTTCCGCCGTCTCCCGGCACAGGGCGGCCAGCCGTCGGGCGGCCTCGCGTGTCTGCGCCTCGCTGCGCGAAGTCACCAGGAATTTCAGGAACCTCGCGAACGGCGGGTACCGAAGTTGTTCGCGCGATTGCAGCTCGATGTCGCAGAACCTTTCGTAGTCGAGCGCCAGCACCGCTTCGAGGGTGTAATGGAACTGGTTGTAAGTCTGGAGAATCACCCGCCCGGGCTGTTCGCCGCGCCCGGCCCGCCCCGCCACCTGCATGAGCAGCTGCACCGTCGTCTCTCCCGCGCGGAAATCGGGGAACTGCAGCGCCGTATCCGCATTGATCACCCCGACCAGCGTAATGTCGGGAAAATCGTGCCCCTTGCCCACCATCTGCGTTCCGATGAGTACGTTGGCGCGCCCGGATCGAACGGCGTCGAGGCTTTCCACCAGGTCTTCCGGGCGGCTCACCGTGTCCCGATCGATCCGCACGATGCGGGCGTCCGGCAGCTCACGCCGCACTTCCTCCTCCACGCGCTCGGTCCCGAACCCGAGCGGGAACAAGCCTGCGTGGCCGCACGCCGGGCAGCGCTCGGGCACGGCCTCCTCCTTCCCGCAGTAGTGGCAGCGCAGGATCTTCTCCCGCTGGTGATAGGTGAGACTGACGCTGCACGAAGAGCACTGAAGCACCGCGCCGCAGACACCGCATAAGAAACAGGTGGCGAAGCCTCGCCGGTTGAGAAAGAGAAGGGCCTGGTCGCCCGCCTGCAGGGTTTCCGCCAGGGCCGTGCGCAGCCGATGAGAAAGGATGCGGGCGCGCGAGGACTCGCGGCGCATGTCCACGATCTCGAGGGTCGGCAGCGGGCGGTCCAGGATGCGCCGAGGCAGGAGGAGCGGGCGGTAGCGTTCCAGCCTGCTCTGGTGGATGGTCTGCAGGCTGGGGGTGGCCGATCCGAGCACCACCGGGATTCCCAGGAGCCGCGCCCGCACCAGCGCCGCGTCGCGCGCGTGGTAGCGCAGGTGGTCGTCCTGCTTGTACGACGGGTCGTGTTCCTCGTCCACCACGATGAGGCCCGGATCGCGAACGGGCATGAAGACGGCCGACCGGGCGCCGAGCACCACGGTCCTGCGGCCCGCCAGGATGTCCCGCCACTGATCGTGCCGGGCTCCTTCCGGGACGCCGCTGTGCCAGACCGCGAGCCGCTCGCCGAAACGCTGCCGGAAGAGGGCTTCGAGCTGGGTGCTGAGGCCGATTTCAGGCACCAGGACGAGCGCGCCGCGCCCCCGTTTGAGCGTTTCCTCGACCAGCCGCATGTAGACTTCGGTCTTGCCGCTTCCGGTGACCCCGAACAGCATGAACGGCTGGAAAGGCCCGCTTGCGAGATACGGGGAAACCGCGTCGAAAACCTCCTGCTGGTCCGGGGTGAGCCGCGGCGGCGGGGCTTCCGGCAAGGCCTGCGCGAGCCGGAACGTGCGTTCCTCCTCCCGCTCTTCCACCCGCACCGTTCCTGCGGCCGCGAGCTTGCGCAGCCAGTAGTCGGCGTTTCGCACTTCCCGGCGCACCACGCTCAGCGGGATACCGGCATCCGCTCCCCGCAGGAGCGCGACGAGCGACTTCAGGTTGGCGTTGTGCTCGATCGGCCCGGGATCCGGTTCACCTGCCAGGCGGACCACCTTGACCGTCTTCGGGCCGGGCAATCCGCATCGCCATTCATGGCACCGTTCCACCAGCCCCCGGTTTTCAAGTTCCCTGAGCTTTTGACGGAAGCCTCGCGGCGAGCCGCAGGCGGCTTCGAGCTCGGCAAGAGCCGTCGGCCCCCGGCGATGCAGCAACTCCCCGATTTCGTCCCGTTGCGTTTCGGCCCGTTCCTCCCCCGCGGGCGTAAGGCGCACGAAGACTTGCGGGGCGTTGGTCGCCCCGGAGGGAAGGGCCGTCTGGAGGACTTCTCCCACAGGATAGAAGTAGTAGGAAGCAAGCCAGCGGCACAGTGCGATGAGATCGGGAGTGAGCACGGGAGCGTCGTCCAGGACTGCCAGGATTGGCTTCAGGCGGACCTCCGGGGGCATGTCCGGGGGAGGGCAGTCGGCGCGGGCCAGGATGAGCCCGGTGGCGCTTCTTCTTCCCAGGGGGACCAGCACGCGCGCGCCGGGGCGCGCCCCGGCGTTCAGCTCGGAGGGAATCGCGTAGTGCAGGGTCTTCTCGAGAGCGCTGAAAATCGATACTTCCGCGAAAGGACCCGCCACCGGATCACCCGCTGGTCGGACCTTCGGCGGTATTCGCCGTGGGGGCGGAACTGCCGTCGAGGGCGGCCTGGCCGAGGTCGCGCTTTTTTTCAAAATCGAGCCGCAGCGTTTTCGGAATGGTGCGGGAGCGGGGGAAATCCGACTTGAGATAATTGACCGGTTTACCGTTACGGACGAAGCGGAAGTCGAGGTAGGGCGTCGTCGAGGCATCGGTGGAGCCCACCAGGCCGATGATTTCACCCTGAGTCACCTTCCTGCCTTTTGCGAGTCCTTTGCTGAAGGCGGACAGGTGACCGTAATGGGTCTTGTAGCCGCCTTTGTGCACGATCTGGATGAAGCGGCCCGCCTTGTCCGTTCTTCCCATGGCCGCGACCGTCCCGTCTCCCACCGCGCTGACCGGCGTTCCCTTCGGTGCCGTGTAATCCACGCCCAGGTGCGGCCGGTAGATCTTGAGAATCGGTTTCAAAGGCTTGTAGTTCGATGCGGCCATGATCCGCCGGTAGTTCAGGGGGCTCTTCAGAAAGGGTTTGCGAAGCGACGTTCCCTTGGCGTCGAAGTATTCCGTGGCCCCGTCCGGGAACTGGTAGAGGAAAGCCTGCAAGCGCTGCCCGGAAGCCGTGAACTCGGCCGCCAGGATGACCCCCGGCCGCGATTTCCGGCCGTCCTTCACCCAATCTTCGTAGTGGACGACGAAGGTGTCGCCTTCTTTCAGATCCGAGTTGAAGTCGACGTCGTAGGCGAAGATATCGGTCAGATCCGCCACGAGGGCCGCCGGCAGACCGGCTCCGATGCAAGATTCGTAGAGATCCTCGGCATAAACGCCCCGGACCGTGTTTCCGATGGGCAGAGGGCTGCTCCCGTCATCCCGGCAGTTCCATTCGGTGCCGACTCTGCGCAGCGTGTACGTGGAACCTTGAGCCGCGGACAGGATGAGCTTCACCGGCTGGTTGTCGCTGCGGCCCACGTGTATGATGAGCTCGTCGTCGGGCTTGATCTGGCTGAGCGCGGGGAAGTTGCGGCAGGATTTTTCCCACTGGCCGATGACCGCCGCGGGAAGGCCCGAGGACTCGACGATCCCGGAGAGGGATTCGCCGGCGCGAACGATGTGATGCCGTATGGCAAACCGCTCGAGATACTGGGAACGCACGGCGAAGGCATCGGGATAATCAAGGGAGACGGGGGTCGCGGGTTCGGCGGTCGTCGCGGGCGCGGCAGGCGTCGCCGGGACCTTCTCATCCGGTGTCTGGAGCAGGCTGTACGATCCGAAGGCAAAGCCGAGGACCACGAGCGCGATGAAGACGTGCTTGCCTCTCATCCATCGCGTCCTGGGAATTCGGTGGTCGGGTCTGCCGGGGATGGTTTTGATCACGAACTTCTTCATGGGTGCCCGCCGGGGGTAGCCGCCGCCTTCCGGATGGCGGCCGCGACCGAGTCGGAAGTGATGCCCGGATCTTGGCAAGCATGATCCGTCTACTGTGAGGTGAATCGTCCAAGGTTCATTTCTATCACATCGGCTGAGAACAGGTCAAAAGTAAAAAGGAAACGGGGCCGCGGAGGCACGCAGGGAGGCCGTTCCCGGCAGTGGTGGACAAGTTCGGTCAGGACGTCGTCGATAGGAGCGTTGGATGATTGACTTCACGAGAGAAGAAAATATCGAACGAGGGCCACCCAACAATTGCCGGTGCCGGGCCCGACCGGGTATACTCGATGCACCAGGGAGGAACGATTATGAAGAGGTTGTTGATTGTGCTCGTGCTTGCACTCGGACTGATGTTGTCCGGATTTGCATTCGCTCCGGAAGCCGCGGACGCGGGGAAAGCTCAGACGAACTGCCCTGTGATGGGTGGAAAGATCGACAGGACGGTTTTCGCGGATTACCAGGGGAAACGGGTGTATTTTTGCTGCACCGGCTGTGTCGAAGACTTCCGGAAAGATCCTGACAAGTACATCAGAAAGCTCGAGTCCGAAGGCGTGGAGCTTGAGAAAACCTCCGACGCCAAGTGATCGGTCCATCGCGGCTCGGCCGGTGACGTTGTCACCGGCCGAGCCGGTTTTTTCGTCCTGCTTCCCGCCTGTGACCATGCTTTACCCCCGTTCCTTGGTTGATTCATTGCCGGGTGCAATCCATTTTTCCGTGGTAATTTGATCATTTGACACAATCCGGCCGTTCCTGTAAGCTGAAGACATGTGTGCTGAAGCACGATCAATACAAGTTTTCCGTGGCGTCCGGGGGCTTCATCGGCCGCGTGCATCCCCCTGTATTGGCTGCAGCTCGAACAACCGGAGGCGCAATACAATGAAACCTGCATCCTTGCGCAATGTGATTTTTGTATTGATTCTTGCGATACTGACGATCCCGCGGGCCGTCGATGCCGCGGAAGTTTTCCAGTTCGCTACAGACGAAATCCGGATGGAGATCCTCTCCCGGGAGGTTTTTGAAGCCCGCTTCGGGGGCAACCCGGACGTTCCCCGCACGGACGAGGAAATCCTCGCGCTGGCCGCAAAGATCTATTCTCCCCTGGAAGTGGAGACGCCCCCCGCCCGTGAGGGGGAGGCGGAATGCGGGTACCCGCGAATAACCAGCCTTATGGCAGGGCTGCAAAACCCGGCAATCTCGGATGAGACGCGGCGGCGGGTGGACGATCTCATGGCGGGCGCGGTTCCGGAGTTGCCTCGCGAGGAGATTTTCGGGCACTTCAAGTTCAAGTGGACGGACAACGATTCCAACGAGCTGCACAACGTCACCCGCGAGGACATTCGAGCGCTGTCCTTGTATTTGAACCGATACTGGAATGTGTACACGGACATCTTCGGGATCGAACCTCAGTGTTACGAGGAGTACGGCGAGAAGTTGATCGACATCAAGGTGTTCTACTTCGGGGACATGGGATCGACGCATAATTCCTTGAAGTATATCAATTTGAACAGCAGGTCGGTGGCAAAGGATCCGTGTCGCAGGAGGTCGGTATCGGCCCACGAGCTTTTCCATCGCGTGCAGTTCACGTGCGGTCTCGAGGATCCGTACCCGGGCGTGATGTGGTTGGCGGAGGGCACCGCCGTCTGGGCGATGAAGTGGGCATTGGCGGCCGGAGACGTCTCCCCCGTTTACGATTATGTCAACCGCATGAACGAAGGGCTGGCCAACCCGGACAAGAACCTGTTGCTCAATCGGGCCTACGATTCGGCCCATTTTTGGGTTTATTTGGCTGACAGAGCCGGGTGGGAAGCCATCCGGGATGCGTGGAAAAGGTACCACTCCCAGGCGCAAAAGGATCCCCGCGCCGCCGTGGCTGCCGTGGTGCGGGCAAAGCTCGGGCTGGACTTCGATCACTTTCTTCACAAATGGCACAAGACCAATTACATCCAGGGTCTTGCCAATGCTCCTTCTGAATACGATTACGCGCTTGAAGGGACACCGCATGTCACGTGCGAAGCCACCCGCCAGCTGCGCCGCGTCCAGATCAATGCCGCCCACAAGATTTCTTCGAATTCGACGCGTTTCACCTTCAACGGCCGAGTGGCCCCGTACGGCGCCGATTACTATCGGTTCGCCCTGGGCGATCAGCTGACGCGCGTCCGCGTGAGAGTGACCGGGGAAGCCGCGGGCAACTTCAGTTACTTTTTCATGGGGGTCAGGTCGAACAAGGGGCAGGAGCCCGTCAAGCAAAGCTTTGCAGGGCAGTGTGAGTTCTACAAAACCCTGAAGCCGGGGGAGTGGGGCCAACTGATCATGATCGTCGCGGGACGGTCCGAGGGCGGCGATTACACGGTTCAGGTCATCCCGGCGCCGGGGGATGCCGACTGCATCAACGGTTACTGGCAGAAGGACGGTTCCATCGAGTTCTGGCATCTGGCTTACGACGAGGTCGAGGACATAATCAAAGGAAGTTACGTCGGTTTCCCGGGTTGCAACCTGCTGGTCCGGGGGACCTACTCGGCGCCCAACATTGAATTCACCACCACCACCGATCCGGCGCGCCAGGACTGTTACCGGGTGAGCATAGACGGAATTCTGGCGGGCTGCAGGTGGATCTACGCCACCAGGACCACGCGCTACGATTCGAAGGGCGCCTTTTATCTTCTGAAGAAGGTTACCGCGCCGTCCGCACCTCATGAGGAGTGATCCGGCGAAGGGCGGCTGAACATGCCGAGCTCGGCCAACTCGGGGACAAGGCCGACGTCGAAGACCCCTTTGTCGAAGTATTCGTCGACCTTGGGCATATAACGGTCTTCGACTCAGCGGCGGACGGTATCGCGCGCATTCCGCTCCTCGTCGTTCAACAGATGTTCGCTGTGGTGACAGTCGACGCCCTGGAACCGCTTCATAAAATCCACCCATCTCTCCTGACGAAGACAGGGTCCGGGGGAGGTATTCTCGTGCTGCGGGGTGCGCCGCGACCACATCACGGCCCTCATACCAAAAGGTTCCAGGGGCGAGGGACAACGTCCTCGGCCGCTTCGAAGGGACTCTCCTCGCCCGGTACACGGAGCCTCGCAGGAAGTGAATTTCATTAATAATGATTAATAATATTCGTGCCAAAGACGGCAATGGGCCGCGCTCCACACTCAGGTTCGACGGGTTCGCCGCATGGCGAATCACCCCAATGCCTTATGCATCAAGGAATAAGGGGCAATGACCACAACTCTGCCGCATCACGGGCATTAATGAAAAAACAGTGCGTAGTCATTAATGTGCGCCGGCCGAACGAGTTGTCAATCCGCGTAAAAAGATGGTCTGAGCCGATTCGTCGGCGATTTAGTGCTTGCTAAGGGCATTGAGGTAAGTATAATTGCCTACCGAAAGGGGCTGGAGTAAAGGTACTTTTGTGATTTAGGTTCATAATCCCGGGGCAATACATTGCGTATTCGTTAAACTTAAGGAGGAGGAGGTCCACATGACGAAAGCCGATCTGGTTATCAAAATGGCCGATGGAACGGGCATCACCAAAGCCGCTGCGGAAAAGGCTCTGAACAATCTTATCGCGGCCGTCAGTGCGGCACTTGCCAAGGGTGACAAGATCACCCTGGTGGGTTTCGGAACGTTCGACGTGGCCAAGCGGGCCAAGCGCGAAGGCCGCAATCCCCGAACCGGTCAGGCCATCACCATTCCTGCTTCGAAGGTGGTGAGGTTCAAGGCCGGCAACAAGCTCAGAGACGCGATCAAATAAGAGACTTCTTAAGGACCCCGTTACCCGGAGTTTTCCGGGAACGGGGTCCATGAGCGGGCTCGCAATTCCAACAGACGCTTCTGCCGCTGCAATGGAAACGGATGAGAACCTGGCCCTCATAGAACCTCGGAAGGGAAAGCGGGAAAAAGCTTTGCCGCCGGCGGCCGTGTTGATCTTTACCCCTCTTGACCTGGAAGTTTTTTCCAGTCGTTTTCCTCAACGTCCCAGCATGAACAACAGGATCTATCTCTCCGATGCATACGCGGGAGAATATGGAGGGGTGCCGATTGCACTGGTCGGGCCGATGCTCGGCGCTCCGCAGGCCGTCATGGTATTGGAGAAGATGATCGCATTGGGGGTGAGAAAGGTTTTTGCGGTCGGCTGGTGCGGGTCTCTTCAGGGGCGGGTGAGCGTTGGGGACGTGGTCGTCCCCGACACCGCGGTCAGTGAAGAGGGGACGTCCGATCATTATCCCCTGGGAGGCGACGCTTTACGGGGACCTTCCAATGAGCTTCGCGATTCGCTCATTGCGGACCTGTCGGCGAGGGGGGTCAAGGTACACGAGGGGTCTGTCTGGACTACCGACGCCCCTTATCGTGAAACTCGTCGGAAGGTGTTGCAGTACCAGAATTCCGGTGTCCTGGCCGTGGACATGGAGACGTCGGCTCTGCTCACCGTGGCCGCTTTCAGGCAGATTCGGCTGGCTGTGGTTCTGACCGTTTCCGATGAGCTGCATTCGATGCACTGGGTGCACGGGTACAGAGAGCCGAGGTTCCTGGAGACCAGGGAGAAAGTGGTGGACGCCGTGCTTTCGGTGGTTGCCCGGAGGATGAAAGAAGAGTGAGCCGTTTGCGTGACGGCCGTACCTGCCTTCAAGCATTTCCAACTCTCCCCGAAGCGGGTCGGTACGTGCCGGAGCGGGCGGGGACCGGCGGTAATGTGGTGCCGGCGTGCCTGCCGTGTTATCATATTCTTTCTACGACTTTCTTGTCGAAGGGGTAAGGGCGATGCCGGACCGCGAGAAAGCACATGCCAGGATTGAGGCCTTGAGGGAGGAAATCCGGCATCACAACTATCTCTATTATGTCCTCGACCGTCCGGAAATCAGCGATGAGGCCTACGACGGGCTGTTTCGCGAACTGGTCCGTTTGGAAGAATCCTACCCGGCGCTCATCACGCCCGATTCGCCGACACAGAGGGTGGGGGCGGCCCCGGCCGAGAAATTCCTGCCCTTTCCCCATACGATACCCATGTTGAGTCTCGAGAACGCGATGTCGGAGGCGGAAGTCTTCGAGTTTGCCCGTCGGGTGCGGAAGATCCTGGGAGACAGGGGCGACGTCGACTTCATGGCGGAGCCGAAGATGGACGGGCTGGCGGTTGAACTGGTCTATGAAAACGGTGAGCTGACCGGTGCCGGCACCCGGGGCGACGGGTATGTGGGAGAGGACGTGACACGCAACGCAAAGACCATAAGGGCGATTCCCCTGAAGCTCTACGCGGGTGCGGGGGGGGCTTCCCCGCCGGCTCGGATTGCCGTCCGGGGCGAAGTCTACATGGACAGGAAGGACTTTGCCGCCCTCAACAGGAGCCGCGAACAAGCCGGTGAGCCGCTTTTCGCAAATCCACGCAATGCCGCGGCGGGATCGTTGCGTCAGCTCGATCCTTCGGTCACCGCGGCGCGTTCACTGAAAGCTTTTTTCTACGGTGTGGGAGAAGTGTCGGGTTATCGCTTCAAGACCCAGGCACAGACCCTGGAGCAGCTCCGTCGGTGGGGTCTTCCCGTCAATCCTCTGTCCAGGGTCTGCCCGTCCATCGAGGATGCCGTGAGCTTCTACAATGAGATTGCGGCAGGACGGGACGCTCTGCCTTTTGAAATCGACGGCGTGGTCGTGAAGGTGAATTCCATCGAGTGGCAGGAAATGCTTGGTGAAAAATCCAGAAGCCCCCGATGGGCCATTGCGTATAAGTTTTCGCCCCACCAGGCGCGGACTCGGGTCCTCGACATCAAGGTGCAGGTGGGTCGGACCGGAGTACTGACCCCGGTGGCGGAATTGGAGCCCGTGACGGTGGGCGGCGTCACCGTCAGAAGGGCGACTCTGCACAATCAGGATGAGGTGGAGCGCAAAGACATTCGTGTGCGCGACCAGGTGATGGTGCGCCGCGCGGGGGACGTGATTCCGGAGGTCGTCGAGGTCATCGGGGAAGCCAGGACGGGTGGTGAGGAGGTTTTCCAGATGCCCGGGCAGTGCCCTTCCTGCGGGTCGGAGGTCGTGCGCCTGCCGGAAGAAGCGGTCCATCGCTGTCTGAATCGCAACTGTCCGGCTCAAATCAAGGCGTCCCTGCGTCATTTTGCGAGCCGGGACGCAATGAATATCGAAGGTCTGGGCAAGAACATCGTTTCGATGCTTGTGGACCGGGGCATCGTTGAATCGGTGTCGGACCTCTACCGGCTGAGCGTCGAGACACTGGAGCAGCTCCCGGGGTTTGCCGGAAAGTCGTCCCGCAACCTGGTCGAATCGATCGAGAGAAGCAAGAAGACCAACCTGGCGGATTTCCTCTACGCGCTCGGCATCTATCACGTGGGGAGCCACGTTGCCCGGTTGCTGGCGGAGCGATTCGGGACGCTCGATGCCGTACGCCGGGCTTCCGTGGAGGAGCTGATGAGCGTCAACGGCGTCGGAGAGGTGGTGGCCAGGAGCGTGGTCCATTATTTCTCGCTTCCCGCCAATCGGACGCTGGTCGAAAGCCTGCTGAGCGCGGGACTCGAGATGGCGGCCACCGAGCCTGAAGCCGGGCCGGTGGATGCATTCTGGAACGGGAAGACGGTTGTTTTCACCGGCGCGCTCAGCTCGATGACCCGATCGAATGCGGCGGCCCTGACGGCATCGAGGGGGGCCAGGGTGTCCGACAGTGTGAGCAGGAAGACGGACATCGTCGTGGCCGGTGCCGATCCGGGATCGAAGGTCGAAAAGGCAAGACAGTTAGGGATTACGATCCTGGATGAAAGGGAATTTCTCGAGCGACTCGGGATGTAATCGTCACAAGTTCCCTGGAGGGGAGAAGGGAATCATGGATAAACGGCGCGCCCACGTGTGGATATCGGGGCGGGTGCATGGTGTGGCCTTCCGTGCCTATACGCAAGAGGCGGCCTACCACCTGGGCATCGGCGGATGGGTCAGAAACCTCCCGGACGGCAGGGTCGAAGCCGTATTCGAGGGGGATGCCGACAAGGTCGCACGGATGGTCGAATGGTGCCGGAAAGGCAGTCCCATGAGTCGCGTGACCGAAGTGGAAGTGAGGGAGGAAGATTTCCGGGGAGAATTTGTCCGATTCGAAATAACCTTTGGAAGATGGGGGGCCTGAACGTGAAAGAATATTGGGACCACCTGGTGAAGTTCTTTGTGGCGTGGGATTTCCCGACTATTTTGAACGCTGTCCGCCAACTCGATCCCAAGGCCGTGATAAGGAATCCCTATGTGTGGTTGGTGGGGCTTCCGATCCTGGGGCTCCTGGTCTGGAAGAGACGCTTCCGCATTCTGCTGGCACTCGGGTCGTTTGTGGCTTTCCTGTTCCTGGCACAGGCGACGATTTCACCTCCGGGAGAAACCATGCCGCTCAGGGACATCCTCACGTTCGTGGGAGGAACTCTGGGTTTGTTGGTGGTGAACCTGTATTTTCTATTCGTGAGCGAATAGGTTGAGAAACCGGCATTTCGAAGGCTGAAGAGCTGGTGGAAACGCTACCGCCGCCCGAGGTTCCGTCAAACCTCGGGCGGCATGGTGTTTCATTGGACGCCGCGTCGTCGCAAGGCGTTTTTACGACTCGCCTTCGGAGCCGTTTACGCGCTCCTTGAGCTCCTTGCCCACCTTGAAGAACGGCAGCTTCTTGGAATTGACTTCTATGAGCTCACCGGTTTTGGGGTTCCTGCCCTTATAGCCTTCGTAGTTCTTGACCTTAAAGCTTCCAAAGCCGCGGATTTCCAGGCGATCCGACCGAATGAGAGCATTTTCCATGCTCTGGAATGCAACGTTGACGGCCGTCTCGGCAGCTTTCAGGGTGATTCCTTCGGCCTTGGCCAACGTTTCGATGAGTTCGCTCTTAGTCATGTTCCAAACTCCTTGAGGATTGGTGTATTCGACGATCTCAATCAATTCTTTCGATGTTTCCCAGGTATGGGCGCAATGCAGGAGGGATCGATACGCTGCCGTCGGCTTGCTGACCGTTTTCGAGAATCGCGACCAGTGTTCGTCCCACCGCCAACCCGGATCCGTTCAGAGTGTGAACGAACTCGGTCTTGCTCTGTCCTTTGCGCCGAAAGCGAATGTTCGCTCGTCGTGCTTGAAAGTCCTCGAAATTGCTGCAGGATGAAATCTCCCTGTACGTGTTCTGTCCGGGCAGCCAGACTTCGATGTCATAAGTCTTGGCGGAAGAGAAACCCATGTCGCCCGTGCAGAGCGTGACCACCCGGTAGTGCAGCCCCAGTTCCTGCAGGATCCGCTCCGCGTCGAGAAGCAGTTTCTCGAGCTCTTCGTAGGAAGACTCGGGTTTGACCAGCTTCACCAGCTCGACCTTGTTGAACTGATGCTGCCTGATCAGGCCGCGAGTATCCTTGCCGTAAGACCCCGCCTCCGATCGGAAACACGGAGTGAACGCCGTATAGAGCTTCGGCAGTTCCGACTCCTCAAGCGTTTCGTTCATGTGAATGTTGGTCACCGGAACTTCGGCCGTGGGTACGAGGTAGAAGTCCCTGTCCTCCAGTTTGAACAGATCTTCCTTGAACTTCGGAAGCTGCCCGGTACCGAGCAGGCTGGTGCTGTTCACGATGAACGGCGGCAGCACCTCGGTGTATCCGTGCCGCTTGGTGTGGATATCCAGCATGAACGCGATCAGGGCGCGCTCCAGAGCGGCGCCCATTTTCCAGTAGAGGGCGAACCGGGCCCCGGCGATCTTTGCCGCACGTTCGAAATCGAGGATCCCCAGCGCTTCGCCTATCTCCCAGTGGGGTTTCGGCTCGAAATCCAGCTCCGGTTTGCTCCCCCAGGTTTTCGCCACCGGATTGTCCTTCTCGTCCGCGCCGACGGGAACCGATTCGTGAGGCATGTTCGGAATCAGCAGGAGAAAATCCCGGAAATGCTCCTCGATGACCGTGAGTTCCTGGTCCAGTGTTTTGACCCGCCGGGAGACCTCCTTCATTTCCTCGATCAGAAGGGATGAATCCTTCTTTTCCCTTTTCAGGTTCGAGATCTCTTCGGAGGCTTTGTTCCGGCGAAACTTGAGTTCCTCCACCTCGCGCAGAATACGCCGCCTTTGGGTATCCAGCTCGATCAGGGGGGCAAGGCTCAAATCCATCCGGCGATTCCGCAACATCATGTCGATCTTGTCGACGTTGTCGCGGACAAATCGTAGGTCAAGCATGCAACCGTATCCTTCAGGGGCGAGGGTCTCGTTTCCTTACAGTTATCAAGAGGTTGAAATTAGAGTCTCTTTACCTTGAAAAAGTGCGTTTGTCAATTCCTTTGGGCAGTTCAATAAGTTGGCGAAGCAAAGAGAGCCAGACTCCTCTGTTTCCCGTTTCGGGAAACGAAAAAGTCAGGCTGGGGTTGGATCAATCGTACTTCGAGCTGACCACCTCAACGCTGTAATCTCCAAGGGTTGCCAACTCGGGAAGGTTATGGAAGACCAGCATGAATGGCACTCGATTGGATGCGGGAATCCGGACGTTCTTCAGGTTCTTGCCTTCCCGGTTCATCATTCTGTTCTGTATTTCCGTGAGCCCGAGGCGGGCGATTTCCTCGCGGCTCATGATGTTCCCCGAATAGCACCGCTGCTTTTGGACAACCTGGTTGTCGGTGGTGTAGAGTTTGCCCTCCAGCAGAACAAAGCTGACCGGTTTCTTCGATTCGTTGGTCACCTCTCCTTCCACCACAAAGACCTGCCCCGCATGGGCATTCTGAAGAAAGTACGCCTGCAGCGTATCCGATATGGTCACGTTGGGCTGTTCCGCTTCCTTGGAGACGCGCCCGCTTCCGGGGCCAGGGGGAACCTGTTGGTCCGTGAGCCAGTAGACTCCGCCCCCCAGGATCAACGCGATCACGAACCAGCCGACCAGCCGACGGAGCCGGAATCGTCTCACCGGGGGCGGAGGAGGGGCCGGCAGAGGCCGTTCCTCTACGGGGAAGTCCTCCTCGCTTTCACCATCCGTGAGCTGGGAGGGAATGAGATCATCCTCCTCGGGCCGCTCGACTGTGAAGGTATGGCCGCAGCGCGAACATCTGACCTTGGTCCTGGTTCCCTTCAGTTTTGTCGGATCCAGACGAAACTTCGTGCTGCAAGACTCACACACAACAATCATGCAGGTTCTCCCTTTCGCATTGTCGGTCGATCATTCATTAATTCCAATGCAGCCGGGACTTCCGCCCCCATTGCCGCCTATTCGAAACACACCTCGAAAATGCCGGGGAGGTTCCGGTGCTTCTCCGAGAAATCCAGACCATAACCGACGAGAAAGCCCTTTTCGACGGAAATGCCCACGTAGTCCAATGGGACTTCAACCTCGCGCCGTTCACGCTTGTCGATCAGTGCGCACACCCTCACCGACTCCGGCCGGTGTTCGCGGAGATGTTCCAGAAACCACTTCAGAGTGACGCCCGTGTCGATGATGTCTTCCACCACCAGGACGTGATGTCCCTGGACCGGCAGTTCGATACGCTTGGTGATCTGCACCCGCCCGCTCGACTCGGCTTTGTCTCCGTAACTCGCGAGCCGCACGAAATCCAGCTTCACGGGAAGGGATAACCTTCGCACCAGGTCGGCCATGAAGATGAAAGACCCTTTGAGGATGCCGATGACCAGCAGGCTCCGTCCCTCATAGTCCCGATTGATGCGATCGGCCAGTTCACTCACGAGCTTCGTCACCCCGTGGGGATCAATGCGTTCGACCAGTCGGTAGTTCTCCAACCTCCCCTCCCTGCTCATCTCCCGTTGAAGTATCAGACCGAACATCCGAAACATAATAGCGAAAAGGAAACGAAAGATCAATGCAGTTTAGCGTTAACTGCTCAGTATCAATATCAGTTTTGCCAACAGCCGAAGATCTCCCGACGACGTGCGGTCCGGGTGCGCCCGGCGGGAACCCGCGATGAGCGGTCCCAGTGCCCTTTTCCTTGATTTTGAAGCGGCAAGCGAATATAAACACTTGGATCGCTCACCTTAAAAACACAAGGAGCAGGTATGAGGAAGAAAGTGGAAGAAGCGCTGGCCAAGATAAGGCCGATGCTCGAGCGCGATGGCGGAAGCGTGGAGTTGGTCGACGTTCAGGGAACCGTTGTCAAAGTGCGCCTGACGGGAGCCTGCCACGGCTGCCCCATGAGCCAGATGACCCTGAAGGCCGGCATTGAGCGGGTGGTCAAGGAGAATGTTCCCGAGGTCACGGAAGTACAGTCCGTCTGATACTGTGGGGACGGCGGGCGTCGTGGCCGGTCGGGTGGAGCGCCGGGCTTTCATTTGTGATAGGGTTCGCCCCTGATGATGGTGAATGCCCGGTAAAGCTGTTCGGCCACGATAAGGCGGGCCAGGTCGTGAGGAAAGGTCATTTCAGACAAGGCCAGAACCAGGTTCGCCCTGTCCCTGAGTTCACGGGAAATCCCCAGGGGCCCGCCGATGATCATCCAAACCGCCCCGGTGCCCCCATTGCTCAATCGCTCGAGGACTCGTGCGAACTCCAGCGAGTCCAGGTGCTTTCCAGTCCTGTCCCACACGATCAGCTGATTGCTCTTCCCGCCGATCAGCTTCAAGATACGTTCACATTCCTTTTCCAGGACGGCGGATTCCATCCCCCGCGGAGGAATCTTCTCGGCCTTGACGTAGTGAATCCGGGTGGGCAGGTAGTGGTTGAGCCGGGACACGTAACGCTCGATGCCCGTTTCGACATCCGGAAAGACCGTTTTCCCGACAAACACGAGGTGGATCTGCATGATGCTCCGGTCTTCCTGTGCCGCAAGGCTCAGGGGGTGCCCGGGCTGAACAGGGCCGCCAGGAGAAACTCCCTGTTTCCCTTGGGACCCAGAACAGGGGAGGGCGTGACGTCGATGGCGGTGAAGCCCGATTCGCGACAGAACTCCGTGATGGACTCACATACCCGGCGGTGAAGCTCCGGATCCTTTACCACTCCCCCTTTGCCGACCTGAGACCGCCCGACCTCGAATTGAGGTTTGATCAGGGCGATCAATCGCGCACCGCGGGCGAGAAACGGGATCACGGCGGGGATCACGAGCTTGAGCGAAATGAACGAAGTATCCATCGTCGCCACCTGCACCGCTTCCGGCACCAGGTCGCGGGGGAGGAACCGGATGTTATGCTTTTCGAGGACAACCACCCTCGGGTCCTGCCTCAATTTCCAGGCCAGTTGCCCGTAACCGACGTCGACCGCGTAAACTCTTCTTGCGCCGCGCTGCAGCAGGCAATCGACGAATCCCCCCGTGGAAGCTCCGACATCCATGGCCACCATGCCTTCCACGCCGATCCCGAACGTCGCGATGGCGTGCTCCAGCTTCAGCCCCCCACGGCTCACGTAGGGCATGTCCGCGCCCGTCAACTCGATTTTCGAGTCGACGGACACCTGCTGTCCGGTCTTCGTCACTTTGCGGCCGTCCACGAGCACCCTGGCCGCAAGGATCAGCGCCTGCGCCCGTTCCCGGCTCGCGGTGAGACCCCTATCGACGAGCAACTTGTCCAATCGCGTGGAGGATTTGGCCATCGCGCGTGTTCAGCAGGTTCAATGCGGCGTTTTCTATACCGTCCGCATCGATTCCATAAAGGTTTCGAAGCGTGCTCTGCGGGCCATGGACCACGAACGTGTCGGGAATTCCCAGGCGCACGAAAGACTTCGGGGAGAATGAAATCTCCTGCAACATTTCCAGTACGGCGCTGCCGAACCCTCCCTGGAGCACGTTTTCTTCGATGGTCACGATCTTCCCGATCTTCCTGGCCCAATCGAAAATAAGGTCCTGGTCCAGGGGTTTGACGAACCGCGCGTTGATCACGGCCGCGCTGATTCCCTGACGCTCCAGTCGCTGCGCCGCTTCCATGGCGGGGTATACGGTCGTACCGATCCCGATCAGCAGAATGTCCTCTCCCTCGCGAAGAAGCTCTCCCTTGCCGACGGGCAGCGTTTCGGGGTTCTTGTCCATCGCGACGCCGTAGCCGTTCCCGCGGGGATATCGAACGGCTGCCGGTCCATGGTGATCGAGAGCCGTCTTCAACATGTGCTGCAGCTCATTCTCATCCTTGGGGGCCATGAGGATCATGTTGGGAATGATCCTCAGGAAAGACAGATCGAAAACCCCGTGGTGAGTCGGTCCGTCCTCGCCCACAAGGCCTCCGCGGTCCATCGCGAAGACCACGGGAAGGTTCTGAAGGCAGACGTCGTGGACGATTTGATCGAAGGCGCGCTGAAGGAAAGTGGAATAGACGGCGACCACCGGTTTGAAGCCTTCCGCGGCCATGCCGGCGGCAAACGTCACGGCATGCTGTTCCGCGATCCCCACATCGAAGAATCGATCGGGGAACCGTTCCGAATAGCATTCAAGGCCCGTTCCCTGGAGCATCGCGGCGGTGATGGCGACCACCTTGAAATCGTCGTAGGCAAGACGGGAGATCGTGTCGCCGAACACCTTCGTGTAGGACGGCGGGCTTTTCAGCTCCGATTTCAGGCTCTTGCCCGTGGCGATGTCGAAAGCGCCCACGCCGTGGAAGCTGGTCGGGTCGATCTCCGCCGGAGGATAACCCCGGCCCTTCTCGGTCATGACATGGATCAGCACCGGCCCCTCGATTTCGCGTGCCGTCCGGAGTGTCTCGATCAGCCGGTCCAGTCGATGCCCTTTGATGGGGCCGATGTAATGAAAATCAAGCGCCTGGAACAGCATGCCCGGGGTGAAGAAAGTGACGAGCGAATCCATGCTGCGCTTGACGATTTGGATGATGTTGGTGCCCAGGCCGGGAATTGTCCTGACGAATCGCTCCATCTCCTTCTTGAGGTTCATGAGGCTCTTGGTCGAAAGCTTTCTGCTCAGGAAAGCGGAAAGCGCTCCCACGTTCGGGGAGATGGACATCTCGTTATCGTTCAGGACGACGATCAGGTTCTTGGCCAGGTCGCCGGCATGATTGAGGGCCTCGAACGCCATTCCCCCGGTCATGCTCCCGTCTCCGATCACGGCGATGGCCCGGCACGGGCTGTCTTTCAACGAGTGAGCAGCGGTCATCCCGAGCGCCGCCGAAATCGAGGTGCCGGAATGTCCCGTGCCGAAGGCGTCGTACTTGCTTTCGGACCGCTTGGGAAAGCCGCTGATGCCGCCATACTGGCGAAGCGTGTGGAATTGAGCGCGCCGCCCGGTGACCAGCTTGTGTGCATAGGCCTGATGCCCGACATCCCAGATGATGCGGTCGCAAGCGGAGTCGAACACGTAATGCAGGGCAATAGTGAGCTCAACGACCCCGAGATTGGGAGCGAGGTGACCGCCGTTCCTGGAAACGGTTTGGATCAGAGTCTCGCGAATTTCCTGGGCGAGCTGCTGGAGCTGAGCAGGTGTGAGCTGCCTCAGCTGGCTCGGCCTGTCAATCTGAGAGAGCAAAGTGCTCGTTTGAAGTTCTGTCAAGGTTCCACCTTTCCGTGACGGGAGCTTCCGGGCTCAACCGGATCGGACTCCGGCCGCGCGGCATGCCGGCAGCCGGCCGTCACTTGTTGCCCATCATTCTGCTCAGGCTTTGCGCACCAACAAATAACGCGCGATGGCCCTCAAGGGTTCCGCTCTGTCGTCGAAGGCGGCAAGCGCCTGCAAAGCCGCATCGACATGTTCACGGGCGGCCTCCCGGGAACGGGTTATCCCCAACAGGGCGGGATAGGTCTTTTTATTCTTCGCGGCATCGGAACCGGGCTTTTTCCCCATTTCCCGAGCGTCCCCCTCCACGTCGAGGAGGTCGTCGGTGATTTGGAAAGCAAGACCCAGGTGGTGGCCGTAACGTTTCAGGCTCGAGACCTGTGCATCGGAACCGCCGCCCAGGAGTGCTCCCACCTCCAGGGAGGCGGAGAGCAGCGCTCCTGTCTTGTGAATGTGCATGTATTCAACAGTGGCGAGATCGACGGTGCGGTTTTCGCATTCGAGATCGATGACCTGTCCGCCGATCATCCCCCGGTAACCCGAGGCCCTCACCAGGGTGGCGACCACCGCGAGGATCTTTCGGGGAGGAATATCCCCGTCCATTTTGGACACGAAATCGAAGGCTTCCGTCAGGAGCGCATCTCCGGCCAGAACGGCGATCGCTTCGCCGAAAACCTTGTGGTTCGTCGGCTTGCCCCTCCTGAAATCGTCGTTGTCCATCGCCGGCAGATCGTCATGAATGAGAGAGTAGGTGTGGATCATCTCGAGTGCGCAAGCTGCGGGCATGGCCGCCTCCCGGCTTCCTCCCGCCACCTCGGCCGCCGCAAGACAAAGAATCGGCCTCAGCCTTTTCCCCCCCGCGAACAGGCTGTATCGTGCCGCCTCCAGCACGCTTTTCTCGAGCCCGGAAGGGACGGGAAAACAGTCCTCGAGAGCATCCTCAACGAGTTGCTTTCGTTCCGCAAGATAAAGCTTCAGATCGAAACCCACCATCAGCCCCTATGCATCGATTGTGACAAATCGATTTTCCAGTCTATCACGCATTCTTAACCATTTCCACCCATTAAATATGCAGAGTCGCCCGTGGCCGGCACCTTCCGCGCCTGTTGAACCGATACGCGCGAAACCCGTCCCGGCCTGCGCCGCCGTCGAACGTGGCCTCCGCTTCGGGCCGGGGCCTCACAACGAAGCATGAAATACCGTCTCCCCCGTGTTTCAACCTCCCGGAGGTTCTCCGGAGGCGGGTTCAAACGGCGAGGTCGTCCAGTCTCCCTCCTGTTCCTTGAGCAGTATCCGGACTTTCCGTTCCGCCTCCTCGAGTTTCCCGTGGCAAACCCGCGCGAGGCGAATGCCCTCGGAGAAGGCTTCCATCGCCTCCTCCAGGGGCATGTCCCCCCGTTCCAGTTTTTCGACAATGTCCTGCAGTTTCTTTAGTGCCTCTTCGAATTGGTCGCTTTTCTTTTTCGCCACTTCCGATATCCTCGCACAGTGGTTGGTTGTGATCCGCAAGAAGGGCGGTTCCGAACACTATAGCCCGGCCCGCGCGGGCAACCGAGCCCAAAAATCCCCAAAACGCCGAATGGTGAAACTTCAGCCCGGCCCACGCGGGCAACCGTCAGGGGTTGCGCTGACCATCGCGCCGGCTGACCGCACCGGCACCCGGCATTTCGTCGTCCCGCGCCTCGTTGACCGTACAGTCGAGCGACCCTCTGGACAGTCTGACAAGCACGCGATCCCCCGCCCCGACATCGTCCGAATGCACCACCACCTTCTTCATCGGGAGACGATACGTGATCGAATACCCCCTGGAAAGAACGCTCAACGGGCTGAGGTTTTCCAGCCTCGCGGCGGTGGCCTCCAGACGAAGCCGGTTTTGGGCCAGCTGTCGTTTATGGGCGAGCAGCAGTTCCTTGGTCCCCTGTTCCAACGCAGCGCGGTAGCCATCGATGATCCTGGCCGGGTGGACGGCCTGTAGCTTTTCTTCGAGCCGGCCGTACACGGCCCGGAGTTGCTCGATCCTTCGGGCCAGGCCCATCATAAGCCTTTCCATCCGGTCGTCCAGGTACAGGCGCAGATCTTCCAGCCGCCTCCCGGGATCGGGGAGCCTGTCCCGGACATAGCCGAATTGCATTCGGGCGGTTTGGACGGTCCGGACCGCCATCCGGGTGAGCCGCTCGTCAACCTGCCGAAGGTCCCGGTGAATCCTGTCGAGTCGGGTGACCACCCACTCGGCCGCCGCTGTGGGGGTCGGCATGCGCGCGTCGGCCACGAGGTCGGAGATGGTGAAGTCGATTTCGTGACCGACGGCCGAAACGGTGGGAAGCGAACAGGCCCAGAGAGCCCTGGCCACCACTTCCTCGTTGAACGGCCACAAATCCTCGATACTGCCGCCTCCGCGCCCCACGATCAGGAGATCCCATCCAAAACGGTCGGCCAATTGATCGGCGGCCGCTATGGCGGCGGCGATCTCCCGGGCCGCCCCCTGGCCCTGCACCAGCGCGGGCAGCAGAGTGACCGAAAGCGGATAGGGACTGCGCTGGAACACTTTCAGCATGTCGCGGACGGCCGCTCCGGTGGGCGACGTGACTATGGCGATGCGCTGCGGGCACACCGGCAGGGGCGTCTTGCGGGCGGGATCGAACAGTCCCTCGGCGGCGAGTTTTTTCTTCAGCTGCTCGAATGCGAGCTGAAGAGCGCCGATTCCCTGCGGTTCCATAACTTCGACGATCAGTTGGTATTCGCCGCGCGGTTCGTAGACGCCGACCCTGGCCTGGCAAAGGACCTGCATGCCCGATTCCGGATGGAAGCGCAGGTGCCGGTTGTGAGGGCGGAAGAAGACGGCTCGAATCTGACTGTTCTCATCCTTCAAGGTGAAGTAGAAATGCCCGGAAGCGGGGACCCTGAAATTGGAGATCTCTCCCATGACCCAGACCAGGGGGAAACCGGATTCCAGCACCGCCTTGATCTCGGCGTTGAGTCGCCCGACGGTGTAGATATTGCTGTCCTGTTCGAACGGCGCGTTGCGCATCTTTTTTGCCAGTTCAGGTACCGGGTCGTCGCCCGGGCGGGTCCTGCGACTCCGCCGGGGGCCGGGGCTCATTCAAACAGCTTCGGGTCCATCGCGTCACGGAGTCCGTCTCCCACCAGGTTGTAAGCGGTGATGCTCAAGAAAATGGCAAAGCCCGGAAATACCGTGAGCCACCACGCGAATTCGATATAATCCCGGCTCTGCGAAAGGATATCGCCCCAACTGGGAGTGGGCGGCGGAACCCCGAATCCAAGGAAGCTCAGGCTGGATTCCGTGAGAATCGCCCCCGCGATTCCGAACACGGCGGAAACCAGCACCGGCGCCATGGCATTCGGGAGCATATGAAGGAAGATGATGCGGTTGTTGGACGCTCCCAATGCCTTCAAAGCCATGATGAAGTCGAGCTGCTTGAGTTTCAGGAACTCGGCCCGCACGAACCGGGCGGCGCCGGTCCATCCCGTGATTCCGATCACCACCATGATGTTGTATATGCTCGGCGGCAGGAAAGCGATGATGGCGATGATGAGAAAAAAGGTGGGAATGGTCACCATGATCTCGATGAGCCTGCTGATCAGGATATCCCACCATCCGCCGAAGTAGCCGGCCAGAGCCCCGAGAAAGACCCCGATGACCACGGCGATTCCCACCGCGACGAAACCCACGGAGAGCGAAACACGGGCGCCGTGGATCATGCGGCTCAACACGTCCCTGCCGCTGTCATCCGTGCCGAACCAGTGTTGCCTGTTGGGAGATGCAAGAAAATCCAGGAGGTTGTACTCCGTGGGCGAATAGGGAACCGGAGGCCAGAGCGCAAAATTCCCGCTGCCCCCGGCGTTGTTCTGCAAAATGAAGGGGACTTCCTTCTTCAAGTCCTTCCACGCGGTCCCGTCGGCCTGTTCCATTCCGGAGAACAGGGGCCAGTGACACCTTCCCTTGGAGCAGAACAGGATGGGACGGTCGTTGGCGAGAAGCGGCGCAAAAATCGCCACCACGAACAGGAAGATGGTGATCCACAAGCCAAGCATGGCAAGGCGCTTCTTCCGGAAGTGATGCCAGACCATCTGCCGGTAGGTGCGGGAGACCTCCGCGTTGCCGTCCCTATTCGCGTCCAAGCGGACCATCCTCTCTGCCCGGATTGGATTTCCGGCTTTCCCCGGGGAAGACCCGAATGCTTCTCGTCGCTCTTGAGATCATTCCAGTTTGATCCTCGGATCCATGGCTGCGTAGAGCAGGTCGGAAATGAGCAGCCCGATGAGCGTGAGCATGGCCGAGACCGTTGTGATGGCCATGATCACGGGGTAATCTCTTCCCAGCACGGCTTCGAATCCGAGTTGGCCCATCCCGGGGATCGAAAAGATGCTCTCGATGATGACGCTCCCGCCGAACATTGACGGCAGCAGGAAAGCCAGCAGGGTGATGATCGGCAGCAACGCGTTACGGAAGGCGTGTTTGAAGATCACCACCCGTTCGCTGAGCCCCTTGGCCCTGGCCGTGCGCACATAGTCTTCCCGGATCACTTCCAGCATGTTGGCCCGGGTCAGCCGTGACAGGTATGCGAGCCCGCCGTAGGTGAGGCACGTCACCGGCAGCACAAGGTGCCAGACTCGGTCCAGGAGCCATTGCAGGGGGGACAGGGCCTCCGCCCCGATGGAGGAGATATTGTACGCCGGGAAGATGTCCCAGAAATCCCCCCCGCCCAGGAACATGATCAGCAGCACGGCCACCCAGAAGCTGGGGAGTGAATAGAGAAAAAAGAAAAACAACGTCAACGCGTGATCCCAGAACGAACCCGGACGCACGGCCGAATAAACCCCGAACGGAATGGCGATCAGGTAGACGAGGAAAATGGAGATCAGGTTCAGCTGCAGGGTGACGGGCAACCGTTCCGCGATCTTTTCCCAGACGTTGCGGTGGTCCTTGTAAGAGGTGCCGAAGTCCAGGGTGAACACCCGCTTCACCCAGAGCAGGTACTGCTCATGGAGCGGCTTGTCCAGACCGTAAAGCTTCTTGGTCTGCTCGATCACCTCGGGGGAGATCCCGCGATCTCCCAGTTGGCCCTGGCCCGACATCTGGAGTTTCAGCGTCGCGGGATTCCCGGGGGCAAGCTGTATGATCAGAAACGTGATGAAAGTGATACCCAGAAGAGTCGGTATGATCTGGAGCAGTCTTTTGAGAATGTAACCCTTCATGCGGTATCTTTCTCTTCCCAGCCCGGTTTTCCGTGCCGGAAGTCCTCACCCGGGCTCCCGAACGCCTGCGCGCTGAAACGCTCCGGTTGTCCTGCCGCCCATCCGCCAGGTCCTCGGCGGTTCCCGCAAAAGTGCGGTTTTGCATTCTAACGCCTGCGCCTCCGTCCGCGCAACCGTTTCAGGGAGATGTTTTCCCCCATGGTCTTTCGGGCAGCGGGACCCATGACGAACTGCCCAGGTCTCTCAGTCTGGCGGTCCCGCCTTCGTCGTACCAGCTTTCCAGCAGGCGGTACGCGATGGAGATCGGAGGCGGAAGGAGGAGCTTGCCCAGCTCGACCTCGCTTCGGAGCTCCGTGCGCGAATACCAGCGGGCGTCCTCGAGCTCTCCGTCGCCCAGGCGGATCGGGCCGCGTTCGGCCCTCGCCCTAAAACCGAGCATGATCGAGCACGGGAACGGCCAGGGCTGCGAAGAATGATAGTGTATCGTTCGGACCCGCACCCCGGTTTCTTCGAACACCTCCCGCACGACGGCGTCCTCGAGGGCTTCGCCCGGTTCCACAAACCCCGCAATGACCGAATACCTGCGTTCGGGCCACGATGGCTGCCTGCCGAGAAGGCAGGAATCCTCGGAAGCCACCAGAACGATGACGGCGGGATCCGTTCGCGGGAAAATGTGCCGGCCGCAATCCTTGCTGGTGCACAATCGGACGTGGCCCCCGCAGGATGAAACGGTGGGGGAGCCGCAATCCCCGCAGAAGCGGTGGCGTTGATGCCAGTACGTAATGGCCCGTGCATAGGCCAGGAGGCCGCTTTCTTCCGGCTCCAGCAGCGGGCTCATCGCCCGGAGATCCCTGAATTCCCCCCGCGCGTCCATTCCCTCGGGCGGGTCGGGTGCCCCCGGTTCCGTCAGGTCCAGGGCGAAATAAGCTTTTCCCTTGTCCAGGCCAAGAAAAACGGCCCCTTCGACGCTCAGACCCAGGTTCGAGATGTCCCGGCCGCGGAGAAGGACAGGGTGGGGGGTGTCGCCGCCGTCGAACAACTGCCGGCCCTGCCAGACGGGAACAAACAGCGTCGATGCGTCCAGAAGCAGGCTCCGGATCCACGCTTCATCGCCCCGCCGGTTGTGAACCCGGTCGATGAACTTCGCGGAAAGCCCGTTCAGCATGGAGCGTTGGTGATTGTCAAGAGTGTCGTTCATTGCCGATTCTCGATTTGCCCACACGGCGCGCTCGAATTCGTCACCACCGTAGCTGCAGGCCGCACGCGAGTCCCGCCTGCCGGTTCATGTTCCGTGAAATCCCCGGAGCTATTCCGGTTTCCTGACGATCGGGTACTTCTGAAGCGCCTTGGGCACCCACCATTCCTTGCGTTCCGGCCCCATTGCATAGACCTTCACGTTTTCGAAGCGCCGGGCCACGGCTGCAAGGGTCTCCGTCGTGAACAGAAAAGTGTAGGGCTGTTCCTCGTGGAGAATCTCCCCGAACCGATGATAGAGTCGGTAGCGTTTCTCGGGGTCGAACTCCTGGCGGGCCGCCTCGATGATCCGGTCTGCCTCTTCATTTCTGAATCCGACGAAATTCGATCCCTTTTCCGCCATGGAAGAGTGCCAGATCTGGTAGGGGTCCGACTCCCAGCCCAGGCTCCACCCAAGCGTGCAGGCATCGAAGTTCCTGCTGTCGATCTTCTGGATGAATACCGCCCATTCGAGCTTTCGAATCTCCATCCGGATTCCGACCTGCTTCAGGTTTTCCTGGAACATGGTGGCGATCTGCTCGCCGATTTTCGAGCCGGCCGGAAGAATGAACTCGAATTGAAACGGCGTCCCATCCTTTTCCAAAGGCCCGTTGCCGTCGCGCCGCTTCCATCCGGCCTGCTCGAGCAGTGCCAGCGCTGCCGCGGGATCATACGGCCAGGGCTTGATGTTCCTGTTGTACTCCGGGCTGTTGACGTAAAACGTGCCCGACACCACGGTGCCGAATCCAAAGAGGACTCTCCTGAGGATCGTCTCCCGGTCGATCAGCATGGTCATGGCCACCCGCACCCTGCGATCGGCGAACAGGGGCCGTTTCATGTTCCAACCGACATAGTTGTACCTCGGCGTATAGTATTTGAGTTTCCGGAACATCTCCTGGAAACGTTCGCTCTGAGTCTGTTTGACCCACTGGATGGGCAGCAGACCGGACACGTCCAAACCGCCCTGTTTGAGCACGTGCAAAGCCACGGTCGGATCAGGGATGATTTTGAAAACGAGTCTGTCGAGATGAGGTCTCACTCCCCAATAGGCTTCGTTGCGCACCAGCACGATTTCCTCCCCGGTTCGCCAGTGCAGGAGCCGGTAGGGGCCCGTGCCGACCGGACTCCGGGCGATGGGGTGCTTGTTGAAGTCCTCTCCCGGCTTGAACAGGTGGACCGGAACGATCGGAATGCCGCCGCAGAATTGGAGCGCCAGGAAATAGGGAATGCGATAGTGGAATCGCACGGTGTGGTCGTCCAGGACTTCCAGGCGCTCTATGTCCTGGTAGTAGTTCCTGAGGTGGGCCGCGTCCACGGCAGGGTCGCGGATGCGGTCGAAGGAATAGCGGATGTCTCTTGCGGTGAACGGTTGCCCGTCCGCCCAGGCGATATTTTTCCTCAAATGAAACGTGTAGGTGAGGTGGTCTTCGGCGACTTGCCAACTCTCGGCCAGCAGCGGTTCGAGCTTCATTGTCTCGGGGTTTCGACGTATCAGGGTTTCATAGATGTACTCCTGAATCGTCGATGCGGACAAGTCCGTGGACGTGATCGGATTGAGGGTCGGCGGCTCGCTGCCGAGGTTGCCGATCACCCAGTCGCCGTCGACCGGGACCGGATCGGCTGCTGCCGCGACATCCCCGGAAACGGCCTGCCAGGCGAAAAGGAGCAGCAGACTCAGAAAGATCGCCATCCGACCCGCGATCGTCCTGCCGTCACGCGATGCGTGGATTTCCCGTCGTTTCGATTTCTTCACGTCAACCTCGGAACAAGTATCGCGGTGCCGGACCCGCCCTTCCAATACTGAAAAAACAACCCGAGAGGCACCGCCATGGACAGCATGCTATATAACGCATCTTTGGAGCGGGAGTAAATCAGGGAAATGCGGCCCCTCGGGCAAGAGAGAGCTCAGAGGGTTGCCGGCGCGAGGGCTCTTCAAGAAGTGAGGTCTCTTTTTCCGTCGTTATTCGCACCCGGTTCCACCCAGGGGGTGCGACAGGCCGATGAGGCGGCCCCGAAGGGGATACCCCGTGGGATACGTTGGACCATCGCAATCCAACTGCGGCCAGGTCACATGGGCAGCGCGATACCTCCCCCGGGGGCGCCGCCCGGCGAGACCCTTCTGCGCGCAAGGGGCTTCAGCGCTGTTCGCTCGAAGCGCAAAACCCCCGGCACGCTGCGCCGCCATCCACTGCCGGCGGAAAACGAAATTGCACGGTATCCGCCGGGCCGCCACGGCACGAGTCCCATGTCGCGGCCCGCGGAAACAAAAAACCCCTCTCTTCCGGAAGATGAGCGGGGCTCTTCGTGCGAAAATAGGACGATCGCTATATCAGAGGCTCTGCACGTCAATATTGCGGATAAAGGCTTTGATGTCGTTCATCCAGGTCTCTATCCACTCAGCGCGCGCGCCGGCGTCGGGCTCAGGGGTCTCTTTCACGGCCGGGGCACCTGCCTGGACATTGTTGCCCCCGGGAGCCTCCATTCCCTGTTCAGCCTCCATTCGGCCGGGAGGAAGCTCTCCACCCCTGTAGAAATCCAGTAATTCCATTTTTTGCTTTTCGTATCCGTTCATGGTGTCCTCCTTCATACCCTCTTGTTCCAGTCCGTCAGAAGATAATCACATCCGAATTCCGTGTAAAGGTTAGAAATTATTTTCCTTCGGGACAAGAAACACACACCGGAGGCAAAGGCGGAAGAAAGGATGGGAGGATGCGGCAAGGACGAGACACCGGGGATCTGCCTGAGGAACAAGCCCGCGGCAGCGATTACATGATCCTGGTCACGGAACCGTTCGCAAAAGTGATCTTCAACAGGACGGCGCGGCCGTTGATGCCGGCAACTGCGGACCACAACCCCAGAGCGAACTTCTGTCCATCGGTGACCGGTATGTTTCGGGCAAGAGCGCAAAGACTGTATTCCCAGACGCCCTCCGCGCAGCCGTTCGCGACGATGTCCCTGGCATGAGTCGGAGGTCCGAGCAGTTGCTGAATCTCATCCTGCGACATGCCGACGGCAACCCGGCTGATTCTGCTTTCGATGATATTCATTGGGTTCTGCGGCTTCAGTTTCGTGCACATGCGGCCCATCCGGAAACGAGGCGTACCTTAACAAGAACAATGTCAAATCGTTGCATCATCGGTTCTCCGTTAACGTGCTGATCGCGACGCGGTCCGACCATCTCCTCCACGATGGGACGGCCCCCGTGAGCCCGCCCCCTTGCCGGCCGTTGGCCGGCACTTAACGCTGCTTTCAGAACCACACCCGGGGGGGACCTGCGATCGATGGAAAACTCCGCCAGGGGAATCCTCCTTCCCGGGCGCGTCTCGCTCCGGAAAGGGAGGCAACGCCGCGGTCCATTTTCCCTGGGATTCGGCTTGAACTGATCGCATAATCAATATTGATAACGAAATTGTCATGAACGTGAGCGATACGGATGCACCTTATCACACCAGAGACAGGCATCGGCTTCTTGCAGCGCGCAATTGCATTTCGATATCTCAGGCTGATAACCGGAGCTTTTTCACCGTCATCGTTTGAAATCCATTCAGTAACATTGAATTTGGTTTGATTGTCAATCACGATTATTGCCAATTCCATCGATAATACTCAGGAAAAATATCACCATAAGTGATGTACAGCATGTCATAAACACTGTGCTAATAATAGATGTAAAAAAGTTTTTTTCAAATTAAAAATACAAATCGATTGATTTTTCTTGAATATCAAGAACTAAAAGAGACCATCCTTCAAGCGGTCATGGATAGGTGCCGGTTCCGTACAGCGCGTTTGGTTTTTTCGGTGTCAAGGATTTGAAGCAGGCTTGCCATGCAGCAATTTGCGGGAGTCGCCCGGGGAGTCGACATTTTTGCGGACGGCGTGCAGGCGTGGCTTATGCTCATTTTCTACGGTGTGCAGATAGTTTATTAGCAATTTCAATATAATAGACATACACTAATGCGTCTTGGCACTTCCGGTGCATATTTCTGTGCGAAATGGTCAGAGCACACGGATCGTGTGAGGCACGGAGGCCCAAACCACCTGGAAGACCTTTCCGCAAGTTCCCCGGCGCCGGCTGCGTACCGACAGGCTCAAGGCCCATATGGCGGGTGAGAGATGCAGGACGGTGATCGACGCCTTCAAGGAGCCGCTGACGTAGGTGGAAGGTGGCGCCGACTGATCTCGCATCGCCGTTCTCCGGACCGATCTGTCCACTCCCCGGGGCGAGCTTCACCGATGGAGTCCTTTCACGATGCTTCCTGAATGGCGTTCGTCCGGCGCGCGACCTAATGTCAATACGAGTTGAGAATATACCCTTCGTACGAATTGAATTTTTACCCCCCGCCCGGTTTTATGATGTCACCAGGCGCGGGCCGGCTCAAAGGTCGGGACTTTGCATTTCTTCGCGGCCTTTGCGAGGGATGTGTCACGTGTGGCGAGGGGAAGATCGACCCTCATGGCGAGGTCCAGGTAGGATGCGTCATAGGTGGAAAGTCCGTGCGCCCGTGCGAGCGAAACGATTTCTTTGAGCATCCGTTCCGGAGTCTCTTGTTCCACAGTGATGGGCAAGCCGCCCAAAAGAGCCAGAAAGCGGACGACCGCAGCCTGACTGAGGCGTTTTTTCCTTTCAGCCACAAGCAGGACATTGCCCACTTCAAGAGGCCAAATGGCGGGCGCGATGGCCTCCGCGGATTCGAGGCTTTCGAGGACGGCCTCCGCGTAACGGTTTCCCTCGTCCTCGAAGCACCACGACATGACGATGGAATTGTCGATCACAAACCGCGCAGGCATCAGCGCCTTCCCTCCTCGATCATGTCACGGATGGAAAGCCCGTCGAGACGGTGACCGCTTCGAAACCGTTTCAATTGATCGATGATCTCGCGCACGGGCATTTTTTTCGAGGAATCCGCGGGTTGCAGGGTCGCCACAGGTATGCCGTGTTTGGTAATCGTTATTTTCTCACCCTTGGCGACACGCTTCAGGAGTTGGGTGAGGTGTGTCTTGGCTTCATAGGCTCCGACGGTTTCCATAAAACACCTCCATATAAACCAGTTTGAAACTAGTCTAATTCATGCCGCCCAATCAAGCAAGCGGGTTTTCCTCTTTAGCTGACTTTTCTTTGCAGTGATCACAGGATGACCTCCCGATTCCGCTGCAGGCCCCGCATCTTTTCAATGCCGATCCGAAGCATCTCCGCGCCGTCGCAACGGCGGGCGGTGCAGGGAGGGGCGTGGGGCGTGGGCAATTCGGGACGGGTTCCGGCAATCCGATACTGAAGGAGCCGGGTGAAGGCCATCCTGCAACCGTTCGGGGGGAGATGTCATTATTGATCGAGGAAGACCCGGAGCGGTTCACCGGGGGCGATTCGAAATCTGTCGGCGGCGCTGCCCCGGTTGACGGCGATTTCGAGATGTCCGCCGCCCCCGATGAGGGCCATCGCGGCCCCGGGTTCAAGGTCCCCGTAGGTGCTCACCAGGGGAAGGCTTTGCCCGCGGATCTGCGCCCGTGCCCGTCCTTTCGCGGCAAACTCGCGCAGCATCCCTTCGTCGATGTTGCTTATGGCGTTGCCGAAGCGGTCGATGTGGATGACTTCACCGCGCAGTTCGTCGCCGATTCTCGTGGCCCGGCTCCATCGAGCGACATGGGGCGTGCAAACCGGGCCGAATTCGGCAAAGGCCGCTCCGGAAGCGAGATGGGCCGCCGCCGGCGCAAAAATGTCCCGACCGTGGAAGGTCATGCTGACCCTGGAATGCCTGAAGGCCGGATTCTCGATGGCACGGGCTTCCGTCGGGGTTTCCTTTTCCAGGACCAGTGAGAACAGACCGTTGTCGGGCCCGATGAGAAAACCGCGGGGCGTCATGATGACGAGAGGCATGCGCCCGGTGCCGACGCCGGGATCCACCACGGCCAGATGGACTGTGCCCCGGGGGAAATCGGGATACGCGGCAGCCAGCAGGAAAGCGCCGGCACGGATGTCCCCCGGCGGGACCAGGTGCGTTATGTCCACCAGGACGGCGTTTCGGCAGATCTTCAGGATCGCGCCTTTCATCCCGGCAACGTACCCGTCGCTCAAGCCGAAATCGGACAGAAGTGTGATAATCGGAGACTTCACACCGCTCCTGTTCTCTTGCAGAATCCGTGGGGGCACACCGGCACGCATCGTTTTGGACCTTGGCTCGGGGGAGGGTGAGGTTCTCGCCCCCCTCTCACGCCCGCTCCATGCCGGTGCGGCATCCGTCAATTCCCGTGACGCCGGGGCTAGACCAATCCGCTTCAGTTGACACGGGTGGTTCCGCTCCGTGATGCACAACCTGCCGTCGGTCGGGACGGCGGATCGCCAGGCCCTTTCCGCGCCACAACCCTAGAAACTGAAAAAGACTTTCTGCAGCACACGCGGAGTGATCCCGGCCAGATCCAGGTACATGGTCAGCCCGCCCATGAAAAACGGCCATCCGGCACCCATGATCATGGCGAGATCGATGTCCTTGGAACTCCCGACAACCTTTTCCTTCAATATGAGATCGGTTTCCCGGGCGAGGCTGCTGAGCACTCTCTCCCGGATTTCCTCGGGATGGAAGGCGGTTTCGCCGGTCTTCGCCCACAGGCGTTCCAGGTCGGGATCGACCCGCTTGGGCTCCACTCCGGGCAGGTACACGAACGTCTTCTTCGCTTCGACGATCCTGCTGAAATTGGCGTTCAGAGGGAAACGGTCGGGTCCCAAGGCATGGTTGAGGGTTTCCATGACATGAAGGGCGACGGGCATGCCCACCATGGCCAGCAGGTCGAAGGGGGCCATGGGCAGGCCCAGAGCCAGGAGTGCGTCGTCCACCTCCTGAAAGGAGGCGCCTTCGTCCACCAGAGCCAGGCAATCGACCAGCATCTTGACCAGAATGCGATTGACCAGGAAGGCAGGGGCGTCTTTGACGAGCACACCGGTCTTGCGCAGTTTGCGGGCCAGGTCGAAAGCCGTGGCCAGGGCTTCGCCGCTCGTCTGGGCGGTCCTTATGACTTCCACGAGCGGCAGGACGGCGACCGGGTTGAAGAAGTGAAATCCGAGCATCCTGCCCGGAACTCTGAGGACGGATGCCATTTCGGTGACGCTGAGCGAGGAGGTGTTGGTGGCGATGACGGCGTCGGGTCGCAGCAATGGTTCGAGCTCGCCGAGGACCTGCTTCTTCACGGCCATTTCCTCGAAAACGGCTTCGATGACGAAGTCGCAATCGGAGAAGTCCCGAAAATCAAGCGTCCCGCTCACCAGGCCGGCGAGGTGGCGTGCCTTGCCTTCGGTCAGCTTGCCTTTCTCCCCCAGCCTGCGAAATCCTTCGACCACCTGGCCGCAGCCTTTTTCCAGGGCTTCGGGGCTGATGTCCTTCATCACCACCGGCACCTCGAGCCGTTCGATGAAGAGCTGCGCGAGCTGCGAAGCCATCAGTCCGGCGCCGACAATGCCCACCTTGGCGATCGCCCCGGGTTTCGCGTCGGGAATGCCCGCCGGTCTTTTCGCGTATCGGTTCACGAGGTCGAAGGAGTAGATGGACGCCTTGCACTGGCGCGACTTGATCAATTCGCCCAGGGCTTTGTTTTCTTCCTCGAATCCCTGCTCCACGCTTCCTTTCAGGGCCCCTTCGATAAGCTCGATCGCCTTGTAGGGAGCGGGTGCGGCGCCGTGGACCCTGCCGTCGACAAAAGCGCGCGCCCTGGCGAGGGCGGTCCCGGCGTCGACGGCGGGTGGAGGGGTTCTTTCCACCTTGACGCCGCCGGAAATGACGTCCATGAGAAAGCGCAGGGAATCATCCAGGAATTCGGCCCCGTCGAACAGGCGGTCCGCCAGTCCCAGTTCGTATGCCTGGGGACCGTTGATCATCCGGTTCTGGTTCAGCGCGTTGTAGATGATGAGCTGCAGGGTCTTTTCCGGTCCGATCAGCCGGGTTGCGAGGGTGCAGCCTCCCCATCCGGGAACGAGCCCCAGGAAACACTCCGGGAAGCCGATGCCCTGGGCGCTTTTCGATACGGTGCGGCAGGTGCAGTAGAGTGCAATTTCCAGTCCTCCGCCCAGGGCTACTCCGTTTATGGCGGCGAGCGTGGGGAAGGGGAGGTCCATGATGCGCTTCATGGCGGTGTGGACGAGCTTGCCGATCTGATAGCCCTGCTCGAACGTCGTGATGAAAGGAATCTCGCTCAGGTCCGCTCCAGCCGCGAAAATGTATGGTTTGCCGGTGAGCATCATGCCCTTGACACCCGGCGTTCGAACGACTTCGTCCAATGCCTGGTTGAGCGACATCATGGCTGCTTCGCCGAAGGTGTTCGGGCGTTTGTAGTCTTGACCGTTGTCCATGGTCAAAATGGCGATTTTGCCCACGGGCGAGTCATAAATGCGATTATGGAAACGGGTTGCCGGTTCGGCCATGGTTTTCCCCCTCGTTTTCTCCAGTCTTATCTGCCTTCGGTTTGCATGTTTTCCCAAATGGCGGATGCGCCTTGTCCAAGTCCGACGCACAACGCGGTCAGGCCGTAGCGCGCCTCGGGGTGCTCGGCGAAATGGTGCAACAGGTGCAGAACCAGCCTGGGACCGGAACCGGCCAGCGGATGGCCGAAGGCGATGGCGCCGCCGAGCGGGTTGAGGCGTTCGTCATCCATCAATTTCATCCCGAATTCCTTCATAAAAACAAGACACTGCACGGCGAAGGCCTCGTTGAGCTCGACAAAGCTCATGTCGTCCATGGAAAGCCCCGTCCTGGCGAAGAGCTTCTTCGTGGAAGGGATCGGACCGTAACCCATGATTTCGGGTTTGACCCCGGTGTAGGCGTAGCCGACCAGGCGCATCTTCGGCGCAAGGCCAAGCTCTTTGGCTTTCTCGAGGCTCGTGAGCAGCAGCCCGGAGGCGCCGTCGTTCAACCCCGATGAGTTCCCCGCGGTGACTCTGCCCCGGGCGCGGAAGAGCGTCTTGAGATCGCGCAGCGCCTCCATGGTGGTTTCGGGGCGGGGCTGCTGGTCCCTGTCCGCGACATCCCACCCTTCCCTGGTGTACACGGTCATCGGCACGATCATCTTGCCGATCTTGCCGGCCGCATAGGCGCGGGCGGTCTTGAGCTGGGAGCGGTACGCATATTCGTCGGCCATTTCCTTGGTGATCTCGGGAAACATGTCGTGAAGACATTCGGCCGTCCTGCCCATCACCAGCGCGTCTTCGGAGACGATTTTCTCGGCGAGGAAGCGCGGGTTGGGGGTTGCGGTCGCAGCGATGGGATGGTGTCCCATGTGCTCGACCCCGCCCGCAATGGCCACATCGCAGGCTCCAAGGGCGATTTCCGACGCCGCCGCGGTGACCGCGGTCAGTCCTCCCGCGCACATGCGGTCCACCGAAAAGCCGGCGCAGGAATCGGACAACCCCGACAGAAGCACCGTGGTGCGTCCCATGGTAAGGCCCTGGTCTCCCTCCTGGGTGGTGGCGGCCCAGACGTTTTCCTCGACCATGTCCGGAGTCACCAGGGGATTTCGCCTGAGCAGCTCCCGTATCAATTTAACCACCAGATCGTCGGCCCGCGTCAGCCAGAAATAGCCTTTCTCGCCGGCCCGACCGAACGCGGTCCTGATTCCGTCAATGACCACCACATCCCTCGCCTGCATGAGAGTCTCCTTCGCGTAGGCTCGTTCGTCAACAACCCGGGGGTCAAGCCCGGATTCCTTTCACTGGCATGATTTCACCACGTCTTTTGGCGGAAGAACCGCCCCTGCCGATCCGTAGAGAACGTCCAGGTCGGCCTCGTTCCTCGATTGCCCTGGAGCCGCCGGGAGCCGGCGGCTCGCAGGATTGCATGAAAGCCGGCGGGGGAGGGGGACTTCCATCGGGCAAAATTCTCTGTCTTCCCCGGCCTCCTGCTCCGCCGTCGCAGGGGCGGCTTGCCCCTCGCGCTTTTTAACCGAGCGCGAATCCGTCGTCCGGAATTTCGAGAGCGGACCTGTCGTTGTTCATGATCGCTCGCGCTCTGCCGCCGGCCTGGGTCAGGACCTGGTTGATGAAGAACCGGGCCGATGCGATCTTGCCGAAGTAGAATGCCGCACTGCGGTTCTCATTGACCACCCTGGTCCGGGATGGCTGGTCCGTCGCATTGTGATCCCGGTAAATCTCCTGCAGCCGCTGATCCGCGATGTTGGCCTGCCAGAGCAGCAGGAACCCTATGGCGACGTCGCCGCACAGGTCCAGATAAGGCTTGGCATAGAGCAACGGGGACTCGAATTCGTCCGTCATCCCCTTGAGAGCAAAAAACTTGGTCACCTGAACGGTGCTCTCCTGGGCTTCCTCGTATATCCTGACGAGGTCGCGGAGGCTGAAGTTGCGCCGAATCCTGGAGAGGATGTTTTCGATGGCGTTCAGTGCGTTCTTGACGAGCAGGCCTCGCCTGTACGTGAGCTTCCTCCCCACGAGATCGAGGGCCTGTATCCCGTTGGTGCCTTCATAGATGGACGCGATCTTGCAATCCCTGAGGAACTGTTCCACGGGATATTCGGTGACATACCCGTAGCCGCCGTACACCTGTATGGCGGTCTCGCACACGCGGAAGCCGAGGTCGCTGCCCACCGATTTGCAGAGCGGGATCAGGAGGTCGGCATAACCTTGGAAAAGCTCTTTTTCCTCCTCCGCCTCCGCGGCTCGAGACCGGTCGATACAATACCCGCCCAGGTGCATGAGTGCTCTCAACCCCTCCGTGCTGCTTTTCATGAACATCAGCATCCGGCGGACGTCGGGGTGCCTGATGATGGGCACCCTCGGGGTTTCGGGGTGTTTCATGTGCTGGATGAGCGCGCCCTGGCGTCTTTCCTTCGCATAGTTGAGCGCGTGCAGGTAGGCAGCACTGGCGTGCCCGAGCCCCTGCAGCCCGGTGAAAAGACGCGCCTCGTTCATCATCTCGAACATGATCCGCATGCCCGTATTTTCTTTCCCGAGGAGATACCCGACGCAGCGCTCGTTTTCGCCGAAGTTCATCGTGCACGTGGCAGCCCCGTGAATGCCCAGCTTATGCTCGAGGCCGGTGCAAACCACGTCGTTTTCCGCCAGTTCGCCCGTTTCCGTGACGCGCAGCCTGGGCACGGCGAATATCGAGATGCCCCGCACGCCTTTGGGGGCACCCTCGATCCGGGCGAGCACCATGTGGATGATGTTGTCCGTCAGGTCGTGCATCCCGCAGGAAATGAAGATTTTTTGACCGCGGATGGAGTAGGTGCCGTCCGGCAGTCTCTTTGCCCGGGTGCGAAGATTGCCGACGTCGCTCCCGGCGTCGGGTTCGGTCAGGCACATCGTTCCCGACCATTCCCCCGCGTACATCTTGTAAAGATAAGTCTCCTTGAGCTCGGAGGTGCCGTACTTCTCCAGCAGACGCGAGGAACCGTGAGTCAACCCCGGGTACATGAGCAGGGCCCAGTTTGCGGCCGCGAAGTACTCGACGCAGGCATTGGCCAGCACGAAAGGCATTCCCTGGCCGCCATAGTCCGTCGAGTCCGAAAGACTCAGCCACCCGCCCTCGCGGTATCGCGCATAAGCACGGTGAAAAGACTCCGGGACCTTGACCATCCCGCCCTCAAACCTGCATCCTTCGAGGTCGCCCGTCCGGTTGACGGGCAAGAATTCATTCTCGGCAAGCTTTTCGGCCTGTTCCAGAATCATGTCGGAGAGGTCGCGGGAAAACTCGGAGAACAGAGGGAAATGACTCAGTTCGTCGATGCGCAGCTGTTCGTAGAGAACAAACTTCTGGTCCCTGTCGTCCACAAGGAGTCTCATCTTTCATCTCTCCCTTCAATCACCGTGCCGTCACGGGGTTTGTTTCCTTCGGGGAAAAAGGTTCCGGACCCGGCGATACGCCGGATTCGAGTTCAGTTCCGGCCCATGCCGTGGAGCAGAAGGTTGAGCACCGGATCCACCATGGAGCCCAGGTCGTATTGCATTCCGGCCAGGACCCACGTGGAGACGAGCTCGTCCAGCGTCCCGAACACGAAACGTTTTGCCAGGCCCACGGAAATATCCTGCCGAAAGACACCTTCCTTCCGCCCTTGTTCCAGGATTTCTCCGATGAGATCGAGGTACTGCCGCAACTCTTCCTTATTGTATTCGCGCATGAAGCGGCTGCTCTGACGCAGCTCCACCTGGAAGACGGCGGCCAGCTCCGGGTAGGACTGGAAACCCGCCAGGTGCATCCTCACCAGGCAGCGCAGGCGGGACGCGGCATCGTTTTCGAGTGCGATGGCGTCACGGAACCTGCATATGATTTCCTGCATCTTGACGGCAAATATGGAAATCAGCAGGTCGTCTTTGTTCTTGAAATAGAGGTAGATCGTTCCGTCGGCCACACCGGCCTCCCGGGCGATTTCCGACACCCTCGACTGGAAGAATCCCTTGCGGGCGAAAACTTTCACCGCCGCATCCAGGATCGCCTGATGTTTGTCCGCCGCTTTGCTTCGCATTCCGTATTCTTTCCGATGGTTCGCGAGTTCGGGATGGAGTTTCGAGCCGGCAGTGGGAAAATTGAATGAGCAATCATTCATTTTCTTACTCAATTCATATTGTGTTTGTCAAGTGGTTTCATCTGGACAATAATTGCACGCGTTCCATTCACTTTTGCCCCTGTCGGCAATGATGTTCCTCTACCTACAGAAAGGGTCGGCACATGCACATCACCTGTCTCGGCGCCTCCGGCTGCGTCACCGGCTCCTCCTTTCTCCTCGACAACGGCAGCAAGTACCTGATCGACTGCGGCCTGTTCCAGGGCGGCAAACAGATGGAGGCCTTGAATCGGAAGCCCTGGCCGTTCAACCCCGCCGATGTTTCGGCGCTTTTTCTCACGCACGCTCACATCGATCACTGCGGACGCATCCCGAAGCTGGTGAAGGACGGTTTTCGCGGCCGAATCTACACAACGCTCCCCACCGCGGAGCTTTGCAAGATCCTTCTCCTCGATTCGGCGCACATCCAGGAAATGGAAGCCGAATGGCAGACACGCAAGGGGCGCAGAGTCGGCGAACAGGATGTGGAACCGCTCTATACCGTTGAAGACGCAACCGCATGCTTCCCGCTCTTCAGCGTGGTCGACCAGAACGAACCCATTACGGTCAACGACGATCTGAAGGTCTGCTACCGCAATGCGGCCCACATTCTGGGGGCCTCCATGCTGGAAGTGTGGAACGGCGGGCAGCCGCAGCCCTACAAGGTCGTGTTTTCCGGGGATATCGGGTACCGGAGGCAGCTGATCGTGCGCGATCCCGAGCCGATTGCCGACGCGGACATGCTTTTTGTGGAATCGACCTACGGGAACAGGAATCACAAGTCGTTCGACGAGAGCCGGAAGGAGTTGCTCGAGGCCATACAGTTCAGCTATCGCCACCGCGAGAAGGTCATCATTCCCGCCTTTGCGGTGGAGCGCACCCAGGAGTTGCTCTACGTGATCGGGGACTTCTTCCGGAAGAAACTCATCCCCTCGATGCCCCTTTACGTGGACAGTCCGCTGGCCATCGCCGCCACCGACATCTTCCGCCGCATGAAGGACTTCTACGATATCGAAACGCGCGCCATCCTGGACTCGGGCAACGATCCGTTCGATTTCCCGGAACTGGTGCTCTCCCGCTCTTCACAGGAATCCATGGCGATCAACCAGGCTGCGGGACCGGCCATCGTCATAGCCGGGAACGGCATGTGCACCGCCGGCCGCATCAAGCATCACCTGAAGCACAACCTGTGGCGTGCGGGATCGTCGGTGGTTATCGTCGGTTTTCAGGCTGAAGGCACTCTGGGGCGCAGACTCGTGGAAGGCGCCGAATCGGTCAAAGTGCTGGGCGAAAAGGTGGTTGTGAAGTCGAAAGTGCATACCATCGGAGGTTTTTCAGCTCACGCCGATCAGCGTTCTTTGCTGGAGTGGCTCGGTCATTTCAGGAATCCGGCGATGCGGGTTGTCGTCATCCATGGTGAAGAGTCGACCAGCACGGAATTTGCCGAGATCGTAAACAAACGTTTCGGTTTTCCCGTCCACGTGCCTGCCATCGGGGACGTGATCACGCAGGAGGCGATCGAGTCGCCGGCCATACGCGAAAAACTCATGGAAGTGGCCGCCGGGCCGCCGCTCGCCGGGATCATTCAGACGGCCGAACAGATCAAGAGCCTACTTGGAGAGGCTCCCGAGAGGTTGCCTCACACAACCCTGCAACACCTTGCACTTGATTTGACCGATGCCGAGAATCGCCTGCGGGAAATTTTGCAGGAACTCCAGAAGGAGAAAAGGTAGGACAGCGATCCGGGTTCGCGGACACGCACCGGCCGGCTCATGAGGGAGCCCTGATGCTCTCGAAGGTGTCGATCCTGCGGATCTCGGGGAAGAGCCGCATCCAGAGGAGTGCGATGAGGATGGTTCCCACGCCCCCGATCAACACGGCCGGAATTGTGCCGAAAAGTGCGGCGGTGACGCCCGACTCGAATTCCCCGAGTTGGTTCGAGGTTCCTATGAAAAGGGCGTTCACCGCACTCACCCGCCCGCGCATGTGATCGGGTGTGGCGAGCTGGACGAGGGTCAGCCGGATCACGACGCTGAACACGTCGGCGGCGCCCAGCACGCAGAGGGCGGCGAGCGACAGGACCATGGAGGAAGACACCGCGAAGACGACTGTGGCCGCGCCGAAAACGATGACCGCCGTGAACATGGTTTGGCCCACACGGCGTCCGACCGGGCGGCGGGCCAGGATGACGGACATCACGAGGGCGCCGGCCGCCGGGGCGGAACGTAGCATCCCGAGGCCCCAGGGGCCGGTGTGGAGGATGTCCCGGGCGTAGATCGGCAGCAGCGCCGTGGCGCCGCCGAGCAAGACGGCGAAAAGGTCGAGGGAGATGGCGCCCAGGACGGCACGCTGGTTGCGGATGAAGGCGATGCCCGTGAAGACCGACCTGAAGCCTCGAGACTCCGAGGGGGACGCCGGTGAGCGCGAGGTTCGGATCAGCGTGGACAGCACGCCCGCCAGCAGGAAGAGGGAGGCGGCGCAAGCGTAAGGCGCCGTCGGTCCTGCCGCGTAGAGGAGCCCTCCGAGGGCCGGGCCCACGATGAACGCGGTCTGCATCGCCGAGCTCGAAAGCGCCGCGGCCCGGGGAAGCAGCGAAGCCGGGACGAGCCCCGGCAGCAGCGCGGCCATGGTCGGGTTCTCGAAGCTTCGGGCCGCCCCCACGAAAGCCACCGCAACAAAGATTCCCGCGACCTGCAACCAGCCTGCGTGGCTGCCCAGGGCGAGCGTTGCGACGGCACATCCCTCGATGACCTGGCAGGTTCGTACGATGGAGCGCCGGTCACGGCGATCTGCGATGTGCCCCGCGGCGAGAGTCAGGATCACCATGGGGAGGAACTGGGCCAGCCCCACCAACCCCAGGTTGAAAGCGCTTCCGGTCAGCTCGTAGACCTGTCAGCCCACCGCGACTGCCGAAACCTGGAACGCGACGGCGGAAAACACCCGGGACATCCAGAACAGCAGGAAAGGGCGATGCCCGAACAGGGAGCGAGCGCTCGGATCATCCTGAGCGATGCTCGATGGAGCGTGAAGTGAAGTCATTCATACCAACCAGGAGAGACGCCGGGCGCCTCGAGTACCCTGCCGCTCACTCCCGGACCCCTTTGAACCCGCGGCGACGGTTCACGGACGCCATTCCCGCCCGGAGGAGGCGGCAAGGGCGGGGTGCGGTCTCATCGTGCCCACGCACATATCGAGCCCGGCGCCCGCCGTGCCCGGTTTGCGGCATTTTGATATAAACCTGCGGGAGCCGGGCGATCACTATAAACGATCGGGCTGTCCCAAGCCGGAGCATTATCCCACAAAGTAGGAAATCCAGGCGTACGTTCCAGAGTGCCTCACCGGTGTTCCCATCAGCGGGTCACTCGGCCGGGTTGCGTAACCCCTTCTAACTGCTCGTGACGGTCAAGTCAATTCACGATGTGCGCGAACCAGGTCGCGCCCGAAGGGGATATTCCTTCCCGGCCTCGGGGCAATGCGGAGGGGACGGATGTCGCGCCGCTCTCGATGGGGGGCGGACCCGCTTCCGCCGCGCATTGCCTCACGGGAGCGCGCAAGGCAGGCAAAACGGATTTGCACTTTGACGTGTAATGCCGGAGAATGGATCTTCACAGGTTTGCGGAACCGCTGGGGATCAGCCTGCGGGCAGCAGCGTTTCCGTTGAATAAGTCGGCTCACTCATAGACTTCGGGGAGTATGCAAATGGCGTCCGGAAAACGTATCCTTATCGTTGGCGGTGTGGCTGGAGGCGCTTCGTGTGCGGCACGGGCGAGAAGACTGTCGGAGGAAGCGGAAATCATCATGTTCGAGAAGGGGCCGTTCGTTTCTTTCGCCAACTGCGGCCTGCCCTTCCACATCGGGGACGTCATCGAGAAGGAGGAGGCGCTCATGGTGGCCTCGCCGCAACTGTTCAAGGAGCGCTTCAACGTCGATGTGCGCGTCAATTCCGAAGTCGTATCGATCGACAGGCGGAACAGCGAAATCGCGGTGAAAGACCTTTCGTCGGGTGAGACCTATACGGAGAAATACGATGCGCTTGTTCTTTCCCCGGGTGCCGCCCCGGTGAGGCTCCCCATCCCCGGGATAGACCTGCCCGGCGTCTTTACGTTGAGGAATATTCCGGATACCAGGCGGATCAGGGAATGGGTCTCGGCGAACGGTTCCAACCGCGCCCTGGTGGTGGGCGGCGGCTTTATCGGGCTCGAAATGACCGAAAATCTGGTCAAGCGCGGATTGACCGTAACCATCGTGGAGGCGCAGTCCCACGTTATGCCTGCGCTGGATCCGGAAATGGTTTCCCCGGTGCACAGCGAGCTGAAACGCTGCGGGGTTTCGCTGCGCCTGGGAGAATCGGTCACCGGATTTCAGTCGATGCCCGACGGGTCCATTCGCGCCGGTCTCGCATCCGGGGGAGAGGAACAGGCCGATATCGTTATTGTCTGTGTTGGCGTGCGGCCTGAAACGAAGCTCGCCCGTGAGGCCGGGCTGGAAATCGGCGAGCTTGGCGGCATACGGGTGGACAGCCGGATGCGCACCAGTGACCCCGCGATCTGGGCGGTGGGAGATGCCGTCGAGGTGCGTGATTTCATCACCGGCGGGTGGACCCTCATCCCGCTTGCCGGGCCCGCAAACCGCCAGGGCCGTGTCGCCGCCGACGTCATCCTGGGCAGGGACCGGGAGTTCAGGGGAGTTCAGGGAACGGCTGTCTGCGGGGTTTTCGATGTAACCGTCGCCTCCACCGGTCTCAGCGAAAAAACGCTGAAACGCCTGGGCCTCTGGAAACAGGATTACGAGAAGATCTACCTGCATCCAGGGCACCATGCGTTGTACTATCCCGGAGCCAGGACAATCAGCCTGAAGCTGATCTTTTCCAAAAAGGACGGGCGGATCATCGGATGCCAGGCGGCCGGGAAGGAAGGGGTGGAGAAGCGGGTCGACGTCATATCCATGGCGATCCAGTCAAACCGGACGGTTTTCGATCTGGAGGAAGCGGAGCTTTGCTACGCGCCTCAATACGGTTCCGCGAAAGATCCGGTCAATATGGCGGGAATGATTGCCGCCAACGTGCTGCGCGGTGATTCGAGCATCGCCCAGTGGGATGAGATCGCCTCGGCGGCCCCCTTTGTTCTCGACGTCCGGGATGTCAAGGAATTTGGCAAGGGCCATGTCGAGCAGGCGGTTAACATCCCGTTGGACCAGCTTCGGACAAGGATGAACGAGGTGCCCGGGGACCGCGATGTCTGGGCATACTGCCTGGTGGGGCAGAGGTCCTACTATGCGATGAGGCTGTTGTCCCAGAACGGGTTCAACGTCAAGAGCATTTCCGGGGGGTACCGGACCTTCCTGGCCGCAAAGGGGGGCAAATAGCGTTCGCGCGACGCCGGCGAACCGTCCGGACAAGGCGATCGGAAAATCTGGCGGGAAACGAGCCGACAACGCTTCCCGCCGGGAAATGATGAGGAGGGAATAACCGTATGAAAATCGTCCACTACTCGGAGGTTGAAGAAAAGGTGTTCGGCAGTCCGGCGAAGGGTGCGAGCGGACGGGTGGTTATCGGCAAGGCGGACGGCGCGGACAATTTCTGCATGCGCGTGATAGAGCTGGCCCCCGGCGGATACACTCCACGTCACTCCCATCCCTGGGAGCATGAACAGTTCGTGCACGCAGGGCGGGGGACCATCCTGATGGACAACCGGTGGTTTGAGTTCGGCCCGGGGAGTGTCGTTTTCGTCCCCGCCAACGAGGAGCACCAGTTGAAGAACACGGGGGAGGAACCTCTGGTCGTTGTCTGCCTGGTTCCACCTTTTGCCCCGGAGATCTGAGACGTGACCGAACGGCCTTTCGGTTCCAAAGCCGATGCTCTTCCTGCCGCCGATGGGGATATCGAACGGCCGGAGCTTGCCGACATCCTGGATGTCCAGGAGGTCCAGGCGCTCGTGGATGATTTCTACGAGCTGACACGCTTTCCCGTGAGCATTGTGGACCGCAAGGGCAAGGTCCTGGTCGGCGTCGGATGGAAAGACATCTGCGTGCGGTACCACCGGGCCCATCCCGAGGCGTGCATGCATTGCACGGAAAGCGACCTGGAGCTCTCGCAAGGCGTTTCACCGGGGGATTTCAGGCTCTACAAGTGCAAGAACAACATGTGGGACGTTGCGACGCCCATCATTGCGGGCGGCCGACGTCTGGGGAATGTCATCTCCGGGCAGTTCTTTTTCGAAGACGAACCGCCGGACCGCGAGGTCTTCCGATCGCAGGCCAGGCACTACGGGTTTGATGAAGAAGCTTACCTCGCCGCGGTTGACGATGTCCCGCGTTTCGAAAAGGACTTCGTGAGAAAGGGCATGGCGTTCCTGGTCAAGCTCGCCCGGATGCTGTCCCAGTTGAGCTACAGCAACATGCGGCTGGCCCGGTTGTTGACGGAACGCGCCGCGCTGACGGAATCGGTGCGCGAGAGCGAAGAGCGGCTCAATCTTGCTCTGGCCGCATCGCGCATCGGCGCCTGGGAATGGGATGCACGAACCGACACCGTGTACTGGTCGCCGGAGAGTCGAGCCATACTGGCCCTGGAAGGGAAAGGGGGGGCTCTTGAATCCTTCAGGAAGGTCATCCATCCGGAGGACGTTGTCCGCGTCATGGCAATGGCCGAACGCGCACTGGCGGAAAGAACGCCTTTCGTGGAGGAATTTCGGGTCATCCACCCCGCAGGCGGGATCCGCTGGGTATCCAACCGCGGACGGGCCGAATATGACAGAGCGGGGAAGCCGTTGCGGATGGTGGGCACAATCCAGGACATCACTGAGCGCAAGCGTGCGGAAGAAGAGCAGATCCGCGTCGAGGCGCGACTGAGGCAGGCTCAGAAGATGGAAGCCCTGGGCACCCTGGCGGGGGGGATCGCCCACGATTTCAACAATATTCTCGGAATCATCATCGGCTATTCGGAAATGGCCCATTGGAACGCGGAAGAAGGAAGTCCGATCCGTGAAGACCTGCAGCACGTTTTCAAGGCGACCACCCGGGCACGGGAACTGGTGCGGCAGATTCTGGCCTTCAGCCGCCGCGGCGAACAGGAGAAAAAACCCGTTCAGATCGGGTTGATCGTGAAGGAGGCGATGCTGATGCTCCGCGCCTCGCTTCCATCGACCATCGACATGAAGATGGACATCGCTTCCAAATCGGTGGTGCTGGCCGATCCGACACAGGTTCACCAGGTGCTGATGAACCTGTGCGCCAATGCCGCCCACGCCATGCGCGAAAACGGCGGCGTTCTGCAGGTGAGCCTCACCGATGTCTCCATCGGGCCGGATTCGGTCCATGTTCCATCGGACCTCCGACCCGGGCCTCACGTGCAGCTCACCGTGATGGACACCGGGCCGGGCATTCTTCCATCCGCTCTCGACCGCATATTCGATCCCTTTTTCACGACCAAGGAACTGGGAGTTGGAACGGGACTGGGCCTTTCCGTGGTGCATGGGATCGTCAGAAGCCATGGCGGGACGGTCTCGGCGGACAGCATCCCGGGTGAGGGGGCCGCTTTCCGCGTGTTGCTTCCCGCCATGGAGAGCGTTCCGGGCCAGGATGCCGTGGCGGTTGCGTCCCCACCCCACGGTCGGGAACGGGTCCTCATCGTGGACGATGAACCGGAACTGGCCATAGTTACGAAGCGAATGCTCGAATTTCTCGGATACGAGGTGGAATACCGCACGAACGGCATCGAGGCGCTGGAGGCGTTCCGGCATCGGTCGAAGGAGAACCCTTTCGATCTTGTGGTCACGGACCTGACCATGCCTCATCTGACCGGAGAGGACTTGGCACGGGAGCTTCTGCGCCTCCAGCCGGATCTTCCCGTCATCTTGTGCACGGGTTTCAGTGAACGGATGGACGCCCGGAGAGCTCAACAGCTCGGGATTCGGGGCTTCATCATGAAACCCGTGGTTGCCGGCGAGCTTGCCGGAACGATCAGGCGAATCCTGGACCAGCGGACGCAGTGAGCCTGAAGTGCCCGACGCGTGAGGGTTTGACGAAGACCGGGCTCAGGAAGGAGAAGGAAAAATGAGTGAGGTGGTGAAAGTTGCGATGGATGGTGAAGTGGCTTGCCTCCTTCTGAACAGACCGGACGCCTTCAACGCGATCAATCCGGAGCTGGTGGAGGCCCTGGCCGAGCGCCTCATTTCTCTTGCATCGGACGACAATGTGCGTGGGGTGGTGGTTTCCGGGGAAGGCAAGGCCTTCTGCGCCGGGGGTGACCTGAAGAGGACGTTGTCGGCTCCGCAGGGCCCCGGGGCGATCTTCCACATGCTGGTTTCCCACTTTCACCAGGCGGTCCTGCAAATCCGTCGGATGAGCAAGCCGGTGATCGCGGCAGTAAACGGGGTTGCGGCGGGAGGCGGCTTTTCATTGGCGCTGGCATGCGATTTTCGGGTCATGGCGGAATCCGCCGTGCTCGTCCAGGCTTATACCTCGTCCGGTCTCTGCCCGGACGGCGGCGGCACCTTCACGCTCCCGAGAATGGTCGGATTTGCCAGGGCTCTCGAAATCCTGGCTTTCGACAAGCCCATCACGGCTGAGCGTGCGTTGGCCTGGGGACTCGCGACGAGGGTTGTAGCGGACGGCACGGCACTGGAAGAGGCCGTCGGCATGGCCCGGGAACTGGCGCGAAGATCGCTCCACTCGTTCGGATGGGCGAAGAGACTCATCACCGATTCGTACAGCAACCCGTTCGAGGCGCATCTCGAAATGGAGCGGACGGGACTGGTGAGCTGCGTGGAGCATCCGGACGGCCGGGAAGGATTGAGGGCTTTCACCGAGAAACGCAAGCCGGTGTTCACGTCCGGGTAGGCAAGCCTGCCGGGGCTGCCGTGGTGCGTTGTTTCGCCGGGACTTCCACCGGTTATTGTGCTCGCGACGATGCATTGAAAGAGACAGGATGAACCTGTTGAAATTCAAGGAATTCCGGACGTTTTGCCGCTGTTTCGGAGCTTCCGCCCGGCGGTTCGCCGCAATCGATCAACCCGGAAAAACGCTGGTGCGCATACACTGGCGCGTGATGGCGTGAGTGGGCCCTGCGCACGTTCGCAGCGGCAATCATCGCGGGTGCGCGGCTGGAGACCGGGGCGCGGTATCCGAAGCGACGCGGGAGGCCCCGGGCGGCTTGGACCGCGAAGCCCGTTTTAACATGCGCTTTGTGGCCGGCCGGAGCTTTTTCCGGACATCCCTTGGACAGTCCCGGGGTGGAGAATTATACTATTTTCCAGCAGAAGCGAATTGTGCGGTACACGGGCCGTCGAGCCGACCGGCCCGACCATCGGGGGAGTATCCGGAACGATCATGGGAAGAAAGCCCAACCCTTTGCTCGAGGAATTCCTGGACAGGAGCATTCCTCTTCCTCCCGTGCGGTGGGAAACCGTCCCCGCCGGCGTGGACCCGCATATCGTCTGGGAGGCTTACGACGAAGGCATCGAGGGTTGGGTGCCCGTCTGGTTTCCCACGCACGAGCCGGTGAGCGGGAGGACTTACGGGGAGTTCGAGCGGGCGCATCTGTTCAACGAGGATCTCGAAAGGATTCTCAAGGCAATGCATCGCTGGCCCCTGTGGGGAACCCCGGCGCACAGGAAGCATGCCGTCGCTATTGCGCTTTTGCAGTTGTTTTGCGAGCTCGAGGGGCTCTGTGAAAAAGTTTGAAAAACCCGAGCCCCGCGGGGTTTCCCCTCCGCCCCCAAAAGCACCGGGTCCATAGCGGAGGAGGTGTCTTTGGCGGGGATCAGTTCCACGCCTTCACACCTTTCCGGGTCCGGGCGGGGGAGAAGAGGGGACGCCGCGGTCGATGCCGTTTGGCGACAGAGCTCTATTCGGCTTCCTTGAGGTACATTTTGAGTGGCTTGAACGATCCTTGAGGGGCGGCGATGAGGTGTTCCTCGATTTTCTGGCCTCCCAGGTAGTCACTCAGGTGGAACTCGGTTCCGTCCATCCTGTAGAGCTTCCCGCCCGCGGCGGTGAGAATGATCTGGGCGGCCGCCAGATCCTGGTAGGAGACGTGCGCGAGCAGCGCGCCTTCCGCTCGTCCCCGGGCCACCAGGCAGATGTGAGCGCCGGTCGAACCCAGGTTCCGGATCTTGCCCGGGAAAGTGGACCGATAGTGGTTGTGGAATCGGGAATAGGTCAGGAGCACGCTCTCATTGCTGATTTCGCCGGGGTCGGGGATGCGCACCACTTCTTTGCCCAGATAGGCTTTCTCTCCTGCACGGGCAAAGAAGAGATCCCCGGTAACCGGCATATAGAAGACTCCGAGCACCGGCCAGAAGTTCTCGAAAAGCGCCAGGGAGATCCCCCAGATCGGGATGCCCGCCTGGAAATTGGCCACTCCATCGAGCGCGTCGTAAATCCACAGGAACCCTTTTTCTCCGTGCACGTAGTCCTGACCGGGCATGGAGTCGCCGAATATCCCGTGCTCGGGATATTTCTCGGCGAGCCGAGCCCTGAAAAAATCCACCAGGCGTAACTCGGCTTCCGTGACCAGGTCTTCATCAAACTTCACCTCGGGGTTGCCCTTTCCGTAAAACTTCATGGCTTCCGCTCCGGCCCCGCACACCATGTCCGTTGCGAACCGGATCAAGTCCTCGATGTTGGGATTCCCTGGGTCAACCATTTCCCCTCCTTCTGTGAAAGTAAAATAGTCGTGCAGTTTCCTGGCCGTGCATTCAAAGGGGACACGCCACGCAATCGCGACGGATGCCTCTCTGTGCTAACGCTCCGCCCCGGCGGCCCGTCCACGTTTCCTGCCGGGAAAGAAACCGAAAAGCCTTCGTCGCGTTACGGGAAGCTTCCTCCCGCCTGCGGCGACACGATGGTGGCTGAAGGGTGAACGCCTGCTCGCGGTACGATCGCAGGAATCGATCTTCGCGTTGGCGTACATGTTAGCAGAGCGCCGGGAGGCGAGAAAGCAATATTCGAATTACCCCGGCAAATAAGGGATCGCCCCGCGCGTAAAGAAAGTATGGTTGCGGCCGGGAACGGGGCGAAGAAAAATGAAAAGCTCCTCACGGGTGTTTTCCAATTCCCGATGGTGGCATATACTATGAGTCCATCGGCTGGATGGGTGCGAACGCGCCTGTGGGAAATCATCCCGTTGTTTGTCTTATTGGAGGAGCGGTGCCGCTCCGGAAACGGTCCGACCATGAATGCAATTCTGGCGATTCACGGCAGTCCCCGGCGCGGGGGCAATACTTCGACCCTGCTGAACCGCGCGATCGAAGGGGCGAGGGGCGGCGGGGCGGAAGTCGAGGAGGTGGTGCTGCGGGATCTCAAGATGTCGCCCTGTCTTGAGCTCTACGGATGCAAGAAGACGGGGCGCTGCGTCATCCGGGACGATTTCCAGGAGTTGTGCGACAAGCTCGTGAACTGCCGGGGCCTGATGCTGGCTTCCCCGATTTTCTTTTACGCGGTGAGCGCGCACACGAAGATCCTCATGGATCGCTGCCAGTCCCTTTGGGTCCGCAAATATTGGATCGACGGCGTTCCCTTCGGGGAACGCAGAGGCTCCCGCAAAGGGCTGTTCATCTCGGCCGGGGCGACCAGGGGCAAAAAGCTTTTCGACGGGGTGCTGCTCAGCATCAGGTATTTCTTCGACGCCCTGGACGTGGAGGTATGGCGGACACTGCTCTACAGGGGGTTGGACCTGGAGGGGGATGTCCTCTCCCATCCGGATTATCTTGAAGAAGCATTCAGGACCGGTCAGGAACTGGCTCGCGCGGTCCTCGGGACAGATAAGGAACCAGGCTGAGCGATTCCGTGCACAGGGCGGGAAAGGACGATTATGCGCGGGCGCGGACAAATTCAGCTCCCGCCCGACGGGTGGAGCCCCCGCTCGCAGGGGCGGGCCTTGCGTCCGCCCGAATCGGCGCTCCGAGCCACAGGATCGCACAATTCAGGAAGGAGTAACCGCCCCGGTGCGAACGGCAGGATCGATTCCGAGCAGGCGCGCTGCCGGTGCTCCCGACAGGGACGCCGATTTCCGGGGAGCGGTCGGCCTGGTCGCCCCTTATTTCAGGAAGTATGCCCTGCGCCTGTTCGTCGGTTTTCTGGCCCTGGTTTCAGTGGATTTCCTGCAACTGGTGATTCCCAGGATCATCAAGTTCGCCGTCGACGCCCTGCAGAAAAAGACGGCTACCCAGGCGCTGCTCCTGGAATACGGCGGGTACATCGTGGGGCTGGCGATGATGATCGCCGTCCTCCGGCTCTTCTGGCGGAACATGCTGCTGGGGTTCTCGCGTCTCCTGGAAACCGACCTCAGGAACCGGCTGTTTTCCCGCCTCCTGGTCCTGGACAAGGCGTTTTTCCAGAGACGCACCACCGGGGAAATCATGGCCCTGGCGACCAACGACCTGTCTTCGGTGCAGCTTGCCTCAGGCATGGGAATGGTGGCGTTGGTGGACGCCGTTTTCATGGGGGTCGCCGCCTTCCTTTTCATGGCCTACATCAACCCCACGCTCACACTTATCGCCGTCGCCCCGACCCCGGTGCTCGCCCTGCTCACCCGGTTTCTGTCGGCCAGGCTGCACCGTCGCTTCAAAAAGGTCCAGGAACAGTTTTCGGTGCTCACCGAGTTCGCGCGGTCCACGTTTTCCACCATTCGCCTGATCAAGGCCTACAACCAGGAAAAGCCGCAGGCGGCGCGGTTCAACGAATTGGGCGAAACCTACGTTCGGGACAATCTGCGGCTCGCCGTGATCTATGGCACGCTGTTCCCGATCTCCGGCCTCATCGGGAACGTCAGCATGCTCCTCGTCCTCTTCTTCGGGGGACGCATGATCATCGATCAAACCATTACGGCAGGGGATTTTGTTGCCTTCATCAGCTACCTGTTTCTGATGACCTGGCCCATGATGGCGATGGGGTGGGTGGCCGACCTCTTCCAGCGCGGCGTGACTTCCCTGGGCAGAATACGGGGACTGCTCGAGGAAACGCCGTCTCTGCAGGATTCGCGGGATTCCGTTTCCGCGGGGATCGTCCGGGGAGAGATATCGATCCGGGGACTTTCCTTCAGCTACCCGGGCCGGCGGCAGCCCGCCCTGGATCGGATCGACCTTGACATCCCGCCCGGGCGGTTCCTCGGCATCGTGGGAAGGACCGGCTCGGGCAAGACCACCCTGTGTCACCTCATCGCGAGGCTATATCCCATACCGGACGGCACCATCTTTCTCGACGGGAAGGACGTCAATGGGCTGACTCTTGCGGCGGTGCGCGGGGCAATCGCATACGTTCCCCAGGACGTGGTGCTTTTCTCGGACACGGTGGCTTACAACATCACCATGGGACGGCCTGACGCACCCATGGAGGAAATCGAGGCCGCGGCCCGCGCCGCGTCGATTCACGACGAAATTGTCTCTATGAAGGACGACTACGAAACCCGCATCGGCGAGCGGGGCGTGAAACTCTCGGGCGGGCAACGCCAGCGGCTGGCCATCGCCAGGGCCCTGCTGCTGAACCGCCCGATCATCATCATCGACGATGGGCTTTCCGCCGTGGACATGGAAACCGAGCACGCCGTCATCCGGTCCATCGCCGAGTACCTGGCGGGCAGGACGTGCATCGTGGTGTCCCACCGGGTGGCTCCCCTGGCGGATGCCCACGAGATCCTCGTGATGGAGGGGGGACGCATCGTGGAGCGAGGCGGCCACGAACACCTTTTGAGCCGCGGCGGCTTTTACGCGACCATTTACAGGCAGCAGACCAACCAGCGCTAACGGCCGGGGAAAGCGTTTCGCGCCGCCGCTCAGGGAGATGTGCGGCGGCAAAGCGCCGGCTGTCGACAGGTGCGGCAATGCAGCACGATCACGGGTATTTCGAAGGGGATCAAATCGGCAGTATCGGCGACTTGCGCCTGTGGCAGCGCATCCTGGCCTTCATCCTTCCCCAGTGGAGATGGGTCGCCGGGGCGGTGCTGCTCTCCTTCGTCGTCACCGGCGCAGGCCTGACCCTCCCCCGCCTGGTCCAGGTCGCCATCGACCGTTACCTCATCGACGAAACGCTTCCCATCGAGCAGCGTCTGGCAGGGGTGGCCGAACTGGCGTCAATCTTCCTCCTGTTCGTCGTGATCGGTTTTATCGCAAACTTCTTCCAGGTCACCGTGCTGGAATGGACCGGGCAGAGGATCATGCACGCGCTGAGGCAGAGGCTGTTCACTCACGTCGTGCGCCTCGATCTCGCCTTCTTCCACTCCCATCCCGTCGGGCGCCTCGTGACGCGCCTCACCAACGACATCCAGAACATGTACGAGATGTTCACCTCGGTCATCATCACCCTGTTCAACGAAGGCGTGAGGCTGGCAGCCATTCTCGTCATCCTGTTCTGGATGAATGCGGGCCTCGCCCTGATTCTGAGCCTCACCTTTCCCGTCATGCTCGTGATCACGTACTGGTTCGGGCGCCTGAGCCGGGACGTGTTCCGCGAGATCCGCTCGCACCTGGCAGGGATCAACGCCTTCATCCAGGAAGCGGTGGGGGGCATGTCGGTGATCCAGCTTTTCCTGCGCGAATCGGACATCCGCAAGCGGTTCGGGAGGCTCAACGACCGGTACTACCGTGCAGCGTATCGGCAGATCCGGATATTCGGAATCTTCGTCCCGCTCATCGAAGTGATGAGCTCGATGTCGATGGCGTTGATCGTCTGGTACGGGGGCAGGGAAATCCTCGACGACCGGATGACCATCGGCATCCTCACCGCGTTCATTTCCTACATGAGGCTTTTCTTTCAGCCGATCCGGGAACTGTCGCAGAAGTATTCCATCGTGCAGTCGGCCATGGCGTCGGCGGAGAGGATCTTTCATCTCCTGGAAGTGAAGGACGCTCTGCCCGCGGCGTCCGCTCCGGTGAGGATCGCCGACGTTCGCGGGGACATTGCCTTCACGAACGTGGAATTCGCCTACGAACCGGGGCGTCCCGTGCTCCGGGGTCTCTCCTTCCGCCTCAGGCAGGGGGAGACCCTGGCCATCGTCGGGGCGACGGGGTCGGGCAAGACCACCGTCATCAGCCTGCTGGAGAGGTTCTACGATCCCATTTCAGGGCGGATCGAGCTGGACGGAACGGACCTGCGGCGCCTCGACACGCACTGGTTGAGAGAGCAGATCGGCCTGGTGATGCAGGACGTATTCATCATACCGGGCACCCTGAGGCAGAACGTGCTGCTGGACCGCGAGCTTCCGGAACGGGAACTTCAGGAGATGATCCGCCTGTCGCAGCTTTCGGGCGTGGTGCGGGCGCTTCCGGAAGGACTCGAAACGAAAATCGGGGAAGGCGGGTCGGATCTGTCGGCCGGTCAGAAGCAGCTGCTCGCGCTGGCCAGGGTGCTGGTGCGAAATCCGCGTATCCTGGTGCTCGATGAAGCCACGGCAAACGTCGACACGCAGACGGAAATGCTCGTGGAACAAGCCATCAGCGCCGTGCTGTCCAACCGGACGAGTATCGTGGTGGCACATCGACTGTCCACGATCAGGAGAGCCGACCGCATCCTGGTCATGGACCAGGGGCGGATCGTGGAAGAAGGGTCGCACGAAGATCTGATGCTGCTCGGCGGGCTTTACAGCCACCTCCAGTCGCTCCAGAACGGCGTGCCGTTCTCCCAGCGGTCGTAGCCGTGGTCGGGCGGTCCTGCCCGGGCAGCCTGATTCATGCACCGATGACCGCGACCACCAAACCGTTTCAGCAGGTTTCGTTCCTCACGTCAGCCGTATTTCTTCGTCGTTCGGACGGCAGGGCCAAGGGCATCAAAGCTGCGGGCCGCCCTGCCGCCCCGCCCGCACCAGCCGTTCAACTCCATGCTTCGGCCGGGACCCGCGCCACGCGCTAGAACAGCCCTTTTACCCACGGGATGGCCCACACGATGAGCGGAGCGATGACCAGGGCCGGCAGGAATCCGGCCAGGCGGATATCCTTCAGTTCGAGCAGCTTGAGACCGATTCCGAGGATGAGCAGACCCCCGGTGGCGGTCATTTCGACGATCATGGGTTCGGTCAGTATCCGGGAAAGGACGTTGGCAAACAGCGTGATGCCCCCCTGGTAGGCCAGGAGAGTGACGGCCGACAATGCCACTCCCCACCCCAGGGCGGCGGAAAAGGCGATGGACGCGAAACCGTCGAGCAGTGCCTTGATGGACAGAAGCCGGTAATCCCCCGTAAGGCCGTCTTCGATGGAGCCGAGAATGGCCATCGGGCCGATGCAAAACACCAGGCTGGAAGTCACGAAGGCTTCTCCGAAGGTCCTGCTGCGTCCTCTTGAGAGCAGCGCCTGCAGGGTGGAGCCGAGCCGCTCGAGTCCCTCCGTGATTCTCATTGCCTCCCCCAGGACCCCGCCCAACAGGATCGCACCGAGCACGATCAGGATGTTTTTCGTTTCGAGGGCCATCTGCAGCCCGATGAGGATCGTGAGCAGTCCCAGTCCGTGGAGGACGGTGGTGCGGATTCTCTCCGGCAGCCGCGTCCCGAGGCAGACCCCGACGGTCGTGCCCGCCAGCACCGTTGCCATGTTGATGTATGTCCCCGTCATGAACCCGTCTCCAGGCGGGGGGGCTCCGAAGATACGGGGCCGTTTGTCGCGGCTTCGGCTTTCTCCATCCGTGCCGTTCTCTCCAGCAGGGGAGGGTGGGAGTAGTGGAACCACACGTAGAGCGGGTGCGGCCTGAGGTTGGACAGGTTGTCTGCGGCCAGTCGCTTGAGAGCGGCAAGCAGCGGGCCGGGAGAGCCGATGAACCGCAAAGAAAAATCATCGGCCTCTCGCTCGTATCGCCTCGCAATGGCCATGTACAAGGGTTTGAGAAAGAATCCCGCCTTCTGCCACACGACTCCGAGAAGGAAAAGCCCCACGTAAGGTCGAGCCGACTCGAAACCGAAAGTCGTGTAAAGCTCGGGCCGATTGATCAACTGGTGCGTGGCGAAAAGCGCCGCCAACAGGGAAGCCTCGAACAGGAGCAACTGCTTCGGGATGTGCATGCATTTCAGGTGGCCCAGTTCGTGGGCGAGCACCGCGAGGATTTCCTGGTGGCTGTGCGATTCCAACAGCGTATCGTAGAGCACCACCTGCTTGGTCCTGCCGAGGCCCGTGAAATAGGCGTTGGTGTGGCGGCTGCGCATTTGCGCGTTCATCTGGAGTATTTTCTTCACCCTGACGCCGTGGTCCTCCATAAGGGTCTTGATTTTCTTCGCCAGGAGCTCGTCCCGGACGGGTTCGAACTTGTTGAAAAGCGGGGCGATGAATAGGGGATAGAGCACCACCAGGAGCACCTGGACGGCCGAGACGACGAGGAACCCCCAGAACCACCAGGTGTCCGGAGCCGTATCCATGATCCGGATGAGCGGCGATACCAGGACGACAAAGAGGACCAGGGCGATGGCGGCCGACTTGACGTGATCCGTGACCCACAGCCTGACCGTTGAGCGGTTGAAACCGTACTTCTGTTCGATGACGAAGGTCTCATGGTAGTCGAAAGGGAGATCGGCGACGGCTGAGATCAACGCGGGAACCAGCAGGAAGAGGAGGCCTCCGGCGATATTGCCGAGCTTCCACTGCTGGATTTGTCCTTCCAGCCCGACCAGGAATCCCGACACGATGACAGCCAGGAGGACGGTTTGCCCCACGACCTCCTGCACGGTTCCGAGACGGCTCCTGGCCGCAGCGTATGCGTTGCTCCGGGCCAGGGTGGCCTCGTCGATGAATCCTTCGAAAGAAGTCGGAACCCCGCTGCCGTGTTTTTTCATGAACCGCAGGTTGAGCCGTTCCATCACCACGGCGCACACAGTCTGGGAAATGTAGAGCGTCAGGAAGGCAATGAAAAGAGTATTGACCTGGATCATGCCGATTCGAGACCGATCGCTTTGCCTGAATGGGTTGATTTGCGCCTGTCCGTGCAGTTTTCTCCTGCTCGGCTAAGATAATTCAACCCTGCGTGCCTGAAAAGGGAAAACGGTCCGTTGTTGGCGGAAAGGGGTGCCCGCCCGATTGATTTTTGCCCGGCGGAACACTATCATCATCGTTGATGGATAATCCAATGAGAATTATTACCGTAATCAGTCGCGAAACCGAGCTCGAACAGGAGGTATGAAGATGGCCGTCTGGAAATGCAACAACTGTGGCAACACCGTCGATCTGACAGCCCCGCCCGACGTCTGCCCTTCCTGCAAGGAGAAGTGCGAATTCGTCGACGTGTCCTGCTATATCCCGGAATGCGGGGGCCCTGGATCGGGAAACGTCAATGAACAGGTCTTTCAGGAAAGCTACGGAAAAGGAAAAGGAAAGAAATAGGGCATGCCTGCCATCCGTTCCACGTGTTGGTCCCATTCCGCGCTTCGCCTGCAAGAATTCCCGGCGGAAGCCGGCGAATAGCCGGCTTCCGCTTCCCGCTCATCGTGTGGTCGACCTCTGCATTTCGTGCTCCATTGCCCGACCGGGTGCGCGGGCGTCGGGTTCCCCTTCGCCTTGCTTTGCCGGACAAAGGGTTTGTGGGGTCCCATATTCCTATGAATCCAAACGTCTTTTTGCACACGCTTGAATTTGGAATCCGGTATCCGTAACTTGAATTCATGTAAACGGACCTTCCGGAAAGGCCGCTGCGGCGGGCTTTGGCGGATGGGGCAACGAGTCGCCGGGCGGCAACGATCGACCGCCCGGGCGTCTCATGCCCACGGACTCCGTTTTGGCCCGGCCGGTAGGATGCTCCGGCCGCGTGACGTTCCTCATTCGATCGAAGGAAGAGACACCCATGTACGACAAACGAACCCTGCACTTGAAGGTCCAGGAACTTTGCGATTGCTACGCAACCACGGACCCTTTGAAAGAGATGTCCAAACTGGCACAGGAGCCGGCCACCGAGGAAGGTGCCCTGAAATGGATCGCCCTGGCCGTCCTTCACGGAATCAACGGCAACGCCAGGAAAATTACCCTGACCAGGACCGGCGACGGGCGGGTGAAGGTCACGGCCAAGTACCGGAAGTCGGGTCTGCCTTCCCCCGGAGGTGAAATCGGACAGAAGGTCTTCGACGCCGTGAAGGGCATCACCCACCTCGAGGAGGAGAAAGGCAAGATGCCCGTGGCCTTGGGGATTCGGGACAGTAGCATCGAAGTCGTGGTGAAAACCGAAAAGGGCGAGGAGGGAGACGAGCTTTCCATCACGTTTCCCGCCTGACGGGCAGGTTCGGGTGTGGCATCAATCTGCCCGGAGAAATGGAAACCGCCTTCCGTCGGGTGCCGCTCCGGGATCGCAATACGGATTTTTCGGCTTTTCAGGGAGAGTGTACCCGCGCGCCGCGCCCGATTGGACAGGCGATGCGCTTTCAGTGGCCCCGGTAAGGAAACCGGGGCCTTACTTGGGAGAACCGGCCGAACACGTCTCCCTGGACCCGATGTAGGGCGGCAGATCGTCGGCGGTGAGCCTCTTGGCAAGCCGGCTGCGCAGCTTGATGATGGCCTTGGTGTGGATCTGCGAAATGCGTGATTCCGTGTAGCCGAGCGCCGTGCCGACTTCCTTCATCGTCAGTTCGTCGTAGTAATACAGGGACAAGACGAGTTGCTCCTTCTCGGTCAGGGTCCGGATGGCGTCTGCGAGATGGCGCTGGATCTCCTGCCGGTAGGCATGCTGAAAGAGCTCCTCGGAATCGGACGCCAGAGAACCCGACTCGCCGTTCTCCAGGAGCGCCTCGTTGATGTTCTCGGGAAGAAACGAAATGCCCTTGATCTCGTCGAGCAGCCGGTGATAGTCCTCGATCCCGATGTTGAGCTCGCCCGCAACCTGCTCGTCGGAAGGACAGCGGCCCAGCTTCTGCTCCAGGGCGGAAAACGTTCTTTCAAGAACGTTGCCCTTCTGACGCAAGGACCTCGGGACCCAGTCCATGGCGCGAATCTCATCGAGCATCGCTCCGCGAATCCTGATCTTCGCATAGAACTTGAACGGGATGCCCTGGCCCGAATCGTACTTGTCCACGGCGTCGATCAGTCCGATGACGCCCGCGCTGATCAGGTCGTCGATGGAAACGTGGTCCGGCAGCCTCGAGAACAGCCTCAGGGCCATGTGTTTGACCAGGTCGCTGTGTTTCAATATGACCAGTTCCTTGGTCTCGCCCCCGGCGTCTTCAATGGGACATGGGTTTTGTGTCATGCTTCTCATCGGTTCCATGGCATCTCTTTTTCCTGCTGAGTCATGCATTGAGAATATGTTTCCTGAAAAAACGGATCGTTCCGTGGTTCGTATTCGGCGCAGCTTTCCGGATGCCTTCGGCAACGCGCATGAACGCGGCGGCGGAAGGGGCTTCGGGAAAGGCTTCCATCACGGGACGCTGTTCAATTACAGCTTGGTGTATGCACGGATCGTGAGGGATACTGCCCAGGTAATCCAGTGACAGGCCGTCCAGAAGATGGTCCGCCGCTTTGCAGAGCCTGGAAAAGATATCCTTTCCGGCTCTTGCACCTCGCACCCCGTTGGCCAGGACTCCGAAGTGGCGTTCCCGATACTTGGTGTAAAGCGTTTCGATCAGTGTGTATGCATCGGCGATGGAAGCGGGGTCGGAATTGACCACGATGATCTTTTCCTGAGCGGCGAGATTGAAATAAAGGACCGTATCGGAGATCCCCGCGCCGGTGTCGATCAACAAAACGTCGATCTCTGTCTCGAGACCGTCGAGCATTTCCAGGAAAATGAGCTTCTGTTCGTCGGTGAAGCGAGTGAGCGTGCGCTTTCCCGAAATCGCGGGCAGGATCCTGATCTTGCCCGGACCGGCGATCAATACTTCCTCCAGGGTCCTCCTTCCCTCCAGCACATCCCTGATGCTGTACTGCGGACTCAGGCCCAGGAGGACATGAATGTTGGCGAGGCCGAGGTCGCCGTCGATGATCAGCACTCTCTGGCCCAGACGGTCGAAAGCGATCGCCAGGTTGACGACGACGCTGCTCTTCCCGACGCCGCCCTTCCCACTGCTCACCGATATTGCCCGGACGGAACGACGGTCTTTGGAGGAAGCCTGGGACGCCGCATTCTTCGATGCCGCTTTGAGCGCCCTGCGCATCCCGATCTTCACTGGTGGCTTCGCGTTGACCTTTTGCATCCCATCGTTCCAAACGGAGTGGAAAGCGACAAATCCCCCCGACCCTGCATCGGCCCTCCGGCGATCTCTTCCTTGAAAGCGATTGCCGACCCGAATCACCGGGCCCTGAGGCGAACAACACCCTCCGACTCGCGGACGACATCGGCGGCACAACCAACTTCCGGTCGTCCCGCAGACCGCTGCCGGTGTCTATACTTTCCTGGTTTTGCGCTCTGTTATGTGAATAAGTCAGGTGCCGAAAAACCGACGCCCTCGCCCTATGTTGCCTGTCCCCGCAGCGGGCATCCCGCCGCCTCCGCCGGGGTACTCTCGTTCCGCTCGTGCCGCATTTTTTTACAACCAGAACAATGAAAAATGTTTAGTGAGTTTGCCGAATAGATATTCACAAGGTGTGCCAATATGTGTGAAATATGGATCAAGTTTGCAGAAATAATGTCCAGAAATTCATTAAAAGTTGACAATAAACCTGTTTTTTCCCTTCGATGCACGTTCAGCCGGAAAACAGGGATGCCGTTCCGAGCGCACCGTGGTGACCGGTGTCCTTGTGTACGTAAAGGGTACAAGGATTCCTATGGATGCAATTACAGGCAATTGAGAAAATTCGGATACAGACATTCCAGTTTAATGTTTGAAAGACCCGATGCACGAGCAGGTTGCTGATGTGTCAACGCATTGACGCTGTCAGAATATTGACGTCTTCGAGGGGAGGGATGGTCGGGATTGCCGTCATTGAAATGACGCGGAAAGCATGCCAGTGGGACGAATTGCAAGATGCAGAGCCGATTTGGAATGATGAGAGCGATCGGCCGGACCGTCTTGTGAACGGTGCCTGCCCCGGACGGGCGTTGGGTGGGGGTTGAGCATGTCCGCAGGGATTCGAAGAGCGGTCACGTTGCGCTCAGGTATCCGTGAGGCAGCTTTCAGTGGGGGTTGAACTCCGGCGATGGGGATGTGTCAAACTTTCGACATCCCATGATCGAAGGCTGGCGGGAACGGTGGGCGTCCTTTTTTCCCGGCTGGTCGCCGGGGGTTGATGGTTTTGCCCGGATGGGGCGAGACTTCGGGAGGAGACGGTCGCTGTTGGTGAAGAGGACGCTTGCCCGTGCGCCCGCCCCCCGGTGTGTCGGCAACACCATTGGCGACAATGTCGACCCGTGACGATCGGACAGGGGATAAAAGCCGCGACGGTTGTCGTCTGCGTAAGCGGCCGTTCCGTGGCATGAAGCACGGTCCTTTGTGCGCCGACGGCGCGTGCGTGGCGATTTCGGATCCGGCATGCCCGTGCGGGCGGGTGGCGATTCAGGCGGAATCGCGCCGGTCGATGCGGCCGTTGGCTTCCAACAGGGGGAGGATATGGTCGAGGATCCCGTTGATGAAAGCCCCGGAATCCGGGCTGCCGAAAGTCTTGCCCAAGTCGATGGCTTCGTTGATGGAAACCTTGGGGGGGATATCGAAGCAGAAAAGCATCTCGAAGACCGCAATCCTCAGGATGTTCCGGTCCACCAGCGACATGCGGGCCAGCCTCCAGTGTTCGGACGCGGACGTGATCATTTCGTCGATCCTGGCGCGGTGCAGGCTGACCCCCCGGACGATTTCCTCGGCGAAGGGTCGCACCTCCGCGGGTACGCGGTGTTTTTCATCGTCGTCAAACAGTTGATAGTAAAGACCGAGTGCCTCTTCCGGAGGCAGCACGGCCATTTCCATCTGGTACAGCACCTGCAGTGCCATTTCTCGAGAACGCCTGCGTCGACCCATTCTTACACTTCACCCGTGTTCAGTCGGAATTCGGATGCGTGGCCATCCGTCCGCCCATGGGGCGCAACGGCCCATGAAGACGGGAGGCTACGCTGAAGGGACCCGGCCCGTTTCAAGACATCTGCTTGATCAGGTTCGCCATTTCGATGGCGGCGACCGCCGCGTCCCATCCCTTGTTGCCTGATTTCGAGCCCGCCCGTTCGATGGCCTGCTCGATGGTGTCCGTGGTCAAAACCCCGAAGGAAATGGGCACCCCTGCTTCGAGTCCGGCGTGCGCGATGCCTTTGGAGACCTCATTGGCGACGTAGTCGAAATGCGGGGTCGCGCCTCGGATAACCGCACCCAGGCAGATCACCGCGTCGTAGCGCCCGGTCGAAGCCGCCTTCTTCGCAACCAGGGGAATTTCGAACGCACCCGGCACCTTGAACACGTCGATGTTTTTTTCTTCGGCGCCGCTTCTCTTGAGCGCGTCGAGCGCGCCGCCGAGGAGCCGTTCGCCGATGAAATCATTAAAGCGACTCACCACGATTCCGAACCTCAACCCCTGAGCCAGCAATTTCCCTTCATAGATTTTCATCGGGTTCTTCCTTTTGCGTGACGCAACTCATGATGTGCCCCATTTTCGCGCACTTCGTGGTCAAGTACCTGATATTCTCTTCATTTGGCGGGATTTCCAGGGGGACGCGCCCCGTGACCGTGATCCCATATCCCTGCAATCCGACGATCTTCTTCGGGTTGTTGGTCATCAGGCGCATCTTCTTGATGCCCAGGTCCACGAGCATCTGGGCGCCTATGCCGTAATCGCGCAAGTCGGGCTCGAAGCCGAGCGCCACGTTCGCTTCCACCGTATCGTAGCCGTCTTCCTGGAGGGCATAGGCCTTGATCTTGTTCACGATGCCGATGCCTCGTCCTTCATGGTTGCGCATATAGAGGATGACACCCTTGCCTTCCCGTGCGATCTGGCCCATGGCAGACCGAAGCTGCCCGCCGCAGTCGCACCGAAGGGAACCGAACACGTCGCCCGTGAGGCACTCCGAATGGACTCTCACCAGGACTTCGTCCTGCGGGGTGAGATCGCCTTTGACCAGGGCGAGGTGACAATGCTCGTCGATCTCGTTCGTGTAGGCAATCACCGTGAATTCTCCGCCAAAAGAGGTCGGCAGGTTGGCGACCGCCGCCCGGTGAACGAAAATCTCATTGGCCATCCGGTACCGGATCACGTCCGCAACGGTCACGATCTTCACGTCATGCTCGCGAGCGAAGACCTCGAGGTCGGGCATGCGGGCCATGGTCCCATCGTCTTTCATGACCTCGCAGATGACGCCGGCCGGCCTCATCCCGGCCAGGCGCGCAAGATCCACCGAACCTTCCGTTTGGCCGGTCCGTACCAGCACGCCCCCCTTTTTCGCCCGAAGAGGAAAAACATGCCCGGGGCTGACGATGTCGTCAGGCCTGACGTCGTCGGCGATGGCCGTGAGAATGGTGTGGCAGCGGTCCGCGGCGCTGATTCCCGTCGTAACGCCCTTCCTGGCTTCGATGGATACGGTGAAGGCCGTCTGAAACTGCGACAGGTTGTGGCTGACCATCATCGGCAGGCGCAACCGGTCGACCATTTCAGGAACAAGGGAAAGGCAGATCAGGCCGCGTCCGTACTTGGCCATGAAATTGATCGCTTCAGGGGTCACCATTTCGGCAGCCATGCACAGATCCCCCTCGTTTTCGCGATCCTCGTCGTCCACCAGGATGACCATCTTGCCCTGACGAATGTCCTCCAAGGCTTCAGGGATGGTTGAACAAGGCATCTAGAGAGCTCCTTTTCGAGAAGAAATGCAGATGCTCAGCGCGATGTGGATGCATCCGGACAGTCTTTATAACATTCGCTTTTGTCATTCTCAAGTTCCTGAAAGCAGGATGCTTTCACAACCCTGAGAACGGCATGTTCGCGTTCTTTCGAGCGGACCGGCTCCATACCCAGCCCGGAGCCGCCCCTGTAGGGGCCGAATGGCGCCCGCCCGCGGGAGACAAGCCGGATGGAACCGCATTCGCATCACAAGAAACCGTGCCGGCGGAGAAAATCTTCGTCGATGCGGCTTGAGTCGGCAGGCGTGCCGAGCTTCTCGGACCAACCGCCGAGCATCCGTTCGACGTATTTCCCGATGAGGTCGGTCTCGATGTTCACTTCATCACCCTTTTGCATGTCGTCGATGGTGGTCTCGGCCGCCGTGTGAGGGACGATGTTCACGTCGAACCGCCCCCGGGAGCAACCGTTCACGGTGAGGCTTATGCCGTTCACGGCAATGGAGCCCTTGGCGATGACGTAGCGGGACAACGCTTCGGGGAGCTCGAAGAAAAGCCGCCAGGACCGTCCTTCGCGGACCCGATCCCGAAGAATGCCGATGCCGTCCACATGGCCGCTCACGATATGTCCGCCGAGCCGGTCTCCCATGCGGAGGGCGCGCTCGAGGTTCAATCGCCTGCCCGGCTGTTTGGACCCCAGCGTGGTGCGGCTCAGCGTCTCGGCGGAGACGTCGGCCGTGAAAGTTTCTCCCTGAAAAGCGACCACCGTCAGGCATGCCCCGTCGACGGCGATGCTCTCCCCCAGCGAAAGCCCGCCCATGGAATACCGCGGCTTGATGACCATCCCGGCATCAACCCCGTGACGGTCCAGACGCAGCAGGATTCCCGTTCCTTCGATGAGTCCCGTGAACATGTGCTCTCTTCCCGGTCCATTCAGTAAAGGTGTTCGGTCAGTCTTCCGGATAGCATGACATCCTCTCCGAAACGCCTGACACGCACGTCGAATACGGGCACGGCGTCCGCCATGCGTTCGCGGCCCCTGCCGCGGACCATGGGAGTTCCCGCCGGATCGCCCAGAACCTTGGGGGCGTAGAAAAAATGGAAATCATCCGCCAGGCCGTTGTCCAGAAAAGCGCCGAGCACCGTGGCGCCTCCCTCCACCAGCAGGCTGCAGAGTCCCTTCGACCCGAGCGCCCTGAGCAGTTCGGGGAGATGAATCCCTCCCTTGCCGGAAGACAGGCGCATCACCTCGGCGCCCGCATCCACGAGAGCCTTTTCCCTCGTGGGCGGAGCATCCCGTCCGCAGACCACCATGAGGGGGAATTCCGCGGCGGTGCGCACCAGGGCGCTTTCCAGAGGCAAACGCAAGCGGGAGTCGAGGACGATGCGCACGGGCTGCCGGCAGGCGGGTCTTCGCTTGATTCTTGCGGAAAGCAGGGGATCGTCCGCGAGGGCCGTCCCGATGCCGATCAGGACCCCGTCGGAAATGCAGCGCAGGTGGTGTGCGAACTTTCTGGACCGCTCGTTGCTGATCCATTTGGAATCGCCCGAGGAGGAGGCGATCGCTCCGTCGAGGGTGACCGCGGCCTTGAGGGTCACGTAGGGAAGGCCGGTGGTGACATGCTTGATGAAGGGCTGATTGAGCGCGCGGCATTCCTTTTCGAGAATGCCCGCGTGGACCCGCAGACCGTGAGACCTGAGAAAGGAAGCTCCGCCTCCCCGGACTCCCGGGTTGGGATCCTCCATGCCGATCACGACCGTGGCGACGCCGGAATCGAGAACCGCCCGCGTGCACGGCGGCGTCCTGCCTTGATGATTGCACGGCTCGAGCGTCACGTACAAGGTTGCGCCTCTTGCTTTGTCGCCCGCCTGCCGCAGTGCGTTCACTTCGGCATGGGGTCCTCCGACGAATTCATGGAAACCTTCCGCGACCGTGGTTTCTCCACGCACCACGACCGCCCCGACCATGGGGTTGGGACTCGTGCGGCCGGCGCCTTTTGCCGCCAGGCGCAACGCCCGTTTCATGAAGAAGCGGTCCTCGGAGGAATCGTTTCGGCTCATGTTGAAATGCTCGCCTCAATCCGGGAGCGCGCGGAACAACCCGCCTCCGAGCGTCGCTCCGAAGAAAGCCGGGATGCGGATGGCCACGAAAACGCCGGATTCGCCCCGGCCCGTATGAATCAACCGTCGCACCAAAACGAGTCGCGAGCTCCCATCCAGCATCCGGCGCATGGGGATCGGTAGTTGCGCCGCGCCCGGCCCTCAGCGTGACTCAACCCGCCTCCATGGTCGCGCGGGCGTCACGAAAACAGGGGAAACGCCGAACAGAACTCGGCAACTTCGGCCCGGAGGCGCGCCAGAGCCGGTTCGTCTCCCGCCGATTTCAGACCCCGGTGCATGAATCCGGCCACCGCTTTCATGTGATGGGGCAAAATTCCCCTCGTAGCCAGAGCCGGAGTCCCGATGCGGATACCGCTGGTGACCTGGGGTTTCTGCTGATCGAACGGGATGGAATTTTTGTTCACGGTTATTCCGGCCTTGTCCAACGTTTCTTCGGCGACCCTGCCGGTGACGCCCTGAGGCGTGAGGTCGACGAGCATCAAGTGATTGTCGGTGCCCCCGGAAACCAGCCGGTACCCCAGCGCCTTCAGCTCTTGCGCCAAGGCCGCGGCGTCGGCCACCACCCGCTGCTGGTATTCCTTGAAGGAGGGCTGGAGTGCTTCGCGGAAGGCAACGGCCTTGGCCGCAATAACGTGCATCAGCGGGCCGCCTTGGATACCGGGAAAGATCTGGCTGTCGAGAAGCCTGGTGTAATTCGAATGGGAAAGGATCAGTCCTCCCCGGGGTCCCCTGAGCGTCTTGTGCGTGGTGGAAGTCACGAAGTCGGCGTGCGGCACCGGGCTGGGATGAAGACCGGAGCAGACGAGGCCTGCGATGTGGGCCATGTCGACCATGAGGTACGCGGCGATTTCCTTGGCGATTTGCCCGAAGCGGGCAAAATCGATGATGCGCGGATAAGCGCTGGCTCCCGCAATGATCAGCTTGGGGCGGTGCTCGCGCGCCAGTCGCGCGACCTGGTCGAAGTCGATCTGTTCGGTGTCTTTCCGGACGCCGTACGACACGACGTTATAGAGTTTGCCCGAGAAGCTTACAGGGCTTCCGTGCGTGAGATGACCTCCCTGACGAAGGTCCATGCCGAGAACGGTATCGCCGGGCTGGAGGACGGCGAAGAATATGGCCATATTGGCCTGGGAACCGGAATGAGGCTGCACGTTCGCATATTCCGCGTCGAAGAGTTTCTTGGCTCTTTCCTGCGCCAGTCTTTCGGCCATGTCCACGAACTCGCAGCCGCCGTAATATCGCTTTCCGGGGTAACCTTCCGCGTATTTGTTCGTCAGGACTGAGCCCTGAGCTTCACGAACCGCCTCGCTGACGAAATTCTCGGAAGCGATGAGCTCCAACTTGCCGCGCTGTCTCTTTTCCTCCTCACAGATCACATCGGCAATTTCAGGATCGATGCGTTCGAGCGTGGACATGATCTTCCCTTCCCTGTGATGAATCCTATATAAATTTCAAGCCCTTAAGGTTGAGCGCAAGGCAATGGGGCAACCCTGCTGCGAAAGGTGACGAAAATGGTCCGGACAAGCGTGTTAAATGTAACCTTGAACCGTCCCGCGGCATAGAGGGGCGCAAAGGTTTTTGCCCACATCGACCGGGGTTCCCGCTCCCACGCCGTCGCCCGCAGTCCGCCGCCGCGGCGCGGGAGGGACGGAGGCCGAAGAGGTGCCGGTATCAGGCATCGACCAGGCGGTCGATCAGCTCGATCCGCCGCTGATGGCGTCCGCCCTCGAAGGGCTCCCGAAGCCAGACGTCCACAATCTGCAAGGCCATGTCCAATCCCGTGAACCGGCCTCCCATGCACAGAACGTTGCTGTCGTTGTGACGCCGGCTCATGATGGCCCCGTATGGCTCGTACGCCAGGACCGCCCGGATGCCGGAGACGCGATTCGCGGTCATGTTCATGCCGATGCCGCTCCCGCAGACCAGAATCCCGCGGTCGGCCTCACCCCTGGCGACCGCCCGGGCCACTTTCATTGCATAGTGGGGGTAATCCACCGATTCGAGGCTGTTCGTTCCGGCGTCCACCACCTCGTGACCGAGAGTCCCAAGGTGCGCGACGATCTTCTCCTTCAATTCGAAACCGCCGTGATCGCATCCCACCATTATCTTCATGACCCAAGCCTCTCCCGTGCCGGCTGATCCGAACGCCGACTTCATTTTCCGGTCCATCTGCGGAAAACCAGGGTGCCGTTGGTCCCGCCGAATCCGAACGAATTCGACATGGCCACTTCGATGTGTCCCGGCCTCGCCTGGTTGGGCACGTAGTCGAGATCGCAGTCGGGGTCCGGATTTTCGTAATTGATGGTGGGCGGCATGATCTGCCGTTCCAGTGTGAGCGCCGTGTAGGCGGCCTCCACTCCCCCGGCGGCGCCCAGCAGGTGCCCGGTCATGGATTTGGTCGAGCTGACCGCCAACTTCGAGGCATGCGCTTCGAAAATGGTCTTGATGGCCTGCGTCTCATACTTGTCGTTGAGGTCGGTGGAGGTGCCGTGGGCGTTGATGTAATCGACCGCCGAGGGCTCGATGCCCGCGTCGTCCAGGGCCATCTGCATGCAACGCGCCGCTCCTTCGCCGTTGGGTGCGGGCGCGGCCATGTGAAAAGCGTCCCCCGTGGCCCCGAAACCGATGACCTCGGCATAAATTCGGGCGCCCCGCGCCAACGCCATTTCCAGCTCCTGCAGGATGAGCACCGCGGAACCTTCGCCCAGCACGAAACCGTCGCGGTCGCGATCGAACGGGCGGGAGGCTTTCTCCGGCTCGTCGTTGCGCGTCGAGAGGGCGCGCATGGCGTTGAACCCTGCGACGCACAGGGAGGTTACGGTGGACTCGACTCCGCCGGTGATCATGATGTCGGAGATCCCGGACCGGACCATGTGAAAAGCCTCTCCCACGGCATGAGTGCCGGCGGCGCAGGCGGTCTGGATGGACAGGTTGGGGCCCTTGGCCCCGTGATAGATGGAGATCAAACCGGGAGCCATATTGCCGATGAGCATCGGAATGAAGAAGGGGCTGACCTTTCTCGGCCCCAGGTCCAGAAGGACCTTGTGGGACTCCTCCAGCGTCAGCAGTCCCCCCAGCCCGCAACCCATGACCACCCCGGCACGATGAGCAAGCTCAGGGGGAATTTCAAACCCGCCGTCTTCAAAGGCGAGCCGGGAGGCTCCCAGGCAGAGCTTGAGAAAAGGATCCATCTTGCGGAGCTCTTTCTTGGGGATGAAGTCTTCCGGATGAAAATTCTTCACCTCTCCGGCGATTCTGGTCGCGTAGGCGCTTGCGTCGAAACCGGTAATCGCCCGGATCCCGGACTTCCCCTGGATGAGGTTCGTCCAGTTCTCTTCGATCCCCACACCCAGGGGTGACACAAGGCCGATTCCGGTGATCACCACGCGTCGATTCTTCCTCGATTCCATTTCCTTCTTCTCCATGACTTATAGCGGGGCAAACGATCCGAACCGCGTGCGAGCGGGTCCTTTCTCAAAAGGAGCTTTGCGCATCAGCCCATAAACATTCCACCGTTGACGTGAATGACCTGCCCGGTGATATATCCGGCCGCCTCGGATGCCAGAAAAACCACGGCGGCCGCGATGTCCTCGGGCGTGCCGCAGCGTCCGGCGGGTATCTGCTGAAGCAGGCTTTGCCTGGCCGTCTCGGGCAATGCCAGCGTCATGTCGGTTTCGATGAAGCCGGGAGCCACCGCGTTGACGGTAATGTTTCTCGACACCAGTTCGCGGGCGATGGACCGCGTGAATCCGATCAGCCCGGCTTTGGCGGCGGAGTAGTTGCATTGGCCGGCGTTGCCGATCACACCGACCACGGAGGTTACATTCACGATCCGGCCGTATCTCTGCCGCAGCATCTGCTTGACGACCGCCTGAGTGCACAGGAATGCCCCCCGGAGGTTGGTGTCCAGTACTTCATCCCACTCCGAAGCCTTCATGAGAACGAGCAGGTTGTCGCGGGCGATCCCCGCGTTGTTGACCAGGACATCCACTCTGCCGTAGGTCTTGATGATTTCCTTGAACGCTTCCTTGACCGAATCCGCGTCCGCGATATTGAAACGGTGCAGGTGGGCGGAACCTCCCCGGGCGGCGACCGCGGCCGCCGTCTCTTCGGCGGGTCCGGGGCTGGCGTTATAGTTGACGATGATGTCATATCCCGGTCGAGCCAGCGCCACGGCAATGCCCCTGCCGATTCCCCTGCTCGCGCCGGTCACGACGGCAACGCGCTTTTCGCTCATTCCTGTACCCTCTCCAATCGATATGGGTTCGCATAACCGGCGGCCGGTGCATCGCGGCCGGGCCCACATCGGCCGGGCCGCCCTGTAAAACCTTCCCGAGGCCGCGCCGATCGTTTCAACATCTCCCGGAACGTCCGGGAGGAGCATGCGGGTGCCTCTCCCCGCTCACCGTTTTCGGGAACTGAGCTTCCGGAACCCGAACCGACTTTCAATAGCATGCATGCGATTCGGGGTCAAACCTACACTTTTCACATCACCCCCGAGCACGGGGAGAACTGGATCTCTCCCTGCGGTCGAGATGACACTGTAAGCCATCACTTCCGTCAGCGCGGGGAGGTCGCGCCTCTGTACGTAATGGAACCCGGCCGCCCGCTATGACCTCCGAGCGCGGGGAGGACGGTCACCCTGAAAAAGCAAGGCGCCTATTTCGCGCCTATCACCTCCGCACGCGGCGAGGACGGACCGGAGATCGATCGGCATTACCGAAGTCCAGGGAACCTCGGCGAAGGGACGCTAGCTGCTTTCCCCTCGTTCGGTCCTTATCCGCTTGATGAACTCGGGAACGAATTCGAAAAGATCGGCAACGACTCCGAAAGAGGCCACATCGAAGATGGGAGCCTGGGGGTCGCGGTTCACCGCCACGATGATCCTGGAGCCCTGCATGCCGACCACGTGTTGGATCGCCCCTGCCAGGCCCACGGCCATGTAAAGAATGGGGGCCACGGTTCGACCGGTTTGTCCCACCTGGTGCGACGGCGCGATCCAGCCTTCCTCCACGGCCCCGCGCGACGCTCCGACCGCGCCGTTCAAAAGGCCGGCGAGGTCTTCGAGCAGCTTGAAGTTTTCGGGTTTTCTCAATCCACGACCACCCGAAACAATGACGTCCGCTTCGGTCAGTTTGGCCGTTTTGTCCGCCTCGGGGATCACCTCCAGCACCTCGACCCTGCTGCGCAGCCACTCTTCGGGTGCGGTGACGAGCTCAACACTTCCCTTGTGTCCCGGAACGGGCACCGGCTTCATGACTTTGGGCCGGACCGTCGCCATCTGGGGACGGCTGTTGGGACAGACGATCGTGGCCATGACGTTGCCGCCGAACGCCGGCCTGGTTTGCAGCAGCAGGCCGTCCTCGCTGATGTCCAGGTCGGTGCAGTCCGCCGTCAACCCCGTCCTGACGGATGCCGCCACGCGCGGAATGAAGGAGCGGCCTATGCTGGTCGCCCCGGCGAGAAGGATCTCCGGACGCTTGCGGCGGATCAGTTCCACCAGGATGTTGGCGTAAGTGTCGTCGCGGAATCCGGCCAGCTCCGGATGGTCGACCACGTAAACCACGTCGGCGCCATAGGAGATGAGCTCCTCCGAGATCGCGTCGTCCAGCCGGTGCCCCAGCAGCACGGCCGCCAGCGGAACGCCGCGTTTGTTCGCCAGGACCCGGCCCGCGCTCAGCAACTCGTGGCTGACCTTGTGGATGGTTCCGGAACGCCATTCGGCGAAAACCCATACGCCGCTGTACGCGGCGATGTCGGCGGCGGGGCCTGTGCCCACCTGCGGAAGCGAGAGCGCCCCGAATTCGCACGTGTCCACACACATGCCGCACAGCGAACAGTCGTCGGAGATTTCGATTTCGGTTTCCTTCAGAGAAATAGCCCCCATGGGGCATACATCGGTGCACACGCCGCAGACGGTGCATTTCTTGCGATCGACGATGGCTTTCATATCCCTGGTACCTTGGCCTGTTTGAGGTGTCGATAGAGCTGCTCAGCCTGTTCCTGCACGGTGCCCGAAAGTTGGATGCGGTTCGTGCGGCGCGGCGGGCTGAAAACGCGGACCACCTGGGTGAAGGAGCCGCAGAGCCCCACGGAATTCGGATCGAGGCCCAAATCCGCGGCGCCCCAGACGGGGATTTCAGCCTTTTTCGCGCGCATTTTATGCCGCAGCGAAGGCACCCTGGGCTCGCCCATCTCCTTTATGACGGTGATGAGCATCGGCAGGGGCACTTTCCAGACTTCGACGCCCTCGTCCGTCTGCCGGGTCACCTTGAAATGGCGCTCGTCGAGCTTTTGCATGCTCTTGACGTAGGTGGCGTAGGGAAAATCCAGAAGAGCGGCCATCTCAGGGCCGACCTGGGCTGTATCGCCGTCCACCGCCTGCTTGCCGCAGATGACCAGGTCCACGTCGCCGATCTTGCGTATGGCGGCGGAAAGCGTGGTGGCGGTAGCCCACGTATCGGACCCCGCGAACGCCCTGTCGCTCAACAAAACGGCGTCGTCCACTCCCAGGGAAAGGGTGTCGCGCAAGGCGTCACCCGCCTGCGGGGGGCCCATCGTGACGGCGGTGACCGTCGCCCCCAGCTTGTCTTTTAGCTGCAGGCCGGCTTCCACCGCGAACAGGTCGAACGGATTGATGATGCTTTCCACTCCCTGGCGGACCAAAGTGTGGGTGTCCGGGTCTATCCTGACGTTCTTCGTATCGGGAACCTGCTTGATGCATACGACGATGTGCATGGATATCGGATTCCTCTTATTGTCGGGGCTAGAAGAATGACTCCTTCAGCCTGCTGTATTCCTTGTTCAATTCCTGACCGATGATGTTGCGCTGGATCTCGTTGGTTCCTTCGTAAATCTGGAGGATCTTGGCGTCCCGCATCATCTTTTCCACCGGATAGTCCTGCATGTAGCCGTATCCTCCGAGAATCTGCACGGCCTCGGTGGCCGCGTAGAGCGCCGCATCGCCGGCGAACACCTTGCACATGGCGGCCACTTTGCTCGAATCGGGCGGGTCGGTGTCCATATAGCGGGCCGCGGCGTAGATGAGCGCACGCGCGGCTTCCGTTTTGATGGCCATGTCGGCGAGCTTGTGCTGGATTGCCTGGAAGCTGATGATGGGTTTCCCGAACTGCATTCTCTTGCGGGCATATTCCACGGAGATGTCCAGAGCGCCCTGGGACAATCCGACGCCGAGCGCTCCAATGCCGGGGCGCGACTTGTCGAAGGTTTTCATGGCAACAATGAAGCCCGTGCCTTCCCTGCCGATCAACCGTTCTTTTGGGATCCGGCAGTCCTGGAACACCAGTTCCCGGGTGGCCGAGGCGCGTATGCCGAGCTTCTTCTCTTTCTTGCCGAAAGAGAAGCCGGGATCGTCTTTTTCCACGACGAAAAAGCTGGCGCCCCTGGGGCCCTTGGAACGGTCGGTTATGGCGAGCACGGAGTATATTTCCGCCTCTCCGCCATTGGTGATCCACTGCTTGGCCCCATTGAGAACATAGTGATCGCCGTCGCGCACCGCGGTGGTTTGTATGCCGGATACGTCGCTGCCCGCTCCGGATTCGGTCAGTCCGAAAGCCGCAAGGCGTTTGCCTGAGGCGATATCGGGAAGGTAGGCCCGCTTCAGTGCCTCGCTTCCGAAAAGAAGGATCGGGTAAGCCCCCAGGCCGCTGGCCGCAAAAGAGGTGGCGATGCCGATGCACGCCTCGGCAATTTTTTCGATGGCGAGGCAGTTTTCGAGAATGCCGCCCCCAAGCCCGCCATACTCTTCAGGAATATATAGACCGAAAAGGTCGGCCTGCGCGCATATCTTCATGATTTCCCATGGGAACTCCTCCTGTTCGTCCAGTTGCGCCCGGACCGGCCTGATTTTCTCACGCGCGATCTGGCCCGCCAGTTCCTGGATCATGACCTGTTCTTCAGTCAAGAAATAATCCACGATGGTGCTCCTTTCCTCCGGCCCATGGCCACGGGGGCAAAAGCATGGTAGTGAAGCCGTGATTGGTTCTATCGATGGGCAAATCCCCACTTATCTTTGAGTTGGTCGATCATCAGCAGGGTATTCTGGTGTCTCAACTCGGTCAGTGCCCCATCCTCCTCGACGATCCCCGCAAGACGTTCGAACACCCTTGCTTCCTGCAGCCGGCAGGCCAGCCGGATGGCGTTGGCAATGGCTGTGGCCCGGGATCGTCCGTGCGCCGCCACCACCGTCTTGCGGATCCCGAGCAGGGGCGCGCCACCCACGAATTCGTAATGATAGTCCCTCCGAAAACGTTCCAGAATCCGTCCCGCCCCTCCGGAGAAGTCCCGACCGTCGTGATTCGCCAGGGACTCCAGGAAACGACAGACGGTTTCGGAAAACCCCTCGTACATCTTCAGCAGCACGTTTCCGACGAAGCCGTCGCATATCACCGCATCGACCTTTCCGGCAAAGAGGTCGTTGGGTTCCACGTTGCCCGTGAATTCGAGACTGCATCGCCTCAAGAGAGCGAAGGCGCGCTGGACCGCCCTGTTGCCCTTGGCCGGTTCATGCCCGATGTTCAAGAGTCCGATGCGCGGGCGGTTCAAGCCCTCCTCGATCTTGAGATAGCAATGCGCGAGCACGGCCGACTGGGCCAGATGAATGGCAGTGGCTTCCGCGTGCGCTCCCGCATCGAGCAACAACAGTTTTCCGGAGGGGGTGGGCAAGGGCACCGCCATGGCAGGACGCCTGAGTCCAGGGATCAATCCCACCAGGTGCCTTGCCGCCGAGACGACGGCCGAGCTGTTTCCGGCGCTCACGACGGCATCGACTTCGTTCTCGGCCAAGAGGCGCATGGCTATGGTCAGGGACGCTTCCCGCTTCCTGCGAAGGGCCATGGGTCCGGCCTCTCCCATGCCAATGACCTGCGGGGCGTGAACCACTTTTAATGAGGTGCTGTCACCGGAGTGAGCCAAAAGACTGGAGAGTCGTGCTTCGTTGCCGATCACGAGGATATCGGCGGAGCATTGCGGTCCGGCCAGGAGCGCCCCTTCAATGAGCGCTTCGGGGGCATGATCCCCGCCCATGGCATCCACCGCAATCTTCATAAACCAGACCTTCCGACGACGGACCGCTCTGCCTATTCTTCCTCAAATTCCAGTACCGCTCGATCCCGGTAGTAGCCGCAGGCCGGGCAAACCCGGTGAGGCAGGCGCATTTCGTTGCACTGCGGGCACTTGGCCAGGGCAGGGCCGCTCAGGGCCAGATGGGCACGTCTTTTGTCGCGCCTGCCTTTGGATGTCTTTCTCTTAGGTACTCCCATTTTCGATTCTCCTTGGAAACCTCGTCCGATCCGCAATCCCGCGTGAGCTTCACGCGCGTGAAGGTGCGGCGGTTGTTTGACGTCCCCCCGGGCTCCCGGATGTCTCCGCAATCCGCTGAAAGCATGCAAAGAATCCCGCTGGTGCGGGATTCCGGTGCTCCTTACGAGCGAGGAGGACTGATACGAAAGACCCGCAACGGCGCGGGCCGGTTGATTCGATTGTCTTTCGTCCCTATTCTTCCCTCCAGCCCGGCAGCCGCGACTTGATGGCCTCGAGCCGGGAGAATGCCGAAGGTTCCTTCTCCATCGCGCAACGGCATTCCTCATCGTTCAGATTGACCCCGCACCGGGGGCAGATGCCGCGGCAGTCCTCGGAACAGAGCACCTTGAACGGCAACGCCAGGAAGATCTGTTCGGCCACCAACTGGTCGATCTCGATGATTTGACCGTCGAAGAATTCGAAGTCGAGCTCTTCGTCTTCCAGCTCGAGCTCCTCCTCCTGAGGAGCCTTTTCTTCCTCGAGGAGAAAGACGTCCACGGTTTCATCCATGGACCACTGGAAAGGTTTCAGGCACCGATGGCAACCCAGCCGCAAGACCCCCCTGATGGTCCCCGTGATGCGGATGTGGTCGATTCTTTTCTGAATTTCAAGGTCCACATTGACCGGCCGCACCAGCTCGATCTCGAAAGGATCCTCCGGAGGCAGGAACTGGCGCAGGTGGTCTTCATCCCAGTGGAAATGAAGAAACCTCCCCGATTCCGGTATTTCGTCGACTCGAATCCGCATGCCGCTTCCCTTCAGGATGTCAAAACAACTTAGTATACAGATCCGTGTCAAGTTGTCAATCAATTTGACAGGTCATCATCCCGAAGAAGCCGACGCCCATTACATGGGCCGCACCACCTTGCTCACCAGTTCCTCCCCGACGGCGGAAAAAACCTTGCGCCATCCCCCGATCGCGATCCCGCCGTGACCGAGGGAAACGCTCTGCTTCGATTCGGCCGACGCGATCACCCGGTCGCCTTCCTTGAGCTCGCATTTGGCCACGAGCACGGTGTTCCCCCAATAGGGCACCAGCATTCCTCTTGCAACGGCGCTTCCCTTTCTGTATTTCACCACTTGTGCTTCGATGGTGAGCGGAGGGTTGGGGGAATCCGGAGTCCAGAACATGCCCCGCTTCTTCAACGCATCGTCGAGGCCGCTCCAGAGCAACCCGATCACGTCCACGTCAAACAGTTCCCCCGTGCTGTTGGAAACGTCGACCACCCTGATCTTGGTCGGAGAATTCGGGGGAGGCCCGGTTGCGGTCGATGCCGCCGGTTCCTTGGACGATCCGCACGCACACAGAGAAAGCAGTACCAGACAACATGCCAGAACACGGATGATGCTTTTCATGCTTCCATTCCCTTCAGCCGGATGGTTCAGCAGAACTCTGAAATCCCAATTCCATTCGGCCTGCCCGATGCAGGCAGGCCGTCCTTTCCGTCAGGCGTTGCGACATACTGCCAGATGAGTGCCGAATGAGCAAGATTTCTGTTGCGCGGCGACCGGTTTTTCAAATGATTCCGCGAAGCGCCGAGCGGCCTGGAGCTTTTCGCGGCAGCGCGTGATTGAGTTTAGCCCGGTCCTGTGTTAAGCATTATTGCCCGGTTTTCGGCTGCAAGCCGAAATTTGGCGGTGCATACGGCAGGATGGAACGAAACATCCGGAGCGCAAGGTGTTTTCCCCCTCCTGCAAATCCGCTTCATACCGGGGTGCGTTCAAGATTACACAACACCCGCATGGCGGGAGGCGACGCGGGCGGGGATATACTCCGCCCCTTGCTACGGACCGACAGGCCGGTCGGGTTTCTGTCAGAGGTAGCAAGGGTAGGTGGCGCGGGCGGGGATAACCCCCTACGGACCGATAGGCCGGTCAGACGTAGCAAGGGGAGGGCTTTATGCCCTCCCGCCCGATGCACTCCTCTTGAACGCAATTATCCATGAGGCTGCGCTTCACCCGCGAAGCATGAAAACAGACTCCCGAGGGAATCTATTTTCTAGGTAATTCCCCATGTCGCCGGCGTCACCCGCGAAGCATGAAAATAGTTTCGGCCGGGAATCTATTTTCTAGGCAACCTAGTATCAATCGAAGCGGCAATCGGCATATTTCAAGGAGAACATGGTTTATGGAGCCCGTAATCACTCGATTCCCGCCAAGCCCAACCGGGGATCTGCATATCGGAGGGGCAAGGACGGCCTTGTTCAACTGGCTCTTCGCCCGCCATTTCGGCGGCAGATTCATCCTTCGCATTGAAGACACGGACCTCGTCCGGTCGACGGAATCGTCCATCAAGGCCATTCTCGACGCCATGGAATGGCTCTCCCTGGACTGGGACGAGGGACCGTACTATCAAACAAAGCGACTCGATGTCTACAAGGATTACCTTCAAAGAATGGTCGACGGCGGTGCCGCCTACTATTGCGACTGCGCGCCCGACGATCTCGAACGACGGCGCAAGAGCGCCATGGCAGAGGGGCGAAAGCCCAAGTACGACGGCAGGTGTCGGGATCGCGGGCTCGGTCCCGGGCCGGACAGAGTGCTCCGGTTCCGGTGTCCGGATTCGGGCACGACGGTGCTCAACGATATCATCAAGGGACCGATTTTTTTCGAGAACGCCGAGCTCGACGACCTCGTCCTCCAGCGCAGCGACGGCATGCCCACCTACAACTTCGCGGTGGTGGTGGATGACGTCACCATGAACATCACCCACGTCATTCGCGGGGATGACCATGTGAACAACACCCCGCGCCAGATCCTCATCTACCAGGCTCTCGGTGCCAGGCTGCCGTATTTCGCGCATGTTCCCATGATCCTGGGCGAGGATCGGGCGCGCCTGTCCAAGCGCCACGGGGCCACCTCGGTCATGGCCTACCGGGACATGGGGATCCTTCCGGAAGCGCTGATCAACTACCTGGTCCGACTCGGATGGTCTCACGGAGACCAGGAGATCTTCACCCGGCGGGAACTGATCGAAACCTTCAGCCTGGAAAACGTCGGCAAATCCGCCAGTGTGTTCAACCCGGAGAAGTTCTTGTGGCTGAACGCCCACTACCTGAGGGAAAGGAGCCCGGAGGCGCTGGTTCCCCTTTTGCAGCCGTTCCTTGACGCGAAGGGCTATCCTGCCCGGTCGCCCGAATACGTGGCCCGAGCGATTCCGACGCTGCAGCCCAGAGTGCGGACGCTGGTCGAGATGGCGGAGCAAATGCGGTTCTACCTGGTGGATGAAGTGGAATACGATCCGGAGGCGGCCCGAAAATTTCTGGTTTCCGCCATGCGCGAACCCTTCAATCGGCTTCTTGCGGAGCTGGCCGCACTGGACGGGTTTTCCCACGAGCGCCTGGAATCGGTTTTTCAGCAGATCGTTTCGGAACTGGGACTGAAGCTGGGAAAGGTCGCCCAACCCGTTCGAGTGGCCTTGACGGGAGGGACGGTGAGCCCCGGCCTGTTCGAGATCATCGACGTTCTGGGCAAGGACGCGGTGCTCAAGCGTCTGAACAACGCATTGCGGTTCATCGACCGGCAGGCAGGCTGACATTCGGGCGGCCGAGCCGCGGTGTCGATGCCGGGAAGCCGCGGGGGCGGGGGCGTCAATCACGGGAGGCCGGGTTTCCTCCCCCCGCCGGCGCGCGGGCGTCAGAGCCGATCTTGTATTATTGACCGAACTTCGTTCCTCCCCACCCGCCGGCGCGCGGGCGTCAGGCCGGATTCGGCGTGGCCGATCAAGTCGTAATCTCCCCCCCCGCGAGCGTCAGTGAATGGAGCTGTCCGGGACCAGTTTGTGCCAGAGAAGAAAGGACGCGTCCTTGACGGCTTCGAGCATGAGGCGTATGGAACGGGCAAGGTCCGCCCGGCCGCTTCCCCGGGTGATCTGGTAGTTCACGATCTTGGCCTGGTACCTCTCCGACACGCCGTTCAGAGTCTTCATCCCCCGGGTGTCCTTGGAAAGATCGATGCCGTGGGAAAACAGGAAGTTGAAGACCTCTCCCCCATCCGTCACCAGGAATAGATCCTCCCGCTCGCCGACCGTTCGCACAAAGATCTCGATGCGTTCATTGTTGGGCAGGCGCCAGTCCGTGGCGACCAGAAAACCGGTGCCCGTGGAAGTGACCTCCCACTCGGACGTCATTGCCTGCTCCATCAGCTGCTCCAGTTCCTTTACATTCATGCTCCGGCCACCTCCGGAAAGATTGTCCGCGGACAGCAACACCGTTCTCTGAAATGACATGAAAGCTCGACATCGGTCGAGCTCCCTGGAAATTCACGAAAGTTCGATCCACACTTCATACATGAAATCGCGAACTGGATCAACCGACTCCATCCGGTTGGGCCGCTTCTTTTACAGCGAGCTGCACATGCCCGCCACCCGCCTCACCGGGCCGGTTCATGAGATCGTGCATCCCTCACGCCGGCGCGACCACGCGGCGCAAAGGGATTCCCGGGTCCTCGCCGTGCCGGGGGAGAACCGACCATCACGGCGGCGAAATTCCGGCACATGACGAGAGTGTCGGTTTTGTTGCAATCGGAAGCTCCGCAGCCATGAAATCAACAAAAATGTGTCAAAGTATGATCCATTTCAATGAGATCAAACCTCCAATCCGCCTGGAGCAATCGCGCCGGCTGTTGACGGCAGGGTTTTTCGTTCAAAACCAATAATATATCAAAATCAATCTGTTAGCTCCGGATAAACGAGGGCTTCAACGCGCTGTGCGGTCTTCTCGATCCGTGCGCCAATGCCTGTTCGATCTCCAATGGCAAGCTTCCTGCTATTTGCCACTTCACGGGTGGAATCGAACCCGGTTCGGATGAGGTGTGCGGTCTTCATTCGTCTTCCGCGTGATGGGGTTTTCTTCGAGCATTCAACGAGGGGCTGAAAAAAATGAAAAAGCTGAGGTCAAGAGGGGTTGGCGCACTACTGGTTTTCTTCTTTGCATTCATGGGGTTAATGTGCGGGACTGCGCCGGCGGGAGCCGACGAACAGGGCGCGTGTGAGGACGTCAAGCTGACGGGAAGCGGGTCGGTCGATTTCCTCAGCCAGTATATCTGGAGGGGGTATGCGCTCAGCGCGGGCAGTGCGGTCATGCAGCCCTCGTTCACGCTGGGCTCGCATGGCTTCTCGTTCAACGTGTGGGGCAATTTCGATACCGCCCAGGAGTTGTTCTCGCGAGGAGCGAAGTGGAACGAGACCGATTTCACGGGTTCCTACTCGCGCGAGCTTTTCAAAAACTTCACGGGAACCGTGGGGACCATCTACTACAATCTGCCCAACGGCCGGTTCGACGCGCTGGAAGTGTACGGCGGGGTGTCGTACGCCTTTCCGTGGTTCACGGTTGGATTCACGACGTATCGCGAAGTGACCCACACGCCCGGGTGGTGGATGCAACTGGACCTTTCGCGCAATTTCCCGCTTCCTTGGTGCGGAATGAGCGTCGACCTGGGGATGACTTTCGGGTACCTGGTTCTGCTCGACGACGACACGCTGGTCCACCCCTCGGGCAGGCTGGATTCCTATTCCGCGTTCCATTCCGGGACGCTGAACGCCGGGCTGCGCATCCCGGTTCTCAAGTGGCTGACGCTCACTCCCAAGATCGGCTTCGCGTTTCCGCTCACCGGCGAAGCGGCGGACATCATCGAGGCGAATTCCTGGGACGGCGAGTCCAGCCACGTGTTCGGCGGTCTCAATATCACCGCGGCGTTCTGATTCCGGGCAGACTCCGGGTTCGATACAAAAAAGACCCGGTCCCGCCAAGGCGGGGCCGGGTCTTGTGCGTTCATCCGAGTTGTTTTCCACACATCCACGGCCGGGAGGTGATGCGGTCGGGGATAAACCTTGCCATTACGGGACTGTTACGCGGATCATACGTACAACGGGCGGGCTTTATGCCCGCCCGTCCGATGCACCCACCTCGAACGCAATTGCCCATGGGGGCTGCGACACCCGCGGAGCATGAAAACAGGCTCACCCGGGAGTCTATCTCCCAGGTGATTGCTCTATTTCGCTTTCTTGTACTTGACGGCCTGTCCCTTGGCGTCGGTCAGCGTCAGCGTGTCTCCGGCGACCTCCGCTCCGACCACAACCGTTCCCAGCCCTCCCAGGTTGAGCTGCAAATGTTTTGCGTCAAGCACGGTGTACGGAGCGGTTACGGAAGTCTCCCCGCTCACCAGGACCACCGTGCCCTTGGCGGTGAATTCGACCGTTTCGGCGCCCTCGATTTTCTGCCATTTTCCCGCCAGGTCCCAGCCTTGCTTGAGAGAACACGACGCGAGAGCGCACAGAACACTCAGGGCAATCAGGATACGAACCGTTTTCATTGAATCTCCTCCATAGATTGTGGTTTGAAGAGCGGAAAGAAACCGGATCGCGGACGACGGAGCCTGACGGGGCGATCCGCGCTGCGGCCTCCTCTCCGGAACCGCCCGGATGCGTTCGTGCGCGGGTGAGGGGGTGGATTGTCGCAGACGGGCGGTGAATGACGGATGATCCCCGTTTACACTTTTTCGGCGTCGGTGTCCATCCGGAAGTCCGACGCGGCAGACGACTTCGGGGCGAGAACGCCTCGATTTTTCCGGGGGTGGCGCCGTGTTCGGCATCCGGCTTTCAGGGGGCGGGAGTTTCGTGAGGATTTACCGGCGAAGGCATATAGGATATAAATCAATTTTCCCCGGGAAGGGACACGATCGGAGCTCGAGCGTGACCCGGGACCCGGGGCGCGGTAGCCGGGGCGGCCTTGAGGCACCGACGGGCGGTGCCCCCGCCATTGATCCTTCCCTCAAATTTGTTCAGGGTACCTGGTGTCTATGACGAAAATAAGGAATTTCAGCATCATCGCTCACATAGACCACGGAAAATCCACGCTGGCGGACCGGTTGATACAGCGTGCGGGCCTCGTGACCGACCGACAGTTCCGGGATCAGATTCTCGATAACATGGATATCGAGCGGGAACGCGGGATCACCATCAAGAGCCAGACGGTCACGCTGCCGTACCGGAGCCGCAACGGCGAAGAAGTCGAGCTCAACCTGATCGATACCCCGGGGCATGTGGATTTCTCCTATGAGGTGTCCCGCGCCCTGGCCTCCTGCGAGGGGGTCCTGCTGCTGGTGGACGCTTCGCAGGGAGTGCAGGCGCAAACGCTCGCAAATCTCTACGCCGCCATGGAACACGATCTCACGATCATTCCGGTGATCAACAAGATCGATCTGCTCTCGGCCGACATCGAAAACACCAGGGCGCAGATTGAAAGTGAGCTCGGTCTGGATTCAAGCCAGGCGGTGCTGTGTTCCGCAAAGGAGGGCAGGGGGATCGACGACGTCCTGGAGGCCGTCGTCGATCGGATCCCGCCTCCGTCGGGGAAGCTCGATGCCCCGCTTTCCGCCCTCATTTTCGACGCGCACTACGACTCCTTTCGGGGCACTATCGTGGCCTGCCGCGTGTTTGACGGGTCGGTTCGTCCCGGGGACGTCATCCGCTTCATGTCCAACGGGGCGACCTACAAGGTGGAGGAAGTCGGCGTCTTTCGGTTGTCGAGAGAGCCCAAGAAGGAGTTGCGGGCCGGAATGGTCGGGTACGTCATATCGGGCGTCAAAACGGTGAGCGACACGAGGGTGGGCGACACGATCACCCTGGATTCCAACCCGGTCCCGGCGCCTCTTCCCGGTTTCAAGGAAGTCAAGCCCGTGGTGTTTTCCTCGATTTACCCGATTTCCTCCGACGATTATCTCTCCCTGGCTGATTCCCTCGAGAAGTACAAGCTCAACGACGCCGCCCTGATCTACCAGAAGGACTCATCGGTTGCCCTGGGGCAGGGGTTTCGCTGCGGCTTCCTGGGACTGCTGCACCTCGAGATCGTCCAGGAGCGCCTCGAACGTGAATACGACCAGTCCATCATCATGACCTTCCCGAGCGTGCAGTACGTGCTGACCCTTGAAGACGGCAGCACGACGATGGTCGACAACCCGCAGTACTACCCGGATCCCATCAGGATCCGAACTTCGGCCGAGCCCTTCATCAAGGCCTCGATCATCATTCCCGAACGGTACATGGGCGCCGTGATGAAATTGTGCCTCGACAAGCGCGGAGTGAACCCGCGTTTCAACTACCCGACCCCCGGGCGGATCGAGATCTCCATGGAAATGCCCCTGGCCGAGGTGGTTTTCGATTTCTACGACAAGCTGAAGACGGTCACCCAGGGATACGGCTCCTTCGACTACGACCTGATCGAACACCGGGTGAGCGACCTGGTCAAGCTCGACATCCTGGTGAACAGCGAGAAAGTCGATGCCCTGTCGCTGATCGTCCACCGGGAACGCGCTCGGGAATGGGCCGTGCAGGTTTGCGACCGGCTCAAGGAGGAAATCCCCCGGCACCAGTTCAAGATCGCCATCCAGGGTGCCATAGGAGGGAAGATCATCGCGCGGTCCACGGTCAACGCCTTTCGCAAGGACGTGACCGCAAAGTGCTACGGCGGCGACATCTCTCGGAAGAGAAAGCTGCTCGAAAAACAGAAGAAAGGCAAGAAGCGGATGAAAATGGTGGGGTCCGTGATGATCCCCCAGAGCGCCTTCGTTGCCGTCCTGAAAGCCGACAATGAGTAGTGTCGAAGCAGCCGGCCTGTACGTTCACATTCCCTTTTGCCGGTCCAAATGCCCCTATTGTGATTTCTATTCCACGACGTCCCTGGAGCTCCTGCCGCTCTGGCTGGAAGCCGTTGTAAAGGAAATCGACGGATACCGGGGACGGTTCGCGCTCTTCGATTCCCTCTATCTCGGCGGCGGGACCCCCTCGCTCGTCGATGCGGCCCGCCTGGGAGCGCTCATCGACCATCTTCGTCGTGCTTTTTCCTTTTCCGACGACACGGAAATCACCCTCGAAGCCAACCCGGACGATATCACTCCCGGCAGGCTCCGGGAGGTTCTCGACCTCGGAGTGAACCGGATCAGCCTCGGAGTGCAGTCCCTCGACGAAGGAGAGCTCCGCCTCCTGAAACGAAGGCACACCGCCCTGCAGGCGGAAGAAGCCCTGGCTATCATCCGGTCCGCCGGTTTCGAGAACGTCGGCATCGACCTCATCTATGGTCTCCCGGGGCAAACCGTGCCGGGATGGCTGAAGACCCTCGACCGGGCGCTCGGGTTCGGCCCCGAACATTTGTCCTGCTACCAGATGACCTACGAGGAAGGAACCCTTTTCGGGAAAAAGCTGAAGAAAGGCACAATGCGCCCCCTCGGCGAAGACGTGGAAAGAGCGTTCTTTCTGCGGACTTCGCGATTCCTGGAAAAGCGCGGCTACCTGCACTACGAAATCTCGAATTTCGCCCGAGCGCCGGAATTCGTCTCGCGGCACAACCGAAAGTACTGGCGCCGCGTCCCCTGCCTCGGGCTGGGGCCGTCGGCGCATTCCTTCGACAATGATTCAAGGTGGTGGAACGTGAGGTCGGTCTCGGACTATGCGCGCAGGCTGATGTCCGGGCAATCGCCCGTCGCCGGTCGCGAGATCCTGACCCCGGAGCAGGTTCAACTGGAGCGGCTCTCCCTCGGCTTGAGGACCAGCGACGGCGTTCCCCTGGAAACGTTTGCTTCGTGCGCGGACTACAGCGGGGTTCTGACCCGTTTGAGCGATTCGGGATTGATCGAGATCAGGGGCGGTTCCGTCGTGCCGACCAGGAAGGGGTTCCTGGTTGCCGACGGGCTTGCCCTGTTGTTCTGATACGGATTTACCTAGAAAATAGATTCCCGGGTGAGTCTGTTTTCATGCTTCGCGGGTGTCGCAGGGGGCATGGATAATTACCTAGAAAATAGACTCCCGGGTGAGTCTGTTTTCATGCTTCGCGGGTGTCGCAGGGGGCATGGATAATTGCGTTCAAAATGATACTTTAAAAGCGTGGGGGACGTATCCCCCCCACCCCCACGCCGCTTCGCGGCTCCGTGTGGCGCTGCGGCGGCGGCCTTCGGCCAGTCGCCGACAGCGCCGAGCACTCGGCCTCACGCGCTTGCGCGTGTGGCCGAAACTTGGGGGGTGCGGGGGAATCATTCCCCCGCTCTTTTGTGCTTGAAAGATCCATCTTGCTCGCAACTTCGTATGAGGCAGCGGCGGGCCGGGCGGGAGCGCTGGGGATGCCGCCGTCGCGAATGAAGCGCGAGGCTCGGAACGTCCAGGGTGTCGGGCGTCCGGCTGGGGCCGGCGCCGGGTTGGCCTCAAGGAGGCCGACGGGGTGCATTCATCGATTGCCGCCGTGAAGGAATCGGGAATCACAGGGAGAAAATCATGCTGATCACTGAGATGCTGGCCAGGAACGCCCGGCTGTACCCCGACGAGGTCGCCCTTGTGGAACGGGATCCCGCCCAAAAATCGCGCAGGGAGATCTCCTGGAGGACGTTCGACGAGCAGGCCAACCGCGTCGCCACCGCGCTGCTCCAAAGAGGGGTGGGTAAGGGCGACCGGGTCGTGCACCTGCTGATGAATTGCCTGGAATGGCTGCCCATCTACTTCGGGATATTGCGCACGGGCGCCTTGGCGGTGCCTCTCAACTTCAGATTCGACGCGGCCGCCATCGAACGCTGCGTCCAGGTGACCGAGGCCGGGACCTTCTTCTTCGGTCCCGAGTTCGTGGACCGCGTGAACGCCGTCAGGGAAAGACTCGACACCGTGAAGAGCTACGTGTTCGTGGGACCCGACGAGGTCCGGCCGGACTACGCCGAAGACTACGGCGCTTTCCTCGCGTCCGGCTCCGCGCTCGATCCCCGGGTCGACCTCAATACCCTGGACGACGCGGCCCTCTACTTCACCTCGGGCACCACCGGCAGTCCCAAGGCGACCCTTCTCACGCATCGAAACCTGGAATTCGCCTGTTACGCCGAAAACAGCCACCACCATCAGACGCATGCGGACAACTTCCTGTGCATTCCTCCCCTCTATCATACGGGCGCCAAGATGCACTGGTTCGGAAACCTCATCGTCGGCGCCAGGGCCGTCGTGCTCAGGGGCACGGAACCCCGGTGGATCCTGGAGGCGGTGTCCGAGGAAAAAGTGACCATCGTGTGGCTCCTGGTGCCGTGGGCGCTGGACATCCTGTTCGCCGTGGAGAACCGGGACGTCAAGCTCAGTCACTACAATCTGCGGCAATGGCGCCTGATGCATATCGGCGCCCAGCCCGTCCCGCCGAGCCTGGTCAAGCAGTGGAAAAAAGTGTTTCCCCACCACCAGTACGACACCAACTACGGCCTGACGGAATGCACGGGACCGGGGTGCGTGCACCTGGGGGTGGAGAACATGCACAAGGTCGGGGCCATCGGCGTTCCAGGCTTTGATTGGGAAATCAAGATCGTGAGCTCCGGGCGCGAACCGGTGGCAAAGGGTGAAATCGGCGAGCTGGCGGTCAAGGGGCCGGGGGTCATGAAGGAATACTACCGCAATCCCGAAGCCACCCGGGAGGTGCTCGACGACGGGTGGCTGTTCACGGGCGACATGGCCCGCCAGGACGAGGACGGGTTCATCTGGCTGGTGGACAGGAAGAAGGACGTCATCATAACCGGTGGAGAAAACATCTACCCGGTGGAAATCGAGGATTTTTTGCAGGCGCACCCCAAGATCCGGGATGTTGCGGTCATCGGCCTTCCCAGCGCGCGCCTGGGGGAGTTGGCCACGGCGGTGGTCCAGGTGAAGACGGGGCAGGAGCTCACCGAGCGGGAGGTCATGGACTTTTGCGAGGGGCTGCCCCGGTACAAGCGGCCGCGCAGGATCATCTTTGCGGCGGTGCCCCGCAACCCGACCGGAAAAATAGAGAAACCCCTGCTCAGAAAACGGTATGCCGGAACCGAGCAGAGCTTCAGCCTGTAACGATGCCCGGCGGGTTTGGGGGACGCGGGGATCCGTTCGCCGTACGTTTTCATTAAAATGACGCTATTTCGTTATTTTCCGGGTTCGCGGTCGCATGGTCATCCAAAAAGATGAGTGATGAACGGCTGGACCTTGTGCAACAAATGTAACCGAGTGCAGATTTTGTAATCGGGATTCGCGGCGGTCGGCGATGACGCGGGGCCTCGACGCGCCCGGCCCGGCGTCCGAGAGCCGGGCCGGGGAGCGATCCCGGCGGGCTCATGCGGTGTTTGCGTTCAAAATGATACTCTAAAAGCGTGGGGGACGTATCCCCCACACCCCCACGCCGCTTCGCGGCTCCGTGTGTCGCTGCGGCGGCGGCCTTCGGCCAGTCGCCGACAGCGCCGAGCACTCGGCCTCACGCGCTTGCGCGTGTGGCCGAAACTTGGGGGGTGCGGGGGAATCATTCCCCCGCTCTTTTGTGCTTGAAAGATCCATCTTGAACGCAATTATCCATGCCCCCTGCGACACCCGCGAAGCATGAAAACAGACTCACCCGGGAATCTATCTTCTAGGTAACTTCGTATTATGCGGTGTTTGCGCCGGTTCGGGGCGGAGTGCGGCGTGTCGGCTGGATCGGCGCTCGAAATCCCGGAAACCGGAGCGGTTTTTCAGGGCTTTGCGCCCGCGGGATGATCTTTGAGAATCGGGGCAGGGCAAGATGGAACGCTTATTGCTTTCATGAGTTCACCCGAAAGAGGATGTATCGCTGCGATGAAACCGGAGCCTCCGGTGGAGGAGCGAAGTCCGTTTCACAAGGGGATGGAAGGAAGTCGCGGACGAACGGGCGTTCGCCGGGATGATCCCTTGGATGAGCGGCTCCTTTTTCGATGCGGAGAGGAATTCCGTGTAACTGGATGTCATTGGACATACAAGGAGAGGGTACATGAACAAACTGAAGTGGTTAGGATTGATCCTGGTTTTTCTTGTTGCGGCGGCGCCTGCCGTCCACGCCCAGCCTCAGGCTTCCGAGGACGACGAGGCCGTGCTGGTGGGGAGGATATCCCACGTGGAAGGCCAGTTGCTGCGATATGTTCCGGACGAGAAGGACTGGGTGGCCACGGTGCAGGATGCGCCGTTCGGGCTGGACGACGCCCTGTATTCGGATCAGGACGGCAAGGCGGAGTTCATCATGCCCAACAACAGCTGGGCGAGGATCAGCGGGGACACGCAGATCCAGCTGATCACGCTCAAGCCCGACGCGACGGTCATCGACGTCGCTTCCGGCGTCACGCGCTTCTATGACAAGAGCTCCGAGGCCGTGATCCAGGCGACGACTCCTTTCGGCTACGTGATGGCGCAACCCGGAGCGGTATTCGACCTCTACGTGGGGGATCAATCCGCCGAGGTGATTGCGATCAAGGGTGACGTGGACTTCGTTCACAACGCGACGGGGACCAAGTACGAGGTCCTTCCCGGCGCGTCCTCCATCGTTGCGGACGAGCGGGAAGTGGCATCGGGCGAAGGCAATGTGGATGCCGACTGGGACGACTGGAACGCGAACCGCGACGCCCTGTGGTCGAAGCGGATGACGGTGCGCGGCGATTCCGTCAAGTACCTGCCGCCCGCCATTCAGGACGATGCGTACGCCCTGGACGAGAGCGGGCGTTGGGAGGAAGTCGAGTACGAAGGCCGGCGCCAGAGGCTCTGGAGGCCCGTGCGCGTCGAGCGGGACTGGGCTCCTTTCACGGCCGGGCGCTGGACGGTGTGGAACGAGGACAACACCTGGGTTCCTGAAGAGCCGTTCGGATACGTCACCCATCACTACGGCAACTGGGTGATGGTGGGCAATGCGTGGTTCTGGGCGCCTCCTGTGGTGAGAGTCCGCGTGACGCCGGGCGTGGTCGGATTCGGGTGGTATCCCGGACGCGTGGCGTGGATCGGCACCGGGGCGCAGGTCGGCTGGATTCCGCTGGCCCCTATGGAGCCGTACTATTGTCATCGGCGCTGGGGACCGCGGGCGGTCGTGGTGACCAACGTGGCCGCTGTCCGCATCAACATCGGAAGCTACAGGTGGTACAACCGCGCCGTGGTGGTGAACCACAATAATTTCTACGGCGTGAGGAACTACCGGAACGTGAGGGTGACGAACATCAACCATACCACCATCATCAACAACTTCCGGGGAGCTCCGGTGGTGAACAACACGGTCGTCAACAACTACAATACCGACCGCAGGCGCTACAACTTCAGCAACGTCAACGTGGTGAGGAAGCCTCACCAGACGGTGGTGAACCGGATCGTGCAAAACGAGCGGCTGGCGAAGCAGGAATCGCCGCGGATGAACGCCGCCCTCATCCGGCAGAACGCCGCGAACGCAAGGAAGGCCGCTCCGGTGCAGAAAGCCGTGGTGGAACGGCCAAGGATCACCAACAAGGTGGTTTCGGCCGGCGAAGTGAACAAACCGGCTTCCGAGGTGCGGTTCCAACAAAGGGAAATCAAGCAGAGGGTCCGGCCGGCCGCGGAAGTCAGGGGTCGGGGATCGGATGCTCCCACGGCGGGTCCGCGAACGGTACCCGGCCAGGTCCAGCCGGCCAGGCCCGGTGACGGAGGGCCGGCAGGCAGACGGGAAGTGACGAAACCCGGCGGGCAGCTTCAACCGGCCAGGCCCGGCGAGCAGGTTCAGCCCGGCAGACCGGGTACGGGACGAGAGGTTTCGGAACCGAGGGGTCCCCGGCAGCCCGAGCAGAGAATAAAGCGGGACGAGCCTTCGCAGCAGGGCCCGGGACAGCGGCCGCAGCTCCAGGATCAGCGACGCCCGCCGGCACAGGATGACCGGAGGACGATCAAGCCTCAGGAGCAGCAGCCGCAGCGCAGGCCGGACATGCAGGAACAAAAACGGCCCGGCGTGCAGGAGCAAAGAAGGCCGCAAATGCAGGAACAGCGACGCCCGGAGGTGCAGGAGCAAAGAAGGCCTCAGGTACAGGAACAGCGGCGGCCGCCGGCGCAGGACGATCGGAGGACGATCAAGCCTCAGGAGCAGCAGCCGCAGCGCAGGCCGGAAGTTCAGGAACAGAGACGGCCCCAGGTGCAGGAACAACGCAGGCCGCAAATGCAGGAACAGCGACGGCCCCAGGTTCAGGAACAACGCAGGCCCCAAATGCAGGAACAGAGGCCCGGGGCTCAGCAGCCAAGACAGCAGCAGGGCGTTCAGCAGCCAAGGCCTCAGCAGGGGCAGCAGCCCCAGCATGGGCAGCAGCAGGGCCCAGCCGGCAAGAAAAAGGCTGATGAGAAACCTTGACGGCATGCGAGCGATAACGCGGCTCTGAACGACAGTACGGCTGCGGGTGATAACGCGGGTGTTAGCGATAACGCGGCCACAGGTAAGTTGAAACGACAAACCCCGACCTGATAGCGGGCCCTCCCCGGGAAGCACAAGACTTTCCGGGGGAGGGCTCATTTTTTGAATCCCACCACATTCGTTCACGCCCATGAGCCCGGGTTCGTTGCCGGGTGTTTCCAAGCAAGGCCCGCGCGGTGTTTCGGCTGAACCCCGAACCCGGAAACATTTACTCTACATTCCCGTGAAGCTGACAACGAGCCGAAAGGGCTTGCTTACGGTCCTCTCAAATCGGGACTCTGTCTCCGTCCCGTGATCCTGCGCCAGCCCCATCGGATTACCGGGAAGTCTCAATCCCCTCAAATCGGGGCTCTGTCTCCGTCAAAGCGATTGCCAACTTCGAGCGGGCCTACGCCGCGTCTCAATCCCCTCAAATCGGGGCTCTGTCTCCGTCGCAAGAACCAGTTCGATTGGGACAAGGCTATTCGCGCGTCTCAATCCCCTCAAATCGGGGCTCTGTCTCCGTCACAAGAACCAGTTCGATTGGGACAAGGCTATTCGCGCGTCTCAATCCCCTCAAATCGGGGCTCTGTCTCCGTCACAAGATTAAAGGTGTTGCCAAATCTCAATTGCAGAAGTCTCAATCCCCTCAAATCGGGGCTCTGTCTCCGTCGCCAATGCCTTTAAAGTAGATCAGGAAAAAATCAAAGTCTCAATCCCCTCAAATCGGGGCTCTGTCTCCGTCCTGAACACCCCGAAGGAGGTCGAGCATGACGAAGCAGTCTCAATCCCCTCAAATCGGGGCTCTGTCTCCGTCCTGAACACCCCGAAGGAGGTCGAGCATGACGAAGCAGTCTCAATCCCCTCAAATCGGGGCTCTGTCTCCGTCTTTAAGACTTTGGACCCGTTCTCTTTTCGGATCAGTCTCAATCCCCTCAAATCGGGGCTCTGTCTCCGTCTTATTGGGATAAAGAACGCGTTCGGGATGCCATGGAGTCTCAATCCCCTCAAATCGGGGCTCTGTCTCCGTCAGATTATTACACCGGATCGGGGCACAAACAGGCCAAGTCTCAATCCCCTCAAATCGGGGCTCTGTCTCCGTCACTCTCGAACGAGTCGAGCCCTGCCGAGCGTTGGGAGTCTCAATCCCCTCAAATCGGGGCTCTGTCTCCGTCGGACGTCATGGCCGCCCTGAGAGCGGCCGGAATTATGTCTCAATCCCCTCAAATCGGGGCTCTGTCTCCGTCGATGCCGATCGGTTCTTGACGAGGCTCGACTCTCTGTCTCAATCCCCTCAAATCGGGGCTCTGTCTCCGTCTATTAATTATGATGGTGATCTTGATGACATCAATCAAGTCTCAATCCCCTCAAATCGGGGCTCTGTCTCCGTCCAAGCCTTCACAGTCAGAAACGAATCCGTCCTGGAGTCTCAATCCCCTCAAATCGGGGCTCTGTCTCCGTCAAATATGCGTTCTTTCACAGTCAGAAACGAATCCGTCATGTCTCAATCCCCTCAAATCGGGGCTCTGTCTCCGTCAGACGGCACTGGTTTGCGACGGTGAATCTGGGGCACGTCTCAATCCCCTCAAATCGGGGCTCTGTCTCCGTCCTCGCGCCCTCGTGGATTTGTACGTCTACGAGGGGTTGTCTCAATCCCCTCAAATCGGGGCTCTGTCTCCGTCCAGTTGACAATAGACCATGTGCAACCGCAGGAGTGTCTCAATCCCCTCAAATCGGGGCTCTGTCTCCGTCAGGACAGCCACACAGATCATGTCCTTCCGAGGGGTTAGCCGGGGTCTCAATCCCCTCAAATCGGGGCTCTGTCTCCGTCTCACGAGGCCGTGAGCCTCACGAACTTCGGAAAAATCCTGTCTCAATCCCCTCAAATCGGGGCTCTGTCTCCGTCACTGACCAGGATCAGCTAACCAGATCGGGAGCAGTATGTCTCAATCCCCTCAAATCGGGGCTCTGTCTCCGTCAACAAGGCCGGTCGACCGATGGATTGTTCCCGATCTTGTCTCAATCCCCTCAAATCGGGGCTCTGTCTCCGTCAGAGTACACACAACTATCAAGATCATTTGATGCTGCATGTCTCAATCCCCTCAAATCGGGGCTCTGTCTCCGTCGTTCGGTTTAACCCGGAGAATTGGGTCTCGTCGGAAAGTCTCAATCCCCTCAAATCGGGGCTCTGTCTCCGTCCGAAGGCGGATTGAAGACCGCCTTCGGAAAACAAATGGTCTCAATCCCCTCAAATCGGGGCTCTGTCTCCGTCCCATAGACCGCTCAACGGACGTGATCGAGGAAATCCGTCTCAATCCCCTCAAATCGGGGCTCTGTCTCCGTCCATGACGATCACCACTAGGCGCGTTGAGTGTCCCAAGTCTCAATCCCCTCAAATCGGGGCTCTGTCTCCGTCGGCGGACAAGATTGCTCGCCGACACGGCGCGTCGCTGGTCTCAATCCCCTCAAATCGGGGCTCTGTCTCCGTCTCGTCCACTGGCACGCCGCGTGCCCCGAACACGGAAGTCTCAATCCCCTCAAATCGGGGCTCTGTCTCCGTCAGGAGAATAGGTCTCATTTCGTTTTTTGTACGGATAAGTCTCAATCCCCTCAAATCGGGGCTCTGTCTCCGTCACACTTCGATTGAGTACACGCAGTTATCAAGATCATGTCTCAATCCCCTCAAATCGGGGCTCTGTCTCCGTCTGAAAATCAATTGAGTGCTCTCATTGATGTCATTAATGTCTCAATCCCCTCAAATCGGGGCTCTGTCTCCGTCCAAATGCACACCTGTATGGTGTGCCACCGGAGCATGGTTGTCTCAATCCCCTCAAATCGGGGCTCTGTCTCCGTCGGAATTCTTCTGGCAGACGATTGCCGAATTCGCGGATGTCTCAATCCCCTCAAATCGGGGCTCTGTCTCCGTCCCACGGAACCGCAGATAGCGTCCGTCGTATCGTCAAGTCTCAATCCCCTCAAATCGGGGCTCTGTCTCCGTCTCTTGAAGGAAATGAGAAAGACTATCCAAGAGGCAAGTCTCAATCCCCTCAAATCGGGGCTCTGTCTCCGTCCGAAAGGAGAGACCATGAGTAAATACACCGACCAGTTGTCTCAATCCCCTCAAATCGGGGCTCTGTCTCCGTCTCAGAGTGGGATCCGAGTGCCAGACATGTGATTGCAGTCTCAATCCCCTCAAATCGGGGCTCTGTCTCCGTCATGGGACGGGACATCCCGTCTCGGGTGGGAGCGGGGCAACAGTCTCAATCCCCTCAAATCGGGGCTCTGTCTCCGTCTCGAAGCACGCCGGAGCAGAGTTGCTCATGGACGCCTGTCTCAATCCCCTCAAATCGGGGCTCTGTCTCCGTCTGCAGGAGGGAGGAAATAATGCCAAAAATCACCCCTAGTCTCAATCCCCTCAAATCGGGGCTCTGTCTCCGTCAGTGATGGGCACAACCGAAAGGAGAGACCATGAGTGTCTCAATCCCCTCAAATCGGGGCTCTGTCTCCGTCGTACTCGCTGCAATTCGTCAAGCGACCAGCAAACGCAGTCTCAATCCCCTCAAATCGGGGCTCTGTCTCCGTCCCGGTCCAGATATCGTATGCCTTGAGCCGCCATGTGGTCTCAATCCCCTCAAATCGGGGCTCTGTCTCCGTCACGCCCCGGAGGCACCCGAGGCGGGCTAGGCGAAAGTCTCAATCCCCTCAAATCGGGGCTCTGTCTCCGTCTACCGGGTTGACCTCGGATTCCAGGGTGACGCGATGAGTCTCAATCCCCTCAAATCGGGGCTCTGTCTCCGTCTCAACCTCTCCTGATTTCCCCCTGCCCGTCAGCAATGGTCTCAATCCCCTCAAATCGGGGCTCTGTCTCCGTCCCGAAAGGGGCAGAAAGGGGTCTCCGATGAGAAGGGAGTCTCAATCCCCTCAAATCGGGGCTCTGTCTCCGTCCATGGACGAGATTTTGGACAGATTTTATGGAAAGGAGTCTCAATCCCCTCAAATCGGGGCTCTGTCTCCGTCAGTACCCGGAGAGCATCGAGATGCTCGACCGGGACATGTCTCAATCCCCTCAAATCGGGGCTCTGTCTCCGTCACCAGTTGTGACACTCACAACTGGTGAGGTCGTAGTGGTCTCAATCCCCTCAAATCGGGGCTCTGTCTCCGTCCGAGGCCAAGCGCCTCGGATGGGACGGGAAATCCCGTCTCAATCCCCTCAAATCGGGGCTCTGTCTCCGTCGAGGCGATGACAACAGAGCCCCGATCGGCTTGAGACGTCTCAATCCCCTCAAATCGGGGCTCTGTCTCCGTCGCCCCGGGAAGGGGCACAACCAAAGGAGAAGAAAAGTCTCAATCCCCTCAAATCGGGGCTCTGTCTCCGTCAACGCGACGGATTTTTCGGAGAAAGGCACACAACCCAAGTCTCAATCCCCTCAAATCGGGGCTCTGTCTCCGTCTCAACGAAATCGGAGCAAACGAACGAGCCATGACCGGTCTCAATCCCCTCAAATCGGGGCTCTGTCTCCGTCGGAAAATCCAGCCGGGATAGTGGTTTCCTGGGTTGAGTCTCAATCCCCTCAAATCGGGGCTCTGTCTCCGTCCGATGACTACAGAGCCCCGAAAGGGGCACAACCAAGGTCTCAATCCCCTCAAATCGGGGCTCTGTCTCCGTCCCACAGACGTTGGAGAATAGCGCGGCATACATCCAAGTCTCAATCCCCTCAAATCGGGGCTCTGTCTCCGTCTGTATGAAGCTGGAGGCAGAGGTCGAGGAGTGGCAGGGTCTCAATCCCCTCAAATCGGGGCTCTGTCTCCGTCCCGAAAGGGGCACAACCAAGAAGGAGAAGGAACCATGTCTCAATCCCCTCAAATCGGGGCTCTGTCTCCGTCGAAAAATGGAACGCGACGGTTTTTTCGGGGAAAGGCGTCTCAATCCCCTCAAATCGGGGCTCTGTCTCCGTCCAAGATGAAAGGGTTGATGGTCAGATTACCGGATGAAGGTCTCAATCCCCTCAAATCGGGGCTCTGTCTCCGTCAATTTTTTTTCTGGAACATGAATCAGTAGTACGCAGTCTCAATCCCCTCAAATCGGGGCTCTGTCTCCGTCTGAAGAGACTGAGGGAAGCGGCCAGGAAGAAGGCGACGGTCTCAATCCCCTCAAATCGGGGCTCTGTCTCCGTCGAAGAGACTGAGGGAAGCGGCCAGGAAGAAGGCGAGTCTCAATCCCCTCAAATCGGGGCTCTGTCTCCGTCCTGACGATGAAAGTACAGAGACTGAACGCGAAAGAGTCTCAATCCCCTCAAATCGGGGCTCTGTCTCCGTCTCTTGCACTGCAAACCGCGGCTGCTCAAGGGCTTTCGAGGCCGATTCCGACCATATCCCCGTTTTTCTGACGCCGAGTACAAGAATACGCCTTCCGGTGTCGCCAGCGAAGTGAAAAGTATTGGATCATTCAACATCTTCTCGAATCCGCGCATGTGTTTGCCCGCCGGTGAGTAAAATCAACAGGTTGACCTTTGCATGGTTCGCGAACGCCAGGTGGGCGGAAATGCGGTCGCGGAACCACGCACGACACGGCCGGGGAAAGCGCCGGGGGAAGCATTCTCCTATTTTTGCCGGCATTGTTGTTGTGGAGGATGGTTGCGGTTTCTTTCGATGGTGTAAAGGAAGGGTATGAATTGACACTCTGTTCCATATCGGGGTGTCTACGAGAACCCGGCGACAGGCGCTCGGCCCAAAGGCAAGGCACAAAACGACGATCGATAGCATCGCGAAGTGCTCCGTTGATTGATTCCATGCCGGAGAGACCAGACCCCCAGTCACGGCCAAAACAGCCGGAAATCCCGAAGTGCTTCATCCGTTAGTCCCATGCCGCAGAGGGGCGGATGGTCATACGACGGAAAACTTGGTGGTCGCCGGAAGCTCCCCCGCACCCGAAACCTCGCATTGGGCAAGGCATCCGCGGCATTGACGGTAGTAGCGGACGCTGTCCGTGGTGAAGTCGATCAAGGCCTCCAGGCGGTCCTTCATCTTCAGGAACCTCTTTTCGGTCAGGTCCGGGCACTCGAAAACGGATTTTTGCACCCTGACGCCGTAAGCTTTGAGGACCTTTGCGACCCTGTAACGCACCCGGTCGTCACTTATGTCGTAAGAGACCACGTAAAACATTCGCGACGAACTCCCCGATCAGGTTGCCCCGCGTTCAACCCGTCTCCTCAGGAGACCTCCGACCAGATGAACGGCTCATAAGAGTCGCGGTCCCCCACGAGATAATGACAGAATTTCCAGACCTGGCGCTGAATGAGCCCGCGATAGTCCGTCCTTTCCCTCGAACCCGGGTCCAGAATACGGCTTGCCATCCACTTCTCATAAGCTTCGATGAATGCCCGGGCGATCTTCGGTTTCATCTCCACCGGCCGGCGATGCTTCAGCTCCTCTTCGTCTACTGCGTCCGCGCACGGGGTGGGACGGTAGACGAAATCGTCGAGGCCGATGACGCGACGGTTGACGAGCGCCAGCACGAGCCGGTCGCCCAGGAAAGTGCGCCATTCCTCCACCAGGTCGCAGGCCAGCGAGGGCCTGCCGTAGTCGACCGCGTGAAGGCAGCCGAGGTAAGGGTCCAACCCCACGACCTTGATGGCCGTCAGGACCTCCTGCGTGAGCAGGGTGTAGACAAACGAGAGAAGCGCATTGAGCGGGTCGAGGGGCGGACGCCGGTTGCGGCCGTTGAATTCAAAACCCGGGACCCGGACGAGGAGCGGGAACACTTCGAAGTACAGGTTCGCCGCATGCCCCTCGATCCCGCGCAGCAGGTCCATGTCTTTCTGTCGATCGACGAGAGCCGACAGTCCCTTGATCTGTGCCGCCGCCCGGTGGAGCGCCTCGCTCCCGTACCTGCTTCCTCGCAGTGCCAGAAAGCGGGCCGTGTTTCGCAGCTTTCCCCGGACGATGCTCTGAGTGGTCCTCAGTGCGAAATCGGCCCCGGAAAGCTTGACGTACTGACCCTGCCGTCGTTGGACGTGCTTGTGTTCATCCACCATGAGCCTGGCGCGAAACTGTCCCCTGGGGCTGAGCAACACCGTTTCGATGCGGTGGCGGATGAGCACTTCCAGGACCGCTCCGCTGAGGGAGGAAAAGCCCACCAGGGTGAGCTGGCTGAGGCCTTCCAGCGGGATCTCCGCTATGATCTCCCGGTTCTTGGTCACGACCAGGTGATTGCCCGCTTTGCGCAAATACGCTCCCTGCTCCAGGATGTACGTTCTTTCCATGCTCAACCCCCGCGGTTTGTCGTTTTCCTTGCATTCCCACCCGATTGAGGCGATTCGTCACCCGTCGGCTCGATACCCGGTAAGGGAAGGGCGGGACCCTGGTCTCCGAGGTTCCGCACGGCGCCCGTTTTCCGGTTTCGTTCTTTCCTCTACGAGTTCGCCCCATCCCCGAGGAATCGCTCGACGACGCCGATCGCTTCCTGCAGGCGGTCGAGCGCATCCCTCAAGTTGCCCACTCTTTCCCCCTTCTGCTCTTCGGCGCCTTGCTTCCACTGCGGCCAGTGAAGGAGGGGATGCGGATAGGCGGAGCCGTCGGGGAACGTGCACTGGTCGCATGCGAGGTCCAGCAGGCCGTGGATGCGCTTGCAGCCGAGAGGGGACCCGCGAACGCGGGACAGGCGGTAGTCCACCAGGTGGGGATTGTACTCGGGAAGGTTCCGGAAAAGGTGGTGCAGCAGTGTCTTGGCGCGCGGCAAGAATCCGATGGTCCCCAGGAGCACTTTCTCCTCCCGAACGGAAAGGCTCCGTGACTGCCGGCAATTTGTGACGATCTGGGCGAGTGCCGTGCAGCGGTCCACAAGGAAGGCGAGCTCCGGTACTTCCTTCGCCCACATTTCTTCCCTGGGATGTACCACGACTTCTCCCGCCTCCCTGGACGAAGAGGCAGCCAGGAAAGGTTCCCTGCCAATGGAATTCACCTTGGAAAGGGCCTCCAGTTGCGCCCACGGGGAACGATCCGGTATGTGGAGAAAAAAGGACGGCTTGCCCGTCACCCGGTGAATGCCGAGAGGGAGCTTGACAAGGTTCCCCAGTCCTTTCCCGGCGAGCCGGTCCTGCTTGGGAAACACCTCGAGGTTGAAGCAGCTCAGATCGGGGGCGATCCGTTTGACAAGCCCCTGGAGCACCTGGCGAGCCTCCGTTGCGGGCACGGGCTCCTCGAAGAGGTACCAGAAATGGAAACCCTTTCCTCCGCTGAATTCCACGAGGCAGGGAAGACCTTTTTCCCTGCCGATCTCGGGAAGGCGGCCGAGCAGGTAGTTCTTTTCCCTGGAAACGAGCTCCTTGTCCCGCGATGTGACCGGCCCCGCGCGGAGCCGCGATGCAAGGTCCGCATCGACCACCGCGACTTTCACGTGGCTGTCCCGCCGCAGGAGATAGATCCCGTAGGTCCTGTGTCCCCCGATGTGCTCGAGAGCATCTTCGGAAGTCATGGGACGACGAACGGGTATGTACCCCTGGGTTCCCGCCTTTCTGTCCGACCATTGGCGGGCGAAACAGTCCTCCCGACCGCTGAAAAGATCGAGGTAGCGCGCTAGAGCCGCCTCGCGCGAACGCATGGAGGTGAACGGCGTTTCGACGACCTCCTCCCATGGTGCCCCGTCTTCCCTGGAAGGGGTACCGGGGGATGGACCGGAAGCGTCGGCGTTCTCGGAGCGAACGGCGCAAGCGGCCGCTTCCGGGCCGGCCTGTTTTCGACCAAGTGTCTCCAGGAGATCGACCCGCTGCTGCCAGGCTTCGACGCAACCGGGTTCGCTTTGGGTCACCCAGGAGAGAACCTGCAGGCTCAAGTCGGGCAACCCCGCCGCCTGGGCGAGCCTTGCCCACCGGAGCGCCTGGTCCGGGGGGAGGGTTTTCCAGATGGACTCCCGTCCCAGGATCTGGACCGCCTGCTCGGTTTGCGAGCCCGTAAGAAGGCGCTTCTCGATCTGCTGGAGGAGAAGCGCGAAATCCGGTGAACCGGTCTTTTTGGGAAGCGGAGAGGTTTCGGCGTTCATGCCGGACGCTCCTTCCATGCCGGAGGTTATGCGAAATGAAGCTTCGGCAAACGTTCAGGCGCTCTCATGCCGGCCCTGCCGCGGTCGCCTTTGCGATGAGATCCCGAAGCCTCCCCAGGTGGGGATGGCGCGGCATGTATTTCGCGAGCTTGCGGGCGGCGTTTTCCGCTTCATCCAGGCGACCCAGGCGCAGGAGAGCGGCGGCCTGCCAGAACAGGCCGTCCCCGCAGGGGTTCTGAAACTGGTTGCGGAAAAAGTTGTCCGCATCCTTCGCCCACTTGAGGCATTGATCGTAGCGGCAAAGGCGGAACTCGAGGCGCGCGAGGCGGAGCAGGGCCTTGTGGCGTCCTCTTCGGTCCCGTTCGGCCGCTTCCGCCAGCACCTTCCTCGCACGCTCCCACTCGCCCCGCGCGATGAGCACCTCCGCCTCGGTCCAGCGGAAATAGGGGCGCCTGCGCTTCAAAGGGACGCGGTTCACGGCTTCCCATGCCTTGTCGCCGTTTCCACGGCACAGGTGAACACGGGCCAGGAGCTCGAAGACATAGTCATCTTCTTCCGGGACCGCCTGCGAGGCTGCAAAGCTCAGCGCCTGGACGGAAGCCTCCATGTCCCCCAGCTCGAACCGGACCTTTCCCAGGGCGAAATACTTGTGCACCGTCGAAAAAAATCCCGACTCCTCGTCTTCCAGCAGGCACCGGTTGAGTGTCTCGAGGGCCCGAGAGGGTTTTCCCGCGTCGAGTTCGCACGAGGCCAGCTGGTAGAGAGCCTTCACGTAGTTTTTCCGCTCCTGGTGGCGCGCTTTCATCTCTTCCGCGCTGTAGGCCTCCCAGTTACGCACCGCCGCGGCAAAGAGGGGCAGGGCCTCCTCCTTTTTCCCCTGGATCGACTTGTACAGCATCCCCTGCCGGTAGTAATTGGTCACCCGGTTCGGGCGCAGGGATTGAGCAACCGCGAAATGGCGGTGCGCGAGTTCTATCCTCGCCTTGCGCTCCTCGGGATGGAGCACGATCTGCCTTCCCCTGGCGGCGTACAGGCTGTCGTAGGCAGTGTAGGCCAGACCCGAGTGGTGGTGGAAGTTGTCGGGCTCCTCCTCCACACAAAGGTGATAGAGGGCGATGGCTTCATCGAACCGGCCCAGGTGGCCGAGGGCGAACGCGACTTCGCCGCGGATGGCCGTAGCGCGCCCCGCCGCAAGAAGCTCCGGGTTCTTTTCCTCCACGGGATGAAAAAGCGAGAGGATGTCCTCCCACCGGTTTTCGGCCCGCAGGGCGGAAATCTCGCCAAGGGCGCGCCTGCGTTCGGCTTTGAGCCGCTCTTCGTTGACTCCGAGCGCGGCGAGGGAAGTCAGCAGGTCCGCCTCGGAGGAAGCGGCTTCGGCGGTTTGCTCCACGGAAGGTGTTCCCGGGCTGGACGCATTCGGGTCCGGCGGGATTTCCCGCACAGGTTCGCCGTCATGCGTCGCCTGCTCGGAGTTTTGGATGTTTGCCGGGTGGTGCAGGATTTTGGCGCCTGTCGTTTCCATGGCTTTTCTCCTCGATGATGTGCGGAATCGGGGCTTGCGGGCTTTTCACCCTCCCCCTGCAACATGTGAATACGGCCATGGAAAACGCATTTACAAAATTTGGCGGCGTTTCGAGGGGAAATGTGACGACGGGGGGGGCAACGCAGCAGCCCAAAGAAGCCCAGGATGTCCCGCCGCCTCGTGTTGGGATGTTGTATTCGTGGGAGTGAATTCTCGATTTTGTGCCCGCCCAGCGTTTGCTGGAGCGGGCTACAGAGAAGACAAGCGCCCAGGCCGATGCCTGTCGAATAGAAAATGGCTAGAAGTCGCTTGTCAGGGCCGCTTCGATTCTTCCCAACAGTCTTTCCAAATCCTCTGCAAAATCACCGGCCTTCTGTAAAGACACTTGTTTTTCAATGAATCCGGCGTGGTTCAAGTCGTTGCGACGGGCACGCAATGTCGCCACCGCGCTACGGAGGTCCTCATGCCCGCGAATGAAATCGATCATTCGTCGAGTGTACTCCTCTTCACCTCTGGCCGGGCTTTCCCATTCAACCGGGTTGTCGTCCAAATTCCGGCTCACGATGGTGTATGCTTGTGAAGCCACATACCGCAGTCTCGTGTCCGATGCATCGAGGCCGACCCCGGAGAGGGTGTGGCTGAATACGATCTCTTCAAGAATTGTGAAACCCTGCTGGACAAGATTATGATCGACACACCACCGCACTGCCGCCAGACCGTCCAGAAGAGAGTCGCCTTTAAAGGCTTCAAGGCGTTTTTCGATCATTTCGAAAAGGGGACGAAAAGGCTTTGGCAGTTTCAAATTCCTGCATTCCTTGGCCCGCTTCTTCAACTCGGTTGATGCCTTCGATATCTCCCTGCCTCTGCACGTGTAAAGCATCTTACTGAAATCTTCCAGGCCACACCCGAGGCTCCTGATTGCCTTTGCCGCTTCGTCCTTGCCGCGGGTCTTCTTCAACTCCCTTTCCGCTTCCGCCTTGGCCAATGCTGCAGCCGAGCGTGCATCGCCGCCTTGCAGGAATCGATCTGTGGCCATGGTCCAATCCATCAGTTTGTCGAGATCTGTGAGGTCCAGGACTGGTGCCCTGCGTTCCTCAACGGGGCGCGCCCGCACATCCGCAATGCTACCCAAAGCCTCGAATGCTCCATAGTAGATGCCTTTCAGCGATACTCGCTTGAGGACCTTGGCATAGTGCAGCACGACAATAGCCAGCAGCGGGATGGAACGGAGGGCGTGGGTGATGTCGAAGACAACTTCATCTCTCTCGTTGAGAGAATCAAAGACCTTCTGAAAAATGTCCCACATCTCCTCCGTGCTGTGACCGTCCGGAATGTGCACATTGGCAAACGGGGCGGTAAGTTTCAGTTCCTCAAGACACCTTTTCAGCCCCTTACATTCTTTGTATCGCTTGTTATCCTTGTCGTAGTGCCCGTTGTCCTCCCAGTTCTTCTTCTCCGCGTCCGTTGTGGTGAATATCGTAATACGGTCTCCAGGCCCCCAGCCACGGCAAATAGTGCCAATCGTTGCCTCCTGAACGAAACGAACGGGTTCTGGTGTATCGAACTCATCGAGATAGCGGCATTCGACATAGTCATTCGTGCCAAGGAAAGAAATGTAGACTCTGGCCATGTTTTTATCCTCCATACTTCCTGAATCGTTGGTGCCGGAACACATGGGTCAGCTTTATCGAACCGTCGGGCTGCACTTCCTCGGCGGCTTCCCTCCGGCTGGTGGAATACACGGCGGTGAGTCCCCGCCCCCGAATGAAATTGACCATGATGTAGGTGGCGCCGAAATCTCCCTGGATGAGAACCTGATCGCCCGGCGAGGCGTTCGTTTCGAGCCAGTGCTTTACCGGCGCGAGGTATCCATCGATCTCGGGGAGGTCCGGCGGGACGTTCGCCCACCGTTCACTGATCGCGGCAGGCGGCTGCACGACGGTCGACACCCCCAGGTTCCTCCTCGCGTCGAGTTCCTGTTCCGGGGTCAACCGGTGATTGAAGAGCACAATGAGTGAATGCGGCACAACGCCTCCCGATGTGCGGAACGGTTCCGCGTAAATTCGGATACCTCAATGCGGCACACGGCCCGCAAGGTCCGGTACGGCCAGGTCTGGAATGACCGGTTCCCGGAATTGCGGGGCCCCTTTTTGAGTGAAACCGGGCACAACCCTCTGGCATCGGACATGCTGACTATGGTATACGGTCAGAAAGCATCTTTTTCAAGGAAACGGTTGCTCACTTCCGTCGTGCGCTTGGACCTTCACGTGAATGAGTAGTGCCGGCATGGATTTTTGCGCTGTGAAAATCATTTCGTTCCCCACTCTCCGTTTCTCGCCGTTTCTGCAAGAAACCTCACAAAAAAATCTCAAGATTTTTCTTTCTGAAAAAAAACCTTTCAAGGCCGTATGTTGGAGGCAGTGGTCGAAATCGTCTTTCGGCCGGTGCAACGCCGATGGAAGCCCCCGTGGAAACGTGGAGTCGGTTTCGGGGATTCCGGGAATGTCTTTCGTCGATCGGGAGGTATGGACACCCTGCAATGGAACAGCACAAGCGGGCGGAGAAAATCACGAAGGAGCAGACGGACTTTCTTGAGCCGATGCGGGCGTTTCGTTGCCTGCGTTTGAAAGTCGAAGCCAAAGCGACGGGGCACATCTTGCTTCCGCCCTACCTGGGGAGCACGTTGCGGGGGGCTTTCGGCATGGCCCTGTTACGGAGCGCGTGTGCCCTCCGGCGCCAGAAATGCCCGACGTGTCTGCTCCGGGCAAGGTGCATCTACAGCTATACGTTTGAAACCAGCCCCATGAACGGTTCGGAGGCTGACCGCCGGTACGGGACGGCTCCACATCCTTTCGTTCTCAACCTGGAAACGGGGCGGGAGGGGGTCCAGGAGGCGGGAAGTACATTTCATTTCGGCATGACACTCGTGGGGCGGGCCATCGATTTTCTTCCTTATTTCGTCTTCGCCTTTCAGCGGATGGGCGAGCTCGGCATCGGAAAAGGGCGCGGGACCTTCGAGGTTGTGCGGGTTTGGAGCCTGGGCTCGCGGGATGACCCACAGGAAATTCTGTATGAGAACGAGGTGCTGCGCATGCCGGGTGAGGTTCCCGGGCTCGACCATGCCCTGGCGTTGAGCGGGAGTCTTTCTTCGCGCAAGGTTCGCCTGCGTTTTGTCACGCCCCTGCGGCTGGTTTACGAGGGAGAACTGTGCACCGATCCCCCCCGGTTCCACGTCCTGGCGCGCAACCTGCTGAGGAGGCTGAACAACCTTGTGGCCTTCCACTGCGAAGGGAATGAAGGGCTTTGCGTCGGGCCGCTGCTGGACCGGGCGGAGACGGTGAGGCTTACGGACCGGTCCACCGCGTGGTACGACTGGGAACGCTATTCGAAGAGACAGGATAAGCGAATGAAGATGGGAGGGTTCGTCGGGGATATGACTTTCGAGGGCGACCTCGAGCAATTCCTGCCCCTGCTCGTCCTGGGCTCATGGGTCAACCTGGGCAAAGGGACCAGCTTCGGGTTGGGGCGGTACAGCCTTGCACCGTTGGAGGGGCATGCTCTTGCAGACTGAAAATTGCGAGGAGAAGGTGATGGCATACACGATGCACGAAGTGGTTGTTGGGGCTCTGCTCCATGACGTGGGCAAGTTCCTTCAACGAGCGTATGACCGACTATCGGACGTCACTGGACAGCATCTTGATCTGGAATCAACGTTGTGCCCCCAGCAAAAAAGCGTTTACACTCACAAACACGTTCTCTTCACCAATGCTTTTTTTGACCTCATGAGCAAAGAAGAGGTCTACTTTCCCGCGGGAATCAATGCAAAGACCGTTGAGGACATTTCGAGCTATCATCACAAACCGGATGCTTGCCCCATCCCAGGTGCTTCGTGGCTCTGCGCGCTGGGAGATAGGTTGTCCGCAGGTATGGATCGCCGCGATGATGAAGAGACGAGCGAACGGGCTTCGTCGCGAAGCACGTTTAAGAAAACGCCGCTCCGTTGCATCTTCGATGAGGTCATCCTCGATCCGAAAGCCCTCGGAATGCCGCAAGCCCATGCATACAGACTGGGTGTGCTGAATCCTGAGGATGCGGAAAGCATGATACCCATAGCGTGGCCATCGAAGGGTGAGGTGCCGGAGCTTCCGAAACGTTACCAAGAGGTGTGGCAACAATTCTGGGGTGAGATAAAGGTGCTGGGACGAGAAGCACCGAGGCTTTCCTTCGATCTTTTCGAGGAAGCGTTATTAGGATTGCTCGAGCGCTACACATGGGCTATCCCGTCGAGCACAGTGAATTCCCCTGACATCTCCCTCTACGACCACGCACGCACAACTGCGGCTATAGCCGCATGTCTCTATCGTTACCATGATGCAAAAGGACAACTGGAAGACGTAAAGGCAATTAGAGACGAGCAGCAAATGAAGTTTCGTCTGCTTGCGGGAGACCTCTCGGGCATTCAAAATACCCTTTTTTCCCTTCAGACACAGGGCGTCAAAGGAGTGAACAAGATATTAAGGGCTCGTTCATTCATGATGAGTGGGGTCTCTGAGGCTGCAGCCCTACTTTCTATCGAGTTGCTTTCTCTTCCCATTTGCACAGTGCTGCAACAGGCTGGCGGCCGATTTCTCATTCTTGTGCCCGCACTCGGTGATACCGAAGATCATGTTGACGGTCTGCGGGAACGGTTCGACAAGTGGCTTGTAGAACACTACACGGGGAGCCTGGCTTTGAACCTTGTTCTCTCTCCGCCGTTTTCGGCATCCTCTTTTAAGCCCCATCCATTGAGGGAAATCATGGCAGGTTTGGGTCAGGCGATCGAAGACGGCAAGCAGCGCCCCCTTTCGAAGTGTTCCCAAGGGGTACTGAAGCGCGAATACCCTTTGGATGCACTCTGTTCCGCCTGCGGGGTGCGACCGGCGGTCACAACCGGTGCTGCCGAAAGTGGATACCGCTGCCTGACTTGTCACGATGAGTTTCGGATCGGGAGAGACCTTGTTGGTGCAACGGTTATGGTGTGGGGGCGTTCTCTGCCGCGCGAATGGAATCCGGTTGACGTAATAGGCCTCGAACTGGCTCTTCTTCGCAATCACCCGGAGAATCTACCTGGAGAAGCTCTATCCGTTCGCAGAACTTCGCCTCTTCACATGCCGATCCCTTGGGCCGTGAGGAACCTAGCCAACCACATTCCGGTCTTTAAAGACCATTATGAAACGCAGGATCCGCGCTACGAGGGAAGCTGGGATGACGATGTGGTTCCCAGGATCGGTGAACCCAAAAGTTTCGCACACATTGCAGCGGATGCTTTGGAACCGGAAAAGGATAGTGGGGCATTTCGAGGCAAGGCGTTCCTGGCACTTCTCAAAGCAGATGTCGACTATTTGGGCTTTCTCTTTAACTTCGGTTTGAAGCGTACGGAGGCTGAGGAAGATCGATTTACCCTGTCACGCATAGCCCAGCTTTCGCGAATGGTGGACCTTTATTTCACCGGCTACCTGAAGGGTTTGCTTCACAGGGAATTCCCGGACACTTACACTATCTATGCCGGAGGAGATGATCTGCTTTTCATTGGCCCTTGGAGGCAGACTCTTGCTTTGACCTCACGAGTCAATGAAACCTTCCGGGCATACACGGGCCATAACCCAAACATTACCCTATCGGCAGGTGTATCGTTGCTCAAGCCGAATTATCCTGTCAACCGGGCTGTTCTTGAAGCCCAGGAGTATCTCGATGAATGCAAGTACCATGGACGCAACCGAGTCTGTGCTCTGCTGGAGAAACCCGTTTCATGGGAATGCTACATAGCGCGGCTGAAGGATGCCGAATGGGTTCATCAAAGAATGCACGATGATTCGCCTGTGAGCACGAGTTTCATCTACCGGCTGCTTGTGATCGCCATGGATGCGGAGGCTGTTGCAATCAAGGCCAATGTGCAAAAGGCCGGATGGCGTGCACGCCTTGCATATCATCTGGCCCGAAACATCAAGGCTCGCAACAACCAAGAGAAAGAAAAGATGATTGTTGAGTGGTTGGAGCATTTGGGGCTGGACGATCAACTCAAGTTGACTACCAAGCATACCAATATCATAGATTGGCGTCTGCCACTAACAGTTGCCTTGTATCGAAACCGAACTTAGCAAAGGAGGGTAGCAACATGTCCCAGTACAGTCACTCCGGTTATGGCCGTTCCGGTCAAGGCCGTTACGGTCAAGGAAGCTCCCGTCAAGGGGCGCGGGGAGGGCAGCAAGGGGCCGTCGGAGAACAACTGCCTACTCCGACTCCTGTCAAGTACTTCACAGATGAGGAAAAACGGAAATTGGATCCGAGTTTAGTGGATGCTAGAGCGGCAAGCTGGGCAAGCTCATTTCGAGATCTCAAATCTACCCAAATGCGAAGATTCTATGACGAGTTTAAGGCCATTGAGCGAAAGATACTTCGCGGCAAGGTGGAGGAACAGGTGGCGAACTTCGAGCGTGACATGGCGCTCGTGATGATGTTTAAGGCCAAGGCGGTCTACGCCGAAAAACGCAAAGTTTCACCCAGGGAGTTCACTCAGTTCATTTTTGACCACATGGCCTCTATCAAGGACCTGAAGGACTTCCAGGCATTTATTAAGGTGTTTGAGGCGGTTGTGGCATTTCACCGCTTCTATGCTAAAGACAATTGAGGGAGGGACTGATCATGAGGCTCGTCGCCAGTAAAATCCTCACAGGTCATATTCGTGTGCTTACCGGGTTACACATCGGTGCAGGCAAGGACGCAATAGAAATCGGCGGGGTCGACAGCCCTGTCGTAAAGAACCCGTACACAGATGAACCATACATCCCAGGGTCCTCTCTCAAAGGCAAGCTTCGCTGTCTAATGGAATGGGCTACAAACCGGGTGGAAGAAAGCGGCAAGACTTGGGAAGGAGGAGGGGAGAAAGATCCGGTTCGGTTGGCTCAAGACCCGGTGTTGCGCATCTTCGGGACTACAAGCAAACAGTGGGTTGCGGGTCCGACACGCCTTGTGGTGCGTGACTGCTCACTAAACGAGCAATGGCGGGACAGCCTCATCGGGCGAGGACTTCCATTCACAGAAGAAAAGTTTGAAAACAACATCGATAGAATTCAGGGTAAAGCCGGTGTAGGGATACGAAAGACTGAGCGGGTTCCGGCTGGGGCTGTTTTCGATCTGATGATGGTTTATCGTGTATTCGATACAGGGGATCAGGGAGAGCAGGACAAGAGACTTTTCAAGGAATTTCTACGAGTAATGCGATTGCTTGAGCATGATGCCCTAGGCGGATCAGGCTCCAGGGGATACGGCAGGATCAAGTTTGAGAACTTGCGTGTGGATGGTGAGGATTTCCAACAGCAATTTTTGGCAATTGCGCCGGAGGAGATCATCCAGCATAGCAGGAGCTAGCGATATGCCGACTTACCGAATCACACTCAATTTGAAAGGCCCTCTCGGGACAAAGATGGTCTCTGGTACATTTTGGGGACATCTTGCCTGGGCTATTTGTTACATCGAAGGTGAGAAATCACTGACGAGGTGGTTGGAAGAACAGGAGACTCGTCCATGGGTTCTTTCAAGCCAGATGCCATTGGGCATGCTTCCGAAGCCTCTTCTGAGACCAACCTTGAGGATGGATGCCCCTCCCACTCTCAAAGAAATGCAGCTGGACAAGGACGTCAGAAAGGTCTCCTTCATTCCCGAAGGACTCTTCCTTGATTTGAGGGAGGGGATGAACGATGTCGTCCTGAATCAGGCACTAAAAAGTTGCATTAAACAAATTGGCGTTATGAGGGGTCCTAAAGGACATGGACTCAAGGCCCACAACCACATTGATCGCCTCGCCGGCACCACTCCGGATACGGGCGGTCTTTTCTTTGAAGAAGTGTTGTTTTCAGGAGAAACTCGCCAACAGGTTTTCCTTCTTGCTCCTGAGGCGTGCAAGGCTCGCCTAGAGGCTTTGTGCGGCTATGTGGGCGCGAGCGGCTTTGGCAGTAATGCGAGTACGGGCAACGGTCATTTTGTCTGCACAGTCGAGGAGGAAACAACACTCTTTGCAGCCAGTGGAAACAGGGCTATGAGCCTGTCCCACGGTGTGATTTCGGCCAACATGAGGCGTGCGCGCTACAAACAACATGTTCACTTCGGGAAGCTAGGGGGCGATTTAGCCAAAGGTAGGCACAGTCCATTCAAGTATCCTATTCTCATGGCGAGCCCTGGTGCCACTTTTGAGCCAGGCGATGGAGGACCTTACGGGGCTTTGCTCCGGGATGTGCACCATGACCCTCTTTTAGTGCATGTCCGACATCACGCGTTTCATCTTCCCCTCGCCTTTACGGAGTTAAATCCATGAGCGCATATCATTTCAAGGCTCAGGCACTGACGCCAATTCACATTGGTTCAGGAAATGAAATTGATCCCTTGGAGTTTATCCTTGAAGGGAACAGGTTGGTCCGTTTTAACCCGGCTGATGTCGTCAATGGGTTGTCTGGGGAAGAGCTGCGTCGATACTCGCAATTGGTGGAAAGGGCGGATCTCAAGGGAATCCAAGCCTTCTTACGAACGCATCTCGACGCGGCGCATCACGACCACGTTTATGTGGACGTCTCAAAGGAATTTAAAAGGCTGTTTGAGGAGAAAGCGAGCAATCCTAGCAATCAATTCCGAGTGGACATGATGCCGCACAATCCTCATTCCGGCGCAGTATATCTACCCGGTTCCTCCATTAAAGGTGCGATTCGCACTGCCGTAATCAATTACTTCGCCAATATTGAACCGGCTACGAAGTCAACCGTTCACCAGACCGTCGGGGCTGAACAAAATCTCAGGAACAAAGCACGGATCTTGGAAGAATCCGCGCTTGACCGCCGTCACAGCCAAACGGAGCGAGATGTTCTTAGGCTCTTGGATGTGCAGGATGTCGACCTTCCAAACGACGCCACTCGCATTGACCGTGCGCTGAACTATAACCCTCAAAAACAGGGCTCACAAGAGATCCAAATTTGGGTAGAGAGGGTCAAGGCCTTGGCGGATGGAGGCGGAGCGCCTCAGTTTGAGGTCACTTTGCACCTGGACACAGCTGCCATGAAACATCCAGGGATGAAGGCTACTCTGGGGAGAACACTTGACTTTGACACCATCCTTAGAGCGTGCAACCTTTTTTACTGGGGGAGAATGACAGCCGAAGGAGAGAAATTCGACCAAAAGAAGTCCGGTGGGAAATCCTGGAAAGCTCTGCACGAGTTGTTTCCCAAGGGGAAGACCCCAGATGGCCAGATAGTAGCCATTGACCCGTCTAAGAACTACTGGTGTTACCCCCAAAGAAAACGCATGTTGCTCCGGGTCGGCCGATTCTCTCATTTCGAGTCGCTCTCCGTTGATGGTTTGAGGGAGGGGTACAATATTCAGGCAAGAACCCCTATCGAAGACATGGGAGCCACACGCACCCGATGCTCCATGGAGAATGGCAGGCCAGCCATGCCTTTTGGGTGGCTAATCCTCACTTTGGAAAGAACCCTGTAGGAACAAGCACAACCATTAAGTCAAGTGGAAGAAATCATCATTCGAGGAGTCAATGGAGCCCAAACTGCAACTTTATACTCGGCTAAATGCAGGTACGATTTGAGAGCCACTCAAGAGATTGCACAGAGCACGTGATCCCGGGACCCTGGCAATGACAGAGGTAATATGGATCCGTCCAGGGATTGAAACCGTGGCCAGTGACCCGTATGTCCTGCTCGGCATCAGGTCCTTCCTGAGGAACCCTCTGTTCCGACGGTGGCCCATTTAATTTGCGCATAAAACCCATCTTTTTGAACCCGCCTTCCGCAAAGACGGCCGACATCCGTCTTGCGCTCACGGCTCATTTCTAATAATCTATCGTGGTGATGGCAATCCCTGACGAGATCGTGGAGGGACATATTCCTGCTATGAGCCGTGCCTTCACTCACACCGAAACCGTCTGGCCCCGCAAGGAAGAGATTCCGCCGCGTCGCGTCGACCTGGGGATTCTCGGAGGGGCGATCCGCCGCCTGCCCCCCGCCTGCTGGCAGCCGGGGATGTTGTTTTCGGGCGCACCCGACGGGCGCCTCAAGGACCTTACGGGCGAGTTTCCCGCGACGTTTCGGACTGACAAGGTCTCCCATCCCATTTTTGTTCTGAAGGCCCTGTCCCATCTCGGCCACAAGGTGTGCCCGTGTTCTTCGAAGAAGCGAGGGCCCGCCCGCTTCATCAGGAAGGGATGCGTCCTGGAAATCACCGGAATCGTCACGGACAGGGACACGTACCTCGTGGAAGGCTGCGCCTTCAACCTTCCCATGGATCCCGCTTTCAGCGAACATCTTCGTTTCAGGGGGCTGGTCCCGGACACGTGCATGGAGCGCTGTGACTGATGGATTCCTTTTCCCGGTGGACACAGTGGCTTTCCTCCCCCGATTGCCGGGCGGCGCTCGAAGGAACGGCCCGTTTCATCTACCGGGAGGCCCTCAGGATTTCCATGCCCTCGGAACTACTTCCCTGCCCGGATCCCTGGAGGTTGCCCCCCGATGAGAGGGCCGACTGCCTGCAGGCCCTGGCCGATGATCTCTGGCTATTCCTCCGTTCCCGTTCCGAGGACTGGTACCGAAGAATGGGAGCCATCCCGGCAGTTGGGCGCGGCACGCGTTTCGTGATGCTCAGGGTCGCGCAGCAGTTTCTCAATGAGCTCAAAGACAAGGCAAGAACACTCGCCTACGATCCCAGGCGGGCATTGTACAGGCGCCTTCGACTGATTCTGCGGGAGGAGGCGGAAGTGTCCTACCGTGCCACCGACCAGGGAGCCTTCTACAGCATGGATCTCCGGGCAGACCCCTGCCCATCCCTGGCGACTCTGAGGTTGGAACCCTACGGGCAATGGGATTCCCCCATCATGACAGTCGGCCTCAAAGGCATGGAGAAGCGCTCATCCCTGCTCACCCTGGCAAAGCTCTTCTGGGACGAGGCGTGCCGCCGTCTCGGGCGACCGTGCTATCTCCCGGTGCGGGAGTTGGCGGGATTCATCGTCGCGCACTATCCGGAGGCGAACGCAGCCGTCAGGGTGTCTCTTGACCTCTGCGATGAGGACGTCTCCGGCAGTTCCCGCGTGGGGACGGACAATGCCGCGGACGGGGGTTCCGTGGAGGTCTCCTACGTGGGAATGCGCCTGGAGGAGTTGGCTCGACAGATGGCCGGTGCATGGTCGGACACACAGCGCTCCACTTTTCTCCTGGTCCAGGGGGAGGGACTGACACTGGCCGAGGCCGCGCGGCGTCTGGGGTATCAAAGCGCAGCCGGAGTTTCCTACGTGTACAGGTCGGCCCTCGACAAACTGCGGGATTTTTGCCTCCTGTGGCCGGGGCTTTCACCGCCCGACCTTGACGAGAGGCTTTTCGAGGCTTTCATCCTGGCGCTTGTCCGGGTTTGTAAAACGACCGGTTAGGACCGTATGTATTTCATACAGCATTCTGATTCTGGAGCTAGGTGATCATGTCCGGATACGATTCCTGGGAGATTCGTATGGCTTGGCGCATCGCGCGCCAGGTTCGCGGATGCCCTCCCGACTCCCGGTTGTTTTCGGAGACCGCCGACCCGCATCTCTCCGAACATGTCGCCATTTGCGATTTTTGCAGCGAGCTCCGGCGGAGAGGCTCACCGGTCGGGGGAGCGGATGAAATGACCCGACACCTGATGCCGCAAGACGAACGCGCCCGGTCGGAGGAGCGGTGCAGGGAAGGGCAGGTGTGGACCCTGAGGGAATCCCTTGCGGGATGGGGACCCGGAAAGCTTTATTACCAGCCTCCGCTGGTCCTGGTGATCGGATTGGAGACGGGAGTGGGCGGTGCCGTGAGAGTGGCCCAGGTTTATGACGATCCGAGACTTATGGGCCCGGGAGATGTGCTCATTGGCGACGGCCTTTTTGCCGAGGCATGGAATACATACACCCTTCGGACTTCCGACCTGGAGCGATTGATTCGGGTGGTTCCGGAGAACATTCTCTCAGAGGTCCTTCAGCTCGAGAGCGCAGAGGTCGAACCGCTGGAGGAACACTCGCCGACGGCGGCATTTAGGAGGCTTGAAATCAGAGTGGGAGCATATTTTTCCATCCAGGCGGTTGCAGAACTCATGGGGCGCCTCGACCCCTCCCCGACCAGGCTTCTCCTGGACACATTCCCAGAGCCTGAGCGTATTTTGCAGCAGGTGAGAAGAAAGAAACCCGGAATCGCCTGGCCCGAAGGCGAGCTTTCAACCTTGAAAAGGTTGGCTTTCGCCCGGTTTCCGGCCGACGAGGCGCCTCTTGCCGCGTCCGGTTCGCAGAAGACGGTTCCCGTTAACATCCTGGAAATTTTTCCGCTGGAATACGGTGTGAATTTCAGGGCTTCCATTGCAACCATTTCCGTTTGGCGCGAACACGCAAGCGGGTTTCTGGCCGGGGGGCGAATACTGGGAGCTCTCCTGGGGGAGGCCGATGTGCTCGCCTGCCTGGAACTCCCGGACGGGTCGGTCCTGGATGCGGAAGAGTCCCTGGTTTCTCCCCGGGACGGATACTTCCGGGCGTTCTTTCCGGACGTGGATCCCGAGATGGCGCGAAACGGCCGCCTGGTGCTCCTGGTGTGTACGGCATGACCAATCAATGCTGGACTGTCCTTGAGTTGCGAAATTGGGCCGAGTGGGGCTTCCTCGAAGATCGAATCAGGGATCTTTTGCGGCCGCAAGAGCTGCTGTGGACCCTCGACGAATCGAGCTTCGCCGGCTCCTACACGACCATTCAGCACAGCTTTCCTCCCGAACGGAGACACCTGCTCCCCCAGGCGGTGATCGCCGCCGTGCTCTCCGATCCCGAAACCGTCCCTTTGTGGTTCCCCGGCTGGATGGCCTCCGAGCTGGACCTGAGAGAGATGGGCATTCCGCTGACCGTCGAGACGGCTTTTTCCATGAAATGGTCGCTGATCCCCCTTGCCCTGGCGGATGACAGGCGGGCAAATCTTTACTGGGTGCTCGTCGGACTTGCCCGGTCCGGCAGCGTCGAGTCGAATTTTCCGACCTGGTGGCCGGTGGTCGCGGACGAAGTCGCGGTTCGGAGCGCGGCCGCCGTCGTCGAAACGCTTCGGCCGGGCACTGACGAAGGTCTCTTCTTCTGGCCGCTTCTTCCATTCATCGATCGGCGCCTCATTCACGGACCATCCCTCGGTCTCCCTTTATACCTTGCCGCCCGTGGCCTGAGGACCGGACACACACCTCTTGCCCTCCTGGCCACCGGCGAGGTCCGTCAGAGCGGTTCTCTCGTTCCCGTAGGAGGACTCGAGCTCAAGGCGGCCGCTACGGCGCAGGAGGGATTAACGGGAATGCTGTATCCGAGACCGGGTGACGGGAAGGCCCACGGGTTCGAATCGCTGGCAGGACTCGCGGTGGATACGCTTGATGAGGCCTGTTACCTGTGGGACCTGTACGGATCCGGAACGGCTGCCGACCTTCGCATCGATTGGACATGCCTGGATGACCCGGCACGCCTCTCCTCCAATGCCCACCTTCTCTCCGACTCCACCCTCCGATGGGATGGCTTTGAGGATCGATATTCCCGGCAACTTTGGGCTGTTCTCCAGAATGGACGATACGCGAGGGCTTTCCTGGACAACCTGGAAGCTGAAATGGAAAACCCGGATTGTCCGGCATGGCGGATTCAGACCCTCCTCACGCCGCTCACCCCCGCGAAGGTGAACGACATCGCAGCGGGTGACCCTCTGACGGCTTTTCGGATCGCGCAGGTCCAAACGACGAGTTGCAGCCGTCGGGGCGATGTGGAGCCGGCGGCGTCGTGGGGAAACCTGGGGGGTGGACTCCTTGACCGGATCATTGCGGGGGAGCACGTATCGAGTCTCAGAGCGGGGCAACTCAACAGGGATTTCGTCCTGAATCGTCACGGGCGGTACGACTTCCGCCCCGATCCGCCTCGGCCACTTGTTGAGGCGATTGATGTGCTCAGCGAGGTGCATCGTGTTTTGAAGCGGTTTCAGCCGGGGACCCTCCCCGTGATCCTGGGGAAACTCCATGGGTCGATTGCCCAGAACTATGGCTTTTGTGGACCGCGGCACCTGCATGATGTGGAAAAGTATGTCGCCTTGGCGCAAGAAGCATTCGGGAATGGAAATTACAGCGATCACGTACAAGACTGGAGGCGGCAATTCTGCTACCTTTTTTACGCCTGCCTGGATGCAGGCGAATTGGAGCGGGCGGGTGAGATTCTGGAGGACTACCTTGGGCGGCCTCCACTGGACATCGGGGAGCGGGAATTCGAGGGGCTGAATCCGTACCAGCATGCCGCGCTGGCGCGATACCTCGCCGAATGCGGAATCACGGAGGCACGGTATGTGCCGTGGTGCCGGCAGCGTCTGCACGATCCCTTTTGCCAGCATCCCTGGCAGCTGTGGTTCCATAACGTGGGACATCTCATGGCGGACAGGGCTGCGATGGGTGCCGCATGGTCCCGTTCCGTAGAGCTTTGCCTGAAGCTTGGAATCACCGCGAGACCCATGGCGCTGCTTTCCTTGTCGTGCATCCGGCGCGAAGGTTTGTGGGATGAGGAGACGCTCCAAAGAAGGACATGGGAAGCGATGGCTGCCGTCAACTCCCCGGTGCTCTGCAAAGAGCACTTTCTCCCCATTGCGGAGTATACCTCTTGCGAGGCGATTTTGCGGGAGGTCTCAGCGGCGAAGACTCGTCTTTTCCCTTTTACGTATCGTTGAATAACCAGGTGAGCCCGGTGGGTCGCTGCAATCCCTCATCCAGCGCCACAAGGGCTGGAAGGGAAGCGACGGGGGGCGATTTCGGTGCTCGGTGCCCGACGTATCCCGTGGTTTCTCCTCCCGCAGGTCCTAGCGTTAAACGCAAGCCCACCTGGGGCCGCGCCTTTGGCCCTCAGTCCCTCGATCTCCTCAAACCACGCCCCTCGGCCCTGAGCCCCTCGATCTCCTCAAATCACGCCCCCGGTCCTCAGCTCCTCGAGCTCCTTTTCGCTCAACCCCAGGTGGCGCTCGTAGATGAACGCGTTGTCGGCTCCCACGGGACGGCAGACCCACTTGATCCTTCCCGGCGTTCGGGACATCGACTTGAAGGTGGAATTCTGCACGAGGACTTCGCCGTAGTGGGGATCGTCGGTCTTCACAAAGGTATTCCTTGCCGCCCAGTGCTCTCCCCGCAGGACATCGCGCGGCGTCTCCAGGCGGCCGGTAACGACGACCCCCTTCCTGTCCGGCCTGTTCCTGTATGCCGTGACCATTTCCAGGAGCTCGTCGGTGGTGTGGCGCGTGGTGAACGCCTCGATCTCGCGCCGGATGACCGGCTGGTTGGGAGGGTCGAGCCGCTCCCGGATGCTCGGGAACCGCGAGATGAGATCGGGCCGTTCAATGATCTCGCAGAGGGCCGTCCAATTAGGATCCGCGGAACCGGAAATGAAAGCGTATCCGTCCTTGCATTTCACGTAGGTGTAGGGAAACACGGCGTAGTCGTAATTGCCTGCGCGCGGCATGAGCCGGCCTGTCAGGTGATAGAAAGGGATGGCGTAGTTTGCCATCGCCCCGAGACCTTCCGGGGGGGAGCAGTCGACGAGCTGCCCGACGCCGGCGCGCCTTCGGTGAAACAAGGCCAGGAGAATGCCGAAAACAGCCCAGGCTCCCCCGGCGTACCAGCCCATCCAGTTGCCCTGCTTGAGCGGCCTCTTGAACGTCTCGGGAACATCGGCGTCCAGCTCCGACTCGCCGGTCACCGACATGACGAGGCCTCTGGCCTGGTCGACAATGTCGTAGTCGGGCTGGTTGCGGTTTCGCTCGGCCTCCTGCCCGAACTGGCCGCAGGTGTGTATGGAACAGCACACGATTCCCGGGTTGACCGCGGACAACTGCCGGTACCCCAGGCCGATGGAATCCATGTGGCCGGGCTTGAAGGTTTCGATAACCACGTCCGCCTTGCGGGCCAGCCCGGCAAACAGCCGCCGGCCCTCGTCCCGGTCGAGGTCGAGGGTGATGTGGAACTTGTTCCTTCCTTCGACGATGTAGCCGAGCCCGGTCCCCTGGATCATCATGCCGTACGGGCTCATCCGCCTGGCCGGATCCCCCTCGGGAGGCTCGACCCGAATCACTTCCGCGCCCAGCTCGGCCAGCAGCGATGAGGCGTAGAGTCCGGCGAAGCTTCCCCGGCCGGCATCGAGCACGAGCAGGTCGTCGAGGGCTTCGGGTTTCTCGAAAACGTCCGCGGGATTCGTTTCCCGGAAGGCCCATTCGGAGTAATCAGCGTTTTCCGTCATCCCGGAGGTTTTCTTTTCCGTCATGATTTTCGATTCGAAAGGCTATGGGAACCTCAAACCGCTCTCGCCGTCCCAGTCCGGCGGCGGGCAGTGGGACGGAATGTCCGGGTTCCACTGGAAGATGACCCCCTCGTCCTCGAGCTTTTTCACCGCTTCCTCGGACATGCCGAGGATCCCCGAGAGCACGTGGCGGTTGTCGAAGCCGAGGGGCCGGGAGCTCCACTTGATGCGGCCGGGTGTCCCGCTGAGCGCGGGCGGGCAGCAGTGCTGCACCATCGGGCCGTAGAGAGGATCGATATGTTCCTGGACGGTCGAACGTTCCCGGAAGTGCTCGCCGTGGTAGACGTCCCCGGCTTCGAGGACTCGAGAGGCCGCGAAACCGTGGAGACGGCCCAGGTCTTCCACCTCGTCCACGGTCCTGGAGGCCGCCCACGCGGAAATCGCGCCGAGCAACTCCCGGGCATTCTCGTCTTTGAGCCGGTCGCGCGGCGATGCGAACCGGTCGTAGAGGGGGAGCCGTTCCATCGCTTTGCACAGGCCCCTGAACTCGGGCTTGCTGAAGGCCGCTATGGCGACCCATCCGTCGGCGCACCGAAAGAGATCGGACGGGCACACGGCCAAATCCCGGTTGCCGGACCGAACCCGGTTTTCCCCCGTTTTCCAGGTGTAGAGCCACGTCCAGTCCAACCACCGGATGACGTTTTCCACCTGGAGATAATCGATGAACTGGCCCTCGCCCGTCCGCTCCCTGTAATTCAAGGCCGCGGTGACGGCAATGGCGCACATGAGCGCGGTGATCCAGTCGGCGATCCAGGAGCCCGATTTGATGGGACCCCGCTCCTCGAATCCCGTTATGGCCGATAGCCCCCCCATGCTCTGGGCCGCGGCGTCGTACGAATTCCTTTTCGCCCACGGCCCCCAGCTGCCGTAGCCGGACACGTGGAGCTGGATGATCCGGGGGTTGATTTCCCGGAGCTCCCTGTAGCTGATTCCCCACTCGGCCGTGCGGCCGGGAGTCAGATTGTCCACCACCACGTCGGATTTCTTCACCAGGTCGAGGAAGATCTCCCGGGCCCCGGGCTCCCCCAGGTGCATGCCGACCCAGTACTTGTTGCGGTTCTCGATCTCCAGCCCGGGAGACATGTTCTTGTAGTAGAAGGCGTAGGGAGTGACGAACCTCATGAGGTCCCCCTTGCGCCCCTCGAACTTGATGACTTCGGCTCCGAACTGCGCGAGAAATTCGCAGGCCGCCGGCCCGAGGTGCACGTAGCCGACTTCGAGAACCCGGATTCCTTCGAGCGGTTCCGGTTTATCGAAAAGCCGTCCCGGATCGTAGATGCGCTTGAGGTAATCCCGGTATGATTCCTGGTCGTCCATTGAAGGGCCCTGAATCTTGAAGGAAAGACCCCGGTCCCCCGACTCGGGCGACCGCTTTCATGGGCGTGACGCCTGGCCGGATGCCCCGGTTGATGCATTCGAGAACCCGGGCACCCGGAAAATCATTTGTCACGGGTTTGAATCGCCCCTGCCGCCAAAGGCCGAAGCCGGGCAATGGTTTCATACGGATTCGCGTTCAAAATGATACTCTAAAAGCGTGGGGGACGTATCCCCCACACCCCCACGCCGCTTCGCGGCTCCGTGTGGCGCTGCGGCGGCGGCCTTCGGCCGGTCGCCGACAGCGCCGAGCACTCGGCCTCACGCGCTTGCGCGTGTGGCCGAAACTTGGGGGGTGCGGGGGAATCATTCCCCCGCTCTTTTGTGCTTGAAAGATCCATCTCTTGAACGCAATTATCCATGCCCCCTGCGACACCCGCGAAGCATGAAAACAGACTCCCGAGGGAGTCTATTTTCTAGGTAACTTCGTATCAGGAGGCGTCGCAACGCGAGACGTTCACGATCCGGATCTGCGTCGAGGGAACGTCCTGGTGGGGGCCGAAAGAAGTGGTCTTGACATTCCTGATCTTATCAACCACTTCCATCCCTTCGACGACCTTCCCGAATACCGCGTATCCGAAACCCGTCGGGGTCGTGTTCTTGTGGTCGAGAAAATCGTTGTCCACGACATTGATGAAGAACTGTGACGTGGCGCTGTGAACCAGGTTCGTCCTCGCCATGGCGATGGTTCCGCGAACGTTCTTGAGCTCGGGGGAAGCTTCGTTCTTGATGGGATCCCTGGTCTTTTTCTCTTTCATGTCGGGAGACAGGCCGCCCCCCTGGATCATGAAATCGCTGATGACCCGGTGAAAGATGGTGCCGTTGTAATGACCCGCCTCCACGTAGCGGAGGAAATTGGCGACGGTGAGCGGAGCCTTGTCCGCCCAGAGCTCGATCTTGAAGGTCCCTTCGGAAGTCTCCATGCAGACGATCGGATTCGTTTCGCTTTTCATGTTTTCCCCAAGATGTCTGAAGTCATGGTCATGTGCCGGTTCATCGGATTCTTCACACTGATTGGCAAACGATAATTTATATTCCATTCAAGCGCTTTCTGCAAGCCATTTCCGGGGAGTGCCGTTTCCGGGAAGTGCAGGAGAGGATGTCGGTCAAGCCGGTTCCCGGGGCAACGAACCCTGCGCCGCGCCTGCCGCCACGGCGGTGACGGGTGCTCGCGTCCGTACCCTCGGAGGCACCGTCGGCGCGGAACGTTTCGGCGGTTTTCCCCGGCAAAGCGGCTATTCGTCCTCCATGCCTTTGGGGGCCGCCATCACTCCCTGGATCACCCTCAGCAGCTCCCGGATTTCATAGGGCTTGTGGACGAATCCGCGTGCCCCGTTTTCGAGCATCTGGATCGTCTGGCCGTCCGGCGAATATCCGCTGGCGATAATGACCGGAACATCCGGGTTGACCTTGAGCAACTCCTTGAGGCATTCCTTTCCGCCCATGCCGGGCATGATCAAGTCGAGGAGAACGACGTCCATGTCTTTCCAATGCTCCCTGAAGGCGCGCAGCCCGCTGTCGCCGTCGACGGCGATCATGACGCGGTAGCCGAATTGTTCGAGCATTTGCTTGCAGATATTCCTGATGGAGGCTTCGTCCTCGATCAGCAGCACGGTTTCGGTGCCGCCCCGCAATTCCTGGGGCGAGCGCTTCTCCTCGGGGCGCACGGCCGCGTTGGTCGGGGGCAGGTAGATGTCGAATCGGGTGCCTTTCCCGGCTTCGCTGAAGCACAGGATGCACCCCGCATGGCTCTGGACGATCCCGTAGACCATCGCCAGCCCGAGCCCCGTTCCCCTGCCTACCCCTTTGGTGCTGTAAAAGGGCTCGAAGATATGCTCCAGGGTCCCGGCGTCGATCCCGTGACCGTTATCGGATACGCTGAGCATCACGTATTCGCCGGGACTCACTCCCACTTGTCCCATGCAGAACAGCTCGTCGAGCACGACGTTCCTGGTCTCGATGGTGAGAACCCCTCCCTCCGGCATGGCGTCCCGGGCGTTGACGGCCAGGTTCATCAGAACCTGTTCGAACTGCGCGGGATCGGCATTGACGGGGCGCAGATCGGTCGCCAGGTTCAGCTCGATGGTGATCATCTTCGGGATGGTCCGTTCCAGGAGCTTCCTGGTTTCCACGATTTGACGGTTCAGATGAATGGGGCGGGGCTTGCTTTCGATTCTCCGGCTGAAGGTCAGCAACTGCCGGGTGAGCTCGCCACCGCGCTTGGCGGCGAAAAAGATCTCCTCGAGCTCCTTCTGGAACGGATCGTCCTGCTCCTTTCCAAACAACAGCATTTCCGCATAGCCTTGTATCACCTGCAACAGGTTGTTGAAATCATGAGCGATCCCTCCGGCCAGCGTGCCGATGGCTTCCATCTTGTGAGCGTGGAACAGCTGGGCCTGGAGCTTCTTCTGAAGAGTGATGTCCCGGATGAAGTTGAGGATGGCCGGTCTTTCCTCCCAGGTGCTGGGCACCGAGTTGGCTTCGAGCCACAGTTCCTCGCCGTTCTTTCTGAACGCTCTGAAGGCGTATCGGCTGGTCGAGTTTGATTCCAGCGTGTTGGCGTGTTCCTGCAGGACGGTCTGCCGGTCTTCGCTGTGAAGGAGCTCCGCGAGGTTGGCCGAGGTCAGCTCGTCCGTGGTGAATCCGGTGAGCGAGAGGGTCTTGGGATTGGGGAATTTGATGACTCCGTCCTGGGTGATGAAGATGGCTTCGTTGGCGTTTTCCACAACGAGCCGGTACTTCTCCTCGGACTCGCGCAGCGCATCCTCCACTTTCTTGCGCTCGGCGATTTCCCTTTCGAGTTGAAAGTTCTTTCCTTCGAGCTCCAGCCTGTTCCTGGCGGCCTCTTTCAGACCCGTCTGCAGGACAAGATTGCGGCCGTTGATGTGCCATGCGACGGCTGTTCCGCCCAGGACCAGGATCGACAAGGCCCCCATGGCCAGGAGCAACTGCCACGGCGCGGCCGTGCCGAAAAGCTCGGAAACCGGAGAGATGTTGACCAGGTAAAAGGGAGTGTTCTTGACCTCGACGCAGTTGATCACGAATTCCTCGTGCAGCTCTTCCCGGGAGAATTCGTCGAACGCCGGCGAATCGGCATCCTGGAGCGACTTGAGGTCGGAAAGCCGCGCGGTTACGAAATCGGGGTCGGGAACGGCCGTCGGGGGACGGCTGCACTCGCCCGTGATCACTGAAACGGCACGCTTGGAATAGCCCCCGACAGCCTTGATGAGGTGCGTCTGGACGGCCTGGGTCGACACCTCGGCGACGATCTGGCCGGAATATTTCCCCTTGAAGAAATAGGGGGCGGATATCAGCACCTGCCGGGCGTCATCCTTGATCTCGCTAAGAATGAGGGCGTCGGACGATCCGGGGGCGAGAAACCTCTGCCAGGCACCCGCCGAATCCGCTTCGGGTGAGGGCCTGGTGTCCACCAGCACCGTGCCCTGATCGTCCAGGAAGACGATCCTCGTGTAGATGGGGTCTTTCCCGAGCGCCCGGTCTCTTTGCACCCGCTCGAGCTCTTCCAGGATTCCGAGCAGGCTGGCTTCAAGGCCGTATTTCATGGACATCCCGAGCGCCCGGTTCTGGAAGAAAACGGAAATCGCCCGGCTTTCGCGGATGTCCCGCATGTCGTTCTTGCGCTCGGAATAAAAGTAGCTGAGGGCATCGGCCCGCTTCTCGGTGTCGTGGCGGAGCCGCTCCACGGTGGCTTTCCGCAGTTCCACCTGGGATAGGTAGTTTGCGATCAGGAGAATTCCGGTGAAAACGGTCAGGAGTACTCCCGCCGCGGCCGCGGTCAGATTCCAGCCCGTTCTGATCAGCTCGCGTCCAGTTCCCATACACGTGCTCTTCGATGCGTCGCCCGCTATTCTTGCGAAAAGAACTCCGGGTAATATTTCGGAATGGCAGGATAGTATTTTCGCACTATGCCGATATACGTCCCGTCCTTCTTGCATTGTTCGAAGAACTTGTCGAATGCCTCGCGCAGTTCCGGAGATGTCCTGGAAAAAGCGTATCCCATGCGCTGCATGGATGAGACGGGACCGATCACCTTGATTTTCCCCGGCCATTTGTCCATGGAGGCCAGGGCGTCCGGCACGTCTTGAAGCGCGCACTCGGCCCTGCCCTCGATCACGGCCGGAACGAGCTCGTTGACGCTGCCGTCGAATTTCCTGACGTCGGCTTGCGCCCTGTCCAGGGTATAGTACCGGGGGTCAAGACAGGTGTCGAAAATGCCCAGCACCCGGACTCCCCGAAGCTGGGACCTGACGGCTTCGACGTCCTGTTCCACACTGCCGCTGGGAACGATCGGCTTGAGACCCGCATCGGCACGCGCCACCAACCAGACCTGGTTGGGAAGCGTCGGAGTGGAGAAGTTGACGAGCTTCGTCCGCCAGGGCAATATCGTCAGACCGCTTGCAGCAATGTCCCCCTTGATGAGAGCATTTCCCACGACTTCGAAACCGTGCCCGCTGGGTCTGACCTTCCTGCCGGACAGGTCGGAGAAAACGTCGTCCCAGGTCGTTTCCACGAATTCGTACCGAACGCTCAGACTCTTCGCGAACAGCCTCACCATCTCGACGTCCAGCCCGTCACCGCTCCCGGTGACGAAGTTGGCGTAGCGGATGCCGAGGTGGCGCAGAACCCCTTTTGCCTTCACTTCCTTCAAATCAGCGCAGCACGCGGGGGATGTCAGCCAGAACAGAGACATTACCAGAAGAATCGTCATCTGCCTGTGCACCCATAATGAAAGAAGCGTCAAGGTCCCCACTCCGATGAGGTTCTGCAACACGGCGGGGCCGGAAAAATGACGGCGCGAAAAGCCGCCCGATTCTTTTCCCTTCATGCCGCCGTCCAAACGCGTCGAACGATCACGAGAGCGAATCCCGAAGGCTCCTGGACCGCCCGGTTCATGCGTCTGAAGCTTACCCGTCTTCGAGCAGCGCCATGCTTTTCGCCCGGTTGCCCCGCCTCAAGTGCGCCCGGTAGTCCGATTCATGATGCTCGATGACGTGCGTCAAATACCGCATGTTGTTTTCGATCGCCTCCTTGTAACAATCTCGGTCAATCCCCCACCGGCTCTTGAAATGATTGATCATGTACCGGTCGACCCCGCCCAGTTGCGTGCGGAAGCGATTCTTGGTGAATTCCCAGAATTCGGGCGTTTTCTTGATCAAATCCAGTTCGTCGGCGAAACCGGGAACCCCTCCCTCGCGAAATTCATGGAACAGCAGGGGCAATCTTTCCAGGTAAGTGCGATCCGCCATCTGGCCCAGCAAATCGGCACTCCCCAGTGCTTTGCCCAGGAATTCATGCTCCATGGATTCAAACGGGATTTCGGCGATCTTCACGTCGAGCCCGGTGCATCTCAAGCACCTGTGGCAAAAGCGCGCATCCCTCGACGAATATCCGTTTTCACGCAGATAACGTTCCGCGAAGAAGATGCTGCGTTCGACATGGGTCAGGGTGTACTGCGCACCGGTGCCTTTGGTTTCCTTTGCTTCCTGGATGTATCCTGTGTCGTGGAGAAGCGAGGACACGAGGCCGAGGACGGCCTGCTTTTCCGTGAGCCGCAGACCGGCGAGGAGCGCGCCGTGAATGAGCCTCGCCATGGCCAACAGGCAGTCCGTGGTGTGTTTGAGGTCATGGTAGTGGATGTTGCATTTTCGATATCCCGGGTAGTTGCCTTCAAAGAGCGATCGAATGTCCAGGCAGACCTTGAGGAGCGGGGAGTAGTCCCCGTTGGGAAACATCACCCTCACGATCAGTCCGACCTCGGAGAAAACCGCCTGCGGGTTGTCCATGTTAACCAAGTCTTCGAGCTTCACACTCTCGGGACCCATTCATGCCCCCACGACACAGTGACCGGACCGCACATCGGAATCGCCGGCGGACGGCGTTCCCTTGCCCGTTCCCGAAAATCGGAACGATCGACATCTTCAATTCTTGAAACTGAACGCCGGGCGAGCCGGCACGAAAACATACGGGGCGGACTTTTGCCGGTCCGCTGTGGACCATTTGCTCGGGGAAAACAGCATATATGCCTTGTTGACAAAGGCAAGAAAAAAATCCGGAGCGCGCCCCGGCCGCCGCGCGCGGCGCAACGGTACCGGGACGGATACGCGCCTCCGCCGAGGCGTGTGGAAGAGGCGCGACATCCGCGGCTAACGGTCATCGTCACTGTATACGAACTCACGCGTGATCGGCAGATCATTGTTCAAACCATTACTGAACAAAAATTGAAAAACCCTGTTGTCACCGTACTTGAACCCCGCGGATGAGGAGTAGAGGTAGAGCTTCCACATCCGTGCAAAAGCATCGCCGAACATTCGCCGGATCTTCTCTTCGTTTCTCTCGTAGTTCTCGATCCAGCGGTCGAGAGTATAAGCGTAGTGCAGGCGAAGGTTCTCGACATCGATGGTGGAAAAGCCGACCCGACCCATTTGGTGGAGCACCTCATCGATCCTGGGAATATAGTTTCCCGGGAAGATGTAGGTTTCGTGCCAGGATTTTCCTTTCAAAACCCGCTCGAAACCGATGGTGTGCAGTAACCCGAGCCCCCCCTTTCTCAGGAGGCTTGCCACCTTTTTCATGAATGCCGGGATGTATTCCCGCCCCACATGCTCGAACATGCCGATGGAAACGAATTTGTCGAATTCGCCCTTCAGGCTCCTGTAGTCTTTGAGGACCACGGAGACTTGTCGATCAAGGCCGAGTTCCTTGAGCTTTCTTGTCGCATATCGGCACTGGTTCTCGGAAAGAGTGTTTCCGACTCCGGTGATTCCGTAATTCCGGGCCGCGTGGATGAGCATTCCCCCCCAGCCGCACCCGATATCGAGCAGCCGCTCCCCAGGTTTGAGCATCAACTTCCTGGCGATGTGATCGTACTTGTTCAACTGTGCCTGCTCGAGGGGTTCGGCGAGATCCTTGAAATAGGCGCAGGAATAGGTCAGGGTTTCATCCAGGTAAAGCCGATAGAATTCATCCCCGCGGTCGTAGTGGTGGGCGATGTTCTTTTTCGCTCCGCCGGGGGTGCCGCGCGTCTTGAGGTAAGCGCGAATCCCGCGTATCGTATCGAGGAAGCCCGGCACAAGATTGTCGAAATTGATGTTCAATCCGAGGCGAAGGAGTTCCCGCAAATCGCCTTCCACTTCGATTTCCCCGGATGTGTAGGCTTCCCCGAATCCGAAAAACCTCTGAGCCATCAATGACCGGCCGCTCGCCTCCGATCTAAAGTGCAGGGTGAACCTGGGATGCTTCCCGAACCTCACTTCGTCACCGTCCCAGAACCTGAAGGCGAAATCAACGGACGGATCGGCGCGATGAAGGGTTTCAGCCAAAGTCTTCAGAATTGCTTTCACAGCCAGGCCTCCTTTTGCCGCAAGTCGATTTCTCAGGCCTTCCAAGCTTGGCTTCATCAAATAGGTCGGCAATGTGTGGGAAAACGAACAGCTTCTATGTTACCCTGAACAGGTTACCCGGAGAAACGGGAACCGCGGGTGGCGCATAGGGCACAGTTGATTGGGAATATGATAAGTCAACTTGAAACGATATCCATACGGGAAGACGAAAATGCTGGAATTGATTGTGTTTGTCTGTGGCGCCGTGGTGATGGTGCTGGAAATGACCGGATCGAGAATTCTGGCCCCCTTTCTCGGGACATCCATCGTGGTTTGGACGAGCCTGATCGGCGTCATCCTGGGATCGCTCAGCGCGGGATACTGGTGGGGCGGCCGCCTCGCCGATCGAAACCCGAGTCACCGAACACTGGCCGGCATCATACTCGTCGCCGGCTTTTGTATCGCCGGAATCGCGCTGAGCAAGTCGTTCGTGCTCGATTTTGTCCAGTACCGGGCGGGGAGCGTGCATCTCGCGGCCGTGCTCGGCACGGTCGTCCTGTTCGCTCCGTCGAGCGTCCTGCTCGGCATGGTTTCCCCGTACGCGGTGCGCTTGAAAATGAGAGCCCTCGAGGAGTCGGGGAGAACGGTGGGAAACCTTTACGCCATATCCACGGTGGGGAGCATTGTCGGGACCTTTCTGGCGGGATTCTTCCTGATCGGGTTTTTCGGCAGCACCAACATCATCATCATTCTATCCGTCGTGCTGGCGATCACCTCTTTCCTGGCGTATGCCGGAGACCGGATGGTGAAGATTTCCGCCTTGAGCTTGTTCGTCCTTCTTCTCCTCGGTTCCCAATCCTACAGCGGATACCTGGCGGGGCTCGATTTCCACGATATCGACACGCAGTACAACCGCATCCTCGTCTACAACACGATCAGCATGAGGACGGGCAAGCCCATGCGGGTGATGGTCACCGGTCCCGAGGGAACCCAGTCGGGCATGTTTCTGGATGACCACACCGAGCTCGCGCTCCGATACACCCAGTTCTATCCTCTTGCCGCACACTTCAATCCCCGGATGAGCAAGGTGTTGATGCTGGGAGGCGGGGGCTATTCCTTCCCCAAGTACGCCCTGCGCTTCTATCCGCGGATCGAGATGGACGTGGTGGAGCTCGACCCGGGAGTGACGGCCGTGGCACGAAGACTCTTCGCGCTGCGGGACGATCCCCGGCTGCGGATTCACCACGAGGACGCGCGGATCTTTCTGAATCGGGCATCCGGCAGCTACGACGTCATCCTGTGCGACACGTTCAATTCCCACTATTCCATCCCTTTCCATCTCAGCACCGTGGAGACCGTGAGAAGGCTTTTCGATCTGCTGGCGGACGACGGAGTGGTGCTTGTGAACACGCTGAGCGCGATCGAAGGTGACAGGGGGCGTTTCCTGAGGGCGGAAGTCGCGACCATCAAAGCCGTTTTTCCCCAGGTCTTCCTGTTTCCCGTGGATTCGTCGACGCCCCCGGAGCGATGGCAGAACGTCATGATCGTGGCGCTGAAATCTCCCGGTGCGCCGCGGCTGACAAGCGCCGACCCGGCAATCGCCGAGCTTCTCCGTCATCGATGGATCGGGCCGGTGAAGGAGGATCTCCCGATTCTCACCGACGATTACGCCCCGGTGGACCGGTACGTGACTTCCTTCCCATGACCCCGGTTCCGTCGGGCTCCCGCCTCACGGGCTCACCTCCACCGCCGCCTTGCCTGGGCGGGGCTTCCCTGATATGATTTGCCGTCGCACCCGCGGAGACCCCGGCTCCGGGGTGTGGCCGATCCGATCGGTGCCCGCCCTTTGCGGGATTCCCTTGGTCCTTTCATCCTCGTGGGGAGACCTCGCTTGGACAGCCGGCCAGCCAGAACTGAAACATACGTCGGCTTGGTGATCCTGTTCACTCTTGCCGTCATTGCCGCCGGTATTTTCCTGAAGCAATTCCATTACGACGCGGCCTTGTTCGCGCCCGCCGTTCCCGAAACCGGTTCCGCTCCCGCGTCCTCCGCCGGCTCCTCGGACGGACCCGATCTCAGCGACTACGCCACGGCGGGTCTCTCCCCCATGTCCGGAGTCGAGGTGTTCGGTCCGGAGACGCTTTCGGAAAAAATCGACGGCAAGGCGGAGATGTACCTTTCCGCCGGTTTCAAGGAATTGCGATGCCGGCGTTTCGGCAGGAGCGACCGGCCGAATGAGTGGCTGGAACTGTTTGTCTACGACATGGACAACCCGAGAAACGCCTTCGCGGTTTTCAGCCTGCAGAAACGGGCGGATGCCGAGGAGCTTTCCATCGTCCGGTTTTCCTACCGTACGTCCAACGCCCTCTACCTTGTGCATGGGCGGCATTACGTGGAAATCGTCGCATCGGTCGAGAGCATGGCGGAAGACGTGCTGGCGGTCGGCCTGAAATTCATCCAAACGATGCCGGCCGAAGGTGCGAACGTCGGTGAAATCGGGCTGTTTCCGCCCGAGGGTCTCGATCCGTCCTCCGTTGCACTTCATGTTTCGGACGTCTTCGGCTTCAGCGAGCTGGACAACACGTTCACCGCCTCCTACAACGTCGACGGCGTCACGGTGACGGCTTTTCTCTCGCGGCGCAAGAGCCCGGAGGATGCCGCGCGAATGGCCGAAGCCTATCGCCGGTTCCTGGTGGAAAACGGCGCGACGGTGACCGATGCGAACCTGGGAATCGAGGGCGCGAGGGTTCTGAAGGTGTTTGACACGTTCGAAGTGGTATTCAGCAAAGGCAGCTTCCTGGCCGGAGTCCACGAGGCCGACGACGGGGACGTGGCGGGCAGGCTTGCCGTCAGGCTGCATCAAGGAATCAGGTGAGGTCGCACAGTGAAACGGGACTCTGATGAAAAGGAGCTGAACCGACGGGATTTCCTCGTCCGGTCGGCCAGGGCGGGTGGTTTCATCGCCGCCGCCGGGCTCCTGGGCTACCGTCTCCACGATGACACGGGCGCTCGCGGATTGTCGTCGGACGAGGAGAGACAGGCCGTTCTGGCGGACTATTCAGTGCCCGGAACGAGTCGGAAGATGAGCATCGTTACGGGGCAGGACCGGGTGACGTCGGTCCGGCTCGGCCTGGAGGCGATGGGTGGAATCGAGTCTTTCATCAAGCGCGGCGACAAGGTGCTCATCAAGGTGAACGCCGCTTTCGCCACCGCTCCCGCGCTGTCGGCGACGACCGATCCCCGGCTGCTGTCCGAAGTGGTGCGGCTGTGTCTGAAGGCCGGGGCTTCCGAGGTGGCGGTCACCGACAATCCCATCAACGATCCGCAGAGCTGCTTCGCCCTGACCGGCATCGGGGAGGCCGCCCGTTCCTCGGGGGCGAAGGTGATCTATCCGAAGCAAACCTTCTTCAGACCCGTCACCTTGCCGGGCGGCAACCTGATCAGGAAATGGCCGGTGCTTGTCACCCCTTTCGAGGGTGTCGGCAAAGTGATCGGGATGGCACCCGTCAAGGACCATCACCGCAGCGGTGCATCCATGACCATGAAAAACTGGTACGGCCTGTTCGGCGGTCGGCGCAACATTTTTCACCAGAACATCCATGAGTTCATCATGGAGCTTGCCATGCTGGTGAAACCCACGCTCGTCATCCTGGACGGCATCACCGCCATGATGACCAACGGTCCGACCGGCGGGTCCCTGGCGGATCTGAAGCAGACGAACACCCTGGTTGTCGGCACGGACCAGGTGGCCGTCGACGCGTTCGGAGCCACGCTGCTCGGCAAGTCGGTGCACGATCTTCCCTACATCATGAAGGCCGAGGCTGCCGGAGCGGGCACAGCGGACTTCGAGTCACTCGGACCGGCGCGCGTCACGGCCGGCTAACCGTTTTCGAAGGGTCTCATGAAGATCGTTATCGTCAGACGCATCAGCCAGGTCTTCTTTTTCGTCGTATTCCTCTGGTTCTGCATTGTTAGCTCCCTGGGGACCGAATGGTGGCGGCTCAGGGGTTGGCCCGTGAACTGGTTCCTCCAGCTGGATCCGCTCGTCGCCCTGGGGACCGTGCTGACCACCGGCACGCTTTACTCCGGGCTGTCGTGGGCCCTGGCGGTTCTGGTCCTCACGGTCCTGTTCGGCAGATTCTTCTGCGGCTGGGTGTGTCCTTTCGGCAGCATTCATCACTTCGTGGGATACCTGGGCCGACGCGGAAAACCGTTGTCGCGCAGCCTCGAGCTCAATCGGCCGCATGCCGGTCAGGCGGTCAAGTATTACGTGCTCCTTTTCCTTCTCTGCGCGGCATCCGGGGTCCTCGCGGCGCGCATCCTGCGCCTCGTTTTCGACACTCCGCCCATATTCCTGGCCCTGGCCGCCGTGACAATCGTCGCGGCCGTGTTGACGGTGCGCGGGCTTCGTTCCAATCGCAGGAAAGCGTACGGCATCTTCCTGCTGATGCTGGGCTTCTGGACCGCGGCGGCTTTCGTCATCCCGCTCGAACAAGTGATCCGATCGTCCCTTCAGAGCGGGTTGCTGGACCCGATTCCCCTGGTGTATCGTTCGGTGAACCTCGTGCTTCTGCCTCTCCTGGATTCGAGCACGCGGACCCTTTTCGTCGGGCAGCGCTACTATGAAGGGGCTTGGCTCATCGGCGCGGTCTTCCTGGTCGCGGTGCTGCTGAATCTGAAAACGCCCCGGTTCTACTGCCGCTATGTCTGTCCCCTGGGAGCGCTCTACGGTGTGCTCGCCCGTCTCTCACTCTGGAAAATCGGCAGGGTCGCCGACGAATGCACCAACTGCCGTCTGTGCGAGGCGAACTGCGAAGGCGCATGCGAGCCGGCTGGGCGCATCCGCGTCCCGGAGTGCGTCCTGTGCATGAACTGCCTCGACGAGTGCAGGCACGATGTGATCGCCTATCGCACCGCGCCCTCGGCCTCCGGGGAGGTCCTCGTGCCGGATATGTCCAGGCGGGGTTTCGTCCTTGCCGGCGTGTCCGGGCTGGCGGTGATCCCCCTCGTGAGGCTCGGAGGCGGCATGAGCCACAGTTGGAATCCGGAGGTGATCCGTCCGCCGGGAGCGTTGTCCGAAGCGGATTTCATCGCCCGGTGCCTGAAGTGCGGCCAATGCATGCGCGTCTGCCCGACGAACGTCGTTCAGCCGTGCGGGTTGCAGGCGGGGTTGGAAGGATTGTGGACCCCCGTGCTGGATTTTCGCATCGGCACGAGCGGCTGCCAGTACAATTGCACGGCCTGCAGCCACGTCTGCCCGACGGCGGCCCTAAGGCCGATCAGCCTCGATGAAAAGCTCGGGCGCGGCGGTTTCGCCGGGAAAGGGCCCATCCGGATCGGCACGGCGTTTGTGGACCACGGCCGGTGCCTTCCCTGGGCCATGGACAAGCCGTGCATCGTGTGTCAGGAAAACTGCCCGGTCAGCCCGAAAGCGATCTTCGTGCGGGAGCATTTCGCCACCGTCAGGGACGGTGTGGTGGAAGTGAAATCCGCCGAACCGCTCTCGATCCGGATTGGAGGGACCGTTCTGAAACCCGGCAGATATGCCGCGGGAGACCACTACCTGAAGGTTTCGTCCGAGCCAGAGCACCAGCGCCGGCGCATCGTCGCGAACGGCGAATACACGGTGTCGCTGAGCCCCGAGCATCGGTTTGCCGAGCTTCCGGCCGCAGGCACCCGCGTTGAAATCCAGGTTCGCCTTCAGAGACCCCAGGTGGACTTGGAACGCTGCACAGGGTGCGGCGTCTGCGAACACGAATGCCCGGTCACCGGGAGGAGAGCGATCAGGGTCACGGCGGAAAACGAGTCGCGAACCAGGAAAAAATCTCTCCTCCTGTAAGGTTTTGCACCGGTCGGCTTTACACTCATTCAACGAAAGGACGGACAAGATGTCCCACGGAAAAGGACTTTCCAGACGTGATTTCATCAAGACCGCCGGAGCCATGGGGAGCGGATCCCTGCTGGTCGGGAGCCGTGCTTTCGCGCAGAGCGGTGCCCCTGCGACCGAAACGCCCGGGGCGGATGCCGGGGAAATTCCCACCAGGCCGTTCGGCAAGACGGGGATACGCGTCTCATGCCTTTCGCTGGGCGGGATGTTCGACATCCCGTCCAATCAACTTCTCCTGAAGCAGGCCGTGCGGTGGGGCGTCACCTACTGGGATACCGCCGATTGCTACGAGGGTGGAAGGAGCGAGGCGGGTTTCGGCCAGTTCTTCAAGAAATACCCCGAGACGCGCGGCAAGGTATTCCTGGTCACCAAGTCCGACGAACGGAATCCGGAGGGGATGACCAAGCTGCTCCAACAGTCCCTGGAAAGGCTCAACACGGACTACATCGACCTTTATTTCATTCATGGCACGAGGAGCATCAAGGAGCTCAACAACGATACCAGGGCATGGGTGGAGAAAGCCAAAAAAGAAGGGAAGATCAAGCTGTTCGGATTCAGCACCCACAGCAACATGGAGGAATGCATGCTGGGCGCCGCCGGGCTCGGCTGGATCGACGGCATCATGATGACGTACAATTTCCGCATCATGCACAGCGACAGGATGAAGGCGGCCGTGGATGCTTGCGTGAAGGCGGGAATCGGCCTCACCGCGATGAAAACCCAAGGCGGCGGTTCCGTCAGGATGGACAGCGAAGCGGAACTGGCTTTGGCCGGCCGTTTCCTGAAAATGGGATTCACGGACAAGCAGGCCAAGCTGAAAGCGGTCTGGGAGAATCCCGACATCGCGAGCATCTGCTCCCAGATGCCCAGCTTGACGGTCCTCATGTCCAACGTCGCGGCGGCGCTCAACCGGGACAAGCTCTCCGCACCGGACCTGGAGCTTTTGAACCGTTACGCCCTCGAAACTTCGTCCGGGTATTGCGCCGGGTGCGCCGACCTGTGTGAATCGGCCATCGATTGCAGGGTGCCCGTCGGCGACGTGATGCGTCATCTGATGTATTTTCACAGCTACGGTGAGCGGGACCGGGCACGGGAGTTTTTCGCCGGCCTCGACCGGGACGTGAAAGACCGGCTGCGTGAGATGGACTTCAAACAGGCGGAAAACAAGTGTCCCAACCATGTCCGGATCGGGCGACTCATGAAAGAGGCCTCGACCCTGTTGGCCTGAGCGGTGTCATTCCGGCATGCCGGCGCTGTAAAGGCTGCTCATGATAACGATTCGCGTTCGGGATCGCGCCATGACGATTCAGCGGAAAGTCAAGCGGTCGGGGATAAACGCCGGTCCTTTTTGCGACGCGTGGAATTGCGGGGCAGGGTGTCCCGCCCTCGCCCGAACTTGCCGTCCCGAGCGCAAGCCGGTCTCGGACGGGGGCCCGGCGAGCGATGGACGGAGGTGGTGTCCGATGGGAACGGAACTTTTGAGCGCGGAAGTTGTCTGAATGAATGAAGACCTGAAACCGCGCGACGCAGATCGGGAGCAGGATCTGGCCTGGGTGGGCGCCTTCCTCGAGGGCGACCGAACTGCCTTCGATCGTCTCGTCTTGCGTCACAAGGACAGGGTCTTCAACTTGTGTTGGCGGTTGCTGGGGGATCGCGAGGAGGCCAATGAGCAGGCACAGGAGGTGTTCGTAAGGGTATTCCGGTCGATCAAGGATTTTCGATTCAAGTCGAGCTTCTCGACGTGGCTCTACGCTATTGCCGTGAATACCTGCCGGAACAGGCTGAAGTCTTCGGAGTACCGGCGCAGAAGGCGTATGGTTTCCATCGACGCGCTCCAGGATCCCGACTGTGATCGGGCGGTACCGGAGCTGAGGGATCCTTCGCCCTCCGTGCTCGATCGCATGACCGACAGGGAACGGGACGGCCTGATCCAGAGCGCCATCGACAGCCTGCCCGAAGAGTCCCGGACAATTGTGGTCCTGCGGGACATCGAGGGCATCGCCTACGAGGAAATCGCCGCGGTGACGCGCCTGAACCTCGGCACGGTGAAATCGCGGCTCGCGCGGGCGAGGCAACAGCTCAGAGACAAACTGAAGGGACTGATCTGAAATGGACTGCACCCGCATCATCGACTTGCTGCCGGAATACCTGGAAGGAACGCTCGACGGTTCCGAGAAGAGCAGGGTTGAGGAGCATCTGGCCGGGTGCGAGGCGTGCAGCGCCGAGCTGAAGCTGATCCAGCGCTACTTTCAGACGATGGCCGGCCTCGAGCGGCACGAAGCCCCGGCTGATTTTCTCAGGAACGTGCACGCGCGCATCGAGCGGGAGCCTTCCTGGAAAAGTCTGTTGAGCCGACTTTTTCTGCCCCTGAAGATCAAGCTGCCGCTGGAGGCGTTGGGAGTCGCCGCCGCCGCGCTGCTCATCTTCACCTTCTATTACAGTGCGCCGGAAACGAAGATGGACCTCCCGAGGGAATCCCCGGTGGCCCGGGCTCCCGCCACCGCCGAGGCTCCGATGCCGCCCGGGACAGTGGCGGGGCTTCCCGCTCCCGCCCAGCCTCCGAGCCGGGCGGCGACTTCGGTTCCAGCCCCGGCCCCGACGGAGATTCATCCTCGGCCCAAAGCCGCGGCTCCGGCTCAGGATCGTTTTGCCGCGCAGCCCTCCTTTCCGGAAGAGGAACGCGGAGCGGGCCGGGCGAAACCGGAGGCCGAAGCGCCGGCCGGCGCCGTGGAAGCGGGCAGGGCGGGACCCGTTGAGCGGGCGGCGACGGGGATCCCCGCGCCGAAGCCTGAAGCCGGGCCGTCGAAGCGTGCCGACCGTTCCCAGGCAATTCTCCCGGCCCCTTCGGCGCCGGCGGTGCAGCGTCGGATGTCCCCCCGGGTCGTCCATGACGAGCTGACGCTCTCGGTTGAACTGCGTGCCGCCGTGGGCGGACAGGTATCCGGAGCCGTCGGCCGCGCGTCGCCGGGCGCGGCGGAAAGGGCGGATTCGGAAGTTTCGATGCGGGAAGCATCGCCCGTGCCCCAGGCGGCTCCGACGCAGGAAGAAGCCCGAGGAGCCGGACGAGCGGGAGCAGGAGTCGGGACATCCGAACCCGCGAAAGCGCCCGCATCTCCGGGAGCCGTCCCGCGGGCCGGCACTGCTCAGCCCCGCGCAAAAGCGGGCAAACCCGCGAAGTCGCCGGCTGCCGGGCCCCCGAGTGAGACGGTGTCTGGAACGCCCGAGGAGTTGCCGCGCTCCCTTTCGCAACCCGTCGATGCGGCCGCCGAAGTCTCCAAGGCGGTGCGTTCCTCCGGGGGCGTGGTACTGGCCGAAGATTTCGACCGGAAGACCGGACTGCTGAAGACCATTGTCGCTGAAATCCCGGCCGAGGGCTACTCCGCCGTGGTTTCCGGCCTTGAGCGCATCGGGGCGGTCCGCAAACGTTCCGGCCTCCCCCCGGGCGTCGGGCCTGGAGCGCGACTCCGGCTGCGAATCGAATTCTCGACGCCCCCGACCGCACGATGACTTTCGCCGCATGGGGGCGTCCATCCGTTCTCCGGGCAATCCGGTGTGGAGCACGATCCCGGGCAACAGAGCAAGGGGTCAAACCTACACTTTTCACATTTCGTTTCTGCTCCGCCCCGCCCGCGCGGACAACAGGCCCTTGCCCGCAGGTTCATCGCGCACCTGGTGTTTCTGCCCCGCCCGCAGGGGCAGCGTTTTCCCCGCCCGCACGCAGGAACGCTCCCGCCGGGTGAAAAAAAATTCTTTGGAACTTTTCCCGCCCCTTTCTGTCAAATCCAGTAACAGGTCGGCACAAACAACAAAGGAGGCGTGACATGGCAGAAATGAATCCGATCAAGGTTGTGAGCGTTGCACTCGTATTTGCTCTAAGCTTCTTGACTTCCATTCATACGGGGCAGGGGAAACGTGCGGGAAACGGAATCGCAGTGGGGGGAATCCCCGGCCCGGCCTTGGCGGAGCAGGGGTTGCCCGACACGGGCGACAAGACGCTGTCCCCCTACTTTTTTGTGAAAAGCGAAGATTCGGATGTCGATCGATTGCCGATGAAGTCGACTTCGGCGGAGGTCGAAATCGCGGGAGTCATCGCCAATGTGAAAGTCGTACAAACCTATCGCAATGAGGGCAAGCGGCCCATCGAAGCGATCTATGTTTTTCCGGCCTCCACGCGTGCGGCGGTGAGTGCGATGAAGATGACCATCGGAGAAAGGACCGTCACGGCGGTGATCCGAAAGCGCGAAGAAGCCAGGCGGGATTACGAACAGGCGAAGAGCCAGGGGAAGAGCGCCTCCCTGCTGGAGCAGCAGCGGCCCAACGTGTTCCAGATGAACGTGGCCAACATCATGCCCGGGGACGAAATAAAAACGGAGCTCACATACAACGAGCTTCTCAGCCCCACCGAGGGAGTCTATGAGTTCGTGTACCCCACGGTGGTCGGCCCGCGCTATTCGAATCAGCCTGCCGCCGGCGCTCCCGCGTCCGAAAAGTGGGTCCAAAACCCCTACCTTCACGAAAAGGAACCGCCGACCTATTCGTTCAACATCACGGCCAGGCTGAACGCCGGCCTGCCCATCCGGGAGATCACCTGTCCTTCGCACGAAACGGCGATCCGCTACGAGGGGCAAACCCGTGCTTCGGTTGACCTGGGCGCCAACGAAAAATTCGGCGGCAACCGCGACTTCGTTCTGAAATACAGGCTTTCCGGCGAGAGCATCGATTCGGGGCTGCTCCTCTATCGGGGAAAGGACGAAAACTTCTTCCTGTTGACGGTGCAGCCTCCCAAAAGGGTTGTTGAAGCTGCAATCCCGGCCAGGGAGTATATCTTCATCGTGGATGTTTCGGGTTCCATGCACGGCTTTCCTCTGGAGATTTCCAAGCGGCTGCTGACGGACCTGATCGGCGGGCTCAAGCCGACCGACTGCTTCAACGTCATGCTGTTTTCGGGGGATTCCACGGTCATGGCGGAACGATCGGTTCCCGCGTCGGCCGACAACGTTCGCCGAGCCGTCGAAATGATCGGGCGCCGACAGGGGGGTGGCGGGACCGAACTGTTGCCGGCCTTGAAGAAAGCGCTTTCCCTGCCCAGAAAAGAGGGGGTGTCTCGATCCATGGTGATCGCCACCGACGGCTTCGTGACCGTCGAGGAAGAGGCCTTCGAGTTGATCCGCAGTCACATAGGAGACGCGAATTTTTTCCCCTTCGGCATCGGGACGAGCGTAAACCGGATGCTGATCGAAGGCATGGCAAGAGCGGGCGCGGGAGAACCCTTCGTGATCACCAGGCCTGACGAGGCCCCGGCGGGTGCCGAGAAGTTTCGCCGCTACATTCAGTCGCCGCTGCTGACCAACGTCAAGGCCGATTTCGGCGCATTCGGCGTCTACGACGTGGAACCGGCGGGAATTCCGGATGTGTTGGCGGAACGCCCCGTGGTGATTTTCGGCAAATGGCGGGGCGAGCCTTCCGGCAAGATCACCGTCAAGGGCTCGACCGGAGCGGGAGAATTCGCCAAAACGGTGGACGTGGGCGGTTCCAGGCCCGAGGAGGGCAATTCGGTGCTGAAGTACCTCTGGGCGCGGGCGCGAATCACCGCTTTGACGGATAGAAACCAACTGCGCTCCGATGCAACCCGAGTCGGTCAGATTACCGAACTGGGATTGAAATACGGCCTGCTGACGTCCTATACGTCCTTTGTGGCCATCGACACGCTGGTTCGCAATCAATCGGGGTCCGATACCGTGACCCAGCCTCTGCCGTTGCCTCAGGGGGTTTCAGACCTCGCGGTGGGCGCGCCCTCGCCGGGACTGAGGATGTACAAGTCCATGGCTGCGCCGAGAAGCGCGGGTCGCGGTGAGGTGAGCAGCCGGGAATCTGCCGGGTCGGGCAGGCCGCAGGCGTCGCCCGCTCGCGAAGAAAAGGAGAAGGCTCCCGTGAAGAGCGACCTTCGGATCGCGGTGCGCAAGGTCGAGGTCCGCGGGAGCCTGGCGGAGACAGATGTGCGATCCGTTGTCGACAGCCGGGCGCAGGAGTTCCTGAACTGTCCGGAATGGTCTGCCGGAAAACACAAACCGGGAATTGAGACCATCGTGATCGAGTGGGCTGTCGATCGTTCCGGCAAGGTCGGGAATGTGCGGTTCGTGTCGAGCTCGAAGCGGTTGTCGGCCCATCTCGAACGATGCCTGATCAAAATCGTGAAGAACTGGATATTCCCGAGCGGCGGGAACAAGGGTACAGTTGTCAGGGTCACTATCGAGTACTGATACGAAGTTGCGTTCATAAGAGATGGATCTTTCAAGCACAAAAGAGCGGGGGAATGATTCCCCCGCCCCCCCCAAGTTTCGGCCACACGCGCAAGCGCGTGAGGCCGAGTGCTCGGCGCTGTCGGCGACTGGCCGAAGGCCGCCGCCGCAGCGCCACACGGAGCCGCGAAGCGGCGAGGGGGTGTGGGGGATACGTCCCCCACGCTTTTAGAGTATCATTTTGAACGCAATTATCCATGCCCCCTGCGACACCCGCGAAGCATGAAAACAGACTCCCGAGGGAGTCTATTTTCTAGGTAAATCCGTATGAGAAGGACCGGCTTTCGATGCGATGAAGATTTTTACCCCGCGCGGATCCGCCGGGGGGAGGGCATGGGGCCCTTCCCCCGGCGCCTTCGTATTTCCGACCGGCCGCGGGGCGGGCGACTTCAGGGGGTAGAGCGGATGAGCAGGTACTTGTTGATCGATGTCGGAGCGGGGACTATGGACGTCCTGTACTTCGATGATGATTCGGGTGTCCAGTACAAGTCGGTGGCCAGATCTCCCGTCCTGTACACGGCGGAGAGCATTGCGGGGATTCCCGGCAACCTCCTGGTCACGGGAAAGGAAATGGGAGGCGGACCCGTTACCGATATCCTGAAGCGGCGGGCTCGGGAGGCGCGTGTCGTCATGTCCGTGTCGGCCGCCCGCACGCTCAGCCATGACATGGGAAAAGTCAGGTCGTGGGGGATCGTGGTGGTCGAGGATGAGGAAGCCGAAGCCATGCGAAACGATGAGCTCTATCACGCCGTTTCCATCGGAGATCTTGACATGGAGCGGTTGAAATCCATCGTCGCCGGTTTCGGGGTCGACTTCTCCTTCGATATTGCGGGCATTTGCGCCCAGGATCACGGAATGCCGCCCTCCGGAGTATCCCACCTCGACTACCGTCATTCGATCATGAAGCTGAAACTCGATGAATGCCCCTTCCCGCACGTCCTGCTCCACGACCGCGACGAAGTCCCGCCGACCCTGAATCGCTTGAAATCCATCGCCGATTCGGCGCGGGGGATTCCGGCGGCGGAGGTCTATGTCATGGACAGCGGCATGGCGGCGGTGCTCGGTGCGTCCATGGACATCCACGCGCTGGGCAAGAACAGGATCCTGGTCCTGGACATCGCAACCTCCCACACAGTGGGTGCGGCTCTGGATCGGGGGGAAATCGCCGGGGTGTTCGAGTATCACACGCGCGACATCAGTCTCCCAAGGTTGGAACAGCTGCTCCGGGACATGGCGGACGGCAGGCTCGACCACGAGCAGATCCTGCGGGAGGGAGGACACGGGGCCTACCTGCGTCGGCCCTTCGGTTACGACTCCGTGGAAGTCATCGTGGCCACGGGTCCGAAGCGCGCCCTGGTGCGGGAATCGAACCTTCCCGTCAAATACGGCGCTCCCCTGGGCGACAACATGATGACCGGAACGGTGGGCCTCCTGGAGGCCATTCGACGTCGCAAGGGAATCGGGCCGACCTGGTACGTCTGATTCTCACGGAGCGGAATGCTTCCCCGCGACGTCCGCAAACCGCTCGGCGCCCCGGGAAGGCCCGGCCCCGGAAGCCGTCCGGAGCGAAACGAATCAAAAGCTCTTCATGCCTGGACTTATGTGCTAGAATGCCCGCGATTTATTCAACCGTCTCCAGCGGGTTTCCGAAGGCTCGCCCGTCGAATCGCCGTGAGCCGAAGACCGCGCGGAGCGGTGCGGCGTTGGGCTGCGTTCGATCCGAATTCGAACCAACACTTGCAGGTCTGATCCGTATGGCACCCCTTATGTCCTCGCTGTCCTCGGACAAGCTGGAGTTTCGCCGGATCAACGGGGTCTGGCTGCTGGGACCGGATTTGTTCGCCAGGGACAGTGACGGCAAACCGCTGAGCCCGATCGCATCCGCTTTTCCAAGGTACGGGACCGTGATCAGCGGGCGCGGAATCCACGCCATGCAGGCGGCTCTCATGGTCGAATTCGCAAGAAAGCTCTCAGCCGATGAGGGCCATACCCCTTCCGATGCCGAGCTCGCGGAAGGAGTCTACGGAGACTCCGTGGCGCTGCTCATCAGGGACCCGATTCTGCTGATTCGCTCGAATCCGGGGGCCATGGACAGGGTTTTCGAGGCCGACGAGCTGGTCCAGCGCATCGTGCCGAAGGACCGCATCCAGTTCACGGGCATTCATCTCCCGGAGGTCAGAAGAAGACTCCGAGGCAATGGCGAAATCTGGCGTTTTTCGCCTCCACCCAGGTCCGTGGCGGAGATAGGGGAGCACGTCAGGTCCAGCCGGGTGCGCGTCGGCACGGGCCTGAATTACTACTACAATGCCCCGACCGGCGGGCGGTTCCTGACCTATGAGGAATACACGCGCATCCGCCCGCTGATTCGCGAAGATCGTGACGAGGCCTTGCGCATGATCCGGGAGATCATCGATCTTGCGCAACTCGTGAACAACCAGGGCAATCGCGAGTTGAGCCTGTTTCTCCCGGCCGGCGCGACCCTGTCGGTCGCCTATCTCACGCGGGTGGCGATGATTCTCGATGAAGCGCCGTACCCGGAACAGGCGAAAGACGCGGAGGAGTTGTTCGACCGGTTCGCCTTCTTCTTTTCGCGGGCGGCGGGTCCCGAGCTCACCCGGGACGACGAGCACTGCGACGGGTGGCGCACCACCATGTTCTGCCGCCTCTACGATCTCGATGAGCATTGCCTCGAGGAGTTTGCGCTGGGGTTGAGCCCCGAATTTCATTTGAACGTCCGCTGGCTGCCCGGGGCGCGTATTCGAGAGGGAAACCTGACCTTCGAGGTCAACACCGACCACCATACCCGCAACATCATCGATTACTACTGGAAAAACCACGGCGATATTCAGTACATCAATGTCGGCAGAGTGGAACTGCCCCTGACCGACAGGGACACCAGCGATGAGGATCGCGAAGTCCACCTGGCGGTTATCGGGCGGGCCGACGGCGAGGAGGAAATCCGCCTCGCCAGGTTGATGAAATGGAGCGTGATGCACCGGATGGGGCAGGATGTCTCCCTCGATCACGCCATTCGGGAAACCGTCCTCTACCGCGATTACATCTTCGACCGGCTGAGAGCCATTCGCGCCCTCGGGTGTCCCATCGTCACCTACCGGGAAATCCGCTTCGAGGAGGAAGTGCATGGCGTCGGAACCATCCCGGTGTTCTTCTTCGAACGCAGCTACGTTCCGGGCATCGTGAGCCACAGGATTCCGCCAAGGCTCTACGGGCTCCGGGGGTTCGTCGTTCGCCTGGCGCATTTTCTCGGAACGGCCGCCGCAATGAGCCTGGTTTTGGGGCGAGTGAGCCGCAAAGACGGGCGGCTCTATTTTGACGACGGTGACGAGGTGATCCAGCTGGGAGAAGACGAAATGCCGGAGAAGCTCGTTATCGTGGAAACGACCGGTTCCTTTGCCGACTGGGCTTCATCCCTGGAGATGCTGCTCCCGGATTGCCTGGTCCGCCTGGCGGTGCATCTCGGCAAGGCCCTGTCCCAGGGGCGCGACAAGGATGAGACGTCGGCCGCCGTGGAGGCCTTTGCCGAAGCGCTGTCGGAGGAGGTGCGCCGTATGCGCGGTCTTGTGCGTGACCCGTCCTCGACGATCCGGAATCTGTTTGCGGACAGGTCGGTCGAACCCGGGGGAATACGGTCCAGGTGGGAGGGAATACTCAACCGGATGGACTCGACCGATCCCGACCGCCTCCGCATCCTCGCGCGCGACAGCCGGATACTCGCACCTTTTATCTCCGTCGTCCAAAGTCCCCCGCCGCAAGCTTCCTTGAGGGAATCCCCCGATAATTGACGTGCCGATCGGCTCAAGCTTCATCAGGCCGGTTTGTGAATGCGGAGCCGCAGGCGGATTCGTTGCCTGGAAAATAGGTTCCCGGATGAAACTGTTTGCATGCTTCGCGGGCGCGGTGAGCATCATGGATGATTACCTAGAAAATAGATTCCCGGGTGAGTCTGTTTTCATGCTTCGCGGGTGTCGCAGGGGGCATGGATAATTGCGGCCATTATGTCGGGGTTGACACAATGGCCGAATTCCTGTTAATCCTCGCTGGAAGCGGGCCGGGCGATGCTGTCGGCGCGCCTCGGCCGGAAGCCTCTCGCGACGGGAGTTTCAGCCTGGGCCGATGGAATCCGTTCCCCCCTCGGAGTTGAAAATGGCGAAGAAAATCTGGGGCAGCACAGAACGATGCTACACGAGGGCTGAACATACTCGGGTTTTCGCTTCCTGATTACCTCAGTGGAATGGGACAATCCCTCGGACACTGCACCGGTATCTTGAGTGATCTTAGTCATCATGCTATCATAGAACGAAGTTTTTAGATGAAAATGATTTGGCCCCCAATTGAAGTGATAACGATGAAGAATACAGACGAGAATCTTTTGAAAACAGCCACAATAAGTCTCTTTACTGGTGCAGGAGGACTTGATCTTGGACTTGAGGCGGCGGGTTTCTGCATTTCAATCTGTGTCGAGGTGGCGAAGGATGCTCAAGAAACACTGAAGGTAAACCGACCCCACTGGAAACTCGCTGAACCGGGACATATTCACCAGATCTCCCCCCCTGAAATTCTTGAACAGTCTAACCTTCGGAGAGGAGAGCTGGCTCTCCTTTCCGGCGGGCCTCCTTGCCAGCCATTTTCGAAATCTGCATACTGGACTGGTGGCCGACAAGGTCTTCGTGACCCTAGAGCTTCTGGCTTGCGAGCTTATTTAGATGTTGTTGAAGTAGCATTACCGAAGGTCATTCTGCTTGAGAATGTTAGAGGTCTAGCACCCAACGGAAATCGTGACGGGGGGTTGAAGCTCCTTGCAGACGGAATTCGAGACATTAATCGAAGGCTTGGCAGTGCCTATAAACTGCAGGTATTTCATCTTAATGCTGTCAACTATGGTGTACCACAATCGCGCGAACGGGTGTTTCTCCTCGCAAGTATCGACGGGACGACCTTTCAGATTCCGCCTGTGACGCATGGGTGTGGTGACCGGTTGGAGCCGCGTGTTACTGCATGGGATGCGATAGGTGACCTTGACTCCCCGGAATGGCCGTCTGAGCTTGAGCCTGCTGGTAAATGGGCCGGATTGCTGAAAAGCATTCCTGAAGGAAAGAATTACCTGTGGCATACCAAGCGAGGTGGAGGCGCACCATTGTTCGGATGGAGAACCAGGTATTGGTCCTTCCTTCTGAAGCTATCAAAGCGCCAGCCTTCGTGGACTATTCAAGCTGAGCCCGGGCCGGCTACTGGCCCATTTCACTGGCGCAACCGGCGCCTCTCTATCCGGGAACTCGCACGGCTCCAAACTTTTCCCGACAATTATCAATTCGTGGGGAACAGGCATTCAGTCCATCGCCAGATCGGCAATGCCGTCCCCTGTGCCATTGGGGAGCTTCTGGGGCTTGAGATCAGACGGCAGTTTCTAGGGGAGCAGAATATCCATCGCCAGCTCAGAATGATACCTTGTCGTCGTGAAAACTGCCCAGGGGAGTATCCCGTTCAACCGGTCCCCAATTCCTATGTGCACCTCCTTGGCGAGCATCCGGATCATCCCGGGAGAGGACTTGGGCCTGGAAGGGTTTGGAAGGACACAATCAAGGATGAGTCTGTGAGATGATTCTAATCCGACCAGAAGTGAGGATGTACGCCGCCTTTGCCAGGCTGAACTATAAGCCGTGGTATGCTCTCGCCGAGTTTGTCGACAATTCGCTACAGAGCGCACTGTCAAACATGGATAGGCTTCGAGTAGTCTCTCAAGGACCGTATAGGCTACAGGTTGACATCGACATTGGGACTGACAGCATTGAGGTGCGGGATAATGCAGCTGGAATTCACGAACATGAGTACGCACGTGCATTCTTGCCTGCCTCCCCTCCCGCTGATACCTCCGGCTTGTCTGAGTTTGGGCTAGGCTTGAAGGCGGCTGCAAGCTGGTTTGCCCGCCAGTGGTCAGTTCGCACGAGTTCACTAGGCGAGCCGATTGAACGAACGATCACGTTCGACATCCCCAAAATTGTCGAGACGAATTCCGAGCATTTGGAGCCGGTCGAAAGGACCGTTTGTGCCAACGACCATTTTACAACAGTATCTCTTCGAGACCTCCAAGTGCGACTGCGTGGACGGACTATCGGAAAAATCAAGGACCATCTGCAAAGCATTTACAGAGTTTTCTTGCGCGATGGACTTTTGGAGCTGCGGCTAAATGGAGAGACTCTCGCATATGATCCTCCTACATTTCTTCAGGCACCTTTCTATGCGACGCCGACGAACGAACCTGTGACATGGCGTAAGGAAATCGAACTTGATTTGGGCGATGGGCATCGGGTAAGAGGCTGGGCAGCGATTCTTGCGCGGGCTAGCGTGGCAAACGCTGGATTTGCGATGTTCCGTCGTCGCAGACTCATTCAAGGCAGCCACGGCGACGGATATCGGCCGGAGGTAATCTTTGGAAAACCGAATAAGTTTATCTACCAGCGACTCATCGGCGAGTTCGAGATAGAAGGCTTCTCAGTCAGCCATACGAAGGATGGGATTCAATGGGAGGACTGGGAGGAGGACATTCTCAATTGGCTAAAGGAGAAACTGGATGACGAACCTCTGCCACTGCTCGACCAAGCTGCAAACTACCGTGCAAGGGCAAGCATTATCCAGGATATGGTGCAGGAAGCCACCTGGGATACCAGGCAGGCAATTGCCCAACACCTGCCCCCCATCATCGACGAGCAGATCAATGCGGCGCCAAATGAAGCGCCTCTACCCCGAGCGCTCGACGAGTTAGAAAGCGAGCTTGCCCGAAGCGAGCAAGTCGAACTCCATCTTGATCACGCGCATCGTCATTGGGTCATAAACGTCGAGCTTATGTCTGATATCAGCCGAGAAGCCTGGTTTGAGATAGCTGAAAATGTGACAGACAGCGACAGCACAAGGATTCACATACGAGTGAATCTAGCTCACCCGTTTATGGTGCGATTCATTTCCCCGGATGCAGATGAACTTGTTCCTTTCACACGGTTGGCTGCCGGGCTTGCCATCGCGGAAATAACCGCCCGAGAAGTAGGTGTCAGACAGGCGGGAACACTGCGCATGAATTTTAACCAGATTTTGCGTTCAGCCCTCTCTGGACCCATTCAACGAGGAGAAATTCGCCATGCCGAACAACGGCAACCATCTGATCCAGATAATCGAATCGCATCCAGATGATGCCATGTGGCAACCAGTTGTGGGGAAGGTAACTTCAAGATTGCGCGAGTACTTTGTAGCAAAGGGAGTGTTGCCGACCGATGAAGCTGCTCATCGCGTGATAAATGAGGCATGCCGTGTGCTTTCTCAGTGCGCACCGGTCACAGGCAGAACTGCCGCGCGTACCGGTCTGGTATGTGGCTATGTCCAGAGTGGCAAGACCGCATCGATGACAGCTGTCTCGGCACTAGCCAAGGACAATGGTTATCGAATCATTATTCTCATCGCTGGTACTACAACGAATCTGGTGGCGCAGAACCGGGAGCGCTTGGAGACACATCTCCGCAAAGCAGCCCCCGAGTGGTCTTGGCTCATGCTTACCAACCCCCGACTTCGAAGGAATAGACAGGACATTGAGCCGCTCGCCCAGGAGTGGCGGAGTGAGTACTATGAGGAGGATGATCGCCGGACGCTCTTTATTAGCGTAATGAAAAACCACACACACCTCCAGAAGCTTGCAGAGCTTCTGGAGGCCGTAGATCTCTCAGGTTTTCCTGCCATCATATTCGACGACGAGGCCGATCAGGCCAGCCTCAATACGCAGCCATTAGAGCTCACTGCAAGCTCAACCTACCGCACCATCGACGAACTTAGGCGGTCGCTCCCGTTTCATACTTATCTGCAATATACTGCAACACCTCAAGCCCCGCTCCTCATAACTAGGATCGATTCGCTATCGGCTGATTTCGCTGAGTTGGTATCACCTGGAGAAGGATACATCGGCGGACGAGAGCTTTTTCAGAGTCCTTCTTCTAACGTAAGAAGGATACCCCAAAGCGAGATTTATTCAGACGGAAACCTTCCTGTTGAGCCCCCCAGGAGTCTCATTAGTGCTATGCAGGCTTTTTTCGTAGGTGTTGCAGCAGGACGCATGGGACCTATGAACGAGCATCGTTCAATGCTGATTCACCCGTCGAAGGCGACAATGACTCATCGTCAATATTACAATTGGGCTAACGGACTGAAGAGCTATTGGCATCAAGTTCTACTTACTTCCGGCCCCGACCGTGAGGAACTCCTGGAAGAATTTCATGGAGTGCACCAAGATCTCGCTGACACTTGCGATCAACTTCCAGTGTTTGAAGAGGTCCAGGCTAAATTGCCCGTGGCGATCAATCAAACATTCATAACACTCGTGAACTCCGTAGATGGCCGGGAGGTCCCTTGGGGAAACGGATACTCCCATATACTCGTGGGCGGGGAGAAGTTGGGCCGCGGATATACAATCAAGGGCCTTACTGTGACTTACATGCCGAGGTCTCCAGGTGGATGGACCGCAGATACAATCCAGCAGCGGGCACGATTCTTCGGGTATCACAGCAGGTATTTGGGATACTGCCGGATCTACTTGCATCCGGACGTCCATACGGCCTATTCCGCCTATGTGAGCCATGAGGAAGACATGCGTTCCCGTCTTGCTGAACATGCTGGGCGTTCACTCAAAGAATGGCGACGCATGTTCTACCTTGACAGTAGGCTGGAACCCACTCGGAGGAATGTTTTATCAAGCCCGTACTTCCGTCCGCACCTTCCCGATGGCTGGTTTTCACCCAGAGCTCCACACTTATCGCCTGGGAATGGCCTCCATAATCAGGAAATCGTTGCGCGACTTCCCGGTAAGCTGTTCATGCCGCACTCAATTTATCATCAGCACCATCACGCGAGAGTCTATCTTCAAGAACTATTCAGGCAAGTTCTTGCTCCCCTCTCTTATCTTGATGAGGAAGACGCGCTTGGCCTCTGCGTAGTCAATTGCAATTTGAAAACCGTCATTGATCGAGACCCCGAAGCTCAATGCGTGATTTATCTCATGGATGGAGGACGCGAACGATTAAGACGGCTTAACAAGGGGTTCATCCCTCAACTGTTCCAAGGTCGCTCTAGCGCTGGAGCAAAGTCCTACCCAGGAGATCGGGCATTTTTCCAAGATGACATCCCTACAATTCAAATCCACATGTTGCGTGTAGAAGGGGACGGACAGACACTCAATAACGTTCCAGCGGTAGCCATAAAGTTTGCTCAGCAGAAGGACATGCTTATCCATGACGAACAACAAGATAGAAGACCTATTTGAGCTATACAATCATTTGACTGTTCCATCAGGCACCGGTGATCTTTACACGGCAAGAGCGATAAATGGACACCCTCGCTGCCGAATCGCGAAAGATCCACAAGGCAATCCGGCACTCCTCTTCACTGCACGAACTGTCTCCCGTAGCATCGTCGATCCTCCTTTTGACCTTAGGAACCTGTCATTTCTGCCCAGATGTGTCTGCCGAGTTCAGGTTCAAGATGAGAGGGAGTCGTTAGAGACCCTTGCGGTGCTCAAATGCTTGAGTGAGGATCAAATGCTGAGGCAATACTTCCTACGCTCGATGTCAGGCTTCATCAGCACCCTTCCTATTGCTCCAACCGAGGGAGACGTAGCAGTGGCAGTCAGGAAATTAGTCGATTTGTTCCGAGCCCTTGAGGCCCCTGCGCGAAAGTCCCTCCAAGGGATCTGGTGTGAGTTATTTCTGATCTCACGATCACACAACATTCGCCAAGTTGCGACGGCATGGCATCCTGACCCGCACGCCCTTTATGATTTTGTTGCGGGTTTGCAGCGAGTGGAAGTTAAGTCCTGTAGTAATTCCCTGCGAGCCCATTATTTCAGCTTAGATCAGCTCCTGCCCCAAGAGGGAACCGTTACTGTGATAGCTTCGTTCGTCCTTAATGAGACTGGGCGAGGTACCTCTATTGCGGATCTTTGGGAGGAGATATCAGGGCGTCCAGAGCTAACAGTAGAAATTCGCGAGCGGCTTTCTCTGATTTTGGCCCTTACCCTGGGACGTGATTGGCGAAAAACACGGCGAGTTGCTTTTGATACAGGATTGGCTGCAAGGCAACTCCGACTTTTTGACTCAACATCGATTCCGAGGGTAGACCCTTGCCTGCCTGCCGAGGTTACAGATGTTAAATTCAAGGCCGAAGTCACCAATGTGAAGCATTTGTCTCCCATTGCTGTCGCACAATGGGGCGGCCTTTTTGCTGCAATGTTTGGATAGGCAATGGCACAGAGGCCCTGCTACAAAGGTCTAATCCCTCGCTCTGAGGGGGCATCGGCAGCAGCCCGTGGGGCAAGCAGAAAATCCAATACAAAGCCGGAGTTGCTTCTACGCCGAACGTTGTGGGGCCGCGGTCTGCGGTATCACACAAACCGATTTGATCTTCCAGGTAAGCCTGACATCGTTTTCCAAAGAGCACGAGTCGTTGTATTTGTTGACGGGGATTTTTGGCATGGTAACAACTGGATCGAGCGCAAGGCCAAGTTGAGTAGAGGGCATAATGCAGATTATTGGGTAAAAAAGATTGAACAAAATATTGAGCGAGATCTAGTGGTTAGCCAGAAATTGTGTGCAGAGGGATGGCTCGTGCTGCGCATTTGGGAGTCAGAGATTTATTCCGATATCGATCAGGTCGTCCATCGCATTGGGGTGCTTCTTAACTTCCATTAAATGTAATGATTCCTGTTAATCCTCGCTGGAAGCGGGCTGGGCGATGCAGCCGGCGCGCCTCGGCCGGAAGCCTCTCGCGACGGGAGTTTCAGCCTGGGCCAATGGAATCCGTTCCCCCCTCGGAGTTGAAAATGGCGAAGAAAAAGGTGTTCAGTGTTTGCGGGATGTGCAGTGTCCGTTGTCCCATTGAAGTGGAGTCGGAAGATGGCGTGTGCACGTTCATCCAGGGAAATCCTCACGCGGCGGGGATCGAGAAAGCGCTCTGCGCGCGCGGGGGCGCCGGAATCGCCCTGATCGACGACGACGAGCGCCCGCGGCACCCGCTCATCCGTGCCGGGAAAAGAGGGGAGGGCAAGTGGCGCGGCGTCTCCTGGGATGAGGCGCTCGACCACGTTGCCGGTGCTCTGAAACGGATCATGGAATCGCATGGCGGCCGGAGCATCCTATTTTCAGACCGCGGGGGGCCCTTTCGGGACCTGCACCAGGCTTTCGTGAGAGGTCTGGGTTCTCCGAACTATTCCAATCACGACGCCTCGTGTGCGCGCAACGTGGAGCACGCGGCGCTTTCTCTTTTCGGCCTTTCGAGAAAAGACCTGGTCTACGATTACAGAAACGCCGGGCATGTCGTTTTGCAGACCCGCAACCTTTTCGAATCGATCAACGTCAAAGAGGTCAACGACCTTGTCGCGGCGATTTCCCACGGCTGCAAACTGACCGTCGTCGACATCCGGCACACCCGCACGGCCGCCAAGGCGGACCGCTTCTTCATGATCCGCCCCGGGACGGATTACGCGTTCAACCTGGCGGTCATTCACGTACTGCTCCGGGAGCGACTCTACGACGAGGATTTTGCCGGGCGGCACATCAAGGACCTGGATCGACTCGAAGCGTTCGTGCGCCCCTACACGCCGCGGTGGGCGGAAGGGGAAACCGGGATTCCCGCGGAGGAAATCGCGTCGCTGGCCCGTTCCCTGGCGGAAGCCGGGCCCGCCGTTTTGTGGCATCCCGGCTGGATGACCGCGAGGTACACGGATTCATTCTACGTCTGCCGGTCCGCGTACATCATCAATGCTCTGCTGGGGGCAATCGGAGCGAAGGGAGGCCTGCCCCTGGCGAACACGCCCGGCGCCGTCGGCCGCAAGGGCCTGAAGAAACTCGTGGATCTTTTTCCCAAGCCCGGCGAAAAAAGAGCGGACGGAGTCGGCTGGCGCCACCCTCAATTCGATCCCGGCGCCGGGCTGCTGCATCTTGCCTTCAAGGCGATGCAAGCCGGGGATCCCTATCCCTTGAAAGCCTATATTGCCTATCGGCACGATCCGCTGATGGGGTTTCCCGATCCGGAAGCCTTGAAGGGAATCTTCGAAAAGCTCGACCTTCTCGTCTCGGTCACCTTCAGCTGGTCCGACACGGCGTGGTTTTCCGACGTCGTCCTGCCGCTGTCTCCCTACCTCGAACGAGAGAGCATCCTGGCGTGCAAGAATGGGCTCAAGCCGTACTTTTTCGTGCGGCAGCGAGCGGTCGAACCTCGGTTCGATACCCGCGCCGACTGGGAGATCCTGGGGGGCCTGGCAAAAAGGCTCGGTATGGTTCCCCTGTGTTTTGAGACCATCGAAGACCTGTGGAATTATCAGCTCCAGGGAACGGGAGTGCGCATCGAGGATTTCGCGGCCACCGGAATGGTTCCTCTTGTCGACAAGCCGCATTACCGGGAGCTGGATGAAACGGCGCTCAAGACTCCCTCGGGCAGGATCGAGCTGGTGTCCGACAGGCTGGAAGGTGCGGGGCTGCCGTCGCTGAAACCTTATGAACCGCCGAAGAAGGCGGAAAAAGGGAAATTCAGGATCACGTTCGGCCGCTGCCCCGTGCACACCCAGGGACATACGATGAACAATCCCCTGCTTCACGAGCAGATGCCCGAGAACGTCCTTTGGATGAACAGGGAGGCAGGGGAGAACATGAACCTTGAAAACGGCGAAGAGGTGGAAGTGTCCGGCAGCGGGTACCGAGGCCGGATCAAGGTCAGGCTGACCGATTTCATCCACCCCGAAGCGGTTTTCCTGGTGCATGGTTTCGGGCACTCTCTCCCCGTGGAGACCAGGGCGTTCGGCAAAGGTCTCTCCGACAGCCTGTTCATGCGCGGCGGCCTGGAAGTTTGGGACGAGGCCGGAGGAGGGGTCGCCATGCAGGAGCACTTCGTGACCGTGACGAAGATCGCCTGATGCGGTCTTGCGTCATGCACCACCGCGAGGTGTCCGTCGGATGGGGCGAGACGTCCGTGTGCCGGGAAATCAGGGAAGGGCCCCGGATGTTTCTTCTTCCAGGTGCGGTTTTTCGTTCAATGACACGAGCTCGAAGGCAAATCCATCCTGCCTGATGACGTTCACGCAACCGTAATCCTGTTCGATCGCGAAAAGGTCCGCCAGGGGTCTGCCGAGGATTTGGCAGAGTATTATCCGGTTGACGCCCGCATGGCCTATGACGGCGAGGTCCCCGCGGGTCTCCCGGATGATGGAAGTGAAGGAGGGGATGACCCTCAGGCAGCAATCCATGAAGCTCTCACCACCCGCCGGGCGAAAATGAACGATATCCCGGCCGCGTTCCGCGAAGGCCGCCGGGTGCTTTTCGCGAACCTCATCGAACGTCAGGCCGTCCCATTCTCCAAGGGCGATTTCCCGCATTTCAGGACGTGCCTCGGGGCAAAGCCCATGGGGCCGGGCGATGATGGCGGCGGTCTCCCGGGATCGCGCCAGGTCGCTGCAGAATACGGCCGACAGGCGGACGTGCCTGAGTCGTTCGCGCAATTGTTCCGATTGCTCGATGCCGCGATCGCTCAACGCCAGATCCAGTTGGCCGACAAACCGCTTCGGTTTCTCAGGCAACCGGATCGCCCCGTGCCGGATCAGGAAGATGTTGCGGCGCTGCGCGACGAGCATGCGCAAAGCATTCGAGTGTCTCACGAGGAGCTCGTCCACGGAACATTCCAGGGTGCTTTGCACCCGTTCCCGGATGAGCGCGGCGTGTTCGAAGCGGCGCTTGACGGCCTCCCGAATCTCCGGGGAATTCGCATATTTTTCGAAGGATTTGCGGAATCGTTCATCGAGAGACACGAGCTCGTCGCCGTCGACCAGCTTATCGGCGAGATAGACCAGGTCCTCTTCCCTTATGGCCTGAGTGTCGGGCACAATGTCCGTGTGAGCGGCCACTACCCGCGCCACCCGCCGGTAGCCCGCGTCCTCGAGGATTGCGGCGCCCGCGACGGCGTGGCGTGGTTGCCCCTTGGCAAGATCGTGCAGTTTCCCGGCCGCAAGGACCAGGTCGAGGTCCAGGTCGAGACCAAGCCGGTTCAGGGAGACGGCCAACAGCCGTGCCGCCTCGGCGACGACGTCGGAATGGGACCGGACGTCCAGCGGCACGTCGTATCGCTCCCAGAACGCCCGGCACTCGCGTTCCGTCGGTATATCCTCCCTCGATGCATAGGCCCGTAACTTGCGATAGTCCTCGGGGGTGTCGCAGTCCATGAGAACCCCCTCGTCCGTCACCGCCACCTCCACGGCGCGTTCCTCGTGAGCGCGCAGGTGTTCCCGCATTCCCCCTTCGCGGGTTGCGGCAAGTCCCGCGGTGCAAGCCCTTGAGATCAGGGGCGGATGCCCCCGCAGTCCCAGGAAAACGGGGTAGAGGACCGGTGCGGCGTGGAGGCGGTATGCGCGCATGAGGGCCCGCAACGTGCCGGGCTTGATGAGCGGGATGTCCGCCGGGAGCAAAAAGAAGGCTTCGACGTCGGGTTGGAGACGTTCAATTCCGGCCAGGACGGAAGAGAGCATTCCCCGGTCGAAATCGGCGTTGAGCACCCATTTTACCCCGATGCGATCCAGAACGGGGGTGATTTCGTCGGCGCGGAAGCCCACGACCACCGTCAAGTCTTCGACGCCGGCCTCACGGAACCGGCTCACGGCCTGTTCGATCGCCGTCATTGCGCCAAGGCGCAGCAGGGGCTTCGACGTGTCCATCCTCGTCGAGCGGCCCGCGGCGAGAATCACCGCGGCGATCCCGGCCGTGCTCGTCATCCGTTCTTCCCCGCCCGGACCTGAATCAGCTCGGCCACGATGCTCACCGCGATTTCCTCGGGGGTCTCGGCGCCGATATTCAACCCGATTGGGGAATGGACTCTCTGGAAATCGCTCGATGTGAAGCCCTTTCGAGCCAGCTCGGCATAGATCGCATCCCGCTTCCGCCTGCTGCCGATCATGCCGATGTAGCCGGCTTTGGTTCTCAATGCCTCGCCGAGGAGCATGCCGTCGTAGTGGTGCCCACGGGTCACCAGCACCAGGTAGCTGTTCTCGTCGATGTCCAGCTGCGGGATGACGGAATCGAAGCCGGTCGGCACGACGATCCGGTCGGCGTCGGGGAACCGCTCCCGGTTGGCGAATTCCTCACGGTCGTCCAGCACGACGGTGTGAAACCCCACACGCTTTGCCAGGGGAGCCAGTTGCCGTGAAATGTGCCCGGCCCCGAAAATGAAGACGACGGCCTCGTGGCACAAGGGCTCGACGAGATAGCTGCGCCCTTCGCAGCAGACCGATTGAGGCGGGCCCGTGCCGGCCAGAAGGACGACCTTTCGCAGGGTCTCTTCATCGAGATTTCCAACGCATGGGCCATCCGTGGGACATAATCCCATTCCCACGGGGTCCGCGTTCTTGTCTTCCGTTGGGACTTCAAAAATCAGCCAAGCCTGCCTTCTGTTCTCGAGAGTGGACCGCACCGCCCGGAACAGCTCCAGGTGACGAGCCTCGGCCGGGTGGATGAGCTGGACGAGCACGCGGACCCGACCGCCGCAGGTCATACCCATCTCGCGGGCGTCGGCGGAGGTGAGGTTGAACGTCCCGATTCGCGCTTTGCCATGTTCGAAACAGTCTCCGGCCAACTCCAGAACTCCGGCTTCCAGGATCCCGCCTCCGACGCTTCCCTCGACGGCACCGTCCGCAAGGACGATCATTCGGGTGCCGGGGGCGCGCGGGGCCGAGCCGGACCGGGAGACGATCGTGGCGAGGGCGAATGGAGTGTTCGCCTCCAACAGCTTGACCATGGTCTTATACAGGTTCATGAAACACGCTCCGGGTTGCGATTGTCGACAAGAGTTCGCTTGGCGGTGCTTCCGGTCGCCGGCAACGCGGGGGCACGCAGGGCCAGGGTCACGAGGAGATCGCCTCGAAGCTCTGCCGAACGAATTGCCGGGACGGTTCGCAGGGCATCCAGCGCCCGGTCCCGAGCTCCCCGTTTGCCGGCGTCTCTTAGGCTCAGCTCGATGCGCAGCAAGTCCCTATTGCCCCCGCGGCTGATTGAGGCCTCGAAATCAAGGAGATCGTCCATCGGGAAAAGCGCCTCGTCCAGTTCCGCGATCGTGAGCACCGATCCGCCGGCGATGGGCACCCGGCCGTCGATGCGGCCTTCGATCCGGTCCATGGTCTTCAGGACGGTACCGCAGGGACAGGCATCCGGCAGGAACCTGCCCAGGTCTCCCGTGCGATATCTTATCAGGGGCATCCCCACGCGGGTCAGCGTCGTGAACACCACTTCTCCCATCACTCCGTCCGGCTCCGGTCGCCCGGTTTCCGGGTGCACGATTTCAAAGCAGAGGTCGGCTTCCCGCATATGATAGCCACGATGGGCGCCACATTCCACACCGCCTCCGTAGCCCATCTCGGTCATACCATAATGGGTAAAGACCTCACAATTCCATATGTGCCGGAGGGCCTCGACAATCGCTGCCGGGACATGGTCGGTGCTGAGCAGAATGCTCCTCGGGGCCGACTTCCCATCACTTTGCCGTGCCAGGGACAGCACCTGCGCGGGCGCTCCCACAAGCACTCCGATGTGTTCCCGGGCCATCCTCTTCAGGGTGCCCGGGACGTCATTGACCGGATCATGAACGATTCCCTGCGCTCCGATGCGCCGCAGCGCTTCGCGCAGCAAATCCCCGACACTCCCGGGACGCTCGCCCGGCAACAGGATGAGCACCCGGTCGCCTCGCTTCGCGAGGATGGACATTCCCTGCCGAAAGAAGTCGATGGTCGATTCGAGGTCTTCAGAGGTGAAAAAAACGCGCTTGGGTTCTCCGCTGGTGCCGGAAGTCCCGAGCGTCACCACGCGACTGATATTACCCTGAGAAACGCACAGAAATGAATAGGGATTCCGTCTGAGGTCCCGCGCGGTCGTGAAAGGGAAACGGTGCAAGTCATCCAGGGAGTGGATGTCGGCCTCCGACAGCTGCCCCAGATGCGCGGAGTAGAAGCGGCTTTCCGCCGACGCGCGGCGCACGGTTTCACGCAGCCCCAGCAGTTGGCGGCGCTCGACATCGGCCCTGGACAGGCGATGCCCGTGCGTTCCCATTCTTGCCGCGATCCAGTCCTGCAGGGGAGTGATCTTCATGAATGCGGCCCGGGCGGGGAGGGTCGGACGTCGTCGTCGGACAGGGGAGCGCGCGTCCGTTCCCGGTGGATCGATGTTCCGCCCGCATCCGTCAGGTTGTATGCGCAGAAGGGCACAAGTCTGCCGTCCCGGGTCACCACGTGGATACAGCAGTCCCGAAGCCGCTCGAGATCCAGGTTCCATGCGTCCTGGAATGCCATCCCCGAAATGGAAAGCGAATGGGACTTCACCCGTTCCAAAAACGCTTCCCACTCCCCCAGGCCGGGCCAGACGGCGGGAGCCGAGGAGAGCGACTCCGGCGCCGACCAGAACCGGGCGACGAAGCGCCTTGCCCTGGCGGCTCCTTCTTCGGCGCATTCCATTTCCGGGCAGCACGACCCGGTTCTTTGCGTCGCCCTGGACTTGAGCGATCCGTCGGGGAGCAGAACGAAGCTCCCGTTGAAAGAGCAATAAGCATTTTCGCAACCGGGGGGCTTGAAGTGCTCGATCGCCATCTTGCCGGAAGTCTGGGCCGCTATCTCGCGAATGATCTCGGGAATGGTGATCCGGTCTTCGGCGCGCGGCGGCCCGGGGTATCTTCCGAAGTAGCTCACGGGCTGGAAGTGGACCCCTCGAACCACTCCGAGGTTCTCCACGGCGTATTGGATGATCTTGCCGATCTGTGCGACGTTCGCTCCGGGGACAAGCGTGGGGACCAGCACCACGCCGAGGCCGTTTACGCCGCAATGCTCGACGGCGCGCTTCTTCTCGCGCAGAAGCCGGCGCCCCCGGATTCGCTCGTAGACGGAATCCTCCATCCCGTCGAACTGAAGAAACACCGAAGCGAGCCCGGCGTCCCTGAGTTGCCTCGCATAGGAGGGATCGCCTGCCAGGCGCATTCCATTGGTGTTGACCTGGATGAAGGAGAATCCGAGCGAGCGCCCAAGGGCTATGATGTCGGGGAGGTCTTCCCGGATCGTCGGTTCACCTCCTGAAAGCTGGATGTTGCAGCGGTTACCGGCGCGCAACAGCCGCTCGAACATGCACCTGAGGGCGTAAAGGTCCGGATCCGGGAAATCAGCCGTGCCTGAGTCAGCGTAACAGTAGGCGCAGGACAGGTCGCAGCGGTGGGTCACCTCAATGAGCGCCGTGCAGGTCTGTTGACGATGGTCGGGGCAGAGGCCGCAATCCTTCGGGCAGCCTTGTTCGGTGCGGGTGGCGGGAGGATCGGGAGAAGCGCAGGTTTTGGGCCTGTTCCAGGACTGGTAGGACGGTTGTCCCTGCCAGACCTCCGTTTCAAACGTTCCGTGCCGGGGGCAGGTTTTGCTGAGAAACACCCGATCCCCGCGCATGATTCTGATCGCCGGGGTCACGGCCAGGCACTCCGGGCAGACGCTCCGCGTGGTGGAGAGAGTGATTCCTTTACTCATGGGCGTCCCGTGGCAAGATCGAATCCATTTTCCACCAACAGGGCATTGACCTTCTCGTATACACCGAGCACCAGCGACGGGCACCTCGCGGTCCGGTTTCGTGGGTCGTTCCCCAAAATCGTTTCACATCGCGTTCCCCCGAACGCTCGGCCGTATTCCCCGGCAAACCATTCCACGAGCTCGACGATCATCAGGTTGAGACGGGGGTCTTCCTCTTCGTTCACCTCTCCCCGTCCGGCGTACAATCCCAACAGGCAGGCGCCGCCCGTCAGCGCCCCGCACGTGTCGCCGGAAAACCCGAGACCTCCTGCCAGGCCCGATACGGACCTGACCAGATCGGAGTTCGTTTTTCCCTGGTTTATGAGCCCCATAATCACAAGAATCTGACTGCATTGGAATCCCTGTTGCGCGAGCTCGATCATTCTCACCGTCTGGTTGAGCACCGACTTGCCCTCCTCGTTGTCGATCTTCAGAATCCGGCGGCCTTCTTCATTCTTTTTCCGGCAATGAGCAAAAAGTATCCGGGTCTGACCCTGGAGACGGCCTGCCGCGTTTTTTCGGGGTTCCGGCCCTCGCCGCCGCATTCTCCCCACAGGCACCGGAAATCGGCCGCGAAACCGCCGGAGAGGATGAGCCGCGCCGCAAACAGCTTGAGTTCCGCTGAGTGATCCTCCCAGTGGAGGATCTCGAAACCGGAAGCGCCAAGGCTGAAAGCCAGCTCCTCCATGGACTTGATTCCGCCGAGGCAGCCGCTCAGGCCAATCCGGCGCAGCTCCGGCAGGAATTCGGGATTGCGTGCGTACACATCGCTCATGAGGAGTTTTCCCCCCGGGGTGAGGGTGCGATGAATCTCGCGTACAACACGGTCCGCAGCGCGCGTCACGGAAAGGCTGCACTCGGCCAGGACGCCGTCCAGGACGTCATCGGCGAAGGGCAAGGCTTCTCCCCGGGCTCTCATCAGCCACAGACCGGGGTATCGCCTGCGTCCCGTCTCGATCATGAGCGCGGAAGGGTCGATGCCGGCCGCCCGGTGTCCGTGGCGGTCGGTCAGGTATCGGACGGTGGTGCCGACGCCGCATCCGACGTCCAGCAACCGGGACCCCGGGGGGAACGGGCACAGTGTCAGAGCGCGTTCCGTCAACGGCAGACCTCCGGGGCGGATCGCGTCCGCCGCCGCTCCACTCGCTGCGAGCCTCTCATACAGGAGCCCCGCGTGCCCTGTCGGCGGTCCGGGAGCCAGGCAAGCGGGATCACTTGTCTTCAAGGAGTCTCTCCACTTCGGCCATCCTGCCCAGAGCGAGCTCCTCGGGGACGAAGACAAGGCCGCAACGCGGGCATTTGAGCAGGTCCACCGGAAATGAGCTGCCGAGATACGAGACATTCACTTTACCCATATCAAGGGGCACCCGGCATTTTCCGCACCACCATTTTTCCCCTTCGGGACTTGCCGCCTGCGCGTTCACGATTTGAACTCCTCGGCGATTTCCATCCTGTGGCTGTACGCATTGTGAATGACGAACCGATCGCCCTCCGCGGAATACTCGACCCAGTAGGTCACGCTTGCCGGTTTGTGATGTGCCAGGGTGTGGCCCGTTTCCCGGTTCAACAGACGGTTTCCCGTTCTTTCGGCGTATTCGATGACCTCCAGGACGTCCTCGACGAGAATCAGCCTCTCCTCCATGATGTCCCGCATGCGGTCGGACACGCTCAGGGCGATCTTCCCGCAGCTTTCCCGCTCGGGCGTTCCCTCTCCCCAGAGCTCCGCAAGCAGGGAGGTTTTCAGTCGCGCCCTGTTTTCGTGGCGTTGAGAGTATACCGGGACCCCGCGGCCGACGGCCTCTTCCATGGAAGCTCCCAGAACCAGGTCCAGAAGGTGGGCGACGCGCTTGCCGCGTTTGGCCAGATAGTCGCGGCACATGGCGCAGTAGGCGACGTAGTCCAGGGAGCTCCGGGCGTTCCGCCGATCGATGACCTTTCCGGCGAGCTCGGCATTGGCGAAAAACATCAGGCCCCCATAGCCGCAACACTCGGCACGGTCTCGAGTCAAAGGCAGCTCTTCCACACGCATGCCAAGGCGCCCCAGGATATTGCGCACGCTTTCGTGTATGAATGGTTCATGCCGGGTGGAACAGGCGTCGTGAACGGCCACCGCCGGCGACTCCCCCGGCCTTCCGGTTTGGGGCAGGCCCAGCCGGTCCAGTATTTCCCAGAGCGACGAAACGGCGGTGCCGGGAAGGCGGGTCTTGAATGTCTCAAAGCAGGTGGAGCAGGCCAGGATCAGTTCCGGGCTTCCCATCTCGCGCCATGACTCGGTGAAGCTCTCCATAACTTCCCGGAACAGGTCATCGCGCCCGGACCAGTCCGCGGGTGCGCCGCAACACCTCAGCATGAGCCCCACGCCTCCCGTAAGCTTTTCCCGCAACAGCGAGTAGACCCGCTTCACCTGTTCGGGGTAGGACGCTGTAAGCTGGCATCCGGGGAAAAAAAGGAACCGGCCCGTGACGACTCCAGGCTGCCGGCGGACCAGGGCACACTTGTCGCTGTTGCTGAAAAGCATATCCCGGATCGGAAAATCGTGGGCCGAGGGGGGCATCCTGCCCTGCCTGACCAGGGTCTGTCGCGCCTCCCTGCAAACCACGCCCATGTGCAGACCCCCCGGGCAAACCTCCCGGCACAGGCCGCAGAGACTGCACGAGTTGATCAGCTTATTGGCGTGGCGGTGTCCCATCACGATGGCGAGGTTGTTGTAAATCTGCCTGACGTACTGCCTGGGGTAACTTCCGAAGCTCTTGAGATATTCGCACACCTTGACGCATTCGAGGCATTGGCACTGAATACACCTGGCGGCCTCTTGCATCGCTTCGTCCGCGGAATAACCCTGACGAGCATCGGCCATGGGCACTACGGGAAGGGGAACGATGCCTTCCGTGACCGTATGGAGCCTTGTGGTGTAGGACCCTTCCCCCGCGCGGCCGGCGGTGAGCGAGACCTGCTGGAAATAGCGGTCCATGGAGATGGCGGCCCGCCTCCCGTCGGCCATGGATTGGATGGGGGAACGGTTTGTATCACGCCTGAGCATGCCGCCTCCGGCGAATACTCCCGCTCGCGAGGTGGAAAAGGTCGCGGGATCGACGTCCACTTTTCCTTCCCGGTCGACGGCGAGGGCGAAGCTGTCCGGAGGGTTCTCGCCCAGCCCCAGGCAAACCGTTTCGAACCCGGCGCACAGCTCGCCGAAGTCGATGTCTTTCCCGACGGTGGTTCCCAGTCGGATTTCCACTCCGACCTCTTTCAGGATCAGAAAGTCGTCGGCCGCCGTTCGAAGCGGGAGATCCTCCCCGGAGAAGCGCCACAGGCTTCCCCCCAGCCGGTTTTCCCGCTCGAACACAACCACGGCGTATCCCTTCCTGCCGAGGTCGAAAGCCGCCGTAAGGCCGCTCAATCCCCCCCCGACTATGGCGGCGCGCCGGTCTTTGCGGGGCAAGGCCTGAATCTTTTCCTGCAGGCTGGATGAGCGGTCAAGGCACGCGCGTTCAAGCGCCCGGATGGAAACGGCATCGCCGGCTTCACGGCGCTTGCAGACCGCCTGGCAGGGGTGATCGCAGACCCGGCTGATGATTCCCGGGAACGGCACGGTTTTCTTGAATATTCTTGCCGCGGCCGCGAAATCTCCGCGGGCCGTCTCCGCAGTCATGGCCCGTACGTCGACATGGAGGGGGCAGGCGGCGCTGCAGGCGGGTGCGTGCTCCTGAATGCAGCGGTCTTCCAGTCTGCGCAACTCATCCTGTTCCATACCCGGTCCCCGTGTCTTGCGGTCCGTATCGCTCTACGGCCGGTCGGGCTCCATCCCCTCGCGGTCGAATCAAATCATGATGCACGCGCGGCAACAATCGACCTCCCCAATTCAAATGTCAGGCCGGTTCCACCGCATGCTGCCTCCTCATCCCCGCCTTGAACGGGACAGGGGGCCGAGCGGCCCCCAGAACTGCCCCCGCGGGATCGGTTTTCATCGTTTGAGAATGTCCCGGGTACGAAGGTCTGTGTCGAGATACCCTCGGCCCGGGAAATGTTCATGCTCCGTTGCGCGCCCCCGACTAACGGAGATTTGTGAAAAGTGTAGGTTTGACCCCGGCCAGCACTTTCTCCGGAAGCGCCGGCAGCCTGGTGATGCGCACTCCGCAGGCGTTGCGGATGGCATTGATGACGGCGGCGTGAGGCGAGGTGAGCGGCAGCTCCCCCACTCCCGCCGCCCCGAAGGGGCCGTTGGGACGCTGCGTTTCGAGGTAGAGGATGTTTATGGTGTCCGGGGCGTCCTTGATGTACGGGAGGCCGCAGCCGATGAGACTGGCGTGTTTTTTCAAATCCTCGAAATCCTCGCTCAACGCCAGCCCTATGCCCTGCACGATCCCTCCGTACATCTGCCCGTCGACGACGAGCCTGTTGGCGATGGAGCCCACATCGGCGGCGCAGGTCATTCCGGTGACCTGTGTCTTGCCCGTGTTCACGTTTACGTCCACTTCCGCCATGAAAACGCCATACATGTAGACGGGGAAAGGGTTGCCCTGGGCGTTCCCGTCACATGCCACGCAGGCCGCGGCAGTCCATTTCCCGGAATAGCGCAACGGGATCTTCCCGGCCACCATTTCGTCGTAGGTGCGGAAGGTCCCGTCCGGTTTTTTCATGGCGTTCACGAGCATCTCGCACCCGACCCTGATCGCCTGGCCGGTAACGACCTGGGAACGGCTTCCGCCCGCGGGGCCGCTGTTGGGCGTGATTGCCGTGTCGTTCATCACCAGCTTGATCTTGTCGGGGCCGATCCTCAAAGGGCGCAACCCTTCGTGCGCCGTGGCCAGGCACCCCATGTCGGCGCCCTGGCCATGGTCCTCCCACGAGCTGAAAACGGTCACGCCGTCGGGAGTCAGCTCCACGGCGATCTCCGAGGAGTCCGGCCCGTCGAGGCCGCAGCCGTAGATGCCGATGGAGATGCCGACCCCTTTCCTGCAGTCGCGGGTCGATCCCTGACGGGCTTTCTCCAGCGCTTCCCGGTAACGGGGCCGCAGGAGATCGATCAACTCCGGGAGGCAGTAGACGTCGGGAGGGCAGCCGTTGGGCGTCGTGTCCCCCGGACGGTAGACGTTACGATAGCGGAGCTCGAGCGGATCGACGCCGATTTTTTCGGCGAGCTCGTCCATGAGGACTTCCGATGCGAATTCACTCTGGGGCGATCCGTAGGCCCGGAACGCGGACCCCCAGGCGTGATTGGTGCACACGGTGCGCCCCGTGCCGCGAATGTTGGGTATTCCATAACCCGCACCGATGAATTGAGCTCCACGCAGAGTGAGAAGATCCCCGAATTCGGAATACGGCCCGTGATCGACCGTCCAGTCGCTCTCCATGGCAATGATCCTGCCGTCCTTGTCCGCGCCGTACTTGAGCTTGACAAAGAACGGTGAGCGCTTGCCCGTGTAAGTGATCTGCTGATGGTAGTCGAAGTTGAGAAACACGGGCCTACCCGTGGCCATGCAGGCCACGCCCAGCAGTGCCTCGATAGTGGGGCTGAATTTGTAGCCGAAGGTGCCTCCCGCGGGGTTCTGCACGAGCCGCAGTTTTTCCGGCTCGATACCCAGGCCGGGGCAGATCATGGCATGATGGAGATGGATGCCGATGCTCTTGGAATGAATGGTGAGCCGGCCTTCATCATCGAAATAGGCGAAGCCCACGTCGGGTTCCATGGGCAGGTGCGGTTGACGTCCCACATAGAATTCGTCCTCGACCGTTACGGCCGCCTTTTCCATAAGCGGTCCGGTATCTTCTCCCTTGGCGATTCTCTGTTCGAAATAGACGTTGGGCGTTCCGGGATGAATTTCGATGGCGTCGTCGGCCATGGCCGCGGGCGCGCTCATGTATGCCGGCAGCACCTCCAGCTCGACCTTGACTTTCTCCGCGGCGGCCCTTGCGTGGTCGAGGGTGTCGGCGCATACGACGGCTATGGCGTCTCCGTACTGGTACACCTTCGTGTCACAGAGGATGGGACGGTCCCAGCCATCCCCTTTGTTCGTGGGGAAAGTGATGAGGCCGGTGATGCGGTTCTTTCCTTTCACGTCCTTGTGAGTCAACACCTTGTATACGCCGGGCATCTTCCCGGCTTCCGTCGTATCGATGCTCAGAATATTCGCATGGGAGACCTTGGCCTGGACCAGCGCCATGCGCAGCGCATCGGGCGGGAGCTTGATCCCGAGGTCCGCACCGAAGTCGCAGGTGCCGGTGACTTTGGCGAGAGCACTCGGGCGCGGGAATTTTCCTCCCCACACCTTGCCGTCCGGCGGCAGCTTGAATTTGAGTGTCTCCAGGCTCATCTCGCCGCGGAGCACCCTGGCGGCATCCATGACCGCGTCCACCAGGGGCTTGTAGCCCGTGCACCGGCAGGCGTTCCGGTGCTTCTGGAACCAGTCGCGTACGTCCTGCCGTGTAGGATTTGAATTCCCGTCGAGAAGCCCCTTGGCGGAGACGATGAATCCCGGCGCGCAGAATCCGCATTGGGCACCGCCGTGCACCATCCAGGCAAGCTGGATCGGGTGCGGGTTTTCCGGCGTCCCGATTCCTTCGATGGTGGTGATTTCCGCCCCGTTTTCAACCTTTCTCATTTTGGTCGCGCAGGAACGGATGACCTTTCCGTCCATGATGACCGAACACGCCCCGCATTGGGCCATTCCGCAACCTTTTTTGGTGCCGGTCAACCTCATCTGCTCCCGGAGAACGTCCGCAAGAGAGGCTTCAGGGTCCGCGATCACCGTCCTGTTCATTCCGTTTACCTTGAGGTTCTTCTTCTCCATGGTCTTCTCCTCTGCTTCGTTGAAAGGCCGGCAGGTTCGTGAGTCCCGGCCGGAACCGGAAGCCGGGTGCCTTCGTTCCGAGTATTGAAGACACATCCCCCCGGGAAGCGGTGCAGGATGTTCGTACCGGAGATGATTCACACAAGGTTGCGTTCAAGATGGGTGCGTTGGGCGGGAGGGCATAAAGCCCTCCCCATGCAAACTCAAAAGCTGACAAAGAACAGAGTTGCCGCGTCCGACCGGCACATCGGCCCGCGGGGGCGGGTTTATCCCAGCCCGCGTGACCCCCGGCCGGGCAGGCGTTGTGAAATCTTGAACGCAACCTGGTGTCAATCCCAAAACGACAATCGGCTGCGAAGATTGTACCCCATGTGCAGGGACTGGTGTCAACATTGATATAACGCGGAATGCTGTTTTTCGGACGGGTCCGGCCGACCGGCGACGGCATCCGGTTAAAGCGGGGATGCGGCCGTCGCTGTGCGGCCGGACCGTATTGTCGGGGTCAGGGTTTGATGACGACCATCTTGATGTTCGTCATCTCTTCGATGGCGAACCGAACTCCCTCGCGGCCCAGGCCGCTTTTTTTGTTCCCCCCGTAAGGCATGTGATCCACCCGGAAAATCGAGGTGTCATTGATCATGATGCCGCCGGCGTTGATCTGGTCGACGGCGTAGAGCGCCTTTCGGATGTCCTTCGTGTAGATGCCGGCCTGCAGGCCGTAGGCGGATTCGTCAACCATTCGCACGGCATCTTCAAACCGGTCGTACGGACAGAGTGAAACGAGCGGCGCGAAAACCTCCCCGCACGAGACCTTCATATCGGGCCTGATGTCGGTGAGCACGGTAGGGTAGAGCACGGCACCGTCCCGCCTGCCGCCGATCAGAACCCTGGCGCCTCCGGCTGCCGCTTCGGAGATCCAGGATTCGGCCCTGATCGCCTCGGCCTCGCCGATCATGGGACCGATGTCGCAATCCCGATCCAGCGGATTGCCGACTTTGAGCCTGGCGGTCGCATCCAGGAAACGTTTCGTGAATTCTTCTGTGATGTCCCGGTGAAGGTAGAGCCGTTGCAGCGAGATGCAGACCTGGCCGGAGTTGGCAAAAGCGCTCATGACGCAGCGCGCAACCGCCTCATCCAGATTCGCGTCGGGTTCGATGATGGTCCCCGAGTTGTTTCCCAGCTCCAGGGTGACTTTCTTGAGGCCCGCCTTGCGGATGATGGCTTCGCCCACCGGCGGGCTGCCGGTGAACGAGACCTTGGCCACTCGCGGGTCGCTTACGAGCCGGTCTCCCACCGTGCCTCCGGGTCCGGCGACGATGTTCAGGACGCCGGGCGGCAGCCCGGCCTCCTGGATGATTTCACCCAGGCGGAGGGCCGTCAGCGGAGTGGTCGACGCGGGCTTCAAGACGACGGCATTCCCCGCGGCCAGAGCAGGCCCCACCTTATGGGCCACCAGGTTCAGCGGAAAATTGAAGGGCGTGATTGCAGCGACGACCCCCACCGGGCTTCGCAGGTAAAACCCCATGCGTCCCTCCCCGGTGGCGCTCGCGTCCATCGGCACGGTCTCGCCGTGTATCCGTTTGGCCTCTTCCGCTGAAAACCGAATGGTCTCGATGCTCCGGGAAACCTCGCCGATCGAATATTTCCAGGGTTTGCCCACCTCCCGGCAGATCAGGGCGGCGATCTCCTCGCTGTTGCTTTCGAGCAGGGAAGCCGCTTTCTCCAGGATGCGCGAACGCTCGTGTGCCGGGGTCCTCGAATAGACCGGGAACGCTTCGCAGGCCGCGGCCACGGCCCTGTCCACAGTCTCTGCGGAAGCCACGGGCACCGCGGCGATCGTTTCACCCGTGTACTTGTCGATGACCGGCATGGATTCGGCGTCGGTGACCCATCGTCCGGCCACCAAAAGGCGACGGGGTGTTTCCGGTGTGTGCATGAGACGGTCCCCCCTCCAATTTCGCGTTGGCTTAAGTTAGTGATCCGTGATGGTGACCGTGGCTTTCGACCGCGCCCCCCGGTTGTAGTACCGATTCGCGGAAAGGTTCACTATAACGGTCTCGTTGGAATCGGCGATACCGTCTGAGACGGGAATCACCGTCAAAGTCGCGGACTTGACTCCAGCCGCGAGCCTGACCGAGCCGCTGAGCGTTGTGTAATCGTCCCCGGGTGTGGCGGTGCCGCCGACCGTGTATCTCACGGTCACGGCCCGGTTGGAAGGGCCGGTCCTGGTGATTTTGAACCGTCCCGCGGCCCTCGGTTGTTCGTGAGCCACGGGGACGACAGCCCTGATGGTGAACGTTGGAACTGGAATACCATCCCAACCGGCGAGCCTGGCCATCATCCACCAGAATGCCCGTCCTTTCAGCACGCAGTTCAAGGTCTGAGAATGGGCGCAGTCGCCGCAGTCGGCGGCGATTCGCGCGAGCTCCGAGTCCGGGTGGTGTGCGATCCAGGCTTGTGCCCAGTTGCGGTCCGGGATCTCGTCGCCGTTGCTGTCGTAGTCGCAGTTGTCATTGGCGAACAAAACCATGAAGTTCGTATCCGAGGTGGGATTGAAACTCTCAATATCCGCAAAATCAAACAAAACTTTTTTATTCAACGTGCAAAAATTTCGGATCTGCTGATTTCGCTTGTGGAGATTGCCCGCCGCACCCGATCCGTCCAGGTGGCCCGTCATGTAAATGAACCGCACTCCCGGATAGGCGCTTTCAAGCGCCGCCAAGGCGTTGAGATAAGTGTTAATGCCGCCTGGGGTATTGTCGGAGACGCCTCCGCACCACGACCACATCACCACGTTCCGGTCATTGGCGGGAAGATCGAGCATATCGACGGTCGCATCCCTCCATGCCAGATCCCCGTTGTGCCCGAGGTCTTCACCAGCCCAGTAGTCGTTGAAAAAAACCCCCCGGTGCAGCCCTGAGCCCGTGTAGCTGTAATAGTACGCGGAACCGGGCTCGCCCCGGAAAGCCTCGATCCCGCTCACCAGTTGGCTTCCGTGGGATGTGTGGCCGTAGCCCAGGCGCAGATTCTTCTTTGCCTGGGTGATCCAGTAGGTGGGGACTACGGCGAGGTTCGTGTGATTGTGATTGATGATGACGGACGAAGCACTCGGAGCGGTTTCCGCCCGCGCCGTGTCGCCGGCCCCCTGAAACGAACACAACGGGAGCAGCGAGACGACGATCAGAATGCACAGACTCTGAGCAAGCCGAACGTTCATGGTCATCCCTCCTTGATTGCAGGAAATACGCGAGTGCCTTCATGCACTCCGGCTTTCGAACCGGACGGGCGCGCCGAGCATTCCACAGGCTCGGGCCCCGGGGCATCCGCCGGTACGATCTTCCGACGGCGCTCAAGGTGCGCTTCGCACACCCGACACCGATAAATCGGCATTCCCATCGGATCGGCACAGTGATCCTTACAGGCACACGCCGATCACTTCTCTCCCCGGGACGCGAAGAAGGCTACGAGACTCTTCACCAGTTCGGCCATGAATTCGTAGTCGAGCGTGTCCATTGTATCAGATGTACGATGATAGTTGGGATTTCGAAAAAAGGCGGTGTCCGTGATCATGACCGCCTTGTATCCGAGATCCCAGAAAGACACATGGTCGCTTCGCCTCACCGAGGGCAGTATCCAGCCGTTGAACGGAACGCTCAACCCGATGGCCGGAAGGCGCGGATTGTTGCCGAATGATTGGAGCAACTCCCGAGTGAATTGCCTCGATCCGGAATTCCCTACAATGGCGACAAAATCTCCCTGCTTCGGGTAATCGGCAAGATTGAGCGGAAAAGGGTAGCGTTGGGAGTTGGGCCGGCGCGAACGGAAACCCACCATCTCGAGGCAGATCATGCCGTCGATGCACTCCCCGGTCCTCTTCGCCTTCTCGGCGTACACCCTGCTTCCGCGGCCTCGAGATCGAAATCCGGGGGGCTCCTCCAGGGTAAAGGAAACGAAACTGACCGACAAATCGAGGTCTATTTTGTCCCGGAGTTTTTTCAGTTCTCGGAGCGTCTCAAGCTGAACGGCAATGGAACTGGCGTTGTCGTCGGCCCCCACCGTGCCCCGCAGCGAATCGTAGTGTGCGCCCAGCACGAAGTTCCGGGAGGGATCGGGACGGAAATCGATCCTGGAAGCGACGTTGGTGACGGGGACATCTCGAAACGTATAGAAGTCGACCAAGGGTTCCAAACCCTCGGCACGGTGAACGGATGCGATGTACGCGGCGGCCTTCAGGAGATTGTCGGGCCGGTAGATGCTTCGCTCCCCGATCTCCACGGTGAGTGCCCGGAGATGGGTTCTAAGGTTTTCCGACGTCTTTCCGATGTCCAGCATTTTCAAAACTCCCGACAGCGGTTCCGCCTCTTCATAGATAAATCGAAGCCGGCGAGCGGAAGGTTAAACGAAAGCGACAACTTGCCCGCGGACGCAGAGGAATTTTTCCCGCTCCGCCGTGAGAATAAAAAAACCCCTCCTGGAATGGCTTCCAGGAGGGGACGACGATCAGGGAGGACTTGGAGCGGACGGTCATCGCCATGGGATGCCGGCCGCCCCCTATGCGCATCGTTAGCGCCTGTGTTGCTGCTGCTGTTGTTGTTGTTGTCTTTGCTGTTGCAACTGCTGCTGACGCTGCTGCTGCTGCGCCCTTTGCTGCTGCTGCTGTTGCTGGCGTTGCTGCATCTGCTGTTGTCTCTGCTGTTGCTGCTGTTGCTGGCGTTGCTGCATCTGCTGTTGTCTCTGCTGTTGCTGCTGTTGCTGGCGTTGCCTTTGCTGCTGCATCTGCTGCTGTCTCTGCTGTTGCTGTTGCTGGCGCTGCTGTTGCTGACGCTGCATCTGCTGCTGACGCTGTTGCTGTTTTTGCTGTTGCAATTGCTGCTGGCGTTGTTGCTGCTGTTGACGTTGCTGCTGGCGTTGTTGTTGCAACTGTTGCTGACGTTGCTGCTGTTGTTGACGTTGTTGCTGCATCTGCTGCTGTCTCTGCTGTTGCTGTTGCTGTCTTTGCTGCTGCAACTGTTGCTGGCGTTGTTGCTGTTGCTGTCTTTGCTGCTGCATTTTCTGCTGGCGCTGCTGCTGCTGTTGCTGTTTTTGCTGTTGCAACTGTTGCTGGCGTTGCTGCTGCTGTTGCCGTTGCTGCTGCATCTGCTGTTGGCGCTGCTGCTGCTGTTGGAGGCGCTGTTGCTGTTGCTGCTCCCTGCGCTGTTTCTGCTGCTCCATCTGCTGCTGGCGCTGCTGCTGGCGTTGCTGTTGCTGCTGGAGGCGCTGTTGCTGTTGCTGCTCTCCGCGCTGTCTTTGCTGCTGCATCTGCTGCTGGCGTTCTTGCTGTCTTTGCTGCTGCAACTGCTGCCTGTCCCCTCTCTGCTGAGGAGTCGCCGGTCCGCCGATTCTGTCACCCCGGTCACGAGGCGACCGGATGCCTTGCCTGCCTTCCCGCGTGCCGGTCCTGTCGGTGGGCTGTCTGCCCGGCATGGAAATCTGACGCGGGGATTTCACGTTCCCCTTGAGATTCCTTTGCTGCCCGGGGGTGCCGGTTCGAGGTTTGTTCCTCTCGTTTGCGGAGACGAGCCTGTTCGTGGCCTTCGGCTGTTGGATCCTTCCCGCCTTGCCGGCCTGAGCGGTCCTGATCCTGTTTGTCCTGTTTTCCAAGGTTCTTGCGTTGAGACGCTGGGACTGCTTGGCAATCTGCCTGTTGTTGTTGATTCTTCTCACGATGTCGTTGTGAGGCTTGTTGTGGACAAGCGCCTTGTTGTTGAAATTGTACTTCTGCTTGTTGTTGGCGTAATTGTTGAGGATCTTGTTGTTGACCACCGCCGAGCCATGGTAGTTGTTGATGATGGTGTTGTGGGTGATGTTCGTGACGCGGACGTTGCGGTAGTTGTTCACGCCGTAGAAATTGTTATGGTTCACGATGACGGCACGATTCCACCAGCGATATCCTCCGATATTGATATTGATTCCCGCAAAGCCTACGCCGCCGACCACGCTGACGCCCGGTCCCCACCATCTGTGGGTGTAGTAAGGTTCAAACGGCGCGAGGGGGAACCATCCGATGTCCACGCCAGTGCCTATCCATGCGACCCTGCCCGGATACCAGCAGGTACAGGTATCCCAGACCGGTCCGACCGCGACTCGACGAACCACGCGCACCGGTGGTGTCCAATACCAGCATCCGCACGCATCGGGGCGGACCCAGTTGCCGTAGTGGTGCGTCGTGTAGCCGAAGTCTTCCTCGGGAACCCAGGTCTGGTCTTCGTTCCATTCAGTCCATCGGCCTTCGGTGAACGGTTCCCAGTCTTCCTGGACCTTGGTCGGACGCCACATGGTTCTCTGCTGGCCTTCGTACTCGACGGTGTCCCATCTGCCGTTTTCATCCAGGTCATAAGCGTCGTCCTGGAGTTCCGGCGGCATGTAGCGGACGGAGTCCCCCTTCACGTTCACGCGCTTGGTCCACAAGTCATCGCGGGCCGCATTCCAGTCATCCCAGTCGGAATCCACCGTGCCGGCGCCCTCTTCGACGTCCTTTCCATCGCACAGAATGGAAGATGACCCGGCTGAAACCTGGTACTTCGCCGTCTCGTTCTGCATGACGAAGTCTACGGTCCCGGTGATGCAGATGACTTCCATGGATTCGTCCCCGACGTATATGTCAAAAATGGTCCCCGGAGGTGCCATGACGTATCCGAAAGGAGTGGTGGCCTTAATCACGGCGTCCGAGCTCTTGTTGTAGGCTCGAGTGACCCCTGAAGCCACGTCGCATTCGGTGACGTCCGGGCGAAGGGCGATGAGCTGAACCTGCGTGGTCGCCCCCACTCTGAGCCAGGTCTGGTTGGGCATGATGAACTCACCCTTGCCATCCTCGCTGGAATAAAGAGCGTCGTCCAGGCCGAACGGAGCGTCCTTGACCGTTGCGACCCAGTCCTGGTCGTCAGGGACATAGCGCAGGAGTTCACCCTCCACATGCGATATCCGCCCCACCATCACGGGCTCTTCGCCGGCCTTCGATCCCGGCGGGGACTGGGACATGGCGACGCCCACCCCCCACAGTGCGAGGACGAGTGTCAGTAGAGAAATGGTGCCGTATCTTCTCATTGTGCAGCTCCTTTTTGTGGATGGCATTCTGAATCACCTCGGGATGACCTCATTGCGCTCGCACGCCAATGCAATGCTTATCTCCGTACAACCCGGAGGACACTGCTCGGCCTGGAAAACAGCAATCGCCCCCCCTTTTTCCCGCCGTGCTTCTTTAAATAATTCGATATGTAAAGAGATCAAGAATACTCTCTGCTGATTATTGTAAACTCGTCCCCATGTCAACCACAATGACGAATGAGTGTGAGCGAAAAGTCTACAACATAAAAATAGTATTTTCGGGGCGCCCCGGAGTGCTCCCGGGCGAGGGGCCGACGGCGCTTTGAAGATGAGTTCGGTGGACCTTGAAAAACCGGGCTATTGGCAGTATAAGTTTGGCGGTTTTGTCGAAAAGGTTCGGATTCATGCCCCTGCAGGGAAAAAAACAGGGATGTGCGTGTGTTGACGTGGAATCCTGTCCGCCCGGATGGAAAGCACGCTTGATTTTTGCTGCTTCATGACAGAAACTGCCTCATGGCTTTGTTGGGGCTCTTTCCGCCGTGGAATGGATACTCGGGTTGCTTTACTGCGAGAGGATATGCATGCATAGAAATCGTTTCGGTTGGTGTTCGATGGTTGTTGCGTTGCTCCTGCTGTTGTCGGTCCCCTGGGCCGGGGGTGCGGCGGAACAGGCAGCCGGAAGGAAAATCAAGGTGCAGCCCATGCCCGGGAAAAAGGCGACCCCTGCCGCGTCGGCGCCGGCTGCAAAGGGTGTCGAGCCGCCGTCTGCAAAGGCGGGGGGCGCGGAACTGTCGCCCGGGCAGGTCAATGCCAAGTCGGCGATCTTAATGGAAGTATCCACTGGGGCGATTCTGTTCGAGCAGAATGCGGATGAAGTCATCGAACCGGCGTCGTTCACCAAGATCGCGTCGCTTTATCTTGTCTTTGAAGCGCTGCGGCAGGGGCGAATTCATCTCAATGACGAGATATGGATCAGTGAAGCGGCGTGGCGCACGGGCGGATCGAAAATGTTCGTGGGTGTCGGGACCAAGGTTCCCCTGGAGGAGTTGCTCAAGGGAATCGCCGTGGTTTCGGGGAATGACGCGTGCGTTGCGGCGGCGGAACATGTGAGCGGCAGTGCCGAGACCTTTGTGGAGGCGATGAACCGGAAGACTCGGGAGTTGGGGATGACGCACAGCCGGTTCCTCAATCCCCACGGCCTGCCCGTTGAAGGGCAGACCACCACTGCCAGAGACATGGCGATCCTGGATTCCGCGTACCTGAGGCAGTTCCCCGAGTCGCTCCAGTACCACTCGATGCGCGAATACACTTACAATAACATCGTTCAATACAATCGGAACCATCTGCTTCTCAAGGATCCGAGCGTCGACGGTCTCAAGACGGGATACGTGGCGGCGGCCGGATACCATTTGGCCGCCACGGCCAAACGTGACGGGATGAGGCTTCTTGCGGTGGTGATGGGGGCGGGCACCCCCGCCGTTCGGGAACGGGAGGCTCTCAAGCTGCTCAATTACGGTTTCCGGTACTACACGCTGGTGCAGCCTTTTCCCCAGGGGCAGCCCGTCACCACGGTGAAGGTCTGGAAGGGTCAGAGGGATCAGTTGGGTCTTTACCCACAGGAGGCGGCGGGTTTCCTCGTCAGTCAGGCGCAGAAGGCCCAGTTGAGATGGGAAATTCAAGCCCCCGCGGAGATAACCGCACCTGTGCAGGCCGGTCAGAAGGTGGGGGAAGTCGTTTTCTACATTGGCGATCAGCCCAAGCGGACCGTCTCGCTATTCAGCCAGGAAGACCTGCCCCTGGGCGGCTGGTTCAAGAGGGTCTGGCAATCGTTGCTGATGATCCACCTGATCGATTGGAAGCTGCTGACGGCCATCTTGGGTTCCATTGCCGCGGTGGTGATTTTGGTGATATTCTTGTTGGGTCGCAAGTCATCGCCCCAGCGGTCGAGGTCGACTTACGGCAGAAAGTGACGAAAAGGCCCGGGACAGCTTGCAGGGTCTGCCCCGGGCCTTTGAGCAGGCATCGAGCGGACATCGCCTGCCGGGGCGCAGAGACTATCCCGAACAAGCGATGACTCTCTCAGGGGGATGGGTCTTGCGATTTCTTTTTGGAATCACCGATTCCACAAGAAGGCGCCATTCAGGTAGGCACCCCGAGCTTGGGCAATATCCACCGGTTCAAAACGAACCATCCGATCACTCCCGCAACCAGCAAAATCGCTTCCCACGACATTGGTTTCTCCTGTTGATGACTTGATGCGTCGAATGCCAAAGGGGCCGGGGACCCGAAGAACCCACCGAAGCGCTCGTGCGGCGACCGCCCGCATCCGGTCAGGCTCAACCGAAACGGCTGCCGGGCTTCGGGGCACACTGCGCCCCACGGTCGGATGCCGAGGCGTGTGACGTGGAAAACCAGGAAAGCTGCTTCTCCACATCCGTTCCCCCGCATCCCGGGCAGCACAACGACACTTCGTCCGCGCGGCCGAACACCAGGGATTCGAACCCGGTCCCACACTTACGACAACGATACTCGTAGATCGGCATGGTCGAGACCTCATTGAGTGGACGTCGCTGCAACGGAATACTCCGTTCAAATAGCCATGATCCGCCGAAAAAGAAAGGGGAGAAAAGATTTTCCCGCCCCTTCGAGGCACATACCCGTCTCCGTTGCGATGGCGGCCGGCTTTTCCCGGGACAACCCCGGTTTCCGTGCGGTACGTTCGAGTTGGCTTTTGTCGGATCGAATCAATACAATTAATAAGACGGAAGAGAACGGGAGTCTACGTCCACGATGGCGATTTGTGCGGCGCCGCCTTTGCGGAAGTTGACAACTCGGCGGATTGACTCTAAGGTAACCGCGTTCTTTTTTTGCGAAATCAGACCGTACAGGAGCATGGATCATGAAGTGTGACGAGAAATCGTGCGCGAGCTGTGTCGGCGCAGGCAAGAAATCCAAGGAAGAAGCGATTCGGTGCAAGCTCATGCGAATCAGGCACAAACTCCTCGTGATGAGCGGGAAGGGCGGGGTCGGGAAGAGCAGTGTGGCGACCTACCTTGCATTGGGTCTGGCTCGGAAGGGTTTCCGGGTGGGCCTGATGGACATCGATCTACACGGTCCGAGCATCCCCAGAATGCTCGGTTTGCAGGGGCTCCTCAATATCACCTCCGAACAGGAGATCCTCCCTCACCAGTACATGCCGAACCTCAAGGTGGTCTCCATCGAGTCCATGATCGAAGACACGGATGCGGCGATGATCTGGCGCGGTCCGTTGAAACACAATGTGATCCAGCAGTTTCTCAGGGACTGCAAGTGGGACGATCTCGATTTCCTGGTGATCGACAGTCCGCCCGGGACGGGGGATGAGCCTTTGACCATCTCCAGGCTGATCCCCGAGGCAAAGGCCATTATTGTGACCACGCCCCAGGAAGTCGCGCTTTCCGATGTGCGCAAATCGATCAATTTCTGCCGTAAGGTCAACCTGGACATGCTCGGCCTGGTTGAAAACATGTCGGGCCTTTTCTGCCCTCACTGCAACGAGTTCATCCCGATCTTCCGAACCGGCGGAGGCAAGCGCACGTCCAAACTGATGAACATTCCCTTCCTCGGAGAGCTTCCTTTCGATCCTCGAGTGGTGGAGGGCGGCGACAAGGGCCGTCCGGTTCTCGAAGAGGACGGCGATTCTCCCTTCAAGAAGGCGGTGCTGGCGTTTGCGGATGCGGTCACCGCCCGTCTGAATGTCAAGGACGAACCGACAAGAGTCGAATCTGTTCACTAGGAAGGATCGATCTCCGCCATGTTCAGCATCTCCCTGCAACAAAGGTCCCTCACCGATGCGCAACGTGAAACCCTCCACCAGATGTGGCTCCGTTGCATGCGCAGGATCATTCTCAGCACGACGCTCGCCGGGAGCGGGCACCCGGGCGGCTCCATGTCGTCTCTGCATTTGGTGCTCATGCTTTACTGCACGCTCGAACACCGCCCGGACGATCCCTGCTGGCCCGAACGGGATCGGGTGGTCGTCAGCATGGGGCATATCAGCCCGTGCGTCTACAGTGTGCTGGCCGAATTCGGGTACACTCCCGAGGACAACTTCATCCTCGAATTCCGGCAGGCGGGATCATCCTATGCGGGCCATGTCGAATGCTGCGTGCCCGGGGTCGAATGGAATACGGGGAATCTCGGCCAGGGGTTGTCCGTCGGCGCGGGAATGGCCCTCGGGCTCAAACTGAGAGGCAGCCGAGCCTCCACGTTCGTGCTCATGGGCGACGGGGAGCAGCAGAAGGGGCAGATTGCCGAGGCACGGCGGTTTGCCGTCAAGTACGAGCTCAATGACCTGTGCTGCGTCATCGACCGGAACCACCTCCAGATCGGCGGAGACACGGACTCGGTCATGCCCCAGGAAATCGAAGCGGAATACGCCGCCTCCCAGTGGAATACGATTCGTGTCGGGGACGGCCATAATTTCGACGAGATCTTTCAGGCTCTCAGGCAAGTTCGCTCCAGCGAGGTGGATGATCCCCGGTACCCTTCCGTTATCATAGCCGAAACGGTGATGGGGAAGGGGGTTTCCTTCATGGAAAACAAGGCCAAGTACCACGGATCGACGCTCAAAGACGATGAAGCGGCCGCAGCCCTGAAAGAACTGGGCCTCGATAATCCGCTTCCGGCGCTCCGGGGAAGGCGTAAAACCCTGCGCGTCTTCCACGCCCCGTTTTGCCCGGCGCTCGATCACTCCAAAATCGAACCCGGTCAGCCCAAGACGTACGCAATGGATGTGACGACCGACTGCCGTTCGGCCTATGGGGCGGCCCTCGAGGATCTGGCGCGACTCAACAATGCGGGCGAACACCCGAGAATTCTGGGGTTCAGTTGCGACCTGGAAGGATCGGTAAAGATGGACGCTTTTCACCGGCAAAATCCCGGATGTTTCTTTGAAGGAGGGATCCAGGAACACAACACCGCCACGCTGGCGGGAGCGGCCAGCAAGGAAGGCTTCGTGGTTTTTTTCAGCACTTTCGGCGTGTTCGGCGTATCCGAAGTTTACAATCAGCAGCGGCTCAACGACATCAACCACACCCATCTCAAGCTGGTTTGCACGCACCTGGGGCTCGATGTGGGAGAGGACGGTCAGACGCATCAGTGTATCGATTACATCGGCCTGGTGCAGAACCTCTACGGGTTTTCAATCTTTATGCCCGCGGATCCCAACCAGACGGACCGGATTGTTCGGCATGTCGCCTCCCATCCGGGGAACCATTTTGTGGGGATGGGAAGGTCCAAGATGGGCATCATTTCGGACGAATCCGGCAAGCCGTTTTTCGGGGGGGATTACCGGTTTGTGCCGGGGAAGGCGGATTGGCTGCGGCGGGGCGGTCACGGCGCGATACTGAGCTGCGGGCCGGTGGTGCACAATGCCCTCCGGGCGCGCGAAGAATTGGCCGCGCGCCACGGCATCGAGATGAGCGTCCTGAACCTGGCATCGATCAAGCCGCTCGATGCCGACGCCGTTTTGGAAGCCGCGGGTACCGGGTTCGTGATCACAGCTGAAGACCATCACATCGACACGGGCCTCGGCGCCAGGGTTTCGACCGTGCTGGCCGAGGCGGGAGCGGCCTGTCGGATGATCCGCCTCGGGGTTCGAAGCTACGGGCTTTCCGGTCATCCCGAAGTTCTTTATCGCCTGGAAGGACTGGACGCGGAAGGTATTGTCAAAACCGTGCTGCAAGCTCGCTCAGACGGCCGGATAAGAGGTTGACCGCGGAATCGAAGAATTCATCCGAAAAAAGAGCGAGCAAGTCCGGTTCGGCACGCCCTGTGCGCTCGAGAATGGCGGGAAGCACCGGGAGAGGAGGGACGATCAAGGCTCCCGCATAAGTTGTGGCCCGGTGCCTCGTCAGCAGTGATTTGTTTCGGCCCGCGGCCACATGCGCGAATACCCTCAGAAGCGAGGCTTGCCAGAAAAAGCAGCACCTGATCCTGCCCGCGCCGGGGATCCGAGGCGCCGCGCCCCACCATTTCAGGAACTCATGGAGGAAGCCGCTGATCCGCGCGACCGCGGAGCGGCGGGTCGCCTTCCGAAGGAATGCGGCATAGCCGTCCGGCGGTGCCGAGAGGGAGAGCCGCGCCGCCTCCATCTCACTTTCCACCCAATGATGACAATCCCCCGCGGAGAGCTTTGGGGGACAGAAACCGCGTTCCGGATGCGCCAGTCGATTGATGACCGGGTGATAGAGCTCATCCGCAAGAAAGTGAGAGGCCATTCCGAGCACCCACGCCAGGCCTTCGTCCCGCAGAGACGTCTGCCTGCCGTCCAGCCGGGCGGCAAATGCTCCAATCGATGCTCGTGCTGCAAATCGATGGAGGGCGCGGCCCGTATCGGAGAAGAAGAAAAAAGGCAAATCGTAGAACAGGGTGTCAGGAGAAATCGAGCCCAATCGGAATGCGAACCGATGGGCGTCGAGCGATAAGGGCAGGGTTTTCGAAGCGCGCATCGCGTCGAAGCAACGGTCCGCTATCATCAGATGGTATCGTTCTTTGGGCACGGGGTCGTCTTTCCGGCGACTTGGGCTCCGAGCAGACTGTGGGTCTGTTCCGGTGGTGAGAACCGGCGTGATCGGGTCTGTATGAAAACCCGGCCGTCACCCCGGAAGGGATTGAAAGTCCGGCGGCTTTTCGCGGATTTGCGCCTGCCCGGAAATGACACGGATGATTTTCATGTTTCGTTATGAGCTTCCGACTCATGACGGTTTGCGGGGGGCTCCGCGGCTCACGCGTCCGGGGCATACCGCTTCAGGAACTCCTTGATGGCGTCCGGGATCAGTCTACGGACATAGGCTCCGCGATCTCCTCCAATCGTTTTTTCGTATTCTTCGAAGCCTGGATGACTCCGCGCCAGCGTCGGCGTGTCATATATCTCCCCCGGGGAAGTGTCCCGGAAGAAACTCACCAGATCAACCATCGGAACGTGCAGGCCGGGGTGGTCTTCGAGCCATCCGAGCCTTTTCATCGCTTCAAAACGGAGCTGATCCAGCAGGAAGAAGGTCAGATCCATCACCGACATTTTCATTGTGTTGTCGAGGAAATGGAATCGCAGTCCCTGTCCCAGCCCCATCACCCCCATGACGAAATCGTGGAGGCACAGGGAGGCTTCCTCGTCGCCCCGGATCAACACCCCCAGGGTCGGGTCGCTCAAGTCGGCGATGGTGGTTTTTTCGTCAAAAGATTCGGCAAATCTCCGGCTCCAGTTGGCGTATCCCTTGCCGGCACAAAGGCGGCGCCTGTGATCCTGCAAATCCAATATCTCTGCCACCGCGCACCCTCACTTGACCGTGTTGCGGTTCCATGGCCCCGCACATACCATTCCGCGCCGGGTCCCGATTCCCACGTGACGTTCCGCGGACCTGGCGACGACAAGCTTTTCGCCCGGGAAGCCGAATTGGCCGTCCATCGGCAAATCGCGTGTGGCGCGGTGCCCGGAGCGGTCCGTTAGAAAATGTCCGCCGAAAAAATGTAGATCTCGGTATCGGGATCCTTCCATGCATCCGACGGGATTCCCGCCTTTCGGCAGGTCCATTCCAGGAACTCCCGGGTGTCCCAATGATTGTCCGTTGCAACCTGGGGCAGCAGCAGGCCCGTCTGGTAATTCTTTCGGATGTAGATGCCGTGTTTCCCGATTTCTATGCGTTCCGTGTCGGAGATCCGCTCGAGGCGAGTGAGAACGGATATTTCGATGTCGACCCTGTCGAGCTCGTCCGATTGGAGAGCGCAGAAGCGCGGATCGCCGAAAGCCGCTTCGACGGCCATGTTCCGTACCGTCTTGTACAGGGGTTCGATCGGTTCGATCATGCCGATGCAGCCCCTGAGCTCCTTGCCTTTGTGCAGGCATACGAAAGCGCCGCGCCGTTCTTTGAGCCCCGGCGATTCCGGGGAAGGTTCGGGCAGGGGCTCGCCGAAACAGCGGCTGCGAATGGCCTGGAAAGCAATCTGCCTGAGCGTTTGCTTTTCTTCCGCGGACAGTCCCAGATCAACCCCCACTTTGCCCCTGTGCATACTGCGGTCCTCGCCCTTCGGATTACTCCCTGTAGAAAGCCGCCGCCATATAGCCGACCACACCACTGCGTTCTCCCGTGACATCGCCGGAGTTGGCGTAATGCAAAACCCTCGACACATTCGCTCCCAGCTTCCCGGCTGCAAGCATGACTGCGACCATCGGACCGGCGCCGCACGCCTCGCAGGCCCCGTCGTTCAGGTCCCGGAAAAGACCCTGGCAGTCGAATGCCGCGACTCTCGCGGTCACTATCCCGTCCAGTTGTTTTGCCTCACGGTACGAGTGATAATGGGACAAATCGCTGCTGGCGATCAGCAACACGTTCTTGTTCCTGCACAGCTTCTCGATGAGCTCCGCCAGCTCTGTGCAATGCTCGTAAGTCTGGTTGCCCATGATGATCGGCACCAGTTTGAACTCGCCGAGCACAACCTGCAGGAACGGCAGCTGAATTTCGAGTGAATGCTCCTGGTCTTCCGCCTGGGGATAATATCCTCTGAGCTGCGGGTGTTCCAGGAACGCCTGGACGAGGTCGACATCGAGCGGGACCACCCCCAGGGGAGTCCGGAAGCCTCCCAGGTGGTAAATGGTTGACGATGGAAAACGGGTTCGATGACTTGGGGCCACAATCAGCACGCGCTCGAAGCGGCTGCCCTCCAATTGCCGGTACGCGTGAGCGGCAACCTCGCCCGAATACATGTATCCCGCGTGCGGGGCCACGAGGCCGATCAGGTTCTCCCTGCCGGGGTGCGGCCGGGCCCGCTTGAGATAGCCCGCGATCTCGTTTCTCAAGGCACCGGGGTTGTCGGGATACCAGCTCCCGGCTATGACCGATTCTCTTATTCTCTCGGCGCACATATGTCCCTCACCGCAATTGAAAATCAGCTTCCCGCGGAGCCGATCTCCCGAGGAATCGTCATTGCACTGCCGTTCATTCGTATCCACCCGGAAAGCCTGTCGCAAAAGGGAATGGGCAATTCCGACGCGCCTTGCCGCGCCATGCCTTCGATTTCCGGGAGGAAACCGAAGCCCATGATTCTATTTAAACATCGGCTAAAATGAGTGTCAACGGCGATCTCGGATGGTCTCGACATGAATGGTTGACGGGCGCGCTTGATCCGGTTCGAAAAATCTTATACCTTTCCCCATTCCGATCGTTATGATCGAATGCGCCCCGATTCGGCAGGCTGCGGCAATGCAAATGCAGAGCGGAGTAAACAACCCGATGAGAGTCAACCTCGAAAACATCGCGATCGTTCTCAATGAGCCTCACTACCCGGAGAACATCGGAGCGGCGGCACGGTCCGCAAAGAATATGGGTATTCGGCGGCTTCTCGTGGTCAATCCGCTGGATTTCGATCTCGACCGTGTTCTGAAGATGGCGACTCACGCCGCGCGAGACGTGGTGGAAGCCATGGAGATATACGACGACCTGCGCAACGCCCTGGCGCCTTTCCGGCACGTCGTGGGCACCACGGCGCGCCTGGGTTCGCGCCGGCAAAGGGTCAGGAATCCACGACAGATGGCCGATGAGCTGGTCTCCATCAGCCGGGAGAACGAAGCGGCCATCCTGTTCGGAACGGAGAGCAGCGGGCTCACCAATGAGCAACTGAGGTTTTGCGATTTCCTGGTCACCATTCCCACGGCGGATTTTGCCTCCATAAACCTCGCCCAGGCAGTGATGATCGTGGCTTACGAACTCTACACGGCAAACCGGGAGGAGCCGCAGCGCTTCGTGCCTCGGCTCGCCGCGCGCAGAGAGCTCGAAGGCATGTACGACCAGCTCCGCGATACGCTGGCCAGGATCAATTTCATCAATCAGGATAATCCCGACTATTGGATGCTGAGTGTCCGGCGATTCTTCAGTCGAATAGGGCTCCGTGCCGGAGAAGTGAAAATCGTGAGAGGCATTTGCAGGCAGATCGACTGGTACTGTGACCGGAAGGATGAAGACGGTCCCGCTTCCGTACCGAATGGGAAGCATTCGCCCAACCGGTGACCGATCAGGTTCGCTCCTCGAGGACGATCTTGTGTTCGACCAGGGACATGCTTCTGATCCTGGCTTTCACGACCTTCTGTTCCCCGAAAATGCTCTGGACCCTGATCTGGCTTCCCTCGTCCTCCAACACGTCCACCGATTCCATGAACAACAGTTCTTTCCCGTCTTTGAGCAGGTACGCATTGGCTTCACACATCGCCTGTTCCACCTCCCTTGAGTCGTGGGGACTAACAATTTGTCTATAATGTTACACTAAAACCTTCCGCACCGCAATGCCCGAGAAATCGCGACATGCCCGAGAAATCGCGCGTGAAATCGTCGCATGTATCCGGACCGTCGGCCGAAAAGGATTACGCCCGCCGTCAGGGTACTCTCGACACCGCCTTTGTGCTCACGAGCGGGACGATGTCCCGGGAGAGCGACTCGGGAAGCGCGTCGAGGAATTCCCCGAAACGGCACCCGAGCCTCTTGTCAAGCCCACCGCAAAATTTCCTGGCGTTCAAAAGCTCCGCGAACCAATCGGGATCGGTCAGCCCCCGGCGAACCATACCGAAGTACAACGTTTGCAGCTTCCACAACTCGGGGGTCACTCCCAGCACCCGGCACACGTCCAGCAGCCGCACCGCTCTCCCCGCCGCACGGGAAGACGGACGCCTGTCGAGTTGCTCGAAGGCCTCGACGAGGGCGCCGCCCAGATCGATCGATGCGGCTTCCAGTTGCAGCGCCGTCCCCCACGACTTCGCGTCCTGGATGAGCGACTGGAGATGGCTGACATGCGCCCGGAAGCTGAAGTCGGTGGCTTGCCAGTCGTATTCTTCGCGGCTCGCATCGTTTTCGGCCTTGATGATGTCCCGGATGAGATCCTTGACTTCATCGGTGAGCACCCGCCTCACGGCGACCCGCAAATCGGCGGGTATCCTGATGCCCCACTGTCGGAGCGAAGTCAGCAGGGGTTGATGGGCCTGGTACAGGGTGCGCTGCAGTTCGACAAAGGAAGCAAAGGTCTTGCGGCTTACCTGGAGTGCGATGGACGTCCTCAAGTCTCTGGAAACATCGTGCAGACTGTAATAATCCGCTCCGAACCGCTCGTCGAGGATGCGCACCATAAGGACCGTATGATGTCCTTCGACCGCCTGCTGCAAGGCTTTCAGAATCGATTTGAATTCGGAGTCGTCTTCGTACCGCTTCACCGAGCATCGGAAATCCAGGCCTCCGAAATGCAGGACCGCGTAAAGAAAATCCTCCTCTTCCAACGTTCGGCCCGCCTTGATCTTTACATGGCCGAAGCGACAGGGAACGGGGCTGCGGCCCAGGTCTTCCTCCTGCTGCGGCAGGACGTCGCAGCCGAAAAAGCTGAATCGCCGCCGGGACGATCCGGCCAACGACTGGATGGCGTAGTTTGCGGCGATGCGATCCTTCCGGAGGATGCCGGGCTTGACGGTGTTCAAGTAGATGTCCGCCCCGTTCCCGTGCTCGGGCAGGTTGCTGTGGGCCTGTTCGAGCGTGTGCAGAAACGCGGCCTCCGGGGACGCGGCTCCGGTTTCTTCCGCCAGGTGGATGGCGCGCGCGGCATGACGCAGAATCAATAACGATTCCAGGCCGCTGATGTCGTCAAAGAACCATCCGCAGGAGGTGTACATGAACATGGCGTGACGCTGCATCTCCAGGAGCCGCAGAAAGCGGTGGATGGAGCTGAAGTCCGAGCTGAGGCGCATGTGGCGCTCGATGAACGCCTCCAGGAGATGTTCCTGGTCGAGATATGCGTCGATGTATTCATCACGGGCCTTCCACGGATCCGGGCAGAGGGGCTGCATCTGGTGCTCGTAATGCCGTGCCAGCGTGTCGCGCAGCTGATCCAGGGCCTTCCGAAGCGGCCCGCGCCACCGCTGATGCCATCCCGGTCCGCCCCCGATGTGACAACCGCAGTCCCGCTCCCATCTGCCCACCCCATGAGCGCAGCTCCAGGCGGTGTTTTCGACGATCTCCACTTCGGCCGTCACCGGAAATGAGGCGAGGAAGGTCGCATAGTTCACGATTCGGGTAGAGGGGTCCTGGTCCATTTTTTCGAAGGCCGCGGCCAGGGCCATGTCCCCGAACTTGAAATGATGTCCGTAGGATTCTCCGTCGGTGGCGGTATGCACGAGCCATGGCTCACCGGGTTTCCGGTCGCGATCCGCGAACGCGGCATCCATTCTCGAAAGAAGGCTGCTGCTGTGCCCGAGCAGTTGTTCGAAAGCGATTCCACGGGAAATGGCGGCGTCGAAAAAGAACAGATGGATGTGTTTCCCGCGGCCGCACAGGCATCGGTAAGCGCGACCGGTCGGTATCTTTCCGTTTGAGGCATCCGTCCAGTCGGACCCGCTTCCGATGAAGCGCCATCGCGCCGCCTGGGAAGGTGACAGAATAGTGAATTTGATGCCGGCATCCGCCATTATTGCCAAAGTCTCGCGGTCAACCGCCGTTTCCGGCAGCCACATTCCCTCCGGATGGCGGCCGAAGCGCCGGCTGAAGTCGCGAATTCCCCACAATACCTGGGTGAGCTTGTCGCGACGATTGGCCAGGGGCATGATGATATGATTGTATGCCTGGGCGATGGCATTGCCGTGTCCGCCGAACCGTGCCGCACTCTCGCGGTCGGCATCGAGAATGGTCCGGTAGACCCACGGATCGTGGTTTTCGAGCCAGTTGAGCAGTGTCGGTCCGAAGTTGAAGTTGAGGCGGCCGTAATTGTTGTACAGGTTCAGGATGCGGTTCTTTTCGTCCACCACGCGCGCGGCGGCGTTGGCGCGGTAGCATTCCGCGTTGATCCGTTCGTTCCAATCGTGGTGCGGGGCCGCGCTGTCTTCCCGTTCGATCTCCTCCAGCCAGGGGTTTTCGCGGGGCGGCTGATAAAAATGGCCGTGAATGCACACGTGCTTGATCTCGGAGGGGTCTCTCATCATCGGATCTTTTTTTTCAAAAAAAGGCGGTGCAGACATCAGTGCACGCAAGCCGGCCGACGACTCGTCCGGTCCTCAACGCGGGTCCGGGCGTTTGCGTCGCAATCCGGGCGGCGCGCGAACGATCGACTCCGCGGTGAGGAGGCTTGCCTGCGGTTCCGTTGTGTTTTTGCGTTGCCATTATACCCCATTGTGTCTCGATTGACTTGTCAAAGTGGCGGAGCGACCCGTTCGGAATGTGTTGAACTTCTTTCACAATGCAGGTATAGCAACTCTTGTCGCCGGACGGCATGTTCGTTCCCTGTTCCGCCGCGCGCCTTTTCCGATTGTTGTTGTTCACTCACCAAGCCCCGGGGCGAAACGAGGTCCGCATGAGATTCATCGATTTGGGAGCTCAGCAAAAACGCATCAGAAAGGCAATCGAAAACCGTATCCATGCCGTCCTCGATCACGGTCAGTACATCATGGGGCCGGAAATTGCCATGCTTGAAAAGAAGCTGGCCGAATACGTCGGGGTGGCGCACGGCGTCGGCTGTTCCTCGGGTACCGATGCGCTTCTTCTGGCGTTGATGGCTTGCGGCGTCGGTTCCGGGGATGCGGTGATCACTTCGCCTTTTACGTTCACGGCCACCGCCGAGGCCATAATGCTGGCCGGCGCCATCCCCGTTTTCACGGATATCGATTCGCTCACCTTCAACATGGACCCTGCCGCCCTGGAACGGGTGATTCGAGCCGCAACGGAATGGGATGCATCCCTTCATCCCTTGCCGGCCGGAGACTACGCCAAGCCTCCGCGGTTGAAGGCCGTCATGCCCGTAGACCTTTTCGGCATTCCAGCCGACTACGACCGGATCAATGCCCTGGCCGCGGATGGGGGGCTCGTCGTGATCGAGGACGCCGCCCAGTCCTTCGGAGGGGAGTACAAGGCCCGGAAAGCATGCGCGTTGGCCGAAATCGCCTGTACGTCCTTCTTCCCCGCCAAGCCCCTCGGAGCATACGGGGACGGCGGTATGATCTTTACGGGCGACGGCCGGCTGGCTGCACGGATGAGGTCCCTGCTCGTCCACGGACAGGGCAGGGACAAGTACGAGAACCTTGAGATCGGCCTCAACGGGCGTCTCGATACGCTGCAGGCGGCCGTGTTGCTGGCGAAATTCGAGATTTTCCCCGAGGAACGGATTATGAGAGAAAGAGTTGCCGGCCAGTACTCGTTTTTCCTCGACCACGATTCCTCCGGGGTCCGCGTACCCAAAGTTCCCGCGGACTGTTGCTCCGCCTGGGCGCAGTATTCCGTCCTGGCCCGGGACGCGTCGCACCGGGCGCTCCTTCAGGAGAACCTCGGGAAAGCCGGGGTTCCCACGGCCATCTACTATCCCAGACCCCTGCATCTACAGCCCGCCTTCAGCAGCCTCGGTTACCGGGAGGGCGATTTCCCGGTCAGTGAAGCTTGCTCAAGAAGAATTTTCAGCCTGCCGATGCACCCCTATCTCGAACCGGAAGACCAGGAACGGATCGCGCGGGTCATCCTCTCCGCCTGACATCCAGGCGATGGCGCAGCGCGGGGTTGAAGGGAGAATCGGCGGCGCTCAGAGCGGCCGCCGGTAGACCGTTAATGTTTCTCTGCCGCAGCGGAGCCTGCGCACCGCGGCGAATTCTTCCGGTGGAAGATGCGGGCCGTTGACGAGCAGGCTGCCCCTCCAGCCGCCCAGGAGCCGTTCGAGGCGCGCGATGGGCTTGTCGGGATAGATGTACAGGCAGTCGGCCCGGCTGATTCGCAGATCGAGATAATCCGCGCAGATGAATTCCACGCGCGTGCTTATCCCGGCGATTCGAGCGGCCTTGCGGGCGGCCCCGCACAGATCGAGGTCCACTTCGATGCCCACCGCCCTGGTGAAAAGGGCGGCGATGCAGGCGACGATTCCGTCGCCGCTCCCCAGGTCGATGAACAGGCGGTTCCGGCCGAGGTCGAGCGTCCTGAAAAAGGCGTAGACGTGCGGCGCGCGCGAGGTCGCCCAAGCCCCAAGGGCAGTGAGCCGGTAGGGGAGGACCGCGTTTTGCCGCATATCCCGATAGAAGCTCCGATAGTAACGGGAGATCTTCGCGAAATCCCGATTTCTGGCGTGCGTTGCAGCACCCGGTTGCAGAAGCGATCGGTTCGGGCTCATGGTGCTCCGCTTTCACGGATGTGACGGATTGAACCGGAGAGCCTCCGCCCGAGACAAACCGCCCATGGGAGGGTCTTCCGGAAACGCGATACGCCATGGAATCTAATGTGAATCGGCCTGCGGCGCAACCGGTTCATCGACCCATCTTCGTTCGTCTACAGCCGTTACGGTTGCAGCGCGGGTTCCTCTTTCGACGGAACAAAGGCGCCGGGGAGGGGAGAAGACGACGGGGGATCGCGCTCTGATGCCGGGAATGCGTTTGTTTCATCACGAAGGGAAAAAACTTGACTGAATCGATCGATCCTACTAGTTTAGTAATCTTATAGAGATTGAGTTTGGATCCCCATGATATTCGAGCGGGGTGGCACGGGAGGGGCGGGTTGCACCGAAACGACGCAACGGCTTGAAAGGCGACCGGGGGAAAATCATGAGGCTGACATGCCGCAGTGAGTACGCTCTGCTGGCGCTGGTTTACCTGGCGCGTCACCAGGGCGAGACATTCATCCCGGTGCCGGCCATCGCGGCGGCTCAGGGCATTCCCCCCAAGTTCCTGGAACAAATCCTGTTGTCGCTCCGGCTTGCCAAGTACCTGCACAGTTCCAAGGGCAAGAACGGAGGTTTTCGACTGGCCAAACCCGCGGACACGATCACTCTTGCCGAGATCATCCGGCTTTTCGACGGCGCACTGGCCCCGACGGAGTCCGCGAGCAAGTATTTCTACGAACCCACGCCCATTGAGAAGGAAGGCAAGCTGCTGGCTCTTTTCAAGGAAGTGCGGGATTATCTTTCGGACAAAATGGAGCGCACGACCATCGCCGACGTAGCATAGCGCCTTCTTTTTTTTGGAATAGAACATGACTAAAGAAATAGGCATAATCATATAACTCAAACAAAGTGTAATGTTTTCAGGTGAACAGCCAGCAGTCAAACCGGTAGCCCTCACTCACGGCGTGAACCCTGGAACGATTGCGTGGAGCAGACCCCGGGCCGGTCTTTCCGCCGGCTTTCCGGGACTGTCTCGCCGAACACGAAAAGAGGAGAAAACAATGAGTCGGAACGGAAAGAGCATCCTGTTGGCGTTGGATGGGTCGAAGCAGGCGTTGGAAATGGTCAGGTATGCGGCGCGGTGCCTGCCGCGCGAGAATGAAATGGTGCTGTTTCATGTGATGAGCAAAGTGCCCGAACCGTTGCGCGACCTCGGATTCGATCCCGGATGGCACGGTGAGGACAAAGGCCTTGCGGAGTGGGAGAAACAGCAGGAAGAGACCATCGAGGAATTCATGGAAACCGGGCGTCGAGCTTTACTGAGCGCGGGTTTTGCATCGAGTGCGGTCAAGATCAAAGTCAGCGAGCTCAAAGAAGGCTTCGCGCGGGATATCGCCGCGGAAGCCGTGAACGGGTATGAGGCGGTCGTGCTCGGACGCAGGGGCCTGAACCCTCTCCAGAACGCTGTTTTGGGAAGCATCGCGTCCAAGCTTGCCGTCAAGCTGTGTAAAATACCCGTGTGGCTGGTGGGCGGCAGACCCGCGAGGGGAAAGGTGCTGATTGCCGTGGATCGCTCGGACAGTGCCATGCAGGCTGTGGATCACGTGGGGAAGGTGCTCGGTGGAACGGGCACTGCGATCGAGCTTGTTCACGTCGTCAGAGGACTGGACGGCACGCTGGCAGGATACCAGAAGGTCTTCATGGGTGAATACATGCAAAGGCTGACCCGGGAGGCCGAGGAGCGGATCCGGCCCACTTTCGAGGAAGCGATCGACCATTTGGAGGCCTTCGGGATTTCGGCGGGCAGAGTGACCACCAAAGTCATCAACGGAGTGAAAAGCCGTGCCGGCGCAATTCTAGAGGAAGCGGAAACCGGGGACTTCGGAACGATCGTGGCGGGCCGGAGAGGGTTGACCCGGACGGAGAATTACGACATGGGCAGAGTGATCGCCAAGCTCCTCCAAATGGCCCGGCGTCAGGCCGTCTGGATCGTGGGATGCTAGCCCGGATGAGAGACAAAGAACGGGTTGCCCCCCCGGATCGGGACCGATCGGTTTTGTCGCGCAGAGCCATGATCCGGGGGGGGGACACGCAAACGCCGCTTCCCGAGTTCCCCTACGGATCGTCAGGCGCTTGAATTGGGACGGCATCCGCCGTTGAGGCGGATGTGCGTTTCCATCATGCACTCGTCCATGACCACGACAAGGCCCGCGGATCGAGCTCTTTGCGCGGCCTTTTCGTGAAGAAGGCCGCGTTGCATCCAGACGGCATCCGCACCCACCGCAACCGCCTCATCCACGATTCCGGGGATCATCTCGACGTTCCTGAAGATGTCCACCACGTCGATGTGTTCCGGCACCGCTTTCAGATCGGGATAGCATTTCTCGCCCAGAACGTCGCGGTACTTCGGATTCACGGGAATGATCCTGTACCCGTGATCCTTCAAATATTTCGCAACCCTGTGGCTGTCTCTGTCCGCTTTGTGAGATATTCCGACGACGGCCACGGTCTTGCTTCGGCCGAGAATCAGCTTTGCTTCTTCATTCGTAACGTTGGATTTCCCATCGGGGCATTCAATCATCGGTTCAGCTCCTCTCGATAAGATAGATCACAGGTTGAAGATAGCCCCGGATTTCGCGTCGGTCAAGGAACGCCCGGTGATCGCCGCGTGTCCGGACGGCGATGATCGTGCTGGACATTCACGCCGCGTGGGTATTTAGTGAGCGCGGTGCGGCACTCATCCCGGAAACGGCCTTGAGCCCGGAGCTCACAGCAAGGCTCTGAATGATCGTCGCCGTTCCCGCGGACCTTCATGAGCCGGAGGCCGGCAACGAGCGATGGGAGCGTGTGAAGCCGGGGTGTTCTAATGGGAGGGTTCGCATCCGGGAAAGAGCCCGATCCGGGCTTCCCGCAATGAAGGATGGACGGGGGTATTCAGTGCGGGAGAGAATCGGGGTTCCTCGAGGCGTTTCCGACTCCGATTTTCACCGGCATGGCGTCGGCGCATACTCGGCGAAAGGGGAGAGCGGGTCGGCGAGCTGCGACGGCGGTCGGCGGATGAGTGAGCGGAGCGGTCGGATCACTGGAAAACGAGGGGAAGACGATGACGGACTGGATTGCGTACCTGATGCCTTACCGGGAGGTGATCCTCGGTGTTCTGGGGGGTATCGTTCTGGGCGGGCTCTGCTTTCGGCTGAGGATACAACGTGCGTATGAGAAGGTGACGGCCGAGCTGGAAATGGAGAATGCCAGGCTGGGGGAACGGCTTTCCGGCACGGAACGGCGAGTGGAGGAATTGAACGTTTTGCTCGGCAGGGCCGCGACGGAAACCGATATGCTTCGAGCCGGGCTTCAGGCCGAATCGGCGAGAAGAGCCGCCGCGGAGGAAAAGACGTCCCGCATTCCGGAGTTGGATGCGAAGCTCAAGGAGCGGGACGAGCGGCTTCGAGTGCTGGCCGACGAGCAGGTTGGATTGCGCGCGCGGCTGGCGGAAGTGGAAACGAGGCTGGGAGAGGAGCGCAAGGCGTCGCACGAGAAATTGAGCCTGCTCCATGAAGCCCAGGCGCGGCTCTCGGATGCGTTCAAAGCGCTCTCGGCGGACGCACTGAAAAGCAACAACCAGTCCTTTCTCGAGCTCGCCCGGGCGACCCTCGAGAAATTCCAGGAAGGCGCGCGCTGCGATCTCGACAGTCGCCGTCAGGCGATAGGGGAGTTGGTCGGGCCGTTGCGGGAATCGCTGGTCAAGGTGGATGAGAAGATCGCCGAAATGGAAAAGGCGCGATCCACGGCTTACGTCGGCTTGCACGAACAAATGAGAATGCTGGCCCTGACGCAGGACAGGCTCAATCGGGAGACGTCGGCCCTGGTGCAGGCGCTGAGAACGCCCACCGTGCGCGGCCGCTGGGGGGAGATACAGCTCAGAAGAGTGGTCGAGATCGCCGGGATGCTCGAGTACTGTGATTTCGTGCAGCAGGAATCGACCTGCGGGGAGCACGGGCGGCTGCGGCCCGACATGATCGTCAAGCTGCCCAATCGCAAGAACGTGGTGGTGGATTCCAAGGCGCCTCTCCAGGCCTACCTGGAAGCCTTGGAGACGCGAGAGGAATCGGCCAGGATCGAAAAGCTGAAGGAGCACGCCCGCCACATCCGCTCGCATTTGAACCAGCTCGGCGGCAAGGCCTACTGGGAACAGTTTTCTCCGGCCCCGGAATTCGCCGTGCTGTTTCTGCCGGGGGAGACGTTTTTCAGCGCGGCGCTGGAACAGGACCCGGCATTGATCGAGTACGGCGTCCAGAAGAAGGTCATCCTTGCGACACCCACCACCCTGATCGCTCTGTTGCGCGCGGTTGCCCACGGTTGGCGCCATGAACGGATCGCGGAGAACGCGATGGAAATCAGCGAATTGGGGAAGACGCTCTATGATCGAATACGCTCTTTGGCGGGGCATCTTTCCGATTTGCGCAAAGGGCTGGATCGGGCGGTGGACGCCTACAACCGAACGGTCGGGTCGGTGGAGGGGCGCGTCCTCGTCGCCGCAAGGAGATTCAAAGAGCTCGGCGCTTCCACGGGAGAAGACATCGCTGTCTTGGAAAGACTGGACAGAACGACTCGAAAAATGGGTGGAGACGCGCAGGCGGAAGGCGCCGACCCATCCGGGAGCGATCGTGCGGAAGATGAGGGGAAAGATATGGAGCGCGGCCGGGGAGAGGGTGAGGGCGGGCAACCGCCAGCGCCGGCTCGAACGGAGCTAAGTTGTCACAAACAATGAACTATGGTATAGACACACACCGGTTCTTGCAGTAATTTACAATTTTGGAGTTGCAGTGAAGAATGTTTTTGAGGGTGCGCCGGCTCCCTCGGGAGCCGGTTTTTGTTCGCGGGTGGTCCGTATCGGACCGGAGCGCTTGCGGATCTGGTCGCCCGACGGCTACTGAAGGAACCTCTCTTTGAGTTTCTCCCAGGGGGCAAAGATGGCGACGAGTGCTGCCGATATCAGGTAGAGGGCCACGAGGGAGGCCGGAAAAGTCACAAAACCGATCGCATAGAAGGGGAACAGTGCCGCAAGCGAGAGTATGAATTTGACTCCCATCTCAGTCCATTTGCCTTTTTGATCCTGTCTATCGTTCATTGACCCGCTCCATTCCTTTTTCATGTTGACAATTGTGCCTTGTTTACCTGGTGAAGACGGACGAAAAGCGTGGTTTAGGCTTTGCCGGAGCCTGTAAATTTAAGGCAAGACACCCGTCTTGGCAAGGGAAATGGGCCGTGCGTAGTGAGCATCTTTTCACAACCGCGGGTAAAGGGTTGACGTTTTGCAGATAAATCATATAAGAAGCGCGTTGAAATCTCAGATTCCGTCATTTTTCGGTCATTTGACTGTATGGAATGTCCGCCTTGTGCATGGATGCGCGCGGGAAGCCGGTCTTATCGGCGCAAGTTCTGCACCAAATCCACCCAAATCGTGATCTTCGGAGATTGCACCCGAACGCTGGTGGGGGTTCTCGATATTTTTTCAATCAGCCTAGGAGGATGAAGAATGGCAAACGCAGTAACACAGAGTATTCTGGTGGTCGGAGGCGGCATGAGCGGGCTCACCGCCGCCATCGAAGCAGCAGAAGCGGGGCACGAAGTCTACCTCGTGGAGAAAAATCCGTATCTGGGAGGCCGAGTGGCTCAGCTTCATCAGTATTTCCCCAAATTGTGTCCCCCCTACTGTGGTCTGGAGATCAACTTTCGCCGGATCAAGAACAATCCCAGAGTCCGCGTCCTGACGCTTGCCGAGGTCGAGAGAGTGTCCGGCCAGGAAGGCAACTGGGACGTGTCCGTGAAGATCAACCCCCGTTACGTCAACGAGAACTGCACCGCGTGCGGCAAGTGTGCCGAAGCCTGCGCCATGGAAATCGAGAACGCCTTCAACTACGGCATGGACAAGATCAAGGCCGCGTACCTCCCCCACGACATGGCCTTCCCCATGCGTTTCGTTCTCGACCCCGCACTCGTCAAGAGCGGCGAGGCACAGAAGGTGCAAGAGGCATGTGCCTACAATGCCATCGAGCTGGACATGCAGGCGAAATCGCTGAACCTGACCGTCGGTTCCATCATCTGGGCCACGGGTTGGCAGCCTTACGACGCGACCAGGCTGGACACGCTCGGCTTCGGGAAGTACCCCAACGTCATCACCAATGTGATGATGGAACGGCTGGCTTCCTTCGGCGGGCCCACCCAGGGCAAAATCGTTCGGCCTTCGGACGGGAAGGAACCTCAGACCATCGCTTTCGTTCAGTGCGCCGGCTCGCGGGATGAAAACCACCTCCCGTTCTGCTCCTCCATCTGCTGCATGGCCTCCATGAAGCAGGCCACTTACATTCGGGAGCAGTATCCGGACGCCAAAGTCTACATCTTCTTTATCGACATCCGGGCGACGGACAGGCTTGAAGATTTCTACAGGAAGGTCAAGGAAGACCAGAATGTGGTTTTCTTCAAGGGTAAAGTGGCCAAGATCGAAGAAGACGGCGCCACAAAGAATCTGACGCTGCGTGTCGAGGACACCACGGCCGGGTCGTTGCATGAAATCACCGTTGACATGGCGGTGCTGGCGACGGGCATGCAGCCGACCACTTCGGTGGCCGGCGCGCCGAACGGCATTCCCTTGGGCGACTACGGTTTTGTCGGTTCCGAAGGCGGGAAGCCGGGGATTATCGGCGCCGGTTGCACGAGGACGCCCGCGGGTGTTTCCGAATCGGTTCAAGATGGAACGGCAGCAGCACTCAAAGCCATCCAGTCCATTGCCAGGAGGTAGACTCAATGGAGAAGAAGGTAGCAGTTTACATTTGTTCGGGATGTGGCATCGGCGATGCCCTCGACATAGAGCAACTGAGCAGCGTTGCCACATCGGATTGCAAAGCCCCGATCTGCAAGACCCACCCCAACCTCTGCAACCCGGACGGGGTGAAGCTCATTCAAGACGACATTGCCAACGAAGGGGTGAATTCGATCGTCATCGCCGCCTGTTCGCTGCGGGTGATGTACGACGTGTTCAACTTCCAGGGCGTGGTGCTGGATCGGGCCAACATTCGAGAGCAGGTGGTCTGGTCGCATCCGGCCAACGATGAAGATACTCAGATGATGGCCGAGGACTACGTTCGCATGAGCGTCACGCGTGTGAACAAGTCGGAATTGCCCGATCCTTACAAGCCGGAACAGGAAATGTCCAAGGACATCCTGGTGGTGGGCGGCGGCGTGACGGGTATGACCGCTGCCGTGGAGGCGGCCGGGGCCGGCTACTCGGTGATCCTGGTCGAGAAGGAGGCCGAACTCGGCGGCTTCCAGAAGAAAGTCACCCACAAAGTGACCTTTCCCTACAAGGAGATCACGGCCAACGACGTCGACCGACTGATCGCAGATGTGAAGAAAAACGACAAGATCAAGACCTATACCGGTGCCAAGGTCGAGAAGCTGGTGGGCGGGCCCTGCGTGTTCACCGCGTCGATCAAGCAGAACGGGTCCGTTGCGGAGCATCCCATCGGCTCGGTGATCCTTGCGGCCGGCTGGCAGCCCTATGATCCGGCCAATCTGGACAAGAAGCTCGGGTTCGGGGCTTCCCCCAACGTCGTCACCAACGTAATGTTCGAAGAGCTGAGCCAGTCGGGTCAAATCGGGCGTCCGAGCGACGGCCGGGCGGTGAGAAACGTTGCCTTCCTGCAGTGCGCCGGGCAGCGTGACCCCCAACACCTGCCCTACTGTTCGTCGGTCTGCTGCTTCACCGCGCTCAAGCAGGCGATCCAGGTGAAGCAGAAGAACCCCGGCTCCAACGTTTTCGTGGTGTACAAGGAAATGCGCACTCCCGGTCAGGGGGAGGATTTCTACCGGAAAGCCCAGCAGGAAGGCGTGATTTTCGTCCGCTGCCAGGATCCCGAAGTCAAGGTGAGCGGCAGGGAGCTCATGGTGGAAGCTCACGATGAGTTGCTGGGCGAGAAGATCGTCCTGGGCGACCTGGACATGGTGATTCTGGCCACCGGCATGGTTCCCGTAACGGCATTCGGGGAAGATTTCAAGGCGAAGGAGAAGAAGGAGGGGGAGGAGGAGAAGAGCGATGTGCCGGCCGACGCCATCCTCGTTTCCGACGTACTCAACCTGGAATACCGCCAGGGGCCTGAGCTTCCCGGCCTGCAATACGGTTTCCCCGATTCTCATTTCATCTGCTTTCCTTATGAAAGCCGCCGCACGGGCATCTATGCCGCGGGTCCGGTGCGACGCCCGATGGGCACTGCCGGCGCCGTTGAAGATGCCGCGGGCGCCGTGATGAAGGCGATTCAGTGCGTGGAGCTGACGAGCCAGGGCATGGCCGTGCATCCCAGGGTGGGGGACTTGAGCTATCCCGAATTCTTCATGCAGCGTTGCACCCAGTGCAAGCGATGCACCGAGGAATGTCCCTTCGGGGCGATCAACGAGGATGAGAAAGGCAACCCGCTGCCCCAGCCCACCCGCTGCCGCCGGTGCAGTGTGTGCATGGGCGCCTGCCCCGAGCGTATCATCTCCTTCAAGAACTACTCGGTGGCAATGATCGGCGACATAATCAAGTCCATCAACGTTCCGGACGAGTACGAGGAGAAGCCCCGCATTCTCGTTTTGTGTTGCGAAAACGACGCCTACCCCGCACTCGACATGGTCGGCCTGCGCCGCATGAACTACAATGCGTGGGTGCGCGTCATCCCCGTGCGCTGCCTCGGTTCTCTGAACCTCGTGTGGGTGGCCGATACGCTTTCGAAGGGCATCGACGGCGTGCTTCTGCTCGGATGCCGTCACGGCGACAACTATCAGTGCCATTTCGTGAAAGGCAGCGAGCTGGCCAATATCCGTTTGAGCAAGGTCAAGGAGACGCTGGATCGATTGGTTTTGGAGTCCGACCGCGTTCGTTTTGAAACCGTTGCCATCACCGACTACGACAAGCTCCCCGCTCTACTGGACGAATACGCTGAAAGACTCGTCGAGGTTGGTCCCAACCCGTACAAGGGCTATTAACGGTCTGTCGTGTTCGTCCGGGCATCGCCGGACGCCGCAGAATTGAGAGTGCGGAGCCGGAGGCCGGAACCGGGCTTCCGGCTCCTGCCTCCGTCCGGCAATGCTTCGAACATATTCACACAGTGAAATGCCAGGAGGTGAAAGGCATGAGCAATCGAGTTGACCCCAACTTGATGAAAGATCTGGAGGCCTTCGGACTGAAGGATGCCGCCAAGTGTTATAATTGCGGAACCTGTACGGCGGTGTGTCCGCTATCGACGCCGGACAATCCTTTTCCGAGGAAAATGGTCAGGTATGCGCAACTTGGGCAGAAGGACAAGATCCTCGCGTCCCCGGAACCCTGGCTCTGCTACTACTGCGGCGACTGCTCCACTCGATGCCCGCGAGGCGCCGAACCGGGCGAAACAATGATGGTCATGCGCCGTTATCTCACTTCCCTGTACGACTGGACGGGGTTCGCTCGCAAGTTCTACACTTCCGAGAAATTCGAAATCATGGCGGTCTCCATCGTCGGATTGCTGGTCGGAATCGGCCTTCTGATTTTCAACACGGGCAAGCCCAACTGGGAACATGCCTACCTCAATTCCTTGTGGCCGGCGCACAGTATCGAAATCGCAGACCTTGTCATGGCCGCGATCTTGTCGTTCCTGCTTCTGAGCAACGTCTTCCGATGCTTCAAAGCCGTAATGGGGGATCTGGCGTTCAAGATTCCCCTGAAGATGTACGCCGGCGAGGTCAAGGAGCTCTTGATTCACACCTTGACCCAGAAACGCTTCGGGCTTTGCACGGATAAGAAACAGTGGTTCGTGCACCTGATGATCATGACCGGGTATGCTTCGGTGTTCCTGCTGGTTGTCGTCTTCATTCGGTGGTTCCAGCGGGATGCGGAAATCTACCCGATCTGGCATCCCATCAGGCTCGTGGGATACTACTCGACCTTTGCCATCATGTACGGCACGACCTACGCCATCATCGGCCGTTTGAAAAAGAGCAAGCCCCCGTACAAGAATTCCCATGGAACCGACTGGATGTTCCTGATTCTTTTGCAGCTGACCACAATGACCGGTATCTTCATCCACTTCACCCGCCTCCTCGACTGGCCCTTGCCCACCTACGCCCTCTACATCATCCACATGATGGTGGCCATCCCGATGCTGGTCCTGGAAGTGCCGTTCGCCAAATGGGCGCACCTTGCCTACAGGCCCGTGGTGCTCTTCCTGCTGAAAGTGAAGGAAAAATACCTGGCGGCGGAACCGGTTGCGGCCCCCGCTCTTGCCGTGGACAAGGCGGCAGTGGCGGAATAACCGTTGGGAAGGCGTCCGGGCGCCTGAATGAAGAGTATTGGCCCACGAGAGTTGATGACCGGCTTTCGTGGGCTTTTTCGCTTCATCGGGTCCTTTCCCCTGAGGGCGGGTTCCGTTCAGGATCGTGAAGCAAACGCCCGGCAGGAAACGACGCGGTCGTGGGCGGCCGTCTGTTGACCCGGTCAATAACGGTTCGCGCTCGACACGTTGGCCGGGAGCGCACAACGTCGCCCCGGTGATTGCATGAGGAGGGGCGGGTCTGTCCCTACCCCCTCACGTGCCGTCGGCACCGCATGTGGCGATCATGCGCCGCCTCGGCCCGGTGTCGGAGCCCACAGTATGAGCGCACCGCCGATTTTCTCCTTGTCAAGTTAAAGGAGAGTAATTTAATGTGCCACTTTCGGGCGGTCCGATGAACGAGCTTTAATTGATCCTTTGGTCTTGAAGTTTCGACTTGAAGGTCAGACACACAATTCCTCCATCCGTCAAAAGGATCGGATTTCTTTTTCCTCTCCCGTCCCCTTCCCAGGAAGGGGGCGGGAGAACTCTTCTTCCTTCTCGGGATGATTCAAGCCGGCGGTGCGGCGGCATTCCCGAACGGAATCTTTCACTGGATGGATTCTCTGTGCCCGAAGCTGCTTTTGGAACCCGATTTCCAGAGTCTTAAGCAAGGATGCGATCATGGCGAAAGAAGCGAAGACGGTCTACTCGTTCCCCAAGAATCCCCTCGAGGAGGTTCGCGCCTCCCTGACGGTCTTCAAAGGCAAGGACTACGTAGACCTGAGGATTTATTACAAGGGAGACGACGGCGAATACCATCCTTCCAAGAAAGGCCTGACGCTTTCCCTGGACCTGTTCTCGGAGCTCGAGGAGAGCGTGCGCAAACTCGCAGAGGCCATAGGCGAGTGACCCCGCGTCCTCGCCCGCAGGGGGAAGGCCGTGCTTTCGGCTTCGTTGAAATGAAGAAGAGGGCGGTAGGATCGTTTTGAAGCAGTTCGGGAGCAACCCGGGCTCCAGTCTTGATCGGGGGTGGACGTTCTTGCCCTTCCCGGGCTGTTCACGTTTCAGCGTCCTTCGATGAGATTCCGACGGGTTGCTTTTGTTTGGCGCGAATCGCGGGACGCATTGAAGCACGGAGTGTCGTGGAAAAGGGTGTCTCCCCGTGGCGGCAATCGGGAAGGATCGCCTTCGCCCGGCAAGCCGAACAAACCGGGGATCGAGCGGCATCCGTTTCATGACTGCCGGGAGGGGTGTCGAGCTCGGCCGCCCGGGTGTGTGAATCAGCCGCCGCCGACCGGCGGAAACAGGGCCACCCGTTCGTCGCCTTCGAGAACGGTGTCCCAGTTCGAGCCGATGCCGTTCACAAGGATCAGTTTCACCTCATCCTCGGGTACACCGAACGCTTTTGCCACATCCCGCACGCAGGAACCCCGACGAATTTCCAGGGCACATCCGACGGCACCGTCATATCCGGGAACGTACCTGCGCAACGTTGCGGCAAGAAAGACTCTGAGGGCCATGCTGGAGTCTCGGTTCGTCGTGCGGCCGTGCCGGAGCTGCAATGACGCGCGGTATCCCGGTTTGCGGCAACACGCTGATCATTCTTCGGTTTCTTCGCGCGACGGCGAGGGAACCGATTCGGGAAAATCCCCCGTATTGTGCGTCACAACCCATTAGAGGCGCCTTCGTCTTCGTCCCGGTGCCTGTCAAAACGGCCTGAGGAACCATGTCCTCCCTGGGGGAAGCGCCTCATTGCCGGCAGCCTTGCCGGGTTCATCTTCCGGAAGACCTTCAAAATCGGGCGTTCAACTAGGATCGAATGTCAGGGGCGGCCTTCCGGTAGACGCGCTTTATTTGGATGTTTGAAACGAGAGCCATATATTCCTTGCCCTGCTCGAGGTCCACCCGGATGCTCCGGCTGTCGATTTCCATGTACCTCGAAATCACCGCCAGGATATCATTGCGCAGTGCTTCCATGATATCGGGTGTCAGGTCCATCCGGTCGTGCATGAGAACCACCTGCATGCGTCGGCGGGCGACCTGACCGCTAGCCTTTTCCCCAAAGAACCTCCGGATTGCTTTCAGCATCAGATAATCCTCCCGTCTAGCTCCAGATGAATCGCTTCATGCGGGAAATGAAACCGTTTCCATTCTCTTCCTCGATGGGAATCTGCTCCCCATTGAGTCGAGCCGCGATTTTCTGGAAAGCAATTCCGGCCCTGCTCCCCCGATCATGTACCAGCGGCACGCCGCGGTTGGTGGAAATCACCACCTCCTCGCTTTCCGGAACCACCCCCAGCAGCGGCACCGCGAGGAGACTCACGATATCGGCTGTCGACATCATGTCGCCTTTTTTGACCATGCGTTGATTCAACCGGTTGACGATCAGGTGAATGTCCCGGAGAAGTCCCGCCTCGAGCAGCCCGATGACGCGGTCGGCATCCCGAATGGCCGAGACCTCCGGCGTGGTGACGATCAAAGCCGTCTGAGCCCCCGCCACGGCATTTCGGAACCCCTGTTCGATACCCGCGGGACAGTCGATGAGAACGTAGTCGAATTCCTCGGCCAGTTCAGCGCACAGGCTCTTCATCTGCTCCGGTTGCACCGCGTTCTTTTCGCGCGTCTGTGCCGCCGGGATGATGTAGAGATTGGCCAGTTTGCGGTCGCGGATCATCGCCTGCTGCTTGCGGCATTTTCCCTCGATGATGTCCACCAGATTGTAGACGATGCGATTCTCGAGTCCCATGACGACGTCCAGGTTGCGCAACCCGATGTCCGCATCGATCATGACGACGCTGTGTTTCTTCTTCGCCAGCGTCGTTCCTATATTGGCAACGGTAGTTGTCTTGCCGACGCCGCCTTTGCCGGAGGTCACGACAATCACTTTTCCAGCCATGATTTGTCCCATCCGTTATTGAAGTTAACAGAAAAGAATCTCGAATCGTCCCGTGTGAGCGGCGCGAACGCCTACATCGTGCTCACTGCGATCTGGTTCTCGCGAATCTCGGCGATCTCGTATCTCTTGGGAACCGGCTTGTTCCCACGGGGCGGGACGGCGACGAGGTCCGCAATACGGAGCTGATTCGGTTCGATGCTCAGCGCCCAGATCCGCGCGGAACGGTCCCCCGTGGCCCCGGCATGGGCCAATCCCCTGAGGTTGCCGAACACGATGATGTCACCGGCGGCGATGATTTCAGCTCCCGGGTTCACGTCTCCCAGGACCACGCAATCCGTGGCTGATACCACTCGGGCCCCCGATCGACAGGTATTGCGCACGATGACCGGTTCCACGTCTTTCGGCACCGACCGCCGTTTCGCCGGGGCCGCCTCTTTGGCCGCACGGCTTCTGTCCAGCGAAAACCGGACCTCATCGCTCAATCGCACTTCAACCAGTTTCAGTTTCGAGCTTTTCGTCAGCAAATCGCAGAGCGCCGCGATTTCATCGGTGCGCAACGGCCTCGACCGAAGATCCAGGGATATTTCGGACTGACCGAAAAAGTCCTGGGATTCCGACATCCGCTGCGTCATGTATTCCAGAATGGACTCGAAAGGAGCCGTCTGGTGAATCACGAGGGTAAAACCTTCGCGACCGGCTTTCACCTGTATGGGAAGAGATTCATTCTTACTCATGAAATTCGATCAATCCAGCGGTTTTCGGTCCCGGTTCCTGTCGGGATCAAAACGCCCGACATGTGCGAAATGCCCCAATATGCCGTCGTGAGAGTCGGTCCGGGTTCAGTGCCCCAATTTCTTCAATCTTTTAATTTTATCTTCTCCGAGTGGTCTTTGCGAGATCAAAATGCTCGAAGGAACTCGTCCGGTTTGACAAGGAGACCTCACGGGGTGTAATCGATCAACCCAACGATTACACTGGAAAATTTTCAACCGAATGCACAGGGCCGGTTTCTCCTGAAGACATTGCACTCTACAACAGTTCTCCGTTCCGGGGCAAGACCCATTGCCGCAACTGCGACCAGTTCCTGACGCGGGGGAACTCGTCGTCCAGGAAAGTTCGGTTCCAGGGCTGGTCAAAAACGAGGGGTTGAATGCCTTCATTGGCCAGCATTCTGCAAGTTTCAAGGCGATCTTCCACAAAGCACCGTACGCCGAGATCCTTGAGAACTTTCAGCTTGGCTTCGGGGGTGCCGGTGGCGACAACCTTTATATCGTTGGCGCTCACTTCGGAAAGGGTCATGTGGAGCCAGCGGATGATGCTTTCCGGCCAGATCCGCGCGGTGACGAACCGCAGGGGTCCATGCCTGGACAATTCGGTCAGGACCTCGGGCGCGTCGCTCACGGGAGGAATCTGGAGCGTGTGTTCGTCATCGAGGGTGAGGCAAATCAGGTCGTCGATGACTTCCTTTTCGAGATCGAGGCACTGATACAGGTTGTAACACCCGAGATGTTCCTTGGTGAGATAGGTCAGCCCGTAACGGCCGTGAGCGAGCCGCACGAAGACCTCCATCGTGTCGGCGACAACCCCGTCGATATCGAAGGCGAGTTCGGACGGTGAAAAGCGGATTTCAGAATGGCCGGTCATGGTGGGCAATCCACCGGGCAGGTCGAGGCCGGTTCGTCGAAACGGAACGAAATCTCGTAGACCCCGTCTTCCAGGGTGGTATGAATGAAATAGCCGACTTTGTGGAATACCGAAAGCATCTTCCGGTTGGCGGCCAGAACGTAGGCCGTGAATCCCGTGATCCCCTTGCTCCCGGCGATTTCACAAAGATAGTGGAGCAGGAAGGTCCCGATTCCGATACGCTGCCATTCGGCCGCCACCGCAAAGTCCACTTCGGCGATGTTGGTCTTCTGATCCAGGATGTACCGGCCGAGGCCGATGATGGTTTCACTGCCGATCTCGCCGGTGACGCCCACAATGGCCATCTCGTGTTCGTAGTCGATGTTGCACATGCCCTGCGTGTTCCGATGAGGGAACACTTTCATGGCGGAAAGGAAGCGGTAGTAAATGTCCTGGTCGGGAAGGGAATAGAAGAATTCCTGCACGCCTCTTTCGTCGGTGGGCTTGATGGGCCGGAAGAAGATGTTCCTGTCTCCGGGAAAAAGCCGATGCGTTTCCCACTGGCCCGGATACAGCGGTTCGTAGATCGGAGGCAGGATCTGGTCGTCATAAACGTACCGGAGTCGTTTCGCTTCCCCGAGCAGGCGTTCCCTGAACTTCGGGTGGGCAATATTGATAAGGGCCAGGGCACGCTCGCGAATGGTCTTTCCATGCAGATAGGCGATGCCGAACTCGGTGACCACGTACCGCACCATGCTCCGGGAACTCACTACTCCGGCGCCGCTTGCCAGATGGCTGACTATGCGCGATCGGCGGCCGTCCGTGCTGGTGGACGGCAGCACGATGATGCTCTTGCCGTGACGGGCGGTTGCAGCACCGTGCGTGAAGTCCACGAAACCGCCGATCCCGCTGTGGATGGTGTGACCGATGGAATCCGAGCAGACCTGCCCGCTGAGGTCGATTTCCAGGGCGGAATTGATGGCGACCATCTGATCGTGTCGGCTGATCAGCCTGCGGTCGTTGACGTACTCGATGGGGTAGATCTCGACCTCGGGGTTGTTGTGAACGAAACTGTAGAGATCCGCGCTGCCCGTACACGCGCTGGTCACAATCCGGCCCGGGTGCACCTCTTTTCTCAGACCGGTGATGACGCCCTTCTTGACCAGATGCAGATGCGCGTCCGTGAGAATTTCGGTATGGACTCCCAGGTCCTTCTTGTCCTCCAGGTAGGTGAGCACGGAATTGACGATCCGGCCGACACCGACCTGGAGGGTGGAGCCGTCCTCGACGAGCAGCGAGACGTACTTGGCGATCCGCTCCGTGATGGCGCTGCGCTCTCGAAAAACCACCTCGATCAGAGGTTCTTCGTACTCCACGAAGTGGTCGATCTGGGAAACGTGCAGGAAGGAATCGCCCAAAACCCGCGGCATTCTCGGATTGACCTGGGCGATGACGATCTTGGCCGCATCCGCGGCCGACTTCGTTATCTCGACGGCGATGCCCAGCGAGCAGAAGCCGTGTTCATCGGGCGGCGATACCTGTATCAGGCATATGTCGACCGCCCACAGGTTGTCTTCGCGGATCAAGCCGGGAATGGCCGAAAAATAGGTTGGAATATAGTCGGCAAAGCCCTCGTTCACCGCTTTGCGCACGCGGGGCCCGACGAAGAAAGTCTTCAGGCGGCAGTGATCCTTCAACTCACTCCAGTCTTCCGGCAGTTCCCCCACCGACAGATTTTGCACCAGTTCCAGGTCCCGGTAACGCGGGAGCAGCTCCACAAGAGCACGGACGAGATGCTGCGGCTCACCGCAGGCGGATGCGATGAATATCCGGTTGCCGTCTTTGATCGCCGCTTCGAGTGTGGACTTCGCGGTGTCGAGGCGTTCGCGGTAGTGAGTCTTCCAGTGCTCGTCGAAAACCATGATGTCGGGGACCTCGCCTTGAGACTCCTAATGTTTACTCGAAATCGCGAGTGAAGGAAAGAACCTTCCATCCGGCAAGACCTCATGGACGGGGGACTCGCGTCGCAAAGCCGCAAGACCCTTGTTGCCGTCCCTGGAATACCGATTGTCGTTCACAATCACGGAACGGGGGATCGGCGGATGGTGAGGCGGGCGGGGCCAGGCCCGCTTGAGGGACCCGGATAAGTTGCACCGGAAGGCTTCACGCCCCCCGCCCAATCTCGGCGTCCCGCGGGCGAGCCGGAACAAAACGCCATGGCTGGGCCGTTCGCAACAAAACATCGACAGGTGCCGAGCCGGGGGCTTTCGAAAGAAAAGCCCAGAGCGAAGGTGACGGTCGATCAATCCTTTCGTCCATGAGGTCTGCCGGATGTCTCGCTACGCCGGGGCATCTCCATAGACCACTGGGGAGGGGGAGGGAGGTTGCTTAAAACCGGCGCGCTGGGCCAGAAGATCAAGATGAAGCGTCGTCCATTCCTCCAGCGGCAAATACGGCGGGTACAGCAACTCACCCGTGAGGACGAGCTTGAAGTAGTACTTGCACAGATTGCAGTACTGGATGTGGTAATGAGTCTCGGCCTCCGCGTACAGATAGCCGAGCGATTCATGGAAGCGGTTGTCGCAATAGCAGCACTGGAGGCGGTTGAGTCCCCAGGACGTGCCGCACCAGGAACAATACCCGTTTCGTTGGCCGTCTTTTTCGAGGAAGAGAAGCGATGGGAGCGACCCGCAGACCGGGCAGTATCCTTTCAGCCACTCCTTCGGGATGGGGAAGCGTTGCAGCAGATCTTCGGCCACCAGTTCCACCGAAGGCCTGAGGCAGTTCCTGGCCAGGAAGAGCAGGGACGCCGTATCCACTCCCGCCACATCCAGCCATTCCTCCCAGGGTTCCATTTCATGCTGGAGGAAACTTCTCCAGATGGCCGTTCTCTGCTCGGGATGGTTCGCCAGGGCGCGGGAGAGGGACTCATGGGCTCCCTTGAGCTGCACGTTGTCTTCCGGGAGGCTTCCGGCAATCATTTCGAGGAGGCTTTCCGCCGCCTCCGTGTCGAGCGGAAACTCCCAGCGCCTGAGCAGTGGGAAGGAGCCTTCCCAGCGGGCCCGCGCGTGCTCGGCGCTCAACTCGAACCGCTCCGGACGCGCGGCGCTCTTGCCGCCCGCCCTGAGCAGGAAAAGCGTTTCGAGGAAAGGATAGAGATCGGCGTAGGCCGGTTTCTCGGCTCTGGCCAGGGCAAAGGCCTGCCCGATACGGTCTTTCTCCGGGTTGTGCTGATTGTCCAAGATCGTCCTTTACACGTTGAAAAGGGGAAGCCGCCTCGAGGCGGCTTCCCCGGCATTGACCTTCAATTCCCTACGGACCGGAAACCGTTTTTCCCGATGCGCCCGTCGCTGGGACGCGGAACAACCATTTCCGGCAGAGTCACGTACAATCCTGCATCACACACCCAGGACGGTCTTGAGCACCCTGCGGGCGGGTCCCGCAAGCGTGCTCTTCCCGGCCGGTCGCTGAATACCGGGGCTCAGGCTCGCGACGGCCTTCTTGTGATACTTTCTCGGGTCATCGACCACCAGGAAGATCACACGAACTTCGTTGGCATCCAGCAGTTGCGCCTTCGGGTACCTGGGTTTGAGTTTCTCGACGCGATCCTTGGCCATGGCCAGTATCTCGTCCCGATCCCCGAAGTTCATCGCCCCGGTCGGACAGATCTTGACGCAGGCCGGCACCAGACCGTTACTCACGCGGTCGATGCACATCGTGCATTTCACGAACGGGCCTTTGTCCTTCTTGCGCGGCACATCGTAGGGACACGACTCGCGAACGTCGTCAAGAGGGGCTTCAGCGGTTTTTTCCGTGTAAACCACCGCTCCCGTGGCCTCGTCCTGAATCACGGAGTCGGGAACGGTGCCTTCGATGACGTCCTTGCAAGGAGGAACGAGACAATGGCGGCACTGATCCGCAAAGAAGTACCATGCCACCTTTCCTTCGTTTTCCACCTCGCTGAATCGGACCAGCTTGAAGGTATTGGCATCGAAATCAGGAGGGTTCTGGTGGCTTCCCGTGTTTTTGGTCAACGACCCCTCGTTCCTGTTCCAATTCTTGCAGGCTATCTGGCAGCCTCGACAGGCCGTGCACCGAGTCGTATCGATAAAAAAGCTCTTTCCCGCCATGGCTTATCCTTTCTTCCGCACATTGACCATGAATGCTTTGGATTCCGGAATACGGGTATTCGGATCTCCCACGGAAGGAGTCAGCAGGTTGGCGCTGTCACCCCCTTCAGGCGGCCAGACCCATCCGAAATGCCATGGCAGACCGACCTGATGCACTTCCTGGTCTTGTATTTGGAACGGCTTCCACCGCTTGGTGACGATGGCCACCGCTTCGACGCTCCCTCGAGGAGACTCCACAATGACCTTGTCGCCGTTCTTGATTTCCTTGAGCTTGGCGAGCTCTTCGCTCATTTCCACGAACAGCTGCGGTTCGGCTTCGAGGAGCCACGGGAGCCAGCGGGTGAGAACACCCGTCTGCCAATGCTCGGTGACGCGGTAGGTTGTCCCCACAAACGGGAATTTCGGGTCGCACGACTTGATGATGTCTTTTTCGGTGCCGAATACCGCCGCCACCGGGTTGGTGATCCGGGAACTGAACAGGTTTTTCTCCACCGGGCATTCCAGGGGTTCGTAATGCTCGGGGAAAGGACCGTCGGCCAATCCCGGACCATAGATGGAAGCGTATCCGTCCGGCTTCATGATGAATGCCAGCTTGCCGTCTTCCCTGGCGGATCCGTCGGGGTTCTTGAGCGGATACCACGGTCCGTCGGGAACGTCGCCCTTCCATTTCTGAGTGGTGTACTTTCCGTCCTTGACCTCTCCGACGAACTCGATGACCGCCTTCTTCGGGTTCCACGGCTTTCCGGCAGGATCCACGGAGGCGCGGTTGTAAATGATCCTGCGGTTGACCGGCCAGGCCCACGCCCACTTCGGGTAAAGGCCGATGCCGCTGTCGTCGGTCTTGTCGCGGCGGGCCATGTTGTTCCCATCCTGGTTGTAGCTCTGGCAGTAGATCCAGTTGCCGCAGGACGTCGAACCGTCATCCTTGAGCATGGCGAAAGCGGGGACGAGATCCCCCTTCTTGAACGTCTTGTCGCCCACGGTGGTGTCCTTGAGCCAGTACCCGTTGATCTCCTTTGCCACCAGGTGGGGATCGAACTTGTGGTTGGCGGCGTAATTCCACTGGAGCTTCAAAATCGGGTCGGGGAACTTTCCTCCGGGTTTCTGGTAAAGCTTGCGGATTTCCAGGAACAGCTCGTAAATGATGTCGCCGTCGGGCAGCGATTGACCGGCGGGTTCCTGGGCCTTGTAACGCCACTGCGCCCAGCGACCGCTGTTGGCAATCGACCCTTCCTTTTCGAGAAACGCGCAGCACGGCAGGAAGAATACCTCCGTCTTGGTCTTCTTCGGGTTCATGCCGGGGCCTTTCCAGAAAGACGCCGTTTCGTTCTCGAACAGGTTGACGACGACCATCCAGTCCAGGTTGGCCATGGCTTGCCGGGTCTTGTTCGAATTGGCGCCGCTGCAGGCGGGGTTCTGCCCCCACGAGAAGAAGCCGGTGAACTCCTTCTTGTACATGGCGTCGAAGAGATCGAGCCAGCTGTATGCCTTGCCGTCATCGATCTTGGGAAGCCAGCCGTAGGCGAATTCGTTTTCCGGTTTGGCGGCATCGCCATACAGCGTCTTGAGGAGGCTTACCAGGTACTTGGGACGGTTCTGCCACCAGTTGGCGCTCAACGGATCCTTGCTGACGGGAGTGTTCTTCTTGTTGTAATCCGCGAGTGTTGCCAGCGAAGCCGCCGGGGTCGGCAGGTAGCCGGGCAGGATGTGGAAAAGCAAACCCTGGTCCGTCGACCCCTGCACGTTGGATTCGCCACGCAGGGCGTTCACGCCGCCGCCGGCAATCCCCATGTTCCCCAGGAGCAGCTGGATGATGGACATGGTCCGAATATTCTGGACCCCCACCGAATGCTGGCACCAGCCCATGGCGTACATGATGGTGCCGGCCTTGTCGGGAACACCGGTGGCGCTGTAGGCTTCGTAGACTTTCGTGAGATCGTCTTTCGGAGTTCCGGTCACCTTCGAGACGGTATCGAGGTCATACCGGCTGTAGTGCTTCGCGAGCAACTGGAACACACAACGCGGGTTCTGGAGCGTGAGGTCCTTCTTGGGGACGCCCTTCTCGTCGAGCTCATAAGCCCAGGAAGACTTGTCGTAGGAGCGTTTTTCGGCGTTGTAGCCGGAAAACAGGCCGTCCTTGAAATCGAATTTCTCTCCGACAATGTATGAGGCGTTGGTGTAGTTGATCACGTAATCATTGAAGAATTTCTTGTTTTCGAGAATATGTTTGATCATGCCGCCCAGAAAGGCGATGTCTGTTCCGGACCGCAGGGGTGCGTAGATGTCGGATTTTGTCGAAGTCTTCGTGAAGCGCGGATCCACGTTGATGACCACGGCCCCCTTGTCCTTCGCCTTCATCACCCACCGGAACGAAATGGGATGGTTCTCCGCCGCGTTGCTCCCCATGATGAGGATGCAGTCCGCGTTTGCGAGGTCGATCCAGTGGTTGGTCATTGCGCCGCGTCCGTACGACTCTGCCAGAGCCGCTACAGTGGCGCTGTGTCAAATGCGGGCCTGATGTTCGATGTATACCAGCCCGAGGGCGCGAAGCATGGCCTGGTATATCCAGCACTCCTCGTTGTCCATGGCGGCGCTGCCCACCGATGCGATTCCCATGCAGCGGTTGACGATCTGGCCCTGGGCGTTCTTCTCGACGAAACTCGCATCCCGGCTCTTCTTGACCCGTTTGGCGATTTCCTGGAGCGCCCACTTCCAGTCCTTGGCGACCCACTTGTCACTGTTCGGCGCACGGTAGAGGACCTTGGTGACGCGCTTGGGGTTCTGGGCGAGTTGATACGATGAAGCTCCCTTTGCGCAAAGGGATCCTCCGTTGATGGGATGGTCTGCATCCCCTTCGGTGTAGATGACTTGACCGGTCTTCTTGTCGGTGTGGCAGATGATTCCGCATCCCACCGCACAGTAGCAGCAGATGGTGGGGGTTTCCTTGGCGTCCTTGGTGCGCAGTTCCCACGTGTAAGCCTGTACCGGAGTGAGATTGAATCCCATCCCGCTCAAGGCGAGACCCGCAGTGGCTGCGCTAGAGATTTTGAGAAAATCTCTCCGTGTCAGCTTCATACTCTGCGTCCTTTCTCTTGAACTGCTCTTGCCGCGCATCACGACCGTCCGAATCCCGCAGTCATGCCGCGACGCGGTCCCCCCCGATGAGGCGGTGCCCGGCGCAGGCCCCGTCTTCAACAGGTTTCTCTCCTGTCATGAACAGGAGAGGATCAACGGGAGGCGCCCCGCCTCACGGTCACGACCGCGGCAAATTCGTCCGAACGGGATGCAATCAATCAGCTTTACGCAATCAGCCCTATGCAATCAACTCTACGCAATCAGTGCTCTGAACACTTGTAACTTCGATTCACAAACCTGAAACCGAATCATCCCTCCTTTTCTAATGTTGGATTTTTCTCAACCGTGACACCAGTATTCAATCTGCCGAAAACCTGGAATTTCAGTGCCGCAATTGGCAAATTTCGCCAAAAGGAAACGCGACAACCATGCCCGGTGGGCTCTCGCTTTCCCGAGGCCGAGACGATGCACAATTGTTGCCGGTGAAGTGCGCGTGGCGTGCCTGTTTTATCAAAGTCACCATACTTGAGACCCGCAGCGGTGTCAATCCTTTAGGCGGGCGAAACCGCCGAGTGGGCACAAACAGCCGTCACGCAAAGCCTGTCCCGCGCACGCACGGCGACCGCGGCGTTGAACTGATGGTTTACTGGTGGGGTACGCCTGTCCCGCGCACGCACGGCGACCGCCAAAGATCGCGGGCGGGCAGGTGAAGAAAGAGACACGGGGAACACGCGACGAACGGAACATGCAGGCAGAGGGGACCCGTGAATTGCGTGGTGCATATCCGCGCGTCCCCGCCACTTTGACGTCGATCATCATACCCTTTGCTTTCAGCCTGGTGTAAGGTATGGATCAGACGGGGTATCCGTTCTTTGGGCGGGAAATGAACCTCGATATGGGCGCCAACGCAACGCATCGGCTCTTCGAAGCAGGTGCCGCACGACATGTGAAAGGGAAAAAATGAGCAAGCTCATGCAGATCGACGTCCGGATCCAGGCCGTCTACGGCTCGGCCGGGCTGCGCGGCAATCTCCCGAACCTATCGAAGCTTCTGAAAGACCACCGGTACGACCGGGTGCTCGACGAAGAGCCCTCTCTCTACCAGATGGCGGAGGTTCTTTCAAGAATTGCAAAAGACCCGGCCATCCCCGAAGGCGAAAAAAGACCGGTGCTCAAAATGATGGGCCGCATCGTCGAGATTCGAGACACGGCCCGCGAATTACTCCTCGCCCGGAGGCTCGACGAATTGGACAAGGCGCTGTACCGGATGGAAGACTGTTTCAAGGACCTGGAACAGGAGCTCGACTAGAACTTCACGGTTATTCCCCCCGGCGGCTGAACCGGTCGGCTGTCCGGCCGTTCCGCATGCCGGCGGGGACCGGCGGCTCACGGTGACGCCCGGAGATCATCGGCCATGGATTTTCCGGATGATCGCGGGCACGATGAGACCAAGCCCGCTCTCGAACGGGACTCGATACCGGGTCATGTGGGTCGGTTGTCTGCCGGTCACTCCCGCGCGGGAGAAGGTCCGGATTTCAAGGGTTCTCCGGATACCGGTTCCCGCGGGGGTGGCGCGCGGTTACGATTTGAGCGCAGGGGACCCGCGAAGCGTCCCGCTAGAACGGATATTCGAGGACAATGGTCTCGTCGCGTGCCGGTCCCACCGAAACGACCATGAGCGGAACGCCTGCCATTTCCTCCAGGGCTTGCAGATATCGCCGCGTATTGACCGGCAGGTCGGTGAATTTCCGGACTGAGCCGATATCTTCCTCCCATCCGTGGAATTCTTCATAGACCGGTTCGCAGGCCTCCAATGCCTCCAACTCGGGAGGCATGAATTCGATCTTCCTGGGGCCGCATTTATAGGATGTGACGATTTTCAGCTTCGGTATTCCCGTCAGGACGTCGAGCTTGGTGATCAGCAATCCGGACAGGCCGTTGAGGCGAATCGCCGTCTTTACCACGACCATGTCCAACCACCCGCAACGCCTTGGCCGGCCGGTTGTGGCCCCGAATTCTCCGCCCCTGGTGCGCATTCGTTCCCCGGTTTCGTCGAGCAGTTCCGAAGGGAAGGGACCTCCGCCGACGCGGGTCGTGTAAGCCTTTACCACTCCGAGCACCCTGTCGATTCTCGTCGGGCCGATTCCCGAACCGCATGCGGCGTTCCCGGCGACGGTGTTGGATGAAGTCACGAATGGATAGGTTCCGTGATCGATGTCGAGGTGGGTTCCCTGCGCTCCTTCAAAAAGGATGTTCCTTCCTTCACGGACCGCTTCCTGCAACCGTTCGGAAACGTTGTCCACCAGGGGCGCGAGCCGCTCGCCGTAGGCCAGGTATTCCTGTTCCATGGCGGCGGCATCGAGCGGCTTTTCGCCGAAAAACCGTTCCAGGAGGAAATTCTTCTCCTCCAGGTTGCGCCGGATCTTTTCCCCCAGCGTTTTGGGATCGGACAAGTCGTGAATCCTCACGCCGCATCGCGCCACTTTATCCTCGTAACAGGGGCCGATTCCCCGGCCCGTGGTTCCGATCTTCGTTTTTCCCTTCCGGTTTTCCCGGGCATTGTCCATGGCGCGGTGATAAGGCATGATGACGTGGGCGTAGCGGCTGATCAGCAGGTTCTCCCGCGTCACGGGGATCCCGGCTTCGTGCAGCCTGTCCATTTCCCGGATGAGCACACCGGGGTCGACCACTACCCCGTTGCCGATCATGCAGACTTTCCCCTTGTGCAGGATACCCGAAGGAACGAGGTGAAAAATATGCTTCTCACCGTTTACGACCAGGGTATGGCCGGCATTGTTCCCGCCCTGGAAGCGAACGACGTAATCCGCCTTCTCGGTGAAAAGGTCGACGATCTTCCCTTTCCCTTCATCTCCCCACTGGCTTCCAACGATGACTACATTCGCCATGGCATTCTCTCTCTCCAGGAACACGACGTCTGCGGTTCGCCGCCGCCGGCCTTCCGCGGCATCGGCGATCCATCTTCTGCGCGCTCAGCTCCGAGCGCAATCGAGGTCCCCTGAAACTGCTTCGGATAGGCAAAGGGGGCCGGGAATGACGGACTCGGGAAGAGTTGGGCGGCAGAACTTCCTACCAACAATCGAATTGCGGGGGCCGGCAACCGCAAAACCGGCTTTCTTCGGTCGCATGCGCCGAAGCGGGCTGAACAACATCCTCCATCACGGCTGACAAAAGGTTTGCAGGACCGGTCCACAGAACTGTGTAGCGGAAAAACACCCTGCTGTCAAATAAAGTCGCAGTTCCGCAGCCGATCCGACGGCGGCACACATCGCAAACCCATGACAACCAGGAAAACCTGAGAATGCCGTCGAAACGAAGATTCTCCGCCCTTGTCCGGGCCGAACCCCCGGGAAGCGAAATGCCCGTCACACGAGGCGTGTCAAAAGCACGCACCTCGCCTCTCGATTCCCATTCCGGTGCAATCGGTCGTCGAGTCGGGTCCCCGTGCGCCGGTCAGACGGTCCGGGGACCCGAGGAACGGGAACGGGCGGAAGGGATCACATGGAGCGCAGTCGCCGTATGCGCTCTTCGATGGGGGGATGAGTGCTGAAGAGGTTGGCGAGTGACCGTCCGGAAAGAGGATTCACGATGAAGAGATGCGCCGTGGACGGGCTGGCGTCCTCCATGGGGTTCTGGTGCGAGGCCATGGCCAGTTTTTCCAGCGCCCGCGCAAGGGATTCCGGGTTGTGCGAGAAGGCGGCCCCGGTCTCGTCGGCGAGATATTCGCGCGACCTCGAAATGGCGAGCTGTATCAGCATGGCCGCAATGGGTGCCAGGATCGCAGTAACCACCAGCCCGAGCATCCCTCCGCCGCTGTCTTCGTCACTGCTGCTGCGCCCCCCGCCGAACAAGGCTCCCCACTGCGCCATCCTGGCGAGAATCATGACCACACCGGCCAGGGTCGCCGCGATTGAGCTCACCAGGATGTCGCGATTTTTCACATGAGCCAGTTCGTGTGCGAGCACCCCTCGAATTTCATCCGGGGTGAGAATGCGCCACAGGCCTTCAGTCACAGCAATCACTGCATTTTCCGGGTTTCTGCCGGTCGCGAAAGCGTTCGGCGCGGATTCCGGAATCAGGTAGACCCTCGGCATCGGCAGGTTGGCCGACGCGGAGAGCTCTCTGACAATCCGGTAAATCTGCGGGGCGTCGGCCTCACTCAACGGCTGCGCCCGGTACATGGCCAAAACGATCTTGTCCGAGAACCAATAACTGCCCACGTTCATGACGAGCGCCAAAACGAAGGCTATCATCATGCCGTGAGAACCTCCGACCGCACCCCCGATCCATATGATCAACGCGGTGAGTGCCGCCAGGAGAACTGTCGTGCGAAACCTGCTTCCCATATGGAAAACCTCCTTGAGCGACGGCGTCCTGCGAGCCTGAGGCTCCTGCCGGGACACCGGGCGGAATCCGCCCGTCTGTCGTTCGATCATCGATCCCCACGGTCCGGGAAAACACCCGGACGATCCTCCCGGTTCCGAACTTGGCAAGAGGGGATTCCCGCAACCCCCGGTCGGCGTCACTCCGAACGAACTTCAACCTTGTGAGCGGAGCCGCGGTGCGGGGCCTGCCTGGGGATCTCGATGGACAAGACCCCGGCTTTCAGCTCGGCGCCGATGGATTCGGTGAGGCAATCGCCGGGAATGGCAAACACCCTGCGGAAAGACCCATAAGGCCGCTCCCGATGACACCGGCAGGCTGATGCCGGCGCGTCCTCAATCGGAATTTCCCGCTTTCCCCTTACCACCAGCCTGTTATCGGCAACTTCAACCGTGAGCTCCGACTCGAGCACTCCGGGCAGGTCGATGAAAAATCGGACCGCGTCTTCCCGTTCCGTAATGTCCGCCGACGGCTCCCAATCCACGGCAGCGGTTTCCACATCCGCAGATTGCTCATTCTCAGGCTTGAAGCTCTCCGCATAAAGCGCGTCCATTCGTCGCTTCATTTCAGCAAGCTTGCTCAGCATCGTGTCTCTCACCACATCACTCTCCCGGGACAATCACACTCACGTGCGGGCTTCCGTGCGTCCGGCTCCGCCCGTGACGTCAGCGGTGAATCCGTGACCATGCGACGACCTGCAACCGCCGGAGCCCGCCCTCCAAGTAAGACTCATTAATGTTTATATATACCATACCCAACAATAGAGGAACACCGCGTCAATTGCCCCGCAAACCCCGGTTCATGTACAAACTAAGAGAGCGCCTCGGGGCTGTCAAGACGGGCCGAACGGCCTTGATGCCTTGCCGGGAAAGGGCTCGGCGACCATGCTTCCATGCGCGGCGTCCCCGATTTATTATTGTGGTCGGAATGCCGAACGTGATAGTGTCGCAAGGTCAGTGGCCACGCGTGTCGAGGATCGATAGTGCTTCAATAATACAGAGGATGGCAGAAAGGCGGCGGAACCGATGCGTTATTCGAAATACTTTATCCATACGCTGTTCGAAGTCCCCAAGGAAGCGGAGACCCCATCGCATATCCTGCTTCTGCGCGGCTGCTACATTCACCCCGTGGCGGCGGGAGTCTATTCATTGCTGCCCCTGGGGCACCGGGTCGCCGAGAAGATAAAGGCCATTCTGCGTGAAGAACTGAACGCCATCGAGGGGCTTGAGGTCACCATGCCGGTTCTCAACCCTGCCGAGCTTTGGAAGAAATCGTCACGGTATTACGATATCGGCCAGGAGCTATTCCGGATCAAAGACCGCAAAGACAGGGAATTCGTTCTGGCCATGACTCACGAGGAAGTGATCACCGATATTGCGAGGCAGTTTCTGCGCTCATACCGTCACCTGCCCGTGATGCTCTACCAGATCCAGACGAAAATCCGCGATGAGGCGCGTCCGAGGGCCGGGTTGCTCCGGGTTCGGGAATTCTTCATGAACGACGCCTACAGCTTTCATCCCGATTTTGCCGATCTGGACGCCTACTATCCGAGGATTTTCAACGCCTACCTGAGGATATTCACCCGGTGCGGGCTGACGACCGTGCCCATCGAGGCCGATTCGGGCATCATGGGCGGAACGGGTTCGCATGAATTCATGCTCGAATCCCCCAACGGCGAGGACCGGTTCGTCGTGTGCACGCAGTGCGACTATCGGGCCAACACCGAAAAAGCGCAGGGCCTGATTCCCCCGGTGAAGTATTCGGGCGATGCTCCGCCCCCGATGGAAGCGGTTCCCACGCCGGGGATAAAAACCATCGCGGACCTGATGCGCTTTTTCGACTGTCCCGAAGACCGCCTCCTCAAGACCGTGGCCTATGAAGCCGACGGCGAGCTGGTTTTGGCGGTCATAAGAGGAGATTTTTCCGTTTCCGCCACCAAGCTCGCCAACCACCTGAAGGCCGTCAAGGTGGATTTTGCCCCTGAAAAAAGTCTTTCGGCCAGGGGGCTGCATGCCGGGTTCCTCTCTCCGGTGGGCCTGCACGGTGTGAAGATCGTGTGCGACGCCTCGGTGACGGGGCCGGCTCCCTTTGTTGCGGGTGGAAACGCGCCCGACGTCCACTACAGGAACGTCGTCTGCGGGCGCGATTTCACGCCCTTCGATGCGGCCGATCTCGCGGAGGTGCGCGACGGCGACCGCTGCACCCGGTGCGCCGAGGGGATTCTGCGTATCCGGCGGGGGATCGAGCTGGGGCACACGTTCAAACTGGGCACGAAATACACCGCCGCGGAAAGCATGGACGCCACGTATCTCGATGCCGCGGGGAATCAGCAGCGTGTGGTCATGGGATGCTACGGCATAGGCGTTGAGCGGCTGATGGCGTCCGCGGTTGAGCAGTGGCACGACGAGGGCGGCATGAGCTTTCCATACAGCATCGCGCCATTCCAGGTGATTCTCTGTTCACTGGGCAGGAAACCCGAAATCCTGGAGGCGGCGCAAGCACTCTATGAACGACTTGGCGCCCATTATGACACCATCTATGACGATCGCGACGAATCCCCGGGAGTGAAACTCAAGGATGCGGACCTGCTGGGGGTCCCCATTCGGGTCGTCGTGAGTCAGAAGTTGCTGCAAAAGGGTGAAGTGGAAATCAAGGTCAGGCGAACCGGCGTCGTGATCGTTTGCCCCCGGGATGAGCTGCTGGAAACCTTGGAGCGGATCGTCGCCGACCTGCAGCCTTCGTTTGAAGGCTTGCCGTTCATGCCGGAATAGTCCGCGCAGGTTCTGGAGTGACCCTCGGGAGCGGCTTTTCCGCCCGGTTTCAAGTGTAGTTTCGGTTCTTTTTCCGTTCCATGGATTGCGGGTCATCTCGCGGTCATCGGGAAAACCGGGACGCTCACGATGCGGCCGGTGGCCGCGTATTTGCGGAATGCGCCGCGTTGTTCCCGGCCATGCGGCAAATGAAAACCCCGATCGGGAGCCAGACCAATGAGTCGATCAATCGGATTTCTTCAGCTTGCGGTCGCCATGACCATAATATTCGCCGCCGGAGCGGCGGGTGCGCAAATGAGCGGTCCGGACCGCCAGGCGCGATTCGATGCCCTGGATACCGACTACGACGGCAGGGTCAGTCACGACGAATTTGTTTCGGATGCGAAGGCACGGGCGGAAAGGCTTTTCGGCAGGTTGGACACCCACGGTGACGGGTATTTCACCGGCGATCAAGTGGACAAAGCCCGAAAAGACGCCGCGGAGCGCCGGGGCGGAGCGCCCCCCAGAGGGGCGCAGCCCCGGTTCCAGGGTATGGATGCCAGCCGTGACGGCAAGGTGTCTCATGACGAGTTCATGTCCGGCTCAGCGGTGCAGGCCGAACGGCGGTTCCGGCGGATGGACGTCAACGGCGACGGGTACCTCAGCCGGGAGGAGTTTCTGGGGGCGCGCACGCAGAAGCCGAAACGGCTGGATGACCGCTCGGAGCCGCCGGTGCGATAAACACGCCTGACCGTGCCGAGTCGGTCAGATCAATTCAGCCACGATGATTTCTTTGGTTTGCGGAGTCACCTTGACCCGATCGTCGAGCCTGCGGCCGACCACCCAGCAGATCTTCTCCCCGTCGCACAGAAGGGGAATCCGACGGCGCTCGGAACGGGGGATCTTGGAATCGGTGAAGAAGTCCTGGAGCTTCTTTGTGCCGTGCAGTCCGAGCGGGCGAAAACGGTCGCCGGGTTTCCACGATCTGATGGTCATCGGCCAGCGGATTGCGTCCGCGTCCATGTGAGCGGCGTTCGGCACCGGGGTCGGCAAGGCCCCGCTCCCCGGTTTGGCGGAAACCTCCTTCCGGATATCGATAGTCATCCCCGCGTAATCGTACCGTCCCGGAGCTGGGACGATGAGACGCCCTGCCGCCGGCGCCACAGGACCGGCGGCTTCCGAAGCGAGTGCCAGAAAAATGCGGTGCCCCTCCGCCACGGCCCTCAAGCCGCCCGGAAGATGGATTTCCTTCCCGGACGCATCGGTTGCGGCAAGCCTGCACAGGGCCAGAACGTGCGCCGTGGAAATCCCCATGAGATGCCCCTGGAACCGCTCGACGGCGTGGCGGAACACCCGCCTTTGCAGGGCGGGATGAAGCGTGCGGAGCGCCTCGCGATCCAGTTCGACGCGGCCGGAGGTTTCGGACGGGCAGATTTCCGGCCACATGGCGCGCATGCGGTCCGACCACCAGGATTCCTCTTCGGCGACCAGTCGGGCGTGGCGCGAGAGCGTCCTGACCAGGCGGGGATGGAAGTGCTTTTCGAGGAGCGGGAGCACTTGAAGTCTCAGCACGTTGCGCCGGCAAACGGGTTCCAGGTTGGAGGAATCTTCACGGAACGGGATTTTCAGGTCGTGAAGGTATTCCAGGATTTCCGCCCTGCCGGCAAACAACAGCGGCCGGATCACCCCTCCAGGCCCGAGAGGGCGCATCCCCTCCATGCCCGACGGCCCGACCCCCCGCAACAGCCGGAGCAGGACCTCCTCGGCCTGATCGTTGGAGGTATGCCCAAGGGCGATCCTCTGTGCGGAGTACTGGTCGAGGGACCGCCGGAAAAAACGGTGCCGGCGCTCCCTTGCCGCCATTTCCATGGAAATCGTGCGTCCCTGTCGATACCGACGCACGTCTTCTTCTCCACAGACGACCGGCAACCCCATCTTCTCGGCCACGGACCGCACGAAGACGCAGTCGGCGTCCGATTCCGCGCCGCGCAGCCGGTGGTTGAAGTGTAGGACGGAGATTCGGCCGATGGCGAGGGATTCCCGTTGGTGAGCCAGCAGGTGAAGCAGGGCGATGGAATCCGGGCCTCCGGAAACGGCGACGAGCACATGGTCGCCACGGGAAATGAGGTGGTGCCGAACGACGAAGTCGGACAGGCGATGGGGAAGCGGATGCTGCACGCCGGCTCGCTTTGGAAAGTGGTGCCAGACTCAATGAGGGGCGGGGTACCCCAGCCCCGGACTTGCGGAGGCTGCCGTCTCCGATGGAGACAAACGACTCGATGTCAGGTCGTCTCGCAGTCGATCGTCCTGGGGGGGTGTCCTCCGACCTCGGGTTCCGCGCCCGCGGATCGGGGAGGTTCGGACGTCAGCAGCGGAACGCTTTCCTTCCATTTCTTGCCGTTGATCAGCAGCTTGCCTTCGCTGTTGAGGACCGTGTTGTCGTCCAGGATGATAAGGCCAAACCGCTCGGCGACGTCGGCCCGGTACTGGTATTCCATGGAGCGTTTCCGCAACTGGAAATTCAGGACGATGAGAATCAACGCGAAAATGGAAACCACGCCCAGCAGAATGGCCGCCGAAATGAGAAATACCTTGACCGACTTCTCTCCAACGCTGCCCACGAAGGACATGATCACGTCCAGCTTGTAAAAAAACCCGACCGCGACTCCCAACAACAGCAGCAGGGCGAGGAAGGGGAGTTGGCGCAGCAGGGTCACCATCCTGTTGAGCTTGTAGATGCGGTCGGATTTTTCGTCGGTTTCGTCGGTCGCTCCGCCCGGGACGACGGGGGCCGAGTCCTTCGGGTCCCCGAAATACTTGTTGAACCCGACGATGACCACTCCGACCAGAAAAGTGACGGCCACGGGCACAAGGAAGGCCACCACGAAATAGACCCTCCAGGGGAAGGTCGCTTCGACGTTCCCGAACCGATCCCGGGCTCCGTCTCCCAGTTGGTACAGCCAGCAGATGATGAGAATGAGCAGCTCGATCCATCCAAGAAAGTAAAGATATTTCCTGAACAGCTCCTTGCGCTCGGCGTCATCGAAGAGTGCAGCGATACCCCCTGATGACCGGTCGGTGCTCTCGGCCTTTTTCATGCTTCCGTTCCTGCCCGCATTTTCTTTTATTTTGACATCTGCTCAGAAATACTTGATATCCAGTTGCAGGCAGGATAACAAATGCCGCCACGAGGGTCAACCGGGTTATGCCCCGTTATGGGGCGGTCCGGCGGTTCTTCGTTCCTGAACATGTCATTGAAGCGCAAGTATCGAAGGAAACGTTTCGGATCGGCTTGCACTTGCGGCGCCGTCGTTTTTTTGCCGGGGTGCGCGGCAGCCCGTCTCGTTCGGAATGCAGAAACAGGAGGAAGCGATGTCCGGCAGTCCCGATCTGGTCCTGGAAACCGATTTCCCGGGTTTGAAACTGCTCAACCGGGGGAAAGTGAGAGACATCTACGACTTGGGCGATTCTCTCCTGATTGTCGCCACGGATCGCATTTCCGCGTTTGACGTGATCATGCCGAATCCCGTGCCGGACAAGGGCAGAATCCTGACTCGAATCACCGAGTTCTGGCTGCGTTTTTTGAGTGATGTGACGGAAAACCACCTGATCAGCAGCGACGTCTCGCGGTATCCGGAGCAGTGTCGGCCCTATGAACGGGTGCTGGCGGGACGCAGCATGTGGGTGAAGAAGGCCCGGGTCTTCCCCGTGGAATGCATCGTGAGGGGATACCTCGCCGGCTCGGGGTGGGAGGACTACCGGAAAACCGGACAGGTGTGCGGCATTGCCCTGCCCGCCGGGCTCCAGGAAGCGCAGCAGCTTCCGGAGCCTATTTTCACCCCATCCACGAAAGCGACCCTGGGCGAGCACGACGAGAATATCTCTTTTGACGCGATGGCGGCGGCTATCGGCGAAGAAATGGCGCAGGGGGTTCGGGACGTCACCATTAAGGTATATTTGAAGGCTTCCTCCTACGCGAGGCAGCGCGGGATCATCCTGGCCGACACCAAGTTCGAATTCGGCCTGGTGGAGGGACGTTTGACGCTGGTGGACGAAGTCCTCACGCCGGATTCGAGCCGTTTCTGGCCTGCCGATCGGTACCGCGTCGGGAGCAGTCCCGAGAGTTTCGACAAGCAATACCTGAGAGACTACCTGGTCCGCAGCGGATGGAAGAAGACCGATCCGCCGCCGGTGCTGCCGCCGGACGTCGTCGAGAACACCCGCAAGCGTTACCTGGAAGCGCTGGAACGGCTGTCCGGCCATGGATTGGAAGGCTGATATGAGGGGTTTCCACTCGCCGGTGGAGCTCGAGAGCGTGGATTTTTCCGAGCGCACCTTCGCCATTCGCCGTTTCAGTCCCTCCGATGCGCTTCATCGGTCCCTGGACCGTCACGGCATTCTGAATCCCCCATGGGTTCTGAGCGAACGGGCCGGCCGGTTCATCATCGTGGACGGCTTCAAACGGCTGGAATGGGCTCGGGATCGTCGGCTGCAAAGTGTTGAATGCATGGTCTTCCCGGCGGATTCGGACCGCGCGGCGCTCATGCTGAACCGAATCGAAGCCCGGCTTTTCGGACCTTCGCTCAATGCCGCGGAGAAAGCGCAGATCGTTTCCAAGCTGGCGTGCCATGTGCCGGCGGAACGGCTGCCCCGCGAGCTTGGGGGAATGCAGGGGATCGTGTCGCGTCCGGGCGCGGTTGAAGCCTGGCGCCGGGCGGCCGATGCCGGCGGGGCGCTTCTGCCGGCGCTCGGCGCCGAGGAAATCGGCGAGCGGGCGGCACTTGAAATCGTGAAATGGGACGAGGCGGACCGGGATGCGATGATCGCGCTGCTCAAGATATTGCGTTGCAGTTCGAGCATCCAGTTGGAGATTGTCGAGCGAGTGGATGAGATCTCGCGGCAGCAGGGTCGTAGCAGGCGTGAAGTCCTTCATGAAGGCGAGCTCACCCGGATTGCGGCCGATCCCGGGGCAAACCGCCGGCAGAAAACTCAGGAAATCAGGGAAGTGCTTCGGCGTTGGCGATTTCCGCGTTTGAGCGCGAGGGCGGACCGATTCGCCGAGGAACTCGTGGATGCCTCGCTCCCCGGGGGGATTGAAGTCGTGCCCCCGCCGTCGTTCGAAGGGGAGGACTGGCAGCTCAGAATCGACTTTTCGGACCCGGAGCAGTTGCGCTTACGCCTGGAGGCGGCGGAACGGTTTGCCCGGTCCCCGAACCTGGTTCGACTGATGCGCCACGATGTCCCGGGTTGCAGGAAATGAACGGGGACGGCCCTGCCGTCGACGAAAGAGGTCTGTGTCCGAATCCATGAAATCCATGGCCCTCAAGCCGCCCGGAAGAATCGTGATCGAAGCGGACGTCGCCCATAGCCCGCTGGTTGAAACCCTGAGACGAAACCTGCCCCACGCCGGGGTGAGCGTCGTGGACCGCGTGCAGGAGAAGGCCGTCCACGATCCGGATGTGCTGGAAGTGGTCCGGTTCAGGGGCCGGTTCCTCAAATCCTGCCCCGGAACCCGCCAGTACAACTGCTGCGGGTATCGCATCCTCCACTTCGGCCTGCAGTGTTCGCTGGACTGCACCTACTGCATCCTGCAGGCCTATCTCAATCAGCCGAACCTGAGGCTTTTCGGGAACACCGATGATCTCTTCGAGGAGCTCGCGGCGGAAATCGACACGCATCCCGGACAGCTCTACCGGATCGGGACCGGGGAATTCACGGATTCGCTTCTGCTGGACCCGTGGACCGGCTTTTCCCGGCCGACGGTACGGTTTTTTGCCTCGCGCGCCAACGCCGTCCTCGAGCTGAAGACGAAAACCGATTACATTGGAAATCTTCGGGACCTGGATCATCGTGGACACACCATCGTGGCGTGGTCCCTCAACGCCGAAAGCGTGCGTTGGCGCGAAGAAACCAAATCGGCCACGCTGCGGCAGCGCTTCGACGCCGCGCGAACCTGCGCCGAGCTTGGATACGCCCTGGCTTTCCATTTCGACCCGATGCTCGAATTTCCTCGCTGGAAAGAAGAGTACGGCGAGACGCTGGCGCGGTTGTTCGACGCGGTCGACCCGGCGCGCGTCGTGTGGATCAGCCTCGGCGCCTTCCGGTTCATGCCGGAGCTCAAGTCCTCCATCCGTTCCAGGCATCCCGACAGCCGCATCACCTGCGGTGAATTCATCCCGGGGCTCGACGGAAAGATGCGCTACTTCAGGGACATACGTGTGGAGATGTATTCTTTCATGGTGGATCGCATCCGGGCGTTCGATCCCGAGCTGTGCACGTACCTGTGCATGGAGGGAAACGACATCTGGCGGGACGCCTTCGGTTTCACGCCGGCCGAGCGGGGCGGTCTGGGTGCGATGCTCGACCGGGCCGTGCTCCAGCGGATGAAAGTCGGGGCGACCTTCTGATTTCCCGGCGAAATACAAGCTTTTGTTTTCCTTTTGAGCGCAACTTTTGTTATGAGAATTGCGCATTTTGTGACAATGATTGGCCAAGGATTGTGAATGACGGCGGACGGGCTGTGCGGCGTCGGCGCGGGCCGGTGACCGGCGGGCCGTTGCGAGTATCATGGCGCCCACCGGCATGGGCGAGGTGGCTGGAGTGCAAGGGCGAACGGAGGAACTTCATGGATTTTCAATTCACCGATGAACAACGCATGATCAAGGAAACGGTTTACAAATGGGCTGTCAACGAGCTCGGACCGCTGCAGGAGAAAATCGACGACGAAGACTGGTTCCCACCGGATTTTTTCAAGAAGTGCGCGGAAATCGGGATCCTGGGGATCACCATTGACGAAAAATACGGAGGCCTCGGCGGCGACGTGCTGATGCAGACCCTGGCGGTCGAACAGATGAGCCGCATTTGCCCGGCGCTCGGCATGACCTACGGCACGCACTCCAATCTCTGCATGAACAACATCCACAGGAACGCCTCGGAAGCATTGAAGGAAAAATATTTGCCGTCCATGGTGGCGGGCGAGAAGATCGGCGCTCTGGGCCTGACCGAACCCAACGCGGGGTCGGACGCCATGGGGCTTCGCACTCGCGCGGTGAGAAAGGGCGACAAGTACATCTTGAACGGGACCAAGATGTTCATCACCAACGGGCCGGTTGCCGACGTATTGTTGGTTTATGCGAAGACGGACCCGGAAAGAGGGGCCAAGGGGATCAGCGCCTTCATCGTGGAGAAGGAATTCCCTGGCTACAAGGTGTCGCGAAAACTCAAGAAATGCGGCATGCGCGGCTCGCCGACCGGGGAACTGGTGTTCGAGGACTGCGAGGTCCCGGCCGAGAACCTGGTCGGGGAGGAGAACAAGGGAGTGAACGTGGTGACCAGCGGCCTGGACATCGAACGCATCGTGCTGGCGGGGGGGTCTCTGGGCATGGCTCAACAGGCCCTGGACTATTCCATCCGGTATTCCGTGGAACGCGAGCAGTTCGGCCGGCCGATTGCGAGCTTCCAGATGATCCAGCAGAAACTGGCCGACATGTACGCTCGCACCGAAGCCGCGAAGCTGCTGGTTTACAAAGCCGCCCAGGTGGCCCGGAATTCTCCGCGAGGCGGGAAGGGCACCGAATTGACCAAGCTGGCGGCCGCCGGCATCCTGTTTGCGGCCGAGACGGCCACGTGGGTTTGCGATCAGGCGGTGCAGATACACGGCGGGTATGGGTACTGCCTGGAATTCCCGGTGCAGAAGCTGTGGCGCGATGCGAAACTCTACGAAATCGGCGCGGGAACGAGTGAAATCCGGCGCCTGATCGTGGCGAGGGAACTGACGCGGGAGGAGTTCGCCCGCAAGTCGAGCCGGTAGGAAGGACTCGAGCCGGGATGCCGTCGGCTGGATGAGCCTTCCCGGCGGGCCACCGAAGAGCCGGGTTGCGGAGCGATGCCCGCTCCGTCGATTCCGCCATAATTCTTTGACGTTACGAGAATAATGGTGTAGATGTTTTTCTCCCGCACCGCCCTGCCGGTCTGCGGCTGGGAATAGACCCCGCCCGTCCCGTCCATGACGGAGGAAACAGGTTACTTGACCGTACGCGGCTTGGCATGACTCGATGGGGAAGAGGCAAACAACATGGAATATGGACTGAGGCGGTACGAGGCGACTCGAAGGCTTACCTGGTTCGTTTTCTTTCTGCTCTGCCTTGCATTGGCGAGCTCCATGGCCGACTGGTACGAAGCCAACCATCCGCAGGCGAGTCCATCGCTTCAGTCCCCGCCTCCGCAGACGGAACGGCTCGGAGCCGGCTCGGGCGCCCGGGACAAGGCGGCTCCCGCGGTCCCGGCCGTGCGTCCCGAGGAGCTCAAATCGGCTGACTTCTGGACCCGGTGCCGTTGGATCGGGCTGGAGCCGATGGGCTGGCTTTTGACCTACATCGCCTGTGTGGCGGTGCTCTTTCTGGCGGGCCGATTGCTGTGGCTTCTGGTTCAATTCGGCGGAGAGATCATGGTCAAGAGGATGCTGACCGGGACCATCCGGCCGGGCGCCTCCAAGCCGAACCCGTTGACCTCGAAGCTGCCGCCCAGCCCGGAGCGGCTTTTCCCGGCCGAGCGCCTTCGGAGCAAGGTCGACTTTCTACCCCTGCAATTGCTTTTCCACCCTTTCCAGCGCCTGAAGCTCATGCTTGTCAAGACGCCCCGTTCCACGCTCTCCTCCGCGGAGTTGATGGAGAAGGAACGAAGAATCGTCGAAACCGACTGGCAAATCCTCTACAACTCGTGGGCGCCGTTCCGGTGGCTTCTGTGGTTCCTCCCCGCTCTGGCGCTGGCCCAGACCTGCTGGATGCTCTATCTTTACCTCCAGCCGGCGTTGACGGGGCAGAAGGAAATACAGGAGATTTTCGGCTACGTGCTGCACAGCCTGGTGCCCCTGATCCAGGCGATCCTGCTGGCCGTCGTTTTGAAGCTTGCATCGACCCTGCTGGTGCGGATCGAGGATCTCTACCTCTCCAACGTGGACGCCATGCTCTACGACCAGTTCATCTCTCAACTGCCCTTTCAGAGCAGTGACACCGTCATCATGCTGGAGGCGTTGCAGCATCATTTCAACGAAATAAACGCCACATTGCGGCGCATCGAGCACTCGTTCATTCCTGAAGAGAAGGAAGCCCCGGAGGAAAGCACGTGAAGCCGGGGGACAAGGCGAATCTGATCGGGCCGGTGGTGCGCGGGTGGCTCGAACGCCATCCCGCTTTCTCCGCAAGTCCCCTGGGCGACTGGGGAGAACTGGTCGGGGAGCAGGTGGCCAGGTATTCGCGGCCCAAATCGCTCAAGGACAAAGTTCTCGTCGTGATCGCATTCGATTCCATCTGGAAACACCACCTGGAATTGAATCGCCATGCGGTGATGGAGAAGATCAACGAGAACCGCCGGGAGCCTTTGGTCGAGGAGATGATCGTTCGGGTCGGCGGGGTGCCCGAATCCGACCCGGTACTGAATCCGGCTTACGTGCAGCTTGCCAAGCTGAAGACCAGGCGCAATCGGGGCAGGAAATACGAAAAAACGCCCGTCCGTCCGCTCGCCCCCGAAGAAAAAGCCCTTCTGAAGAAGCTTCCCGATCCCGATCTGCGGACCATCGGTGCCCGTCTGCTCAAACGCATCCCGGTCGAAAACACCCCTGAAGACGACGAATAACAGGGCGTCGTGCCCCGGCTCATTATACGAAGTTACCTAGAAAATAGATTCCCGGCCGAAACTATTTTCATGCTTCGCGGGTGTCGCAGGGGGCATGGATAATTGCGTTCAAGAGATGGATCTTTCAAGCACAAAAGAGCGGGGGAATGATTCCCCCGCACCCCCCAAGTTTCGGCCACACGCGCAAGCGCGTGAGGCCGAGTGCTCGGCGCTGTCGGCGACTGGCCGAAGGCCGCCGCAGCGCCACACGGAGCCGCGAAGCGGCGAGGGGGTGTGGGGGATACGTCCCCCACGCTTTTAGAGTATCATTTTGAACGCAATTATCCATGCCCCCTGCGACACCCGCGAAGCATGAAAACAGACTCACCCGGGAATCTATTTTCTAGGTAATTATCCATGCCCCCTGCGACACCCGCGAAGCATGAAAACAGACTCACCCGGGAGTCTATTTTCTAGGTAAATCCGTATTAAAAGATGTGCCGCCGGGTTTCACGACGATCATGGCGAGCGTGGGGGCGCGAGGTTCGGGCCTGATCGCGGGCGCGAAAAACCGCGCGCGGCGGTCTATTCCTCGCCGCTGCTCCGCAGAATGTTGAAAATGGTTCGAGCGACGGTCGGAGGGACCCCCGGCACCTGCGCGATATCCTCCACGCTCGCCTCCCGCAGGGCTTTCATGCTGCCGAAATGGCGAATGAGCAGCCGGCTCCGCTTCGGACCCACTCCGGGAACGGCATCCAGGGCGGAGGCCAGGAGATCGTTTCGATGGAGGCTCTTGTAATGGGATATGGCAAAGCGGTGAGCCTCGTCGCGCAGCCGCTGCAAGAGGTGCAGAATGTCCGGATAGTGGTGGAGAAATAATGGGTTCTTGCGTCCCGGGAGGTATATCTTTTCGTAGAGGCCGCGGCCCTTCTCGCCGCGGTCGGTTTCTTTCTCCTTGGCGATGGAAATGAGCGGAAGTCCCTCGGCGGCTCCCAGTTCCTCCATGAGTCGGCGAATCCGGTTGAGCTGGCTCTTGCCGCCGTCGAGCACGAGCAGATCCAGGCTTTCAGCCAGGGGTGCATCGTTCTTCAGAAGCCGTTCGATCACTTCCGCCATCATTGCGGGATCGTCGGGCTCCGTCTTGCCGTGGATGCGGTAGCGGCGGTAGGAGTCCTTATCCGGGGAGCCTTCGGAGAACACCACCACGGCACCGACCGCGTGCCGTCCCTGGATGTTCGAGATGTCCACGCAGGCCATGCGCAGAGGGGCACGCGGGAGTTTCAGAATGCGCTGCAGGTTCTGGAGCATGGTGACGTCCCGTTTCTGCCACTTTCGCCGGCTGGTGTACCGTTCCCGGGCGTTCTTCCCGGCGATTTCCAGCAGCTCGCGGCGATCTCCGCGCCTGGCGGCCCAGACCCGGACCCGCTTTCCTTTCAATTCGGTGAGCCACTCCTCCAGGAGCGCTTCGGCCTCGACGGGGGCCGGTACCACGATTTCATCGGGGATGTAACGGTCTTCCCGGTAGAATTGCTGAATGAAGGCGGTCAGCAGCTCCATGGGCTCGCCCTGGGCGTCCCGGAGATCGAAGTCCCGCTGGCCGGTGAGAGTGCCCTTGCGCACGAACAGGATCGCCAGTTCGGCGCCTTCTTCCCCGACATGAAGGCCGATCACGTCCTGGTTGAGAAATCGGTCGGAGACGATGTGCTGCTTTTCCAGCATGGAAGCAATGCCCTGGAGGCGATCCCGGTAGTAGGCGGCAAGCTCGAAGTTCAGGGCTTCGGCTGCGTCGGCCATGCGCCGGCGCAACTGCTGCTGGAGCACGTCCGTTTTGCCCTGCAGGAACAGGACGACCTCGTCCACCATCTTGTGGTAGTCTTCCGGGGAAACTCTCCCGGCACAAGCCCCGAGGCAGCGGCCGAGCGAGTAGTTGAGGCAGGGGCGTTCGCGGGCGAGCAGCCGTTTTCCCTTGCAGAGACGCAGGGGAAAGAGCTGGTGCAGGAGCCGCAGGGTTTCCCGGAGTGCGTACGCGGAGTGGTATGGGCCGAAGTAGAGTGCCCCGTCCCTCTGGAATCGGCGGACCACTTCGAGTCGCGGGAAAGGTTCGCGGGGGTCGATGCGCAGCGCCGGGTAGTTCTTGTCGTCGCGCAGGACCACGTTGTAACGCGGTCGGTGTTTCTTGATGAGGCTCGCCTCGAGGAGCAGGGCTTCCTTCTCGTTGGAGGTGACGACGTATTCCATGTCCGCGGCTTTCCCCATGAGCGCGCGCGTCTTCACGGGGATCGGACCGGTGCTCTTGAAGTAGCTGGCGATGCGCTTGCGCAGGTCGATGGCTTTCCCGACGTAGAGCACCGCGCCGGAGGCGTCCTTGAACAGGTAGACTCCGGGCAGATGCGGGAATGAAGCCGTTTTGGAGAGCAGGGAAGGGGAGTCGTCGCAAGGGACTGCGCCGTCGGGCGCCTGGGCGTCGGCTGTGAGCGGGCCGGGGTCGAACGCGGCTGAGCCGGGTTCGGTTGGAGGCGAGCCGGGATCGGCAGTGTGCGGCTCGCGGACGGTTGCGGATGATCCGGGTCTACCCGCAGATGAGCCGGAATCCGGGGTGGGTGACTTGGGATCTCCCACGGATGATCCGGGTTGAGTTGCGGCTGAGTCGTGCCCGGTTTCGGGTGAGTCGGAACCGGGAGTGGATGACCCGAGGGCAGCTGTTTGCGAGGCGGGTTCGGCCGCGGCCGAAACGGATTCGGCAGAGGGGGAGTCGGGTTCGGCACCGCGTGGGATTTCCCTTCGGATCATCCGGTATCCTCGATTTGCACGTGTCGGGAGCCGCGATCGTCAGGCTCCGCACATTCCCGTGAGCCCACGGCCCGCAACGCGACATGAAAACGTGAACCGCATTCCCGCATTGGCGGAGGCTCCGGCAAAACGTCGGCGCGTCTTCAGCGCCATGGCCCATCATTCCCGCTCAGGCGGGGACTCAGGTTCGCGAGACGTCCTGCGTGTTACAAACCGTGGGTCGTTCCCGCTCCGGCGGGACTCCCGGACGAAACCCGGCTTCCGTGCCCTTGCCCCCAGGTCCCGGACTCTGGGAACGCCGGAGTCACGTTCAAAGTCGTTGGAGCAAACGCGCTTTTCGACCTGCGAACGGGCGAGGTCGCACAAGGTGGGCACGGTCTTGCGGGCCCACGATCGGGGCAGGGCCGGACTCCCCTTGGCCTTCCCTGCACGGCTCCGGTCACGACGAACCACTGCGTCGCGTAACCTCCGCAAGCCCGTGGCGATATAGGAGCGATCCGGCCGGGGGTAACCCCGGGCAAGCGGCTATCCGAATCCGCAAAAGACGAAGACCGAGACCCTCGAATCGCCTGATTCCACCGGCCCGGATTGCATTTTCACTGATCCGGGGCTCCAAATCAACACGGAACGAAAAGGGGTGACGACCGTCCGATCTGAAAATATCGAACATCCCGCGCATGTGAAGAACATGCATTCCCCCGGTAAGGAAGCAGGAAGTCGGGCTGCAGGCACCCGCTCCGGAAAGGGTTCAGTGTGAAAGAACGGTGTGAAACAAACGGTGTGAAACAACTGGACAGGGAGCGGGTTTTTTGTTAAATCATCCAAGTTCGGGTCGGGACGTGGCTCAGCCTGGTAGAGCGCTGCGTTCGGGACGCAGAGGTCGCTGGTTCGAATCCAGTCGTCCCGACCAAACAAATTCAACAGCTTATAGAATGGCGGAGAGTACATTGACTGCCAAGAGGTGTCACTGATAGTGATACCATAGATAAAAAGCCCGGGAGGTTCCTCCCGGGCTTTAGTCATTTTTAGCCGGCAACTCCTTTATGCCGATACGTTATTGGCCGGCTTATTCGGGTTAATGCGCCCGCCTCGTGGAGCGAGGCCTTTGCTTTCGCGGAAGGCGATCCCGGGCTTTCCGCAACCCCTGGCATATGCGAATTCAGGCGGGCGATGGACGGCGGGCGGGCAATGACCGGCGGGCGGGCGATGGCCGGCATATCTCATCGTGCCGGAATTGTGAGGCGTGCCCTCGTGGTTGGAATATTCGTCGCCGGGGGCCGGTTCTTTTGAGGGTGCTTGTGGAAAGTTGCACCCGGTCGACGTGCCGCGACGGACCATAGCGGTCTGTCCCCGGATGCGCATGAAAACGCGCGGGAGAAACCCAGCACCATGATCGAGTCTACGAATCAGGCAATCTATCGCATTCGCAAATTCTCTCGTAAAGGAGGCGTGGCGGAGAACTATCGAACCACCCGCGAGATCGTCGATGAGCACACCCAAGACATTATGGCTCATTGCGATGTCTTGGGGCACGCCACTTTCTCCCTGGTCTCGATCATCGACAAAGACCGGGAAACATGGACCATGAATCCAAATCGCAAGATACTGCCTACCCGTTGGATTCTTACCGGTCCGAATCGATCCCTCGCCGTGCAGTTCGACCGGAATCTTTCGCGTAAGCTGATGAACCCGGTCCACCGAGTCATCCTCACGCTGTCGGATGGCCGGGACAGGGAGCTTTGCCGCGTGGTCGATCCCCGAAAAGGTCTAATCGATCGGGTACTGGGCGTCGGGCCGGATGATTGGGCGCTTATGGAAGGCGATGAGGTCGTGGGAAAGATCACTGACCTTGCACGCCATGAAGGACAGCCCAAGGGCTTGTGGCAGAAGCTCAGGGCTTTTCTCACCCCTGTGGACAAAGCCCTTGTCAGTTTCAAGGGCAGTCATGTTCTGTCAGCGCCGGTCGCGCTCGGCATGTTGTTGATCCTCGAAGAGTTGACGGCCGGAGCGAGCAGCGGCGATTGATTCTGTCACAACGGGACGCCGCACCGAGTATCCGCTCCGCGGCGGCGAGAGCGCCTGATCGAGAGCTGATAACCTGCTTTCGACCGGCCATCCGGCTGAAGATGTCCGGCATCGTCAGGGTCGTGGAAGATGTGATGCGGCTCCCGGCACTGAAACGAAAGCCGTGGAAAGACAAAGAAGCGTGACCGCACGCCGGAGCGTGTGACTTGAGCTCCGGCTCAACCTGGGAGCATATTCGAAGGAGGCGGGTGATGAAACCGTTCATCAGCATGATCACGCTCGGTGTTGCCGACATGGCAAGAGCGGTCCGGTTCTATGAGGAAGGGCTCGGCTTTCCCCGCATGCCGTTTGAAGGGGGTGCCGCCTTTTTCATGCTGAACGGCTCGTGGCTGTCATTGTACCCGTGGAACGACCTCGCCGAAGATGCCGCCGTCGATGCAAACGGGGCCGGTTTTCGAGGAATCACGCTGGCCCATGTGGTGTCGAGCAGAGAGGATGTCGCGAAGATACTGGGTCAGGCCGTCCAAGCCGGTGGAAAGCTCATCAAGCCGGCCGCGGATGTGTTCTGGGGCGGCCATTCCGGGTATTTCGCCGATCCCGACGGGCATTTGTGGGAGGTGGCCTGGAACCCCCATTTCCGGCCCGGGCCGAAGGATGACGACGAGGCATGACGACAACCCGCGGCAATCCGACTGAAGGCGTCGAAATGGGTTTGAGCTCGACGCCGTCTTTTCGTCGGAAAAGGTTGTCGGGTCACGCTATAATCCGGATTTCACGTCGCTTGTCAACCGAGGGCACGCCTGCGCGCGCGGTTACGGGGTCAAACCTACACTTTTCACTTCCGATAGCTCGCCTGCGCGCGCGTAACGGACGGGCCCGGCTGCCATGCAGACGCCAGCCAGGGAACCAGCACGCATACCCGCGCGCAACGGACGGTTTTATACTTCACCACATTGCTATCGGGATTCGAACCAACGTGCGCACGCGCGTAACGGACGGCCTCAACGGACAGTTCCCGACGAACCCCCGACAGCATTTCCCGGAAGCGTTCAAAATGATATGATTCTTTTGTTCCGAAACCAATCCGGCATAGCCATGCTCAGACTTTCCGGTTGATGCACGGTCATTTGAGGCGCAAACCGTTCACCGGCAGAGAAACGATATGTCCGACCCGAGAAAGACGAGGCCTATCCTGGTCATCGGCGCAACCGGGTACATCGGGGGCCGCCTGGTGCCGAAGCTGCTCGAACTGGGGTATACGGTTCGGGTGATGGGCCGGTCCCTGTCCAAGCTGGAATCGCGGCCGTGGGCCACTCATGCGAGGCTCGAAGCGGTGCGGGGGGACGTACTGGACGTCCGGTCCCTCAAGAGAGCGGTGCGGGGGTGCTGGGCGGCATTCTACCTGGTCCATTCCATGAGCACGTCCCATCGGGATTTTGCCGATTTGGACCGTCTTGCGGCGTGGAACATGGTCGAGGCGTCGGGCGGCTCAACGCTTGAGCGCATCATTTACCTCGGGGGGCTGGGGGACGAGAGCGACCCGATGCTCAGCAAGCACCTCCGCTCCCGGCTGGAGGTGGCGAGAATTCTGCGCACCGGTCCCGTTCCGGTCACCACCTTGCGGGCTGCGATGATCCTCGGGTCGGGGAGCGCCTCGTTCGAAATACTGCGTTACCTTGTCGACCGGCTCCCCGTCATGCTCACGCCGCGCTGGGTACACACCCCCGTCCAGCCCATCTGCATCAGGAACGTGCTCAACTACCTTGTGGGCTGCCTCGAAAAGGAAGAAACGATCGGGCAGACCTTTGACATCGGGGGACCGGAGGTGGTCACTTACGAGCGCCTGATAAGGATCTACGCCTGCGCGGCGGGCCTGCGCGAGCGGGTCGTCATCCCGGTCTCGTTCATATCCCCGCAAATGAGCGCGCTCTGGATTTCCTTCGTAACCCCCGTTCCGGCCCCGCTGGGGAGGGCTCTGACCGAAGGGCTCCTCAACGAGGTGGTGTGCAGGGATGAACGCATACGCCGGATCATCCCGCAGGATCTCATGACGTGCCGGGATGCGATCGAGCGCGCCATCGAGAAAATCGAGCGTCATCGGGTCGAAGCCTGCTGGACCGATGCGGGCCGGCTTCTGCCTCCCGAATGGACCTACTGCGGGGATGAGCCATACGCCGGCGGAACCGTCCTGGCTTGCGCCTACAGGATACGGATCGAGGCATCGCCCGGGGAGATCTGGGAACACATCGTCAGGATCGGAGGGCGAACCGGGTGGTACTATGGCGGGCCGCTCTGGAGAATCCGCGGATGGCTGGACAAGCTGTTCGGCGGAACCAGTCTCCTGCGCGGAAGGCGGGACCCAAGGAACCTCTACGTCGGCGATGCCCTGGACTTCTGGAGAGTGCTCGAAGTCTCCGCCCCTTTCCGGCTGCTTTTGCTCTCGGAGATGAAGCTCCCCGGCGAGGCCATCCTGGAGTTCAGAATTTGCCCGCTCGGTCGGAACGAATGCGAGCTCCAGCAGGTGGCGCGCTTTCTCCCCAAGGGTTTTCTCGGTCTTGCCTACTGGTACAGTCTGTACGGCGCTCATCGGATACTTTTCAAGGGAATGCTTCGCACCATTGCGCGGGAAGTTGGAAAGCCGGTGACAAGAGGTCCCGAGCGATTCGAGCCAGGGCTCAACCTTGTTTGCCGCATAGACTAGAAGCCCGTTGCACCTTTCATCTCGCTCGTCTCCCGGCGGCGGTGGCCCGGAGGGCCTGAACAACCCTGTTGGATTCCGGTCTGCGCGGAAACGCGGTTGATGATTTTCATGCATCGTTGTATGCATTGAAGCTCAATGGCCGGTTGCATCAAAAGACGCCGGGTTTCGACAGAATTTCACGATTTGTCGTGACCCGCAGCTTCCGGCCGCTTGCGGGAGCGGCGAAGAGGGGGTTTTCTCGGGTTTTTTCCCGCGTGCTGCCGGAATTCGACGCGATTGTTCAGGAGCCGGGTTCCCCGATGAGAGTCGGAGGCCCCTTGGAAAAGCTCCATTCCAACCGGAAGCAGAGAGGGATTCCTGTGTGAACCGCCCTGCTCCCTGCCCGAATCCGAAAAGGGGAACTCATGAGAGAGCTCGATATCAAGCCGCTCCTGGATAGGGCGAGGCGCCTGGTGGAGGAGGGAGTGGCCTTTTACAAAAGGATGCCCAAAGCGATTGCCTTGGCTGAATTCTCCAGCCAACGCGGGCGCTTTGTCAAAAGCGACCAGTATATCTACGTGTTGGATTCCACCGGGGTCATGGTTGCCCACCCGATCAACGAAACCTTTGTTGGCCAGGATTTCTATTACGTCACGGATTGTGACGGCAAGAGCTTCAATAAGGAGATCGTCGATACCGCCAACGCCGAAGGTTGCGGCTGGGTGGAATACAAGTGGCTCGACCCCGTAACCAGGACGGAACGGCCGAAAATCGTGTACTTTGAAAAAACCCACGGCGTTATCATCTGCAGCGGGGTTTACGGGGACAGCCCCGCCTGCGTCATGCCGGAACACCCGCACAATGAGGATGCGTATCCCGCCGCTCCCGCGGATGTTTTTCCCCCCGGAGACTCGAGGATGGAGACGGAAGCGGAAGAGCGGGGGGACGAACTGGTGCCCGATGACGCCAGGCGTTTTGTGGAGCAGTCTGCCGCATTTATCAGGGCCAACGGCACGGCGGCCGCTCTTGCCGAATTCTCGAACCCGCGCGGACGATTTGTCAGAGGCGAGCAGTATATTTTTGTGCTGGACCCTGCCGGCGTGATGCTCGCTCACGGGGTAAACAGCAGATATATCGGGAAGAATTTCTATCACATCCTCGACGCCGACGGCAGGCAATTTGTCAAGGAAATTGTGGACACCGCCAACGCTGAAGGTTCCGGCTGGGTGGAATACAAATGGGGAGACCCCTTGACCAGGACCGAGCAAACCAAGGTCCTGTATTTCGAGCTGACGTTCGGCGTCATCATTTGCAGCGGTATTTACCGGCACTGAGATTGTCTCACGATGAGCAGCCGGTTCCGTCTTTCGTCCGTTTCCTCCGGTCGCGGCGGCGGCACCGCCACGGCCGGGTCCGGCGATCCGTCACCGGTTCATGCTGACACTCATATTCGTGCTCTCGCTATCCGGTTCACTCGCATTGAGGGCGGAGTCACTCTCGGGCTGGCTTGAGGCATCCTCGAGGCGTGCCGTTTCGAAGCCTTTGCGCTTGGCAACGATCCGGTAGGCGAATTTTGCACCGGGATCGCCTGTGTTCAGGCTGACCTCAAAGCCCTCCGGGGTAGTCCTGCTCACGTACAGTTCCGCCTTGGCGTAGGGCTGCAAAAAGACAAAGTAGTCCAGCTGCAGATTCACCGTTTCCGCAAACAGGGGATCGATGGGGATGAATATTCGACCGTTTTCGAGTCTGCCGAAGCCATAGTCGGTGAAGAAGACTTCGCTGGCCTCTTCGGCATACAGTGCCCGCGTTCCCCGGGAGGTCGGCACCGCGGCGCTCTTGGTGCCCCCCACTACCGTGAGCCCCTGACCGCCCTCGGTCTTGATATACACTCCGCGGCCCGCGGGGTTGGTGGCGGCAAAGCTTCCCGCCCAACCAGTGCCTGCCGTGACTGCCCTGACGGCGGCTGCCGGATTGTCGGCCTTCTTTATCTCGAAAAAACCGGCCCGGCCTTTACCATAGTTGACGCCCCACAAGGCGCTGCCGAAACTCGAGGCATTCAATATCTTGAAATGCCCCCCCGGGCCGGTCCCAGAGGTTTCAGCCCGGATTACGGCGCTTTTGTTGGCTGCCTCGGTGATCTGGAATCCCCCGGCATTGCCGTATTCACTGGCGGCGAAGACACCGGCGCCTTTGCTGGTGAGGCCGTGCACGCCCGGTCCGTTGATACTCGAGCCCCGGACGCCGACACTACCGGCCCCCAGCACTCCCACACCGTCGGCTTCAGGACTGTATCCATACACACCCACCGAACCGTTCCCGGAAACCCCGGTGCCCGTTGCGCTGTGACCCCAGACCCCCGCTCCTCCACCGAGGTTCTCGCCTCCGACGCCGGCCTGCATGGAACTGGCGCCGCTGGTGGTTCGGCCGAAAACCCCCCAGCCGTGACCGAGGTTGTAGCCATAGACCCCGCTCTTATCCACGTTGCCCGACCCGGCCCGAACCGCATCGCCCACGTCACAGTAGTAGCTCACCTGATCGCACGCGGTCCAACCGGTTGCTGTCATGGCCGGCAGGGAGAGAATCAGGCACAAAATAGTCGGCATCAAGCGTTTTGCCTTGCTCATGATTGCACTCCTTTGCTTCTTGCCGGAATACCTGCTTTGGGCCGTTGAAGGGCAGTTGTCCGCAACCCTGACGGGACGGGTGTTGATGAGACGGCTTTCCAACCGGAATTGAGCATGGAATGCAGGGCTGAACGTGAAGAATCGGTTCCGATCGTTCGTTGCCGAGCCGGAAATGTCTGAATGCAGCGGGTGTGGCGATTTGCGCGAACAGCGCCTTTCTTTATATTATAACACGGAGCTCGACGCCCCCCTTGGGTTTTTTTGATGCGGGAATCACCGCCCGGTCGATGAAAAACCCGGAATGCCGTATGCCCGGATACCGTCTGTGGCTGCGACGCGGGTGACGGGGCAGGCTCGCTTCCGACACGGAAGCCCGTGAAATCGTCAATGCGGTTTGGGGGCCGTCCGCGCCCGGACATTCCCCCGCCGTCACGAAGATGCAATCCGCCTCGTTCAGTAAAGTTGGAGCCCTGTTGCTTTGCCGAGGGTGTCGACGATCGAGCTGAAACGATGCACGTGGAAATGATGCACGCCGACATTGTGCGTCTTGGCGTCCGCGGTGACCGAGAGGGTGCGGTAGCCGCCGTCCCTGATCCGCGGATTGCTGTAGCCGCGGTTCAGCTCAAAAAAACCGCAGGCGATGACCTGTGCGTAGATTCGCTTCACCTGGTCTTTGGAGATCTTGCGCTGCTTCAGTGGAATCTCGGGAGGCTTGCCCTTCGTTCCGGACGCGCTGCCGACGAAGTACTTGACCACCCCGCTTGCATCGACCGTGACATGAACCCGCCGTCCGGGCCAGTTGGCATGGCTGGGACCGGAATGGTAGCCGATGGTGAAATCGGGCGGCACGCTGATTCCCTTCGTGTCCACTTCGGTGCATGGCGTCATGTCCGAAGGGGGCACATGCGGCGTGCGGGAAGGTTTGTTCTGGGCGGGAAGCGCTCCCGCCTCGAGAAGCAGCAGGATTGCCGACAGCACTATCAGGGACTTCGGTTTCATGACATGCCTCCATTGTTTCGTTGCGCCCGGCGGCAAGTTACCCTGGCCGATGGGCAGGCCGTCGGATAGAGGAATAGAATCGGCGGCGCGGTCGCCGTGTTGACAGTCCGTTATCCGCGGCCGACCCGGAATTCGAGCCGCCCATGTCTGCATTCACCCGTCAAGGAAGCCACGTGGTCACCTCCCCGGAGGGCGGTCTTTCCGACGGCCCGGAGAGGTTGTCCGGCATAACCGACGGCACAGCCTATCAAATTCCACCCTCCGGGTTTCAGGCTGCGCGGGAATGGCGAAGAAGGGTTTCCACGCGTCTTTTCCACGCACTCCTAGGGCTGCTCGATCGCGACGGTGAATTCGGGGATGCCCGAGGAGTACGGGGCGATTTCGTACTGCTGGAAGAACACGACCACGCCCCTGGGTGTCAGGTAGAACTGAGCGGGATCGATCTCAAACCGGCCCTGCCTCGATTCATCGAAGAAGTCTTCGGACCGGGCATTAATTTGCGGAACGATCGCGCTTTTCGCGACGGATTGCCAGTCCGGCCCCAGGAAATCCCCAAGGGCTCGGTCCCTGCCGCTCTTGAGATCGAACGTGTACCCGGTCCTGACGGTGCTGCCGTGAGCGCCCCCCGTGAAGGTGTAGATGTCCGTATACAGACTGACGATCCCTCGCACATTGTACGTGAGCCTGTAGGCCGCGGACAATCCGTTCTTTATTCTCTCCCCTCCGATATCGGGCGGCTTCACCTCGGCCGTTTCCTTCAAGAATTCCCTATGGGCCTTGTCGATATCGGCCTGGATCCGTTTCGTGAGGGCGGCCGCGGCCTGTGGATACTCATCGGAGTGGATTTCAGGCCAGGACAGATCGATAGACAGGGTTTGCGTCTCCCTCGTGAGTTTTTTCTCCCGCACGGCGGTTCCCGGGGCGGCGGAAGCACCGGCGGCGGGAGGGGCCTGCCCGGCGGCGAGGAGGGAATTCAGTTGTCCCAATCGTTTTTCGTACCGGCTTTTCAGACAGCGCACGTCCCGACAGGCATCGCGCTCCGACTTGAGCCATTGTCTTTGCTCCCTTCTCAACGGCCCGGGGTCCGGAACGACGGCCAATGCCTTGTCATAGGCCTGCTGCATGGAGTCGTCGAGGCCGGAGAGCTCCCGGTCGGAACAGACGGTCTTTTCGACGAGGGTGAAAGCCTTGCCGCAGTCGAAGCTCGCGGCACCGGCGGCACCCGGAAGAACCGCGACAAGAATCGCCATGATGGAGACGCTTCGTTTCATGGATGACACTCCCCTTGCGCATAGGTGTCCGTATCTTGGGAAGGGTCGTTTGGCGGTTTTCCATGTGCCGCGGCGACCCGCACTTTCGATGGGTTGTTCCGTTGCCCTGCATCGTGTATTGCCATCGAAGTCCCGCCTCGCCAGGAACTGCTGCATCCACGGCGTTCGGAATACGCGCGCCGCGCCGCCTCATCGTCTTCGTTCAAAGGTGTGTCACGCCTGGAACCCTTCCCATGGATTCAGCCGAGCTTGTACGTCCTGATGGACAGGTCGCTGTGCTCCAGGATAAACAGGCTGGTCGGGTCGTATGGCTGAATCTCCCGAACGACGATTTCCTTGATTCCGGCGTTGATGATCTCGCAAAGGCAGTTCTTGCAGGGCAGGAACGCAGAAGAAAGGTACAGGGTGCTGCCGAGGGTGCATATTCCGTTCCTCGCCGCGTTGTTGATGCAGTTCACTTCGGCATGCGATGCGATGCACAGGTGCAGTCCTTCTCCCGACTTGTAGCCCAAAGCTTTGCGCGGGCATAGATCCATTTCTTTGCCCATCATGTGAGTCGGCATGATGGCGCTCACACTCGGATCGATGACGTAACGCCGGTTGCAGTGCGGAACGCCTCTGGGCGGCCCGTTGTACCCCGTGCTGATGATGGATTTGTCGCGGACCAGCAGAGCGCCGATCTTGCGCGAGAGGCATTTGCTGTTGTTTGCCACGGCCGTGGCAATCTCCAGGAAATAGCGGTCCCAATCCATGCCGGCCCCCTTGTGAAAGCATTTGACGCGCAGAAGACCGGGAAAGGAATCCCGGCTCCGGCAAAACACTTCTGACAGCGGCAGCCTGTGAACGGGATTATTTCTATCACAAAACACCCGCAAACACGACACGTGACCGCAATACTTGCGCCCGGTCAGCGCACGCGTCCACCATACGGCAATCGCATGGCTTTGCGACGCATCCTCCGCGCCCTTTCCCGGAGCGTGTCCCGCGCTCAGGCGACGGCCTGACTGTTGCGGGTAACCCGCCTCCTTCCGGCCCGCTCCCTCATACCGACACGAAAGTCTCGTCCGGCAGACAAAGGCAGGTCAATTGCCCGCCGAAGACCGCACCGGTGTCGATCCCGATCTTGTTCGGCTGCACCAGGGGGCCGTCGCGTTGCGGAGTGTGCCCGAACACGATCTTCTTGCCCCAGTCGTAAGTGGAGCTCAGGAACGGTTCGCGGATCCATAGGCAGGCGTTTCTATCGGGATTTTCCAGGTTGCGGTTCGGAAGGAGCCCGGCGTGGACGAAGAAATGGGATTCCGTTTCGTGAAACAAGAGGAGGTCGCCGAGGAAATCGAGATGTTCACGCGGGAAGACAACCCGTCCCTGGTCGGTTGCATAACTCCTGAGAGTCGCCCGGCCGCCGTTATACAACCACATAACGCCGTCTTCCCGGCCGGCCAGGTAATCGAGCAGCATCTCTTCATGATTTCCCTTCAGGGGAAGAACGCGATAACCGTCTGCGATAAGACGGAGCAACAGGTCGATGACGGCCTTGGGGTCGGGACCGCGGTCGATGTAGTCGCCAATGAAAAGGAGAGTATCGTCATGCGTGGGCTGCAGGATATCGAGGAGCTTTTCCAGTTTGTGGATCATGCCGTGGATGTCCCCGATGGCGTACGTTTTCATGCTGAACCTCGCGCGGAGCGGCAGCGTTGCAAACCGTCACATCTCAAATCCAATTGCGTTATAACCGAAAAATCGGGATCAGGCACAACGGCCGGGCGCCGAGCGCATCGGCACGCCTTCGGAGGGGCCTTCATCAAGGCGGCGGCCCGGCCGGGCACAGGGATGAACAACCCGCCGTCATCCAGTGCGCCGGGACGGCACGCATGGAATGCCTCCGCGGCCGGGCGCGCGTCCGAAGCGGACGAGCGGGATCGTCGGGATGAGGCTCCAGCCGGGCGCGCGTCGTTCACGAAAGCCGGGCAGGGGGCCTTGGGATTCCGGACGGGTCCTTCCGGACGCTTCGGCCCTCACCGTTGCGGAACGCGCGTCACTTCGCCGAATCGAACCGCGACACGGCCTCGAGGATTCCGGTCGCCCGGGCCCAATGCAGGCTGGGGATCGCGAGAAACGGCCCGTTGACGAGATTTTCCTTGTTGTAGACGAACGGCTTTCCCTTGAAGTCGATCACCGTTCCACCGGCGGCGGTCACGATGGCCTGTCCCGCTGCCGTGTCCCATTCCCACGTCGGGCCGAAGCGCGGATAGAAGTCGGCTTCACCGGCAGCGACCGAGCAGAATTTCAAGGCACTCCCCCTGGACACGATTTCATGGGCCGGAAGGAGTTTTAGAATGGGCTCCAAACCGGGAGACGGATGCGAGCGGCTTTCCACGATGCGCACCGTTCCGTCGGGGACGGCAGGGATGCGGAGGGGACGCCTGCGACCTTCGACGATTTCCCAGCACCCCCGGCCGACATCGGCGAGGAAAAGCCGCTTCAGGACCGGCACAAGGATCACGCCGACGACGGGGTTGACTCCGTCTATCAAGGCAATGTTCACGGTGAACTCGCCGTTTCGTTTCACGAACTCCTTTGTGCCGTCGAGCGGATCCACCAGCCAGAACCGGCTCCATTCCCTGCGGACCGCGTACGGAACTTCCCTGCCTTCCTCGGACAGTACCGGAATATCGGGATACCGCGAACGGAGGGCATCCACGATGATCCGGTGGGAACGCTTGTCCGCCAGGGTCAAAGGGGACTTGTCTTCCTTGGATTCAACGCTGAATTCCGTGCCGTAGATTTCGAGAATGGCCTCGCCGGCCGTGACTGCCAGTTCGGACAAATGGTCGAGATCAATCAATGTCACCTCCATGGCATGAATGCGCCGTCATAAGGCTCCATTTCAACCGGTCGCGGGTGCGAGCGGAATCGGAGGGCGCACGGCCGTAACGTACCGGCTGCGGATCAGTTCGAAGTGGTTGCAATGGTTGCGGATCTTCCACCAGACGCTGCCCTGGCCCTCGATCGTCCAGGGCGGGCGAAGCCCCCCGCGCTCCCCCTTGAGGATCGACGTGACGTTGTCGATGCCTCTCCCCGAAAACACCCCTCCGGGCAGGCCTCCCAGCCAGTGTTCCCGGGCGGCGGCTTCCGTGGACCAGGAAAACGGATCGGTGAAAAGCAGCCGGGAACCCGACGATCGGGCCACCCTGCCGAGTTCGAGCAAATGGACGAGCGGCCTGGGGACCTTGTCCACCAGGTTCAGAGACGAAAGGCAGGAAAACGTCTCCGACCGGAAAGGCAAAGCCTGGGCGTCGGCGACCAGGAATTCAACCCTGTCGGTATTCCAGGCGCCGGGAAGCTCGAAGCGCCGATTTTCGCGCAACTCTCCTTCGAGGACAAGGCCAAAATCGATGCTCCGGTTCTTCAGGAGCTTCCTGGCTGTATGAATGAAGCTTTTCGAGTTGTCGATGCCGATCACGAAATGACTCTTCTGGCTCATTTCAAAGCTGAACCGGCCCACCGCGCAGCCCGCATCCAAAAAAACACCCTCCGTCGGCGGGATCAGGGACGCCCATTCACGATAAGCGGTGCAAGCTTCCGCATCGCCGAAGAGATCGGCGTAGTGGCTCCAGAGATAGGCGGACAAGGCGCGGGAAGATTCATAGCCGGTCCGCGACGGATCGTCCGGTTCGCCGGTCGGCAGGATCACCGCCGTACCCTCGGCGATGGGGAAGATTTCCCGGCAGGACGGGCACGCAAGGGAGCCGCGGATCACCTCTTCGTCGTCGGCTTCCACCGTTGTGAGGCACAGGCCGACCTCCTCCGGGAGGCAGCTCGGGCAAACGAGCATCTCAACGAGAAATGGCTTCATGCAATCCATCCCGTGCCGGTGCAAAAAGGCCGCGTGCGTCTTTCATCAATCGTCGTCCTGTTCGCCTTCGCGCAACGCGCCCTTGATGCCGAGGGGTTCGATCAGCTCGGAGACGATGCGATCCCGCACTGCTTCCGTATTGCCGCCGGCGCCGGACCGATGGAGGCGGATGAGCGCATGGGCGAGCCGATGGGCCTTGTCATGCCCGGCCTTGCGGACGTCTTCGATCTGAGACCAGTCGGTGTTCGTCTTGAAACGGTCGAAAGCCGGGCGGAATTCAGGAAAGACGGCCCGCATGAAAGGGCGCATGAACGCCAGGTAAAAACCCAGTGAGGATTTCTTGCGCCGCCGGATGATATGGCCCAGCAGCCCCTGCGCATGGGTATCCGCCAACAGGTCCTTGACCACCCGCGCGAAGATTTCCACGGGGCTGTTGGTGTAGGTCGCGACGATTTCGTGCCAGATTTCCCCTTCAAAACCCTTTTCGCAGACTTCTCCCACTTCGTGGTAAACCCAGGTGTCGAGCTCGGCCTCGGCCACTTCCTTCAAGCGGGGCCCCTGAGTCCCGGCGTTGCGCCGCATCGTCTCCGGTTCCAGGCCGTATTCGGCAAGCGCGTAGGCGAGCGGTTCCCTGGCCGACGGCCGCGACTCCAGTATCTGGTCCCAGAGAAAAAAGAGCATGGGCAATTGCCGCGCGAAAATTTGTCCGCCTCGCCGCATGGCCGGGGTCATGAAGATGTCCCTGGCCAATTCCTTCTCGATGCGATCGATCGTCATTGTGCCGATAACTGTGGAATCCTTCACCTCCGCCAGAAAGAAGGTCGGTTTCATGCCGACGGCATACCCGGCCCCGTAAACGAGGCCGTGAGGGCGAAGCAGGCCGTTGATCGAATCCATTTCAAAAGGGTCGAAGACCGCTCCCGCCATCGAAATCGGCTGAAGGCTCCGGGACGCGATTTCTTCCCAGTAGGTTTCCCGCGCGTCGACCCATTCCAGGAGAACGTGCGGTTCCGGTTCCTCCCAGGGGGCCATGCCGCGTTCCCACTTGTGCAGGTCCCGCAACCGCAGCAGGAGGCCGCATAAGGAAAACACCCCGGCGTAATTGGCGTCGGAGATGTCGCAGTTCGCCTGGACCTGGCCTCTGAGCTGGACGATGTCGATGTTCAAGCGATCAACCCCGGTGATTGGTGTGGCGCCCCGTAAATCCCACGGCCCCCGAAAGGCCGCACGATAACTGCATATTACGGGAAATCCCGCCGTTTGGAAAGGCAAAGCGCGCGGGACGCCGCCACGAAGCACTCCTCCACGGGCAGATCTTGCGGGCGGCACAACAACGCATCGATGCCCGGAGGGCACCCCACCGTCATGGCCGTCCGGGCATTCAGCATGCGCCTTGCCGGAAGGTCTCCTTGACTCAGCTCACCACAAGGAAGAATCCCGCGATTATCGAAGCACTCGCAAGGACGGTGCCGACAACGACTCCGGTCAGATTCCCAAACGGTTCCTTCGTGGCCGGACTGCGGCTCATGGCCGCGAAAAGAAATCCCAGCACGACGAAAGCCACCAGGTTGAAAACGCCGTGAGTAACCCAGTGGTGGCCGGTGGCCTGCTTCATCCAAGCAAGGACGGTTCCCTCGTTCAGTTCCTTGATCACCACGAGAAGCGCGCTCAGCACGCTCGTGACAGCCAGGGACAAACCAAATGACAAGCTGTACTTTCCAAGCCCCTTGCTTTCCATGTGTTGTCACCTCTACTTCGGCAGCAATGCAACTTTGGCTCCCATGCCGATGATCGCGCCCGAGCCGTCCATCACCACTCCAAGAACCACGGTCAACCCCGCCACCCAAAGCACAAGGCGGCGCGCGGCTGAATTCGACACCAGGTCGTTCGATGCCGCAATGGGAAGATACGTGACCAGCAAAAGCAGTATCAACGCGACGTGCTCCTTCATTTCCATGAAAAACTTGTGCGCGAATGGCCAGGGCCCTTTAAGGATGAACGCCTTATCGGCGGAGTAGGCCGCCACATACCAATACCCGCCGATGAAAAAGGCGAGCCACATGAACACGGCAGCCGCCAGGCTGACGCTCGCGATCCTGCCCCGATTTCCCTCCCCGGCGTTGAGGGTGTCCACAAATACCCAAAGGGCTGAAACGATGCAGAGCATGCCGAATCCAACGTGCGTCATCAAAAGTATCTCAGACATGTTGGACATAGTGATCTCCATTTACTACAAACAGTTAGCAGCGATTTGCTTTCACTTTGCAAACAAGTGGTACTACTTAATAATAATAGTCCTTTCAAGGGTGGAGGCAAGTGCGTTGGTTGGTTTTTTTTAATAATTATTTCGCTAAGTTCTTTCGTTTGAAAGACAAGGAATGCCTGCAAAGTCGGCTAAGAAAGAACCGGCCAAGGAGAGCAAGGCTTTTTCCAGTCCTTTTCTCCGGCGCTCGGGAGAAGGGGATCGGATGCACGGATTTCGGCAGCCCTGAAGCAAGGCCCGCGTGGCGGGAGACGCAAAGCCGTTGCCAGGGCATCGATTTGCACTTTCGTGCGGGTCCCGGGGTATCGCCCACGGATTGCCGGTTGATCGAGGTGAGCCGCGCCGGGCTGTTTCTCAACTCTGCGGGTGCAAGCGAGGAAATCTCCGGCGGCCCGAACGGGCTCGTCAGTCTGGACGAAGCTCCTTTTGCCAAGGCACGAAAATTTCATAGGGTTAGCGTTTCTTCAACGGGGCGGTCTTGCGCGAAACTCCGTCGAAGCCCGCGCCGCACGGCTCAAGACCATTGACAATTTTCACAAAATATCGTTTATATAACGCTTTCGTTTGGATGCATGGAGGTTACCGGATTGGGAATCGGGAGCTCGGCACGGCCTATGTTCCGGAAAGGCAAGGGGATTTCCGGTTCGGCAACCTAAAAAGGCAGCATGGAGGACCAAATGGATTTGACCGGTATTGCTTATGCAATGGGCACGACTGGCCAGGGCGGCGCCGCGGAAGGCGCAGGCGGCGGTCTGGCGGCTTTCGCACCATTGATCATCATGGTCGCGATTTTCTACTTTCTCCTGATCAGGCCTCAGCAAAAGAAACAGAAAGAACACCGGGCCATGCTGGGCAACCTGAAAAAGGACGACGTCGTCCTCACGCAAGGAGGACTGCAGGGCAAGATCACCGGTTTGACCGACACGGTGGCGACTATCGAAATTGCCGACAAGGTTCGAGTCAAGGTGCACAGAGGATACATCGCGGCCTTGATTTCCAAGGGTGAGACTCCCGCCGAATAGGCGCCCTCGGGCCATCGGCGGCCTGACATGCGGGCGGGTGCGGGCGGAAACGTCGGGTGCCCTTTCCCGTTCCGGTCACAGCGGGAAAACATGTTCCGGCCGAGTGGCGTTGCGTTCCCGTGCCGTGCGCGATGGAGAGGGAGGGCCCACTCGGATTCAGGGAAAGTCTCGATTGAGCTTCGGGAGGAGCGAACTTGAGCAATCTTAAATGGCGAGCACTTCTTGTGGTTGTGGTCCTCATTGTGGGGGTCGTTTATCTGGTGCCGACTTTCGTCTCGACCTTGCCTCCGGGATGGAGCAAATTCTTGCCGAAAGACAAGATCAGACTGGGACTCGATCTCCAGGGCGGCATGCATCTCATCCTGGAGGTTGAAGCGGACCAAGCGGTGAGCAACACTGCGACGCGCTTGGCCGAGGACCTCAAGGACGCTTTCCGGAAAGAGAAGATTGCGTTCAACAAGATCGACAAGACCGGCAAGTGGGATATAGAGGTTCAGCTCCCGGGGACCGAGCAGCAGAGTCAAATCGGCCCGCTCGTGGAGAAAGAATTTCCCACACTGAAATGGGTCAGCGCCGAAACGCAGCCCGAAGGAACCGTCAAGGTCATGCTGACGGTCCACGAGAAAGAAGTGGAACGGGTCCAGAAGGCGGCCATAGCCCAGGGTCTGGAGACCATACGCAATCGCATCGATCAGTTCGGCGTCAGCGAACCGGACATCAGGCCGCAGGGCGAGGATCGCATCCTGGTGCAGCTGCCCGGCATTCAAGACCCGCAGCGCGCCGTGGAACTTATCGGCAAGACGGCCCAACTGGAATTCAAGCTGGTGGCGGAGGGCGTGAGCCCTCAGGACGTGAAGTCGGGCAAGGCGCCGGCGGGGACCAAAATCTATCCCATGAAGCACACGGACCGGACAACCCGGCAGAGGACGGAAAGTCAAATCGTGCTCAACGACCGGACCCTCATGAGCGGCGAATACATCACCAACGCCCAGGTGGAAATCGACCGCCAGCACAGCAGTTCATATGTCGCCCTGGATTTCGACGCCCAGGGGGCCAAGTTGTTTGAAAAGATCACTGAAGCCAACGTGAAGAAGCAGCTTGCCATCGTGCTGGACGGGGTCGTCTACTCCGCTCCGGTCATCCAGGAGACCATCGGCGGCGGCAAGGCGACCATCACGGGATCATTCACCGACCAGGAAGCTCGCGATCTGGCCATCGTGCTGAGAGCGGGTGCGCTTCCCGCGCCGGTGAAGATCCTCGAGCAAAGGACGGTCGGGCCTTCCCTTGGGGCCGATTCGATCAACAAGGGGGTGCTTGCATCCATCGTGGGCGGCATCGGAACCATTCTTTTCATGCTCATCTATTACCGGTTCGGAGGTGTCGTGGCCGACCTCGCCCTGGCGCTCAACGTGCTCCTGGTGCTGGCGGGCATGGCGGCGTTCGGGTTCACCCTGACGCTGCCCGGCATTGCGGGTATCGCCCTCACCATCGGCATGGCCGTCGACGCGAACGTACTCATCTATGAACGAATACGGGAAGAACTGCGATTGGGCAAGACGCCGCGGGCAGCCTTGGAAACGGGCTATGACAGGGCTACCTTGACGATTCTCGATGCGAACGTCACCACCATCATCGCCGCCCTGGTGCTGCTCCAGTTCGGCACCGGTCCCGTGAGGGGATTCGCGGTCACCCTGACCGTGGGTTTGGCGGCCAACATGTTTACGGCGATCTTCGTCACGCGCGTCATCTTTGACTACCTTCTCGTCCAGCGGCGGATCAAAACTCTGAGCATCTAGTCCGTCACGGACGCCAAAAGGGGTGAGCGGTAATGGAACTGATCAAGCCCGGTATCAATCTGAATTTTGTGGGGATGCGCTACAAAGCGTTCCTTGCGTCCGTCGTCGTTCTCTTGATCGGATTGGCGGCGTTCTACTTGAAAGGCCTGAACATGGGCGTCGACTTTGCCGGCGGAACCCTGCTCCAGGTGAAATTCAGCCAGCCCACAAACCCGGACGCGATTCGGGAGGCGCTCAAAGAAGAGGCCGCCAACAGCACCATCCAGCAAGTCGGTTCGAAGGAGAACAACGAGTACCTGATCCGAACCGATGCCATGCCGTCCGAGCTGCAGGCCCTGTCGCAGAAGTTCGATCGCGATCTTGCCAAAGCTTTCGGTGAAGGCAAGGCCACCGTGCTCCGCGTGGAGATGGTGGGTCCCAAAGTGGGCGAAGATCTGCGGCAGAAAGCGCTCAAGGCGATGTACTACGCGCTGCTCTTCATCGCCATCTACATTTCCGGCAGGTTCGAATTCAAATGGGTTACCAGTGCCGTGATGGGCGGCGTGTTGATGGTCGGGATCTACTTCATGGAGGCTCTCCAGACGAACGTCACCTACCTTGTTGTGGCGGCGCTGTGCGTCACGCTCGTTCTGTGCTGGATCCTCAAGTTGCCTTACGCGCTCGGGGCACTGGTGTCCCTCGTGCACGACATCCTGATCACCATAGGGATTTTCATCATTTTCGACAAGGAGTTCACCATCGAGGTGTTCGCCGCCCTGTTGACCCTTGCGGGCTACTCGCTCAACGACACGATCATCGTCTACGACCGTATCCGGGAAAACCGCAACAAGGACAGGAAACAGAAATTCGATGTGATGGTCAACGATGCGATCAATCAAACCCTGAGCCGCACACTGCTCACCTCGACCTGCGTGCTTTTCGTTCTGCTGTGCCTCTTTTTCCTGGGCGGCGCGGTGATCCATGATTTCACCTTCGCCATGTTGATCGGCATCATCACGGGAACCTACTCGTCCGTCTTCGTGGCGAGCCCGATTCTGATCATCTACGAGGATTTGACCAAGAAAGGACTGAAGCCCAAGCGCGCCTGACTTTCGGTGCCCCGCTGAATTTCGAGTTCGATCCCTGCCGCCTCCCGAAAGGCGTCGAGGCGGCGGGATCGACGTGTGCGCTCTGTGCGCGTGACGTTCCCCATCCACTGCGCGGATACCCCCGAGGGTCATTCACGCCGAGTCGCCGCACTGGATGCCGCTCAGCCTCACTGATTCACCCACACCGCCATGTTTTTGAATTCGGAGAGAACCTTCCGAGTCACCGAGTTCTTGAAGAACCCCCACGTCCCAGCAGGTTCGGAGTGGCCGAGGGCAACGATGCCGATCCCCTGTTCCCGGCAGTGGGAGAGGATCTCCATGGCGGTGTTGCCCTTGTCGGGAATGAGCGTCACGCGAACCCTGGATTCGTCGATTCCCGCCGTGCGCAGGATTTGACGGGATTCCGCCAGAAAGGGCTCGATGACTTGCCCGGCCGGCGTTTTCAGCCATGAGCCGAGCTCTTCTCCCATTACGCCGGCCGGATGCGCGGAGATCATCCGGGGTACCGTTCTCGACGCATGCAGGAGCGTGATCTCCACGGTCGTATCGGCAAGCATGAAGGCCGCATGATCGGCGATCCGCAACGATGCGTCTTCGTTGAGAACGCAAATGGCGGCACGCTCGGGATCGACTTGTCCCTCGGTGAACCAGATCGGGCTTGCCAGGCAGTGTCGAAGCAGGTCCGAAGTCGGGTCCCCTCGCAGGAAACCTTCCAGGCTGCTGCTGACCCGCTTCTGAACCAGGACCGCGTCCACCTGCCTGATATCGGCGAGCAGGCATGCATGGCGTCCTGCGCTGGATTGTTTCTCCTCCGCACACTCCTGGACCGTCTCATCGGAAAACCCCGCGCGAATGAGGTGTCTTCGCGCATTCTCAAAGATCGCGCGAGAGTTCCTCTCCCTGGCGGCGAACAACTCTTTTCTTTTTTCCAGCAACGGCACGGAATCCGCTTTTTCCTGGTAGAAAGGGGACAGCGGAGGTCGCAAGTAGAAGAGGATCACGCTGATGTTCCGCAAGTCAGGGTACAGGCGCTTCAGGAACGAAACCGGCCTGAGACATTCCTCGCTTCCGTCGATGGGAAGCAGCAGGCACTTTTGCAGAGTCTCCACGGAATCATCCTTGCGATCGTAGTTTCATACCGAGATGCGTTCATAAGAGATGACACAACACCTGCCCGTTGGGAGGTGAAGCGGGTGGGCATAGAGCCCGCCCCTTGCTACGGACCGATGCGCCCGTCAGACGCAGGGAAGGGCTTTATGCTTTCCCGGCCAATGCACTCGTCTTGAACGCAAAATTGTATCAGCCGGGGCTTGCGCGCGTTCCCCGAAGGGGCGGCGGCAGGTCCCGGGCCGGCACAGGTCAATCCGTGTTTTGCGATACCGGGCGGAAAACCTGATGAGCGTCCGGATTCGGGGCATGGAGCGAAGGACGCCGGATGGGCGGCGTCACATCAGTTCGACGGGCGGCGTGACGTCATGCTGTTTTCCAACTTGGAAACGGACCTTCTCCCACCGGGGATTGTTGACCAAATCCCTGGAGTTTTCAAGCACGAGTTCGGGGTGGTTGTTCGTTTCGCTCAGGTGGGCGAACACAACTGAACGCAAGCATTCGTTGTAGAGGCATTTCAGCAGCTCCAGGCTGTCGATGTTGGACAGATGCCCGTGCCGGCTCCTGATGCGCTGTTTGAGGTGCCACGGATAGGGGCCGTTGATCAGGAGGTCCGGATCGTGATTTGCTTCGATGACCAGGCCGGAGCATCCCTGCAGTCTTGCCTTGACAAGCTCGGTGACGACCCCGAGGTCGGTGCAGATGCCTAGCCTCACGCCGGCGTGCTCGACAACGAAACCGGACGGTTCCCGGGCGTCGTGGGAAATGGGAAAAGGATGCAGCCGAAGGTCGCCGATGTCGAAAGCCCGGCCCGGCTGAAAGACCTGGTGGCCGGCCAGACGGCCGATCTGCGGGTCCAGGCCTTCCAGGGAACCCTGGCTGAGGTGGACGACCAGTTCGAACCGGCGGCTCAGCACTCCGACGCCCCGAACATGGTCGGCGTGCTCGTGGCTGACGACCACCGCGTCCAGTTGCCGGGCGTTCACGGAAGTCTTTTCGAGCCGGCGGACAAGCTCTCTCGCGCTCAGCCCGGCATCCAGGAGGATGTGCGTCCGGGGGCTTGAAATCAGGATCGAGTTTCCCTTGGAACCGCTGGCAATGACCTGAAACATGAGCGACATGGACGTGTCCTCGGGAGTGCGCGGAACAATCCGCTCCGGGCTTCACCCCGGCTGAACCCAACTTCCCGCCATCACCTTGAAAATGCGGCAGCCGGCCCGCCGAGAGCGGCGCCCTGGGTTTCCCACCGGGTTTCCGCCTAGGGGTCGCGGAAGACGAGGGCAGCCCGCTCACTTCGACGCGGCCCTGGTCGCGTCCTTTCCATGGACGGCAAAAAGCATCTCCCTGGCTCTCTTCACGGGCTGTCAGGAGAGTGCCTTTTCCACATCGGCGCGGTCCATCTCCACCGGTCCCATTAGCAACACCGTCAACTCCTGCGGTGTATAGACTTCCCGGAACCAATCCCGGATCTGCTCCGCGCGGACACCGACAATCTTCTCCTCGATTTCCGAAAAATCGACAAAGCGACCGAAAAGAAACTCGTTCTTGGCCATCCGGTTCATTCGGGAGTCGGTGCTTTCCGCATTCAGGTACATGCTTCCCCTCAGGTATTCCTTGGCGGCATTGAGCTCCTCGTCGGAGATGAGTTCATCGGCCAGTAGGGAGAGCTGTTCCCGGATGAGCTCGAGTGTCTCTTGCACGTTCCGCGCGCCGACTCCGGCGTAAATTCCAAGGATGCCCGCGTCCACATGACTGTGCGAGAATGAATAGACCGAGTAGGCGAGGCCTCGTTTTTCCCTGATTTCCTGGAACAGCCTGCTGCTCATGCTGCTTCCCAGTACCACGTTCAAAAGATGCGAGGCGAACCGGTTTTCGTCCACCTGGGAATTGCCTCTCATTCCGAGACAGACGTGGACCAGTTCCAGGTCCTTGGGAATGATCCTGACAAGGGGGTGGTTCTTTGGAACGACCCGCCGGCCGGGCAGCGCGGGATGGTTGAGACCTTCCATGGGGGGGCCGATGAGCTCCAGGAAACGATCGTGATCCAGGTTGCCGGCCGCGGAGATGACGATCTTGTCGGAGTGGAAATGCCGCGACAGGTAACGAAGCACCTTTGTCCTGTCGAGCGACTCCAGGGCCTGTGCCGATCCATAGATCGGCAGCCCCAGGGGGTTGTCCTTCCAGAACATCTCCTGGAAAAGGATGTGAACGTACTCATCCGGAGTATCTTCGATCATCCGGATTTCCTGGAGGATCACCTGTTGTTCCCGTTCGATTTCGTTGTCCGAGAACACGGAATTCAAGAAGATATCCGAAAGGACGTCCACCACCAGGGGGAGGTGGGATGCCAGAACCTTGGCGTGAACGCAGACGTGTTCCTTCGATGTGAAGGCGTTGGCGAACCCCCCGACGGAATCGAACTCTTTGGCTATGTCGAGCGCGCTTCGTCGCTGAGTTCCCTTGAACAGCATGTGCTCGATGAAGTGAGTGATCCCCCTCTCATCCTCTTCCTCGTCTCTTGATCCCACGCCGACCCAAATCCCGGTAGATACCGAATGCGCAAAAGGAATCTTTTCGGTCAGCACACGAATACCGTTGCGGAGAACCGTTTTTTGATGCAATGTTCCCTCTCTCCCACTGAGGATGCCGATCAGCACGGATAACGAGCGTCAGGTCGAAACGGCGCGGCGCCGCTTCAGACGCCGAACCGGGGAGTTTCCACGGCCACGGGGCACAGGCCGGTAGTGAAGAGCGTGCGCCCTCGTGTGCGTTCAATACCCTCTATTGGCCGCCGCCTTCAGGTTTTTCGAGGGCAGCTTTCCGACTCAGGCGGATTCGCCCGTCCTTGTCGATTTCGATGACCTTGACAAGAACCTCGTCCCCTTCCTGGACCACGTCGGTGACCTTGCGCACCCGCCTGTGCTCGAGCTGGGAGATGTGTATCAGACCTTCGATGTTGGGCAGGATTTCCGCAAAGGCTCCGAAATCGGTGACGCGTACAATGCGGGACATGTAGAGCTGCCCCACCTCGGGTTCCTGCGTCAGCCCCCGGATCCGCTCCACCGCCTTGTCGCAGGCGGCGCCGTCCGGGCTCATGATGACGACTTTTCCGGAATCTTCGATATCGATCTTGGCCCCCGTTTCGGCAACGATGGAACGGATGACCTTCCCTCCCGGTCCGATCACGTCGCGGATCTTTTCCGGGTTGATCATGATGGTGATGACGCGGGGGGCGTACGGGGACAGTTCAGGCCTCGGGGCCGACAGCACTTCCTTCATTTTCCCCAGGATGAAGATTCGGCCGGCGCGCGCCTGTTCCAGTGCGCGCTGCATGATGCCGCGGTCGATTCCGGCGATCTTCACGTCCATCTGGATCGCAGTGATGCCCCGTTCGCTGCCCGTGACCTTGAAATCCATATCGCCAAGGTGGTCTTCATCGCCAAGGATGTCCGAGAGAACGATGATTTTGTCCCCTTCCTTCACCAACCCCATGGCGATGCCCCCGACCGGTTCGGTGATGGGAACCCCTGCGTCCATGAGCGCCAGCGAAGACCCGCAAACGGTGGCCATGGAGCTCGATCCGTTGGATTCCAGGACCTCGGAGACCACCCGGATGGTGTATGGGAATTCGCCGTCCCTGGGAAGCACGGCTTTCACCGATCGTTCAGCGAGAGCCCCGTGTCCGATCTCCCGACGTCCCGGCCCGCGGAGCGGACGGACTTCGCCTACGGAAAACGCGGGGAAATTGTAGTGGAGCATGAACGACTTGAAGGTTTCACCCGCCAGGGCCTCGATCTTCTGCTCATCCGAAGAGGAGCCGAGCGTCACGACGGCCAGCACCTGTGTTTCGCCGCGGGTGAAAACCGCCGAACCGTGAGTTCTCGGCAGAACGCCCGCCTGGATGTTGATGGGGCGGATCTCGTCGAACCTTCTTCCGTCGATCCGGCGGCCTTCCTCCACCATCATGCGCCGAACCACTTCCTTTTCCAGGTCTTCAAGAATATTGTCGATCTGCTTCGGGCGATCGGGATCATCGGAGACCAGTTCCGCCTGGATACGTTCTTTCAGGGCTTTCTTCCGATCGCGACGCGGGTGCTTTTCCGGCGTGGTCATGACCGCGCGCATTTCCGCCGCGGCGGCGTCCCGGACAGCCTGGACCAGGGATTCATTCCTCACCACCTCGGGAGGCGCCTCCTTTACCGGTGCGATCCTGCGCTGAAGCTCGTCCTGGGCGTCCAGGATGGGGAGAATGGCTTTGTGCCCGAAGTCGATGGCATCGACGAGATCGTCTTCCGAAACGAAATCCGCGCCGCCTTCGACCATCACCACCGCGTCGCGTGAGCCGGCCACCACGACGTTCAGGTCGCTCTCGAGGAGTTCCTTCGCGCTGGGATTGATGGCGAAGGATCCGTTGATTCTGCCGACGCGTACGGCCGCCACCGGTCCCTGGAAGGGCACCGGGGAAATATGGAGAGCCGTCGAAGCTCCGGTCAGCGCCACGACATCAGGTTCATTCTCCATGTCCACCGAAAGGACTGTGGCGACCACCTGAGTCTCGTAGCAGTATTTTTTCGGAAAGAGCGGACGGATGGGCCGGTCGATCAGGCGGGAGGTCAGAGTTTCCTTCTCGCTCGGACGGCCGATCTCGCGGCGGAAGAACCCGCCCGGAATTCGCCCCGCGGCATAACTCATCTCCTGATAGTCCACCATAAGAGGCACGAAATCGATTCCTTCCCGAATTCGGTCCTCCTTCGTCGCTGCAATAAGCACCACCGTGTCTCCGTAACGCATGAGCACGGAACCGCCGGCCTGGCGGGCAATCTCCCCGGCTTCGAATACCATCGGGCGACCGCCGACTTCCACTTGAACTGAATGCTTCATAGGTCATTTCCTTATTTTGAACGATATCTCGCCCCGAGGGAGAGATGACCAGGCGCGGCTAGCGGCGCAGTCCCAAACGTTCGATCACGTTATTGTAACGTTCGGCGTTCTTCTTTTTGAGGTAATTGAGGAGCTGCCTGCGCTGTCCAACCAGCTTCAGGAGGCCCCGGCGTGAATGATGATCTTTCTTGTGCATTTTAAAGTGTTCCGTCAGATAGCTGATTCTCTCACTGAGCAGGGCTATCTGCACTTCCGGGGACCCGGTATCGGCCGAGTGCACTTTGAATCCTTCGATGATTTCCTTCTTCTTTTCAGGGGTCATTACCACGGCTTGATCCTCCTTGAACGTGATAAAGTATTGTGTGTTGACTGATTGCGACCCAGGTCGCCCGGTCGTCAGTCTCTGGATGTCAATCGCAAGACCTGTGGACCATTCTTGTTTGCGTTCCTCTGAATTCAGTCATGGACTGAAACCTCTCCTCAAAGTTGAAACACGCGTAAACGGCGTTGGTGCTCCGATTCCGGCCACGGCCACCAGAGTGCCGCCAGGCGTCCGTCGGCGGTGACGATACGCACCGGTCCCACGCGCCGGGAAAACCGTCCGGAGTGTTCCGCCTCCCAGTCTGCGTCAAGCTGTCCGTACCGCAAGCGACTGAGAACCTGCCCGTCCTCGATCGTCAGCGCGGGCAGGTGCGAAAGCGCGTCGGCCATGGGAACGAGCTTCGCCAACCAGGAGCCGTCCGAAGCCCCGTCGTGCATCTGCTCCAGCGAGCTTGCCCGCTCCAGGCCGAAGGGGCCGCACGCGAGCCGCCGCAGATGCATGACGTGAGCCCCGCATCCCAGGCGCCTCCCCAAATCCGCCGCCAACTGACGAACGTACGTGCCCTTCGAGCACTTCGTTTCCAGAACAACCTCGGGGTAACGGTAGGAAATCAAGTCGAAGCGATGGATATGCACTTCCCGCCTGGGCAGCTCGACATCGATTCCCTTTCTCGCCAGCTCGTACAGCCGTTTTCCCTGAACCTTCACGGCCGCGTACCGAGGAACCTCCTGCACCTGTGTCCCCTCGTGCAAGCGCACCGCCTCCAGCAGTTCCCGTTCGGACGGGACCACGTCATCGCGGGTGCGCACCACCGTGCCGGTCCTGTCGAGCGTATCCGTTTCGATGCCCAAGCGCGCGGTGAAACGGTAGACTTTGGTCTGGCCGGTCAGCTGCTCGGCGAATCGAGTGGCCTGGTTCACGCATACAAGGAGCACACCCGTGGCGAAAGGGTCCAGCGTTCCGCAGTGGCCTGCCTTGCGAAGGCCTAACAGCCTCTTGACCCTGGTGACGAGGGTCGAGGACGTCATTCCTTCAGGCTTGTCGAGAACCAGGAGCCCGCTCGGCTCCTTTTCGCGCATGGCGAAATCGGGGCGGGAGGGGTTACCGCCCGTGGATGCCGTGCTCGATTGCGCGGTTATGGGAAACATCTCTCTCATGCAATATAGCTCAACGCTTCAGTGGTAAATGCAGACCGGACCTCCTCCAGGTTCCCGGCGACACGAAACGCGGCCGCCTGCCGATGACCTCCTCCGCCGTATTTGTGGGCGAAACCGGCGACATCGACATCCCCCTTGGACCTCAGACTGACGTGCACCATTCCGTTGCGGCCTTCCCGGAAGAGCATGGCCAGCCTGACCGGCCGCACCGAACGCAGCTCATTGATGAACCCTTCGCTGTCCAGGTGGGAGGTTTCGGTTTCGGCCAGCATTTTCTGGCTCAGTTCCGCCGCGGCGAGGCGGTTGTCGGCGTGAAACGTCACGGTGGCCAGGACTTTGGCCAGCAGCCGCAAACGCTGGGGCTGGCCGGAGTCGTACACGTATTGGGCGATCAGTGACGGCTGCGCCCCCGATGCGACAAGCCTGGAGGCGATTTCCAGCACATCGCGGTTGGTGTTGGAAAACCGAAAAGACCCGGTATCCGTCAGGATTCCCGTGTAGAGCTGGGAAGCGATGTCGGCGTCGAGCGGCACTTCGAGCATGGAACTCAGGCGATACAGCATCTCGCATGTGCTGCTCGCCGAAGTCTGCACCCAGTTGATGTGCCCGAAGACGGATTTGCCGACATGGTGGTCGATGTTGATCAGCAAAGGGATACGGGCAATCGCTTCCGCAAGCTCGTCCCCCACCCGCTGGAAGTCTCCGCAGTCCACGGTTATGGCTACATCATAAGAAGAGGGATCGGAAACGTCGTGCCTGATGTCCTCTGCTCCGGCCAGGAAATCGTACCCGATGGGAAGCGGGTCGGCGCAATACGCATCGGCTTTCCTGCCCAGTTTGCGCAGCATGAAAGTCAGCGCAAGGACCGACCCGACGGCATCGCCGTCGGGCCTGACGTGGGTGACCACGAGGAATCGCCGGCCGGCCTTCACGGCCCTGACGATTTCCGATAAGATTTCGAGCTGCGACTCATTCATTCTTATGCAATTCTTTCAACAGGCGTTCGATCTTGTCCCCGTACTCGAAGGAGCTGTCGTAGTGGAAGGAGAGTTGCGGAAGATATCTCAGATGCAACCTCTTCCCGAGTTCCAGGCGCATGAAACCCTTGCCCCTGTTCAGCCCGAGGGCCGCCGAACGCTTTTCCTCTTCGGTTGCCGCGCCCATGAGGCAAAAGAATACTTTGGCATTCTGCAGGTCGTCGGTCACTTCAATCGCGGTGATGGTGACCTTTGAGACCCTCGGATCCTTGATCCTGCGCAGGAGCAGATCCGCCATCTCCCTGCGCAGCAAGTCTGCAACCCGGTCAGCCCGTTTGTATTCCATGGTCGATCACCTCAAAATCCGGCATTGCGGCGGTATTGAACCGCTTCCCGGCTTTCGATCCGTATTCCCGCACGATTTCCCAAATCACTATTCCCCGAGAGGAATCAGCTCGATCTCCTGCGCTACGAGCTCCGCAAGGCCGAGCGACTCCATGAAAGCCATGATGCGGTCCAAAACCGAATTGATCACCCGTCCGTCGCTGCCGATGACCGCGATGCCGATCGTCGCCTTCTGGTGGAGGTCCTGGTCGGCGACTTCCGCAACGGACACGTTGAACCTGTGCCGGCTCTTCTCAACCAGGCTCTTGACCACGCTGCGCTTGTCCTTGAGCGACTGATTCCCATGGAGCCTGAAGACCACTCGAGCAACTCCCACCGTCATGGCTGCGCTTCAATCCCGATCATTTGTCCCCCGGCGGGGATTCCAGGACGGGCTTCATCTCCTGAAGTTCATAGACTTCGAGGATATCACCCACCTTGATGTCGTTGAAGTTTTCGACGCCAATTCCGCATTCGAAGCCCGCCTTCACTTCCTTGGCGTCATCCTTGAATCGCCTCAGCGAACTGATTTTTCCGTCATAGGTGACCACGTGATCCCGGAGCACGCGGCATTTGGCGTTTCTTTCCACGCGCCCTTCCAGGACGAAGCTGCCCGCGATCATGCCGATCTTGGGAACCTGGAAGGTCTGTCGCACTTCGGCGCGGCCGATCACGTTTTCCTTGAAGACGGGTTCGAGCATGCCGACCATGGCGTCCTTGACGTCGCTCAGGAGTTGATAGATGACATCGTAGTAGCGCACATCCACGTTCTCCTGATCCGCCAGTTCCTGCACCTTCGTCTCCGACCTGACGTTGAAACCGATCACGATGGCATTGGAGGCGGATGCGAGCATCACGTCCGTTTCAATGACGGCACCGGTACCGAAATGGATCAGACTGACCTTGACTTCCGGGGTGGACAGCTTGAGCAGCGAATCCGTGATGGCCTCGAGAGAGCCATGCACGTCGGCCTTCAGGATCAGGTTCAGTTCCTTGATTTCGCCTTCCTGGATCTGTTCGAACAGACTCTCCAGGGTGACTTTGCTGGTCCGCGACAGCTCCTTTTCGCGGAGCTTGACGAGGCGGTGTTCCGCGATCATCTTCGCCTGCCTCTCGTCCGGCAGGGTGATGAAATCGTCTCCGGCATTGGGCACGCCCGACAGCCCGAGCACTTCCACGGGCATTGACGGTCCCGCTTCATCCAGCCGTTGCCCGCGGTCGCTGAACATGTTCCTGACACGACCGGAATTCACGCCGCACAGGTAGACGTCGCCGGTGCGCAGGGTGCCTTCCTGGATCAGGATGGTCGCGACGGGCCCTCTTCCCTTGTCCAGCTTCGCTTCGATCACCCGGCCGCGCGCCGGCTTTGCAGGGTTGGCCTTGAGCTCGAGCAGCTCGGCCTGGAGCAGGACCATTTCCAGCAGTTCCTCGATACCCGTGCGTTTCTTGGCCGATATTCCCACCATGGTGACGTTTCCACCCCATTCTTCCGGGATCAGCCCGTGCTCGGCGAGCTCCCTCTTGACCCGGTCGATGTTGGCGTTGGGCTTGTCCACCTTGTTGATGGCGACAATGATGGGCACTTCCGCCGCCTTGGCGTGATTGATGGCCTCGATCGTCTGCTGCATGACGCCGTCGTCTGCGGCAACCACCAGAATCACGATGTCCGTGACCTTGGCCCCGCGGGCCCGCATGGAAGTGAACGCTTCGTGGCCCGGAGTGTCGAGAAAGACGACGTTCCCGTTGGGGAGCATCACATAGTAGGCGCCGATGTGCTGAGTGATGCCGCCGGCTTCCCCGCCGATCACGTTCGTATCGCGAATGGCGTCGAGCAGAGAGGTCTTGCCGTGATCGACATGGCCCATGACGGTAATGACGGGTGGCCTTCGGATGAGGTCTTCGACCCGGTCCTCACGGACCTGGAGGAGTTCCTCTTCCTCGAACCCGGTCTTCTCGACTTCGAATTCAAACTCCGAGGCCAGCAGGGCGGCCGTGTCAAAATCGACAGCCTGGTTGATGTTGGCGGGCAGGCCCAGCAGCAGGAGCTTCTTGATCAGTTCCGTGGCCTTTATCCCCATCTGTTTGGCCAGGTTCGCCACGGTTATGGCTTCGTCGACCCGGATTTTACGCTTTCCCGGCTTCACGACGGCGATTTCGGGCCGCGCCGGCTCCTTCGCAAAAGGTCGTCTCTTGTCCCCCTTGAGCCGACCGCGATCGTCCTGGGCGGCGATCTCCTGTTTCGAGTAAAGGTCTTCGCGCTCGAAAACCTCCTTGCGCCGGGTGCCCTTGGCCTTGCGTTCGGCAGCCTCCTTCTCGAATTCCTCGGGACGGGGCCGCTTCTTGCGGGGAGCTTCCTTGACCTCGACCTCTTCGGTCTTGACCTGGATGCGGGTCGCCAGGTGAGCGGGCAGGACCGCTTCCTCTTCGGGTTCCTCCGGGATGATCTCCGGGAGCTTGATGATCCGCGCAGGCTCATCCTTGCGCACCTTCTTGCGCCGTCTCTTCTTAGCCTTCTTCGGTCTGGCCTTGTCGTCTTCCTCTTCTTCCTCGTCGGTTCTTTCGGCAACCTGGCCGGCGGCAGACTCGGCAGGCACGAGGGTGAGCTCAACGGGGGCGGGGGAGGGCAGCGGTTCAGCGAGCGATTCGGGTTCAGCGTGTTTCACCTTCGTTTCCTTCTCCTCGGGGGGTTTGCGTGCCGGCGCAGGCGCCTCCATCGGCGGACGGGCCGGTTTGACTTCCGCCGCGGGCGCAGCGACCGGGGGAACGACTGTCTGGGGTTCCACGGCGAGTTCCGAGGCGGCGGCCTCTTCGGGTTTTACTGCCGGAATGAGGGGCTCAGGTGCCGGCTCGGGTTCTTCGGGGAGTTGCGGCTGGGCGACGCCCACCTCGGGGGGAAGCTTCGAGATGGGTTCCGCGATCAACTCCGGCGCCTCCACCGGTTGAGCGGGCATCTCCGCCTCCACGGGCAACGCCTCGGACGCGACGCGTTCCTCACCTTCGGCGGGCGCAGCGGCGGATTCTCCTTCGGTCAGCTTCTTTCTTCTTCGGATCACGGCTCTGCCGATACGCTTTTCTTCAACGGTCTCGGTCTTCGCCTCGGAAAACTGCTGACGGATCTTCAAGACGGCGGAGTCGGTCAGAGTGCTCATGTGGTTCTTGACCTGTATCCCCAGCTTAAGGATGCGATCGATCAGGTCTTTATTGTCCATGTTGAGTTCTTTCGCAAGCTCATGCACCCTCATTCGCGTCATCAATACTTCCCCCTTGTAGTACTATCGCACAGTACGTGGTGATCTATTTCGAACCTCCTCCCCGTCGGTCGATCGAGCCGTCCGGAGAACCCGGAGCCGGAAAGCCCGGCTGCGGTCCCTGGGGAAAAGAGGTGAACATTCCTTTTCGATTCAGGAATCCGGACCGGTTCAAACACGGCCGGTTCCCCGACCAACGTCTGGGGCCAATCCTTTCGCTTTGTTGCGGAAAGCCTTCTGGACCCGCTTCGTGAAGCTCAATCGGGGCAGGCATTCCGGGCAGACGTAACCGCCACGTCCTCCCACACATTGATCGCGATCCACCACCACAGACTTCTCTTCGAAGCTGAGGGCCACACGAACAAGGTAGCGTTTCGGTTTCTTGACCGCGCAAACCAGACAAGTTCGAATGGGCACATGACCCCGTTTCAAAAGCGGTTACTCCCCCTGAACCTGTTCCTCGGAAACCTCGACCAAGGACTCCGGGGACTCGGAAGCCTCCCCGTCCTGTTGCGTTTCGTTTCCCTCGGAAGCGGCTTCCGCCGTCGTTTCATTTTCCAGTACCAATCGTCCCGCCTCGGCCTTCATCTCCTCGATGACGGGTCCTGCCAATTGGGTGAGTTCCTCCAGCTCCGAGCCGCTTGCATCGATGAATTCCTGGAGTGAAGTGATCCCCGCTTCGTAGAGCCGGTCGGCAAGTTGTGCCGTCAGACCATTGATGCGCAGCATGGATTGGTATCCGGTCTGCTTCTGACGTTCGTGCCGGCTTTCGTTCTTAACGTCTATCCGCCAGTTGGTGAGGCGCGATGCCAGGCGGACGTTTTGCCCTTTCTTGCCGATGGCCAACGACAGTTGATCGTCGGGTACGATGACTTCCATGCTGCGGTTGGCCTGATCGATGATGACCTTCGAAATGATCGCCGGGGCCAGCGCGTTCACCACGAACTTCGCCGGGTCCATGTTCCAGGGCACGATATCGATCTTTTCCCCCCGCAGTTCCTGAACGACGTTCTGCACGCGCGTTCCCTTCATGCCCACGCAAGCGCCCACGGGATCCACGTCCGTGGCTTTGGAAATCACGGCGATCTTGGCGCGCGAGCCCGGTTCCCGGGCCGCGCTGATGATGCTCACGATGCCTTCCACAATCTCAGGCACCTCGCCGTGAAACAATTGAATCAGAAAGTGAGGATGAGTCCGGCTCAGGACGATCTGAGGTCCCTTGCTGATCTTCTTCACGTCCAGCACGTAAGCCCTGACCCGGTCTCCCTGGCGAAAGACTTCCCTTGGAATCTGCTCCTTGGGCGGGAGAATGGCTTCCGCCTGTCCCATGTTCACCACGATGCCGCTCTTGTCCACGCGCTGGACGACTCCGTGTGCGATCTCTCCCTTGCGACTCTTGAATTCCTCGTAGACGACTTCGCGCTCGGCGTCTTTCATCTTCTGAATGATGACCTGCTTGGCGGATTGCGCGGCAATACGGCCCAGTGTCTCGGTATCCATCCGGATACCAAGCTCGTCCCCAATTTCGCTTTCGGGATCAAGCTTGATCGCTTCCGCCAGGGAAACTTGTTTGTCCGGATCGGTCACGGTCTCGACCACTTCCTTGAACTGAAAGGCCTCGAGCTCACCGTATTCTTCGTTGTAGGTGACGTCCAGGTCCTGTCTCGTCCCATACTTCTTCTTGATAGCCGATTTGATGGCCTCCTCGAGCGTATGGATCAACGTCTGGCGGTCGATTCCCTTCTCGCGGCTCACCTGGTCGATCAACCGCTTAAGTTCACTGGCCATGGTTTCTCGTCTCCTCGCGTGGTCTCATGACATAAACGCCGTATCTCTGTGGCAGCTTATTCCGCAAATCCCTAATCCTCTTGAGAATCGAAATAGCGCAAGCGCGCGCGGTCCATGTTCGAGAAAGGGATTTCGAACAACTGGTTGTCGCAATCCATCCTGATCCGTTCGACGCCGACTTCCTTGAGAATCCCCTTGAAATTGCGGCGCGTCCCAAATGGAACCAAAGTTTTGACTTCAATCACCTTACCGACGACCTTGGCAAATTGTTCCCTCTTGCGCAATGGCCTGTTCAGCCCCGGCGAGGAGACTTCCAAATGGTAAGGATAGTGAATGATATCAGCCACATCAAGGAGGTCCCCCACGACGCGGCTGATTCTGGCGCAATCATCCACGGACACTCCGCCTTCCTGGTCCACGAACACGCGCAACACCCAGCCGGGAGATTCCCGTCGGTATTCAATTTCGATGATCTCCATCCCTTCCGCCCGAATCACGGGTTCCGTCAGGTCCCATACCTGCCTGACGATACGGTCGACCTTTTCCTCACCACCGGGCGCGGGATCACTCTTTTTCATGCCTGCATCGCCTTCCAAAAACAAAAAAAGCGGGCCGGTAAACCCACTTCTCTTAGCAGACGCGACAATAATCTAATGTTAGCCAGAACAGGTTTCTCCAGCTTATCGCCGGAGAACCCGGAAGTCTTGTCATCCACTGATCGAAGTAAGCCTGCTACCGGGATTGGACTGCAGCCACCTCAAAAAGGGAAGCCTTCTTTGTCAAGAAGGGATGCCTTTACCCTGGAGCGGGCGACGGGATTCGAACCCGCGACCCCAAGCTTGGGAAGCTTGTGCTCTACCAACTGAGCTACACCCGCCTGAGCCCAGAACAGAGGAATAGTAGCCGATGTAAAAGCATGAAGTCAAGCCGATTCTGCATCGGACGGGCGCTCAGCAAGCGCGTCGCGTCGATAAGGATACCCCCGGACAAACCGAAAGCCGGGGCCCTCCTTCACCCGGCTTTCAGTGGAGTTAATGTAGGCAGGCAGTTGAGTAGAGTCTATGGAAAAGATGCGAATATGAAATGGGGTGAACCCTGTATTTTCTCATGGGGAACCACAGTATATTGACCGGAAGGGAAAGCTCCTCACGGATTCCTGGAGCTTCGGCCCGGGGGTAGGGGCGGCCGCCTTTCCGCGTCCGAATGCCCCTTGCGGGGGTAGGGCGGCAGTTCAATTTGCGGATGGAAACCGCCTCGATTTGATGTACGATAAACGGGTGATTCGGGACACCTCCGGACTCGTCCCGCCGATGCAAAAGGAACCTTTGGCCCGGGACTGCCCGTGCGAGAGACGGCGCGTTTTCGCATTCGAGGGCGGCCTGCCGCGCCGGGGGGCGGGAAGAACGCGCCGCGCCGTCCCTTTATTTTATTGCCGGGAGGAAGGAACAGCCTGCATGAATGCCTTCGTTCATCTTCACGTTCACACTCAATACAGTCTTCTCGATGGGGCCATACGCCTTACGGATTTGATTGAAACGGCACGGAGCATGGAGATGCCGGCGGTGACCATGACGGACCACGGCAACATGTTCGGGGCACTCGAGTTCTACGAAAAGGCCAAGGCGGCCGGGATCAGGCCGATCATCGGTTGCGAGGTCTACCTCGCTCCGAGGAGCCGGCACGATCGCCACGGCAGAGCCGAAGGTTCGGGGACGGGCGAAGAGGACAGAAACTACCACCTGGTGCTGCTCGCAAAGGACGCGACCGGTTATCAGAACCTGATGAAACTGGTGAGCGCCGGCTACCTTGAGGGCTTCTACTACAAGCCCAGAATAGACAAGGAGATTCTCCTTCAACACCACGAGGGATTGATCGGGCTTTCCAGCTGCCTCAAGGGAGAGGTGGCGACGCTCCTGTCGCGGAATCAGGAGAGCGCCGCGCGGGATGCCGCCCGCGAGTATGCCGGCATCCTCGGTCCGGATCACTTCTACCTGGAATTGCAGGCGAACGGGATGCCCGAACAGGCGAAGGTCAACGAACGGCTGATCGTCATGGGCAAAGAGCTCGGCCTGCCCCTGGTCGCAACCAACGACTGCCACTATCTGCGCAAGAGCGATGCCCGCGCCCACGAAATCCTGCTCTGCATCCAGACCGGGAAGACCGTGCTCGATGAAAAACGCATGAAGTTCCAGACGGATCAGCTCTACTTCAAGTCCCCGGAGGAGATGGCGCGGGAATTCGCCCATGTTCCCGAAGCGCTGGAGAATTCGGTGGCCATCGCCGAACGCTGTCGATTGGAGCTGAAGCTCGGGGACTATCATTTTCCGGTGTTTCCGCTCGATGAAGGGGAGAGCGTCGAAGACAAGTTTGAAAAAACGGCGCTAGAGGGGTTCCGGCGGCGACTGCGGGAACTCGAAAAGAGACGCTCCGGGTTCTCCGAGCAGGACCGCGGGGAGTACGAAGAGCGGCTCCGCAGCGAGTTGGCCGTCATTCGGGAGATGGGCTTTGCCGCCTACTTTTTGATTGTCGGCGATTTCATCAACTACGCCAAGAGCCACGGCATACCCGTCGGGCCGGGGCGCGGATCGGCGGCGGGAAGCCTGGTCGCCTACGCCATGAACATCACCGACCTGGACCCCATCGAACACGGGCTGATCTTCGAGCGCTTCCTCAACCCGGAACGCATCAGCATGCCGGATATCGACGTGGATTTCTGCATCCGCGGACGGGAGGAAGTGTTCAATTACGTTTCGGAAAAGTACGGCAAGAACCGTGTCGCCCAGATCACCACCTTCGGAACCATGCAGGCCCGGGCCGTGATCCGGGACGTGGGCCGCGCCCTGGCAATGCCTTACAACGAGGTGGATCGCATCGCCAAGCTGATCCCGTCGTCGCTGGGAATGACATTGGAAAAGGCCTTCCAGGCGGAGCCCCGCCTGGCCGAACAACAGCGGGAAGATCCGCAGATCAGGGAGCTTTTTGAAATCGCCTTCGCCCTTGAAGGACTCACCCGGCACGCCTCCACTCACGCCGCCGGGGTGGTCATGGCGGACAGGCCCATCGTGGAGTACATGCCTCTCTACCTCGGTCAGGACGGCGAGGTCGTGACCCAGTACCCCATGAAGTACGTGGAAAGGGCCGGCCTGATCAAGTTCGACTTCCTCGGGCTGAGGAACCTCACCGTCATCGATGACGCGGTTCGTCTCATCCGGGAAACCCACGGCCTGGAATTGGACATGCTCGCGCTGCCGCTCGATGACCGGGATACGTACGCCTTGCTCAGCCGGGCCGACACCACGGGCGTTTTCCAGCTGGAAAGCTCGGGAATGAGGAACATCCTGGCTCGCCTGAAACCCGAGAACTTCGCGGATATCGTCGCTCTGGTCGCCCTCTACCGCCCGGGCCCGCTCGAAAGCGGGATGGTGGAGCTTTACATCCAGGGAAAGCACGGCCAGATCGAGATCACGTACGATCCGGAGATTCTGCGGCCCATCCTTGAGCCGACCTACGGGGTTATTCTCTACCAGGAACAGGTCATGAAGATCGCCAGCGTGATGGCGAGCTACACTCTGGGCGAGGCGGACGTGCTGCGCCGCGCCATGGGCAAGAAGAATGCCGAGGCCATGCGCGACCAGCGCGCCCGGTTCGTGGAGGGGTCCAGGAAGAACGGAATCCCCCTCGCCAAGGCCAACCATATTTTCGACCTCATGGAGAAATTCGCCGGCTACGGGTTCAACAAGTCCCACAGCGCGGCATACGCGCTGGTGGCCTACCAGACCGCCTATCTGAAGACGCATTACCTCGTCGAGTTCATGGCCGCCCTGCTCAACAGCTTTCTGAGCAGCTCGGACCAGGTCGTGAGGCTCATCAGTGAATGCCGGGAGAAGGGCATCGACATTCTGCCGCCGGACGTGAATGCGAGCAGCAGGGACTTCACGGTGGTCGGCGGAAAGATTCGCTTCGGGTTGGGGGCGGTCAAGAACGTCGGAGAGGCGGCCATCGAGGTGATATTGAACACGCGGGTCGAACGCGGCCCGTTCAAGTCGATCCACGACTTCTGCCTGCGCGTGGACACGCAGCGAGTGAACCGCAGGGTGCTCGAACAGTTGGTGAAATGCGGCGCCTTCGATTCGATTCATTCCTGCAGGGCCGGAGTCATGGCGGCGCTCGACGACGCTCTGGACAAGGCCCAGGCGGTCCAGAGGGATCGACAGTCGGGCCAGATCAACATGTTCGACCTGCTCAAGCCCCGGACAAAGGCGGGAGCGTCCGCTCTGCCGGAGGTGCCCGAATGGGACGGGCGGCAGACGCTTCAGTTCGAGAAAGAGGCCCTCGGGTTCTATATTTCAGGCCATCCCCTGGATTCCTACGCGGCGCAGATCTCGCAGCTGTGCACCGCGGACACCCAGGCCGTGAAGGAAAGGAAGGAGGGGGCCGAAGTCATTCTGTGCGGAATGATCAGCATCGTGAAGGAACTCACCACCAAGAAGGGGGATCGCATGGCCTTTCTTGCCATCGAGGACAAGGAGGGCGTGCTCGAAGTGGTGGCCTTCTCGGAGACGTTCATGCAGTCGCGGGACCTGTTGCAGACCGATGAACCGCTGGTGGTCGTCGGCAAGGTTCAGCACGATGAAAAAGGGAGCAAGATCATTGCGAATCATGTTCTTTCTCTGGAGGACGCCCAGGTTCAGACCGTTGAAGAGGTCCGCATCCGCCTGATGGCGGATGCCCTGGACCGGGACGGGCTGACGCGGCTCCGTCACCTGTTGATCAGCCATCCGGGCGGATGCAGGATCCTCCTGCATCTGCAGGTTGCAGACACGGGAGAGGCGGTGATCGCCGTCAGCGACAAGCTGACGGTGAGCCCTACCAAAAACTTTTTCCAGGACATGAGCCTTCATTTCGGACCGAATTCCGCGGAGCCGGTGTACAAGATCTGCGCCGCGTGAAAAGGGCCTGATGAGCATTCCCGTTCGGGTTTTGAAACAAACGGGCGCGCGACGGACCGGTTGGTGAACCGGCCGGGCAGGTCGCGGCCGCATTCGCCCGGTTTGGGCAACACGGGAAAAAACCCACGACGGCAGTCCATTTGACGTGTCGAGGCATATGGCTGAATCGCGAATTCTATTCGTGGAAACCGTTGCCGCGGAGCAAAGAAAGCTCCTGTGCAACATCGTCGAGCACTTCTACGAGGCCGGGCGGAAAGTGCAGGTGGTCGCCGACTCCACGCTCGGCGCACAACACATCGACCAGATGCTCTGGACCTTCTCCGACCGCAGCTTCGTTCCGCACCGGATTCTCGATCCGGGGCGAGGCACGCCGCTTGAACCGGTGGTCATCACCGTGGGGGAACGAATTCTGGACGGGTTCGACACCGTCGTTTGCGACGCCGAATGCCGCCTTGATTTCATGACGGCGTTCGAAACGGCGGTCCACTTCGTCATCAGGGATGACGTCGACCGGCGTCTGCAGAGCCGACGCATGTGGACGGAGGCCCGGGACCGCGCGCTTGCGGTACGGCACGTGCCGTATGCCACCGGCATGGATTTGAAAGGTCTTGTGTAGAAACAGGAAGGGGGAGGGCGGTGGCGGCCTTGGTTCCCGGGGGCGAAGCCTCGGCGCCCCGCGCGTATGCAAGACGGTTCCGCGCCATGAGGGGGGGAACGGGAGGTGGGGGTGTGACTTTTTTCACCAGGCTTGAACAGGGCAACGTTCCGGGGTTCGGACTTTTCCGGGTCGCGGTTTGCCGGTGGCACTCATAAGATGCATAAATCCGCCCCATCTCTGAAGCCTCACCGAAATGGGTCTGCCGTAGCGATTTTTGCTTTCGGCGGGAGGTCGCTGTCGTTGAAGATTGCTCAAATAGCTGTGGAACCAGGGGCGATTCTTGTGCTAAAGTCGACTTCGATCGAATTCCGGGAAACTTCTGAGCGGATAATGTGAATCTTTGGACGAATTGGCGGGGAAAGCGCTTGACATGTTCTATTGAACCGCTAGAATGTTTCAACTTGTCAAGTGGATGCTAACCAGGGGTTCTTTCATCGTGAAACGGAGGAGAAGCGGATATGGGAAGGGTTGCAGACAAGCTAAAGGAACTGCGTGAGCGGGAAGCGAAAATCAAGGAAATGGGTGGCGCCAAGGCTGTCGGCCAGCAACATGAGCGTGGCAAGCTGACCGCTCGTGAGAGGATAGACCTCTTTTTTGATCCCGGTACCTTCCGTGAAATCGACATGTTCGTGAAACACAGAGGGACCCTGTTCGGGATTGATAAGGTGGACATTCCCGCTGACGGTGTCATCACGGGATACGGTCTGGTCAACGGACGCCAGGTGTTCACGTTTGCGCAGGATTTCACGGCGCGGGCCGGAAGCCTCGGCGAAATGCACGCGAAGAAAATCACGAAGGTCATGGACCTGGCGCTCAGAGCCGGCAAGCCGCTCGTCGGTTTCAACGATTCCGGCGGCGCCCGCATCCAGGAAGGTGTGGATTCACTTTCCGGTTACGGCCAGATCTTCTATCGCAATGCCATCGCATCGGGAGTCATTCCCCAGGTTTCCGCCATCATGGGCCCCTGTGCCGGCGGTGCGGTGTACTCCCCCGCAATGACCGATTTCATTTACATGGTGAAGAAGACCGGCCTCATGTTCATCACCGGTCCGGACGTCATCAAGTCGGTTCTGGGCGAAATCATCACCCAGGAAGAGCTCGGCGGCGCCATGACCCACAACTCCAAGAGCGGTGTCGCCCACTTCGCCTGTGAGAGCGATGCCGACTGCATCGAGCAGATCAAGAAGCTGCTGGCCTATTTCCCCGACAACAACATGGAAGACCCGCCCATGGTTGCCACCGGGGACAATCCCACCAGGCTCTGTCCCGAGCTGGACACCATCATTCCTGAAAACCCGATGGGCGCCTACGATATCAGAGACGTCATCCGGTCTATCGTCGACGACGGCGAATTTCTCGAGGTGCATGAGCATTATGCCCCGAACATGGTGGTGGGATACGCCCGCCTGAACGGCAGGAGCCTCGGCATCATCGCCAATCAGCCCAAGTTTTTGGCCGGCTGCCTGGACTGCGATTCCTCCGACAAGGCGACCCGCTTCATCCGGTGCTGCGATGCCTTCAATATCCAGATGCTGACCATCGCCGACGTGCCGGGCTACCTCCCGGGGAAGGTGCAGGAATGGGGCGGCATCATCCGTCACGGCGCCAAGCTTCTGTGGTGCTACTCGGAAGCCACCGTGCCCAAGATCACCCTGACGACCCGCAAAGACTACGGCGGATCCTACCTGGCCATGTGCTCCAGCGATCTGCGCGCCGATTTCGCGTTTGCCTGGCCGACCGCCGAAATCGCGGTCATGGGTGCTGAAGGCGCCGCAAACGTCATCTTCAGGAGAGAAATCAGCGAATCGGCGGATCCCGTGGCCAAACGGCAGGAAGTGATCGACAATTACCGGAATGCCCTCTACAATCCGTACATCGCGGCATCCAGAGGGTACATCGACGCGGTGATCATGCCGTCCGAGTCGCGCGCTCGCCTGATCGAGGCTTTTGAGATTCTGGCTTCGAAGCGTCAGGCTCTGCCGCCGAAGAAGCACGGCAACATTCCCGTGTAGGCTCGCTGGGACCTAAAACTGGACGAACCAGGGCAGGTATCGAGGGCGGTGCCCTGCGATCCTGCCCTTTTTCGGTTTCAGGGCCAGGGTTGGCTTATGAGGAAAAATCAAGCCCGATTTTCCCTTGCCGGGGGAGGCGGGCTTTTTTGTTCGGAGAGAGAAGATGCCCGTCAGCGGTCTGCCGCCCATGCATGAATGGCTCGTGGAATTGAGAAGACACTTCCACCGGTATCCGGAACCGGCATTCGGGGAGGAAAAGACGGCCGCGAAGATCTGCGAGGTTCTCGACGCGCTTGGAGTGCCACACCTCAGGGAGGTTGGAGGCACGGGGGTGATTGCCGCCCTGGGATGTCGGAGGCCGGGGGGAACGCTGGCGTTGCGCGCCGACATGGACGCTCTGCCGTTGGATGAGGCCGGCGATGTGCCCTACGGCTCACTCAACCCCGGCATGATGCACGCCTGCGGACATGACGGGCACATGACCGTGGCGCTCGGCGTCCTGCGGCTGCTGCTCGAGAACGATTGGCCGGAACGGGGCGGCGGGAAGGTGCTTTTCATCTTTCAACCCGCGGAGGAGGGCGGGCGCGGGGGCGCGCTGGCCATGCTCGAAACCGGGCTGTTCGACCCGGAGCGGATCGACGCGATTTTTGCGGTGCACATGTATCCGGAGCTGCCCGTCGGAAGGATCGCGCTTGCCGCAACCACGAGCAATGCGGCATCCGACAGCATCTCCGTTCGCATCGTGGGAAAAGGAGGACACGGGGCGCACCCCGAGCTGTGCGTGGACCCGATCGTCGCAGGGTCCTACTTCGTCGCTCAACTGCAAAGCATCGTCAGCCGCAGCGTGCCGCCTCTGGACAGTGCCGTGCTCACCATCGGCAGCTTTCACGGGGGGACGGCGCGCAACATCATTCCCGAGGAAGTGCGAATGGAGGGGACCCTGCGGACGTTCCGATCCCAGGTCCGGGACCTGGTGTTGCGACGCGTGGAAGAGGCGGCGCGAGGGCTCGAATCTTCCCATGGCGTGGTCGTCGAACTGAAAATCGATTCGGGATATCCTCCCGTGGTGAACCATCCGTCCGTGGTCGAATATGTCGTGGACAGGGCGCGGGGACTACTTGGCGCCGAATCCGTTCTCCTGGAGCCCCCGTCCATGGGGGCCGAAGACTTTGCCTATTTTCTCCAGCGGTGGCCCGGGGCATTGATACGTCTCGGCTGCCACGATCCGGCCAAAGGGTTTGCGCACGGGCTCCACTCGCCGCACTTCGATTTTGACGAAAGCGCCCTGGATGTAGGGGTGAAGCTCGTGGCGGACCTGCTCACCCATTTTGCCCAAACGGGCTGAACGACGGTGCCGTGATTGCCCGGAAAGAAACGATCCCGGAGTCGCGGGCGCGGGGCGAATCTCCTGACCGCCTAGTAGGTGAAATCCACGGCCAGCAGACCTTCGGCGACCTTTTTCACTTTTCCCACCACTTCCACGTGACTGGGGTGAACCTGGTAGCGTTTCATGGCGTCGAGATCGGCGAAAGCCGCAACCAGGGCGAAATCGTAGGATCGCTCGGCGCGCACCACGTCCCGCCCGAATTCGAATCCCTTGATTTCGGGGATGATGGAAGGGAGCGCGCGCAGGCCCTTCTCCATATCGGCGATTTCGGCTTCCGTGGCGTCCTTCTTGAACTTGATGAACACGATGTGCTTGAGCATCAATTTCTCCTCTGTGCGGCCGGCTCCGGTCACTGGCCGGCCTTGCTTTCCCGCAGCCTGCGCATGTCTCCGATGCGAATGGTCACCTTCTGCGAATCGAAGTATTCGAGCAGCGGAATCGTGTATTTTCTGCTGGCCTGAGTCATTTCCTTGAATTGAGGGGTTGAAATCTCGCCGTTCTCCTTGAGAAACGCCACCAGTCGAGCTTGCAGCTCGGCCATGGCCGCGGCATGAAAATAGATGTCCTCTTTTGCCTTGACGAGGATCCCCTGGGACACCATCCATTCGAGCACGTCCTGGTGTTGCCGCGAAGTGCCGGGCAGGTCGGCGGCGATCTCTTTGACGAACGGCGGTTGAAGGCCCGCGGCGCGAAAGACCTGCTCGATCTTTCGCCGAATGACATCCTCGTCCCCGGAAAGATCGATCTTATGGGACTTCAGACGCACCCACTCCATTTCCTGTGCGATGCGGTCCTCATCGGTGAGACTCCTCAAGGCGAAATTATACAGCTTGACTTCAACCGGCTTGCCGAGCTGTGCCGAAAGCTCCTCCTTGGGCATGCCCGTCTTCAGGGGAAAGCGTTTGTGGTACTCGGCAAGGGTGCTCAGGACGGCCTGGCGGAGTTCTTCCAGGGCTTGCCGGTCGATGAGGCGCCGGTTGTCCTTGTCGAACAGGGTGACGGTCTTTTGGCTGATCAGCCGGTGCAGCTCTTTTTCAGTGGTTTTGGGGGACACATTGGCGCGAACCTGCAGTTCGTCCTGGGACAGGCCGGCCCATCCGGCGGCCCGGATATGCCATACAAGAATCTCGGCGTCGTTGCTATTGGAGAGGGTCTCGAGGGCCTTGGCGGCTTCGCGTTTTTCGTGGCCCTTGTGTTTTCGGGGCAGCGGATTCAGGATGCTCCCCCCTCCGATGGTCTGGACAGGGGAGTAGGACCTGACCACGAAACGGTCTCCGCGCAATGCGGCAATGGGCTGATCCAGGCGGATCTGGGCGAAGGCTCCTTCTCCCGCGAGCAGTTCCACCCGGTCGAGGAGAACCACGGTGGCGATGTGTTCGGCGGTGCCGGTATGAAACCGGACCTTTGCCCTGTGCTTGAGAGGGCGCGGCGCCGCGGCCAGGAGCTCCATTTGCACGTCGACCATATGGGTTGCCACGACGGCCCCCGGGGTGGCCACCACATCCCCCCGCTGGATCAACGCCCGTTCCATGCCTTGCAGATTGATGGCGGTTCGCTGTCCGGGAAGGACTTCCTGGACTTCCTTGCTGTGCACCTGAAGCCCCCTCACTTTCGATTTCAGCTCCGAGGGGTAGATCATGACCGGATCACCGATGCGCAGCCGGCCCGACATGCTCGTGCCGGTGATGACGGTCCCGAATCCGCGCATGGTGAACACCCGGTCCACAGGCAGGCGGAACGGTCCTTCGACGCTCCGGGGTTCAACTTCTTCATAAAGGCGGGTCAGTGCCTGCTTGAGCTCGCCGATCCCCTCTCCGGTGGCCGCCGAGACGGAAAGGATCGGCGCCCCTTCCAGGAAAGTGCCCTTGAGAAAATCCGCGACGTCTTCACGCACCATCTCGAGCCAGTCGGGATCGTCCACCAGGTCGATCTTGGTGAGTACGACCAATCCCTGCTTGACGCGAAGCAGTTCGCAGATCTCCATATGTTCCCGGGTTTGGGGCATGACCCCCTCATCGGCGGCAATAACGAGCGCAACCAGGTCGATCCCGGTCGCGCCGGCGACCATGTGCTTGACAAACCGCTCGTGGCCCGGGACGTCGACAATGCCGAGCCGGTTTCCGTCGGGGAGATCCATGTGGGCAAACCCGAGCTCGATGGTGATGCCCCTGAGCTTCTCTTCCTTGAGGCGATCCGTGTCGATGCCGGTAAGCGCTCTGATCAATGAGGTTTTGCCGTGATCGATGTGTCCCGCCGTGCCTAAAATGACCTGCTTCATTGGCTTGCCTTATCCGATCAACGTTTATAGAATTACCGAATTCAGTCCGGGCCGAAATGGCCGTACCTTAACAGAACGATCCCGCCGAATACAAGGGGTTTCCGTCCATCGCGGCGCGTTTGAGCATTCCGGAAGCGGCATTGCCGGCTCATGTCCGGAGCTTCCGCCGGTTCATGTGCGCAATTCCCGACATCGGGGTGCCTGAAAGATTTTGACAATGGAAAACCTCTCGTATAAATTTCTAAAGTTTAAAATGGAGGAAGAGAAGCCATGAATTTCAACATTGCACAGCGCAGTCGGATGTACCGGCTGCCGCCGTACGTCTTTGCCCAGGTCAATGCCTTGAAAATGGAACGGCGAAGGGCCGGTGAGGATATTATCGACCTCGGAATGGGAAACCCGGACCTTCCCACTCCCAAGCACATCATCGACAAGCTGGTCGAAGCCGTCCGCAAGGCGCACAATCACCGCTATTCAGCTTCCAGGGGAATCACCAAGCTTCGCGAGGGCATCGCCACATGGTACCGCCGCCGCTACAATGTAGAGATCGATCCGGAGCGGGAGGCAGTGGTCACCATCGGCGCCAAGGAGGGGCTTTCTCACCTGGTGCTGGTGCTGGTCAGCCCCGGTGACGTGGTTTTCTCTCCCAATCCCACTTACCCCATTCACCCCTATTCCGCGATCATTGCCGGAGGAGACGTCAGGTCCATCCCCATCGGGCCTGACCGGAATTTTCTGGAAGATCTCGAATCCGCCACGAAGCAAACCTGGCCCAGACCGAAACTGCTGATCATTTCCTTTCCTCACAATCCGACCACGACCGTGGTGGACCTGGATTTCTTCCGGAAGATCGTGGACTTCGCAAAAGAACACCACATGATGGTGATTCACGACCTGGCTTATGCCGATCTTGCCTTTGACGGGTATGAAGCGCCCAGTTTTCTGCAGGTGCCGGGCGCCAAGGACGTCGGAGTCGAATTTTTTTCCATGTCGAAAAGTTACAGCATGGCGGGGTGGCGGGTCGGGTTCTGCGTGGGAAACGAAGAGATGGTTTCCGCGCTCACCCGGATCAAGAGCTACCTGGATTATGGTGTGTTCCAGCCGATCCAGATCGCGGCGACCATCGCGTTGCAGAGCGACCAGGACTGCGTGGACCGCATTGTATCGGTCTACCAGTCCCGGCGTGACGTGCTGGTGGACGGACTGAACCGCATCGGTTGGCCTCTGGAGAAGCCCAAGGGAACGATGTTCGTCTGGGCGCGAATTCCGGAACGGTTCAGAGCCATGGGTTCGGTGGAGTTTTCCAAGCTCCTGATCGAGGAGGCCAAGGTTGCCGTCTCTCCCGGCTTGGGTTTTGGAGAATACGGCGATGAATACGTCCGGTTCGCCCTGGTCGAGAACGAGATGCGGACTAAGCAGGCGATAAGAGGATTGCGGCGGGCGTTCAACCACAAGTAGGCAAAGATGGAGGACGGCGCGGCGGCTTGACGCTGTCGGCCATTTGCACGCACACGAGCCAAAGACCCGCGCCGGCGATTCATTATTGAGACGGGGAGGCGTCCCGAATGGGACGGAGACCCTGCCCCCGGCCGGCTCGCATGTCTTCGGGCGCCTCCGTGTTCCGGGGCGCTCGGTTTTTTTGGCCATTTCGAAATTCGAGGGTGAGATGCGCTCTATCAGAGTTGGACTGATCGGTTGGGGGACGGTGGGTTGCGGGGTCATCCAGGTGTTGCGCGAAAATGAGGCGGACATACGGAATCGCCTTGGAGTGCCGCTCGAATTGCGGCGCGTGGCCGATCTGGATATCGACCGACCGAGGCCCGTGTCGGTGCCGCGGGACCTGCTGACCAACCGTATTGACGACATTCTCAACGACCCGGACATCGACATCGTGGTGGAATTGATCGGAGGGCTGGATGCGGCGCGGGAGGTCATTCGCCGGGCGATCGATTCCGGCAAGCACGTGGTTACGGCGAACAAGGCGCTGCTGGCGCATTCCGGCAACGAACTGTTCCGGGTTGCGGCCGAGCGGGGGCGCGCCATCGGCTTCGAGGCTTCCGTGGCTGGAGGAATCCCGCTCATCAAGGCTTTGCGCGAAGGGCTCGCGGGAAACCGTATCCAGACGATTTTCGGTATCCTGAACGGCACGGCCAACTATATCCTCACCCGCATGGCGGAAGGGGGGCTTTCCTTCGAAGACGCTCTGGGCGAGGCCCAGCAGATGGGGTACGCCGAAGCGAACCCGGCGCTCGACGTGGAAGGAATCGACACGGCACACAAGCTGGCCATAGCGAGCGCCCTGTCCTTCGGCACTCCCATTCGTTTCGACGAGGTTTACACGGAAGGCATCTCGCACATCGACCCTGACGATATTCAATTCGGGGAGGAATTCGGCTACAGTCTGAAATTGCTCGCCATCGCGCGCCACATGGACGGACGCATCGAAACCCGGGTGCATCCGACGCTCATACCGCGTCATCATGTGCTCGCCAGCGTAAAGGGGGCTTACAACGCCGTGCATGTTCAGGGCAATGCGGTGGGGAATATCATGCTCTACGGCATGGGGGCGGGCATGATGCCGACGGGAAGCGCCGTGGTCGGCGATCTGATCGACCTGGCTCGCGACATCCTCGGCAGCACCCCGGGACGAGTCCCGGCGCTCGCTTTCCAGCCGGATCGATTGGCCGAAATCGCGATAAAGCCGATAGCCGATGTCTCCACCTGTTACTATTTCCGTTTTTCCGCCCTCGATCAGCCCGGAGTCCTGTCGAAGGTCTCGGGGATTCTGGGGAAATTCCACATCAGCATCGCCGCGGTGATCCAAAAGGGTCGTCGGAAGGCTTCTTCGGTACCCATCGTGATGCTGACTCACGAAGCGCTGGAGAGTAATGTGAGGGCGGCACTGGCCGAAATCGACCAGCTCGATATCGTGACGGCTCCGACTCAGATCATTCGGATCGAAAACCAGGAAACGAACAATTTCTTCTGACGACCGTCGGTCTTCATCGTCGAGATGCAAATGGAAAAGAAATACGTGATTCTGGTGGGCGACGGGATGGGCGACTACCCGCTTGCGGAGCTGAACGGCAGAACACCGCTGGAGGCGGCTTCCACCCCACACCTGGACCGGCTCAGCTCCCGTGGTCGATTGGGGATGGCCAGGACCATCCCGGACTGCATGGAGCCGGGCAGCGATGTCGCCAATATGAGCCTGCTCGGTTATGATCCGCGGATCTATCATACCGGACGGGCCCCGTTGGAGGCCGCTTCCATGGGGATTCGCCTGGAGGAGCGGGATCTGGCCTTTCGTTGCAACCTGGTGAACCTTCGGCGCGATGCCTCGGGGGTCATGCGGATGGCCGACTACTCGGCGGGGCACATCTCCACGCCCGAATCCCGGGAGCTGATCTCGGCGCTCCAGGAGGCGACGGCCGGCAGTGTTTTGAGGCTGTATCCGGGGGTGAGCTACCGCCATTTGCTGGTTTGGCCGGAGGGGCCGCAAGGCTTGCCGACCACACCGCCCCACGACATCACCGGCGAACCGAGCGACCCTTATGGCGCGGTCTATCTCACCGATCCGGTGCTGACGGCCTTCATCCGGAAGGCCGAGCAAATCCTGGCCGGGCACCCGGTGAACCTCAACCGCCAACGGGAAGGCAAGCTCACCGCCAACTCGGTCTGGCTCTGGGGTCAGGGCAGGGCGCCCGCAATGCCCACCTTGAAGGAAAGATTCGGCCTCAACGGCGCGATGATCTCCGCGGTGGACCTCTTGAAGGGCCTCGGCGTCTACGCCGGGCTCGAGCCCATTGCGGTGCCGGGTGCAACCGGTTACCTCGACACGAACTACGCGGGGAAGGTGCAGGCGGCTATCGAGGCGCTGAGGCGCGGACAGCTCGTATTCATCCACGTGGAGGCGCCGGATGAAGCCGGCCACGAAGGCAGCCTGGAGAAGAAGATACGGGCCATCGAGGACCTGGACGTAAAGGTCGTTGCCCCACTGGTGGACGGCCTGCGCGAGTTCGCGGCGGTGCGCATGCTGATCGTCACGGATCACCTGACTCCCATCGAAAAGAAAACCCATGTGGCCGACCCCGTGCCTTTTCTGCTGGTCGAGGATCTGAACGGGGGGAACGCGGGTTCTTCCGATGCTCCCGCTTTCTGTGAAAAAACCGCGCGGGAATCGGGATGGCGTGTCGGGGACGGAGTGGATTTGTTCAAGGTTTTTATCGGAACCTGAAAAGACCGCATGATGGCGGGGAAGGGGGCATCTCCGGGGCGGGGCCGTGAAAGGACCGTGTCCGGGTTGTTCCCGGCAGGTTGCGGAACAGGATGGCGCTGATGCAAGTGAGCAGCCGGGTGCGGGTCATCTATGGCGATACCGATGCCATGGGGCAGGCCTACTACGGGAACTATCTGAAGTGGTTTGAGGTCGGACGTGCCGAGTGGTTTCGCAGTCGCGGTCTGACCTACAGGGAAGTTGAAAGCAGGGGAGTCTATCTTCCGGTGGTCGAGGCCCATTGCAACTACCGGAAGCCGGCCTTCTACGACGATGTCCTTACCATTGCGACGCGTTTCGCCTTCTCCGGGCCGGCACGCCTGAGGTTCGAATATGAAATCGCCAGGGACGGGGAGGTCCTCACCACCGGCTACACCATCCACGTATGTGTCACCAGGGACCGCAAGGTGCTCAAACCCCCCGCCTACCTTAGGAACGTGCTGGAGGGAGGCGGCGGTGCGGACGGGGCGGAGGATCGAGGAGCGTGATTTCCGCCGCGGATGAAGCATGAATGCGCGGCAGGCCTCGATTGCTCCGGGAGAATCGTCGGGCGGCGGTGTGTTCGCCGGGGAGCGGATTAAAGCATGATCATATTTCCAGCGATAGATATCAAGGATGGCGTATGCGTTCGCCTCATGCAGGGGGACCCCGACCGGGTGACCGTGTACGGTAAGGACCCCGTGTCGGTCGCAAAACGATGGGAAGGGGAGGGGGCAGGCTGGCTGCACGTTGTCGACCTGGATGGCGCGTTTCTGCGGAGGCCCGCGAATCGTCAGGTTGTTGCTTCCATTGTCAAGGCCGTGAGCATTCCCGTGCAGGTCGGCGGGGGCATTCGCAATCTCGAGGCGATCCGGGATTACCTGGACTCGGGAGTGGAAAGAGCGATCATCGGCACCGCCGCCCTGCGGCAGCCCGAAATACTGGAACAGGCCTGCGGTTTGTATCGTTCTCGGATCGCTCTCGGTATCGACGCGCGCGACGGGCTGGTGGCCATCGAGGGGTGGAAGGAGACTTCCGGAACGGATGCCGTCGCTCTGGCGAAGCGTTTTGAAAAACTTGACTTGGCCGCGATCATTTATACCGATATTCATCGTGACGGCATGCAGTCCGGCGTGAACATCGAAGCGACGAAGCGGTTGCTGGAATCCTGTTCCATTCCGGTGATCGCATCGGGTGGGGTACACACCCTCCAGGACATAGAGGACCTCCTGCCCCTGGTTCCGCTCGGATTGCTCGGCGTCATAACGGGCAAGGCCATTTACAGCGGAACGCTGCGGTTTAAGGATGCTCTGGCCAGGGTGCGGGAAAAATGCGGGGGCGCAACGCCTTCTCCGAACCCGAGAAGAGGTGAATGATGGCACTCCTGCAGGATATCGAGCAGGCATTGAAAGACGGCATAAGGGAAAAGGACGAGAACAAGCGGAATGCTGTCCGGCTTCTGTTGACCGCCGTCAAGGTGAAGGAAAAGGAACTCCGGCGTCTTCCCAACGACATGGAAATACAGCAGCTGATTTCCACGCAGATCAAACAGCGCCGGGAGTCCGCGGAGCAGTATTCGAAGGCGAACCGGCCGGACCTGGCGGGGGTGGAGGAAGCGGAAATTGCGGTGCTTCAAGCCTTTCTCCCCGAGGCGCTGTCTCCGGAGTCCCTGGAACGGCTCATCGACGAAGTGGTCGCTGAAGTCGGTGCTCAATCCGCCAGGGATATGGGGAAGGTGATGAAGGCGCTCATGCCTCGTGTCGGGGGGCGCGCCGAGGGGAAAGCCGTCAACGAACTGGTGCGCCGCAAGCTTTCCGCGTGAGCCTCCGGCAGGAACGCCGATACGATATGCGGGCGGCCGTGGGTTGCTTTCCGGCTCAAGGGGGATATCGCCGGGGTCGGCGTCGGTCCGTCCGGGTCATGAAAAGAAATGCCTTGATTTGACGTTTTCCGCCGGATACAAATCAAAAGTTTCGCGCTCAGGGACGCGTTTACGTTGTCGTATCGTTATCAGGCATTACGGGGATTACGGGCTGTCACACGTGAATAGTTCCGGAATGGCCACTCTTGTGAAGCAGGCCGTTGACATTGTCGACGTGGTCGGACAGGTCGTCCAGCTGCGGCGCTCGGGCAACAGGCACCTGGGACTGTGCCCGTTTCATCAGGAGAAGACCCCATCGTTCCATGTCGATGCCGAAAACCAGCTTTACTACTGCTTCGGGTGCGGCAGCGGAGGGGACGTCCTCAACTTCGTGATGAAGCACAGGAACGTAGCGTTCGGGGAAGCCATCCGGTATCTGGCGGAAAGATATCACATCGCCCTCCCGGAACGCGACCATGTTGAAGGCGCCACGCCGGGCGCGATTGAGAGTGCCCGGAAGGAACGCGAAGAGCTCTACCGGATCCTCCGCTCGGCGGCGGATTTTTTTTATGACCAGCTGCATCACAGCCCGGAGGGAAGGATCGCGAGGGAATATATTGCGCGGCGCGGCCTGCCGGCGGAGGTCGTCGAAACGGAGCGGATGGGATTTGCTCCACAGAGCTGGGACAGCCTGTCCCGTCACCTGGCGAATCTCGGATATGATGTCGAACCGGGGATCGGGGCGGGGCTGCTGGCCCGGAGCACCGGTAAGGACAGAGTCTATGACCGGTTTCGCAACCGTCTCATATTTCCCATCCGGGACGAGGGAGGCCGGATCGTGGCTTTCGGCGGTCGAAGCCTCTCCGCGGACCTCAAGGACGAGCCGAAGTACCTCAACAGCCCCGAAACCGCCGTGTACCACAAGGGACGGTTGCTCTACCAACTGGCGAGAGCCCGCGAAGCATGCAGGCAGGTGCGGCAGACGGTCCTGGTGGAAGGCTACATGGACTTGCTGGCGTTCCACGCGCGAGGGTTCTTCCGCGTGGTCGCGACCCTGGGAACGGCCCTTACGCCTCACCAGGTTCGGATATTGTCCCGGATGTCCGACGAAGTCGTTATGGCCTATGACGGAGACGAGGCGGGAGACAAAGCGATGCTGAGAGGGCTGCCGCTTTTTCTGCAGGAGAACGTGGCGGTCAGTTGCGTGCGCTTTCCCGACGGTATGGACCCCGACGATTTCCTCAGGAGGGACGGGCTGGAAGGTTTCGAGAAACTGCTCCGAAGCAGGCAGGAACTGGGCGCTTACGCCGTCAAGAGAATCCTTGACGGCTGGGATGGAAGCGCAAGCGCGAGGCTGAAAATCGCTGCCGAATTGAGGCCGATTTTCGACGCCGTGCGCCAACCCCTGCTGAAGTCCGAGTATCTGAGGCTGGCGGCCGACCGGCTCTGCGTCTCCGAAGAAGTGTTGAATCAGCAGTTGCGCCACGACCGCCGCACGCCGGAAAGACCTTACTCCCGCTCCTACCGTACCCCCGTTCTTCCCGGAATCTCCGAAACGCAGACCCTCGAGGAAAAAATCCTTCGATTGCTCATCAGATACCCCGATCTCATCGAGCAAGCCGACAGCTCGGGCGCGCTGGAGTACTTCCAAGAACCGAAACTGCGTGCCCTGGCGATGGTGCTCGTTGGAACACCTCACGCTCCGGAGAGCGAATTCAATGCCTCCATCGTCTACGACGAGCTTGCCGATCCGGAATCCAAGGAGATGTTCACACGGTTCATGCTTGAATCCGCGGAACTTGCGGAACCGAGGGTGCAGCTTAACGACTGGTTGATCGCGCTGACGAGACGGGAGCTCAAACAGAGAAGCCTGGACCTGGACACCGCCCTTAAGGCGGCCGTCCGGGAAGGCGACTCGGATCGGGTCAGACACATCCTGGTGGAGATTCAGAACCTGAACTCCGCCAAGAAGAGGGATAAAGATTTACCGTACAACCTGTAGGAGAGAGAACCGATGACGGACAAGGAAACAAAGCAACGACGCGATCCCGCTTTGAGCAAGCCGGAGATGGACGATATCAAGCGTCTCATTACGGTGGGCAAGGAAAAGGGCTATCTCACGTACGATGAAGTCAATGAGGCCTTGCCCGAAGATCTGGTCTCTCCTGAGAAACTGGACGACATGATGATGATTTTTGATGAGATGGACATCGAGATAGTCGATTCGGAGCAGCAGGTCCAGGTGGTTCGGGAGACCTCGGGCGCGGATTCCGACTCCCTGCTGGAGGAAGAAGAAGATGAGCTGCAAATAGAGGCCGACGTCACGAGCCGTGTCACCGATCCGGTAAAAATGTATCTGCGTGAAATGGGACAGGTTTCGTTGCTCACACGCGAGGGAGAGGTTGAAATCGCGAAACGCATCGAAGCAGGAGAGCGGGAAATCTTCAACGCGATCATGGAATCTTCCATCGGCATCAAGGAAATCATGAACCTCAAGCACAAGCTCGAGGACGACAACGCCAGGGTCAGCGATGTTCTCCGGGAGGTGGACGACGAAATCACGGTGGAGGAGGAGACGGCCCAGAAAGAGCGGGTCGTCGGCATACTCCGTGAAGTCCAGAGTCTTGATGAGTCGAACAAGATATTGCAGACCAGACTTTTGAGCGACAGCCTCACAAGGGATGAGGAGTTCGTGCTGAAGAGCCAGGTGCAGCAGAACAAGGAGCAGATCGTGAGCCTCCTCAAGGGGCTTCAGCTCAGCAAGCGCCATATCGACAGCATCATCGACAAGTTGCACTTGTGCCTCGACGTCATCGAGCGGTCCGAAGACGAGTTGAGGAACTGTCTGCTGCTGTCCGGTAAGCCTTTGCAGGAATTGAAGCCGCTTTATGAGACGGCGATCGAGGACAGGGGGAAGGCTCGGGCCTGTGCCGATCAGGTCAACATGGAGGAGAAGGATTTCCTGGAATTGGCCAACAAGGCCATCGAGGCGAAGCAACGGATCGAAGAACTGGAAATCGAGGCGAAGATGGATTCCCGGTCTCTGCGCCTGATCCTCAGGCGGGTGGAGGATGGGCTGATCCGGGCCAAGCTGGCGAAAAGCGAGCTGATCGAGGCGAATCTGCGCCTGGTGGTGAGCATCGCCAAGAAGTACACGAACCGGGGACTCCAATTCCTTGATCTCATCCAGGAGGGCAACATCGGATTGATGAAGGCCGTGGACAAGTTCGAATACCAGCGTGGCTACAAATTCAGCACGTATGCCACGTGGTGGATACGCCAGGCGATCACCCGCGCCATTGCCGACCAGGCCCGGACCATCAGAATTCCCGTTCACATGATCGAAACCATCAACAAGCTGATTCGCACTTCTCGCTATCTCGTCCAGGAGTTGGGACGGGAGCCGACTCCCGAGGAGATCGCCGAAAAGATGGAATTTCCCGTCGAGAAAGTGCGCAAGGTATTGAAGATCGCCAAGGAACCCATCAGCCTGGAAACGCCGATCGGTGAGGAGGAGGACAGCCATCTGGGCGATTTCATCGAAGACAAGCGTGTGGCATCGCCCGTGGATGCGGTGATCAACCTCAACCTGAGCGAGCAGACGCGCAAAGCCCTTGCAACGCTGACGCCGCGCGAGGAGAAAGTGCTGCGGATGCGCTTCGGCATCGGCGAAAAGGCGGATCACACCCTCGAGGAAGTGGGGCAGGATTTTGCCGTGACGCGGGAGCGCATCCGGCAGATCGAAGCAAAGGCACTGCGGAAGCTCCGGCATCCGAGCCGCAGGAAGGAGTTGAAGAGCTTCATCGAAACATGAGGCGTCGCTTCACAAGCGTTGTGAACCGCCCGGAGCTTTCGATTCCGCTCGGGACGGTTGAACGGGCCCGCGCAGACCGCGACGGCTTGAGGAGTTCTCTCCCGGGTGATTCGGCGCCGGACCGGCGGGCGGAACGGATCGCGCCGTCGATGGAGCGGTTGCGCAAGCTCGATACAAGTCGGGCCGTCGCAGGGAGAATTGACTTGACAAAAAATGAGACAACTCCTTATATAAAATGTTGCCTATTTGATTGGAGGTCATGGGGCCCATAGCTCAGTTGGTAGAGCCACCGGCTCATAACCGGTCGGTCCCTGGTTCGAGGCCAGGTGGGCCCATTCGCAATGCCCATGGTGAACGTTCAAGCGGTGATTACAAAGACAGCACGGAAACGAATAATTTTGCCCGGAGCGGCCAGGAGGGAGATCCGCACAGTCACCTGGAGACGGCAGACCCGCGCCGGCCGCAACCCGCAGGAGCAAGTACCGAGGGGTGTTCTCTAACGAACACCCCTTGTTTTTTTGGGGGGAGCCCCTTAGATGCCGAAAGTAAAAGATGTCATGGACTGGGTGGATGCTTACGCCCCCTTTCGCTTCAGTGCCGGGTGGGATCGTTGCGGTCTTCAGGTCGGCGACCCGGAAGCGGAACTGAGCCGGCTGCTGGTGGCGCTGGACCCCGGTTCGACCACCCTTGGGGAAGCCTTGAGCCTGAAATGCCAGTGCGTGGTCACGCACCATCCTCTGATCTTCCAGCCCCTTGAGTCCGTACGAGCGGATGTCTTTCCCGGCAAGCTGATCATGACCGCGGTGAGGGAAGGAATCAGCCTGATTTGCGCCCATACCAATCTCGATGCCGCACGAGCAGGCACCAACGAACAGTTGGCGCGGGTCTTCGCGCTGCAGGGCGTGACCCCGCTCGAAATTGACGCAGCCTGGCAGGATGAGCCGCGGTATGCGGGAATGGGGTGTGTCGGAGAATTGCCTGCGGAGATGTCACTCGACGGCCTGGCTTCCTTTGCAGCCGCGGCGATGGGCGGTGGTGCCGTTCGGGTCGTGGGAGAACCGGGTCGCTCGGTGCGACGTGTCGCCGTTTGCACGGGGAGCGGGGGCGGGCTTCTCGACGCCGTGATTACCGGGAGAGCGGATGTGTACATTACCGGCGACGTGAAGTATCACGACGCCATGCGCGCCGAAGAGCACGGTCTTGCCGTGATCGATATCGGGCACTTCTCCTCGGAACGGGTCGTGCTTCAACCCCTGGCGGAGTATCTGCGGTCCCGTGCAGTGGGACAGGAGGCCGGGCTGGAGGTTTTTGTGGCGCGCAGGGAAAAGGATCCCCTGCGCATTGTGGGAAGTGCCGTTGAGCCGTTGTCGCCCTGAGCCGGCCAGGGCCGGTGTGCCGGTCCGGATCAAGGGCGTTTGGAATATCGCGTGGCTGAACCGACAAGAGTCTTAGACAGGAGGTTGATCCCTTGCTTAGCCAACTCAGATGCCTGATTCAATACCAGATACTGGAGAACAAGAAGAACCTGCTTGTCCGCGGGTGCGAGGAAACACCCCGGCGTGTTTCCGAAATCGAAAAGGAGTTCGAGCATTTTGAAGCCGAGTACCTGGCGAGGAAGGCCGAACACGAGCTCGCCTTGAAGAACCGCAAGTCGCTGGAACAGAATATCGCCGACCTGGAAAACAAGATCGCCAGGAGCAAGTCCCGGATGAGCGAGGTCAAGACAAACAAGGAATACCAGGCCATCCTCAAAGAGATCGAAGATATCAAGAAGGATATTGCGAGCAAGGAGGACAGCGCGCTCGAGCAGATGGAAAAGATCGAGGCGCTTGGCCGGCAGGTCAAAGACCTGGAGAAGGATCTGGCCGCCCAGAGGCAGAAGCTCGAGGAAAACAGGCAGAAGCTCGAAAGTGAAAGCGCACAGCTGAAGGAACGGCTGGATTACCTCGAGGGGCTGCAGCAGAAAGTACGCGAGAAGCTTGAACCGGAACTGGTGAAGCGCTCCGACTTCCTGTTCAAGAAGCAGGCGGGCATTGCGGTAGCCGCGGTGGAGAACGGGGTTTGCCAGGTATGCCATCTGAATATTCCCCCTCAGAAGTTCATCGAGCTTCAGCGGGACGATGCCATCCTGCAATGCCCTCATTGCCACCGGTTCCTGTATTGGCCCGGCCACGAAGGATACTGCGTCAGGGAAGAAGAGCTCGAAGACCTGTGATTGGAAGGCGGGACGCATCGATTGAGCGTGCTCGAAAAGCCGCGTGGTCGGCCTGCGTGCCCGCAAAGATGAAAAAGGGTTGCCATTCCTGCTTGCGTATAATAAGAAGAGGGCACTTCTTCGTTTGTGCCGGAGGCAAGGGAGACAAGGGATAGATTCAAATGGCGACGTACGGTTTGAAGATTTTTGCCGGGAACAGCAACAGGGAACTGGCTCACCAGATTTGCGACTCGCTGGAGATGCCCCTTGGCAGGGCCATGATCAGTACGTTCAGCGACGGGGAGATCCGGGTCGAGATAGGGGAAAACGTCAGGGGGGCCGATATTTTCGTAGTGCAGTCAGGGGCTCAGCCGGTCAATGACCACCTGATGGAACTCCTGGTGATGATCGACGCGTTCAAGCGGGCCTCGGCCAGGAGAATCACCGCGGTCATCCCCTATTACAGCTACGCGCGCCAGGACCGCAAGAACAAGCCCCGTGTGCCGATCACGGCGCGGCTGGTGGCCGACCTTATCGCTCGCGTCGGAGCGCAGCGAATCCTCACCATGGATCTTCACGCAGGTCAGATCCAGGGATTTTTCGACGTTCCCGTGGACAATCTGTACGCCTCACCCATACTGCTTCCCTATATTCGGGAACACTTCAACGGCGACATGGTGATCGTTTCCCCGGATGCCGGGGGCGTGCCGCGAGCCAGGGCGTACGCGAAGATCCTGAAAGCGGGACTCGCGATGATCGACAAACGCCGCTCCGATGTGAACAAGGCCGAAGCGCTCCATATCATCGGGGAAGTATCGGGCAAGGCGGCAGTCGTTCTCGATGACATGGTGGACACGGCGGGGACCCTGGTTGAGGCGACCAAGAGTCTCCTGGACAAAGGCGCGACCGAGGTCCATGCATGCGTGACACACGCAGTTTTGTCAGGACCGGCGATCGATCGGATCGAAAACAGCGCGCTGAAGAAACTCGTCGTGACGGATACGCTGCCCCTGAGACCCCAGGCCGCGCACTGCCGGAAGATCGAGGTCGTTCCCTCGTGCAGGCTGTTCTCTGCGGCCATCCGCAACATTCACAACGAAGACTCGATCAGCACCCTGTTTGAAATCCTGCACTGAGCGGCCTGCGGTCTGAAGGCGCGGTTCGTTTGGGCGGCCCCGGTCGGCCTCCCGCTCCCCCGGGAACTGCAATGATCCTGTTCACCGAAAGCCGGCAAAAAGCGCCCAATGGACAAGCCCGAATATATTTATGACATAGACGACAATCCTCCCCTCAGATATTCAGCTCTGTACGGCCTTCAGTGGGCCATCATCATGTTTTCCTTCCTGATCATTTCCGCCGCGCTGGGGAGCAAGGCCCTGCATCTCGATGCCGCCGGGGCCGTGCGGTTTTTCCAGCTTATCCTGCTGACCTCGGGGTTGTTCACCACGGTGCAGTGCCTGGTCGGCCATCGGTATCCGCTCATGGAAGGTCCTTCCACCGCCGTCCTGTTGACCTTCATCGTGCTGACCCCTTATGGGATACAGGAAATCCAGGGGGGTATGATGGTGGGAGGAGGGCTTCTCATGGCCGCCGTTCTCATGCGCCGAGTGAAGAACATCAACGCCTGGGCGACTCCCAACGTGGTCGGCGTCATTCTCATGCTGATCGCCTTCTCGCTCCTGCCGTTCCTCACGCGCATCATGAGCGGTCTGGAAAACGCGGGTTCGCGCAACGATATTCATGTCTTCCTGTTCAGCCTGGGGCTCGTCCTGGTCATGGCCACGCTTTCCCATTGGCTGCGCGGTTTTTGGAAAACCATCGCGCTCCTGCTGGGCATGGGGATCGGTTCCGTCTTCTATTTTCTGATGGAGGGGGTCGACTTCCGGCCGTTGATGGCTGCCCGCTGGCTCTCCCTGCCTCCCGATCCGATCCCCGCGGTTCCGGTTTTCCGCTGGCCGGCGATACTGGCGTTTGCGGCATCCTACCTGGCCGTCACGGTCAACAGCCTGGGAAGCCTGAATGGCATCGCCGCCGTTACGGATCCCGAGCGGTTGCCGACCGGCGTGTCCCGGGGGCTTTTTTTTAACGGCGCTGCCGGAGTCCTGTGCGGGCTGATGGGAGTCGTGGGGCTGGTCAGCTACAGCATCAGCCCGGGCGTGGTGGTGGCCAACCGGGTTGCCAGCCGTTACGTCACGGCCTTATGTGGATTGATGCTGGTGGTCGCGGCATTGGCTCCGAAGTTTGCCGCATTGCTGGCAATGGTTCCCTCGGCCGTGGTCGGAGCAGCGCTCGCGGTGGCGATGGGGGCGCAGATCGGGACCGGGCTGGACATCATTTCCGCCGGGGGGATGACGTCGCGGGATTATTTCGTGGTGGGTCTGCCGGTGATGCTGGGCACGGTGGTGAGCATCCTGCCCGACGCCCTGATCGCCTCGGTTCCCACGCAGATTCGGGCATTCTTCGGTAATGGCCTTATTTTCGGAATTTTTCTGGTATTATTATTGGAACACGTGTTGATGCGGGATCAGCAATTCAAAGGGGAGGCCCACGGATGACGAGCTCCGACACCGTTTATTGCCCCGCCTGCGGGACTGCCGTCAGGACCTATCGAAATCCGCTCCTGACGGTGGACGTCATCATAGACCTGGGGAGGCGCGGAATCGTTCTCATAGAGCGGAAAAACCCTCCGTTCGGGTGGGCGTTGCCGGGAGGATTCGTCGACTACGGTGAATCCCTGGAAACGGCTGTCCGGCGGGAAGCACTGGAGGAGACCGGATTGCGGTTGAAGCATTTGCGACAATTCCGAGCCTACTCGGAGCCCGCGCGGGATCCGCGCCATCACACGGTTTCAGTGGTGTTCACCGCCGCGGGCGTTGGGGAGCCGCGGGCGGCCGATGACGCGCGAAGTCTCGCCGTTTTTGCCGCCGGGAGCCTGCCTGCCGTTCTGGCCTTCGATCATGGCCGGATTCTGGGAGATTACTTCGCATCGATTGTTAAAACGGGGAGAGTCTGTTGATTCCGGGTTCGGGTTCGGACACGCAGGGCAAGGTTCAGGCAGGCGGAACGCAGTCCGGGGAAGGCGCCGCGCGGGAGGAAGTCGCTTCGGTTCCGGCCTGGGTCTTCGCCGGGGATGAGGGACCGGTCGAGCGGCGGCAGTGGGTAATCAAGGAACGCCCGGTCACCCTCTACCTGAACGGCGGGGAGATCGTCACGCTCCTCTGTGCGGGGCATCACCTCGATGAACTGGCGGCGGGGTTTTTCTACGCGGAAGGATTCATCGGGGTTCGGGAAGACATTCTCCGATTCGAAATCGACGAATCGGCCGGAAAGGTGGATGTGATCACCCGGGAGGTCTCGACCCCCGCAAATCGAATGTGGATGAAGAGAACCATTACTTCGGGGTGCGGCAAAGGATCGTTGTTCTATTTTTCGCTGGACGCCCTGCTCAGCAAACCGGTTGAAAGCAGGCTCCGGGTCTCGCCGCGGCAGGTGCAGGCGAGAATCGAAGATTTGAATCGCTTGAGCGATACGTATCGACGTACACATGGTGTCCACAACACCATTCTGGCCACTCCGGACGAAGTGGTTCTTTTCAGGGATGACATCGGCCGGCACAATGCCGTGGACATGATCATAGGCCACGCGGTCCTGCACGGTGTGCTCCTCGACGATAAAATGCTCGTCACGACCGGAAGGCTCACCTCGGAGATCCTGATCAAGATCGCCAAGGTGGGGATCCCCATCCTTGTGAGCCGCAACACCGCCACGACCCTCGCCGTGGAGCTCGCCGAGGCCCTGAATATCACGCTCATCGGCTATGCGCGGGCGGGCCGGTTTACACTTTACAGCGGCCGGGACAGGGTCGCTGAGAATCCACGGATGCAGCCGGGAAACCCCGGGGAATCGGGTCCCGTGGAATCATGAACCTCGCGCTTGAACGCTATGACTCTCTATCTCGATAACGCCGCAACGTCGTTTCCCAAGCCGCCGTCGGTGTATGAAGCCGTACGGCACGCCCTGACGGAAGTCGGAGCGAGTCCCGGCAGGGCCTCTCACCGGCATGCCAGGCTGGCCTCTTCGATGGTGGGGGCCGCACGCGAGAAGGTGGCCTCTTTCCTGGGCATCGGAGATGCCGACCGGGTGATTTTCACGAAGAACGCCACCGAGAGCATCAATATCGTCTTGAAGGGGTGGTTGAAAAGGGGGGATCGCGTGCTGATCTCGGCCATGGAACACAATTCCGTGGTCCGTCCGCTGAAACGACTGAGTGAAATCGGCGTGAGCACCGAAATCGTTCCCTGCAGCGGCAGCGGAGCCATCGACGTGGATGAGCTGCGGCGGAGGCTGGAGTCGCGTCCCCGGCTGATGGCGATGACCCACGCTTCCAACGTGAACGGCGCGCTCCTTCCGGCGGAAGCAGTGGCGCAAATGTGCAGCGAATTCGGCGTCCCGCTTTTGCTCGATGCGGCCCAAACGGCGGGCGTTCAGGCCATAAGGGCCGATAAATGGCGCCTGGCGATGCTGGCGTGTTCCGCCCATAAGGGGCTGCTTGGTCCTCCCGGGGTCGGCGTGCTTTTCATCCGTTCGGGGCTGGACGTGGAGCCCTTGTTGGAGGGCGGAACGGGGAGCCGGTCGGAGGACGCGATACAGCCCGAAATCTGCCCGGACCGCTACGAGAGCGGCACTCCAAACCTGCCCGGGATCGCGGGACTTGCCGCGGGCATCGATTACATCCTGAGCAGCGGTCTTGAAACCATTCGCGATCACGAACTGGGGCTGGCGGTTCGCCTTGAAGAGCAATTGCGGGCTATTCCCGGAATTACTGTCATCAGTCCCGAAGTGCGGGGAACGGCGACGGTCTCGTTCACGATGGCGGGGATCAATCCGGCCGATGCGGGACACCTGCTCGACGAAGGATACGATATTGCGGTGCGGACGGGATTGCACTGCGCTCCCCTCGCTCACCGGACATTCGGGACGTTTCCGGAGGGCACCGTTCGCGTTTCGCCGGGGTATGCGACGACCGCGGCGGATATGGAGCGGCTTGCCGAGGCGATACGGGACCTGGCGTTGCTTCGCCGCCGATGAGCGGGAGTCGGGTCCGGTCGCCCGATGCCACGGTCTGTGTTTCTCCATCGTGACCATGAATACGCAGGCTCGCACCGCGTGTGAAATGTGCAGCGAAAGGATTGTTCCTGAAATGATACGCAAGGCAAGAATTGTCGATGTGCCCAACATCCAGAAGACACTGGGGGTCTTCGCACAGAACGGGAAGCTCCTGGCCCGTTCGCTGAGCGAGTTGTACACGAATCTGCGCGACATGTTCGTCGCCGTGGACGAGGAAACCGGGGAGGTGGTGGGGAGCTGCAGTCTGCACATCATCTGGGAAAACCTGGCGGAGATCAGGTCGCTCGCCGTGTTGAATTCTCACCAGGGGCGCGGGATCGGTCGGGGGCTCGTGCAGGCGTGTATCGACGAAGCCGTTGAGCTGGGGCTGAAGCAGCTTTTCACCTTGACCTATGAAGTGGAGTTCTTCCAATGCCTGGGTTTCCAGGTGGTGGACAAGAACATTTTCCCCCAGAAGATATGGGCGGATTGCCTTCATTGCCCGAAGTTTCCGAATTGCGATGAGGTCGCACTGGTCCTGGACCTGTGACGGCCGCGCCGGGGGCGCGCAAGTCGTCCGTTTTCCGATGGATTTGCAAAGTCGGGGAACGTGGGTTATATAAGCGGTTGTCATCCGGGTGGATGGACATGGGCACGCGCGGCGTGCCTTTGTTTTGAATGGCGATGGGTATGAAACGATTGTGTTCCGGGAGGAAAGTGCGGCGAAATGCTAACGGACATCCTCAAGAAGATATTTGGCAGCCAGAATGAGAGAATCCTCAAGCGGATTGCTCCTCTGGTGGATGAGATCAATTCGTACGAGCCCGTTATGCGCAAGTTGAGTGACGCGGCGCTCAAGGCGAAAACTCCGGAATTCAAACAGCGCATCGCAAACGGCGAACCTCTGGACGATCTCCTGCCCGAGGCGTTTGCGGTGGCCCGCGAGGGCGCGGTGCGGACCCTCGGGATGCGTCCGTTCGACGTGCAGATGATCGGGGGCATCGTGCTGCACGAGGGCATGATTGCGGAAATGAAGACGGGCGAAGGCAAGACGCTGGTCGCGGTCATGCCCATCTATTTGAACGCGCTGACCGGGCGGGGAGTGCACCTGGTTACGGTCAACGATTACCTGGCGCGGCGTGACAGCGAATGGATGGGCCAGGTTTACAAGTTCCTGGGGCTTTCGGTGGGGTGCATCGTTCACGGACTGGACGATCCCGAGCGCAAGGAAGCTTACGGCGCCGATGTGACTTACGGGACCAACAACGAGTACGGATTCGACTACCTGCGGGACAATATGAAATTCCGCATCGAGGATATGGTTCAGCGGGAGCTGAACTATGCCATTGTGGACGAGGTCGACAGTATTCTCATCGACGAGGCCCGGACCCCGCTCATCATCTCCGGTCCGGCGGAGAAGTCCACGGCGCTCTACTACAATATCAACAGGATCATCCCCCAGCTCAAACCCGAAACTCATTACACCAAGGAAGAGAAAAGCCGCACCGTGGCTCTGACTGAGGACGGGGTGACCAGAACGGAGAAGCTGCTCGGCGTCGACAACCTCTACGATCCGAGACAGATCGACATCCTGCATCACGTTCAACAGGCTCTGCGCGCCCATGTGCTGTTCAAACGGGACGTCGACTACATCGTGAAGGACGGCAAAGTGATCATCGTCGATGAATTCACCGGCCGGCTCATGCCCGGTCGCCGTTACAGCGAGGGGCTGCACCAGGCGCTGGAAGCCAAGGAAAACGTGCACATCGAAAACGAGAACCAGACCCTGGCCTCCATCACCTTCCAGAACTACTTCCGAATGTTCGACAAGCTGGCGGGCATGACCGGCACGGCGGAAACCGAAGCCGCCGAGTTCGCCAAGATATACAAGCTCGAGGTTGTCGTCATCCCGACGCACCGGAAGATGATCCGGGAAGACTATGCCGACTGCATCTACAGGACCGAGGCCGAGAAATTCCGAGCCGTGGCCGAGGAAATCAAGGAAGCATACGCCGTCAAGCGCCCGGTCCTGGTCGGCACGGTCAACATCGCGAAGTCCGAGAAACTGAGCGGCATACTGAAGCGGCAGGGCGTTCCCCACCAGGTGCTCAATGCCAAGCACCACGAGAAGGAAGCGGAGATCGTGGCTCTGGCCGGGCAGCCGGGGGCGGTCACCATCTCCACGAACATGGCCGGTCGAGGAACCGATATCGTGCTGGGGCCCGGCGTCGTGGATGTGGGAGGGCTCCACATCATCGGAACCGAGCGCCATGAAGCCCGCCGCATCGACAACCAACTCAGAGGCCGGTCGGGCAGGCAGGGGGATCCCGGGTCGTCACGGTTCTACCTGTCCCTGGAAGACGATCTGATGCGGATCTTTGCGGCGGACCGGCTGTCGGGCCTCATGCAGAGAATCGGAATGAAGGAAGACGAGCCCATCGAACATCGCCTCATCACCAAGGCCATCGAAAACGCCCAGAGCAAGGTGGAAGCTCAGAACTTCAGTATCCGCAAACAGTTGCTCGAATACGACGATGTCATGAACCAGCAGCGCGAGGTGATCTACCGCCAGCGCCGCGAGGCCTTGCAGGGCGAAAACCTCAAGCCGGTTGTCCTCGATATGATCGAAGACCTGCTGGAGGGGATCCTGGCGGAAACCGCGGACGAGAAGCACTATGCGGAGGACTGGGACCTGGAAAAAATCAATTCCGAGGTCTTGCGCCTGTTCGGGCTCCAGATGAACCTGACGGTCGAATCCCTGGGCGACATCGAATACGAGGAGTTTCGGGATTCGCTGCTGGAAAGGCTCACGAAACGCTACGAAGCCCGCGAGCAGGAATTCGGCGAGTCCATGATGCGGGAGCTCGAAAGCTACCTCCTGCTCCAGACGGTGGATACTTACTGGAAAGACCACCTGCTCAACATGGATCATCTCAAGGAGGGCATCGGTCTGCGCGGTTACGGGCAGCAGGATCCGCTCATCGCCTACAAACGGGAAGGACACGCCCTGTTTGACGAGATGATCGAGCGGATCAAGGAGGAGACGATACGGCTGCTTTTCCACATCCAGATCCAACGCGAGGAACAGCTGGATGAGCTCCGGAAGGAGCAGGAAGACCAGCCGATGTTTTTCGGACCGGCCGAGGGGGCCGGGCAGAAGCCCCAGACCAGGAAAGATCGAAAGGTGGGACGAAATGACCCCTGTCCATGCGGAAGCGGAAAGAAGTACAAAAAGTGTTGCGGTAAGTAGTCGGCCGTTCGTCGTGCAGGGCTTCAAAACAGCGGCGGCCGCGTGCGGGATGCGCTACCGGGGCCGTCCCGATCTGGCTTTGATCATGGTGGATTCCGAGGCGGGGGGAACAGCCGCCGGCGTCTTCACCACCAACCGGTTCACCGCCGCTCCGGTGGAGCTGTGCAAGAACCACCTGGAATCCCCCTCCATTCGGGCCATCCTCATCAACGCCGGGATTGCCAACGCCTGCACGGGAGAAGAAGGGTACCGAAGAGCCCTGGAGATGGCGCGCGCGGCCGGTGAAGCCATGAAAGCCCCCGCAGGTTCGGTGCTCGTCGCATCGACCGGCGTGATCGGAATGCAGGTGGATCCGGAGCCCGTGCGCCGGGAAATGCGCGGGCTGGTGGAATCCGCGCGCCCGGACAGGTGGGATGAGGTGGCCCGGGCCATCATGACCACCGACACGGTGCCCAAGATGTCGAGCGCCACGGTGGAAATCGGCGGACGGCGGGTCACCGTCGGCGGCGTGGCCAAGGGTTCCGGAATGATCGCCCCGAACATGGCCACCCTGTTGGCATTCGTATGCACCGATGCCGCGGTGGAACGACGGGTCCTGGACCACTGGCTGCGGTCCGGGGCGGAACGGTCTTTCAACTGCATCACCGTCGACGGGGACACCAGCACGAACGATTCGCTGATCGCCCTGGCGAGCGGAGCGGCGGGAAACCCCGTGCTGGCCGACGTTGCCGGCCCCGAGAGTGTCCTTTTCGGGCAGGCGCTGGAAGCAGTGCTCGTCGATCTGGCCAAAAAGGTCGTGATCGACGGGGAGGGCGCCACAAAGTTCATCGAAATCGAGATCGTGGGTGCCCCGGACGAACGAAGCGCCAAAACGGTGGCTTTGACCGTCGCCAATTCGCCACTGGTGAAGACCGCCTTTTTCGGTGAGGATGCCAACTGGGGCAGAATCGTCTGCGCCGCCGGAAGAGCCGGTGTCGATTTGAACCCGGATCGGGTGGCGCTGTACTTTGACGGGCTGTGCGTGTTTCGAGAGGGGACCCCGGTGCCCGGCGCGGAGGTGGAGGAACGCGCGGCGTCGGCTTTCCGCCGGAAGGACATCAAGGTTCGCCTGGATCTCGGCATGGGGACCGCATCCTTTGTCGCCTACACCTGCGATTTCTCCTACGATTATGTAAAGATCAACGCCTCCTACAGGTCGTGAGGCTTCGCGGTCGTGGTTCGCACGGCTCCCGGCATACTCCAGGCAGGCCCCGTTTCGTACCGTTTGCGACGCGTTGCGGCTTTCCGGAACCCGATGATGTTCCATGGAGGACTCCGGGCTTTCGGCGACAACGATCCGACCGCGGGGCACATCGGTTTCTGCGGGGAAACATCCCGCCGTCTGCTTTGCGAATGCGCCTGCCGTGGAGCCCGGGCGCCGTTTCATCCGTGGTCCCGGTCGCGTCGGGGTTCCCCGCGCATTCGGTTCCGCCGGGGGGCATCGATCGAGTCGGTTTCGGGCGTGCGTTGACGTGAAGTGAAAGAATCCCACGGTGACGGTCTCGACCGCAAGTACCGGGATACTCTGGCGGCGGGGCCGCGACGACTTTCCCGCTCTCCATGATTTGAAATGGTGCGGATGAAGAACGAGGACGAGCTCGAAAGACAGCCGGTTCCAACTCCGGCGGCCGGGGCGGGCAAAGACCATGGCGTCCGGCTGGCCATGGCGGTGCTGATCCTGGTCGTGATTGCGGTCGTGATGGTTCGCCTCAAGGCCGCTCCCGTGCCTCTGGAACGCGATGAGGGCGAGTATGCCCTCATGGGCCAGTTGATTCTCGAGGGCGTGGCACCCTACCGGGAGGCGGGAAATATGAAACTTCCCGGCACCTACTATGCTTATGCCGCAATCCTGGCCCTTTTCGGGCAAACCATCACCGGCATTCATGTCGGGCTCATGGTGGTGAATCTGCTCACGGCCGGCATACTCTTCCTGATTGCATCGCGCCTGCTCGGTCGTGTCGAGGCGGCCCTGGCCGTAGCGGCCTTTCTCATCATGTCGGTTGACCTCTCGGTGCTCGGTCTTTTTGCGCATGCGACCCATTTCGTGATCATGTTCGGCCTGGCCGGAGTCTGGCTGCTCCAGGAAAGCTCCGGGTCGAAAAGAGAGGTGTTGCTGCTTTGGGGCGCGGGTCTTTGCCTTGGTCTGGCGGTACTCATGAAACAGTCCGGGGCGCTTTTCGCGCTGTTCGGCTGTCTATGGGTCCTGTTTGACGGACGCCGGACCGGATCGTGGAAACGCTCCCTCGTCAGGTCCGGGGTCCTTGCGTGCGGAATCGTCCTGCCCTATGCGGCTTTCCTGGTTGTGACGGTCGTCCGCGGCACATTCGACAGATTCTGGTTCTGGACCGTCGACTACGCGCAATCCTACGTATCTCTCGTGGGCTACGGGTTGGGTCTTGAGCTCTTCCGGGTGGGAATCGTTCCCATCATCCGAAGCAACCCCGCGATATGGTCGATGGCTCCGGTGGGCATGATCGGTCTCTGTGTGGCGAAGGGCAGTCGCAGAACGGGACTCTTTCTGATAACGTTTTTCCTGTTCTCGTTCCTGGCCGTGTGCCCGGGCCTGTACTTTCGGCAGCACTATTTCGTGCAAATCCTGCCGGCAGTGGCGCTGGGCGCCGGCGCCGCATTGCGGATCCCGCGGGGACTTTTCGCAAGAGTTACAAGGCGGCCGCTGACCGCGGAGGCCGTCGTCTTCCTGGCGATCGCCGCGTTTTCGCTGACGGGAATCCTATCCATGTGGCACGGCCTGTCCACATTGACGCCGGAGCAGTTCAGCCGTTCGGTCTATGGTTCCAACCCGTTCCCCGAATCCGTCGCCGTCGCCGAATACATCGCAAAGAACACCGGCGCCGAGGAGCGCATCGCCGTCCTGGGGTCAGAGCCCCAAATCTATTTCTACGCCCATCGGAGGCCGGCGACCGAGCACATTTACATGTACGGGCTGATGGAACCTCAGCCCTTCGCGCTGCGCATGCAGGAAGCCCTGGTCGCACAGGTGGAGAAGAGCGAGCCGCAATTCATCGTGCTGGTGTTGGTTTCCACCTCCTGGCTCCAGCGCGGCGTCTCGGAGAAGAAGGTGTTCGGCTGGATGAGGGGCTACCTCAACACATACTACCAAGCCGTCATGACGGCCGAAATCCAGTCGGACCGCACCGTATGGTCGGTCGATGAGGACGTTCGGACCTCCCAAGGGAGGCGCGGATCGAGTCGGTTGATCGTCTACAGAAGGAAACCTGCCGACTCTTCTCACAACAGAGAGGGAGGCTCCGGCCTGGTGCGGCGTCCTGCGGGATGGGGAAGCGATTCATACCGGGGTGCGTTCAAGAGTACGCAACACCTGCCCGGCGGGAGGTAACGCGGGCGGGGATAAGACCCGCCCCTGCGGACCGCGATGGGCGGCAGGGCAGGGTGGAATCTACCATCCGGAGGACTAACCCCACCCCTTGCATGCGGACCGATGGGCCGGTCAGGCGGTGCAAGGGGAGGGCTTATTGCCCTTTCCGCCCGCTGCACCCATCTTGAACGCAACCCGGCATCCCGGGGCGGACGGTGTCCCTTGGTGCACGACGCCTTTCCGGCAGCCTTGATGCATTGCATGTCGTGTTTCGCGGAGGCATCGAGACGCCGCGGGCATCAACCCCTCGTTTCGCATCGGGGGCGAGGCGAGGGCCGGGTGGTCTTGGTGGAAGCCGGTTCCCGCCCCCGTTTCCCATCGCAGGGGAGGCCCGCGTGATGCACCTGGAGCGAACCCTCAAAGATAATATTTTTGCACGTACTCCCGCACCATGCGGTGCGTATTGAACACGGGCGTGATGTCGGTGATGGAGCGTTTCATGATGGACAGCCACTGCCTGGGGTTGGCGTAGTAAGTGGTGACCATGTCGTCCAGGTCCTGGTAGAAATCCGCGGATGCCTGTTCGTCCGTCTGATCTTCGTCGTCTCCGATAGCCCAGCCGTTGACCCGGTTGTTGCACGCCTCCCGCCACCATCCGTCCAGGACGCTCATATTCACGCCGGCGTTGAAACAGACCTTCATGCCGCTGGTACCGCTGGCCTCCCGGGGGCGCCTGGGTGTGTTGAGCCACACGTCCGTTCCCTGGGTCATGAGTCCCGCCGACCAGATGTTGTAGTTGGGCACGAAGACCAGTCGGAGCTTCTTTTCATACTGTTTGCCGGTGTTCACGATTTCCTTGATCAGCTCCTTGCCGGGGGCGTCCTGTGGGTGCGATTTGCCGGCGAAGATGAACTGGACGCGGTCGAACGAGAGATTGAAAAGGAATTCGAGGTCGCTGAAAATCAGGGTGGCGCGCTTGTAGGCCGCAGCCCTCCGGGCAAAGCAGATGGTGAGGATCTCGTCGGTGAAGCCGGCGCCGGAAACGGAATTGACATAGCTGATCAGTCGTTTCTTGGCCTTGATTTTCGCCGTCTTGACGGCTTCATCGGGAATGGTCAGGGCCTCAGCGAGCCTCTCCGGCTGCTGACGCCAGCCGGGAAGATGCTCGTCATAGAGGGCCTTGAAGTCCGGCCCGGTCCAACTCAGATGATGGACCCCGTTGGTGACATGCCCGATGGGAAATCCGGGGAACATCTGGCGGGATATTTCCCCGTGGAGCTCGCTCACGCCGTTGCTCGCCCTGGACAGGTTGAGGGCGAGCACGGTGGTGTTGAGCAGGTCGGCGCCCGCCAGTCTCTTGATGTTGGAAGGCAGATAGGTGCCGATCACCCGCGTCGCCAGTTCGTAGGTGAACTTGTCGTGGCCCGCCGGCACGGGGGTGTGAGTGGTGAAAACGCATTGCTGCCGGACCTTGCTCTCGTCTCCTCCGCAATCCTGCAAAAGGGCCAGGGTGAGGAAAACGGCGTGTCCTTCGTTCATGTGGTAGGTGGTGATCCCGGGCTCGAGACGCTTGACGGCGAGGTATCCGCCGATTCCGAGGACCGCTTCCTGGCAAATCCGGGTGTGTGTATCGCCGCCGTAGAGATACTGGGTGATGAGACGGTCTTCGGGGGCGTTGATCTCCAGGTCCGTGTCCAGAAAATAGATCGGCACGCGTCCTGAAATGCCCACGGTATTGTATTTCCAGACCCCGATATGCACGTCCCGCCCCTCGATCTTGATGGTGACCTTGAAAGGCAGGGGCTCCATGAAGGCGCGAGGATCGAAATACGGGTAGATCTCCTCCTGGCGCCCCATGGGATCGATGCTTTGGATGAAGTATCCCCGCTTGTAGAGCAGGGTCACGGCCACCAGGGGAATGTTGAGATCGGCGGCTGATTTGATGTGATCGCCCGCAAGGATTCCGAGACCGCCGCTGTAGGTGGGAATGTTCTCGTTCAGGCCGATTTCCATGCTGAAGTAACCAACTTTCATTCGCATTTCCTCTTTCGATTCTGCCTGGATCGATGCCGCCTGCGTGGAAAACCCGCCGGTACCGCATTCGGTGCCGCCGCCGTCGGAAGCCGAAACACGACTCCGCGCCGCCGCGGAACGAACCGCACCGAGAGAGCGCCGCGCTCCCTCGATGTTTCCGTTATGGCAATGATTCCGTATTGAACAAGCGACTGAATTTTTCTTTATACCATATTTTGTCCGGGGAGCAACAACCGTGATTGTCCGCGTGGAAAGCGGTTGGAATGTGCGAACCGGCTCCCCGATCGACCGCCGCGCGGCGGCCTTGGGGTCACGATGGATGTGCTTTCAGAGCGGTCGGAGACCCCCGGGCATACGGCATGCAGCTCAAATCGATGATGCCGGAAAGCAGCGGCCGACACCGGAGGATCAGCCAGCAGGCGGGAGAGCTCGGGTCCGTACTCCATCCGGCCCATGGACGGGGTCCGAGGATTCGAGCGCGCGGGGACGGGGGCGCGTCATCCGAAACATCCGGACAGGACGCCGAGCACCTCTTCTTCAACCGTGTCCTCGGTGATCTCATCCAGGGTGTACACGTTACGCTGGCCGGAGCAGCCTTCACGACCCGGCGTCGCGATGCTCACGTGGGTCCAGACTTCCTGCCTGCCGCCGTCCGCGATGAACGAAATGGTGGGACGCTCTCCCGGCCGGGCACGAACGCCGTCCGGGAGGATTTCCATCTGGATGCGCGCGCTCAGGATGCAGCCCTGTTCGTCCTGCGATTCATGTCGCTCGGTGATTTCGCAACCGTGGCCCTTGGACCTGATCAAATCGGCCAGTTCCTTGTAAGCGGGTCGGATGGTTTCCTTGATTTTTCTGTCGAACCGCTCCAGGAATTCCTGGCGCCCGGTCCCTGCCTGCTGCCGTTCTTTTCGGTCTTGGAGCTTCCTTTTCTCGTATTCGTCGAACAGCTCCTGAAGCCGGCGCTTCGTGCTGGCTTTCATGTCCTCAATCCTCCCTTGAAGTCGGCGCACACCCATATCTACACCAAACCGAACGAGTCACCAACCGGAAACTCTCCACGCTCAAGGCCAGACCGGGAGCATAAGCAATGTGAAGCATCCACGACGAACGGGACCATCGTGGTCGGGGTTCTGCCGGGAACACAAGAGCCGCGGGCTGTGCTGCCGCCTCACCCACACAACCGGTCGTCAAAACGGCCGCAAGAGAATGCGCCCCCCTCCTGAGAGCCGCTTTGGGGGCGATAGCGCGGGTACGTCTTTGCCGGACGAGCAACTTTCGTCCGGTTCGACGCGGCGGCGGGGGGGGTTCCGAGTCGAAGCGGCGCGGCGGTCGTGCTCGGAGCATATCCGCGGGTGATGAGAAGCGAAGCGACGAACGCCTGATTATCATAGTACAATGTTGGAGGGAACCGTCATGCGGCGAGTCGTGCCGGAGAGAAGAGAAAAGACTTTCACCCCCGTTTCTTGTGCCGGACCGGAAGACCGTTTGCCTGGTGGAGAAGAAGGAGGAGGGGATGGCGATCCCTTCCCTGATGGAATATAATGACAGGCATCCCGGGATGAGGGATCGAGAAATGGGCCGCAGCCCTTCGGACTGTTTCGAGTCGGGGCCCGACCCGTTCGAAGCGCGTCGGGGCCGCACCGCCGGCTTCACCGGCGTGTTTGCGCGCTCACAGTCCTGTTAAAGCAACCGTTGGGACCGCTGTTTCCAGCATTGTTAGGGGATACCCATGACACATCAGAAAACTTACGACGATGCGGAGAAGATCATGATCTGCCAGGGTGACATCGATTACCAGGGCATCGTGAAGCACATCAACGACGGCGTCGTCATCATCAGGGAAGGGATTGTCGTATTTGCCAATACGGCGTTTTACGAGATGGCGCAGCGCGGCCCGGAGGAGGTCATTTCGGTGGATTTCGCCCGGTTCATCGCGCCGGGCAACCGGGAGGAAGTGACGAGCTACCTTACCGAGCGGCTTTTCAGCGCGGGTCTTTCCGACCGGATCGAATTCGTCATGCCGAGAACGGATGGTGAGGCAATCATCGAAATGAAGGTGAACGTGGTGGAGTGCGGGGGGAGCCCCGCGATACTCGGAGCCCTGACCGATATTACCGAGCGCCGCAAGACCCGCCTCGAACTGCAGCGAATCAAGGCGCGGTTCGAGAGCATTATCCATTCCATGAATGAAGTCGTGGTTTCCCTGTCACCGACCGACTACTCGATTCTTGCGATCAATCCCGCCGCCGAGGCGCTCTACGGGGTCCCGCTCAGGGATTTTGCAAGCGGCGAGAACCAGCTCATGAGCTTCGTGCACCCGGACGACCGGCAGAAAGTGCATCAATTTTACCGGAACATGCCCGAGGCGGAATTCGACGAGCTCCAGTACAGGGTGATCAGCAGCAACCGGAGGGTGAAATGGGTTCGGGATGAAGGACACGTCGTTTATTCGGACAAGGGGACCATCCGCAGAATCGATCACGTGATCAGGGATATCACCGAGGAGAAGAGGGCGAGCGACGCGCTCAAGCTGAGCGAGGCGAGATACCGGGATTTCTTCGAATCGACCAGCGATATGGCCTATGCCGTGACTCCGCAGGGAGACTTCATCGACATCAACGAAGCGGGTCTGAAGCTTCTGGGCTTTGAGAGCCTCGACGAGGCGATCGAGAGCAACGTCTCCGATTCCTACGTGGATCTTTCGCAGAGAACCGGACTACTGGAGGAGCTCTACGAGAAAGGCTATGTCGAGGGAAAGCACATCAAGCTCAAGAACAAGGCCGGCGAGGTCTTCGAAGTTGCGGTCACGGCACGGGCCAAGACCGACGAATCAGGGAGGCTCCTCTACTACGACGGCATCGTGCACAACATCACCAGGGCCCTGGAAGACCAGAGAAACCGGGTCTTGCGCAACGCGGCGGGAGGCCTGTGCCATTATCTCAACACACACCTGATGCAGCTCAGCAATTCCAAGGACGCCATCGGCGAGGAGATCGAATCCCTGGGAACGCTCATCGAGGAACATGCCCGCGGGGAGAACCCGAGGGAAACGGCGGAACGGATGAAGGAAATCGTGGAGAGCATGCAGTTTTTCCATGCGGGTGTTTCGGAGGCCTACAAGAAGATTTCCGAGGTGACCATGGCGTTCAACAAGGCGTTCCTCTATCGCGAAGAGTCCTACCTGACGAGCACGATCCTCGACATCTTCAAAGCCTACGGGTACGAAGGAGACGACTTGAAATAGCCCCGAAGGCGGGGGTCGGAACGTCGGCTCCGCGCGCCGCTCCCTGCTCTTCCAGGACCCGCGGAAAGCGGGAGTGAGGATCGAGACGAGTTCCACGGTTCAGTCCATCGACGGCGATCGGCTGCATTTCCTTCGGACAACCGAAGACCCTCCGACGGCCGACACACTTTCGGGAATCGACACGTTCGTCCATGCGCCGGGTGCGCGATCCTTCGCTGACCGAAAGATCCTTGTCTTTCGCCGCCGGTGTGGGGAACTCTTTCTGAGCAAGTCCAAGGCGTTGTCAAGACATCACGCAAATGAGCCGGGAAAGGCGTTTCTTTCCTTCCCGGCGAGCTTTTGTCGGCACATCCGTGTTCGTTATGTGCCGTCGCGCGTGCAAAATGAAAATACATCGTATCTTCCAATAGTTATTAATCTTCGTCTTATTTAATAATAAATGCGGGAGAACTCTTTGCCGATAATCAAGGAAGAGTCGCTCTGATCATGAAGGCGCTGTCGAATGCCTTTTTCGGCAGAATGAAGACCGGCGCAAGGAATTGCGCGTCGCTTCGCGGGATTGCGCCGGAGGTGTTTGGAATCGAAAGGGAAAGCGATGTGGAGCACCAGATTGCCATTGTGGACAATCTGATCGCTCGAGGCTTCCGTGCCATCGCCATCGCCCCGGCGGATTCCAGGAAGTTGTTTCCCGTCTGCAAGAAAGCTCTGGACAAAGGCGTCATCGTGATCAACATCGACAATCCCTTCCGCAAGGCGACTTTGGCGGAGCACGGCATATCGATTCCTTTCGTGGGATCGGACAACGTCAGGGGCTGAGCGGCAGGGCAAGCTGACTGTAGGAATCGTTCAGCAGCCGGAAGAAACGGGACGGATTGCCGTGAAGAGCGCGGTTGAAGTTCGGCGGGGCGACCGGCTGCCTCCGTTGAAACCGGTGGAGCTCAAGTTGTTGAAACAGTAGGCAGGGTGAGGATGTTCAGGACGATAAACAGCAAATTCTATCTCATAGCGGTTCTGCTGTTGTTGCTGTTCGGCATCGGATACACGGAGGTGGCGATCTTTCTGGACCGGCAGGCGAAAGGCGTCCAGCGTGGTCTCGGCGCAAGCGCGATCGATATTGAAATCCAGGCCCTCAAGGGCACGTTCTGGGAGGTCCGTTTCTGGGAGAAGGCGGTACTCGCTCAGAAACACCCCGAAGCGGACAAGCGGTTCGGCGAGCTCATGCACGTCACGCGAAAGCGTATCGAGGAACTCAGTCTCGGGTCTTTTTCGAGCGTTCTGGCCGAGCCGGTTGCCAGGATCAGCCTCCTCCTGTCGGAGTACGAGACCTCTTTCACCCGCCTGATGCAGTTGAAAACCGAGCAGCGGATGAATCAGACGGATTTCGCGGCCAACGAGCAGGCACTCGTTTCATCCGTTCTCATGGGCGGGGAGATGGGCCTCATGAAACCGCTGTTCAACCTGGCCCGCTTTCACGGAAGTTATCTGCAGCACCACCGGGATTCGGAATACCAGGCCCTCGGGGCGGTTCTGGATTCGATGGCGGCAAGGCTCTCCGATTCTTCAGCCGGTGACGGCCGCGTGAAAACGTATCTGACAAAATACCGCAATCACCTGGACCGTGACTTTGCGCTGGAGAATGAGCTCGATGTGATCAACCGGCGTTTCGACACGCTGAGCATCGAACTGAGCGACCTTTTCACGAGCATTTCAAGGAAGACCGGCGGGCTGTCGATGGCGGAGGCCCAGTCGGTTGCCGACATGAGGAATCTGCTCAATAAATCGCTGTTCATCTCGGCGGTCTGCGGCGTGGCGATGCTGTTTCTTATTTTGCGGATCCTGGCGCGAAAACTGGTGAATCCGATCAAGGCGATCTCCTCCGTTGTCTCGCAGGTCCAGGCGGGTAACCTGGATGCGCGTTTCGTTTCCCGGGACCGCGACGACATCACGGATTTGGGATTGACCTTCAACAGCATGCTGGACACCATCAAGCGCAACAACCAGCACCTGGTTTCATACAAACTCGACCTGGAAAGAAAAATTCGGGAGTTGGCCAACTCCGAGGAGGAACTCCGCAAGCACCGCGATCATCTCGGAGAACTGGTGGACGAACGGACCGCGGAACTGGGCGCGGCCATCAAGGAACTGAAGTTGGAGATGGCGGAACGCGCACAGGCGGAGAAGGCGCTGCGGGAGAGTCGGGAAGTCTACCGCACGCTCATCGAGACCATCCCCTACGGGGTACAGGAGGTGGACCTGTCCGGGTGGATCATTTTCACCAACCCGGCACACGATGCCATCTTCGGTTATTCCCACGCCGAGATGCTCGGAATGAACACCATCGATCTGGTCATCGAAGGGGCCGACCGCGGCCTGCTCAGGCAGTTCTTCACCTCCGGAGCGGCCCAGCAGCCGCCGCCGAGCACGCGCATGTTCAGGAGCGCCACCAAGGACGGCCGGGTCATCGATCTCCAGGTGGACTGGAATTACAAGCGAAACGAACTCGGAACGGTGGTGGGATTCATCTCCGTCATCACGGACGTGTCCGAGCGCAGAAAGCTCGAAGCCCGCCTCCGGCAGGCGCAGAAGATGGAGGCCATAGGCACGTTGGCAGGTGGAATCGCCCATGATTTCAACAACATTTTGACGCCCATCATCGGCTACACGGAATTGGCCCTGGCGCGGATGGGCTCCGCCGAGCACGCGCAGCGGGATTTGCACCAGGTGCTCAAGGCGGCTCAACGGGCCAAGGATCTCGTGAACCAGATATTGGCCGTGAGCCGTCACGATCGAGAGCAGGAGCGAACGGCCGGGGATGTGAGCACGATCGTCGAAGAGGCGCTCAAGCTCTTGAGAGCCTTGATTCCAAGCACCATCGAGGTCAGGCAGAATCTCGATCCAGGCATAGCGCTGGTGGACGCGACTCAAATCCACCAGGTGTTGATCAATTTGTGCACCAACGCCTCTCATGCCATGAACGGCACGGGAGTGCTCGACGTCAGCCTGACCGGGGTCCAGATCGGGAACCCCGGTTCCGCGCACATTCCGGATCTCGATCCGGGATCGTACCTGCGGCTGAGGGTTGCGGACACCGGGCCTGGAATGGATGCGGCCACCCTGGAGCGCATCTTCGATCCCTATTTCACCACCAAGGCGGTGGGCAAGGGGAGCGGGCTGGGACTGGCGGTCGTGCACGGGATCGTCAAGCGACACAGAGGTGCCGTCACGGTCCGCAGCCGCCTGGGGCAGGGCAGCATCTTCGACGTGTATATTCCGAAAATCGAGGACCTGCCGAAGGAAGCGGCGGACGTCAGCCGGGAATTGCCCACCGGCACCGAGCGGATACTCCTGGTGGACGACGAACAGATCGTGGTTGACGTGGGCACGGGGATGCTCGAGGAACTGGGGTATCGGGTCGAGGCCGTGACGGACAGCGAGCAGGCGCTGAAAACCTTCCGGGCCAGGCCGGAAGACTTCGATCTCATCATCACCGACTACACGATGCCGAACCTGACCGGGACCGGCCTTGTCCGGGAGGTCTTCAAGACGCGGGCGGACATGCCGGTCATCCTTTGTACCGGCTTCAGCGAGCAGGTCACCGAAGAAATGGCCAAGAGCATGGGGATCATGGAATTCGCCATGAAGCCCCTGGATTGGACGCGCCTGGCTCAGATGGTTCGTCGCGTGCTCGACGCGCAAAAGGATTCGTGACGTCTCCTCCACGCGCGGGAAGGAAGCGGATGCCGACGGACTTTCAAGGCATACAAGGCCACGTCTTCCCGACGCGCGGGAAGGAAGTGCTGCCAGGTGCGGGGAAGAGCCATCTCCGGATTCTGCCCCGCCGATCGGATGGCTGAAGCGATCCCGAGGGCGGGGGAAAGCCCGCCCGATCCGGCCTATCGGGCTCTCACCTCGATGGCCGAGATGCGGTCGATCGCCACCAACGCGTCGTAAAACTCCTTCTGGCTCAGCTTCGCCAGGTGCAGCAGGTTGCCCTTGACGTCATTCACCACGCCGGTCATCGTCTGACCCGAAGACAAAATGACGGTCACGCTTTTTCCCTTGAACGCGGCCAGGTTATCCGCCATCGATGAATTGACGTTGAGCTGAACCGCCTGTTGTGATTCCGCGCCGGCTGCCCGTACGTTCCGGGACATCCCAATCAGGCTCATTCCAAGGATTATCGCCGCGGCGATCAGGACAATCTGCCGGTTCCTTCTTCCCAGTTTTCTCATGATCGTCTCTCCCGTCGTTGTTTGCACTCGATGGCCTTCTTCCGTCGGTCCAGGCGAAAACATTAGACAATTTACAGCTCCGTGTCCATGGGAATCGGTATTGCATAGAGTCGCGGGCAAATGCGCCGAAGCCTCCCGTGCCGAGCTCTTATACGAAGTTACCTAGAAAATAGATTCCCGGGTGAGTCTGTTTTCATGCTTCGCGGGTGTCGCAGGGGGCATGGATAATTGCGTTCAAGATGGATCTTTCAAGCACAAAAGAGCGGGGGAATGATTCCCCCGCACCCCCCAAGTTTCGGCCACACGCGCAAGCGCGTGAGGCCGAGTGCTCGGCGCTGTCGGCGACTGGCCGAAGGCCGCCGCCGCAGCGCCACACGGAGCCGCGAAGCGGCGAGGGGGTGTGGGGGATACGTCCCCCACGCTTTTAGAGTATCATTTTGAACGCAATTATCCATGCCCCCTGCGACTCCCCTCTTTTCCACCAACTCATTCGTTGCGGCGTTGCGCCGTGGCGTGAGACCGGGTTGCGTTGAAGAAAACAGCATCGGGCGGGCGGGCATAAAGCCCGCCCCTTGCTACGTATGATCCGCGTAACAGTCCGTAAAGGCCAAATTTATCCCAACCCGCGTCACCTCCCTCTGGGCAGGTGTTCTGTCATCTTGAACGCTGCTCGGTATCAGGCAATCGGGGTCGCGGGCTTCTCGGCTCGAAACAGCACCCCTCTCGTTACCGAGGAACTGTCGAACCCCGTCTCGGCGACCAGTTTCACGGCCGTCAATCCGGCCTCGTGCATCATTGCCAGGAAATCCTTTCCCGGTATGGCTCCTCCACGTCACCCGGCCCAGGTTTCGACCATGGATTTCGCATCGGAGGGCGGTTCGGTTGTCAGGACCTGGTCCGCCATCATGAAACGCCCGTTGGGCTTGAGCACCCTGATCACCTCCCGAAGCGCTTGCAGCTTGTCGGGCACGAGATTAAAGGCCCCGTTCGAGATGACCACGTCGAAGCTCGCTTCCGGGAAAGGCAGATTTTCCGCGGAACCTTCGACAAAGCTCACATTCTTGAGTGAAGTCCTGCTCAGGTTCCGCCTGGCCCGCTCGAGCATTTCGGGTGTGAGATCCAGGCCCACAACCGCCCCCGCGGGGCCGGTCATGACTCCGGCGACGATCGCATCCACGCCGGCGCCGCAGCCTATGTCCAGAATACGCTCCCCCTTGCGGATCCGTCCCAGGGAAAACGGGTTTCCGACCCCGCAGTACGAGGCAAGAACATCCTCGGGCAGCGCCTCGATGATTTCGGGGTCATAGTTCTGTCCCTCCAACCCCGCGCGGCCGGTGGGGTACCTGAAGGAACCCTCGGGGCTGAGGGCGACTTTGCGGTATTTGCGACCGATTTCGTCTTCGATCCGTTTCCTGTCTTCAGGAGTGAACGTCATGTCCATGGCAGGTTCCATCCTCAGCATCGTTGTCCTCTCGTTGTGTGCCCGGATTCCGCCCGGGCGATCTCGACCACTGCCTTGTCCTGCCGCTTGTTCCTTATGTTGGGAGACCTGTCCGGAATCCCCGGGATGTTGCGGTCGGGCTCGGGATTGCCGGGCGGCGAAACCCGATGCCTTCGTGAGGTTTCCGTTCCCGCACGCCATGGCGGCGTTGCCTTCAGGATGGTAAGAACCCGCCGATCAGGGGCGACATCCGTCGCGGGCCTTTTTGCTGCCGTTGCTTCTCATCGGCGGCGTCTCATTGGGCGGCCTCCGGTGACAGGACCCGGAGCAGGAACAGGACAAGGGAGCCGATGCATATCCAGCTCGACAGTATGATGCCCAGAATGGCGATCACCATCTGGGCCAGGTGGGGCCTCATGAAGACGATGCGGTGTTCGTGATCCTTCGGCCGAGGTTCTCCCGAGCCGACGAGCAGGAGGGTATATCGCCCGGGCATCGGCAGTTCGAAGATTCTCATTTCCATCCTCACCCGCGTGAAACCGGATGATCTCGCATGGAACCAGGTTGTCCGGCCCTTGACGGGAGTGCCGTCACCCGTGCTCAACCGGAAATCGACGCCGGCGAAACGCCTTGTGAACAGCGGTCCCTCGATACACAGGACGACCCGGCCCGATTCCGGGAATTCGATTTCCTGCTGCTCCAGGAGCGAAACGCTTACGATCTCGTTCTCCGCGCGGAGACGGATCACGTTCTTGATGAAAGAGACGAGCAACAGGATTCCGAAGGGGAGGAGCAGCATCGATATCCATATTCCATTGCGGTAGAGAAATTCGAAAAACGACATGCCTGCCTCCAGTTCGCATCGACTCGGAGTCCGCTTTCGATCGCTTTGCGCACGGCTTCAGGACGAACCGGGACATGCGGGGGGGATGCCGCGTCGCCCGTCTTCCATTGTCCGGTGAGTCTTGGAACCCATCGACCATTCCTCGGACGAGAATGTCCAGGATTGAAAATCTGTCGATTGACGCCATTCCCGTACGATTGTAGTATACTTTCAATATTAGAGCATGTTTTTCGCTTCAAGAGACGAACCATTCATCAGTTCCATGCGCGCAGATCGATCCGCTCCGTGTTTCCTTTCCAACGATTGAGGCGAAAGAATGACGGCAAGTGCACGGGCAGGCCGTTTGGAGGCTTCTTCCTCGAAGGACCCGGAACCCGGATCGATGAGGCGGAATACGTCGAGCGAAAAAGCATCGGGGCATCGGGTCCGGGCGGACGGGGTCCCGTCCGGGATCGCGGTTTATGCCGGTTGCAAGGCCTCCGGAGGCGATGAAGCACATTTGGTTGAAATGACAAGGGTCGGGAGAAATGGACGGGGCGATGCCGCGGTCCGCTCGCGACAGGCCGGGTTGTTCCTGTCCGGCGTCGCACGCCGAGCGAGCGGAGCGTGTCGGGGTGCATGATTCCTTCTCGAGAAATCGTTGTCGGCAACCTTCGTGAAAGGAGCACTGAAATGGCAGGATGGTATGAAGTGAGCGAAAGCGCCAAAGGTCAGTTCCGTTTTGTTCTCAAGGCAGGCAACGGTGAAATCATCCTCACCAGCGAGCTGTACAAGACCAAAGCCTCGGCCCTGAACGGCATCGCCTCGGTTCGGACGAATTGCGCTTCGGACGAGCGCTACGAGAAAAAGGAAGCCGAAAACGGCAAGTTCTACTTCAACCTCAAGGCGGCCAATCACGAGGTCATCGGTACAAGCCAGATGTATGCATCCAAGGGGTCGCGGGATGACGGGATCGCCTCGGTCAAGGCGAACGGCGCGGCAACGACCACCAAAGAAGTCGTCTGATTCTTGCCGCGGTCCGAGAGAGGGTGGACTCCCTTCCGATGGACCTGCAACCTTTCGGAGGCGACATCGAGGAAGGATGCCGTGTCCGGCATCCCGTGCCTGCAACGCGAACATCGCACCGGCCGGCCGGAAAAGCCGCTACGGAAAGCCCAGCGGTGCCCGGGCCGGCGGAAGTTGAGGTGGTTTTCCCATGAACGAGCCGTTTCTTCTCGCCCTGTCCAAACCGGAACCCTCGCCCGGGGGGGGAGCGGCCGCTGCGTACAGCGCGTGTCTGGGCCTCGCCCTTCTCAAAAAGGTGATCAACCTCGAACTCCTTCGTCCGGAGGTTTCTGAAGAGCTCGTCTCCATATGGGACGACCTGCTGGAACAGACGGAGGTCGCCGAGGAGATCCTGGAGCGGCTGCTCCACGAAGATTCGAGGGCTTACGTGGATTTTACCGAAGCAAGGTCCGGCGGCACGGAGGACTCGTTCTCCGCGGCCCTGGAAAACCTCATTGACTGTCCTTTCAAAATCATGGAACAGTCCTGTCAGGGCCAGGGGCTCATTTCCGAGGCGGGAAAGCTCTGCAAGCGATATCTTCTTTCAGACCTGCTGGTTGCGGGGGAATTCTTCCTGGCGGCGGTGCAGGGGGCATGTCACATTGCACGTACCAATCTCTATCTTGTTCCCGACGACCCATCCAAGGAGGGGCCGTACGCCGGAACGAGGGACAAGATTCTTCGGCTGCAGAACTGCTGTCAGGACGCTTACGACATGGTTCAGGAACAGATCCGGCTGAGAATCAGGCTGGGCGGGAGCGCGCCCGGCAGCCCCGCGCTCTGAGCGGTCTGCTCGGCGCCGCCTGCGGGTGATTCGCGCAGGGCGCCGTGATTGGGGCCCGAGGGGACCCCGATCGTCGCCGGTTCCCCATCCTGCTTCCCACGAGCGGGATTGCGCCGGGAATCGAATGCCCCGCTACGCATTTCCGGGCAGGATGTTCACAAGGAGCCTTCCCGTGGCGCTCCTTCCCAGGCTGAGCCGTTTTTCCGCGTAAAGCCGGATGCATTTGGGATAGAGCTCGCGTTCGAGTTCGAGTCCCTTCTGTTTGACGGTGCTCACGGTATCGCCCGGTTGGATCTTGAAGGCCTCCTGGTCGATGATGGGACCGCTGTCCACGCCATAATCCACGAAATGCACGGTACAGCCCGCCACCTTGCAGCCGTAGCGCAGCGTCTGTCCGTAGCCGTCTATGCCCGGGAAAGCGGGAGAAAGCGTGGGGTGCAGGTTCATGATCCTGGGAATTGCGGCTCCGCGGTTGATTCTCTCGATGAAATAGGGGGTCAGTCTTCGCACGAATCCGGCAAGCACCAGGAGATCGAAAGGATACTCGGCCATTTCCCGGAGCATCTGCGCTTCGGCGATCACTCGCGTCTTCATGCGAAATTCGAGATTCTCGCGAGTCATCTCCTCGGGGGAATAGAGCCTCTGCTTGGTCATTATGTCGTCAAAATCACAGTCCGACGGCAGTTGAAGCGCTGCCGGCTTTTGGTGGTGCATCTGCCTGATGGCCCCGTAATCGACCAGGAGGCAGGGAATGCCGTGTCGTCGGGCTCGAGTGAGCGCCTGGGCATCGGGGTTGTCCGAGCACACGAACACGACCCGGCCCTTGATGCGACCCGTTTCGCACGCATCGATGATGGCCTGAAGCTTGTTCCCCTTGCTTGACACAAGCACTCCGATGCGAATACCTTCGAGCATCCTCGTAACTCCTTTCCGGATTCCTCCCCCGGCAGGAACACCGTGGTTCCTCCGTGCCGCGTTTGAATGCAATTCCGCGCACATTCTCCATCTTCAGATGGAGGCGCGTTTTGAGCAGAAAAAGTTCCCTTTTCTGGAAGCCTCGCACGGATGAGGCTGCGGGTCTTCGATACAGCCTCTCGGTTCGCTCGGCCGATTCACTGCGGGACCGTGCAATGACCTGCCCGTGTCTTGAGCGGGTGCCGGGTGCATTTGCAGGTTGCAGGGCTGAGATTCACCGTAGTCGGTGTGCGAAAATCAGGCAGGAAGAGCATTCGGCGGACATCTGAACCAGAGCGATAAGGAATTCGTCTCTATGGGAACAATCGCGCCACGTCGTGTTACCTTGACTTCATGATTTCAGGCTCCTTGCTTCCGCTTTCCTTATACTCCCATTCCTTTCAAAATGTCTCAGAAAAAATCCCGGTTCCCCTGTGGGGTCAAACCTACACTTTTGACAAATCGGGTTTTCACCGAAATTTGTCAAAAGTGTAGGTTTGACCCCGCAGGATACGCTGAGTTGCACGTTGCTCTCAGTGGTTCCAAGCGATATATTCACATTAACGGGGGCTCGATAGTGTGCCCGATCTATGCCTGACCTCATCGAATTCACGCTCAGCCATTCTCAATGCGGACGACATGATCGCTCTGGACTGTCTCTTGGTCTTATCCAAGCCGTGCGGAGGGAATTCCATGGGCACAAATGGTTTCAAACGCAAGCTCGCGGCCATCCTCAGCGCCGATGTGGCGGGGTACAGCCGCCTCATGGGCGAGGATGAGGCGGCAACGGTTAGGACCCTGGAAGCGTATCGGCGGGTCATCTCGGATTTGATCCAACAGCATCGCGGCCGCGTGGTGGATTCTCCCGGGGACAACATCCTGGCCGAATTCGTCAGCGTGGTGGATGCAGTGCAATGCGCTGTCTCGGCGCAAAAGGAGATCCAGGCCCGCAATACGGAACTGCCTGAAAACCGGAGAATGCAATTCCGCATCGGAATCAACCTGGGGGATGTGATCGAAGAGGGAGATCGCATCTACGGCGACGGCGTGAACATCGCAGCAAGGCTGGAATCCCTGGCCGACCCCGGGGGAATCTGTGTCTCCAAGACTGCTTTTGAACACATCGAGAGCAAGCTTCCGCTGGGGTATGAGTATCTTGGGGAACAGACCGTCAAGAATATCGCCAAACCCATATGCGCTTATAAGGTCCAGATGGAGCGAAGGGTGACCGTGAAGGATCATGCCGAGGCGAAGTCAAAGGGGGGCACGTGGCATAGGCCCTTGATCGTTGCCTTGGCAGGCGTTCTTCTGATCACTGTGGTTGCTGCGGCACTTTGGCAATTCGACTTTCTCCCGGTCCGCACGCGGGTGGACGATACTACGGTGCAACGGATGGCTTTCCCGTTGCCCGACAAGCCGTCCATCGCGGTGATGCCCTTCGTGAACATGACCGGAGAGCAGAGCCAGGACTTCTTCTGCGACGGGTTGAGCGAAAGCCTGATCGCGGCCCTTTCCAGGGTGCCGGAGCTTTTCGTCATCGGGCGGGATTCCACCTTCATCTACAAGGGAAGGGCGGCGCCGATGCGGCAGGTGAGCGAAGACCTCGGGGTGCGGTACGTTCTGGAGGGGAGCGTGCAGAGGGCCGGCGACCGGGTACGTGTCACGGCGCAGCTGATCGATGCCCTCAAGGGTCATCATCTCTGGTCGGAACGCTACGACCGGAACGTCAAGGACATTTTCGAGCTGCAGGACGAGATCTCCATGAAGATCCTCACCGAACTTCGCGTGAAGATCACCGAGGGCGAAGCAGCTCGCATACTGCCGAAGGGAACGAACAACCTGCAGGCCTACCTGAAGGTTCTCGAAGGGGAATGGTACAGGAATCAAAACAACAAGGAAGCGAACAACGTGGCAAAACGGCTATACCACGAAGCCGTGGAACTGGACCCGGCTTACGCGATGGCTTATGTTGGCTTGGCCAGGGCGCAGGGGTTCGATGTATGGCTCGGCGCCAGCAAATCGCCCAAAGAGACTCTCGCCGATGCAATGAAATCAGCCCGGAAGGCGATCGAATTGGACGATTCCTCAGCTGAGGCCAATGCCGCAGCCAGCGCGGTCCTTGTGGCAATGCGCGAGCATGAGAAGGCGATAGAGGTTGGAGAGCGGGCTGTGACGCTCAACCCCAACAGTGCCAATGCCCTCTACACCCTTGGTATGGTTCTGAACTATGCCGGGAGGAGCGAAGAAGCCCTTCCTCTGCTTCGACAGGCTGTTCGATTCAATCCCGTCGTCCCGAAGTACTACCACCATTTCAGCACCGCTTGCCGCGAAACCGGGCGGTATGAAGAGGGGATCGCCGCACTGAAGACATCACTTGGTCGAGTCCCCGACGATGTTCTTGCAAACGTTGTTCTGGCGACTCTTTATGTGTACGCAGGGCGTGAAGATGAGGCGCGGGCCGCCGTCGCGGAAGTCCGCCGCATAGACCCCGGGTTCTCCCTGGAAAGGTTCGCAAGGGGGTCCCCGTGGAAAGAAGGGCCAAAGAGGGATCGCTTCATTGACGCCCTCCGCAGGGCGGGGCTGAAGTAGGGCCAATGCCGCAGCCATGCCCAGGCCGCGCCTTGATTCCATCGAAAACAGCTTCAACGCACGGTTCTCGTCCATGGCGTTGAGACCCCCCAGCTTCCTTTTTCCGCCGCTGTCGATCATTTCCGCTCGGCCGCTTTTCGCGAACAGGAATCGGATGTTCCGACAGGAGCCTCCGTGCGGTCATGGCTCGCCAGCGTACTTCACCCAGTGAACGGCAACGGTTTTCGGCTGATAGCCCGCCGCCTTCGGCAGCGGGTGGAGACCCCCTGCTTTTCCGACCTTCTTTAGCCGATTCTGACAGTTCGCGCGGCAGACGGGCTCCCGGCTCTTGCACTTGTGGGCAAGTTGGACGATACTGGATTCAATCGAGTTGCAGAAGAGCATGTCCGCGGTGGGGCCCGGCCCCGGGGTCATGCTTATAGGACCGGCAATTTGGGGAGGCTTGATTCCCTGGCCGTCAAAGCGGGCGCAGAAGGGGGGACAGTCCTGTGCGATAGACGGATCGAGACGGATTCTGACGTCATAATCGTCGCGTTTCCGGAGAATTAAGTGGGGAAGCGCCGGCGCAGATCAGGCAAAACGGGTCGGGCAAGGCCGAGCAAGTTGGGCAAAGCAGGAGGGGCAAAGCCGGTGCGCGGTGAGAAGGGCGACGGATGAGCACCAAGCGGGCGGTCGGGCGTCCTGGGGGACTCTGAGGACTGAGGATCGTCAATGGAGACTCCACGAGAAATGAATTTGTCAAAAGTGTAGGTTTGACCCCAATTATGGATATTTTTCAGCGAAGCATTCATCTGAACGCGAAAAAGACCGATGATGATCACCTTCAGGTTGCGGGCTCACTGTTGGACCTTGAACACTCGTTCCATCTGGAGCTCACGGTTCGGGTCTCGACACATACGATCGTGGCGGCCACAGCGTCGATGAGCAAGGCGCCGCTCACCCTCTGCTATTCCGTTCTGGGGAGTCTCGACCAGCTGAAGGGTCTGTCCATCGAACGAGGAATCATCAAGGAAATACGTTCCCGGCTCGGGGGGCCGAAGGGTTGCACCCACCTCATAGAGCTTCTCAACGATGCCCTGAGATTCACGTCCATGCTGCTCATCGGGGAAGCCGCGGGCTACGGGTCCAGGTTGGGAGAGGACCTCTCGGAAGAAGAGATCATCGCCCAAGGCAAGAAAAGGCTTCGCAACACCTGCTTCGTGTTTGCCGAGGAGCAGGGGGAGTGCCCGGGATCAAACCTGCACAATTGACACATTGAAACTGCCGGATACCGCTTGAGGTCGCTCTCTACACCTCCCCGGCCAGCGCCACGGCTTCCTTCTCGGTCGTGATGACACCGGCCCCGTCGCCCACGAGGAAACTCGCGTAGCTCAGGGTGAGGCCGAGGCTCTTGCCCAGGTCTTTGAGCTCCCTGGGTACCTGGGGCTGGGTGAGGAGGACGACGAGGTCGAAGGCGGCCGTTTCGTCGCCTGCGCCGAAGGCGACCTGGATGCTGCCGTCGGCATTCCCTTCCACGCCTTTGACCGGAGATTCGACGACCTTGGCGCCGTTCAGTGACTGTTGCGTCGCCCCGGCTTCTTTGAGGACCGCATCGAGACCTTCCGCGAAGAAGGTCACCTGTGCGAGGGGGAGCTTGCGCTTGACCAGGATGGCTTCATTCACGCCGAAGATCACGGCCGCCTTGTGCATCCGGGGAGCGGTGGAGGAGGCGTAGCTTTGAACGAAAGCGATGCGCGACGGGATGTCGCCGTCCAGCGGACGGATGATCAGACCGGCGCTCGGCCCGGAGTCGCTCAGCATTCGTTCGAGCTGCAGATCGGTGATCACGTTCAGTTCCCTGCCCAGTCCGTACTTGCGATCGACACGGTCGACGGCTCGTTCCACACCCGGGGACACGATGACCGAATCCGCTTCCAGGTCGAAGACCTCGTCCTGCATGTCGAACACGATGGCTTCCGGCTTGCACTCCGCCCAGCACAGGGCGCACCCCAGGCAGCGACGGCAGCTCAGGCAGCGCTTGGCTTCCTTGATGGCACGTTCCTCGTCGAAGCCGAGCTCGACCTCCTTATTATTCATCCGCCGTTCATCGACGTCGATTTCGATATGATGCTGGCGGGCCTTCGGGATGTCCTGGAATTCAACGATGTAGCGCCCCTTCTTTTCGTACAGCATACTTTACCTCTCGGCAGGTCTCGGATTCATTCTTTGCGGTCCAATGATCCATAGCTTGTGAGTCATGCCCCGTGCGTCACCATCGAGCGATGGTCCCGGCGGCGGCGCAGGCGCAGCATTTTTTCCGTCCGGCGTTGTCATCGGCTCGTTGAGAGCTTTCCTCGAGGCTCACGGTCGTTCGCAGGAAGGCTCCCAGGAGGCCGGGATGCCGGGAAACAGCCGCCTGTGCGATCATTTGCGCCGGGCTTTCAGGTAGGCGATGATGCCTGATGCCGCTTTTCTTCCGCCCGCGCAGGCCCGGATGGCGATGTCCGGCCCGGTTTCCACGTCGCCGGCCGAAAACACCCCCGGCACGTTCGTCATGAAGCTCGATTGGTCCACGCTGAAGGTGTTCCACCGCGTGATGCTGAGCGGGCTCCCCTCCGGAACGAACGACAGGTCGGGTCTCTGGCCGATGGCCGGGATGAGGGTTTGCGCCTCGACGACGAATTCCGACCCTTGGATAGGCACCGGGCGGCGCCGGCCGCTGGCATCCGGTTCGCCCAGTTCCATGCGCAGGCATTTCAGCCCCGTCATGCGCCCGTTCTCGCCGATCACTTCCACGGGGGCCACCAGGTACTGGATCTTGATCCCTTCCTGCTCCGCGGCGTCGATTTCCCACGGGCTCGCGGGCATCTCCCGTTTGGTGCGGCGGTAGAGGATGTGGACTTCGTCGAATCCCGCCCTCCAGCTCACGCGGGCCGCATCCATGGCCACGTTGCCGCCCCCGATGATGATGACCTTGCCCTTGGCTTTCAAGTCCTTGCCCATGTTGGCGTCGCGCAGAAAATCCACGCCGTCCACCACGCCTTCCATGTCCTCACCCTTGATCTGGAGTTTCATTCCGGCGTGCGCGCCCACCCCCAGGAATACCGCGTCGTATTCCTTCAAAATGTCCTCGTAGGCCACATCCTTGCCGATCCTGGTATTGCAGCGCAGTTCCACGCCGTGCGATAGGATCCAGTTGATCTCGCGCATCAGGGTCGGGGTGGGCAGACGGTACTCGGGAATGCCGTAACGGAACATCCCGCCCGGCTCGGGCAGGGCCTCGAAACAGACCGAACGATAGCCGGCTTTGGCCAGGAAATAGCCGCAGGTGAGCCCCGCGGGTCCGGCCCCGATGATGGCCACCTTTTCCTTCCGGAATTCATCCGGGATTTCCACCGGGGCCTTGATGTCGTTGAGCATCTCGTAGTCGGCCACGTAACGTTTGAGCGTGCAGATGGAGATTGGTTCGTCCATGGTGCCGCGGTTGCACGCGGTTTCGCACGGGTGAGGGCAGACCCGGCCGATGGAGAGGGCGAACGGCAGCCGCTCGCGAATCTTGGCCAGGGAAGCTGCGTAGTCCCCGTCCGCGATCAGGCCGACATAGGAGCGGATGTCGAGGTTCGCCGGGCACGTGGCCTGGCAGATCGGCATGTCTTCCTTGAAGATGTTGTAGTCCCGCGTATCGGGGTTGAAATAGTCGATGGCGGTCCGGAAGCCGATGCCTTCGTTGAAATCGTCGTACATGTGAATGGGGCAAACCCGGATGCAGGCCCGGCAGTCGTTGCACTTTTCGGGGTCGACCCGGGGGGCGCGCCGCCGCACTCGAAAACGGTACGTGCCGTCGCCGGCGCTCGTTTTTTCGACGGCGGCGTTGGTGATCACCCGGATGTTGGGGTGACGCTTGAGCGCCTCGACGTTCGGGTCTACAAAAGAAGTATCGTCAGCGATGATTCGAGTCTGCGGGATGTGCCCGCCCCCAAGACTCGGAAGGGACTCGACCAGGATGACCTTATTTCCGGCCTCGGCCTGCTTCAGGGCCTCGCCCACACCTGCCGGGTCGCCTCCAAAGATGATCACGCGTTTCTCTGACACAGTCGGTATCCTCCAAAAAAATGATGGGAGAAATCTTCATCCACGGTGCCGGTCGGCTGCCGGCCTGGTTCTGCCGGGGTCCTACAGGATTTATAAGTCCTATGGGTTCAATAGGACCTATTTTATGTATAGGACCTATTTTATGTATAGGACCTATTTGACTCAATAGACCTGTGGAACTCTCATTTTTCAGCCCTTGCCCGACGGCCGCGGCCCCATTCGCCGCGGCTTCGGGCTCGCCCGCCCCCTCTCAGGACATGCCGAGCGATTTAAGCCGCGGCGGAGGCAGCGGCCTGTTCAGGAACGAGCCTGTACACGGGCGATGGTCCCTCGATGCCGTCCAGGGCCACGAAGCCCCGTCGCTGCAGCGCGAGGACGTAGCGGAGCACGTGCGGGGCGGGAAGCTCCAGCCGCGCGGCCAGGTTCTTCACCGCCGCCGGTCCGTTCTTCAACTCGCCCAGGATCTGGCGGGTGGCCATCTCATCCATGATGATGGTGTCCAGCGTCCGCCACATCTCGTGTTCCGTGAAACGCTCCCCGTACTTGTTGCCCATGGTGTTGAACTCGGTGAACTTGCCCACCACCCACCGGATCTTTTCCTTCTCGAGAGCGATCCTGGCAACGGCGAGCTTCGCCTTCAATTGAGGCAGGGGCAGCCGGTCCCCCGTGCCGAGCGGTCCCAGTCGGGCGATGTCCCGGTGAAACGCGGTCACCAGGTTCACGAAGCGTTCGCCCTCGGCGGACGAGCACTGGTTGAAGGCGACCCGCGCGGGATTGAGCCCCGCGTAGGCGAGGGTCCTCCCGGCGACCCCGACTTTGACCTTGCCCTGAAAGTTGCCGGAGATGTAATGGCAGTCGCCGAAATGGCACCCCACCACCATCAGGCCGTCCGCGCCATCGATGAAAGCGTCGGCAACCATTGTCGGATCGACGCGCCCCGTACACATCAAACGGATGATTCTCACATCCGTCGTATATTGCATCCTGGAAACTCCAGCGAAGTCAGCCGCGGCATACCCTCACCAAGTGCAGCAGAGAACCAGGATTTTCGGAGTGAAATCGGACATAGGAAATTACCTCCCCCGTTTGTGGTCAAAAGCCGGTACCTCGACATTGGACTCTATTTTTCCAGGAAAGCCTTGATCTGCTCCCCGATTTGCCTGTCCGTGTACGAATTCACGGTCAACGCGTGCTGGTAACACGTTGCGGCGCAAACGCCGCAGCCCTTGCAGGCCACGGGAATGACCTTGACCTTGCGGCCCTTCTCGGTGCGCACGATCTCGAGCGCTCCGTATGGGCACAGGGCCACGCACAGCCCGCAGCCGCGGCACGCGTCCTCGTCCGCAAGAGTCGACACGATGGGTTCGACGGTCATCACTCCTTTGGCCAGCGGGATGGACGCTCGCGACGCCGCGCCGAGCGCCTGGGAAATGGCTTCCCGCACCGTGGCCGGGTAGTGCGCGTTGCCGCAGAGGTAGACACCGTCGGTGGCGAAGTCGAGCGGTTTGAGCTTCACGTGCCCTTCGAGGAAAAATTTATTCTCGTCAACCGATACGCGGAGCAGCTTGGAGATGGCCTCGTTGTCCTCTCCGGCGATCAGGGGCGTCGAGAGCACCACCAAGTCGGCTGAGAACTCGAGCTCGCGGCCGAGCAAGTGGTGGAAGACCTTCACCCGGCCTTCCTCCACCACAGGTGGCCTTTCGGGATTGTACTTGATGAACAGCACGCCCAGCTCCTTCGCGTGCGCGTACATGGCTTCATTCTCCGTCCCGTAGGCCTGGATGTCGCGGTAGAGGATGCGCACCGCGGTGCCGGGGCTGCGTTCCTTGATTTCGATGGCGTTTTTGATGGCCACCATGCAACAGATCCGCGAACAGTATTTGCGTTCCTCGTTGCGCGCGCCGGCGCACTGGATCATCACCACGCTTTTCGCGTGGAATGCGTTCGCCTTGAGCAGAGACTCGAATTCCAGCTGGGTGACGACCTTCTCTCCGTCGTAGCCGAACAGCCCGACGGGTCTGAGCACCTGGGCGCCGACGGCCACGATGATGACGCCGACGCCGAACCCGTCGGTTGCGCCGCCGCGATCCACCGTCACGCCGAAGTGCCCGATGTAGCCCGACACCTCCGTCACGGTGGCAGGCATCATCAACTTGATGTTGTGATTCCTGCGGACGAGGTCCGCCTGCCGTTCGGCGAGCGTCGAGGCTTCTATTCCGGCCGGGGCAAGTTTGTCCAGGGCGAGGAGCATGCCCCCGAGTTGGTCGGTCTTTTCCACCAGGTAGACCTGGTATCCGCGATTGGCCAGGGCGAGGGCCGCCGTCATACCCGCGATCCCGCCGCCGATCACCATGGCGTTGGGGTCCATGGCCGATTCGATGGGAACCTGCGGTTCGAGCAGCGCGGCCTTGGCCACGCCCATGCGGATGAGGTCCCTGGCCTTGGCGGTGCCCTCTTCGCGCTCCTGCATGTGCACCCAGGAGCACTGGTCGCGGATATTGACCATCTCGAACAGGTAAGGGTTGAGGCCCGCTTCCGCGCAAGTGCCCCGAAAGAGCGGTTCGTGCGTCCGCGGGGTGCACGACGCGACCACCACGCGGTTCAGCTTCTCCTGGCCTATGGCGGCCTTGATCTCGTTGATGCCGCCTTCGGAACAGGTGTAGAGGTTTTCCTTGACGTAGACCACATTGGGCAGCGTCCTGGCGTATTCAGCCAGTTCCTTGACGTTCAGGTAACCGGCGATGTTGCTGCCGCAATCGCAAACGAAAACTCCAATCCGAATTTCTTCAGCCAATTTAGCACCTCATGGTAATGAGCCCGAGCGGAGACCTGAGAGCCTGCCGTGCAATCCGCCCGGCACGTCCCCCCGCATGCCTCCTTGCCCCCGGACGGCCGTTCATTGTCCTGCCGCCGCAGCCTGCCTTGCAGGCGCCACAATCTCGGCGGCCTTGGCCGCTGCGCTGCTGGCCTGGGCCACCGACTCCGGAATGTCCATCGGTCCCTGCGCGCAGCCGCACACGAAAACGCCGGGGCGCGTCGTGTTGAGCGGAGCCAGCGGGTCCGTCTTGAAAAAGCCGTTCCCGTCCAGTTCCACTTCAAACATTTCGGCCAGCGGCCGTGTGCTCACGGAAGGCACGCAGGCGGTCGCCAGCACCACCATATCGAAGGACTCCCCGATCACCTGCTGCTGCGTGGTGGATTCAAACCAGACCACGGGGTTTTCTCCTTCACCCTCGGTGATCTCGGCGACCCGGCCGCGCACGTAGCGGATATTGGCCTGCTTGCCGCCGCGCAGCTTGTATTCCTCGAACCCGCGCCCGACGGCTCGCAGGTCCATGCAGAAGATCGACGACGTGACTTCGTTGTCGTGTTCGTGGGCGATCATGGCCTCCTTCACCGAGTGCATGCAACAATAAGATGAGCAGAAGCGGTTGTGCCGGAAGTCCCGGGAGCCGACGCACTGGATAAAGGCCAGGCGCTTGGCGGTCTGAGCGGCGGCTTTTCTTGCCCGCATCGTCGCGAGCTCCGCCTCGAGGCTTTCGAGCTTCCCGGCCGACTCCGCCCACTGCCTGCTCTCCTCATCGGATGCGGCGCCCGATGCAACCAGCCCCGCGATCTCGGCGGAGGCCTTGCCGTGCTTGTCTTCCAGTTGCTTCACCTGGCGCCCCAGCTTTTTCACCTCTTTCTCGGCGTCTTCGATGTCCTTCTCCAGGGCGATTTCTGAAGGCCGCTCCAGGTGGCCCGCCGTGGGTCCGCTGGCGCTCAACAGCCGTTCGAACTCGAGCGCAGTCACGACGTTGGGGATCCGGTCGTAGCCGTATTCCGGCATCACCGAAGGGTCGAACACTTCGTATCCGGTGGCGAGGATGACGGCTCCGACCTCGATTTCCAGCTCCCGGTCCTTCTGTTCGTAATCGATGGCGTTGGCCTGGCACACCTTGGCGCAGACGCCGCACTTCTTCCCCTGGCCCAGTTGCCGGCATGCGGCCGCATCGATGGTGAAAACCGATGGAATCCCCTGGGGGAAGTACTTGTAAATCGCCTTGCGGCTCCCCATCCCGGCGTTGTAGGCGTCCACCACGGCCGTGGGGCACTTCTCCGCGCAGGCGCCGCAGCCCGTGCAACAGTCTTCCTTGACGAACCGCGCCTTCTTGCGGACCTTGACCTTGAAGGAACCCGCTTCTCCACTCACCTGTTCGACTTCGCTGTAGGCCATGAGGTTGATTCGGGGATGTCGACCGACATCCAGCAGCTTGGGCGAGAGAATTCAGATGGCGCAGTCGTTGGTGGGGAAGGTCTTGTCCAGCTGGGCCATCTTCCCGCCGATGCTGGGAAGCTTCTCGACCATGTGCACCCGGACCCCCATGTCGGCCAGGTCCAGGGCAGCTTGAATTCCGGCGATCCCGCCGCCGATTACCAACACGTCGTTGCTCACTGTCCACCTCGTTGTTTCTCTGGTTGCGATCCTGCCGTTTCGTATCCGTCATCCGCCGAGCGCTCGACCGTAACGGCCGGAGGCGTCCGGTCATTTGTGCATAGTTTCCGCGACAAAAGTGGTCAGATCCTTTATGCCGATTTCGAGGTCCATGCTCGCGAGTGCGCAGTTGAGATGGATCTGGCACTTGGGACAGGCGGTGATCAGGGTTGAAGCCCCTGTGCTCTTGGCTTCCCGAAGTCGTTCCACCTGGATCTGCTTGGAACAGATCGAGCAGTTGGCCCAGCCGCTGGTGCCGCAGCAGACGGCGTTTTCACGGTTGCGTTCCATTTCCACGAAACGCGAGCCTTCCACCTTTTCCAGGATCCTGCGCGGGCTGTCGTAAATCTTGGCCATGCGCCCCAGCCGGCACGGGTCGTGGTAGGTGAAGGTCGATCCGCCGTCGACGAGCTTGATGGCCCCGTCGGCGATCAATTCGCTCAGGAAGTCGTAGAAATGGACGAGCTCGAAATCGAGCTTGCCGAAGTACTGGGGGTAGTGGTGCTTGAAGGTGTAGTACCCCTCGGGGCAGCTGAAAACGACGCGCCTGGCCCCCGACTTCCGGATCAGCTCGATATTGGCGGAGGCGAGTTTCCTGAACGTGTCGGGCCTGCCGTTCCAGAGCATGTCGTGGCCGCAGCAGGCTTCCTCGTCGGACACCACGGGGACGACGCCAGCCGCGTTGAGGATCTTGAGCACGTTGCGGCTGGTGGTCAGGCTGTCGACGCCGATGTCCCGGAATATCACGTCGAAGTAGGGCATGCAGCCCACGAAGAAAAACGTGTCGCCCGTTTGCGCGATCTCCCCGGCCTCCCTGGCCCAGGCCGTTTTGTTCTGACGAATGCCCTGGGTCTGCATTTCCATGACGGTCTGCAGCATGCCGTGATGGGACAGCAGCGGGGAAGTGCCCCGCCTGGCGGCTTCCTCGCGCAGCGCCCGCATGAATTCGGGGAAATCGATGTTGGTCGGGCAGCGCTCGAAGCAGCGCCCGCAGGTGAGGCACGACCAGAGCTCCCGGTCTTTGAGCAGTTCGTCTCCCAGGTCCAGCAGGGCCTTTTCGACGATGATCCTCGGGGAGAACGAAGGGTGCACCCTGGAAACCGGGCAACTTCCGGTACAGACCCCGCAGTCGAGGCAATAGAAAGTCCGATACGTCTTGATTGCTTCTTCTACATTCATGCTGCCGCTCCAACCGAAGATTTACCGAGCTTTTTGACTTTATTGGTGAAATTGGTGACGATTTCGGCAAAACGGGCCCCTTCGGCCGAAGAAACCCACTGCAGCTCCAGGCGTTCGTTATCGATTCCCATCAGGCCGAGCAACTCGCGGGTCATGCTCACGATCCGTTCCGCTTTCTCATTACCGTCCAGGTAATGGCAGTCGCCGATGTGTCACCCGCTCACCAGGATGCCGTCGGCCCCCAGCTGGAAAGCCTTCAGTATGAAATCGGGGGACACGCGGCCGGAACACATGACTCGTATCACCCGGATGTTGGGCGGGTACTGGATGCGGCTGACGCCGGCCAGATCCGCTCCGGCGTACGCGCACCAGTTGCAGCAAAAGGCAATGATTCTTGGCTCGTACTCGGCACTCATGTCGTATTCTTCCTCTATTGTGGGCTCCATAATGGGCAGCAACCCGTTGAGCGGGAGATCGCCGCCGCTCCACCCCGTCCCCCGTTTACGGCCTGCCCCGAACCAATCGGCCCGGACCGGGGCCCGCTCCGGGGGCTATTTGCAGAGCGCGGCCTCCACCATCGTGAGAACTTCCTTGTCGTTGAAATGGCGTATCGCGGCCGCACCCGTCGGGCAGGCCACGGCGCACGCGCCGCAGCCCTTGCAGAGCGCTTCCTGGATTTGCGACACGAACACTCCCTCCCCGACTTCCACCAACTGCGGAGAGCCGTAGGGACAGACGTCCACGCACTTGCCGCACCCGCGGCACATGGTCTGGTCCACGCTGGACACCACGCCCTCGACCTCGATGGTTTCCTGGGCCAGGATGGTTGCGGCCCTTGCCGCGGCCGCCTGCGCCTGGGCGATGCTCTCGTCGATGGACTTGGGATAGTGTGCAAGGCCGCAGACGAAGACGCCGTCGGTGGCAAAATCAACGGGCCGCAGCTTCATGTGCACTTCCAGGAAGAAATGGTCCTGGCTCAGCGGAACCTTGAAAAGCTGCGCCAGCTTGTCGGCGTCCCTGGTCTGAATGGCGCTGGCCAGAGTGATGAAATCGGGCCTCAGCGTGATGGGCCGCCGAAGCACGTGGTCCATCACCGTGACCTCAAGGCGCCCGTCGTCGATTTCCCGGACAACAGGCTTGTGTTCGAGGTCGTAGCGGATGAAGATCACGCCGCGTCGTCGCGCTTCCCTGTATAGGTCTTCACGCTCTCCGTAGGTGCGGATGTCGCGGTAGAGGATGGTGACGTCCATCTCGGGGTTGAGCTCTTTGAGCTCGACGGCCTTCTGCACCGAGAAGGTGCAGCAGATCCGGCTGCAGTGCGGGCGATCCGGTTCGCGCGAACCCACGCACTGGATGAATACCGCGGAGGAAGCCTTCCTGACCAGGTCGGTGTCCCGGGCCTTGTCCAGATCGTGCCAGCGAAAGACGCGGGAGTTCTTGCCGTAAAGGTATTCGTCGGGATTCAGGGAATGAGCGCCGATGGCCAGTATGGTGACCCCGTGTTCGATCTCGACGCCGTCGCCGCCACCGCTCGCGATGGTCGTCTTGAAATTGCCGACGTATCCTGATGTGGCGGAGATCGAGCTGTTCAGATGAACCTGGATGGCCTCATTGTCCTGAACATCCTTGACGAGTTGCTCGAGGAAAGAAGGTATGTCCTCGCCCTTCCAGGTGCGCGTCAGCTTGAGCGCGTGGCCGCCGAGCCGGTCCTTCTCCTCGACGATATGCGCCTGAAATCCCTGGCGCGCCAGCGTCAGGGCGCTCATCATTCCGGCCACGCCGCCGCCCACGATGAGGGCGGCGCGGTTGACGGGCACGGAAGGCATCGACAGGGGTTCGATGAGGGCGGCCCTGGCAACGGCCATGCGTACCAGGTCCTTGGCCTTTTGCGTGGCTGCATCGTGGTCCATGGCATGAACCCAGGAACACTGATCCCGGATGTTGGCCTGCTCGAAGAGATACTTGTTGAGCGAGCTGTTGCGGATGGTTTCCTGGAACAGGGGTTCGTGGGTCCGTGGGGAACAGGCCGCAACGACCACTCGGTTGAGATTCTGCTCCTTGATGACGCCGACCAGCTTGTCCTGCGCGTCCTGGGAACAGGAGAACAGATTTTCCTGGACGTAGACCACATTGGGCAGCCCGCTGGCGTACTCCACCACCTCCGGCACCCGCACGACGCTCGATATGTTGACGCCGCAGTTGCAGACGAAGACGCCGATCCGAGGGTCCTCCGACCGGACGTCGCGCTCCTCGGGGAACGTCTTCTTCTGAACCAGGGTGTGGCGCGCCGCCGCCAGGTTGCTCGCCGCTGCGCCCGCGGCCGCCGATGCTTCCATTACGGACACCGGAATGTCCTTGGGGCCCTGGAGGACGCCGCAGGCGTATATGCCCGGTCGGGATGTGGCCACCGGGGCGAAGCTGCCGGTTTTGGCGAACTGATAGTGATCCAGCTCAATGTCCAGTTTCCCGGCAAGCTCCCGTACCTCCGGGGAGGACTCGAGCCCCACCGACAGCACGACCAGGTCGAATTCCTCCTCCGCCGGCTCACCTGATTCCTTCACGTAGCCGAGGCGGAGATTGCCGGTCCCGATGTCCGGTTCGACGCTGTGGACGCGCGAACGGACGAAACGGACGCCGTTGTCCCTCGCCCGGTTGTAGTACTGTTCGAATTCTTTCCCGTACGTACGCATGTCCATGAAAAAAATCGCGGCCTCGAGGTCGCCTCCGGCGTGTTCCCTGGCGATGACCGCTTCCTTGACGGCGTACATGCAGCACACCCCGGAGCAATACCCGTTGTCGCAAACGTTGATGTCGCGCGACCCGACGCACTGGAGCCAGGCGATCCGTTTCGGCTCGTGCTCGGCCGCCAGCTTGTTCGTAAGCTCGGCCAGGGCGGCCCCAAGCCGGCCGCGGTGTTCGATCCCACCGGCAGGGGAAGAGCCGTCTTTGTCCCCGGCCTGCCTGGTCCGGCGATCGAGCTTCTCGATCTCCGTTTCGAGAGCGGAAATCTCCTCTTTAAGGACCAGTTCGGAAGGCCGGTGCAGATGGCCGGACGTGGGACCGCCTGCGCTCAAAAGCCGTTCGAATTCGAGTGCCGTCACTACATTGGGGTGCGTTGCGTAACCGTACGTATCGATCCGGGTGGGGTCGAAGGCCTGGAATCCGGTAGCCAGAATGACCGCGCCCACCTGGAGGTTGAGTAGCTTTTCCTTTTGCCCGTAATCCACCGCATCCGCCGGGCAAACCTTGGCGCAGATGCCGCACTTCTTGCCGTGTCCGAGCTGGCGGCAGTTTTCCGCGTCTATGGCGTATCCGGATGGGATCGCCTGGGCGTAATACTTGTAAATGGCCTTGCGCTTGCCGAGCCCGGCATTGAAGGCGTCGATCACAACAGTCGGGCACTTGCCCGCACACGCGCCGCAGGATATGCACTTGTCCAGGTCCACGTACCGGGGTTTCTGCAGCACCTCGGCGTGGAAGTTGCCTTCCGTGCCGCTGAGGCTTTGCAGCTGCGAGTTGGTCAAAAGGTTGATGTTCAGATGCCGGCCGACCTCGACCAGCTTGGGCGAGATGATTCACATGGCGCATTCGTTGGTCGGAAAGGTCTTGTCCAGTTGGGCCATGCCGCCCCCGATCGCCGGACCTTTCTCCAGCAGGTGAACGTAATAGCCGGAATTGGCGAGATCGAGAGCCGCCTGCATTCCGGCGATGCCGCCGCCGATGACGAGAACGGAACCGACTACCCCACTACCATGTTCTTTCACGATCATAGTACCTCCCGAGGGGAAATGACTTGGAGGCGAAAGGTCCTGCGGAGGTGCCCGCAACAATGTGCAGACCGTTCGCAATTAGCTCGTAACAGCTTAAATGTTCATAATAAAATTTCTATCATCCCGACTACACAATCTTCGGACAAAGCACTGTTCGGGAAAACCACCGCTCCGAAAACTCAGGCAACGCGGATGCTCTTTCGGTGGAAAGGTTGAATCGGGGCAGCGGGACAGGGAACTAGAGAGCTATATTGACAAGGCATTTTCACATGAAACGGGCAATTCTGGCAAGCAAAAGATGACTTGAAATGCAAAGCGCTCAGTGGAGCCACAAACACCTCGACATCGGAAACGGGATGCGCTGCAATCGTCTGCTTCGACACTGACGAGTGATACTCCGATTTTCAGAAGATTTCAATCCCGATGCTTCCAGGGTCGCAGGGTTTCGAGACGGCTCGGGGAGACTTCGCGATACCGGCTCGAAGAAGCCGCGCGGAGGGGTTGCGCTTTCGCGGTTCGGCGCGGCAACCGGGCTCTTAAGTTCTTGCATCGATGCGTCCATGTCCCTTATAGTGTCGTGTAAGGGTCGTGCGCCGCGCGCGCACGGTCACGGCCGCGGAGCGGCGAATCTTATCGTGGGTGCGGAGGAGTGCGAACATGGCAGTGGCCCGAAGAATGCTCGATTACATGGAACGATCGTCCTGGATTCGAAAAATGTTCGAGGAAGGGGCACGTTTGAAGAAAATACACGGCGAAGACAAGGTATTCGATTTCAGTCTGGGCAATCCGAACGTTCCTCCCCCCGAACTGGTGAAGCAAAAGCTGCGCGAGCTGGCGGCCAGGGACGAACCGGGCATGCACGGCTATATGCCCAACGCCGGCCTGGCGGAAACGCGCCAGGCGGTGTCCGCGTACTTGTGCACCGAGTATTGCGTATCCATGGCGCAGGATCACATCATCGCCACATGCGGCGCCGCCGGCGGGTTGAATATCATCCTGAAAGCCCTGCTCGATCCGGGTGACGAGGTGCTGGTTCCCGCGCCTCATTTCGTGGAATACGGTTTCTATTCGGAAAACCATGGAGGGACCCTGAAGTCGGTTCCCACCCGGGAAGATTTCACGCTCGACCTGGACGGCCTGGAAAGAGCCATCGGGCCGAAAACCAAGGTGATCCTGATCAATTCCCCGAACAACCCCACCGGGCAGATTTATTCCGAGGAAGAGATCAAGCTCCTCGGGGAGCTGATTTCCCGCAAGAACTATGAACTCGGACACATCATCTACCTGGTCTCGGATGAGCCCTACCGCAGGATCGTTTATGACGACTGCCGGGTCCCCTGTATTTTCGCCCATTACGAAAATTCACTCATCACGACCTCCTACTCCAAGGATCTGTCGCTACCGGGGGAACGCATCGGGTTTGTCGCGGTCAATCCTTCGGCCGACGAAGTGCAGAAGGTGCTGGGGGCGCTGACGCTGGCCAACCGTATCCTGGGTTTCGTGAACGCACCGGGGCTGATGCAGAGGCTGATCGTTGAGCTTCAGGGAATTTGCGTGGATGTCGGAATATACCGGCGCAAGAGGGACCGGCTGGTGAGCAGCCTCCGGGCGTTCGGATACGAGCTGGTGGTTCCCAAAGGCGCCTTTTACCTTTTCCCCAAGAGCCCGTTGGCTGATGACGTGCGGTTTGTCCGGATCCTTCAGGAAGAGAACATCCTGGCGGTTCCGGGAAGCGGGTTTGCGGGGCCCGGCCATTTCAGGCTCGCCTATTGCGTCGATGACCGGACGATCGAAGGGGCCCTGCCGGGATTCGAGAGAGCCTGTGCGAAAGCGCGGGGAATGGTGTAGAAGGTGATTTATGTCACAGAAGAAGAGACTTTTCGTAAAAAAGAATCCCCAATCCGGGGATCGCTCCTCTTTGAGGGTCTTCATCTGGGCCGGCGTTGCGCTGGTCCTGCTGTTGGTGGTCACGCCGCTCGTTCTTCGCCAGAAGGACGACAGGAACGGCGTCAGGCCGCCCACGGAGAAGGCAAAAGTGGTCAAGAACATTCCCAAGGCTTTCGCACCGCCGACGGGCGGCTCGGCGCAGCCGCCCGGAGCTGCTGACGAATACCCGCGCGGTCCCGCCTCTGTTCAGGGTGCGCTTCCCGATACCGGGTCGTCATCCGGGCCCGCTGTTGTCCCGGAACCGGGGACCGTCGCTCCGAAGGTGGCCGACGGAACTGAGGCCCTGCCGGCAAAACCGATGACGCCGCAGCCGTCCGAACCCGTCCCGGCGGAGCCTGCGCCCTCTGTCGTGCCGCGGCAGCCGGTGGAACCCGCTCCTGCCGCCGGCGGTGTCCGGGAAAGAGAATCGACCGGTCAGCCCAAACCCGGTCCGGCCGCCATGCCTGCGGGCGATTCCGGGCAGCGGACGGCTTCGATCGTTCCCGATGCCCGGGAGCTGAAAAAGCTGCCCCCGGGTGTGGCTCCTCCCCTCACTCCCGATGCATCCGGCGCTCGGAAACCATCCCCTGTGCGAAAGGGGAAGTATGCCGTCCAGGTGGGAGCGTTCAAAGAGAAGAAAAACGCCGACGAAATGCAGCGGCAACTTCAGAAGAAAGGTTACCAGGCGGAAATCAAGATCAGCTCCAATCGCGATCTGGGCCAGCTCTACGTGGTCGTCCTCAAACCGGTCGAAAGCCTTTCCAGGGCCAACACCCTTATGGAACAGATAAAGCACGAAGAGAAGGTGAAGCCGATGCTCATCGAATCCCGGTGAGCGATCCCTTCAACGTGCACCGTCGGGCATCAACCCTGTTCCGCCTTGTCCCGCATCAGCTCCCAGATGATGCACCGGGAGCGGTGGCGGCAGTATAGTGATGCGTCCGTGCACAGGGGGGTCGTTTCAAGGCAGGAGGCGCAGTACCCGTATGCGTATTTCTCGCAGGCTGCAAGCGCCCTCCTGTCGGGATGGAAGCGACACCGCTCGCGGCTGCGACCGGAGGCGACTTCACCGTGCGGAGGGGGTTGAGGGCCGGTGTGATCCCTCGCGCTCAAAGGTTCCACTTTCCCAGTGTGTCGATCATTTCATAATGGGTCAGATCGTGGTGGATGGGCGTGACGGAGATGTAGTCCCGGGCAAGGGCCAGCGAGTCCGTCGCGGGATCGTCGTCCCGCAGCAGGGCGGAATTGGTGAGCCAGTAATATACGTGGCCTCTTGGATCGATCCGGCGGTCGTACCTTTCGACCATTTTCATGTGCCCCTGCCGCGTCACCTTGACACCTCGTATCCGGTCGGCCGGCAGGTTCGGAACGTTCACATTGAGGCATACTCCGGGGGGAAGCCCCTCTTTGGCCACAATGCGCAGCAGCCTGGGAACGAACTCGGTCACCGCGCTGAAATCGGTGGGTTGGAATGAATCAATGGATACCGCCATGGACGGTATCCCCATTACGGCAGCCTCGGTGGCCGCGGATACGGTTCCGGAGTATATGACGTTCACGCCGACGTTGGCGCCCATGTTCACGCCCGAGACAACCATGTCCGGCGGGGGTGACATCAACTCGGCGACGGCGATTTTTACGCAGTCGGCGGGCGTTCCGGTCAGGGCGTGACCGAAAAAATGCCCGTTACGATGCACGGGCTTCACGCGAAGGGGGTCGAGCCAGGTGATGGCATGCCCCACGGCGCTCTGTTCCGTTTCCGGGGCCACCACCGTTACATCGTGTTCTTCGATCAACGCAAGGTAAAGGGTTTCTATCCCTTTCGCATAGACACCATCGTCATTGGTCAATAAAATTCTCATAGGATTGTCTGTCCGCCTTCTCCTGCAAAACCAGCTTGGCAGCCTCGATGCCCTGTGCCAGCGCACTCTTGTTCAATTGTTCCGTTCCGGCGGGAACACGGTTCAGTACCGCCGCTTCCAGACTGTTGAGGGAAACCACTCCGCTGATAGTGGCCAGAGCACCCAGGGCGATGATGTTGGCCACCATCTCTTTGCCCAGCTTCTCTCTTGCAAGCTGGGTAAAAGGAATGCCCATGGCGATGTTCGTCGGCAGCTGTTTCACGAACGTCGAATCCACGATCAGTATGCCGTTCGGTTTCAGGTCGAAGAAGAAGGCATCGCAGGACCTCTGGCTCATCGCCAGCAAAAGATCGGGCTTGACCGCCTTGGGGTAGTCGATCTCCTCGTCGCTGATGACCACTTCCGACTTGCTCGCGCCGCCTCTTGCTTCAGGCCCGTAACTCTGTGTCTGACAGACGAATTTCCCGTCATAGATTCCAGCGGCTTCGGCAAGTATGATGCCGGCTACGATCAGTCCCTGTCCTCCCGAACCGCTCAGCCTGATCTCGTATCTTGTCATGTTTGACTCTCCATGCGTGCGCGATAAAGGCGCGGCCTTCCCGGCGCGCCCGCGGGGCTCAGCGCGTCTTGGACAGGGCGGTCCTGGCCGCCTCCCTGACCTTCCGGTACTCCTGGGTGTAGATCGGCATGTCCCGGTCAACCAGTACGCCGATCGTGAACTTGTCCTTGAGCTCTTCGGGGCTCATGGAGGCGGCCTTTTCCACATGAACCGCCGACTCCTTCTGCCGGCGCAGCATCTCCACGGCGCCCCCCATCTTGTTTCTTCTCCCGAACTGGGTGTGACAGTGACTGATCACCTCCACCACGGAGAATCCGCGTTTGTATAGAGCTTTCTCGATGAGCTCATCCAGGAGGGCGGCATGATATACGGTGCCCCGGGCCACCATGCCCGCTCCTGCCATGACGGCGAGCTCCGCGATGGAAAACGCATGTTCGATGTTGCCGTACAGGGCGGTCGTGGCGTAGGAGCCGTATGGGGTGGTCGGTGAGTACTGTCCGCCGGTCATCCCGTAAATGTTGTTGTTGACGACGATGGCCGTGAGGTTGAGATTCCGGCGGGCGGCATGAATGAAATGGTTGCCTCCGATGGCCGTGGCGTCGCCGTCCCCCATGATCACGATGACGTGAAGGTTCGGATTCGCCAGCTTGATCCCGGTCGCAAAGGTCAATGCGCGGCCGTGAGTCGTGTGGAGCGTGTTGAAATCCACGTAGACCGAGATCCTTCCGGAGCAGCCGATGCCGGAAACGACAACGATCTCGTCCTTCTCGAAGTTGGTTCTGCCGATGGCCCGGATGAGCGATCCCAGCAGGATGCCGTTCCCGCAGCCCGGACACCAGACATGGGGGAATTTCTTGTCATGTCTCAGGTACTTGTGAATCAGTGTCGTGACTTCCGCCATATCATCCTCGCAAGATTGTCGTCGCCGGGACGGCAAACCCGATGGGAGCCGTCGGGAACCGAAATCAACGGACCGGACACGGAGGCCGGGCGGCCTCACAGTTTCATCAGCCGGGTGAGGATCTCCTGGGGAGTGATCAGGTTCCCGTCGATGCGGTTCAGCGTTTCGACCCGCGTCATCCCCTGGTTGATTCGCTTCACTTCGCGGGAAAGCTGTCCCATGTTCATTTCGGGCACCAGAACCGCTTTGACCCGTCGCAGCACGGGTTCCAGCGCCTGGCGCGGGAAAGGCCATATGGTGACGACCTGAATCAGGCCCGCCTTGACGCCGCGTTCCCGTGCCTCGCGCACGGCCCTGCGCGCCGATCGCGACACCGACCCGTAGGCGATCACCGCCACTTCGGCGTCCGCCGTCAATTCCTCCTCCACCAGCTGGATGTCCATGAAGTGCTGGTTGATCTTGCGGAAAAGACGGTTCATGAATGCGACGATTTCGTCCGGGCGCTGCGTCGGGAAACCCCTTACATCATGGACCAGCCCCGTGACATGATAGCGGTAGCCGTCTCCGAACGCGCTCATCGGGGGGACTCCGCGGCTGTTGTCTTCGTAGGGGATGTACCAGTCCGGGGGCATGTTGGGACGGATGCGATCGACCACTTCGAGTTGTTCGGGGTGTGGAAGGTGAATCTTTTCCCGCGTATGCGCGACCACTTCGTCCGCCAGGATAATGACCGGAGTACGGTATTTCTCGGACAGATTGAAGGCTTTCAAGGTGATGCCGAAGCAGTCCTGAGTGGTGGAAACGGCAAGAACGATGATGGGATGATCCCCGTGAGTCCCCCAGCGCGCCTGCATCAGGTCCCCCTGACTCACGTTGGTCGGCAGTCCCGTGCTCGGTCCACCCCTCATGACATTCACAATCACGCACGGAACTTCGGCTGCGCATGCGAAACCCAGATTCTCCTGCATCAGCGAAAACCCGGGGCCGCTGGTGGCCGTCATCGCCTTGGCACCGGCGAGCGACGCCCCGATAACCGCTCCGAGGCTCGCGATCTCATCCTCCATCTGGATGAATGTGCCGCCCACGGCCGGCAGCCGGTACGACATCGCCTCACTGATTTCCGTTGCGGGAGTGATGGGATAGCCGGCAAAAAATCGGCAACCGGCGGCCAGGGCTCCCTCCACGATGGCTTCGTTGCCCTGCAGCAGAAGCTGACGCCCGGGACTCTTGATAGCGGTCAAATTCGTCACCTCCTTTCAGTGGGCGGGAAACGCCGATCATCTCCGCCAATCGCCATTCCGGGGCGGCGTGAGGATGAAAATGCCCAACCTGGCGGATGGGCATTTCGCACGATGCATGTTGAATCAGAGCTCCGCTTCCTCGGCGGAAGGATGCTTCAACGGTTTGACGCTGATGGCGAAGTCGGGACAGTGCAGTTCGCACCAGCCGCAACCGGTGCAGCGTTCGGGCTGCGCCACCAGAGGCGAGCCGTCCTCGTCCAGGCGGATGCATTCCCTCGGACAAAACGCCGCGCAAATGCCGCAAGCCTTGCACCATCCCTTAAAGATATCGATATGGAAAGCTCTTTTGCCCTTGTTCGCCTTGCCCTCATTCTCCTTTCCGCCTTCGTGCTTCCGCGAGCCCGTTCGGGCTCGTGAATTTCCGCTCCCGCTCTTTTTCCCGACAGTCGTGTTCTTTGACATCGCGGCTCCTCAATCCCCGAATGTACCCTTGCGTTTCCACGTAGAGTATAAAGAATTTCACTCCACAAACAAAGCCCAACCTTCCTTGTCGTGAATGGTTTGCAAAAGATGAACCACGCGCCGCCGATTCCGTCCGCGCGCAATAGGCCTCCCGCGCGGGTGCATTCGGCGGCCGGGTTCGACTTCCGCATCCACCGGCGTCTGATACCCGTTCGCGTTCAAGGCTCCTGCGGGGGGCATGGCCGCCCGGGCTCCTTTCCGCTTCGCCGGGCGGCGGACCCGCCGTTGGCGCGCCTCGACGCGGGACGGGAAGGGACAAGGTTGGCAGACACGATTTAACGTGAAATAATTGATGGCAAAAATTGGCTTGAACGACGATTCTTTTAATGAAGAAGGAATCACGGCCCCCTCTGAAGGTCCGCGGTTCCCGAGGAAAGGGATCGATCGATGAATTGCGGAATGGGACCGCGTTCGAAAAATGCGTTTCAAGAAAGGCGAGGGCGCATCGCATTCTCGCGCGATCGACGAGTCGCGAGCGGTTCATGATCGGCGCTTCGCCGATGCATGGTCGGCACCTGAATTGCATAAGCAACTCGGGAGGGTCCGGCATTTAAACCGGATTTTTCGACGGACGAGCGGTGGTTCTTCCGCGCGGACGGCGATGTCTGACGGTTTTCGCATCAGGAGGTCCTGACGATGGTAAGTAGGCTCAATCCTTGCTTTTCCGCCATGGCGAAAACGGAAGGTTCGGCGAATAAGTGCCTCGACTGTGAACTCGAAGACATCCTTGAGGCCTCCCACGACGGCCAGTTCATCAGTGACGGCGAAGGCAACATTGTCATGGTGAATTCGGCATGGGAGCGGATCTGCGGTATCCATCGCGACTTTGTCGTCGGCAAGAACGCCCGCGATATGGTCGCCCAGAAGTTCTACACCGAGTCTTCCGTCATCGCTGCGATCGAGGCGAGAAAGAAAATCACGATCATGCTCGAGATGACCCGTGGAGAGAAGATCGGGCAGAAAATCATGGCCACCGCGATCCCCATCTGGGGGGAGGACGGCGAGATCAAGCGTGTTGTTGCAAATATCCGGGATATTACGGAAATTCTCTATCTTAAGGATCTTTTGGAGAAGACCAAGCAGCTCAACGAGATTTATGCCGCCGAGCTCGAACAGATGCGTTTTCAACAATTGACCCGGAACTGCGACGTCATCGCCAGGAGCCCGGAGACGAGGCGGGTCCTGGAGATGGCCGCACAGGTCGCCAAGGTGGACTCCACGGTCCTGATCATCGGGGAATCCGGCGCCGGCAAGGAAGTGATCGCCAATGCCATTCACCGGCTCAGCCAGCGCAACGAAGGCCCGCTCATCAAGATCAACTGCGGCGCCATTCCCGAAAACCTGCTTGAATCTGAACTCTTCGGCTACGACTCGGGTGCGTTTACAGGGGCTCGAAAACAAGGCAAACCGGGCATGTTCGAACTGGCGGAAAAGGGGACGCTCTTTCTCGATGAGGTGGGCGATATTACACTGAATTTACAGGTGAAGCTGCTGCGTGCCCTTCAGGATCATTCGATCATGCGCGTGGGAGGCCTCAAACCCGTCCCGGTCGATGCCCGCATCGTGGCGGCGACCAACCGCAACTTGCGCGAAATGGTCTCTTCCGGAGCCTTCCGCGAAGATCTCTACTACCGGCTGAACGTGGTCTCCATCGAGATCCCGCCCCTGCGGGAGCGCAAGGAAGACATCCCGCTGCTCGTCCAGTATTTCCTGGAAAGGATCAACAAACGCTATCAGTTCAACAAGCGCTTCTCCCCGGCGGTGGTGGACCAGTTTCTCTCCTATTCCTGGCCGGGTAACATCCGCGAGCTCGAAAACGTCATCGAACGCATGCTCGTGATGACCGAAGACGAGGAGCTTCACGTCCGCCACTTGCCCGCCTATATCCGCAACCAGGCGCTGCCCCTGGAAGGTGGGATGGTCGTTCCGGCAAACCTGCCGCTCCACAAAGCCATCGAACAGGTCGAAAAGCAGTTGATCGAACAGGCGCTCAAGAAATACGGAAGCACGCGCAAGGCCGCTGCCGCTCTGAAGCTCAACCAGTCGACGGTGGTGCGCAAGATCAAGCGCTACAACATTGCGGTCTGCCTGGAAGGGGACAAGATGCAAACCTGCTTCGAAGACCCCAGACTGAAAATCTGAAGCCGCCCGGGTGCCGCCGATGCGCGTCGGTGCCCGTTGCGGCCCGGATTTCCCGCCAATGCGTGAATACATCGATGAAGTGATGCTTTTCAGATCGGACGATGCCTCAAGGCATCACGTCATGTAACTGCTTGAATTATCCGCCTACTTCTCTCTCATGGGGATTCTGCATCCGTTTTTCGATGCCTCGCGGCATCGTTTGCAGCCCCGCCTTGTGCTTCCTGCCGTGCCTTGCCGTGTGCATTCTTGGCGCGTCACGCAGATCTCCGGGGTTTTTGGCCGACCTTGCGAGTCTGGCATAACGTTTGCCTTATCAAGCGGTTAGCCGATGTGCTGTCCGGCATGATGCCAACATGAGGGAACGGGGAACGAAAGGGAGAGGAGGTCGACAGATGGCGAAGTTCATGTCTGCCGAGGAGGCGGTCAAACTGATCAAGAGTGGGGATACGGTCGCCATATCGGGATTTGTGGGGATGGGTCATCCGGAGGAGCTATCGCTGGCGATGGAGAAGCGGTTTCTTGAGACCGGAGAGCCGAGGGACCTGATATTGACGCACGGTGCCAGCCAGAACGACGGCAAGTCCAACTGGGGGTTGAACCGGTGGGGCAAGGAGGGGCTGATCCGAAAGGTGATCTCGGGGCACTGGGGGCTTCAGCCGGACATCATCCGTCTGGCGGTGGAGGAGAAGATCGAGGCGTACAACATTCCGCAGGGGACGATCATGCACCTCTACCACGCCATCGCTTCGAAGAAGCCCGGGGTATTGACGCACGTGGGATTGAAGACGTTCGTGGATCCGCGGGAGCGTTGCGGGCGGTTGAATTCGATCAGCAAGGACACGTACGTGGAGCTGATGGAAATCGGGGGCAAAGAGTACCTGTTCTACAAGGCGTTTCCGGTGAACGTGGCCATCGTGCGCGGGACCAGCGCGGATGAGAACGGCAACGTCTCCATCGAGCACGAGGCGATCTCGCTGGAGTTTCTGGCCCTGGCGCTGGCGGCCAAGGGGAGCGGGGGGATCGTGATCGTGCAGGTGGAGCGGCTGGTGCAGGCGGGAACGATCCATCCGATGATGGTCAAGCTGCCCAAGGTGCTGGTGGACGTGGTGGTGGTGGCCAAGCCGGAGAACCACTGGCAGATTCCCATGGCCGAGCAGTACAACCCGAGTCTTTGCGGGGAGACGCGGGTGCCGCTGAGCGCCGTGACGCCTCTGCCCATGAGCGAGCGCAAGGTGGTGTGCCGGCGGTGCGCCATGGAGCTGGTGCCCGATGCGGTGGTGAACCTTGGGATCGGGATGCCGCCTGGAGTGGGGGTGGTGTCTGCCGAGGAGGGGATCAGCGGGAGCCTGACCATGACCGTTGAGCCCGGAGTCATCGGGGGCGTGCCGCTGGGTGGGTTGTATTTCGGCACGGCGGTGAACCCGGAGGCGATCATCGACCATCCCAACATGTTCGACTTCTACGACGGGGGCGGGCTGGACCTGGCCGTTCTGGGAATGGCGGAGATGGACCGGTTCGGCAACGTGAACGTGAGCAAGTTCGGGCCGCGCATCGCGGGATCGGGGGGATTCATCAACATCACGCAGAGCACTCCCCGGGTGGTGTTTTGCGGGACGCTCACGGCCAACGGGCTCAAGGTGGAGGTGGGCAACGGCAGGCTCAAGATCGTCACCGAAGGCAAGGTCAGGAAGCTGGTGGACAAGGTCGAGCACATCACGTTCAGCGGGGAGTACGGGCGCAGCAGCGGTCAGAAGATTCTCTACGTGACGGAGCGCGCGGTTTTCGCGCTGAGGCCCGAAGGGGTGACGCTCATCGAAATCGCGCCCGGAGTGGACCTGGACAAGGACATCCTGGCGCAGATGGAGTTCAAGCCCCTGATCGCCCCGGATCTCAAGCAGATGGACGCGCGCATATTCGATGAGAAGACGCCCATGGGCATCAAGGCGGAGATACTGGGCAAAAACGGCGGCTGATACCGAAACGGAAGTTGGCGGGGTGGAAGTCGGAGCACACAACGCACGGGGAGGGAGAACTGCTCCGGGTGTCAACCCGGAGTCTGCATGTTCGCCTGTACGGCAGGGTTCAGTGCGGGGACAGGGGGGCGGATCGGTTCTGACTGCGCGGGCCGTCTGGAAAGCGACACGTGGCGGGTCGTTTGCCCGCAGGTGATCGCCGTAATGTGCCGGAAGGTTCGGCGCGGGGCGTTCGGAGTCAGTCTCGGATATGGCAAGTGTCCAGCTTGAAGGAAGGGAGGTGGTGATCGCCATCATTGCGAAAGCTCCAACGCAAGACTTTCCGGGTGCGGCTGCATTCCGCCCGGATACCGGCTGCCTCGAGGCAGAGGGATTGAGTGCGGCTTTGCGCGGGGGGCAACATCGTCGTTTTGGGGGGATGGTCGAGGGCGTTGCTGTCTGTTGAGACACGAAAAGGGTTCTTGTGGGGAGGACTCCTTTACAGGAGAGGAAAACATGCAAACGATCAGATCTGGAGCTGTCGCAAGGGAATATGGGGAAGAGCAGCCGTATGTCGGCGGAAAATTGAAGCTAAGGATACCGTTTATCCACTACCGGGTCGAATACCAGGATTTCATCCAGGGTGCAATCCTGTGTTGTGTGCCGTTGGGCATTGTGCCTGCTTTGAACAAGGTGCTGGGGATTCCTATCGAAGTGGCCGTCTTCATGGTCATGGTGAACAATTTTCTCTACCTGCTGCACACTTCTTTCGGCGACCCGTCCATCGCAGGCTGGATCACCGCCGGCATCCCGCTCTACATCACCTTCCTCACCGGCTTTTCGGAGGGGCCGGAACGGATCCAGGCCATGATCGCCCTGCAGGTTCTGGTGGGACTCATTTTCCTGATCCTGGGCGGCACCGGTCTTACGAGCAAGGTGGTCAAGCACTTTCCCATCAGCATGCGGGCCGGCATTTTGCTGGGTGCCGGTTTCGCATTCCTGCAGCGGGTTTTCGATCCGTCCCAGCCCTTTGTCAGCAAAATGCCCGTTTCCTTTTTTTCGGCGTCTTTCGGGGGGCTGTTTATCCTCTTCTCAGACACGGCTCAGCGTTACAAGAAAAAATACGGATGGTTCGCATGGGTGGCGAGCTTCGGCCTTGCCCCCGGGTTTGTCATCGGTTACGCCGTCGGGTGGCTGACCGGTGAAATCCCTTCGCCGGTCGGAGTTTTCGATCGCTTTTTTATTGACATGCCCGTCGGCAAGATGATCGGTTCGATCAGTCTGATGTCCGTGGGCTGGCCGTCGCTCAATCACTTCGCGGCTGCTCTTTCGCTGGCCGTGGTGGCTTATGTGCTCGCCTTCGGCGACATCCTCGTCCTGCAGGCTCTGGCCGACGATGCCAACGAGGCCCGGCCCGACGAGAAAGTGGTCGTGGAGGTCTCCCGCAACCACATCATCTGCGCGATCCGCAATTTCATCCTGGCAACCTTCGGACCTTACCTTCCGCTGGCCGGACCCCAGTGGACAGGTGGTCAGGCCCTGGTGGTGAATCGCTTCAAGAGTGCGACGCCCCAGGAGGAGCCATCTTACTGGGGCGGCGCCACCTCGATTTTCTGGGGCATGAGCATTGGTTTGGCCATCCATCCGATTGTTCAGTTCATACTGCCGGCCAAGGACATCGGCTTTGCGCTGACCCTGCTGATCCAGGGCTATCTGTGCGTCTATCTGGCTTTTGCCATGTGTCAGAACAACCTGCAGCGGGGGATTGCGGGCATCATGGGCGCGGTGCTGGTGACTTCCAACTACGTCAAGCTGTGGAACAACCCTTTGTGGTCCGGTCCCACCATGGGCCTGCTGGTCGGCGCGGTGATGTATTTCACCTTTGAACACCATTTCGGAGCCAAAGCGATCCCGGAGCCCGCTGTGGCCAAGAAAGATTAGGGGCGTTCCGTCGCGGGGCGTAACGGACCGATGAAAATCGCCCCAGTCCCTTTGCCAAAAGGGTGCTGGGGGCGATTTTCTCGAGAACCGCAAGAAAGCTGCCGGCAGCCAATCCGCGTTCCCTGCGACTGCGGGCGGAAGGAGATCGACATGGCGCAAAACTGGAAAGAGCAGGCGAAAAGGAACTGGATCATCTTTGGCAAGGCCGGTCTGCCCTATACCCTGGTTGGTATGGCGATCGTGTTTTTGGGCTTCTACCTTCTGAGGCGTTACCTGGGCGACAGTGAATACCTGGGCACCGCGCTCCTGATGTGGTTCGCCTTGTTCTGGGTCGTCTACCAGACCCTGTTTCGAAGGCGGGTCCAAAGGGTTGCCGACGGCTTCAAGAAGGCGCCCTCAAAATGATTGCCGGGATTGGGATCCGAACACGCCGTGGGAAGCGGCCTCACCGTGCGGAGCAAGGTTCAGGGTTCGGTGATCGAGACAATGCCGTATCCTTGGCCCCGTGTGATTACCGTGTTCCGTGAGGCATCGATGGAACGTATCGGTTGCGCGGATTCCACTCATCCGGCGAAGCCCCGCGGGGGCTCGGGCGATCCGGCTTCGGCCTCGCTTCCGCCTCCACCCGGCTGAATTGTCATTCCTCATGTTTTGAAATCAGTATATATAAATCAGGCGCGGACGACTCTTCATACCAGGTTGCGTTCAGTGCATCGGGCGGGCATTATGCCCGCCCGCGCCACCTCCCGCCGGGAAGGTGTTGTGTAATCTTGAACGCACCTCGGTATCGCCATCCACTTCCGATTTCCAATGAACCGATTCCGGAGGGATCGATGGGAAACGCGGGCGAAACGGACAAGACGATTCGTGAGCGGGCCGACAAATTCCAGAGCATCTTCGAAAACTCGACCATGGGGATTTTTCAGTCGAGCCTGGACGGTCGATTCCTCGCGGTCAACCCGGCTTTCGCCAAAATCTTCGGTTATGCATCGCCCGAGGATCTCATAGAATCGATACAGAGCATTGATTCCCAGTTCTACAGGCGCTCGGAGCAGAGAGGGAAGATTCTGTCGGCCATCGAGAACAAGACCGGGATGGCGAGGTTCGAGGCGGAATTCCTCCGTAAAGAGGGGACCGTCATCACCTGTTCGCTGAGCATCCGTGCCATTCGTGACGGCAGCGGCGCCATCACTCACCTCGACGGCTTCATCGAGGACGTTACGGAAGCGACGCTCCGGAAGAAGGAGATTCAGGAGCGGACCGAACACCTCAGCAGGGAAAACCTCCGCCTGCGCAACATGTTCAAAGACCGATACCGGTTGGGGAAGATCGTCGGCAAGAGCGCGGCCATGCAGGAAGTCTTCGAAGGCATACTGCAGGCAGCCGGCACCGAAGTCGCCGTCATGATCCACGGCGAATCGGGAACGGGAAAGGAACTGGTCGCGAACGCCATCCACGATCTCAGCCGCCGCAGGAGCCGCCGCTTTGTTCCGGTAAATTGCGGCGCCATTCCCCTGCACCTGCTTGAAAGCGAGTTCTTCGGCCACAGGAAAGGCGCCTATACGGGGGCTGTTTCAGACACAAGGGGGTTTCTGGAACGAGCCGACGGAGGGACGTTGTTTCTTGACGAAGTGGGGGAACTGAGCCTCGATATGCAGGTGAAACTGCTGCGGGCCCTCGAGGGCGGCCACTACTTTCCCCTCGGTGAGAGCAGGCCGGCGGAATCCGATTTTCGGCTGATATCGGCCACCAACCGCAATCTGAAGGATATGGTGAGGGATGGGAGAATGCGCGAGGATTTCTTTTTTCGGATCGACATCGTTCCCATCGATCTGCCACCCCTCCGGCAACGTCGCGAAGACATTCCGCTCCTGATCGATCATTTTCTGCGCCATTTCACGGGGGCCGAGAATCCTCCCGTTCTTCCGGGTAAAGTCCTGGAGGCTCTTTATAAATATGATTACCCCGGCAACATTCGCGAGCTGCAGAACATTCTGCAGCGTTATCTGGCGACGAAACGGCTGGGCCTGCTGGGCTCCATGGAGCATGAAAGGGCGGCGGAGATCTCCGGGCAGATGGAAGAAGCGGAGGTTTCCCTGCACGATGAAGTCTCGCGCTTCGAAAAAAGCGTCATCGAAAAAAATCTTGTTCGTCATCGGTGGAACCGGATTCGAACTGCGGCTGCATTGAAAATCGACCGCAAGACCTTGTATACCAAAATGAAAACCTATGGGTTGCTTTCTCCCGGTCGTGGGGAGTAAACGCCTCAGTTGATGTATCGATAGCTATTTCCAATAGTTGCTTTAGAAATCCTATCCGGTTGGGGCCGTGCCGCCCCATACCTCTTCTCAATCAGACCTCAGCCACATCCCTTATTGCGAGATTTATCGTTTAATTAAAGATAGTTATGACTGCGGCACATCTTGTGCTCTCCATGGAACCAACGGGACCTTTCAGCGCCTTGATCGGTTGTTGGGTGCCGCGCGGATTTGCAGACCAACAAGCAAAGGAGAGCGGAAATGAACACTCGTGAGCGTGCGGAGGCAAGAGACCTGGTGAGGAAAGCCGTCGCGTTCTGCGAAGATGCGGGCAGGGGCGCGGCTCTGGCTGAGATTGCCGACAGGAACGGCCAATTCGTCCGGAATGGTTACTACTCCTATGCATTGGACCTGACGGGAACGGTTTTGGCCCACCCTTTCGCTACCGAGCTGACGGGCCGCGATTGCATCAAGCTTGAGGATTCCAATGAAAAACCTTTCATTCGAAGGATCCTCGATATCGCGAAGAGCAAAGGTTATGGTTTTGTCGACTACCTATGGCATAGACCCTCTTCCAGGGAGGAACTCCGCAAGACCGTCTACCTGGAGCGCGTGGAGGACATGGTTTTTTGCTGCGGGTTCTATACCACCGAGCAGGATTATCTGGTAAGCCTTTTCAAGTGTTATGATTATGCAGGTCCGATGTGACGGGAGGTCGTCCGGAAATATTGGCCCCCGGATGCGGTTGCCGGGAACCCGCGACGATTCTCCGATTCGCGGCGGACGAGAGGAGAGAGGCCCGCGGGGTCGGGCTCCGCGCCTTCTCCGCCTCTGTGGCAAAGCAGGCGTGGAGAACGACGCCTGCAATCCACGCTACGGGATCAGCAGGGTCGGAAGTTCCGACGCCTGGGCCACCTCCTGGGACAGGCTGCCCTGAAAAAAGGCTTGGATCCGGTCTTTCGCGGTGGTGCCGAGAATGGTCATGGTGGAGTTGAGCTCGTCGCTCAGCCGTAGAATTTCCGAGACTTTGTCCCCGGCGGCAAGATGCGGCTCGCTTTCGATCCCCGCCTGCCTCAGGATTTCGCACAAGCGGTCGAGGCGGTTCCTGCTTTCGGCTTCGATCCGTTGCCATTCCGATGCCCCCTGATCCTTGGATATCTTCACCTCCTCGACATGGACCAGGTCCACCTTCCTGACGGCATGCTTGAAAGCGATGATGAACTGCAGGGCATGTTCCGAAGGCAGGGACCAGTCGGCGGCAAACAGCGGCCGCTGAAAGGGATGCTCATTGAGACGTTTGATGCATTCACCCTCCGTGTCGCAGATCACCATGTGTTTGGTGACGAAGATGGGTATCTTCCTGGTCCTCCTCATCAATTCAAGCGTGTGGGAACCCGCGAAGATCCTTTCGATACCCGTCCGCCGGGTGCCGCCGCACGCGATGAGGTCCACCCGCTCCGCTTCCGCAAGCTTCATGATTTGCGGCACGGGATCTCCCACCTCGATGACGACCTTTACTTTCACTCCCGCCCTGGCGAGGTCATCCCGCCAGTCTTCGAAGCGAATCCCGGCTTCCACGCGCAAGCGCTCTGCCTCGTCTTTCAGGTAGCCTCCATACGCCACAAAAGCCACCTCATCGCGCGGAATAATATGTGTCAGAAGGATCTCCTCCAACCCGGCCAACTTGAGATCCAGGAGGGATTTGAGCGCCTCGAGGTTCATCTCGTCGAATTTCGTGGCAAACAAAAGCTTCCTTATGTTCACGGAAATTCCCTCCTTATTGGAAGAAGATAAGGGTGACCAAAACGAAAGTCGTGCACAAAACGGGAATAGAATACTTGAACATGTACCCGAAGAAGCTCGGCATGGGGGTCCCCGCTTCCTCGGCAATGGATCTTACCATGAAGTTGGGCGCATTGCCGATGTAGGTGTTGGCTCCCATGAAAACCGCTCCGCACGAGATGGCCTTGAGGTAGATCGCGTTCTCGGCGATAAACCGAGGCACCGCCACTGACTCCGGCATTCCCGGGTAGAATCTGCCCAGCGCGGTGCTGAAGAAGGTCAGATAGGTGGGAGCATTGTCCAGGAAGCTCGAGAGGATTCCGGAGGCCCAGAAAAAGTGGGCCGGCTCCCTGACGGCCTCGATGACAAAATCCGCCGCGCCCTTCGACCCGGCCTTGAGAACAAGGAGGCACGGCACCATGCTGATGAAAATACCCGCGAACAGGTATCCGACCTCCAGGATGGGAGCCCAGGTGAAGTCGTTGTCTTCCCTGACATTCGTTGCCGTTGTCAGGAGCGACAGAATTCCCATGAGGACCAGGATCCCGTCACGAACCATGTCCGCGACGGTACAATGAGCGCCGAAAATATCGACCGAACCCCAGTCGGCCAGCCCACTCATGAGAACCGCCCCGACAATGCCGGCCAGAAACAGGAAATTGAGTGATCCGTCCAGGCGCAGAGGCTCCTTGGCGTCTTCTTCGACCGGCGGGGTCACGCCCTCTTTCTTGTACATGTAGAAGTCCAGGAGAAAATACATGCCCAGAACGATCGCAACCACCACCAGCATTTCCGGGAGGAGGTTGAAGGTCCAGGTGAAGGGGACCCCGTGGAGGAATCCCAGGAACAAGGGCGGGTCTCCCAGTGGGGTCAGGCAGCCGCCGATATTGGCCACCAGGAAAATGAAAAAGACCACCATGAAACTACGGTTCCTGCGGTAGTTGTTGGCCCGCAGAAATGGCCGGATCATCAGCATCGCCGCCCCGGTGGTGCCCATCCACGAGGCGAGCACGGTGCCGATGAGGAGCATGAAGCTGTTCACCGCCGGGGTTCCCCTAAGCGTTCCCCGCAGGAGGATGCCTCCCGAGACCGTAAAGAGCGCCCAGAGAAGGATCATGAACGGCACGTAGTCGGCGATCATCACGTGGTAAAACTCAAATCCCGCCGTCCCGCCGTACGCCGCCACCATGGGGATGGCGGTCAACAGCGACCAGAAAACGGCGACCTTCCCGAAATGGTGGTGCCAGAACCTCGGCATGAAAAGGGGCATCAATGCAATGGACAGGAGCATTCCCACAAAGGGCAGCCCGCTGTAGATGGGGAGTCGCTCGCCCAGGCCGCCTCCGTCGCCGCCACCCGGCCCCGATGCCAGCGCCGGCGACGCGGTTCCTGCCAGACAGAGCGACAAGGATATCAGCGAGAAAATGAACGTCAGCCGTTCTCCACGATGCATCGTCTCTCTCCTCATTCGGATTCCCTCTTGTTCCTTGACGGGATTCGACCCAAACACAAGCCGACTTCCGAGTCGAATGTTCCCGACGGATCATCGCGACGTGATTCCGGGCATGTTTCCTTCGCCGCGGAAGATCTTCGAGCAAGAGGCATGCCATCACGGGCGGCGCATTTTCACAACATGAAGCCCCCGGCCGGTTCGTCGCCCCCTGCAATTCCGCCGGAAGCTTGTGGGAATGGCGAGGGATCGCTGCGCGCGTCGTTGTCGGCAGAGCGCATTGGTGTCAACACGAGAGGACGTGAAACATCCGCCCGTATTCGCTCCTTCCGCTTCCCGCAAAGGTGCCGCGCGGCTTCTGATATTATCTGCCGAGCCCGGAACCCCGATCGAGGGGCCGATCGACGACAATCGGCCGGAAGTGGAAGAAAACCGGCAGCCGTCGATGTGGATTCCCGTCACAAAAAACGGGGCGAATATCCCCGTGCGGTTAGAGCAGGTGCCAACGAACAGGGGGGCTCATTGCCCTTCTCGTGCGGGGTTGACCCGCGTCCCAATCCTTTTGCCATGTTTGACCGTGGACTTCAACCCATTCTCCTCCCGCGACGGTTTCCACCGAAAAAAGGGGGAATGCACCCGACCGGGACTCGTCCGGCGCCACCAGCCCCCTGGTGTGCGTTGCGAGCAAAGATCGCTTGAGATTTTCCGCATCGAGGAATAGTATCGAAACATTATCGCAGGCGTTCTGCCCGGGGAGCGATCCGGTGGATACGGGCCGGTGTCCTGGTTGAGGATCGGGTGCGGCTCTCAGGCTTTTCCGGGCATGAAGCGATGAGGTCGCTTTCCCGTGCGTCACACGGCTGCACGGTTTCGGGGGAGGTCTCTTGGCACTGGCGAGGGAGAGGGAGAGGGGGCTTTCATGAAATTGGCCAGGACGGTTGTTTTGTGCGTTGCGGCTGTCGTGCTTGTGTCTTCCTGTCAGTACATGACGTTGCGCAAGTACATGACGACGGGAGACGTGAGATTGACCCGCATGCAGATGCCCGATGTGGTGAGAGAAGGTCTTCCTTACGATGTGCGGGTGTCGTTTGACGCCGAATTCACTCCCCAGTTCAAAAAAGCCTGCTTCCGCTGGGTTGCGGAAACCATGTCCGGCGTATCGCCGGCACTCTACTATCACGCGGCTCCGGTAAGCAGCAATCAGCCGATAGGATCCCCCGGGTCCCAGTGGCAGAATGAAGCGGCCGAACAGTCTTCGCCCGAGCTTTGCGTCGGGCCCGAGAACATCCGAACCAACGTGCCGGGTGAGTTGTACGTCAGGATTTACCCAAAGGACCTGCAGCCGGGAACCAACAAACTGGTGGGATATTTTGAATACGTGCAGGATGGTGAGGTGTTCACAACGAACAAGGTTTCAACCCGCGTCCTGATGGGAGACGAATAAGGCGGCCGGTCCATGCCCCCCGGGACCGTAGTCCCGCCCTGTCTCGAGCGCGGCGGCGGGAGATCGGTGCCGCTCGGGTGGCGCAAGCCGGGGTGCCGTGCCGGTGATAAACTTTCCGGCACCCCTCAAGGCACATCGCTTTCTTCCCACGCTATTTCCCTCAGGCCGGGCACTTCTCGTTGCAGTTTTCCCACGATCATTCCGAAGCGAGCATTTCCCTTGCTGCTCAAACGCAGGCGATAGGTGACCGTCTGCGAGGCGATGTGGTGCCTGTAATTGATGAAGATCAAATTGAACTCGGGAAACTCGGCGATGATACGGCGTATCTTCTTGAGGGGCTGTTCCGAGCTGAAACAGGTCAGGGTAAGCACGGTGAACTCGTCGTGGGCGAAGACGATTTTCAGGAAGCGAAGATTATAGAGGATGAGCAGGCTGATGAGCGTCGTGTAAATTGCGGGAAGCAGGTACCCCGCGCCGACGGCCAGGCCGATTCCCGTATTGAGCCACAAGCCCGCGGCCGTTGTGAGACCCCTCACCGTGCCTTTGCCCTTGATGATGGCTCCGGCACCCAGGAAGCCCATGCCCGCGATGGCGTAAGAGGCGATCCTGCCCGGATCGACACGCACGACCGAATTGATGTCGAGATCGATGAAAAGCTCTTCCATGTGTAAGGAGAGCATCATCATGAGGCACGAACCCATGGCAACCAGCAGGTTGGTTCGCAGCCCGGCGGACTGCCCATGGGATTCGCGTTCGAAACCGACGGCTCCCCCCAGAAGGGCGGCAAGCACGAGCTTGCCTAAACAGATCAAGGATTCCTGCCAGTCGAACATCTCTCACCCATGTCCCGGACACCGCCCGCCATATCGACTTGTGCACCCCTGCACCCACCCCGGGGCACGTCCCCGACCGCGATGCCAATAGAACGGCAAGACGGAACGCCGATCGCTTCTTCCGGGAGAATATCGGAACAACGCAATGCCGTCCCCGGCAGAATCTCCCGGCCGCCGTCTTGCGCATCGGCATGTTGCGGCAAATCCGCAACGGTTTCCAGGGATGAATCAAAACGCCCAAAGTCGGAGGATGGCGCGAACGCCCGAAAATCCCGGGGATGTCAGTACGCGTGCCGTTTGCACACCACGGCGAGTGCCCGGGCCGTTTCATTGCCAACACGCCTGAAACTGTGGCTGAGCTCGGATTCGATATAGATGCTGTCGCCGGGGTCTAAGGTTTCCACCCGGTCGAGAGTCCTGAACTCGACCTGTCCTTCCATCACATACAGGAACTCCTCTCCCTCGTGGCTCAGGAAGACCATCTCCTCCTTCTCCTGGGTCGGAAATTCCACGAGAAACGGTTCCATGCTCTTGTTCGATTTCTTGGTCTCCAGAGCGGTATAAATATAATGAACCAGCCCCTTCTCCTGGTGAGGTCTCCTGTCCAGGCGCACGCGCTCCTTCTTCCTGGTGATGGCGATCCTGTCGTCTTCAACGCTTTCCTGGAAAAAATGCCCCAGGGCCACCTTCAAAGCCCGGGCAAGCCTGAACAGCGTCGCCACCGGAGGGACGACCTTATTGTTTTCGATTTGTGAGAGGAACGGTTTGGAGAGGCCCGTCTTGACGGCCAGGTCCTGAAGTGTCAGATGATTCTTCTGCCGGAGCTCCCTGACTTTGTTCCCGATGTTGAAAGCCTTGACCGCAATGCTGATGTCTTCGTCATTTGTCTGTACCATTCACTTGTCCCCAATGTCTTCACGGTCCCGATACCCGAACGTGCAGCGCCTCAGCAGGGAAAATCGACGTTGGGCCCATTCGACTCGGCTGATTCTAAACTAAGTTTCACCGGATAAAAACACAAAAAGGGCGGCAGCTCCGGGGCGTGCGGCAGAGGTTTCATACAATTTACCTGGAAAATAGATTCCCGGGTGAGTCTGTTTTCATGCTTCGCGGGTGACGCCGGCGCCATGGGGAATTCCGTTCGGGATGACAGCATTGGGCGGGAGAGGGCATAAAGCCCTCCCCTTGTCTGACGGGCACATCGATCCGTAGGGGCGGGCTTTATGCCCGCCCGCGTCACCTCCCGATGGGCAGGTGTTGTGTCATCTTGAACGCACCTCGGTTTCAGGCCCCTGGCTGAGACCGAATCACGCATCCCTTCGGGCTCACATCGAGGTGCCTGAACCGGGATCGAGCAATGGTTCGAGCTCGGACCAGTTCCAGGGGGGGGCACCCGTCTCCTCGCGGGTGGACGGCCAGGGCCAGGATTGGGGCAAAGGGCAGCGCAGCAGCAGGCTCTCTTTTCGAGTGGGGTGTTCCAGTTCGAGTTGCGTCGCGAAGAGTGCCACCTGCCGGCCGGGCAGGGGAGCGGACGCACCGTACCGCAGATCTCCGAGGATGGGGAAGCCCAGGTGGGCGAGCTGGAGGCGGATCTGATGGTGCCTTCCGGTTTCCAGTTCGATTTCCAAGAGGCTCCGGGAGCCGGCCACATCCAGCACCCGGTAGGACAGCCGGGCTTCCCGACTTCGCGGAGTCGCTTCCGCAACGATGACGCTGGACCGTTCGTCGTGCCTTTCAAGCTGGTTCACCAGGCGGCCGGCGGAGGGTGTGACGTCCCCTTCCGCGACGGCAAGATAGTGCTTCCGAATCCGGCCCGAACGGAATTGCGCGCTGATTCTGGCCGCTGCTTTGGATGTGCGGCAAAAGAGGACGACGCCGGCAACAGGTCTGTCCAGCCGGTGCACCATGGCGAGAAATACTTTGCCGGGCTTCCCACAGCACTCCTTGAGCCATTTCTTGCCGAGATCGAGGAGCGACGCCTCCCCGGTCCGATCTCCTTGAACGAGCAGGCCCGCTGGTTTATAAAGACCGAGCAGGTGATTGTCTTCGTAGATGATCGGCCACAGAGGGTGGTAAAAGCATTCTGTCTTCATAGTCTCCCGCGACACGACATCGACGGCCGGCGCTCCGTTCCGCGAAGGCGATACGCTTCGCCGGTGCCTTGGACCGGCGTCGGCATGATGTGTCCTCAATGCGATCAGGAGCCGGTTGATGCGAAATGGAACCATCCGCTATCCGGGAAGCGACGCCGCCCCCGGTCCCGACGAGATGTCGGCGATACTCAGGCGCTGCGGGATCCGACTTGCTCCGGCCCGGATCGGGCAATTGTGGACATATCATCAACTGCTCAGGGAATTCAATCCCGAACTGAATCTCACCCGCATCCACAATTTCGCCAACATGGTGTTGAAATTGTACGTCGATTCGTTACTGCCGATGAATCTGGTCGAATTGCCGTCCCCGCTGATGGATCTCGGGACCGGCCCGGGGATGCCCGGAATTCCCATCAAGATCGCGATGCCCGAGCTGGAGATCGTGTTGGCGGAGAGCAGGCAAAAGAGAGCGGCGTTCCTGAAGATGGCGGTGGAACGGCTGAAGCTGGAGAAAGTGGAGGTTGTCGGGAAGAGCGTCGGGTCAAGTTTTGAGGTTCCGGTCAAAGGCGTGATCACTCGGGCCGTGGAAAGCGTCGGGGCGACCCTCGAGCGGATCGCGGGGTGCCTGGACAGGGACGGGCTGGCGATCTTCATGAAAGGACCGCAATGCGATGCCGAGATCGGCGAAGCACTGAAGCGGTTTCGGGGCGAGTACCGGCTGTGGCGGGACATCCATTACACCATTCCGCACACTCGCAATGAGAGGCGGCTGGTGGTTTTTCAGCGCCTCGGCCCGCCAACGCGGATTCGAAAAGAGACGGCGATGAAGCGACACGGTTTCAGGAAAATCGAAAGTGAAAACAACGATCTCTATCGGGACATTCGGAAGCTTTTGACTTCACGCGGGATCCGCAAGCAGCAGCGGGCATTGGTGTCGGGATCGAAACAGGTTCACGAGACCCTGAGGGATTTCCCCGATGATTGCCTGGCATGGATCGCTCCAGGCCAGGAGATGCCTCCCCCGGAAGGTGCACCGGGGCACATGAGCTGGTATCAAATGGCTCCCGCCCTGTTCGAGACCCTCGATGTCTTTGGGACGCGAACCCCGCTGCTGCTGATCAAGGTCGGGGAAATCGAAACATGGGACCCCGTGGAGGGGTTCCCGGCGGGATGCAGTGTTCTGGTACCGTTTCAGGACCCGGAAAACGTCGGAGCGGTCATTCGATCGGCGGCGGCATTCGGCGCCGTTCAGGTGATCCTGCTCCGCGAGAGCGCACACCCATTTCATCCCAAGGCATTGAGGGCTTCGGGAGGTGCCGTCCTTCGGATGAAGCTTCGAAACGGCCCGCCGTTGGAGAACCTCCCGGAAAACCTCCCCATCCTGCCGCTCTCGGCGGAAGGGCGGGACATCACCCGGCATGTTTTTCCGGCCGCCTTCGGTTTGCTTCCCGGTCTGGAAGGGCCCGGACTCCCTGATAACTGGAGGCGGAAGTCCTTTGCCATTCCAATCTGCAAGGACGTCGAATCGCTGAACGCGGCCACTGCCGCAGCGATCGCACTGTATGCCTGGTCTCGGTCCGGGTCGCAGACGAAGCACTCCCCAGCGCCGGCGTGAGGTCCTCCGGACCCGTCGACGGCGGCGGCCGACCCGCAGACCGCCCCGGGTTCAGGCGCTAGAGCGGCGCTATGGTGATGGTGACCCGCCGGTTGGTTCGTCGGCCTTCATCGGTAGCATTGGTGGTGAGCGGCTTGGAATCCCCGAAACCGCGCGCCCTGATCCGGGCGGGATCGATGCCTTTGCCGACAAGAACGTCCCTCACCGCCGTGGCCCGGGATTCGGTGATCTCGTGGTCGTATTTTTCGGAACCGGTGCGGTCCGTGAATCCGTCCACCTTGATGGATGTTGCGGGATATTTCGCGAGAACCTCGGCCACGGGAGCGATTCGAGCGGGCGCATCCGGTTTCAGTTCCGTTGAATCGTCAGGGAAAAGGACGCCGCAATTGAAGGTGATGCACAGCTTGTCCTGCTCCCTTTGGATGCTCGTACCGTCGGCACGCGTCATTCGCTGCACCAGCTCGGCTTCCTGCCGCTCGATGTAACCGCCGGCGGTGGGTGCCAGGGACTTGTTAGCGTCCTTGGAAGATTCTCCGGGCATAAGGGAAGCGCAGCCGGACATCATGAAGGCGATGCATGCGAGCAAAACGAAGCAGTTGGTTCTCAAGGTGAATCTCCCCTGTATCGCGCTGCCCGGATGATTGCCGGGCACGCCCCTTCGAGCCCGCTTCACCCCCGCAAGACCTCGCCCGAGTCGCCATGCCCGGCGCCGCGTCATTTCCGCGAAAAGGCACCGTGTGACCTCGACAGCGAGCCGGCGCGTGCTCTCTTCCCCGCAAGAGAGTGGTATTGCGCGGACTTCCACAAAAAAACTCATACCAGATTCCTCGGGCAAAAACAATCGAGCATCTGTGCGAGGCCCGGGGTCAAACCTACACTTTTCACTTTTCGCGAATATGCCGCAGGCAGGGGGATGCGGGGCTTTCGAAGTCCTGGCGCCGACAGGAAGGAAAAGAGTGGCCGGTCGCCGTGGGGAAGGCAGCGGGGATTTTATGCCGAGGTGCGTTCAAGGTAACACAACAACCGCTTGGCGGGGGGGGCGCGGGTAGGGATAAACCTTGCCATTACGGACTGTTACGCCGATCATACGTAGAGGCGGGCTTTATGCCCGCCCGCCCGACGCACCCATCTTGAACTCAATTCCCCGTGGCGCCTGCGTCACCACAAGGCATGCAAACAGTTTCACCCGGGAACTTATTTTCCAGGTAAAATTGTATCAGGCCGGACTTTGAATCCGGGTCCGGGAAGAAAAAGGGCTCATGCGAACGCATGAGCCCTTGAACGATACCCGGATTGAAACAATCAGGGGCCGCCGGTCAGGATGCGACTTCCTCCTTCACGGTGACCGCGATCTTGTAAAGTATGGTCAGGATGAAAAAGCCGGTCGCCCACACTCCCAGCGCAATCATCAACTCGGGAACGGTCGGCACGTACTCCCGGACCTGGTCGAACGGGTTGGGAATGAAACCGGCGACCACGAGACCCAGACCTTTCTCGAGCCACATGGAGAAGAAGACCGCGGCGCAGGCGATCTTCAGGGTGTATTCATCCTTGCGCGTCTTCGGATTGATGAGGAGCACCAGCGCCACTACGGCCAGGATGGCAAACAGCCACATGAACGGGACGAGCTTGCCGTGGCCTTCGAGTCCCACGAACAGGTAGAGCAGCGAGTGCATGTGGGATGGAATGCTGCTGTAGAAAGCGGTAAAGAATTCCAGGCCCACGAAGAACACGCTGATGATCATGGCGTACGTCACGATCTGCGACAGCTTGTCGATGGCTTCCTTGCCGGCGTCGAACTTGGTGTATTTCTTGAGGAAGAAAGCCAGCAGGATCAGCAGGGCGGGACCGGAACAGAACGCCGAGGCGAGAAAGCGGGCGGCCATGATGGCCGTCAACCAGTAATGCCGGGCCGGAAGACCTGCGTAAAGGAAGGCCGTAACCGTGTGGATGCTGACTGCCCAGGGGATGGAGAGGTAGATCAGCGGCTTCACCCAGCTCGGATAGTGCACGCCCTTGCGTTCCGCCTCGAGCACATTCCAGCCGATCAGGATGTTCAGGAAAAGGTAGCCGTTGAGGACGACCATATCCCAGAACAGGACCGAATTGGGTGTCGGATAGAACAGCACGTTCAACATGCGCATCGGTTTCCCGAGGTCGACAATGATGAACAGGAGGCACATGGTGACGCAGGCGACCGCAAGGAATTCCCCCAGGATGGTGATCTTGCCGAACACCTTCACATCGTGCAGGTAGTAAGGCAACACCACCATGACCGCGGATGCGGCCACGCCGACGAGAAAGGTGAACTGGGCGATGTAGAATCCCCAGGAAACATCCCTGGACATGCCCGTGATGGTCAGACCCTTGTTCCACTGGAGCAGGTAGGCGGCAAACCCCAAACCCATGATGATGAGCAGTCCGCCCAGCAGCTTATAGTATTTTTGACTCCCGGTAAATGCTCGTTCAAGCATAAGCCACCCCTCATACTATGTAATAAACGTTGGGCTGAGTCCCGAGTTCGGGTTTCCGCCTCATGGTGAATCGCTCCGCGAGAACCTTCCGCACGTTGGAATTCGGGTCCTCGACGTCCCCGAAGATCAAGCCTCCAACTTTGCAGGCTTCGACACAAGCCGGAAGCAGGCCGACTTCGAGTCGTTCCGTGCAGAAATTGCACTTCTCGACCACGCCGCGTTCTCTGGTCGGGAAACTCATGTTGAGCTCCGTCTGGATGTGCGGACGCGGATCCTGCCAGTTGAAACTTCTGGCCCCATACGGGCAGCCGGCCATGCAGTAGCGGCAGCCGATGCACCGGTGAAAGTCCATCATGGTGATCCCGTCCGGGGACTTGAAGGTGGCCTTGGTGGGGCAGACCCTCACACAAGGGGGATTGGCGCAGTGGTTGCAAAGCATCAGGAAGGGCTTTTCCTTCATTTCAGCCGGGATGAATTCGTTTTCCTGGCCGGTGAAGGCGTGGTTGAACTGCTCGGGCCAAATCCACTTGATTTCTTCCTGCTCGTCCTTGATATCGGGGACATTGTGCACCGTGTGGCAGGCAAGCACGCAGTCCTTGCAGCCCGGTTTGCCCATCTCCCAGCATTTCTTCATATCCACGACCATGGCCCATCTTTTTGCGACCAAACGCCGGGGATCAGAGGAAAATGCGGGCCCCTTTTCCTGGGCGAGCGCTTTGACAATCGGCAGGCTTCCCAGCCCCAGAGCACAAACACCGCCGATTTTCAGAAAGTTCCTTCTGTTGCTTTCCATCACTTGTTCTCCTTCGGGGCAATATGACAAGTCCAGCAGTAGGGCGTTGCATTCAGCTCCAATCCCGCGTACGTATGGCATTGGTCACAGAATTGAGTCTTGTTCGAATGGCATCTCATGCATTCGTTCTGAAGACTCATGGTGTACTGCTTTCCGTCGGGCGCGGTGTAGACCCTGATCCCGTTGCGGACGACCTGGGTTCTCCAGTCGTTGAGTATCTGCATGTGCTGGGGGCGCATTTCTTCTTTGGACAGAAGGCACTTCTTCTCCGGCATGCGCTCGATGACCACGGTGTCGATCTTGGGTTGCGGCGGCGGAGCGGCTTTGCCCATGTTGTACCACAGCGGGAAAGTCGCCATGCAGACAAAGATGATCAGCCCGGCGAGTATCGGTTTTGCGTTATACATCTTCATCGTCTACCTCCTCCATTCCAGGCAGGGGCTCACCGCGGAGATCGGTGGTCCTCTCCGTTTCGCCCTCCATCACCAGGGCGTTGCCCACGAGCTCATGAATGCCGGTGACCCCGACGTCCGGCACCCAGTAGTTCATCGACGCAGTGAGGACCGCTCGATCGATGGCGCAGATGCAGGCGAGCATGTTCACGTCGTGCTTGTCGTGAACGTACTTCACGGCATTGGCCCTGGGGAGTCCGCCACGCATTCTCATTTCCATGAATTCGTCCGTGTTCAGACCGGAACCGCTGCCGCAGCAGTACGTCTGCTCCTTTATCGTCTCGGGGGGCATTTCGAAGAAGTTGTTGCACACGTTGTTGATAACGTAACGCGGCTCATCGAAAAAGCCCATGCCGCGGGCGGGGTTGCACGAGTCGTGATAGGTGACCCGCAGCCCGTCGTTGCGGCTTGGATCGACCTTCAGCTTGCCGTTCCGGATGAGGTCGGCGGTGAATTCCACGATGTGGATCATCTTCGTCGACTTGGCGTTGTCGAAGACGGTGCCCGTGATCGGCGATTTCGGGACTTCGAGGAAATCGGCGGGACCGTTCATGGTATCCATGTATTGGTTGATGACGCGCCACATATGGCCGCACTCGCCGCCGATGATGTATTTCACGCCCAGCCGCTTGGCCTCGGCGTACATCTTGGCGTTGAGCCGCTTCATCATCTCGTGCGACGTGAACATGCCGAAGTTGCCGCCCTCGGAGGCGTACGTGCTCCAGGTGTAATCCAGGCCGATTTCGTGGAAGAGCATCAGGTAACCCATGAGGGTGTAGGTGCCCGGGTCTGCGAACACGTCTCCGGACGGAGTGATGAAGAGGATTTCCGCGCCTTTCCGGTTGAAGGTGGGTTCCACTCTCACCCCGTTGACCCCTTCGATTTCGTCGACGAAGAAATCGATCATGTCCTTGAACGCATGCGGTTGAATGCCGAGATGGTTGCCGTTGTGGAAACAGTTGGCGGCAGGGCCGACGATCCAGTCGATATTGAGCCCGACAAGATTGAGCAGTTCCCGGCCGATCATGGTCACTTCGGCGGTGTCGATCCCGTAGGGGCAGAAAAGGGAGCAACGGCGGCATTCCGTGCATTGGAAGAAATAAAGGAACCATTCTTTCACCACGTCGATGGTGAGCTCCCGGGCGCCGGCGATTCTGCCGAGGATCTTTCCCGCCTGAGTGAATTCCTTGCGGTATACCGATCGGAGCAGCTCCGCCCGGAGCACCGGCATGTTCTTCGGATCGCCCGAGCCGAGGTAAAAATGGCACTTGTCCGCGCACGCCCCGCACCTCACGCAGATGTCCATGAAAATCCGCAGAGAGCGGTACTTGTGCAGGCGTTCGCGCAATCCCTCCAGGAGGATTTGCTTCCAGTCCGAGGGCAGCTTCCAGTCTTCATCCGCGGGAGACCATTCGCGCGGGTTGGGCAGATCCAGCGCTTCAAGGTTCTTGATCTTCCCGGGGTAGCACCAGGTCCCCGGCTTGAACTCGACCGGGGTATCCATCCACCCCGTATGGGGGAACTTGTGTGCGATTTCCAGTTCGTTGGGTTTAGGAACCTTTGCCATCGTCGTCTTTACTCCTTTTCCACTGGTAGGCCGGCCTCTATCATCTTATCCCTGAAATGATCCTCGTATTCGGCGTAGGTATGGACCTTTACGGGATAGTTCCACGGATTGATGTGCCTCTTGATGCGGCTGTCATTGGGCAGGTTCCTCGTGGGGCTGAGAAATACGCCGCCCAGGTGCATCAGCTTGCTGAAGGGGAAATAGGCAATCAGCGTGCAGACCAGGAAGAAGTGGATGTAGAAGAGCACGCCGATTCCTTCCGGCACAGCCGGACGGAAAGTGACCAGGTTCATCGTCAGTTCCTTGACCTTGAGCAAGTCCAGCTTGAGGAAGTAGCGCATCAGGATGCCCGTGACGCCCACCGCCAGGAGGAGAAAAAGCGGAAAATAGTCGGCGGCAAGCGAGATATAACGCACCTGGGGAATCACGACCCGGCGGATGAAGAGGTAGGTCACGGCGACTACAAACAGCATGTCGGTGATGTAGACGCCGGGAAGCCCCAGTTGCAGGATGCCGTCCATCCTTTCCGTCAAATGCACGAAGCCCGGCACCGGCTCGGCGAAAAAGCGCAGGTGCCTGACAAGGATCAGGAGGAACGAGTAATGGAAAGCCAGCCCGGCCAGCCAGAGCCACTTTTCCCACTGGTAGACGAGCTTGGGGCCCTCCTTGAACTCGAACTTGGTGTTGCGGAAAAGAGAGCGGAACAAAAGCACCTCGAGTGCCATCCTGCCCACCGTCTGGGCGACGGTCGTCGGGTTGTCGAGCTTGTTTTGTTTGATCCACGGCAAGGACTTCTGCTGCCCCCCTGTGGTGGGAATGCGGAAGGGGACCGGGGTGCTCGCCCATTTCAGGACCTTGAAGATCACCCCGCCCAGGAAAAAGAGGATGGCTACGTACGGGACAATGACCCCGAAAACATAGTACAAGCCAGCCGCCTTCACTCCCAGGAATACAGCCAAAACGAGCGCTATCACTAAGAGTAAAGAAAATTTCATGCCCATTTACAATCCCTCGTTTTTGAAAAGTTAATTCAACCGACGGCACTATTGGTTCGGGTCAGGCTTGCGCTCCGGGAGCTCGGCAATGAGGTTCGCCCGTTGCAGAAGCCTGTAAGTCCGGTTCTTGACCTCGTTGATCCGGACTTCACTCAATTTCTCTCGGCACTGCATATAAATGTCAAAGGCGAGAAGTGCCAGTCCATCCACCTTTGCGTCGAACGCCAGGATTTCCTCCGGTGAAACCGGGTTCTCCCGGCCCTCTTTGCGAACCGCCTCGCGGGCGATCCGCTTCAAAAGGAAGATGAAGGCAACAGCCTGGGAGGGAATGAAATCCTGGATAGCCCTGATTCGGATGATCTTGTCCAAAAGCGGCGCCATTTTTCCAGGATCGTTTCCGCCGAGCAGTTCATCGAAAATTTCGCGGGTTGCATGACGGAGCGTATGCCCGACGGGGTTGGCGAATTGGCTCTTTTCTCTGGCAAGCAACTGTGCAGTCTCCGGAGGATACGTCTCCGCGATCATCTGGAACCACTGCTGCACCAGCGTGCCTTTTCCCTTCAACAAAATCGACTCGAGATTCATACCCAGGATGTCCTCGGACGGCCGCATCGGCCGTCATCTAAACAATTGTTCTTACTGCCGATTCCCGATCGCTCCATCCCCCCTCTCACATGATTTCAAGCACCCCAGGACATAAACCAAGAGTGTGCAAACTGCTCAGTGGCCGGATTGTGCATAATTGGCGTGAATACGGCACGCTAATCCAAACGTAATTCCATGTCAAGAACGAAACCGAGCCATATCACAGAATTGAAACAGGTTTGCGACGGTCGTCCTCCTCATCGATCACGGGGGGGCAGGGAGGCCGAGCAAAAGGCGAGTGCTGAGACAGCGCTGCAAGGGCCGACACGTTCCAGTCCTGTCAAAGTCAATCTTTATTAGCACGAAAAGCCTATCCTATCAACACTTAAGGTGCGCGCATCAAACGAAATCCCACATCGTTGCCGCGACGCTCCGGCACCTGCAGCGTCTCTCTGGCGGCGCAGCCGCGCAGACCCGGCCCGCTGTTCCATCCATTGCCGCGGACCACCCGGATCGAATGCTTCGCCGGTACGACTTTGTTCATTGCATGGTCGGACCCGGTTCCGGAAATGCACACATCTTCGCACCATTCCCAGACGTTTCCCACCAGGTCGTACAACCCGAACCGGTCAGGCCGCAGGCTGCCGACCGGTGCCGTGTGGACGTGACCGTCCCGGCACGCGCGGGTTTTCCAGGCAGGAAAGGACTCCAGGGCGGTTGCATCGGCGACGTTGGCCTGCCGGCACACGGATTCCGCATCCGGCGATGATTCGGCTGACTGCCGATCGCCGCATGCGTATTCCCACTCCGATTCCGTGGGCAACCGAAAATGCTCCCGATTCTTCTCCGAGAGCCACTTGGCCATCGCCTTCGCATCGTTCCAGGAGACGTTCACCACGGGATGACGGTCATCCTGGGGAAATCCTGAGTTCCTCCAGTCCTGTCCGGCCCTCTTTTCCCACTGTCCGGAGTACGCCCACGAAAAGCCCTCCCTTTCGGCGTCCGTGCGGTAGCCCGTCGCCTCGATGAAAACTCTGAACTGTCCGCGGGTGACCTCGTGTATTCCGAGCCAAAAGCCGCCGGTGCAGAGGGTTGAAGAAGAGGATCGGCCGGTGTCCGCGGGACAACGGAATTCGAAACACCCGGCAGGTATCCGGACGAATTCCATGCCGGTGAGCGGTTCCTTCCATGTGATGCTGCCGGGTTGGGCCGCTGCGGATTCGATGAACGCCGAGAGGCCGATCCAGAAACAGAGCGCGCCGACGAACGAAGCAATGAATCTTTTCATGAGAATCCAGTCGCCATGGGGAATTCGTGATCGTGGCCCAGAATGCGTAGAGGGCGTCTTCCGTGTTTACCCGCCATGGCGGCCGGAGTCAAGCGGCGCGGTTCGGGGGAAATCCCGCAAATGCCCAAACGCTGTCGCGCGGGCACAAGACAAGCGATCCCCTCCGAAGCGGGCGCGGCGCCGAAAGGAATCGGCGGATCCGGGGAAGCGAAGGAAGGCTTGTGCCGCCGGTCCCTCCATCGGTTCTCGGGAGCCGGAGGGGCATCGTATCGGCTTTCCGGTCGCACGGCCCGCTCCCTGCGCACGGCATCTCGACAGGCCGGTTGTCGACGGGATCCGCGCGGGGTGCTCCGGGGGGGCAGCGGGTTGATGCAGCGCGGAGCGGCGAAGTTTCCGGTTGACGGGAACGGCCTGCGTGTATATACACGTTATGGGCCGGCTTCATTCACCGAGCCTCATCCGGGGTGAAGCCAGGTCCGAAGCCCCACCCGCGGCGCACAGGAGAGGACGACATGAAACCGTCTGCTACGGACACTCCGGATCATGCCAGATGTCTCGAAATAGGGCGGACCTGCGCGTGTTACAGCCTGCGGAAGGCCGCCCGCGCCGTCACCCGGCTCTATGATGATTTCCTGAGGCCCTCCGGCCTCAGGGTCACCCAGTTTTCCGTGCTCATGACGGCCAGAATCCGCGCCCCGATCACGCTGACCCGGTTGGCTCATCTCACGGTCATGGATCGCACCACCCTCACCAGAAATCTCAAGGTCCTCGAAAAGAAGAAGCTCATCAAGACCGAACCGGGAGAAGACCGCAGAGAGCGTCAAGTACGCCTCACCGACCTGGGGGAGGAGAAGCTCGTTGAAGCCATACCCCTGTGGGAGGAAGCCCAGTCCCGCATCACAAGCGGTCTGGGAGAGGAGCGCATGGATGGTTTTCAAAGGGATCTCCTGCGGGTTGTCTCCCTCGCCCGCTGAGAGGAACTCCCTGCACCGCGGCAGACGCATCGGCTTTTGCCTGGTCGAATTGTATCCTTCGGACAGGGTGCGCGAACCAGATCAATCCCCGACCGGGCCGCAGTCCCGGGCGGCTGCGGGGGGGGGGGCGGGTGATGACTGCCTGCCGGGACAAGAATTGACCCGGCCGGAGGAGTGGCTCACCCCGGTGGGAGAGTCGCTGTGGAGTTTCCCGGAACCACAAGGAGAAGGTCCATGAACCAAAAAAATTTCAGCGAAGCGGCGGAATCCGTCCGCAACGATCTCAGGCTCAAGACATTCCCGGTTGCCGCAAAGTTTCTCGAGGAGAAAAAGGGATATCCCGAGAAGACTTGTTGGCCTTCCACGACCCTGGGGAAGCGAATCGCACTTTGCCAGGGGGTCACCATGGCCCGCAACTACGGCTGGACCGTGGGGATCGGAAGGGAGGACCTCGTCTGCGTTCCGGCAGCCATCGTGTTCGGTATGAGCGACGCATCATCCCCGCCGGCATCGCTTGGGCGGCTTTTCTGCGACACAGGGTTTTCCTCCGGCGAATCCACGGCCGAAAAAGAAGCGGCATCGATGAGCCGGTTCGAGAACGGAGAAATCCGGGCCGTTCTCGTCGCGCCTCTCGCCAGGACCGCGTTTGAACCCGATACGATAGTGTTCTACGGCAACCCGGCCCAGATGATGCGCTTCGCCCAGGCATGGTCGTATGTCAGGGGAGACAGGGTTCCCGGCCATTTCGGGGGGAAGGTGGAATGCGACGAGTACCTCATAGCTCCCTTCAAAACGCAATCCGCGCGGATGGTCCTGCCGGGAAACGGGGAACGGATTTTCGCGGCGACGCAGGACGACGAAATGGTGTTCGCCATTCCCGGCAGCGCTCTGACGGATCTGATCGAGGGACTGAAGGCGGCGGGGAAGGCCGTGGGAGCGCGCTACCCGGTGACTCCCTACCAGAACTTTCAGCCCGATTTTCCAAAGGCGCACAAGAAGCTCGGCGCGGAAATCGGGGTCCTGTAGTCGGAGAACCTGCGGGATGGGAGAAACGCGACGGGACGGCGCGAAAGCCTTTCTTTGCGGCCCGCAGACTGAGCCGTGTGCCGGCAGGTCTTTTCCCTTCAGGGCTTTGTAAGGCCATGGGGAACGGGACACGGCCGGAACGCATCGATTTTCGCGGGGAGCGGCGCAATGGCAAAGTATTACGGAATACACCACCTGGCGATGGCAACGGGGGACATGGACGCAACGATACGATTCTGGAGGGATCTTCTCGGAATGCGTCTGGTGGCCGGACTGGGCAAGCCCGGGTACAGGCACTACTTCTTTGAGATTTCACCCGGCCATCACATTGCCTTTTTCGAATGGCCCGGGGTGGAGCCTGTTCCTGAAAGGGATCACGGCCAGCCGGCGGCGGGGCCTGTTGTTTTTGACCATGTGTCATTCGGGGTGGGGTGCGAAGATGATCTCTGGGACCTCCGCGACCGAATCGAAGCTGCGGGCTCCTGGGTTTCGGAGGTGATCGATCACGGCTTCATCCATTCCATTTATTCTTTCGATCCAAACGGAATCCCCATCGAGTTCAGCTGCAGGGTGGAGGAAGAGGACCCGGCGCACATCCCCCGGATGGTGGACTCATCCCCCTCATCGGTCACAAGGGAAGGACCCGGCCCGGTGGCCGGGAAGTGGCCCGCAGTCGTGCGACCGACCCCTCCGGATGAACGGGAGATATTCCCGGGGGAGGGCAGGGAACTCGTCAGCGGGCAAAGAAAAGACTGGTGGCGGAATCCATGAGGATGGGCAGCTTGCGGCCCGGGGCCCGCTTGTGTTCTCTCCCGGCCCCGGGACAGTCTCCGTTGCGCTCCGTTTCAAGAGTTGGAAGGAATCCCGCCTCATTCGGGTAACGAGGGCCCGTAGTCTGCGGACAAAGCAAATCGTCTCGTCGTCAGTCCTGCCGGATTCGTTCCCCGGCTCTTCCAACGCCCATCGAGTGCTGCCTGCCCGCATGGCGGAACGGTTGCCTGACCGTGGGGAAAAAAATGCTCTCCTTCAGTCTCCGAATGTGATATGTGGGCGTGCGAATCTCGCACATCGGGTGAGGTGGTGTGGCAAGGCAGAGGGTCCGTCGGGCGGGAGAAAATCGTGTGCCGCGAACAAGGGGCTGAGAAATGGTTGACCATTTTGCTGATGATCATGGTATTATTAAAGTGGCACAACAGAGGGGCGAAATGGACAAGCCGAAGAAGACGGTCAAGGGATTCACTGTCAACAGGCGATGCGATTCCTGTGGAACGCGGGTTGACATTGCCTGCGACAGGGGGGACAAGTGCATGCTGAAGTGCTCGCAGTGTGGGAAAGAGTATATGTTCTACCTGAAGACCTGATCGAAGCGGCGATGTCTGCGCCGTTTCCTTCCTGCCTGGTTTGACTTGCCCGAGTCTTCCAATGACGTAAACATCCTGCCCGGTTTTCGGGAACACACGACGCTGCAAGGTCCATGGAATTTGGGGAGAAGCCTGCCGGCGAAGACGGATGGAACCTCCGATTGCGCAACAACAGTGCCGGTCGAACTCGGGCGGCGGCGTACCGGTTCCGGATTTCGCCTGAAAAAGTTTGATCTGTCCTTGCGCCATGATTAATTTGACAGCCATCCGTATCGGCGCGGGTTCGCCCCGCCCCGGGCCGGTGGTCAAGTCGATCCGGACATGGGAAGTAACGCCGAAGAGAATCGTTCTTACCGAACCGGCAAGTGAGAAGGGACCTGATGAAGATCACCCGGGAAATCTACCAGGTCGCTGGTGAAGGCCTGTCCGCGGCCGAGGATGCCGCCGCATACCTGATCGTTTTCGGGACGCATGCCGCGATGGTGGATGCGGGATGCGGCTGGAGCGTTGATCGGATCTACGGCAATATTCTCGAGTGTGGTGTGTCCGGGGAACAACTCGAATACCTTCTTCTCACGCATTGCCACTTCGATCATACCGGCGGCGCTGATGCGATCCGGCGAAGGACGGGGTGCAAAATTGTCGCTCATGCATTGGACGCCCCGTTTCTGGAGCGGGGCGACGGCGAGGTGACGGCGGCCGGTTGGTACGGGGCTTCGCTGAAGCCGTTCCCGGTGGACGTGGTTCTGGAGGGTGAAGAGGAGGAGATTCTGCTCGGGGAAAGGAGCATCCGGGCCATACACACGCCGGGGCATTCCCCCGGATCGGTGGTCTACCTGGTGGAATCGGACGGCAAGAAAGTCCTTTTCGGCCAGGACATCCACGGCCCTTTGCATGCGAGCCTTCTTTCGGACCGGGGGAAATACCTGCGTTCCCTGGAATCCATCCTTTCGCTTGAGCCCGACATCCTTTGTGAAGGTCACTACGGTGTGTTCCAGGGAAAGAAAAGAAGCGCGGACTTCATTCGACAATTCCTGAACGATTGAAAGCGGACGGTTCGAGAAGACTGCTTCCAGGCCGGCGGAAAACGATGCGGCATGCGGGAAACCGTTGCCGCCTGCCTGGCGGGGCTCGACGATCGTCCGTTGACGTGTTTCGAGGCACAGCCGATGATGGAAATTCTGCCGAGCGGGATACCGCTGCGGGCGTTGCTCACGCTCCTGACGTGGTCTCTTCTTTCGATCGTATCGATCGAATCGACGGCCGGGGTGCGTCCGGTGTTCTGGTTTCCCGCCGAGGAGCAGTCTCCTGACACCTCGAGAAAGGATAACTTCCCGAGGGAGGTGGAAGGGGACATTGAAACGCTGTTTCGTCACGGGCCTTTTCTGCTGACGGTGAAAAAGGTGCCGGAGGGAGGCCGGTTCAAGGTCGAGGTGAGAAAAGACGGCAGGACGCTGTACGGGGACGAGTCTCATTATACCGCGCCGCCGGTGGATATCGTCGAAGACTTGCCGCACAAGGGATGTTCCACGCTGGTGGCCTATTGTTTCTCGGGTGGCGCACATTGTTGCACGAGGGCTATTCTGTGCACGATCTGCGGGCCGGAGGAAAGCATGACCGTATTCGACCTGTCGAACCTCACCGAATTGATTATTTCCCCGAGGGGATCGGGAGAGCCGCCGGAGGTGAGCCTGCTGGACTACCAGTTTGCCTACTATCATGCGAGGGATGCATCCTTGTGGTTTCCGTTCTCGCAGTCTCCGGCCATGGAACGGTTGCTCGTCTACGGCAACGGCGGCTGGAGGGTGGACAGGCCCGGTGAGAACAAGGGCTTTTATGAGCGGATCATGGCCAGAAACGGTTGCATGGAAAAGGTCCGTATCCCGGCCCCGCGGGCAGAAGGAGAAGAGGCGTTGGAAATGGCCGCTCAGGCAATCGAGTGCGCCTATTATGCCATGATGGCGGGAGAAGACACGGACGTGCCGGGGAAAATCCTCAAGGACCGATTGCCGCGAGCCTGGCAGTCGGAGTTTGTGAGCCTCCTGCAGGATATCAAGCGTGCCGTGGCGGACTTCAGCGCGATCAGAAAGAGCTATAAAAGCCAGGGGAGATGATCCGGCCGGGTCTGCCCGAGTGGGTGGTCACGATCCGGCCTGGGGCATCGAAGCCGTGGGCTGGGCTTAGCCCAGCCGCGTGCCCGAGTCAGCCCACCCTTGATACGAAGTTGCGTTCAAGAGATGGATCTTTCAAGCACAAAAGAGCGGGGGAATGATTCCCCCGCACCCCCCAAGTTTCGGCCACACGCGCAAGCGCGTGAGGCCGAGTGCTCGGCGCTGTCGGCGACTGGCCGAAGGCCGCCGCCGCAGCGCCACACGGAGCCGCGAAGCGGCGAGGGGGTGTGGGGGATACGTCCCCCACGCTTTTAGAGTATCATTTTGAACGCAATTATCCATGCCCCCTGCGACACCCGCGAAGCATGAAAACGGACTCCCGAGGGAGTCTATTTTCTAGGTAAATCCGTATGAGTACCCATCAGCCGGCGTGGACGCCGCGATCCGGCCCACTTTGCCGAGCCCCGGGACGATGGGCCCGAGCGGTCTCGATGAGGCTTTCCACAAAACTGTCCATGACACCGGCGACACCCCGAAGCATGAAAACAGGCTCGCCCGGGAATGGATTTTCCAGGCAACTCTTTTCGTTGAGGAACTCCTCCCGGGCACGCTAGCGGTCTTCAATTTCCCGCATGAGCGGCGTCGTCCTCTCCCGGACGCGCTTTTCCAGTTCATCGCGCGCCCGCCTGAGTTGCTCTTCCGTCCTGATGCGTTTGGCGATCTCCTCGCGCAACGCCTCCGTCTTGCTGTTGACCAGGGACTTGAGAAGCCTGTTCCATACCACCATCGCGGGAAGCAGTACCAGCACGATCGCAAGAGCGGTGAGCACGCAGGCCCGGAAGCTCGTTTTCCGGAACGGCGACGGAGTCTCGAACCGTATCCATTTTCTGTAAATGAGGTCGCGTTCTCTTTGACCGATGCGGGACAATGCCTTCTCGAGGATGCCCGATAACTCGGGCCAGTCGCTCCGCACGGCTAACGCCATCCGGTATGAATATCCTGTGTTCCCGCCGAAATGCAGATTGGAGATGCCCAGTTTCTCAATGTGGTAGACGGCACTCGCAAGATTGGCCACAAAGGCGTCGACGGTGCCGAAGGACACCTGTCTCAAACCCGTGCTCACGTCCGGAACGGGGATCAGTTTGAGCTCGGGGTAGTGATTCACCAGAAAATCATGGTCGGCGTATCCGTCCACAACGGCGACCTTCATCCCTTCGAGCTGCTTGGGCGTCAAGGATTCCGCGACGTTCTCCCGGACGATGATCACTGAGGGAAATTCGATGAAAGGCGAAGTGAACAGCATGTAAACGGATCTTTGCGGCGTCGCGGAGGCGGCGCCGAACATGTCCACGGTCCGGTTCCTGGCTGCAACCAGGATATCCGACCAGTTGGAAATCCTTACGATGTTGAAATCGATGCCGAGGGTGGTTTCGATGATTTTGACATAATCGGCGGCAATGCCGCCGTAGTTTCCCCGTTCATCGAAGAACTCGATGGGCGGGTAATCGGGGTCGGGGGCGAGGTTGATGAGAGGGTGAGCGGCCAGCCATTCGATCTCCTGTGGGGTGAGAAAGCTCCCCTGCGGAGGATCGAATGCACATGCGAACTCCTCGTGGCGGGAGGAAAAATTGCCGTACATGAAGAGCAGACAAGCGGGCAGGATCGAGAGCAGAACATACAGGGCAATTCTGTACTTGAAGAGATGGTTTGTCCTCGGGGGAAGGCTTTCGGATTCCCCGGAGCCGCCGGGATACTTCAGAGACCCGATGGGATGAGGCGCACGTTCGTTGCTGTTTTGAATCATGCTTGCCATTTTCCGGATAGCGCACCTGGGTGAACGCAGGGGTTCCGCCCCGCGTTGCGCACTTGGGAAGAATGCCCGGCGGGTGCGTTCGAAAAGCTTCCGACCGCTCCCGATTTTCACTCGAGGTTGATGGGAAACCTCCATGAGGGATTTCGGCTGATTCTCGAGCGGACTTTAAAACGGGCCTCCGTTCATTGCCGGCATGCATCGGTCACGGTTGATCTTCCATGGCAAGAGGGGACGGGCAATTCAGCCGGAGCGTCACCGTTTGAGCGGCATGGACGATGGATTTGCCGATGGAGGACACGAAAGGCTGCCTGTGGCAAAACATCTTGAAATCACATTCAAAATATTCAAACAGGGAGGCGGCGCATGGCTCAGGGAGGGGGGACCGGACGAACTTGTGACTTGACCGTTTTGAGCCATTCTTGTATACAGGCCATTGTGAAATAAAGCTCATATCAGTTTCCTTAGAACTCGAATGCTCTTTTGGGGAAAAGTGGAGAAGCGAGAGACAGTGCGTATTCAACTTGAAGCCGGAGGTCGGGAATGAAAAACAATGCAAGCTCCTTCATTGGGAAAATCACAAGCCTGGATGAAACATCATTGAAGGTGGGACAGGAACCCTTCTCCTGGTGGGGACCCTCGCCCGAGCAGGCGAGGAAGGTCATGGTTCATAAGTCGAAGGCGTTGAGCGACAAAAGAACCACCATCAAGGATGCCGTCAACAAATACGTCAAGGACGGGATCAACATAGCCATCGGTGGATTCGTTAACACTCGTCCGCCGGTTGCTTTCATCCATGAAATCATCAGGCATGGGGCAAAGGATCTGACACTCTCTTTTCAGTCCAATTCGATCTGCCCCGAGCTGTTGGCCGGAGCGATGCTTCTGTACCCCGATCATCTGTCCATCAAGCGGGTGGAGCTGGCGTGGTGGGGTTATGAAGTGATCGGCATCGCGCCGCTCTTTCGGCATCTGTGCGCCAACGGGATGATCCGCATCGACGACTACACCAACTACGGCATGTCCGCGAGATTCAAAGCGGCGGCGATGGGGCTGGAATTCCTCCCGGTGAGGGATCACGGCGGCGCCGATATGGAGCTCGTGAACCGTGGGATGATGGTTGAGAGCCCCTTTTCGGGAAAGAACTGCTACCTGGTTCCCGCGTGCTATCCGGATGTCGGGCTGCTCAACGTAACCGCTGCGGATATGCACGGAAACTGCCGCATCTTCGGCGCGCACTGCACCTGCCCCGAGATCGCCATGGCCGCCGCCCATACCCTGGTGACCTGCGAGCAACTCATCTCCAACGAAAACATCAGGACCTATCCGAACCTGACGGAAATACCCTACACCGCGGTGGACGCCGTTATCGAGCAGCGTTTCGCGAGCTTTCCCGGGGCGTGCTACGGATTCTACTGGGGTTCGACATGGAGCACATCCTGATGTTCCGAAGCGCCTCCGACGAATTCAGGAAATCCGGAAAGAAAGACGCGTTGAAGAAATACTACGACGAATACGTTTTCGGATGCGAGACCTACGACGATTTCCTCGCCAAGCTGCCCTACAAGACCTTCAAGAAGATAAAAGATCTTGATGGCGGACAGCCGATCATCCTCTCCTAGCCGTTCAAGTGCCGAATCCATAAGGAGGTTTAGACCATGGCCGAATATACGCCGTTTGAAATGATTGCATACACCGGTTCGAGAGTGCTTGAAGACAATACGATCGTGTTCGTGGGGACGGGTCTGCCCATCATCGCGTCCATTCACGCGCAGCTTACCCATGCGCCGGGTCTGGGGATCATATTCGAGGCGGGACCGCTGACGCCGGTCCTGGAGATGGGCATGCCGCTCTCGGTGGGCGACACGCGTGCATGCCGAAAGGCATGCTATCTGAAGGGGTTGAGCTCGGTGTTCGAGCTGACTCAGAGAGGGCACGCCGATTTCGCATTCATCGGCGGCGCGCAGATCGACATGTATGGAAATGTCAATTCGACTTTCGAGGGCGGCACCTACACCAAGGCACAGACCAGGTTCCCGGGGAGTGGGGGAGCGGGCGCCATGGCCGCCAACTGTGAGAAGTCGATCATCATCATGGCACTCGAGCCGAGAAGATTCGTAAACCAGCTCGATTTCGTCACCAGCATCGGCTTCGGAGACGGGGCCGAGAACTACAGGGAGAAAGCCGGCGTCATGGGCTCGGGTCCCTATCGCGTCATCACCAATGAAGCCTTGTTCGGATTCGATGAAGGCACGCGCAGAATGATGCTGCTCGAGGTTGCTCCGGGTAGAACGGCCGACGACATCAAGAAGAAAGTCAGCTTCGATCTCCTGGTTTCCTCGGACCTGAAGGAAATGGCGCAGCCCACGGAGAAGGATCTTCGCCTCCTGAGGGAAGAGTGCGATCCGGACGGATTCTTCCTGGCGAGAAAGCTCAAATAGTCACGCCCCGATAATGTCTCCGTCGTATCCCCGGCCTCGGGAGGCCGGGGATACGACGTGCGCAACGCATCCCGCCTGCCGCTTCGTGCCTCCGTTGTTTTCCGCGCGCCTCCCGCCGGATTGCTGAAGGAAGATGCATGCGTGCGTGAAAAGAACGCAAATCGAGCCGTCCGCGTCAAGCGATTCGAAGACAGACGAGCTTTTCCGAAAAGGAGCGAAACGTGCTTCCCGACTGAAACGTGCTTCCCGACTTGATTGAAGCTTGTTTTTGCACTATTCTGCCCATCGCGCGGCTTTGAACGGGGGTCCCGCTTTTGCGCGGGTTTTTCGGGCATCGGGGCGGAAGTCGCGGAAGAGGCTCTCATGGTTTTCAGCTCCTTGATTTTCCTGTTTTTCTTTCTTCCGGTCGTGCTGACCGTCAGCCTGCTGCTCAGACCTTCGTGGCGCAACGCCTGGCTTCTGGCGGCCAGCTTCTTCTTCTATGCCTGGGGCGAGCAGGGCTACGTATTCGTGCTGTTGTTTTCCTGCCTGTTCAATCATGCCTGCGCCGTCTGGCTGCGACGGCTTGATGACGGCGAGCCGGGGTGGGAGCAAGGGCAGGCCGGGGCGACAAGAGGGGTCCGTGCGCGGGCCCGCAAGGCGGTCTTCGTGGCGGGGATCGCGCTGAACCTCGCTTTGCTGTGCTTCTACAAGTACACCCATTTTCTCCTGGAAAGCATGAGCCCCGTGTTCGCACTGATGTCCGTCGGTCCGGTGCATCCGGACAAGATGCAGGTACCGGTCGGCATATCGTTTTTCACCTTCCATGCCATTTCCTGCCTGTGCGACGTCTACGCCCGAAAGATCGAAACCGGCCGGAGCTTCTGGAATTTCGCCTTGTATTTGTCATTTTTCCCCAAGATCCTGGCCGGGCCGATTTTCCGGTTCAGGGATGCGGCGGCGCAGTTGGTCGCACGGGTTATGACTTTCGAGCAGATCGCCCGGGGGGTTGAACGGTTTATTGTCGGGCTGGGAAAGAAAGTGCTCATCGCAAATCCTTTGGCGCTCGCGGCCGACACGGTCTTCTCCCTCCCCCAGGCTGAGCTTTCCGCCGGCCTGGCCTGGTTCGGGCTGCTCTGCTACACTTTTCAGATATACCTGGATTTTTCCGGCTATACCGATATGGCCATCGGACTGGGAAAGATGTTCGGATTCGAATTCCCGGAGAACTTCAATTACCCGTATTTTTCGCAGTCCGTCCGCGATTTCTGGCGCAGGTGGCACATCACTCTGTCGCAATGGTTCAGAGACTACCTGTACGTTCCCATGGGGGGCAACCGGCATGGAGCGCGCAGGGAATACTTCAATCTGCTCGTGGTGTTCCTGCTCTGCGGATTATGGCACGGCGCGAACTGGACGTTCGTGATCTGGGGCGTTTGGCACGGGTTGTTTCTGATCGCGGAACGAACGGCCTTCGGACGAATGGTTGAGGCCGCCTGGCGACCGCTCCGACAGGCTTATGCCATGGGTGTGGTGATGATCGGGTGGGCGCTCTTCCGGTCCGATGGAATCGCGCAGGCCGGGACCTATATCGCGGCGATGTTCGGGTTTTCGGAGCCGGTTCCTGGGAAATACCCCGTCGCCATGGTCCTCAACCGCGAGGTGCTGCTCGCCCTGGTTGCCGCATCGCTCGTGTCCTTGCCCGTTTGGTCGACCATCCGTGCCCGCGGTTCACACCTTCTGCCTGCGGTCGTCAACTCCGGCAGGGGGACCATTCCGGGTTGGCGGTGCTCGTACGTGGTCTTCCTGGGGATTGTTTTCATGCTCTCGTCGATGGCGTTGATGGGTGGAACCTACAATCCCTTCATCTATTTCAAGTTCTGAAACCCGGAGGTTGTGAAGCTAAGCCCCGGAGCGCTTAGTGTGGCGGGAAACGTCAGGTATGGTGAGAACCCCAACGAAAATCCTTCTGGTCTGCCTGTTGATCCTCATGTGGTTTCCCATGGCGGAGATGAACTTGTGCATCTTCAAGGAATATGAGTATTCCGAGAACCGCGAATTGGCGAAAGAGCCCGAATTGAAGGCGGAACTCTCCGCCCTGAGGCGTTTTCCCAAAGACTGCGAATCCTTTATCGGCGACCATCTCGGCTTTCGATGCAGCCTCATCCGGCTCAACAACATTCTCAGGGTGAACCTGCTCGGAGTTTCTCCGGTGCCCAGTGTCGTGATGGGCAGGGATTCCTGGCTGTTCTACCGCTCGGAGGTCTTCCCGGACGGGTTCACTTTCAATGACCACTGCGGCTTGATCCCGCTCTCCGAGACCGAGCTCGACGCTTTGCGTGAACGCATTGAGTGGAACCATGAGCTGTTTTCAAGAAACGGTATCTTCTATATCGTGGTGATTGTGCCGAACAAGAACACGATCTACGGGGAATTCCTGCCCGAAAGCATTGTAAGGAACGGCAATCCGACGCGGCTCGAACAATTTTCGGAATACATGCGCAATCACTCGCGGGTCAAGGTCATGGATTTGAGAAGGGCGCTGCTCAACGCAAAAAAACTTCATCCGATTTACTACAAGACGGATTCTCACTGGAACGATTTCGGCGCCTATACCGGCTACCGCGAGATTATCGAAGAACTGTCGAGGGTTTTCCCGGGCGTCCGCCCCATATCGATCGAGAACGAAAAGGTCTCGGTGCGCAGGACTTCTCCGGGCGGCGACCTGGCGCAAATGCTGCTCATGGATGATCTCATCGATGAGGACCTGAGTACCGCGTTCGAGATTCAACCCGATACGGGCGGGAGAAAACTGGCCAAGCTGTTCTTCAGGCATGATTCTTTCGGGGACGGTCTCTACCGTTATTTCTATCCCCACTTCCAGAAAGTGGTGGGAGCGGCCCCGTTTGTTCCCTTCAACTACGACAGGATTCTGGCCGAACGGCCTGAGGTCGTTCTCCATGTGTTCGCGGAAAGGTACATTACGCTGGCCCTCCATGACGACTTCTTCTACGAAGGAGCCCCTTAGTTGCTTGCCGGGCGGTCGAAGATTCCACAAAACGGCTGCTCCCACGGTTCGATTCATTTCCGTGCGCCGAAAGATCGACTGAGATCCGTCCAGGGTGAATGCATTGACTGGATTTTTCCCCCGCGAGAGGGTAAGTACCTTCTCATGGGCGTTTGCAGGCGTGGGGCGACGCATTGTTTCGGCATGGGTGAGGCGGCTGGAGAGGCGCGGAGGCCGAAGGGGCTTGGTGCATCTCCGGGGGAGGATGGTTTTCGGCGGCTGGTCCCTCGGGCGATGCCCAAAGGCCGGCCGATCCGTGGATGAGGATGAATGGCGGGGAGTAAAAGATGAGCAAGGAAGAGCTTCTCCTGGAACTCGAAGAGGAGATGAAGCATTTTTTCTGCAAAGGGATAACGGACGACTTCATACGTTTCTCCATGGAAAATGCCGTGGAGTCCTTTGTCCGAAAGGAAGCGGCCCGAATGGGCGAGGATGAGCTGCTCGAGAAGTTCGGCACCATGGAGGATGCCTTCAAGCTGTTCATCGAATTCCTGAGAGGAAAAGGAGTCGGCGGCAAGAAGCTGGCGGATTACTATCGCCGCAAGAATCATTGACGGTTTGCTGCCTCGCGTTCTCACCGTCCGGCGATGCGGCATGCACGCTTGATCCCCTCGCCGAGGCGAAAAAGGGCTTCGATCTCATCGCCCGCGGCGATTTGCATCGCATGGAGGCGCGTGGGGGGAAAACTCTTTTCGAGGTCCGGGCACAGGTAATCGACGCAGAGCATATGGCGGGCGAAAAGGGTGCATCCTTCGGGACCCAGAAAGAAGCAACTGTCGGGTCTTGTCCCGGTCTTCGGCAATTCGACCCCAATGAGCAGGTTGACCACCAGGATCATGGTGTCGATTTTTTCTTCCAGGCCGACACTGCAGCAGCTGCCGTGAGGCTCGATGCGGTCGCACCTGGCGCACGCCTCGGCAATTCCGAGACGTCTCATCATCGCGCGGGCATGGTCCGAACAGTCTCGAAACCGCTGCAATAGTGCCGCAATAGAAGGCCATGCCCGGATCGATTCCCCCCGGTCGGCGAAAAACCGTTGTGCCGTGTCGATCCTTGAGGCCACGGGCTGAGGGTGGTGCGAGCCGCGAACGGTTTCACCCGGAGGATGCGCGTAGTGCTCAAGAAGGAACCCGTCGAAAGAGGACTCCACCCAGCAGTCGCGATTGAATCTGTATTCCATGGGGCGGCTATTTCAAAAGGAAGACGGACGCATCGACAAAATCACTCAGCTTTTCCAGCAATTCCGGATCGGGGTCCTGGAATTGCAGGCCCAGAATGGCATTCCTGCCGTCATGGCGAACGCTTCTCACCTGGCCCTTCAGCTCCTGGGGGTGTGTGTCTCCGGGCAACAGGATCTGCATGAGCAGGTGCTTTTCCATGGGCAGTCTGCGAAGGTCTTCCTCGCTCATCCCCCGGGAAACGAAACGGCATCCTCCCTTGCTGATATCCGTCACATTGCCCTGAAAGACGGTCGCATCCACTCGCGCCGTGGCCGGAAACAGGCAGTCGATCCGTGGGTGGGCCCTCAATTCATGTCGGTCCACGGCTTGCGGGTAGGTGAGGATCAGCAGCGGCAGGGAACGAGAGTGGAAATCGATGATGGAGGATGCAAAGCCGTAAAGGTTTCCGGAATACTCGAAGCTCACCCTGATCGCGGTGCCGGGGAGCAGTTGGTCCTCGAACCCGTCGAATTCAGGAAGACGAGCGATAAGAAAGGCGCCCGGGTCAATCCCGACGAGTCGGCTGCTCAGGCGCGAGGAACCGGAACCGAGCTCGATTTCCATGCGGCTTCCAATTTCAAGCGAAAGACGTTCGCCATGGTTGAGTCTCATAACAACCTCCCTGTGATTCAATACGACAACCACGCTCCGCGGGGCTGCCTCCCGCGCGGGAAGCACGCGTCGCCGCGGGCGCCTCGCGATATGAAACCGAGAAGGAATGAGAGAATGCCTGAAAAATGAGCCCGCGATTCGCCTCCCCGGGACAGTGTCCTCGTCGAGGCTCATCGCCGGAATGATGTTGGTTGCTTCAGTGCGAAACGGGCCGGAAACAAGCGCCAGATCAACATGCTGTCCCAAAAAGGAAAAGCCTGTCCGTGCATTGGGCCGTTAGACCCCAGAAAGGTTCTTCGCAACGGCCGAACAAAGCCGGATCAGGATTGCACCCGTTCCTGCAAAGACGAGGACCGACCCCCGATGCCGCAAACAGGATTGCCGTCGGAAAGACCGTCACAGGTTGAATACGCGTTCCAGTTCGCGAAGCTCTTTCTCATCGGCGATGCCGAATTTCATGGCCGCGTCGATTTTGAAAAGCGCAAAAACACCTTTCCCCCGAGCGTGGACGATCCCGTTTGAATTGAGGAGGAATCCCTCCATCGCGACTTCGCGATCGCTCCTGACCTTCGATATCCTGCCTTCCGCCCTGAGTGTCGTGCCCACGGGAACCGGCCTCAGGAAGTCAACGGCGATGGACTTTGTCAGGACCAGATTCTTCGTCAGGTAGATGGCCGACCAGCCCATGATTTCGTCGAGAATGGTGGACAGGATTCCTCCATGCGCGAAATTCTTCCATCCGACCATGTGATCGGGAATGACGATTTCCGAAAACACCGACTTCTCATCGGTATGGAATATCATCCTCAGGCCGTGGGGATTCTCGGAGCCGCACCCGAAACAGCCATGACTGAGCCTGGTGGGGAGTTCTCTGTATGGTTTCGGTTGATCCATCCATGCCTCGAATCACGGAACGCGCGATATGGTTTTCCGCGAAGCGGACGCCAATCGCTGCCGCCTTCGCCCTTCCTGTTGCAGACAATCAATATATACCCGGATTCTCCCGTGAAAAGATTTTTTTCAACAGACCGTTGAATAAACATGCTCCGGCGGCAAGTTTGTTTTGAGGTGACGTCCTCTCGCGGGGTAGAATCGCCCGGACCACGCGAGTGTCGGTTCGAAAGGGACTGGTTTTGCTTTGCCGGAAAGTCTTCGGGGCCTGCGTATTGAGTTGCCGGAACCGGGGCCGTTTCAGGGGATTCGCTCGGTTCGTGCGACCGCCGCGAGGAATCCGTGCATGGGGTGGGGATCGCGCGGAACCAATCGGGATGACTGTGGAGAGTGGAGGAAACGCATGCAGTACGGTGTTGGGGAAATGGGGCGCATCTTCGTGTTGCGCCTGGAAGAAGGGGATCAGTTGCCCGACATAGTGGAGCAATTCGCCGAGGAACACGGTATACAGCGGGGACTCGTCTTCTACGTGGGGGGCGGAGCCGACGGCAGTCGCCTGGTGGTTGGGCCCCGGGAGAATATGGAACAGGGGATCGTCCCGATGCTGCACACTCTGCGGGGAGTCCATGAAGTGCTGGCCGTGGGGACCCTTTTCCCCGATGATGCGGGAGTCCCGGTGCTGCACCTGCATGCCGCCGCCGGCAGGGAAGACAAGGTTGCCGTCGGTTGCGCCCGCGCCGGCGTCAAGGTCTGGCTGGTGGGGGAAGTCGTCTTGCTCGAGATCGCCGGGATCGAAGGGCGACGGGAAAAGGAAAGGGGTTTCTCACTGCTCAGGTTTTCCTCTGATGAATGACTTTTCCCGGGGCGACGATTGCGCGTGGATTCCGCGGACCGCACGACCGGGGCACCGCGAATGAAGAGGATGCGTCAGGCAGGGAAATCTCCGAGAGGGATGCTCAGCGATTCATGAAGATCACTTTGACATCGGCAAAGCGCTTGACGAACTGCTGGACCGTAGGGGTGAGCTTCTTTTTGAATTCATCCCGGTTGCTGAAATAGAGTACCTTCTCTCCCTGCGTAAGGATGGCGGCGTGAACCCCTCCCTCGCGGTCGATGTGGAGAATTCCCTCTTCCAACGCATCCTGTCGAGGCGCCATGCCAAACCCGTACAGGTCTCCATCCGCGTCGACTCCGACCTTCCCGGACACGCGGAGATTTTCCACCAGTTTCGGGTAGTAGGCTTTCAAGGTGTTTTCGACCGCCTTTCCCAGCTCCGGATGCTCGAGGATGTCCTGGATCCGTTTGCCGGAGAAGGACGCGAGGGCGTCGAAAACACTGGATTGATCTTCCTGCCGGGAGGATGCCGGGGAAGACACGCCGGGCTGGGCGGCGGCCGGGAAAGCCGGCTCGGGTGCGGACGTCGTTTCCCGTTTTTCCACGGGCGTTTCCGGCGGCCTAACCGTCGGTTTCCCGGTGGGGCCAGCCGGAGGAGAACCCCAGGCCCGCAGACCGACGATGGTCTCTTTCATTACCGACACGCTGTCCAGATACACCCTGTTCAACAGACTCTCGAGTCGATCGGCATTCCGGGCGACATCGCGCGCCGCCTCCCTGGTTTCATTCCGGAGCTGAGTGGAAGAACGGTAAAACACGATGGAAAGCCAGATGGCCAAGACCGCCAGGATCAGAGAAGCGAGAGCCGCCACCAGCGAAATGATGTCCATATGATCTCTCGAAGTGGTATCGGTTCGTTCGTTTCCCGCAGTTGCCGCGATCGCTGTGCCGGGGGGGCCTTGAGTGCCCCGGGGACCCGGTGGTCCGGGCGGCCCCGGGTCGCCGCGGGGGCCTTGCATGCCCGGGGGACCGGCGGGCCCCTGTATCCCCCGCTCGCCCGGCATTCCAACTCGGTTCCAGGACAACGGGGTTTCAGACCGCTTACATTGTTCCGGACCGCTGACGTAGCGTACCGTGCCCGTGTGCTTGTTCGAACAGGCATGGATGATGTCTTCGGCGAGTTCCCCCCGGGCGATTCCAAACGAGACCAGAACGGAAAAGAGAATAAGGGCGGAAATCGGCCTGTGCATAATCCATCTCTTTCATTCATCGGCGGGAGCCGCCGGTCGCCTGGAAAGGGGGTGTCAATCGGTTCAAGTGTGCATAAAATGTCACACTATCGTTAACAGGTAAACTCTTTTCCTATCGTCCACGGAAAAACACGCAGTCGTGCCCCCTGCAGCCCCTGTCAGGCCGCCGCGAACCGTCGATTCCGATTCGCACGGACGGCGCATGAGAAAAGCCCGGGTCGAGCCTCGCTCTGCAACCGGGCGATCCCGCCTCCGGCGCGATCCGTTACAGGGCCGAATACCGCACGTGCCCCGCTCCCCCTCGTTGAACGTTGCCGTCAACTTGTTTGCAAAGGAACATTCGTTCTGATATATACTTTCCGCTGCACTCGTCAACGGTTATGGCGCCCGCCGGTCGGATACCGGGTACCTGTCGGCTGGAGCCTGAACAGGCCATTCATGGATGAGGATTCCGCATGGATAAGGATAGGTCGTCGGTGGGAATCGCGGGAAGACGAACCGTTTGTATCTTTGTCGTCCTGGCAGTGGTCGTTGCGGGTTTATGTATTTCGAACAGAGCCTTGGGGCAGAATCGGGATTCCGTGCCGGGGTCACGGGCCGTAGAGGCCGCGGGCAAGAGCGAGACGACTCCGTCCGAGGGGAAGCCCGAATCAGGCATGACCCTGGAGCGGGGCCGCTCCGTTTACACCAACGCTCAGCCGTTGCACAAGAACTATTTCCGGACGGGCCTCGAAACCGCCGCTTTTCTTGCTATAGCAGCGGGTTACTATTACGGGACTCTGGAAGACCGCCGCTGGTATGAATACACCATTCCGAAGGGCACGTTTGAGGCGCGCTTTGAAACGGGCGATGCCTACAGGCTTGACAACAACGACTGGGACAGCAACGTAGGCCATATCGCCGCCGGGACCGGCTATTATCTGTTGGCCCGTACCAATGACCTCAGCCTCACGGAGTCCTTTCTCGTTGCCGCCGGTGCTTCGACCTTCTGGGAGTTGTTCGGTGAGTTGCGGGATGAATTCAGTATCAACGACGCCATCATGACCCCCATCGGCGGTTTTGCCATCGGTGAACCCATGTTCCAGCTGGGGGAGTTTTTTCAGCACAGCGCTCCTTCAATTCCCAACCGGGCTCTGGGATTCCTTTTCGGGCCGTCCGCGGCCATTCATCGCTGGCTGGACAATACCACGCCCAAGGCTCCCGAGAATGTCGACAAGTACTGTCTGACCACCGACGCCTGGCATCGCTTCCGGGTTTTTGCGGGCGGGGGCGGCAGCTATTCGCCGGACGCCGACAAATTCCGCTCCGAAGCTCAAATGGGCTTTGATTTTGAAGTCATAACCGCGGAGAAATTCGGCAAGCCGGGCGAGGCAAGCATCAACTACCTGGACGGGGTGTTCAACGAACTGGCGTTCCAGGCGGCCCTGGACGGCAGCACCCTGGTCGATCTCAGGTTCTTTTCCAAGACGGCATTCCTGGGCCATTATGAACAATGTATCTCCATGGACAAGGAATCGCAGACTCTGCGGGGAACCAGCCTGTTTGTGGGCCTGAGCAGCGCATTCGAATACTACAACCATTCCTTCATAGGGATGAGAAGAGAGGACAGGCAGGCGATCTGCGACCTTGTGGGGCCAACCCTGATCGCGGATTTCTACCGTTGCGGTCTCCATGTCCGGGCCACCGCGGAACTGTATCCGTCCTTTTCGATGGTGACGCCCGCTGCGGGGGCGCTGTATGACGAGACTCACAATATTTCCGGCGTAAAGAGCGTTTATCGATTCGAAAGCTATTACTATGCCCTGGGCGCGACCGCCGGCGGAAGAGTGGAAATGGAATACGGTCCATTCGGTCTGGACGGTCGTGTCCGATACCATTACTTCGACTCCATTGACGGTCTCGACCGCTTCGAGGACTCGCGGGTGACCGACGATATCGAGTTCCAGGACCAGCGCCTGGGGCTCCAGCTGACGTTGTTCTACGCCCTTCCCATCGAGAACTTCAAACTGGGGCTGAGCGCGGAGAAAATCTACCGGTGGAGCGACATCGACACCATGGCCTGGAGCGGCGACGAGACCAGGTTCTTCGGCAATGTCGTCTTCGAGTTCTAACGCCGGGTGCGGGCTCTATGCTCTCCGCACGATGTTCTGATATCCGATGGGTTCCCGGTGCCGCTCCGATCCGGGGGGGGCGTCCGAACAAAGCTTCAATCCGCTTAAATGCCCCGTGATGCCGGCTTGCCCGGGGAATGGATTCCCGGCGCATGTATTGTCATGCCTCACGGGTGACGCCGACGCCATGCCCGCTGCAACTCCGACCGAATGCATGCGCACTTTCCTGAAAAATATTCATAACTACATGAAGATACGGGTTATTATTTCCTGCAAGGGGTGAACGTCCGCACGCCTTGGGGGCGGGCGGGTCTGGAGCAGCTTCGGCACGAGGCCTGCAATACGGCAGGACTTGTGGAAAGCAATGATAAATTTTTGTTGAAATTTATAAATTACCGATATTTAATTTAGCAGCACCAGGCCGTTGGACATGTCAAGCGGATTTCGTGGAACAGACTTCGGGGACTGTGGTGCAAGCCGGGCGCCTGATACAAGAGCGTCAAATGGACAAACCGGTCAAGGATACGAAAGGCGTGAGACAGATGTCGGAGCCCCTAGAAGGAAGACGCGCGGGTGAGGAGAAAAGACTCTGCCCGAGATTCCTGACCGCCGACGGTTTGACCAATACAGCCGAGCGGTGGCGCCCCACGGGAATTCTTATTTGCAGGACGGAGACATCTCGGAGTGTGCCCGATGTGGAGAAGTCCGCCTCGGGGCAGGCCGATTCCCGCGGGAAACATGCCCAAGCCGGGCCTTTTGAGAAGATCAGTGATATGTATATCATTGATTTTTCGGAAAAGGGTGCGCAAGTCTATTTTGAGTGCGACAATCAGGCGAGAATCCTGACCAGTGAATTTTTCCTTCAAGTGGGTATCACCAGGGTTCCTGTTTGCCCAAGCTGGTATCAACTGTCTCCTAATGGAAACACCGCTGGTTTTGAATTCAATCATCAACCGGAGCACAGCTGTGATCTTGCACATTTACTGGTTTATTTGAGTGATGATCTGTTAAACTTTTTGATCAATGAACACATTCCGTCATTGACTCCTCTGAACAGCCAAGTATGCACCTATGCTTATCTGAGTATATTCTATAACTTAAGGCTGAAATTCCTTGAATGTATTGCTTTGTTTAACAAAGCCAGGGAACGTGTTGAGCAGTTCGTAAATTCCCATCATCATGAAGAGATGATGCACATATTCCTTGAGTTTGAGAGCTTGAGATCGCTGCATCTCAAACAGGCGAGGGCTTTATCCAAAGACAAGGATCCGAATGCCACGCTGGAACCTTTTGTAAAACCATTCCGGGAGCTTGGGTGCGGTATATCCTGGAAAGCTCAACAGCTCCGGTTTCACGAAAGCGACGTATTGAGTGTTCTTGCAGACTCCATCGTTTTCTGGGACTGGAAAGTCCATCCCTCCTGTGGGCTTGCCGAACGCGTGAAGCCTGCCCACGATGCGTTCATGGCCCTCAGAACCATTTTGCCGGGCGTGTTCGAAGGCGAAGCGTTCGACAACCAGTTCGACTACTATAGCTTTTTGATCCGTTCGACAACGCGGCTCAAGAACAGGCTGATCGACCTCGTGTCGGCTCCTATGTCCAGTGTGGAGACCGCGAGGGTGAGGGGCAGGATGCCGGAGCTCCTCGCTTCCCGGGAGTCCGACCGGGTTCCTGCGCTGGGCACCATCCCTCGGTTGATGGAGAAGGGGCGGTTCGAAGAAATCGGGACTCCCGCCCTGGAAGAAAAGCTGGTCGAGGCGTACGGACAGAGCCTGGGTGTGGAACCAGCCTCCGGAGAGGGGGACATCACGGTCAAGGGGCTTCAGCTGCCTTACGGGCAAAGTATTCCTCCGCCACGGGTCGGGCCGGGTCCCATTCGGCCGTACAAGTATCTCGCCGTCCTTCTTGCGGCAGTCGTGGCATTCGCCGTCGCAGGCCTTCTGAGCCGGCCGGGGATGCAGGTTTTTTGGAAAAGCCGGGATGTCGGCACGGACCGCGTGAGCACGCGGACAGTTCCCTCCGATGCCGTGCCGCAAGAGGCGCCGCCCCGGGAGTCTGAGGCCGGGAACGGCGTGGAGGCGAAAGTCGAGAGCGGTGTGCAGCCGAGTGTTCTCCCTTCCGATACGGTTCCCGACTCGGTGTCCGAGTCATTGACGGGGGACATCTCCGGCGGGGAGCCCGAACGTGTGGCGGAGGAGGGGGGCGGGAACGAGGCGCCGAAGCACGAGGCTGCGGCCGATGCCGCGCCTGCCGATTCCCGGGAGGCAGCTCTTCCCGCAGGTGAGGTTGTTGAAGAGCCGTCGCCGGAAACCACTCCGGCTGCTCCCTCGCGCAAGGAGTTGGTGCACAGATTCGAGATCGAAGCAGGCCAGAAGTGCTGGATTCAGGTGAAGATCGACGGCGAGAAGGCCTGGAGCGCCATGATGAAGCCCGGTGACCGATTCGACTGGGAAGTGAAAGAGCGGATCGACATCCTGGTCGGGAACAGCGGCGGGGTTCGAGTGAAGTGGGATGGTCAACTGCTTGGCCAGGTCGGCATGGTGGGCCAACCCGTGCGGTTGACTCTCCCCAATCCCCAGCTGATTTCAAAGGTCAAAGCGGACTGATCCCGTTGCGGGGTCTCCCACCGGAGCCTGCGCGTTCCCGCCCATGCTGCCGCCTCGAGCGCAGGTTCTTGTCAGGCGTCCGGAAACAATCGCGCCGCCTCCTCCCTCAGCTTGAATTTCTGGATCTTGCCGCTTGCGGTCATGGGGTATCCGTCCACGAAGGCGACGCACTTCGGGATCTTGTATCGGGATATCTTGCCACGGCAGAAGTCGATCACGTCCTGGGGCGAGTAGGAAGAACCGTCCTTGAGGATGACGAAGGCGCACACCTCCTCGCCATACTTCGCGCTCGGAACTCCGACCACCTGGACGTCGCGAATCCCTTCCATCCCGTACAGAAATTCCTCGACCTCTTTCGGGTAGATGTTTTCTCCGCCGCGAATGATCATATCCTTGTGCCTGCCCGTGATGGCCACGTACCCATCCTTGTCCATGACGCCAAGGTCGCCCGAATGCAGCCAGCCCTGTTGGTCAATTGCCTGCATGGTGGCTTCGGGCATGTTGTAATACCCCTTCATCACGATATAACCCCGGCAGCAGACTTCGCCCGGTACCCCAAGGGGAACCGGGGTGCGAAGCTCGGGATCCATGATGCACACTTCAACCCCCGGCATGGCGCGACCGACCGTTTCGCAGCGCTTGCGAATGTCGTCGTTCACGCGGGTCTGGGTCATCCCCGGGGATGATTCCGTGAGCCCGTAGACGATGGTGATCTGTCTTGCGTTCATCTTTTCGATGACCCGGTTCATGATCGGGGCGGGGCAGGGGGACCCCGCCATGATGCCGGTCCTCAAGGAGGCGAAGCTGAACTTGGGGAAAAGAGGGTGGTCCAGGATCGCGATGAACATGGTTGGAACACCGTAGATCGCGGTGCATCGCTCCTTCTCCACCGCGGTCATGGCCGAAACAGGATCGAATCCCTCGAGAATGACCAGGGCGGAGCCGTGATTCACGGCGGCCATGACGCCGAGGGAACACCCGAAACAGTGGAACAGGGGAACGGGGAGACAGATGCGGTCCTCGGGGCCGAAGAGCTGGTTTTTCCCAATCCAGTACCCGTTGTTGACGAGATTGAAATGGGTCAGCATGACGCCCTTCGGAAAACCGGTGGTTCCCGACGTATACTGCATGTTGACAACGTCGTGCACGTCGAGTTCCTCCTGCCTGGCCCTGTACTGCTCGTCATCGGTCATGACGCTCAGCGCCAACACTTCGGCGACGGAATACATTCCTCTGTGCTTCTCATGGCCCAGGAAGAAGACCCGTTTTAGATGAGGGAACCTCGAGCTGCTGAGGTATCCCCTCTGTTGAGTCTTGAGCTCGGGGAGGAGATCGTAGAGAGTGAGAACGTAGTCGGTGTCTCTGAATCCGTCGATGATGAAAATGTTCTCGCACTCGGACTGTCTGAGCAGATATTCAAGCTCGGCGGTCTTGTACGCGGTGTTGACCGTCAGCAGCACCGCTCCCACTCTTGCCGTGGCGAACTGCAAAACAACCCAGTAAGGGACGTTGGTCGCCCAGACGGCCACCTTTTCGCCCTTTTTCACCCCAAGCGCCATGAGGCCCTTGGCCACCTTGTCCACCAATTCTCCGAATTCGCGATACGTGAGCCTGAAGTCGCGGTCCTCGTAGACGATGACCTCATTGTCGGGAAATCTCTCTATCGCACGGTCGAGAAGCTGTCCCAGAGTGGACGACTTGAACTCGAGTTCCTCCATGTGTTTCCCCTTTCTGATCAGATGTTCCGGCGGTCCTCATGCACCGAAGGCGAAGTCGTGCCGGGTACGGTCCGCTGAGCCGCATATCCGGTCCGGGCCCGAAATAGGCAGTGGCTGCAAAAGGGCCGCATGCGGGCAAAGCCGTCCTGACGGATCGCGCCATGCGGCGGAAAGCGTTGCAGGACCTGGCTTTCCACGAAGGATTGGTCGAAAGCGTTCAGGAAACGGGCAGATCCTTGGAAATCGTTACAAAAAACGAGGCTCCGCCGTTGGGGACCGGCTCCATCCAGACTCTTCCATTGTGCTGCTCGGCGATTTCCCTGACTATGGTCAGGCCCAGGCCTGCGCCTTCGACCCCCTTGGAGGTCTCCTGCCGTTGAAACACCTCGAAAATTCTCTCCGAATCGGCCCCCCTGAGCCCCCTGCCGTCGTCGGCAACGGACAGAATGTGACAGTCTTTGCCTTCCTCGTACCCGATTCGGATTCTGCTCAGGTGCTCGCCGCCGTACTTGAGCGCGTTGTCGACGAGGTTCCTGAATACCCTCAACAGGGAGAGCCTGTCAGCCGTGACCACCACGTCGGACTCGGGCAGCTCCCAATCGATCCGACGGTTATTGAACTGCACCGAAAACTCGTCCCGGAGCATGGCGAAAATCTCCTTGAGGGCAATCCTTTCAAACGATAGCCGCGCCTCTTTCGTTGCGATGTAGACGTTGATCTTGTCCACAAGCTCGGCGATGTGCTCGGACACTTTGAGGATTTGGCTGCAGTAACTCCTGCTCTTTTCATCGAGGACATCCCGCGTCTGCCTGTGGAGGCGCTTCGCGATGCCGTGGATTCCCACGGCGGGGCTCTTGAGGTCGTGCGCAACCGAGTAGGCGAAAAGCTTCAACCGCTCCTTCGCCCGCCTGCGCTCCTCTATTTCGACCTTGAGCCGCTCGTTTGCCCTTGCCAGTTCGGCGGTGCGCGCTTCAATCAGGTGCTCGAGGCCGTCTCGATATGCACTAAGCTCCCGTTCCACGCGTTTTCGCTCGGTGATGTCCCTGACCACTCCGCATATGACTTTTCGGCCTGCCAGCTCAAACGTGCTCGACGAGATCTCCGCCGGGAAAACCGTCCCGTCCTTTTTTCTGTGCGTGCGGAGCGGAACTTGTATCCCCACCCCGGAGAGCGTCTCCTTGATAACGACATCCGACTCGTCGGGTTCCGCCGTGATGTCGCGGTAACTCAGATCGAGAAATTCCTCACGCGAGTAGCCGTAGAGGCTCAGGGCCCTCTCGTTGACGTCGATCAACCGGCGGCTGTCCCCGTCGCAGACGAGAATGGCGTCCGACACCGTTTCGAAAAGCTGCCGGTATTTCTTCTCGTTCTCTTTGAGTGCCTCCTCGGCGCGTTTGCGGTCCGAAATATCCCGAATGGACTGGATAAAACCGATGATGTTCCCGTCCCTGCCGATGAGCGGAGCCGCCGTGGACCAGAGGTAAGCCCCTTTGCCCCGGTAGGCCCCGGGGACGTAAGCCTCGCCGTAAACCGTCGTGCCGATCCGCTTCACGAAATCATACCTGCTTTCGATTTCAGGTTCCTCGGCCATCACGAGATCGATGAGCATGGGTCTCCCGTTACCATAAAACGCTTTGGCATATGCGTAGTCACCTTTCCCCAGGATGTCGCTCTTCCGGACCCCGGTCATTTCTTCGATGGCGTGGTTCCAGTACGTCACCTTTTTGTCCCGGCCGATGACCAGGGTTGCGTCGGGCAGGAATTCAATGATGTCCTGAAGTTCCTGGTGGGCCGCCTGGAGCGCGAGCTCGGCTTCTTTTCGGTCGGTTATGTCTCGTATCACGCCCACGATGAATTTATTGCCGAAGCTGTCCGTGTAAAGGCTCTTTTTCGTGACGATCGTGCGGGTGCGTCCCTGGCCATCCGTTATCTGTTCCTCGTTTTCGTTCTCCTCCCCGGTTTCGAAAACGGCTTCATCCTTTTCCCAGAAGATGTCCACCTGCTCCTTGGGGAAGAAATCGTAGTCGGTGCGGCCGAGGATTTCCTCGCGCGTCCTGCCTGCAAGAGCGCACTCGGCGTCGTTGACCAGGATCAGCCGGTGGTATCTGTCCTTTACGAATATGGGGTCGCTGATGGAAGCGACGATCTTTCCCAGAAATTCCCTGGACTCCCGCAAGGCCTCCTCCGACTGCTTCTGCGCGGAGACATCCTCGAAGAGGCCCACCGCTCCCATGAATCCGCCGTCGTCGGTGTTCACTCGGCTGAACATGGCCCTGATGGGGGTTACTTTGTTTGCGGTCACGGACCGATAATCCCCTTCGAAATAGTTGGGCTCTCCCGAGAGGCCGGCGATTACCGCGGCTCTCATCTCCTCGTTGCGCAAGGACGTGGCCATATTGAATCCGAGGAGCCGTTCCCTGGGAGCTCCCACGATTTCGAGGAAACGCTCGTTGCAGTCCACGATCAGTCCGTCGCAGTCGAAATGGACGATCCCCAGCGGGGAATAGTTGAAGATCATCCGATAGCGTTCTTCGCTCTTGCGCAAAACTTCATTCGTTCGCCTGCGCGCGAGCGCATCCTCTTCCAGCTCGCGGACTCTGCCCGCCAGCTCTTCATAGCTCGGTTTCTGACTCACCGAAACTTGCCTCCGTTGATCACCACGGCAGAACTCCAAAGGCGAAAAGCCCCGCAAAATGGTCCAAGCTGCCGGGATTCGTATGAAGCCTGTCTTGGGCGTTCGTGTTTACCGGAACTCTGAGGGGGTGAAGCCGTTATAGGCGTTCGTCCGTATGTTGGGAAACCTTATAGCACCAAAGGAAAGAATTTGGAAGGATGGAATTGTGAAAAATAATGCAATGCTCGCCCGAAAGGATCACGGGAATGAGTCGATGGATGGAGGGGGTTCTACGCCCAGGAGCCCGCCGCACCGCTGGCTTGCCGGGACAGGCTTTGTACCCGCCGAATCGGCGCTCCGCGCCCTGAACCGTTCAACCCGGGTTCAAGGCGCTTTCCCGACGGCTTGCTCCTTGCCGCCCCCGCTCGTTCTCTGTCGCACCCATTTTTCAAACCCGATCACCAGGTAGACCGCCAGGCCCGTGGCAAGGATATATCCCCAGGCGTCGAGGGGGATCGGGGCACCGTGAAACATCCAGTTCATGGCGGGCAGATAGGTGTAGAGGAGCTGCAGGAGGACCATGAGTGAGACGCCGACAAAGAGCCACGGATTGGAGAAGAGGCCCAGCTGGAACATGGACTTGGTCAGCGACCGGCAGTTGAGCAGGTAGAAGATTTCGGCAACCACGAAGACGTTCACCGCCACGGTGCGGGCTTGAGCCTCGCTCGCTCCCCGGTGCAGCTCCCATTCGAAGAGGCCGAAACCGGCGGCGGTGAGCATCCCGCCCACGAGGATGATGCGCCAGAGAAGGTAGCGTGTGAGAATCGGCGTCTTCGGATCGCGCGGGGGACGCAGCATGATGCCGGGCTCTTTGGGCTCGAAAGCGAGGGTCAGCCCCAGCAGGACGGCGGTCACCATGTTGATCCACAGGATCTGGACGGGGAGGATCGGCAGCGTCGCGCCGGCAAAGATGGCCAAAAGAATCACGAGACCTTCACCCAGGTTCGTGGGGAGCGTCCAGACGATGAATTTGGTGAGGTTGTCGAAGACTCCCCGCCCTTCCTCAACCGCGGCTTCGATGGTGGCGAAGTTGTCGTCGGTGAGGATCATATCGGCGGCTTCCTTGGCCACCTCGGTACCGGTGATGCCCATGGCGATGCCGATGTTGGCCCGCTTCAACGCCGGCGCGTCGTTCACGCCGTCGCCGGTCATGGCGACGATGTGCCCCCTTGCCTGGAGCGCTTCGACGAGCGACAGCTTCTGCTCGGGGTCCACCCTGGCGAAAACCGGTGTCTCTTCAGCCGCCTCGATGAGCTCCGCGTCCGGCATTTTCGCCAGGGTTTTCCCGGTTATCGCCGCCTTCCCGGCCGGGGCAGAATCCCCGGCATCGATCAGCCCGATCTTTTCGGCGATCGCCGACGCGGTGATCGCATGGTCTCCGGTGATCATCTTGATGCGGATGCCTGCCGTGTGACACGCTTTCACGGCCTCTATCGCCTCAGCCCGCGGCGGGTCGATCATCCCCTGCAGCCCCAGGAAACGGAGGCCGCCGGCCACGTCCTCATGGTCGAACGGGGCCGATTCCGGGGAGATGTCCTTTTTCGCAAACGCCAGGACGCGCAAACCGTTTGAAGCCATCCTCCCGACCTCGGCCATCACCCGTTCCCTGTCCACCGGTTGAGCGGCTCCTGTCGCGTCGAGAGATTCCGTGCACCGCTCCAGGATGATCTCGGCCGCCCCCTTGACGTAGGCGATCGGGGTTTCGGCCTGCCCCGCATCATGCAAGGTCGCCATGTACTGGCGTTCCGATTCGAAGGGAATCACGTCGAGCCGCGGAAGCCGGGCCGCCTCTTCGTCGGCCGAGAGGCCCACCTTGGCGGCGACGACGATCAGGGCACCTTCCGTGGGATCTCCCTGCACGCCCCAGCGGCCTTCCTTTTGCACGAGGATGCTGTCGTTGCAGAGCAATCCCGCCCGCAAACACTCAAACAGTACCGGGGTTCCACCGTGGGTGATGGGCTCGCCCTGCTTCAGGACCGTTCCCGAGGGGTCGTAACCCGCGCCCGACACTTCGAAGGTTTCGTCGCCGGCGAAGATTTCCTGAACGGTCATCTGGTTCTCGGTCAAAGTCCCTGTTTTGTCCGTGCAGATGACGGTGGTGCTGCCCAGGGTCTCCACGGCGGGAAGGCGGCGGATGACCGCCCGTCGCCTGGCCATCCGCGCGACGCCGATGGCGAGCGTGATGCTCAACGCCGCGGGAAGCCCTTCCGGGATGGCTCCCACGGCCAGCGCGACTGCCGCCATGAACATCTCGAGAGCGGGTTGGCCTCGAAGAACGCCGATCAGCACCGTGGCCGCGGCAAGCGCCAGGATGGCGTAAAGCAGAATGTGGCTGAAGTGGGCGATCTTTTTTGTGAGCGGGGTCTGCAGCTCGGGTGCCGCGGAAATGAGCTCGGAGATCCGCCCGACTTCCGTGGCGTTGCCCGTGGCGACCACCACCCCGGTTCCCTGGCCGTAAGTGACCAGGGTCGAGGCGTAGACCATGTTGCGGCGATCGGCCAGCACGGTGTCACGGTCGAGAACCCCTCTTTTCTTCTTGACCGGTACCGATTCGCCGGTAAGGGTGGATTCATCGATCTGCAGATCCTTCAATTCGATCAGGCGCATGTCGGCGGGGACCTTGTCGCCCGACTGAAGGAGGATGAGGTCGCCCGGCACCACCTCCGCGGAGGAGATCCGGCGCCTGGAGCCGCCTCTCAGCACCGTGACTTCGGCCACCATGGTCTGGGCGAGGGCGGCGATGGCGGCCAAGGCCTTGGACTCCTGGAGGAAACCGATAGAGGCGTTGACCAGCACCACCCCGAAAATGACGCCCGAGTCGACCCATTCCCGGAAGGCGGCCGTCACCGCTCCGGCTGCGATCAGGATATAGATGAGGGGCTGATGAAGCTGCAGGAGGAATCGCATGAGGGGGCCTTTTCCCCCTTTGCCGGTGATGACGTTGGGTCCGAAGTGTTCCTGGCGGCGTTTGGCTTCGAATTCTTCCAGGCCCCTCTCCGGGTTGGTTTGAAGGAGCTCGCTCGCTTCCCCTCCCGGCATGTGGTGCCAGTGCTTTGCCATCAGCCTTTCCATATATGGGCCCTCCTCATGGTGTCTGTATAAAATCCGGGGAACCGGCGGTGCCGGCGAATGCAGGAATCGGCAAACCCGCCGGCGGCAGCGAATGTTCTTCATCTGCCGCTGCCCCGCGCATTATGGCGGTTGCCGTCCAGGGGATCGATCGGGCTCGGGATTGCCCTGCAAAGAGTTAAGGCTCATCCGCGCACCCGTCAAGACAATCCGGCTCTGTGCGTGGGGTCCGAATCGCGCTCGGCGAGCGAGCGGATGCGTTTCATGGCTGCAAGGCAGACGAGCAGGTAGGGAAAGGCGATGAGCGGCACCCCGAAAAGCAGGAGCGAGCGGTTTGCGCCAAGACTTTCCACCGTGTGCGTGGTCGCCGGAATTCCGAGAACGCGCCAGGACCACGTTCTTCCCGGTTCAAAGCGAGTCACGGCAAACGGCGCCGTGAATCCGAGAACGGTCCTCACACGGCCCGAAGAATGTGCCGTCAGGAAGCGCTCGGTGCTCTCAACGTCACGGATGGACGGTCCCCATTCGACCCAGCGCGACGTGTCGGTGAGAAGCGTCCACACCCGGTCGGCACCCGCACCGACCGGCAATCCGACCTCGATATAGGGGAAAACGATTCGAAGCACCGCCCCGTCCTCCAACCCTCATGGAAATGCATTTTCAGGTCAAAGACCAAAAATCCTCAGAGCAAGAACCAGCCGGGAGCATGCAGACCTCAGCCGAACGATTCCAGGCTCGGAGCGCCGATTCCCCCGGCTGTGCGCCCGTCCGCGATCGATCGACTCTTTTCTCGCCGCATGCGCGGGATCGCTCAATTTGGAGCGGATTCAAAGCGAGCGTGTTATAATGGAACGAAAAAGCTCGGGCAGCTGACGGCCCCGCCCCCGGCGCGCTTTGAGGAACGCCGGCGAGCAAGACCGGAAAGAGCCTGACGATTGTGTGGAGTTCAAGGACGTTCCCCCCTCACCGGCCTGGTCGATGCCGACCGGCCGGCCCGGAGATCGAAGCTTATGTGCCTGGAAAAGAAATCTCGCCCCAGCCCCCGGGCCTTCGTCGACAATTTGCGCGGGCCGCAACCCTGGAGCCGCAAGATCCTGATGCTGCTCCGCAACAACTGGAAAAAGCTGACGACCCTGCAGGATTGCTGCGGTCACCCGGGGGAGCCGGGATGCTGACAGCCGCCCGTCGGCCTCGGTGAGGCCGCGCCGGGAGAACAACCGAAAAACTGATCGTTCGGGGGAAAGCCGATCTTCAATACGACCTGGTCCCTCGATCCTGCCGTGGCCATCCCGGCCGGAAAAACCGATCGTTCGGGGGAAAGCCGATCTTTAACGCTATCGCGCGCTCAGGCCGCCGAACCGCCGGCACCGATGAGCGGCAGGGTCATGTCCACTCGAAAAAAGACGAGAAACCTCGGTCCGTCCTGACCGCCCCTGTCCGAAGGATGGGGCCGGCGGCGCAAAGTCCTCAACAGTTCCGTGTCCTGCTCTTCCTTCACTTTCGTCAGGTAGATTCTTTTTCCCTTGTAGCCGGAACCTGTCTCGATGAACAGGTACGCGGCGTGGGAGTTTTCCTGGAGGTTCCTGTGAGTGAGCTTATGGGGCATGATGAACGCAACGGTCCCGTCGGCCATGAAATGGGGGCGGGAAAAGACCGCCTGGTTTAGAAGACCGTCGCCGTCGGCGGTTGCGAGAATGCCGTGTCCCGATGCCTTTTCGAAATACTCTTTCAGTTCCTTCGTATCCATTTTCATCCTTTTCGTGTTCGAAAGCCGGGTTCGTTGTGCGGCCGCACATGCGCCTGCCTGTCAATTTAGCGTCGACCGGAAGAATATCAAGCCGTCGGATGGAGAACCTCGACACAAAAAACCGGGCGGTATTCGCCGGATGTGTCCCGGCGGATTCTTTCGTGCTTATCTTCTCCGCATACGGCGTGGAAAAGAATGCCGCCGTTTCGGGATTCATGGATTACGGGCCCTTTCCGGGAGAAGTCCGCCCGCATGAACAGACAACCGGCGATATGAGTGGGGGAAGTCATGGGTTCACTGCGCAGCGCCTTGTGGGCATTCATCTTGAGCGGGCTGCTTCCGGGGATTATCACGGAGGCGGGCGCGAAGCCCACGACGTCCATCCACTACGACATAGCGGTCCGCATCGAAACCGCTTCCGGGGCTCTCGAGGGTTCGGGCACCGTCACGGTGCGGGACGACGGCGCGATGCCGCCTGCCTTCACCCTGCGACCCGATGCGCGCGTCCATTCGGTGACCGGATCGGGGGGCGCCTTGCCTTACCGGTTCGAGGGAGGAGTACTCCGGGTCCCTCAGAGCGCCCTTTCAAGCCCGGGGGACCTGAGGATCACCATTCGGTACGCGGCCGCTTTTCATGACGCAATCCCCGGGGATCCCCTCTACACGGAGGATCCGACCTACGGGGTGACCGGCGTGATTTCCAAGCGGGGATTGTTCCTGGCGGATGATTCGGGATGGTACCCGAAGGTCCCCGGAGCCTTCGGCACATACCGCATCCGGGTCGACGTGCCCGCGGGGATGGAGGTGGTCACCGCGGGGACGCTCAAGGAGAGAACCCCTGACGGAGATCGCCTCGATTTCGTCTGGGAGATCGAGCAGCCCCTGCGCGGCGTTTCCCTTTCCGGCGGTCCCTACGCGGTGAAGACGGGCCGCGCGGGACGGATTCCTTCCTTTTTCTACCATTTCCCCGGCTCGGAACGGCTGGCGGAACCCTATCTGAGCGCGGTGAGCCGCTACATCGCGCTCTACGAGGAACTGTTCGGTCCCTATCCGTTTCCCAAGTTCGCGGTGGTGGAGAATTTCTTTCCGACCGGGTACGGATTCCCTTCTTATACGTTGCTGGGAAGCCAGGTCATCCGCCTTCCGTTCATTGTCGATACCAGCCTCGGCCACGAGGTCGCTCACTCCTGGTGGGGAAACGGCGTCTTCGTGGACTACGGGAAGGGAAACTGGTCTGAAGGGCTGACGACCTACGTTGCGGATCATCTTTACAAGGAAAAAATATCCCCCGAAGAGGCGAGGGAATACCGGGCACGAATCCTGCGCAATTACGCGACGCTGGTTTCTCCGCGCGAAGACTTCCCCCTCGCGGAGTTCGCGGGGCGGGACAGCCCGGCCTCCAGGGCCGTCGGCTACGGAAAGGGGGCCATGGTCTTCCACATGGCCCGAAAGCTCGCGGGGGACGAAGGATTCTGGCAGGCACTCAAGGACGTCTGCCAAAAAAGGCTGTTCCAGGAGACGTCCTGGAGTGACTTTGCGGATGCATTTGCCGCCCGGAGCCGGGGAACGGACTTTCACGCCTTTTTCAGGCAGTGGGTCGATCGCCCGGGAGCCCCCACCCTGAGGATCGACCGAGTGGAAGCGACCAAAGTCGCGCATGCCTGGAAGGTCCGAGGGACCCTTTTGCAGGAGGCGCCCTTTTTTGAGCTGTTTGTCCCCTTGCGGTTGGAAACCGAAAGCGGTGAGATTTTTGCCTCGGTGTTCGTCAAGGACCGGGAGACGACCTTTTCCATCGATGCGGGATCACGTCCCACGCGGCTTACGGTGGATCCCGATGCGGACCTTTTCCGACGCCTCCATCCCGAAGAGGTACCGCCCGACATCAATGCGATCAAAGGCTCGGATGCTCTTGTGGCGGTCATGGCAGCCGGTCAGGAGGTAATGCTGGACGGCGCCGCCCGTGCGCTCCTTTCCGGCCTCGGCCTGCAAGAGCTCGTCGTTGTCCGGGAGAGCGAGCTCCATCCGGCTCAACTGAAAGGCAGGGACCTGCTCGTTTTCGGTTTCCCCCGCACGAAGCAGCTGTTCGATGTTCTTCCCGGAAACCTGAAGGTGGCGACGGAGCACTTCACCCTGGACGAAACGGTCTACGGGGAGCCCGGCGACGGCGCGTTTTTCGCCCTGAGGTCCGGCATCGACACGAGCAGGAGCGCTGGGCTTTTTCTCGCCTTCTCCCGGGAAGCCGCAGACGTTCTGGCAAGAAAGATCCCTCACTACGGGTCCTACAGCGTCGTGGTCATCCGTGACAACAATGTGGCGGTCAAGAAAGTCTGGCCGGTGGCGGACTCCCCCTTGATCCACCGCTTTTCATTTAGGGAGTGATCCAGCTATGAAGCGAACGGCGATACTCGTTCCGGCAATTGTCCTCATCGTTCTGGTCGGCGGTTTGTTCCCGTGCCCGCCCGTTTCAGGGGCGTCGGACCAGGTGCTCCTGAGACTCTCCGACCGCAGGGAGGTCCGCCTCCATGAAGCCGTGTACGACTGGAAGTCGGTGAAAGTGGTCCTCGTGGGAGAGCTTCACAATGAGAAAAAGCACCACGAAATCCAGCTGGAGGTGATCAGGGCGCTTCATAACACCGGTCTCCAGGTGGCCGTCGGCATGGAGATGTTTCGCAGGGAGAGCCAGGGGGTGCTCGATGAGTGGGTGCGGGGGACCTTGTCCGAAGCGGCGTTCCAGAGGGCCTACTACGACAACTGGAACAGTCCGTGGCCCCTGTATGCGGACATCTTTCATTACGCCCGCGAAAAGAAGATACCCATTGTCGGGCTTAACGTTTCAAGGGAAATCACCCGCCAGGTGGCGGAAAAGGGCTTCGCGTCCCTCGGAGAAAAGCAGAAAAAGGATCTGCCGCCGGTGAGCTGCGCGGTGGACGAGAGCTACAGGAAATTCATCCGGCGGGCGATGGGTATTCACGGTCATCAGGGCATGAACTTCAACAACTTCTGCGAAGCGCAGATCCTCTGGGATGCGGCGATGGCCTGGCATACCGTTCAATATCTCAAGGCGCACCCCCAGCGGACGGTTGTCATTCTGGCGGGGAACGGCCACGCGTGGAAGCCGGGCATCCCGAAACAGCTCGAAGCGCTCTCGGGTTATTCCTGCCGGGTCATCCTGCCGCACATGCCGGGTAAATCCGATCGGGATTCCGCGACGGACCAGGACGCCGATTACCTCTGGATCGAGTGACCGCAGCGGGGTCAAACCTACACTTTTCACATTTTCTTATCAGGTCGAGGGGAATTCCCCAATGTTTCGGTTGCGCAACCAGGGGGCTGCCGGGCTTCCCTTTCCCGCAATCCTTGATAATTGACGGACGAAGCCCCGCCGGTCCCGAAGACGCACGCGGCGGGCCGTCGGCGGACCGACGATCGCTTATCCGGAGGTGCTGACCAATGGGTGGAGGTGGGGGCCTCGGACGGTTTTCCGCCGCGGAATGCGGGCCGAGGCGTTGTCCGCGAGGTTCGGGACCAACAAAAAAAGAGGCTGGCCCAAAAGACCTCACCCCTTAATTTTTCGTGGTGCCGGAGGAGAGAATCGAACTCTCACGTCCGCAAGGGACACTGGATTTTGAGTCCGAATAGGCAACACCCCATAAAACCCGCTCCCCGTAAAGCCTTACGGAGAGCGGGTTTCTAATTTTGATTTTTGGTTTCGTTAGGTCTTATTTGAAAATATTTGACCCTGTTGGGCACAATTTAGGCACAATCGGGCACGCCGCGACCGCCTGATTCCATGCGGGTCCGCGGGCACCCGGAAATGGGACTCGATGTTATCGTTTCCGCGTTTCTCGCACGACTGTTGAAGCCGACTGGTCGGGAAACAGGAACCCATGGGCGCTGACCTTAAACCGATCCGTTTCGGTCTCTCTATTGTTAGCAGGCTTATACAGAGCTTTCTTGATAAGTTCGGCCGCCTCATGATATCCTGTACTCTCCATGATAAAAAAGGCGATCCTCATCGTGGGGATAAATCCATTGGGATGCGAGATGTCGACCTCTTCCGGCCTTTTGATGAGTATCACCGCATTCGGAATGGTAGTTCTTAGCCTTTGAAATTTATTCCGGTACAGTTCAAGTGTCTCGTCGTATGGAAGTGCGAACACGGTCGGGTCAGCAATCTTCTCATCGGCACGCAAGCCCTCGATAAACGGTTGCGAGTTCTCGAGGAGCATCTTCTTCTTCTCTTTCTTAATGAGCGTCCCGGGGGTGGCCGGAACCGGAAAAGGACCGTCATCTTCCAGAATAGAAAGATCGCCTTTCCACACTGCAGTATAAACCCGGCCCTGCGTTGTCGTGATGGTCCGAGAATCCTTCGACTGGTACTCGGTAAGGACGATCACAGCCTCTTTCGTCCAATTGTCGGAAAAAAGTGAGTCAGCGTTCGTCCCGGCCTTCCGGCTATCAGCACCTTCGGGTGAACTGTCATCGTCAATTGAGTCGGCGTCCATCTCGGTATCCTCGGTGATGTCACCTTCAGGCGGTTGGGCTCGTTTCTGGGTGATGGCGCGTTCAGGTGATTGGACCCGAATGCTGTATTTTATGTGTTTGAGCGCTTCAGACCACACTTCGTACGCCTTCGGTGTGTCGTAGAAGGTATCACCCCGCTCGAAGCGGCAAAACGCCACCGGGTCACTGAATCCTTTCGGCACAGCCCATGAAAATCCCTCGAAGAACTCCATCACTTCGTCCTTTGCATGAGGTCCGACAATTCTTTCTTCACCTTCATAAACTTCTTCTTGGCCATTTCGACTTCCCGCTCAGCCTGCTGGTACCGATCCCTGGCGGACTCGATCGCCGTCCCGCGGATCATTTCGCTCACTTGGCAAAGGCAATCGGCGTTACCGCTGATGATCCCCGTCTTGTCTCCGGTCAGGATGCGTATGCGGTGCTTGCAGTGTTTTTCAAATTTTGCGCCCGGGCATGAGCAGCTTATGGTGATGTCAGGCCCCACTCTTATCAAGGTGACGGTATACGGTTCCGGAGCCGATCCTTGTATCAAGAACTGAAGGGAATCCATGAAATTCCTCCGCTGTGAGGCAAATAGAAACTTCCTGACACTCATACCACATTCTACGTCGTGACGTCTATTAATGCTCAACCCGAGTCCGGTGGGTTTCCGGCCGGCGTCCTGGCGTCGGTGCGTTGACGGCGCCGGCGTGGTGGGGCCCCCGCCCTTTTCCAAAACACCACGGCGACCATGTGAAGTTTGACGAACTCGCCGAGGACTTCCTGACCGACTACCGGATCAACCAGCGCAAGAGCCTGGAAAGGGCGGAAATCAGCACCAGGCACCTGAAGGAGAAGTTCGAGGGCATGCGGATCGCAGACATCACGACGGCCACCGTGAAGACCTATATCGAAGAGCGCATGGGCTCCGGCGCCGCGCATGCCACAATCAACCGGGAACTCGCGGCCCTGAAGCGAATGCTCAAACTCGGGGCCCAGAGCACGCCGCCCAAGGTTGACCGTGTGCCGCATATCCCCATGCTCAAGGAGCGTAACGCCCGGGAAGGGTTTTTCGAGCGCGCCGACTTCCTCGCCCTTCGCGATGCTCTCCCTTCCTACCTCAAGGGTGTGGTCACGTTCGGGTTCAAGACCGGGTGGCGAAAGAGCGAGATTTTGTGCCTACAATGGGCACAAGTCGACCTCGACAACGGCATTGTCCGCCTCGATCCCGGAGACACGAAGAATGACAACCCGCGGATGGTCTACCTCGACGAAGAACTGAAAGAGGTCTTCCAGACGCAGTGGATCGCCCGCAAGGAAACCGGCAAGCTCTCCGCCTATGTGTTCCCCAACGAGGCCGGCATGGACCGGATCAGGGACTTCAGAAAGTCCTGGGACACGGCGTGCACTGAAGCAGGGATCAGCGGCAAGCTCTTTCACGACCTGCGAAGGACCGCAGTCAGAAACATGGTCCGGTCCGGCATCTCGGAGCGGATCGCGATGAAGATTTCCGGCCACAAGACCCGGTCGGTATTCGACCGTTACGATGTGACCTCCGGTGAAGATCTTAAGAAGGCAGCATCCCGCCAAGAGGCCTACCTGCAAGAGCAAGATTCCGTCCTGGGCACAAAAATGGGCACAATCCTGAAAATCCGCAAAAAAAGAGGAGCCAACCAAAACGGCTAACTCCTTGATTTTCTTGGTGCCGGAGGAGAGAATCGAACTCTCACGTCCGCAAGGGACACTGGATTTTGAGTCCAGCGCGTCTACCAGTTCCACCACTCCGGCCCGTACTCGGGGACTATAAACAGAGGGCTTCGAGAGTGTCAAGGAAAATTGGGCCCGCGAAAAGCCTCCGCTCCGGCGCGGGAAGGCGATCGGGTGAAAGGGAAGGGCGACGGCGCACGATTGCCTGGAACGCCTAGTCCGCGTTCGAGTGTCCCCTGTCCCGCGGTCGTCTTTTCTTTTGCGTGTCCAGAATACGGCGGCCGTCTCCCGGCACCGCGACATGACGCGTCCGGCCGCCCGGGTTCCTTTTCATCCAGCCGATCTATCTCTGTGGATTGTGTCGGAAGACGATGTTTCTGGAAAAGTCGTGAGAAAAGACGATTGACAGAATCGATCGCTTCGAGTAACTTCTCAACTCCTCGTGGGGCTGTAGCTCAGTTGGGAGAGCGCTTGAATGGCATTCAAGAGGTCCGGGGTTCGACTCCCCGTAGCTCCACTCCAATTCGAATTCCAATCAGATATGACCCATTCTCAGCCTCTGCGCGCTTTTCTGGCGCATCACGAAGGCTGAAGGATGGGTCTCTGCTTTTTGGATGCCTCCCCTGCATGCCTTATGCGACAGCCCGTTTCTATTGTTTCGCAATGGAAGGTTTCCCCGCTCCGGAATGTCCTCAAGAGAGGGTGAACCGAGATGTTTCTTCCTACGGGCTTCCCGGCAGAAGCCGGATACCTCGCCTGGAGAACGGTGGAATCCGCCCAGGGGTACAATGTGGACGGCTCAGCCCGAAGGGCTTGCACCGACCGTTCGTTTCCTGAGAGCACCCCGGGAACGGTTGCAGCGATCCCGGATCATTCCGGATGCCGCCAATAGGTTGTTATCACAGGATTTTAGGGTGGAACGGAGCTCGTGAGTGCACTCCGGGGTTCTCTCGCGGCCGAGTCGAGAAGATTTTTCGGATTATTCGTGGCGATTTTCACAGCTTCATGGTATGGAATTGTACACTTTTGCCCGCTCAGTGAAGCGATTCCCGGCGGTTCCGGTTTTGCGAAACGCGCCGGGGCACGCTTTGGACGTTACGTCGCAAGAATTATCGGACAAAACCCATTATTGGATTCAAGATTTTGGAAGTCCTTGAAGCGGATTCCGCTTGCCCTGGGCGCTTTTGGTGCATCGCGGCATGAATTGCATCTTTCTGCGTTATATACATACAGAGGGGGGAACATAATGAGAAGATCGGTCGTTTGGGCGGTCATTGTCCTCGCGGTATTGGCCTTGAGTTCATCGGTTTCGGCGGCTACGGTCGACATCGTCAACTACTCGGCGCTCAAGCCCGGCAAGTGGTCCATCTTTCAGGAATCAGGCGGCACGTCCAAGCAAGGTTTCATTACGGTAGCCGGGGCGAGCGGGCAGATCGTCCGCAAGTATTACAACAACGAAGGAGCCGGCTGGACTTTCGATTCCTCCACGGTGTTCAAGGTGACGTCGACCAGTTTTCAAATAATCGGTATGAACGACGGAAAAGACATGTGGATTTTCGAACCTGCCTGCACATTTCCAAGGCTGCTCACGGTAAACCAGTCATACCATCGCAGTATAATCATGAGAAACAAGAGAACGAATGCGACTCAATTCACTGTTATATGTATATGTGTGACACAGAAAGGAATAACCGTCCATACCGCACCCGGAACCTTCTCCAACTGTATAAAAATTCGTAAATATGAATATTCCCCTGGTGTGATGAGAATGACCACCGAGTTGTACGCACCCGGGCGTGAGAAGTTGAAATCGTGGGTTTCCAAGATCAAGGACACCACGAACCCCGAGAAAGAAACCCAAAGCTCCTTCACCAAGGAACTGATCCAGTTCGGGGACTCCGATCCGCCGATTCCCTGATGCAATGGGGATTTCGGCGACAAGGGTGAACGCCGCCCCGATTCGATTCCCTGAAGCTTGAGGCCCATAGAACCACGAGGAGGAACCGCTTGAAGACTCCTGTCAACTTTCCAAGGCTTCCGAGAACAATCCAAATTGTCGTTCCACTGCTTTTCTTCAGCATCTTGAGCTGCCCGGCCGTGGCATCGGCGGGGTGGGTCCAGCGGTACGGCGGCGGGGGAGGGGACTTTGCTACGGGGATCGCCGTGGACCGCGGCGGGAACGTCTATGTCACGGGCGCTTCGGCGGGTTTCATATCGGGAAACTACACATACATCGATTATGCGACGATCAAGTATGACAGGTATGGAAACCGAAAGTGGGTGCGGCGATACAACGGCCCGAAGAACTACAATGACGAGGCCGCGGCCATTGCCGTGGACCCCGACGGGAACGTCTACGTCACGGGCAAATCGATGGGGCTCTCTTCAGGCTACGATTATGCAACCGTCAAGTACGACACGAACGGGAAGCGGCAGTGGGTGAGACGGTACAACGGCCCTCAGAACAAGAACGACAAAGCCATGGCCCTGGCCGTTGACGGCGGCGGGAACGTCTATGTGACCGGCCGTGTCGACGGCGATGATTACGGCCATTTTGCGACCATCAAGTACGATACGAACGGGAAACGGCAGTGGGTGAGGCATTACAAGGGGCCTTGGAACGCCAAAACCCCCGCCGCCATAGCCGTGGACGGCATCGGAAACGTCTATGTCTCGGGGGCAGCCGATCCGGGCACCTTCGACTATGTGACCATCAAGTACGACGCGGATGGCGGCCTGAAGTGGGAGCGGCACTACAACGGCCCGGGTGGGCTTTACGATATGCCCGCGGCAATGGCCGTGGACCGGAGCGGAAACGTTTATGTCACGGGAGGTTCGATGGGGTCGGAAGATTACGGCTCGCTGGACTATGCCACCATCAAGTATGACACGGAAGGAAACGAGAAGTGGGTGCGGCGCTACAACGGTCCTCGGAATGAAAACGATACGAGTAAGGCCATAGCCGTGGACTCCGCCGGCAACGTCTATGTGACGGGCGAAGCCGAGGGCATTTACTCATCCCTCGACTACACGACCATCAAGTACGACGCCGATGGAAATCGGCAGTGGATAAAACGCCTCCTGGGGCCTCGCGATGCGGTTGAGGTTCCCACCGCGATAGGCGTGGACTCTGCGGGCAACGTCTACGTGACGGGCCAGGTGGAGGGCGCCTCCGGGTACTGGAGGTATGGAACCGTCAAGTACGATACGGATGGAAACCGGCAATGGGTGAAGTTCTACTCGGGGGGCGGTACTAGCGTGGCCACTGCCATGGTCGTGACCGCCGGCGGGAATGTCTATGTCACGGGCATTTCATATGGCGCGTACTCCACCGACGCGGATTATGTCACCATCAAATACGACACGAACGGGAACTGAACGGTGAATCCGCAGGCGGCCGGGTTGAGACGTGGCTCGGGGTGCGGGAACCTCATGGACAACAAGCGTGACCCGTGACCTGGAACAGGACAAGCCGCCCCGATTGGATTCCCTGCAACCCAAAGCCCATGAAACCGTGAAGGAGGAACCCCTTGAAGATTTGTGCCGGCCTCCGGGCCAGAGCAATAAATCCCATGAGGATTCGGGCAACGCGAAGGAACCCCTTGAAGACCCCCTTCAGCTTGCCTGGATTTCCGAGACCGACCCTGACCGTTGCCTCGCTGTTATTGTCCTGCATCCTGAGCTGCTCGGCCGTTGCATGGGCGGGGTGGGTGCAACGTTACGGGGGAGGCGACTTTGCGACCGGGATCGCTGTGGACCGCGGCGGGAATGTCTACGTAACCGGCGAATCAACGGGTAACCACACCTACCTCGATTATGCAACCGTCAAGTACGACAGGTACGGAAGCCGCAAATGGGTGGCTCGATATAACGGCCCGAAAAATTACAATGACGAGGCTGCGGCCATCGCCTTGGACCGCGACGGGAACGTCTACGTCACGGGCACATCGATGGGACTTGATTCAGGCTACGATTATGCCACCGTCAAGTACGACACGAACGGGAAGCGGCAGTGGGTGAGACGGTACAACGGCCCTCAGAATAAGAACGACAAAGCCGTGGCCCTGGCCGTTGACGGCGGCGGGAACGTCTATGTGACCGGCCGTGTCGACGGCGAATCCACTTACAGCCATTTTGGGACGATCAAGTATGATACGAACGGGAAACGGCAGTGGGTGAGGCATTACAAGGGTCCCTGGAACGCCAGGACCCCCATCGGCATAGCGCTGGACGGCATAGGAAACGTCTATGTCGCGGGCGCAGCCGATCCGGAGAACTACGACTATGTGACCATCAAGTATGGTGCGGATGGCGGCCTGAAGTGGGAGCGGCACTACAACGGCCCGGGTGGGCTTTACGATATGCCCGCGGCAATGGCCGTGGACCGGAGCGGAAACGTTTATGTCACGGGAGGTTCGATGGGGTCGGAAGATTACGGCTCGCTGGACTATGCCACCATCAAGTATGACACGGAAGGAAACGAGAAGTGGGTGAGGCGCTACAACGGTCCTCGGAATGAAAACGACACGGGTAAGGCCATAGCCGTGGACTCCGCCGGCAACGTCTACGTGACGGGCGAAGCCGAGGGCATTTACTCATACCTCGACTACACGACCATCAAATACGACGCGGATGGAAACCGGCAGTGGATAAAACGCCTCCAGGGGCCTCACGATGCGTGGGATACCCCGACCGCGATAGGCGTGGACTCCGCGGGCAACGTGTACGTGACGGGCCAGGCGGTGGACGCTTCCGGACTCTCGAAGTACGGAACCGTCAAGTACGATACGGATGGAAACCGGCAATGGGTGAGGATGGAAGTGGTGGGCACAGCCACGGCTCTGGTCGTGACCGCCGGCGGGAATGTCTACGTCACGGGCGGTTCGCCTAATATGTACTCCGGCGCGGATTATGTAACCATCAAATACGATACGAACGGGAACTGAACGGTGAATCCGGCGGGGCCGGGTTGCGACGTTGTCCGAGGAGCAGGAACCCTATGGAGAGCAAACGTGACCCGTGACCTGGAACAGGACGAGCAGACCCGATTGGCTTCCCTGCAACCCAAAGCCCATGAAACCGGGAAGGAGGAACCCCTTGAAGATTCGTGCCGGCCTTCGGGCCAGATCAATAAATCCCATGAGGATTCGGGCAATGCGGAGGAACCCCTTGAAGACCCGCTCCGGCCGGCCCGGACTTCCGAGATTGCTCCTGATCGTTGCCTCGCTTCTCCTGCTCTGCGTCTTGAGCCTCCCGGCCGTTGCATCGGCGGAATGGGTGCGGCATTACGGCGGTGAGTATCGGGACGAAGCCAAGGCCATCGCCGTGGACTCCGCCGGCAGCGTCTACGTCACGGGCACATCGGCGAATTACGCAGAGGAGAATTTCACGTCCCTCGATTATGCCACCGTCAAGTACGACACGAATGGAAACCGAAAGTGGGTGCGGCGATATGACGGCCCGAAGCACTACATTGATCAAGCCGCGGCGATTGCCGTGGACCGCGACGGGAACGTCTACGTCACGGGCACATCGATGGGACTTCGTTCAGGCTACGATTATGCGACCATCAAGTACGACACGAACGGAAAGCCGCAATGGGTGAGGCGATACGACGGCCCCGCGGGCATGAACGACACGGCCACGGCTCTGGCCGTGGATGCCGCCGGCAACATCTATGTGACGGGCAAGTCGGAAAATTACACCTACCTCGACTATGCGACCGTCAAGTACGACGCGGATGGAAATCAGAGGTGGGTGGCTCGCTATAACGGCCCGAAGAGCTCCGATGACGAGGCGACGGCCATCGCCGTAGACCGCAACGGGAACGTCTACGTGACGGGCGCGTCGGTGGGAATGCAATCAGGCTACGATTATGCCACCGTCAAGTACGACGCGAAGGGAAACCGAAAGTGGGTGAGGCGATACAACGGCCCCGGCAACAAGGATGACAAGGCCGCGGCCATTGCAGTGGACCGGAGCGGAAACGTCCATGTCACGGGAGGTGCGGTTTGGCCCGATAATTATGGCGGCCTGAATTATGCCACCATCAAGTACGACACGAATGGAAACCGAAAGTGGGTCAGACGCTACAACGGCCCATGGAATGAGACGGACAGAGCCAAGGCCATCGCGGTGGACGCCGCCGGCAACGTCTATGTGACGGGTGAAGCGGGGACAAATAACTTATTATTCTTTGATTACGTAACCATCAAGTACGACCCCGACGGCAACCGGCAATGGATGAGACGCCTCGTGGGGCCGGACGGATGGAGCGACAGCCCCTCCGGCATGGCCGTGGACCCCGCCGGCAACGTCTGCGTGACCGGCCAGGTGGAAGGCGATCTGGGGCACTTGCATTATGGAACCGTCAAGTACGATACGAATGGGGTCCGGCAATGGGTGAGGTTCTACGCGGAGATCTCCGGCGCGGCTGCAGCCGTGGCCGTGGACGGCGGCGGCAATGTCTACGTCACGGGCCAATCATACTCGCGCGACAAATACCAGGACTATGCCACCATCAAGTACAACGCGAACGGGGACTGACCGGAACGGTTCTTCCTCTCGGGAGTGCCCGCCGGGCAATCCGTCGAAGCTGCGGCCCGCGGGTCGCGATACAATTTCGTGTTTAAGATGAGTGCATTGGGCGGACGGGGATAAAGTCCTCCTCTACGTCTGACGGGCACATCGGTCCGTAGGGGGTATCCCCGCCCGCATCACCTCTCGATGGGCAGGGGTTGTGTCATCCTGAACGCACCGCGGTCGTGAGACCCATGCCGGAGAGGGAAGCCCTCCCGCATCCATTGCGGAAGCGCTCGGTCATCGCTCCTGCACCGCGACCGCCAGGCCCTCGCCGGCATCGCGCGAGTTTGCCGATCCATGCCGGGGCTCGACTCCAAACCGCCCGCCCATCCGACCTTGTGGCCAACGATACACGAATGGCCCACTCGGAACCTGCCGCCGGCTTTTCACGAAGTCCGGTTCCACGCGGGACCTTGATTTTGGCCCTCTGTTGGTGTAGCATGCCTTTACGCCTTCCTTGCCCGCCGAGTGAGGGGGAGGCCGGAATCGACCGGTGACGGTCGGCGTCCGGCAAGAAAATTCTCGAGGATCGTGGGGCTGTAGCTCAGTTGGGAGAGCGCTTGAATGGCATTCAAGAGGTCCGGGGTTCGACTCCCCGTAGCTCCACCAGAAACGAACAAGGGTTGGCCGAATGAGGCCGACCCTTTTTTGCTTATGGAGCAAGAGGCCGCATCGTTTTCCGCGGATCCGCCCCCGGTTTTTCCCCGTGCGCTCGTTGGCGCTCGGAAGGATGGCCCGGCCATGAGAGTCGCGCATACGGAGAGCTCGATCAACCTCGGGGGCCAGGAGCTTCGGATCCTCGAACAGATCCGTTGGGCGCGCGATCGCGGGCATGAATTCTGGCTCCTGGCCAGGGAGGAATCCGCCGTCTACCGGGAAGCAGCCCGGCGGAACCTGCCGCGCCAGGTGGTTCCATTTCGAGGGTCCCTCAGCCCGATAGCCGTCCTCTCGCTCATACGTTTCGCAAAACGGCGCCGCATCGACGTCATCGACTGCCACAGCTCGCGGGATGCAAGCACGGCCATGGCGGCCCGGCTGCTCTCCATCCCGGTGGTTCGCACTCAACACGTCTGCGTCGCCCTCCGGGACGACCTCCCGCACCGGCTGACCTGGCGGCTGGGATCGGACCGGATCATCGCCGCATCGGGCAGCATCGCCGACCGGATCGTCAACCAGGGTCTGGGAAAACGTTCCCGAATACGCGTGGTCGGCGACGGCATCGACCTCGGGCAATTCCATCCCGGTGTGGACGGGCAGGCGGTCCGGGACGAATTCGGCCTCCCTCCATCCGCCCGACCGGTCACGCTCATCGGCATGATCCGGCCGGACAAGGGCCAGCATTACCTGGTCAGGGCCGTGGACGACATCGTCGCCCGGATTCCCGACGCCTGGTTTTTCATCGTGGGATCGGCGACCCGTCCGGAGTTCCTTGCCCGACTCGACGCCGAAATCCGGGGCGTCCGGCACCGCGACCGGATCGTCCTCACGGGGTTCCGGGAAGACGTGGAGCGGTTCATCGCCGCGAGCGACGTCATCGTGCTGACTTCCGAGATCGAGGCGCGGTCCCGGGTCATCCCGCAGGCGTTCGCGATGAAAAAGCCCGTGGTGGCGAGCCGCGTGGGCGGGATACCGGAGCTCGTCGAGGATGGCCGCACCGGCTTCCTGTATCCGTGCGCAGATGTCCGGAAGCTGGCTGAAACGGTCGTCGGGGTGCTCGATGATTTGCCCCGGGCCCAGGTGGAAAATGCCTACGCACTGGCCGTCAGGGACTTGTCCTTCGAGACGATGATGGCGGAGACGCTCGAGGTCTATCGGGAGGTCGCCGGGAGCAGGTGAAGATACGATCGGTTCCGGTTTGCATGTTTCATCATGTCAACGCAAACGCCGGTGACTTTCTCACGGTGAGCGTCCCGGTGTTTGCCGAGATGATGGGGAGGCTGCGCCGCGAGGGGTATGCCACGCTGAGCAGCGAGGAGTTCCGCGACTACATGCTCGGTGTGAGGGACGTACCCGCCAAATCGGTCCTGCTCACCTTCGACGATGCCTGGCTGGATGTTTTCGTTTACGCATACCCGATTCTGCGAACATTCGGGCTCAAATTCACCGTCTTCGTCGTTTCCGGCTGGGCCGACCTGGCGAGCATGCATCCCCGACAGGCTCCGCCCGAAGCGTTCCCCCCGCACCGGGAAGCGGAGGATCTTGTGCGCACGAAACGGGCCGGGGAGGTCGTGTGCAACTGGCACGATCTCAAGGAGATGACCGACGGCGGGCTTTGCTCGGTCGAAAACCACACGGCGAGTCATGGACGCCTGCCGGATGTCCGGTCGGACATCGCGGCGGGCCGGGAGGCACTTCGGCGCCACTTGGGAAGGCCGGGAAATCAGCTCTGCTGGCCGTCCGGCAGGCATGACCGACATTCCCTCGCCACAGCCCGCGCCCTGGGCATCGACGTCACCTATCTCGTGAGGCGCGGCGTGAACCTGGCGGGTTGGGGAGCCATGCGGGTCAAGCGGTTCACCGTGGACGACCGGGACGGGGACTGGCTCATGCGGCAGATCGAGATCTTCTCGAGACCCGTCTACGGGTATCTCTATTCCCGGATCAAGCCGGATCGGCTGATGCGGGAATGGTTCGGGAAGCGTTGAACACAGGGGAAGGGCGCCGCTCCGCAAGAGAGCGCAATCCAGGATCGAACATCCGCCCGACCCATGCCTGCAGGTGGGTCGTTGCGGCTGGCGGAGCCGGACGAACGGGCGCCGCACGACGTTCTTCCGGAGGCGATTCAGTCCGTGCGGAGTTTACTCCTCAACTTCGGAAGTGGGCTTCAGGTACATGATGTCTGAAGTGGGCAGCATTTCGATGCCGATCACCCTTCGTTCGTACTCGGTGATGCGTCTGGCCAGCACTTCGAGGGCCCCGAGAATCTCCGAAAAGGTCTTCCGGTCGTCCGGTCCCAACTCGTTGTTGGCGGTGACCCGTTTCATGAATACGAGTATATCGGCGAGTGTCTTCGCACAGTTGAAGGCATCGGCCGGTTCCTCGATCGGGCTCCCTTTCGAAAGGATTTCCGCGAGGTTGTTGTAGACCGCATCGCAGTCCCACCTGTAGGAGTCCTGCAATTGCGGACAACCCGTCTCCCCGTTGAGGGTGTCCATGATGGCCGCAACCCTGGCTCCGGGTTCCTCAAAACCGTGCTGGAACTGGTATTTAAGAAAAAGGTTGATCGTCTCTTCCAGAAGTCTGATGAGCTCCTCCGAACTGAAAGTGTATTTGCGCATGACCTTTCCTTGTTCACCAAATTCATGACCGGTCGTATCAATAGAACATGCCCCGAACGGGCGGTAGGTTGAGTCGGTGATGATGGGTCATGTTCCGGATTCTGCCGAGGGCCGCAAGAGGCATCCTGGTTCAGTCTAATAATCGGCAGACGTCTTCGCATATCTTTAATACTGAAAACGGAAAACCACAAGCTTCAATGCAATACCGGACGAAAAACAGGCCCGGTTTCGGGGAGGTCCCATGCGCCGGTCGACCGTGTCTCGCATGCGGCACGGAACACGACTTCAGGGGGACTCGTCCCCGTCGGGCGTGAATCCCTGCCGCGGACCGGACTCCCGCGGGCTGCACACGGGGCATCCCTGGAGGCGCAAGGGTCTTTCCAGCCGGGCGGAGTCGAGCAGTTCGTCGTTCTGGAGGATTTCCCGGGCGGGACCGTCGGCGGCCACCGTGCCCCGGTGCAAAACGATGATGCGGGAGCACAGGTCGAGGACCATATCGAGGTCGTGGGTGGCCACGATCACCGTGTGATGAAAGGTGCGCAGAAGCTCGATCAGCTGCCGCCTTGACTTGGGGTCCAGGTTCGAAGTCGGTTCATCCATCACCAGGATGTCCGGCGACATGGACAGGACGGAGGCAATGGCCACGGCCCTTTTCTCGCCTCCCGAAAGCCGGTAGGGGGGGCGATCTTTGAGGTGGAGGGCGCCGACCGTGCTCAGCGCGTTCGTGACGCGCCGGTCGACTTCCTCGGGCGGCAATCCGAGGTTCAGCGGCCCGAAGGCCACATCGTCGTACACGTGCGGCATGAACAGCTGGTCGTCGGCATCCTGAAAGACCATGCCCACCGTCCGCCGGACATGCTGCAGGGTCTTGCGGGTCAAGGGGAAATCGCCGATCCTCACCGTTCCGGACTGAGGGACGAGGCAGCCGTTCAAGTGCAGGAGCAGGGTCGATTTTCCCGCCCCGTTGGCGCCGACGACGGCAACGGTCTCCCCGTGGGTGATCCTGAAAGAAACTCCGCTCAAAGCCGAATGCCCATCCGGATAAGTATAGTGCAGGTCCCCGACTTCCACGATGTGGTGACTCATTTTGCCAGCTCCGTAATGGCGCCGCCGATCATTGCGGGAATATTGCTCAGACGCATCGCGATGAAAAGCAGGGTCCAGCCCAGCAGAAACCCCAGGTCAGCCGCTCTGAACCTCAACGCGCGCACGGTCCGGATTTCGCCGTCGAACCCGCGGCACAGCATGGCCCGGTGGATGCGTTGCGCCCGGTCGAAGCTGCGCAGAAGCAACTGGCCGATCATACTGGAAAAGACCGTCAACCCCATGCCCTTTCCGTCGAAGGAACGCAGTGAACGCGCCCTGCTCAGACGCGACGCCTCCTCGACCAGCACGAACAGGTAACGATAGAGAAACAGCAGTTGCACGACGAACACCTTCGGCACCCTCATCCTTTCCAGGGCGGCGCACACGCCGTCGAAGCCGGTGGTCGCAACCAGAATCAGGGCTGCGCTCACCGTCAGCGCAAATCGGACCAGGATCGAACCGAAAGAAATCCAGCCGCCGGATATTCCCAGCGGTCCCATTTGCACGAGAACGGCGCGGTCCAGCAGGGGATTGAAAATGCCGATGAGCACGGCAAAGGGAGCCGCGATCAGGATCTTTCGCAGGAGCCGGCCCGGCGGCAAGTTGCCGAGGGCGATCAGCACCACCGGGTAAAGAACGAAGGGGAGTAACCCGGATACTTCGTACTTGTCCACGGATACGACGGCAACCACGAAGATGAGGGCGGTGAGCACCTTGGCGCGCGGGTCCAGCCGGTGAATCGAGGTATCCTGGCGGGACAGGGCATCCAGGCTGTTGATCTCAAGAAAGGACGCATCGATATGAGCCATGGTATCTCATCAGCCCGGAGCGCCCGCGGGCCCCAAGGCGGCCCGGCCGGGCGTGCCGTGACGGGACCCGCATCGACGCAAACGCAACGATCCTGCGGGGCTCCCGAAGAAAAGCCGGGAATTCTCCCCTCGGGGATTTCCTCTGACCTTCGTGACCCGATTGTGAATACTGTAACCGAAACTGTACCGGTGAATCTTTTCGCTCCGGATTGAGAGGAAAATATCAACCCGGTCATTCCAAGTCAATCGGGTTGATGAGGCTGAATGTCCGGTGCTCTGCAGATGGTTGACATCTACGCGGCCGTCGGGCAGCGGGTCCGGCGTAACGGTGCGAACCTTGCCACTGCGATCCCGGCAGGCCGCGTCCGGGCATTTTATCCTCAACGGGCTCCCGGTCCTCCCCCGATGGCTGAAACGGAGCGCCGAAACACCTTTGCACGAAGTGCTTGACAACACGCTCGCTTTGCTGATAGACATAAAATGACCATGATTGGAGACGCTCAGGTGCTTTAGAGCTCAAAAGGGAATCCCGTGAAAATCGGGAGCGGTCCCGCCGCTGTGTACGGGGACGAAAGCCGCCGAGCCACTGGAGTGATCCGGGAAGGGGCGGCGAGTAGGGTGATCCGGAGCCAGAACACCTGCCTGAGGCGCAAAGGGCGCGGTACGCGGTTATACCGCCTGGCCTCGAAGGATCAAGTAAATCCGGGTGCAATCCTTGGAACGAATCGTTCCAGGGATTTTTTTTTGGGGGAAATCACGTGCACCTTCGTCCCACATGCGAAGAATTTCCCCTCCTCAACACTCTCATCAACCTCTCAACCACCCGGGGGCCCTCCCCCGGGTGCCTCTTTTTTGGCCCCGCGTCGTTCCCGCAAACGGCCCTGCGGCGGGGACGAGCGTTTCCATGCCGGTTTCCCAGCCTGAACGGGCGTGGGGCCGTCCGAATCCTTCCAGGCGCGAGTCAGCGCCGCAAGACATGCGGCGGCTGAAAAGGGACGCAATTCCCCATGGCGCCGGCATCACCCGCGAAGCATGAAAACAGACTCTCCCGGGAATCTATGTCCAGGATAATTTATCATGAGGCTCGCCGCGCCCGCGAAACACGTTCGATTGCGCCGGGTCGGCCGCTCAGGTTCGCGCGGCTGTCGTGCGGCTTGTGTAGAGACGGCCGAACGTGTATGGTTCGATTGCACGACGGCGTGCGGCGTGCAGGGTGAGAACGATTTCAATGCAAGGAAGGATGGCCTCGATGCAGACACCCTGGTTTTTGATGAGCGCCCTGATGATGCTGGGCCCGTTCGCTTCGGAAAGGAGCTTCGTCTCCGGCGGAGGGCGGGACCGGCCGGCCCGCCGGGCGATTCTCCTGGTGGCTTTCGGGACGAGCGTTCCGGAGGCGCAAAAGTCCTTTGACCGAATCCAGGACGGGGTGGAGGCCGCTTTCCCGGGCGTCGAGGTCAGGTGGGCTTACACATCCCGCGTCATCAGAGCGAAGGCCGCCTCCCGGGGGCGGCGCCTGGATTCGCCCGAGACCGCTCTTGCAAAGCTGATGGACGACGGATACACCCATGTCGCCCTGCTCTCTCTCCATGTGATTCCCGGAAAGGAATTCCACGAGTTGTACCGGAACGCCCGGCTCTTCGGGGATATGGCGGGTGGGTTCGAAAAGATCGAAATCGCCATGCCCCTCATCGCATCGCATGAGGACACGCTCCGCGTGGCGCGCGCGCTTATCCGGCGCATTCCCGGGGAACGAAAACCGGAGGACGCGGTTGTCTTCGCAGGTCACGGTACCGGGAAGCATCCGGCCGATGCGGTCTACGGGGCCATGGACCGCGTGTTGAAGGAAGAAGCCCGGAACGTCTTTGTGGCCACCGTGCAGGGATATCCGTCCATCGGGGACGTCGTCCCGAAACTGGCGGAACAAAAGGTCCGCAGGGCCTGGCTCATTCCCTTCATGACCGTGGCCGGAGACCATGTCCGCAACGATATTTCCGGCGACAAGCCCGACAGCTGGAAATCCCTGCTCGCAAAGAACGGGATCGCCTGCGAAACGGTTTTCTCGGGGCTTGGGGAATACCCGGAAGTCGTGGAGGTATGGATCGATCACCTGCGCGAAGCGTACGCGAAGCTGTGATCCCGCCGGAACGTCACGGCAGGTTCGGGGCTTCGTGGCTGCAAGGCACCCCGCACGCGCACTTGCCGCACACATCCACCAGGGGCAGGTCGGCATGATGCTTGTCGTTTTCAAGGCATTGCGCGTAACAGGCCCGGCGATCGAAGGGTTCCGCGCCCAGGGCATCCCGCATGCACTTGGGAACGCACGCCGAACACTCGATGCCCGCCTTTTCCAGGCAGAATTCCCGGTCGGGCCTCGAGGTCGGAGGCAAAGGCATGGTGGTGACCACGCTTCCAAGCCTTCCGCAGCAACCGGCGGACGTGATGAGCATGTGGTGTATCCCGAAGGTGCCCAGTCCGGCGATGTAGCCGAGATGCTTGTGGGACCAGAGGCTCACGAGCTTCACCGCATCGAAGTTGTGCGTGGCCGGCGTTACGGCTGAGCGATGCCCGGCATCGGCGAGATGGTCGGAGAGGCGAAGGCATATTTCCCCGATAAGGCTGTTCGTCGCCACGTAAGCTTCAGCCCAGCCGCGCGCGGCCATCCGCCCGGACGCGTCGTTGGCGTTTCCAACCTCCCGCCGAAACGGCAGAAAGAAGACAATCACCGATCTCGCCCCGGAGAGCAGGTCTCCGGGCATGGCGTGTTCGGGGTCGACCACCCGCGGCAGCAGGGCGAACATCGGGTCCTCGGCGGCGGCAACCCCCACCAGGGGAGAGCGCCAGTAATCGTCTCCGGGCCGCTCGCTCACCCATCGGCCCATGACGGATGCGATCGCGTCCCGCAACGGCTCGTGCTGCCGCTCGACTTCCGGCGCTTCAATCCTTTGATTCATTTCCCACCGTCACTTTCGTTGCCCCGGGATCGTCCTTTTCAGGAAGGCTCCGCCTTGCTCAGGGGTTTGACCCGTTCGGGGGCAGGGAAGAAGCGTTTGTAGAAGAACAGGCTCACCAGGATCGGGATGAAATAATAGGCCAGCCTGTAAATCAGCGTGGCCAGCAGGGCGGACTCGTAGTCGAGGCCCATCCAGTAGAACGATATGGCCATGGAGCCTTCCATGATGCCGATGGATGCCGGGGTGAGGGAGAAGAGCGACGTGAAGATTCCCATCGAAAAGCCCAGCAGCAGGGATTTGCTGTCCACCGGGTAGTGGACCGCCATGAACGAGAGCTTCAGGCAGAGGAACATCAACACCCAGTCCAGCAGGGCAAACGTTGCCGGAACGAGCAGGATGCCGGCTTTCCTCATGAGCAGGTTCATGCTTTCGTTGAAGTTGTCGAAAAAGGCTTCCGCCCGCTCCTCGTTGATCCAGTGAGGATGCTTGAGCGCGAGGCTGACGGCGAGGCCGGACCTGAGCAGAAACTTCCAGAAAACCTTGCGGAAGGCTTCATGCACCAGCGTTTGTATCGTGATCCAGGTGAGCAGAAATGCGACGATCAGGACCACGATGCCGAATTCCTTCTGCGCCGTGCCCATCTTGTATTCGCTGTAGAGGAAAAAAAAGCCCAGGTAAATGAACACCACCGCCACCGTGTTGGTGAGAAACCCGTGCACGATGGAAATGGACAGGGTGTTGCTCGGGGGAATCTTCTCCCTGGACAGCAGGTAGACTTTGGCGGCCACGCCGCTCAGTCCGCCTACGGCCATGAGGTAGTTCATGGTGCAGGAGAGCAGGGAAATCTTGAACGACGACGAAAACGACAGGGGATGCCCCACGCCCCGGAGCAGGCGCTGAAGCACGATGCCGATGCAGATGTAGCTGAGGGCGCTGGCGGCCAGGGCGAGAAAGGCCCAGAACAGGTTGATCTCGCCCATGTTCTGGACGAGTCTTTCCATTCTTGCCTGTCTGAGGGTGTACGCGAACACGAGTAGACCGAAGATTGCGGCCAACCAGAATCTCTTGCGGGTCGTTCGACCGATCAATGATCCTCTCCTCGGGGAGTACCCTCAATCGCTGCTGTCCTACGATCGTGTGGCGTTCAAAATAACAAAATCGGCCCGGAATGTGAAGGAGTAAGGCCCCGATGCGGTATCGATCGCCTCCGGAAGCCGCACGACATCGGCTTCCCGCTTCACGTGGAAAATTGAATCAGGCGGCCTCGGGGCCGGTTTTCATCGTATAAGGGTGTCCCCCCGGGAATGGCCGTTTGAGTGAAAATACCCTCGGCCGGCGCAGTTTCCTCTTTGGCTGTGCGCATCCGTTTCATGGAGGTTTGTGAAAAGTGTGGATTTGTGAAAAGTGTAGGTTTGACCCCGGAGGGCGGTTGCCGCAAACGATCTTTTGAGCTATGGATGGAGGAAAACCGGCCGGCGGGCGTCGTCGGCTTTCGATCACAAGGAGGATGCATTGCTCGAAAAGCTAAGGCGGGGAGTCGTTGCGGGCTTGGTTTTGCTCCTGGTCGCCTTTTGCGCGCTCGGCTTCGCGGCTGCGGCGCCGGGTAGACCGGGCGGAACGGGCGACCAGCCGATTCAGCCCGGCAACGAACTCGTCCTGAACGAGGACACCACCATATTGGACCAATTGGGTCAAATCCGCATTCCGGATCAGACCCGCCGAACGTTCACGGAACTCTACGCCCGGCACCAGGAAGAGCTGGACCGAATCCTGAGCGAGAATCCCGTGCTCCTGTGGGATTCCCTCGACGTGGTGCTGGATGCTCTGCCGGCCTTGCGGCAGGTGCCTCGTGACGAGGGCAGGCTGCACATTCACAAAAGGGTTTATGACAAGGTCGCGCACCTGATGGAACGAATCGTCTCGATGTCCGGCCCTCAGCTGACGCATGATCTCAGGCAATCCCGGAAGTACGTCGAAGACAGGATGACGGAAACCGGGCCCGATACCCTGGAGATCGATCTGAACTGATACCGGGGTGCGTTCAGGATCACACAACGCCTGCCCGGCCGCGGGCGGGTCGCGGGTCGTGCGAATCGACCGGGCCGTTGTCGAAGGGCGGCCCGTACCGTTTTCGATTTTGCTTCCGTTCAATTTCCCTGGAGCTTAAAGCGCTTGGTGATCTCCCGGTCGAGGGTGTCGGAAAAGCGCTGCTTTTCTTTTTGGCCGAACTGTCGGGGGCCGGGAGTGATCCCGCCGGCTTCCCGGAGATCCTGCATGAAATTCCTGATGGACAGCCGTTCCCGGATGTTCTCCTCGGTGTAGAGCTCCCCCCTGGGGTCAATGACGGTGACCCCTTTAGGCACGAGCACCGATGCCAGGGGGATGTCCTGGGTGATGGTAAAGTCGCCCGGCTCAGCGTGCTTCGCGATGTATTCGTCCACGATTTCCGGTCCCAGCTCGACACGGACTGTCGATACACAGGCAGAATCGGGGATGCTGATGAACTTGTTGGCGACGAAAACGGCGGGAATTCGCAGCCTCCGGGCCGTTCTGACGATCAATTCCTTGATCGGCGCCGGGCAGGCGTCCGCATCGACCCAGATCCTCATCTCTTCTCCCGAGTGCTTTGAATTCGACCGTGCCCCCGAAGCATCGCAAATCCTCGGTAGCCATTGTGTCCCTTGCCGACTCTCGAGTTCACAAGACCACCTCCGGGGACGGGTTTTATGCCCGCCCGTCTGTAAAGCCAATAGTGAGATACGCACTCAAATGTCTAAATTCCAGGGGGAGGGCCTCATGCCCGCCCGTCAGCACTGCCGCCTTGAACCCGGGCTCGCATGAACCGCTCACTGACCGTAAGCGTCGCGCAGGATCGCTTCGGCGCTGCGGCCCGACTTGGCCAGCGCCCCGGCCCGCTCCACGGAAAGCCCCCGGCCGTGCCCCCGGCCGATCCCCGTGAAATGCCATGCGTTCCGGGTTGCATCGTGGAGTATGGCGTCGGGGCAGGACGGCAGCTTCAGCCTGTTGCGGAAGACCTCGCAGGGAACGGTTTCTTCCTCCGCCGGATAGACCAGGTGAACCAGGACCGCTCCGCCCCTGGTGCGCTCGCGGCGGATGTCAAGTATCGCCGGTTCGCTCGCAAGACCGCTCAGCTCGACGGCCGGGATCGATTTCTCCCATTTTTCGTCCCCGCCCTTGGAAAACGGCAGCCAGTTCAATCCCGCGCGCGCCGCAAGTTCGTCAAGCCGCGTCAAAAGCCGGGGATCGGTGCGGACCGCCCGCCTGGGGGACTCTTTGGGGGCCATTCCCCGAAACACCATGCAATGCGTGGTGTCGCAGACGGAGGAACTGTCCTCGTGGCGCCTGCCCCCGCGAGTGCCGTTCCAGACGATCACCGCCCGCAGGGCCCTGGCCGCCTCGCCTTCGAGATGCGCGGCTTCGGCGGCCAGCGTCGCATCGGCATAAGTCTCGGGATCCGTTTCGAGCACCACCTGCCGGCCATCGGCGGAGCTTTCGACGATACCCCGGATGAGGCGTTCAGGGCGGCTGCCTGGGACGTTCGACACGATCCTGAACCGCCCGCAGGCGCTCACGCGCTCGGTCCCGCCGCTCCGGCCCGGCCGCTCGAAACTCGGGCATTCATCGAACACCTCCCACGATGCCCGCGGGACCCCCGCGAGCAGCCGCACCCGCACCCGGGAGTATTCGGTGGGATAGCGGGCGGACCATTCTTCGAGGAGCCGGGATGCGCGCTGGAGCGTGGAAGCCCCCTTCAACCCCGGACCGCGAAACACCGCGAGCAGGGTGGGATCGGGTGCCGGCCACGCCACCGCAAGGTGGCCGACCAGCGGGTTCCCCCTGGAGTCGGCCGCCGTGCCCGTCTTGGACATGGCCCTGAGTTTTGCAAGAATCCGCCTGTCCTGTTCGGGTTCCGCGAACAGGGTCGTTTTTTCGGCCCGGCCGTTCATGGAAAGCCCGGCAAAGCGGGAGGGTTTCATGAGCAGGGAGGCGCGCACGAGCCGCGCGAGCTCCCCGAGGTCCGCTTCGAGCGGGAAACCGCCGTCCGGGTCGCGTTCTCCCAGGTATTGGCGCCGGAAACCCTCGTCCCCGGATGCGAATTCTTCCGGCGTGATGTCCCGGGCGAGAACGGTGTTGCAGGACGAGGAAACCAGGAATCGCCAGGCAACCGGGTCGAGCTCGCCCCACCGCTCGAGCAGCCCTTTCGTATCGCTTGCCGCCAGCTCTTCCCCCAGGGGACCGTTGGGCGCGTTTCGGAGCGCGGCGGCGTAAGGTATCTTGAGGAGCGATCCCGGCGGATACCGGCTCTTCATGTCTCCCCCGGATTCGATGGTCCTCCCCGAAAGGAGGCTCACCAGGATATAGCTGAAGCCGGTTTCTGCGACCGCCGGGGGAGGGGTCGCCAAACGCCGGATTTCTTCCGACACCGCGCAGGGACTTTCCGGCCAGCCGTGCGCGGCGACGAGTCGCGCGAGCGTCCGGTAGCTCCGGGCATCCATGTCGGCGCCGAGGCGGATCCTGTTCCTGAGGTGATCGAGGTCGCCCGCGGCGAGAGGGACCGCCTGCGGCGGCGCGGAGGCCTCTCCGCTGAAGGCGATGGCGGCGGCCTCTTCGGCCCAGAGCGGCAGTCTGCCGGAACAGGTACGGAAGCAGGCTTCGTGCATCAGTTCGTGGCGCAGGTAGACTTCGGGGCCGGCGCTTCCCGCCGGGTCTTCCCTCAGGCTGATGATCCCCGGACGCCAGCCCCCGGCATGGGCGGAATCGAACGAGCCGGCGGTGGCCGCCGGGTACACGCGCGCAGGGTCCGCGCCGGTGGGGACGGTGTAGCCGCGCGCTTCGAGCTGCCGGAGCGCGGTCGTCCCCTCACGCGCAAGCTCCGCGTTATGGACGAGCGAGCCGAAAAAGAGGAGCGCCGCGCCGACCTCGAGGACCACGGCGCGACGCCGGAAACCGCCTGCGGATCCGAACATGCCCAAAGCTACTCCACGCGGATGCGTCCCGCTCCCGTGTTCCCCCGGACGCTTTCGTCGTACATGTCGAAGGCGACCGCGGGCGGCACGGCCGCCGTGCCGCCGAACGCCGCCTGCCAGACCTGGTAGATCGTGATCTCGCCGCGCGGCAGGACCTTGGCGATTCTGACCGTCCGGTCGGGATGGCGTTGCGTGTCCATCACCAGGCCCCAGTACGTTTCGTTTTCGAGCCGGATGCCGGCGTCCGCGAGGGCGACCCGGTCGTCGTCCACGGGCCGGGCGAGCGAAGGAACGGAGTCCTCGATCACCAGGAACCGGCTGGGAATGTAAGTGACTTCCTCAACGGGGTTGCGTCGGACCCGGATTTCGCTCACCACCGTGTCGCCCTTGCGGAGCGGCCTGGACAGGTCGAGCGGTTCGCTGCCGCCCGGCGTGATCCGCCGGAACGTGCGTTCCACGCTCAGGCCCGTGCTCCCCGGCGCCGTCGCCTCATACGGAACATCCACGGCCGTGGCGGAATACGCGGAGTCCGTCGGCCCCAGGCCCTCCAATCGTAGCTCCGAAACCTGTTCCGGAGTCCCGGGGTCGGCGAATGTGCCCACGAAACCCGCCGGGATGCGGGCGAGCTCCCCCAGCACCTGTCCGTCGGCTTTGCGCACGACGAGGGCGGGCCGCCCCGTTTTCGCCTCTTCGGCGACGGCTCGCGCCTGCTTTTCGAGGATCTTGCGCGTGTTGAAAATCACCTGCGCCGTGTCGAAAGTGGACGTCCAGTAGCCGTTTTTCATCCGTGCGAGCAGTATCCGCGTGAGCTTGGCCTCGAGCTCCTGCGGGAGCGCGTCGAGCTCCTCCATGACGCCCATTGCGGCCGAGACGATGCTCGGGACCCCGAACCCGAAACCCAGGGAATCGATCGCCTCCCAGTCCTCGCCCGCCGCTTTGAGATACACGTCGGGGTCGAAGGCTTCCAGCGCCTTCTTCAGCTTTTCGATCAGTTCCTCCATGGCCCCGCTGTCCTTGAAGCGCTCGTTGAAACGGTACCAGGAATTCTTCCTGTATCCGGCGAAAAGGGCCAGCCCGTTGACCAGGTCGGGCACGGGCACGGTCTTGTCTCCGAGGAGGTTTTCCACGTAGGCGATCTGTTCCTCGAACTGGGAATCGTAGAAACGCAACTCGGCAAGTCTCGCCAGTTCGTAGCCGACCACCGTGCCGCCCTGCCGCCTGTATTCGGGCGCCCGCCTGGCGTTCCGAAGCCAGTCCAGCGCCTTGAAATACGCGCCCTGTGCCCCTTCGACCTTCAGATCGCCGGCGAATTTGAGCGCGTAGAGCGCCGTCACGGTCACCCCGATGGACGGCTCGGGGTCCGCGGGCCAGAGACCGAAACCGCCGTCGGTCTTCTGGTTGCGGATCAATTTCCTTATGCCGAACACGGCGTTGGATTCAGCCCGTGAGAGGACGTCGGCAAGCGGCCCCAGGTCCTCCCGGGTGAGGCCCGCGCGCCGCACGAGATCCATGAGCACCAGGTTGGGAACGGTGGAGTGGACGAGCTGTTCGGTGCAGCCGTAAGGGTAGGCGACCAGGACCGCGGCCGCGTTCAAGGCCGCTCCCAGCAGGCCCGAGACCACCTGCACCTTCACTTCGCCGACTTTCCCCGCTTTCGGAAGCCTGGCGATCAGCCGGTCCTTGTCCGCGACGCCGGGGAAAACCAGCCGCGTCGATGCGGGCCGGAGCGGGATGTCGAATTCTTCCGCGCCCCCCACGTGAATGTCCTCCCTGGCCTCGGAAGCAACCCGGAGCGTCGCCGTTCCTTGCCCACCCGCGGCCTCGAGAACCAGGGGCGACAGCCGTTCCCCCTGTTTTTCAATCGTGAATTCCTCCTCCTGCCTGCCCTGTTTCAGGGAAACGCCGCCGTCGAGCTCGATCCTGGTCTTGAGCGATACGGTCCGATCCGCCTGGTTGACGGTTTTGAGGTGCACGAGCGCCTCTTCGCCCAGGCGCAGGAACTGGGGAGCGATCACCTCCCGGAGGATGTCCGTGACCGTTCGGAATCTTCCCGTCGCTTCGCCGACTCTCCCCGTCTTGTCCGCCGCGATGGCCGTGACCAGCCATTCGGTGACGTTTGCGGGCAGATCCACGGTGATCGAGGCGCGTCCCATGCCGTCGGTCACCACGTGCGGGAACCATCCGGCGGTGTCCCGCATGGCCTTCTTGGGCAGCTTGCTCCGGCTTTTGAGCGCGCCCAGGCTGAAGTTGGGTTTCTTGAGTAGATCCGCGTATCCGTACCCCTGCAGCTCATCCGAATAGAACGTGGCCAGGTTCAGCCTCGGCAGGGGATAGAAGAAGTCGAACACGCCGGGACGGAGCTCGGACTGCACCGCGTAGACTGCGCGGTCCACGATGGTCACGGTCAATTCCGTGTCGGGAGAAGGTCTGCCTTCGGCGTCCTTCACTTCGAGATCGATGCGGAAGGGCTTCAGAGGCTCCCATTCCTCGCGCTCGGGACGGATATCCACCGTGAGACGCTTGGCCCGGGGGATGATGCGAAATCCCAGGGTCTGCTCCCGGTATTTGCCGCCGCTCACCGGCACGGTGACCGTGTGGTAAAATCCGGTGCCGTATTCGGGCCGGGCTTCCACTTCGAACCACCAGCTTCGGCCCTGGCACTCCCTCGAATTGACCCCGTAGATTTTGCGCCCGGAAATGGTCTCCCAGACGGTGCCTTTCCCGTTCCTGCCCCAGTCGCCGGGAAGGAGCGCGAAGACCTTCGCCTTCTCGCCCGGGCTGAGGATGGTCCCGGCGGTGTAGAGCTCGAGCTCCCGGTTGTCGAGAACGGCTTCCCCCTGCGCTCCGCCGACGACCATCGCCACCGGCTGCGAGGCGGCCGGGTGCTTCATGGGCTTGCCGTCGAGCGTCTCCAGGGTGGCGACGGCGCGCAGCCTGCCGCGGCCGGTGAGCTCGGGCAGCTCGATGTCGCGGTTTCCCCGCGCGTCGGTGGTGAAGGGCAGCTTGACGAACCCGGCCGCCGGATCCCCTCCGCGCTCGATCCCGATATCGAGGACGCCGCCCGCGTTGGGGGCGGGCTTGCCGTCCGGGTAGGTGGATCGCACGGAAACCGTGAGCCCTTTTTCTCCCACCTGCGCGATGGTTTTTGAAAACCGGATCGACGGCTGGGCTTCCGAGACGGTCATGTAGATGTTTTCCGTGAGAATCGCCTGGGAGCCGGCGCGATCCAGCGCGCGCACCATGACCGTGTAGATCCATTCGCCCTGGGCCGCGGAATCGGTTTTGGGCACCGTGAACGAGAAGGAGGTCTCGCCGGATTCATCGATCAGGGGCGCGGAATCCCAGGTGTTCATGCCGTATTCGCGGGCCGCGTCGGCAAGCCGTTCCTCAACGGAGCTGTAAATGCGCCGGGGTTCCGTAAGGGCCGAGGCGGACCGGACCTGGCCGAAATAATCCGTGCCGGTTCCGAGACCCCCGCCGGCTTCGGCCACCCACTGCGGGGCTTCGAATTTCTTCTGGTAGAGATACACCTCGTATTTCACGTCCCTGGGCACGCCTCCGCTGTAGCGCCGGGTGCGGAATTTCACGGCGAAGGGCTCGCCGGGCACGACGGTGGGGCTGCGCTCGATCAGTTCCATGTAGAAGACGGGTTTCACGTAGTCGCGGACCCGGAATTCACCTCCGTAGGGTTTGCCTTCCAGCTCGGCGATGAGGCGGTAGAGCCCCGGGGTCTGGGCTTCATCAAGGCCGAAGCTGCCGCTGAACGAGGCGAAGTCGGTCACCGGAACGGCGGCCTGCAACCCCGTGTCCTTGCCGTCGGACCGGACCAGGGTGATCCGGGCCTGTTTCCCGGCGAAATCGGGGGTCTTGAGCTCCCCGTTCGCGAGCGCCCGTACCATGCCCTTGTAGAAAAAGGTCTCCCCGGGTTTGAAAATCGGGCGGTCGGTGACGATGAAGACCGAATCGTCGTTGGAGACGGCCGGCAGAAAATCTGTATCGGTCAGGGCCTGGCGCCCGTCCCCGGTTTGCGCCCTGACGAGGAGCTTCCCGTCGAGGTTTCCCGCGGGGTTGGAAAAAAAGACTTCCCCGGCCCCGTCGGTCTTGCGGCCGACGTCGATCCACTTGCCCCGGCCGTCCCGGTAGCTCACCGCCGCGCCCCGGACCGGCTGCTGCTCGCGGTCGATCACCCGCACCACCAGCTGCTCCGTGGACTGCTTCACCTGCGCGGCCAGGCTGCTCACCTGCATGAGGCACTGGCCTTCAGCGGTTCCCGACACCGCCTGGATGAGGTACACCCCGTCGGGCAGCGGGTCCAGCGCGATGGTTCGAACCTTGTAGCTGCGTTCCTGCCATCCGCTGTCCGCAAACCACCAGCCGATGTCCTTGGCGTCCGTTCCGGCGTGTTCGAGGTCCACGTAGTACTCACGGACCACGCCGAGACCCGTGGGCGGGCCGTGGACGACCTGGTGCGGCGGCGCGGCGAGGTCCCCCGGCGTGGTGTCGAGCAGGGCCTTGTTGAACGCCGTGTCCTTGAAGTTCTTTCGGAATTCGGCGCTCAGCATGCCTCTCCACGTCTTGAGAGGCGATTCGGCCTGGTTGAGCCCCTTCACGAAGTAGTGTCCCGGGTTCAGTTGCGACACCGGGCGTTCGTAGCTCCGGCTGACGTTGAACTGGCCATCCAGGAACCGGTCGAGATCCTTTGGACGGAGCACGCGCAGCAGCATGGGTTTCGACGGGTCGGTGTAGTCGATCCTGAGCTGCGGTTTTTCGTTGTGGGAGAAGCTGCGGTCGACGGTGAGGTAAAACGGGCTGCCCGCATGGGCCGGCGGCGCGGCAACGACGGGGAGCAGCAATCCGAGGACGGCGAAGAGGAAAACAAGTCGTTCGATCTTCATCGTGATGCCCCCTGTTTGACGATCAGTTCCCGCAACTCGACGGTCGCTGCCTTCGGCGTGGCGTTCCCCGCGTAGGCGACGATGGGGAGGCTGCCGAACACCTTTTCCCCGTCCCGGCGCATCGCTTCCTTGGCCTGTTCGTAATCCTGCTTCCACTGGGGTTCGAATTCCCCGAGCTCCCCGCTCTTGGCCCCGCCGGCGAGGAAGAGCTCCCGCATGGCCGTGCCCGGGTTCGCGAAAAGGAAGCACTGGGCGGATTCGTATTCCTTCGCCCTGGAGCCGCGCTCCCAGTTGAGCACGCTGAGTGACTGGCCTTCGCAGGATTCCTTCATGCGCACCAGGAGATCCCGCGACGTGGCGGCCAGGAAGACCGTTCCGCCGCCGCACGTTTCCGTCAGGTCGGGATCGGTGAAGTACTGCTTGAATGCCTCGACGTCGGCGGGGGTCTTCTGGTTGGCGATGACCATGCCCATGCGGGAAATGCGCTCGCCTTCGGACGCGATGTCCCAGAGCAGCGCGACGCCGCTTTCATCCGGGCCGCCCGTTTTCGAATCGGCGGGGCCCCGGGTGGCGAGCCGGCGCCATTCCCCGGCGCTCATTCCGGGCGGCAGGTGGAAGCTCACGGCGACGGCCGCGAAGGTGTCGTGGGGGATGCCCGCGAGCACGCCCTTGAACAGCCCGGGCTTCAGGTGCTCGGCATACTTTCCCGAGGGAAACCGGAGCTTGCCCGGGGTGTCGGGGGACGTTCCAAACCCGAAGTCCGCGGCCCAGGACCTGCGGCTGAAGAGCACGGGCAGGACATTGTCGAAGAAGGCTTCCGCCCGTACCGTCAGCACCAGCGGCGACTCGGGGAGGTCCCTGCCGGCCGGGCCGATGTTCTCGAGGGTGTTGATCAGCGCTTCGAGGCCGTTGGCGAGGTAGACCCGGTCTTCGTACTGGGTGAGAAAAACGCGCTGCGGGCCCATGCGCATCTCAAGCACGGGATCGCGCATCGCCGGGATCTTGAAGCCGCTCCGGGCAAGGGCCGGCACGATGACGGGCAGGGCCTTCGAGGCGAACGGGCATTCGCTTCTCACGAAGGAGAAGACGAACCCCTTCCTGCCGTGCGCCACGTCGTAGTGGAGCTCGGCGCGCGCCCCGAGCGCCTCCCGGATGAGCCGCGCCCAGAAGGCCCCGGAGAGTCCTTCCAGGTGGAGGTCTTCGGCCCGCACGCCGGCGCCGTGCAGCGGATCGTAGAAGAGTCCCTGGAAGAACCTGGAAGCGAAGAGCTCCTTGACCTGCGCGTTGTTTTCGAACAGGGCCAGGACCTTTGAGGCGTCCCGGAAATGGAGGGTGAACCCGATGGGATGCCGCTTGACCACCCACCTGGCCACCCGCGGGCAGCCCGATGCGGCTTCCTTTTCCTTGGCGGACAGGGCCGGGCTCGCGGCGGTGTCGCCCCCGACCAGCTCGGGGCAGCCTTCCGGGAGAGGCGCCGGGGGCGGCTTCTCGTCCCTGGCGGCGGCTTTTCCCAGGAGCCTCGAATCCTGGGGCATCACGGGATCCCCGTCGAGGTCGATGAATTCCAGCCGCAGCTCGAGCATGGGAAGATCGGCGCGCACGAGCTCGGCGATGCCGGTGGCGTAGAGCGCCCTGTAGGCCCAGAAGACCAGCAGCCCCACGCCGGCGGCCAGCGCGAGGACCAGGATCAGGACGTTTTTCGATTTCCCGGTTTGATGCGGTTCCACTCGTAGACTCCCAGAAAGTGAGGGTTATCGGCGCCGGGGAGCCAGACCGGGTCGGGGGACCGCATGAGGTCGCTCATCCGGACCACCCGGACTTGGGCTTCTTCTCCCCGTTCTCCGTTGTGGTAGACCGCCAGGTTCTCGGGGCGGTCTTCAACGAAAATCATCAGGTGATACGGCTGGTCGTCCTCGAAACTCTTTCGGAAGACGAGCAGGTCGCCGCTCGACGCGGCATCGAGGCTGCGGGCCTTCTTGCGGAAATTGAAACCGACGAGGGTCTCGGCGTCGGCGAACGGTCCGAAGCGCGGTTTCCCGTCGCTTTCGTACCCGGTCTGCCAGATGAAGGGATAGCGGGGGAAAAGCCTTCTCGACAATGGGGATACCGGCGGCAGGTGGAGGGTGGCGGGGATCCCGAGCTTTTGCTGCTGCTTTGGAGAACGGACCTCGATGGCTTCCCGGTAGGCGAAGCGCACGAGCCCCGAGCAGTCCCGCTGCCGCTCCTCCCAGCGCCGGCTGAGTTTTCTTGCCTGGAACAGCGCCAGGCGGGTCACCGACTCGCGGACGGCCCGTTCGTCGGAAGGGGCGAGATAGGCGTACTCATCCTCCTCGCGGGGCTCGCCCCTGCGCTTGTATTCGACCACTTCCGGGGGCATGTCGGATTCGGGATCCTGGGAGGGCACGTAGATCCGGGGGGCCTGGTTGTTCCCGCGGATGACCACGTAGGCGAGGGTCCGGGTTTCGCCGGGGCGGGCGAGCGGGGTCCGCACGCGCTTGCGACTCTCCGAGGGCAGCCCTTCGTCGGTGATGATGTCGAGGTTTGCGAGGGTGTGCTGCACGGCGCCGCCCGGCCAGTAGTTCACGTCGATGCGGAACACGCCCGCGGGTGGGGCCGGGTGCGCGTAGATGTACGGTCCGAAACCGGCGAGATCGAAGGACCCGTCCTGCTGGTTCAGGAAGAACAGCCCGCCGGAGGGGGAGTCGGTCTTGGCCCAGTAGACGTGGGTCTTGTCGGGTTCGTAGACGTGGAGGTCGGTGTACACGGAATCGGTGTCGCTGGTGAGCACGACCTTGAGGGGGATCGGGTTGATCATGGCTTCGACGGAAGCGGTGGCGCGGGCGACGCCCGCCTTGTTCGCGCATTCCACGATGACCGTGTTCCTGCCCCTGGCGGCGGGGAATTTTCGTGAGAATCGGCCGTCCTTCGTGCGGATGTAGTAGCGCACGCCGTTGATGTTGGCCGCGATGGGGTCGGCCGTCGGGTCGGAGCAACTCCCGGCGACCTCGACCTGCATGGAGGTGGTCCATCCGCCTTCGGGCCTGGCGAGCGTGAGCACGGGCATTTCCGTTCCCTCGCCGGCGATGGGCTTTCCCCGGTGCGCGAGGACCTCGGGATCGTCCGACGGGGTCCCGTAAACCGGGGCGGCGAGACACAGCAGCAGCCCCGCGCAGCAAAGCAGGGGTACCAGGGGATTGCATCCGATCAGCGGCTTCAGGCGGCGGAAGCAAGTGGGCCATTTCGGACGCTTGAAGCAAGCCCGCGATTCCAGGCGGTTGAGGCAAACCGGCGGATCCGGGGAGTTGTGACGGTCCCATGGCGGCTTCGGTGCCCCATCCGGCCGTCCGTGGCTGGAACAAACCGGCGATTTCAGGGAGCCATAGCGAATCCGTGATTCTGGGGAATTGTGGTGGATGGATGATTGCAGAGAGTTGCTCATGGCAAACGCCTCTTCATTCTGTGGGTCACATCACGCAAACCGGGGCAGGGGCTGATTCCAGCCATTGCCGTAGGGTGGGATGCGCGACAGCGCAGCCCACGGTCCCAATACCCTTCCTGCCGTCGCAGCCGACATACAAGGGTGGGCACGGCTTCAACGTGCCCGCGCGCGCCCCCGGCGTTCCTGCGAAGGACGGAGGAGCTACCGCTCTCGCCCATTACACCGGCGCAAGACAGGGGGGCCTGCCTCCCCGCGGGTGTCGGCAAAACCGCCGTCCGTTCCATTGAGCCGGGGCAGGGGAGGGTAGACGGTCGAAGATCATCGCCAACCGGCCGTGCATCCTTGTCGCCGGATTCGCCGGACAAGCTCCGGAAACCAAATTTCACGGAACGGAATGCCTTGCGTCATGCGGCGGAAACGAACGCCAACGCCGGACTTCGGATCGGGCGCTGTCCTGCCCGTCGGATGCGGAATCACCCCGGGATATCCCCGGGTCTCGGTTTTCATGTCATGTCGGGCGCAAAGCGCCCACGCGGGAACGTCCGGTTCGCCCGAAACCTCGCCGCCGCCTCACGCCTGGAAACAGGGCGGCGGCCTCGCGCCTCGGCCTTTCGGGCGGTTTGCCCTGCAACGAATACACACAACGAATTCTGCGAAAATTCTCAGGCGCTTCCAGGTTGGTGTCAAGAGGAAAAAATGAACCTCGATGTGGAACTTCCTGCCGGCGAAGCCTCAATCGCCCGAAGGCTCTACGCGTCTCTTCGACGGAGAGCGAAAAGCAATACCGTGTCAGCGACGGCTGTGAGTCTCGCTCTCGGGTCTTGCCCTCAGGATTGGTCCCGGATCCACTTGGCGAGCCAGGCTTCGTTTTCCGTGGAGATGGCGTGTTCGCAGTCGTCCACGAACCTGGCGATGCGGGCCGGGTCCGACCGGTTCGGGTCGCTCGCCCACCGGTCGCGCAGGGCGGTCAGGCGGTCGGCCGTGCCGAAGTAGACGATGGCTTCGTGATCGCAGCGGGAGGCCGCCAGGTGCGCGGTGACCGTGGCTCCGGCCGTGGTCGCCACGGCCACCCAGGGGCCGACCATGGAAAGCTGTGCGCACCCGGTCGCCGCCGCGGCGCTCGCCAGGGCGCCCATGACGAGAGCGAGCACGCCGAGCCAGAACTCCAGGGCGTGAAGACGTTTGGCCGCGAGGGCCTTCCCATGGCCCTTCGGGAGGTAGTAGCGCTCGACCTGGTCGTTCACGCGGGCTTCCACGTATTCGTCGACGGTGAGCGCGCGCGGCCGAGTCTTTTGCGGAGGCTCGACGGATGCGGCGTGCAGGTTCAGATCCTCCACTTTCTTCTTTATCTTGCCGCATCGCGCAACGAGCTCGCCGGGAGAAGACGCCGGCCCGAAGGGGCGGACTCCCACCAGGTACCTGTAGATCACTTCCTTGAGCGCCTCGGACGTCGAGCGGGCGCGAACCCAGTCCTTCACCCGCTCCTTCGTCACTTTCGTCCGCAGGACGTAGGGAACGACCGCGAGGATGATGGCGCCCGCAAGGGCGATGGAGGGGCGAAGCCACCACCACCTTTCGGCCGCCTTGAGCAGCGGCGAGGCGGCGAGCGTCTGGAGGAAGGCGCCCGCCACGCCCGCAATCGCCGCGCGGCCGCGCCACGCGGTGAGCTCGGCCTTGAGACGATCGGCCGCGCGGGACCAGACCGCCTGGTCCCGCCAGGCCGTCTCGACAATCCGTTCTCTGTCGGAGGCTGGCTCCGTTTGGTTCATTGGCGGCCTCCCGGTCGGGCGCGGCGGCGGTCATGGGCTGCGGCGTCCAACCTTTTCGTGACGTTTCGTTCCCTCGCGTGAGCCGCTCCTTTTTCGCGGCTGCGACGGCAGGGGCGAGGGCCGGCCTGCTCGTGGGCACGGAGGAACCGTGCCCACCCTACGGATCCGCACGGTCTCCGGGGCTTGTCCCGCCCGCGTCACTGACAGGCACATCGGTCCGTAAGGGCGGATTTATCCCAGCCCGCGTCGCCTCCCGACGGGCGGGTGTTGTGTCTCATCTTAAACGCACCTCGGCATGATCGCCGCGGGTGGAAGCGACCATCACGTCCGTTCCGCGCCGATTCCCGAATCCTTTAAAAGCCGCCGGCGGAAGCCTGCCTGCACGACCGGCCGGTTGCTCCCGGCTCCGGGGGAATGTCGGGGCACGTGCAATCGTAATCTTCCTTCTCCCCGACGTGATCCACCCATTCCCGCAGGGTGAGGTTGCGACTCACGGCGCGGCAGGCTTTCCGCGGAATGGATTCGTTTTCGACGCGCCAGACATGGACTTGCCCCCTCGTATCGCCCGCCGCAACGAGATCTCCGTCGGGACTGAACGCAACGGAGAGGATTTCCCCCCTGGCTCCTTCCAGAGTTTGGTCCTGGCGGAGGGAAACCCGCGGTTTCGCCCCCTCCCCCCCGGCTCCTTCCAGGGCCTGGTCCCGTCGGAGCAGATCCGGTGGCTTCGCCCCCTTCGAAAAGACCCAGAGGATGATCTTGCCGTCATTTCCCGCGCTGGCGAACACGTTTCCTCGGCACGCGCGGGGTCTTTGCGGTTTGCGCGCCTCCGCTTCGGAAGCGCCGCAAAAAGCGATGGACGTCACCCCCATGATGTGAGCGAAGCTGCGCTGGGAAACCCGCCAGGAGCCTTCCGCCAGGTCCGCGGTCGAGACGGCTCCCACGTAGCCGCCGCCGTTGCCGAAGGCGAGCATGCTCCCGTCCGGGCTCCAGGCGAGGGCCCAGACCGATCCCTGCGGAATCCACGCGGGGTTTTTCAATAATTCGCCGTCGATCCGCCCGGAACCATCGATTGCAAGCCGCCAGATCTCCAGCGCGCCGTCGTCGGTGCCGAGCGCCAGGTATGGAGCGGTCGGGTGCAGGGCGAGCGCCCAGACGCGGCTGCCGCGCGATCCGGGCAGAATCTGGGGGGTTCGGTCTTCGGGCGGGCCCCCGGCTCCGTCGAGCAGCCACAACCGGACCTTTCCCGTGTAATCCCCGCTCGCAATGAGGTCCCGGTCTCCCGTCCATTTCCCTCTCGCCCAGGCGACACTCCACAAACCCTCGGTGTCGGGAACATCCATGATCCAGGGCCGATCCAGGCTGCCGGTGCCGGTTTTCCGGTCGAGATCCATCACCAGGACGGAATGGACGCCTCCGGACGCTGGGGTTCGGCAACCTTCGATCACCCGCCTGTAGTCCTTGGCGACCACCGCCAGGCGCCGCCCGTCCGGGCTCAAGGACATCCTGCGATAGCTTCCCGTGTAACACAGCGCGTTGGAACCCTTGGGTTTTTCGAGAGTCTGCGGATTCACTTCAGGGAAGGTGAGATAGCTGGAACCCCCGGCGACAAGCATGCGCCCGCCGGGCATGAATCCCAGCGTCCAGATCACGTTGTCTTCGGGGCGCCCGTTGTCGAGCTTTACGGGAACCGTGGAATGCAGGTCTTTCACGAGGCCGTTGCGCAGCCACAAACGGGCATTGAGCTCGGCATCGAGCTCGGCGAGGACGCTCCCTCCCTCCAGGGCGCTCAATGCCACGATGGAAGCCTGGGACGGCCTGATCTCGCGGTAGCCTGCGTAGACGCGCGGTGGCGGGTTCGGCCCCTCCAGGTTCACCTGCTCTTTTTCGAAAGGATCGGCATAAAACGACCGGAGGTCCCATTCGCCAAGGAACTTCTCACTGCCGACGGCGAGCAGGCCCTCGTTTCCGATGAGAGCGGCCTCGAGGAACTTGGGAATTCGATGGTGGAACATGCTGGTCCTGCCGACCTGGAAGCCGGACTTCAAAACGGCTATGCTGGCCAGGGTGGGCCAGGCATAGATCATTTGAGGCTTTTCATCGAGGGCATCCGGAATCGGCACGATGCCGATCGGCCCATGCCGGAAAACGGCGATCAGCCGGCTGCCGTCCGGCATCGGCAGGAGCGCTGCGACCCCGTAGTCGAGCCAGCCCCGGAGTCTTTCGAGAAAATCTTTCGCCTCCTCGGGCCAGTCATCGAAAAGGTTCTCGAAGATCCGCGGGCTCTCAGGCTTTCCTGTCTCCAGCGGCAGCACGCTCACCCTGCCTTTTGCGCCTCTCGGCGCCTGCTCTCCCAATGCGACCCACCGGCCCTTGGGGTCGCACGCCATGGCCGTGACGGTGAAGCCGTCGCCGCCGTATTCGACGGGAAAGCCGGCGGGGCATGCCGCTACGTCGCCGACGCTGCGGCACTCGATGCGACCGCCTTCGGTTGCAGCGAAGAGGAGGGAGTCGTCCGCGGTCATGCAAAACGGCCCGCTCGGGGCGGCCGGCAACGGAAAATGGACGTCAGCCTTGATGGACAGGTTCGACTTCCCCGCGCAACGGAGCCTTTCCGCAAGAAACAGCTCGACGCCGGATTCGGTGGCGACCACCAGGTAGCGCCCCGCCGGGCCGGGCGCCAGGGACCGGATGCCGTCGCGGGTTTCGAGCACCGGTCGGGGGCAGTTTTCCCGGTCCCGCCTGAGCGGGAGGACCTCGATTTTCTTCTCGCCCGATGCCGTGGCGATGAGCCACTCATCGGGGAAGTTGGCAAGGAAGGCCGTCTTGCGAGAGTCAACGTGGTTCTTGAGGGCGCCAGGGAGCTGCGGGCTCAGCGTGAAGGGGCGCAGCAGCAGGGTGTTTCGGAGGTGGTTCATGATGCGCGATTTCACTTCCGGGGAAACCCCGATCCGCTCGGAGAATTTTTCGGCCTGGAGGGTCAGAAGGACGGAAAGCTCGTGATCCCAGTCCCGCCAGCGCGCCTGGGCGGCATCGGAGATGAGCCTGTGGACGCGCGCATCGGTCCGGGCCACCAGCGCATTGTGTCCGAAACGCCACAGCCCCGCGGCCGCCAATGCCAGAAGCACCAGGATGGTCCTGACGGCCCAGCGGATCACTTTCGACAGGCGGGCCTTGTCCTGCTCCCTTCTCCTGTTCTCGCGGCAGGCGTCGAGATAGTCTTTCTCCGCGTCCGAGAGCGATTTCACGTTCGCGGCGGCCCAGGTTTCAACCCGTTCGAGCGGTTCTCCGGCGAGGAACCGGCTCTCGGCGAGATCCGATGCCCGGCCCCCTCGCTGGGCCCCGTATCGCTCAGCGCCGTCTCTCAGGAGGCGCATGGATACGTCCTGGGTGCCGTACCACGCGCGGTTGTCGGACCTGACGGCCTCCAGCAGCCTGTCGTGGGCTATCTCGTACCAGATGGTTCCGCGCCGGCTTTCCGAACGCAGGAGATACCGTTCCTCCAGCGCCTCGGCGACCGGGTTGGGCAGGCTTCCCGTGAAGGTGCCTCCTCGCTGCAGCTGGTCGCGCAACCCGGCGGGCGAGATCAGCTCGCGCTCGAACCAGTCCCGGATCCGCTTTTCGTCACACCCCGTCTCTTTCACGGCGTCCTGCCGGAGGGCGCCTTGAACCGCGCTCCGGTAGAACCCTTCGAGGGCTTCGGCAACCGTGCCCGCAGTGTCCACGAGCTTCGGGCCCACCTCGGTCGTGCCGTCGGGCAACCGCTGCCACAGGCGGTCGCACGCCAGTTGGAGGTGGAGTGGTTCCACGTAGGGGGTCTGGTACGGCTCGACACCGGTTTCGCGCACCACCGTGAGCTCGTGGATCAGCCTGTCCAAAGCCCGGGCATGGTAAGCCACTCCGACGGACTCCGCGGGGCCGGCGACGGCTTCCCGCGCCGTTTCGTGGGTCAGCAAATCCAGCCGGTAGCGGGCGGCGAGGCGGGTCGGCACATAGTCGAGACAGGGGTCGAGAGCGGCGATGTGTTCCTCGCGCATGGCGATGACGGCCCACCTGTTGCGGTCCCGCAGCAATATTCCCAGCTGCCGGAAAAATTCGTTCCTGGCATCCCGGTCCAGCGGGTTTCGCGTGATGATCTCTTCGAACTGGTCGAGGATGAGAACCTTCGGGCCGGGATCGTTGCGTATCCACGAACGCTGCGTCAGGTAACCGGCGAGGTCGATGCCGCCCAAATCGTCGATGGGACGGACCTCCTTGGGGCGAGCGTCTTCCCAGTAGTGAATGAGGCTTGCCGCATAAGGGTTCACGACACCGCCGCCGGAACGTTGAGCCGGCGCCCCCGAAACCCTCGCCGGACCGAGCACCTGGAAGCCTTCTTTCTCGAGAAAAGGTGCCAGGCTCGCCGCCAGGAGGGAAGACTTCCCGGCTCCCGACGGCGAATAGAGCAGCACGATGCGCTCGGCCAGGACCAGGTTCAAGAGGTCGCGCGACTCCCGGTCGCGCCCGTACAGCCGTTCTCCGTAACGGTACGCACGGGGGCCCACGTAAGGGCTGTGCTTTTCCATGAGAATCACCCCCCGAATCCATCCCAGCGTCTTTTGAGCTCCTGCAGGAAGTCCTCCGCGGAACCCCAGTAGACGTTGATGTCGGCTTCCGCAAAATCCGAGAAGTAGTTTTCCAGGTAATCCCGCGCGCGCTCCGGATCGACCACCTGGTCGTCATCCGGGTCGATCTGCACGGCCACGTGCATGTGCCTGGAGCGGCGCTTGGCTCCCTCCTGCGACAGGAGGCTGCGAAAGAGCACCCGGAAATCCCAGTGGTGCATCCTGAAACCGAGAAAAATGAGGCTCGTGTTGATCAGCGCCGCGCGCACCATCCGCGGGATGGACTCCTTGTCCTTCCAGAAGTGGATGAGGAAATCGAAGTAGTTGTCTTCCGTGAGCACGGTTTCGCGAAGCCTGCCGAAGTGACCGAACAGGTGGTAGACGAGAGGCTGCTCCGGGGACGGTTCGGACCGGAGCCGAACTCCGGCGGGCTCTCCAAGACCGAGCACGACTTCCTGCGGCGCCTTTCCCGAACGGCGCAGCGCGTCGCTCAGGAAGGAATTGAGGCTTGCCGTGACGTACAGGCGAAAGGGGAGGTCGGCCAGGATCTTGTGCGGCTCGTCATCCCTGCGCCCCAATATCATCTTTCCGACCTCGGTGAGAAAACGGTCGAGGGGGAGCTTGCGATGCTCGGAGTCGATGCGCGCGCCGTAGCGGCGAAGCATGATCTCCCGGATTTTCTGCTCATAATGCGAGTAGACGAAATCCTCCTTGTACATGCTGGCCACGTACTGAGCCACCTGCGGCAGGCTGATCCGCTCGTGGAAAGCCATCGGGTACTGGTAGCTCTCGGCCTAGGCCAGCGCGATCTCCGTGCGGAGCCTGGCGATGGTGCTGTTGAGCCCCGGGCCGATCATGGGTGTGCATTCGCCGTTCCTGATCTTGAGCAGGAGGGTGTCCCAGGTCTTGTCCACCGGAGTACCCTCGGTGAACCGGGGTTCGTACCATATGCGCGGAGTGCGCAGGCAGGAGATCAACACCGGAGCCCACGGTCGACCGGAAGTCTTGAGCGCCGCGCGAGCCGCGTGGAGAGCGTGGTCCATTCGCCCGTTTGGAGCGAGGTTGTCGAGGAACGCCTTGAAAAACGCGTCCCACGTGGAATCATCGAGGACCGCCTGGAGCGTGAGAACGCCGAGGACTCCGGATTGGGCCAGCTCATAAGCTTCACGCAGGATGGAAAACCACGTGGAATGCGATTCCGCCGCCTCGGGACGCCTACCGCGGACAACGGGGCACAGGATCACCATCCGCGGCGGCGTTTCGATGTCCCGGAACGCCTCCGCAATCGGCAGATTCACGAGCCGTGACGCCCACCACTCCACGCCCACGGTTCCCAGCTCGATGGATTCATCGGTTTGGGGAAGGTCGACGCACAGGTAAAGGATGTCGGGCGCGGTCGCCCTGAGCTCGCTCCGGAAGGCGTCGCCGTTCAGGTATCCCAGTGTGTGTGCGGTCGCCAGCCCGGACGCTTCCAGGATGCTTTCGGCCCGCGCGCACTTTTCGATTCCCGGGTCCCCGGCATCGGTGGACCGGACCGAAGGCTTGAACCAGTCCGTCAATCCCGCGACGAGCAAGGCGCGCAGGGGCCGTTTCGGCCTGTGCTGAATGTCGCGCCAGCTGCGGGCATCCGCGGCCGCGTAGCGCGCGAGGCATGTGGATTCGAAGGAGAGATCGTTTTCCCCCGATCCCCCCTGGATCAGGAGCTCCCACCGCAGCCAGTGCAGCTCGCGGGCACAGGCGGAGATCGACATCCGCAGCTGCAGCGGCACCCGGAGCTCCGCGGCGGAGTCTTGCGCCGTTCGAAGAAAATCCCTGTGCGACGGTTCGGCGAACAGGAGATTGCGGAGCCGGCGCGCGTACTCCAGATTGTCCCGGGTTCCGATGAGTTTCGGCAGGTCGAAGGAGACGAAGTGGGTCAGGGGGAGGGGAGGGGCGGAATCGCCGGAGTGGGTGAAGCCGAGCTCCACGCAGTACCGGTCCCACTCCCGGTGGCTCAGCCTGACGTCGAGCAGCGCGTAGGCGTCATGCCGGGCCGCCGGCCGCGTGACGACCCTCTGCCCGGGCGGAGCCGTGACGGGTTTCCTGCCGCCGGGGGGCTGCGGCGCCTCCGGCACAAGAAGATTGGCGATCTCGACGGTGAGGTCGCGGAGGTCCCTTTCCTGGTCCGCCGGGCTTCCGTCCGCCACGGAATCCCGGTGCTTGGGCCGGGGTTCGACCTCGCGCAGGATGCTCTGCCCGTAAGGGCACGGGGTCACGATCAGCGGGAGGATCTTCAGGCTGCCGCTACGCCATCGGTCGATCAGGACAGGCACTTCCTTCTGCATGATGAATTTCGAGCTCGTGAAGTTCGCGGACACGAGAAGCACTGCGATCTTCGCGCTGTCCATGGCCTCGCGGATTTCGCGCGGCCAGTCGTCCCCCGGCCTCAGGTTCTCGTCGCTCCAGGCTCCCACGTCGCCTTCCTGCTCGAGCACGCCGAGGTGAGCCGAAAGTCGGGAGAGCCATTCCCTGTCCTTGTGACTGTAACTGATGAAGATGGATGAGCGAGCCATGGCCTATGACTCCCTGGAGGGTAACACGAACGCCGTTCAACCCCGGGGAGACGGTCGGAACGCGGGCGACTTGTCGGTTGTGAGAATCCGCTGCATAGAATGAGCTTTCGGATGCGGTCGTTCACCACATCCACCCGGGTGATCAATAGACAGGTACTCGAACACCGTTCTGATAATCATATATATAATACACTAAAGCGAATTTGTACACGATATTGGATCAATATTCTCGTTCGTCATTGCATTGTAAATTCAATTTAAGCAAGCCGGATGTCGACAAAAATGTTGACGATTGCGCAAGGATAACCGCGTGTCACCATTTTAGTTCATATTTGAGGACCATTTCGTCAGGCTATGAACCTGCATACGGATTTTCGAATCAAAAACACGAATGCCCAGCCATCGCAAGTGTAAATCCTGAATGGGTTTTTTCTCTTCCGGGCTTCAAGATTTCTATGTCTGATAGCCAAGTGCATTCAAGATGACACAACACCTCTTGCCGGGCATTTGTTGTCTAATCTTGGACGTACCTCAGTATTTGACGATTATGGGGAAAGAAGACACCGGATCGGAGAGCTTCGGATTGAATCCCGAAGCCGAGTTGAGTCCGTCTGTCGGATTGACTCCCGACAGTCGGATTGACTCCCGATTGACACCGTCGGGATGTCCCACTATCCTACCTCCGCGCCGTTCATGCGCGTGGTCCGAAAACGGGCCGGCCGGTTCCAGGTTGGGGGCACCGGAGGCGGGTCCGGGCCGGGACTGCTCCCGTGAGCGGAAGGCAAGATTTGGGACGGCCGGTGCGCGGGGGCTTGAATGGCGGCCATTCTTCCCCGTGCGAACAGGTTTTGGGCCGTGGTGGCATACATCCCGCAACCCAATACCCACTCTTCCCTGCGCGAACAGGTTTTGGGATATGGGGGCAGGAAGGTCCAACGGTCCTTTTCGGGCACCGCGGCCGATGGGTCCACTGCACGAGGCAATCCGCGATCGCTCCCGTGCGGCAGGCGCGTGGAGCGGGACTTTCCGTTCATTTACGATATGGAGAAACCACTATGTCCGATGAGTCTCCCGCTTCGGTTTTTCCCGGCGACGGCATGATTCCGGAGAAGGTTCGCATCCCTTCACCCATCGAGCAGCGCGAGTACCTCAGCGACGGCGTCATACGGGAATGGACCGGCCCGCAGGAGGACGTGGCGTCCCCGATATGCCGGTCAATCGACGGTGTTTTTCGCCGGATGCGAATCGGAAGCTTCCCGTTGTTGACGGAAGCCCAGGCGCTGGAAGCTCTCGACGCGGCCTGTAGGGCCTACGATCACGGACGAGGGCCGTGGCCCACGATGTCGGTGGAAGAGCGGATAAGGCACGTGGAGGCGTTCACCTTCCGGATGCAGGAACAGCGTGAGGAAGTCGTCAAGCTCCTCATGTGGGAAATCGGCAAGACGCTTCCCGACTCCGAGAAGGAATTCGACCGGACGGTCGAGTACATCAGGGACACCATCGACGCCCTGAAGGATTTGGACCGGTTGTCGTCGCGTTTCGTCATCGAGCAGGGCGTGATCGCGCAGATTCGCCGCGCGCCGCTCGGCGTGGTGCTCTGCATGGGTCCCTACAACTACCCGCTCAATGAAACCTTCACGACCCTGATCCCGGCGCTCATCATGGGCAATGCCGTGATCTTCAAGCCTCCGAAGCTGGGGGTCCTGCTCCATCGGCCGCTTCTCGAGGCCTTTCGGGATTCCTTTCCAGCGGGCGTTATCAATACCGTCTACGGGGATGGACAGGAAATCGTCGGGCCCCTCATGAGGTCGGGAAGAATCGATGCACTGGCGTTCATCGGCAGCAGCCGGGTTGCGGACATCCTGAAAAAGCAGCATCCGAAACCGCACCGCCTGCGCTGCATACTCGGCCTCGAAGCCAAGAACGCGGCCATTGTTCTTAAGGATGCGGACATGGACAATGCGGTGAAAGAGTGCGTTTTGGGCGCTCTTTCCTTCAACGGCCAGCGGTGCACGGCGCTCAAGATGATCTTCGTTCACGAGGGGATTGTCGATGCGTTCCTGGCGAAATTCTGTGACGCGGTCGGCAGGCTCAAAGGGGGGATGCCCTGGGATGAAGGGGTCCAAATAACGCCGTTGCCGGAAGTCGATAAAGCGAAGTATCTTAAGGAGTTGATCGAGGATGCCCGCGCCGGGGGCGCGCGCGTCGTCAACCCGAACGGGGGCGCCGTGGAAAACACCTTCATGACCCCGGCAGTCGTGTATCCCGTTGGACCCGGCATGAGGCTGTACTCCGAGGAGCAGTTCGGCCCGGTTGTCCCGGTTGCCGCCTTTTCCGATATCGAAGAACCCATGAAATACGTGACCGAATCCGATTACGGTCAGCAGGTCAGCTTGTTCGGAAGCAGCGCCGAATGCATCGCCGACCTGGTCGATCCCCTGGTCAACCAGGTGTGCCGGGTCAACATCAACAGTCAGTGCCAGCGAGGCCCCGACGTTTTTCCGTTCACCGGCAGAAAGGACTCCGCCGAAGGCACGCTGTCCGTTTCGGACGCCCTTAGGGTCTTCGCCATCCGGACGCTTGTCGCGGCCAAGGGGACCGACGCGAACAGGTGGATCGTCAAGTCCATCATCACGGAACGAAGGTCTCGATTTCTTTCCACCGATTTTATCCTGTGAGCGGGAACCTTCACGCGGTCCGAGTGCGGGTTCCGGTGAGGGCGCGGAGTCGCGCCCGATCCGCGACGTCGGGCGGCGAACGGGCATCCGGCGCCATCAATGAGCAGGGCTTTTCCGCCGTCGATCGTCGTTCGGACTCCGGAGACGCGGCGGTGCAAACATGACCAACCGTGTCTTCTCATCCCTGCGTTGGCGCGATTCCAAGCGCCGCCCGGCACAGGTTTTCCCGCTTCCCCGCCGCTCGTAAGCAGCCGTCTCCCTTTGCTCGATAGCCCGCCAAGCTCTTGGAACACCAAGTTAAGAAAATGACGGTGGCACTTCCTGGATTCCTCGAGGTGGAAGCGGCCGCGAACTTCGGGGGAGCGCTCTTTCGCGCAAGCTCCCCGGCCGCCGTGAGCGGTTCGAGCCTTCCGGAAATAGGGATTGAAAAATTGGAACAAATGTTCTAGATATTGGAACATTTGTTACGAACAGGCGATTCCACGCTTTGGCGGTACCTCTTCGCAGGGAGGATTCATGGAGGCTCATCGAGCTTGGGATGAAGGAACCAGGAAACGGCTGATCGATGCGGCGGGACAAACGTTTGCCCGGCAGGGCTTTCGGGCTGCCACGATCAGGGAAATCTGCAGGCGTGCCAATGCCGGCATCAGTGCGGTGAACTACCACTTTCGGGACAAGCAGGGTTTGTATGAGGCCGTGTTCGAATATTCCCATCGCTGGGCGGTGGAGAAATATCCCCACGATCTGGGCCTCGATGACGGTGCGACTCCGGAGGAGCGTCTTCGCGCATTCATCCGTTCTTTTCTTTTGCGGGGGCTCGGGGACGGCTTCCCAGCCTGGCACGGAAAGCTCATTGCGCTGGAAATGGCCAACCCGAGCGGTGTCTTGAGCAAGGTGGCGCAGACGGCCATTCGGCCCATGGATGAGATCCTGGAAGGAATAGTCCGGGAGCTGTTCCGGAAGGATAATCCGTCTCGAGAGCCGGACGAGCGCTCAGTCCGGACATGCAGGCTGAGTATCGTCGGGCAATGTATCTTTCAGATCCATGCCAGGCAGTTCATGCAGCTCGATGAGCCGAAGGTCCTCGATCCCCCGCGGATTGCGGCCATTGCCGACCGGATATACCGGTTTTCCATGGGCGGCATACGGGCGATTGCCGCGGAGGAGCAACCTTGAGAACCGCTCCGATGCGCTCACGAGCAGCACGACGGGCGGGGAGACTCAAATGGGGGCGACGGATGATGTTCCGGCGTGGAACGGCCCGCATTCCGGCGGCACTATGGATTCCGATGGCGCTCGCGATCATGATCGTTACGGGGTGCGCGGCTGTGGGTCCCGATTATGTGCGCCCCGAGGTGCCGGTATACGAGGCCTGGAATACCCGGCTCGATGGAGATGCGAACACCGGGGAAACGGATGTGCGGACCCTGGCGGCGTGGTGGACCACGCTCGACGATCCGAAACTGTCCGAATTGGTCGGGCGCGCCGTGAAAGGCAACCTCGATCTGAAGAAGGCCAAGGCACGGGTTCGCGAAGCGCGCGCCCGTCGGGGCATTGCCGAAGCCGACCTCTTTCCCTCGCTCGACGCCGCCGGCTCGGCCACCTGGAATCGGATCATCAGCGACACGGGGACCGACACGACCGGGGACCTCTACACGGCGGGCTTCGATGCGGCATGGGAGCTGGATGTTTTCGGGGGGGTCCGTCGGTCGGTGGAGGCGGCGGACAGGGACCTTCAGGCATCCGAGGAGGATTTGCGCAACGTTCTCGTTTCCCTTCTCGCAGAGGTGGGGCTTAACTATCTCGACGTCCGCATCTATCAGGACCGGATCGCCGTGGCGGAGGACAACCTCGCGTCCCAGGACGAGACCTGCCGGCTGACCGAGTGGCGGTATCAGGCGGGTCTGAGCGATGAACTGGCGGTGCAGCAGGCGCGCTACAACCGCGAAAACACGCGTTCCCAGATACCGCTCCTGATCACCGGGCTGGAGGCGGCCCTGAACCGTGTTGCCGTGCTCCTCGGAGAACAGCCGGGCAGAGTTCATACGGAGCTTGAGCGTCGGGAACCCATACCTGTCCCGCCTCTCCAGGTTGCGGTGGGTGTGCCCGCGGATCTCCTGCGACGCCGGCCCGACGTGCGGCAGGCGGAGCGGCAGTTGGCCGCGCAGACGGCCAGGGTCGGCGTGGCCACGGCGGATCTCTATCCCAAATTCACGCTGAACGGTTCCATCGGCCTGGAAGCCCTTGCGCTTAAGGATCCGGCCTCCGCCAGTCTGCTGCTTTCGGGGGGGCCCGCGATCACCTGGGCGATTTTCAAGGGCGGAGCCATCCGCCAGAACATAGAGGCCCAATCGGCACTTCAGGAACAGGCCCTGATCCAGTACGAGGCCGTTATTCTCGGCGCGCTGGAGGAAGTGGAAAATGCGCTGGTCGCCTATGCGCAGGTGCAACTGCGCAGGCAGGCACTGAGCGAAGCCACGCAGGCGGCCCGGAAGGCGGCGGAGTTGGCGCGGCACAAGTACGAGGCGGGGCTGACGGATTTCACGAACGTGCTGGACGCGCAGCGTTCGCTCTTGTCGTTCCAGGAGCAGTTGGCCCTGAGCAACGGCAACGTGACCGGCAACCTGATGCGCCTGTATAAGGCCCTGGGTGGCGGCTGGACGTCACCGGCGGGCAGCGGGCGGGAACATGGAACGTGATGCCGCCGAAGGCTTTTTCGAAAATCCGGGCAGGGCTTCCGGAAAAGCCGATTCCTGATGGAGCGACAATCAATGAGAGAAGAATCGAACGATAAACCCGATATTGCCGAAACCCTGGGGATCGATCGAGCCTCCGGCGACGGAAAGAGCGGAAAGCGATGGTTTGTTGTGGGGATCCTGGCCGTGTTGGCTGTCGGAACGGCGCTTGTCGTCTGGAAAGGGTCGGGTTCGTCCGACGGCGTGCGTTACAGGACCCAGGAAGCGCAACGTGGAGATCTGACGGTCATCGTCACGGCCACGGGGACTCTGCAGGCAACCAACCAGGTGGACGTGAGCAGTGAGCTTTCCGGCATCATCAAGACGGTTGAAGCGGATTACAACAGCAAGGTGAAAGTCGGACAGCCCCTGGCGAAACTGGACACATCGAAACTCGAGGCGCAGGTGACGCAATCGAAAGCCGCTCTGGAATCGGCCAAAGCAAAGGTATTGCTGGCGGAGGCAACGGTCAGGGAAACGCGCAGCAAGCTGACGCAACTGCGGAAGGTGAGGGCGCTGAGCGACAACAAGGTCCCCTCTCAAACGGAAATCGATGCGGCGGAGGCCGCGCTCGACAGGGCACTGGCCGACGTTGCCAGTGCAAAGGCGACGGTTTCCCAGGCCCAGGCCACGCTCGATGCCAACCAGACGGATCTGTCCAAGGCCGTTATCCGGTCGCCGGTCAACGGCATTGTTCTCACTCGCAGCGCGGAGCCCGGCCAGACCGTGGCCGCGACGCTCAATCCCCCGGTGCTGTTCACTCTGGCCGAGGATTTGACCAAGATGGAACTGGTCGTGAACGTGGACGAGGCCGACGTGGGTCATATCCGGGAGGGCCAGCAGGCCACCTTCAGCGTTGCCGCCTATCCGAACCGAACCTTCGAGGCTCAAATCGTCCAGGCCCGTTTCGGTTCAAAAACGACCTCGGGGGTCGTGACCTATGAAACCGTGTTGAAGGTCGACAACGTGGACCTGGCTCTGCGGCCGGGCATGACGGCAACCGCGGACATCATCGTCAAGAGGATCGAAAATGCCGTTCTGGTACCCAGCGCGGCGCTGCGCTTCGTCCCTCCGGTCCGGGAAGAAAAGAAAGCTCCCACGGGGCTGCTCGCCAGGATCCTCCCGCGACCGCCCGGTTCCGGAACGCAACGACGGGAGGACCCCGCCGGCAGGAAGGAGCATCGGGTCTGGACGTTGAAGGATGAGCAGCTTGTAGCGATCCCCGTCAAGATCGGGGCGACGGACGGCAGTATGACCGAAGTCGCAGCCGGTGAGATCCAACCCGGAATGGCGGTGGTGGTGGATACCGCCGGTTCGGTGGAATGAACATGGTCGCTTTTGCCCAAACGGACAACCAGCCTCTTATCGAGCTGCGGGGAGTGACGAAGGTCTACGGTACCGGGCAGGCGGCCATGCATGCCCTGCGCGGCGTCGATCTTCGCATCTTCGAGGGCGAGTTCGTGGCCGTGATGGGACCGAGCGGTTCGGGCAAGTCCACCTGCATGAACATCCTTGGGTGTCTGGATACGGCAACCGCGGGGACATACCGGTTCAAAGGCATTGAAGTGAACCGGCTGACCCGCCAACAGCGCACGAAATTGCGACGCTTCTACCTGGGTTTTGTCTTTCAGGGCTTCAACCTGTTGAACCGTACGTCCGCGCTGGAAAACGTGGAGCTTCCCTTGATCTATCGCGGCGCATCCGCCCATGAGCGGCGGGAGCATGCCCTTCAGGCTCTGGACACGGTGGGGCTCAGAGGATGGGAATCTCATACGCCCGGCGAGCTTTCCGGAGGACAACAGCAGCGGGTGGCCATTGCCCGGGCCATCGTGACCCGCCCCACCGTGTTGTTTGCGGATGAACCCACGGGAAACCTGGATTCGGCGCGCAGCCACGAAATCATGGAACTGCTCACCGGATTGAATCGCAACCGGGGGGTCACCGTTGTCATGGTCACTCACGAGCCGGATATGGCGGCCTACGCAAAGCGCGTCATCCGCTTCGTCGACGGCCTGGTCGCATCCGATGAACCGAATGGGGGAAAAACCTGATGCCCTGGAAGACGAAGCCCGTGCGCAGCGGAAACCTGGTGCTCTGGAACACCCTGCTCCTCGCATTCCGTGAAATCCGGCGCAATGTCATGCGTTCGGTGCTGACCATCCTCGGCATCGTCATCGGCGTTGCCGCCGTGATCGTCATGGTCACCATCGGCGGGGGCGCCACGGTGCAGGTCAAACAGCAGATCGCGAGCATGGGCAGCAACCTGCTCATGGTCACGCCGGGGAAAAGACTCGGTCCGGGCCAGTCCACCGGCAGTATTCCCTTCAAGGAATCCGACGCCGCGGCCATCGCCAGGGAGGTCAACGCCGTCAAGGCGGTGGCCCCGCTTTCGACCCAGTCGGCCAAAGCCGTCTTCGGGAACCAGAACTGGTCGACCCAGGTTGCCGGGAGCAACAACCGGTATCTACAGGTCACGAACCGCTCAATCCAGTCGGGCAGGCAATTCACCGACAGCGAAGTGCGCAGCGGCGCGGCCGTCTGTATCATCGGGGAAACCGTTCGAGCAAAGCTCTTCGGAGGGCAGGGGGCGATCGGGGAAAAGATCCGGCTGCACGGCACCAGCACCAGTACGAGTACCAGTGCCGGTACGAGCACCAGCGGCAGCACCGGTACCGGCAGCAGCAGCGGGAGCAGCGGCAGCGGCACCAGTACCGGCGGCACCACCACCACCACGAGCACTAACCTTTCCTGCGAGGTGATCGGTCTTCTGGCGGCAAAAGGACAGAGCACCATGGGCACCGATCAGGACGATTTCGTTGTGATCCCTCTGGCCGCCTATCAGCGACGCCTTGCCGGGAATCAGGATGTCGGTATCATCCAGGTTTCCGTCGAGGAAGGCGTCTCTACGGAAAAAGTCCGGCAGGATATTGTGCGCCTGCTGCGGGAGCGCCGTCATCTCTCGCCGAGCGACGATGACAATTTCAATGTCATGGACATGAAGGAGATCGTCAAAATGCTCACCGGGACCACTCAGATGATGACGGCCCTGCTCAGCGCCGTGGCGGCGGTGAGCCTGCTGGTGGGTGGGATCGGCATCATGAACATCATGCTGGTGTCGGTGACCGAGCGCACCCGGGAGATCGGCATCCGCCTCGCCGTCGGCGCGCTCGAGAGCGAGGTGCTCATGCAGTTCCTTGTGGAGGCGGTTGTTCTTTCCTCCTTCGGCGGTGTGATCGGGATCGTGCTGGCGCTCACCACCTCCGTCTGGCTGGCCGGAGTCTTACACGTCCCCTTTGTCTTCAATGCGGGCATCGTGGTGCTTGCATTCCTTTTTTCCGCGGCGGTGGGCGTGATCTTCGGTTATTTCCCCGCGCTCAAAGCCGCCCGCCTGGATCCCATCGAGGCTTTGCGGCACGAGTAATACCGGTTCGCGTTCAACGGTCGGCTGAAAAACGTCATGGATTTTCGACCTGTCCCACATCGGCCCACTCGGCAAGCATCGCGGCATGACCGGGTTCGAGATGATCCGTGGAGTAAGCGTAAAGATTACCGATCGAAGTGGTCAGGTGCGCAATGTCCCGATAGGGGAGCAGGCCCGTCATCTCTTTCAGGCAGAGGGCGATGTCGTCGTCGCTCAAGCTGAAAGGGGCGCATCGAAAGAGGGCGAGAGGGACCGGACGCGGATAGACTCGTGAATGTTCCCGGATCACTTCAGCCATCATTCCCAGCGGCCCGCGGCCTTTGAGCAGTTGGAGCCGGGCGTAAGCAACGGTCATGGACTGTTCGGAAAAATACCAGGCGCCGCCGGAGTCGTCCGGGATCATTTGTATGTCAGGGTGGCTGATCATGGCTTCCCGGATGAGCGCGGGGATGTCGGGCGGCTCTGTTGCCCCGCCGGAAACGGGGATATGGCGATCTGCAATCGCGGCTTCAAGATCCGCCGATGCAAGCAGTTCTCCCGACTTGGTACGTTCCCGTATGAGCTCGGCAAGCTCGGCGGCTTCCATCACGCGGTCAGCCTTTTCTTGGCCAGTTTCTCCTCAACGTCAGAGAGCCCCAGCCGGCGATAGGTTGCCCCGGTGGGGACGCCGGTCTCCTTGTCCCAGCCCGCTTCTTCGTAGAACATCTGCATCGCCTTCCGGATGTCGTCTTTGTCCATCTGAATCGTGCCCTTGGTGAAGGGGATACGGTCCTTGTCGTCCCCATAGACCCAATCCGGGATGGTATCGTGTTTTGCGCGCATCTCCCTGGTTCCCATGCCTCGGATGGTCAGGGCGCGGTGGAGCACGAATATCCGTTCGGCGACCTCGTCGAGTTCCCGGGGCGACTTCCTGTCCCCGGTCACAAGACTGTAAAGCAGCGACTCCAGGGTATCGTCCCCCTTATACCCGCGCTCCTTGAGCGGTGATGAGGACCATGGCCCCATCCAGTTGCAGAGGGAAATCGAGTCGTGCAGTTCCTTTCTCAACAGCGCCCATTTTGCCATTTTGGCCTTATAGACGTTCATGGGCGTGAAGTCCCCCGCCGCATCGACCGCGGCATCCGAACCCCAAAGGTCGGCGGCCAGCCTTTTCTGGATCTCCAGCGGGAGCCCGTTTCGAGTGAAATTGGTGTGGGAATGGCACTGAGCGTCACGATTGTATTGCGTGTTGATAATGACGCCGCACTGGCCCGCATCCTCATTGGAATGGTGCTTGGGGTGCCCCAGTTTCCAGTATTGGAGGGTGCGATCGCTCTTCCATGCCTCTTCGGAAATTCCCCACCCTTCCAGCATGAATCCGGTCCCCAGGCCAAGAGCCGACGCCAACTCACCGTCCTTGCCGGCAATCCTCGGAAGCAGTTCGAACAGGAAGGCGGGATCACCTTTTTCAAACTTATCCCAGGAGTACCTCCGAAATTCCTTTTCGCCCACTTTGCTCTGAAAAATTCCTTCGCTGTAACACTTCTGGAAATCGCGCTGAAGCTGTCCGTAGTTGTCCCACAACCCGAGGTCGTCGGCAAGGTGCATGCCGACCATGGCCGCCTCGATGGAAGTCTCGCCCAGGGGACCATCCGGGAAGCTCTTGAAAAACCACTTGCCGAAGATCATGCGCACACAGGTGCTCTGCCCGATTTCCGGGATCCCGTACTTCGAAGCGACTGTGGGGACTTTGATCATGGTGTGGCACCGTATCGGACAGCCGGTGCAGCCGTTGCCTCTCACCGTGTATCGCCAGGCCTGCTCGCCGAGGAAAAAGGCGGCGTTGTTCGTTCTATAGGCAATTCGATTGAGGTTTTGCGGTTCGCATGACCCGGTTTCGATGGGCGGGTTTGCGGCACCCCAGGTTCGCCCACGCGAGGCGACCCATCGGCTGCCCGGGTTGTAATGTTCCGCCCACGGCTGCGGACTGCTGGGCACCACGATCTGGTTGTTGGCCCCGATAAGCGACAGATGGTATCTGACGGCCTTTTCCCATTCCTCCCTGTTCCCGGCGATACGGATGCTGCCGGTGCCTCGGACGCCGATGGCCTTGAGGTTCTTAGAACCCATCACCGCGCCGCCTGCGCCCGAATGGGAAACCGAATTGATGATGACGGACATCGGGACCATGTTTTCCCCGGCCTGGCCGATTGCGGCCACCACCGCCTCGGGACCCATCTGCCTGGAGATTTCAAGGGTGGTCCGCCGAATGCCCTGTCCCCAAAGCCGGCGGGCATCCCTGATTTCCACCTTGCCGTCGGCAATGGCGAGCCAGACCGGATGGTCGGCCCGGCCTTCAACGATGACGCCGTCGAACCCGGCATATTTCAGCTCCGCCGCGAAATGGCCGCCCATGTGCCCTGAACCGACCAGGTGTTTCGGCCAGCAGGTCGGCCACAGCGTGGTGATGGCGGTCCTTCCGTTGCAGGGCGCGCTGGTGCCGGCCAGCGGACCGGTGGCAAAGACGATCTTGTTTTCGGGGTCGAAAGCCCTGGTCTCCGGCGCGACTTCGTCCCAGAGGACCTTGTATCCCAGTCCCGTGCCACCGATGTAGTCCTTGTATTTTTCGACGGTGTCTTCCGTGGTGATACGACCGGTAGACAAGTCAACCCGCAGCACCTTTCCCGCCCATCCGCCATATTGAGGCATTTTGCCCATGCTTTCCTCTGCTCTCACTTGTGGCAATCGATGCATGCCACGGATCGATTCGAAACGGGAGTCGTCCGGGACGGGACCTTGCCGGTCAGGTCAACCCAGGACACGTACGTCAGCGCCTCCGCCGGACATGCCTCCACGCATTTCGGCTTGCCTTCGCACAGAAAACACTTGGTGGCCTTGTTTGTTTCCGGATCGAACGACATCATCTCCCACGGACAGGCTTTCAGGCATACTTTGCAGCCGGTGCACCTGTCCGGGTTGACGACCCTGGCGTTCACGGGCGGTTTCACTTCGATGGCTGCATTGGGACAGGCGTCGGCACAGGGAACGGGATGGGGACACTGCTTGCAAAAGTCCTGAACGATCAGGCCGCTTCCCCAGTTCCCGTCGGTGCATTGCCCGGTGTAGAGCCCCGCGGGGCCGAAATTCAAATTTCGCCTCACCTTTATCCGGGCTGTCCCGGGGGATGATTTTCCGTCGTTGAACTCGGTGCAGGCAAGTTCGCATCTGCGGCAGCCGACACATCTCGTGGGATCGGCGACCACCAGTCCGCCGGCCTGTTCCGTGATGATCAGCGGAGCACTGATTCCGCCGCCCATTCCAAAGAAGTGCCACGAAGCCATCCCGGCGATCGTGGCCCCGCAAAGCTTCAACACCCTCCTTCTCGAAACGGGCTGCCCGGGTGCTACAACGTTCAGGACTTGCTCAACGATTCCGTCGGCCTCAATAAGCGCTTTCATCTCGATGATTTCTCCCGGCGAATTCCTCTCCAGACACATTCACGAAATGCTGAAGTACAACAACCCTGCACAACTGCCTCGCATTGCTCCGCAGTCACGGCCGGAACCCCGTGACAGGTTCTCGAATACTGCCCCGGAAAACGCACGTTTCCATGCTTCGCGGTGTCCCGCGACCTGAGCATTACCTCGGGAATGTTAGACGAGTTGGTGTTTCAGGAGCAAGAACCTTTTTTGTATAAGGAGCGTGGAAAGAATGAACCTGATGCGGTCGGAAGGCTGCCGTGCCTCGTCTCCGCTCCCGACGGAAACAAACGATGAGCCTCACAATGAGCCTCTGGAGACTCGATGTTTTTTCGTCAATATGGGCGAACGCCCACCTCAGAGTGGTGCATAATGCGAGAGGGTCCGCAAAGGTCAACAGGAATGAGGACCCATCCTATGTCGTGTGATCGTGCCCTCGACCTGAGGGATTTTCATGTTGCGTTGCTAGCCTTCGGCCGGCTCATGGAGAAATGTGAAAAGTGTAGGTTTGACCCCGGGCCTATTCGATAATGGAATCGATCACCACCGGGTCGCCGTTCCCGAGGTAGAAGATGCCGGGGTAGCCGGGAGTTTCGAATCCAAGGCTGGGATTGTTTCGCAACACCGATTTCCTGATGGTCAGCGTGCCGCTGCGATCGTTGCTGACGAAAAAGATGGCGCCTCCTCCTTCCCGGGCGCGGTTGTTCTGGATCTTTGTCCCGCACAGTCTGAGCCTGAACAGATTCCCGTCGTTGTAGATGGCCCCGCCGCTGCCGCCTCCCGGGGTGCCGGGTTCCTTCGGATTGGCGCCGTAACCGATGGCCCTGTTATGCGTGAAAAGTGAATTTATAACCGTGTAGGAGACCCCGATGCTGCTTATTCCGCCGCCGTTGGAGCCGACATTGCCGTAGCCCGCGGCCCCGCCGAAGGTGCTTTTCACGATGTAGACCGGTTTCCCCATGTACTGGCTGAACACCCGCACGGCCGCGCCGCCCACGTCAGGCCCCGTGGAGGCGCAGACGTTTCTGAAAAACCGCGACTTGACGATCTTGAACCGTCCCCCCCGGACCCAGATGGCCCCGCCGCCGTCATAAGTCTTGTCGGCTTTGGAATTGCCGTCCACGAAGGTCAGGTTCTGGACGGTGAGCTGCGGATGATCCTGGTTGTCGCAATGATCGGTGGTCCAGACCTGGTTGGGGTCACACGTGTTCATATACAGGATGCGCCGGGCGCCGTCGCCGCTCAGGGTGACCTTTCCGCCGCCGTCGATCACGATCCGGGGTCCGGTGTCGTTGAACACCTTGGCCGTTCTCTTCATAACGATAGTGACCGGCTCCGGCCCGCAGTTGAAGGTGATGACGCCTCCCCTGGCCACCGCCGCAACGACGGCGGTGCTCGTGCAGCTCCGGGGGGTCCCGTTGCCGATCACACGGTCCGGGTGGGAAACATCCTCCTCCCTGGCCGCCTCGGGGATGGAGCATCGCCCGTCCGGATTGCCCGTGGGAGGCTCGGAAGCCTGCAGAATGTCCGGTATCGAGGACGAGAACAGAGGCGTGAAATCGTCGGCAAGACAATAACCGTTTTCATCGCCCGTTTCGTCTGCTGCCGGGAAGCGCTCGCCGGCATAATCGTTCGAGGCATCGCATCGACCCGAAAAGGCCTGGCCTGCCGGCACCGCCAAAACAAAGACCGTCAAGACAAGGATAAACCAGGAGCACTTTCTCACGCGGCAACCTCCATTCGCATCATGTGCAGAATAAACGGTATACCGGAATAAACGGCACAATGAGAGCTTATTATCAAGTTAAAGAAAATTCAGGAGTTAAAGGTGAATTGGCGTCCAGGAAGACCGCGCAGGCGGTTTCTGTGCCGATTTACGTTCAAGACGGGCAAGAGAGCCATCGCTCCTGTCAAAAGGAAACAGGAATAATTCAAATGCCGTTAAGTTCGCGCCTGAGGGTCACTCTTCAGTTTTGGCCTTCGAGGAAGCCGTCGAGGCGGCCGCGGCAGGGGGGTCGAGCCCCAAAGGCGCGGCCGCGGGGGCTTCCCGGGTAAGCGCATCCGCCCTGTTCACCCAGCCTCCTCCCATGACTTTGTAAATATTCACATACGCCGCCATCAAGGCGGTCCTCACCTCGGAGGTGGTGAGCTCCGCGGGGAAAAGCTGCGTCTCGGCGGTGAGTACCGTGAGGTAAGGCGTGTATCCCCCGTTGTACTGCAGCCAGGCCAGGCGGTCGTATTCCTTGAGCGTCCTCACGAGCGCCTCCTGGGCCTCCAGTTGTTCCGAGAGCTTCCGGCGCGCGACGAGTGCACTTTCGACATCGCTGAATGCGTTCAAAATCGCATTTTGATAGCTCTCAAGAGCCGCCTTTTGCATGGCTTCGGCCTGCTTCACCTGTCCGGCGATGGCCCCGGCCGTGAAAATCGGTCCCGTGAAAGACCCCGCGTAACTCCAGGTTCTTGCGGGTCCCTTGAAAAGATCGGAGAGCTCGGAGCTCTGGGTGCCTAGGGCGGCGGTGAGCGAGATGGCGGGAAAGTAGAGAGCCTTGGCCGCTCCAATTTGAGCGTTGGCGGCAATGAGGTTCTGCTCGGCCTGCGCCAGGTCGGGGCGGCGCTCCAGCAGCTGCGACGGGAGTCCCGAAGGGATAGCCGGCGGTGTCAACTCGCGAATGGATTTCCCCCGATCGACGGGGCCGGGGTTTCGGCCGAGCAGGGTGGACAGACCGTTTTCGGTCTGAGCGATCTGCGACTCGATCTGCGGGATCGTGGCCGCCGCCGTCTCGTACTGCGAACGGGCCTGCTCCACGGTCATTTGCGAGACCTGCCCATGGGCGAACTGCAGCTCGAACAGCCGGAGCGACTCCCCGTAAACGGCGAGCGTGCGCCGTGAAATCTCGAGTTGGTCGTCGAGTCCGCGAAGCTGAATGTATGTGCCCGCAACGGAGGCCACCAGGGAGAGCACCACCCCGCGACGGGCTTCCTCGCTCGCCAGCAGGTTCGCCCGCGCGGCCTCGGACAGCCTTCGGATGCGTCCCCACAGATCGATCTCCCAGTTGGCCCCGGCCAGCAGCTCGAAGGAGTTCCGAGGGTTGGAAACAAAGCCGGACAGGACGTCGGAACCGCGTTCGCTCGCTCGCCGCCGCGTTGCGCTCCCGCTGTAGCTCACCTGGGGAAAGAGCGGAGCGCGGGTCTGCATCAGCACTCCGGCCGCCTGATCGATGTTGGCGGCGGCGATCCTGACGTTCCTGTTGTTGGCAAGCGCTTCGGCAATGAGCGAATCCAGCACCGGGTCCTGGAACTCCTTCCACCAGTCGGTGTTGGCCGTGTCGCGCGTTTCCCGCTCTTCGAAGCGGTAGGACGGCATGACGTCCACGGCGGGGCGGCGATAGTCGGGACCGAGCGTACAGCCGGCAAGGAGGACGGCAAGGGCCGTGAGGGCGAAACGGCGCATATCAGTTGACCTCCGGGCTCTCATGGAGCGTGGGCGGCGGCGATCCCTCCCCGGGTGAGGTCTTCTTCTTCCCCGAGGAGCGTTCGGCGAGCCGGTCGAAGATATAGAAAAAGAGCGGCACGTAAAGCATGGCCAGAGTGGTTTCGCCGATCATGCCGCCCATGATGCCCGTGCCGATGGAGTGGCGGGCGTTGGCGCCCGCTCCCGTGGCGATGGCCAGCGGAAGCACCCCCAGGATGAAGGCGAGCGAAGTCATGATGATCGGTCGCAGCCGCTCCTCGCCCGCCTTGATGGTCGCGTCCATGATCGACAATCCCTGTTGACGCAGCTCGACGGCGAAGGTCACGCGAAGGACCGCGTTTTTGGCCCCGAGCCCGATGAGCACCAGGAGACCGATCTGGAAATAGACGTCGTTTTCCAGGCCCCGCAGCCAGTTGAACGCGAGCGCGCCGAGGATCCCGAAGGGCACCGCCGTCATGACCGATCCCGGAAGCGTCCAGGACTCGAACTGGGCGGCCAGCACGAGAAAAACGATGATCAGGCCGAAGGCGAAGGCGGCCATCGAGGTCGCGCCCGCCTTCTTCTCCTCGAAGGCCATGCCCGACCAGGCGAAGTCATAGCCGTCGGGGAGCACCTCGCGCGCCGTCTCTTCCATCACCTTGATGGCGTCGCCCGAGCTGTAGCCCACGGCGGCGGAACCCGTGACCTGCGCGGCGGGGAAGCCGTTGAAATGCGGCACCAGATCGGGGCCGGTGACATACCTGGTCTCGACCACCGCCGAAAGGGGAACCATCTGGTTGTCCCGGGACCTCGTGTAGAGACGCGTGATGTCCGACGGGTCCTTTCGGTAAGGGGCGTCGGACTGGAGGACCACGTTCCACACACGGCTGAACTGGTTGAACTGGCTTACCGTGATCGAACCGAACTGAGCCTGCAAAGTGCTGTAGACGTCCGCAACCGGAACCCCGAGAAGCACGGATTTGGACCGGTCGACTTCCGCGTGGAGCTGCTGCGAGACGGCCCGGAATGTCGAGTTCAGGCCGCTCAGCTCGGACCGCCGGCGGGCTTTGGCGAGAAATTCCTGCGTTACGTCGTAGAGCCGCTCCGGAACTCCGGCCTTCTTGTCCTGTATCCAGAATTCGAAGCCTCCCGTAGTTCCGATGCCGGGGATCGCCGGCGGAGCGATGGGAATGAACACCCCCGTATTGATCTTCCTGCGCGCATCCGACAAAGCCTGCAGAAGGACCGCTTTGGCGTTTTCCCTTCGGGCGCGCTCGATGGAGGAGTAGCGTTCCTTGAAGTCCTTGAGCGGCACGAATATGGTCGCAACGTTTGTCTTGTACTGACCGTCGATGAGGCTGTAGCCGTTCACGACCGCCCGGTCGGCCACGGCGGGATTTTCGGCGAACAGGCCGTCCACCACCTCCGTGGTGCGGGAGGTGCGGTTGAGGCTGGCGGCATCGGGCATAACGATCATGGACATCAAATAGCCCTGATCTTCATTGGGCACGAAACTCGTCGGGGTGGTCCGGAACAGGTATGCGAGCCCGCCGATCAATACGGCGAGCAGCACGAAGGCCACCCCCATCCGCCTGATCATGAACACCACCGCATTGCCGAAGGCAACGGTGAAGCGGTCGAACTGCCGGTTGAACCAGGCAAAGGGGCCGCGTTGCGGAGGGGGCCTGTGCTTGAGCAGGATCCCGCACATGGCCGGGGTGAGGGTGAGCGCCACGAACCCCGAGAGCGCCACCGAAATGACGATGGTGATGGCGAACTGCTTGTAAAGCTGCCCCGTGGTGCCGGGCAGGAATGCGGCCGGGATGAAAACCGATGCCATCACCAGCACCACGGCGATAAGGGATGTGCCGATCTGCTCCATCGCCCGGATCGTCGCTTCCCGGGGCGCGAGGTGATACTTCACCATGTTGCGTTCGACGTTTTCGACCACGACGATGGCGTCGTCGACCACCATCCCGATGGCGAGGATGAGGCCGAACAGGGTCAGCAGGTTGATCGAGAATCCCATAGCGAGCATGCCGGGGAAGGTGCCGATGAGCGCCACGAAGATGGCGACCGAACAGATGACGGTGGCGCGAAAGCTCTGGAGAAAGAGGTAAACGACCAACACCACGAGGATTATGGCCTCAATCAGGGTGTGAATGATCTCCTCGATGGAGAGCCGCACGAAATCGGTGGTGTCGAGAACCACTTGGTATTCGATGCCGTCGGGCATCGTGCGTTTCAGCTTCTCCAGGGTCTGGCGGACGGCCTTGGAAACATCGAGGCCGTTTGCGCCCGGTTGCTGATAGACGGCGATGAGAGCCGAGGGAGCGCCGTTCAACCTGTTGTCGTCGACGTAGGCCTTTCTGCCGACTTCGGCGCGGGCGACGTCCTTGAGTCGGACAATGGCACTGCCGTCCCGGCTGCCGCGCAGAATGATGTCTTCATACTGCGACGGCTGGACGAAGGGAGGCTGGGTCACGACCGGGAACGTGAGCTGAATGTGGCCGGCATTGGGCTGCTGGCCGATCTGGCCGGCACCGAACAGGGCGTTCTGACGAGTCACCGCGTTTTGAATATCCGTTGTCGTTATCCCCAGGGAGGCCATCCGGTCCGGGTTCATCCAAATGCGCATCGCCTGGTCGGGCACTCCGAAAATCTGCGCCTGGCCCGCTCCATTGACCCGTTTGACCGCATCGAGCACATAAACATTGGCGTAATTGGTGACGTATTCCGAGCTGAAACGGCCGTCCTTGTTGGTCACTCCGATGATCATCAGCATGCTCGACGACTTTTTCTGCACCGAAACCCCATACTGCACCACTGCCGCAGGCAGCTGCGGCGCGGCGAGGTTCACCCGGTTCTGGACCTGTACCTGGGCGATATCCGGGTCGGTGTCGAGGCTGAAGAAAACGGTGATCGTCAGCTGGCCGGTGTTGGAACTGGTCGAGGTCATGTAGAGCATGTTGTCGACGCCGTTGATCTGCTCCTCGATGGGAGCCGCCACGGAGTCCCCGACCGTCTTCGAGTCCGCGCCGGGGTAAGTGGTCGTCACCTGGATCTGCACCGGCGTGATGGTGGGATACTGTGAAACGGGCAGGGCCTTCATCGATACCAGGCCTGCTATCACGATGATGAGCGAAACGACCGTGGCGAAAATGGGCCGTTCGATGAAGAATTTGGAGAACATGGAGTGGTGGCCTCCCGAATCCAGCCGGTTTTGCCCTTTACCGGGGCGTCACACATTATTCCGATCGAGGACCGGGCCGGGATACTCGCCCGGTTTGTCAGGCGGAATCTCTTCTTTCCTTGCCTGCGAGCGTTCGGCGAGCCGGTCGAAAATGTAGAAAAAGAGCGGCACGTAAAGCATGGCCAGGGTGGTTTCGCCGATCATGCCGCCCATGATGCCGGTGCCGATGGAGTGGCGGGCGCTGGCGCCCGCTCCCGTGGCGATCGCCAGCGGAAGCACTCCCAGAATGAAGGCGAGGGACGTCATGATGATCGGTCGCAGCCGCTCCTCGCCCGCCTTGATGGTCGCGTCCATGATCGACAATCCCTGCCGGCGCAGCTCGACGGCGAAGGTCACGCGAAGGACCGCGTTTTTTGCCCCAAGCCCGATGAGCACCAGGAGGCCGATCTGGAAATAGACGTCGTTTTCCAGGCCCCGCAGCCAGTTGAAAATGAACGCGCCGAGGATTCCGAACGGCACCGCCGTCATGACCGATCCCGGAAGCGTCCAGGATTCGAACTGAGCGGCGAGCACGAGGAAGACGATGATGAGACTGAAGACAAACGCCGCCGTTGAGGTCGCCCCCGCTTTCTTTTCTTCGAAGGCCATGCCCGACCATGCGAAATCGTATTCCGCGGGCAGCACCTCGCGCGCCGTTTCCTCCATCGCTTCGATCGCATCTCCCGAGCTGTGGCCCGCGGCGGCGCAGCCCGTGATCTGCGCGGCGGGGAAGCCGTTGAAGTGGGGCACCAGGTCGGGGCCCGTAACGTATTCGGTTTTGACCAGCGCGGAAAGCGGAACCATTTGATTGTCGTTGGATCTCGTGTACAGGCTGGTGATGTCCATGGGGTCGCTCCGGAAAGGAGCGTCGGACTGCAGGATCACGTTCCACACGCGGCTGAACTGGTTGAACTGGCTCACCGTGATCGAACCGAACTGGGCCTGCAACGCGCTGTATACGTCTTCGATCGGAACCCCCAGAAGCACGGATTTGGACCGGTCCACTTCCGCGCGGAGCTGCTGCGAGGAGGCGCGAAAGGTCGAGCTCAGGCCCGCGAGCTCGGACCGCCCGCGCGCCCTGGAAAGGAATTTCTGGGTAACCTCATAAAGGCGCACCGGGTCTCCGGCCCCCGTATCCTGGATCCAGAACTCGAAACCGTCCGTCGTTCCGATGCCGGGAATAGCCGCGGGGAAGAGCGGCAGGAGCACCCCCGTAGCGAATCTGCTCCGCGCCTCGGCCGCGACGTTCTCAAAGACCGCCCGGGCGCTCTCCTTGGCGGCGCGATCCCCGGAAGCATAGCGCTCCTTGAAATCCTTGAGCATGATAAAAAGGGTGGCCGCGTTGTTCTTGGTCTGGAGGTCGAGCACGCTGAAGCCGTTCAGAACGACCCTGTGCTCCACGGCGGGGTTCCGGGCGAACAACTCGTCCAGGATTTCGGTTGCCGCGGAGGTGCGGTTGATACTCGATGCGTCGGGCAGAACGAACACGGGAAACAAATAGCCCTGATCTTCGTTCGGCACGAAGCTCGTCGGGATGGTCCGGAAAAGGTATGCAAGCCCTCCGATGAACACGGCGAGCAGTACGAACGCCACTCCCATGCGCCTGATCATGAACACCACCGCATCGCCGAAGACAGCGGTGAAACGGTCGAATTGCCGGTTGAACCAGGCAAAGGGGCCGCGCTGCGGAGGGGGCCTGTGCTTGAGCAGGACCCCGCACATGGCCGGGGTGAGGGTGAGCGCCACGAACCCCGAGAGCGCCACCGAAATGACGATGGTGACGGCGAACTGCTTGTAGAGCTGTCCCGTGGTGCCGGGCAGAAACGCGGCCGGGATGAAAACCGATGCCATCACCAGCACCACGGCGATCAACGAGGTTCCGATCTGCTCCATGGACCGAATCGTGGCCTCTCGGGGCGTAAGGTGATACTTCACCATGTTGCGTTCGACGTTTTCGACCACGACGATGGCGTCGTCGACCACCATGCCGATGGCGAGGATGAGGCCGAACAGGGTCAGCAGGTTGATCGAGAATCCCATGGCGAGCATGCCCGGGAAGGTGCCGATGAGCGCAACAAAGATGGCGACCGAACAGATGACGGTGGCGCGAAAGCTCTGGAGAAAGAGGTAAACGACCAGCACCACGAGGATTACGGCCGCGATCAGGGTGTGAATGATCTCCTCGATGGAGAGCCGGACAAAATCCGTGGTGTCGAGCGCGATCGTGCACTCGATGCCGCTGGGCATCGTTCTTTTGAGCTCGTCCAGGGTTTGGCGGACCGCCTTGCAGACAGCCAGGGCGTTGGCCCCCGGTTGCTGGTAGACGGCGATGATGGTCGCCGGTATCCCGTCAAGGCGGGTATCCTGGATATACTGCTTGCGGCCGACTTCGACGCGGGCGACGTCGTTGAGGCGGACAAGGGCGCTGCCGTCCGGTCCGGCGCGCAAAATAATGTCTTCATATTGCCGCGGCTGGATGAAAGGAGGCTGGGTCACGACCGGGAAGGTCAACTCCACGGATTCGTCCGAGGGCTGCTGGCCGATCTGGCCGGCGCCGTACAGGGCGTTTTGCTGGGCCACCGCCTGCTGGATGTCCGATGTCGTTATCCCGAGGGAGGCCATCCGGTCCGGGTTCATCCAGATGCGCATCGCCTGGTCCGGCACGTCGTAATAAACTTGGCTCTGGCCCGCTCCATTGACCCGTTTTATGGCGTCGAGCACGTAAACGTTGGCGTAATTGGCAACGTAATCCGGGCTGTAACGGCCGTCCTTGTTGCTCACCCCGATGAGCATCAGCCATGTGGTGGAGTTCTTCTGAACCGCGACGCCATATTGCGCCACCGCCTCGGGCAGTTGCGGCATGGCGAGGTTCACCCGGTTCTGGACCTGCACCTGGGCGATGTCGGGGTCGGTGTCGAGAGTGAAGTAGACGGTGATCGTCAGCTGGCCGGTGTTGGAGCTGGTCGAGATCATGTAGAGCATGTTGTCGACGCCGTTGATCTGAGCCTCGATCGGCGCCGCCACGGAATCGCCCACCGTCTTCGAGTCCGCGCCGGGGTAGGTGGTCGTCACCTGGATCTGCACCGGCGTGATGGTGGGATACTGCGAGACGGGCAGGGCCTTCATCGATACCAGGCCGGCTATCACGATGATCGATGAAACGACGGTGGCAAAGATGGGCCGCTCGATGAAGAATCTGGAGAACATGGGGTGGCTCCTGCCGCGCCGACACCTGTGAGAGAACGGCCGGCAAAAAGAGCTATCGTTTCCCGGTTGCTTCCCGGCTTGCGCTCTTTTCGGGATCGTTCGCAGCCGGGCCTCCGCCGTCCGGCTTCGTTTTGTCGGACAATGGCGACACTTTCAGCAAAGAGCCGGGACGAACGAGAAGGACGCCGTCGACCACCACCTGATCGCCTCCATGCAATCCCTCGTTGATGAACCAGTCGTTCTCGTGCCACTGCCCGACCGTTACGGGACGGGGCTCCGCCTTGCCGTCCTTGCCGACAACCCAGACCGTGTGCCCCTTGGAAGTCTGCTGGACCGCGCGTTGGGGCACAAGAACGGCATTGCGCCGCACCGCCCCTTTCAAGCGTACGCGCACATACTGGTTCGGCCGCAACCGGCCGTCGGGGTTGTCCACCGTGGCGCGGATCAGGAACGTGCCCGTCCGGGGGTTGAAGGAAGGATCGGCGAAAGTGACCTTCCCGGTGTGGGGGTATACCGCGCCGTCGGCGAGAACCGCCTCGGCAAGAAAAACCTTGTCGTCGGGTTCGACCACGTTTCCCTTGGCAACCTGATCCCTGTATTTCAGCCAATCGTTTTCGGAAATGCTGAAGTTGATGTAAGTCGGCGAGATGACCGCCACGGTGGTGAGCTGGCTGTTGGAGGAATGAAGATAGGTCCCGTCGGCCTGCTGGGCATAGCTCGAGATACCGGTCACGGGAGAAGTGATCACCGTGTAGGAAAGATTGAGCTTCGCCTGCTCCACCTGGGCTTTTGCCCCCTCCACCGCTGCCGCGGCGGACTGGAACTGGCCGATCGCATCGTCCAGATCCTTTTGGGACAGTGCGTTCAAAGCGGTCAGCGGCTTGACGCGGGCCAGGTTCAGGCGCGCCACCTCGAGGGCGGCCTCGTGCTTGGCGAGCGCGGCCCGGGCCTGATCGAGCTGTGCCTTGAAGGGTTTCTGGTCCATCAGAAAGAGGGTCTGTCCCTCCTTGACCATCGATCCTTCAGTGTAAACCCTCTTGTCCAGGAACCCGCTGACACGGGCCTGGATGTTTACCTGCTGGGAGCTTTGCACCTGGGCGATGAACTCGTAGGTGAGCGGCACGTCCCGGGGGGTCACGGTGACCGCCGTCACCTCCACCGGGCGTTGGTCGGAGCGGGTCGACTCATGCTTTTCGCAGCCGGACGGAATGAATGTCATGACGCAAAGAGCGGCGAGCAGGAACCGTTGCCATGAACGGCTTCCGCACAATGACAGAGCACACCCCGAGTAGATGGCGAACGGCACGGACATCCCCCTGTTCTCTTCGCAAAATATTAATTTTATCGTTATCTTACAATGCAGGTGGTGGTTCCATTACACCGCTCTGATGCGGATGAATACCGCAAAATTTTCCGATCAGCAAGAAAAATAGCAGCGCATCCGGCAGGGCAGCCGGGCGGAGGGCGTGAAGTGGTGTCGTGGAGTGGTGGACAATCGTCTGCAGATGTGCTAAACGCCAAGCGTCCAGCGTTCAGCTTCATAAGGGAATGGTTCTTCCCCCTCCCCCGGAGCCTGTCAACCAGAAGGTGTCGGAACCGACTCGTTCCATCGGCGGGTGGACTTTATGTCAAGACGCGGAGGTCGGCCTCATGAAGAGCGGGTTCGAGAACCGCGACGGTCGCCCAGCCGCGGGGCGCCGTCCATTTATTTTTGCCCTCGGAACCGGATGACGCCGCCCGTAATCGGATTGGCAGCCACGGGAGTGCATGGCGCTGCGGCAAGGACCACACGGGACGCCGGGAGCATGGAATGAAGGCGGGGCGGCGTATGGGGAAACGCGGAGGTCCCTCGGGCATGGCAGGAAACGGAGCAGGCATGATCGATCCGGTTGCGTTCGACAATGAATTTTATATCCGGGAACAGACAAGATGCATTCTTGACCGCGTGGAGCGTTTCGACCGTAAGCTCTATCTCGAATTCGGAGGCAAGCTGCTCTACGACTATCACGCCGCCCGGGTTTTGCCCGGATACGATCCCAACGTCAAGATGCGGCTCCTGCAGCAATTGAAAGACCAGGCCGATATCCTGCTGTGCATCTACGCCGGCGACATCGAGCGGAAAAAGATCCGGGCGGATTTCGGCATCACCTACGACACCGACGCGATGAAGCTGATCGACGATCTCAAGCCGTGGGGGATCGATGTGCTGGGTGTCGTCATCACCCGTTTCGACAGCCAGCCGGCGGCCATGCTGTTCAAGAACAAGCTGGAACGGCGAGGGATCAAGGTTTATTGTCATCGCTTCACCAAAGGCTATCCCACCGATGTGGATATGATCGTCAGCGACGAGGGGTACGGGGCCAACGAGAGCATTGCGACGGAGAAGCCCCTCGTGATCGTGACCGGTCCGGGGCCGGGCAGCGGCAAGCTGGCCACCTGCCTCTCCCAGTTGTACCACGATTACCGGCACGGCCGAAAATCGGGCTATGCCAAGTTCGAGACCTTCCCCATCTGGAACATGCCTTTGAAACATCCCGTGAACATCGCTTATGAGGCCGCCACGGCGGACATCAGGGACTTCAACCTGCTCGATCCCTATCACTTCGAGGCCTACGGGCAGACCGCGGTCAACTACAACCGGGACGTGGAAGTCTTTCCCGTGTTGCGTCGAATCCTGGAGAAGATCACCGGCGGGGAATCATTCTACAAGTCTCCGACGGACATGGGCGTGAACCGAGCGGGGTTTGCCGTTGTGGACGACGCCGCCGTGCAGGAGGCCGCCAAGCAGGAGGTGCTGCGGCGCTATTTCCGCTACCAGTGCGAATATGCCATGGGGTTTGCCGACAAGGAAACCGTTCAGCGCGTGGAGCTTTTCGTCAGGAATTTCAATCTCGACCGCAGCTACCGCAAGGTCGTCTCGGCGGCGCACCAGGCCGCAACCGAGGCCCAGAACCAGGAAGGCAAGGGCCATAACGGCATCTACTGCGGGGCGGCCATCCAGCTCAGGGACGGCACCATCGTCACGGGCTCGAATTCGCCGCTCATGCACGCGGCATCGAGTCTGATCCTGCACGCCGCAAAGCACCTGGCCGAGGTGCCTGCCAAGATCAAGCTGCTCCCTCCCAGCATTACGGATTCCATCAGCCGCTTCAAACAGGAAATCCTGGGCGAGAAGGCCGTGAGCCTGGACCTCCAGGAAGCCCTGATCGCGTTGAGCATCAGCGCCACGACCAATCCCGCCGCGCAACTGGCGTTGGAGAAGCTCGGGGAGCTCAAGGGCTGCGAGGTGCACATCACGCACATTCCCACCCCCGGGGACGAGGCGGGCCTCAGACGCCTGGGGGTGAACGTGACCAGCGACCCCAACTTCGCCACCAAGAATCTTTTCATCACGTGAAAAGGAGCCGGGAAACCGACGGAATCGGGTGGTGAGGCGGCGGGATCATCGGTCAATGCCCTCGATGGCGGCTTGCCTTGAAAACGGATTCCCGGGCGATTGGATTGGCATGCTTAGCGGGTGTGGCGGGTCTCATGGTCGATTGGGTTCCCGACGCCTGCATCGGGCGCGAGGAGCACGAGGCCCCGCCCCGCAATTGCGCCGGTCGCGTGCGAGGGGGAGGATTCGTCACCGTCCGCCATGCCTTCCGCCGATCCGGCGTTCTCCGAGCTTTCACGCGAATCCGGCATGGCCTTCCCGGGTTCGGGGTGAATGCCGCAGGCTTTTCAATTCGACCATATATCCCACTGCTGACGGTCGTTCATAAAATCCCTTATCTCACCTTAGCCGTCGGATGCCGATCCATTGTCTTCCCGGCGCGGCTGTTGCCCTTGAGAAGATCGGATCGATGTTCGTCGGGGCGGCGCTCCATTCGAGGTGTTGCCCGTGGCCGGCGCCGAGACCTCCGATCGCATCAGGCGTTCCGTGTAGACAATTCTTCGTTTCCATTCATCTTTATCTACTGAAGAAAGAGTCCTCCAAGCTTGCGGGTTCCCGTTTCCATGCTCGGAGGAGGTCCGGATGCGAGTACGGACGTGTTCCGTCAAGGATACGTCGTTTCGGGGAATTTCCGGGAAACGGAGGTGCGTCGTATGAAGAAGGGGAAGTTCTTGTTACTCATTATCGTGTGTGGAATTCTCGGCATGGCGTCCGCCTCCTTGGCCCAGACGGAGTACCAATCCGAGGTGGAGCAGGAGGTGACGTACAGCCGGCAGGCCGAGTCGCCGGTGGTGAAGCTGCATGGCCCGGATGCGCTCACCGACCTGGCGGCGCAGGCGATTCGGGAGAAGCGCCCGGGTGTAACGATCGAAAGGCATCATAAATCGCTCAAGAACAAAGTGTGGATTGAGGGGACGACCGGGTCTGATTATATGGCGCTTTCACCGAAAAGAGTGAACCGCATGCGGGCGGCAAGAGACAAGGGGGAAAGCGTCTATTCGGCGCTCTGCGCCCAACAGAAGGACGTGATTGAACAGACGGTGGGGACGGAGGATGCGTCCCGTCATGTTGAATGGAAAATGTATCGAGAACGGCGTCGGGCTCGGGCCATATGCCCCCCTCCACGGGCGGTTTGCGTTCCTCGGGCCAATGTGGGAGTCGTCGTTGGCGGCTATCGTCCGGTTTATCGGTACGGAGCCTACGGCTGGTGGAGGGGCGGTCGATATCCCTACTATCACGGAGTGAGAGGCTACCGTTCTTTTCACTATGGGTACAGAGGTCATTATCCTTCGAGGGTCGTCAACCGGCGCCCCCGGTAAAGTTTGGCGCAAGACGGCGAAGCCTGCCCGGTGAATCCCGGCTTTGCGGAAGGCGGTCGTTGCGCGCCGAGTGGTCGAGCACGCTTGTCCCGTGATGATTCTTCGAGTGGGAAGACGTTGACGGGCAAGCGTTGCCCCCGCATTTTCCGGCTGACCGGCGCGGCTCCGCTCGACAGTCCGTTGCCGAAATACGATGAAAGCTCCTCGCGTCGCTTCTTCCGAAAACGGCAATCCCGGCTTCTCATCAGCCCGATGAAGCAGTAATTCATATCATATACACCTCAAGCCTCCAACCATTTCAGCTGTTTGCGGGTCTGTCGGCATAGCAAAAGCTGATTCTTCAACATTTTCCATAAAAATCATTTACAGATCTATAGATTCAGTATATATTTAGTTCAGGATGTTCTTATTATTACTGCTGAAAATGTTCATTATATTATGGAGTGATGAGGCAAATAAGTTCCACTAATCTTGATTTTGTTTTACTTATTTTTTTCTTCAATTAATTAGTGCGGCTTTGCACGTTCCACTTGGCCCGATTTTCCAAGGGCTGCTCACGGCACTGTAATCGAACAGAAAAGGAGAAGGCCATGCCGGAAATAGCCATAAAAGAAAATGTTTTGGGCGGAGAACAGTTTTGTGCCATGTGCGGGGGTTTCATGGCGTCGCACCTGGGCCCCGATCTGTTCATGGAAGGTACGATGCAGCTCGTTTGCCGTGACTGCGGGCGGGAATATGCACCCCATCTCGTCAGTCTGCTGGATCTCGGCGCAAGCATGGTTCACAGTTCTTAGTCATCCGCGCGTACTGCATCTCATACCGATTTGCAATCAAGATCGTAATACTGACGGGAGGGCGCTAAACCCTCCCGTGTCCGAGCCGCGCACTCCCGCGCGAGATTTCTCCAGCGTGGGGACATCGCATGACACGCCCGCCCACAACCTGGCGAACCGATGTTTTGTAATCTTCAACGCGAACGGATATGGAACGGACAGGCCATATCTGGCTGAATCTCCCCTCGAGAAACAGTCCGGCAAACATATCGGCGGATTGCGATTCGGGTCTCATACGGATCCGCGTTCAAGAGGATACTCTAAAAGCGTGGGGGACGTATCCCCCACACCCCCTCGCCGCTTCGCGGCTCCGTGTGGCGCTGCGGCGGCGGCCTTCGGCCAGTCGCCGACAGCGCCGAGCACTCGGCCTCACGCGCTTGCGCGTGTGGCCGAAACTTGGGGGGTGCGGGGGAATCATTCCCCCGCTCTTTTGTGCTTGAAAGATCCATCTTGAACGCAATTATCCATGCCCCCGGCGACACCCGCGAAGCATGAAAACAGACTCACCCGGGAATCTATTTTCTAGGTAACTTCGTATCAAACGGACCGCTTTGTGTCGCCGGCATCGATGGCGTGAGGCTTTCGGGTGTCGCATTTCCTGAACAACCGTATATAATGAAGGCTTGCGAAAGGTCTTTTCCGGGAAACGTGTTCGCGCAAGGTTCCCGACGGATAGGTTCTTTTGGGGACGGCGTGTTTTCCTGCCGTCGTTTTGAAGGGAGCCCGGCGAAGGACGTCCGATGCGCTCGGCCGGACGCCGGTCTCGCGCCCGAAACACTGAGGAGATGATCGACCATGAAAAGGCTGGCGGTTCTGGTTGCGGTGCTGATCCTGGTATTGCCGTCCGGCATCGATGAGCCGCTGCGGCAATTTCCCGGGTACGAACCGATCCCTCCCGGATCGGATACCACAAAGAGCCCCCGCAACGACGCTTTCGGAACGCTCGGTGAGGCCATGTTTCACATGGCGAGCCACATCAACGCCGTATCCATTGCAACGAATCAGGAATATGGAGGCATTATATTCGTCAATCAAGATGGGTCATATGGTTATTCATTGCCGATTCGCGGACTCAATAACATGTGTTTTCCCACGCTGAGCCCAATTCCATATGAGTCCAGGAAGATTGGATATTACCATACACATGGAAGGCTTGAAAGTGAATCCAATTTACATTTTTCTCATGATGATATAATGCTTTCCTTCATTTTTGGCCGCATTGAAGTTCTTGTAAATCCCCGTGGAGAGCTTAAAATATATGTTCCTTATAATGTCCCCTTCAAGAACGAAAGTTATAGATTGGCAACGATTTATCCATGGGAACATGTTGGAAGATACTGATTTGGATCATGCGGCCGTTGATCCCGGCTCCGAAGGGGTCATTCCCATGGATGTCCGGCCTGCGGCGGATTGCCCGGATGGAATCCGGCGGCGGCCCTGTTGCCGTAACGCTTGCGGTCAGGAACCCGGCATCTTTCCCCCGAGGTCCGTTACCAGCCTGTTGAAGGATTCCTCCGAGTAGAGGAGCTTGCCGGCCACCTCCCGCAATTTGTCCACTTGGTCTTCAGGAAGGGTGAGGGCCGTTGGGATTCCTTGAAAGTATTCCCGTTGCGCCTTGTCGGGAAGCGAGGCGAACGTGACGTGGGTAATATAGATTTCGATGGGTTTGTCGTCGGACGCCGCATCCTTGTCGGCCCAGTCCTGGGCGTAACGTCGCAGCAAATCCATGGTCTCATAATTGTACTTGTTGACCATGATGGTAGAAGAGGCCCCGAGGACCGCCGCAAGGCCGGGGATCTCGTCAAGAAGTCTCCAGCGCGGTTTGTCCTGTGCCTGGGCATCGACGATAATGAAGACTACCCGACGTGTTCTTGCAAGTCTTTCATCCTTGATGACATCCCGGATGCCGCCGTGGGCCGCGATGGTTTCTATGATGCCTCGAATGCCGAGATTGTCCGAAACGCCTCCGTCGATCAGGTGAATGTAAGGTTTTGCATCCCGTTCAAGATAAGTTCTCGTCATGACGGCCTTCTGATAGGTGCGGCTTGCGGGGTCGGGCTTCGCGAGGGCATTGGTTACCCATGCGGGGACCCTGCTGTGGCACTGCCCGGCGTAGTTCTTGAGGACGATCGGCGTCAGGGGGCCGGGGAAAGCCGCCGAGGCGGCAACGGCCCTGGCCAGGGGGAATTTTTCGAAATCCGAGCAGATGAGGGCGAACTGGCTTGGAATGAAAGGGAACACGATGCCGTCGTTGGCATCGGTGGCCAGGATAATGACGGCGGGGCCCTTGCCGTTTGCCAGGTCGCCCAGAGTGGCGCCGTGAAAAATTTTCCTGTCGTAGTATTCCTGCGCCATGTCGCTTCTTCCGAAGTGAGGAGACCATAGCCGGACCCAGTTCACGGGGTTGAACAGACCGCCGATGAGCCCGGACTGGAGATTCTGCAAAAGGACAGTCTCCTTAAAATCCCTGAAAGCGTTCCTGGCGTGCAATCCAAAATAAGCGGCGGTAAAGCTCCCACCCGAAACCCCGGTGATCAGGTCCACTTCATCGAGCAGCGTATGCCTTGACGATGCTTCATGCGAGGCTTGTGTTGTCTTCGATACGGGAATTTCAATCCGGTCAAGGGCCTCGAGAACGCCGTAGGAGAGAGATGCCGCGCGAGTTCCCCCACCGGAAAACGCGAGGATAAGGAACAACTCGTCGGACTTCGTCGGGGATTCCAGCTTGTCGCGGAAGGGGTTCTCCCGTACCTTGAAATCCAGTTTCGGATTCACGGCATAGTGGGCGGTGCACGACACGAGTGAAAGAAACCCTATGACGACTATCGATACTTTCAGCAATGACGAAACAGCAGTGCGTCTCACGTTCACTTTCCTTTGAAACGGCGATGCCCGGGGAACCTCGACGACAACCGTCTATCCCCGAAAAGGAATGCGCCGTGGGCGGACCTTCAGGAAACACCGTAGGGGAGGCTATCTCCGGGCACAATCATATGATTGTTACAGTCGAAAATGCAACGAATATGAAAATGCGCGCGGCCCGCGCGCGTGCGGGCTTCCTGACTCACCCGGCCGCACGGATGATTCCTCACGCATTCGGATGACGATCTGAAAGATAGTCTTTCTTTCCGGCAGGTTCGGGTCTGTCAAAGTTTGGCGAAAGTCGGACGAATTCTCCTCCTTGGAAGAAAGTCCGGGGAACGGTCGGGGAAACTGGTCAAGAGCCGTGACCGGTGGTATAGTGCACAGCGGACAAGATTTAGTAACATAGTGTTACGTTTTTTCTTGACGGCTGATCCCCTCGGAGATTATCCTTTTGAGTGAGCCGCTCAGTTCTTCGGAGGGGATTACTCGTATTCGGGAAATCGCCAGATGCGGTGATCTACAGACCACTTCGCACTGCCGAAGGAGGATGATCGAGAGGAATTTTCATTTTCAGGATCTCCTCTCAGTGCTGGTCAACGGAGAGATCACAGATCAACCTGAATGTGATGAGAAACACGACCAGTTCAAGTACAGGGTGCAGGGTACAACCATCGATGGAGACTCTGCCGTCGCCGTCACGGTCATCCTGAGTCTTTGTTCTGTTCTGGTCGTAACCATCTTTGATGGAGCCGACCTTGAGTCGTTATGAAACATGTCCCACTTGCGGAAGCACCGAGATCATTTTCAAGAGGGGGCATCACCATTTCCTTGAGAGCGGACTGGAGAACATCCACTTGAGCAATGCGGACATCTGGCGATGTAACGCTTGCGGAGAGGAGATTGTCTCAATCCCCCGTTCCATGGAACTCATGAAATCAATCGCCGAAAGCATTTTGCTAAAGCCCATCAGCCTGTCAGGGGCCGAAATACGATTCTTTCGAAAGAACCTTGGAATGAAGATCAAAGAGTTTTCTCAGTTACTCGGAGTAGATCGGGTCACGGTGTCCAGGTGGGAAAATGGGCACGAAAAACCATCGAAATCGGCAGACCGATTGATCCGCTTGACATACGCCGTCGAAGCGAAGGTGCCTGAAGCTGTTATGGAGCAATTGCGAAGGAGCCTCAGAAAAGACATTGTGGATTCCGAAGCGGACTGTTTTGTATCGCTTCCATTGGTATCATGAAGGTTCCTTTCGCGGAGGAGTCGGCCCCAGTGCTGCCCGGTTGAGTGAAAAGGGGGAGGTCTGAGTTCTTCCTTTTTGATTTGCGGTGAGAAAGCCAATTCAATGGTCTGGCTTCGTTTTTTCGGTATGAAGCAAAGGGGTGAAATTTACACTCTCAACTCGGTTATTCTCTTATTGAAGTTTTTCTCGTGAGAATCCGGAGATGATGGGGGAAGGCGATTACTCTGGCACTCTTTTCGATTTCCGGGAGTTCCTGACAGCAGTGTTGGGGGAATATCTCGAGTGATCTTCACTGCAGCGCATGAAATGGTTGGTTTACACCTAAAAAAGCCTGCCTTTCCGGATATGCCGGCGCATGTGCCGGCCGGGGTGTGATGCACAAGTAGGGGTTCGGAGACCATGATTTCATGCCCGTTTTCCAGTGAGAATGTTGGGGATACTGTTGGGGAAGGGGCTTGTATATCGTGCGGGCAGGTTTGAAAATAGGCTTCCATCAAGCATCTAGCCATAAAAAAACCTGGAGCGGGAGACGGGCTTCGAACCCGCGACCCTCAGCTTGGAAGGCTGATGCTCTAGCCAGCTGAGCTACTCCCGCTCACAGTGTGTAGGTCTTTAACACGAGTCGCCGATTGTTGGCAATCAAAATCTCAAGCCGCGAGCGGCTCCGTGGCGCCCGACGAGCCGCACCGCCGCGGCGCGGGCGATACCCGGCGGCCCATGGATGTGCAACCGTCGCAACGACGGGTCCGGGATCGGAGGCGGGAGAAAACCCGGACCCTCCGGGCGGACTCTCCGGATTTCTGGAATCTGTCCGGTCCATGGGGGACACCCCCGCATACTGTAAGGGATCTCGTCGCTTGCAAGGGCAGGGGGGAGACCTCGCGATACGGGTTTTCCGGCTGCGGATCGCTTGAAAGATGACCTTCTTCGGCTGAAGGCCAGGCTGCGCTAAGGGTCTTCAGCCATCGTTTCCCTGCCGATTCCCCGACACGCTCCCGGCAGCCCGCCAAACGACCCGTCAACCCACCAGTCCGCAAGACGCCTCGCGGGCAACCCGCCAAACCGCCGCCCGTCCAGAGGGCAGGTCGTCACCAATCGGCCCGTCAGCTTTTAGGCTTTGCGGGCCTGCGCCGCCTGCTCGATCACCACGCGGTCGACGCCGTCCTTTTCCTTCAGGAGCACGTTGACCTGTTCGTCCGACCGGGTCTTGAGCTCAATGCCGATGAATTGCCCGCAGATGGGCAGCTCCCGGTGCCCGCGGTCCACCAGCGCCGCGACCTGCACGCGCTTTGGGCGGCCGTAATCGATGAGGGCGTCGAGGGCGGCTCGAATGGTGCGTCCCGTGTACAGGACGTCGTCGACGAGCACGACGTCCCGGTCGTCCATGGGAAAGGGAAGATTCGTCGCCCGAACCACGGGCTGGGTGTGAAGGCGGGTCCAATCGTCGCGGTAGAGCGTGATGTCGAGCGTCCCCACCGGTATGGAGTGCTTGAGTTTCTTCGAGATGAGCGTTTCCAGCCGCTTGGCCAGGAACACGCCGCCCGTGTGGATGCCGACCAGCGCCAGGCCGTTCGGGTCCACGGGTTGTTCGACGATCTCCCGGGCGAGTCTTTCCAGAGCGCTCCGGATATCGCGGGCTTCCATGACGACACGGGACCCATTCTCCACCATGATGCACCTGCCTTCCGCGTTTCGGGGAAAAAGAGAAAACAAAAGGGCACCTTTCGGCACCCTTCTGATGGATCATGCCATGCCGGGTTCGCGAGTCGATCGCCGGATCAATCCCCGACAAACGGCACAAGAAAAATCGTTCTCCCGCACTTTCGAGCGTGCCCGAGAGTCGATTCTCCCCCGATCCGGCCGGACCGCCGACGGCATCATGAGCCGACCGTGACGCACGGCTCCGATCGCCGGGCCGGACCACCGCACATCAACCGGGCGCGGATCCGCGCGCACCGGCCATACCATGTCAAAAGAGCCGCTTCACCCAGACGAGGCTGAGATGAAGGTTGACGTCATACTTGCAGAACCGCTCGATCCCGTTGAAATCGGAGGTGTGCTTCAAGTCCAGCAGCCGGTCGAAGTCCTTTTCAATGACGATGTTGCAGAAATCCACCGGTATGGACCGCACGAAATCGAGCTCCTCCGCGCTCCACAGCTCGTCGGCGATATCCCCGACGCTGTTTTCCAGTGAATGGTTGCCGCACACCTTGTAGCATGCCCCACAGTTGCACCGGTGAATGGAATCGAAATCCGTGGGCACGGGGTGGCCGTTCTCGCAAAAAGGACAAACGATGATGTGAGTCTGCACCAGGCGTTTTTCCGGTCTGTGCTTGAAGGATGCCGAGCGCAAAAGGTCTTTCATCATCATTTCATTGATCTTCATCATCGGTCTCTCAGTCTTCGTCACGCCATATGGAAACCCCGCAACCGGCAGCTCCGTCGCCGCCAACCGTGCAATGGCCGGTCCCCGACGCAATCGGCCCCGAGCTCCGGTTTGGGAACAGGCTTATTATATAAATCGTTTTTTCTTGAAATCCAAATAGAACTTTGACATATAAGCCTCCATGCCTCATTTTGCAGCATTCGGGGACAGACTTCCACGGACCGCAAACAGGACAGCGAGCACCCATGCCAAGGAACCAGCCAAAGACCCCGTCAAAACGAAAGCGCCCGCCCGCTGAAAAAGTCCGGGCGATCGTCGAAATCCTGGACCGCACCTACCCGGATGCCGCGTGTTCGCTCGACTTCAGAAATCCCCTCGAGTTGCTCGTCGCGACCGTGCTGTCCGCCCAGTGCACCGATGAGCGGGTGAATCTCGTCACCCCCGCGCTGTTTCAACGGTATCCCACCGCCAAGGCCTACGCCGACGCGCCCCTGGAGCAGCTCGAAACCGACGTCAAATCCACGGGGTTCTACCGAAACAAGGCCAGGAACATCAAGGAGGCCTGTCGGGTCCTCGCCGAGGAACATGGCGGCGAGATCCCGCCGAATCTCGACATCCTCGTGAAGCTTCCCGGCATCGGGCGCAAGACCGCCAACGTAATCCTGGGGAACGCCTTCGGGATTCCGGGAATCGTTGTGGACACGCACGTGGGGCGTGTGAGCGAACGCCTCGGCCTGACTTCCGAAAAGGATCCGGAAAAGATCGAACGGGACCTGATGGAAATCATCCCCCGCGAGAAGTGGATCAAGTTCTGCCACCAGTTGATCGGGCTCGGGCGGGAAATCTGCCAGGCGAGAAAGCCCAAAACCGGCGTATGCCCGCTGCGTCCCCATTGCGATCACGCCGCGGCGCACCCCGAGCTCGGGTGATCCGTCCGGGTGTCCCGACGGAACCATCCCGCTCAGGTAAGAACGCGGGCGAGTTCGCGCCTCAGATGAGGAGACTCCTGTATTCAAGCCGGTCGGAGGGCGGCCCGCTCAGGGTGCCCGAAGTTTCCCCCCGCCTCCAGGACACCTTCACGGGGACGTCGCGCGGGCAGTCGCTGTAGGCGGTCACGATGGCCGCGGCGAGTTGCAGGTCCCGGTCCGCGGAAGGCGACGCGATGACCACACCGGTCGGGCTCGGGTAGTCGGCGACCCGCAGGACGATGTCTTCCGGGCCTGCGAACTGTGCCAGCCGCGAATTGTCCGCTTCATTGCGGCCTATGATGCAGATGCTTCCCCCGGGCAGTGCGAAATGCCTGCCCCATTTCAACAGCTCCACCTCACGTGGTCCCGCTTCCGGGTAACGGGCGAACAGCTCCTTGAGCCTCCGGGCGAAACCTTCCTTGGTGAGCATGCAGCCGCCGCCCGGCTGGGGATAATCCGTGATGCCGTAATGCCGGGCAAGGGCCTCCTGGCGCTTTCGCGACCGGCCGTGAATGTCGAGCAGCCGTTCGCGGTCCACCAGCCCCTCGATTTCGACCACCGTGGGCGGCAGCAGTTTGGCGCTCAGAGGGCGCAGGACTCGGCCGGGATAGCCGCAGAGCTTCTCCACGCTGCGCAGGGAGTCGCGCCGCTGGCTCATGGGACGCTGCCCCAGCACCTCCCCGGTGAACAGGAAATCCGCCCCCTCCCGTTCCATGACGCGGCCGGCCTCGCGAAGCATCAGGGCATGGCAGTCGATGCATGGATTCATCTGGCTGCCGTAGCCGTATACGGGATTTTTCAGCATTTGGAGATGCCGGTCGGTGAAATCGATGACGCGCACCGGGATTCCCACCGTTCGTCCCACGTCCATTCCCTGCCCGGGGCCGAAGAAGGGTGTCTTGAAAATGATGCCGATGAGCTCGAGTTCCTGGTCCTTGAGGACCCGTGCAGCCAGCATGCTGTCCAGGCCGCCCGAGATGAGCCCGATTCCTTTTGCTTTCCGTGATGTCATGGGAGCTCTATTCAGTGAAGATCCTCGTCCCAGCTTCCACTGCGGAAACCGGCGAGATCGACGGTGACGAATTTGAATCCCAGGGCTTTGATAACCCGGATGACTTCGGTTCGGTTTCCATCGCGCATGATGACGTGCAGCGAGGGGGGATCGACTTCGATGCGGGCAAGCTCGCCGTGAACGCGGACTCTCACCTGCGCGCAGCCCAGGGTCCGGAGGAAGTCCTCGCCCCGGTCGACCGCCGAGAGCAGCTCGGCCGTCAGCCGGACCCCATAGGGGATTCGAGTGGCGAGGCAGGACTGGGTCGGCCTGTCCCAGGTGGAAAGCCGGGCGATCCGGCTGATCCGCCGGATGTCGTCCTTATCCAGCCCGGCCTCGGCCAGGGGGCTCACGACCCCCGACTCCTCCAACGCCTGTTTCCCGGGCCGGTAGCCCAGGGCGTCTCCGGCATGAGAGCCGTCGAACAGAATGTCGCAACCCGATTCGGCGGCCTTCATCCGGATTCTGCTCAGCATTTCTTTCTTGCAGAAGTAGCAGCGTCGGGGATGGTTGTCGCGCAGGGCTTCGATGGAAAAAACGTCCACGGGGACGATCTCCAGCGGAAGGCCGATCTCTTCGGCCACCCGGGCCGCGTTTCGACGATCGCTGCCGCTCGCGAAGCCCGATTCCGCGAAAAAGACGAATACCTTCTTCTTCAGCCACGCATGAGCGAACCACGCAAGCAGGCTGCTGTCCACCCCTCCCGAAAAGGCGATGCCGATCCGGTCGCAAGGGGCCAGCAGGGCGCTCAAACGCCGGATCTTGGCTTCAAGCGCGGGCAGGGCGGAGACGAGGTCGATCATGGCATCATCACGCCGACGAGTCTGCCGGTCGTCCCGCCTCCTCCGGCCGCATCACGCTCCCGGGTCGCGGCACGGTCGGGAGAAAGTGCTGCGGCTCTCCCAGAAGAAAGCTTCCCTCACGGATCCATTCCTTGAGGATCGTCGCGATCTCCTTGGCCCGGACATAGCTCGACAGCGGCACCGTCGGCACGTCGTGGCCTTCGATCCTGATCGTCCCGCTTTTGAGCTGAGCGTAGTTGACCTCTCCGAGGGGGTCCGAACGCGTGAAGCTGTAGTCCTTCACCTGCGTCACGATGTCATCGTCGGACACGCCGGCGTAGAACGCCATTTCTTCGTCGAGAATGGGTATTGGTATGCCCAGCCCGACGGAAAGCGAACACCCGTACCCCTGGAGGCTGACGCCCAGGAGCCAGCGCGGCAACATTTGCTTGAGGTCTCCCAGGACCATCAGGGTTCCGGCCGGGGAGCGCGGGACGCCGTTGGGGCCGCGCGGTACATCCGGGTTGTGCTGGGAGCCGGGCCACACGATGTACCCCTGGGCGCCTCCGAGAAAGATGCGGGTGCCCAGCCCGAGAGTCCTGTAGTAAGGGTCGTTGAGAAGCGGGCTCAATTGCCCGGATGTGGAATAATTCGCGTTGCCCATCCGGGGTTTGAGGGTTCCCATGTAGGTGAATATGGTCCTTTCCGAGAGGTTCACGGCGCAGTTGTAGTTCTGGTACGCGTTGCGGGGATTGCAAAGCAAGGCGTACTTGAGATCGGCAAGAGTGACCGTCATATCCACCTGGCGATTGGGATAGCAATCCGTTCCGTAGGCTTCGGCGCGGAGCCGGACGGACTTCCCGGCCACCAGGTCGTGAATGACATGGCCGCCCCCGTACTCGAAGGCCCCGGGGCGAACCTTGTTCAGGGGATCGTCGAAGGTGGGTTCCGTGGCGCCAAGATAGACGTCGACGGCCGCGAGCCCCCCGTAAGCGGGCACGTCGTTGAGCCAGACCTTGCTCGCCTTGATGGGAGGCTGCGTGTGGCCGAAGTTGATGAAAGCCCCCGAGGAGCACATGGGCGCGAAAGTCCCGGTGGTCACGACGTCCACCTGCCTGGCCGCGCGAACCGCGCCCTTTTTCCTGACGATGCCCACCATTTCCTCGGCCGTAACGACGACGGCCTTTCCCTGGCGAATCTTCTCGTTGATCTCCTGGTAGCTCTTCTGCACCGATGCCATCGTTCTCCCGTCCTCTGTCGCTTTCCTTCCCAGCCGGGCTGAAGCCCCGAACCCCGCCTTCCCCGAGCGTTTCGCCGGCGGCCGATCGATTCGGGCAAGCCGGCGTGTCCGGGGGATTAAGCATAACCCGCAAATATTCGAAGTGCCACCGGAAAATAATCGATTCGGCGCCGGCTCGCCGTCCCTATTCGTACACGGCCGGCACACGGTCCGGGAAACAGGTGATGAGCTTTCGAAACCTGTCGACCTCCTCCATGTCCAATGCCGCGGCAATCGATTCCGGGCCGGTGCCGGCTTCGATCAACACCTTTCCCATGGGGGATATGATGGCGGAGGCCCCGCCGTATCGCATTTTCTTCTCGGTGCCGCAGCCGTTGCAGCCGATGACGAACAGTTGATTCTCCACCGCCCTGGCTCGCAGCAGCAGGGACCAGTGATCGATTCTGATGTCGGGCCAGTGCGACGATACGCACATGATCCGCGCGCCGTCCAGCGCGAGTTTTCGCCCCAGTTCCGGGAATCGCAGGTCATAACAGATCATGACGCCCAGTTCCCCCGCCTCGGTCGAGCACACCAGAGAGGTTTCGCCGCGGCCGAAGTGGAGGTCTTCGTGATGCAGGGAAAAGAGGTGGACTTTTCGGTAACTCCCGGCAATCTCTCCGTTCGCGTCGATGACGTAACTGGTGTTGTAGATCCTGCCGTCGACGCTTTCCGGGAGGCTCCCCACAAGCACCATTCCATGGCGGCGCGCCCACCCCCTCATTTCTTCAACGACTTCAGGGGTTCTCGACGCGACCTCCTGCAACCTGGAGTAGGGAAACCCGCATGCCCACATCTCCGGCAAAACGACCAGGCGGCATTCCCCCGAGGCGAGCTCTTCAATGCCCTCCCGGGCATTGGCCAGGTTGGCGTCCACATTCCCCGGCACGACCCGGAGCTGAAGGCACGCGGCCACCAATTCGCGCATATGGGATTTCCTCCTCGAAGCTCGTACAAATCCTGGGAGCGCAAAACCCGCAACCCGTCAAGCCGCTGGAGACAGCCCATGAGCGGGCAATCCCGCGACGAAGCGGGATAGGCATCCGCCGCCGATTTGCCGGCCTCATCATGGAAACGATTACCCTGTGCCCGTCCCGTTTGAGCCGCTCATGCCCCACTCCCGCGCAGCCAGGCATTCCGGCTCGGCGACGGTTGTCGCACTTCCGCGCCCCCGCCATGGGCCAAAAAGATTTCACGTCGTGCGACATCACCGGGGCCTCGGCAAGAGTATTCTATTAGCACAGGTTGCCCCGAATTCACACAATTGCCGGTGAAAAAGATCGGCCCGTTCTGGCTGCAGCCCGATCCGCCTTCGATTGTCGCCGCGGGATCGGGGCATTTCGGCCGCGGCAGGATGTTTCTCAACTACAACCGGCAGATGTTGAAGGATTTCCATCGCGAGCCGAAGATCGTGCGCGGAAAACGCAGGCTCAGGAAGCACCCGCAGTACTGGCGATGGCTCACGGGCTTTCGCTGGTCCCGGGAAAGCATCCGGTTCGGACAAGCAGCACATACGCGAGCGCCAATCTTTTTCCCGCAGGGTGTAAAACCTTGTCCACGCCGTCCGCATGATGCTATAACCCAACCGGGTCGCGACGGACGCCAACGGCGAACCGGCCGCCCTGAAATCGAGCATCCGGCCTTTTCAACCAAGAATCTTCAACACAGGACTGAACTATGTCTCAAAAAGAGCCAGAGGTGACCGAACCCCGGCAGGCAGGTCCGTCGCAGCCGATTCGAAATCCTTACATCCTGAATTTCTGCAAAGTGCTGGTGGAAAGGAAGAGCGAGAAAGTGGAAGGCGAGGCGTTGAAAAAACTGCTCAACGACATGTATCGCCTGTTCGAGTGCATGCTCGGACAGAACATGATCGCCGCTCTCCCCGAAGATCTGCGCAAGGAATACCTCACCGCGACCGAAGACCTGAGCAAGCTCACGTACGAAAAGATCGGCGAGGTATTCGACCGGAACGTTCCCGATTACGAGCGGATCATGAAAGACACGATGAAGCAGTTCGCTGAGATATTTCTCAGGAACCGGCATTTCCGGCCCGAGGATTATCCCGTTCCCATGGAAGCCTATTCCGTCCAGGAACCCGTGTGAGATAAAATCCCGATTCCCGAGCTTTCCGTGTTGGGGCTCGGGACAGCGCCTGAATGTGAACCCGCCTTCGCACTCGTCGGGGTCGGGCAGGCATGCCGTGCCCGCTTTCTTCAATGATTCTCAGAGGCGACGTCATTTCCCGGCACACTTCCGTTGCAGCGGCCGCAAAGCGGCGTGGGCAAAAGCCCGCGACTGCGCCGGTTCTCTTCGGTGAGCTCTCTTGCCTTCTCGGAGCCGACTGGTTACGTTTGCCTATAAGTGGTTGCGCCCGGTCCCGGGGACGATGGGGGGACGGGGCACGTGCCGCCTCCAGGCCGCTCAGGAAGGCCGCCCCTTTGCGCAAGGGGGGGGGGAGCTTTCCCGGGGGGGCGTCGCCGCGGCATGGACGCCGGGTGGCGTGCCGGAATCCGGGACGATCACGCTCTATCAACGAACTGCAAGGAGATATTGAATGGCTGAAGACAAGACGATATGCCCTCACTGCGGCTGCAAAATGAGCAAGTGGAGAACGCCTCCGATGTCCACCTGGAGCGCGGAGTATTTCTATGTTTGCTTCAATGACGAGTGTTCCTACTACATCCGGGGCTGGCAGCACATGAAGGACACCACGGAGGTCTCCTGCTCGTACCGGCACCGTTTCGATCCGGAAACCGGGGCCACGGGGCCTCTCCCGGTCTGGTCCCCGGATGCGGGAAAATCTGAAATCATCGCCGACTGATACCGAGATGCAGACGGGCAGGGCGCCGGCCCTGTTCGGTGGGGTGAGAAAGTTCGCGGCAGACGCCAGGGGCTTGTTGGTTTTGGGCCCGGCCGCTCCCGCGAACGCAGCGCCGCGCGGCTCCCGAATGTCGATGCGTCCGGTGACGGCACTGAAAAAAGGAGGGATCGTCCTTCGGGCGATCCCTCCCTCCGTTTGCGATCAACCGGGTCCGACCCCCGATCAAGGGGCGGCCGATGCATCCCGCATCTTCAGTTCCGGTTCGTTCAGGAGGGCGAATTTGAGCCATCTGAATGCAACGCAGAGCAGACGTTCGTCGCTCTCGGTCAGCCCTTCGATCTCCTCCGACGTCAATTCGAAAATGCTCAGAAAACGGCTCTTCAGCACAAATTCTCGGAACTGGTCCATGTTGTAACCGGCCAGGAAGAACATCTGCTGCTGCTTCGCCGACAGGGGATTTCCCCGGAGCAGCCGCGGATGCGTGACGATTTCCATCCATTGGTTGTTCATTGCGTTGCAGGCGATCAATCCCTGGTCTCCAAGCCATTCCCGAACATTCCAGACCCGATCCTCCTCAAAACCCGCACAGTGGCTTTCATGCAAGAGGAAGTAGTCTTCGATCACGGTACCGTGAGCGCGGTGCACCCGTGAGGCCCTGGCAAGGGGGTATATGCGGCATGCCGAGGGACGTCCGGAGTAGACCGTGCAGCCGGCAGGCGAGACGAACGGGCAGCTCTTGCGTTCGTTCTCCTGCATCTTCAGGTGGATCATCGGGAGCCGGCGTTGTTCGTCGAAGACGGTTTCGGTGTAGCGGTCCAGGAAGCTGCGGGCATCCATGCCCAGGTGATTCTTCAGCTGCACGATATCGTAAGGGGTCAGCAGAAGTTTCAGGTCTCGGCAGCACTCCGTGAAACACGGGACGCCGGGGTGGCATGCGAATTTGAACTTCCCGTCCCTCAGGGGTTCGAGCAATCCCCGGATGGGTTCGGGCGCGGTCGTTTCAACGGCTGACATGATTCTCCTTCGGGTGGTGATTCCGAACCCCGGCCGGCGGGATGCGGCCGGCTCCGCCCTCGTCATTCCCGGTCCCGCGTGCTCGCATCAGGTCACCGGGTAGAGTTCTTCCAACTGGCTGCGGATATAGCGGAACGCGAGTCTCAACAGCTCCTCATCATCCGAGAGGGCGCGGCGAAGCGTGTCTTCGTCCACGGCATAGAACGTCTTGAATCGCTCGTCCCTGATGATTTCGACGAAGCGGTCCAGATCGTAGGCAAGAAACATGATCTTCCCGAGGCCGGCGTCCATGGGGGCGCCCCTCTTGAAGCTCGAAGGAACGACCGTTTGAAACAGCCGTTCCATTTCGACATACGGCGCGACGCCCTGGCCTTCGAGCCATTCGCCCACGCTCGAAGAAGACGATTCCAACAGGCCCAGGCACCGGTCCTTCCCGGCAATGAGCTGGTATTCGCCCTCACGGGAACCCAGATCGAGAGGAAACATGCGGCAGGCCCACGGCCGGTTCTCGTATACGGTGCAGCCGGCGTCGGAGACGAACATGCACCTCAGGGTGTCCTCATCCATACGGAGTTGGACCACGGGAATGTTCACGGTGCGAGCGAGAAAGTGCCGTGTATGTTTTTCCAGAAATTCCGTCGATCCGATCCGCAGAGCGCGACGAAGCCGCAGGATGTCGTAGGGGGTAAGGTAGATGTTCACATCGCGGCAGCATTGAGTGAAGCACGGGAGCGTGTCCCTGCAGACGAAACGAAAAGGACTGTCGTCCTTGAGCACCGGTTGATCCGGTGTCGGGTCAGTCTGAACCATGTGCGACCTCGGCAATCAGGCGTCAAGCAGCGCGGCCTGGTAGTTTCTGAAATTGGGATTGCTGTGAATCAGCTTCTCGACCACCGCCAGGGCGTCGGGCCCCCTGCAGGCGATGAAGGTGCAGTCGCATGAGCGGGCGCACCGGTTGCAGTGATAGTCCTCTTCCAGCGCGTTACCGCAATGGCAGTAAGGTTCCATGACCAGTTCGCCTGCTTCCCGGTAAGCGAGAAGGTAGTCCTGCTGATTGGTTTTGAGCGTTTCGAATGTCACTGGCATCGATTCCATTCTCCTTGTTCGTCGTGATGCCCGGCGGAGGGAACCCCGCCGGTTGGCGCCGGTTCAGTCGTCGCAGGGAACGGCCTTGACCAGCAGCTCGGACAGCTCGATGATCTGCAGCACGTCCTGATTTCCCAGGCTGTTGCAGGCATCGGTCATCATGTTGACGCAATAGGGGCACGACGTTGTCAGAACTTCGGCGCCGGCCCGGACGGCGTCCTTGATCCGCAACTCCCCGAATCGCTCGCCCACCGGGACTTCGGCCCATATCCGGCCGCCGCCTCCGGCGCAGCACAGGCTGGAATCCCGGCAACGTTCCAGCTCCGTCATCTCCACTCCCGGAATGGCGGCCGCAAGCTGCCGAGGCGCGTCGTAAATCCCGCTGTGACGGCCAAGGTAGCACGGATCGTGGAAAGCGACCTTCTTTCCCATGCCGGCGGTCAAGGAAAGCTTCCCGTCGGCATACAACTGCTGAAGAAGCTCCGTATAGTGCACGACTTCCCACTCCCCGCCCAGTTCGGGGTATTCATTCTTGAAGGTCCACAGGCAATGGGGTGATGTTGTGACGATTTTTCGGACTCCACGGCTGTTGAACAGCTCGATGTTGTTCTGAGCGAGTTTCGCGAAGAGTTCCTCGTCACCGATTTTGCGCATGCTTTCCCCGCAGCAGCTTTCTTCCGTTCCGATCACTCCGAAACTCACCCCCGCGTGCTTGAGCAGCTTGGCAACGCTCCTGGCGATCCGGGTTCCCCGCGGGTCATAACAGGAATGGCAGCAGACGAAAAGAAAATATTCCTTGCCCGCGTCGAAGGCGGGCACATCGAGCCCGCTCGTCCAGTCCATGCGCTTCTCCCTGGGCCCCGACCAAGGATTGCCGTTGGCGAAGGCGCTGCCCAGAACGGGTCGCAGATAGGCCGGCGGCATCCCGGCGCCGACGATGCTCGTGCGCATGGTCCGAACGTTGTCGACGATCTTGACGCCGCGCGGGCAATTCGTCTGGCACATGCCGCAAGTGGAACAGGCGAAAAGTATCTTCTCGTCCTCGAAACCCTCGATGCCCATCTGCCCGAGCCGCTGCATGTGGCGGATGTTGAATTGTTCGCTCGTCTCTCCGGAAACCAGCCTCCAGGGACACAAATTGGTGCACAGTCCGCACTGCATGCACCAGTTCAGCGTTTCCGCTCCCAACTCCGTCAGGTAATCCCGCATCTCCAGCAATACGTTCTTAGGTTCCATGGGGCACGGCTCCTCGCGCGTAACCCCCGGGTGCCGCCGCAAGCGTGCGCACCCCGGGCGAAACGGCAGATCATCAATAACCTTTGTAGGGGTTCGGGCCAAGCTCTTCTATCCGCGCGGCGAAGCCGTCGAGGACTTCCGGAAGACGCCTGTAGTCGGATATCGCAATCTGTTCGAAGCGGACTCGATCCGCCTCCAGAACAAGGCGATTGAGGGTTTCCCGGATCTTGCTCATGCGAATATCGGCGAGTTCGCTTCCCTTGATGAAATGGCACTGGTAATCGTCCCCGTGTTTGCATCCGAGCAGCAGGATGCCGTCGATTCCCTTGGAGAGGGCGTCGGCAATCCAGACGAGGTTCGTTGAACCCAGACATCGGACCGGGATCACCCGGACCCACGGGTTGTAAGCGAGGCGCCGGATACCGGTCATGTCCAGCGCCGGGCAGGCGTCGTTTTCGCACGCGAGGACAAGGATGCGGGGCTTTTCCTCGTACTCGTCGGGAACCTGGATGTTCTTGATCATGTTTCCGATCATGGTCACGGAGTAGTTCCTGAACGAGATGATCCGTTCCGGGCAGGCGCCCATGCAGACTCCGCAACGGCGGCACCGCGTGGGGTTCGGAAGCGGATTGGCTTTTTCATCCTCGTTGATCGCGCCGAAGGGACATTCTTCCGTGCACCGCTTGCACTGCGTGCACCGCTGCATGAAGAACTCCGGGTAGCTGGTGTCCCCGGCCCTGGGATGGACGGCTTTGCCGCCGGAAACCATCTCGACGCACTGGATCGCTTTGAGGGCGGCGCCCGTGGCGTCCTGCACGGCTGCGGCGTAGTCCATGGGCGCGCGCACTGTCCCGGCCGGATAGATTCCCGTACGGCGTGATTCGTACGGGAAACAGATGAAATGGGAATCGGGGAAACCGTGGTTGAGCGTCGGGAGCTCCGGACCCTGGCGGTACTGGAGATTGAGCAGGTTCGACACCAGCACGGTGTCGGCGGGAACCGCCGATTCTTCCTCGCCTTCCTTGGCGGCCTGGGCCTTGAAGGGGTCTCCAAAGGCGCTCGTGGGAACCATGCCCACAGCCAACACCACCAGGTCGACGCCCTCCGACATGATCGGGGAGCGCGTCAGCTCATCGTCTGCAACGATGACAAGCCCCCCCGATCCATCGTCCTCGACATCGCGGACGGCTCCCCGGATGAAAATCGTGCCGTCCTTCTGGGCCTGTTTGTAAAGCAACTCATACGTCCCGTTGGCGCGCATGTCCTGGTAAAAAATATAAACCGGCATCTGCGGGTTCATGGATTTGAAGCAGCTCGCCAGCTTCAGGGATTCCACGCAACACGCCGACGAACAGTAGGGCAGGTGTTCCGGGTCGCGGGAACCCGCGCAGAGGATGAAGGCCACGCTGCCGACCCGCCCCCCGTTGGAGGGACGCGCGACGTTGCCGGAGACGAACATCTCTTCGAGCTCGGCGGCCGTGACGACGTCCGGAAACCGACCGCGGCCGAGATGGGTAAGCTTTGCCGCATCGTAGGACACGGAACCGGTCGCCAAAACGATCCCGCCGACCCGTTCCGTCCATTCGGACCCGTCACCGCGAACCGTGACGTCGAACATGCACGGCGCCCCCGACGTCGAGGCAATTTGAGCCCCCGTATGGACCTTTATCTTCGGCCGGCTCGTCACTTCCCGGATCAGTTGATCCAGCGGCGAGTCATGCGGAGTGTCGTAAGGCGGAGAGGACGGAGGCACTTTGTGGACCCTTCGAAGGTACCCTCCGAGCTCTTTTTCCTTTTCCACCAACACGGCTTCGTACCCGGCTTTGGCGGTCTCGTTGGCCGCGGTCAATCCGGTCAGGCCACCGCCCACAACCAGGATACGCTTGCTGAGCTCCTCCCCGATGAAAGGGTCGGGAGGCTGGGTTTCGGAAAGCTTGACGATTCCCATGCGCAGGGCGTCCTCGGCCATCATCTGCGTGTTTTCGTCGTTGGGCGCATGGGACCACACCACCTGTTCCCGGAGGTTGACCCTCTCCACCACGGCACCGGGGGAAAAGTCGAACACGTCGGTCATCACGCGCGGAGAACAGGCCGCAATCACAACGAAACCCGTCCCTTCGGACTCCAGGCCGGACCGGGCGAGCGCCACGCCTTCGGGGCTGCAAAGGTGAGGGTGCTCCCCGCATGACGCGATCTTGTATTCGTCGGTTGCCACCCTGGCCAGAGCCTCGATGTCCAGAGCCGCTCCGATGCCGCACCCCGTGCATATGTACACGCCCATCTTCTTTTCCATCGAGCTACCTCCTGCAAGTCGCTTGAATAGCCTTGAGAGCCGCAGCGGTGGCGTCCTGCACGCTGGACGCGACATCGACCGGTTTCCTGGCGCAGCCGGCTCCCACGATTCCCGGCACCGGCTGTTCGTCGAGGACAAAGCCGTGCTCGTCCAGGGCCAGTTGCGCCGGAGGGGTCTCGACGGCGCAGGAGGGCACCATTCCGACGGCGAGCACCACGAGGTCGAACTGATCCTTCACGATGCCTCCGGTTGCCTGGTCCTCGACCTGCACCGTTACCATGCCGGTCTCCGGGTCTTCGGAGATCTCGCCCGGCTTGCCCTTGATCAGGTTCACCCGGGGATCGCTCCGTACCGTTGTGAAGAACGACTCGTATTTCCCGAGTGCCCGTATGTCGATGTAAAAGATGGTGGCACTTGCATTTTCATGGCGCTCGAGCAGATAGGTCGCCTGCTTGAGGGAAGCGAGGCAGCACACGCCGGAACAGTAGGGCAGGTGGTTCTCGTCCCGTGATCCGGCGCATTGCACGAAGGCGATCTTTTTGGCCTCGACGCCGTCCGAGGGCCTGGTAATCCTTCCTCCCGTGGGACCGCCCGGTGATGCCAACCGCTCCATAACGACGTTGGTGATCACGTTCCGATGTTTCCCAACGCCGCAGTAACGAATCCCGGTCGCGTCGTACGGCTGCCAGCCGGTGGCCCAGACGATCGCTCCGACGTTGAGGTCAAAGGTGGCCGGCTGCATGTCGAGCTCGACGGCGCCGTATGGGCAGGCGGCCTTGATGGCCTCGGCCTCGGGAGTCCCGATGACCTCCGGGGCCACAACATAGCGCATCGGGAAAGCGAATTCATGGGGGAGATAGGCGGCCCTGACGGTCTGAAGACCGTAGTTGAAGGCATCCGGAACGGCGGTGGATGCCGCTTCCGAACACAAACCGCAACCGGTGCATTTTTCGTTCACGTAGCGGGGGGCGACCTTGATGGTTACATCGAAATTCCCCGCCTCCCCCGCAATCTTCTCCACCTCGGCCATGGTGAAGACCCGGATCAGGGGGTTGTTCCGGATGCGACGGAAGTTGATTTCGAGTCCGCAGCTCGGTGGGCACAACTTCGGAAAATACTTGTTCATTCTTGCGACACGCCCCCCGAGGTAGGGTTCGCGCTCCACCAGGCAAACCGGGATACCGGCTTCAGCGGCTTCCAAGGCGGCGCTGAGGCCGCTCATGCCTCCTCCTGCAACCAGAATGCTCCGGTTCGCGTTCAGCACATCGGCCATTGAATTTCCTCCGTGATTCGCAGATTCGGATGGTCTTGGGCTGCAAAAAAACGAAAAGCCTGACAAGAATATTCGGTCAACCAGAGGTTAACTTCGTTCGAAGGCAATGAAGCCTAACTCCAGAGCCGATTCGTTTCAACAGAAAAAATGCGGGCAAGCAACACCGGAATCCTCTCTCCCGGATCGCGGAGAACGGGCGTAGACGGCAGAAGGGAGCGGAAGCCAAAAAAAAACCTCCAGGCGCACGGAGCGCCCGGAGGTTGACTGGCACGGATCCCGCTTACACGATGTTCACAACCGGGACCTTCTTCATGGTCCACTCACCCGTTGCGGGATTGTAGACGGAGTTGACGAAACACTTCCAGTTCGCCTCGTCCATGTCGGGGAAGTCGGCGCGATAGTAGTAGCCGGGCCAACGGCTCTCTTCGCGGAACATGACATGGCGCAGATGGCTCTCCGCGATCCACAGGCGGTGGGTATTCTCCCAGGCGCGCAGCAGTTCGTGCAGATCGGACGCCGCCAGCTTCTCGGAGTCTTCCTTGAGCATGGTGAGCAGTTCGAGGCCCCTGGTGAGCAGGGACTTGTTGGTGGTGAACTGCGACGACACGCCGGCGCAGTATTCATCCATGATCTTCTGCAGGCGGAACATGAACATCTTGGGCTTGATGAAGTTCGGGTTGATGTCCGGGTCGCTGGAAAGCTTCGCGAACTCTTCAAACCGGTCCATCGGGGCCAGGATGATCTTTTTCAATGCTTCCACCTTGGCATCGTCGACCTTGGGAGCGACGTTGTTGTCCAGGATGTAGGCAATGGCGCCCTTGGCGGCCACGCGGCCTTCGGCGTGGGAGCCGGAGGAGAACTTGTGGCTGGATGCGCCGGAGCCGTCACCGCAGGTGAAGAGGGCCTTGACGGTGGTCATGTTCGCGTACACACCGATGGGCTCCCACTGCTTCTTGTACTCGGCCGGCATGACGTCCTCGGGACCGCAAACCCAGGCACCGGAAGCGCCGGAGTGCGAACCGATGAAGTAAGGTTCGGCGGCGGCGATTTCGGAAGGCTTCTCTTCGGGCTGTATGTTGCTGCCCGCCCAGAGAAGGGCCTGGCTGATGGTCATGTCGAGGAAGTCTTCCCATGCCTCGCTCTCGAGTTCCTTCATCTTCTTCTTGAAGGCCTTGGGATCGTCTTTGTACTTGGCTGCCAGGTTGGCAATGGCCTCTTCCGTCTTCATGTAGATCGGGCCCTTGCCGGCCATGACGTCTTCCATGCCCAGCCAGTTGCGCAGGTTGGCGGGGATGGGCTTGGCCAGACCGTAAGGAGCCCACTTGGGCAGCTCGTTGGCGCGGGTCACCATGTATTCTTCACCGAAAGCGTTGACCGCGCGGGATTTGAACAGCAGGAACCATGCGCCCACCGGGCCGTACCCGTCTTTGAAACGAACCGGGATGAAACGCACTTCCTGGCAGGTCATTTCGGCGCCGGCGCGGATGGTGAAGTACGCGGTGGAACCGGCGTTCCAGGGGGGATACCAGGCGCGTCCGAGACCTTCGCCCACGGACCGGGGCCGGAACACGTGAACCGCGCCGCCCATCGCGGCGATGGTGGCTTTGGCCTTGATGACGTAAAACTTGTTCTCGCGCACGCTGAAACCCACGCCGCCGACGCACTTGTCACCGTCCATGAGGGGTTCGACGATGAACACGCGCTCCAGAAGCTCGCCCTTGTCGCCCAGGGTGGCCATGGCGTTCTTGGCGGCCTCGGCCACGAGCACCTTGTAGGATTCACCGTTGATCATGATCTGCCAGCGGCCTTCATGCACGTACTTGCCGTCGGCGTCTTTCCAGATGGGGAGGCCCCATTTTTCGAAAAGATGGACCGAGGAATCCACGTGGCGGGCGATGTTGTAGACCAGATCTTCACGGGAGATGCCCATGAGGTCCTGGCGAACGTACTTCACATAGTCTTCCAGGGTGTTTTCGCCCTTGGCGTATCCGATGTACTGGTTGATGGCGGACAGACCCATCGCCACCGCGCCGGAACGGTCCATGGCGGCCTTGTCAACCACGGTCACCTTCAGGCCGTGCTTCTTCGCCCAGTATGCAGCCTCGAAAGCCGCGCCACACGCGGACATACCGCCGCCGATGATCAGGAGATCGGTTTCGACTACTACGGTTTCAAAATTAGGCATATCGTCACCTCCTTGGGGTTATTTCTTCAGGGTTGGAAGCTCGCTGGCCCAGGTGGAAGCCGGCTCGGTGCAGAGCACGGGGCTCTTGATGTCGTCCGTACCCGTAGCGAAACCTGCCAATGGATCAGCTTTTCCTTCCGGGGTGGTCCGAATGGGGAACTTGAAACGTTTCACCATGCCGTTACGAAACTTGACGGTCCACATGATGTCTTCGGAGCCGCGGAGGGGAACCACTGAAGCTCCCATGGGAACGAAATCGGCGTAGGCACGCACATCGATCGCCTGCTGGGGGCAAATCTTCACGCAGTTGTAACATTCCCAGCACATTTCCGGTGCCCGGTTGAAGGCTTTCATCTTTTCCTTGTCCAAAACCATCAGGTCGTTTGGACAGATGTACATGCATGCAGTCTTGTCCTGCCCTTTGCAGCCATCGCACTTTTCCAGAATCACATAGCTTGGCATAACCTCACCTCCAAAGTGTTTTTGCTATTTCTTCCAGCCGAATTATTCCCAATTTGAAAAGTCTCGAGACTGTCCGACGCACCTCCCTTCCGCACCCCAAACCTGCCCCTTGGATCGGGGCAGGCGGGTTCTGATTGTGTTTATGGGATGAAAAAACTATTTTTTCTTCACATCGCCGGTGGCAGCGCCATGCAGCTTGATCTCGACCTTTTCTTCCAGGCCGGCATAGTATTCCTGCAATACTTTGACAACTTCGGGTCTTGAAAATTCTTTGGGGAGTTCTCCGCCTTCGGAGAGGGTCTTGCGGACCATGGTGCCGGAAAGAAGCAGGCGGTCGGCTTTGCCGTGCGGGCAGGTTCTCATGGAGGCCATTCCGCCGCATTTGAAGCAGTGGAAAGTCCAGTCGATCTTGAGCGGTTGCAGCAGGAGTGCCCCTTCGGGAATGTCGTCGAAAATCTTCTGTGCATCGAAGGGACCGTAATAGTCGCCCACACCGGCGTGGTCGCGGCCAACGATGAGGTGGCTGCAGCCGTAGTTCTGGCGGAAAACGGCGTGGAGCAGAGCTTCGCGGGGGCCGGCATACCGCATCTCGGCGGGATATCCGCCCTGGATGACGGTGTCCTTCACGAAATAGTTTTCGACGAGGACATCAATGGCCTTCACACGAACGTCGGCGGGAATATCGCCTTCCTTGAGCTTTCCCACCAACTGGTGAATGTAGAGACCATCCATGACTTCGACCGCGATCTTGGCCAGGAATTCGTGGCTGCGGTGCATCGGATTGCGCAGCTGCAGCGCGGCGACCCGCCTCCAGCCCTTCTCGTCAAAAAGCTTCCTCGCTTCCGCGGGCCGCTGATAAACGTTCTTGAACTGGGTGGGGTAGAAGCTCTCGCTGATGACCTTGACCGGGCCGGCAAGGTTGACTTCCTTCTGCGCCATGACCTTCGCCACACCGGGATGCCCGGCGGCGTCGTTGGTCCAGAACACCGACTTGCACTCGTGTTCCTTGTCGATGGTGTACTTCTCCGTGACCTTCATCGTGCCGAGGATCTCGTTGTTCTCGACGTCGAGGAGGGCAACTTCCTCATTCTTGCCGATGCTGTCGGCGACGGCCTTGTCCGCGGAGAGGGTGATCGGGATTGGCCAGAAAACGCCGTCGGCCATGGTGTACTTATCGCAAACTCCCTTCCAGTCCGCATACCCCATGAATCCGTCCAGAGGCGTAAAAGCGCCGATGCCCAGCATGATGAGGTCCGAAGCTTCGCGGCTCGTCATGGGGACCACCTTCAGGGTCTTGGCTTTTTCCTTCTCAGCGGCCAGTGCAGCACCTTCCAACAGCAACGGTTTCAGCTTCTTCTCTTTTCCATGGGGGGGAACTAACTTGGACATCTTCACTCTCCTTCGGGATATGGTTGTTTTGGTGGACACCGCCTCGCATGTGCATTAATTTTGTGCAAACTGAAACGAGGCGCTCTATATATAGCTGTGAGGATTCCCTTGTCAAGGGAAAAAAGCCCTGAGTACTGCCCAGTTAGGCGCATGGCGAGCGAAAACGCGAGAGATCCAGGAAGGGGAGCGATGGCCTGGCCGCGGGACAGGCTGGAATGGAGCGGCAGCGTCGCCGAATCGGAACCTTTTTGTATCATCACTCCGATCCGAATGCAAGTGCAATCGTCGAGACTCTCATTTTGCGGCTGATCCTGGTTAAGTGAATCGCTGAAACTACACGGTGCAACCGACCCGCAGACGGCACCACCGGCTCTCGTGGCGGATGTGCATAAATTGTGCACCGGTGTGCATGCCATCCTTTTTACTAATCCTTCCTTGCAGCCGCGTCAACCGTTATGATAAAAAATCAACTGCAAAAAATGACGCCGACAGTCAAATCCCGGTCGGTTCATTTGCGCCGAAACACGTGTATTGCGTTCGCAGGCGCAGCGCACTACCGGGAGCCGCCGGCGGTCGTCCCCGCCGGGTTTCGTGCCTGGCGCCGACCTCTCCGATTCGAGGATGATGGTTCATGCAGAATGTCTGGTTCGCGACCACGGGCCACCGCGTTGCCATTCTCGGTGTGCTCTCCGTTTTTCTGGTGCTGTTCGGTACTTCCGGCTACGTTTTCATCGAGCACTACACTTTCCTCGATGCTCTGTACATGACCGTCATCACGCTCAGCACCGTCGGATTCACGGAGGTCAGACCCCTTACCGACCACGGCCGCACCTTCACCATGGTGCTCATCCTCATGGGCGCGAGTTTCGTGGCCTTCAACCTTGCGTATTTCAGCCAGCTTCTGTTGGACGGAAACCTGCTGGAACTCTACCGGAGGCGAAAATTGAAGAAACAGCTCGATCAGCTCAATAATCACTACATTGTATGCGGATACGGGCAGATGGGACAAATCGTCGTCCAGGAGCTGCGGCACTACGGTGTGCCCGTGGTGGTACTCGAAAACGATGAAGCCGTCCTCGGGAAGATTGCCGAGAAGGGAATTCCCCACCTGGCCGCCGACGCCACCGAGGAGGAGGCTCTCGTTGCCGCCGGCATCGGCAGGGCAAAGGGTCTGGTGGCAACGGTGAGCCGGGATACGGAGAATGTTTTCATCGTCCTGACCGCCCGGGACCTCAACAGGGATATCCTCATCTACGCCAGGGCGAGCACGCCCGGAACCGACAAGCGTCTTCTCAAAGCCGGGGCCGACCGCGTCGTCGCTCCTTTTGCCCTGGGCGGTATCCGGCTTGCACACAACATCCTGAGACCCACGGTCATCGATTTTCTGGACCTCGCCTTGTCCGCCGAAGGCATGGAGCTGAGCATGGAGGAATTGTGCATTCCGGAAGGAGCGCAGATCGCGGGCAAGGACCTCGTGCATTCGGGAATCCGCAGCCGGTATAACCTCATCGTGGTCGGCATCAAGCGCAGCGACGGGACGATGATCTACAATCCTTCCCCAAAGGAAGTGTTGCAGTCCGGCGACATCCTGATCTCCATCGGACCCCAGGTAAACCTCGAAAAGTTTGCAACGGAACTGCTGGGCTGTTGTCCCCACTCGGCGCTCGGACCTTGCCGGTCCTGACCCGCACAAAGGATTCGGCAAGGGAGCGGAGCTTTTGCACAAACAAGCCCGTTTTGCGAACGGGAACCTGCCGGGGGGCGCCATCAGCCATGAGGAATATTGGAGGGTCGGGATGGACACTGTCGGCCATGCGCCGGGTGATCCCCAGCAAGCTTCTCCCGCAAGGACGAGGGCGAATGCTCGATGGGCGGCGATCCACGGAAATGCAAACCCTGAGCCGGGCAGATCGGCTCAGGGTTTGATGTTTTTCAATCGCCTACGGTCAACGTTCAGGCCGGCCGGCGCCGTTTGGGTGACGGAGGGCGCCTCGGGAGGATCGCCTGGGGCATTCCGTGGGGTTACGGCCACGAAGGCCGGTTTCCAGGGAGGTGACGACTCATGCCGATCGCATCAACCTGCGTTCCCGCCGCTGGATGCGCTTGATCGCTTTCTTCTTCTTGATGCGGCGACGTTCTCCCTTGGAGAGATAGTAGTTGTGGCGACGCAACACGGGTTGGACGTTCTTTTGGAAATCTTTGCGGAGCTTGCGTATTTTCTTCTCGATGTTCTCTCTGGTTTCGGACTCCGACATTCAGTATTCACCTGCCTTTCCACACGAGCCCTCAAAGGGCGGATTCGATTTTTCCGGAAAGCGCTGATTTGCTTCGCCCGGCCTGGTGCAGTGCATTCCGGCGCTCATCGTCTGTTGTGCAGTCGACTGTGTGTGACACAGAACCTTTATCGTTTAGCTTAAAAATTAAATGACTTCAACAAAATTATCGAGCCGTCGGACTCGGGCTATCCCTGGGATGCCACGTCGTAGTGCGAGAAGTGCATGGTGAAGGTGGCCCGGCCCTGGGTTGCCGACCGCAGGGCGGTGGAATAGCCGAACATCCGTGAAAGGGGCACCACGGCCTGCACGACCTGAATGGCTTTGCGGATGGAGATGTTTTCCACGCGGCCTCTGCGCAGATTGATGTCGCCGAGCACCTCGCCGAGGAACTCCTCGGGAACCAGGATTTCCACTGCCATGAATGGTTCGAGCAACGTCGGGGAAGCCTGTTCGCACGCTTTCTTGAAGGCCATGGATGCGGCCACCCGGAACGCCAGTTCGCTGGAAACGCCGTCCTGAAACGCGCCGCCGAAAATCACCGCTTCCACATCAACCACGGGATAGCCGAGCTGCGGGCCGCTGCTCAGTGCATCTTGAACTCCCTGTTCCATGGCCGGGAAGAAGACCTCCGGAATGGAAGCATCCCTGACTTTGACCAGAGTGGTGTTCCCCTGGCCTCTCCGGCGAGGCGCCAGGTGGATGTCGACCACGCCGTAGTGCCGCACGCCGCCGATTTCGCGATCGAATACGGCCTGCGCCTCCGCTTCCCGGGATATGGTTTCCCGGTAAACCACCTGCGGCTTGCCCGCGTTGACTTCCACATTAAAGTCCCGGTCGAGCCTCGTGAGCACGATCTCCAGGTGCAGTTCCCCCATCCCGCTGATAATGGTCTGCCCGGTGTCCGGATTCTCCTGAAAGCGAAACGTCGGATCCTCCTCCGAGAGCTTGGCCAGGCTGTCCAGGAGCTTTTCCTGGTCGGCTCTGCTTTGGGCCTCCACGGCGATGGAAATCACGGGCTCATACACATTGACGGGTTCGAGCAGGACGGGATGCGCCGGGTCGCACAGGGAATCGCCGGTGCCGGCGGACTTGAGACCCATGAGAACGACGATGTTGCCCGCTCCGGTCTTTTCCAGCCGGTCGCGCTTGTTGGCGTGCATCTGAAATATCCGGGAGACCTTCTCTCGCGTTCCTTTGGAAACGTTGAGAACGTCGTCTCCCACCTGCAGCCGCCCCGAATAGATCCTGGCGTACGTCAGCTTGCGTCCCTGGTCCATCTGGATCTTGAAGGCAAGCGCCGCAAAAGGTTCCGTCTCACTGCTCGATCTGCGCTCGACGGCGTGGGTGACCGGAGCTCTGCCTTCGATGGGCGGAACGTCCAGGGGAGAAGGAAGAAAATCGACGATGGCGTCGAGCAGCGGTTGGATTCCCTTGTTCTTCAGGGCGGAGCCACAGAGAACGGGAACCGCCTTGAGGTCCAGGGTGAGCTTTCTGATGGCGGGAACCAGGTCGGCGGCCGAAATTTCCATGCCTTCCAGGTATCGTTCCATGAGGTGATCGTCGAATTCGGCCACCTTCGCAACCAGACGGTCACGCGCTTCGAGCGCTCTGTCCCGCAACGAGGCCTCGATATCCACGTATTCGTATCGCTCTCCCAGCGTCTCGTCGTGGAAAACGATCTGCCGCATGCCGATGAGATCGACAACCCCGCGAAAATCGGATTCCCGGCCCGCGGGAAGCTGCAAAACCAGGGGGATGGTCTTGAACTTGCGCTCAATCTGCTCGACGACCTGATCCAGGTCGGCACCCAGCCGGTCCAGTTTATTGACAAAGGCGATCTTCGGGACGTGATACCGGTCGGCCTGATGCCACACCGTCTCCGACTGGGGCTCAACCCCTCCCACACCGCAAAACACCGCAATGGCTCCGTCCAGGACGCGCAGGGACCGCTCTACTTCGATGGTGAAGTCCACGTGGCCGGGAGTGTCGATCAGGTGGAGTTCGTGGCGGTTCCACTGACACGTCGTCACGGCCGAAGTGATGGTGATCCCGCGCTCCTGCTCCTGCTCCATCCAGTCCATCACGGCCGTGCCGTCGTGCACTTCTCCCATCCTGTGCGATCGACCCGTGTAAAAGAGGATCCGTTCCGTCACGGTGGTCTTGCCGGCATCGATGTGTGCGATGATGCCGATGTTGCGAAAGGATTTGAGCTGCGGTACCGCCATAAGTATTCTTTCGGATTGTAAAAAAACAGTAACGGGACGAAGGTGACCCGTAAAGATATTGAAATTCCGAGCACAAGTCAATATGGTTCTGCCCCTCGAACGCGGTGTGGAGAATCACCGAGAAAGAGTCCGCCCCGGGCGGGGATGCTTTGCCGTCGATGGGCGGGATTGCCGGTGAGGGAATAAGTGGTTTTTGTATTGTTTAGCAAGATTCAGGCCATTACCAAGAACCTCTTGGAATGATGAATACTTATTAACGTTTTGTGAAAGATGCTGTTTGACGCTGTTTTGCAGCATAAAAACGAGATTGTGCGAAAAAGGAGAGTCCAAACGGTTTGCCGTAGACTGAGATGGATTCACACCAGCCCTTAGGAGCCGAATACGGAAACATCGATTTGGATATGTTCCTGAGGAGAGGTATTTCCCGTGATTTTGGGAATAATTCCCTCTAACGCTGGAAAACCCCGATTTCTGGACCTTGCACAAGGGGTCCTTTTTTTGGTAGAAAGGCGCATCCTAAACTCTTACGGGTATCCGCGAGGGCGATGTGTTTTCTTTGAAATAAAGGAGAACCAGTATGGCGCCTGATTCCAGACTCTGGAGGCACCAGCTGGGGGAAGCTCTAACAGGTTTTCGGCGTATCTTGCCGAAGGCCGCCGTCCCGTTTTGTCTGATTCTCGTGCTTGTTTCCTCGAACATCGAGGCAAAGGCGGAAGCAACCCGGGACTCCTGGAGCGTGGTATCCGCCCAATTGGCGGTGCATGAAAAACCCGCTCAGGGAGACACCCTGATGCTCGCGTCGTTGCCCCCCACATCGAATTTATTCAATTCTTCCCCTGCTGGACGATGGAGTAGCAGAATCCAGATACCCATCAATGATCAACCCCTAATCCAAAAATTTGTCCGTTTCTATCAGGAGCAGGGTCGGAGAACGTTCAAGGAATCCCTGGAACGTTCACGATTCTATGTTCCCATCATGACCGAAATTCTGGAGTGTCATGGTGTTCCCCCTGAAATGATTTCCGTCGTCATGGTGGAAAGCGCGTTTCAGAGGAATGCATCACACAAGGGAGCGGGCGGTTATTGGCAACTGTTGGCACCGACAGCCCGGGCAATGGGATTGCGGGTGGACGGCTGGGTCGACGAGAGACGAGACCCGATCAAGTCCACGAGGGCTGCTGCCAAGTACTTGCGCTCATTCTATGAGCAATTCGATTCTTGGACGTTGGCACTGGCCGCCTATAATGCGGGCGGCGGTTCCGTCCAGAGCGCGCTTAGGAGAAGCCGCGCAAACGATTTCTGGGAGCTTTCCAAACGCGGGAGATTGCCTTCGCTCACAAGGCACTATGTCCCGAAGGTGTTGGCGGCGATGCACATCATGCAGAACCTGGAAAAACACGGGTTCAAGAGCCCGGGTCAGTTTTCGAATTACGACTATGAATCCATATGGGTGCAGGCACCTCTCAAGCTCGAGCAGGTGGCCCAGTGGATCGATGTTCCGATGACCCAACTTCAGGAGCTCAACCCTTCGCTGCGTTTGGATACGTTGCCTCCCGATTCCGGCTATGCCCTGCGTTTGCCTTCCGGAGGCAGGGACAAGTTCGATATAGCCTTCGAAGACCATTTCCGGAAGTGATGAGTGCACATGCAGTCTCGCGGATTAAGCCACTGATGACCACTTTAGGTTGGGCTTAAGTAATGAGTATTAGGATGTTGGCTGTCGAGCTTTACCGGGTGATGAAACGAGTCGAAGAACTGGAAAGAAAACTCAAGACTTTGAAACCGGGGTCGCCCGAAAAGGAAAAGGTGGAAGACGAGCTTCGAGTGACCCGGGCGGAAGAGCGACGACTCAAGTCCCTGATGCAGGGGGCGAAAGACTGACTCCCCCTTCTTGGACCGACCGGAGAGTGATCCTGACGAAAAATGTCGGACTGAACACTTCGAGACGGGACTCGCCGCCAGGATCATCAACGCACGATCCATGAACGGTAAAGCCGGCCGCTGGGAGAAATTGGAAGAAGGTTCCGATCGGCATGGAGCCGTCGGCCCCCTTCCCTGGAAAGGGAAGGGGGCCTTTTCTTTGGGTGCGCCCTGCAGGGCGCTCCTCCCTCCTATCCCACGATCCACACCGCGCAGTTCTTTGCTTCTCTGGCCACCTTGGTGGAAACGGAGCCGAAGAGGAACTGCTCCCGCTTGCTGAGTCCCCTTCTGCCGATCACGATTGTGCCATAGGCGCCCGAACGCTGTTCATGGAGGATCATGTCGGCTACGCTCACCGCCTTGTGACAGACCTGGACCTTGATCCTGATGAGGGATTCCGGGATTCCGTGCCGGGCAAGACGCTGCCCCGCCTTCTCCATGAGGGAGAGGCCTTCCGAGCGGGCGCGCTCGATCCGCGCTTTCCTTTCTCTTTCATCCGGCACGATGTCGGGTGAGGGTTCCTTGATGACATGCAGCAGCGTGACCGTGGCGGAACTGTGACAGGAAAGCATCCCGCCCAGGTAATCGACCGCCTTGAGCGAGTCTTCGGACAGATCCACCGCAACCAGAACTTTGTTCTCCATAATGCGCTCCCCCTCATCCGCAGAATGCCTTGACCGCCTTCGATTCATCGGTAGACGTCGGCTTCGCACGCCCTCAGATCTTCCAGCAATTCGTCGGTCGTTTCGTAGAAGATTTCCGCTCCCTGGCTGAAATGCATCAGGACGTGCATGAGAGAATCCGGTATGTACGGGAAAAGCTTCTGGAGATTGATGATCCGGTGCTTGAAAAAGAGTGAGAAATCGGAACCGGTCAGGCATGAAACGACATTCATGCCCGCAGGACCGCAGGCGCTGAGGTCCGGGACACTGTGAAACCCTTTGCCGAGCGCGAGCAGAAGCACGTTGCCCAGGCCGAACAGGTCAACGCCGAATCGATTCTCGTACCATTCGTACGTGTAGTCGAAATCGATCCAGACGTATCGGCCCGTCTCCCGTTCGATGATGATGTGATCGTTGCGTATGTCCCCATGGAGCTCGTCCATCTCGTGGAGCCTGTTCACCGCTTCCACGCAGGTGACGAGATTCCTGAAGACATCGGGAAACTGTTGCCGGAAATAGGTCTCGTGATCGACGGTCATGTCGAGAATGAAGTCGTAGAACCGCGATCCGAACACCCGGTCGATGATCCGGACGATGTTCCCCTTGCTGTCGCCTACGTTGAATCCTTGCATAAAGTACGGATCGGAAGCGGTCTTTTCAAGAATCCGGGCTTCCTTCGGAGGACTCCGGTAGCACATGATGCGAAGGACACCCAGGTGCATCGTGAAGGATTCATGGAATTCCAGCTTGATCACCTTGGATCTGCCGTTGGCGAGGTCGACGGCCTTTTTCACCCAGAACTTCGGCTCCCCGTCCAGGCCGAACCGCCCTTCGACCTCTTCTCCCCGCACCAGGTAGTACGTTTCGCCCAGCTCGAGGACGTCTCCCTCCCGGATGGTCATGAATTCCGTGGTGTCGGTGACGATCCTGAGTTTGCCGCGCACGGGAAATCTCGAGTATTCCCTTACCCTTTCCCGAATTTCGGACTCTTTCATAGGACAGCCTGTACGATCCGTAAAATGGTTCACGCAGACTCTGCCGGAACACACCGGGAGCGAAGGATGAAAAGCCGGAACAGCGAAGACGCCGCACCGGGTTCATTCGGGCCGGACGGCAACTTGCCGGAAGGCCCTTCGAAGTGCGCTGCTCTTTTCCGGAACCATGAAATTGAACGGCGAGGGATGATACGTGACAAGGATATTCAGCCCGGCTCCGCGGAACAAGGCGCCATTGGCCCGTCCCATCTTGAGGTGCGGGTCGTTCAGGAGAGCTTTTGCCGGTGACAGTCCCAGGCACACCGCGAGTCCCGGCCGCAGAATGTCCAGCTCTCTTTCCAGAAAGGGAAGGGCATATCGACATTCCGCGGCCGCGGGGCTGCGGTTGGCTCCCGTGGAAGTGCGGGGGCGGTACTTCAACAGGTTGGTGATGAAGAGATCTTCGCGCGCGAGCCCGTTTTCAAGCAAAAGCGCGTTCAGGTTCCGGCCGGCCGCTCCCACGAAGGGTTTGCCTTCTCTTTCCTCATCGCGTCCGGGGGCCTCCCCGATCAACACGATGACGCCGTCCTCCATCGACCCGTCGCCCGGGACGAAAACATCGCCCATGTTCTCTTTCCGGTAGAACGCATCCCGGCGGATTGCATCGTACAATGCGTGAAGGCTTCTTTCCTTGTCCCGGCGGGCCATCTAGAACTCGATCCCTTTCTGAGCCTTCACTCCCCGATCGCGAAAGGGGTGCTTCACCTCGCGCATTTCGGTGACCAGGTCGGCCGCGCGGATGAGCTCCTCGGGAGCGTTCCGGCCGGTAGCGACCACGTGGAGTCTTGCGGGACGGTCGGACACCGCTCCCAGTACCTCCTCGGAGGATAGCAGCCCGTAGGAGAGCACCACATTGATTTCGTCGAGGATAACGATATCGTAGCCGCCCCCGCGGATCTCGGATGAAGCCAGTTCCCATCCCTCTCGGGCCAGGCGCCTGTCTTCGTCGAGGTTTTCCTTGGTCCAGGTGAATCCCGAACCCAGCGTTCGGATGGTCACTGTATCGAATCGTTTGAGCGCTTCCAGTTCGCCGTACTTCCAGGACCCTTTGAGAAACTGGAGGATCAACACGCTCAGGCCGTGGCCAGCGGCCCGCAAGGCCATTCCCAGGGCCGCCGTGGTCTTGCCCTTCCCGTTTCCGGTGAAGACCATGAACAGTCCATTAGTGTCCATGCGGTTTCCTCTCATTCGCAAACGTGCCGCAGTGAGGCGGAAGACGGCCGGGAGCCGTCCGGCAGCGCGATGGTCCGGAGCCCGGAGTCGAGAATCGGGAGTCGCCGCGTCCTCATGCCGGCTCGCCGGGGAACGCTTCGATAGCTGCGCTGGAACAGGCAACAGGTTCTGGGGATGAGCACGATCATCGATTGGAAGGATTGCCGCAGGGATCGACCCGCCCGTTCGGCTTCGGCTCGAATGTGCGAAAAAAAACGGGCGCGTGAACGGCCCGTTTGCAGTTCGGATTCGTAACTGATGGAAATTCTTCGATTGATGCGCCTTCCGCCGCGTGAGCCGGTCGGCTCCGCCTCCTATTCCGAGGCGGTCGAAGAAGAATCGGTTTTCTTCTCGGCGCTGCCCGACGACGCGGTTTCGCTGCTCCGAGGCGCACTCGTGCTCTGGTTCTTCCCGGCGTAATCGGTGGTATACCAACCCGAACCCTTGAGGTGGAAAGTGCTCATGGAGATGAGCTTGCGCAATTGCCCCCTGCATTCGCAGCACTCGGTAAGCGGGGGGTCGGAGAATTTCTGCATGGCTTCCGAAGTTTTTCCACACTTCAAACATTCGTATTCATAGATCGGCATATCCAAAAACCTCCTCTTGAACCGCAAGTGGATCCAAAACCGTTGTTCTCTACCGCTAACCGCACAAATTATAAAGCCACCGATTTCTTTGTCAAGGCCCCGATGCAGGAGAGCCCAAAATGTTCCGTCTTCGGACCCGGAAAGCAATGCCGGAAGGCGGTTCGCTTTCGGCCGGCGGTGCATGCCCGCCCCGGCGGCATCGCATGGGCGCGCGGCTCGAATCGGGTGATGAGCCGGCGGCTCCACACCTCATGGAGCAATCTGCACAAGCTTTCCGTCCTGCACCTGGAGGAGCAAATAGTTCCGCTGCAAGCCTCCCATCGGGGAGAAGGAGTACTTCCCCGCGATCCCCTCGAAGCCCTTTGCCGTCATGATGGTCTGCAGGAGGGATGCGCGGTCGATCCCGGTCGATCGCAAAGCGCTGCGGGCCTGCAGCACCAGCATGAGCGCGTCGTAGGCCTGGGCTTCCAGGTAGGATGGCGGCGCCCCGAATTTCTCCTGAAATCGCTCGCGGAAGTCCTTCGCCCGGGAGCTCGGGTTTTCGGGGTAGTAGGCCGTGGCGAACAGCGCATGCTCGATGTAGACCCCGCCGGCCTGCACGAGCGGTGCTTCGCTCCACAGGTTGGTCCCGAGCAGAGTGGCGCCCACCACGTTGTTGTATGGGAGTTGGGGGGCGATGAGCGATACCGACTGCACCTGGTCGGGAATGAACAGCGCATCGAACGGCGTGGTTTCGACGCCGGTCGGGGGCTGGTTCTTCTTGGCGATGGTGATGAGCTTTTGCAGCGACTCCTTGAAATCCGTCGTTTTTTCCTTGTAGGAAACACTGGCCATAACCTGGCCGCCCAGTTCCGGAACGACTTCGGAGAAAATCTTCGCCAGCTTCTGCCCGTAGCGGTCGTCCGGATAGAGCGCCGCGAAACGGGTGTGACCGAGTTTGTCGCGGCAGTGCTTTACGACGGATCGCACGATCTCGCGACTGTCCAGGAAGATGTGAATGACGAAGGAACTCGCCGCGCCCTCGTCATCCTTTTGCGTCATGGTCAGGACGGGCACCCCGTAGCGGTCCGCGAGCGGCGCCACCTCTTTGGCCGCCTGCGCCCCAAGGGGACCGATCACGGCAAGGACGCCGTCCTTTTTCACCATTTCCTCGAAAGACCGGGTGGTGACGGCTGCATCGGCCTGGGCGTCCTTGACCACGAGCGACACCTGCTGGCCCGGGTATCGCTCGCTCCAGTCCGAATTCGCGAGCGTCAGGCCTTTGAGCACCATGTCGCCGTACCTGGCAAATGAACCGTTGAGTGGAATGAGCACTCCGATGCGATCGGCATTGACGGCATATTCAGCCCCTTCCGGGCGGGTGCCGCGGATGGCCGCCTGTATCTCCGGGACCAGCGGGTGAGTCCCGTTCCGGGCGAGAAGCTCCTTAAGGCGGGCTCGCGCCGGGTCCTGGCGCCCTTTCTGCATTTCCAGCTGGGCCATCCGAAAATCCAGAAAGACCTTCATGAAATCCGAAGGAGTCTTTTTATACAGCCTCTTCACCTGCCCCTCGTCCGCATTTTTCAGCAAATCGACGGTGGCCCGGGTGAGCGTTTTCTTCTGCTCCGGGGTTGAGGCCGCCGGGAAGCCCGAACCGGCCCAGTCCCAGCCCGTCTCGATATCCCCTTCGGCGCCGTAGAGCCCGGCCATGAAGGACGCAAGGCCCACCTGCAAATCAGGTTGGGACGTCGAAGTCTCCCACAGCGGCACCGCTTCCTTCATGGCCTGTTTCTTCTTGCCGGCGGCGGCAAGCGCGCGGAGTCGATCCAGCCGTGCCTGGCCGATTCCGTCCCAGTTGGGATAGGTGTAAAGCAGGTAGTCGAAATACTGCAGGGCGCGATCCGGTTGTCCCTGGGCCAGGTAAAGGTTGCCGACCACGGAAAATCCCCGTGCCGCGACGGCATGGCCGGGATATTTCTGGATGACCTTTTCCCAGAGGGATATGGCTTTGGGAATATTTCCGCTTTTGCGCGCCTGCTCGGCCTGCTGGACCATCTTTTCGGCGTCCGGAGGCGTCGTCCCGGTGAGAGACGGGCGACTCGGAGCCTGTTCGGCAGGTTGCTGGGAACCGGGACATCCGGCAAGGAATGCAACCGTTACCACCAGCAGCAAAATCCGGGAGTATCTGCTAATCCGTTTCATATATGCCTCGATGCATTGAAATGGCGAAGTCCTCGAGCGCCGATCCCGATACGGGCAGACTCTCCGCTCCGCGCATGACAAAACCCCCGGGGAACCGCTCCGTTCCCCGTCGGCTCCGGAACCCCGACCGCGGGCGAAGACAATCTGTTGCAAGAGGAAAATGTATACCCCAAAACGGCGTCAAGGGCACACGAAATTTCATGTGCCCTCAACGTTATAGTCTTCATGCCGATCGCGGATCGCCACGGGCATGCCGAATCGCCGCCGTGTGAACGCCGCGCCCTCATTTCCCGAAAGGGTCGAAAACCTGGGGCGCACGGCGAAGCACGGTCCTCCGCGTCATTTCCGGGCAGGCGATAATCCACGCCGTTCAGCGCCTTTGTGCCCCCGGCATCCACCGGGCCGACGCCTGCATTTTTTCATTCAAAGCCGTCCGGGGCTACTTGTCCTTCACTTCCTGGAAGTCGGCGTCGACGACGTCGTCGTCGGGCTTTTTCTGCGCACCGGCGGACTCGCGCGCTGCCTGCTCCTCCGCTCCGGCCTGGGGACCCTGTTGTTCCGCCGCCCGCTTGTAAGCCTCTTCGGCCACCTTGTGGGAAATCTGCATCAACTGGTCCATGTCTTTCTGGATCGCGTCCTTGTCGCCATCCTCCATGGTCTTGCGCAGCTTTCCGATCTGCTCCTCGATATTCTGACGCGTCTGGGCGTCGATCTTGTCCCCCATGTCCCGCATCGTCCGCTCGGTGCTGTAGATGAGCGTATCCGCCTGGTTCCTGGTTTCCACCAGCTCACGCTTCTTCTTGTCTTCCTCGGCGTGCACTTCGGCTTCCTTCACCAGGTTCTGTATTTCGTCCTTGTTCAGGCCGCTGGAAGCGGTGATCTGAATGGACTGCTCCTTCTGCGTAGCCAGATCCTTTGCCGAGACGTGCACGATGCCGTTGGCGTCGATATCGAAAGTCACCTCGATCTGCGGGATGCCGCGAGGCGCGGACGGGATCCCGACCAGTTCGAAGCGGCCGAGAGTCTTGTTGTTGCTCGCCATCTCCCGCTCCCCCTGAAGAACGTGGATGGAGACCGCCGTCTGGTTGTCCGTGGCGGTGGAGAAGATCTGACTCTTGCGGGTCGGAATGGTCGTGTTGCGCTCGATCAGCCGGGTCATGACCCCGCCCAGGGTCTCGATGCCCAGGGACAGAGGCGTGACGTCCAACAGCAGAACGTCCTTGACGTCGCCCTTGAGCACCCCGGCCTGGATCGCCGCCCCGATTGCAACGACCTCATCCGGGTTGACCCCCTTGTGAGGTTCCTTGCCGAAGAATTCCTGCACCTTCTGCTGGACCCGGGGCATCCGGGTCATGCCGCCCACCAGGATCACCTCGTCAATGGCGGTGCGGCTGAGCCCGGCGTCGCGCAGGGCCTGCTCCATCGGCGGGAGCAGTTGGTCGATGAGGTCTTCCACGAGGGATTCGAGCTTCGCCCGCGAGAGCTTGATGGTCATGTGCTTGGGGCCGGCGGCGTCGGCCGTGATGAAGGGAAGGTTGATCTCCGTCTCCATCGTGGACGACAGCTCGATCTTGGCCTTTTCCGCCGCTTCTTTCAGCCGTTGCAGCGCCATCTTGTCGCTGCGAAGGTCGATTCCATAGTCTTTCTTGAATTCGTTGGCGAGCCAGTCGATGATGCGCTGGTCGAAGTCTTCCCCGCCCAGGTGGGTGTTCCCGTTGGTCGACTTGACTTCGAACACCCCCTCCCCGATCTCGAGGATGGAAATATCGTAAGTGCCGCCGCCGAGATCGAACACGGCGATCTTCTCGTCCTTCTTGCGGTCGAGGCCGTAGGCGAGGGATGCCGCCGTCGGTTCGTTGATGATCCGCAGCACCTCGAGACCGGCGATCTTGCCCGCGTCCTTGGTGGCCTGCCTCTGGCTGTCGTTGAAGTAGGCGGGAACCGTGATCACCGCTTCGGTCACCTTCTCGCCCAGGTAATCTTCGGCGGTCTGCTTCATTTTCATCAGGATGAAAGCGGATATCTCCGTGGGGCTGTACTCCCTGCCCCGGATGGAAATGTGCGCGTCGTCGTTCTTCGCCTTCGCGATCTTGTAAGGCAGGATCTTCACGTCCTGCTGGACCTCGCGGGACTCGTACTTTCGCCCGATGAGCCGCTTCACGGCGAAAATCGTGTTTTCCGGGTTCGTGATCGCCTGTCGTTTGGCCACTTGGCCCACCAGGCGCTCTCCACTATCCGTAAAGGCCACCATGGAGGGTGTGGTGCGACCGCCTTCGGCGTTCGGAAGTACTTTGGGGTCCTTGCCCTCCATGATTGCAACCACCGAGTTCGTGGTTCCAAGATCGATACCGATCACTTTGCTCATTTAACTGCCTCCTTTGTAAATACCAAGCCTTTCCCAACCGTTCGATCAGAAGAGTATGCAATCTCCGCCCGGTGTAAGAAGTGTGAATCCTTGCCAAACATAGTGGTCGCACAACGTTTGTACAACCCGTCGCCGCAGCTTTTCCCGCAAAAAGCCCGGCAAAATCATCGACTACGTGTCACCGGCGGCTTTCGACACCACCACCATGGCGGGACGCAGCAGCCGTTCCTTGAGCGTGTAACCTTTCTGGAATTCCCGTATCACCGTGCGTTCGGGATAGTCGGCGACTTCCTCCTGCATCACGGCTTCATGGAAGTTGGGATCGAAAGCGTTGCCCACCGACTCGAACGGCGTGCATCCGAACCGGGCCAGGCTGTCCAGAAAGCCCTTCAACGTCATGCGCACTCCCTCCACCAGGCTCCCGCAGTCCGCCTCGTTCTCGCTGTGCTCCAGGGCGCGCTCGAGGTTGTCGAGCACGGGAAGCAGGTCCTTCATGAGGCCTTCGTTGGCGTAGGCGATCCCTTCGGATTTCTCCCGTTCGAGCCGTTTCCTGGTGTTGTCCAATTCCGCCGCCATGCGCAACAGGCGGTCCTGGGACTGCTTGAGCTCTTCCTCTTTGCGCGCCAGCAACTCCCTGTAGTCGGGTTCCCCGGGCTCAACGGCGACCAGTTCCTCGCTCCCGCTCATCTCCGAGTTCTCGGGAACCTCACCGCCGTTTCCCTTCATATGTTTTTTGGACATCTGTCTCTTTTCCTCCTGCAGCCTGGTATGAAACGGTTCCATATCGCGAAGCCGGAATCCCGCGGGGCGCGCCGCGCCCGAGCGTCAATCCTCGCCGGGTTCCTCCAGAAGCTGACTCAGCAGGTCCGCCGTGAACTCCACCACCGGAATGATCCGGGAGTAGTCCATCCGCAGCGGGCCGATGACCCCCATCACGCCGAGGAGCGTGTCCCCGCGGCGGTAGGGAGAAGAGATGAGGCTGATCTCATTCAACTCCTGGAGGTCGTTTTCCGTCCCGAGGATGATCTGCACCCCCGTGGAATTCCTGAGCGTCCGGTCCAGGAGCCGGATGATCCTGGATTTGTCCTCGAAGGCGTCCAGAATGCGCCTCATGCGGTCCACGTCGGCGAATTCCGGGTTGTTGAGAAGATTCGTCCGTCCCTCGATATAGACGTCGCTGCTCTCCAGGTTTTGCTGAAAAACCCGGTCGGTGATCTTCAGGGCCCGGGAATAGAGCTGATCGAAGAGCACCTTTTCGTCGCGCATCTCTTCAAGCACGCGCTGCTTGACTTCGCCGAGCGGCATATCCTCGAGCAGATCGTTGAGGTACCGGCTGTACTTGTCCAGTTCCTCCTGCCCGATGTCCTGCTCCCATTCCACCAGGGTGTGGTGAACCAGGCCCGTCTTGGACACCAGCAGGACCATGATCTGGTGCGCCCTCAGGCGAATGAACTCGATGCGCTTGAAGAGCGTCAGAGTGAGCTTGGGCCAAAGGACCACGCCCGCCTGCCGGCAAAACCGGGACAGCACGCGCGAAGTCCTGCGCAGCAGTTCCTTGACGTCCGGCAGCTCGTTCCTGAAGGCCTCGCGGATCATCTCCCGCTCCCGTTCCTCCAGGGCCTTGAACTGCATGATGGAGTCCAGGTAGAAGCGCAGCCCCCTCTCCGTGGGTATGCGGCCCGCCGATGTGTGGGGCTGGTGCAGGAACCCCATCTCCTCGAGATCCGCCATCACGTTGCGAATCGTGGCGGAACTGACGTTTACCCCGTATCGCTTCGAGATGGTCCTCGACCCCACCGGTTCCCCGGTGTGGATATAATCGGTCACCACAGCTTCCAGGACGTGCTGATCGCGCTTGGACAAGTCGCTCACGGAAGACTCCCCCGCATCTTGTTAGCACTCTGCCAGAAAGAGTGCCAGCCTAACCTAGTGACGAACGCCCGTTTTGTCAAGTAGCACAAAGGGCTTGCGCCGCAATATGTCCGCGGGGTTCATGGGGAAAGGAAAACGGGTGATGAACGGAAGGCGGTGCAAAAGGATTGCGCCGCGACCCACGCACGGACGGATGGGTATCGATGGGCGAGGATCGTCGCGTCTTCCCGTCGCCGCGGCCCGAACGGATGCGGGAGCGCATGGATAACCACGGGCAGGGCCGGGGATAAGAGCGCGGCAACGACGGGTGCGGCGGTGCGTCCGTGTCATCGGAGGAGGAGCCGGGCGAGCGGGCCGGCGTGTTTGAGGTAGGGCTGCACCAGGGCCGGGATGAGGCGGCCGGCCAGGCCCAGGAACACCGCTCCGAAACACAGGCCGCTTGCCCCGATGAGGCAGAACGCGGACAGGTAGGGGTGTTCGAGGGACCGGAAGATGTCCAGGCGGCCGAGGATGAAAGCGGGCACGGCGGCGGCGAGCGACAGGGCCGCGAGCTTGAGCAGGCCGGGGAGCAGCCCCGTGAAGGTTGCGCTCCCGAACCGCCGCCGCCAGGACCAGGACAGGACGGCTGAATAGAGGAAAATTCCGGCGGCGCTGGCGACGGCCACTCCCGTTGCCCCGAGGGACTCCGTCAGGAAATAGAACACGGGTATGGAAACGAGGGTGGTGAGGGTGCCCAGCAGGGCCGGGGTAAGGGTGTCCCGGGTGGCGTAGAACGCCCGCCCGAGGATCTGCTGGTATCCCCAGCAGAAAACGACGGCGAGCATGATTTGCAGCAGCCGCGCGGTGTGGACCGTATCCTGGGCGGTGAAGTGCCCCTGCTGAAAGATGAGGCGGATGGTCGGCTCGGCCACGATCATCATCCAGGCCGTCAGGGGCACGAGCAGCGTCATGGTGTTTTGCAGGGCGGTGTTGAGCGTCGCGCAGAAGCGGGGCAGCTCGTCTTTGGCGTGGAGCTCCGCCAGGAAGGGGTAGGAGGCGACGCCCGCCGCCTGTGCCACCACTCCGACGGGCACGAGCATGATCCGGCGGGCGTAGTTCAGCCAGCTGATGGCGCCGATTCCGGCAAGGGATCCGAAGATCCGCACCAGCTGCTCGTCGAGCACGACGATGGATTGGCCGATCATGAGGGGCAGGGCCATCCGGAGGAACGGTTTCATGCCGGGATGGACCAGTGCGGGGCGTAACTTCATGCCGCCGGTCCGTCGCGCGGCGAGCCAGGGCAGGAAGAGGTTGCCCGCGAACGCCCCGGCGAGGACGCCCCAGCAGAAGCCTTCCATGCCTCTCGACCGCATCAGGATGCCCCCGGCGATGATGAAAAAGTTGTAGACGAGCGGGACCAGGGCCGGAACGAAAAACTGCTTCTGCAGGTAGAGAATGGCGGTGAAGCACGATCCCAGCAGAAAGCACACCTGAGCGGGCAAAACGATGCGCAGGAAGTACGCCAGCCGCTCCAGGGCTTCCGGGGGGAGACCCGGGGCCGCAAGGCGGGCCAGTTGAGGCGCGAACAGCATGGCGACGGCGGTGACGAGCGAAATCACCAGGGCGATCCAGGTGAGGACCGTGGAGAAGAAGCGCCAGCCGTCCTCGCGGTCGCGTTCGAAGGCGGCCGCCAGGAGGGGGATGAGCGTGATGGAGAAATAGGCCCCGGCGAGCAGGTAGTTGATGAAATCGGGGATGACGAAGGCGGCGAAATAGACGTCGGATTCCCGGGTGGCCCCGAACAGGTAGGAGATGAGCTTGTCGCGGATGAGGCCCATGAAGCGGGACAAAAAGATGCTCACGCCCATGATCAGGGCGGCCGCTCCCATCTGCTGCCTGCTGCGCCAGAATGCCATGAATCCGTGCTCCGCCGGGTTGCGCGTGCCGGGGTCGCGAGCGCGGCCCTCGTTCAAGCGCCTGCATGTGATCGATCGATCCCCACGCCGGTGTCGCGCGCGCGACCCTTGTCCGGACGATGCGAACTCCGCTCCAATCGTTCGTCATGAACGCGTCGGCTTCGGCCCTGAACCTGGCCCTCGTCCAGGGCCGGGCGCCGAAGGCCCGCTCGCCGGTTGCCGCGTCAGAAACGGCAACCCTTGACCAGGACGGCAATCCTTGACCAGGTTCGGGCTTCGATGATCCTCTCTCACGACGCGTGAATACCGTCACCGCCCGAGCACCCGTGGAAAGATGACGGACGGCGGGCCGACCGCGCGAAAGGCCCGGTCCCGTGAAGACAGAACTATCCACCAAAACGGGAACCGGCGCAATTCTTTTTCTGCTTGCCTGCGGGGGTGTTTTTTGTTAGAAGTCGCTGTTACTTCGTTGCGCCCATAGCTCAGCTGGATAGAGTGCCGGACTACGAATCCGTAGGTCAGAGGTTCGAATCCTCTTGGGCGCGCCAGGACACAACATTAGGGCTCAGCCGGATCGGCTGGGTCCTTTTTTGCTTCCTGGGGCTGCTCCGGCGGGACTTTCCGGTGAAGAGCCTTCCTGCGCCACTTTTTACCTGGCATTTTACCTACATTGTTACTGGATCGCACACGGCGACGGTCGGTAGTGCGGCCACTTGTTCCTGCATCTTCGAAAACACGCCATCTTAGCTCCTTCAGCGATTTTCAGGCCTATAGAAGATTTCTCAGGTTAGGTGAAAATCACAACGGCGACGGTGACGGTCCACAGTGAGAGCCGCCGCCTGTCTGAATTCCATGCGGGGCTTGTTGTGCATACTGCGGTAACGTATGGAAGCCGCTCGGTCGAATGCCCAATTTCTCCGCAATCTGCGGGTCCGACACGTCAGCGAACCTCCTGCTTGTGCTTTGGTCCGCGGGAAAGCGCTCCCCCCGCCTGGCTCTTCTCTTCCCAGCGGATCGTGTGGGGAACCAGGGTCCTTGCGGGAATATCAGCGGGTCGGATTTCTATGTTCTGCCGCGCCGCATTCCAGCCGATAAAACATTAGGACAATATGGAAAATCGGGCTGTGACGCATCGAGCCGCAGCCGCATGCCAACAACCCCCGAAGAGAGGTGCCGGTGTGAACAATTCCTCGCTGCCGGGCCGCGCCGTGCTGGCGCTCATCCTGCTGGCGGGCTTCTACGTGCTCGCGATCAGTATCGCGGCCGCGCTCGCCTACCTGGCGTACGTTGACATCAAGTACTCCAGGCACATTCACCTTCGACTGATACTCGGCTGCGTCCTTGGCGTCGGCGGCATCCTGTGGGCCGTGCTGCCCCGCCCGGACAAATTCCAGGCACCCGGGCCCCGCTTCCACGCAATCCGGCACGCGCGCCTTTTCCAGGAGTTGACAAAGACGGCCGGAGCCGTGGAGCAGGCGCTGCCCGGCGAAGTGTATCTCATCCCGGAGATGAACGCCTGGGTGAGCCACCGAGGCGGCTTCATGGGGTTCGGAAGCCGCAGGGTGATGGGGCTGGGGTTGCCGCTGCTGCAAACACTGACCGTCTCCGAGCTGCGGGCGGTACTCGCTCACGAGTTCGGACATTTCTACGGGGGCGACGTGCGCCTGGCGCCCTGGATCTACAAGACGCGCTCCGCCATCGGTCGGACCCTGCATCAACTGGACGACAGCCTCATCCAACTGCCGTTCGTCTGGTACGGAAGGCTGTTCCTGCGGATCACGAATTCCGTGGCGCGCCGGCAGGAATACGCGGCGGATGCCCTGGCCGCCCGGGTCGTCGGCAACGCCCCGTTGATCGGCGGGCTGAAGAAGGTAAACGGCGCCGCCGGAGCCTTTGATGCGTACTGGCACAGTGAGGTCGTGCCGATACTCTCGGCGGGATTTCGACCACCCGTAGCCGAGGGGTTCGCCCTCTTCCTCGCATCGCCTCACATCTCCGCCCGTATGGCCGAAAACCTCGAAGAGGAAATGCAAGCCTCGCACTCTGACCCCTACGACACCCACCCGTGTCTGAAGGAGCGCATCGAAGCCCTGGCCGCGCTTCCTTCCGCCGTCGGTCAGCTCGATGATCGGCGGGCGATGGACTTGATCGACGGTGTCGAAGCGCTCGAGCTCGAAATGCTGCAAGTGCTATTCGAGGAGGAAGACCCGGGCGGTCTGCGCCCGATTGGGTGGAAGGACGCACTGAGCGCCGTGTACCTGCCGGCATGGCGCCAGACGGCGCGCGAGCACATCCGGGGATTCGAAGGAATCCGACTGGGTGAATTGCCCGAGCTTGCCGGCAAGCCGCAGGAGCTTTCCACCCGCTTCGAGCACCCGGATGCCGTTACCGGGGATGAGAAATGGGAAGGCGCCTGTCGTTTGTTCGGGACCGCCATTGTTGCGGCACTTGCCGATCGGGGCCACGCGATCGCCTGCGAACCTGGCGATCCGGTTCTCGTCGAAATCGGGGGCGAGAGGTTCAATCCTTTCACGATCCTTTCGGACCTGGCCTCAGACCGTATCACCGCGGTAAGGTGGAAAAGGCTCTGCGCGGCGGACGGCTTGGAGCAGCTCAGGCTGGATGCCGCGTTGCATGAGGATTCCAGGCCGGAGATTCGGACCTCTTCCGGGCGGTGAGCGCATTCAGGCCGGCGGGAAGTCCTTCGCATGCGCAAATTGGGTTGAGAACGGTTTGCGCTCAAGGACACGATTCACTCCCGTGCCCGCCGTCCGCCCTGAAAAAACCGGGGCCGTCCATATCGAGGCTCGCCTGCACGTCCGTGCTGGCCCCTCGCCCAGGCAGGGCGGAAGCGCGGGGGTCGGGATGGAAGCCCGGCGGCGGCTCCGTCGTCCTTTTCGCCTGCGCACGCAGGGCAGAAATGTGAAAAGTGTAGGTTTGACCCCGGGAGGTGGTGTGGTATGCTCCGGGAAATCGATGATCATTTCCCGGAGAGGATGCCCGATGTACATGGAATTCTACGGCTTCGCCGAAATGCCGTTTGGTCTTGGCCCGGACCCCAAATTCCTGTATTTTGCGCCCTCTCATTTTGAAGCCTACTCGTCCATGATGGCGGGAATCAGGGAACAGAAGGGCGTAATCGTGATCACCGGGGAAGTGGGAACGGGGAAAACCCTGCTCATCCGGACGCTTTTGAATGACCTTGCCGACGACATAAAGACCGTTTTTGTGTTCCATACGGGACTCAGTCTCAAGGACCTGCTGAAACAAGTCCTGCTGCAGCTGGATGTGCCCCTCTGGGAAAAGGAAGAAAACCTGGCGTATTATCTGAGAACGCTCGGAGGGTACCTCAACGAGAGGCTCGCCCGGAACGAGACGGTGGCCGTGATTATCGATGAGGCTCAAAACCTGGACGAAGATACACTGGAAGGCCTGGGCAGGCTCTGCGACCCGGAAACGCCCGTCGGGAAAGTGCTCCAGATCCTGCTCGTGGGGCATCCCGAACTGGAGGAAAAACTGGGCGGCGACAAGCTGCGCGCTTTCCGGCTTAAGATCAAGGTGCATCGACGGATTGCGCCCCTGAACCGGGAGGAGGGCAGGCGGTACGTCGAGCACCGTTTGAAAGTGGCGGGAGGGAAAGAGAACGGGACTTTCACTCCTAAAGCCGTGGACCGGATCCTCGAATTTGCCCGGGGCATTCCCCGGGTGATCAACCTGATTTGCGACCGTGCCCTGCTGATCGGTTTCAGCAGAGCCAGCCCGTCGATCGACCTGAAAATCGCCAGGGAGGCCATCAGGGAAATGGATTATCTCCGCCCCGCCGGCAGCGGCCCTCTCCTGCGAACGCCGTCCCTCAGGAAGCCGGGGCACAACATGGTCAGAGTTTTTTTGTTGCTGTTATCACTGGTCATTTTTGCCTTCTCCCTGCAAAAGCTCCTGGCCGTGCTGCTCCGGCAATGAGTGGGGAGGCCCTCTCCTCATACGGATTTACCTAGAAAATAGATTCCCGGCCGAAACTATTTTCATGCTTCGCGGGTGTCGCAGGGGGCATGGATAATTGCGTTCAAAATGATACTCTAAAAGCGTGGGGGACGTATCCCCCACACCCCCTCGCCGCTTCGCGGCTCCGTGTGGGGGGTGCGGGGGAATCATTCCCCCGCTCTTTTGTGCTTGAAAGATCCATCTTGCGCGCAACTTCGTTTCAAAGGCGCAGGTTCAGCAGGAAGACAATGAACAGCGCCAGAAGCGAGTATGCCAGCAGAATATAAGTGATGGTCGTGATGAACGGGCTTTTTTCGATGGTGTCGTCAAGGGCCTTGACCGGTCCCTTCACTCCTTTCCATCTTCCCGATCTGTGCCCGTTCAGAACCGGGAGAGCCTTTTCCACGAGGTCCGAGCTGATATGCTTCCGGGACAGGGCGTAGCCGCTGCAGATCGACATGTAGCAGAGCATATTGATGTTCCGGGGAATCCCCCGGCTATACCTGCAGATCAAATCGACGGCTTCGGGCGTGAAAATCTTTGTAATGCCGCTCCCCACCTTCCTCAGCCGGTGCTCGACGTATTGAGGGATTTCGAGCTCGCTCAAAGGCTCAAGCCGGCATCGGACCTCGATTCTCTGAAGGATCCGCATCAGATCCTCGGCCCGGAGCTTTTCCTCGAACTGCGGTCCGGCCGCAAAGAGTTCCTGCACAATCCCCGGTCCCGGCCTCCTCGGGTGGGGGTTGCAGAGCATGCGCAACTCCTCGAGCACCTGCCCGCTGAATTTGTGGGCCTCATCCACGGCGATCAGCAGGGTTTTGCCCCTTGAAAGCCCCGAATACAAATATTCATAAAGCCGCGACAGCATGGAGCTCTTGTCCGGTTCCCCCCGGGGAAGCTCAAGGGCGCGAAGGAGATCTTCGAGCACCTCTTCAAAGCTTTGCGACGGCCCGCTTATGAGGGCGGCCTTCACGCCGGGATCGAGCATCTCCACCAGCAGCCGGAGAAGAATCGTTTTCCCCATCCCGTCTTCTCCCGTGATGACGAGAATGCCCTTTCCACTCTTGATTCCAGCCCTGATGGTGGTCAGCACTTCCAGATGGTTGCGGCTCGGGTACCAAAAACCGGTGTCCGGTTTTATGCTGAAAGGCTCTTCAGAAAAACCGTAAAATTGTCTGTGCACCGCTGCTCCTTTTGCTCGGCGCATTGCTGGGCATGCAGACGGAGATTCAGCCGGAGCAAGTGCATCCGGATGTGCGCCATGCGTTCCGGGACCGCATCGGGGGGCGACACTTCCCCCCCCGAGAATTCGGAGCGATGCCGGTGCACCCGGACCACGCACGGCAGAGCAACCGCACATTGGGATCATCATCCGCAATGATGCGTCGGGTTGTGCGCCATGCGCCCGAGTTGCATTCTGGGGTTGGGTTTTCTGCCGGAACAACTTCCGATGGTGAACCGGATTCCCGAAAACTTTACCACTTCCCGGTCGAACATGCAAAATATGGTTTGAAAGGTCGGGTTTTGAGCTTCAGGAGCCATGGCCTTCGCCGCAGGGGAGGGGCCCGTTCTCGCGCCACGCTCCCTTGGATGAAAAAAGGCAGGTGAGCGTAGCGGATACGTTCCGGAGAAGATGCCGAGGCAGCATGGCCGCGGCACCTTCAAAAGGAACTGCCGGGGTGCATGCCGGCCGGAACGCTGCTTTCCGCGGGCAGCATCGGCTTTGAAACAAGACGGTAAGGCATTCGGACGACTGCGGCCTCTCACGGGCTTCACCGGATCGGACAGCGGGAGGCGGACGCCCGCCCTGAAGGCGCAAAAGCGCAAAAACGCAAGAAATGCCTCGAAAAGACCTGCCGCATTCCCTGGCGCAGCCCTGTAGAGCCGCCCGCATCAGAGTACCGGATCGATTGTGGTCCGGGGTTCTCCGAATGAGGCCGGGAGAATATGCCGTCACGGGGGAAAACCCTTTGCCGGAAAGCCTTCAGAGACCCACCCCTCCGCGTGAACGGAAAACCGCGTGCGTTTTTGTCCCGGAGCCTCCGCACGGAACATCGTGCCGACCGCTTCGGGTTTTTGTGTATTCCCTTACTTGCCCCCTACCAATTCTTTCATTTGAGTTTACAGTTTTCCACTTATTTATTATTTCGAAAATAGTGGATAGAAGATTGGCAATCGACTTGGATTCCAAAATGCTATCCGTCTCCGTTCAACCATCAATAAAAAGCGGATTGACGCACTCGCCTCAACGGCACGATGTGCTGTGTTGATCGGAGAGCTTCCTGATCTGAAAGCTCGAAAGTTCACAATTCCTCCGGTCTTGTTGCGTTCTGCACGATTTCCAATCGATTTCAAAGAAGAAACACAGTTAGAGAGAAAGCATATTATGTTGCTAATGGAAGTACTGTGTCCTAATAGAAAGGTGCGTTCAAGATTATACAACACCTGCCAAGCGTAATGTGACGCGGGCGTGGATAAACCACGCCCCTACGGATCGATGTTCCTGTCATACGTATGGAATGGCTTTATGCCATCCAACCCGCAATGCACCGATCTTGAACGCGACATGGCATAAAATCATAATAAAATGATAAAATATATTGAGTAATAATATACTTGTCTTGTGAATAATAATAAATTGTACTCCAAATTAGTATATAATAAATTTATAACAAAAGAATCCATCAATCAGATCATATAGATAATGAATGAACATCCTATCAGTACCTGTAATTAATAATAATTATATCAAGTTATACAATATGGAAAATAAAGATGATCATGCCGGGCAGAATATTCTAACGTGTTGTAATAACTGGCCAATTGTTTCACTTTGGAACAATCGACAACCTTTTACGCAATGAGTCGAAAGGAGGTCGCCGTGGCTCCACAACCAACGGATAAGTCCACAGAAAAATCCCAATGGAAAGGAGGTCGATATCTGTAAATCGTCGGTCCTAAGGAGGAAAGAATCATCTCAGCATGGAAAGGAAATGAAAATGAAAAAACATATTCCGGTAATGGCGGTGGTAGTCCTGGCAGCCCTGCTCGCAGTGGGCGTGAACGTCAGCCCGGCGGCACTGTCGGACATTGAGAATCTGGGCAAGTTTGTTTTCTTCCAGAATATATCCGATCCTCCGCGCATGGCGTGCGCCACCTGCCACGTCCCGAGAGCGGGTTGGACCTACGGGGTTTCGGGGGTCAACCTGCACCAGGTGGCGGTCACCGGTGCGAATCCCCACACCAAAGGAGGGCTCAAACCCCCCATGAGCGCGTATGCCTCATTTTCCCCCCCGTTCCAGGTCTCTCCCCTCCCTTTCCCCAATTTCCCTTCCGGGTTTCTTGGGGGAGTTTTCTGGAACGGCCGCTCCGAGGGGGCGGACCCTCAGGTCTTTCCGAACGGGGCGACAGTGCCTATCGGCGATGAGGTCTTTCAGGACGCCGGAGGCGCCTTTATCCCGGGTTTGAAGACTGCTTACGGAAAATACCTGGGACCATTGGCCGAACAGGCGTTCAATCCGTTCTTGAACCCCGTCGAACAGAATCAAACCCAGCTGGGGGTCTGTCGGACCGTCGCTTCGGCCGCGTATGCCCCGCTTTTCGAGAAAGTCTGGAAGGAACCGATCACCTGCGAGGAGCGGTTGGCAGTAAACTATAAGCGAATCGCGGTGTCGCTTGCCGCGTACCAGTCCTCGCCGGAGGTCAACTCATTCAGCTCCAGGCGCGATATCGCGCTCAAAAGGGAGCTCGACGGGATCGACGTCGACGACACTCCCGGGCAGTTCCCGCTCAAGGGCTTGACGGCGCAGGAAAACCTGGGCCACGACCTGTTTTATTCCACTCCTGCGAATCCGTTGATCGTGAACGGGGTGCCCAAGATCACCAACTGTTCGCTGTGTCACGCCAATAACCCTCCCGTCATCGATCTCTCCACCACTCCTCCCACCTTTACCCCGGGGGATACGGGAGTGGAGCCGGAACAGACGTATTCGGACAATTCATACCACGTGATCGGCGTGCCCCCGAATCCCGAGATCCCCGGCTTTCCGGTATTCAACGAAGGGCTGAAAGCGCATACGGGAATTGACGCTCATCTGGCAGCCCAGCGAAGCCCGAGCCTGCGCAACGTGGACAAACGCCCCGACGCGGATTTTGTCAAGGCGTACACCCACAACGGATGGTTCAAGAGCCTGGAATCACTCGTTCATTTCTACAACACGGCCAACGTGAACGGGGTTACGGCGGCATCCTTCGGCATAACCGAATGCGCGGAGGGCATCGCGACGGAAGTGGATGCGCTGGCGAACAACTGCTGGCCCAAGCCCGAGTTTCCCAGTGCGCCCCTGTCCGCCATCAACATCGGCCTGATCGGCGACATGGGGCTGACTCTCGAGGAAGAAGCCGCCATCGTGGCGTACCTGAAAACTTTCACGGACACGGCCACTCCCAAGAAGCCGCAGCCGTATCTTGAGAGCAAACCCGGACGCCCGCAAGCCACAGGGGCGTTGACGGCCGGCCCCGCTCCTTCGAAGCCGGAAGCGCCGTTGACGGCCGGTTCCGCTCCCCGGGAGAAGGCTTCGGGCAGATGATCCGCCTCACTGAGCGGTTGTGCCTGTAGGGGGCTCAACGCGGCAGAGGGAGGAAAGGGCGGGCGGAAAAAGGCTCGTCCTTCCTCCCGCCCTTGACTTCGGCCCGGGATCGCTCCCGGGCGTTGTCTCGCCCTCGCCGTTTCGTGCGCTCGGCAGAAAGAGCCGGGTCCACTCGCCGCCGGACCCCGAAAAACCTCGCCGCGCGGTTATTGCTTGACCCTGAAGGTTTGACTGTTCGGGTTGGCCCCGGAAAAGCTAATGACCACCCAGTGATAGATCCCGTTATCGGTTGTCAGGCCCAGGGAATTGAACGCCTCCGCATCCACGTACACGATCCCCCCGTAATGGGTGATGTAATCGGTTGAACCCGCGGAAAAATCCTCGCAATAGATGTTTTTCCCCGTGGTGACGTTGGCGGGATTGCCGGCTATGCACATGGTCCAGGGGGTCTCGCAATACACGCCGTCCGTGAACCACGCGAATTCATAGTACTTGCCCCCGCTCAGGTCGATCTCCTCGCAATTCTGAGGCGTAACGAGACGAAAAGTGCACCCTCCGCTGTGTGCGGGGAGCAAGACGGCGTCGCAACCCGGAATCGGCTTTTCGACCGTGAACGTTTTGAAGGCGCTGTAAGGTTTCCAGATATCGTTCACCATCGCGCGCACTCTCCACTTATACGTGGCGTAACGCAATGCGGTGGAAGGGGTGCTCGCGCAGGTCGAGGCCCCACAGACACCGGCCCCGGCGGTCCTGGTGTATACGGTGGTCGTGCCCTGCACGAGTTGGTACTGGTACTGCGTCGCGCCGCTGATCTTCGTCCACCGGTACGTGGGCGTCCTGTCCGTGATTGTGCCGACGGGCGCCATGGGGGTTGGGATCGGCTTGGCCACGGTGAAGGTTTTGAAGGCGCTGTAAGGCTTCCAGACGTTGTTCACCATCGCGCGCACTCTCCACTTGTACGTGGCGAAACCCAGGACGGTCGCGGGCGTATTCGAGCAGGTCGATGCTCCGCAGGCGCCGGATCCGACGGTCCTGGTGTAAACGGTGGTCGTGCCTTTCATGAGCTGGTAGCGGTACTGCGTGGCGCCGGCTTCCCTGGTCCACTTGTAGGTCGGCGTCGTATCGGTGATCGTTCCCGCGGGCGACAGGGGGCTGACCATCAAGGGATCCGCGGGGATCCGCTCCGCGGGACCTTCCGACAAGCCTTCGGCCGGATCGTCCGGACCGCGGTCTGCAAATCCGGAGTCCGCGAAGGTTCCCTCCATCCCGTCAGCCGCTTGTTGACGGGCGTTGATGTGGTCCTGGATCCCTCGCTCGCCCGGATTCAAGCCAAACGGGGACCCCGCCGGAAAAGCCGCATGATAGGCTGCAGCCCCGTCAACATCCGGACACGGTTCATGCGCATAGGGATGGAAAACGTCATCCTGGGCTCGCGCCGTGCCGCTCGCGCCCGGCAACGGCAGCAGCGCAAGACTCGCGAGCAGCAGCGGAATCATGACAAACACGTTTATCCTGTGGCGCTCCATTTGCTTCCCCCATTCAGTGGTATCGATGAAGTCTTTCTGTTTTTCGCGTACTGTTGCGAGCGAAGCAGAAGTTTCGACCGCGCTTTGTGGATCACCGGAAGACCGTTCCCGTATGAGGTCGCGGGGTTCACCCGGCAGGGGCTGCGGGACGGGTTTCAAACCGGGTCGTTGCACATCGAAGGTCATCGACCGGGACCGCGAGGCCCCTGCATCCCCGGCCTGACTGTCGTTGAAGATCGACCTCCGGCGGCATTCCGCCCGCGGTGCCATGAAGAAACCGTCTGTCTGTGTGATGGAACTCGGAAAGGGAGTACTGTGTAGTAAGTATTATCATGGAGCACAGGCATAGTAAAAAGTCAACCGGATTTTGGGCCGGGAGCCGGGCTATTGAGGGGGCCGCATCGGGAAGCGAGGGGTTCGCCGGCTTGTCCTGTCGGGATCATGGTGGACGGGAGTGGCGCTGCGGAGGGGGAAACAAGGCGCGGCGGCACACAAGGTCGATTCGGCGTCCGCATCGCGGCGGGCCGGGCGGATGGGACGATCCGGGAAAAACTTCCGTGATCAGCCGTTTTTACCACCTGCGGGAGCGGGGTTTCTGATAGGATTGCGGAAACGGGAGCGCCCGCCGCAGTTTCGTCAAGGCGCCCGGTAAGTCTCGTGGAAGCTCGCAGCAGTCGTTATGGAAACCGCCCGGGAAACCTGCTCACAATCCGGGTGATCCAATCCAAAGGAAACGGAATCGCATGCCGGGGGAGAACCGCTTCCGGCGCATTTGCCCGAACGGGTCGTTCGTTGTCCGCAACCGCAACTCCTGGAGAGCTCAATGAAGTATATGATGACAAACCGGGCGATGACCATGCACCTGGAAGAGGGCTTCGAAATGCTCATGGGGTATGATGTCGTCTTTTTCGGGGAGGAGCACGATTCCCGCATAGCCCACGAAGCGGAGCTGATCATGCTCACCGAGCTGGCGAAGCGGGATTCGAACCTCGTTCTTGCCCTCGAGATGTTTGAACGCGACGTCCAGGGTTTCCTGGATTCCTATCTCCAGGGAACGATCCCCGAGGATCGCTTTCTCGACCTGGCCCGTCCCTGGCAGAACTACGAACGCGATTATCGGCCGCTTGTCGAGTTGGCGAAAACGCGGGGTCTCCCCGTCATCGCGGCCAACGTGCCGCGCAGGGCGGCCGCGGCGGTTGCGGCGGCCAATGCCGTTTCACCCGAAGTGGCGGGAGAGGACGGTCGGTATTTCCCCTCGGAATTTCACTTCGATTCGGAGGAATACCACGATCGTTTTGTCGCTCAGGTAGAAGGCATGCCGCATTCGCTTCCGATGAAGGGATTCGACGTGGAAGCCCTTTTCAAGGCCCAGGTTCTGAAAGACGCCGTGATGGCCGCATCCCTGGAGCCTTTTCTTGGCCGCCGCATCTTTTTCTGCTGCGGCCGCTTTCATTCGGATTTCCACCTCGGGATACCCTATCAGCTCGCAAGAAACCACCCGGAGTTGAAGATCGCGGTCGTGGTGTGCGCGGAATCCCTGATGGAACTGCCCATGCAGGATTGCTCCCGGATAGCCGATTTCATCTGGATCGACGAGTAGGCGATGTCGAGCCTTTTCCGGAACGGGCGGGAGCCGGCGAACCTTCGGTGAAGCGATCGGTGTGAGGTAATCGGTTGTGCGGGATGAAAGCGCGTGCAATAATGCGTGCGCGAAAAAACCGTCAAGGGGCTTTAATCCAAGGATCGATTGTATTTCGCCGTGAGGAGCGCACCGATGATCGTCCCGACAATGGCTTTTTTCACCAAGGGCGTGGGTTTCCACAAGAACGAGCTTCAGTCGTATGAGTTGGCGCTACGGGACGCCGGGATCGAGAAACAGAACCTGGTGAGCGTTTCGAGCATTCTACCGCCCAATTGCGAAATCATCGATCTCGAGGAGGGCTTGAAGCTGCTCAAGCCCGGGCAGATCACGTACTGCGTCATGGCCAGGCTCAGTGCCAACGAGTTCGGGAGGATGATCGGGGCATCCGTCGGCATCGCCTTTCCCACCGACAGGAACCAGTACGGGTACATCAGCGAGTTCCACACCTTCGGGCAGGAGGAAATCGAAGTCGGAGATTTCGCCGAGGATCTGGCCTCCACCATGCTGGCCACGACACTCGGAATCGAATTCGATCCGGACAAGGACTACGATGAGCGAAGAGAGATCTACCTGATGAGCGGAAAGGTGGTCGAAGCCCTGTCTCTTCCCTGCGTGGCCTGCGGCATGAAGGGGGGTTACGTGACCGTGATCTCCTGCGTCGTGTTCATTGAATAGATGGAGTGCCCCTCATCGGCACGAGTCCCTCGAGCACCGAACCGCGGACCGCGCAAATCCGGTTGGCCTCGATCGGCCAATTATGTTATGTCAGAGTCTCGGAAGGATGCACGATGCGCGGGGAAACCGCCAGAGACCGGAGGGGGCTCCAGTGATGGCCGGAATGAGGGCGACCGAGCTCAGCCGATATGTCGAGGAACTCCTGGAAGCCGTGCTGAACGGGACGACTCCCTCGGGGCCCGACGGGAGTCACGGGTCGCGCCTGGTCCGGGAGGTGTTGAGCTTCGAATGCCGCAGCACACGCGTAGTGGCGTTCGGAGGCGGAACGGGGCTTTCGACGGTTGTGGGCGGGAATTCACAGCTCGACGACTGGCCCGAGGCCCCGTTCGTCGGGCTGAAGGAAGAGTTTGCGTCCATCGACGTCGTGGTGTGCACCACGGACGACGGCGGCTCAACCGGTCTGCTGCTGCGGCAGCTTCCCATCATCGGAATAGGGGATTTGCGCAAACTGCTCCTTTCGATGATCCTGCGCGAGAACCTCAAAACGACCTACGGTCTCGACGATTTCAAAGCGACGCAGCTCGCTCATGTCATCCATTGCATCTTCAATCACCGCTTCCCGGAAAGTACCGATGAGACGCAGAGCGTGTCGAATCCGACGCTTGTCGTGCCCGGCGGATTGCGGGGGCTTTGCCCCGAGCCGCTGGAAGGTTTCCTGTCCGCATTGGGCCGCTATGTATCTCCGGGCGGAGACGGTCCGACCCTGAAGCCCGGAGGCCACTGCCTGGGAAACCTTCTGGTCACGGCGGCCATTCTCAGGGAATCCCGTGAGAGCGCGGACTGTCCTCCGGAAGCGGCCGCGATCAGGAAGGGGCTCGATATGGTGGCGCGGGCGATCGGAGCGCCCCCCCGACGGTTGCATCCCGCGACCGCGACTCCCGGACAGCTCGTGCTCCGGTACGGAAACGGAGTTGCCGTCCGGGGACAAAGAAAGTCGGCCCTCTGTCGGCGCAAGTTCCCCATCGATCGTGTGGCGGTGGAATACTGCGGGCCCCCTGCGGTGAGTGAAGACCTGTGCAGGGCCATTGAAGAGGCGGAGCTCATCATTTTTGCCCCGGGCAGTGTCTACACGAGCCTCATGCCGATTTTGCAGCTGCCGCCCATTGTCAATGCGATCAGGGCAAATACGAGGGCGCTGAAGATTCTTGGAGCCAACTTCTGGATTCAGGAGGGAGAAACCGACATATCCCTGCGGAGCAGGAATCGAGGCTTCTATGTGTCGGAGCTTGTGGAGGCTTACGAGCAGAATGTTCCCGGGGGAGCGGAAGGCTTGTTCGATGTGACGCTGAGCGCCAATCTCGAGCACGTCCCCGGGAATGTGTTGTGCAACTATGCCCTGGAGGGCAAGAGTCCCATCTACCTGGATCGCGACCGGGTGGAACGGCTCAGGGTGTTGCCCATCGAAGCGACGATCTATTCCAGGCGGAGGATGCGGCTCGCCCAGGTCATCCATCATGATCCCCAAAGGTTTGCCCTGGCCGTCCGCACGCTCGTTTTCGCCCACCGGCAGTTCAACCTCAAGCCCCGGACCGTTGCGTCATCGACCGTCGTTGCGTCATCGACGGATTGCCTCACGACCCATTCTCCTCCGGTGTGCGCCGGTAGAAAGACCGCCGAGGAAATCCTCGCTGGAAAGCGGTTTTCTCCCCCGGGGCTTCGCCAAACGATGCTGGAAGTCGTCTGGGAAAATCGCGACATCCGCATGGATCACCTGAAGGCCTTTTGCGGAGCCGAGATTGTTCCCGCGGCGGCGTGGAACAGGAGCAAAGAGTGGGACAATGTCCTGGGGTATTACGATCCGGAAAACGGAATGTTGAGGGTCCACGAGCAGTTGAGCGACAACCCCGAGCGGCTCCGGGACAATCTGTTGATTGCCCTGGGTGAGTCGTTGCTGGGACGATATCTTGAAAGCCGCCGCTGGGTCGACGCCGATTGGGGGGCGAGGCGCTACGAGATAACGTTGCGTCCCGTGGACGAGCGCGGTTGTTTTCTCGGCGATTCGCAGCTGCACGCGTATCTGACCCTCGCCCGCATGATCCGGAGTCCCCATGATCCGAGGACGTACCGGATCACCCTCAACGATCAGGAGGGGTTCCTTCCCCCTGGTCTACTTTTCGGGCTGCTCTATGCATGGTACCTCAACAATGCCTATGGCGCGATCATGGAATATGAGATGTCGGTGCTCCGTTGGCCGCTGCAAAGGCTGATTCCCCACCAGATCGAGGAACGAAGGCGCAAAGAGGCGCTCATCGCATTTTTCCGCAACGTGGTGTTCAACCATCCGAATTGATGCGCCGCAGTCCATGTTCCGGGCCGATTGCCTGCCTGGAGGCCTTGATGGGGCCGGCGTGGGGGAATCGCAGCATTTGGTTTTGAAACCGCGGGTTCGTCCCGCTGTCGGGTACCTGTATTTCGCCGGGGCTTCCCTGCCTGACCGGGCGGGGCTGAAGCTCCCGTTGTGTTGCCGGGAACCGACCTTGGGTGGAATACCCCCCCTCAATGCAGAGTCGATCCAATCCCCTTCCCGGTATTTTCCCGAGGGGGACCGCGCCCGTGCGAAAGGTCCCGCGGGCCGGACGGACGCGATAGGCGAGGTTGCGGCAAGCCCGCCGATTGCTCGGATGCCGTCGTTGGGGTGGGACGGGCTTGAGTCGACCGTTGCGACGACGGTAAGCCTTCGAATTTATTGTTCTTGCATCCAGCTTTCCCCTGAAGTAGGTTGATTTGACCGACTTGGGGGCTGTCGGCCGGTTCATGCCGGTTGAATTCAGTGAAAGGACAATGAAAACGGAGGGTTCTATGCGTAAAGCCACTCTGGCACTGGGCGTGTTTGTCTTGAGCGCATTTCTTCTTATCGGTCATTCCACCCTGGAAGCACAGAACGTCCTGCCCGATCCCGGGACTCTCAACCAAATGGAAAATGTGGCGCCCGGAACCACAATGTTTTTCAACGTGACAGGCAAGACGACAGGCGGTTCCCTGTGGGGGACCGACTATTACACGACGGATTCGAGCCTGGCGATGGCGGCGGTTCATTCGGGCGCAATCAGGAACGGGCAAACCGGGGTCGTCAAGGTCATCTTCTACCCGGGACGGGCTCAATATGCCGGCAGCACGCGCTACGGGGTGACGAGCTCGTCGTGGGGCAGCTATGAGCTGAGCTTCGCGGTCGAGGCCGCCGAAGGAGTCAAGCCTGTCGCGGGCAACGCCGTCATGCCCAATCCGGGCACGCTCAAGAACGTGCCCGGTGCGGCCCCGGGACAGGTCATGCTCTTCGAGGTCACCGGCACCGGGTCGGGGGGCTCCGTGTGGGGATCGAAGATGTATACGACGGATTCCGATCTGGGAATGGTCGCGGTTCACGCCGGGGTGCTCAAGGCGGGCGAGACCGGGGTGGTCAAGGTGACCTTCCGTCCGGGCCAGACGAAATACGTCGGTTCCACAAAAAACGGAGTGAAAAGCTCCAATTGGGGAAGTTACGATCTCAGCTTTGAAATCGAGCGGGTCAAATAATACTCGCGCCCGGGTTCCGCCGACAGCCCCTTTTCCTTCACAATCGTCGGCGGAAACCACGGTTTCAGCCTCCCCGGCACTGTGGCTGCCAGCGGGAGAGAAACGCGGGTTTGCGCAATCATCCCGTATACGCGCCCGTGATGTTTCTCGGGCCTCCCTTCGATTGTCGGGCTCACCCGTTGGTTGAAATGTCGCTGCGATTTCCGGCCGCCGCGGAAAAGCGACAGCCGGCTCCGGCGAAATTCGTCGGGGTCCGGGCAACGACGGCCGGCCTGGCGCACGGCGCCTCCAGATGGAAGCGGCTTTCCGGGTGGAGCGGACCGGCACGGCATCATTGCCTCTCGTGGCCCACCGTATCATTTCCTTCCGACACGAGTTCCCCGAAAGGGTTCCTAAGACTGCAAATCCTTTTCGTGCAAAGGCTTCCGACGAATATTCAACCGGCTATAGACATTTTTACCCGCTGGTTCGTCTGTGACAATAGAACGGCTGACTGGGCATTGTATGGAATCGAGCGATATATTTGGAGGCTAAAGACATGAACGCAACGAAGAAAATAGCGTTGGCACTCTGTATCAGTCTTGTTGTTTTCCTGGGAACTACGACCAGGAACGCACAGGCGCAGGAGTGCTGTGTGTTTAATCCGCTTGCGGTCCCGTTCGTGGTGGCGGGCGGCGTGCTGGCGGCGGCGGCATCGGTGGCCAGCCTCGCCGTGGGCGGGCCCGTCGTCTACGGACCGGGACCGGGCTATTATGGGTACGGACCGGGCTACAACCGCTACGGATCGGGCTACTACAGGTATGGAAACGGTTATTACCGGAGCTCGCCCAGGTATTACCGGCCTTACCGCTATGGCGGATATGGCGGGCGAGGATGGGCTCCCGGGCATTACAACCGCTATGGCGATTGGGTCCCCGGACGCTATCGGCGGTACTGAGAGGAGGCAGGGAGGGACACGGTTCCTTCGTGCCCACGATCGGGCCGAGCCTCGAGCCGTCTAGTATCGGGCTCCGATGGTTGAGCCAAGGGCATCAGAACCGTGGGCGGCGCCGTCGCTTAGCCCTTCCGTGTATGCGCGACCCGGCCCGCTTCAGGCGAAAAACCCGCGAACGATGCGGGTGCGACCGGGTCATCTGCTTGATTTTCACTGCTATCGATCGCGCGGAACGGGATCGCGGAACCTGGGGAAAGCGCCGGGTTGACCGGAAGACGGCGGCAAACGAGAAGAGGCGCGATCCCCCGAAGCGGTGAGCGTTGTTTCCACGGCCCGGGCGCGCGGATTCCATCGAACGGCATGAAGACAGGCACTTGCAGGAAACTGCAGGTGCCTGTTGTTTTTTCCGGCGGTGGTGCCTCATACCCGTGAGAGCCTGCCCGGCGCGAGTGTATGGAAAACAGTCCCCGCGGCATTGCGATGTCGGGGTTTCTTCCTGAAAAAGCGACGTCCACGGGTCCGTGTTTTTGAGGAAAACCATTGGAATGCCGATCATTCTAACGGAACCGCGGCAAGGCCTGCACGAGGTGGAGGATGCCACCCGGAATGGACGCACGGGAACAATGACGCAGGGGTGCAATGAAAACCAATAATGTTCAGGTACAGCGACCCGTCATGCTGCTCTCCGATGATGATTCGGAGGTGAGGCGGCTCGTCTACGACTCGTTGGACAGGCTCGGATGTGAGATGGAAGAACCGGACAACGGGGAACAGGCGCTTGCGGCTTTCAGGCGGATTCAACCCGAAATCGTGCTTCTTGACCTCGCGATGACGCAAGCGGATGCATTCGAGCTTTGCGCTTCCCTCCACGGAGCCAGGGGGGGCGAACGGGTGTCGATCCTGGCGGTTGCGGGTCGCGGCGATTTGGAAGGTGTTCGGCGCGCGATCGATGCGGGCGCGACCGATTTTCTCATTCATCCCGTCGACGTCGAAATGCTCGGGCTTCGCCTGAGCTGCGGACGGCGTTCCGCGCAGACCCGTGAGAGATTGAGCCGGAATGAGGAGAGAAACCGCGGTTTGATCAAGGGTATTCCCCACCTGGTGTTGCAGATATCCAAAGAGGGGACGGTGCTCGATTTCGAGGCTCCCCGGGATTTCGACCTGAGGCAGTTTCCCGACGGCCTGCGCGGACGCAGGATCCAGGACGTCTTTTTCGCCGATGCCCCCTACGTGATCGTGAGGTGTATCGAAAGGGTGATCGAAACCGCCGAAAGCCAGGTTCTGGAGCACAACGTTCGCATTGGGAACGACATTCATGTGTATGAGACCCGCATCCTTCCCAATGCGGAAGGTGAGCCCACCGTCGTGATGAGGGATGTCACGGAACGCAGAAAAATGGAGAAGGAACTGCTTCAGCTTGCGTATCACGATCCGCTGACAGGGCTATTGAACCAGCATTCCATGAGGGAACGCATCGCGCGGGCATTGGAGCTTCCCGGACAGCACGGCCGCATGACGGCCATCCTGTGGGTCGACATCGACCATTTGAAACGGGTCAACGCCACCTTCGGCCACGAGCTTGGAGACGTGCTTCTGCAGCGCGTTGCGGATCGGATGCTGGGCTGCGCCCGCAGGACCGACCGCAAGGCCAGGTTGGGAAGCGACCAGTCGATCAAAGCCGTTGCGCGCATGGGAGGGGACGACTTTGTCGTTCTGCTGACCGAAATCAGCCACGTCAAGGGAGCCGCCAACCTGGCAAAGCGGCTCCTTGACGACCTCTCGCAGCCCTTTGTGCTCGATCGTCACGAAGTCTATGTCACGGCCAGCATCGGCATAGCCGTGCATCCCCATGACGGCGCGGAAGCCGGTACTCTGCTCAAGAATGCCGACTCGGCGATGCATCACGCCAAAGCCGAAGGACGAAACAACTTCCAGTTCTACACGTCTTCCGGTAAGACCGCCGCGTTGAGGAGCCTCACCCTCGAAGGCGACCTCCGCATGGCCCTGGCGCGCAGGGAACTGTTCGTCGAATATCAGCCCGAAATCGATCTCAAGACCGGTGAAACCGTCGGCCTGGAAACACTCGTTCGATGGGACCATCCGACCCTGGGACTGATTCCTCCCCTCGATTTCATCCCCCTGGCCGAGGAAACGGGACTCATCCTCCCGATCGGTGAGTGGATCCTCTCCATTGCCTGCATGCAGAACGCCATCTGGCACAAGTCGGGTCTCGAACCGATCCGGGTGGCCGTGAACCTGTCCGGGCATCAATTCCGCCAGAGAAACCTGATCAAGACCATTGCCAAGACCCTCACGAACTCACGGCTCGACCCCCAGCACCTCGAACTGGAGATCACCGAAAGCACCCTCATGGAAAACGCCGCATCCACCATCCATACGGTGAAGGAACTGAAAAGCATGGGGGTGCGACTCGCCGTCGACGATTTCGGTACCGGGTACTCCTCGTTGAGCTACCTCAGGCGTTTTCCTCTGGATGTGCTCAAGATCGACCGGTCGTTCATCAGGGACGTCACGATCAATGCGGACGATGCCGCCATCACGAGGGCCATCATTGCCATGGCCCACAATCTCAACCTGGAGGTGATAGCCGAAGGGGTGGAGAACGAGCAACAACTGCAATTCCTGCAGGAGAACAATTGCGACATGGCTCAGGGGTACTACTATTGCCGGCCGCTCACCCCGGCCAAGCTCACCAAACACCTGGAGAAGCAAAGCAGCGGCCTTTAGAGCGCAACCCCCCTTCAAATCCGCGGGACAGCGCGCGCGGATTTCCCTCCCTGGGACAAATGCGAAAAGCCGCGGAGGGCTTTATGCCTTCCCTCCCAATGCAATCGTCCTACCGTGAAAATCCTTGGCGCGATTGGGTGCTCAAGGGGCAAACCTGCCTTCTCCTTTACCGAAACATGGATATGATGCAAGCACTGGAAGATTCTCATCAGTGGGGGTGAACGCCCCTTCAGTTCATGACCGTTGAACGCAATTGCCCGTGGCGCCCGCCTCACCTGCGAAGCATGAAAACAGACTCACACGGGAGTCTATTTCCCAGCGTAAGGTGCGATGTTAAGCATCGCCTGAATTCCGCCCTCACATATTTGTGAATTGTCCCTACTCTTTTGTCTGCGTCCGAAGCGCTGAAGCCTTTCAATCAGGACCACCTCAATAGTGGCTTTTCCCTGTAAAAACAGTGTGTGGGGACAGGTGTGCGCCTTTTGGCATGCGTCTTGCCATATACCGTCTCAGCCGACAAATTCTCTTCGATGGGAGGTTTCTTATGAGAAAAATTGCAATTTACGGCAAGGGGGGCATCGGAAAGTCGACGACGACTCAGAACACCGTGGCGGGTCTGGCGGAGATGGGACGGAAGGTCATGGTCGTGGGCTGCGATCCCAAAGCGGATTCAACAAGGTTGCTGCTCGGGGGGCTGTCTCAGAAGACAGTCCTCGACACTTTGAGGACCGAAGGCGAGGACGTGGAGTTGGACGACATCCGCAAGGTGGGGTTCAGCAAATCCATCTGCGTGGAATCGGGAGGGCCGGAACCGGGCGTGGGCTGCGCCGGACGTGGGATCATCACTTCGATCAACCTGCTCGAACAGCTCGGGGCCTACGCCTCGACCCAGGCCCTCGACTACGTGTTTTACGATGTTCTGGGCGACGTGGTGTGCGGCGGTTTCGCAATGCCCATTCGGGAAGGCAAGGCCCGCGAGATCTACATCGTGGTCTCGGGCGAGATGATGGCCATGTACGCGGCGAACAACATCTGCAAAGGCATCGTCAAGTTTGCCGAGGCGGGGGGCGTGAGGTTGGGCGGGCTGATCTGCAACAGCAGGAAGGTGGACAATGAGAAGGAGATGATCGAAGCCTTCGCCAGACAGTTGGGGACGCAGATGATCCATTTCGTGCCGAGGGATAACATGGTCCAGAGGGCCGAGATCAATCGCAAGACGGTGATCGAGTTCGATCCCGCCCATTCGCAGGCGGATGAGTATCGGAGCCTGGCCCGTAAGATTGAGGACAACGACATGCACGTCATCCCGAAACCCATGCACACGGATCATCTTGAGAAGTTGCTCATTGAACACGGGCTGGCGGCCTGAGAGAACGGCACCGGGAAAGGAGGTATTCACAATGATAATGATCAAATCCATCGTCAGACCGGAGAAGGTGGACAACGTTCTTGCCGCGCTCATGGAAGCCGGCTTCCCGGCGGTGACCAAGATGTCGGTGGTCGGCCGCGGCAAGCAGCGCGGAATAAGAATAGGGGAGATCACCTACGACGAGATTCCGAAGGAACTGCTCCTCACCGTCGTGCAGGACCACGACAAGGACTTCGTGATCAAGACGGTCATCGCCGCCGCCCGGACCGGGGACAAGGGCGCCTACGGGGACGGCAAAATCTTCGTCAGTCCGGTGCACGAGGTCTACACGATCAGCTCCGGAATCCGGGAAAAGTCCTCGGGGGTCCTCGAAGAGGTGAACCTATGAAAGAAGTCATGGCGATCGTTCGCATGAACATGATGAACAGGACGAAAAAAGCCCTTTCGGATGCGGGCATCACCTCGATGACCGCGCGGGATGCGCTCGGCCGCGGCAAGGGTCTGGTCGACACCAGCCTGCTGGAAGGGGCGGAGAAGGGCTACGAGGAAGCGGTGGCTCAGCTCGGACACAGCCAACGCCTCATCCCCAAGCGATTCATTTTCGTGGTCGTGCCCGACGGCCTGGTCGAGACGACGATCAGGACCATCATCGGCGTCAACCGAACGGGCAAATCCGGAGACGGCAAGATCTTTGTCATGCCCGTGACCGATACGGTGTGCGTCAGAACCGGAGAATGTGGGGCCGCAGCTCTGGATGAGATTTGACGGCCTGTACGAGAATGGAGGAACCGATGTCCGCAATCCATGAAGGAAAGGCCGCACCCGCGGCCGAAGCGATCGACCCGGCTGCAGTGAAGCAGGAACTCATCGCCAAGTACCCGACCAAGGTTGCCCGCAAGCGCGGGAAGCAGATCATCGTCAACAGGGTGGGCGAAGACTGTTCGGTCCCGGAGATCGGGGCCAACACCCGCACCATTCCCGGCATCATTACCCAGCGCGGGTGCAGCTACGCGGGCTGCAAAGGCGTGGTGCTGGGACCGACCAGGGACCTTGTGAACTTGACCCACGGTCCGATCGGGTGCGGCTTTTACAGTTGGCTCACCCGGAGGAACCAGACCAGGCCGGCGACTCCCGAGGAGGCGAACTTCATGCCCTACTGTTTCTCCACGGATCTTCAGGACGAGGACATCGTGTTCGGAGGGGAGAAGAAGCTGAGGGCGGCAATCCTTGAAGCTTACGACATCTTTCATCCCAAGGCGATCAGCATTTTTGCCACGTGTCCCGTCGGCCTTATCGGCGACGACATTCACACCGTGGCGAAGGAGATGAAGGAGAGACTGGGCATCAACGTCTTTGCGTTCAGCTGCGAGGGCTACAAAGGGGTGAGCCAGTCGGCGGGCCACCACATCGCGAACAACGGCATATTCAAACACGTGGTGGGGCTGGACGACACCTCGCGCGAAGGAAAGTACCGGATCAACCTGCTCGGCGAATACAACATCGGCGGAGATGCGTTCGAGATCGAGCGGGTGCTCGAAAAATGCGGCATCACGCTGGTGGCCACGTTCAGCGGCAATTCCACTTACGAGCAGTTCGCGAGTTCCCACATGGCGGACCTGAATACTGTGATGTGCCATCGTTCCATCAATTACGTCGCCGAGATGATGGAACGAAAGTTCGGCATTCCCTGGATCAAGACCAATTTCATCGGCGCCGGATCGGCTGCGAAGTCCCTGCGAAAGATCGCGAAGTACTTCGAGGATCGCGAACTGAGCGATCGGGTCGAAGAGATCATCGCCGAGGAGATGGTGGAAGTGGAAAAGGTGCAGGCCGAAGTCCGGGCGCGCTGCGAAGGCAAGCTGGCGATGCTCTTTGTCGGGGGCTCGCGCGCCCACCATTACCAGGACCTCTTCGCCGAGATCGGAATGAGGACGATCTCCGCGGGGTATGAATTCGCGCACCGCGACGACTACGAAGGCCGGCGCGTCCTCCCGGACATCAAGGTGGACGCGGACAGCCGCAGCATCGAGGAACTCGAAGTACATCCCGACCCGGACCGGTATCGTCCCAGGAAGACCGCGGAACAGATTGCGGAACTCAAGAGAGACGGTCTGTCCTTCAACGACTACGAGGGGATGATGGTCCGGATGGCGGACGGGACCCTGGTGATCGACGACATCAGCCAGTACGAAACGGAGAGGATGATCGAGACCTACAAGCCCGCGATCTTCTGCGCGGGCATCAAGGAAAAGTACGCGGTCCAGAAGAAGGGCATCCCGATGAAGCAACTGCATAGCTACGATTCGGGCGGTCCCTATGCCGGATTCAAGGGAGCGGTGAATTTCTACCGAGAGATCGACCGCATGGTGAACAGCAGGATCTGGTCGTACCTCAAAGCCCCCTGGCAGACCAACCCCGAACTCGCCGCAACTTACGCGTGCGAATGACCGGCCGAAAGGAGGAACACCTCATGCTGCTCCGACACACACCGGAAGCAATTCGGGAGCGCAGAGCCCTGACGATCAATCCGGCGAAAACCTGTCAGCCGATCGGGGCGATGTACGCCGCCCTGGGGATACACCGATGCCTGCCGCACAGCCATGGCTCCCAGGGTTGTTGCGCCTACCATCGCAGCACGCTCACGCGGCATTTCAAGGAACCGGTCATGGCGGCCACGAGTTCCTTCACCGAGGGTGCTTCGGTTTTCGGCGGACAGTCCAATCTCATCCAGGCCATAGACAATATCTTCACCGTGTATGAGCCGGATGTCATTGCCGTTCACACCACGTGCCTTTCGGAAACCATCGGGGACGATATCCCGCAGATATCGCGCAAGGCGCAGGCGGAAGGGAAGATCCCCCCCGGCAAGTTCGTCATTCACGCCAACACGCCCAGCTACGTGGGTTCCCATGTGACCGGGTTCGCCAACATGACGAAGGCTATGGCGGATTATTTCGCGGAGCGCGGCGGAAAAAGGCTCGAGCAGATCAACATCATTCCGGGTTACGTCGAACCCTCCGACATGGAGGAGATCCGAAGGATCGCCGCGGAGATGGGAGTTCGGGCGGTCGTGTTTCCCGACACCTCCAACGTGTTGAATCGCCCGCAGACCGGGAAGTTCGAGATGTATCCCAGGGGAGGAGTATCCATCGAAGCCCTCAGGAGCGCCGGGTCGAGCAAGTGTACCGTCGCGCTCGGGCGAACTGCCTCGTGGCCTGCCGCACGGGCCCTGGACGTGAAGTGCAACGTCCACTGCGAACTGCTGGACCTGCCCATCGGACTCACCGCAACGGACGCATTCATCGATGTGTTGAGAAGGGTGGCGGGGGTGAGCGTTCCCGATTCGATCAACCTTGAGCGGGGGCGCCTGCTCGACATCGTCACCGATATGCACCAGTATTTTTATGGGAAAAAGCTGGGGCTTGTCGGCGACCCCGACCAACTCGTCTCCCTCGCGGAGTTTCTCGTCTCCATCGACATGTGGCCCATCCACATCGTCACGGGGACGCCCGGAAGAAAGTTCGAGTCCAGGATTCGGGAAATCACGCGGGGTGTCCCTCACGAAGTCAACGTGACGGCCGGCGGCGACATGTTCCTCTTCCACCAGTGGATCAAGAACGACCCGGTGGACCTCATCATGGGGAACACATACCTGAAGTACATCGCAAGGGACGAAGACATTCCGCTGGTCCGGTTCGGGTTTCCGATCCTGGATCGTGTCGGCCACGGCTATTTTCCCACCGTCGGGTATCGGGGGGGGATGCGGCTGCTGGAAAAAATCCTGGATGCCCTTCTCGACCGCAAAGACCGGGATGCTCCGGAGGAAGCGTTCGAGTTGGTGCTGTAGAACATGCCGAATCCTGCTCGCGGGGGTCGGGAAAGGATGGCGCAAATGCGGAAACCGGATCATCACATATTGGTGTGCGCGAGTTTCAGAGGCACGGAGGCGAAGGGGAAGTGCATCAAGAAGGAGTCGTTGCAGCTCATCAGCTACCTCGAGGAGGAACTGGACGATCGCGGCATCAATGCCATGGTCTCCAGCACGGGCTGTCTGAAACTCTGCGAGCAGGGGCCGATCATGGTCGTTTACCCGCAGGGGTACTGGTATCGAAGCGTCACCGACGAAAACGCCGTCGATGAAATCCTGGACGCACTCGAAGAAGGAAAGCCGGCCCAAAGCCGCCTTCTTCAGATTTACGGGAAGGGAACATGATGACTGCCGCCGGGTCCGTCATTTTTGAAGAACGGAAAAGCCAGATTCACAGGAAGGGGGAAAAACCCTTCGACATGAATTGCAACCGCGAAAGCCTGGCCGGTGCGGTCAGCCAGCGGGCCTGCGTGTTCTGCGGTTCGAGGGTCGTGCTCTACCCCATAGCCGATGCGCTACATCTCGTGCACGGTCCCATAGGGTGCGCCGCATACACGTGGGACATCCGGGGGGCCCTCTCCTCCGGACCGGCCTTGCACCGGATGAGCTTCTCGACCGACCTCCAGGAGCGGGACATCATTTTCGGCGGGGAGGAAAAGCTCTACCGGGCGCTGATTGAGTTGATCGACCGCCACCGACCCAGGGCGGCGTTCGTCTATTCAACCTGTATCGTGGGGATCATCGGGGACGATCTCGAGGCGGTTTGCCGGCGAGTGTCGGCTGAAAAGGACGGTATCCCGGTCCTCCCGGTCCAGTCGGAAGGGTTCAAAGGGAACAAGCGGGAAGGGTACAGCGCGGCCTGCAAGGCTATGTTCCGCTTGGTGGGAACGGGGGGCACCGAGGGTATTTCGCCCCTGAGCGTCAATATCCTCGGGGATTTCAACCTGGCCGGAGAGTTGTGGATCGTTCGAGAGTACCTGGCCAGGATAGGCGTCGAGACCGTGGCCAACATCACAGGGGACGGGCGCGTGGAGGACATCATGCGTGCCCACGGAGCCGCTCTGAACCTCGTTCAGTGTTCCGGGGCGACCATGGAGCTGGCGCAGATGATGAAGGAATCGTACGGCGTTCCGTTCCTGCGGGTTTCCTATTTCGGCGTCGAGGACATGGCGCAGGCACTCTACGATGTGGCCGCGTTCTTCAAGGACCGGGACCGGGAAATCGTCGGGCGCACACGTGCACTGGTGAAGGATGAGCTCCTGAAACTCTATCCCGCGCTTCAGGAATTCAAAAAGGATCTTTGCGGGAAAAAAGCAGCCATTTATGTTGGCGGCGCGTTCAAAGCCTTTTCTCTGGTCAAGGCCTTCCGCCTCCTGGGGATGAAAGTCGTCCTGGTCGGTTCGCAGACAGGAACCGACCAGGACTACAGGGAACTCCACGAGATCACCGATCGGGGGACGATCATCGTCGACGACTCCAATCCGCTCGAACTCTCGAGCTTTCTCAAGGAAAAGGAGTGCGACGTCTTCGTCGGAGGCGTCAAGGAACGGCCCATAGCGTACAAGCTTGGCGTGGGTTTTTGCGATCACAACCACGAACGGAAACAGCCGCTGGAAGGGTTTGTGGGAATGCTGAACTTTGCGAAGGAGATCCATTCATCGGTAATGAGCCCGGTCTGGCGGTTCGTGCCCCGCAGGAAAGCGAGGAATTGAGATGGAACCGTTGCCATATGTCTCCACCACCAATGCCTGCAAGCTCTGCGGGCCCCTTGGGGCCTGCCTGGCCTTTCGCGGCGTCGAAGGCGCCGTGCCGATGCTGCACGGGTCCCAGGGCTGCGCGACATACATGCGCCGCTACATCATCAGCCATTTCAGGGAACCGATGGACATCGCCTCGTCGGCTCTAGGAGAAAAACACGCGGTCTACGGAGGTGGAGCCAATCTCAAGCAGGGACTGAAGAATGTGATGACCAAATTCGGTGCCAGGCTGATCGGCATCGCCACCACCTGCCTTACGGAAACCATCGGAGAGGACGTCCCGATGATCGTGGAGGAGTTCCGACGGGAGATACGGCGCAAGGGCGGCGAGGAGCCGCCCGCCTTCGTGAGCGTCCGGACCCCCAGCTATTCCGGAACTCACATGGAAGGGTTTCACGGAGCGGTTCGGGCGGTGGTGGAGCAATTGGCGGGCGAGGGACACGCGGCACGGATGCTCAATCTGCTGCCCGGCTTTCTCTCACCGGAAGATCTGCGCCATCTCAAGGAAATTCTCGCGGCCTTCCGGTGCGCGGCGACGATCCTGCCGGACATCTCCATGACCCTGGACGGCCCGGCGCTCGACGACTACCCCAAAATTCCCGGCGGCGGAACTCCAATCGAGGACATATGGCGCATGGGAGGCGCCGGCGCGACGTTCGAGCTCGGCAGGACCCTGCACGGTGACCCGCAATCGACGGGAAAGCTTCTCAAGGAGCGCTTCGAGGTGGCTCTGCACTCGATGGGGGTCCCCATCGGCTTGCGGGAGACCGACACCTTCTTCGGTGCCCTGGAGCAACTGACAGGGATGGAGCGCTCGCCGCGTTTCGCCATGGAGCGGGGTCGCCTGGTGGATTCCTATGTGGACGCGCACAAGTATTTGTTTGGAAAACGGGCGGTGGTCTATGGGGAAGAAGACCTGGCGGTCGGGCTGACAGCGTTTCTCGCCGAAGTCGGGATCACGCCGGTGCTCTGCGCAACCGGGGGCAGGAGCGGACGTTTTCGATCGGCGGTTGAACAGGTCACGGCCGATATTCTTCCCGAAGCGCCGGCCGTGGGGGAAGGGATGGACTTCAGGCAAATCGAAGAACAGGCCGAAATCCTTTCCCCCGATATCATGATCGGCCACAGCAAAGGCTATTCCATCGCCCGGAAACTCGGCATTCCCCTTGTTCGGGTAGGTTTTCCCATCCACGACCGGTTCGGAGGGCAGAGAACGCTTCACGTGGGGTACCGGGGCACCCAGTCTCTGCTCGACCGGATTGTCAACGGGCTCATCGAGGGAAACCAGAACAATTCGCCGGTAGGCTACGGATACATGTGAGAAGGGAGCCTGAAATGAAAGAGACACTCGATCTCAGTCGTCACCCCTGCTTCAATGCGGCCGTCAAGGGTTCATACGGCCGGGTTCACCTGCCGGTTGCCGCTCGCTGCAACATCAGATGCAACTACTGCAACCGGAAATACGACTGCGTCGATGAAAGCCGTCCCGGAGTGACGAGCGCACTGCTTTCTCCGACTCTGGCCTGCCGTTACCTGGAGCGGGTTTTGGAACGGGAGCCCCGCATCGCGGTGGCCGGAATCGCCGGGCCGGGCGATCCGTTTGCGGAACCTGGAAAGACCCTGCAGGTGATGCGCTCCCTGAGAGAGAGATTCCCGCGCTTGCTGCTTTGCCTTTCCACGAACGGACTGGGAATCGGGGATCACCTGGACGGGATCGTCAAGATCGGGATTTCCCACGTCACGATCACGGTCAATGCCGTAGATCCCGGCGTCGGCATGAAAATATACAGCTGGGTCCGTGACGGCAAAGTCATCTATCGAGGTCTGAAAGGCGCGCAACTGCTGTTGGAACGGCAGTTGAACGCCATCGAGGGATTGAAGCGAAGGGGCGTGACGGTCAAGGTCAACACCATCGTCGTGCCGTCGATTAACGATGGCCACGTGGAGGCCGTGGCCCGCAGGATGGGGGAACTCGGAGTGGATGTGCTCAACTGCATGCCGATGCACCCCAACAAGGATACGCCGTTCGAGCATATTGCCGAACCCGGCAGGGAAATGATCGAGGAAATTCGGGCGACGGCCGGGAAATACCTGCCCCAGATGAGGCACTGCGCCAGGTGCAGGGCGGATGCGGTCGGGCTGTTGGGAGAGGATCGCGGCGAGGGGGCGCGCGAGAGCCTCACAGAATGTGCCGGCCTGCCCGCCGGTTCAGTCGAGCGGCCCTACGTCGCGGTGGCGACCATGGAGGGGTTGCTCGTCAACCAGCACCTTGGCGAGGCTCATAGGTTCCAGATCTGGTCCCGGGCGGGAGACGGATATCGCTGTGTCGAGGAACGCGCGGCCCCGGAACCCGGGGGAGGAATCCAGCGCTGGACGCGCCTCGCGGAGATGCTTGGCGACTGCCGCGCCGTTCTTGTGGCGGGAATCGGGGATAACCCGGCCGTGGTGCTCAGGGAAGCTGGAGTGCAACCGATCGAGCTCAACGGGTTCATCGAACCCGCGCTCGATGCGGTATTCTCCGGGCACGGCTTGAAGGAATTCAAGGCGCGGCGGCGGGGCGGATGCTCCAACGGCTTTGGATGTCTTGGCTCCGGCGAGGGCTGCTAGAATTGCGTCACGCCGGTTTTGAAAGGGAGACAAGAACCGGAGACAAAGCTGGGGGGGGGAGGTCGGAAAGGAGCTCAAATACTGAAAAGGGTCTTTTTTGAACGAAATTGTCATGTCATGGCGATCTTATCCCGCCATCCTTCATGCAATGCACATTATTGTTCCACCTGAACGACGGTTTCTCGACGGTTCGGTTGGATCGCCGGTCGGCGATAGAGTTTTTTCAATGGAGCCACTCCGCACCGCGGGGCCGTACAAGGCGCGGGTCCGGGCACAAGGCGCGCAAAGACGGTTTCCCCATGAATGATCTGGCATGAATATTGATATTCTTCCGGATCATTATGGAAAAGCGGATAAGAGAAACGGAACTCAACGTGATTTTCGAAACGTGCAGGGTCATCGGACAGGCGCTGAAGCTCGACCAGGCCCTTGACACGATTCTGGCGATTCTCTCCTCCTCCCTCGCCATGAAACGCGCCACAATCACGCTCGAGGACGAGGATACCGGCTACCTCATCATCCGGGCTTCCCACGGCTTGACCGATGCGGAACGGAGACGGGGGGTCTACCGGAAGGATGAAGGGATCACCGGGCTGATTTTCCAGTCCGCCGATTCCTACGTGGTGCCGGACATCAGCAAGGAACCCCTGTTTCTGAACAAGACGCGCTCGAGACTGATTCAAAAGGAGTCCATCAGTTTCCTCGGGGTTCCCATATTGTTGCACGGCAAGGCCATCGGCGTTCTGCACGTGGACCGGTTGTTCGGCGACGAGGTCCCTTTCGAAGAGGACATCCGGCTCCTGTCCATCGTGGCGACCCTGATCGCCCAGTTCGTCAGTCTGAACCGCCAGGTAAAACTGCGCGAGGCCAAACTGCTCAGGGATTGCTCGCCGTCCGGAAAGAAAGGGATCGAAGCTGGGGACCGCTTCTTCATGGTGGGCAGGAGTCCGTCGATGCTCGTCGTACAGCGTCATATCGAGAAGGTGGCGCCGAGCAAGGCTTCGGTGCTTCTCCTGGGAGAGTCTGGAACGGGAAAAACGCTGGTGGCTCAAATGCTGCACGAGCTGAGCATCAGGTCCAGCGCGCCTTTTGTGAAGATCAATTGCGCGTCTCTGCCCGAGAACCTGCTCGAATCGGAGCTCTTCGGTTATGAGAAGGGCGCATTCACCGGCGCGGTGAGATCGAAGCCCGGGAGAATCGAGGAAGCGGAGGGGGGGACCGTTTTTCTTGATGAGGTCGGCGAGCTTACGCCGGCGCTCCAGGCCAAGTTGCTTCGTTTTCTCCAGGATAAGGAATTCGAGAGGCTCGGGAGTACTCGGACCAGGGTGGTCGACGTGCGGGTGCTCGCCGCCACGAACCGGGACCTTGCCGCGGTGGTGGCGGAAGGAACGTTTCGGGAGGACCTCTACTACAGGCTGAATGTCTTCCCCATTCAGATCCCCCCTCTCAGGGCACGCAAGGAAGACATTCCGGATCTGTTGCATCATTTCCTGGACAGAATATCCCGGGAATACGGCCGCCGCATCGGAATAACCAACGCCGCGATGGCATTGCTCGCGGGATATGACTGGCCGGGCAACGTGCGGGAGATGGAGAACCTGGTGGAACGCATGGTGATCATGGCCGATGAGGACGAGATAGGCGTGAACGTGTTGCCTCCGTTCTTGAGCGAGCAGATGACGGGTAGCGGGGGCGAAACGCTTTCCCGAATAGAGAAAATGGAGCGCAAGGAAATCCTGGCGGCACTGGAACGCAACGGATGGAACCAGACGCGCACGGCAAAGGAGCTCGGCATAACACTCAGACAGATTGGCTATCGGGTCAGGAAATTCGGGCTGGACAGGCTTTTGATGCACCAGCGGCGAGGAGGGTAGGAGAGCGTGCGATGCCACAGCATGTCCGATTCGACCGAACCGAACCTGTTTCGTGAATTGTTCCCGTACACGGAACCTCCCCGGATCCGGCTCGACCATCCGTTGCTCGCGCCGTCGCCCGCCCGCGAAATGTTCGTTACCGATTCCACCTTCCGGGAAGGGCAACAGGCAAGGCCTCCCTTCACGCCTGAAGAGGTGGGCAAACTGTTCGACGCGCTCCACAGGCTCTCCGGACCAGAACGGTTGATCCGCCACACCGAGTTCTTCCTTTATTCGGATCGGGACAGGCATGCAGTGAATCTGTGCCTTTCCAGGGGTTATGACAGCCCGGCGGTCACCGGATGGATCCGCCCCACGCGCAGGGATCTCGTGCCGGTGCTCGATGCGGGGTTGCGGGAGACGGGCATTCTTACCTCCGCCTCGGACTACCACATTTACCTCAAGCTCGGACTGACCCGGCGGGAAGCTGCCGATCGATACCTGAGAGTGGTCCGCTTGGTCCTCGAAAAGGGCATCGTTCCCAGGTGCGGTTTCGAGGACATCACCAGGGCGGATGTGTACGGCTTCTGCATCCCGTTCGCCATTGAATTGATGAAACTGCGCGAAGAGAGTGGGATGGACGTAAAGATCCGGCTCTCGGACACGCTGGGGCTCGGTGTCACCTATCCCGGGGTCGGCCTGCCGAGGGGAGTGCCGGCGCTGGTGAGGGCCTTCGTCGAAGAGGCCGGGGTTCCCGGGCACCTGCTTGAATGGCACGGCCACAATGATTTTCACCATGGGCTTATCAATTCCACAACCGCCTGGTTGTATGGTTGTGGAGGAGTCTGCGGGACATGGAAAGGCTGGGGAGAAAGGACGGGCACCGCGCCGATCGAGGTCTTGCTCGCCGAACGCCTGGCCCTGAGTGGGCTGTTCCCGGCCGATCGAAACGGCCACGTTTAGGAAGAAGGCGGCTTCGGTCGGATCTCCACCCCCGGCAGCAGCCCACGCGCCTGCGGGAACCGGTAATCGACGCGATGTCGGCAATCGCGTTACCCCCAGCAGTCCGCGCATACGCGGGGGTCGGGTGAGGAGCGCGCTCAACCCCATTAACCGCGCGGGAGTTGGGATGCGCGGCGATAGTCGCGGGCTCTGCTGACGGCACTGGCCGGAACATGCCGGGGGCAGGGACGACATGCCGCCCCGGGCGGGGAAGAGGTTCTTTCTTCAGTCCATGAGCTCCACCTGGCGGTAGACATTCTCGTTCACCTTCACGCCCCGGCGTGCCATCTGCTCTCGAAACAGGGGGGACAGGGTTCCGGTGACCCACAGCTCCACTCGGGGTTTCGAGCCTTTCGACTGGTGTTCCCGTCCTCTCATGAAACTGTCGGCGACGTCGGCGGCCCGTTCCGTCCAGACTCCGTGGTCCAGCGGGAAGGGCACCAGGACCGATCCGTTGGCGGCTCTCGCCAGCACCAGGACGGAGGACACGGTGATCTGCCGGATGGGTGACGTCTTCTCATGGTAACCCCTCATGATCTCGGCCATGTTTTGGTAGAAATTGGCGCTTTCCTCGTCGTCCGCAGACAGGGCAAGGTGGAGGAAGTTGTCGCGTCCTTGCGCGTTGCCGAGCGCCCACAAAGAGGTCACGATGATCGTGTTGTGGCGCGGAGTGAAGGCGGGATGGCTGAGGAAACTCTCCGCCAAATCGGCGGGCACTCCCATGGCGCGCAGCTTCTCCGCATTGATCTGACGGAGCCTGGCGGGGGTCTCGGTCTTCAGCAGATCGTTCATTTGCTGGGCCAGGCGCGAAGACTGGAGCGCCAGCACCGCGGGGCCTCCGAACGGCGCCATCGCCGCGGACACCGTCAGGGAACCGAGTGCTCCCGCCCACCCCACACTGTTCAACTCCTTCTGGAGGACCGCATTGCTGGAATAGACATCGACTCCGAGAGCGGCCGCGTACTCTCTCTTGTGAGCGGATACGGACAGGACCTGCTCCATCCGCGGATCATCGTGAGCTCCGCGGGGCGTGGACCGGTTCAGGCGCACATTGTCGATCAGCCGGTGGACACCCCTGGGGACTCCGGTGATGGTGTCGACGGGATCGGTGATCAGATTCTGGCCGAACTCCAACGGGGCTTTGCCGGCTTTCTTGACGGCATCCGCGTACACGTCCCCCCGCCTGATCTCCCTGAGCCTGGCAATCGCCTGGATTTCCTTCAACAGCTTGCGCAAAGCGGTGTTTCCTTGCGCTTCGAAAACGCCGAAATCGGATGTGACCGTAAACCTGTTCATGTAGCCGTAGGAGACGACTTTGTTTTCAACCCGGAAATGAGGTCCCTGGATCATCTCGGGCGGCAGCACATCCGTCACCACCCGGTTTGCGGGATGCTCGTATCGTGTTGCCGGCGCGGCATCCGCACCTGGAGGAAAAGTCATCAGGAAGACGGCTAGAGCCAACGGCATCCACGCCGCGCGAGCTGCACAGGTTCGGTTCGGGTGTTTCATTTTGGACTTCCTTTCTTGAATGATGCCGGATCGGGTCGTTGCTCCCATTATCGTGTGGAGAAAGCACGCCGTTTTTGGTTCGGCCTCCCCCCGAAATGCCGTCTTCATGGATACACGATCGTCCATGGCGTTGTCCACGCAAATCCGATTTCACACACCTCGATCCTCCACCGGGGCACGCGGGAGCGGCCGAACTCTATTTATCCATGCGATTTAGCTTGAAGTTTATTCTTGAAATTTGATAAGATTTAAGCAATTCAGTGAATCGGATCAGATAAGAACATCTTTTCATCGGTTGCACCTTTTGTTTATATGCTTGAATGAACAGAGTGTCGTTTTCCGCTATATTTTTTCCCGTAACACGATCTGCTTCTCCTGAGCGTCACTGTTCGGAAAATCGGCTGTTGGCGCGATAGAAAAGGCATGGATTTCAAAAATCGGCATCAGTGTTGATGAACAACACAAGGAATGCAGGATTTCCGGATGGCAAGAAAGAGCCGAGTCCCAGTCAAATTTCCGTTATTCCTGGTGATTATCTTTATTGCGCTTGCGGTGGGGATAGGCATTACGGGTAGATTGTACTATGAAGAACAGAAGAATGAGATCCGGAAGGAAAAGCAAGATGCTTTGGCCGCTATCGCGGACCTGAAGATCAGAGAATTGGCCCGCTGGCGGCATGAACGAATGGCGGACGCCGCCTCGCTCATGGAGAATCCTTTGCTGGCCGCGCAGGTTCAAAAGTGGTTTGCGCGGGACGCAGGCGCGGATTTTCGCCGGGAGGCGCTGGGTTGGCTGGAATCGATCGAAGGGCATTCCGATTACGATGCCGTTTTGCTGGTTGATTCCGACGGGGTGGTGAGATTCTCGGTTCCCGAGGGGCAGCCGATTGACGAGGATGCCCGGGCGGCAATGACTGAGGCGGTACGGCTCGGAAAACCCCGCCTGGTGGATTTTCACATGATTGAGGGGGCGGGGCACGCCCACCTGGGTCTCGTCGTTCCAATCCCCGGGCCGTCCGGGGCCGGGGCAACTCCCATTGCCCTGATCGTTTTGCGCATCGATCCCCACAGGTTTCTCTATCCCGTGATTCGATCGTGGCCGATGCCGAGCCGGACTGCGGAAAGCCTGCTCGTTCGCAGGGAAGGGGAGGAGGTGGTCTACCTGAGCGAGCTTCGGCACCGGGAGGCCGGTCCGCTCTCCTTGCGCCTTCCCGCGAGCGATCACAGGCTGACGTCGGCGGCGGAGCGGGGAAGTCCCGGGGTGGTCGAGGGCATCGATTACCGCGGCGTGCCGGTGCTTGCGGCGATCCGGGAGATCGAGGATTCCCCGTGGACCCTGATCGCCAAGGTGGACAAGGAAGAGATATTCGCGCCCCTCGGTGAAGATGCCGGGCTGGTCGGCGTCTTTGCCGGAGCCTGGATCCTCGTCGCGGCGGTGGTGTTGGCATTGATCTGGAGCCGGAGGACCGCCCGGGATTATCGGGATCGATATGAGCTCGAGCGCGAGCGACTGGAAGTGACGCAACGTTACAGATATTTGAGCCGGTATGCCAACGACATCATCATTCTGTCGGACAGGGACTGGAACATCGTGGAGGCCAACGACCGCGCCGTTGCGTCCTACGGCTATTCCCTCGAGGAACTGCTCTCCATGAACCTCGGCGATCTGCAACTCGGAGGAAGCCGGGAAGAACTTGCCGCGCAAATGGACAAAGTGGCCCTGGCCAACGGTCTGGTGTACGAGACCATACACCGGCGAAAGGACGGCACGATTTTCCCGGTGGAAGTGAGCTCACGCCTGGTGCAGGTCGGCGACGAGCTCGTGTACTGGGCCACCATGCGGGACGTGACCGAACGCAAGCAGGCCGAAGAGAAAATCATCTACCTCAACCGCCTGTATGCGCTTCTGAGCCAGATCAACCTGGCCATCGTCCGCGAAAAAGACATGAACCGGCTGTTTGCCGAGGTGTGCCGAATAGCCGTGGAACACGGAAAGTTCAGTTTGGCTTGGATCGGGCTGGTCGACCGCGAGAAAGGAATGGTGCGGCCGGTTCACTGCAGTGGAGAAGCCGCGGGTTATCTGACGGGCCTCAGGATATTCCTCGACCGGGAACCCGAAATGTACGGTCCCACGGCGACCTGCGTTCGCGAAGTCCGGTGTTTCGTGTCCAACGACATCAAGCACGATCCCGTGATGCGTCCGTGGAGGGACAAAGCCCTTGCGCACGGCTTCCGCTCGTCCGCGGCGATTCCCATCCAGGTCCGCGGCACGGTGATCGGGGCGCTCAATATCTACTCTGCGGAACCCCATTTCTTCGATGCGGAAGAGTTCAAGCTCATTGAGGAGATCGGGATTGACCTTTCGTTCGCCCTGGGGGCCATGGAACAGGAGCGTCAGAGGAAGCGGGCGGAGGAGCGGCTGAGAGAGTCGGAAGACCGATATCGCGCAATTTTCGAGAACACCGGGACGGCTACGGTGATTCTCGAGGACACGGTCATTTTGCTCGCAAACAGGAGATTCGAAATCCTGTCGGGGTACTCCCGGGAGGAGCTGGAGGGCAGGAAAAATTGGGCCGAATTCGTGGCGGGCGGAGACCTCGAAAGAATGCAGGAATACCACCGTCTCAGACAGATTGCTTCGAGTCTTGCCCCCGAGCAATATGAATTCAAGTTCGTGGATCGACACGGGAACTTCAGGGACGTCAACGTCACGGTCGGCCTGATTCCGGGGACCGGCAGGAGCGTCGCCTCGCTCATCGACCTCACCGAACGGAAAATGACGGAAATGGCGTTGAAAGAAAGCGAGGAGAAGTTTTCGAAGGCATTCCTGCTGACCCCTCACATTATCGCCGTCAGCTCGGAGGATGAATCGCGCTATGTCGAGGTCAACGAAACCTTCTGCAAAACGTTCGGCTACAGGCATGATGAAGTCATCGGCAAGACCTCGTTTGAATTGGACATATGGGATGATCCGCAAGACCGCTGGCGCATGATACGGGCGCTTGCGGACACGGGTTCGGTCCGGAACATGGAAATCAAGTTTCGGAAAAAATCGGGAGAATTCTTCATAGGCCTGATTTCGTCCGACATCGTGACGTTCAAGGGGGAGCGCTGCCTGCTGTCGGTGACGACCGACATCACGGAGCTGCGGCTGGCAAGGGACGCGCTCGTCATGAGCGAAAAAAGGTACCGGGAATTGGTCCAGAGCGCGAACAGCATCATTTTGCGGATGGATACCAAAGGGCGCGTCACGTTTCTCAACGAGTTCGCCCAGACGTTTTACGGCTACTCGGACGACGAAATCCTGGGGAAAAACATCCTGGACGCCATCGTTCCCGAAAAGGATTCTCTGGGACGTGATCTGACGCTGATGATTCGGGACATTCTGCGCGATCCGGATCGTTTTCCCAACAATGAATATGAAAACATCCGCAAAAACGGCGAGCGGGTCTGGGTCGCATGGGCCAACAAGGGAATCTATGATCAGGACGGCCGGCTCGTGGAAATCCTCTCCATTGGAAACGACATCACACATCAGAAGCTCCTGGAGGAACAGTACCGGCAGGCCCAGAAAATGGAAGCCATCGGCTTGCTGGCGGGCGGTGTCGCCCACGATTTCAATAACCTGCTGGGCGTGATCATGGGCTATTCCGAGCTCTGCTTGACGACCATCCACAAGGAGAGCCCTCTTTACGACAACATCGAGCACATCAAGAACGCGGGGTTGCGTGCCGCAACGCTGGTCCGGCAGTTGCTGGCCTTCAGCCGCAAGCAAATTCTCGATCCAAGAGTGGTGGATCTCAACACGATCATCTCGGAGACCGAGAAGATGCTCCGGCGCCTGATCGGCGAGGATATCCAACTGGAATCCACGCTCGAGCCCGATCTCTGGCCGGTGAGAATCGACCCGAGCCAGCTCGAGCAGGTCATCCTGAACCTTGCCGTGAACGCGCGCGATGCGATGCCGGATGGCGGCAGGCTCACGATCCGAACGGCCAATGTCACTCTGGATGACTCATTCGCGCGCGAACAGGTGGAGGCTGTCGCGGGGCCCTACGTGCTCCTCGAGGTGACCGACAACGGCGCGGGCATCGACAAGGACACGCTGCGTCGAATTTTCGAACCGTTTTTCACCACCAAGGAAAAGGGAAGGGGCACCGGCCTGGGATTGGCGACGGTCTACGGCATCATCAAACAAAGCTCCGGCCATATCTCCGTGCGGAGCCGACCGCGGTGCGGAACGACCTTCAGCATCTATCTGCCCAGGGTGGAGGAGGTTGCCGAAGCCGAGCGGTATCCCCGCGCGGGAGCCGATGCCTATCCGAGAGGATCCGAAACCATATTGCTCGTGGAAGATGAAGCGCTGTTGAAGACGATGATCGGCCAGACCCTGCGCAGGCACGGCTACACCGTCCTGGAGGCAGCGGACGGGGAATCGGCTCTCAAGGTTGAGGCCGGACATGCGGGCCCGATTCATCTGCTGGTCACCGATGTCGTCATGCCGGGCATGAACGGGCACCAACTCGCGCAAAAGCTCGCGGCGGCCCGCCCGGAAACCACGGTGCTCTATATAACAGGGTACGCCGACGACCCCACCGTGCGAAGGGAATTGTCGGATGCAACACGGGCTATCCTCCAGAAGCCTTTCACCTCGGAGGTCCTCACGCAAAAGATCAGGGGACTCCTCGACGGCACCGAATGAGCGAACCTGGGGAGGGTCCGCTCGCCTCCTGCGCGGGATGCCGCAGGTGAACGCACCTCCGTATCAGAAGACGCCGGCCATGGGTTTATCGTAGCCGGTGAGCTCCATGTAACCCTGTGCTTCGAATGATGTTCCGGCACGTCTGCCGCGCGCGGTGACGCTTCCTTCCCAATAGGTCACACCGGTGGTTCCCGGGGTGCGCATCTCCTGGTTCGGCAGATTGGAAACGACGGTGAATTCCATGTCCGGAGATCGGATTCGAAAGCTCCACTCTTGCGGATAACGCACGCCGGTGTCGGGGCTGGTCCAATGTTCCGTGGCCTGTGCTTCCATGTCCGTGCTTTCGATGTGAATCGTGCTCCCCGAACGTTCGACGAGCGTGCCGCTCGATGCGGCGCTGACCAGGCCGCCCTTCTCCCGCAGGAGGTAGATCATCAGCTCGGTGCCGTCCGACAGCTGGAGGCTGAACCAGTCCCACCCCTCGAGGTCCGATTCCAGAGCGGCCGATGAGAACTCGTGGTCCATCCATGCCGTTCCCTGCACGGAGACGCTTTTGCCCTCCAGGCCGATGCTGCCTTCCGCCTCCAGCCTGGTGAGCGAATAATAGCAGCTGGCGCTTTCCGGCCTGCGGCCCTTGCGGCTGTATCCGGATTGACCATGGAGAACGGGGGGTTTTCCGGGACGAAGGTCGAGGTCGATGGAAAACTCTCCGGTGTCCGCTCTCAGGCGGTGTATTTCAGCCCCAAGTTCGGCCGACCAGTTGCCGAGAAAGACGGTCGTCGTCCCGGGGCTGTCGAGGGTTCCGGCGAAGCCGAGAGTCCCCCGGGACATGCGCTCCGCATGGTGGAATCTCTTGCCGGTGATATCCGAGACGGCCGCGTGCGCGAGATAGACTTGGGCGGTGCGCCATTTCGAGGCCGGTTCCGCCAGGGTGCCCTCATGTCCCGGCGGTATCAATCGTCTGCGGAAAAAGGTCAGTTGAAAGCCGAACGGTTTTCCGTCGGAAGATCGGAGATTTCCCGTGTAATACCACCATTCCGTTTGGAAGTCGGGATGCGCTCCGTGGTCGTCCGGAAACCGGAGAAGACACGGCCCGCTCACAGCCGGATACGATTCGCCCGGCGCTGTTGCGGATGTGCCCGGGAGGCACAGCCAAAGCAACAAAACACACACGGGAACGAGTGTCCGAATAATGTTCACTGAGTGTGATCCTCCGCTTCGGATCGGCCCGGTATCGGAAGTCCGTCCGGGGCCGGCATCCGAATCCATCGAAAGAGTGTTGCCGTCAATGCTCTCTGAGCACCAGGGCCGGCGATTGCCTGAAAACCAGCTGAGCGGCCGGAATTGCCGACAGCAGGGAGGCGGCGAGAATCAGCGGCAGCGACATGGCCAGAGCGAACCAGTCCACGCCGTAGAGGAATGTCCAGCCAAAAGATTGTCGGTTGATCACGAAAATCAGGATATGTGACAGTGCGAAACCGCAGCCGAGCCCGACGACTTCACCCACCAGCGTCATAAGCAGGGCTTCCCAGAAAATCATCGCGCGGATCTGTCCGTGACCGGCCCCCGTGGCGGTTATGGTGTGTATCTGGCGAGTGCGCTCCAGGACCAGGACCGTGAGGGTGGTGGTCATTCCGAGGGCGGCGACGATCAATGCGATCAGGAGAAGGACGGAGGTGACGGCGAAAGTTTCGTCGAAGATGCGCAGAATCGCCCGCCTCAATTCGCTGCCCAGAGTCATCTGGAGCGCGTATCGCTCCGGTGGGAAATCGCTCAGGAGCCTGGTGCGCAGTTGAGCGGCTTTTTCTTCACGGGTGGTCTCCGATCCCTGGAGATAGACGCTCGCTCCACTCCAGGACGGGTCTCCGGTTCGATCCGCGAAATGCTCGAACGGATAGTAGATCACGCCTCCTCCCTGGGTTCTGTAGTCGCGGAAAACGCCCAATACCGGCAGATCGAAGTCGTACCCTTCGATGTTGGCCCGAAAGCGTTTTCCAGAATTCAAACCCGTCCGGCTTGCGAACACCTCGGAAACCACGACGCCCTTTCCGTCAAGGAGCGCGGGAGCGATTTCGTCGAGGCGGGCATCCAGCAACAGCAGGTTGGCGTGACGGAAGAATATGCGCAAATCCAGCGCTTCGAATTGGTAGGGCACGGTCCCGAGCCGGAGGTAGATTCTCCGGTATGGCAGCACGTCGGCGTCACGGGGCAGCAGACGGAGCCGGTCCGCGACTTCGCCGGGAAGGTGGTTGCGGTACCGGTTGATGTCGGCCATGGCGGAGCGAAGATACAGGTCGCCTCGTATGCTCTGGTCGACCCAGAGCTGCACGGTGTTTCGAAAACTGTGAATCATGATGGCGAGCGAAACGAACAGGGCGATGGCCGTGATCAGCGCTCCCACGGAAATGGCGATCCGCGTTCCCGAGTCGCGGATGAACCGCCCGGCAAGAAAGGCGGGTTCTCCGCCCAGGCGTCTCAACACGGGCGAAAGGTGAGACCCGATCAGCCGAAGGATGAACGGGGAAGTGAGCGAGAAGCCGCAGAACAGAAGAAATGTGCCGAGATAGCCGGCGACGGGAACGCCCGATACCCCCTGGTACTGGGAGACAGGCCACGAGACCGCCGCGAGAAAAAGGCCCAGGAACCCAGTCCGGACCGGCGAAGTGCGTCGCGGGACGACGGCGTCACGCGCGGCGAGGGCCTCCCGCGGAGGAACGGTCATGACGGAGCAGGCCGGCTGGAGTGCGGCCGTAAGGGCGACCAGGACGGTGAGCGCGAAGGAAAGCACGACCTCCCATGGGTTGAGCATCAGATCCTGGACCTGGATACGGACGAAGAGGCTGGAGATGGTGGAGCTGATTCCGCCCAGCAGATGGCGGACCATGAATGAGCTCAGCGGAATGGCGATCAGCCACCCCGCGATGCCGAAGAAAAGCCCTTCGGAAAAGAAGAGCAGAAAAACCATGCGCGACGAGGAACCGATCGATCGCAGGATCGCCACTTCATGACGTCGTGCCGTGGCGTGGAGGGAAATGAGGCTGTAGACCAGGAACATGCCCACGAAGAGGGAAACGAAACTGAGCACGGAAAGATTGAGCTGGTAGGCCCGTATCATTCCCTCTCCGCTCTCGGCCGATTCCGATGGGCGTTCCAGCACGGCACCCCGCGGGAGGTTTGCCCTGACGGCGTCCACGTCTTTGTCCGTGGCCCCGGGTTTGAAGAGGAGATCGATTCGATCCACGAGGCCCGTCAGGCCCGTGAATTCCTGGAATGTCGCAATATCGGCGATGGCGACGCGCCCTCCCTCCACCATGCCGAGCCCTTCAAAGGTGAGCGTGCCAAGGACGGTGAAACGTTTCACGCCCCGCGGTCCGGCCAGCTCGACGCCGTCGCCCGAGCCCGATCCCGGGGATTGCAGAACCGCTTCTCCCACCAAAAGGGTGTTGGGCTCGGTCATCAGTTTCAACCAGGGCAGCGACCGTTCGGGAGAATCGGCGGCCCCGGTCCGCCATGTGCGCAGCGGACGATCCAGTATGGGATCGATGCCGATCAAAAGAAAGGCCTCGGCCGCTTTTCCGGCAGGATGAACATAGGTGGACAGGAAGGGCGATGCGGTCTGCACGGCAGGATAGCGCATCAAATCCGCCACAATCCCCTCCGGTACCCGCCCCCCCGGACATGCCAGCGTCCATTGGGCTTTGCCGGAAAGGGCTTCGACACTGACCCTGAAGGAACCGATCGAAGCGTCGGAAGCCAGCCTCACGCTGGTGAAAACCGCGGCTCCGAGGCCGATCCCGAACAATACTGCAAGCGTGCGCCAAGGATGGGCACGCAGGTGGCGAAAGCTGAACCGGACCCACAACCGGAAAAAAAGGGCTACTTGATCCATGACGTCTCGGTGACGGCGCCGTCTTTGAGCCGCAGTAAGACAGTGGCAAAAGGGTCGGCGAGCGTGCTGTGGGTCGCCACGATAACGGTGCGGCGAAAACGGCGATTGAGCTCGGCCAGCAGTTGCATGACGATTTCGCCGTTGTTGCTGTCCAGGTTTCCCGTCGGCTCGTCCGCGAGGATGATCTCGGGACTGTTGATCAGCGCTCGAGCGATGGCCGTTCTTTGCATCTCCCCGCCCGACAGTTGTGAGGGACGGTGCGCATGCCGCGATGCCATTCCCAGCCAGCTCAGCAGCTCTTCGGCTTCGGAACGCGTGCGGGCGTGGGGTTTGCCGGCCAACAAGGCCGGGAGACAGACGTTCTCGATGACGGTGAGCGTGGGGAGAAGGTTGAAGGACTGGAAGACCATGCCGACGACTTGCCTGCGGAATGCCGTGAGCTGCGCCTGGGAGGCCGAGCTCAGATCGTGGCCCGCAACGGACAGGCGGCCTCCGGTGGGCTGGTCCAGGCCCGCAAGCAAGGCGAGCAGGGTGCTCTTGCCTGAGCCGCTGTCGCCCTTGAGCACAACCAGTTCACCCTTCGGGATTTCGAGATCGATGCCGCGAATTCCGATCACCTCGCCCATTCCGAGACGGTAGATACGCGTGAGCCCTTCGGCGAAGATATCCGGGCGTTCGGCCTTTTCTTTCACGGTATAACCACTCCGTCGGCTGAGGCGATGAGCGTCTCCCCATCCGAAGTTTCAAGGGGTTCGTGATTTCATGGCGGGCACGGATTCCGCTTTTTCGATGCTGCACGGGATCGCGCGCAGCTGTACCGTGCCCATTATGGGGTCGGTCGGACCTCCCGCACCGGTCAGTTGGTTGAGGTTCGATTCCTTCCACGCAAACATTTCATCCGCTCTTTCCGGAAACCACCAGCCGAAGTCCGCGAAGATCACCTCCGGGTCGATGTCCCGAGTGAGCTCCGCAAATTGCGTCACCGATCCCGACACCGTGGATATCCTGACCGGCGTCCCCGCGGCAATTCCCAGGCGGGACGCGGTGTCGGGATGGATCATGACCGTGGGGCGGGGCGTTCTCTCCCTCAAGCTCTCGATCTGCCTGTACGCGGAATGAAAGAAAAACCTTGGTTTCCGGCTGGTGAGCAGAAATGGAAACCGCTCGTCCGTTCCTGCATGTACCCCAACGGTGGGCACCGGAGAATACCCCCACTGTTCGAGCAGGCTGGAATGCAGCTCGACTTTTCCGGATGGTGTCGCAAACCCCTTTTCCCGGTATGAATAGTGGGTTCGAGGGCCGCTCAACAATCCCTTTGCGGCGAAAGCCCCATAGGTCAACCCGGAAGGCTCAAGCACAGCCTCCAGGATCCGGTCCTCCGTGTCCCAGAATCGCGAGCCGAACCCCATGCGCTTTCCCCATTCATTCAGGATCCTGATGTCCGGCCAGGCATCACCCGGCGGGTCGACCGCCTTGGGACGGGCGAAGACAAGGCCGTGCGGGAGGCCGTAGTGGCCGATGTCGTTGTACTCGAGGTGAGTTGCGGCCGGCAGGACCAGGTCAGCGAATGCCGCCGTCGGCGTCATGAAAATGTCCGCCACGGCCAGAAAATCGAGCTTCAGGAGTGCCTGGAGAACCTTGTCGGCCTCCGAACAGGAAATGAGCGGGTTGGTCGCCTGCACGTAAAGGCATTGCACGGCATAGGGTGACGCATCGAGGATGCTGTGGAACAGGATCCAGTTGGGGACGGTCAGAAGTCTCGGAATCAGGCCCCAAGTGCGGTTCGGAAGCTTATCGATCCTTCCCGGAAACTGCTTCAGGCAGATCAGCTCGGCAGGACGCATGACGTTGGGGGCTTCGGCTTTCACATTCCCTCCCGGCGCCTCGAGATTGCCGGTCAGGGCCATCAGGAGCACGAGGCTCCGGCAGGTCTGGGAGGTGTTCGCGGAATGCTCGACGGCATTTCCCCAGTGGATCATGGCCGGACGCGATTTCGCATAGAGCCGGGCCGCGGAGGTGATCCGTTCCGCCGGAATGCCCGTGCCGAGCGAAACCGTCGCCGGATCGAAGGGCCGCACCGCGGCTCTCAATTCCGCGAAACCCGTCGTCCATCGCTCCACGAAAGGCCGGTCGAAGAGGCCCTCCTCGATGATGACGTGAAGAAGACCCACGGCGAGCAAGTCGTCGGTCCCCGGGCGGATCTGCAACCACAAGTCGGCCGTCCGGGCAGGCCCGCTCTTGAGCGGATCCACGACGATGAGTCCCGCCCCCTGCTTGAGCGCCTTCTGAAAACGGACGCCGAGGATCCCCTCCTCGTTGGTTCGTTGCGGATCGCTGCCCCACAAAAGGACACAGCGTGTGGGGCTGTCGTAATCCGGAACGGGGAAAAACCCGCAGGTCACCGCCGCCATCTGTTCGCGCGGCATGTGACACACGTGTTGAGCGGCACCCACATTGGGACAATTCAACAGGTTGGCGAGTCGCAACAGGATGAAAAACTCGAGCCCGCGCGGCGCCCCCTGACAAAAGGCAACCGACTCGGGCCCGCCGCCGGCCATGGCGCTCCGGAATTCGGAAACGAGAATGTCCAGTGCCCGCTCCCACGGGATGGCTTCCCACTCGCCCTCGCCCCTGGGGCCACGGCGCAGCAGGGGCTGCCTGAGGCGTGCGGGATGGCAGGCGCGGTCGATTCCCGCAAGGCCTTTCGGGCAACAGTACCCCTCGCTGTAGGCATCGGTCTTGTCGGCCCTGATTTTCACGAGCTTTCCGTCTTTGACCAGCACCTCGAGGCCGCAGCCTCCGTGGTCGAATCGGGCACAATGGGTCTTGATCCACTTTTCGGACATGAAAGGGTCCTGCAAAGGTCGATGCCGCCAGTCCCGGTTTCGCGGCGAGAAAGTAATGGAAACCGCACCTCCCCGGCGATTCTATCAGCAACATCGGCAAACGGCGAGAGCGTATTTCCGCGACAGCTTCGATGCGTCGGGAACCCTCCGCCGCCGGGGACGAGGCGAGGTCTCAAGGGGTGGTTCGACGGTTTCGCGGGCGAGCACGCCTTCCGCGCAGCTCACCGGTGGCTTTGCCCTTTGAGGATTTGCGGATTGCCTGTAGAATGACCGTAGCATGATGCTGTGCTCCATCGGGCTGGATATGGTCGGACGCCGCGCGGGGCCGTCGACGGATCATCCCGGCTCGTTTGTTTCCCGCAGTTCCTGCCCGGGCCGATCCCTTGATTCGATGCCGGGAAACCCGTACCCCATCCGGGTGAGAACATGGGAACGCGCAAGCGTGCAATACCTTGCCGAAAGGGACAGGTTATGGACTACGAGGTGGCGGTGATCGGAGCGGGACCGGCCGGGTTGTTCGCAGCTCTTCACCTGGCGGAGGCGGGGGTGTCTCCGATCCTCCTGGTGGAGCAAGGGCCGGACCTCGGGGAGCGCCGAAGAGACGGGCCCGGGGGGCTCCTGCGAGGTTGGGGAGGAGCGGGGGCCTTCAGCGACGGCAAGCTCATTCTTTCCCCGGATGTGGGGGGACTCCTGGGGGAATTGCTGCCCGCGGACGATCTGAACGCTTTGGTGGAGCAGGTGGACCGGATCTACCAGGCCCTCGGTGCGCCTCCGGGGTCCTTTGGAGACGACTACGATGCGATCGATCTGTTGAAAACTCGCGCCCGCCACGCCGCTCTCACCTATATTCCCACCCGCCTGCGCCACATCGGCACGGACAACTGCCGGCTCGTATTGCGGAATCTGCGCGAGCGCCTCACGGAGCGCGTCGAGATTCGTACTCTATGCCGTGCGGAAAAAATCCTTGTTGAGGATTCGACCGTTACGGGGTTGACCCTGGAGGATGGAACGGTCGTGTCGGCGCGTCACGTAGTGGCGGCGCCGGGCAGGGCGGGTGCTGTCTGGGTCCGCGAGGAGGCCCGACGACTGGGGATCCCGTCCGTGCCGAGCCCGGTCGACATCGGCGTGCGTGTCGAGGTGCCGGCGGAGGTCCTGGCCCCGCTCACTGAAGCCGCTTATGAGGCCAAGTTGATTCACTATTCGCACACTTTCGACGACAAGGTTCGAACCTTTTGCATGAACCCTCACGGAGAGGTCGTGGTGGAGGAGCTGGACGGACTCGCAACGGTCAACGGACACAGTTACGCATCGCGCAAGACCGAGAACAGCAACTTTGCCATTCTGGTGAGCTCTTTTTTCACCGAGCCGTTTAACGATCCCATCAGCTACGGGCGGAACATCGCCTGCCTGGCCAATCTGCTGGGACACGGGGTGATCGTGCAGCGGCTGGGGGATCTGCTGGCCGGCCGCCGATCCACTACGGCCCGGCTGGAGCGCTGCCTGACCCGACCGACCCTTCGCGCGGCGACTCCCGGAGACCTGAGTTTCGCTCTGCCGTACCGCCACCTCAGAGACATCCTCGAGATGATCGAGGCGATGGACGTGATGGCACCGGGGATCAACAGCCGGCACACCTTGCTCTACGGCGTGGAGGTGAAGTTCTATTCACACCGTCTCAAGCTCACGGCCGATCTGGAGACTCCCGTCCGGAACCTGTTCGCCGTCGGCGATGGCGCCGGCATCACTCGTGGGCTCATCCAGGCTTCCGTCAGCGGTGTCGTGGCGGCGCGGGCGATCATCCGTGCAAACCGGCAGCCGGGTGCCAAGGGTTCCTCCGGCTGAAGCAACCACAGGCCCGCCGAGTTATCGCCTTCGACCATCCGGCGCGGAAGGCGCCGGCGCTCCACACGATCGCGCGTGGATGCGGCCGGGTGATCGATGACCCGGTTTTTCGATTCGAACGTCAGGGCAATCCCGTGGTCAGACGAGGGGGATGGCATGTTTCCTATGGAGTTTGACTATCGCATTTTGAGCACGTTGCCTTTGCCAAGCCCCGAGAGGGCCGGCGATGTCGCCCGGTTGCTCGGCGGCATCGTGCGCAGGCGGGTGATCCCCTACTTCAAGAATCGAAAAGGAACCGATTCCCTCAAGCTCGGCCAATTGATGGACCATCTGTCCATCGTTCGTCTCGAAGACGAGAACAACAGAATCAGAATCGTGAGCGTGCTGACCCGGTCGGGCCGGGAGTGGAGGCTCCAGATTCACGAGCGTATTTTCGACTACCTGTCGTTCGTGATCCCCGGCGACCTGGAAACGAGGCTCGGCGACGGAACCCTCGAAGAGAAGAAAATGCTTGCGTTTACGGAGCTTTTCCTGCGCCACCAGGTTGAGCACATGCTCTATCCGGAGCGAAAAGAACGAGAGGTGATTCAGTCGGATGTCGATTTCGCTCTCGACCGCCGCGCGGGCGATCCCACATTCTACCGGGCGCTGCGGCACGCGCTGGCGGATGAGATGAACGGGATCGAGGGGGATCGTTACGTGGCGCTCCTGGACGAGGCGGAGAAGGGACTGCCGCTCGCTGCCATCGTGGATTCGATCCTCAACGAGCTCGCCTCGGATCTGGGCGATGCGCCCGACGGTTTTCTCCTGGAGGTTTACCCCTGGCTGGATACGGAACTGAAAAGCAGGGTCCTGGAAGACATTTACCGCGACAGCCGCAACACCTCGAATTCGATGCTGCAAAGGACGCATTCCCTGCGGGTTGCCCTCAGGCTGTTCGACCTCCTCATCAAAAAGGACGTCAAGGAGGCCCTGGACGTTTTCAATTCCTTCAAGGACCGCTGGGGGCTGGTGGAATTGTTCAAGGAGCTGGGACTGCCTGAAAAGGCTCTCCGGGACAAGACTCTCGAAGAACTGCTCGGGCTGTTCCATTCGGGGATTGTCGCCCACCTCGACGAAGGGCCCTCCGTGCCGCTCGTGCAATCCCCTGAAGGGGGGCGCCCGGTGCAGAAGAAACCCCCCGAATCCAGGGACAGGAGCCTCAAGGAACGCATCGAGGATGCCCGCAACGATCCGGATGTTCCCTCCCAAGTGATGGAATTTATTGATAAGAATAAGCTCAATGCCGTCGGTCACAGTGGATCCAAGTACAGCGAGTTGATCGAGACGCTACTGGCGATCCCCTGGGGGAAAATCCGGAGAATCCAAGTCACTCCCGAGGCGTTCGAGGAAGGTCTGAATCGAAGTCATTATGGACTCCAGGCCCCGAAGGAGGTCCTCTGCGATTTCTTCACCAATCTCATTTGGCGGTACCGGCAATTCACCGAGGCGGAGGTTGCCGGCTGGAAAAGGACCGGCAGCGCGTTTCTGCTTGTCGGTCCTCCCGGGGTGGGGAAGACGTCGCTGGCCATTTCGGTGGCTCAAAACCTCGGGGTTCCGTATCACAAGATTTCGCTCGGAGGAATGAGGGACGAGGCGGACTTGAAGGGCTTCGGATTCACCTACGAGGGATCGAAGCCTGGGGCCATAGTCCAGGGGCTTATCAAGATGGAGGCCATGAACGGGATGTTCATTCTCGACGAGGCCGACAAGACGGAAAAATTCGCCATCGCCACCTTGCTCGAGATCCTCGATCCGGAGCAGAATCACCTCTTCCATGACAAGTACACTCAGACCACCATCGACATCGATCTTTCCAACTGTCATTTTTTCCTGACCGCCAATACATTGGAGGCAGTCCCGCCCGTGTTGGTGAACCGCTGCGAGGTGGTGCTCCTCGACCGTTACAGCGTGGAAGAAAAGGTCGCCATCGCAAGAAAGCACCTGATGGAACGCATCCGGGAGAAATACCGCATCGATGAAGAGCAGATTTTCTTCGACAAGGACGAGGAAGCCGATCTGCTCAGGCACCTGATCAGGAATTACACTTATGAACCCGGCGTGCGGGAGCTGGAGAGAATCATCCGGACTCTTTTCCTGCGCATCCAGCGAAAGGAGATTCTGACCGGAGCGGAATTTTCGGTCAGCGTTACTCGGGAGAAGATCAAGCGATACCTGAAGGCGCCGACCCCTCCCCGTCAGATCGGCGGGGAAGATGCGGTCGGTGAGATGCTGGCGCTCGGAGTCGATCTGGAAAGAGGCGTGGGGGCCATCATTCCCATACAGGCCACCGAGGTGGGCGCGGAAGCCGGTGCCGGGGAGAAGAAGCGCGGGTATATGAGCATCCTGCACGCCACCGGAAACATCGAGAAAGTCATGGATGAGAGCCGGAAGGTCGCCGGCACGGGGATATTCTACCATGCGCGGGAATTGGGCATCGATCTCAAGCATGCGGGTAAACCCGTTCACCTGCACTTTCTTGGAGGCTCCACCCGGAAGGACGGTCCGTCGGCGGGGGGGGCCATTGCCCTCGCGCTGGCCTCCCTGCTCACCGGGCGCAAGATACGAAGAGACGTGGCGATGACCGGGGAGATCGACACCAAGGGGCGGATCTCGGCCGTCGGCGCCCTTGCCCTCAAGATTGAAACGGCCTTCAACGCGGGCTGCAAGACCGTGATCATTCCAAGAGAGAATCTCTTCGGCGAAGGGGGGATCGAACGCTTTCCGGATGCGCTCAAAGACGAATTGCAGATACTCGGCTTTGAAGACTGGGAGCGCGATCATGAACCGTTCGACTACTCACGCCACATTTTGGAAGTGGTTGCCGTGGACGATATACTCCAGGCGGCCGAGGTGGCGTTTGTCGAAAAAGAAAAGCTGGAGGAACTGGAGATCCATTTCGGGGCTCATGCACGTGAAGTGGCGGGGCGGCTTCGGGAATGTTCCGTCGCCGGCGTATCCTGCACTCGAGTGCTGCAGGTGAAGGGCGTCGATGAGCTTGCCCCGGAATCGCTTGACCCTCGGGGTCGACCCCTTGAGGGTGCATCCGTTCTGCTCGTTTTGCCCGAAATCCGGAACGCCGTTCTGGAGCGCCTGCGCGACGAGGGGGAGCACTCGAGGGTTTTCGAATTCGATCCAAGGCAGGAAAGGCTGTGCGCAGCTCTCAGGCGGGTCTTCATGCGATCCGATGACGTTCGGGCCGTGGCACCGCCCCTGGCTCTCGTGGCCCCGTTCTTCCTGCTGAAACGCGATGGGATATGCACGGAAGCGTCGCTTGCCGGGGACTTCCCGGGGGGTGTGAGCTTCTTCAGCAACAACTACACGCTGCAAGGGGTCAAGATCAAGCGCTCCAAGCCGCTGCTCAACCGGGTATTCTCGCTCCTGGCCCTGCTGTTCCCATCCGAGTTGCGAGGTTGCCCGTTCGTCGGCAAGTTGAACGGGATTCACGTGGTCGATCTGTCCTATATTCCGGAGAAATATCGCCTGGACGTTCGCCGGGCGGAGCAGATACTGAATGGGAGCCTGGCCCATTGGCTCGATGAGGTGAGGAGGATTTGGGAGACCGCCTGAAATCGCCTCTTTCATATATCCTGGGGTAAGGTTTGGGGAGTCGTGTACGGATCTTCCCTGGGGAGCCTGCGCAGAAGCGGGTCGATGCGCGGGAAGCCCTGCCCGCCCTCGAACGCGGGAGCGAGGAGTCGGAGATGACGAAGCACCGGGTAAGATTCTTGCCTTTTAACAGGCAAATAACGTATCCCGACGGCAAGAGTCTCATACGTGCCGCTCTGGAAGCAGGTGTTCACGTGAATGCCGCCTGCGGCGGCGAGGGCCAGTGCGGCAAGTGCCGGGTGATGATCGAAGAGGGCCGCGTCGAAGGCGGTTGCTCGGAGATGTTGAGCGAGGATGAGCTTGCCAGGGGGTACAGGCTTGCCTGCCGCTCACGGGTGAGAAGCGATCTGGTGGTCCGGATTCCCGTCGAATCGGAGATCGATGCGGAAGCGTTGACCCGATGCGGGCCTCCCGGGCGCACCGCCCGGGTGCAACAGATCAATCTCGAGGATCTGAAGAACCAGGGGCTCTTCATCCCGCCGGTGGAAAAAAGGTACATAGAGCTCCCCGAACCGACGGCTCGGGACAATGTCGCCGACACGAGCCGCCTGATCAGCGCGCTGAGGAAGCAGCACGGCGAGCACCGGTTGGTGGTCCGCCTGGCCGTCATTCGAAAACTGCCGGGGATTCTGAGAGAATCGGGCTTTAAAGTCACCGCCACCCTGGCGCGGCCCGTTTTTGAACGTGGGAGGACCCACATCATCAACATCGAGCCGGGGGACACCACCGACAGGAACTTTGCCATCGCCGTCGACATCGGGACGACCACGGTCTTCGGTCAACTGATCGATCTCATCACCGGCAATGTTCTGGCCGAACGCGGGGATATCAACGCCCAGGTCGGCTACGGCGAGGACATCATTTCAAGGATTATTGTCGCCGAAAAGCCGGGCGGTCTGGAGAAGCTCCAGGAAGCGGTCATGGAGACCATCAACAAGATCATTCGCAAAATCGTCAAGAAATCGGGCGTCAAGCGCGATGAGATCTCCACGGTTACCCTGGCCGGCAATACGACCCTGACACAGATTTTGCTCAAAATCGATCCGACACACATCCGGCGTTCGCCCTACGTGCCCGCTTCGACGATCTATCCGCCGGTTCGGGCGGTGGATTTGGGCATCGAGCTGCCGCGGCACACGACCGCCCTCGTCTATTCGAACATCTCGAGCTTCGTCGGCGGCGATGTCGTTGCGGGTGTAATGGGATCGGGCTTTTACCTCTCGAGCGAATTGACGATGTACATGGACATCGGCACCAATGCCGAGATCGTCATCGGCAATCGGGACTGGCTCGTCTGCGCGGCCTGTTCGGCCGGGCCGGCGTTTGAAGGCGGGGGCATCCAGTTCGGCATGCTCGCTTCAAAGGGCGCCATTGAAGAGTTCCTGATCGACCCGCACACGCTCGAACCAATGATCCTGACCATCGGGAATGTACGGCCCAGGGGAATTTGCGGTTCGGGCCTGATCAACATCGTGGCGAACCTCTTCGAAACGGGAATCATCGACAACCTCGGCAAATTCAGGCATGACTTGAAGTCGGACCGCATTCGACAGGTCGATGGAGTCTACGAATACGTGTTGGCCTGGAAAGAAGTGACGCAAATCGACAGGGACATCGTCATCACCGAGACCGATATCGAGCACCTCATCCGCGCGAAAGGCGCCATTTACAGCGGATGCCGGACGCTTCTCGACGAAGTGGGATTGAGTATCGACAAGCTCGATCGAATCATCATTTCCGGTGGATTCGGAAGCCATCTCGACATCGAGAAAGCCATGTGCATCGGTCTTCTGCCTGAAATCGATCCCGACAAGATCACCTACATCGGGAACGGATCGCTGATGGGGGCCAGAATATGCTGTCTCACCAACCGCATCCGCAAAGACGTGGTGGACGTGATGAGAAAAACGACGAATTTCGAGCTCTCGATGACCGCTTCATACATGGATCGTTACGTGGCGGCCTGTTTCCTGCCGCACACGGATATCGATCGTTTCCCGAAGCTCAAGGAACGACTTGCCGCCCGTTCGGCGGTTGAAGGAAAATGAGACTTGAACGGCGCGAGAGTCGTCTCGTGCCGTTCGGGTGACGGCGGGCGCAAACACCTTCGGGCCAGGGTCAGCCCATGGATTGAAGGGTCTTCTCGAAGATTTCCAGGTCTTCCTTCGACCAGAGACAGAAAATGACATCCCGCAGCGAGGTGGTTTCCCTGTCGAGGAACGCAACGGCGGCGTCGAGCATGATCTTTGCGCACCGGTCCTTCGGAAAGCCGAAAATGCCGGTGCTGACGGCGGGAAAGGCAATGGATGCGAGACTTTTTTCAGTGGCCCTTTTCAGACTGTTCAGAGTCGCATTGCGCAGCTTTTCGTCCTCGTCTCCTTCTCCATAGCGGGGACCCACGGCGTGGATCACGTGAGCGGCCTTCAGGTTGCCCCCGCCGGTGATCACCGCCTGGCCGACCACTGTCCCGCCAATGGCGTCGCATTCCTCCTGAATGGTGGGTCCTCCTTTCATCCTGATGGCTCCGGCGACTCCTCCGCCCAAGGCGAGGTGCCTGTTTGCGGCGTTTACGATGGCGTCAACCCGGAGCTCCGTCAGATCCCCCTGCACTAAAGAAATCTTCCTGCCCTTGACGATCTTTTCCATGGTCAACCCCCTTTCCGGCGATGGCGCCGAGTCAGACTCCGTTTCAAACGAACGACAAAGAAGGGCTTTGTTTACAGAAAACTATCGTTTATGTTATACGGGATTTCCGGAAAAATGAACGACTTTTAAGGCTTATTCGATGTCCTATACGGTGCGGGATCACTATTTTCACAAGGCAAAGAAAGAGCACTATCTTGCGAGGGCGGTATATAAGCTGCAAGAAATCCAGGACCGGTACAAGATCCTCAAACCCGGCAACAGAGTTTTGGACCTGGGAGCGGCTCCCGGCTCCTGGATGCAGTTCGCAAGGGAGATTGTGGGTCCGTCGGGGCTGGTGGTCGGCGTGGATTTGAAAGGGGTTGAACACCGTTTTCCCGAGGGCGTCGTGGTGCTGCAGGGGGACGTCACGGACCCCGAGCTCGCCCGGTCGCTGAGCGTCGAGCATGGGCCTTTCGATGTCGTTTTGAGCGACATGGCTCCCTCGACGTCCGGGATTCGCGTGGCGGACAGCGCACGATCCGCTCTGCTGTTTGAGAGCGCCCTGGAAATGGCGCGATCCGCGCTCAGGCCGGGCGGACATTTTGTGGCGAAGCTGTTTCAGGGGGCGGAGTTCCACGTGCTTCTCCAGGCGGTCAAGCGGGATTTCGAATGGGTCAAGGTGACCAAACCCGACGCCTCGCGAAAACAGAGCAAGGAAATCTACGTGATTGGCATGCGTTTGAGAAAGTCGTAGGACGCGGTGTCGAACGCGCCGCTCCGAGGGGCTACGGGACGGGAACCCGGAGCGGGATTTCCGCCCGGACTGCGGCCCGTTCGAGGAGGAAGGCTCGCATGCATGGCTGTGAGCCCCGGGTCATGGCAATTGACGAGTATGGTGGAAAGGGATTTTCACGGGCTTTATAAACGGATTGCTGGTATCAGGAGGACGGCTAGATGTCGGGACATTCGAAGTGGAGCACCATCAAGCATAAGAAGGGTGCCGCCGATGCCAAGCGGGGCAAGGTCTTCACGAAGATCATCAAGGAAATCATGGTCGCGGCAAGGATGGGCGGCGGGGCCATCGATGCCAATCCTCGTCTGAGAGCGGCCGTCCTTGCCGCGAAGGCTGAGAACATGCCCAAGGAGAACATCGAGAGGGCGATCAAGAAGGGGACCGGCGAGCTCGAAGGGGTGGCCTACGAGGAAATGAATTACGAGGGCTATGGCCCCGGAGGTGTCGCAGTGCTCGTGGATATCATGACGGACAACAGAAACCGCGCCGCAAGCGATATCCGGCATATTTTCAGCCGCAACGGCGGCAACCTGGGGGAGGCGGGGTGTGTTGCCTGGATGTTCAGCAAAAAGGGCAGCATCGTCTTCAATAAGGACAAGGTCTCGGAAGATGAGCTCATGGAGATCGCCCTGGATGCCGGGGCGGACGATGTGAAGGACGAGGATGATCAGTTCGAGGTGATCACGAGCCTGGAGGAATTCGTCAATGTCAGGGCGGCCTTCGATGCCCGGGAGCTCGCCTACGAGGTGGCCGAAATCACGATGGTCCCCCAGACCACGGTTCGCGTCGAGGATGAGAAACTGGCCCAGCAGCTCCTGCGCCTGATGGACGGTCTCGAGGATTCCGACGACGTGCAGAACGCTTACGCCAATTTCGACATACCCGACGAAATTCTGGACAGAATCGCGTGATTCACCTCTGTCGGGAACGTGGCGAACAGTCCTTCCCGAAGGGCACACCCGGGAAAAGCCGGTGTCCCGGGCGGGATCGAAGAAACCCGCAGGATTCCCGGCCTGGCGGGAATGACGACGACTTCCATGCCATGCCACGGGCGTCGGTTTCGCGACGGGCCGCGGGAATGAGGAAAAGGGATTGTCCCGAACCTGTTGCACCGGCGGTCAAGGACGGAAACCAACCATCATGATCAGAACGATCGGCGTTGATCCGGGTTCCAGGTTCACCGGGTACGGCATTGTGGAGGGGGAGGGGACCCGCCTCCTTCATGTGGCCAACGGGGTAATCCGACTGTCCGGAGAATTGCCGCTCACGCAAAGGCTCAAGCTTATCTACGAGCAGCTCACTCGGGTGATCGCTGAAGTCGGTCCCGAATGCATGGCCATCGAGGACATTTTCTTCGCCAAGAATGTGAAGAGCGCCCTGAGGCTCGGGCAGGCCCGCGGCGCGGCCATTCTGGCGGGAGTAAACGCCGGGCTGCCCATTTACGAATACAGTGCGCTCGAGGTGAAGAAAGCGGTGGTCGGATACGGCAAGGCGGGCAAGGACCAGGTGGGGGAGATGGTCCGATGCCTGTTCCGGTTGTCCCAACCCATTGACCCCAATGCCGCGGATGCACTCGCGGTGGCCGTTTGCCACGTCAACACGAGCGGTTCCCGAACGCGCTGGATCGTCCGGGGCAAATCATGATCGGACACCTGGAAGGAAGACTGCGCCACAAAGCTCCCGACTACATCGTGATCGACGTGCACGGGGTGGGCTACATCGTGTATGTCCCGCTGAGCACGTTCTATGACCTGCCCGGGCCGGGCGATACGGTCGCTCTGAACATTCACACCCATATCCGCGAAGACGCCATTCAACTCTACGGGTTCAGGACCGTCGCCGAAAAGGACATGTTCTTGCGGCTGATCACCGTGAATGGGGTCGGGCCGCGACTGGCGGTGAACATCCTGTCGGGATTGACGCCGGATGACCTGCACAGGATCATCCTTCAGCAGGAAGGTTTCCGTCTCAAGAGCATTCCGGGAGTGGGGAAGAAGATCGCCGAGCGGATCCTGCTCGAACTGCGGGACAAGATGTCCGTCAAGAAAGGCAGGGAAGCCGAGCAGCCGGCTCCTGCCGCGGAATCATCCTATGGCGACGCGTACTCGGCCCTGGTCAATCTCGGGTATCGTCCGGCCGAAGCCGAGAAAGCATTGGGAAAGGCGATCAAGTCCCTGGGGGCGGATCCCCCGGTGGAAAAACTGCTCAAAGAAACTTTGAGATTGCTGGCATAGACGATACAATGCAGACGGTGTCGAAAGTTGAACCCCGAGGGGAAAAGCCGGGCGCGCGGTCGGCGTTCCGGACGAGAGTGCCGATATGACGGAGCGAATCGTCGAACCCAAACCCCATGAAGACGACCTCCCGGTCGAAAACAGTCTGCGCCCGAGGCGACTCGATGAATACGTGGGACAGCAGACCGTCAAGGAGAACCTCGCCGTATTCATCGAGGCGGCCAGACAACGCGCCGAACCGCTCGATCACGTGCTCTTTCACGGATTCCCCGGTTTGGGGAAGACGTCGCTCGCCACCGTCATCAGCAATGAGCTGGGCGTGAACATGCGCAGCACTTCGGGTCCCGTGATCGAAAGGGCGGGCGATCTCGCGGCCATCCTGACCAACCTCGAACAGGGCGACGTGCTTTTCATCGACGAAATCCACCGTCTGAATCATGTGGTCGAGGAAATCCTCTACCCGGCCATGGAAGACTTTCAACTGGACATCATCATCGGCCAGGGGCCTTCGGCCCGTACCATCAAGCTGGACCTTCCCCCGTTCACCCTGGTGGGCGCAACGACCCGCGCAGGGCTGCTTTCTCCGCCGTTACGAGACCGGTTCGGGGTTACCCTTCGGCTGGAATTTTACAAGGTGGACGAATTAAAGCTCATCGTCACCCGCTCGGCACGAATCCTCGGTATCCGGGTCGACGCGGAGGGCGCGCTGGAAATCGCCAAACGGTCCCGGGGCACTCCTCGAATCGCCAACCGGCTGCTTCGCAGGGTGAGGGATTACGCGGAGGTCCGCGCGGATGGCAGGATCACGCGCGAAGTGGCGGACCTCGCGCTCCGAATGCTCGATGTGGATGAAAAGGGATTCGACGGGATGGATCGGAAGATCCTCAGCACCATCATCGAAAAATACGACGGCGGTCCTGTCGGGATAGAAACGCTCTCGGCGGCGGTGTCCGAGGAGCGGGATACCCTCGAGGACGTCTACGAACCCTATCTCATCCAGGAAGGGTTTCTGAACAAAACGCCGCGCGGGCGCCTCGCCACGCGCCTGGCCTACGAACATCTCGGTATCTCCGTGCGTTCCTGTCGGCAGCTGAAAATCTACTGACAATAACGCTTCGGGGCCGCTCCAAGGCCGCAATTCGAGGCGTCTTCGGGCATCCGGGCCGAATCGCGCGGAGATTCGCCCTGCCGGCGCGTGGGGTCCGACCTTCCCATGAATGGCGGCGGCGGGCTGGAAACTCGGGCGCCTGGCCGCGCGCACGCGCACATGGTTGAAAGCCCCGGAAAGCGCGGGTTCACATGCGTTCGTCGCCGTCGGCATAGGGTGAATCGTCGCCTTGCCCTTCGAAAAGGCCTTCCGCTATTCCGCCTTCCTCGATGAGAAGCTCTTCCACCTCGGTTTCATCGGGCTCCTCGACCTCCGCATTCGCGTCGTCGTTGTGCTCCACCTGGGATTCTTCGACTTCCAGGCGATCGACGACAGAGGCAAATCTCATTTCCCCCATGAGCGTCCGCAGGATGGCCTGGTGTTCCGCTTCCCCGGGAACCACGCCTTCAAGAGTGACCGCCCCTCTTCGTACATATATCCGCAGGTCGGAGTCATCGACGTTTTTCAGTGCGTGCAGTCGCTCGCGGATGAGCTTGACGATCTGCTCGTAGGAAAGTTCGTGGTACAGGTCCGGGAGTCTGGCGGCCGCCAAGACCTCCGTGGTTTCGGGAAGCGTCTCGTGCCTCTGCTCGAAGTCCCGGGCGCAATCCACGCAAAGCCGGGCCCACGGGATCGCTTCAAGCCGTTTCAGGGCAATATCGTCCCCGCAGGATTCGCATATTCCGTATTCACCGATGGCGATTTTGCCCAGGGCAAGGTCGATCTGTTCGACCTCCTTCTTCCGGTTTGCATCCAACCGCTGATAAGGCTCGGTGATGCTCGCCTTCTGGGCCTCCTCCTCCAATTCGATGGCCGGCTCCACACCCTTCCAGACCGCGGCCAGACGGTTGACGCGGTCCGAAATCTCCTTGCGCCTCACAATCAGCATATTCCTGAGATACAAAATATCTCTTTTATCCATCATTCAACCTCCAATACCTCACAACTCCCAGCCATTGTTGGCTGTTTTAGATATTAAGATTTTGTCCCATGGAGTTCAAGCCGGAGCAGCGTCCGAGTCGAACATGGGTGAGTGTTCACGCCATCGGCGCAGGCTTTGGAGTGGACCTTTTGATGGTCGCACCTCCCGGGTGAAAGTGAAAACCTCGCACCGGCCAGGCCCCGGAGCGGAGTGTTTGCCGGGATTCCTGTCCTGCCGGGGTGGAAGCGGAGTCGTGTGGGATTCGGGAAGCAGCCTTGGCGGCGGGAGGGGCATCCGGCGGAGTCATTCCTTATTGACGGGAGTGGGAGGGGTGATCAGAAGCGTCATGCCGCGTAGCTTGTCGAGAAGGCCGCCCCCGGACCGGTCCAGCTCGCGGAGCTCCGATCCGGGTCGTAAGGTTGTGATGACTGCACGGCCGATGATCAGCCTTCCCTCACGCTGCAAAAGGCGCCGCGTTCTGACGCCCCACATGTTGTGCAGCACAAGCGGTTGCCCCTGGAAGGTTCCAAGGTAGAGCATGATGTGACCCTTGAGCCACAGCAGGCTCAGGTAAGGCGAACCGTCCCGGATGATGGCGCGTTCTTTCGCCGTGGGATCGAGGCCGCTCAAATCCATGTAGTATCCCCCGTGGAGGGCCTGGTCGGAAGAATGGCGCGGAAGCCAGATCCCGAACGGTGTAAAGAGGTCTTTGAGCGTCGAGGAGCAGTCGCGGTTCTGATAGATTCCGCCCCACCCGTAAGGCTTGTTGAGAAAAATATTGGCCACGGCGGCGATATTGCGGCGTGTCAAGGGCAGAGGCTTCACCCGGGCGTGGGTTTTAAGCAGGCGGCTGCCGCGGATTTCGGCATTGCGGTTTTCGTCGGGTACGGCGACGAAGACCCGGTACGCGTCGGCGTCCTCGTCGGACAGGGGGAAAAGCGCACCCGCGTTGGCACTGAACAGGAACATGCCTTTTTCGTCAAAGACGGCAGACTCGTCTTCAAGAACCGTTATGAGCCGACGGTTCTCCCACTGCGCGACAAAAGCCTCGTCCACGCGGGCAACGTCCCTGGCGGGGAGCCACCCGAATCCGGAATGGGATTCGACGAAGACCCACGCTTTATCCGCGGACCGGTGGCTGACGAAAACGGGTGTGTTGGCATGAAGGGCGGAGTTCTGCAGATTGTCGAAGGGATAGCCGGTCCCGGCTCCGTCGGCGCTGTCGAAGTGAGGTCTGTGGGTGGGAAGAAGGCGGAGGTCGGAGTTGACCACGGTGACGCCGGCAAAGCCTGCGTCGGGATAATGCTCAAGATTGGCGCGGGCGGCCATGGATTCGATCCAGTCGGGGGCATGCGCTCGCTTGTTCTCGCCGAATCCGGGGTTCTTTCGAAACTTCAGAAGCTCCTTTTCCATGTCCGATCGGGAATAAACCGGTTGTTGCCGATGCCAGGGAGCAAAATACCGACGGTCGAATTCCCGGTCGAGGGCGGCGTGCCGATCGGCGTCGATCACCACCTCCGATGCGGTCCCATCCAGGTAATGAAGGGCATCCTGCGGGTGAACCTCGACGTCTCGTATGACCGCCGGCGTGCTTCCACAGGCCCAGAGACAGAAGGGGAGGACAAGCCAGGCGAACGCTGTTCGCGGGAGTCCGACGAAAGAACCGAAACTGCCAGTAACCATTCGAGAATCCTGCCGCCTCCGCTCTCATGACTGCCCGGGTTGCGTGTCCGGGGAGGTGGAGAGTCACCCTCCGGGAGTCCTGCCGCCTTTGCTCCGATATTGTCCAAAACCGTCGGCACCGCTGCGCGGCTGCGTGTTGAACGGCGCACCACGGAATTATGTGGCATCATTATTCCAGTTGGAATAAACTGCACCGGATTGTTCGTCATCTGCAAAGTTCAGTGTACCACAGTGCAGCCGGCTGCCGGTGGGGATTTCTCGTTTCCCTGCAGGCGGCGGGTGAAATCCCTTGAAAGAGGTCTTGGCATGGAAAAGCAGGCGGTTACCATGATAGTCTGGGACAGGAAGGATCCCCTTGAAGCGGTTTCAAACGAGCTCTATGAAAGGATCAGCGGGGTGACCGGATGCTCCAGGGAACAAGGCGGCGACCCGTTCACCGTCTTTGTGGATGGCGAGGAGAAGTCTCACCGAGCGGATGTCACATTCTACAGAGAGCCGCCGAAGAGGCCGGGCCGACTGATTGATCGCATCAAGGCGGCGTTTACGGCACAACCCTATGTGATCGAACCTCTGAGGCGGGCCTTCCGGTGGACGATGAGTATCCACAGCGGACCGCTGCTGGTGGCGATGAGCAGGGAGCCGCTGCCCAGTCTGGCGGCCGAAGGGTACGCGCTCTATGTGCGAATCGAGAACTGCCCCGAGCTTGAAGGCTTGGTTGAAGAGGTGTGCGCCGCCCACAGGGAGCATTTCAGCGGCGGAATATTCATCTACAGCGAACGGCAAATGGTTTTGCCGGAGCTGGATCGGCAGCGGGAAGAGACGTCCGTGACGGCTTCCTGATCGGAACGGCTTCGAGGCGTGTTTCGAATGCCCCGGGCCCGGGCTTCAGGAGGGTAACGCCGTCAGCAGATCGTGATAGAGCCTCGCTGCGGCGAGAACATCATTGAAGGAGACGCATTCTTCGGGGGAGTGGGCTTTTTCCAGAGCGCCGGGGCCGAGCAGGAGAGGCTTCATTCCCGCGGCCCAAAAAAGATTCGCGTCGGAGTGGCTCCGAAACGCCTGAGGGGACCACTCGATGGCATTGTGCGAATAGACCTTCTTCAGAGCCTCCACGACAGCTCCCTTTTCCGGGAGCTCGTATCCTGAGTGAATATTGGCAAAGCGCACGGTTTCGCTGTGTTCCGGGCTGTCATGCTCCTGTTGAAGCATGACCTCTTCAATCTCGGCCGTGATTTCTCCTATGGGCGCCGAGGGGGGCAGATGGATGTCGAGAAAGGCCGTGCAGCGATCCGGTACGGCGAAACCCGAGCGTGAGGTCGAGAGGTCACGTATATTGTAGACCATGTCCGGTCTGCGAGCCGCCACGTATTCGCCTATTCTCAGCACGGAACGCATCACGGTTTCCACCGGATTCCGGCTGAGGTTGGCCAGGGATGCGTGAACGCGTCTGCCGGTGGCCGTGATCTGGACTTCGATGTACCCGTAGTGGTTCAAACATGGCTTGAGGTCGGTCGGTTCGCCGATCACCGTCCAGGGGAAATGGTACTCCCTGGCAAGCTTCTGGGCGCCGTCTCCTTCCTCCTCCTCCCCGACCACCAGGGCGAGCGCCACCGGAAGAACGCGACGGCCCGCTTCCCACGCCGCAACGAAGGCTTCCACCATGGCGGCGCATCCCCCCTTCATATCGGCCGCTCCAAGGCCGTAGACCAAATCTCCGTCTTCCTCGTAGCCAAAGTGGTCCAGATCGTGGGCCATCACCGTGTCCACGTGCCCGACGAGGGCCAGGAGAACTTCCGTGTCCGGCGGCATTACGATGAGGTTGTGCCGATTCGTGTCAACCTCCTGGAGTTCCACGGGAAGTCCGTGCCGTCGGAGATAGCTCTGTAGAAAATGGAGGATCTCCTCTTCTTTGCCGGATGGCGAGTAGATGTTCACCAGTCGACGCAGAAGCTGCTTGAGTCGTTTCGGCTTTACGAGTTGCTGATTTCTAGTCATCGTCATCCAGTTTGTACCGGCCGTCCTGGCGTCCGTCGGTCTTCTTCTCCCGGATCCGGCGCAGGCGAGGATCGAGATTGAGCGCCAGATAGATGTGTTGCTGGGGGTGGCGGAAGCCCATCTTGCGGAAAAAGCGAAGGGCGGGCAGGTTGTCCGCCTCCGAATCCACCAAAAGCATGCGCACGCCGGATTCCAGCATCAGGTCGCGGAACCGGTTGAAAAGCCTGGAGGCAATCCCCATGCCGTGATAGGCCGGGACAACACCAAGCCAGACGAGGTATCCGTATCGCCAGGCGGAATGGCTCTTGGTGACGGTGGTCCCCAGGGCAAACCCGACCATCTCTTCTTCGATTTCCGCCACCAGGCAGTATTCGGCATCTCCCTGGAAAAGGGCGATCACTTCGTACTCGTCCCAGGTACGATAGAGGTTGGGTACTTCTCTTGCAGTGAACAATTTCTCGCCCAGGTGAAACACCTTGGCAAGATCGTCGATCTCCATGGGTCGAATGACCACATTGGGTTTCTTTTTCTTCGTTTCCTGACTGTCTTCGGCCTCCATAATCCCTACTTGCCGCCGCCTCCCGTGGTGTGCTGGCCGGGCGTTTTCGCCCTGCGAGAGGTGAAAGCCATTTTGACCCGGTCCGAATCCAACTTGACGTTGGCCCTCAGTTTCGCCTTCCTCTTCAGATCGCCGTACTTTCCGAAGCGCCCGCTCGCAGCCATGTTCTATTCTCCTTTCAACCCACTTCTGATTCAATAATATACCATAAGATCGAAACGAGCCATAGCCGGAGGACTGCGGACATCCGGGAGCAACACCCGGAGCCCGGCGCCGCGGGGAGGCATTGCCCGGGCCGCGCGTTGAAACGGCCCGTGAGGCAGGTGGGGCCGTATGGGATTGAAAAAGGATGAAAAAAGATACTTGACATCGTCGGCGGGAAGATATATTTGAAAAAGCGAATATTCAGATATTCATATAATGAGAGAGGATTCATGGATCTCGAAGAGATTGTCCAGATCGAGACCGCTCAATTGCAGAAAGCGGCTGAAATCCTCAAGACCGTGGCTCACCCGGTGAGACTGCGGATCATAGACATCCTGGAGCAGGGCGAGCGGTCCGTGAACGAACTGTGCCGGCTGCTGAACACCGCGCAGCCATACACTTCTCAACAGTTGAACCTCATGAAATCAAAGGGAATTCTTGCCTCGCGCAGGGACGGCAACCTGATGTACTACCGCGTGGCGCACCCCAGTGTCGTGAAAGTGATTCATTGCGTGCGGCAGCAGTGATCGTTGGTTCGAGGCGAAAAGGAAATGACGCGCGCGGCGAGCGTTTCGTGAAACGCCGTTGCCCTGACGCGTCGAAGATGGGCAATGTCCGGAATGGAGTCAACCATGGCAGAAGAAAACAAACCCGCAACCCGAAACTCTTCAGAGAACTCCGACGAAAAGGTGTCCTGTACTTTCATCTGCAGCCGGGATACCCTGGACGGCGCCTATCCGGCCCTGATCCTGGGAATCAACGCGGCTCGGATGGGGATGGAGTCGACGATTTTCTACACCTTCATGGGAATCAACGTGATCCGAAAAGGCGGTGGCGACCGGTGCCGGTTCATTCCGCCGGGGACCATGGGGGCCCTGCCGGGGATGGCCATGGTTGCGACCCGGATGATGGAGAAGAAAGTCGAGGCGGCGGGTATCCCGAGTATTTGCGAGTTGCTGGAAATGGCTCAACTGGAAGGGGTTCACCTGGTGGCATGCAAAATGACGGTGGATATGATGGGAATAGACCCCGGGGAGTTCCTTGAGGGCGTCGAGATCCAGACAGCCGAAGACTACCTCAAACACGCCGTGGATTGCCGGATCAACATGTTCACGTAACGAAATCCCCGGCCGATCCGGGCGGACTTGTGCCGGTGGCCCGTCTGCAAAGGCGGGACACGGGCACGGCTACCCCGCGCCGACCCCGGAGCATTTTCGCTTTTCCTGCAATCGCAATTGCTCGACCTGCTCGCGAACCGGGCATTCCGAAATGGCGGCTTTCTTCTCTTCCATTTCCTGCTTGGTACGAAAAATCCAGGTGCTTGAATCCGAATAGCAGTAGATGGCCAGATCACATTCCTTACACTGTTCCATTCCGTTCTTCCTCGATCTCACAATCCTGGTTTCAATCTTCGCGGACGGGCCGGCCGCCGAGATTCCGAAGATATTCCTCCCATTCGATGGGAAGCAGATACTTCTTCTTGTCGTTGCAGGACTTGCAGGCGGGCACGACATTGCCTCGCGTGGTGCGGCCTTCGCGCACCAGGGGAACCACGTGATCCATGGTGAGCTCCTTCGGCGGAGTCGGCTTCCCGCAATAGCGGCATACGCCCTTGGCAATCTGGTTCTGCCACCATTGAGTCCTGCGCAACGCACGGGCCTTGTCCTTCTCTCTGCGGACGGCCTCCGGCGAAGCGGTGACGATGAAACAGGTCGGTCTTGCAATCATGGTCCGAAGAAGTCCGGCCTCCGCACCGGAAATACGCGTCAAAAGGGATACGGCGCCACGCACTTCGCATAGCGCCGATTTCCCACGCGCGGATTGTACATGTCTTTGGAAACTCAGGCAAGCAAACCCGGCGAATGCTACTCCTGAGTCGACTTCAGCGAGACAAAAAACGTATTCTTGCCCCTCTTCACGAGCAGCAGCATGGTCTGGCCCCGCTGAGGCTTCTGAACGGCCTGGTTGTAATCCCTGATGTTCTGAATCTTCTGCCGGTTGACTTCCTTGATCAGATCTCCCGGGCGCAACCGGGCTTCGCCGGCGGGGCTTCCCGGCTTTACTTCGGTGATGACGACGCCGCGTTCGTTTTCATCCCATCCGAAGCGCTGAGCGATTTCCGGTGTGATATTCTGAACGACCATGCCCCAGAGGCTTTCCTTTTTTTCGACTTTGGCTTCCTTGCCTTCGTCGGGCATGGTTCCGCTGGACACCTTGATCGACATGGGTTTGCCGTCCCGGATGATCTGCAGCGAAAGCGGGGTTCCGGGAGCGCTGAAACCGATGTACCTGGAGAGTGCGGGGGCATTGTCGATTTCTTTCCCATTGACCGAAGTGATGACGTCCCCGCGCTTGATGCCCGCGGCTTCAGCCGGAGCGTCCGGCACCACGTCGGCGACGATGACTCCCTTGGTCTCCTTGATACCGAACGACTCGGCCAGTTCGGGCGTGATGTCCTGGATCATGACCCCGAGCCAGCCTCGAACCACCTTGCCGGATTTTAGCTGCTCCAGAATGTCTTTGGCCACGTTGATGGGGGTGGCAAACCCGATGCCCTGCCCGTGGGCTACAATGGCCGTATTGAGGCCGACCACTTCAGCGTTCATGTTGAAGAGGGGGCCGCCGCTGTTCCCGGGGTTGATCGCCGCATCGGTCTGAAGGAAATCGTCGTAGGGGCCCGCCCCGATGACCCTGCCCTTGGCGCTGATGATGCCCGCGGTCACGGTGTGGCCCAGAGCGAAAGGATTTCCCACCGCCATCACCCAGTCGCCCACTCGGATGGCGTCCGAATTGCCAAGCTGCGCGGGCTTCGGGAAATCCGTGTCGGGCGTGACCTTGATCAGGGCGATATCGGTCTTGGAGTCGCGTCCGACCACTTTCGCGTCGTATTCCTTTCCGCTGAGCGTTTTGATCTTGATTTCGTCAGCTTTCTCCACGACGTGATTGTTCGTGAGAATCAAACCGGACTGGTCGATAATGAATCCGGAACCCAAAGCATGCCCCTTTCTTTGTCCTTGAGGTTGTTCACCGAAGAATCGCTTCATGAAATCGTCATCGAAAAAATCGCGGAAGGGAGAGTTCGGTCCCATGAACTGTTGCATCGGGCTTTCCTTCAAGACCTGCGTGGTGGAAATATTGACAACCGCATGCTTGACTTGTTCGGCAAGATCGGCAAACGAAGGAGGGCCCTGCTGCCATGCGGCTCCGTGCGCGGAGGGGATGCTTTGCGACAACAGCAGGAAACAGGGCAGAGCGACAACGAACGTAAACAACCGAATCCATCGAAAAACAATCCCAGCCTTACCTGTCCGGAAAACTTCCATGTAGTCTCCTTTCCAGATGACTCACCGATGTGATTCTCCGACACACCGGCGCCCGTCAAGGTCTCGGTCGCGAAACAATCCGGATCGGCACCGGGCCGTGTTGGAATACCACTCCATCAAATACCACCTTCCTCCAGCTCCGGGAAGACGTTATGAACAAAATAAACAAATCCATTAAAAATGCAACAGATATGGGATAACGGAAAGGAGTTGACGGCTTGACGAGTCGCGGCACGAATCGGATCGGCGCCCGATACGCGAGAGGCCCGCGCGCAATGGAATTGGGGTTCGCATGCCGGAGCCGGGCATCTGCCGATCCCGGTCTGCGACCCGCCGTGGCGCGGATCGAACGCCGGATTCACGGCGTGCCCGTGCGGGAAGGTCTTCAGCGCGCCCGATCCGGAACGTAGGGGCACTCGGTGTGGACTCTGGCGGACGCTCCCTGGCGGCCGTATTCATCGATGCAGACACGGTCTTCGGGCAGAATCCGAAACAGCTCCCGGGCTTCGGCGAAGCTGTGGAGCGCCACGCTCAGCCGGACCGTGGGCTCGTTGTGTTTGCCGATGGCGGATTCGATATACCGGATCCGGACCGTGGAAGGCATGCGGGCCAGGAGGGGCAGCAGGTCCGAGATGCTCTGCTGCTGGATGTGCAGTTGAAAGACGAGAACGTGACGCCAGGTGCCGTCGAAGTCCCAGCAGACATCGAGCAGATGCTGAGGCTGAAGGCCGTGACGGCTCTTCAGGTCTTCGCATCGCGGATCGTGGAAGGTCGTTCCACGCTCACTGATCGTGGCCAGCACATTCTCCTGACCGGGGTAGGGGTTGCAGCATCGAGCGAATTTGTGAAAAGCCTTGTCCAGCTCCGAGACCAGGATGGCGTTGCGTTCGTCCGGAGGATGAGGGCTGTGATGGGGGTGCCGGTCCTTGGCGTGCAGCGGCGCCTCCAGGTAGTAAAGAACGAGCTCGGGGGACAGGAGATCCTGGCCGAGTCGTGTGTAAAGCTCCGAAATATCCTTGAGATTGATGACTTCGAGCAGAAGCGCTACCGTCTCGTCGTCGAGTGCGTCAGGTCCGAACCCGTGACGCCGAAGCTCCTGGCTCAGGACCTGGCGGCCGATCTCCCGGGCGAAGTGCTGCCTTCTGTGCTGGAGGTGGCGGTTCAGAAAGGATCGCGCCCTGGGGGTTTTGCAAAGCTGTTCGAGGTCGGGGTCCACATCGAGCAGGTCGGGTGAGGTGACGATTTCGACGGTTTCGGCATCCTTGAGGACTCGGGTCGGGGGTTCCCACAAGCCGTTGACGAGGGCTCCCTGGCAGTGGTCCCCCAGTTCGGAGTGGATTTTGTAGGCAAAATCGAGCACCACGCTGCCCTTGGGCAAGTAGTAAATATCGCCCTGGGGACTGTACACGAAAATCTCTTCGGCTTCCGAGAGCCGAATCAACTCTTTTCGCTGCGGTCCCGCCCCGCCGTACTCGCCGATGGTGCGCAGCAGGTCGCTGATTTCCGCCCAGTGGTCATCGCTCATCGGAGTCTGGGCGGTCCAGTCCTGGAGCACGCCGTAGGAAGCCTGGAGGTCCATCTCTTCAGTCCGGATCTTGATCAGGTAGTTCTGTCCTCCCACATGAACCCGAACGTGCAGGCTCCGGTAGCCGTTGATCTTGGGATTGGCGATGAAGTCCCTCAAGCTGCGGGGAATGGACACGAAGTCCTTGCAGATGATTCCCAGGACCAGGTAGCATTTCAAATCTTCGCCGGTGGCCAGAACGACGGCGAAATCGAAGTAGTTCTCGGGGTTGCCGATGTCGAGCGTGCGTTTCAGTGCGTTGTAGTAGCTGCCGAGCCCCTTGGGACGAGGGCGAATGTCTGCGGCGACCCCGGCTTGCAGGAGGATCTCGCGGAGCCGGTTTTCTATGTCGACAACCTCCGCGGAATTTCGAAGCTCCCGCACGTGCTGGAGGATCTTCTTACTCTTGCGCGGATAAAGGTAGGATAGCGCAAGGTGGTAGAGCTCGCGCTTGAGCGGGTAGATATTGAACCGGGCGGCAATGGGGGCATAGACCTCGACCGTTTCCTGCGCGATTCGCTGGCGCTTGGCCTGGGGAAGGTAATGAAGCGTTCTCAGATTGTGGAGGCGATCCACGAGCTTGATGATGAGGACACCGAGGCGGCGGCTGGCGCTGAGAAAAATCTTGCTGTGCGTAAGATCCTTCAGGGCGGCTCGGTCCAGTTGATGGCGGGTCAACTTGGTGCATCCGTCCACCAGTTCCGCGATGCGGCTTCCGAAACGGCGCAGAATATCTTCGAGGGTGATTCCCGGGATATCTTCCACGACATCGTGAAGCAAGGCGGCGGCGAGCAGATGGGGGTCCCGGAAATGCAGTTCGCGCGCCAGGATTTCGGCTACCGAACAGGGGTGACTGATGTAAGGGGCGCCGGATTTACGCGTCTGGCCCTTGTGAAGGTCGTATGAATACTGCAGAGCGTCATAAAATACGCGGTTGTCGCTTTCTGCCGGGTCAAGGAACTTGGACATGCGTGCACGATAGTGTTCGAGGTCGAAACCGTGGACATCGGTTGTAGAGGGCAACATCATGCGGATTCTGGAGGCGTTCGCCGATTTCGGAGCTTGCACGGTTTCCTCTCGCGCCATACGTGCGCCGGACGTCTTTTCGCAGCGCCCCTTCGGGTGGCCGGCATCCGTGCCGGGACGGCAGCCACAGGCGAATCTCGCCGCACTACGCTGCGTTGTGAATACGGACCTTGCGGCCGGTGTTGCGCTCCCGATAATCCCGGGAACTCCAGCGAATACAAAAGGCAACCGCTGAAGTTTTATTATAGAGTAACTTCCGCGACAGAACAAGCGCAAGGCATCCCGGCATGCGGATGAGCTTTCCGCTTGACTTGCAGCGGGACTTTGGATAAATTTCACTCTCCGTTGGGGGATCGTCCAGCGGCAGGACTGCAGACTCTGGATCTGCCTACCTAGGTTCGAATCCTAGTCCCCCAGCCATGCTTTTCCGGTCCCATCGTCTAGTGGCCTAGGACACTGGCCTCTCACGCCGGAGACAGGGGTTCGAGTCCCCTTGGGACTACCAGTACTCAGCACGGTTTTCAGATTCCTAGGAGGAATCCATTGGGGGAATCCGGTTTTTCCTCCGCCGGATTTGCGTTCAGCAAATCCATCGGGCCCCCGATATCCCCGGAGATGTTTTGAATATACCGTCATGTCGTGTTCACCGACGCATGCCCCATGATGTTCTGGATGGCAGGCCCTCGCCTTGTGCTTGCCGGACAAGGAAGAGCTGCTTACCCGCGCGATGCGTGAGAACCAAACGGCAGAACCTTTGCCCGCATGCAACGGGCCGACCGGCAGCCGGTGCGTGAACGTGCAGGTTCGCCCGACATACGGTCCGTTCTCACCGTTCCGAAGCCATATGTCCATCATGGAAAAAGGAAAAGGCAAGTGGAAGAGAAGTTGGGCTGAGGTGGACAACCATTTGATATCCAGGAAGAAATCGTCCATATCAAGTTCCATGTAAAATTATAACTTGCACGATGGAACGCCGTCAACGTCCAATCGGATGGAGCGCGAACATCCCGTCCCTGGAGCCCATCCTTTGGGTCGGCCCTCCGTGGCTCGAATCCGTCACATCCGGGGGGGATGGGCATCCCGCGGAAAAGGAAGCCCGGGCGGCTTCTCTTTTGTCAAAGGACGGCAGCGGGTGCGTCTTGCCTTGGCGGCGGGCCGTTTCGGAAGAAAAATGCAGGTGCCGGCAGCTTTCGACAAGTTCGCATGAAGTAGATTAACCAATTGATATAACGTATATTAATACGATATTGGGGATAAGTTATACTCAATTTTTACCCTATAGATTAGTCCTTTTCCCCCTCTCTTGCATGTCATATAAGGATCACAGTCGCTAAACCTTTAGATTTTGAGAATTGCGAGAATGCCGAGCTATTTTGGCAGTTCCTTCGACGGGTTGGACCGGGGAGATGGAACTTGGTTGGCGGAGCTTTAGCCCTTTTGCTGCGACCCTGTGGACTTGAGGACGAGAGCCCGACAGACTCCGTTTTCACGGAGCCCACGGCAAGACTCCCCCAGCCCTCCGGTCAATCGCGAGTGAACAGCCCGATCAGAGAAGCCTAAGTCCTTTTGTGGAAGCCGTCTTCCAGCGAAACGCTCACCGTGCAATTTCCGTCCCGTGTCGCTCGACACCGCTGAATCGACCCCCTGTCGATCTCCATACCGGATAGCCTCTCTCGGGTAGGCCCCGGGAACTGCCTGGCGGCAACCGTGCCGAAACCCACCGGCGGTTGCGTTCGAGCTCTGTGTTTGGTTCAACGAACCGGCATGTTCGTCTCGTTCCGACATGGAAGCATCCGCTCTGTCTTCGGCTTCCTGCCGGAGGAACGGTTGTCGGCTCGACGGTGCCGGCAGTCTCGGCGGCGGACAGCGCCTGGTTCGAGGCGAAATCGTGGAAGCGTGAAGGATCATGGACCGGGTCAACGAACACTCAGCGAGTGAAGGCGCAAGGGGAGTGCGCATTGTTGAGGAACGGCGGCAATAGCGGTCAGGCGAAGATTGCTGAAAACGGTGCCAACGAGTGGATCGAAAGGCTTAAGAGCATTTGATGCTCCATAACATAATTCCTATAGAGGAAAATATAGTTATGATAGAACATAGGAGAAGTAAAAGATACGTTGGCAAGGAAGGCTCATTTGCCGTATTGATAAGAAAAGATGAACCAATAACCATTGGACAGATAATAGACATAAGTTCCAATGGAATATCAGTGCGTTATCTTTCAAGAAAACCACAGACTGTCGGATTTTCATATATAAAAATATTTGCGACTAATGGCCATTTTGTGCATATGAGACGGATAGAATGTCAGGTAATTTACGACATTCAGATTGATAAAGATTCATGGTATTCTCTGGCAACAAGGCGTTGTGGTGTAGAATTCGGTGAGCTCTCCATTGAACAAAAAATGGATTTAAATAATTTTATTAAACAACATATAATAGAAGATAATTGATTTATAATTGCAGTATATAAGACGAAGTAGATAGTTAATTGTGATTGATCAGGACTATTAATAATCGATTTTATCTAATAAGGAAAGAGTAAATATGATTGCATGGTATTTGGGATATGTATAAAGAAATTATAATAAAGATAATATCTTGGATGACCATGTTCTTTGAATTTTTCAAGGTTGTTCAGGTCGATAAATATGATTGTCGAAAGCTTTGTTACATATAGACGAGGAAATGAACTCAATCCCGCAATTGACCAATTTCCATGGAGATTCATATGAAAACAACCGAATCGAGACTGTTTTCCGTAAAAGTGTGCTCAGTTGTCCTGTTCCTGCTCGCGGGGTGCGGGCCGGTGGTCAAGAACCCGGTGCCCGTCGGTCAACCCGGGACCATTGCTCCGTATCCCGCCCAGGAATACACGATCAACTACGGCGATCAGCTGGACGTCAAGTTTTTCTACAACAGTGAGTTGAACGAACAGATCATCGTTCGTCCCGATGGCCGGATCGCTTTGCAGCTGATCGGCGAGGTCTCCGCGGTCGGTTTGACCCCGCAACAGTTGACCGACCTGCTCAAGGAGAAATACTCGCAGGAACTGGCCAAGTGCGAACTCACCGTGATCGTTCGCAACTTCGGCGGGAACAAAGTGTTCGTGGATGGTGAAGTCACTTCGCCCGGGCTTCAGGACATCGTAGGGCCGATGACCCTGAGGCAGGCCATCGCGAAGGCCGGCGGGGTAACGAGAACCGCGCGCACGAATGAGATTATCGTCATTCGAACGGCCTCGGGGAGAAAGCCCGTGGTGATGACGGCCGACATCAACAAGGTAAACGACGGGACGGACATGTCCCAGGACTTCCTCGTGGCACCCCATGATATTGTCTACGTCCCGAGATCGCCCATTGCAAACCTCAATCTTTGGGTCGAGCAGTACATCAAGAACATGACGCCCGTACCCATCGCCATACCCATCCTGTAGTGAAGGGACTTTTGAAATGACACAGAAACCGATCCCTGGAAATCAAGGTGTACCGACGGCCGCGTCAAACCGCGCTGTCTCGTTTTATACGGCTGGTTCGGGGGTTTATGGAAAACCTCGGCCCTTCAACCTAAGGGATCTCCTGATCGTGTTTTTCAAACACAAGTACATGATCATCTCCATATTTTGCCTCGCGGTTATTCTTACCCCGCTGGTCTATTACTTTCTGCCGGCAAAATATGAAGCATCCTCCACCTTGATGTTTCGTTACGGCCAGGAGTATCAGAGCCCCATGGTGAGCGGGGAGCAGACTCCCGTGCGGGTCGGTCTGCAGGAGATTCTCCATTCCGAATTGGCGATCCTCTCCAGCACGGACCTCAAGGAAAGACTCCTGAAGAGCCTGGGGATTGAAAACATCTACCCCAAGCTGAGGGCGTTTTCCGATGAGCCGGTCAAGCAACTCGAATATGCCAAGGTGTTCTTCGAAAGAGACCTGCATGTCCAGGCAGGCAGGAACTCAAACCTCATTACGGTCACTTTCCAGAATGCCGATCCCGGGACAGCCGCCAAGGTGGTGAATTCACTGGTCGCCGCCTACATCGCGCGACGTGTTGAGATCCTGCACGATTCGCGACCGCTGCAGCTGCTCGACAAGAAGGTCGCCGAATACCTGGACAGGTTGAAGAGATCGGAAGGGGAGTTGCAGGCGTTCAAACAGCAACACCAGGTATTCGCCTTTGACGAACAGCGCGACATGCTGCTCAAGGAGAGAATGAACCTCGAAACGACCGCAAGGACGACTCAGAGCCTGGTCAAGGAACTGAGGCAGAAGCTGTCCACCCTGGAGAGCCAGCTCAAAGGCGTCGCCGCGAGCCTGCCCGTCGCCTCCGAAAACGACCCCAGAAATGAGCTCGAAATGCAACTGGTGACGCTCCAGCGGAGAGAACAGGAGCTTCTTTCGAAATACAAGGAAAACAATGTGTTTGTGACCAGCGTTCGCAACGAGATCCAGGTGGTCAAGGGGTTCATCGAGAAGCAGAAGCAGACCGCCGCCAGGGGACGGTCCGCAGTGAACACTCTCTACCAGGACCTGCAGAAGGAAATCATCAGCACGAAAGCGGAGGTCAGCTCGCTGGAAGTCAGAAGCAAAGAGCTTGAAGCCCAAGTCACACTGGCGGACAAGCGAATCCAGGAATTCGACCAGCAGGAAAGGACCGCGCGCGATTTGCAGAGGACTCTGACGGCCAACGAACAGATGTATCAATTGTATCAGAAGCGATTTGAGGAAGCCCGCGTATCGGAAGACATGAGTCAGGACAAGATGGCGAGCGTCAACGTGATCGAGCAGGCGTCGGCTTCCGAATTGCCGATCTGGCCGACCAAGGGCGTGAGCTTCTACCTGGCCCTCGCCGCGTTCCTGGGGATCGGGGGGGGGCTCACGCTGGCATTCTCGCTTGAATTCATCAACCAGGGGTTGAGCTCACCCCAGAAAACCGAACAGTGTCTGAACATTCCCGTTTTGACCACCATTCCCTACAAAGCATAGGGAGGGCTTCAATATCATGTATCTGAGCTATTACGGATTCAACAAGGGGCCGTTCCACATTACTCCGGACCCGGAATTCCTGTTCCTGAGCCCAACCCATAAGGAAGCTCTGGGGGCCATCATATACGGGATCGAGCAGAGGAAAGGGTTTGTGGCGATCACCGGTGAGGTCGGTGTCGGCAAGACCACCATCCTGAGGTCCTATCTCGAGGGCCAGGCTCTCCCTCACACATCCAAGAAAAAAGTGATTTATGTCTTCAATGCGAACCTCTCGTTCCAGAGTCTGCTCAAAGTGATCTGCTCGGAACTGGGGGTCGTCCCGAAAACCGAAGATGCTTTCGAGACGGTCAATGAGCTTCACAAGACGCTGATCGAAGAATACAAGCAGGGGAACAATGTCGTTCTCATCCTGGACGAGGCGCAGAACGTTCCGGTCGAGACCCTGGAAAACCTGCGCATGCTGTCCAATCTGGAAACATCCAAGGAAAAGCTGATCCAGATGATCCTGATCGGTCAGCCGGAATTCCAGGCAAAATTGGGCCTTGACAAGCTGAGGCAGCTCAATCAACGGATTGCCATCCGCTCCAACATTGTCCCGCTGAGCCGTGAAGAGAGCATCATGTACATTCGGCATCGATTGTCCCTGGTGACCGACCGGTGGGAAGGCGTTTTTACTCGGAGGGCGATGGACCTGATCGTTGACGAGGCAAAAGGGATTCCGCGGGTCATCAACATTCTGTGCGACAACACATTGATTGCGGGGCTGGGATACCAGGCAAAGCCCGTCGGGCGCAGAATCGTTCGAGAAGTGATCGCCGACTACAAAGGCAGGCGAAGGATGCTTCGGCTCAGATGGGGGATAGCGCTGGCCGCTTTGCTGGTATTGGGGGCGAGCGCGCTTCTACTGGCTCCCGTCAAAGGTTTTCTTCCGGAGATCCGGGCGTTCAGGGATCGTGCGGTCTCGACTGTGAGCGACGCCGCTCGCATGGCTCCCGTCACCGGCACGCCGACCCGGATGCCCGTGCCCGTCGACGCGGCGAAACCTGAAATACCGCAGACCGGCAACGCCGAGGTCTCGAAGAACACACCGACAGTGGAGCCGCAGCCGCGTCTCGACCAGTCCGAGTCCGCACAGACCGTGTCCGCCCCGCCACCGGTTCGCTCCGAGGCGTATTCAGGGGCGGTCGGCGTTGCCGGTGCCACCGTCCATCAGCCCGCCGGCAATCCACCGGTTTCGGCGGACCAGGTCCCATCGGTGTTCCGCCGGGATGAAAGCGCTCCGGCGCGAACGATCGAAGTTCCGTCGCGCATCATCAAGAGGGGCGAGACCCTGAGCTCCATAATCAGGGATACCTACGGCGTCGTCAATGCTCACCTGTTCGAGTTGATCAGGCAAAACAACCCGCAGATTACCGATGCCGACCGGATACTTGCCGGAGGGCAGCTGTTCCTGCCCAGGATAAGCCAACCGCCCGAACGCGCAGAAGCTGCCGTGCCGGGTGTGGTTCGTTGACGGCTCGAGTTGCGACTGGAGAATCCGTACAGCAAATGCCCGCATGCTTTGAAGAACGCTTTTCCATTCGCAAAGCATGTCTGTCTGCCCGGCTCATCGGAACCCACGGAGGTGTAACCCATGACAAAGATTTATGAAGCTTTGATACATGCGTCCAGGCAAAGACCGGAGGTGCATTCGGAAATTGCGGTGACGTTTGCGCACCGCCCCACTCCGTTTTCGGGCATGGAAGAAGAGATGCTGAAGCTGTACCAGGCAATCGAGGCGCGCCTTCCGGGAGTGGAGAGAAAAATCATTCAATTCATCGGTTCCCGCCTCGGCGAGGGAACTTCCACCATCGCACGGGAGTTTTCCCTGGTCTCGGCGTTCAGAATCCGAAAGAACGTTCTCCTGCTCGATGCCGACCGGTTCAATCCCTGTCACCACCTGTTCTTTCCTCACTCGCGAAATCAGGGCTGGCAGGAAAGCGTCAGTCGAGGGCAGGACATCGACAGCGCGATCTACCGGGTGGAGGATACGAATCTGTACATAGGCCAATCTTCCAACACGTCCACCTTCACGCCCGAGATCTTCAACTCGCAGTCGTTGGAAACCTTCTGGGAAACGCTGAGGCACCGGTTCGACCTCACGGTGATCGATTCCACGCCCTTGACCAAGTCCCCGGATGCTTTGGCCATCGTTCCCAGGGTCGATGGGGTCGTGCTGGTGGTCGAGGCGGAGAAAACGAGATGGACCGTCGTGGAGAGCGTTAAGGAGCAGATCACGAAAATGGGAGGAAACATTATCGGGATCGCCTTCAACAAGCGGCGTTATCACATTCCTCAATTCATCTACAAGCGATTGAAATGAACAGGAGCCAAAGCAATGGAATCGCTTTTTCAGAGACTGAGCCGACGGTACGGCGTCCATTCGAAACGTTCGAAGGACTCCGTTGAAGCCGTCACGGACCCCGCCACCGGTGTCTACCCGGAGGGAAACTTCAACGAGATGCTTGCTTTCGAAAGAAAGAGGGCGGAGCGCTCCAAGCGACCGTTCATGCTCATGCTCCTGGACATTTCCGTTCTTCCTTCCGGCTATAATGGAGACAATCCGAGGAAGAAGGTCATCTGTTCCCTGTCTTTTTCCACCAGGGAGACCGACATCGTGGGTTGGTACAAGGGTGACGACGTTCTCGGAGTCCTGTTCACGGAACTGGGTGAATCGGACAGCGCGGTCGCGGCCGGAAAGATTCTCGACCGGGTGTGCGAAAACCTCACCACCAACCTGGACGGCAAGAGGGTGAAGGACATCGACATTACGATACACCTGTTCCCGGAAGAGTTCGATAAACCGAATCTGCGGTACTCCTCCGACCTCAAGCTCTATCCGGACCTCGAGACGAAGAACACCTCCAAGAGGATCGCTCTGGCCGTCAAGAGAGGGATTGACATCGCGGGCAGCCTATTCGCCCTGGTGCTTTTTTCCCCCCTTTTCCTGACCCTCTCCGCACTGATCAAATGGACTTCCAAAGGCCCGGTCTTTTTCAGGCAAAGCAGGGTCGGGCAGTTCGGCAAGCCTTTTATGATGTATAAATTTCGATCGATGTTCGTGGACAATGACCCGGGGATACACCGGGAGTACATAAAGCAGTTGATCGGCTCCGGCGACCGGCCCGCGAAGGAGTGCGCGCGGGGGGAGGAGCAGGTTTTCAAGATTCAGCACGATCCCCGGGTCACGTCGATCGGAAGATTTCTTCGCAAGACAAGCCTCGATGAGCTGCCTCAGTTCATCAATGTCCTGAAAGGTGAAATGTCCCTTGTGGGACCAAGGCCTCCGATCCCCTATGAGCTCGAGTGCTACGACACCTGGCATCGACGCCGGCTCATGGAGATGACGCCGGGAATAACCGGTCTCTGGCAGGTCACCGCCAGAAGCCGGACCACCTTCAACGAGATGGTCCGTCTGGACATCCGTTATGCGCGAAGATGGTCCCTTTGGCTGGACATCAAGCTGCTCGTGTTGACGCCGTGGGTCGTTCTGAGGAGCAGGGGAGCATACTGACCGTTCGGAGTCGGGGGGCTTTCGGCCTAGCCCTTCGCACGGTCCGAGAATGCCCGTCGGATGGACGGGTGGAAGGAGGGAATATGATTCGCCTCGGTGTTTTGGGATACGGATACTGGGGACCAAATATAGCGAGGAACTTCAGCATCACGGAAGGATGCCGCCTGGCCGGGATTTGTGACGGCAATCCCGATGCACTGGCACGTGCGCGGAAGGCGCATCCGGGCGTGGAACTTTCCACTGACTGCCGCAAATTCATCGCATCCACGGACATCGACGCGATCGCGGTGATCACCCCGGTGTCGACGCATTTCGAGCTCGCCAGGGAGGTGTTGCGCAACGGGAAACACGTCTTCGTGGAAAAGCCGTTCACCGCGACCACGGACGAAGCCGAAGAGCTGATAGAACTGGCAGCCCAGAAAAACCTCAAGATCATGGTCGATCACACGTTTCTTTTCACCGGTGCGGTGAGAAAGATCAAGCAACTGATCGATGACGGAACGCTGGGGAACCTCTACTATTACGATTCCATGCGGGTCAACCTCGGACTGTTCCAACACGATGTGAACGTCATCTGGGACCTGGCGCCCCACGATCTGTCGATCATCGACCACGTCATCAAGGAAACCCCGGAAGCCATAGTGGCAACGGGGGAAAACCACTTCAGCGAACACGAATACGTGGCCTACACCACCATCTACTTCCAGAACAACGTCATCGCCCACTTGAACGTGAACTGGCTCTCGCCGGTCAAGGTGAGAACCACCCTGGTGGGTGGCGAGAAGCGGATGCTGGTCTGGAACGACCTTGAGGCCGACGAGAAGATCAAGGTGTACGACAAGGGCGTCAAGATCGAAAACAGCGAAAACGTGTACAACCTGCTCGTGAGCTATCGTTCGGGGGATATGTGGGCACCCAAGGTGGACACGAAGGAAGCCCTCAAGCTGGAAACCGACTACTTCGTGGATTGCGTGATGAACGACAGGACGCCGTTCAATGACGGCGAAGCCGGCTACCGGGTGGTGAAAATGCTCGAAGCCGCCGACAGGTCGCTGAAAAACAGAGGGGAGCTGGTTCACCTATGAGCTTTCTGTCCATTTCCGATGACGTCCGGCTGGGCAAGGACGTCAAGCTGTCCAAATTCATCAATTTGTACGGATGCCAAATCGGCGACAATACCAAGATAGGCGCGTTTGTCGAGGTGCAGAAGAACGCCCGCATCGGGCGAAACTGCAAGATTTCCAGCCACAGCTTCATCTGCGAGGGAGTCATCATCGAAGACGACGTGTTCATCGGTCATGGTGTGACCTTCGTCAACGACACGTATCCGCGTGCGACGAATTCCGACGGCGGGCTTCAGACGGAGAGCGACTGGAAAGTGGAGTACACCCTGGTCAAGAGGGGGGCTTCCATCGGTTCGGGTGCAACCATCCTGGCCAACGTCACCATCGGCGAGAACGCCATCGTCGGCGCGGGCAGCGTTGTCACCAGGGACGTCCCCCCCGGGGCCATAACGGCTGGAAATCCTTCTCGATTCATGAGGCTTATCGAAGATGAACAGTGATGCGAAGATCCCGTTTCTCGATCTGGTGACCCCTCACCACGAGCTGGAAGAAGATCTGGTGGCCGTGTTCAGGCAGGCGCTGAAAACGGCCGGATTCATCGGCGGGCCCATGGTGCAGGGTTTTGAGGAGGACTTTGCCGGGTTCTGCGGAACCAGGCATTGCGTAGGCGTCGGCAGCGGCACGGACGCCCTGCGTTTTGCGCTGCTGGCCGCGGGCGTCGGCAGCGGGGACACGGTGCTCACCGTGCCCAACACGTTCATCGCCACGACCGAGGCCGTTTCCCAGGCAGGGGCGGTTTTCGACTTCGTGGACATCGATGAGTCCACGTACAACATGAGCCCGGAGCAGCTCCGCGAGTACCTGGAAACGAAATGCGACACGGACCCGCGCACGGGAATCCCCGTGAGTCGGAGAACCGGGCGCCCGGTGAAGGCGGTGGTTCCCGTGCATCTCTATGGCCAGACGGCGGACATGGACGCGATCCTTGACGTTGCAGACCGGTTTCGGCTGATCGTGGTCGAGGATGCCTGCCAGGCGCACGGCGCCGAATACTTTTCGCGGAAACGGAACGCCTGGTGCAGGGCCGGGTCGATGGGCGCCGCGGCCGCATTCAGCTTCTATCCGGGGAAAAACCTCGGGGCCTGCGGCGAAGCCGGGGCGGTGACCACCGACGACGACGGCATTGCCGCCAAAATCCGCATGATTCGAGATCATGGCCAGGCGCGCAAGTATCACCATGACGTCGAAGGCTACAACGGCCGTCTGGATGCCATACAAGCCGGGATTCTGCGGGTCAAGCTCAGATCCGTCGACCGGGGCAACGGCATGCGGCGTGAAATCGCCGCCCGTTACAATCGGCTCCTCTCCGCCTCCAACGGGCTCATCGCGCCCATTGAGCCGTCATGGAGCCGCGCGGTCTACCACCTGTACGTCGTGCGCACCCGGTTCAGAGACGACGTGCTCAAGTACCTTTCCGAAAACGGGATCGTTTGCGGGTTGCACTATCCCGTTCCCCTTCATCTTCAAAAGGCTTATGCGGGAATCGGTTACAGGGAGGGGGATTTCCCGGTTTCGGAGAAGGTCGCCAAAGAGATACTGTCCCTGCCCATGTACCCCACCCTGCAAGCTGAGCAGCAGGCAAGGGTTATCGATGGAATCAAGACTTTTTTCTCGGATCACTGAGGCACCTCGCGGCGCGTGGACCCTCCGGTACCGTGAGGGGGTACAGGTGCGCCCGACCGGCGCGCGATCGAGTCTTGCGATGATCTCGGAGAGCTCATCGGGAATTGCCGGTTGTCCTCGGCCATGCTCGCCACCCATCGCCATAGGATCGAAAGTCGATGAATTATTTCAGGCACTTGATCGAATCAAAAGGGGCGATCAATCTGATCGGCCGGATGTTTATGCTTCTGGAAAGGTTCGGCATGACCCACCGGAGGTCGATTCAGGCGATGCGGCGGATCGTGGAGGTCAGCGGCCGGTATGGCTGCAAGCCGTCATTTTTCATCACCGCCGACCTGCTCGACCATCACAAGTGCCTGGTGGACTTGATTTCGACGCACGAGATCGACCTCTGCCTCCATGGCTACCATCACATCGACCACGCCCTCCTGAGCAGGCGGGACCAGACCGAGGAGATCAGGAGGGGAGTGGAGGAATTCCGGAGACTCGGCATACGGATCGGGGGCTTCAGGGCTCCTTTTCTCCGGTTCAACGACGATACCCCCAAAGCCGCGGTGGACAGCGACCTGGTGTGGGTGAGCAATACCTGCATGCTTTCCAGGGAGGAAAGCTGCAGCAGCCTCGTGAACGGGAGCGACAGCGCCCGTAATCTCCTTGAAGGATTCTACACGGGCAAGCGCCATTCGGATGAACCCTCGATTCCCTTCCTGCGTTGCGGCTGCGTCGATATTCCCGTGTCGCTGCCCGACGATGAAATGTTGATCGATCGGATCAAGATTCAAGACAGCGCGAAACTGGCGCGCATCTGGCTGGACATGCTCGACGGAGCGCATCGCGACGGGGAGCTCTTCAATTTCATCTTCCATCCCGAGCGGGTTCCCTATGTTTCAGAACCGCTGGAGAAGCTCCTGCAAAAAGCCCGCAGTCACGGTGACGTGTGGATTGCGTCCCTGGACGACATCGGCAAGTGGTGGAAGAAGCGCGCCGCGTTCGAATTTCGCAGCATCGTGGAAAACTGCGGCAAATACACGGTGGAAACCAACATAAGCGACGATCATTGCCTGGTTCTTCAGCATCCCGACGGGAGGATGGAGTTTTTGGAACACAACGGGAACGGCACTTTTGTCGTGGAGGCTCCTTTGAGACCCGTCGTCGGCGTGTCGCAGGATTGCGGCTCGGAAACCGTACTGTGTCTAAAAAAGGAAGGATTCCCGGTCGAATCCTGCGCGGACCCCTACATGGTCGCGTCCGTCTTGAACGGTTGTCATCCCCGGGACCTGTCTCATCGCGGGCTCCTGAATGTCGTCCGGCAGGCGAACGGCCCGGTGCTCCGGTTCTGGCGCTGGCCCGGGAGATACCGGAGCGCGCTGGCGATTTCCGTGGATGTGGACGCCATCACGCTCTTTGATTTCGTCAGGCGCGTTTATTGGTTCTTGAAGTACAGGTAGCGCCGGTTCCCCGGCGTTTCTCGGTAACGCGGCCGCGCCAGTCCGACCCCCGCGCCTCGCTCGAGCGAATCGTTTACTCCGGGCCCGCGCTCGGAATCGATCAGCCAAGATAGAAGACAAATGAAAATTATAGTAAAAGAACAGCCTCCCGACGGATGGGACACCTTCATCGAGGGGCACCCGTGCGGTTCGATCTACCACCACGGCCTCTGGCAGGAGGTGATCACCAGGACGTACGGCTATCGCCCCATGTACCACTTCACGCTCGAACCTGGAGGCCGGATCGCTTCCGGCGCACTTGCGGCCTACGTCAACAGCCCTCTCACGGGGAAAAGGATTGTCGCCTTCCCGTTTTCCGACAGCTGCGATCCGCTCTCCGCGGACTCCGATGCCGCTGAAGCGTTGATCGACAGTATCGCGCGGTCCGGGTCGGACCTGGGTGCAAAGTTTGTGGAGCTGCGGTTCTCAGATGCCGACCGTCCTCCGGGTATCGAGGGCAGACCCGAGTATTGCTGCCATGTGCTGGACCTCTCCCCCGGGGAGGATGTTCTGTTCGGGTCCTTTCATAAAAACTGCGTCCAGAGGGCGGTGAGATCGGCCGGGAAGAACGATATCGAAATCGTCGAGGGCGATCTGCACGGGATGAAGGAGTTCTACCGTCTTCATGCGATAACCCGCAGAAGGCAGGGGGTGCCCGTTCAGCCTTTCGCGTTCTTCCGGCGCCTCCATGACACGCTCGGGCCGAAGCAAATGCTCACCGTCCTGCTCGCGCGGCATCATCGCAGGGTCATCGCCGGAGTCGTTATCCTCCGGTTCGGACGTAAAGCCTATTACAAGTACGGCGCTTCCGATGACCGGTTTTCACATCTGAGAGCAAATCAGTTGTTGATGTGGGAGGCCATCCGAACGGCTCGGCGGGAGGGATGCGTCACCTTTGACTTCGGGAGGACCAGCCTTTCCAACCACGGACTGTGCCGGTACAAGGATCGATGGGGTTCGAGGCGCATGCCGCTGAGCTACGTGCGGATCCCGGACCATCGCAAATCCGAGGTTTTCGACGAATCGTCACGCCTTCACGGTTATCTGAAGGAAATCATGTCCAGGCTGCCCCTTTCCATGATTCGCCTGAGCGGGGAGCTTTTCTACAAACACCTGGCCTGAGCTTCAGGGGACGCGGATTGTCTCGGGCCGCTTTTTTCGACAACCGTAGCCGTCGCCCGGCGGCTGCTATCCGGCCGGATGGAAAGAAAAGGTTTGAAAAGGAAGACCCCGTAATTCCAGCGGCGGGGGGTGCCCGCCAACGAGGAACAAATGCCCGGAGCATCCGTTGCCGGACCTTACCCAAAGATTTCCCATCCGCGGTGAAGAACCGCGAAACTCTTTGAGGGACGGAGCTCGATCGATCGATCGAAATGCTCACCTCGCCGGAGTACCTATGAACGTCTGCATGCTTGCATATTCATACTACGAGACCGACAACAGGATCAGAAGGTACGCGGAAAGCCTTCGCGACAGAGGGGACACCGTCGATGTCATTGCGTTGAAACGCAAAGGCGAGAGCGACTTCGACGTTGTCGGCGGTGTGAATGTCTACCGGATTCAGGAAAGGGTGTTGAACGAGAAAAAAAGCATCACATACCTTTTCAGGGTGATGAAGTTCCTGGTCAGATCCACCCTTGTTCTGACCCGAAGACACAAGGAGCTGCCCTACGATGCGGTCCACGTTCATTCACCGCCGGATTTCGAGGTTTTCGCGGCCCTCTTCATAAAATGCCTGGGCACCAGGGTCATCCTGGATATCCATGACATCGTGCCGGAGTTCTATGCCGCCAAGTTCGGAGCAACGAACGACTCGCTTGTCTTCAGGTGCCTCGTATGGGTGGAAAGGCTTTCCATCCTGTTCTCGGACCATGTCATCATCTCGAATCACTTGTGGTACGAGAGACTCATATCCAGGTCCGTCACACCGGACAAATGCACGGTTTTGCTCAACTACCCGGATAATGCTCTTTTTTACTCACGCGGCCAAAAGCTGAACGGCGCCGGAGAGTTCAAGATCATTTACCCGGGAACCCTGAACTGGCACCAGGGTGTGGATATTGCCGTGAAGGCCTTTTCCAGAGTTGCGGACCAAATCCCCAACGCAAGATTCTACATCTATGGAGACGGTCCTCAACGGCCTTTCCTGGCGAAGCTGATTTCCGAGTTGGGCCTCGGCGACAAGGTGTTCCTGAAGGGACTGAAGTCTCTGGATGAAATCGCCCGGATAATGGCCGATGCGGATCTCGGAGTGGTTCCCAAGAGGAACGACGCTTTCGGGGGAGATGCTTTCAGTACGAAGACCTTCGAGTTCATGGCTCTCGGGGTGCCCATCGTCCTGTCAAGGACCAGGATCGACGCGTATTACTTCAATGACTCCGTAGTGAAATTTTTTGACCCGGAAAATACCGATGATCTGGCTTCTTCGTTTCTCGAGCTCGCAAACAATGAAAAGAGAAGAAAGGGTTTGATCGAGAACGCCTCCAATTTCATCACCGAATTCCGTTGGGACAGGAAAAGGACGGATTACTGGGCGATTCTCGAGAGACTGGTTGGCAAGAATGTGAGTCATAATGCGCGTTGACATGTGGTCGTGACCTTGGCTTTCGCCGAGGTGCGGCCCACCGGGCAGACGAGGAGAGAGGGAGTGTCTTCGAGAGAGAAATTCGAGAGAAGCCTGCTGGCCGTTGAAAAGTGGGTTGAATCGCATGATTACAAGGGGTACGACCCTTCGGACGGGTTGTCGTCCTTTTTGCGGGTCCTGACGTTCAACAACACCCTTCTGGAAAGGATGCTTCAGCAGGTTGGGCGGCAGAGTCCGGTGAACCTGAGGCCTCTCATGGGCATCAGGCCCCTTGAGTCGACCAAGGGGAGGGGGTACATGGCGTGGGGCTATCTGGCACGATACAGGCTCACCGGTGCCGAAGAGTACAAGGAGAAGGCGCTTCTTTGCCTGGACTGGCTCGACCGCAACAAATCTCCGAGATACGCGCATCACAGCTGGGGGAATCATTTCGATTACGCGAGTCGCGGGGGCAGAATGCCCAAGCATGAATCCACCATTGTCTGGACCGGGCTCATCGGCCAGGCGTTCCTGGAGGCCTACGAGCTTTTCGGATTGGAACGGCACCTTGAAATCATAAAAAGCATCACCAACTGGATTCTGAGTCTTCCCAGGGAAAAGACCCCCCTGGGTACGTGCCTCAGCTACGTCGCGTTCAAACAAAGCTCAATTCATAACTCCAATATGATCGGGGCGGCCTTTCTCGCGGGAGCCGCGCGATGCACGGGTGACCGGGAGGCGCTCGAAACGGCGCGCCAGGCGATGGAGTATGCGTGCGGTCACCAACGCGCCGATGGGGCCTGGTATTATGGAGCGGGCGAGAAGTACCGCTGGATCGACAACTTCCACACGGGCTACAATCTGGACAGCCTTAAAAGGTATATCCGGTTCAGCGCAGACCGGACATTTGCCGACAACCTCAAAAGGGGAATCGACTACTACAGCAGAACGTTCATCGAGGATGACGGCTTCCCGAAATATTACGCTCAACGCGCCTATCCGCTGGACATTCAATGTGCTTCCCAGGCGATGGAGACGCTCGCCTTCTTCGCCGAGGATAATCCCGGAAACCTCGGCCAGGCCTGCAAAGTGGCGAATTGGACCATAGACAACATGCAGGACCGGGACGGGCACTTCTACTATCGAATGTACCCGTTGGGGATCAAAGCCAAAGTACCTCTGATCCACTGGGGACAAGCCACCATGTACAGGGCTCTCTCCTACTTGTTGACCAGACTGTAGGGGATGCCTTCGCCTGTGACGACGGGAAAGGATTCCCGGCGGCCTCACAAGGATACGGTTTCATGAACATGACCTACGTATTGATCACCCCCGCACGGAACGAGGAGAAATACATCGAGGGGGTCATTCGATCGGTGTCGGCACAAACCGTTCTTCCGCGGGAATGGGTCATCGTGAGTGACGGGTCCACCGACCGAACGGACGACATCGTACAAGACTATGCGAGAACGCACGAGTTCATCCGGTTCACCCGCATGCCCGATCACCGCGACCGCAGCTTTGCCGCGAAAGTCGCTTGCTTCAACGCCGGATACGCGCTTCTCAACGGCCTCGAATACGATATTCTGGGGAACCTTGACGCCGATATCACCTTCGAGCCCGACTATTTCGAATATCTTTTGAACCGGTTTGCCGAAAACCCGAAACTGGGTGTGGGAGGGACTCCTTTCGTCGAAAAAGGTCAACACTACGACTACCGGTTCACGAATATCGAGCATGTCTCGGGGGCCTGCCAGATGTTCAGGCGGCAATGCTTCGAGAGCATCGGGGGGTACAAGCCGATCGCGGGCGGCGGCATAGACTGGGTGGCCGTCACGAACGCTCGAATGACGGGATGGGAGACACGCACCTTTGTCGAAAAGACCTGCGTGCATCATCGAAAAATCGGGACCGGCACGGTCGGTCCGTCCATGCTTTCCTTCAAACAGGGGCGCAAGGATTACTTCCTGGGCAATCATCCCTTGTGGGAGATCTTCAGGGCTTTCTACCAGATGACCAGGAAGCCTCATGTCATCGGGGGAGGCTTTCTCCTGCTCGGCTATTCGTTTGCGGCCCTCCAGAAGATACCTGTCCCGATCTCAAAAGAACTGGTCGATTTCATTCGCGGAGAACAACTGCAAAGATTGAAAAAATGCTTTCGGCTTGCATAGTTACATGAGTGAGGGAGCAAGAAGCGAAAAAGCGTGTAAATGTCATCAATGACGGATACCGCGGTGCGTTCAAGATTATACAACACCTGCCCGTCGGGAGGTGTGACGCGGTCGGGAATAACCCCCCCCTTGTATACGAACCGATAGGCCGGTCAGGCGCAGGGAAGGGCTTGATGCCCTTCCGCCGAATGCCGGCATCTCCAACGCAGCCCGGCATGAATGCGCAATTGCAGGTATCAATATAATGAACGGATCGGATTCACATTGTTCGATAGTCATCGAGGGACTGCCTGTCCGTGCTTCAAAAAAATGGATCAAAATGGCGGCAGTTTACGATGAGGATTGGCTTCCCGGACAGGTTGTGAATAACCCGGAATCGTTTGTCTCACAATTACGGGAAAGCCGTCTGGAGGCGGATATTTTTACATTTGCTCAAAAGATTCCGGATACGAAACCGAAGTATCAATATCCGATGGAGTGGGATAATGTCGCGGCCATTCCGATTACAACCTACGCGGACTGGTGGAAACAGGTCTCCACTGATATGAGAAAGGATGTGAAGAGGGCCGAAAAGCGAGGAATCGTCGTCAAGGAAGTGGAATTCAGCGACGAAATCGTTCGAGGCGTCGTTGAAATCAATAATGAGACTCCCATCCGGCAGGGAAGACCTTTTGTGCATTATGGCAAGAGTTTTGAAGTAGTGAATAAAGAATATTCGACCTATTTGGATACGTGCGTATTTCTGGCCGCATATTATGAAGATGAATTGGTCGGCATAATTAAAATGGTCTACGTGGGAGATCTTGCATGCATCATGGAAATCCTTTCGAAAACCGCGCATCATGATAAAAGGCCTGTAAATGCGCTGATTGCCAAGGCAGTTGAGGTATGTGAGAAGAAACAAAAGTCGTATTTGACTTATGGACCGTTTTTCTATGGAAACAAGAAGAAGAGCTCGTTTGTTGATTTCAAGCGCAGAAATGGCTTCTTGAGAATAATATTTCCAAGATATTATGTGCCTCTTACATTTAAAGGTAGAATCGCCATAAAATTGAAATTCCATCGTGGCTGGATAGGTATTCTTCCGGGATTTTTAATATCTTTTCTGGTGGCTTTGAGAAGCAAAATGTATCGGAAAAATATATTTAGATTTGCAGTGTCAAAATAGAACACATTGCCGATGGTGCCTGCTTCACCCCACGAAGCATGAAATCAGGCTCACCCTGGAATTTATTTTCTATGTAAGTTCATATCAAATAATCGCTAAACACAGTAATATATTTATCGAAAATAGTCGGTATGCCTGGATTAATTGGAATTATTAGACATACTTTGAAAGACGAGAACAGAAATGCCATCAAAACGATGTTGAAATGTTTGATGCATGAGAAGTTCTATACAAGTGGTTCATATATTGAGGAAAATCTTGGAATTTATATAGGTTGGACATGTCATGAGGGTTCTTTCTCCGATTGTTTGCCGATTTGGAACGAAAAGAAGGACATCTGTCTGTTCTTTTCGGGGGAGGAGTATTCTGACGGGGCCGTGATCGAGGCTCTGAAGGCGCGCGGGCATGATTTCCATCCGGAGCGCGCGGAGTATCTCGTGCACATGTATGAAGAAGACGGGATGGGGTTTCTCGAGAAGCTGAACGGATCTTTCAGGGGGCTCCTTGTCGATCGTCGCGAGCAGAAGGCCGTTTTGTTCAACGATCGCTACGGGCTGGGCCGTCTCTATTGTCACGAAGATGATGACGGATTCTATTTTTCTTCCGAAGCCAAAGCATTGCTCAAGGTTTTCCCGAAGCTGCGTCAACTGGACTTTTCGAGCCTGGGCGAATTGTTTTCCTGTGGTTGCGTCCTGGACAACAGGACGCTCTTCCCGGGAGTGTCGCTGATTCCGGGAGGTTCATCGTGGACGTTTTTCCCGCATCGACCGGTGGTGAAGGAAAGCTATTTCAATCGCGAGCGCTGGGAGGGTCTTCCCCGACTGCCCGACTCCGAATACGCTGCGAGGCTGAAAGATACCTTTTCGCGGATTGTTCCGAGGTATTTTCGCGGGAAGGAACGGATCGGCATGTCCCTGACCGGCGGGATCGATACCCGCATGATCATGGCGTGGTCACCCGCGCATCCCTTCAAGGTCCCCTGTTATACTTTCGGCGGGATGTACCGCGATTGCGCGGACGTGAAAATCGCGCGGGAAGTGGCGAGTGTCTGCCAGCAGCACCACGAAACCATCGGGCTGAACAAGAGGTTCTTTTCCGAATTCCCGGCCCTGGCGAAGAAAAGTGTTTTCTACTCTGACGGCACCATGGATGTGAGCGGGGCCGTTGAGCTGTTTGTAAACAGAATGGCAAGGGAAATTGCACCCGTGCGGCTGACCGGCAATTATGGGGATCAGATCTTGCGGGGAGTCATCGGATTCAAACCCGGTATGTTGCAGGGGGATATTTTCAGCGCCGATTTCGCGCCCAGGGTGCGGTCGGGGATCCAGGCCTATGCGGAAATGGCGCGGAATCCTCCCGTGTCGTTTTTCGCGTTCAAGCAGCTGCCATGGTACCATTATGGGCGCCTTTCCGTGGAGCTCACGCAAGTCACCATGCGTTCGCCGTTCCTCGATAACGATCTCGTGGCTCTGGCCTACCAGGCCCCTGCGGAACATGCCGGAAACAACGCGGACTCGCTTCGATTGATCGCCGATGGGGACCCGGCCCTGAGCGGGATTGCAACCGATCGAGGTGTTGTGCTTCGGCCCGTGCCCATTGCGAATAAAGTGCGGCGCCTGTGCCGGGAGTTCATGATCAAGGCGGAATACGCCTATGATTACGGCATGCCCCAGTGGCTTGCGAGAGCCGACCGTTTTCTGGCTCCACTTCACCTGGAGAAAGTGTTTCTCGGAAGGCACAAATTCTACCATTTCCGGGTTTGGTACCGCGGCGAACTGGCCCAATATGTGAGAGACGTGCTCCTGGACCCGCGAACGCGCGCCAGGCCTTACCTGCGGGGAAGGCAGCTGGAGGAGGTCGTCGGGAATCACCTTGAAGGCCGGCGAAACTACACGCAGGAAATCCACTGGCTTCTCACGAGTGAATTGATCCAGAGACACCTAATCGAGAAGATCTGAATGCCATCGCCTACATGTGTCGATTACAAATTCGAAATCAGAATGTCCAAAACCGGCTGCTTCATGCGGGAGGTCGGCCTGCTCAAGTGGGGCTTGAAAACGGCCGCGGAACGGCAAATGACCTACAATCCGGTGTGAGCCGGCAGTGATTTTGCCTGCCGTTCCCGCTCGCTTTGTGCGAAGCGCGCATCTTTTCGGTACGATTCTTGCTCAAGAATCAGCCGATGGAGTTGTCCTGCCCAGTCCTGCGGCACAATAATCGATGCATCCCGTCGAGGAACGGGGAATTCAAAACGAGGTGGCAAAATGAAGAACCACAGATCCGGCTTCAATTGGAAAGGCACCACATATGTGACAATGTGTATTGCGCTCCTGGCGATCACGGTTTCGCCTGTTGCGGCAGAGATGATTCCTCCCGGGAGGGTGGTCCCGTGGGAAGGGAATGTGGGGGTTCCCGGAGGCATTCCGTCCAGGACGACGAACTGCACGACTGCGGCTTGTAATGCGCTGTACGGGGGAACGGTTACAGCAGCCTCAATCAACAATGCCATCAGCTCGGCGCCGGTCGACTCGGTGGTCAGGCTGCCGGTCGGAACCTACGACATCACCGGCGGCATCAGGATGAAGAACCGGGTGGTGCTCCGCGGTGCGGGGATGAATGCAACCACGTTGAATCTGAATTTCAGCGGCGATGGAATCACGACGCCGCAGTCCGCCTATTCCTCCTCGGGAACGCTCTCCAGCGGTCACACCAAAGGGAGCAACTCGGTCGTGGTATCGAGCGTATCCGGACTGTCCGTCAATGATTCGATCATATTGTACGAAAACAATGATCCCGATATTGTATGGTCGAGAACCGGGGGCACAAATGTAATACGTCAAATTGTGCGGATAACCGCAATAAGTGGAAATACAGTTACATTCACTCCCCGCTTGGTTTTCACTTACAAGGCTTCTCTGAATCCAGGATTCAGGAAAGTTGCTAGCATGTCTTCGCATATCGGACTTGAAGATATGACTTTAAACGGTCAAAAAGGTGTTTTGGGTAATATAGTATGGTATGATAGTTGTTATGCATCATGGATTAAGAATGTAAAAACAAAATATACCAACAATGCACATATATTTTTAACCCGAACTTTATTTAATGAAATAAGAGAATGTTATATTACCGAAACGACGTCCCAGAACGATGGATTTGGTGTATATGCTAATCAGCTCTATGATTTCTCGGGAGCCAATACCGGACTTCTGGTCGAGAACAACATTTTTGCGGCACTGTGGACTTCCGTTATACTCAACAACGCCACGGGTTGTGTGGTTGCCTACAATTATGCTTATAACACGCATACGAATTCGGCGAGCATACAAACGCCGTCATACGTCACCCAGCACGGCCCTCATGGGCTCATGAGCCTTTGGGAGGGCAATGTCGGCCAGGGAATACAAAATGACGGCTATCACGGCTCGGGTTCTCATCAAACATTCTTCAGGAATCATTTTCACGGCCTGAATCCCTCTTTCACGGCCAATCGCAAGATGGTGGATCTGTGTCGTTTTTCTTACTACCACAATGTCGTCGGCAATGTTCTGGGCGATCCTTCATGGACTGCCAGATCCTATGAGATGACCGGTACCCCCTCGGTTACCGCAACGATCTACAGGCTCGGCTATCCTCATATGGGAAACAACGGTTTCGTGGACGGCCAACCTCCTCAGGGCACGGGTGATTCGGACGGTTCCGGCGGGCTTGACCCAAAAGTGAGGGCAACTCTGTTCAGACACATGAACTATGACTATTACAACTCCGCCACCAAGTATTGCACGGAAGCCGGCGAACCCGGCTGCCAGGGAGGGGATGGGAGCCGGACCCTTCCCGATTCATTGTATTTGTCGGCCAAACCGTCCTGGTGGGGAAGTCGTGCCTGGCCGCCGATCGGACCGGACCTCAGTCCCAAGGCCGGAAGAATACCGGCGCAGGATCGGTTTGAAGGAGTCGCGGGATTGAAACCTCCCACCGGTGTGAAAGTCGTTCCACAGTAGCATGCCTCCATTATTTGCCAGCTTTCTCTACGTTCTTCTGATCTTCTATCTTTTTCGGGTGGATCTGAAGAATGAGAGCAATGGTGTTTCCAAGGCCATCTGGATTCCGATAGCCTGGATGTTCCTCGGCGGGTCGCGCTTCGTCTCCCAGTGGCTGCTGCTCGGCGCGCCGGTGGAACACCTGGACCCGATGGACATACGCACTGAGGGCGTCCCTCTGGACGCCGCGGTGTTTCTGGCCCTCATAGTTGCCGGTCTCATTGCGCTGCTGCGGCGCAGAATCGACTGGAACGGACTGATTACTCAGAACGCATGGATATGGCTCTTCTTCGCCTTCTGCGGGATGAGCATGTTCTGGTCGGACGATCCGTTCGTATGCTTCAAGAGATGGATCAAATCATTCGGCAACGTCGTCATGGTCCTCGTGATTTTGACCGAGCAGCGGCCGTACCAGGCGCTTGGAGTCGTTCTGAGGCGCCTTGCCTATGTGATTCTCCCCCTTTCCGTCCTCTTCATCAAGTACTACCCGGACTTGGGGAGGGCGTATCACATGGGGCAGGCAATGTACACGGGAGTGACTTTTCAGAAAAATTCACTCGGGCAAGCCTGCCTGTTTTCGGGCATGTACTTCTTCTGGGAATTGCTTTTCAACCGCCGAAAAGAGCTCGAAGGCGGATCGGGGCTGCCCTTTCACGTCTACGTGATCGTGTTGTCCATGGTGGCCTGGCTCTTGCGCATGGCAGACAGCGCCACCTGCATTTTGTGTCTGTTCCTTGCCGTCTGTTTCTTCTCCTTGGGTCTTTTGACCTCGATAAGGCAAAAACCGGGCAGGATCGTAGCCATCTCGGTTTCGTGCGTTGCCGTCTATGGCCTGATGTCGCTCGTATTCGATCCCATGCATGCAATCATCAGCCTGCTGGGCCGTGAACCGAATCTGACCGGCCGCGCTCCATTGTGGCAGCAGCTTCTCGCAATGGTGCAGAATCCCCTGGTGGGCGTCGGCTACGAAATGTTCTGGAGTGGAGAGCGAATGGCCCGTATCTGGGCCACGGGTGCCGAGATCCTCCAGGCACACAACGGATATATCGATTTGTACCTGAACGTCGGCTTCGTCGGCGTGTCCCTGCTGGTACTGAGTATTATTTCCGGGTTGTTCAAGGCAATCAAATATCTACATTATGAGTATTCTTATGCGATCTTGAGACTTTCATTCATATTTATATCCATACTGTACAATTGGACTGAGGCAACTTTCAAGCCGGTGAGCAACATGTTTATTTTACTCCTTTTCGGTATCTTGGAGGTTTCCCGGGAACATTACTGCGATGAGTCGGAGCTTGTCCCAATAGAGCGTTTTGATAATAGAATTACAGAGACAGTATAAGAAATTTATGTTAAATTGTGATTGCTATATCAATTTACGTTCGAGATTACACGACACCGGTTCGCCGGGCTGCGCGGCGGGCGCGTCAGGCCGTTTCCCTACTCCTGATATGAAGTTGCGTTCAAGATGGATTTTTCAAGCATAAAAGAGCGGGGGAATGATTCCCCCGCACCCCCCAAGTTTCGGCCACACGCGCAAGCGCGTGAGGCCGAGTGCTCGGCGCTGTCGGCGACTGGCCGAAGGCCGCCGCCGCAGCGCCACACGGAGCCGCGAAGCGGCGAGGGGGTGTGGGGGATACGTCCCCCACGCTTTTAAAGTATCATTTTGAACGCAATTATCCATGCCCCCCGCGACACCCGCGAAGCATGAAAATGGACTCACCCGGGAATCTATTTTCCAGGTAAATTGTATCAGAGATCGTCGTCGGGGGGTGTGCCGGTCGGACGCAGGGGACTCGGGCGGCAACCGCCGTCGTCGCGGAACAAAGGTTCGAGTCAATGCTCCCGCCTTGGAACAACGCTCCGGAGGACGAGGAGAAACAGACCGTGTCACGTGGAGTTTGAGCACGTGAATTGGAGTCGCGGCCAGAAGAATGTCCAATGAAAACCTCCCGCACATTTCGGTATGCATCCCGACTTACAAACGCCCCGCACTCCTCGACAGGTGTTTGAAGGCGCTTCAGAACCAGGAGTGCTCGGGATTCACATACTCGATCACGGTTGTCGATAACGACATCAACGGATCGGCCTCAGAAACCGTTCAAGGCCGGCAAAGCCGATCCGCCGTGGAAATCCGCTACGATATCGAGCCCGAGCAGAACATCTCACTCACCAGAAACAGGGCCATCGGCAATTCGAACGGAGAGTTCATCGCGTTTATCGACGATGACGAGTTTCCGGAACCGAGTTGGCTCCAAAAGCTGTTCGACGCTTGCCGAAGGTTTTCGGCTGACGGGGTTCTGGGGCCTGTGATGCCGTACTTCGAAGGCACGCCGCCCGTTTGGCTGGTCAAGAGCGGGCTGTGCCTGCGCAAATCCTTCCAAACCGGAACCCGGTTGAACAATCCGAGATACTTCAGAGCCGGCAATCTTCTGTTTTCCAGGCACATCGTTGAAGGAGAGACTCTCTGGTTCGATCCGAGCTTCGGTCGAACCGGCGGTGAAGATGCGGATTTCCTCGGGAGAATGGCCAAGCTGGGGCGCACCTTTGTCTGGTGTGACGAGGCGGTGGTTCATGAGGAGGTTCCGGAGGAGCGGCAGACGAGAAGCTACCACCTGCGGCGAGCCATGATAAGGGGATTGACTTCTGCAACCCCCGGGCTGCTTCTGAGCCGTGGGACGCTCAAGTCCGTCGTTGCGGTGATTGCCTACACGCTCTCCCTGCCGTTTTTGCTGGTAGCCGGGCATCATCTGTTCATGCGATACCTGGTCAAGGATTGTGACCATCTGGCAAAACTGTTTGCTTACTGCGGTGTGAAACTGGTCCGCGAGAGAACCTTCTAGGCCTGGAATCGAGGGTGATTCGCCACCCGGCCCCCGGCATCCTGAAAGGTCGATGATGAAGACGCTCGACATGACGTATTCCGTTGATTTCGATCGGAACAGCAAGGAGGCGTGGTATGAGCTCATGAACCGTTTTCAGGATGCAAACCTATACCAGGCATGGTCCTATGACGTGGTTCGCTACGGGCTGAAGGGCGTTTCGCACATGGTCCTGAGAAAAGGACGCGAGGTCGTAGCCGCGGCACAGGCGAGGATTCACCGGGTGCCTCGAACGAACACCGGCATCGCCTATGTCTTTTGGGGCCCGATGTGGCGGCTTGCGGGGGCGCCGGACGATGAGGAAGTGTTTCGCCAGGCGGTTCGAGCGCTCAGAAATGAACTGTCGTTGAGGAGAGGACTCGTTCTGCGCCTGTACCCCCTGGCATTTCGAGGTTGCCATGCGTCCTTGCGTGAAATCCTCATCGAAGAAGGTTACCATCCCCATGACGAGGGAGTGACCAAGCGAACATTGATCATCGACCTGGAACCGTCCCTGGAGGAATTGAAAGCGGGTTTGCATCACAAATGGCGATACCACCTGAACCGGGCGGAAAGGAATCGTCTGCAGTTGATATTTGGAGAGGATGAGAGCTTGTTTGACGAGATGTCGGAAATCTATTTGGAAATGGCGAACCGCAAAGGACTTGTTGAACGAAGTGACCTCGTACACTTGAAATCCGTTCAGAAAGACATGCCCTCGTCGTTCAAGCTGAAGATCATCCTGTGCCGTCAGGACGGCATACCGTGTGCCGGAGGCATTTTCACCACGATAGGCACGACCGGTCTGTACTTGATAGGGGCAACCAGTACTGTCGGGCTCAAAACATACGGGTCCTATGCGGTCCACTGGGCATTTTTGAAATGGCTCAAGGAAAACGGCTTTCGTTACTATGATCTCAACGGGATAAACCCCCAGACGAATCCGGGGACCTATCAGTTCAAGCAGGGACTGGCCGGGAAGGGTGGGGTGGATCAGGAATTGCTTGGAAAGTTTCAAGTGGCGGACAACAGGCTGAGCTCCTTTGTCGTCGAGTGCGGTGAGAGGCTTTTGTCCGCTTATCAACGGGCGGCACGAGTGAGAAGATACCGCGCCTCCGGTGTGACGAACGGAAAATCCCATGAGAATACAGGATAGCCGAACGTGACCAGAGGGGAAGCCATGGTCCAATGGTTTTCGCCTCAACTTGCGGGATGGTCTCAGGAGAAGCCCCGGACTCCGGCACCCCCCGGGATTCCGATTTCGACCTCCAGGGAGTGACGGACCTGAGACTCATCGGCACCGTCAAGTCCACGGGAACTCTCGGGGCCCAATTCAGCCGATCAGCCTCGTCGAATAGCCTCGGGAAGGTGATATGCTCCAAGTGAATGCGGACGATCTGGGCCGGACCGAAAAGATCACCGATCGAATCATGGCGTGTCACCGCCACGGGAGGATTCACTCCGCGAGCTTGATGGCTTTCATGAACGACTCGGAGCGGGCCGCGGCGCTGGCACGAGAACATTGCTTGCCCCTCGGACTTCACCTCAACTTCACCCAGGAACTGACCGGTCGGACGGTCTCAGGGAAGTTGCGCGGGCAGCATCAGCGGGTCGCCGCCTACCTCAAGGCTCGGAAAGCGAGTCAAATTCTGTTCAACCCCTTCCTGTGCAAGGCATTTGATTACGTTTTCAGGGCACAGTGGGACGAGTTCTCCCGGCTTTTGGGAAAAGCGCCCGCGCGCATCGACGGACATCACCACATGCACCTGTGTATGAACATGCTTCTTCACAACGGTATCCCGGAAGGATTGAACGTGAGAAGAAACTTTACCTTCCGTCGTGGCGAGAAGAACCTCATAAATCGCTATTATCGCCACTTGGTAGATACTTGGTTGTCAAAAAAATATAAAATCACGGACGCTTTCTACTCGATCGCCCCGATTGAATGGGGAAGACTCAATGAGCTGATTCTATTATCTAAAAACAGTCATGTCGAAGTAATGGTCCATCCGGGTGTTGACGCTGAATTTTACTTTTTAACGAGTGATCCTGGTCGGGCTTTTGCCTTGGGTCGTTTCTTGCCGAAATGGTTTCACATGATAAAATAATCTATGATATTGTCCTGCTTGAAAGTTACAGTTATCCCGATTGAGCCTCTATGTTAAGGAAAGTTTACTGCCAGGTTGTGTTCAAATCCGTAGCATTGGGCGGAAGGGCGCAAAACCGTCTTCCTTGCCAAGTCTGATCGGCACATCGGCCCGCGAGGCCGGGTTTATCCTTTTCCGTCAATATTGCCGGCTTGCCGTGAACGCCGTTCGTATAAGAAACGAAGATTTCCCAACTGGTTCATCGAACATGTTCCACGACTTGCCTAGACAGGTGATCGGCTGAGAGCCGAATGGTTCCATAAGAGGACGAAAGAAGAAGGCGTGACGGAGAAAGTGCGTCAATACACTGATTCGTGCCTGGTCGGAGAGAAAACTATCGATCAGGGTGAGCAACCTTTGAATGAAAAATATAGGGAATTCTTTTCAACCGTCCATCTGAGAGCCGACCTGGGCCGGAAAGCCATCAGGGGAGGCGCTGCCGTGATGGCCGCGGAGCTGGGCTCGAACATCCTCCGCATAGGTTCCATCACCGTGCTCGCGAGACTCCTGCTCCCGGAAGACTTCGGCTTGATCGCCATGGTGGCCTCCCTGATGGTCTTCGCTGAACGGTTCAAAGAACTGGGCCTCGGAGATGCAACCGTCCAGAAAAAAGAGATCAACCATGAGCAAGTCAGTACCCTGTTCTGGATCAATATCCTGGTTTGCGCGGGGATCGCGCTGCTGCTCGCCGGCCTCTCGAAAACCATCGCATGGTTCTACCAAGAGCCGCGCTTGACCGCGGTGTCGATCGTACTGGCATCCACCTTTCTTTTGAGCGGCCTGGTGATCCAGCACCATTCGCTGCTTCGACGTCAGATGCGGTTCGGCGCGCTTGCAGCCATCCAGCTCTTTTCCACGGGATTCAGCATAGTGGTGGCGATCGTTCTGGCCTACTACGATTTCGGGTACTGGGCATTGGTGGCAAGGGAGCTTTCCAGGAACGTGTTCGTCCTCATTGCGACTTTTCTTGTTTGCGCATGGCGCCCCGGCCTGCCCAAACGCAACATCGGTCTGGGTGATTTCCTGTTTTTCGGCAAAAACGTCACCGGGTACAACATGGTTCATTTCTTCTCGCGGAACTTCGACAAGATCATCATCGGCAAGTTGTACGGATCATTCTGGGTTGGAATATACGCCAATGCCTACCAGCTCATTTCGGTGCCCGTCAGCCAGATTCAATATCCCGTCAATACCGTGGCGCTGCCTGCGCTGAGTACCCTGCAGGGGGAACCGGCGGAGTTCAGAAGCCATTTCGAGAAGCTGCTGCGGCTGATGACTTTTTTCTCCATGCCCGTTGTGGTTTTCGTGGCCCTTTTTGCAGACCTGGTCAGCAATCTGCTGCTTGGAGCGAAGTGGACGAAAGCCATTCCGATATTCCAGGTCCTCGCCGTCGGCGCCTTTATCGAACCGGTAGTGTATATCGTGGCCACGGCCTTGCAGGCGGTCGGAAAAACAAAGGAATATTTCAGGCTCGGGCTCATCAATGCAATCCTGTTCATCTGCTGTCAGGGTATCGGGAGCCTCTGGGGGGCAATCGGGGTCGCGGCAGGCGTCAGCTCCGCGGTCTTCCTGTCTCTGGCGGTCTGTCTGGCATACGGTCTGAGACACACGCCCGTGAAAATTTCCTCTCTGTTGAGGGGGCTTGCGATCAGCTCGTTGTGCAGCCTCATTACCGCGCTGATCATGTTCGGAGTGCGGTATGCCGTTGGCTGGACTTTTCCGACCCCATGGGTGATTCCATTCCTGATCGGAGGAGCGGCGATCTACATCGGGGTCTGGCTGGTCGTGCCGGGAGGAAGACGGCAGCTGTCGGAATACTGGGACCAAATCAAAGGCGCAATTCCCGGGCCTCGAAGACAGGATCGCGTGGCGCAGAGGTGATCGAGGAAGGACCGTCGGGAGCCGCAACCGGCAGGGAGGGATGAATGGGTATCCGTGTGGCGCCTTTGCGCATGGCGGCAACCGACAGCCGTCAACGCGCGCAGCGGACTTTCGTTCCTTTCTTGCGCCGCCCGTGGAGCAAGGACTGCATCAGCAGCCTTCTTTTGGGTTATTTCACCAGAGGAGTGAGCAATGCCGAACACACCAGCGATCGTTCTTTCCAGCCATACCATTGGTCTTGGCGTAATTCGCGCGCTTGGCAGGATGGGAGTTCCGGTCACGGTTTTCTACTATCGAGAGGAAGATATGGGATACCTCTCCAAGCATGTCCGCCGGAAAGTCAAGGTTCCCAACCCTGCAACGGAGACTGCCGATTTTGTCGCTGCGCTCATAGACGGGGCGAAACCCTATTCGAAACCGCTCCTCATTCCGGCGGATGATGAGACTCTCGTTGCCGTATCACAGCACAAGGCGCAATTGGAGGAGCACTTCATTGTGGCCTGCGAAGACTGGGAAACAGTCCAAAGCATCATCGACAAGAAATACACGTATCGGCTTGCGGAAGCTCACGGCGTCCCTTCACCGAAGACGTTCGAGGTCGAGTCCCTCGACGAGTTGGAACGCTATGCCGAAATAATGGGGTTTCCACTCATCATCAAACCGTGCCACAGTCATTTGTATTTCGAAGTGTTTCGGAAGAAGATGGTGAAGGCGCACAGCCTGGACGAGGCGGTTGGCGCGTTCAAAGAGGCCGATGCGCACGGATTGGCACTGATGCTCCAGGAGCATATACCGGGGGATGATTCAAGAGGAGTCAACTACAATTCGTACTTCTGGGATGGAAAACCGCTGGTGGAATTCACCGCGGAGAAGGTCAGACTGGCGCCGCCGCGTTTCGGTGTGCCTCGAGTGCTGGTGAGCAAATACATGCCGGAGGTGATCGACCTCGGGCGCAAAATAGTCCAGGCCGCGGGGTATCGCGGATACTCCTGCACCGAGTTCAAAAAAGACGTTCGTGACGGTACTTACAAGTTGATGGAAATCAATGGGCGCCACAACTTGTCCTCGATGCTTTCCGTCTCGTGCGGGATCAACTTTCCCTGGCTCGAATACAAACACCGCGTTGAGGGCGTCCTCCCCGGGCACTGTGAATTCAAGACGGGCGCTTACTGGATCGACCTGACGAAAGACGTTCTTTTCAGCCTCAAGTACCTGAGAGAAGAGAGGTACTCCCTGGCCGAGTACTTCAGGCCTTATATGAAACCCCATGTTTTTGCCATTTTCGACAGGGGGGATTTGCGCCCCTTTGTGAAAAGATGCTTTGATTTTGCAAGCAATGCCGCGAAATGATTCCGCACGCGTGCGGCGGAGGCATCGAGAGCATGGAGCGGGTCGGCCCGGCCGGCGGCTTCATAAAACGCAAGACTCGGCTTCGGGCAAATCCGCCCCTGGCGGAAGATAAGACGTGAAAAACCAAAACCGGAAGCGAAAAAACTATGACAGGTCCCGGACATTTTCCTGAAAGCCTCGAGATGAGAGGATGCTCCTTTATGGGGCATGCGGCACTGAGAACCTCCGGCAGCATGGATGCCAAAAAGAGGATCGTCTCGGATTTTTTCGATAACGATGCGCGCTTCTGGAAAGATGTGTATGAGGAGGGGCCGCACTTCACCTACCTGGCCGCACACGAGATGAAAAGAAGGCTGAAGGTGGCCGTCGAGAGTTTCGTCGCCCTGAATCGCAGTCAACGCGCAAGAGTCCTCGACGCGGGGTGTGGCGCGGGTGAGCTTTCAAGGACGGTCGCAGAGTTGGGACACGATGTCTTCTGTATGGATCTTGCCAATGAAATGCTTTTCACGGCGAGAGAAAAAGTGTCGGAAAACGGCTTTAGGCCCGTGCTCATGCAGGGAGACATCGAACACCTTCCTTTCGAGGACGAATCGCTGGATACGGTTTTCAGCCTGGGCGTGCTGCAGTATCTTCCGACGGATGAAAAGGCGGTCGGGGAAATCGGAAGGGTTCTGAAAAAGGATGGGCTGGCGATCATTTCGCTTCCCAATATGACGAGGATGAGCGTCTTCCTGGACGCGTACTATCTGAAGAGAATCATGGACTATGTTCGCATCAAGAAGCTGAAGTGGAAATCGGATGGGACGGCGCAGCCGGATTCATTGGCAACGAATACCGCCTTTGCGAATCGAAAGTACACCTATGGCCGGCTGAACCAGGCATTTGTGAGAGCCCGCCTGGTCGAGACCGCCCGGGCGAGTATCGGATTCGGTCCGTTTCTCTTTCTGGGCAGGAGCATCTTCTCGATGGAAGCCGACAAAAGGATCAGTGATCGCCTGGAAGGAGCCCTGGAGCGGTTCGCCCCGCTCAAGTACCTGGCAAACCGATGGGTTATCACCCTGAGAAAGCGGTGATGGATTCGTATTCCCGCAAAAGGGCGCAGGCGTGCAAACGGTCGTTTTCTCCGTCCGTTCCATGAACGCCGGCGCATACCATAACAATAGACTGACGAAAGATGATTCACGATGAGGACCGATGCGATTCCCCTTGAAGAAGAGCGCCTGAGCGGCATTCAGAAACTGGACGAGTATCCGGCGTTCCATGAAAGACACCGGATTTTTCCCCAATGCTTCGAAAACCGGGGGCACCGCAGAGTCCTCGATATCGCTTCGGGTGTGGGGGTCGTCGGCAGGAACATACGCGACGGATACCCTGCGGAACTGCTCTGCAACGATATCAGCGAAACATGCCTGCAGATCATGAAAGACACCGGTCTGCAGACGGTGTCTTTCGACATCGACGATCCGGAAAACCCCTTCCCCTTCCCCGAGGGAAGCTTTGACGCGGTGATCGCGCTCGCCGTCATCGAGCACACCATAAACACCGAGTACTTCATCCGCGAGATCGGCAGAATTTTGCAGCCGGGGGGTTATCTCTATATCTCGGCACCGAACTATTCCGGACTCACCTATCTTCTGCCGTTCCTATTGTCCGGAAAAACCTTCCACGATCCTCTGTCCGAACGTGACCGCTATGAATTCTACGCGCACGTGAGGTACTTCACCTATAGAACGTTGCTGGAATATGTGTCCTCGTTCCAGTTCGCCCCGGAGGCGGTCTATCTCCCGATTCCGCAAGCAAGCTCGCGGTACGCGGCGCTCAAATCGAGGTCGCCTCTGAAGGCGCTGGCGTTTCGCCGCGGCATGCAATTCATCTATAAATACTTTTCACCGCGGTGGGCTTCCGAACCCGTCATTTGCTTCAGAAAGGGCGCGGGATCGTTGCGGGGCAAGCCGCGCAAGGCAATCCTCTGAAGACCCGCGAACTTTGACGGCCACCGCCGAGTCAGCCTCCCCGGCGGCTATGGCGGCCAGGCTGCACGCAGCTGACCGATGGCCCGCCTGCCGGTGGTCCGGGGATGGAATTGTGCCGCCGGACGGTATGGCGCCGGGCGGCGATCCCGGATCGCGAGGTGGCGGTGTCCAGGCTGCTTTATGGGCGATTGCCGGGGACTCGAGAGAGCACGCATGCCGTCACTGAAGACCAGGCCGCTCAAGCGGTTCGCGATTGTAGGAGCGTTATGTGTTGCGGTTTTCGGGATCGGTGGAATGCACTCCTTCCTTGTCATGAACCAGCCCGCCGATGCTGAAATCCTGGTGGTTGAGGGTTGGGTGCCGGAGTATGCCTTGAGGTCCGCCGCACTGGAATTCAACAGGGGCGGATATTCCCTCCTCGTCACCACTGGGGGGCCGAGTGAGAAGGATTGTCCCGGCTGCCCCACGTCCGCCGCCATTTCAGCGCGGAGGATCGTGAAGCTCGGTGTCAAGGAGGCGAACGTCATTGCCGTACCGGCACCCTATGTTGCATTCGATCGTACCTTGACGTCGGCTCAAGCGTTCAAAAAGTTCCTCGACGGTTCCGACATGCGCCTGTCGAAGGGAGTCAACATCCTTACGGTCGGCCCTCATGCGAGAAAGACCTACACGGTTTACCGGAAGGTGCTCCCCCCCGGCGTCCATATCGGAATGATCAGCGTTCCGACCGATGATTACGATCCGCGATTCTGGTGGGCTTCGCCGGCGGGCATCAAGTGGGTCTCGCGAGATATGGCGGGGTATCTGTACGCTCTTTTGTTCTATTGGTGAACGGCGTGATTTCCGGTCAGGCCCGGCACGCTGATGGTGCATGCCGGGCGTGCAAGCCGATTCGAGGTCCGATCTTGAAAAGCCCCCCCGATTCTCCGCACTTCATGGATGCCCGGTTTGCATTGTTCGTCGTCTCGCTGGCGGTCGGCCTGGTCATCTATTCCGAACCGCTACGCCGGCTCATCTCTCTATCGCTCGAGTCACACACCCATTCATACATTGTGGCGATGCCGTTCATCGCCCTGTTTGCCCTGGCGTGGAACAGGAAGGAGATTTTCCACAAAGTCGGATACTCCTACGCGGCAGGATCAATATGGATTTTTCTGAGCCTGGCTCTCCATGTGTGGTGCCGCATGACTGAATGGAACGCGAATGCGGATGAGGGCCTGGTTTTGTCAACCCTCTCCGCCGTGGGGTTCATCACCGGAACGCTGGTTTTTTTCTACGGTGTGAATACGTTTCGGAACGCTCTGACCCCCGTATTGTTCCTCGTCCTCATGGTTCCGCTTCCGGCCCCGGTACTCGATGCGCTGACCGCTTTCCTGCAACGGGGCTCGCTGGATGCGGCCTACTGGATTTTCAGAACCGCCGGGATACCCGTTTCATTAGACGGGTTTGTCCTGATGCTTCCTTTCATCGACCTCGAAGTGGCGCCGGAATGCAGCGGCATCCGATCGACCATGGCCCTTTTTATCGTGAGCCTGCTGATTGGCACCGTGTATCTGAAGAGTGCCGCGGGCCGAGTAGTCTTATTGCTGTCCTCGGTGGCGATCTCCATTTTCAAGAACGGCATGCGGATCGTGTTTCTCTATGTGATCACGGCGAATTTCGGGGAGAGTGTTCTGGCGGGGCCATGGCATACGCGGGGCGGGAACCTCTTCTTCGTGGTAGCGCTGCTGCTCCTCTCGCCGGTTGCATGGGGCCTGCGCGCATTGGAACGAAGAAGGAGGTTCGCGTCCTCCTGCAAATGAGTCGACGGTCGACGGTCGACAGAAAGACCTCCCCGAGCGCTCGGGAATGCTCTGGCCCTGGAGCCTTTTTGCGCCTGTGGCGGGAGCGCGTGGACAAGATTCCTTCGAAAACGGGAGACCCGGGGCGGGGATTTTACGGGTCCCGGTTTTCGCTGGAGTGATGAGGGGGGTCGATGGGATGGTCCGGAGGCGGTAGCATTCGCGCGAAAAAAGGAGGGCGCGTGCGAAGATGCGCCGCGACTCGGCGGCCGCCGTTCGTGATCCATCCCGTCGACCCGGGTTGATGACGTGCATTTACACAGAAGAAGAGAGGAGGAAGATCGATGATGAAAAGAATCACGGTATTCAGTCTCATCGGCCTGGCGGCCCTGGCGCTGGCCCTGTCGTTCCCCGTGGTGGAACAGACGGCCGGATGGGGCACGGGAACCGCTCTGGGAGCCGAAACCGGGTCCAATGACCGGGGCCCCGGCACGAGTACCATTTCCGATTCCGGCGCCGGCGGTTTAAACCAGCGGCCCACCAAGCCGAGCAGGATCCCCGAACCGGCCACTCTGTTTTCGCTCCTGATGGGCGCGGGCGGCGTGGCGTTGTTTGTCCGGGCGAGCAGGAAAGACAAGGCGTAAAAAGAGGCTCCACTCGTTTCCGCCACGGCGGGAGCGAGTGGAACCCGGGTCTGTCCGGCGCCGGTGATCGGCGCCGGGCGCCGGCCCGCAGCGCATCAACGGCCGGCCCCGAGCCTCACGTTATCTATTCTGCCGCTGCCGCGAACCGAGAATCCATTCACTTCGAGGATTTTTACCCCCGGCTGTGCCCTGGACAAGTCCTTTTGCAGGTGGCGGGCGAAGGTGTGCCAGTCGCCGTCCAGGGTGCCGGGCCCAAGCCCGCAATCGATTGTCCGGTCGTCTCCCGGACCGTTTCCGACAAGAGGCTTGTACCGGATTTCCCGGTAGCCGTCCGTGGTCTGCAGGTGTACCGAAACCACGTAGTCCTCGGAGAACTTCATGCTCCACTCCAGGACGAACTGACGGGTGTTGTGCCAACCGTCGAGGTCCCGGCCGCCCAGGCGAAACGCGTTGGCCGTTTCGGAGCCGGACAATTCCGTGACGGGACCGCCCCGCTCGTCGTCAAACACGCTCAAGACCTTCGCCCCGGGCGGGTCGGAGTCGGTGATGCTCCATCGGCCCGGCACTCCGCGCGATACCGCGCAATAGAGCGTTGAGGGGAACGGCTGCGGCACGCTGGTGATCAGGATCTTGTCCAAGCGCGTGCCGTCCTCTTTTTGCTTGATCCTGAGCGTATGGTCGCCGGCCCTCAGCCGCAGTTTCAACGGGGAACCGGAGGACCCGTCGCGCACCTGGTCCCACAGCCACCCGTTGACGATCGCGGTGTTCCAGGTGAGGAAAGGGCCGGAATCGACCGAGACGAAAAAGGAATTGCGGGTGCTGTACGGACAGTATTCGCGTCCCCAGAAGGTATAGTCTCCGGCGGCGGTCACCGTGAATGCATAGGTGGCGGTGCCCCCTTCCCGCAGGGGGTCCGAAACGGGCTCCCGCCCTAAGGGCACCCGGATAAAACCGGTGCCGGACGTGGTCACGCCCGTTTCCAGGGGGACCTCCAGAGCGCCGGCTTCCGCCTCCAGGTAAACCGATTCGTGCGGTTGGATGCCGCCAAAATCGGGCGCCGCAACGGAATCGCCTCCCGCGTCGTTGACGCCGGGAGCCGGGGGATCGGTTCCGGACAAGACTTGCAGCTCGAATGCGCCCTCGGATGCCGGGGTGTCGGGCGTATCCCCGGAATCACCCGTCTGGAGGCGCTTATCGTGGATCGGTGCCTCATTCGGGGGGAAGACCACTTCTTTTGAGAATCCGCTCTCCACCCCGGCGGCATAGGAGGTTACGGCAAAATAATAGGTTCTGCCCTTCACAAGGTTCCTTACCGTCCCGGAAGTCGCTTTGCCCAGCGTCACGCGTCGGGAATAGTTGCGGTGCGATGTGCCGCAATAGATTTTGTAGCCGCGAAGGTTCTTGAACGACACGGGATTCCAGGACAGGGTGACTGACGCGGGAAAGACATCGGGAGCGATCGAGAGGGCGGCCGCGAGGGCAACCAGGAAAGTCGTCAAACGGCGGATGCGCCGGAATTTCGTTGTGGGGCCGGGCAAGGGTTTTCTTTCAGCCATGCTCCACCTCCAATGATGTTTTTTGAGGGGGAGCGACGGTTGTGGCGCCGCTCCCGCTCTGAGAGCCAGCTACCGTATACAGGAACTTCGGCGCTCGCGCAAGCGATTTTGGACGGAACGGGTGGTTTGTCCGGACCTCCGCATTGAATGTCCGGAGTGCGGGGTTCGCGTCGAAGGCTGCCCCCGGACCGTCGGCATCCATCAATGTGTTGAAAACAAACAGGAAACTCAATCCGTGGTCCGGAAGGCGCCAGGTGTCGGGAATGGGTGCCGGGAAGATCGGTTTAGAGCCCGAGGTCGAACACCTTCCGGAAAGCCTTCGGAGAAAAGGGGAGTGGGCGGATGGAGCCAACGATGCAGGGATAATTCCCGTGACCCGGCCCGTTGCTCCGGAGAACCGGAGGGGGGCGAGACCGGGCACTGGGGATCGGGGAAAGCTCGATTCATAGGATTCCGGCTTTTTCAGGAATCCCCGCTCTATGGGCTTTCGCCGGCGGAAGAGAAGGGCCTGTACCCGCGAGGGTACCCGCCGGCGGATGCGATCGCGGTCTGCCGAACGAAGACGGAGTGCTTTCAGATATCCGGTCTTACGGTCATCGAAGCGTGGAGAACGGTCACCCGGGGTCGAGGGTGCGCCGGCTGCTTGAGCCGCAACAGATTCGGATGCTCCTCAGCGAACGAGAACAGTCGGAAGAGGATTCCGTCAACGTGGAGCACAACCGGCTGAGCCCGCGCAGGATCACTTATGCTTTACCGAGGGGAACACATATGCGATCAGAAGAGCAACCCTCCACGAACAACCTGTCGTCCGTCATGGAAAAACGCCGATGCAAGCGTTTCCGAATCCGGGACAACATCTACCTGACCTTCTGCTCCGGTCTTTACAGGCTGGGAAGGATCATGGACATAAGCAAGACAGGCATCTCCTTTGAATACCTGGCATTGGAAGAACACTGCCGAGTGGATAGGGTGGAGATAGACATCTTCTCCAATTCAAGGGGCCTGTACATTTCCAGGATATTGTGCAGAGTGGTCTACGATATCAGGTGCAACGATTATCAGAGTCTCATCGGTTTGGAAAACAGGCGTTGCGGCCTGGAATTTGCGCGGCTCTCCGAAGAGCAGATGAGCGGGTTGATGCCGGTGATCAACGAATTCCGCTGACGCCTGCCCGGGCTTGCGGGTCGGCGCTCCGGCCGGATTCCGGCGGCGGGCCGGGTCTTCCGCCCGGGCAGCGTTCGATCCGGTGGTTTCCGCGACGAGAGTGTGCAAGAAATGTTGATGCCATGCGGTTGAGGCACTTTTTCGGGGCGCGGCCAAACCGCGGAGTTCGAGGGTGGAGTGAAACGTCACGTGCATGACGAGTGTTTGCGCGAGAGCCGGTATAGAGTCCCTGCCGCTTGCTTCACCGGCGGCGGATCGATGATGGATGCCGATTTGCGTTCGATGTGGCGCGATGAGAGGGCTCGACGCAAGGGGAGGCGGGCGGGGACGGACGCCATATAACTACATGCAGCAAAGGGAGAGCTTCATGCTCTCCCGCCCAGTGTTGCCGCCTTGACCGCAGGCCGGTATGAGACGGAATGTCTGAAAATCGGGCCATGAGACCGAAACCCGGGGACTCATGGCCCGATTTGTTTTTTCCGGGAGGCGCATTCCGCGCCCCCTCGTCAGGCTACCTCAGCCTCACGTTGTCGATTCTGCCGCTTCCGCGAACGGAGATTCCGTTGACCTCCAATATGGCAATGCCGGGCAGGACGCGGCCGAGATCCGCCCGCAGGTCCCGGATAATGGTGTGCCACTCGCCGTTTCTGGTGCTCGATCCCAGCCCGCACTTCACGGCGTCGCCGTGCTTTTCAATGAAGTCGAGGTCCATGGGCTGATACACGATTCGTCGGTAACCGGCGGTCGTTTTCAGATGGACGGAAATCAGGTAGTCTTCCGCGAATTTCATGCTCCACTGGAGGTCGAATTGACGCGAATTGTGCCAGCCCTCGTGATCCGATCCAAGGTGGTATTCGTTCCTGATGCCGCTGCCCGACAAACTGACGACGACGCTTTCCCTCTCGATATCGGGGATCGAGGAGACCCGTCCCCCCGGCGGATCGGGATCGGTGATGCTCCAATCGCCGAACACTCCGGCTGCTCCGTAAGAATACACGGTGGAGGGGAAATGTCTCGGGTTGGTCGAGAGCAGCAGCTTGTCGATTCTTGTGCCGTCCTCCTTCTGTTTGATTCGCAGTGTATGCTCGCCGGGAGTCAGGTGCACCACGAGCGGTTTGCCGGAATTCCCGATCCGCAGTTGTTCCCATTCCCATTTTTTGACCAGAGCCGTGTTGCAGGGGAGGAAATCCCCGCCGTCCAGGGAGATGAAAAATGAGTTGTGGGCCGTGTTTCTGGAGTATTCCCGGGCCCATACCCGGTACTTGCCGGCGCTCGGCACCTTGAAGACGTAATGGGCCGAGCCGCCTTCCTGAAACGGGGTTGAAATGCTTCCCGTTCCGGTTGGAACCCAAATGTAGCCCCCACCGGAAGCCGATGCATCCGATCCCTTCGTCATGGGCGTCGAGAACATAGAGGCTTCCTCGGCCTCGACGACGACGGCCGTTCTGTTGTTCTTGATCTTGACGGTCACAACGGCCGTGTTGGAGTCTCGCTTGCCGTCATTGGCCTTGAAAGTGAAAGTGTCCGTTCCGGTGACATTGGAATTGGGGGTATAGGTGAAGGCCCCGTTGACGGGATTGTTGAGTACCGCCGTGCCGCGAGTGCCGTTGCTGACGATGCTGAAAGTCAGAGGGTCTCTTTCCGGATCGGTCGCCTTGAGGAGACTACTGACGGGCTTGTTCGCCAGGGCCTGGACGTTCTTGTTGTAGGCCAGAGGGGGGCTGTTGGCAGCCACGACGGCGATCGTCACCGTTGCGGATGCCGTGCCGCCGCAACCGTCGGCAACCGTGTAATTGAACGAATCGGTTCCGTTGAAATCAGTGTTGGGCGTGTATCGCAGGAAACCATTGTCGAGCCGGACCGTCCCGTTGAGACCCTGAGTGAAGGTGGAAACCGTCAACACGTCGCCGTCCGCGTCGGTGTCGTTCGAAAGCACGTCGGCGGTGACCGCGGTGTTTTGGGGCGTCGAAACGGCGTCGTTCAATGCCGTCGGAGCGTCGTTCACGGGGGAAATCGTCACGGTCACGGTCGCCGTGTTCGAATTCGCCTTTCCGTCGGAGGCCTTGAAGGTGAAAGCATCCGTTCCAAAAGCATTGGACTTCGGGGTGTAGGTGAAGGAACCAATGGACGGGTTTGTCACGACCACGGTTCCCAAAGTGCCCTGGGCGACGATGCTGAAGGTCAGAGGGTCTCCGTTCCCGTCGGCGGCAATGAGCGTGCCGCTCCCGGGCGTGTCCTCGGTTGTGTCGATGGCGGATTGCTGAGCCACCGGAGGTTCGTTGGGGATTACGACGGCAACCGTCACCGTGGCCGTTGCCGTGGCGTCATGTCCGTCGTTCACCGTATAGCTGAAGGAATCATTGCCGTTGAAATCCGGGAAGGGCGTGTAAAGAAGGGAAGCGCCGCTGACCTGGACCGTGCCGTGGAGCCCCTGTGTAAAGGAGGCGGTCATCAACACGTCCCCGTCCGCGTCGGTGTCGTTTGCAAGCACGTTGACGATGACCGGGGTGTTTCTCGAGGTCGAAACACTGTCGCCGAGGGCTATCGGGGCATCGTTCACCGGAGAGATCGTCACGGACACGGTCGCCGTGTTCGAATTCGATTTTCCGTCGGAGGCCTTATAGGTGAAGGTGTCCGTCCCAAAGGCATTTGGCTTTGGGGTGTATGTGACGGAACCGCTGGAGGCGTTTGTGATGACGGCGGTTCCCAAGGTGCCCTGGGTGACGATGCTGAAGCTCAGAGGGTCTCCGTCCCCGTCGGCGGCAATGAGCGTGCAGGACTCCGGTGTATCCTCATCCGTGCTCAGAGAAGTGTCCTGAGCAACGGGTGCAAGGTTGGCAGATGGAATGGTGCAGGATACTTCTTCAGAATAATCGCTTTCCTCGTTCACGTCACCGAGGGATGTGACGGCGAAAAAGTATGTCGTTCCTTCGGCAAGGTTCGGGACGGTGCCGGCGGTCACGTCGGCCAGGGTCACGCTGGCGGTGTAGCTGCGGCTCGATGTTCCGTAGTAGATTCTGTAGCCCGTGAGATTCGTTGCCGTGACGGGGTCCCAGGTAAGAGAGGCCGAAGCCGGGTAGGCACTTGATGCAACCGAGAAAGAAGTCAGGATTACAGCCAGGAAGACGATGAGATGGAAAAGAAGGGAACGGCCTCTTGCCGAGACGCCGGACAGATTGTGACCAGGCATGTTGTCCTCCATGCGGGCGCCGCGCGAGAATCAGCCCCGGGAGGCGCTGTTCGCCATCGGCAACCCACCTGCCGCATCCCAGGCACCTGGCGCTTGGGCGCATAGCATCAATGTGGTTGTTCTTCAGGATTGTGTGCCCTTCGAGAATTTCCATGGGCGATACGTGCGACCAGAGAGGAGCAATTTTGATGCCAGGGGAAAACTCAGGTCCCGTTCGCACCTGGTGGAGCGAATCCCGGAAGGCAATGCAAGGGGCTTACAAAGAATATTGCTGAGAAAACGGATCGAAGGCGGGGAAAGCAAAGTGCCGGGATGATGGAAAAGGCTCCGTCGAAAGACTCTCGGGAACGGATCCCGCATGACCGTGAAGGAAGAAAATGAAACCGGTATTACAAGGTTGTAATCTCCTCCGTCCGACGACCGCAAACGCGGGAAGCCGCGCCCGGGGTCCTACGCAATAGGACCTGTTCAATGGGAGAGAGAAACGGGGCGACAATGGAGGGTATCACCTGTTCTTGCGCCACCTGGGATGGGTTATGCCGTATTTTTTTACCTTGTAATTGAGCATGCGCGGCGTGATGCCCAACATCGAAGCCGCGTCTTTCTGCGTCCAGTGGCATGCCTCCAGTGCATCCAGGATCATTTCCTTCTCCCGGAGGGTCAACTCCTTGAGGGTGGAGTCCGTTCTGTCGCTCCTGCGAGCGGGAAGAGGCAGGAACACGTTCTCAGCATGAATGACCCTGTTCTCCTCGAGAAAAACGGACCGTTCGATTGTGTTCGAGAGCTCGCGGATGTTCCCGGGCCAGTGATAGTCTTTGAATAGGGCGATGACTTCGGGGAGGAATCCCTCTATTCGTTTCCTGGCGGTACGGCATATCTTGCCCAGGAGATGATACGAAAGGGGCTCGATGCATTCGCGCCTGTTCCGCAAGGGCGGCAAGTGGACTCGGAGCACATTGACGCGGTAGTAGAGATCTTCCCGAAATGCCCCGTTTGTCACCTGTTCGTCAAGGTTCTTGTTCGTGGCGGCAATGATCCTTATGTCGCTATGAATCGTCTGATTCCCACCGAGCCGTTCGAAGGCTTTTTCTTCCAGGACCCGCAGGAATTTGGCCTGCAGGGCCAGGGAGAGCTCCCCGATTTCGTCCAGAAACACGCTGCCGCCGTTGGCCTGCTCCAGCCGTCCCACCCGAGTCTTGTTCGCGCTGGTGAAGGCTCCCTTCTCGTGCCCGAAAAGCTCGCTTTCAAGGAGCGCCTCAGGTATGTTGGCGCAATTGATCTTGACGAAAGGCTTCCTGCGACGTGCACTGTTGAAGTGAATCGCCCCGGAGAGAATGCTTTTCCCCGTGCCGGTCTCTCCCGTCATGAGAACGACGGAATCCGAATGGGCAAGCTTTCTGATGGTCGACATCGCATGTTTCATCGAAGCGCTGGCCGCAATTATCCCATCGAAATCATAAATAATATCCTGCTGCCTTCTCAGGTAGTCGATCTCATCCCTGAGGCTTCGGTTTTCAAGAGCCTTGTCGACCGCCAGTTTGATCCTCGTTCCGGAATAGGGCTTGGGAACGAAGTCAACCGCGCCGGCCTTCACCGCCTCGACGATGAACTCCGTCGCCCCAAGTGGACTGGTAACGATCAAGGGCGTGTAGGGAAGGACCCTTCGCAGCTCTTTCAGTCTTTCGATCCCGTTTGATGATATTGCTTCCAGGTTGATAATAACAGCCTCATGTGCTTCTCTCGCTAATAAATCGTAACCGGTTGTATTCTCAGACGTAAATACGACTGAGTGCATGGGTTGGAGCGCTTCCCTAAGGCACGCTCTCCAACGGCGATCGTCCTCGATGACAAATACGCTGGCCATGACCACTCCGGGTTGGTGGGATATGTTGCGGGATATTTTATATCATTGGCATTTGACTTGACAATTTAAAAATTGTTGCATAGGATTATTCACTCACATTGAAGTTATTAAAATCACTTGACTACTTTTGTGGAAGCTTCATCGGCGAGCCGGCAGTCCATCCGCTCAACGCATCATTGAGACGGGATACTCAAAGCTCATCTTACACAACGACTTGGCGTGTTCAGCCCTGAGGCGGTCGGTTTCCCGGCGGTTCAAGACTTTCGCGTACGGCTTCGATCGGCATATTCATGAGCAAAAAACAAGGTCTTTTCGAACATTCCGCTCACTATCGTCCGTACGGTCCGTTCCGGTAGAATGACGTGAATGATTATAACAGAGAATTGCCTGATATCAAAATGCTGAAGCAATAAATTTTATTAAGGCTTGATTGAAATGGAACATTATGATTTTGATACTGATTTCAGTATACTTATTGCAGATGACGATGAATCTTTTTCCCAGCTTCTTGCTGATTTGTTATTGTCTCAAAATTTTGATGTAAGATATATTCGTGGACCTAAGTATAATATTGAACGTATTCTTGAAAGCAAATTTGATATCTTATTGCTTGATGTATTTTTAGGAGAAGTCAATGGTCTCGATTTGATTCCGAGTATTAGATCACACTATCCAGATTGCAGCATAATCGTCATGACGGGATATCCTGACAAAGATATTGCAATAAAAGCACTACAACTTGGGGCCTTTGACTTCCTTGAAAAGCCTTTCCCAGGAGAACTGCTGTTCCATGTTATTTCACGCACTATGAAAACCCTCCATGACAAACGTAAAGTGGCGAGACTGTTCTACGATCTTCACAAGAGTCAAACGGAACTGATTTCAAATCAAGAACGACTGGAGTATCTGAACAAGCAGTTGAGAGAGACAAACAAAGCATTGGCTATTTTTGCACAGAATATTGAAAGCGAAAAAGACGATTTGGAGAAGCAGATTGCAGTGAAACTTAGATCTCTTATCGTTCCTTCTATTGAGAAGTTGCGAAACGATAATATTTCTTCACATTATAATAATCAAATTGATATGCTTATTAGGCAAGTTGAAGATCTCACCTCAGATTTCTCACCGGACGCAAACCTGGCGTTCAAGCTTTCCATTACTGAATTTCGTATTGCATCCCTCATAAAGCATGGAAATACCACGGAAGAAATAGCCAGACAGCTCCATGTTTCCCCGAGTACTGTTCGATCGCATCGGAAAAATATCCGGAAAAAACTGAAGATCAACAATGCACGATACAGTCTGAAAAACTTCCTCTATTCCAGCGAACGCCACAAATTGCAGGGGAATAAGGGATAGGTCTCGAGATCGCCGGGATGTCCGTTCACCTTCAAGAGCCCGGAATCAGCTGTCGGAGGGCAATGATACGGATTTACCTAGAAAACAGACTCCCTCGGGAGTCTGTTTTCATGCTTCGCGGGTGTCGCAGGGGGCATGGATAATTGCGTTCAAAATGATACTCTCAAAGCGTGGGGGACGTATCCCCCACACCCCCTCGCTGCTTCGCGGCTCCGTGTGGCGCTGCGGCGGCGGCCTTCGGCCAGTCGCCGACAGCGCCGAGCACTCGGCCTCACGCGCTTGCGCGTGTGGCCGAAACTTGGGGGGTGCGGGGGAATCATTCCCCCGCTCTTTTGTGTTTGAAAGATCCATCTTGCACGCAACTTCGTATGAGACGGTGAATACGAGGTCCGTTTCGTCGCCCGCCGCAAACGACAGGGATATCTCGGCAAGGTCTTCTCATTGTTTTGAACCCCGGTGAGCGGGTCTTCCAGGCGTTGGTCTGTAGCGGCTTCAGAGGAACCGGGGAGCAACAAGCCCGGAGATTCACGATGGAATTCGGGCATGCGCTGAATTTTCCCGGTATATATGGACGTTACGGGCTGATGCGTGAGCAGAAGAGAAACGAGAATGAAACTCGAATTACGAACCTGTATTTCCAGGCACGTACGGCAACTCTCGTGGGAAAAGGCCTTCGAGCCCGGCGGCGAGAATCCGGAACCCGTTTTCGGTCGACGTGGAGACCGGTTTGAGGATGCCGATCAGGAATGGTTGCTTTTGCCGAACCCGCGAAGTATGCGCTGAAGTTTGCGAGCTTGTGCGGGGACCGGCCCGAGGAGTTTCACGCGGCAGTGTCGAACGGAGTGTAGGGTTTTCGGGGCAGCGTGTGCAGGGAAATGCCTACAAGGTCCCGCCGGGGGGAGGATTCGGGGTTCCGTCGGTGAGAAAAAAAGTAAAAAAAAGAGAAACCACACAACCCACCCCGGGCCGATGCTCGGCATGCGGGGCGCAAAGACGGTTGAGCGTGCGGGAGAGACGGGGAGCGTTCGGACAGGATGCCGGGGTTTTCATGGCTTGCGGGAAAGCCGGCAATGCTTCGACGTTTGGCTCATGGGCAAAGCGGCATCGTTGATCGATCCGATCGCCTGGCCATCCAAGTTCCGGGATGGTGTCCCGCTTTTCGGTCCCGGCTGAAACGCGCGCGGGGCCGGCTGGGCGGGCCGGCCCCATCGGCATGCCGGATCGGGATTTCGACTGGAGGAGATCACGCGTTCACCGATTTGAGGAATGCCGGGAAAGCGGCAGCCGGCTATGCACCTTTTGCGCTCAGGATGGCCAACGTTTCGGCCTCGAGCGTGGTTTTCGGCGCTTCGATGATTCTTCCCAGCTCTTTCCCGTTCCTAACAAAGATTATCGTGGGAAGGGTGTCGACCCGGTACCGTTCGGCAATCCCGGTTTTATCGCTCATGTCTTCATCCACGGCGTAAACGGCGACTGAAATTCCGGCGTTCTTGGTTGCGTCGAGAATTCTGAAAAATCTCCCGGCCTGCTGTTGGGATTCCGCCGACCATGTTCCCAATACCGCGATCACCTCGACCTTGTCCTTAACGTCCTTGAGCTGCCGGATCGCGTCCTCGTTCAGGTAATACACATCCGCATTCATTTTCATCGCCGGGCAGGCCTCGTAGACTTGTTCCTTGGTTGTTTTCCCCACCAGCGGACTGCATTTCCCCATGATTTCCTCATCGTCGTAAAAAGCGAGACCGACTCCTTGGAAAAGAAATACCGAGACTGCAATCACCAGTGCGAAAAGGGCCGTTTGCGTCATCCTGTTCATTGGATCCTCCCGATTCTGTGTGATAGTCAATGCGTTCCTGTTCCATATTCTCGCCTTTCGGCAGGCCCCGTGCACTCATTCCTTCGGGGCGCTCCCGCCGTTGGAAGCCTGACGCCTGCCGCATGCAAGGTGAATCGCGTCCAGCAGCTGTTGCTGATCGAATGGCTTTCGCAGGTATGCCACGGCGCAGGCCCTTGCCGCCTCGGCCAACCACTGCGGACTGTCATGAGCGGTCATGAATATGACCGGGTTGAACACGTTGAGGGATACGAGCCGATCGTACAAATCGAGCCCCGATATGCCCGGGAGGCGGATGTCCAGGACAAGACAGGCTCCGACCCGCACGCAATCGGAATGGAGAAAGGCTTCGGCACAGTCGAAAGTGACAACATGATATCCGTTGGCTCTGAGCAATCGTTTCAGAGCTTTCCTGATCGAGGCGTCGTCGTCCACCACGAAAACATTGCAGGGAATCTCGGCCTCCATGAACACCTTTCCCGGATCAAGGCACCACTCGCTCTGCGCGACACGGTAATCGCCCTCTCGAAGCAACGGGAGACACGGGGCGGATCGATCGGCTCCCGACATGTCCGGTATATAGACCGATCGCGGAGAGAATACTATTGGACCTTGGTCCAATACGAAGAGCCGTGAACGGCGATGTGGCGGCTTGCGGGGCAGCGACCGCGGCTCCTGTTGCGAACCGCTCCGAGCGGGGAATTCGCGTCTGGGGGGATCGGCGGCGCCGCTTTGCGGCAGGCTTCAATGCGGGGAGAGCAGAAAGGCTACTGTGGCCGATCCGGAGTCCGATCCTGCGTTCCCCTGCGTTTTGCGGGGTGGAGGCGGAGCGCGATTAAGGGTGACGCTGCGTTTGGCCCGGTGTGGAGCGGATACCCAGTTTCTCCGCGAAACGGACCAGGTCCGCCACGGATTCGGCGCCCATTTTCGCCATGACCCTTGCGCGGTGTACCTTGATGGTTTTTTCGACGGTGCCGAGCGCGAAGGCGATCTGCTTGTTCAGCATGCCCGCGACGACGTGTGCAAAGACTTCGTGTTCCCTGGGTGTGAGCGTGGCCAGGCGCTGCCGGAGGTCCCGGATTTCCTTGCGATGCCGCCTGGACTCACGATCTTTCTCGATGGCCTGCCCGACCACGCTCAGCAGGTCCGTGTCGCCGAAGGGCTTCTGGAGAAAGTCGACGGCGCCCGCTTTCATGGCGCGGACGCTCATGGGGACGGTTCCATGACCGGTAATGAACACAATGGGAAAGGAATCCTCCCGCTTGGCCAGATGGTCCTGCAGATCCAGACCGTTGAAGGCCGGCATGCGGATGTCGAGCACAAGACAAGCCGGAGCGTCCACGGGCTTGTAATCCAGGAATTCCAAAGCGGAGGAAAAGGTTTTCACACCATGGCCGGCGGCTCGCAGGAGCCTATCGAGCGCCTTCCTGACCGAAAGGTCGTCATCGACGACGTACACGAACGGTTTTTCCTCGATCATGACCGGCTTTCCTTGTCCAGAGGAAGGGAAAAGAAGAAGGTGGCGCCTCCCTCCGGGTTGTTCTTCGCCCCGATGGTCCCACCGTGGGCCTTGATGATGGTCTGGCTGATGGAAAGTCCCATGCCCATGCCTCCCGGTTTGGTCGTGACGAAGGGCTCGAAGAGATGAGCCATCACGGCCTCGTCGATACCCGTGCCCGAGTCCGTGACGGAGAGTTGCACGGTCCGCTCGTCCCTTAACAGCGTTCCTATCCGGATTTTCCTCGAAGGATTGGGCGTGTTTTTCATGGCGCCCGCCGCATTCACCATCAGGTTGAAGAGGACCTGCTGCAGCTGGACCGGGTCCGCGCACACGATGGGCATTCCGGCGTCGAATTCGGTGGTGATGGACAATCCGTTGAGCAGCGAAGCGCTTTCGATCAGGGCCACGCTTTCCAGGACGGCGTCATGGATGTTCACCCGCTCGTGTGAGGCCGCCCCTTTCTTGAGAAGGGAACGCATTCTCCGGATGACTTCGCTGACCCTTTTATCATCCTCGATGATATCGTCGAGGATCTGCCGGATCTCATCCGTTTCCGGCACCTCCCTGGCCAGAAAATGCTGGGCGGCCTGCGCGTTCGACAGGATTGCCGTCAGCGGCTGGTTGATTTCATGGGCGAGGGATGCGGCCAGTTCCCCGAGCGTTGCAACCCTCGTGACGTGGGCCAGCTCGATCATCCGGCGGCGCGCTTCATCTTCCGCCCTTTTTCGTTCCGTAACGTCGGCGTGGCAGATGACCGCTCCGCCTCCCGCCCTCTTGAAAGGCATGACCCTCATGGCGAACCACCGTTTTTCGGAGAGGGCGTCGCAGGGGTACTCCAACGAAAAAGACTCCTTCCTGCCGTTGAGCACCGATCGGATTCCTCTGAGCGCCTGTTCCGCAAGATCGTCGCGGGTCTGGACCGCCCGGTGGCAAACGTCCAGGTAATTGATCCCCACGCCGACCCGGGGGGGCGACGAGGTGTCGTTTTCCGCGGCAAACCTTTCCCAGGCCGCATTGACGGCGAGGATGACGCCGTTGCCGTCGATGATCGCGATACGATCGTTGAGAGAGGCGAGGATGCTCCGATTGAAGGCTTCGGAATCGCGGATGGCGTCCCGGGTTATCTTGCTTTCGGTGATGTTCTTTACGGTGTGAACGGCCCCGGCGACCTCACCCTCAGGGCCCGGCAGCGGGTCGGCGGAGACGAGGAACCATGCCTTGCGTTTTTCGTCGTATAGCTCCGTCTCCGTATGGATCCCGGTTTTCATCATCGCCCTCACGGGACACAGGGGAACGGGCGAGTCCTTCCCGTGCATCAGGGTGTAGCAGTGTTTCCCGGGAATCGCGACGGGCGCGACATTCAAAAAGGCTGCCGCTGCGGGATTGGCGCGCAGGATTCGAAACCCGCGGTCCAGGATCATGATCGGGTCTGCGATGGAATCGAAAGTCGTCTGCCATTCGTCGTCGGCTCTCCGGACCTGCCGGTGCAGGCGCGCCAGGTCCGTCATATCGTGCTGGATGCTCCATGCCTCGACCAGGCGTCCGTCGACGCACCGTCCGACCATGCCGGTTCGGAAACTGTGACGATTGCGGAGTTGATCGTAGCCATAGGTTTCGCAGCTCTTGACGTTGTAGCCTGAACGGATGAAACTTCGCAGGAATTCAATGTTTTCCGTTTCCGTGGGCGTGAGGATGTCCCCGAGCCGGGCTCCGAGCATCTCGCCGGCCGTTCCCATCCCGTACATCCGCGCAAAGACGTCGTTGCACTCCGCAAGCCGGGCGTGCCAGTAGAACCGTTCAATCTGCTCATCCTCGGCAAGGGTGGTCGGGATGGGACCGTCGACCTCCCACAGCGAAATTCCCTCCGTGCTGAGCGCGATGAAGGCGCGGCATTGCTCTTCGCTCCGTTGCAGAGCTTCCTGCGCCTCGTGAAGATGCGTGACGTCGCGATTGCAGGACTGAACCCCCAGGTATTCGCCCCGCTCATCGGTTACCGTTCGACAGGCGTGATTGATCCAGCGAATGCTGCCGTCATGCCTGCGGATGCGGAACTCGGTCTCGCGGGACGGCTGCTCCGCATGAACGTCGTGCCGATGTTCATCCCAGAGTCGGCGGTCTTCCGGAAGAATCATTTCGCGAAGCAGAGACGGTTGTTCGATAAATTCCCCCGGGCGATATCCCGTAATGCGCTCGCACGCCGGAGACACGTAGAGCAGCCGCCCGTCGGACGCAGTCCAGCTTTCCCAGTCGCAACTGAGGTTCGCGACGGTACGGTATTTGGGTTCCGGCTCGCCCCAGGCGGAATTCGCACGGCGATGGGTCCGGACAGCGAGGACCATTACGAGGATGAGGAGCAGGGCAACGGCCGCCGTCGAGGAGATGTCGGAGATTCTTCCTTCGACGTCCGATGCCGTCAAGTCCCATGGGGCCGCAAGACAGAGCGCAGGCTGCACGAGCAGCGCAATCCATGCCGTGAAAAGCGATATGCCGCTCAGGATCGCTTGAGTCCCCATAGTCTTGTTCGCTCCGGAACCTGCTTTCGACCCGTGTGAATCTTCGTGAGCGCTCCGCAGGAGAACATCTTTTATAACGTGATGTGCAATTCCAGGTGCCGGCGAAACCTTGCCGGGTGTGCCTAATTTCCGGCAAGGAGTCTTTTCCCTTCATATATCGGCAAGTTGCTGCCGGATACTTACCGGATCGTGAATATCATTCGACGGCCCATGCCGTAGCGCCGGTCCCGGCGCCGCGCGCAACGCGAACGGGCGATGAAGGTCCGGGGGCGGCGGTCCCGCCGCAGGAACGCCGCGCGGACGTTCCTCCACCTCTCCGAAGCCGCTGGTGAGCCACGTAATGCTCCACGGTGTCTGCACCCTGTTCGTTTATGATCGTGTTTCCTGGGAAAATTTTGTTTGTATGCGTCAGCGCATTCTATACATCTTTAAGTGGCGGTTTCACAATAATTATTTGTACATCGGCGGGCATGCGGCGCCTTGCTTTGTCTTTCATACGCGGGCGGCAACAGGCGGCCGCACCGGAGAAAGGCAGAAATGCGGGATTGCGGGCGGTATCGGGACCGCGGCGGAGAATTTCGTTGCAATAATCGGCCACGGTTCATATGGTGATGAAAAAGGACCGCCGCATCACCACGGGGTTCGACGGCAGGGGCCGGGGCGCAGGGCAGCGGAGATCCTCAACGGATGCCACCACGGTTGGAATCAATATTGGAATCAACAAAGGAGCAGGAGATGAGAGCAAGAACAGCTTGGTTTTTGATGGCGGCGGTACTTCTCATTCCATGTATCTGCCAGGCGCAAATGCAGTCCGGTGCGGTCACCCAGGGGGATATTGCGCCTTTCCTGGGACAGTGGACCGGCCAGCACGACGAATGCCGAAGTGCCGCCAACTGTGAAAGCAGGAGCGTCCACATGACCATCACGGAAGACACGGTCACGTATACGCTGAGTGCAGCGGACGGCGGTTTCGCCAGGCACACCAAGTCCACTTCGGGGCCCAGTGCGAAAAGCTACCCGGCGAAGTTCGAAAAGGCCGACGGCGTCACCACCATGTCATTCACAACGCAATCCGGAAACAAGATCAAGTTCTCGCTGTCGGGAGGCAGGCTCACGGGGAAGGGCACCGGCGGAAGATTCATCGTAAAGTACAACCTCACGAAAGCGGGAAGATAAGGTGCGGGATGCCCAGGCCCGACGCGGCATCAATTTGCGATGAACGGTTCGGCCTGTTTGCGGTCCGGCGTTGAAGCAGGATTTAAACCACCGGGCCGGGTCATGTTCGCGCAAGCGTTTTCCGCGCCCGGGAAGCCCTGGATCGGGCGGCCTTTCCCGCGGAACCCCCGGTCTGACGAACGACGGCCGCGCCGGATGCCGCCGCGATGAACCGTCTTGTGCACCGTTGTCTTCACAAGGGACACCGTTTCACTCCTCTCGGGCGCCGCCTCAAGAGTGAATGTGGCGGATTGTCGGGCGGTGAACGCGTTCGTGGGTTCGAAACGAGACGGGGATGCATGTGCACTGGTTTTCGTTACCGAATTGAACTAATATGAACAGGGTAATGGCCGGTGACGTGCCCGACGGCTTTGCGGGTTCGGGGTAGCCCGAGCGGCCCGTCTGCTTCGATTTGTCCGAGAAGCGCCGGGAGCGGAAGGGCGGATTGTCGGAAGGGGGGGCGCACCGCTGTCGAGCTTGGGTGAAGATCGAGTCAAAGGAGGTTTTCAATGGCGCTCTACCTTGTTCAACACGGCCGGAGCCTCCCGAGGGAAATCGACGCGGAACAGGGATTGTCATCCGAGGGAATCGCCCAGGTCGAGCGTATCGCCGGGGTTGCCCGGGGTTATCGGGTCAGGGTTTCAAAGATTCTGCACAGCGGGAAAAAAAGGGCTCGTCAGACCGCTGACATCTACGGCAGATTGTTGGAACCGGCCGGTGGGATCGAAGAGTGCGCGGGGTTGAATCCGATGGATGACGTGTCTTCGTTCGCGGGACGTGTCCGAAGCGATGAAAATCTCATGATTGTAGGACACCTGCCTTTTATGGAAAAATTGACCTCACATTTGGTTGCCGGGTCGGCGGAAAGGCGCGTGTTCAAGTTCCAGAACGGGGGCATCGTTTGCATGGACAAGGAGGCCGGCGACCGTTACTGGTTCATCAAATGGACATTGATGCCCGAAATCGGATAAGTGGCGGAGACGGTACGTTCCGGGAGATGATGCGATGAGAAAACGGACGGCGATCGTCGTGCTTTTCGCCTTGCTTCTGACAGCCTCCGCGGGGTTGGCCGAAGAGGATGCCGTGGTCAGACCGGCCGGCAAGGGGGAATGGAGGCTGTACGGCGCGAACGGGCAGTTGATGGGGGCGATCCGGAAGACTCCTGACGGCAAGACTGCGCTGGTCTCCAAGTCGGGTGCGTACATCGGGGTGTTGGGCCCCGATGGAGAACTCTACATGACGGGCAGGCATTCGACGATGACGCCCGATATGGCGAGGTTGTACCTGGAGGCCGTGAAGGCGCTGTCCACGTTGAAATGACGTTGGGTTCGGCCGTGTGGACCGGCCCGGGCAATATCCTTCACCGGGCCGATTTGAGTTTGCGTTCCGCGGGAAGGAGCTTTCGGTGTTGGGCCCCGGCGAGGGGTTTGAGCCGCGGAATCGACGGCACGACAGGCCGGCGCGCTTTGGACGGCCGGTGTAAATATGCGGAGGGAGTGAACCGTCATGGTCATTTTGCCGATAGTCAACACGACGAAAAAATACACGGTCAACCCGACGAAAATCATCGCGCTGGGGCTCAACTACAGGGCGCATATCGCCGAAAGCACGACCGTGAAGGTCCGAGGCTTCACCGACGAGGTGCCGGAGGAGCCGATTCTGTTCCCCAAGACCCCTAATGTCCTGATCGGGCCCGGTGAGTCGATTGTCATCCCGGCATTCCTCAAGGAATACGGGTTTCCTGAACCGAGAACCGACTATGAAGCCGAACTGGCCGTGATCATCAAGGATGAATGCAAGAATGTCGGTCCGGGGGATGCCTTGAAACACGTGTTCGGATACACGTGCATGAACGACGTGAGCCAGCGGAATCTGCAGACGGGCGACCGGGCCGGATGGTTCCGGGGCAAGTCGCTCGATACGTTCGGCCCCATCGGGCCGGTGATCGTGAGGCCCGATGACCTGGGAGATCCGCACAACCTCAGGATATGCTGTCGCTTGAACGGTGTGACGGTACAGGATTCCAACACGGGGAGCATGATCTTCAAAATTCCCGAAATCATCGCGTTCGTTTCGAGAAACTTCAAGCTCATGCCCGGCGACGTCATTGTCACGGGGACTCCGAGCGGCGTCGGCCCCATCAGGCATGGAGACGTGGTGGAAGTGGAGATTGAGAAGATCGGCATCCTGCGGAATCCGGTTGTGGAAGAATGATTCGACGGGTTGCGGCGAGTGTGACGAAAATGATCTCGATACTGAAATCGATCTGGATCTGGGTGGCCATGATTTCCCTCATTGTTTTGTGGCTGCCGTTGCTCGGGATCATTTGGCTGTTCGACCGGAATCCGGTGCGCTTTCGCACGGGCCGGTGGTTCCGCCGGCTCGGCGTGAGCATGGTGAAGTGCAATCCGGCCTGGAGAGTTCACGTCTCAGGAGTGGAGAACTTCGAGCCGGAGCGCGCCTACGTCGTGGTGAGCAACCATCAGTCACTGGCGGACATTCCCCTGATTTCCCTGCTGCCGTGGGAGATGAAATGGATCGCCAAGGCCGAGCTCTTTCGATTGCCTTTCGTGGGCTGGATGATGCGCATGGCGGGAGACATCCCGCTCGATCGCGGACAGCGCAGCGGGGCGCCGGCCCTGTTGCGGGCGAAAAAGTATTTGCAGCAGAAGTGCCCGGTCATGATCTTTCCGGAAGGGACGCGGTCGCCGGACGGCAGCGTCAAGGGTTTCACCGACGGCGCTTTTCTCCTGGCCATCAAGGCGGGGGTGCCCGTGCTGCCGCTTGCCGTGGAGGGTTCCTATGCCGCGCTGCGCAAGAACAGCTGGAGATTCGGGGAACCCCAGGATGTGTATCTCACCGTATTGCCGCCCGTTGACACCACGGGCCTCTCTTCCAGGGATGTGGAAAGCCTCCGGGAGCGATCCCGCCGCATGATCGAAGAAGAGGTTCTCAAGTGTCGTGAGGCGACGGGGAAATCTCTCTCCGACCGTTCGTTGCTCTGAGTTCCCGCTCTTTTTCAAGTCTCGATACGCCTCAGGACAAACAGGAGATCCCAGACGGCAGACCCATGTTTTGCTTTCGAAGGGAGCCGTGCTGAATGTGTCCGAGGGCTGCTCATATGGAAATGGTTGCGGTGTCTGAGTTCAAGGCGGACCGGTCCGCCGCCGGGCGTTTTGCCCGTTCTTCCCGGAGAGCCCCAACAACCCGGGAGTGAACGCGCGGATCTCGTCCGGGCGGGAAATGAAAAGACACAGGGGACAGTGTTATGCGAAAAACGGGTTTCCTATACGACGATCGGCTTCTGCTTCACTGCACGGGCTCGAATCATCCCGAGTCGCCGGAGAGGCTGGAGGCGGTCTACCGAGGCGTGGAAGAAGCCGGGCTTTTTCCCAGGCTCACCCTGATAAAAGCGAGTCCGGCGAAGTTGAAGTGGATCGAAGCGGTTCACTCGCCCAAACACATCATGCGGTTCGAAGAGGCGTGTCTCCTGGAGATGGGAGAATTCGACCATCCCGACAACCAGATGTGCCGGGAAAGCTACGAGACGGCGCTTCTTGCCGTCGGGGGCCTGCTCGAGGCGGTCAGGATGGTGATGGAGGGAATAATCGACAACGCCTTCTGCGCGGTGCGCCCTCCGGGCCACCATGCCGAAATGAATCGCGCTCTCGGTTTCTGCTACTTCAACAATGTGGCGATTGCCGCGCGGTACCTCCTCAACGAATGGGGAGTGGAGCGGGTCGGAATCGTGGACATCGACGCCCATCACGGCAACGGCACGCAACACATCTTCGAAGACGATCCCAGCGTGTTTTATTATTCCGCCCATGAACATCCTTCCTTCGCGTTTCCCGGGACCGGTCGTGAATTCGAGACGGGAGTCGGCGCGGGTTCCGGGTTTACGCTCAATTGCCCTTTGCTGCCCGGGCAGGGCGACGAGGAATACATGGCCATTCTGGAAAGGGATTTGGCGCCTGCGTTCGCCGAATTCAAGCCGCAGGTCATTCTTGTGTCGGCAGGTTTCGATGCGCACGTGGGTGACGATATGTCCGACCTGAAGCTCTCGACGGAAGGTTTCTCCCGGATCATGCGCAAGCTGGTGGAATTGGCGGACGCATATTCGGCGGGAAGGATCATCTCCGTTCTCGAAGGGGGTTATTCGGTCCAGCTCCTGCCGGAACTGATAAGGAATCATGTCTCAATTCTGCTGGGCCTGTAATGGATTGCAGACGTTTCACGGCTTTGGCAACAAACCTGGAGGTGGACGATGTTTATCGACAAGTCGATGACGAAGAAAGTAGTCACGGTCGGCCCGAACGACGGGATCCTGGAAACCAGGGAACTCCTGGCCAAGAGCAGCTTCCGCCATCTCCCCGTGGTGGATGAAGAGAACCGACTGGTTGGAATCGTGACGGACCGGGATATTCGCAGCGCCATGCCGTCGGTGTTTCTGGACGAGAATGAAACCCTGAAGGAGCGCGAGCGCCTCGCTCAGATGAAGATCAAGGACATCATGACCAAAAACCCCGTCACGGTTAATCCCGCGAACACCCTGGAGGACGCCATCCTGCTGATGCAAAGGATGCGAGTGGGGGCGTTTCCGGTTGTGGATCGGGAAGGGAAGCTGCGCGGAATGCTCTCCATCCGCGACCTTGTGCGAGCTTTTGTCAACGTCCTTGGCCTGGAGGAGCCCGGAACCCTGCTTTGCATCAAGGTGCAGGAGCGCGTCGGGGAAATGAAGAAGATCGTGGACGCCATCACCGAGGAACACATCTCCTTCGGCAGCATATTGGTCAGCCGGTACTGGGAGGAGGGGAAGCGGGCCGTGTTCCCGTATCTCTTGACCACAAACGTGGCCCACGTCAAACGAAAGCTGGTCGAGATGGGCTACGAGTTGATCGATCCCATGGAATGGACTCTGGATGCTCTGCCCAGGCCGGAATGATCCGAACACCCGAAGGCGCGGACCTCCCTTCGGGCCGCCGGGCGGCAGACCGGGGTGGGCCGGGCGGCGAGCGTACGAGATGGTCGCGGGCCTTCACTCCTCTCGGCGGGTTGTTCCATGAGCCGTCCGGGAGCTTTCGTCTTCCAGCGCCGCCACCTTGGCAAGGCGGCGCTCGAACCGCTCGGCTGGCCTGTAGCGGGCCTTCAAAAAAGCCCGCAGGAGTTCCTTGGCGAGTTCCACCCCCACGACGCGGCCGCCGAGGCACATCATGTTCATGTCATCGTCCTCGACTCCCTGGCGTGCGGAATAAACGTCCGTGATGAGCGCCGCGCGCGCACCGGGCACCTTGTTGGCCGCAATCGACGCACCGACGCCGCTGCCGCAAACGGCAAGCCCTCTTTCCACCGTTCGTTCGACCACCGCTCGGGCAAGCGGCACGACATAGTCCGGGAAGTCGTCGGCCGGGTCGAACCGGCGTGCTCCGAAATCCACCACGTCGTGGCCCGTTGCCGCGAGTTCCTCCACCAACTGTCGCTTGAGCTCGAAACCGCCGTGGTCCGCCGCGATTCCGACACGCATGTTCAGTTCCCCTTTCCGTTTCCGATTGATACCAAGGTGCGTTCAAGATGACACAACACCTGCCCGGTGGGATGTTGACGCGGGAATAAACCCCGGGGACCGTGCGGATCCGTAGGGTGGGCACGGTTCCTCCGTGCCCACGATCAAGCCGGGCCTCGTGCACCCGCACTCGTCATGATCGCTGCGAAAGCGTGCGGCCACCAGCCTCTTCAATGGGGGCGTTCCGCCGGGCGGGGTGCTCGACGTTGAAGCGGTGGCGGCGCGAGCCGATCCCGCCTCCTTCGGCGAAGGCACCGCCAGAACGGGGAGGGGCTGCGCCCTCAGATCACCCGAAGTGTCCACGGGCCGAAAAAGGCCGCGGTCGAGTCGAACATGAAGGCGCCCGTTTCGAAAGCCCGGCAGCGAAAGAAGGTCTCTTATCCAGCGAGCCTTCAGTCCAGATTCTATTAACAGTGAGGAGAACCGCTGTCAAGCGGCCGCGATGCCTGTCATCCAGAATTGTTATATGAATATCAAGCGGTTGAGCAGGGCTGGGCGGGGCCGAGATCGGGCCGGTGCAATTTATTTGGCACCTGTGAGAGACTCGTTTATTATACGAAAGGATGCTTGTCCCGATCCGGTCTCAATGAGCAAGAGCCGCGGTGCAGCAGGATTTCAGCCCTGCCTGGAGGGGTGGTCCCGGTGGGAGGAGTTCGGGAATCGGCACGCCTGCGGCTTCGGTGCCGCCGAAAGAGCCGGACCTCGAACATCTGCTTCTCCGTCGCCATGGGACTCATGGTGGGGTGGAGAACGGCCGTCTTGTCAACCGTCCCGCAAGGAGTGATTCATGGTTCGCAGTGTTGTCGCCGGAATAGGAAGCTATGCTCCTCCGAAAATCGTGAAGAACGATGACCTTGCACAATTGATGACGACCAGCGACGAATGGATCAGGACCCGGAGCGGCATCGAGGAACGACGGTTTGCCGACGAGGGGGTGTACTGCTCCGACCTGGCGCTGGACGCGGCGAAAGCTGCGCTTGAAGATGCGTCTTTGCAGCCTTCGGACATCGATTTCATCATTTTTGCGACGTTGAGCCCCGACCAGTTTTTCCCCGGCGCCGGGTGTTTTCTCCAGGCCAAGCTCGGCATCCAGTCCATCGGCTGCCTGGACGTGCGCAACCAGTGCACGGGTTTCATCTATGCGCTGGCGACGGCGGACGCGTTCATTCGCTCGGGCGTGTACCGGCGCGTCCTGGTGGTGGGTTCCGAGGTGCAGTCGGGAGCGTTGAATTTCAGTGACGGCGGGCGGGACGTGGCCGTTCTTTTCGGGGACGGCGCGGGCGCGGTGGTGCTCGAAGCCGCGGAGGAGAACAGCAGGGGTATCTTGTATTCCGAGCTGCACGCCGACGGAAGGTTCGCCAAGGCGCTTCATCTCACCATGTATGACATTTCCCGCAAACCCATCGTGACCCCGAAGATGATCGAGGACGGTGCACTCTGGCCGCAGATGGACGGCAGACTGGTGTTCAAGCACGCCGTGGTGCGCCTGGGAGAAGTGATCGTGAGCACGCTCAGAAAGTGCGGCATCGACCCCGCCGAGATCAAGTACGTCATTCCTCACCAGGCGAACCTGCGCATCAACAACATGGTGGCGGAACGGCTGGGAATACCGCAGGAGAAGTTCCTGAGCAATATCCGGAAGCACGGCAACACCACCGCGGCATCCATTCCCCTGCTGCTCGATCAAACCTACCGTGCCGGAAAGCTGGAACGGGGCGACCTGCTCCTGCTCGCGGCATTCGGTTCCGGATTCACCTGGGGGACGACGCTGTTGCGGTGGTAAGGGCAAGTTCCCGGCTGCGCAGACGACGGCGAACTCGGGCCCCTCAGGCAAACGCGCCGACAGCATTCCCAGTTCACCCGAAGAGGGCTTGCCCGCTCGATTTGAAGAGTGTTTCTCTGTCACGGCTCAAGGCGGCCGCTCTCATGCATCCCCCTGTCTCACTGCGTCGACGAGTTGCGTAAGGCGATCAACGCATCGTCGCAGGCTATCGGAAGACTCAGAGGCGACGTCCGGACGCCACCCGACATCGATACTCTCTATGAATTCAATGAGACGCGAAGCATACGCCGGACCTGTCCTGCGCCCGCTCAACGGGTTGGGAACAAGATCCTGCCTAATCGCCCGTGAACGCGATCTTCTTGCGATGTCCACCACGGTCTGCTTGGGATCGTCCAGCTCATCAGGCTTGAAGGGCATTCGGGACTCAGGTACGTGCAGAAATTTGGCGAAGTGCTTTCGGTCGGCCAACAACCACGCCTCCACCTCTCTCACCGCAATCCGGAAACACAAAAGCGGCGCGGGATGAGGAAGATATTTTGACCGAAAACAAGGAGCACACTCATCGTCTCGGTCGAGATCCATTAGAATTATCCAAGGGTACCGTTTCCCAGCTTCATTATAGGCCCTGAGCTGTTTCAACAGATGATCTTTGCCTTGCTTTCCAAATACCGTATCTGGTTTTGCACCGGATTGACGGATGAGGCGCCTCACAACGGCTTCATCCACTATTCCTTCAACGGCAGCGCGAATCATGACACGGTACGGCAAAGGCGTTAGTCCCCAAAAAGTGTAAGTTGACGCGCTTTTGCAGGGCTGGTTTTTGGTATGACCGCATCGGCAAGGCTCATCCCTTGCTCCAAGAGGATCCTGATTTCGTCAAAGCTGCCCGCTGGCTTTACGATCGTTCCCTCTGTTTCCGGGAACAAAAGCAGCGCTTCATCGAGGCCGATTCCCTCATCCTGCAAAATATCGCCGGAGTGTGTGCTGACTATTATCTGCCGCTTCGAGTGACGCTGAACGCGGGCAAACATCTGAGGAATGTATCGTGCCACGCCCGGATGAAGCGAAAGCTCGGGCTCTTCCAACAACAATGGTGCCTTGCTTTCCTGCAAAACCCAAAGGAGACCGATCAATCGCAAGGTACCGTCTGAAAACTGATCCTCGTCCTGCCATGCTCCTCGAAGTCTCCAGTGCTCATATCTTCCTCTTAAATGAGGTATCCCTCTACTGTCTGTATGAAGCTCCAACTCTTTAAGTTGGGGGACTGCAAGTTCAAGGGCCTTTTGAATCCGATTCAGTCTTGCCCGCTGAGTATTCTTACGCGTTTGTGCGATTCCCTCCAGGAAGTCACCGCCAAAAGGATCGTTGATCTTGCCAACTGAACGATCCGGCTCTCGTATTATCTGCGGCACCAGGTGAAGGTAGCGCACCGATGAAAAAAACTCCGCAACCTCCCGAAATTCTTTGTTGGTATTGACCTGCTCCAAGTACGTTTGAGTCAGACGTTCACCATCTTTCTTGTCGCTCTTGTCCGGCCGGTCCAGGATCACCTCGCCTTCTCGAACCACTTTTTCTTCTGTGATCATGGGCCGCCCCTGGCTATCTTGCCTGAATTTCAGGGAGTATTGCCATCGTTCGTCTTCGTGACCTATTTTGACGCTGAGCACGATGTCCGGAATACGCCGCGCAGCCAAGCACCGTAGACTGGACAGTCCGCCCCGACGTCTGACCGCTGCCTGAAAACCGCCCCCTACCGATGCAAGGTCGCGAAGGAAACGAAAGGCATCAAGAAAGTTTGACTTTCCGGAAGCATTTGGTCCTACAAGGAATACCCGTTGAGGCAAGGTAACTTTGACGCTGCCGAAATTGCGCCAATTCTTCAGTTCGATTTCCGTAAATCGAACAGCAGTTGCCCTTGCAGGTCCTTTCATGCTGTATGCTCCTTGGCGATTACCGCCGAGTGGATCGTTTCCTGCCCGCGCGTGCAGTAGCGGGAATATCGCAGTTTAAATCAAATACGAATCTCGATGTTCATTATAGATCGGGATAGGCATGCCGGCATAGTGAAATCCATGAGGACCAAGAACTGAAAGATGAGGCCTCATTCAGATTCGAGTATTCCGTGATTGACTGAGGGGATTCCGGTCGGTCATCCGGGCGGCGCTGTTCGGGGGCGCTCCTCCGGCCAGTGGGGCAAGGCTGAAAACGCGAACAGGCCGTTTCCGCTCGGGGACACGGCCTGTTCCGCGTTTGGAGGCATGAGGGTCGACTCAATCCTGCCCGGCCGGAGACCCGGGGATTTGCACTCGGATATCCTTCGAGTGCCGATCGAACGTTGTCCCGTGCATGATCCCGGTTGTCCGGGCAGTCCCGCCAACGCCTGTGAAGCGCGCGGGACGTCGCTTACCTGACTCTCCACAACCGGTAGTGGTGCGTGTTGTGGCCGTTGTCCTTGTAGGACTCGAGCCGATTCCCGTAGAGCCGGAAGGCGGTGTCGCCCACCAGCAGCACCGGCTGTCCGTTTCTCCCCTGAAGGATTCTTGCGGGGTACACGTTCCCGCCCGGTTCCGCCGTATGGTCGTGAAACAACTGGTCGCGGGTGCCGAGTCCATTCCGCAGGAGAACGGAGGTTCGGCCGTTTCGCTCTCTCACCTCGAGCGTCACTTCGGTAGAGTCGGTGTTGGCGGCGGAAACGCCGAAATCACAGAATCCCACCCAGAATCCCACGAAAGGATTCTGGCTTCCGGCCTGCGGAGCCGGTCCCCGGCGCGGGGGAGCGGCACCCCTGGGCGGTGGGGCCGGGCCCGGCCCCGGCCCCGTGGGGGGCTGATTCAGGTCCTGGGGCGGCGGGGTTCTGTCCCAGGGATCCGGATACTGTTCCCAGGGAGGCGGCTCCCCCGCCCCGGGGGGTTGAGCCTGAGCGCCGCCCGTTAAGAAACCGGCGGCAAAAAGAGCCACGCAGGCGATGGCAAAGATGAAGAACGGCCTTCTCATGATTTTCCCCTTTCTCACTGAGAATGGATATGTTCGCATTACATTTCCTTTATTGCAGGCACGCCGTCGGAAACAAAAACGTCACTCCCTTCACCTTCGGCCCCGAGCTTCGGACAATCGGGAATCGAAGGCGGCCCGCGTGCCGGCCGGGCCGTTTTCCCGGTGCTCCCCCCTTGGATCGGTCCGGGGAGAATCTCCCGCAAGCATTCGTGCAGCTTGACAAGACAGACGCAGGGGAACGGGATTTTGTCTACACGGGACCTGGTTGCGGCCGCCCGCCCGCCCGCCGGGCATGCGTTCCGGACATTCGTCCTGCTCCCGGGTTCCAGCCTCGTCGCGGGTGGCGCTTCATGCACGCGAGTCGTCCCGTCAATCCTCCAGGACCGGGGGCAGCTTGACGACCCGGTTCACGGCCAGGCTCACCGTGTCGAATTCGCTTTCGACCTTTCCCAGGATCAGGTACCCCCTGTTCATATCGATGTCCTGGCAGAAACGCCGGAAGGCCGACGGAAAGAAAACGGTCTCGTAGATGGCCGTTCGGTCCTCGAACGAAACGAATTCCATCGGTTCGCCCTCCCTGGTCAGTACTTCCTTGCGAGTGATCGGCCAGCCCGCCGTGCAGACCCGCTCGCCGACGTGCCGATGCAGGTCCGCGGCCTTCGTGACGCGGTGCGGGAGCTTGCGCGCCATTGGTTCGACCATGGCCAGCGGATGCACCGACAGCACGAAGCCCAGGGTTTCCATTTCGTGCCGCCATGTTTGCCGTGGGGAAAAACCGGGGAGGGGAGGCACGACGATCCGTGCCCGCGGACGGGGAAAGGCCGAAATCTGCCCGTGCCCCGCCGTTCCTTTCACACCGGCGCCGTTGAACCAGGCCTCGATGAACCAGAGCAGCCGGGGACGGTTGAGGCCGCCCGACAGGGAATCCAGTGCGCCGCTCCTGGCGAGAATCATCCCGTCGGAGGGGGGGATGTCCACCCGCCGCAAAAGCTCTTCGACGGATGCGAACGGTCCGTTTTTTCCTCGTTCGGCAAGAATGTCTTCCAGGGTGCTTCTGCGAATGTTCTGGAGTTGCCGCAGGCCCATTCGGACGCACCGGTCCCCGCCGCGATAATTCCAGGCGCTTTCGTTGATGTCGGGTCCGGCCACCGTCAATCCCATCCGCCTCGATTCGGAAACGTAGGCGAAGGTGCTGTAGTACCCGCCGCCGTTGCTCAGTACGGCGGCCATGAATTCGGCCGGGTAATGGGCCTTCAGGTAGGCGGATTTGAAGCTGACCAGGGCGTAGGATGCCGAATGAGGTTTGCAGAAAGAATAGCCGGAAAAGGAGATGAACATCTCCCAGACTCTATCCACCACGTCGGGGGACACTCCCCGGGCGGCGCATCCCCGCGCGAACCGGGACCGGTAATCGGACAGCTGTTCCCTGCTTTTCTTGCTGATCACCTTGCGCAGGCCGTCCGCTTCCCCCCAGCTGAACCCCGCCAGGATCATGGCCGCCTGCACCACGTCCTCCTGGTAGACGAGAATGCCGTAGTTTTCGGCGAGCAGTCCCGCGAGGCTCGGATGAAGCGGTTCATAGGGCGCTCCGTGCAGCCGGTCCAGGTAATCCCGGATGTACCGGTTGGCCGCCGGCCGGATGATGGACGAATGGATGACGAGATGCTCGAAGTCGCCGCAGCCGGCCTTTTGCTGCAGGAGCCTCATGGCCGGCGATTCCACGTAGAAAACCCCCATGGTGCGGCCGGTCCTGATTTGCTCCCGGGTATCCGGGTCATCGACGGGATTGAGGCGGGCGTATTCCAGGTCTTTTCCGTAATTTTCCCGGATGGCGGCAAGGGAGTCCCGAATGACGGCCAGGGAACGGTTGCCCAGGAGATCGATCTTCACCAGGCCGGCCTTTTCCGCCTGGTCCTTTTCCCATTGGATGATCCGGGCGCCCTTGGCGCTCCGCTGCACGGGGACGTGCCGGGAAATTCGGTCGGGGGCGATGATGACCCCTCCGCAATGCATGGAAAGGTGTCTCGGCAAGGATTCCAACCGGCCGGCCAGGTCGATGATCTCCGGCCAGGGGGGATCGAGCGGGAATCCGCGGAATTTCGGATGGGTGCCGATGCGCTCCCACATTGCTCCCGGTTCCGTCCAGAAGCTCATGCGCCGGGTCACCTCCTTGATTTCCGCCGCCGGGACGCCGTAGACCCTGGCCACCTCCCGCACCGCCGCGCGCGCTCCGAAACCCACGTGATTGGCAACCGTCGCCATCCGTTCGGCGCCGTAGTGACGACGCAGTTCTTCGAACAAATCGTCGCGTTCGTCCCATGGGAAATCGACATCGATGTCCGGCAGATCCTTTCGTTCGGGATTCAGAAACCTTCCGAACAGGAGGTTGTGCCGAAGGGGATCCACGTGGGTGATCCCGAGCAGGTAGCTCACCAGGCTCGCGGCGCCGCTCCCGCGACCGCAGTGAATCGGCCGGCGGCCGACGATATCGGCCACGACGAGAAAGTAATCCACGTATCCCTTGGCTCCGATCAGGTCGAGTTCCTCGGCCAGTCGTTCCTCGACGGCCGGGCTCGTCCGGCCGTAGCGCCAGGAGATTCCCTTGCGGCATTTCTCGAGCAGCAGAGCGAAGTGGTCTTCCCGCCGGTCGCGGTAATGCGGGAAAATGGTGCGGAAATGGTCCCATTTCGTGTGGCACTCTCCCGCCAGTTTGAGGGTGTTCGCCAGGGCTTCCGGACAATGCGGCAGACGGCGCTCCATCTGCGCCGCGGATTGCAGCCACTGGTCGGGCCGTACGATCTCCTCCCGGGGAATGTTGCTCAGAGTCAGGTTGAGATCGATGGCGCGGACCAGCCGGTGCAGGGAATAATCTTCCAAGTGCGCGAAATGAACGGCATTCGTGGCAACGGGCGGGACGCCGAGGCTATGGGCCATTTTCAGCAGCCGCCGGTCCCCGGGTCCCGGAACGACCTCCACCCCGCATTCCCGCCGCGGGTGCAGGGCTTTGATGATTTCGGGGTTGGCGGTGAGCACGACAAGATCCCGCCGGCCGTCGGGAAAATCGCGCAGCAGGGAAAAATCCGCGTCCAGGTGACGGCGGGTGGTCAGCTCGGAGAGCAATTCATAGCCCCGCGGAGTTTTGGCGAGAACGACTGCGGTATCGGGGCCGGTTCCGATGGTCGTGCCCACGATGGGATGAATGCCGAAGCGTCGGGCGGCGTCGAGGAAGTTGATCAGCCCGTAGAATCCTTTGTCGTCGGTCAGCGCCAGGTGTTCGAAACCCAGGGCCGATGCGGTCCGGCAGAGGGCCGTCACGGAACTGACCCCGCGCATCATGGAATAATGGGAGTGGACGTGCAGATGAACGAACGTTTCCCTCATTGCGTATTCCGCTTTTTTCACCCAAGCCGGGCAACTCTCCCTTATGGGTTTTCCGTTCCGTCGTAGCGCCGTGACGCCGTGGCGTGAAACGGATTTCCGCATCCGCCTCCCCGGGCGAGGCCCTTCCGGCTGCCGAACTCCGTTTGGCTCAAGCCTGCCTTTGCGCGCCCGACATGGCGTTTCCCCAGGAAATGGCCCGGTTGCCGAAGCGCCCGCGAATGCCGTCCAGGGCCTGCTGCAAATCCCGTTCTCCGGACGGCGGCGAATCTTCCCGGGAGAACAGGGACGCCTGGCGAAAAGGCATGGCAAAATCGGAAAGCTCCAGGACGATTCGGCGAAGAGCGATCCGGCGATTGAACAGTTGACGGAAAACGGGGAGAATCACCCTGAACAGCCTTCGATCCGCATGAATTGCAGGGGAAAACAATGCGTGGGCGCTCCTGGCGGTGATGCCGTCCGCGTACCGGATTTCCAGGACGAAACGCGTCGGGTGGCGATTGTGGGATCGCAGTGCCCATCCCGCTTCCTCCACCTGCTGAAACAAGAGGGCTTCCAGGCGGTCCCGGTCGATCTCGTCCCGTTCCAGGCTGTGGGCGACGACCAGGCGCGGGGATTCGCGTGAAGGGAGAACGGGAGTCGGGTCGATGCCGCGGGCGACATTGAAAAGCCGGGAGCCCATTTTGCCGAAAACGCCGCACAGGGCTTCCAGGGACAACGCCGCAAGCTGCCCGATACGCCGGATATTGAAATCAGCCAAGCGGGAAGCGGTTACGGCGCCCACGCCGGGAAGCGAGGTCACCGGCAGGGGGGCGAGAAAGGAAGTTTCTCCGCCCGGGAAGATGCAGTTGAGGTCTCCCGGGACGATACACGTCGAAGCCACCTGGCTGACCAGCTTATTAGCGGCGAGGCCGATGCGCGCCCGCAACCGTCGTTGCGTCGCCAGGTGCCTCTCCATGCGGCACGCGACGTCGGGTCCCGGTCCCAGAAGACGTTGAGTGCCGGTGAGGTCGACGAAGTAATGCCCCGGCCAGGCACCCTCCACCAGGGGAGAAAAAAAACCGAACTCCTTCAGGATCTGTTGGTGTTCCTCGCGATAAAAACGAAGATCCGGAGCAACAGCCAGGACCCGCCGGCACATGCGCCGGGCATGAGCCAAAGGCATTCCTTCGCGGATGCCTTCCTTGCCGGCGTTGCTGTTGATCCCCTGGACGATCGCCCGGGCCGACGGTTCGGCGAGAACCATGGAACGCTTTTTCAGTTCCGGGCGCCTGAGCTCTTCCAGGACGGCGTAAAAATTGGGGATGTCCAAATGAACGATATGTCGCGTCATTTTCCCCTCCGCCAGCGTAACGCATGCCGGAGAATATCCCCGTTCTACACGACGCCCAGGGAGCGCCGGCGGTAATTGCGCAAAAGTCCCACGACCGTTCCCACAACTTCCACCGCATCGGCCCGCGCATGGATCGGTTGCATCCGGCTGTTGGCCGGCCGGAGCTCGATTTCTTCCCCGCGCTGGTAGAATTTCTTTACCGTCGCTTCTCCCTGAACGAGCGCCACGACCGTTTGCCCGTTTTCCGCGCGGGACTGCCGGGCGACGATCAGAATGTCTCCCTCCCGGATTCCTTCCTCAATCATGGAATCGCCCTTTACGCGCAACGCGAAGTTGTTTCCGTTCGCCAGAAAACTTTCGGGAACTTCGACGGATTCCGGAATTTCCACCGCTTCGATGGGCGTTCCCGCCGCGACGACTCCCAGAAACGGTATGGATACCGCGCCGGTATGGAGCGGCAACAGCTCCAGGGCGCGTTTTTTGTTCTTCCAGAGGCTCTGGACATAGCCCCGCTGTTCCAGTTGCTTGAGATGCTTGAAAACCGCGTTGAGCGAACGAAAACCCAGGTTTTGCCTTATTTCTTCATACGATGGGGAATATCCGTTTTTTTGGATGTAATCCCGCACAAAGCCGTAGACCCTTTCCTGTGCCGGTGTGAGATTCATTTTGTCCGCCTCGTGACGATCAGTTGGTTTTACGGTTGACCGGAACCGACGTTGCTTTGCCGGACCATTGTTTCGGTCCCGTTTCGAACGCCGTGCGTTCCATTCAAAGATAAGGTGAAAAAAGGGTGAAAGTCAAGAGAGAATGAAAGAAAGGGATCATTTTCGGGTGCGGTCGGCGAGGCCGTGGACGATTCCGATCATCGCCGCCGGGAGGAATCGACAGCGGAAATCGGTGGGGAACGAAACAGGGGGGAACGGTTGGTCAGGTAGACGCCGGAAACGACCAGGACGGCACCGGCGGCCAGGGATGCATCCAGGGTTTCATCGAGTATCAGGCAGGCGAGCACGATCGAGCTCACCGGGACGAGGTTGATGAAGATCCCCGCCCGCGCCGCCCCGATGGCCTTGATGCCTTCATAGTACCAGAAAAAACCGAGGGCGGAGCCGAAAAAGCCCAGGTACAGGATGCCGACCCAGGCCGTGAGGGAAAATTCCCCGATGCTCCGCAGAATTCCTTCGGCCAATGCGAACGGCAGCAGGCAGACCGCCCCGACGCCGCAGGACCACGTTACGGCCGTCAGGGGAGAGAGGCTTTTCATGGCGGCTTTGCCGATCAGGGTGTAGGACACCCAACTGGCGATGCAGCCCAGGATATACGCTTCCCCGGGTCCTATGCTGTTGCTGAAAAGGGTGAGCGGATGGCCGCGGGAGATGACGGTCACCGCGCCGGCAATGGACAGCATGATGCCGGGGATTTTGAGGGAATCGAGCTTTTCGCGAAAGAACCAGGACGACAGCAACGCGATGAAAGCGGGCTGGGTGGCGATGATGAGAGAAGCCCGGCTTGCGGTGATCGTTTTCAGACCGGCGAAGAAACATGCGTTGTAGGCAAAAACGCCGGTCAGGCCGAGGAGGAGCACGAAAGGGAAATGTCTTCGATCCAATGGGGGGATTTTGCCGTGGGATTTGAACACGAATCCGAACAGAAACACCGATGCCGTGACAAACCGCAGGAAAGCGGCGGAAAAGGGTTCCATTTCCCTGGCCGCGATCCGCGCGGCAACGAAGGTGCCTCCCCAGAAAACGGCGGTGCAAATCAGTTTGAGATAAAGCATCTCTGTACGGAGCGGCCCCCTCATCCGAGATTCGGGCGGCCTTCCGGTCCTCCCGCGGTTGAATCCTGTCGAGTCGAATCCTTGCGGCAATCCCGCAGTGCGGCATTGTATCTTAAAGCCGGGGAACGGCAAATTCTTTGGCGACGGAGCGAGGACAGGGCTTTCGCCCGTACGGGCCATGCACGGAGGACGGGATTCATCCTCCGGCGATTCGCGAAGCCCCCGAATAGATGCGCCAGATGAAATAATTGGTGGCGAGAAGCAGGCCGGCAACGAAAACATAGGCCGCGGCCACGGCCTGCGCTTCGCTGCCGGTGCGAAGCCGCGTGTTCTTGAGGAGCCGCATGCCCGGGTACGGGTAGGAATCGCTTCTGCGGATGCGGGCCGCGATGAGGCCGAACCAGACGGCCAGGGCGGAAGAGAAAAAACCGTTGCATGTGAAGAGTATGATGGCCAGATTCTTGATTTCACGGCCGGCGAGTCTCGGATCGGATTGCTTGAGCGTTTTCAGTTCCGCGGCATATTGGGCAAGATAACGGTTGATCAGGAGCACCACGACAAGGTATAGCATGAATCCGCAAAGCACCTTCGTTCGGAATTTCTTGTCGGCGGGAATGATCGTATCGGGCATTGCGGCATCCTCGAACCATCGGCACAATCGGCCCGGTTCTAACGTTCACCCTGCTCCGGCATGCGCGCGGCGCTCCCGGGATCGTGTCCCGCGCGATTGCCGGCACGGATTTGACGGGACAGGTTCATGGGTCCACAACCGCGACGGTACCAGCCATCGGATCTGAGAGAAGCTCACAAGCCCGTGGCGATTCTTGCCTGGGCGCAATTGAGCACGGTGTTCGCGTTCGCGGGCGTCATGGCCGCGATGACGCTCGTGGAGCCCCCGTTCACGGGCCTTTCCCCCGGGTCGGGAGATCGCGCCCGGGACATCTTCTTCCTGATCACGCTCTTCTCGTTCATCGCGATCAGGATGGCGAAGCGCTCGATCCTGCAAAAGACGCAGTCGGACACTTTCGAACAACTGGCGGGAAAGCTGCGCGCATCGGCCATCGTCGCGCTCATCCTGGGCGAGGTTCCCGCAATCCTCGGACTGCTCCTCTTTTTCATCGGAGGCTATCGGGAAGATTGTTTTCTGCTCCTTGGGTTCGGATTGCTGCTGATGGTCCTGTTTTTCCCCAAATACGCCAACTGGGCGGACTGGCTTGCCGGGCGCAGAGGGTCGGCCTGAAAGAGGGGATGGCGGATTCGAGCGCCCATTGTCGGGCAGGCACGGCGCCGACAGGCGGACTTGAGCCTCGCCCGGTCTTCGAGGCGCAACGGGCGCGCGGTTGCAGGGGCGCCGCGGCGTTCGTCCCGTATCCATGGGCGGCAGGTCCCCCGGTCGTCGTCATTGGACCTGTGCGCGAAGTATCAGGAAGGCCGGTCTGTTGCGTTCCGCGCCTGCTCCCGGGCGATCAGCTTTTGCGCTTTCCACGCCGGGCACCATTTGCCGTGCCAGTTCATGAGTTTCCCCACCAGAGTCGCCGGGTTCTCACGGGCGTAGCGGCACAACGGGCAGTCGTTGCACACCCGCCCGAGGGTCCTCGTCAAGCGGTTCATGAGCGATGGATCCTTTCATGGAACATGGCGTGAAACGCGGCTTCACTCCCCGGTGGGCGCGCCTTCCCCCATAAAATCGAAAAATTCCTTCATCGCCTTGGTTTCGTCACCCATTCCCAGAGCGATGATGTTTTTCAAATGAAAGAAAACATCCAGATACATTCCCGTGAATTCGATTCCGAAACCGTCTTCGACCCTCCTCCTCACGATCCCGTTCATATCGAGCGACATCTTGGATGAAGGACCGGACAGCATCAGCTTGATTTTCACTTCCTTGTTGACGTCCATTTCCTGGGAGGTCCGGAACAGCATTCCGTTCAGGCTGAGGTTCTCCACTCCTCCAGCTGCGGTGACATCGCCGCATTGGACGATCGCTCCGGTTTCGATGGGAATCCGTGTGAATTTTCTGTCTCCCATGGTCAGGCTCCTTTCAGGGAAAATGTACAGTCGCCGCTTTCACCCGACAGCCGGCGACAAAATAGACTCAAACTTCCAAAGAACCAATGCTCCGACCAATTGGGGCAAAAATCCGGCGCATCTTCCGGCAAATCATTGAAGCCACGACAGCGTGCGCCGGTCCGGAGCCCATGAGCAGAGGATCGTCAACGGCGGAAGGCGGCGTTTTCGCGCAGTCGTCGCCCGCTCCGTGCGCCGCGATTGCGCCGTTCTCCGTCTCCGGGCATGCGAAAGTTCACACGCCGAAGATAACAGCACCGGCGAAATAATACAAACCAGAACCGGTTGGCGTCCGCAAATCCGCGCCAACCCCGGCCGGCAGCCCCCCCCCGACCTTTCTCCTCTCATCCGCCGCCGCCGCCGCCCCGCGGCCGACGGCAGACGATTTGCGCAACCGCACGCAACGGATCGGTTTTCTCTCCTTCAAACCAGTGGATCGTTTCCCAATCCTCGAAGACCTTCCTCAACTCTCCGGGCTGTAGCAGATGATCCGGGTTGCGGGGTTTGCCGAATTTGGCGTGGTCAGCCGTAAATGTCTCGTAAACAAGGATGCCGCCTTGCCTGAGAGCCTTTCGGATTGCCGGGAACAAGGGCCTGTGCAGATAGCGAAAAACCACTATCGCGCCGAAGGCCTCAACCGGCAACGGATTCACGCCCGGGACCTCGAGGTCCTCCTGCCAGGTCCGGATGCGCACCCCGTGCTCCGCTGCGAGACGCAATGCGGCGGCCAGGGCGTCGCCGGACCGGTCGCAGCAAATCACCTGCAACCCGAGCGTGGCAAGGTAGATCCCATTGTGACCCTCGCCGCTCGCCAGGTCGAGGACTGGACCGGGCAGGTTTCCACGCCTCATGTGGTCCGAAAACTCCACCAGCAACGCGGCCGGTTCCAACATATGGCGGTCTTTCGTGCCCAAGGTTTCCGGTTAAGGGATTTTCATTTCAATGCGGCGTCGCCGCATATCTCGCGGCACCTCGTTGGAATTCGCCCGCAGGGCCGACCAGCGCTTCCCGGGTTCGAGCGGACCGTGGGTGTTCACTCCAAGGTGGGAGCCGGTGACCGCCGACGGTTCCTTTTCGGCAAACCCCGCGCGCTTTCCCCGCCTTATCATTCGGCAACAATGCCGGGTCCGACAAGCCGAAAAAAGTGAGATGCCGGGAAAGCATCCTTGCGCGCATTGACATTTTGATTGGGCGCATTAAATTTAGGCCAATACAAAGAGTGGTTATTAAAAGCTAACCATATGCTTTAAAGAACATGTCGACAGTACGGAGGGGTTGACCATGGAACTCAACATCAGTGAACTGAGAGAAAAAAGACGGCCGCTGTGGATGACCGAATTGGAGGAAGAATCCTACGCGAATCTGCTGGGCGGCGGTGGCGATATCTATAATGATCGGCTCCCTGTGGACTGGCCGAGGTCCACCGGCGAAGAAACACTCACCGACGAAGAGGTGGCCGCGTTCGAAGGCAGATTCGTTGCCGAAGACTATGTTTCATAGAGCCGGACATCCGGAGATTTCAGGGATCGGGCCGTAGAGATCACGCTTTACGGCCTTTTTCCGTTGCGGTCCCCTTCACGGCGGGCGCCTCAGCCGAGCGCGGCCACCACATGTTGACGGGGCGGGAACCTGGAATGGAATTGCCGGTGGTGAGCTGCGCCTCAATCGTCGTCGGCACTGATGAAGCACGCACGGAGGGCTCGAAACGCGAGCCCCCCGTGATTTGTTGATGGTTATCCGATATTACCGATGTTCTTGAAAAGACAGGATGCGTAGGTCTTCCCGTCGTTGTGGCAATACGTGCAGCCCTTGACTTTCCAGCCGTCGCCGTATTTGCCGTTCAGAAAACCCGTGAACTCGGTATCGAAAGCGGAAACATCCGCACTGAAGCTCTCGAAAAGGTATTTACCTTCCATTGGTGATTACCCCCTTTCGTGATGGTTCATCAATAAAAACGTAACCTTTGTCCGGCCGATGTCAACATGCCCGAAGGACCCGCGGGCAACGATCCCGTCACGGAGCGTTCGATTCTCCCCCCCCCTGCTCGGGGCTTCGGGATGGCGACGATGGAATTAGGGGGCCGAGGGGCGGCACCGGGAGCCGCATCCGTCGATCCGGTCGCATGAGTCCTTGTGCCGGCGACACAATGGATGGAAGGCGAGGAGCGACGAGCGGGCACCGCGGCGGAGAACATGCCCTGCGTTTTTTTCCACCGCTTCGCGTTCGAGGTCGCGGGATGAGAAGGCGGCGGAAGGGGAGGCGGGCGGAGCAAGCCCGGCCTCCTGCATGGCCGGAGTGACCGCGGGGGCGGGCTTTGTACCCTCCCGCCAATGTTGTCGTATCGAAGGCGAGCCGCTGTCAGGTGTGGATGAAATTGAGCGTCGATCGGGCTTTCGGTTTGAGTTGGAATGAATAGCATGTATCATTACCCGGTGGAAACGGGCCGCCGGAAACGCGCCCACGCGCCGACCAGACGAAAGGAGCTTTGGAATGGCCGACTATCGGGATGTCATGAGTGTCGGAATGGACTTCATGAGGAGCAGGATCATTCTCACCGCAGCCGAACTGGACTTTTGGGGGTGTTTGCGGGAGCGGGCATACACGGGAGAGGAACTTGCCGAACGGCTGGGCCTGGACCCCAGGGGAACCTCGCGGGTGTTGGACTGCCTGGTCGGGTTCGGATTGCTGGAAAAGGAGGGCGGCCGGTACCGCGCGACCGACCAGGGGGCGCGTTACGCCTCGAATCACCCTGAAAGCGTTCGTCCCATGCTGTTGCACATGATCCGGCTGTGGGATAACTGGACCTCGCTCACCGAAATCGTCAGGCGGGGCACACCGCCCGAGCGCAAGCCGGGCACGGGAATGTCGGAGGAAAGCCGAAGGGCGTTCATCGGGGCCATGCATGCCATCGGGCGGGATCTGTCCGCCGACGTCGCCGGCGGATACGATGCGGGCCGATACAGGAAGCTGCTCGACATCGGGGGTGCTTCGGGGACCTATACCATAGCCTTCCTCAAGAAGAACCCGGGGCTGAAGGCGATCCTCTTCGATTTGGACTCTGTCATCCCCATGGCGCGCGAGCGCCTGTCGGCCGAGGGACTTCTCGACCGGGTCGAGCTCGTCGCCGGTGACTTCTACCGGGATGAGCTGCCCCGAGGATGCGATTTCGCACTGCTGTCGGCGATCATCCATCAGAACGGCGACGAGGAGAACCTCGAGCTCTACCGCAAGGTGTTCAGGGCACTCGAGCCTGGGGGAACTCTCCTGATCCGCGATCACATCATGGACGAAACCCGGACGAAGCCGCCGGCCGGCGCGGTGTTCGCCATCAACATGCTGGTGAACACGAGCGACGGGGACACGTTCACCTTCGAGGAAGTTGAGGCCGGCCTGGTGGAGGCGGGTTTCACGGACGTGGCCCTGGTCAGGCGGGGTGAGCGTATGGACGGTCTCGTGGAAGCGCGCAAGCCGGCCCGGGGAAAGACCCATGACGTCACGACGCCGGGAACAAGGAGGCAATGAGCTTGGCGTTGACGAGGGATTTCAAGCAGACCGTGGTGGAGCGCGTCCGGCGCGACCCCGGGTTCGCCGAAGCCATGCTGGACGAGGCGGCCATGCTGTCCTGAACAGCGAACCGGAGACGGCCCGGGTCATTCTGCGCGACCTGGTGAATGCGACGGTGGGCTTCGAGGCGCTTGCGGCGGCCGGGTGAGCGCGCCTCACCACAGGTTGCGCGCCAGCGGATGTTCGTGGCGGGCATCGAGACGGATGGCCCCCGCTTCGCATGCCTCCCGGCAGACTCCGCACCCGTAGCAGCGCAGGGGGTCGATGTCCGCATTGCGGTCGAGGACCGAGAAGCCAATGGCGCCGAACTGGCACATTTTGAGGCATGCCCGGCAGCCGATGCAGGCGTCCTTGTCGATGGAGGCGACGTACTCGGCACGGAAAAAGAGCTGGAAACCGTACCGGTGGCTCACCATCGCCAGGCAGTCGCGGCGGTCGCAGTTGCAGATTGCGCCGATGAAGGGACTCTTGAAGGTCCAGACGGTGTGAATGAGCCCCTGTGCTTCGAAAGATCGGTGGAGCTCGAGGGCTTCCTCGCGGGACATGCGTTCGAAGAGCGTCGCGTCGGGGCCCGGCCGAAAGGTCTCCAGGAAGGCCTCCTTGATGTCGAGGAGTCTCTCGGGATCGATCCCCAGCCCGAAGCAATACGCCGCATCGGAGCGCCCGGTGGTGTTCTTCCGGCACAGGCACGGCATGCGCACCACGGAGTTGGAAAGATCGAATACGAGGCGGAGATCTTCGATGGGCACCACCTGGCCGAAATGATCCTTCCTGTACCTTCTTTCATGGTATTTGTATCCCAGGTGGCGGAGCCATGCCGGGAGCCGCATGGCCCGGTGGAATGTCCGTTCGAGCTCCGATGCCGTTCCGTTTCCGATGCTTCTGATGAATTCATCGATGTAGCGGCGGCGGCGAATGTCCGAGAGCAGGTCCGCCGAGTAATTCTCCGCCTTCAGGTACCACTTCCTGCCTTCACCGTGCTGGTGACAGAATTGGCACATGGGTGCTCGCTCCACTGCTTGGCCGTCATCGGGAATTCCCGGACGGCCCGTTGAAAAGGCCGGGCGCCTTGTGTCCCTCGCGCGCGGAAATCGGAACGACCCGGGACTTCGCCGCAAAGCACCAAAGACGCCGTTGAGGTCCACGCGGAGGCGCCAATGCCGTACAAGGGTCCCCACGTCCCGCGATCTCCCGCCGGCGCGAATCCCGCGAGAGCTCAAGGGTTACGGGCGCGTCGGGAATACGCATCGGGTGGACGGTTCGCGGCGCCTCGGAGAACCGTTGCCTCACGGGGTCGGGACCCTCGGGCCTGCCCGGCGGAGCGAAGATTTCCTCTCGGAATCCTCCGGATGAAAGGAGGTCCGGGCGGGTCCGGTCCGTGCGCGCTTGTGGCCTAAAGACGTACGATAATGATATAAGGTCGAATGAAGCGCCTGGAAACCGGCTGCTTCGAGTTTTCCGCAGCCTCCGTTCATGAGTGTGCGTTGGGGTGGGATGTTTCGGCGGCCGCCTGCAATAGATTTCGAAACGGGTATGCGGCCGGGAGCTCTTCGACTTTTACCGCACGACGGACGAAGCGGCAAGCGAGCTTGCTGAATGATGAAAGGGAGATCGTCTTTGGGAAGACAGCTCATGCATGTCTTTGCGGGATTCGTTCTGCTCTATGGTGTCCTGGCCGGGCTCATGTTTGTTTTTCAATCGCACCTCGTCTATTTCCCGGACAAGGAAATGACGTGCTCGCCTCACGACGTGAACCTGCCGTACGAGGCGGTGTTTTTCCATACGCGGGACCGGATCGAGATCGCGGCATGGTTCGTGCCGGCCGAACAATCCCGGGGCGTTGTACTCATCTGTCATGGGAACGGCGGCAACATCTCGCACCGCATGCCGCTGATCCGGATTCTCAACGATCTTTCACTTTCCTGCTTGATTTTTGACTATCGCGGGTATGGGAACAGCGCGGGCAAGCCTACGGAGGAAGGCACCTACCGGGACGCCGAGGCGGCCTGGCACTACCTGGTCGATACACGGGGCATCGATGCCCGAAATATCGTGATCCTGGGGAAATCCCTGGGAGGGGCCGTCGCTGCCCGGCTCGCCAGGGAGCACACCCCCGCAGCGCTGATCGTGCAATCGACGTTCACGTCTCTCACGGAGCTCGGCCAGACGGTGTACCCGTTCTTGCCGGTGAGACTCCTGTCGAGATTCAACTACGGCACGGCGGAGTATTTGCGCGGTGTGAACTGCCCCGTGTTGATCATGCACAGCCGTCAAGATGAAATCGTTCCCTACAGCCACGGGTGCGAGCTTTTCAGAGTCGCCGGACAGCCGAAGGAGTTCGTCGAAATGGAAGGCGACCACAACAGCGGTTTCATTGTGTCCGAATCACGATTCCGGGAAGGAATTTCAGGTTTCCTACGGCAACATCTGCCTGGATGGCCGCGTTAGGACGGAACCACTTGGCAACGGCTCCGCCCTGATTATCTTGTTCATGGGCCGGAGGATCGACAACCCGTCTGACCGGCCCGAGGGTCCCCTCGCGGCGAATGCGCAATCCGGGCGGGGGTAATTGACGGAACATGCGGAGGATTCCCATGCGCGGGATGAAATCATTGCTTGCGACGGCAGTGGTTCTTCTCCTGGCCGGGTGTCAGAACGTGACCTTCTACACCGGTGGAGGGCACGTTGCGGAGGAGGAACGGACGGCGCTCGTCGAGGGAGAGCACAACGGAAGCTGGCAGGCCAGGGACCTCTCGGTCAAGTATCACTATGCGCGCAAACAAGACCAGATGCATATCGACGGGACCATCTATTTTGCGGACCTGCTGAGGGACAATTTCACGCTGGTCCACGATTTTCACCTGGCGGTGATTCTCATTGACGCTCAGGGCAAGGTCCTCGGCACCCACGGACTGATCGGCAGCTCACGGGACGACCTGACTCCGTTGTCCTTCAAGACCAGGGTCCCGCTGCCGCCGAACACCGTTTCGATGGCCTTCAGCTATCAGGGAACGGCTCTCGGAGGCGGCGATCACGAGGGAGGGGGCAGCGCCTATTTCTGGAAATATCCCGTTCGGTAACGGTCGATCTTCTTGTGGGACCCCGCGGGACCGCTTCAGGCATACCCGAAAAAACGATGCCTGATCCGGTTGATCGTATCGATGTCGGGCTCGAAAGGAATATCCGGCGTAGCGGGGTCCTCGTCGATCCTCAGCTCCGGAAACGGGGTGTCCCGCAGCTTCAGGTTGTAGGCGAGAACCATGAGCTTTTCCAGGTTGACCGTGTCCATGGCGTTGTATGCCAGGAGGGTCTGCAGCGCCTTCATGTCGTTGCGCTCGACGTACTCCTGCCAGAGCAGAACCGCAAAATAACCGTCCACGCCTTCCAGTGTGTCCCTGCAGATTCCGATCTGCCTCTCACAGCCCTTGAGCCCCCCTGAATACCCGAGACTTCTCAGGACGTAGCGGAGATCGATATGGGCCTGATCCAGTTCGACTTCCAGGAAATCCCTGATGAAAGGAAGATCGAAACACTTCCCGTTGTACGTGACGATCAGCTCGAAGCGGGCGATGTCGGCGGCGAACCGGTGGAGATTGTCCCCATGGATGTAAGTGCGCAGGGATTTCCCGTCATAAAGCGCAATGGTGGTGATGTGATCGTCGGGATACCCGAGACCGGTCGTCTCGATGTCCAGGTAGGCGGTGGAATGCCTGAAATCCCGGAACAACCGCCAGTGCAGGTCCGAAGGGAGCCTCTCGGCGAAGAACCGCGCGTCGGTTTCGCGCAGATGCGCCAGCGAATGCCCCAGGTCTTTTCTGAGAGCGGCCGCCCTGGCTTTTCCAAAGGGGAGTGGAGTGGATTCCGTCCGGAAAACGTCCCAGGAATGAACGCCGCGGTCCCAAAGCTGCCGTTCCGTGCGAAAGCCGATCCCCGGCAGGTGACAGAAAGTGTTTTGCAGCATCAGGATACTTCCTCCGGTCGGCGGGCGAAACGTTGAAGGTGAATCGGCCGCATCATCTGTTTCCGATTCCCGCTTCAGTCGGCCGAGGGCGCCGTGAAATCTCTCAACGATTCCTTGCCGGGTGCGAGCCGGGCCGTCTTTTTTTCGATCTCCCTCTCGTAATCCGTCAGCAGGTCCCGGAGACGGGATACGAACGTTTCGAACACGGCGGTGGTGATCTTTCGACCTTCAGGCGTGAGGTCCTTAAACATCCCGGCGCGAAGGCCGCGCGAGAGCTCCAGTTGCACTCCCCCGCAGTTCCCGCACCGGTTGCACAGATTCAACGGGCTCCTGCCGGCAAGCCGGGAGCCTTGACGCACCGCAATACCGGTCCCCGGCAAAACCGTCCTGATCCGGTCGCCCAGCAAAGCATTGCCTCCACCGACGAGAACATATTCTCCCCCGCCTCCGCAGCCATGCAGGGTGACGACGGTATGTGCCCCGGACGCCACGCCCACACCCAACGGCTCGTCAAAACGGGTACTGGTCAGGTGCAGGCTCCCGTTGCCTCGGGGCTTGACGCCGTCGAAGCAGTAGCAGGTGAACTTCCCATCGGCAACGGCCCGTGCGAGCTCCGATGTGCCGGGCTCGATCCCCCCGCCGTGCGGAGCCATGACCGCGATGGGCAGTTTCCCGGGCCGCACGGTGATACGGTAGTCCGTTCCTTCGCGCTCGGCCGCCTTGAGTTCCGCGTAGCTGTGGAAACGATCGGATCGGATAGGCATGTGAGAGCATCCCGCAGTTGTGCCTCATCGCAGGGCGTTTGCCCCCTGGGCGGTATCCCCGGCAACAGCGGCCGGCCCGGTCGGGAATCACCCGGCCGGGAGAGGCGGCATCGGCGATGTTCGCTTCAATCGCTTCCGGGAGGTCCACCGCGAACCGCCGGGTGCGCAATTTCCCGGGAATCGCCTTCGCAGAGAAATGCGGGCCTCCGCCGTTTCGGGGACTGACGCCACGCCGATGCAGGAAAGCCGGGCGTCGAATTCCTCTGAAAACACCACCCGGGAGTGCCGCCCTGAAGTCTAAACCAACGGGTGGGAATCGGCAAATCCAAATCAGGAGAGGGGTGATTGACGCCATGTCCGCGTGGGTCGTTCCCTTGCAGGGCGGTTGCTTGCGGGGAGTGCCGGCCGTTCGTTCCGAGAAAAGCCGGAAATGCAGACACGGCGATCACACGTGTGATGCCGTGTCTGTTCGTTCCAAAGGTGCGTGGCTCTGATCGGCAATCTACTGTGAAGAACCGGCGCCCGTGCCGCTGCCGCTCGTTCCGCCGGTTCCCTGCTGACCGAAGCCGGCTGTCCCGTGATGCATCATGGCGCCTCCATGCATGCCCCGCATATCCATCCGGTGGTCCATCATGGCGCACATACGACCCATTTTGTCGTGATGCACCCAGGACATCATCTCCCTCATGTCCTTGCGCTGGGCAACCAATTCATTGAGCACCGCGGCCATTGCGGCAAGCTTCGCATCGCCTTTGGCCTCGTTCATGGCGACGACCTTCTCATTCAGGCTCTTGTCCATCGCCTGGAGTTTCTCCCGCCATCGGAGGCACTCCGCGGCCGTTTCTTCGCTTGTTTTTCCCGTGTCATGGTGCATCGGTGCATGCTTCATTGCGACGGTGGTCTCCGCCGGACTTCCGCTTGCCTGTTGCGCGGTCGCTCCCATCGGCAAGAGCACAAGGGACAACATGATGGGAAGCATCAGGATCAATCTTTTCATTTCGTCACTCCTCGCTCTCATTGTGTCAGGATCCAAAGCCGTTTCTCCGGACTTCGACACAGCACATCTTTCAACTCCTATTACTGGAGAAGAAGTAGAAGCAGCTATCTGCCAATTTCCGAATATCCTTTTTAAAAAGATAAGCAAGAGGGGAAAACAGGCAATATGTCAGGGCAGGATTTTAACCGGAGCGGTGGAGGCATAAAGGCGTGGAGCCTCCATGGTCTTTCGCCTCCGAGGCTCCACCGCGATCAGGAAAAACACGCCGGCATCAGCCTTTCGCCGGAAGGACCCGCGGGATGTTCGGGCGGAGGTTTGCCTTTCCGTCGTGTCGATTCGTGGGCGCTCACGTTTGCGTTTCACGGTTCCTTCCGGGAGACCGGTCATTCCCGCAGAAGGAACCGGACGGTGTTTTACACGGTCGGGCGGTATCAGTCGCGGCGCCCGAAGAGCCTGAGCAGCATGAGGAAGAGGTTGATGAAGTCAAGATACAGCCGCAATGCTCCAATCACCGCCGCCTTCTGTTCGGTTTCCGCATCGGCGAACCCGCCGTGGGCCATTGCCTTGATGGACTGAGTATCGTAGGCGGTGAGGCCGACGAAGATGATCACGCCCAGGCAGGAAATAATCCAGTCAAGGGATTGACTGCCGAGGAAAATGTTCACCACGGATGCCAGAATGATTCCGATCAGGCCCATGAAAAGGAAGTTGCCCAAGGATGTCAGGTCCGTGCGGGTCGTGTAGCCGTAGACGCTCATGATCGCAAACATTCCGGCCGTCACGAAAAACGTGTTGGCAATGGACGAATGTGCGTAGACAAGAAAAATGACCGAGAGGGTCACTCCATTCAGCGCGGAGTAAATGAAAAACATGAGCGTTGCGCTCGAGGCGCGAAACCGGTTTATACCGGCGCTGATGGCGATCACGAGACCGAGCTCCGCGAGGACGAGACCCAGCATCAGGCCGGGATATTGAGCGAGCAGTCGACTGGTCGTTGAGCTGGAAAATGTGAGCATGGCGACCACTGCCGTCGTGGCAAGCCCGATCCCCATCCAGTTGTACACACGGCGGACAAAATCACTTTGAATGGCCACAACCTGATCTTGCTGTGGATAGTATTGTCTCTCCATCAAAAATCCCTTCCTTTCGATCGTACAGACCGCGTTTCGGGTCCGGCAGGCGTCGGACCGCTCCAGGTTCCTCTTATTCTTCTCGAAAAGACCGAGTCTGGTTTAATATAATGTTCCGTCGGGATCTGTCGAGAGAATTCAAAAGGAGCATCGAGTGAAAACCACCAAGCGGTATCGCGCATTGTTCCCGGTAACGGATCGCTACGCCTTCCTGAACCACGCGGCGGTATCCGCTTCTTCGCTCAGGGTGCGCGCGGCCGTTGTGTCGTTTCTCGATGCACTGGTCGAATCCGGTCCGGTCCGCTACGGAGAATGGATGGAAGGCGTCGCCGAAGCGCGTCGCCGCTTCGCTCGGCTGATCAACGCGGAGCCCGGGGAAATCGCCTTCACCGGGAATACCTCCGACGGCTTGAGCATCATCGCGGAAGGCCTGGACTGGAAGCCCGGGGACGCCGTGCTGGTGCCCATGCCCGACTTTCCGGCCAATGTGTATCCGTGGCTCAACCTCGAACGGCTCGGAGTCCAAATGCGTTTCTACTGCAAAAACCTGGGCAGGTTCGGACCGGCGGAGCTCGAGGAGGCGTTCCGTCCCGGCGTCCGCCTGCTGGCGGTGAGCTCGGTGGATTACGCCACGGGCTTTCTCTGCGATCTCGAAGCCGTGGGTGAATTCTGTCGCGAAAAGGGAATCCTGTTTTGCGTGGACGCCATACAGAGTCTTGGCGCGTTCGCGCTCGACGTCCACAAATGCGGCATTCATTTCCTGGCTGCGGGCGCTCACAAATGGCTCCTCGGTTTGATGGGCTCAGGGGCGCTCTACATATCCCGGGATGTCGACGAAATGGTCCGCCCGGGGCGCGTCGGATGGCGAAGCGTGGTCGACGAGAACAATTTCGAGACGCTGAGTCTTTCCTTGAAAAAAGACGCTTTGCGGTTCGAAACGGGGACCGGCAACGTGGCGGGGATTCTGGGCCTGGGAGCCGCCTTGGGATTGCTGTTGGAGGTCGGAATCGACACCGTGTCGGAGAGCATTCTCGCGCTGAACGATCGCGTCCTGGACGGACTGCGGGAAAGGAGCCTCGAAGTGGTGTCGCCCGTGGAGAAGAAGAACCGCTCGGGAATCATCAGTTTCATCCCGCCGGGAAATCCCCAGGAGCTGTTCGATTTCTTCAACCGGCGAAACGTTTGCGTATCCCGGCGCGGCCGATACATTCGGCTCTCGCCTCATTTTTACAACAACGCCGAGGACATCGACGCATTCCTCGACGCGCTGGATGCGTATCGCCCCACGGGGTGAGCGGTTGCAAGCGGCCGCCGCCCCGCGCGGCGGAGGCGTCATCCCGCGAGCAGCGCCTGGTAGAAACGACGCCAGTTCCCGCCCATGATACGCTCCACGGCATCATCCGGGTAACCCCGTTTCCGGAGGACCTCCGCGATCAGCGGCAGCCGGGAGATGTCCCACAGGTCTGCGTTGGGACAATCGAAGCCGCAAAAATCGCTCCCGATGGCGACATGATCCGGACCGTGCTTCTGGGCCACCCAGTCGATATGCCGGAAGACATCCTCGATACCGGCTCGTCCCTTCGAAGACAGCATTTCCGGGTTGACCGTGATTCCCACGATGCCGTCGCGCGCAAAGAGAGCCCCCAGCTGCTGCCGGGTCAGATTCCGGGGAGTGTCGCAGAAGAACCGGAACCCGGTGTGAGAAGACACGATGGGACCGTCAAACAGGCGGAGAAGGTCTGCAAGGCCCGGGTCCGCGAGGTGGGCAACATCTATGGCGAACCCCCGTGCGCCGAGCTCCTTCACCAACCGTTTCCCGGCGGCCGTGAGCCCTTGCGGGCATTGCACCCCGTTGCCGTCCCCCAACCGGTTGCTTCCGGCGTGCGTCAGCCCGGCTATCCTCATGCCCGCATTCTTGAGCTCGTCGAGGTCTAGGTCGAGCAGGGCGTCGCTGTTCTCGATCAGGAGCAGGTATCCCGGGAACGCCTCATGCTCGAGGCACCGCTGTAGATCTCCTGGAGACTCGATGCGATCGAGTCCCGTGAAGTATGCCGCCGCGTAGTCGATGAGGGAGCGCAGATACGGAGCGGCCGAGCCCTGTCCGTTGAAGGAATCCGCGCAATACAGGGCGGCCGCGATCGCGCGGACGTTGCCCTCCCTCATGCCGGCAAGGGTCACCGCGCCGTCGATGATGCTCCTCAGCGGCACATTGGAATGCCGTCTCGTCATTTCATAAATGAGATCGACGTGTCCGTCGATTGCGGCGAAGACTGGAAGGGCGGATGTCTGCGAACCGGGCTGCGTCATCGAAAGGTGTCCGCCTGCATGGCGACCGGGGCGACCATGGGAGCCCGCCCCGGCTCGTTCAGTAAATCATCGTCGATCATCTCCGAACCGGAGATTCCGTCGGTGCGTGTCACGTCGGAACATGCCTCACATCCGACGGGGCATGACACACGGCCGCCATTACCACCTTCTTCTCCACTTCCTTTACCTTCAGCACTTCGCTCACCCCCTTTCCGGCAAGTGATGAGGCGATCCGGGCTGCACCAGATTCAGCTCGGCCAGTTCCCGAATCGCATCCACACAGAGGTCGAAAAACGCCTCGTGAGTAGATTCCTTCCCATAAGCCGCAAAAAGATCCCGACTAATGTCCGCGACGGTCGTTGTGCCGTCGCAGCGCCGCAGCAGGTCCATTCCGAAATCGTTGATTTCCTTTACGTCGAGTTCGTTCGCCCGGTGCGAAAAGACCATGAAGGTCCGCGATGGCGAATAGGTCTTGTCCAAAACCCCGTGTTTGATGTCCAAAATAATGTCCGGCAGATTGAAAGTGAACTCCCCGAGGACGATGTTTCTCGCGAGAAGCGGTTTGAGATTTCCTATACCGGAAAGATCCATGAAGAAGGCGGTATCCGCCGAATCGAACTTTCCGGCCTCAAGCGCCATCGTCTCGTACCGGATCATCTCGGGCAGGTAATGCCTCTCGAGATGGTCCAGGGAGGCTACGGTCTCCACGGTGAACGCGGCAAAATGATTGTAACAGTCCCGGGGGGAAAGCGTCGAGTCCGTCTTTCGGCCGGTTTGAGCCAGCCAATCCATGAAACGGAAAAACAAGCCGGAGGGCGACTCGCCGGCCTCCAGCATCAGGAGCAGAAACGAGCGTGGATAGAAGTTGACGATCAGGGGAAACCCGACGGCGAGAACGTTCAGCGTTTCAAGCGGGAAGGCGGGGCAGGGAAGGTTGTAGAAGCTGCAAAAAATCGCGGGGTGGGCATCGATGAGTTCATCGTCCGATCGGAGGCGTCTTGCCCCGTCGAATTCGATGCCCAGCGAGAAATAGGTGTCCACCGAGCGGACCAGGCGGTCGGCATACCCCTGAAAGAGATCGGTTCCGGGGAGGACGGTCGCCAGTTGCAGCAACGGGTTGATGCCTCCCTGCACACCGGTTCGCAGCGTCAGTTCCAGGGTGGCGTCGATGTCTTCCCGTTCCTCCTCCGGAAAACCGATCACAAAGCTGAGCGTCGGAACGATGCCCTGGTCCGTGGTCTCCCTCACGCGACGGAGAAGAATGTCGCCGTCGATGTTTTTCCGAATGAAGGCAAGGGTTCTTTTCGAGCCGGAATCGATGCCGTAGCACATGGATTCGCATCCGGCCTCCCGCATGAGCCCGAGAAGCTCCGCGTCCACGGTGTCGAGCCTCGAGATGCAATACCAGGGAACACGGTTCAGACCGGTTTCGATGAGCGTGCCGCAGAACTGTTCCACGAAGCTTCTCCGCGCCGTGAACTGATCGTAGGCGAGCAGAAAACACTGGGCCCCGTACCGGTCCCGCAGGTTACGCATTTCCCGGATCAGCCGGGGAACCGAATACGTTCTCTGCCGACGTCTCCACATGACCGACTGGGAACAATAGATGCAATGGTGGGGGCAGCCGCGGCCGACTTCGAGGATGGCGATGCTTCGCGGAATGCCGCAGGAATCCCGGTAGGTGGAAAAGGGAGGTACGAACGAGTAGTCGGCCAGGGGCAGTTCATCCAGGTCGGCGATCAGCTCGCGATCCCCGTTTCGAAAGACTGTGCCGCCGTCACGAAAGGAAAGCCCCCGGACGCCGTGGAGCCCCTCCGCCCGGACGCAGCGCGAAGCGAGCTCGGACATCGTGATCTCCCCCTCGCCGCGCACGACCGCGTCGATCCAGGGGAATGCCTCGAGGGTTTCGATATCCACCGCGGATGCGCTGTGTCCTCCGAACACGATCTTGATGCCGGGGTTTTGAGCTTTCACCAGTTGCGCGATACGGACCGCGCCCGGGAAAGTGGTGCATTGCACCGAAAAGCCGACCATGCCCGGGTCTTCTTCCAGTATCCTGGAAGCGCAGTCGGCGTAGATCCGCTTTCCCAAGTGGAGCCTTCCTCGACGAATGTCCAGGGGAAAGTCGAGAATGAACGGGTCATGACCGTCGGCGGCGAGGTTTGTCGCCAGGTGGATCAGGCCCAGGGGAGGCATGTTATACATGGGCTCGAGGTAGAAAGGCGGAAAGACCAGGGCGATTCTCATGAGAAGCGATATCCGGGTTGAGGGGTTCGCGGCGGTCGAGGCGCACACGGCGGAAGGCGCCGGGCGCCGGTCCGTTCTTGCTGGAATAGATAAGGTCGTCTCCGGGAAAGGTCAAATGATTTGTTGAAGAGGCCGATGGACGGACCACCGGAAGGGAAGGGGCGCAACGGTTCGATTCGTGAGGATGGATTCCCGCTTTCAGGTTAATATAGGTTGAATCCTCGGCACCGGAGGGTTCACATGTTCGGGCGGCTGACCGGTGATCGACAGGCTGTGGGGACCGGTGCCGCGGCACATTCCCCGGCGGAGGTTTTCACGCGAGGACCCGATGATGGCGGTTCATTTCGAAACGTTCGCAAGTGCGCGCGAGGTCGGCGGTGAAGTCTGGAACGGACTTGCCGCAGACGCCAATCCGATGATGGAATGGGAGTACTTCTGCGCCCTGGAGGAGTCCGGATCGGTCGGTCCCGAGAAGGGTTACTTTCCCGCTCACCTCGTGCTCTATTGCGATGATCGCCCGGTGGCCCTCGCGCCGCTGTACCGGAGAGACCGTGCATGGGTTGAATTCGGCGACGGCGGATTGATCGAATTCCTGAGCCAGTTGAGCGGCCTGCCGTATCAGCGGGGACTGGTCGGTGCCGTTCCTTTTACGCCGGTCCCCGGCTACCGTTTCCTTTGTCTTGGAGATCGCAGTCCGCTGGAGATCTTCGCCCTCATGCTCGATGAAATCGACCGCCTGTGCGAGGCGCAGGACCTCTCAACCAGCCGAATCTATTTCGTGGCATCCCGCGGGCCCGCCTTGCGTCATCTTCTCCTGCAGCGCGGCTACACGAACCTCACGGCAGGCTACACGCTGTGGTTCAACCGGGGCTATCTCAGTTTCAACGATTACCTGGGATCGTTCAAATCGAGCAGAAGGACGAAAATCAAACGGGAAATCCGAGCCATCCAAGACGCGGGGATTTCGTTCGAAATGCTGGACGGCAGGGAAGCTTCGCAGTCCGATTTCCTCGAGATGCACAGACTGTATGAAAAAACCTGGCACAAGCACATGGGAAACGGTCTGAGGCCTTTTCTCAATGGATCCTTCTTCAGGATGCTGGGTGATTCGTTCAGGCACAGGGTGAGCTTTTCCGTGGCGATGCGGGGACGCCGGCGCCTGGCGATGGCGCTTTTCTACCACAAGGCGGCGGAATTGTACGGCCGTTACTGGGGATGCACCGAGGAGATTCCCTTCCTGCACTTCTCCAGCTGTTACTACTTTCCCATCCGGCACGCCATCGATCGAGGTTTCCAGATGATGGATCCGGGTTTCGGCGGTGAACACAAGCTTATCCGAGGCTATGAAACGGTTCCCGTTCACCACTTCATAAAATTCCACGGAGAACGAAAGCGACGCGTTGCCGCCGCGATATTGAACCGGTTGCAGCAGGTGCCCGGAAAAGGCTGAGGAACGCGGCCGTCAAGAAAGACAGAGAGCCGGGTAAGGAGGGGGACACCCGACTCTCTGAGGAGGAGGAAAGAGTTTTCTTTCCACTTATATGATAACCGCTCCGTCAAGAGATGCCAGTGTCCCGGGCAGGAAGATCCGTGATTTTGTGCCGCATCGGCGGCTCAGGGCGCTAACTGCCGGTGGAAATAACGCTGTTGATGGGAATGTAGGCCGGGGGATTCTGGTTCCGATAGCCCTGGAGCGTCCGGTAGGTTCCTCTGGTGACGAGAGGGTCGAGAGCGAGGATGGCCCCTGCGATACGATCATGATCCGCAAGGATCGGCAGCACGCTGAGGTTCAACGTGACAACCCTGCCCTCGAGCAGATTGAGCCTCGCGTACATCCCCACTTCGGGTTTGGCCGACTGCACGACGCGTTCGACGGCGTTCGTCACGCACTTGCTGTCTCCCAGGAAGATGTCCCCAACCTGGCTGCCGACGATCCGGTCCTTCGGAAGGTCGAGTATCTCCGAGGCGGCGTCGTTGCAGTCCTCGATGGTCCGGTTGGCGTTCATGAGCAATAGACCATTGGGAAGGGTCCTGAAGATCGACTCGAAATAGTTCGCGGACTTGAGTGTCGCCTCGAAGAGCTCGGCATTCCTGATAGCAATGGAGGCGTACCCGGCAAAGATTTCGAGCCGGCTTTCGTCGGCCCGGTCAAATGGGCCGCCTTTCTTGTTTCTCACCTGGATCACGCCGACAACCTTTCCCTGTGACGTCTTGATGGGCGCACAGAGCACGGAGTGGGCGGGGAAGCCGGGTTCGATGTCCACCGGGAAGATGGAAGAAGGCAGCTTTGCCGTGTCGGGGATATTCACGATCTCGCCGGTTATCAGAGCGCTTCCGGCAATCCCCAGGTGGCTTGGAAATCTCACTCTCACGGTCTGGGATTCGTGGGTTGTCATGGACCAGAGTTCGTTGGCCTTGTCGTCGTGGAGGTAGAGGACGCTCCTTTCCGCCGCGAGGAGGGTCGCGGTGGTTTCGGTGATCTTCTTGAAGAGGGATTCCATGCGGAGCTCAAAAAAAATCTCCCTGGTGAACTTGAAGAACTGAGCCTCTTCGCGCCTCTCCTTTCCCACCTGTTGAAACAGCATGGATTCTTCGTGCCGGGTGCGGGACACTATTTCATACGTCTGCGCGTTCTGAAGGGCGGCGGCGGCCTGGCCGCCGATGGCCTCGAGCATCAACAGGTCGTTTTCGGAAAAGCTCCCCGATTTCTTGTTGAGGAGCTGAATCACACCGACAATCTGGCGGTCTTTGGTCTTGATGGGCACCGCAAGCACGTTTCGCGTCTTGTACCCGGTCTTCTTGTCCATCTCGGGGTTGAAACGCGCATCGGCGTAGGCGTCGTCGATGTTGACCGGCTGTCCCGTGACAAAGACGTTCCCGACGATGCCCTGATGGATCGGAATGCGAATCTCCTGGATGAGATTGCCCAGGGCCGCGCGCGAGTACAGCTCGTTGGTGTCTTTGTCATGTAGGAAAACGGTTCCCCGGTAGGCTTCCAGGGATTCTGTCGTGATCTCGATCAGACGGGAGAGCAGGACGTCCAGGGAAAGAGATTCGCTCAGCCGGGTCGACACCTCGGTGAGGGTAATCAGCTTTCTGAGAACGTCCGACAATTCATCGAGGAAAGTATCCTGGTCATCACGGCACAATGTGTCGAGAATAAGCCTGATGTCCGCCCTTCGAAGCCTTCTTTCAAGAACCTTGTTCAGGAGCACCGCGCCAGAACCCATGTTCCACCCCGTTTTGTAACCCTCTGCGTTTCAATTACTCAATCGGTTGTCAATAATCATAGCATGAATCCGAAGGCCGGAATGTTTTCGCTATTTGTAAACGGGGCAACTCCCGCGCTTGCGGGAGTCGGAAAAGCCTTCGGGCGCGCCGCTGAGGGGGTTGATACACATATACAGAGGGAATTCAAAACTTCAATAAGAAAATGAACAACTTCCATGGGTGAGGCCAAAATTAATCTTGCTTGCACGCCATGCAACGCCGCGCCGAACCGATCTTTCTAACCTCCGGGATGCGAAGCCGCCGGTTGCCGGTTTCGGGCAAATGCCCGGGGAGGAAGGGGCTGACGGTTTCCGGCGAGCGTCCTCCCGTCATACCGGGATTGCCGGTGTCGCCCGAGACATGACCATCACCCGGAGAATGAACGTTTTCGAGGCCTTGCCGGTGAAACGCGCATCATGGGCGGTTGCGTTCAGGCCGGAAACACCGGGAGGCAGGACACATGGCCTCCATTTGCAATCGCGCGGGCCGCAGAGGCAACGTTGTCATGCGTACCGCCCCGCCTTCCCCCGATCCCTCGTTCCGCGGTCTCGAACACGAATCGGCATCACAGCTTGTATCCGATCATGCGCAGGAAATCCTTGCGCCACTTGACGTCTTCCTCACCCTCGATCCCCTTGGGCGCGAACCCGTCCACAACCCCTATAACGCCTCGACCGAGCTCCGTTTCGGCGATCAGCACCTGGGTGGGATTGGCCGTGGCGCAGAAAATGCGGCACACTTCGGGCACCATCTTGACGGCGTTGAGAACATTGACGGGGAAGAAACCCTCGCCGAGGAAGATGATGAACGTGTGACCCGCGGCCACGGCGCTTGCGTTCCTGCGGGCAAGCTCGACCATGTCGGGATCGGTTCCGGTCAATCTCACCAGGCATTTCCCGGATGCTTCACAAAAGCCCAGCCCGAATTTGATTCCGGGCACGGCGGATACCAGGGCCTCATGGATGTCCTCGACGGATTTGATGAAGTGCGTCTGGCCAAGAATGAAATTGATGGGTTCCGGCTTTTCGATTCCTACCGTTTTGATCTGCATACGTCATTCCTCCTTGAGTTCCGACTCTGGCGATCGAGGAAGCAATGAAAAACTCCGCCTTTCCTTTAATTTTCCCAGGATAAGAGGCCGGGCGAACGTCACCGATTTCGCCCGCGAGTGCCCGGATGTTTCGAACCGGAGGAATCCGCGGCGGCGGTTCCTGTTCTTTCCATGGGCCGGCCGCTTTCCGGTTAAGGGTTGGGCTTTGCCCGACGGGCGGCACACCCGGGGGACGAATCATTCCCGCACGATCTAGAGCGTCAGGAAACCGTCGGGAATCAGGCTCGTGGCAAGCATGACCGAATTGATGTCCTCGTGCTCCGTCCAGGACTCGGCCTGCCTGTTCCCGTCATCGAGCCAGAACCCCTCGATGATCTCCACGAGGGGCGTGTAGCGCATGAGTGCTTCCACCCGCGCGCGCAGTTCCTGCCTTTCGCGAAACAGGTCGGGTTTCCTTTCGATGAGCCGCCAGAGCCTGTCGATGGCCTTCAGGCCGATGGAAAGGCCGAGTTCCCTGAAGGCAAGACGATAATCTGCGGGAAGCTCCAGCGAGTTCCTGCGCAAGCAGGCGTTGAGGCCGACCCGGGCGGCATCGAGCAGAGCGGTCAGCAGATCGTTTCCCTCGAAGGACCCTCCGGTCATCAGTTGCACCACCCTGAAGGCGTCGAACAGAAGACCGCCGATGCCGAGAGGATCGTCGGTGGTCCAGGTCTTGCCGAGGCAGATCTTTTCAATATCGGCAATTTCTTTTCCCAGGACGTCTTCCCCCGCCCAGGGCGGCGCCTTTGCGGCGCACGCGGCGAGCTCGTTATAGGTGATGAAGCCGTCCAGCGGATCGTGCTGTCCCATGGACCTCACGAGCGGAGCGGAAAGGTCGATGTTCATCTTCCAGTACATCATCTTGCGGCCGCCGAACGAGGGGGCGTAAAGAAACCCGCGGTGAGCGGTTCGAGCGAGCTCGACAGCCCAGGTGTTGTACTTCATGTTTTCGGTGACGCGACTCACCCGGCTCAGCGCATGCATCCATTTCGTAAGGTAATGGTAGTACTGCCCGTCCCGGTCCCATTCCAGACGCTCATCAATGCGGTCGTTCGGAGCGCGTTCGTTCAGCTTTTTGCCGATCCTCAATCCGCCGAACGTCGGATGAATTTCGCCCTCGCACTCCTCCATGCCGCTGATCCAACCGCTTCTTGAATCGTCCGGGCGGTGCCGTCCGAGCACGTGGTGAACCTGATCGACCAGCAGCAGGGCAAGGTCGCGATACCTGGCCGCTCCGCTGCGCCGGTGAAGCTCCAGGTAGTTGCAAACGGCGAAGGCGTCGGTCCACAAGTAGCGCCGCGGGGGCTCCCCGGATGGTGAAAGCCCGGTTCGTCCGGCAAAATCGAGCATGATTTCTTCGGCAATGGAGAACCGTGCGTCCGGCTTCATTTTCCCTCCCCGATCCCCGCTCCATGCGGGAATGCGGCGCCCTGCCGTGTCCGGCGGACCCGCGGGCAATTCCGTCCAATGCTATAGTATCGTACAAATCGCTCTTCCACACAACCTGTCAGCTTACGGGGTTGCCAGCGGGGATGTGCGTTGGGTGGGGCGGTGGAGAGGGGAGATGTTCTCACACCAGGTTATGCGGGTGCGGCGAGCATCACGGAAAATTACGTAGAAAAGAGATTCCCGGGTGAGCCTGTTTTCATGCTTTGCGGCTGTCGCAGGCGCGACGCAGGAGGCGGCAGGAGGGTGGGGCGGGCCGCGCGCAGCCGGCCTCCCGCTCCCGCCCGTCGTTTGCGGTGCTATCCGAGCCCGACGCGAAAAATGATCAGGAAGGAAGTGCCGACGGCATAAACCAGTGTCAGCGCGGTGGCAATGACGCACAGGTTGCCGACGGTTTTGTGCAGGAGCCGCTCGGGCTGCCGTTCCTGGTAACCGAGTACAAACCCGGCCAGTATTCCGGTCAGTAATCCGCCCCCGTGCGCCCAATTGTCGATTCCCGGAAACAGAAACCCGAAAATGAAAAGGCCGATCACCCAGCCGCTCACCTGGCGGTAGACGAGTTGGCCGAACTGGCCCCCGCGGCTCCTGCCGTAGTAAAGGGCCGCGCCGATGAGTCCGCAGACGGCGGCGGAAGCGCCCAGGGTGACGGCGGTCCCCGCGAAGTAGGAGAGCACGTACCCGCCGATGCCGCTCAAGGTGTAAATGGCCAGGGTCCTGGACGCGCCGTATTCATGAACAATGAGGGGAGCGATCTGGCTGAACGCCATCATATTGAACAGGATGTGAAGGATGCTGCCGTGCAGGTAGCTCGCGGACAGCAGGGTCCACCAGCGGTCGAACTGGTCTATGGGAATCCTTCCCGTCGCCCCCAGGAGCAACAGGCTCCTGCTGCCGGGAGACAGAAAGTTGAGCGGGTTCATGGAGAAACCGGCGGAGCTCGGGGCAATGATAAGCGACAGGACAAACATGCCCGCGTTGATGAAAATGATCGTCCGAACGAGCTGATGAGAGCTGAAGAAATTCCCGGTCCACAAGTTGTTTCTCCAGCGGGAACCGGGACGGGACAATCCACAGTGAGGGCAGGAGGTCTCGTCCGTGCTGATGAGCCTCCTGCAGTTCGGGCATAGAATCGAACGCCTGCCTTGAATGTCCATTGTCACTCCGAGTATATGCCGGGTTACCGACGACCGAGCCGTCGCCGCGCCCACGTTCCGCGATCCGAACGCGAATGAGCAGCAGGTCTCCGCGCGCCGATCCCACTGACGACCGAAGAGTTCTCAACACATAGGGATTATTTTGCCTGACGTCAAGGCGATTCGTACCCGATGGCCGTCGCGAGTGGGGCGCGTTCGCCCGGTGACCGTGATGCCGCGGAACTCCCGGAGAATCCCTTCGAAAGCCGATTCGCCGAGGAACGTTTCGTTTCTCGGATCCGAGAGCCGGAATGAACGAAAATCCCCGGGGGGACTGAATATCCCTCCCCGGGGAGAGTATTGAATTATGGCTTCGTCAAAGCCCCGGAGCGGGACCGCCTCACGCGTCCTTCCGCGGTTCCGCTCCAGGGTGAGGTTGACTTAAGAACTCCCGAACGCCTTGATGCACACGTTACAGGTCGGATCATAGGTGGTGATGTCGTACCAGGTATTGCCGTCCGAGGAGTAGAAACTCTGGTTCGCGGAGGCCTTGGCGCCGCTGGAATAATCGGCCACCGCGAGTTCGATCGGGAGGGGATAATTGAAGCCCGGAGTGTTGAACTTGATCAGAACCGAGAATTTCTTGCCGGCAGTGACCGTTTTCGGCGTGGAGAAAACGACCGTGTGGTATCCCATGGTCGGGATGGTCTTCGTCACGGCCGTTCCAACCTGGGTCCCGCTTTTCGGATTGGTAGCCGACACGTTGTTGCGAACGTAGATCGTCACCTTGGTATTCGGCGCTCCCGTGTAGAAACTGACGGCCTTGATCTTGTTCGCGCCGGTGGCGGCGGTAAAAATGTTGGCGCCCCACAACGTCGGGGAACTGATCCCCACGCTGCTGACCCATCCAAGCGGATCGTACTGGTAGTTGCGCTTGTAGTTCGTTACGGCTTGAATGCCCCTGAACGACGTGCCGGTCTGCAGGGACTTGTCGTAGTAGGACATCCAGAAGTAGCCCTTGTTGCCCCAGGTGGCTCCCCAGCTGTTCTTCACGAGAAACGCCCCGTTGCCGGCGGGCAATGCGGTGCCGACCTTCTTGAAGTTCGTTTTGGGGAAGGCGTCGTTCCAGCCGATGATGGCCACGGCATGACCTTCGCCGGTCGTGCCGTTGTTCCAGTAGGCGTATTTCGTGGCATTGTAGCGGGTGTCGAGCCATTTGAAGGAAATGTAAAGGGCGCCGTGAGTGGTTACGGCCGCCTTGACCCTGTCGTTGTCCGTGAAATTGGCGCGGTCCTTGATCTGGTCCACGTCCTGGATATGCTTTCTCACCACGGCGGCAGTATCATCCACGGCGTACGGATACGGAACATCCGCTTCATTGACGGGACCGCTCCAGCGTCCCAGATAGGCCATGGAAATGTAGTCGTTCCCGCCTTCGCACTCAGGCCAGTCAAAGCCGTGCGTCGCGTTGGGATGCTGCTCGGAATAGTTGGTCGTCGGGCCGGTTCCGGTAGGGCCCTTGAGCTTGGACTCGATGGATGCCATTGTGGCGAATGCCCAGCAGGAACCGCACGCGCCCTGGTTCTTGACCGGGGTCACCCGATTCTGGGTGCGCAGGTCAAAGCTCGCCGGATAGGTGACTGCCTCGACTGCCGCCGCTTCGCTTGCGGTTGCCGGCAGGTTCTTGGCATAGGAAAGGTCGATGGGAGGCGGAATGTACCCGAGGGCAAACCCTTCCTCGGTGACCTTCAGAGGAGCTTTGCCCTGCCTGACCTGTTCCATGTATTTCAGGAAATCCGGATTGTAGGGTGCTTGCTGCAACTGTTGCGCCTGCGACAGGCTCGGAGACATCGCGAAGAAAATACCCACGACGAACACCAGGCCGATTGTGCAGAGCATTCTGAACGCTGTATTTCTCTTCGATGCACTCATGTTTCCTCTCCTTTGGCTGAGGTTTCAATGGAACGCAACCGAACAACTCTCGTTGAAGACCCGGACCGCGAGCCTTCTTCACCTTTGCACGGCGACAGTGAATCCCTCCTTCCGGTCAAGGGGCGAGCGGCAATCCCCGTGTTCGAATACAGAGCACCCCTCGTGACAAACATTTCAGGCCCGGGCCGGATATGCGCTCCCTTACGGGCGGCCTTGCCTCGCTTGCACTCACTCGCTTCCGCTGTCGTTCGTGTGGGCATTCATGCGCCCGGCATTTGATTTTGAAACGCTGTGGAGATGAATAGACGCCCTCCCGCTCAAGGGTCGTTCAAAATAATACCACAGTTTTCACGATTTCGACAATAAAGCGTGGCAAAGAATATTAATTAAATTTAATGCACGGGCAATGGATGGACCCGGGGGGCCATGATCGGGCTCGGCCGGGTTTCATACCGAGATGCGTTCAAGATGACACAACACCTGCTCGGCGGGAGATGACGCGGACGGGTATAAACCTACAGTCCTACGGCCCGATGGGCCGGTCAGACGTAGCAAGGGGCGGACTTTGTGCCCGCCCGCCCAATGCACCCATCTTGAACGCAATTATCCATGCCCCCTGCGACACCCGCGAAGCATGAAAAAAGACTCACCCGGGAATCTATTTTCTAGGTAATTATCCATGAGGCTGTGCTTCACCTGCGAAGCATGAAAACAGTTTCACCCGGGAATCTATTTTCTAGGTAAAGTGGCATCAGGGAAAAGCACCGGCGCCCAGGATCCCTTCGGCGCCGCCATGCGGCCTTTCCCGGCCCTTCGAAGGCCGCCGGGGATTCCGAACGGTTGGGTGAACCGGGAATTTGTCGGGCGGAACCGGGAGACGGGGAGAAATCGGAAGATCGCGAAAGCGGGACGAAGATCATCCGGTATGGAACGCGGCATAACGCTGCGGGGAGCCTCATTCGAGAGGTGTGTGCACCCCCGTTTCTCCATGCCTGCACGGACGGGCATCCGACTGCGGCTGCGGGAGCGGGGCGCAATGGAGTGCCGCCCGTGTAATTTTTCCAGTGAATCGATGGCCTCGGAGGATTATAATATTATTTTATGGTATCGTCACAATACGGGCACACCCGAAGATTCCGAAAATCGGGAATCAACGGGACTATACGCTCGGCGACGACGCCATGAAGCGACCGCGCAGCGTCATGTCGATCGGAGTGGGACATTTTGCGGCCATGCAGTTCAAAATTCCTTGCGGACGCCCGCCGCCCGGTGGGAACAAGGCTCCCGGCCTCGGGCTTCCCAAGAAGATGAATCACTTTGAGCCGCTTTTCGCTCGCGCTGGTGAGGAGCAAAGTCCGGCACGCTCTCGATTTCCCTATTCAACCGTCCTTGCTCTGAAAGGAGTGTTATGAAGGAATTCCAACTGACCGGTGGCAAGACCAATCACGAGGCAATGCTGAGATGGATTCAGGAAACAGCGCGACTTTGCAAACCGGATCGCGTTCATCTTTGCGACGGCTCGGAGACGGAAAACCGGGAATTGTGCGATCAGATGGTGCGATCGGGCACCTTTATCCGCCTCAATGAGGAAAAGCGTTCCAACTGCTTCCTGTGCCGCTCCGACCCGGCGGACGTGGCCAGGGTGGAGAGCCGTACCTTCGTGTGCTCGAACAGCAAGAACGCCGCCGGCCCCACCAACAACTGGATGCATCCCCGGGAGATGAAAGAAATTCTGAACGGACTGTTCGACGGGTGCATGCGCGGTCGCACCATGTACGTCATCCCCTTCAGCATGGGGCCGCTCGGTTCGCACATCGCTCATATCGGCGTGCAGATCACCGATTCCCCTTATGTTGTGGTCAGCATGCGGATTATGACCCGCATGGGGCAGGGGGCTCTCGATGTCCTGGGCCGCAAAGGGCCTTTCGTGCGCTGTTTCCATTCCGTCGGATCTCCCCTCGAACCGGGCGGGAAGGATGTCCCGTGGCCCTGCAATCCCGCCAACACTTATATCTCGCATTTTCCCGAAGAGCGCGCGATCTACTCCTTCGGCAGCGGCTACGGCGGGAACGCTCTGCTGGGCAAGAAGTGCTTTGCATTGAGAATCGCCTCGTGCATGGCCCGGGACGAAGGCTGGCTTGCCGAACACATGCTCATCGTCGGGGTGCAAAGCCCGCGGGGGGAAAGAACCTATGTGGCCGGAGCGTTCCCGAGCGCATGCGGTAAGACCAATTTCTCGATGATGGTGCCTCCGAAGGGCTTTGAAGGCTGGAAGGTCTTCACCATCGGGGACGACATCGCCTGGATCAAGCCCGGGGCGGACGGGGCGCTGCGAGCCATCAATCCCGAGGCGGGCTTTTTTGGCGTCGCCCCCGGGACGTCCATGAAGTCCAACCCCAATGCCATGATGACCTTGAACAAAAACTGCATCTTCACCAACGTCGCACTGACCGACGATGGAGACGTCTGGTGGGAGGGGATGACCGACGATCCCCCTTCCCATTTGATCGACTGGACCGGAAAGGACTGGACGCCGGGGTGCGGACGGGTCGCCGCTCACCCGAATTCCCGTTTCACCGCTCCCATATCCCAGTGCCCCACCTTCGACCCCAACTGGGACAACCCCGACGGTGTTCCCATCAAGGCCTTCATTTTCGGTGGGCGCATCAGCAAGAACGTTCCCCTCATATTTCAGGGGTATAACTGGACTCATGGAGTATACCTCGCGGCCACGATGGGTTCCGAGGCCACTGCCGCCGCGGAAGCCACGCTCCCGCCGATGAGAAGGGATCCGATGGCCATGCTGCCTTTCTGCGGCTACAACATGGCCGAATACTGGAACCACTGGTTGGACATCGGACGTCAACTGCCGGATCCTCCCCGCATTTTCCGCGTCAACTGGTTCCGGCGCGACAAGCAGGGCAAGTTCCTGTGGCCCGGCTTCGGCGAAAACATGCGCGTTCTCAAGTGGATCGTCGATCGCGTGCACGGCAGGGGATACGGTGTGGAGAGCCCGTTGGGGTACGTTCCGCGCTATCAGGACATCGAGTGGGAAGGCCTGGACCTGGATCCGGACCTCTTCTGCGAGTTGATGACGGTGGAGCGCGAGCAGGCCATCATCGAGGCCAGGTCCCACGAGGACCTTTTCGACAAGTTCTTCGATCGTCTTCCCAAGGAATTCGTCCACACCCGGGAGCTGTTCAAGTCGAGGGTCTGGCGGTCTCCCGAAATATGGAACCCGGGGAACGGGGTCTGCTGATTCATGAGGCAACCGACCGCCGGGCGGTTCATGGCGGCGGTGGGTTGCCCGCGTTTCCGGAGGCGGTTTCCCGCCGCTTCACCGCCCGATCGGGCCGAGGCGACCGAATTCCTTCCCGCCCGGCGGGAGACTCCTTCCCAAGCATGATAAAGCCCCGCCGTGTTGGAGCGCGGGGCCTTTGAACAGTCAGCGTCGGCACTTGGAAGGAGCGAGCCGCACCTGCCTCGATCCAAGAATAAAGTAAGGGATATTGAACCATTGCGCAAGGGCATGGAGGGATATCGCCGAGGCGCGCGGCACGCTCTCGATGCATTTCGCGGGCCGCGGGAAGGAGTCCGGACCGAGTCGTGAAGATGCTGCGCCGGGGGCTGAGGGAACCTCATGAAGCTTAACCGTGGCCGGCCTGGAACGCTTGCGGTTCTGCTGGTCCTGACGAGTCTGGTTTTCGGCTGCGCGCGGTTGCCCGTTGCCGCTGAGGATCCCCTTCCGTCGTGGAATGAAGGCGCCGTGAAGGACGGAATCCTGGACTTTGTGGCCCGGGTGAGCACGCCTGGAGGCAAGGACTTCGTGCCGGTGCCGGAACGCGTTGCCGCATTCGATAACGACGGCACGCTCTGGGCGGAGCAGCCGATCTATTTCCAGTTCGCCTTCACCCTGGACCGGGTGAAGACCCTTGCCGCCGAACACCCCGAGTGGCGCTCGGAAGCACCGTTCAAATGGGTGCTCGACGGCGACTTCCAGGCGTTGTTCGATGCCGACGAAAAGGACATCTTCAAGCTGATCCTGGCCACGCATGCGGGCATGACCACGGACGAGTTCGAAGGAACCGTCAGAGAATGGCTCGCAACCGCAAGACATCCACGCTTCAAGCGACCCTATACCGAATGCGTGTACCAGCCCATGGTCGAGCTTCTCCGTTACCTGCGGGCGAACGGGTTCAAGACGTTCATCGTATCGGGAGGCTGGTCGGATTTCATGCGTCCCTGGATCGAACGGGTTTATGGAATTCCTCCCGAACAGGTGGTCGGCAGCGGCCTCAAGCTGGAATACGAGATGCGAGGCGGCACATCGGTGCTCCTGATCCTGCCGGAGGTCGATTTCCTCAACGACAGGGCCGGCAAGCCCGTGGGCATTCACAGGTTCATCGGCCGGCGGCCCATTTTTTCCTTCGGCAATTCCGACGGCGACCTTCAGATGTTGCAGTGGACCGCGGACGGGAAGGGGGCGCGCTTCATGGGGCTGGTTCGCCATACGGATGCGGAGCGGGAATGGGCCTACGATCGCGCCTCTCCCATCGGCCGCCTGGACAAGGCGCTCGACGAGGCACAGGCCAAAGGCTGGACGGTGGTGGACATGAAACGCGACTGGGCGGTCGTTTTCCCCACCCGGGGCTCCGTCGGGCGATGAGAAAGCCGCCGTGCCCGGATGAGCGCCCGGGGATTCGGCCGGCTTGTGATCGTTGCCATGGTTTTCGTCATCCGATGCGACCGCTGTCGGGGCAGCAGCGTGGATTCGTGGCTCTTCTTGAACCCTGACCGCGACGATCCGCAGGTTCGATTCTTCCGCACATCGTCCTGGCAACTTGAGCCTCTTTTGGCTTCCCGGCTGACCATTGCCATGAGCTCGTTGCGCATCTCTCCTCGAATGATTTGCCCTTGGGATGGAGACCATGAAACTTTTGACCACTCAGCTGTCTTACCTTCTCAGTCAGCAGCAGACCCGCAGAAATCTGAAGGCACTGCTCAAATTCGTCCTTTTTCTCACGGCGGTCGTCCTGCTTTACGCCGTTGTTTTTCACTGGATCATGGTCACCATCGAAAAAAGAGACCACTCGTGGCTCACGGGCATCTACTGGACCCTCACCGTGATGAGCACTCTGGGGTTCGGCGACATAACCTTTCACAGCGATGTGGGACGCGCCTTCAGTATCGTGGTGCTGCTCTCGGGGATCGTGCTGCTTTTGATCGTGCTTCCGTTCGCTTTCATCCGATTCTTTTATGCTCCTTGGCTGGAAGCCCAGATGCGTCTTCGTGCTCCCCGTGAGGTTCCCCATGACATGAGCGGGCATGTGATCATCTGCCGCTACGAGACCGTGGCGCAGGGGCTCATCCGAAAGCTCAAGGCTTTCAGGATACCCTATTACGTGCTGGAACCGGACGCCACGCTGGCGGCAAACCTCTACGAGGAGGGAGTCTCAGTCGTTACGGGAGAGGTCGACAACAGCACGACCTACGCTGCTCTTCGAGCCTCCGAGGCGCGAATGGTGCTTGCCAATGCGGACGACGCCACGAATACGAACATCACGCTGACAGTGCGGGAAACAGCGGCGAAGGCGCCGGTTGTTGCCATTGTGGAAAGTATCGATTCCGTGGACATCCTGGAGTTGGCTGGAGCGACGCACGTCCTGCCTTTGAAACAGAGACTCGGCGAGCACCTGGCCTACCGGGTCACAGCGGAACGAACCAATGTGCATGTCATCGGCACGTTCAGAGATCTGCGCATCGCCGAGTTCCCCGTACAGAATACCCCTCTGGCCGGGTGCATGATTCGAGAGACGCGGCTTCGACAGCGAACCGGGGTCAACGTGGTGGGGGTCTGGGAGCGCGGGCACCTGTTGCCGGCCAAGCCGGATACGGTGCTGGCTGAATCGAGTGTGCCGGTGATTTTGGGGACGGCCGGGCAGATCGCCGACATGGAATCTTTCCTGGTAACCGAGAACGTCAATCGCAATCCCATTCTTGTCATCGGCTGCGGCAATGTGGGCTACGCCGTCACGTGTGCTCTCAAGAACAAGAGCCTCGCGTTCCATGTGGTCGAGCGCGACAAAGCCGTCGAGGAACGCTCCTCATCCATCGCAGGCGAATTGTTCATCGGCGATGCGGCAGACCGGAGCGTTCTCATGCGCGCCGGTCTGGCGGAGGCTCCTTCCGCCGTCATCACCACCAACGACGATGCCATGAACATCTATCTGACCGTGTACTGTCGTCGCCTGAATCCTCGTCTTCGCATCGTCAGCCGCATTACCCATGAGCGGAACCTCGAGGCCATTCATCGCGCCGGCGCCGATTTCGTCCTGAGCTATGCATCTCTGGGAGCGGAATCGATCTTCTCCATCTTGCAGGAGCGGGAGTTGATCATGCTGGGGGAGGGGATCGACCTTTTCGTGGCCAAGGTGCCCGAATCCCTGGCGGGAAAAAGCCTCGGAAAAACCAACATAGGCGCAGAGACCGGATTGACCGTGATCGCGATTCAGAAAGGCGGAGATGTCGTCACGAATCCTCCTGCAAGCGCCGTCATCGACTCGGATAGCGAGCTTCTCATGATCGGAAGCAGTGAACAACGTGATGAGTTTGCAGCCCGGTTTGGGGTTTGACCGGCCCGATGAGGCATCACGGCACCGACCGGTCTGCCTGGGTTTGCGGTTTTCCTTGGTAGAGTATGGACGTGGGCATGGCTGAACAACCCCCTTCGTTGTTCGATTGGCCTCAAACAACAGGGTTCTTGCCATGTCCATTCTTTTTTCGCAACCCTCTGGGTACTCATTTCCCGGAAGACCCCTTTTTTTAACACCGGCACAGGGTTTTTGGCAAAAAAACGCATTCGAAAACCCTGACAAGGAGGGAACGACGCTACTGTAATTCCTCTTGCCTCCGGCACTGGCAATAAAAAGCCATTGCCCGTGTCAACCGAGCAGTTCTTCCCTCTTATCCTTCGGACCTTGGCAAAAAAACCTTGCCAGAGCCACCCGCCGGTCGTTCTTATTCAGTCTTTCTCTTGTCTTCGAATATCCATTCACAATATGCATCGCCGCGATGCATCTGTTTGCCGTGCCTCATGGCGACATTTGAATTGAGGTCCTTTACAAAGTGGTCCCAAAAAGCAGCATCACATGTAGACAACAGATCGTGGGGTATCCCGAATTCATTCATCCTGTTCTTCCATGGACATTCCAGAATCTTAATGACTGTTCTGTTTTCCGCTGCCTCGAGGACTTCCATTTTATATTCCGGGCCCATCGAGCACATGCATATCATCGCTCCTGCTTCCACTATTGATTTGGCGTTGGCGCCCGCCATCCTCGGGGATTGTACCGCCGCAGCGCTGTCGTGCCGCATTTTGCTCCATATTTGACGAACAATTTCCGCATACTTTTATTTGCCGAGCGACTCATAGAGGGCATTTAGATGAACATATAAAGCACCTGTAAGTCCCTTCGACGCCATGGCCCACCTTGTTTCCACAGGTATTTGAGAAACCTGGATTTCCATTTCTTCTCCTCCTTTTTCAAAATTTTTCTAATTCTCAAATGAGATCTGCAAAGGTGTTGCATTGCCGAGAGTATCGCAGAGAGGGCATCGGCCGATCAATTCCAATCGGAACTCCTCTTTCTCGGTCTCCGTCAATTCGGAATCCAGCTTCAGCCTAACCGAAAGGTTCGTAAAACCCGCCCTTTTCTCCGTCGGAATGCCGAATGCCTTTGACGGGTCGATCTCTCCCTTTATCGTTACCTGGATGTCATCGAGTACAATCCGCTTCTGCATGGCGAGAACGCGGCAGATATTCAGCACACATCCCCCCAGCGCCATTGTCAGGCATTCCGGTGGAGTCGGACCGGCATTGTCGCCTCCCCGTTCCTTCGGCACGTCCAAAGTTATTTCGTGATCGCGCGTCCTGGCGAGCATCCGTCGGTTGGCGCCTGCAAGCACCACTGTCGAGACCTGGAGCGGTTCCATTCCGGTTTCCGACCTGTTTTCCTGCTCTTTCATGCGGTTCCCTCTGTGTTGGATTCAAAATCAATCGCATATTTAGATTAAAGTTGTTACCCTTGAAGTTCTCAGATACAAAGAAATGTAATGAACTCTAAACGGTTCGTCCAACGAATCTTTTTTATATGCTTATCTGGAAATCCGATTAGAGGGGGAACCATGGAAATGCAGCGGCTGCAAACCTTCCGGACTGTTGCGGCTCTGATGAACTTCAACCAGGCCGCCAATATCCTGAATTGCGCTCAATCAACCGTTTCGGCCCAGATCAAGGCCCTTGAAAATGAAATCGGAACGATGCTCTTCAAAAGGATCGGTAAATCCGTCCAGCTTACGGAAGCCGGAGCCAAGATGCTCATTTACGCCGACAAGCTTTTAGCGATAAAGGATGAAGCGTTGGCCGAAGTCAGGGGCAACAAACCGGGCTCCGGCATGCTGACCTTGAGGATGCCTCAGACAATGGCCACCTATTACCTCCCTCATATCCTCCGTTCTTATCAGCCGCGCTTTCCGGGCATAAGGCTGGATATTACCAGTTGCGCCCTGCATTCGCTGGAAAACGAACTGAGGATCGCTACGGTGGACCTTGCCTTCCTCTTCGCCGAGAGCATCGGAGCGAAAAACCTGGAATCCGAATTCCTGGGGAGCGACCCCCTGTTCTTTGTCACATATCCCGGCCATCCACTATCAACCCGCAGACGAGTCGATTTCAAAAACCTTGAAGGAGAAGTTCTCCTTCTACCCAAAAGCGACTGCGGATATCGCATGGTGCTCGAACAGACGCTGACGGCGGAAAAGGTTACCCCCGCAACCATTATCGAGATGAACAGCATCGAGGCAATCAAACAGGCAATCATGGCGGGGCTGGGAGTGACCGTAATCCCGGAGATTGCCGTTCGCTCTGAAATAAAAGAAGGGCGAATTGCCAGGATCGCCTGGGTGGATGATCTGGAAACCGGGATTCTCATGATCCGATATAGGGACAAATGGTGTCCGCCGCCCCTCGATGCGTTTATGGATATGGTGAGGGGTTTTTTCAGGGCGAGATAGGAGTATTCAATAGAGGCGCCCCCCGCTCAAAGAGCGGCTTTCACATAAACCGGCGGGTGGCTCTGGCAAGGTTTTTTTGCCAGGGTCCGAAGGACAAGAGGGAAGAACTGCTCGGTTGACACGGGCAATGGCTTTTTATTGCCAGTGCCGGAGGCAAGAAGAATTATAGTGGCGTCGTTCCCTCCTGTGCTGCGTGCACCGCGACAACGAGTCGCCTGTGTCACCCGGGTGGGATTGCCCCAAATACATCCCCGATGGTCTCAATCATCGAATACGGGTCAGGCAAATCGCATGATCTTCCTGAAGCACACCCCATTCCGGTCCGTCCGGCTATTGTTTCAAATCTGTCCCTTGAACATCTGACGGATGCCCAAAGGTTTTCACTGTAATTTCGCATTATTAGGCCATACCCAATGCGACGTTTCGGCTGTCCAAGGCAGACGCCCAACGCTTGACTCCGACTGGACACCCTGCTATATTGGCATCATGATGATCAGAAAGAGGACATCAAGATGCGCACGACATTGACCATTGATGACGAAATCGCTGTGTCACTCAAGGATTTGGCTCATCGGAGCGGCAAGTCGTTCAGGCAGGTGGTGAATGACGCATTACGAAAGGGGGCGCATGCACTCGAAAATCCCGAGGCTAGGCCTTACCGATTATCGCCGACCTCGCTGGGCCTCCTCCGCTCCAATATCAACTTGGATAAGGCGTTGAATCTGGCCGATGAGCGGGAAGATGCGGCAATCGCCATGAAGCTGGAGCTGCGCAAATGATTCTGGTGGATGTGAATCTGCTGCTCTACGCTGTGAATCAGGACCTGCCGCAACATGCCCGCTCACGTACTTGGCTCGAGACTGTGCTGTCTGGCAGTGAAAGTGTGGGGTTGCCTTGGGTGGTTATTCGTGCCTTTTTGCGCATTACCACAAATGCGCGAATTTTCGAACGTCCACTTTCTGTTGAACGAGCCGTTGCCTATGTTGAGGAATGGCTGGCACAGCCGGTGGCAACAACGGTCACACCAGGCAAAAGCCACTGGATGATCCTGCGCAATCTGCTGCTCGACTCCGGAACGGGAGGAAATCTGACAACAGATGCCCACATTGCCGCTCTCGCCATCGAATATGGTCACACCGTTTACTCCACGGACAACGATTTCAAGCGATTTCAAGGATTGCGCCACATAAACCCGTTGGCGGTGCAATAAGCAGTGGCATTAGGTGGTGTGCTTCCCGCCCCCCACACCCAGCCTGACCTGTCTTTGGTGGTTTCATACGGATTTACCTAGAAAATAGATTCACGGGCGAAACTGTTTTCATGCTTCGCGGGTGTCGCAGGGGGCATGGATAATTGCGTTCAAAATGATACTCTCAAAGCGTGGGGGACGTATCCCCCACACCCCCTCGCCGCTTCGCGGCTCCGTGTGGCGCTGCGGCGGCGGCCTTCGGCCAGTCGCCGACAGCGCCGAGCACTCGGCCTCACGCGCTTGCGCGTGTGGCCGAAACTTGGGGGGTGCGGGGGAATCATTCCCCCGCTCTTTTGTGCTTGAAAGATCCATCTTGCACGCAACTTCGTATGATAAGTCCCCGGTGGTTTCGATCATGGAATACGGGTTGGGACAAGTCGGCATATGCGCCCCGCTCGGGCCTTCATTCTTGAGCGCTTCCGTTCGAAAGGCCGGCCACTCGAGACAGGGGGGGTAAAAATTCAATTCTTACAAAGGGTAAATTTTCAATTCGTGTTGACAGGTGTTGTCGATTTGCTCGAGCATACCTTCCGGGCAATCTCTTCGGCCAATGCCAGAATATCCCGGCGGGTTTCAATGGCTCCTGCCTCAAATACTCCACAAGCCCGGATCAGATGGCTCTCTTTGAAGCCCCACCATTTCATGAAGTAATCGTATCGGTCAAAGACGTCACGGAACAGCTTCTCGTTGGGATGTCCCTGAACGAGCGCAAATACCAGCACCTTGCCCGGCGCGAAACGCACTGGACTGGGATTGACCCCGTAATCCAGCTTGAGGAAAGAATACATTCTGTCAATGCACGCCTTCAACTGGCTGGTCACTTCACCGAAATAAACCGGAGAAGCCATGACCAACACGTCACAATCCTGGATCGCTGCCAGAACTCGGGACAGATCATCTTTCAATGCACATTTCTCAAGTTTCGTCTTGCATGCCATACAGGCCTGACAGCCCCGGTACTTGAGCTCGTTCAAAAGATAAGTATCGGTCTTGGCACCTAATTTTTCGGCAGTATCCATAAACCGTTTTGCGATGGCGGAGCTGTTTGATTTCTCCCTTGGGCTTCCAAGCAAACAGACGATGTTCATGGATTTCCTCCCTTCGGTGACCGGCACGGTTCATATTCAGTCCATTCACTGCGGCATTCTCCCGCAGTCCCAACTTCATGTTTCCCTGTTGCTCCAGGTGTCTTGACAAGGTTGAACCCGGCAGATGGAACATCTACCACATTCCGCGATCATGACAAGTACAGATTTTTTGTATGGTGCTTACATGAAGTATAGCGAAAAAGGAGATTCAGGGTGAAGCCCTGTAAAACGAAGGAGATCGCAGGTAAGCGGTATCATTGCTTTTTCGAGCTGACGCTCATGGCGATCGGCGGCAAATGGAAACCCGTTGTTCTCTACCGGCTCGGCCGCGAGAGAATCAGGCGCTTCAGCGATCTCAGGCGCGACATTCCGGAAGTAACCGAGCGGATGTTGAGCAGGCAGTCGCGGGAATTGGAACAGGACGGTCTGATTCACCGGGAGGTGTACAGGCAAGTTCCGCCGAAGGTTGAGTATCCCCTGACGAAACTTGGTTGTGGCCTGATCCCGATCCTCTTGAGCATGCGCGAGTGTGCCCGGTACCGGGAAAGGTTCCGCAAGAAATCCCTCCGTCACGAGGGATTCCCTGCCCGGGGCTCATCCGGTCATTTCCCCCCGGTTTCCTTAAACGTCCCCGCGATCATATCGCGAGAGGCCTCGGCTTCATCCGCCGGGACGGCCATATCGCGTGACAAGGCCAGAGCCATGGCATCGCCGTTCGCCAGGGGCACCAGGAAGACTTCGTGTTCGACTTTTTTCGGAATGCTCGACACGAGCAGCTCACCAACGACCTTACGTCCGAGAAACGAGCGTTCAACGGGCTTGCCCGGGTTGGACGCGCCCAGGAAGGTCGTCTTCACGTAGTTCAGCACCTCGGTGTCGCTGTTCCCGAGGCTTTCCTTCATGTCTTTGGGGACCGCGACCAGGGTGATCGTCATCCCGGCGTTGCCCGGTTTGCTGTCGGGGGGAGCCATGAAAGCCACCGCATCCAGGCCGGCGTCAACGGGTTTGGAAAAAGCCGTCGGGGTGTCGAAGCTCACGTTTCGCCACTGGTTGGGAAATGTGCCGGCCACGGAAAGCGACTGCCCGGAAAAGAGGATGAAAAACGCCGCCAGGGCGGCAGTGCCGATGTGAACAGCGATCATGGTCATAACGAATCCTCCTCGACGTCGTCTCATACCGGGGTGCGTTCAAGATCGCTCGACACGTGTCCGGCGGGAAGCGACGCGGGCTGCGATAAACCCCGCTCTTTGCCGCGGACCGAAGTGCCGAAGATAGGCGGCAAGGGGAGTGCCTTAGGCCCTATCGCCCGATGGTGTGGACTTGAACGCACCCTGGTATCGGGTGAAAATGATGGATGCAATGGTCCCGCCATGGAACCTATTCCCGGCATTCCAGTGCATCCCTTGGAAGAAGGCCCACTGTCGTGCCCCTGGGACCCTTGAAGCGGGCGAAAACATAGGGGGCTCCGCCCTCGAAACACGTGGGCGCCGCCTCGACCCGGTCGCCTTGAAGCACGTACGCTTTCCTCTCGACGGGGGGAGGGGGCATGACGACGTGGAAATGCGCTTTCGGACGGATCACCGTGCAGCGTGTCGGCGCTTCGTAGCCGTCCCGGCTGAATGTGTCGCCGGGCCAGTACGCGCCGCAAAACGATGCGATTCCGTCCACCGTGAGCATCTTCACTCCGCTCTCATCGACTCTGAACGCCACGGTGCCCTGCCCGTCGACGTAGTGGTATTCCCCGTTCCCGACCAGCCCGGCGACCCCCGCTCCGTCACACAAGTGGCCGGTGGAACCGAAGACGGCGGAATAGGCGAAAGACAGCGCGTCCCCGGCGAGCATCAGGGACAGGACCCCGTGCAGGCTTTTCCACTGTCCGCTGGGGTCCGCGGCGACGGGCTCCGCGGCGGCCGCGCGTGCCGGCGGCCAAAGGACCAGGCCCAGGAGCAACACCAGGCAGATGCGTCGGCGGGCGCTGGAGGCCGGCGATTTCTCGATCCTGGCGCCACCGCCGGCAATGTTTCGTGAGGTCATGTTCATTTCTCCGGATGAGCGTTCGAATCGACGCTCCGCCGAAAGCGGCGTTGAAGGCGTTGATGAACACAAAGAGATCCCATTGCATCATCCCAGCCCCTTGCATGTTGGCTACGACGGCAGGGGCAAGAGTAGTGGGGACCGTGGGCTGCGCCGTCGCGCATCCCCCCCTTGTGCTCAACGCAAGAGTGGGCAAGGAACACAGTTGCTCCGGCGAACCGGGAAACGAACGCGCCCCCGGCCCCGGTGATCGATATCCCCGATGGATCGTTCGACGCCGGTTCAGAAGACCCTCGGGTCCCAACGTTCATGGAATGCCTGAAACGTGTCGTCGATCTTGAATGCCCCATCTTCCTCCACGATTTCCCAACCGACCCACACTTCGGCCTTCCGGTATCGATAGGTCAGGCCGCCGTGGTAGTATTTGCGCCAGGAGAAGAGGTTGTTGGCGGATTGAAAGGCTTCATTCTCGTTGACGGCAATCGTTTCGAGGGGACCGAATTCGTCGAAATTGACCTTTTGGCCCCGGACGTACGCATCCATCGAATAGGCCTTGCGGAACTTCGAGGATGTGTGATTGTGGTACGCCCCGCTGTAGTCGCCGGCTTTGAGCGCTTCGGCATACGGTTCGATCAGGGTTCTCACGATCACCGGATGGGTCTCGGCGGTTTCACGATAACCGGCGTAGATGCCGTACACGCCCAGGGGCAGGATCACGACCAGGAAAAAGAGAAGAAGCAATCGATCGCGGAGCCTCATGGCGGCCATCCCTTTCCTTCAGTCCCCGGTTCCGGGCCCACGGCCGTCTTTTGTTCCGACCTGAGCTTGAGAAAAGCGTTCATCCCAAACCGCATCAACAAGCCGGGAACGAGTGCGAGAACCAGGGTGATTCCCACCAGCGCCCATTGCTCAAGAGGAAAGGCGGTGAGCGCTTTCTCGGGTATGGGCCGGGGCACGATGGTCCAGTACTTCACCACGTTGAACAGGCCGAAGCCCGACACGGCGGCGCTGCCGATGAGAAGCGCCGCGCCGCGCCAAATCCCGCTGCCGATGAGCAACCATGCCGCGAGGAACATACCGAGATAGGGGCTGAGAAGAAGGGATACGATTCCCAACTCGGAACCGGTGGGGTTTTCGAGCCCGCTGAGGGGACTCCCCGTAGTGAAACACAGAAGTACCGTCACGCCCGAGCCCGTTCCCAGGGCCAACACGATCCCGCGGAAGAGCATGCGGGCGATGGGGCCGCTGATCGGGCGGCGCCTCATGGTGTATGGGCTGAAGCGGCTGTCGGCAAAATCGTTCAAACTCATTGTTGCCTCGTCCGGATTCGGATAGGAAGGCTTCGCGTGCGGGCTCCGGTTCAGACCCCTCGCCCCCTTCGCCGGGGAACGTCGCATCCGGGCGGATGCGACGTTCCGGGGGCTTCAATCCATATCCGCGCACGGGGCCGGAAGACCCGGCATGCGCCGGCATGATCCCTAGAAAATCGGGAAGCTCCTGTCGAATGAACCCCCGGGCTTGATCTTGATGATGCGGAAAGCCGAAGTGGAACCATAGGCGGTGCCGTCGGCGGCGACGGCAAATTTCTTGAAGTATTCCGGCCAACCCGACAGGCGATCCGGCTGGAACTTCAGCGGGCTCAGGCCCTCGGTTGCGGTGTAGCTTCCGTCGGAGAGTCCTCCGGTCAGCAGAAGCTTCTGGTCGGCGGAAGCGCCGATGCCGTAGTTGAAGCTGTTGGCGAGCTGGAAGAGGGTGACTTCGCCCTTCGCGTTCACCCGGGCGTTCATGTTGGAGTAGTTTATGAAGAGGACGTTTTCGCCCTGGAACAGGACCTTCCAGCCGGTGCTCGACGTGGAGTAGAAGAGTTTGTGTTCGGTGATCTTCGAGCCGTCGGCGACTTTGTAGACCATAAACCGGGAAGTCTTGCCGTCGTTTTTCTGGCGGAACTCATCGGCCGCCAGTCCCTTGAGCTCCGGCGGCGTGGCGGTGGCCTTCGGTTCCGACTCGTCATTGACGGCTTCCAACAGAACCGCCAGGCGCGCCCCCTCGGGATCGAGGCCCAGGGCTGTGACTTTCTCCCCTTTGGCGAGCACGACTTTGCCTTTTTCGCTCAAATCGGTCATGGACAGCAATCGAACGATGTGGCCGTTGCTGTCCGGATTCAATCCGGCCGCGAGATCGACGTTGCGCGCGGCGCTCATTCGCGAGGCCTTGGGCGCCTGCTTGACCGTCTTCCACGTCTTGGCGTCCACCTGGTGGAGCGTGCCGTCGGTGTCTTCCGCCAGCAACATGGTCCCGTCCTTGTTGAATTCCAGTTCGATGATGCACACTCCGAGCCAGACCCGGTTGAGGACCTCCATCTTGGCCGGATCGATCACATAGAGCACGCGGTTGTCGCCGGCGGCAACCATCACGTTTTCCGTCGGGGACAGCGCCACCGCCAGGCCGCCCAGGGGCGTGGCCCAGGCGGTGGAATAAGAGACGAGCATCAACAGAACAGAGAGTGCGGTCAAAATTCTTTTCACCATGATCAAGTTTCCTCCGTCGTCGAGCAGCGGGATGATGGACGCGCGGATGAAGGCTTTGCGGTTAAGCCTCCGCCGGGGTTTTCGCTCTGGCCGTCCCCTGCAAAAGTCAAATAAAGGTGGTTTACCCCGCCGGTGCGTGCCCGCCGGCTGCCGGGGAACCCTTCGAACGTGCAGGCCGGGCCGGGGAATCGAAGGCGGGGTTCGCCCCGGATTCGGAGTCATGCCGAACCCGGGGCATCGCCCATGCGCCGCGGATATCAATCGTTGTCAACAATAGTCACGATGGCGGAAGACGGGCTTCCGAGGTTGTAGGTGGGTTTGTCCGTGATGGTGACCTTCACCGTTTCGTTGTTCTCCCCGGCGGTGTCATTCTTGGGCTTGACCTGCACGGTTTTCGATTTGACCCCGGCGGGGAAGGACACTTTGCCCGAGAGGGCGTAATAGTCGATGCCCGCTTTGGCTCCCCCAGAGATGGTGTAGATCACGGTCAGCGGGCCCCAGGTCACATCCCTCGTGAAGGTGAACACCCCGGCTTTGGCTCCGGCCTCGTAGGCCTTCGGAGTGGACGCGGTCACGCTGACCTTGGGGACCTTGTACAGACCCGAAATGTTCGAGGTGGTGCCTTTTTTCAGGCCGGTGATGGCGAACCCGTCCGGGACCGTGCTCATGGTGCGCAGTCCCTGGGAGGCCGGCAGAGGAGTCGCGAAAAAGGCGGTCCATTTGCCGTCGCTGCCCGCCGTAACGCGTTTCATAAATTTCGTGCACTCCTTGACCGCATCCCCGTCGTCGAGAAACACCTCGACAGTGCAGTTCTCACAAGTGTCGCCGGCGCCGCTGGTGCCCTTCACCGTGGTGCCGGACGCGCCGACGGAAATGCTCGTGATCGCGGCGGGCTTGAAGTTCCTCAATGGATCATCCACCTTGGGGCCGTAGGCGATGGCGCCTTCCGCGAAGCCGTTTCCGGGCAGCGCTCCTGGCCATTGCTCCTGCCTCTTGATGACGTTCTGCTGGATGGTCACCCCGTCGATACTCGGTCCGTTCATCAGGATGGCGCTCAGGTCGGTTTCCGAAATGGTGTTGTTGAGCACCTGGACGTCGTCGGGGGCCGAGCCGAGGTCGATACCGCGTCCGCAGACGCCCATGTTCTTGCTGCCGGGGGTGACCCCGATGTAGTTGTTCTTGATGATCGTGCCGGTGCCGTCGTTGTAAACCTTTATCGCCGGCGACTGGGTCGAGGTGGGGCTCAGGTCCAGAAAGAGGCCCGCGAAGAAGTTGCGATCCGCCACCTCACCGCCGACGCGGTTGTTCGGCCCCGCGACGGTGATGCCGACCCCTCCGACCCACAGCTCGCCGGTTCCGCGCAGGCAGGGGTGCTTCGTGAACGAGGAGGGGAGGGGAACCGTTCCGTCGGCGCGCATTCCGATCCTGTTGGCGGCAAAGACGTTTCCGGTCCCATTGAGAGAGCATGCCGTGGCCCAGAAGCCCGCGAACTTATTTCCTCGTATGGTGTTGTTGTTGCAGCCGGCGGCGACGACAACGCCGCTCCCGCCTTCGTACGTGACTTCATCCCCGGAGCTGAGGGTCTGGCCGTCGTCCGACAGGCCGAACCAGCAGTACTGGACCGTGTTCGAGCTGCTGCTGATGGAGATATGCTGGGTTTTGAAGTTCTGCATGGCCACGCCCTTGACGACGTTGGAATTGTTGCGCAGCACGAAGCCGTAGTTCTTGGCTTTCTGCCCGTCAATGATGATTCTCGGGCCGTTGGTTCTTCCCGGAGGCTGCGTCGTGCCGTCGATGGTCACCTGCCCGTTCAGATCCCGCAGCGGATAACTCGTCGTGCCTGTCAGGGTGATCTTCCATGTCTGCAAAGTACTGTCGTAGTTGGCGTCCGATGTGGGGATGCCAAACTTGATGAGGACGGGCCGCTCTCCGGCCGCAAGCTGATAGGCTTGGTTGATCGCCCTGCGCAGCGTACACGGTGTGTCGCTGATGCAAGTCTTGCTGTTGCCGTCCGCATACCAGTCCTCGGTGCTGTCCACGGTGATTTCCGTCACGTATGCGGCTTGCGCCTGCCGGACCACCCCGGAGGAGGAAGAAATCAGAAAACAGGCCAACAGTGCCATGGCAAAAACCAGGAAGTACTTTCTGTTCATGTGTTGCCTCCTTTTTCGATTGAATCATCGCGCACAACAAGTGGAACGGCGTTGCGATACAGGGACGACGATGCAATCCCACTTCGGGACCGTGATGTCCGCGCGCTGCGTTTCCCCTGGAAAACTTCCCGGGGCCTTATTCGCGATGCGCAAGTTCAACTCTGCAGTCGCTCGATCCGCTTGTGAAACACCTCATGTTCGCATCCGTGGCGGCCGAACATGGACACCGGTTTATCTTTCCTCCTTTCCGTTTTCCGGCAATGAGCCCCGTCTTCTGTTTTTCGTAAAAAAAGCTTTAAGCGTATACATTGTCATGTCCTATGGTTAGCCATAATCCGAACAGCATTTTCAAATGCTTTCCATTTTCTCCACGTTATTTTTCATTTTTGTTTCATTTCTTTTCCGATGTCTCTGGACAGTAAAAGACGATTTCTCCGACAAGCGATTGAGAGCCGTGTGGCAGTGTGCAAATGTAGTGAAAAAATCGGCATTTTATCGGCAGAGCCGATAGTGACCCTGCGGGAAAAGCTGACTGATGCGCACATGATAAAAATCCACGAATTGGAAAAATTGAAACCTTCGCCTATGGTTGTGGAGTGCGGTAAGCCCAAATGCGATCCATTCAGGATTTTTCCCACCGAGCGCCAGGTACAGGCCATGCCTCGAAGGCTTTTGTTTTGCGCTCGATATAAATCCAATATGACAATTCCCTATGCTCATGGTGCTCTTAATTGCAAATTATATAAGAAATAGCTCCTTGATATGGTTGTTTGTCTTCAATCTGGATATTGTTATATCCATCAATCTTGAGAAGACATCACACCCCGTCTCCGGTCAATAATCTACAAAGTGAATAATTATAATGTGTTATTTCAATATGTTTCTGTTCCGCACGCGCACGATGGACATGGGCCGATAAACCGGTGCGGGAAGCCTCGAGGCAAGGTGCACGCACCTGCCTTATGCGGAGATAAGACTATAATAATACTGAGAATATAGATTTTCTCCAGTTGGATACAAAAACACCTCTCAGCTCGCTCATGTCACAAATAACCTGCGGAAATACGGCACGATAGTAACATGCGACGCTTGCGCTATTTCTTAAATGAGTATCGGGAAATCTCTTATTTCGAATATACTAGTTACTGTTTGCACCTTATTTGTCAAGTGAAAAAGGGAATGTGAATTGCAGTTTTAATGTCCCGATTAGCCGCAGAGATATCGCGAGCCGAAGTTGCCAAAGCGGAAAAAGCCTTTCATTAAGGGCGGATGGAGGAAAGGAGAGAGGTGCCTCGTGGCTTCACGACCACCGGCTCTGAGGAACCGGGGGAGGATAGGCTCAAGAAGAATTCTAATACCATTTCGCGTCCAGGATGAGTGCATTCGGCGGGAGGGTGCAAAGCCCTCCCATACGCCTGACGGGCACATCGGTCCGTAGGGGCGGAGTTCTATCCCCGCCTGCGTCACCTCCCGACGGGCAGGTGTTGCGTCATTTCGAACGCACTTCGGTATAAGGTGTACGGTGCGATTTCTTTCGAAGCGACGCGGATGAGGGTCGGCCTCATGAGAAAAGCCGGACGCGACGGCTCAGTGCCGGTCCGGCTGTAACGAGGTGGGAAATATGGGGTGATCGCAATTTAAGCGATCCTCGGAGCCGATTCAATACGGCCTTGACGGTATTTTCGACCGGGCGGCGCGGTAGCGCGCATCGTGGGAATGGTAGCCGGAAAGCCGGTGTGCAATAAAAAAGGCCAGATGTGGAAGCGCGATACCCCCACCTGGCCCGGCTCGATGATAAGCTCCCTGATACAGACCATACACAGGACGATAGGGCGGTACAATCAGGTGAACTGTGTAATTGGGCATGGGTTGACAAAGTATTTTCAAGGGTGGGGGTGAGGATGTCGGGGGAGGGATATGAAGGTGGCGAAGTACATCCTGCGTACACAGTTCGGGTTGATTCGACGGCACGGTTCGTCTCGAGGTCTTTCTAAAGAGTTGCGTGGAAGATGGATTTCGGGATGAATCTGTTTTCATGCTTCGCGGGTGTGGCGCGAGACGTGAAAATCACCTGAAAACGGAGGCCGGAAAAGGCGCCGAAACGTGCTTGACGGCATTCGCGGGGGGATGCTATAAAAATTAACAATAACAATTTCTTATCATTTTGTCTGATCCTGTCTCCACAAGCTGACGAACGCACGCATTTCTCGGGAAAGAGCTTTCGGCCGCAACCCGGGCGGGTCCTTCCCGATGCAACGGCCGGAGTCTCGGAAGATGCACGTGGTGCCGCCGGCATCACTGTCGGCGGCGGACATATTAACAGGTGGCAAGGGAAGCGGACGGCCCGCCGCATTGCCCGTCCCGCAACCCGCGCTCCCGAACGACGCCCGGCGGCGGACTCCATGCGGGTCGACCGTGTTGAGGTTCTGCGCCACCCCTGGCGGCTTTCTCAGGAGGCTTCCATGAACCGGATTTCATGTCGGACGTTTGTGGTGGTGTGTCTGTTGCTTGCCTTGGGACAACCCGCGCACGGCGGGCCTGTCAATCCGACGCCCAGTGACGCATACGGGAACACGGCGGGCGGTACGAACGCGCTTTTGAATACGGATGTCCCCGGCCAGATGAACACCGCCTTCGGGTACTACGCGCTGTTCAGCAGCAGCACCGGTGCGGGCAACACGGCCGCAGGGGCCAATGCGCTCTTTCTCAACGACACGGGTAACGCCAACACCGCAACCGGCGTCAGCGCGCTCAACAGCAACAAGGACGGCAGCAACAACACGGCCGCCGGGGCCTACGCGCTCTGCAACAACAGCTCGGGATCTCAAAACACCGCTGACGGCTTCTCCGCGCTCAGCAGCAACACCGGCGGGAACTTCAACACCGCCAGCGGTTACGTGGCGCTTGGCAGCAACAAGACCGGAAGCAACAACACCGCCGCCGGGGCCAACGCCCTCCTCTTCAACACCTCCGGTAGTGAAAACACGGCGTCCGGAGTCGGCGCGCTTTTCAACAACGCCACCGGCGCAAGAAACACGGCCTTGGGGCGCAACGCGCTCAAAAACAACGCCACGGGCAACACCAACCTCGCCCTCGGCTATGGGGCCGGTTCCCTGCTGACCAGCGGCGGCGAAAACATCTATCTGGGCCATCCGGGAGCGGCGAGCGAATCCAAAACTCTGCGCCTGGGGAAGGGGCAGACGCGGGCCTTTGTGGCGGGAGTGGCGGCCGCCGCGGTCGCCGGGAATGCCGTGTACGTCACCAAGAACGGCCAATTAGGGATCAAGGCCTCTTCCGCCCGCTACAAAACGGACATTGCACCCCTGGGGGAACGCAGCGATTCGCTGCATCAGCTGCGTCCCGTGACATTCCACTACAAGGAGGAGGCCCGGGGCCTTCCGGAATACGGCCTCATTGCCGAAGAGGTGGCTGTGGTGTACCCGGAGCTGGTGACCCGGGACCCGCGCGGCGGCGTCGTGGGAGTTCGATACGAGGCATTGATTCCCCTCTTGCTCAACGAGCTACAGCAACAGCAGCGTCTGCTGAAGGCGCAAGCGCTGCAGATCAGTGCTCAAGCTGAGCGCATCGATGCGGTTCTCGGGCAACTCGCGGAGCTGAGCGCTCAGAACGAGAGGTTGCGGGCGGCGGTGGGGGAGCTTTGGGAGCGGGAGGCGGAGCAGAGGGCAACGCGCGTCGCGGCGACCGCATCGGCTCGTCCGCTCGCCCACGCCGTGCCGGAATCCCCCTAGCCGGGCGAGAGCGACCGGTGTGTGCAGACAATGTCTTCCGGGCATGGAAAGAGGTGCGAGCGGGTTGTGATGGTGCGAAATACTCCGGTTCGTGGTATCCTCGCCGGGATTTTTCGAATTCTTGCGAAGAGGATGCCCGATGTACAGGGAATTTTACGGCCTCGCTGAAGACCCCTTTGCGCTGGAGCCGGACCCCAGGTTTCTGTATCTGCCCCCCGCACATTTCCATGTCTATTCGTCCATGATGGCCGGGATCAACGAAAAAAAAGGCCTCATCGTCGTCACCGGGGAAGTGGGAACGGGGAAGACCCTTTTTATCCATGCGCTTTTGAAAGACCTTGGCGGCGGGGTGAAGACGGCCTTCGTCTTCCACCCGGGACTCAGCCTTAAGGACCTGCTCAAGGAAATTCTGCTGCAACTGGATGTGCCCGTAGGGGAGAAAGAACAGAGCCTGGCCTTTTTCGTGAGCACGTTCAGAGAGTACCTCAACCAGAGACTCGCCCGGCACGAGATTGTGGCGGTGGTCATCGACGAAGCGCAGAACCTGGATGAAGAGACGTTGAAGGGTTTGGGAAGGTTCTGCGATGCGGACACTCCCGCCGGAAGCGTGCTGCAGGTCCTGCTCGTGGGGCATCCCGAGTTGGACGCAAAACTGGGCAGCGAGCACCTTCGGCCTCTCAAACAAAGGATCGAAGTGCATTGCCGGATCCCGACCCTGGACCGGCAGGAAGGCAGGGCCTACATGGAGCACCGCCTGAAGGTGGCGGGGCAGAGATTTTCCGGGACTTTCACTCCCGACGCCGCGGTCCGGATCCGCGAATTTGCGCACGGGGTTCCCAGGGTCATCAACCTGGTTTGCGACCGCGCCCTGCGAATCGGGTTCCATAGGCGCAGCCCGGTGGTGGACGCGAAAATCGCCGGGCTGGCCATCAAGGAGCTGGACTATCTTCGGCCCGCCAGTGCCGGCCCCTTGCGCCGCATCCTTTCCCCCGGACGAACCGCGCTCAGAATCTACAGAATCATCATGTTGCTGTTATCACTGGCACTTTTTGTCTTTTCCATGCGGAAGCTCCTGGCCGTGCTCCTTCACCGGTAAGGGAGAAGGTCCGTCCTCAGAAGAGCAGGTTCAACCAGAAGACAATGAACAGCGCCAGGAAGGAATAGGCCAGCAAGGCGTAGGTGACCTTCGTGATCAGCGGGCTGTCCCCGTTAAGGCCGGCAAGAGCCTTGACCGACCCGGTCGCCTCTTTCCATCTTTGCGGCTTGCGGCCGCCCAGGACCGGGGAGACCTTTTCCACGACGTCCGGACCGATTTGTTTCCGAGACAGGGCATAGCCCCCACAGATGGCCATGTAGGCAAGCGCGTTGACGTTCAGGGGAATGCCCCGGCTGTGCCTGCAGATCAGATCGACGGCATCGGGGGCGAAAATACCGGTTCCGCTGCCCCCGGCCGTTTTCAGCCGGTGCTCGACATATTCCCGGATTTCGCTTTCGGTCAGTGGCTCGAGCCGGCAACGAAGCGAAACCCTTTGAATGACCTGTCTCAATTCCCGGGACCGGAGCTTTTCCTCGAATTCCGGTCTCCCCGCAAAAATCAGCTGCACGGCTCCCGGCCCCGGTCTCCTGGGGTCGGGGTTGCAGAGCACGCGCAATTCCTCCAGCACTTCCCCGCTCATTTCGTGGGCTTCGTCCACGGCCATGAGCAGGATTTCATCCCCGGACGACCCACGGTAGAGGTATTCGTGCAACCGGGAGAGCATCGAGCTCTTGTCCGGCTCCCCCGGGGGAAGGCCGAGACCCCGAAGGACCTCCTTCAGCAGTTCTTCGAAAGTCTCCGGCGGCCTGCTTATGAGGACGGCCTTCACGCGGGGATCGAGCGCCTGCAGCACCTGCCGGAGAAGAATGGTTTTTCCGGTTCCCGTTTCGCCCGTGACGAGGAGAATGCCTTTCCGCTCCTCGATTCCGGTTATTATCGACGACAGGACTTCCTGATGACTGTGGCTTCGGTACCAGAAATCAGGGTCAGGGTTTATGGCGAAAGGTTCCCGGGAGAGGCCATAAAACTGTGTGTGCATCGTCCCTCCAATGCCGGGCATACAGGCGGAGATTCCATTGGAGCCAGGTGCATCCGGCTTTGCGCGTCCATTGGGGGTTCGCGGGCGCGAGCGGGCACTCCGCCTTGAAAAAGACTCCGCGGCGACCGCGCGCTCACGGAATCATGAAATGCCACAATGGCTTGTGCGGACCGTTGTCCGGATCAGGGCATCAACTCATGCGGTGTGCATCCGACCTGAATAATGCTTCAAGATGACCGCCAAGGAATCCCGAGGATCGTTTCGATGTTGGATTCTGCCCGGGAAACTTCCCGGGGCACGCTGAAATTTTCCATAAAATCATTAAATATTCTGATGAAAAAAGCAAGAGGAACCTCAACGGCACGGATTTTGTTTTTGAAGGACGGCTCTTCGTGATGGGGGTTGAGGGCGTGTTCATCCTGCCCGGCGATAATGAATGACGCGCGGACGGGCCGGATACTCCAGGCGCGTCCCGGGGGAAACCGGAAGTGCCCGCGCAGGGGAACGGCCGGGGGGGCGATCGCCCGGGCCTGTTCAGCATGCCGGTGGTGTGCGGAACGTTTCGCTCCGGATTGCCGTCAATCAGCCATCGCGGGTTCGGGCACGCGCACAAAAATCGTGCATTCGGGACAGCAAGCGGAACTTGACATCGGTGAGGTGCGTGATTATCAAATGATTAAAGGAGTCGCCACCAGTGAAGCCAAGAGGCCCTTCCGGAGACCGGAGGGTGGTGGAGAGGCTCCTTGCGCGTTTATGCTGTTTGGGAAGGGTGCCTGCATTTGGAGGACTGTCAGGGAAAGGGCCCGCTCCACCTCGAAGGTGAAAAATCTCTCGGTAAGAAACCCTTGGACAGGAGTTTAAGGAATCCCGCTCTGTGAAACCAAATTGCTGTATAATTACAGGCAGATAGCTCCGGAAAATTGTTAGACCCTAGCGATTGAACTTTTTCTTGACAATTTGCCAATGAATTACGTAGGCTTGCGGATGAGTGTCGTTGCAACCTTCCAAATTTGCTGCTTTTCTCAAGAATACCCAGTTGGGTCTTACAGCCCTCAGCGCAATAATATTCCGTTTTTATTGACTTATTAAGTTTTTCTGGCTCAGATTCCTTAAATTCCTGTTGGAGGACCTTCGGAATTCCAATCTTGATCCGCAGCCGCTCGAAGACTGAGCACGGAACGGACTGCTAGGTTGTCCCATTCTTCAATTGGGAATGCGAACGACATGCGGTTTTGGTTGCGATAGTCTGCTGCCGAAGCCTTGAGATGAGGATGTCGTTTAGGAGCTTTCGATCGTAAGGAACCATGTTTTGGAAAACAAGTTTTCGTTTTAAATCGTCGCTCGTGTGGCAGAGCGCGAGTTTGCCGAATGCCTCGTCGATAAACGAGACAGAAGCAACTAACAAATTCCCGAAATCAAGGTAAAACCGATCGGTATCATCCCAATTCCGGGTCAAAAGTCGATTGATGACTTGGCCGTCTTCCCGCGTGACAGTTTTTTTCCCACATACCTCTTGGATATCGATTTTCATAATAAACCTCAAAAAATCTCATCCTCGCTGTTGATGAGAAAATAAACGCTCTCCCGATCGACATTTATTTCCAAGTTAATTATCGTTCCACTAAATGGAAGATGCATCGTCTGTTTTCTTAGTTTGGTCTTTAGCCCACCGTAATTCCAGACCGCCTTTCCATCTCCTGTCAGGATCGACATCTTCCCCGCGTTGACCTCAATAAACCTTCGTATATGCGAAAGTCCATATCCACCTTCTTGCCCGGATCGGGTCGTGATACCTTCTCTAACAGCAAGCTTGATCGCCTCATAGGAATTCTTCAGGTTACTGTATTTTTCTTTCAATCTTGTGAAGAGACCTACTCCAAAATCAGCAACACACAACCTTATGATCTCTTCTTTTTCGTAAGCCTGAGCACAGACATAACAACCCTTTGCTGATCCACTATGATCGAAAACATTAGTCATTATCTCATTTAATGCAAGCTTGAGAGATCCCTGTAAGCCATCGGACATCGTTATTGCATAGCTAAAAACATCAACTATCTGGTCTGTAAGTAGATAGTCGATAGAATCGAGTCTCCTCAATTGAACATGTGAACTTTCTATTTTATGCTCTACATCAGCAAGTTGAAAAAATTTGTTAAATCCTATTCCGGATAGGAATTGCCTGGTTCTCCGATTTGACGGCCTTCGGTATCGAACTTTTTTTTCTTGACTAAGGCACTCTGCAATCGTTCCTGCCAATAGTACTATCCCGAACGGGGTCATGAATCTCGTGTTTGTGAGGTCAAATATCACCTCTTTCTCATTACAGTCCCTCGCCTGTTGACTGTAACTGAGGAGTCGATTTGAGTGCGCCACATTTTGACTAAGAGGATATCTTAAAACCAAGACTTTTCCCGCCAAAATCAACCACCGAATACCGAATCGCCACCGCCGCGATTCTCTATTTTAGAATAATGCTTCACAAAAACCTAGGTCTTTACAAAAAGGGAACACAGAGATGTGCCATAATTTGCATTCGTGCATACTATGTGCACACCACGAGCCGTCTAGGCCGCCCGTTTTGTATGTGGTCTGTAAGTTGGCGGAAGCGCATGGGAATCGAACCCACCCGGGACAGCCTTCACTACCCCGCACCGGATTTGAAGTCCGGGAGCCCCACCAGTGAGCTTGGCGCTTCCGTGCGCAATGTAAACAATGACCGTCCTTTTGACAAGGCATTTTTGGACAGGCATTCTTGAACCGGACGGGAGATTGGCGGAGAGCGTTCGCGCTCGGCGCTGCCGCCATGGAGCAGGCGGAGCGTCCCGGGCCGGCATCGGCGGTACCGCGGGAGCGCCCCGGCGCCTCAAGCTTTTACCAGGTCATAAGCTCTGCCGCCCAGGCCCACCGATTCGGCATAATCCAGTTGATGTTGCCAGTCGATATGGGGATACACGGCCCTCACCTTGTCTTCGCGGGCGAACGGGTTGCCCGCGATGCACGAGGAATCCAGGGGCGGCTGCGCATTCACGAGGTCCATGGACGCCTGGTCGATGGCCACCGGATCGCGGGAAGCCAGGATTCCGATGTCCGCCACGATGGGGGCATCGGCATAGGAATGGCAGTCGCAGGCCGGTGAAATCTGGGTGAGAAAATTGATGAACAGGGAATGTTTCTCCTTTCCCTTGAGGGCCCCGGCGGTGTATTCCACCATCCTCTCCATGAACCTGGGCAGATCCGTTTTCCAATCGACTTCGAGCGCGTGCTGAGGACATGCATGGATGCATGCGGCGCAACCGACGCATCTGCGCGGATCGATCCGCGCCATCTGAGTGATCTTTGGTTCGGGACGGGGCGCATCCTCGGGCCGGTCCACCAGCTCGATCGCCTCGTGGGCGCACTGGTCCCGGCACACGCCGCAGCCGATGCAATTCTTGAGAATCAGCTGCGGAGACACCTCGGAATGCTGAGCCATTTTACCCCGGCGCGACGCCGAGCCCATGCCGACGTTCTTGATCGCTCCACCGAAGCCCGTCGCTTCGTGCAGCTTGAAGTGAGCCAGGGAAATGATGGAATCGGCCCTTGCAATGGCGGTTCCCACGAACGCTTCCTTGCAGTGTTTGAAGTTCAGCGGCACGGTCACGTCATCCTTCCCGTCGATTCCATCGGCCACGATGAGAGGAGCCCCGACCACCGCGTAGGCGAACCCATTGAGAACGGCGGTGGTGAGATGATCCACCGCATTCCCCCGCGTCCCGACATAGAGCGTGTTGGCATCCGTAAGAAACGGCTTTCCTCCGGCCCGGACGATGGAGTCGATGACCGGGCGCACCAGCAGCGGGCGGATGAAAGCCGTATTGCCGCGTTCTCCGAAGTGGATTTTCACGGCCGTCAGGCCTCTCTTCCTGACCACTTTCTGAATGCCCGCCGACTCGGCCAGGTTCCGGATTTTGTCCAAGAGGCTCTGGTCGTTGCCGGCCCTGAGATCGGTGTAGTAGACCCGACTTGCCATGCTTCACCCAATCCTTTCCAGGTTCGAGGTTCGTGGTTTTTGCGATCGTCGGGCGACAGCCGCTCGGCGTTCGCGGCTCATTATCGGGCGCAACGGATGTGCCGTCAAATCACTGAAAAGGCGCCCGTCGTTCAGGAAAGAAGGACGGCAAGGATCCCCGTGAGGAATATGCCGTCGAAGGTCCCGGCGCCCCCGATGGAGGCCATTGGGGTGCGCAGTTGCCTAATCTTGCCGAGATGCAGAATGTCGGCCCCGATGAGAGTGCCCAGCGTGCCGGCCATGTATGCCGTGGGTGCCGCCCATTCGTAGTTGAAAATCATGCCCGCCAGCGCCGCGGCGATTGGCGGAATGAACATGGGCGTGGCGATTCCCACCCCCGGGACGGGCCGGGCAAGCTTGTAGACGACGAAAGTGACGGCCGCCAGGGCGAGCAGCATGCGGATCGGGTTCGCGGCGTGGGTGAACAGGTACAGGGACAGCAGGGATGGGATGATCGCGCCTCCCACGTTGACGGCCAGGATCATTTCGCGGCTTCGCTGCAGGGGCGGCGGCCGGAACCGGATGCCGAAAAAGGAAATCTCGTGCCGGTCTTCATACTCCGTGTCGAGCCTTATTCGGCGGATGGGGATGTTGACGAGGCTCCCCACAATGCACAGGAGAAGAAGAGAAAAAAGGTATTCGGGCGCGATTCCCAGGCGGCTTAAGGCCATGGTGAACAATCCCAGTTGAAACAGGGCGAACATGGCCAGCAGGATGAACAGGAACACAAAAAGAAAAAACGGCAGAAAAGGGGGGTAGAGCATGCTTCTTCCTTCCTAACGCGCGTTCGACTCTGCCGGACATGGAAATCCGCGGCGCGCGAACCCGGGAACCAGCCGCACTCTCCCGGGATTCAATCGGAAAAAATAGAGTGAACGGCTTCCAGGAGACCGGGAAAGCGATCGAACGATCCGTCGGCGCCCTCAAACGGCGCAAGCTCCGTGCCGTCGGCGGAGCGGTCGAGCAGGACGCCCCGGCAACCCGCGTTCTCAGCGGCGAGAAGATCCGATGTCCTGTCCCCGATCATGTACGTCGTCTCAGGAGTAATCGGATAGGTGTTGCAGGCTGCTAAAATCATTCCCGGGGCAGGCTTGCGGCACGAACAGCCTTCATCGGGGCGGTGGGGACAATAATAGGCCGCGAGCAGGTCGCCTCCGGCCTCGCGGATGCCGCGGACCATCGATTCATGAATGGCCCAGAAATCATCCCAGGCGATGATTCCGCGGTTGAGCCCGGACTGGTTGCTGATCACGATCACTCCGACGCGGCGTGCCTTTAGCCAAGCGAGAGCTTCCAGGGCTTCGGCGTAGAATCCGTAATCATCCACGGTCTTGATGTAGGCATCGTCGTCGACGTTGATCACCCCGTCGCGGTCCACGAAGAGGTATCGATCGCCCCCGGAGGGCGGTGAATTGATCCAGGTCAGCACGGTCCGGTCTTTCTCCGATCTGCGGTTTGAGGGCAAAAAAGCCAACGCGCGGCACGATCATCATAATAGTTTACCGGTGATCTTGACAATAGGGTTTACTCCTGAGATGTATAGGGGGAACCGGGATGCCGGAAGAAGGAGACGATTCGATTCTTGCAGGAACCAACGGGACATCGCAGGCCAATGAAACCGTCCGACGGGCTTGAGGCGCTTCAGAACCTTCTCGGCTACCGTTTCGGCGATGAAGGACTCCTTCACCGGGCCCTGGTGCACCGGTCCTACCTGCACGAGAATCCACACCTGGACGAGAAGGATAACGAAACCCTCGAGTTTTTGGGGGATGCGGTGCTGGGGCTTGCGATCAGCCACTTCCTGTTGGAACAGTTTCCGGACTACAACGAAGGGGAGCTCTCCCGTCTCCGGTCCGCCATCGTCAACGAACGGGAGTTGACCCGGATCGCCGTCGAGCTCAATCTCGGAGAATACCTGTTGCTGGGAAAGGGCGAGGAGATGACCGGCGGACGCCGGAAAGCCTCCTTGCTGGCCGACAGCCTGGAAGCTCTGCTCGCGTCCATCTACCTCGATGGCGGCCTGGACGCGGTTCTCGGCGTGATCAAGAAGCTCTTCGACGTGTATCTTCGGTTCGAAAAGCGGGAACATGTTCTCAAGGCGCTGGACAAGGACTACAAAACCCAACTGCAGGAACTGACCCAGGCCCGGTACAAGCTCACTCCGGTGTATGTTCTGGACCGTGAGGAGGGGCCGGACCACGACAAGACCTTTCACATGAACGTGGTCCTCGAAGGGCAGGTGTTGGCCGGCGGATCGGGCAAAAGCAAGAAAGACGCCCAGCAGGCCGCCGCCGAGAAGGCACTGCAAATCATTGCCGCGGATTCATGGTCCCTTGACTGAAAAGAAACCCGAAGAACGCATCTACCCCGTTTTTCTGCCTCATGCGGGATGCCCGTTCCGCTGCGTCTACTGCAACCAGAACGCGGTGACGGCGCCGTGCGGGCCGTCGGAATCGGGGACGGCACAGGACATCCTGCGGATTTTCCGGCTGGGGCTGGACCGCCTGACTGCTGATGCGCGCCGGTGTGGAATAGCGGGCGAAATCTCCTTCTACGGAGGAACGTTCACGTCGCTGCCCATAGCCGTATTGCGGCAGATTCTCGACACCGTCAATGTTCCCATAAAGGAAGGGTTATTCACGGGCATCAGATTTTCAACCCGCCCGGATGCTCTGACTGAGCCCTGCCTGGAGCTTCTTTCGGACTATCCGGTGAGGACGGTCGAGCTCGGGGTGCAGAGTCTTTCGGAAACGGTGTTGGAGAGGAGCCGCCGCGGCTACGGGGTGAGAACGGTGGAACGCGCATGCGCGGCAGTGCGCGCGCGCGGGTGGAGACTCGGCCTTCAGTTGATGCCGGGACTGCCGGGAGACACATGCGAGGTGTTCCTGGAATCGCTCCGTCGGACCATCGGGCTCGGACCGGAATTCGTCAGGCTGTATCCGACCCTTGTGCTGAAGGATACCACCCTGGCGGACTGGTATCGCGCGGGATCGTATCGGCCTCTGTCCCTCGAAGAGGCGGTTCGGTGGTGCGCGCGAGCCTACGCGGCCCTGCGGGAGGCGCATGTTCCCACGGCGCGGATGGGACTGCAAGCGGACCCGGAACTGGAGAAGCCGGGAGTGGTCCTGGCAGGTCCGTATCACCCCGCCTTCGGATACCTGGTCAAGTCCAGGTACCGGCGAGACCGGATCCTGGAACTGGTGCGGTTCGAACCCGAGGGCGTCAGGACCGCGAGACTGACTGCCGTCGTCCACGACCGGGTCCGATCCGAAGTGCTGGGCCCGTCTCGTGAAAACGTCGAATTCATCGAGGCGGAGCTCGGCCTGGAACGCTTCAACGTGAGGGCGGAGAAGGACCGGGACGAAGAGCGCATCGATCTGTTATGGGATTAGGATGCGGCCGGGCTTGCACAATGCGCGCCGTTCCGGCGCGGTGTGAGCGGGCAGTGACGCTTGCCCGCTCATCCTGTTCCAGTGGTATGATGCGATCACATGGGGAAACAGAACCAGGCGGCTTCGGATCACGTAGCCGCGGGGCCGTTTTTCATCGATCGAGGGGAACCCTGAGGGAATGACGATTTGTGTGAAAATATTTCGGCCCGAGAGATTTTCGTGCTTCGTTGCGAGGCCAAGGTTTGTGGAAATATGTGAAAAGTGTAGGTTTGACCCCGGAAAGGAATCCCGCAAATGACGCAAGAAACCCCGGCCGTATTCAAATCGGGCTACGTGGCCCTCATCGGGGCCCCGAACGTGGGCAAGTCCACCCTGCTGAACCGCTTCCTGCGGGAGAAGATTTCAATCACCGCTCCCAAGCCCCAGACAACGCGCAACCGAATCCTCGGGATTCTGACGGAACCGGGCTTCCAGATCGTCTTTATGGATACCCCGGGCATACACCGGGCCAAGGACAGGTTCAACCGGGTCCTGGTGGACACGGCGCTGGCCACGCTGGGGGAAGCGGATGCCGTATGTTTCCTCATCGAGATTCCGGAGCCGGACCCTGAAATCAACGACTACATTCTGGAAAATCTTGGACGGATCGACACGCCCGTAATCCTCGTTATCAACAAAATCGATGCCCTCGCCGACAAGAGCCGCCTCCTGCCGCTCATCGAAAAATACCGGGGACGTCATTCTTTTCACGCGGTTGTTCCGGTGTCGGCTTTGCAGGGAGAGGGCACCGACGAGCTCATGACGGAACTGGTCGCGCTCCTGCAGGAGGGGCCTCAATACTATCCCGAAGACCACCTCACGGACCAGCACGAACGGTTTCTTGTCGCCGAGCTGATCCGGGAGAAGGTTTTCCGCCTCGCGCACCAGGAGGTTCCCTACGCGGTTGCAGTGTCCGTGGAAAGATTTGCAGAGATTCCGGAGAAGAACCGAATAGACATCGAAGCCGTCGTTCACGTGGAACGCGAATCCCAGAAGGCCATCGTTATCGGAAAGAAGGGGCAGATGCTGAAGGAAATCGGTCGTCAGGCCCGTGAGGATATCGAGAAACTACTGGGCTGCCACGTCTACCTGGGCATTTTTGTGCGCGTCACGAAGAACTGGCGCAAGGATCCGCGCACACTCGCCGAATTCGGATACCATTCTCCCGACCGGCAGTGAGCCCAAAGGGCGTGACGAACGCCCGCGCGGCGGGAGTTCATTCGTGTCGGGTAAGGCCGGATCGCGGGGGCTGCCGCCGCCATGGTTTCCGCCTTCACCGGTCAAGGGAGGTTCACCATGTGCCAATTGCGAAAGGGGAAGAGCGGGGGGCTCGCGCTCACGATGGCCGTCCTCCTCTTCTTCACCTGCTGCGTGCTGTCCCACGCCGCCGAAGGGGACGACCTGGCGGCCGATATCAGGAAGCTCGTTTCTCAAGGGCCGGATTCAGACTCCCGGGAATTGAGCGGCACGATCGAGAACAGGCTCCGCTCGAATCCCTCCCTTGCCGTAAAGCTGCTGGTGCCGCGCCTCAAGGACAGAGAAGCAAGCGAACAGGAGCTTGCGGTCACTGTTTGGGCGGTTGGCCTCGCACGTGATCCCGAAACGGTCGACGTTCTGATGGAACTGGCCGCTCTGACGAGGTCCGAGCTGGTGATGCGAAACTGCTATCACGCCCTCGCCGCCATCGGCGGCGAGAGGCCCGGTCAGTTTCTCCTGGCGGCCTACGACAAGACCCCCCGACAGGACATACGCGCCGACCTGATCGATCTGCTGTGCCAGATGGGTTACGAGGCCGCGCTGCCCAGAACCGAAGGCATTCTGAAAAAGGATTTCGACGAATACTACTATGAGTCCGTCTTCGCGTTCGGGAAGATGGGCGACAAGGCGACGCCCTTCCTGCTGGGAAAGATCGAGGACCCGGATCGAAACGTCAGGATGCACAGCATTCATGTGCTGGGGCTGTGGCTGATGCCGCTGGAGGCGGCGCAGCCGCTCCGGGACCATTATTGGAAAGAACCCGATCCCGAATTGCGCAGCCTCGTCTTGAGCTCCCTGGAGAGAGTCTCGCCCGACCTGAGAACCCTCCTGGCATTCTTCGAGGAAGTCGTCCGGAAGGAGAAGGACCCGGCGCCCCTGAAGTTCGCTCGGGAGACGATCGACGGTCTGGAACGCATGAAAAAGGCCCTGGATGTCTTTGCGGCGGCAAAACGCACCGCCCCGGGCGACTTCGCCGCTCAATACGACCGGTTGTACATGTCCGCGGGGAAAACCGGAGACTACGGGGTGCTGTCCGCAACCAGTTCGCTCGACGATGAGCCCAAACTGAAAAAACTCCGCGAGCGGATTTTGCAGCGCAATTCCGACGAATCGTTCGAAGACTATCAGAAAGTGAACCGGATCATTCTCATGAATCGCCTGTTGAAAAGCGGGGGGCAATAGCCCTCCATCGGCTGCGCGGCCCGCAGGATTGAGCGTGTTTTCCCGGGTTGGTCCCGCTGTGCAGGGATTGCGAGAGGGGTGAAAGGACCGGCTTACGACGGGTGAATGACCACGCGTCGGTAGGGTTCCCGGCCTTTGCTTTCCGTCCTCAGGCCGTGCTGGTCCGCAAGCAGGTGCTGGAGACGGCGGATGCCGCTGTTGCGCGGCGCAAGCTCCACCGCTTTCTGTTCGTCGAGCACCTTGATCATGGCCACTTCGGCCTCCTGCAGGGCGATTTCCTCGACGGGCCCGGTCTCCTGAAGCGAAAAAATCGAACGCAGGAAATTTTCGATCTGGGTGGCGGTATTGCTCCTGATCAGATGAAAGGGCACGCCCCTGGCTTCGATCTCGCGAAGGCGCTTGGACTGGCGCTTCTCCTGCGATTTCAGAATCAGGATCACATCGGCTTTTTCGGCGTCCGCCGAGACGACCACGGGGACTCCGAGGTTCCGGATGGCTCGCTCCAGCCTGACACGACCGACCCCGTAAGGAAAAACCCGCAGGTTTTTGCGCTTCCCGCGCCTGTGGGCGGCCCAGGAGCCGCGAGCCGGCCCGGCCGCTTCAACGGCAGGCGCGGCTTCGTCCCGGTCCTGGGGCTTGTGGACCTCCACGCTGCCGTCGCCGGTCCGGATCCTGACCTCCGGGCTGAATGGAAAACCCCGCAGAGAATAATCGATCACCGAAGCCACGTCGTGGTGGACGGCCAGCCGGTCCTTTTCCTGTATTTCGATGACGACGTTGAAAGTCGGCGGAAGCTTGCGTTCCAGGACGGTTTTCTGGGTTCCCCGGCGTCGCGCCTCTTCATCGGAGAGCGTGACGCTCTGGAGTCCTCCGACGAGATCCGAGAGGGAAGGGTTCTGCAGAAGATTCTCGAGGGTGTTCCCGTGCACCGTGGCGATCAGCTGCACGCCGCGCTCGGCGATCGTTCTGGCGGCGAGCGCCTCCGCCTCGGTCCCGATTTCATCGATGACGATGACTTCGGGCATGTGGTTTTCCACGGCCTCGATCATCACCCCATGCTGATTGCCGGGAGTCGGGACCTGCATGCGCCGCGCCCGGCCGATGCCGGGGTGCGGAATGTCGCCGTCGCCGCCGATTTCGTTGGACGTGTCCACGATGATCACGCGCTTGCCGAAATCGTCGGCCAGAACCCGGGCGGCCTCACGCAAAAGGGTGGTCTTGCCGACCCCGGGCCTGCCCAGGAGAAGCAGCGAATGACCGCTCTCCACCACGTCTCTCACGATGTCCACCGTTCCGAATACGGCGCGACCGACCCTGCAGGTCAACCCGATCACGGACCCGCTTCGGTTGCGAAAGGCGGAAATACGGTGCAGGGTCCGCTCGATGCCCGCGCGGTTGTCGTCGCCGAATCGGGCCACCCTTGACACAACGTAGTTGAGCTCTTCCAGGGAAACCGGATGTTCCGAGAGTTCCTCGATGCTTCCCGGGTATCGCGCTTCCGGAATTCGACCGAGATCCAGGACGATTTCGAGCAGGGAATGATATTGAGGATTCTCTTCGATCTTCGCTCGAATGTTTCGCGGCATGACCGCCAGCAGCAGATCGAGGTCATCGGCCAGGGTAACCCGGGCTGCGGGCATGTTCTTCCGTCCTTTCGCGGCGGGCGCGCAGGAGTTGGCCGCGAGGGGGCCGCCGCTTGAGGGAAAAGGCAATTCGGTGACATTGTTCCATAACGATCCCATCCGAAATGTCAATCGGATACCCGGCCTCCTGGGCTTTAGGCAAAAGCGGAGGCGCCGGTCAGGAGGCGGCGGTTCCCATGAGCGAGCGCAACTGCGATTCGACTTCCTTCATCAGGGTTTCGACCCCGGCCGCCTGGCGGGATGCGGCGTCAATCGGCGACCCGACATGGACCTCCACCTGTCTGCCGAGCGAGAATGTACAGCTCCTGGCCGGCAGAACCTCACGGGCGCCCCTGATCCCGACGGGAACGATGATCGCCTTGGATCGCAGGGCAAGCATGAAGCCGCCCTTCTTGAAAGGGCCGAGATCGCCCGTGCGGGACCGGGTTCCTTCCGGAGCGATCCAGAGGATGATCCCGCTTTCCATCTTCTTGCGCGCTTGCGCCAGATCCTTTATCGCCCGGCGTCGGTTGTCGCGGTGGATGGGTATGAACTCGCCCGTTTCCAGGCCTTTCCCCCAGATCGGAACCTTGAAAAGATCCTTTTTGGTCAGCATGCGGATGCTGCCCGGCAGGGTCACGAACATGATGGGAATGTCATAAAGGCTGCTGTGATTGGTCATGATGATGACGGGTCTTCCGCCCCGGAAGACCTCTTCATCGAGATTGAACGTCCGGCAGTTCATGCCGACGTAGCGCAGCAGTTTCCGCGACCACCACCGCAGCAGGGAATCGCAGTGCCGTCGGGTGTAGAGTCCCCGGTGAAGCCGGTAGATCACGATGATGGAAATCCACAGGGTGATGGCAAACGACTTGGTGATGATGACCAGCGATTTGACGGTTCCCGCCTGCAAGACACCCTCTCCGCTGTCTTCTCTCCGCTCCCGCATCGATGCAGGACCGTGGGCTGCGCGGCGCTCAGCCCACCCTGCCTTTTCTTCCGTTCCCGTGGGGATGTCGGGCCGTGCGCTGTTGCTACCTTTTTCTCCGTTCCCGTGGGGATGTCGGATGAGATCACCTTTTCAACCCGGTCCGCTTCCGCGCATTCCGCTCCCGTGGAGATTTCAGCCTCCGGGATGGATTCTCCTTGCTCGCCCCGGGGGGACCGCCGAGCGGATCGCGAACGGACCGTCGACGGCCTGGCCCGTTGGGCAGGAGGCGGGACGCCGAAAACGGCATCCCGCCGCATTTCAGGCGTCCGGAAATAGCTGGGCGGCCATTTCCCTGAGCTTGTACTTCTGGATCTTCCCGCTCGCCGTCATCGGGTACTGATCCACGAACACGACGTATTTCGGGACCTTGAAGTTGGAAATCCTGCCGCGGCAGAAGTCCTGGATATCCTCGGGAGCCAGGGAGAAGCCCGCCTTCGGAATCACGAAGGCCCCGACCTGTTCCCCATACTTGGCGCTGGGAACGCCGACCACCTGCACATCGAGAATGCCGTCCATCTTGTAGAGAAACTCTTCGATTTCCCTGGGATAGATATTCTCGCCTCCCCGTATGATCATGTCCTTGTAGCGCCCGGTGATGGACACGTAGCCTTCCTCGTCCATGATGCCGAGATCTCCGGAATGGAGCCATCCCTTCTCGTCGATGGTTTGTCGCGTGGCTTCGGGCATCTTGTAATAGCCCTTCATCACGTTGTACCCGCGGCAACACACTTCGCCCTGCAGCCCCGAGGGCACGGGAGTTCGCTTTTCCGGATCCATGATGCTGACCTCGATGGCCGGCATCGCTCGCCCCACCGTCTCCACGCGCTTGCGGATGGCATCGTCGACCCGGGTCTGGGTCAGCACCGGCGAACCCTCCGTCAAGCCGTAGCAGATGGTGATTTCCTTCATGTTCATCTTGTCCATGACCTCTTCCATGACCCGGATCGGACATGGAGACCCGGCCATGATGCCGGTCCGCAGGGTGCTGTAGTCAAACTTGTCGAAGAGCTTGTGCTCGAGGACCGCGATGAACATGGTCGGTACGCCGTACAAGGCCGTGCAGCGCTCCTGCTCGATGGACGACATGACCTGCACGGGGTCGAAAAACTCGTGGATCACCAGGGTACTTGCATGGTTGATGGCGGCAAGCACGCCGAGGACGCACCCGAAGCAGTGAAAAAGCGGCACGGGAAGGCAGACCCGGTCTTTGGGACCCAACAACTGGTTCTTGCCGATCCAGTAGCCGTTGAGGCCGATGTTGAGGTGCGTGAGCATGACCCCTTTGGGAAACCCGGTCGTGCCGGAAGTATACTGCATATTGACCACGTCTTCGGGGTCCAGCATCGCCTGCCGGGCGAGGTAGTCCTCCTGCCTGACGTGACTCCCCAAGTTCAGGACTTCGGGCATGGAGTACATGCCCCGGTGCTTCTCCGGGCCAAGAAAGAACACTCGGCGGAGGTGCGGCAGCTTCTCGGATTTCAGATATCCGCGCTGTTGGGTTTTGAGCTCCGGCACCAGTTCGTAGAGTATCTGGATGTAGTCGGTGTCGCGAAACCCGTCGATGAGGAATATGTTCTCGGTTTCGGACTGTGAGAGCACGTAGGAGACTTCGCTGATCTTGTAGAGGGTGTTCACCGTGAGCAGAATCGCGCCTATTTTGGCGGTCGCGAATTGCATGGCAACCCAGTAGGGCACGTTGGTGGCCCAGACCGCGACTTTCTCCCCCTTTTGCACGCCGAGAGCCATGAGTCCCTTGGCGATGCGGTCCACCAGTTCGCCGAATTCCCTGTAAGTCAAACGAAAGTCACGATCCGTGTATACGACGGCGTCGTTGTCGGGATAAGCGGCAACGGACCGGTCCAGTATCTGTCCCAGGGTCAGTGACTCGAGATATGTTTCATCCATAGTCGCCTCATCCATTCTTATTCTGGGAAATAGAGCACGGCGTAGATTTCCGCCTTCCGGCTGCCGATGGAGCTCACGTAGTGCGGCACGACGGAGTTGTAGTAGATACTGTCTCCGGCTTTGAGCACATGAGTCTCCTGTCCGTAGATGACCTCGACCTCTCCGGACAGCACCACGATGAATTCCTCGCCTTCGTGTGCGGACAGCTTCTTGTCCCGGGCGGATTCCGGCAGGATTTCAATATAGAAGGGTTCCATGTGGCGGTCGCCCTTGCCGCGCCCCAGCGAATGGAACCTCAGAGTGACCGGCTTGTCCTTCCCCTTGAGCATGCTGAGCTCTTCCTTGCGTTCGCCGACTCGAACGATGAGCGGGTCGCCGACCTCCTGGTCGTCGAGGAACGTTCCGAGGCGCAGCCCGAGGGCTCTGGCGATTTTGAGCAGCGGGCCGAGCGAGGGGTAGACATTGTGTTCCTCCACGGCCTCGAGAAACGCCTCGTCCAATCCCGTCCGGGAGGCGAGCTCGGATACGGTCAGGGATTTCTGTTCCCTGTATTTCCTTACCCTTGTTCCAATCTTTTCTGAGTTCAATTCCAGCCCTCCTGTTGTTTGATTGCGTCCGTTCAAACCTCCTCTATAGCTTTCCCGCATGCCTGGAGAAAGCGCAAAATGCGTGCAAGGTTCACTTTTTATCGGAGGAGGCCACCCCAAACCATGATATCTTATGCGCGAACAGGCTCCCCGGGGCCGCGCCAATGCTATAGCAGACAGCATGGGAAGCGACGCGGAAGCGACACTCCGCGGTGTTCGTCCACTGTGCAAACGTTCACCGAAAGCGCTTAGACCATGTGGTCCGAAATCATCAACCGCCGTTTCCTGAACATCGCGCATCGCGGCGCACGATCCGTTGCGCCGGAAAATACCATGGCTGCGGCGAGAAAGGCGCTCGAGCTGGGGGGGAACATGTGGGAGATAGATGTGAACAGGACCGCCGACGGCAAGCTTATCGTCATCCACGATAATACCCTGGAACGCACGTCCGACGCCAGAGAAATTTTCCCGGACCGGCGGCCCTGGTTCGTCCACGCCTTCACCCTGGCGGAGCTTCGCCGGCTGGACTTCGGTTCCTGGTTCTGCGCGGCGGATCCCTTCGGCCGGATCGCCGCCGGGGAGGTTTCAGCCGCGGAGGCGGCCGCCTACCGGGGCGAGCCCGTTCCACTGCTTCGCGAAGCGCTCGAATTCACGCAATGCCATTCCTGGCTGGTCAATATCGAGATCAAGGACTTGAGAGGCACTCCCGGGGATCGTACGATCGTCGAAGAGGTTGTTTCCCTGGTGGAAGAAATGAACATGAACGAACGCGTGCTGATTTCCTCCTTCAACCACGCCTACCTGGACAGGGTCCGGCGTATCGCCCCCCGGACGGCCATCGGCGCGCTGACGAATCGTCCGGTTGCCAACCCGTTGGCGTTGCTCAGAAAATTGGGCGCCGCAACGTTTCATCCCCGCGCTCAATTCCTGCGCGCAAAAGACGTCGAAAAGCTTCGGCGCGAAGGCTGCGGCGTACTGGTCTGGGTGATCAACGACGCCGACACGATGCGCAACCTGATCGCGCGACGAAGGGTTGCCGGAATATTCACCGATTTTCCGCAGGTGCTTGCACAGGTGTTGCGGAATCCCCTGGTTTCGACGGGCGGACGATTCAGGCATTCCCCGCGGCATGAGGGCCCGAACGCATGAAGATCCTCATCCTCACGGCCTTGGCCCGGGAGCACAGCCATTTTCGACACATCACCGGGTCGTGGCGCAGGAGCCGTCGAGGACCGTTCGCCTTCCGGGAACTGAACGGGGACGACAAGACGCTCTTCCTGGTCGATTCCGGAATGGGGGCGAATCCGGTGAGGGAGACCCTCGACTGGGCCGTCGACCACATCGCGCCGGAGCTGTTGCTGAGTGCCGGTTACGGGGGAAGTATCTCGAACGAGTTCCAGGTGGGAGACGTCGTGCTGGGGGCGATGTTTTGCGGGGAACTCACCCCTGAAGGAGGGGAAGAGACCCGTTGCCTGGCCCTTCCCATCGCGGAGAAGCGCGGGCGGCTTCCCGGGCAACGGCCGATCAGGCCGGCGCGCATCGTGACCGTCGCGCGGCCCCGGGCCAAGACGGAGCTTCGTGCCCGGTACGCGGATACCCCGTCGGTCATCGACATGGAGACTCTTTACGCGGCGCGAGCGGCGTACGAAAAAGGGATTCCGTTCCTTTCGCTCCGCGCGGTGAGCGATGGCCCGGAGCATGAAATCGAGTACGACCTGGATGCGATCTCCAACCCGGCAGGAAAGATCCGCATCGGCGGGGTTCTGTCGCTGATCCGTTCGAATCCGCGTGTGATCGGGGCCTTCTACCGGTCGTGGAAAAGGTCCGTAGAGGCGGGGCGCCGACTGGGAGAGTGCCTTGCGGAACTGCTCCTGCTACCCGCCGCCGACCTGAATCGATTCGTCGGGGACTGCCGCCTGGAGGAACGGCTCGACCACACGATACTCGGACGGTGAGGGAAAATCCCGGAAATGCGCGTAGACGGCTCCCGCCGAAAGGTTCTCGATCTTGTAGCGCGTCCAGAAGGCGGCGGTCAGGCCGCTGAAGAAAAGGATGAGACAGCCCACGAGGCCGAGCAGGTGTTCTCCGATCCAGAACGTGACGGCCAGGTTGAACGCAAGGACGGAACAGTAGAGCAAGGGCCCGAAAAGGCGGACGCCCGGGATTGCATTGAGAGGGAAGGGCGCGGCCGACGATTCGAGTGCCGATATGCGATCGAGCCGGCTCAGCGCGGCCATCATGACCAGTCCCACCAGCAGCCAGCCCCCGAAGTTGCTCATGGGTATCCCGAAGTAGAGTCCCTGATGCCGGTAGCCGTAGATTTGTCCGAGGAACCAGCGGTACCCCTGGAGGGCCACCGGATCGATGATGATGTCCAGCAGGACGAAGAGAAAGGCCCCGAGCACCACGGTCTGCCACGAGCGCCTTAAACGGCGGGTCTCGAGGATCAGCACCGTGCCCTTTCCGATATACACGGGACTCAGCAAAAAGATAGCCGTCGAATAGCTGCAATAGGAAAGGAATACGTAGGAGAGCGAGTCCATGAACGGAACGCCGAAGACCCACAATTCCCGGTCGATGGTGGCGGGGATGTAATAGTAATCCCCGTAGGGGAATCCCCAGTGAATGGACGAGAACTCGGAAATCCAGGCGATGCAGTAACCCAGCGGCACGTATGCCAGCGCCTTTTTCCAGCCGAGATGAGCCGACGCCGCCACGAGGTAGGCGGCCAGAAAAACGAAGACATAGGGCCGCAGCACCATGGTGCCGAGGAGGAGACGAAAGAAGTCAGACATCGAGGTTCCACTTGAGCATGCGAAACAGATCCCTGCCCGTCATCTGGCGCACCACGGTGGGTTCGTATCCGCAGTGGACCATACACTGGGCGCACCGTTGGTCCTGCCCTGACGCATAGTAGTCCCAGTCGGTCTTCTTCATCAGTTCGTCAAACGTGGCGTAGTGCGTATCGGTTATGAGGTAGCAGGGCGATTTCCAGCCCTGGCTGTTCCGGGTCGGGTTGCCCCAGGGCGTGCACTGGAGAGAGCGCTGCCCGGACAGGAAGTCCAGGTATATCGGATTGCTGATAAGGGGAAAACGCTTCTGCCACGTTCGAATCCGCCTGAACTTCTCCATGATTTCATTACGGGTCATGAAGACGTCGCGGATCACTTCCTCGTAGCTGAAGCCCGGGGCGGCCAGGATACCGTCCACGCCCGCGGCCGCCAGTTGCTCGAAGAGCCGCTCCAGGTCGTCGACGTCCGTCTCCCGATAGACCGTTGTGTTGGTGCTGACCCTGAATCCCCGGGCTTTTGCGGCGCGGACGCCCGCCAGCGCCTTTTGAAATCCGCCCGGCCTTCCGATGATGGCGTCGTGCACGGTTTCAGTGCCGTCAAAATGCACGTTCCAGGTGAAATGTGAATGGGGCTGGAACATCGGCAGGGACTCTTCGAGGAGCAGAGCGTTCGTACAGAAATAGATGTGCTTCTTCCGCGCGAGCACGGAATCCACAAGCGCCTGGATACGCGAATAGAGCAAGGGTTCCCCGCCGGTGATGGTGACCACCGGACTGGGTGATTCGTCCACGGATCGCAGGCATTCGTCCAGCGTCATTTCCTGGTGCAGCGTGTCGTGGTATTCCCGAATTCGTCCGCAACCCGAACAGGTCAGGTTGCACCGATGGGTGGGTTCGAGCATCAGCACCAGCGGAAACTTCTCCACCCCGCGCAGCTTGTTCCTGAGCAGGTAGCCGGTCATGGAAAGGTAAAGACTCATGGGAAAACGCATTTCACCCTCAATTCATGATTCAGGTCCGCATCAGCGAGCATACCCGTTTTGCCGAAACCAGGCGACGGCGTCGGCGAGCGCAGAATCGACGGGTGTCCGGGGCAATCCCAATTCGCGAACAGCTTTGCTCGCATCGAAAAACATGTATTTTCGAGCCATCCTGACCCCTTCGAGCGGGACCAGAGGCTCCTTGCCGGTGATCCTGGAAACGCCCTGGAGAATATGGGCGAGAAGCAGGATCGGCCGGTGGGGCAGTCGCACTCTCGGGGCTTTGACACCGGAAATCCCCTCCAGTCGCTGAAAAATCTCCGCCAGGGTAAGATTCGTGTTGCCGAGGATGTATTTCTCACCGATCTTGCCGCGATCGAACGCCAGCAGATGCCCGGCGGCCACGTCCGCCACATGGATCAGGTTCAGGCCGGTGTTCAGGTAGGCCGGCATTTTGCCGTTGAGGAAATCGACGATGATCTTGCCGGTCGGCGTCGGTTTGCGGTCGCCCGGCCCGACCGGGGTACTGGGATGGACCATTACGATGGGAAGGCCGCGCGCGAGATAATCCTCGGCCCTGCGTTCAGCCAGGTATTTGGAGCGCTTGTAATGGCCGATCATGTCTTCGATGGAGACGGGCGTCGTTTCCAGGGCGGGAGAACCGTCGGCGTTCAATCCCAGCGCGCCGACGCTGCTAGTGTACACCACCCTGGGCACGCCGTTTTTCAGCGCCGCTTCGAGGACATTGGCCGTGCCCGTTACGTTGTTCTCGTATATTTCCCCGGGATTGCGCGCCCACAGACGATAGTCGGCGGCAACATGAAAAACCGCGTCACAGCCCTCCATGGCCTCGGTCATCGAACCCGGATCGCGCATGTCTCCGACACGCCAGTCGGCGTCGGTCAGTTCCGGCGGCAGAACGGAGCGCTCGCGTCTGAGCGCCCTGACTTTCCAGCCCGCCTCAAGAAGAAGCCGCGCCACGTGACAGCCGATAAACCCCGTGGCCCCGGTGATAAATGCGGTCGGCATTCGCCACTCCCGGCAAACAAACGTTGGGTTCCCGAAAACGTGATACCTCATATACCAAAACGGAGCGGGTTTTAAAACCTTTGAACCAAAAATTCTTGCCTTCACCCGATCCGGCGGGTATCACGAGAATAACCTTGCGCTATGGCGCCTCCGTGCCTAACAGATAACCGGCGGTTGCATACGGGTTTACGGGTTTCGAAAAACATCGCGGCGCAGTGCCTCGCAGCCCCGAGCCGTGCAGCCGGAGAGCTTCCCGGAGAACCCATGGAGGCTCCTCAAACGGACGAACAGGAGAAAAGACTTCCAGCGCGGGGTTTCAGCTTTGGTTGAGGTTTCGACCCCGGGGGATTCACTCCCGCGAACGGAACGGAAAGGCTGCTTGAACAAATCATGAGCGAAAGCGTCGACACGCACAGGTTTTTTTTCGACGACAAGGAATTCATCCTGATCGGGACGGCACACGTGTCAAGAGACAGCGCCGACCTGACGGGACGCATCATCGAGGAGGAAAAGCCGGACACCGTATGCCTGGAATTGTGCGAGGCCCGTTATCGAGCCCTTATCGAAGGGGGAAGCTCGGGCCGGGGGAGCTTCGCCGGCCTGCTCGGAAGCGGAAACTGGACCCTCCTGGTGTCCTCGGCGATGCTTCTGTACTTCCAGAAGCGGATCGGGGACAAGCTCGGCGTCAAACCCGGAGACGAGATGAGGCGGGCCGTCGAGGCCGCGAACGCGGTGGGCGCCGACATTCGACTGATCGACCGGGATGCCCGAACGACTCTGCTCAGGGCCTGGACCCCCATGAAACGGAAAGACAAGATCAGGCTGTTCCGCGAATTCTTCTCCGCCCTGAAGGATATATCCGCCCTGAAGGAGAAGGACATCGAGGAGATGAAACGCGGTGACGCCCTCGAGACGCTGGTCGCCGAATTCGGCGATACCTTTCCATGGCTCCGACACGTGCTCATCGACGAGAGGGACCTGATCCTGGCTCACCGGATCAGAACATCGCCGGGACGGAAAATCGTTGCCGTGGTCGGCGCCGCTCATGTCCAGGGAATTCTTGCCAATTGGGACAAACCCGTCGACATGGAACAGCTTGAACGGATTCCCGCGAAGAGGTGACGCGGGGTGCGCGCTGACTGCGGAAAACGAGGAATACTCGCGCCCCCCGGCTCTTCGCGGGGTGACGATTGCAGCTTCTCACAAAATCAAGGAGAGAAATCATGAAAAAGAGGGGGTTGCTCCTGTTGGCCCTGACGTTGTCGCTTCTTCCGGGAACCGGCAGCCTTGCGCTTGCCTCCGACACCATAAAGATCGGGCTCTATCTGCCCATGACCGGTGGCGTCGCGGCCTACGGCGAGATGGAGTGGGCGGGAATTCAGATTGCCCGGGACATGGAGCCTCAGGTTCTCGGAAAGAAGATCGACCTCGTTCTGCTCGACACCAAAAGCGACAAGATCGAGGCGACGAACGCGATGACCCTGTTAGTGGAAAAAGAAAAAGTCGCGGGAATCATCGGCGAAGCCATCAGCGGCAACACCATGGCCGGTAACCGGATCTCCGAGGCGGCGGGAATTCCGTCGGTCAGCCCGAGCGCTACGAGCGTCCTGGTCAATCAGGGCAAGAAGTTCGCTTTTCGCGCCTGCTTCATCGATCCCCTCCAAGGGGAGGTCGCCGCGCGATTCGCCGTCAACAACCTCAAGGCCAAAAGCGCCGCCGTTATCATTGACAACGCCCAGGACTACTGCGTCGGTCTCGCGAAGTTCTTCGAAACGGAATTCGTCAAGCTCGGCGGCAAGGTGCTTTCAAAGACCTACATCCAGACCGGAGACCAGGATTTCTCCGCCCAGCTTTCATCGGTCCAGGCCGTGAAGCCCGACATCATCTACGCCCCCAACTACTACACGGAAGACGCCCTGTTGGCCAAGCAGGCCCGTGACCTCGGGATCGTCTGTCCCATTCTGACCGGAGACGGGGCCCAGGCGGACACGCTCATCCAGGTGGGCGGCAAGGCCGTGGAGGACATGTATTTCACCGCACATTTTCACAAGGACGCCGCCACCACGGACCGGGCCGCGGAATTCATGAAACGATACAAGGAGAAACACAACAAGGAAGCCGATGCCTTTCAAGCGCTCGGGGCGGACGCCTACTTTCTGCTCGTGGACGCCGTCAGGCGCGCCGGGAGCACGGATGGCGCCAGGGTCCGCGATGCCCTTGCGTCTACAAAGGACTTCAAGGGAGTCTCCGGGACGATCACCATGGGAGAGGAAGGCAATCCCATCAAGAGTATGGTCATCCTCAAGGTGGCAAATGGAAAGTTCGTCTACGTGACGACCATCAATCCTTAGCACCGGCGGGATGGGCCACGTTGGCCGCATGCCGGGGAATCGGGACTCGGGCTTTGAGGTCTTGCGGGCTCCGGCCCATCGCGGCTCCTCTGAAAACGCGGTCCTGGTACGGGCGAAAGCAGCGGATGGAAAGCTCCCGGACGCCCGAATCACCGAGTTCCGATGCCGGTCGTTCAGGGAATCCTCAAGGTTTCCCCGGGAGCGCCCGGATTCCCGCCTTTTGTGTAATAATACCATTGGCTTGAGAGATTTACATGTTTCGTTGTGAGCCTCCCGCTCACGGAAAATGTGAAAAGTGTAGTTTGTGAGCCTCCCGCTCACGGAAAATGTGAAAAGTGTAGGTTTGACCCCAATGATGATGCAGCAACTGATCAACGGTGTTTCACTGGGGAGCCTCTATGCCCTCGTGGCCATCGGCTACACCATGGTCTACGGCATTTTGCGGCTGATCAACTTCGCCCACGGCGATCTGTTGATGGTGGCGGCCTATGCGGCGATATACGGAGTGGCGATATTCGCTTTGCCCTGGTATGTCGGTTTCCCGACGGCCATACTCATCACGGGAGCGATGGGCATTCTGCTCGACCGCGCCGCATATAGGCCGCTACGGAATGCGCCGCGCATTTCGCTCCTCATTTCCGCCATCGGCGCGTCGTTTTTTCTCGAAAACGTCGCCCTGGTGGTCATCGGAGGCGTTCCGAAGGCGTTTCCGAGACCCGACATGTTCAGTGCGGTAATCGAGGCGTTCGGGCTGCGCATCCAGGTGCTGACGATCTATACGCCCATCGTCACGGCGTTGCTGGTGCTCGGCCTGCTCTACGTCGTCTATCGAACCAGGGTCGGGAAGGCCATGCGCGCCGCATCCAAGGACTTCGAAACCACGCGGCTGATGGGAATAAATCTCGACCGGGTCATTTCCATCACGTTCCTGCTGGGATCGACCCTGGCGGCCGCCGGCGGAATCATGTGGGCCATGAAATATCCCCAGGTCAACCCGTTGATGGGAGTCTTCCCCGGGCTCAAGGCCTTCATCGCGGCGGTGCTCGGCGGCATCGGGAGCATCGTGGGCGCCGTCATCGGCGGCTTTCTGCTCGGACTCGGCGAAGTCCTGATCGTGGCGGCGCTTCCCGGACTGTCCCAATACCGGGATGCATTTGCTTTCGTCATCCTGATCCTGGTGCTCCTTTTCAGACCCACCGGCATCATGGGCGAGTAATTGGGGTCACCCATTTAAAAGGCTGGGGTCAAGAGAAAAAACCTCCCCCAACGCAAGGAAGACACCTTTTTGCGAAAAACGATCCAGGCCGAGTTTGCCTCCCGGGGCGGATCGCGTTTCGCTCACTGTTTTCCTGCTATGTGCAATCGTCACCTACATCCTCGCAGCTCCCGCAGTTTCCTTGGGTTTTCGCGGTCAGTTTCTGCCGCACCAGTCACCCATCAGGATTAGGGTCGTTTCGGAAAGAATTCCTGTGTTCTCGACCCTTTCCGCCCGAGGCGGACCAGAAAATCTTCGGTTCCATGCCATGTCCAAACGATTTTTCAAACCTCATGGTTGTTAACCACCCCTTAGTGGCTCACGGCATGGGCGGCAAAGATGTCAATGACTTTATCGGGCCGGGTGGAACGGCTTTCCAATCAAACCTCGTGGTTTTGCCAACCCCATTGCAGGTTTGCCGTCCCAGCCGATTGTTTAACGCGTGCCCCTTTCCCGACATGGCACATGCGCTCTGCCCGGCTCCTGTGCCGGGGGTGATCGCCCGAATAGCTTTTCAGGCATGAAAACAACGTTGTCCTTCATGAGATAATAAGCCGCCCTGGCCAGTTTGTGGGCAAGGGCCTGGTGGGCCACCAGGAAGTTGCTCCGATGCATCTTGCGATTGTAATAGCTTCTGCATTCCGGATCAAATCGTCTTGCCAATTCGGCGGCTTCCGAGAAGGCCCAAGCCAGATACTTGTTGCCGTTCTTCTTGTTGCCCTTTCCCTTTGCTTTCTCATTGCTGGTCCATCTGGAACCGACTTTACGGCAATAGGAGACATAATTGCCCACCTTGGGGAAGCGGCCGATCGGCCCGGTCTCCAGCATGATGGTCAGCGCCAGAATCCTTCCGATTCCAGGGATTGTAAGAAGATTCCGGTAGGAATCTTTAAGGCTCGTCTTCCTGGCAACCGCAATCTCGATATCCCGGATCATCCGGGTGAGAAAATCAATGGTCTCCTTGCTGACCCTGCCGGCCATGGCCAGATCCTCGTTTTCTTCGAGCAACGGGGGGATGCGGTTCTTCTTAAGCCTCTTGACCTCATTTGCATTTACCCGCAAACCGCGGTTTCTGGCCACTATGTTCTGCAAGCTCAGGATGAGCGAGGTTCTGAGCTTGACCAGGTGCCCTCTCTTCCTTAGCAGATCCCGTAAGGGTCTTTCCTCTTTCGGGTAGATGTACCCCTCGGGCAGTATCCCGAGTCGCAGCATCTCGGCCAGCCAGAATGCATCGTACTTGTCATCGCAATGCTTGAGCCCCGAGTACTTTTGGATGGCTGCGGGGTTGGCCAGATGCACTCTCAGGCCGCTTTCATTGAGCGTGTCCACAAGCCAGTACCAGTTGAAGGTCGACTCCACCGCCACGCCCATCATTTGATCCCGATAAGGCTCAAGTGCCGACACCACCTCCTCCCCGTCATTGGGGAGCTTGCACCTCAGAGTCCTCTTCCCGCTTTCGTCGACAATTGCCAGATAATTGCTGCTTGCATGTAGGTCTATCCCCGCATACAATCCCATAGGGCACCTCCCCGTTTAAAGTCGTCAGCTTTAGCGCCATAACAGGATAGCATCTTTCCCTGCTATGGAGGGAGGTGCCTTTTATATGATTATCAAACCTACACTTTTCACATTTTCCATGAGCCGGGGACCCGCAACGGAGCCTGAACACAGGCTCACCCGGGAATCCATTTTCCACGTAACCTGGTATCAGAGTGCGGAGTGGAGGCAGCAAATGGAAGACGACAACCGGAAGAAGGCGTTCAATTACGCCGCGCTCCTGCTGGCGGCGTGCGTCATTTACGCCTTCAGCCGGTACGGCTCCGAATACCATATCCGAATCCTCAACAACATGGCCGTCTTCATCGCCCTGGCGGTGAGCTACAATCTGGTCAACGGCTTTTGCGGGATACTTCACCTCGGTCCCAACGGTTTCATCGCCATAGGCGCTTACACCGCGGCGCTGCTCACCATGAGCCCGGCCGAGAAGCAGCTGAATTTCATCATCGAGCCGCTGATATGGCCACTCAACGTCATCCAGGTTCCCTTTGCGTTGTCTCTCGTCGCCGCGGGGCTCGTGGCCGGATTGTTCGCCCTTGCGATCAGTTTTCCGGTGTTCCGCGTGAGGGGGGATTACCTGGCCATCGTGACGCTTGGATTCGGTGAGGTCGTGCGCGTCTTGTGCAATGCCTTCCAGAATGTGACCAACGGTCCGCTCGGACTGAAAGGACTCGTTCCTCATACCAACCTGTGGTGGTCCTGGGGGGTGGCCATCGCGACCATCATTGTGGTGAACAGGCTCATGAACAGCAGCTACGGGCGCGCGATGAAGGCGATCCGGGAAGACGAGACGGCGGCGCGGAGCGTGGGAATCGACCCGTTCCGGCACTTGCTCCTGGCTTTCGTGATCAGTGCGTTCATATCGGGAGTCGCGGGCGGGTTGCTGGCTCACCTGATCACCACCATTTCACCGACTCTTTTCACGTTCTTCCTGACGTTCAACCTGCTCATCATGATCGTTGTGGGCGGTTTGGGGAGCACTACCGGAGCGGTGGTCGGAGCGGCGCTGTTTGCCTGGGGCGGCGAGGCGCTGAGAATCGTGGAGCGCCCCATGGACCTGGGAATCGTCATCATCCCGGGAATTCCGGGAATGAGAATGGTGGTTTTCAGTTTCATTCTCATGCTCGTCATCATTTTTGCCCGCCGGGGGATAATGGGGCAAAACGAATTCAGCTGGGACCGGATCGCGCGCCTCAAGGCCCGTGAGCACTGAGGCCCGGCGGGGATGTTTCATGAATTCCTTTCTCAGCCTGGAAAAGATCGTGGTGCAATTCGGGGGCCTGACGGCTGTGAACGATTTCTCCCTGAGGCTCGAACCGGGAGAACTGGTCGGCCTGATCGGTCCCAACGGCGCCGGTAAGACCACGGTCTTCAACATCATTACGGGTTTTCTCAGTCCGACGTCGGGCCGGGTCCGCTGGCTGGACCATGACATCACGGGGCTTCCGGCACACCGGATCACGGCCCTGGGGATCGCGCGCACTTTCCAGAACATCCGGTTGTTCGCCAACATGAGCGTCCTGGAGAACGTCATGGTTTCCTTCCATCACAACGTGCGTTCGCATTCCTGGCAGGCCATGCTGGGAACACCCGGTTCTGCGCGCGAGGAGCGCAGACAGCGCACCGGCGCCATGCAGGTTCTCGAGGAGATGAACCTGACCCGTTTCGCGGCGGAGAAGGCCGGCGCGCTCCCCTACGGCCAACAACGAAGACTCGAAATCGCCAGAGCTCTGGCAGCTTCTCCGAGGCTGCTGCTGCTCGATGAGCCCGCCGCGGGGATGAACCCCCTCGAGACAATGGAACTGGCCCGGTTGATCAGGCATTTGATGAAGAAGTACAAGCTCACGGTTCTTCTCATCGAGCACGACATGAAGTTCGTCATGCGCCTGTGCGAGCGCATTAAAGTGCTCGACTACGGTCATAGCATCGCCGAGGGCACGCCCCGGGAAATCCAGGACAATCCTGCCGTCGTGAAAGCCTACCTGGGGAGCGTCAAGCATGCTTGAGATAATGGATCTTCACGTCTTCTACGGCGGCATCCACGCGCTCAAGGGAATACGGCTTGCCGTCGGCGAAGGCCGTATCGTCACGCTCATAGGCTCTAACGGCGCAGGCAAGAGCACGACCTTGCGCAGCATTGTCGGGCTCGTGAAACCGCAGGCGGGTTCAGTCCGCTTCCGGGGCGAGGAACTGACCCGGTTGTCCACTCACCAGATCATCCAACGCGGTATCGGCATCAGCCCCGAGGGCAGGCACGTCTTTGCGAATCTGACGGTTTTGGAAAACCTCGAACTCGGCGCGTATAACCGTACGGCCGCGGAGTTTTCCGGACAATTGGAACGGGTCTATTCGCTGTTCCCGCGCCTCAGGGAACGGTGCCGTCAGCTGGCGGGGACCTTGAGCGGCGGGGAACAGCAGATGGTGGCGTTCGGTCGAGCGCTGATGGGCCGGCCGAAACTGGTGCTGCTCGACGAGCCTTCCCTGGGGCTCGCCCCACTGGTCGTGGAAGAAGTTTTCCAGGCAATCGAGGCGGTGAGAAAGGACGGGGCCACGGTCCTGCTCGTGGAACAAAACGCCATGGCATCGCTGCGGATAGCCGATTATGCGTACGTGCTGGAAACGGGCCGAGTGATCCTCGAAGGGGAGGGCAGGGTGCTGCTCGAGGATGAGAAGGTGATCAAGGCCTATCTGGGGGAATGACCCACCCCAGGCGCCACATATGGTCGGGGACCGCGGGAATCCCCGAGGCAAGCGGCAACGTGCGTGCTTTACCCATTCGATCACCGAACGTGTCGAAGCCTCCGCTGAGCCTGTGGATTTCAACGGTTGGCGGAAACGGCGCCGGGAGGCGCGCGGGCTTTTCAGTCAGGGCGACGCGGGGCCTGTCGGGCAGCGGCTCCCCCGACATTGCATCTTAGCCTTTAATGGCATGATTTCATTTACTAATCCTTTTTTTCTTCCATTTCGTCTATAATTGAATTCAATGTCTGTTGCGGATTGTACCCGCAAGCGCGGAATGCCGTCCCGGGCTCTTGGGGTGCGGGCCGGAAGTTGTGTGCGTCCGAAGGAAGACCCGCCGGACGGCGGGCTGTCCGGCTCCTCCTCAGGTGCGCGGGGCATTGGATGGGTCCGGCGGAATTCACCCGGTTTGGGTCGGCTCCTCCTCAGGTGCGCGGGGCATTGCCGCCTTCGCCCCAATGTGCCGCAATGACTCGAACGGAAAAGGCGTGAACTCATGCAGCAAATGAACCTGTTCCTGGGGCGTTCTTCGCATCCGGTGCGCGAAAACGCTCCTCTGGCGGAGAGGATGCGGCCGGGGAGCCTTGATGAATTCGTCGGGCAGGACCATTTGCTCGGCCGGGGAAAGATTCTCGATCGCGTGATTCGAAGCCGCCGGTTTCAATCGTTTGTCCTGTGGGGACCTCCGGGCAGCGGGAAGACGACGCTTGCCGCGATCATCGCCGCTCAAACCCAGACCCACATGATCCACCTGTCGGCGGTCATGGCCGGGACGCGCGAGATTCGTGAAGCGGTGACCGAAGCCAAACAGGTGTGGGCGAAACAGAAGCTTCGCACATGGCTGTTCATGGACGAAATCCATCGTTTGAACAAGGCGCAGCAAGACACGTTGCTCCCTCACATCGAGAACGGCACGCTGCTCCTGCTCGGCGCGACCACGGAGAATCCTTCCTTTGAGATCATCCGTCCGCTGCTTTCCAGGGCCAGGGTGCTGGTGCTCAATCACTTGAGCGATGCGGAACTGGGGAATATCGTGCACAGAGCGCTCGAGGATCGAGACCGGGGGCTCGGTAATTTTCCGAGCCGACTGACGGAAGACGCCGAGGCCTTTCTTTTGTCGGCGGCCGGCGGGGATGCGCGGATCGCGCTCAACGCGCTCGAGGTTGCGGTGCTCACGACGCCTCCCGACCCGCAAAACATTCGCCTGGTCGACCTCAATGCGGTGCAGGAAGCCCTGCAGCGCAAGGCGGTGCACTACGACAAGGGGGGCGAGGAGCACTTCAACCTCATTTCCGCCCTGCACAAGAGCGTGAGGGGGAGTGATCCCGATGCCGCCCTCTACTGGCTGGCCCGGATGCTGGACGCCGGCGAGGAACCGCTCTACCTCGCGCGGCGTGCGATCCGTATGGCATCCGAGGACATCGGACTGGCGGACCCGTTCGCCCTGGTGGAAGCGGTGAGCGCGTTTCAGACCTACCAGGTGCTCGGCAGCCCCGAAGGGGAACTGGCGCTCGCGCAAGCGATCGTGTACCTCTGCCTTGCGCCCAAGAGCAACAAGATCTATGAAGCGTTCGGGAATGCCCGGGAACTGGCCGGAAAGACGGGAAGCGCGCCGGTGCCGCCGCACATTCGCAATGCCCCGACCCAGTTGCTGAAAACACTTGGCTACGGGAGGAACTATCGTTATCCTCATGACGACCCGGAAGGTTGGGTCGCCGAAACCTACTTTCCGCAGAATCTGGCGGGAACCGTTTTCTACCATCCCACCAACAGAGGATGGGAAGGACGATGGAGGGAGATTCTCGAAAAGCGGCGTGCCCGGGTGCGCCAGACCGAAGACCCCTCGAAATAGGTCATGACTTGAGAACAGCGGTATCAAACACTGTGCCCATGGCGACGATCGACGACAAGAGACGGACCCTTGAATCCGTCAAGCCGTTCAAGCTGGTCAAATACGTTGCGGTATCCAGCCTGATGGTGATCATTGTCTGCACGGTGCTGATTTCGGGTTTCATCACGCAGAGGGGGAGGGCGATCCTGCTGCACAAAAGCGAGCAGTACGCGCTCCTCGTCGCCGAGAACCTGAATCACCAGGTGTTTTTTCAATTCACGCTGCCGACCTTGATCGCCGAGGGAGAGATTCGGCTGAGCCGCCCGAGTCAATACGATCGCCTGGACAAGGTGGTGCGCAACACGATCCACGGGTTTGCCGTAAAGCAGGTCAACATTTACGACCCGGAACAGGTGCTCACGTACAGTACGGACAAGGAACGTATAGGGACAAAGGGAGACATCGGTGCGGATTTTGAGCGGGCGCTGAAGGAACAATCCGTGTCGCGGCTGAGTGTCGACGAGACGTTGTTCCTCGGGATTTCCTGGGGAGCCGGAGACAATGAGCTGAAGACATACCTCCCCATGTGGGAGGAACGCCCGATGAGCCTGAAAAAAGGAAAGGTTCTCGGTGTTTTTGAAATCACCCAGGATGTGACGGCCGATTATAGGATCATTCACCGTTTCCAGTGGATCATCGTGTCGAGCATCCTGATCTTTGTGGGGATTCTGTTTCTGACGATCCTGATGATCGCCCGGCGCGCGGACAGGATCATCTCGCTGCGCGCCAGGGAGCGGGAGCGCCTGGAGGAGAAGCTCCACCAGTCCGAACGCCTGGCCGCCCTCGGAGAGATGATTGCCGGGGTGTCCCACGAGATCCGCAATCCGCTCGGGATCATCCGGAGCACTGCCGAATTGCTGAACGATCGCATTGAAGACGAACGCCAGAAGCGTTTTTCATCGATCATCGTCGAGGAGTCCACTCGTCTCAACGATATTCTGACCGAGTTCCTGGACTTCGCGAGGCCCAAGGCCATCCGGCCGGCCCAATGCCGTATCGAGGAAATTCTGGAACGCAACCTGAAGGTCCTCGAAGCCGAGTTCCAGCGGTTGAACGTCACGGTGGAACGCGACTATCGCACGGGCGCCTACTCCCTCGAGGCCGACTGCGACCTGTTGTTTCGAGCGTTTGTAAATCTGCTCGCAAACGCTCTCCAGGCCATGCCCCAGGGAGGCATGCTGCAGGTTCGCACGGAGGTGTTGAACGGCAAGGGCGGTCCCAGGCAGGTGGAGGTCCAGATCAAGGATACCGGGCACGGGATTCCTTCCGACGTGAGAAAGAAGATTTTCAATCCTTTCTTCACGACACGCGAAAAGGGCACCGGGCTGGGTCTGGCGATCGTCCAGAATATTGTCGATAACCACAATGGCGACATTGAGGTGGTGAGCCGGGAGGGAGAAGGCACCGCCATCATCATTCGATTGCCCCTCATTCAGTCTCCCCATGGATCGGGGGACGGAACACCGGAATAGATGGAAACCATTCTTATCGTCGACGATGAAAAGAACTATCTCCTGGTTCTCGAAGACCTCCTGGTCGAGGACGGCTACCAGGTGATTACCGCGGATTCCGCCGTGAAGGGGCTGGAGACGGTCGCCACGACGGACCTGGACGTCGTGATCACGGACATGAAAATGCCCGGCATGGACGGTATGGCCTTTCTAGAAGGCATTCATGCCCGCAATTCGGATCTGCCGGTGATCATGATGACCGCGTACGGCTCGGTGGAAAAAGCGGTCGAGGCCATGAGGATGGGGGCCTTCGATTACATCCTCAAGCCGTTCAAGAACGAAGAGCTCAAGCTCACCATCCGGAAAGCCATCGATCACTACCGCCTGGTGTGCGAGAACCGTCAGCTTACCCAGGAGCTCAAGGAGCGGTATCAGTTCAGCAACATCATCGGCAAGAGCGCTCCCATGCAGCGCATTTACCAGTTGATCGAGAAAGTCGCCCCGACCAAGGCAACCGTGCTGGTGACGGGGGAATCGGGAACCGGCAAGGAACTCATCGCCCGGGCCATTCACTACAACAGCACCCGGCACGACCGGGCGTTCATTTCCGTGAACTGCGGGGCGCTCCCCGAGACACTCCTCGAAAGCGAGCTGTTCGGGCACGAAAAAGGAGCTTTTACCGGCGCCGCCATCCAGCGCAAAGGACGATTCGAACTGGCGCACGAGGGAACGCTGTTTCTCGATGAGATAAGCGAAATGTCGCCGCCGCTCCAGGTGAAACTGCTGCGCATCCTGCAGGAGATGGAGTTCGAACGCGTGGGCGGCAGTCAGACCATCAAGGTCGATGTCAGGGTTGTCGCCGCCTCGAATCGGAACCTCAAGGATGAGGTGGCGACGGGCCGATTCCGTGCCGATCTTTTCTATCGCCTCAACGTCGTGCATGTGGCGCTGCCGCCGTTGCGCGGCCGGATCGACGACATCCCCCTGCTGGTGAATCATTTCCTCGCCAAGTACACGCCGCAGTCGAAAGGGAAGGGGATGAGCATCTCCCCCGAAGCCTTTCGCGTTCTCCTCGAATATCACTGGCCCGGCAACGTGCGGGAACTGGAAAACGTCATCGAGCGGGCCGTGATCCTGTGCAACGGGCAGGAAATCATGATCCGGGATCTGCCCGCCGAAATCCGGGAACCCCGTGCCGTTCCCTCGCCCGAAGCGACGCCCTCAACGGAGGGTCCGACCCTCCAGCCCGCGGACTTCCCCCCCGGCGGCGAGGCCGATACCCGGATGCCGCCATTGTCTCCCGGAGAGCGGCTTCAGCGTACCGGTTTCAAGCCTCGACAGCACAAGGCCATGGAATTCATCGAAAACCATGGTTTTATCACCAACAAATACTATTCCCAGTTGTGCAATGTATCCGAACGGCAGGCGCTTCGCGAATTGAACGAGTTGGTCGACGCCGGCACACTGGACCGGATAGGCAAGGGCAGGGCGTGTCGTTACGTTCTCCGGGGCCGGGGAATCGGGGGCTGATACGGAGGTGCGTTCAACGGTCATGAATTGAGGAGGCGTTCTCACCCCCACTCATGAAAATTTTCCTTCTGCTTGTATCCTATCCATGCAGGGTAAAGGGAACGCGAGGGTTGGCCATTGAGCACCCGATCATGCCAAGCCTTTCCCGCGTAAGATCACGCAACAACCTGCCCGGCGGGAGGTGTGTGATGAGGGCGGGGATAAAGCATGCCCCTGCGGATCGATAAGCCGGTCAGACGCAGCAGGGGGCTTGCCCGGGGGCTGGGCGAGGGGCTTTGTGCGATGAAGTGCCGTCGGCCGATATACTCTCGGACTGCCCGGTTGGGCGACCCCGTTGAGCTTGAAAGGCCAAGTGCCGGTAGATGAGTCCGGCTCACTCCTCCGTTGCGGCTTCCCGGAGGTGGCGGTCGATCGCCGCGCGCGCCAGTGCGTCACAGCGCTCGTTCTCCGGGTGCCCGCTGTGCCCCTTCACCCATTGCCAGTCGATTTCATGAGGAAGACAGGCCTCATCGAGGGCAATCCAAAGCTCCTTGTTGCGGACATCCGTCTTGACGCGCGTTTTCCATCCGTTTTGCTTCCATTTGTGAATCCAGAGGCTGATGCCGTCCCTAAGGTATCGGGAATCGGTAGTGATCGTCACCCGGCAGGGTTCTTTCAGAGCACGCAACGCCTGGATCACCGCGGCGAGCTCCATCTGGTTGTTCGTCGTATATTCGGCATAGCCGGAGAGTTCCTTTTCCTTGCCGTGGTAGCGCAGAACGGCACCCCATCCGCCCGGGCCCGGATTGCCGCGGCATGCGCCATCGGCGAAGATTTCCACGTGCTTTCGAATCGCGGGTGTCTCAGGCATGCGACGCCTTCCGCGCATCGGCCGGTGCCAGTGAACGCGGGATGCGGTTCACGTCACGCCTCGTTTTTGCGATTTCCCGGCAGCAAAGGGAGAAAGCTGTTTTCTGACGAAGTTTTCAATGGTTGCCGAAGTCCTCTTTTCGATCACTTCCTTCAGGCGTTCCAACGGCACTTCGGCTCTCGCCATGGCGCTGTGTCCCCCGGCGGTACCCAGGGAATCAAAGGCCTTGCGGATTACCTTGCCCGCGTCTTTGCGATAACCGTCGTTCCGGATGATGACGATGAGGTTGTCGTCGTAGATTCCGGAAACGATGCTCCATGAAATGTCATGAATTTTTAAAAAAAATTCAGCAAGTTCCACGAGTATATCGGCCGACGGCACTTCATCGAGGTGCGCAAACAAGCGATCCTTGATGATGTATTTTCTTTCGAAGGCCTTATCGAAGACCTTGAGATCCTTTAACGACAGATCGGAGATCTCTACTTTTCTCAATATGTTATGATCTGCAAGCGGAAAGAGATAACGAAATGCCTCGATGTCCTCGACGATGGTGTGCCTCTCGAAGCTGCGCGTGTCCGTCTTGATCCCGTAAAGCAGGGCCGTTGCCAGGGTCTTCGACGGCTTGATGCGGGCGGCCTTGAGGTATTCCGTCATGATGCTCGAGGTGGAACCGTACTCTGGGCGCACGTCCGAAAACAGTGAAGCGAACGTTTCATGGAGCGGGTGATGGTCGATCACCGCCGTGTACGAAAGCTGCCTGAAGAAATCGTTGTGGTTGGGTTGTCCATCGACCAGGACGCATTTGGTGAACGGTTCGGAAGGAACTCTGCGCATGAGCACGAGGGGCAGCTTGAGCAGTCGGGCCATGGTGATGTTGTTCAGCCGCTTGATCGGACGGATCATCCCAATGGTTGCGGACTGCACCCTGTGCCAGAGAAGGCGTTTTACGGCGAGAGCGGAGCCGATGGCGTCCGGGTCGGGATCGATGATGATGAGGACGCTGTCCTTCGAATGGAAACAGGAATGAAACTCGGCGAGCCGCTCTTTTGCGGGACGCCGTTTAGCCGCGCGCCTGAGGGTGCTTGAAGTCGGTCTCTGATCCATATCGACAAGATAAACAATAAAGTCGTGTCTTGGGAAGGAGGAGACAAAAAAAGGGCGGTTTTCCACCACCCTCGAGTATTCGGTGGAGCGGGAAACGGGATTTGAACCCGCGACTTCAACCTTGGCAAGGTTGCACTCTACCGCTGAGTTATTCCCGCTCAGCTGCAAGGCAGGAAGCTAGTTCAGAAGCGATTCAAAGTCAAGGGAAAAGTAAACGCGGATCATCAACGTCTGATAATATATATTATGTCAACTAACATAAGATCAAGGTAAATCGGCGTGGCGTAATGAAATGCCGCGTGCCTTCGGTTCAATATGCCAACCACCGCAGAGACCCGGCCTCTTTCACGCCTTTTCCAGCACGATGCGGTGCCGAACGAGATTCATCTCTTTGATGGCGGCCTCCACCCAGCGCTGCTCTCCGAATATGTCCATCAGGTAAACGACGTTGCCTTCGGGTCTGAGGATGTCGACATTTGCCATGAGGAGCTCCTCTTTCCCATCCTTCATCAAATACGCGTTGGCTTCACACACTGCGAACACCTCCCGTCAAACGAATGCGGCACTGGGCCGGGAATGCCGGAGCCCCGAGGAACGGGAACACCCTTTCGAGGCTCCGGGCCGCTAGCGGCGTCGGGTCAAAAAAAAAGCCGGGCAAGACCGGACAGGCACAACGCCCGTCAAAGCCTTCCTGGCTTTGTTCGACCGAAGCAACTTGCTTGATCCGCCGTGTCGATGCGTGCATTTGCGGGGCATACGGCATCCACGGCCCGCCATCGTCATCGCGCGGCTACAGAGCGCAGCTACAGAAGTTTTATCAACAACTTCAATTAGATATGAATCGAGCAGCTTCTTGCTGCAGATTGTCAGGCCTATGCATCACCTGGTCAATTTATAGCAGCGAGTGAGGCGGCGGTCAACCTGGAATGTCAGGCTGCATGGCGTCGCGGCACAGCGCTCGGCTTTTCTTCATTGACATGAGGGATGGATTGAACTATTGGTGGAAGCGATACTGTGGAGCGGGAGGATCCGGTATAACGCCTGCAGGGATGAGCCGGAGGGGTTCTCGTTCCGAAGACAACCAAAACCTGTATATTCGGATAACGGTCAAGAAGGCCGACATGCGTGTCGGCCTTCTTTTTTTTTGGGGGGGTGCGCCCGGCAGGGCGAATCTGCCCGGAGGTGGAGCATTTGTCTCCGATGGGGTCAGTCCTGAAAATCTCAAGATGCACGGAGCGGTTTGTGATGGCGAAAACCGGGGGCTATCCGATTTCGTGCGCGGTGGAGGCGATTTCAAACGGCGATGTGGCGAGGATTTCGCGCTGATGCACTTCTCGGACAATGAAGGTGACAATCTTGGGAGGCCCTGCTCTCCCCCCGGGCAGAGATCCCGGGTTTGCATTCGTATCCGCCCGGATATTTTGAGGACATTCATGCGGAGGTGAGTTCATGGGCAAAGAGTGAACGCGGCTGAAGATTCTGATTGTCACGAGGGAGATGATGAAAACGGTCGTCTGGAAAATGGGTTGCTTCGATCTGATCTCGCAGTGAGGGGGATGAAATGAGAGAGATTGAAAAGGTGATGTACCAGGAGAAACCGCCCGCGGCAGCGGATCCGGACACCCTGCTGTTCGTCCAGGTGGATCCGGAGAAGTGCCAGGGATGCGGTGAGTGCGACAATCATTGTCCGACGGGTGCCGTCCAGGCCAGGGACCCGGCCGGCGTCCGGCATGTGGTGAGCCCCGCGGCGTGCATCAACTGCGGGCAATGCCTTGTGAATTGTCCGCACGGCGCCGTCTACGAAACAGTAAGCTATGTGGATGAAATCACCGCCAGGCTCAAAGACCCGGCCACGGTGGCCGTATCCATGCCGGCCCCGGCGGTACGGTACGCTCTGGGGGAGTGCTTCGGCTATCCGACCGGTGCTTACGTGGGCGGCAAGATGCACGCAGCGTTGAAACAGCTGGGGTTTCGCTTTGTCTGGGACAACGAGTACACGGCCGATGTGACGATCATGGAGGAAGGCACCGAGCTTTTGCAGCGCATCTCGAAACCGGACAGGCATAAACCCCTTCCGCAATTCACGTCGTGTTGCCCGGGCTGGGTGAAGTTCATGGAATGTTACTATCCCGACCTTCTGCCCCACCTCTCCACCTGCAAATCCCCGATCGGCATGCTTGGCGCGCTGGCAAAGACCTATGGCGCACAAGAGACCAAGACCCCTCGAGACAGAATGTACACCGTCTCGATCATGCCCTGTATTGCGAAGAAATTCGAAGGGCTCCGGCCGGAGATGGCTGCCAGCGGGTGCAGGGATATCGATGCAACGATCACCACCCGAGAGCTGGCTTTCATGATCAAGCAGGCGGGGATCGATTTCAAAAGTCTTCCGGACATGGCGCCCGACCCGATACTCGGCATGTCCACCGGAGCGGCGACGATATTCGCCACGAGCGGCGGCGTGATGGAGGCCGCGCTGCGCCTGGCCTACGAGGTCCTCTCCAAACAGAAGCTCCCCTCCCCCGACATAAAGGTCGTTCGCACTCACGAAGGGATCAACACCGCGGACATCAAGGTGCCGCGTTTCGGCACCGTCAAGGTGGCGGTGGCGAGCGGGCTGGCCAACGCCGCGAAGCTTTGCGATGAAGTCAGGGCGGGGAAATCTCCCTATCATTTCATCGAGATCATGACGTGCCCCGGCGGCTGCGTCAACGGCGGGGGGCAGCCCATGGACCCGCGCATCCGCCAGGCGTCTTTGTTGAAGCGAACCATCGCCTCGGTCAAAAAGAGGTACAATTTGAGAACGACAGGTTAACGGGAGACGATCCATGCAGAAGACGACAGTCCAAATGACCAGACGAGCGTTTATCAGGGCCGCGGGTCTCGCCGCGGGCTACGCCCTGGTGGGATTTCATTTGACGAAGGATGCCCTTGCGGCGGCCCTGGACTTTGCGGGCCTGAGGCAGAAGGCGGTCTACCAGGCGGATGCGGAGATTTACAAGTCCAGGAAATCTCAGGACAATCCGATGGTCAAGAAACTCTACGACAAGAATCGTGGATTCCTGGCCAAGGGCCCCTGCGGGCACAAGTCGCACGAGCTCCTGCACACTCACTACCAGGACCGGAGTGCGGGCGTGAAGGCCCTGAAAAGTGTCGGGGTCAAGCTGAAAATATGATGTCGATGCTTTCCAGGGCACATGCATCTTTGAGAGCCAATGCGGGGCGGGGCGAAACCGGGCCCCGCTCGTTACAGTCTTCACTTTGTTATCTGCAAATACACCTTTTTCTCTTGACATGCACAGTGGCTTCGGCTAGAGATACGGGCAATTTATAGGCATCCCGGCTGAAGCTGGGCGGTCTTTGATCTGAAAATCAGTGTTGACTACTTGAGGCCAAGAAGGTCTATGCGGCATTCATTCGTGCCGTCCGGACCATCTTGGCCTTTCTTTGTTTCGGCGGACCGTGGAGCGCGGTCCGGCGGCGTCAGAGCGCGCATTTGCGCAGGTCTTGTCTTCCCTGTTCATTTCGGCTGTGTCCCGATGTTCGGGGCACGTGTAAAGGAGGTGAGGCGTTCACGAACGGTTATGAGAACATGCTGCAGTCTTAAATCGCGTTCACACTCCGACGAATTTTCATTTGGGAAAGCGACGAGGAATCCAGTGAAGGAGACAACAGATGAATGGATGCGAATGCACTCCCACGGATGCCGCACTGGTGAAAGGATTGGCCAGGATCATCGAGCCCTACAGGGGACAACCCAACAGCTTGATACAGGTTCTGGCCAAGGCCCAGGAATATATAGGATACCTTCCGAAATGGGTCCAGGTGCAGGTTGCCGAAGGCCTGGGCCTCTCCCTCCAGGAAATATACGGCGTAACGACCTTTTACGCTTTCTTTTCCTTGATTCCAAGGGGAAGACACAAGCTCAGCGTTTGCGCCGGGACCGCCTGCTACGTCAAGGGAACCAAGAACGTCTTGAAAGGCGTGCGTGACGCCATCGGGATCAAGCCCGGCCAGACCACTCCCGACAGCCGGTTCACCATGGAGATCGTGCGATGCATCGGCGCCTGCGGCCTGGCGCCCGCCGTGATCGTCAACGGGAAGGACGTGCACGGTCGCCTGGAGGCGGAGCAAATCCCCGAGATCTTGAGCCTTTATGAATAAGCCGGAACCGTCCAAGCGTGCGGTGAGGGCTCCGGACCGTCAAGCGGCAGAGCGAATGCGGGCGGGAACGGAGTCGCCCATGCTGAGGGTGTCGGCAGTCATACGGAGGATCGTTACATGAAATCACTGGACGAACTGGCAATCATCAAGGAAAGCGCTCAAGAAACCCTGCAGATTCGGTACGGCAAGCCGGGTGTCCTCCACAAAGCGCATATCATGGTGTGTGGCGGCCAGGGTTGCATATCTTCAAAATGCGCAGAGGTGGTGGACGCCATCCGGGAGGCGCTCAAGAAGCACAACTTTTCGGACCATGTGAAAGTCGTTTTGACGGGCTGCATGGGCCCCTGCGACATGGGACCGGTGGCCGTCGTCTTTCCGGACGCCGTGTTCTATCGAAGGTTGAAACCCAAGGACGCCGAGGCGATCGTCCTCGAACACATCATCGGCGGGCAACCGGTGACCAGGCTGCTTTACAGGGTTCCGGGCGAAAAGGACCCGGTTCCCTCGATGTATGACATCGAGCTGTTCAAGAAACAGGAAAGGATTGTTCTTCGGAACACACTCTACATCGATCCCCTTTCCATCGAGGAATACATCGGACGGGACGGCTACGCGGCGCTGGCGAAAGCGCTCACCCGAATGAGGCCGGGGGAGGTCGTTGAAGAAATCAAGAGATCAGGACTTCGCGGGCGTGGAGGAGCCGGGTTTTCGACGGGCATGAAGTGGTCTTTCTCGGCCGCTGCCGCGGGGACTCCCAAGTATGTGGTGTGCAACGGCGACGAGGGGGACCCGGGTGCGTTCATGGACAGGTCCGTGCTTGAGGGCGATCCGCACAGCGTTATCGAAGGCATGGCCATCTGCGGGCGCGCCATCGGCGCGGAGCAAGGCTACGTGTATGTGCGCGCGGAGTACCCTCTTGCGATTGAAAGGCTTGAGCACGCCATCAGGAAAGCCCGTGAATTCGGGCTGCTGGGGAAAGACATATTCGGGACGGGTTTCAATTTCGATATCGAGATCCGGATCGGTGCCGGGGCTTTCGTCTGTGGCGAGGAAACCGCCCTTTTGGCTTCCGTCGAAGGACGCAGAGGCGAGCCGCGGCCGCGGCCGCCGTTCCCGGCGATCGAGGGAGTGTTCGGCAAACCGACGGTCATAAACAATGTCGAAACCTGGGCCAACATCCCCGCGATCATTTTCAAGGGGGCGGACTGGTTCGCCTCAATCGGAACCCCGAAGAGCAAGGGGACCAAGGTTTTTGCCCTGGCCGGCAAAATCACCAACACCGGCATAGTGGAGGTGCCGATGGGCACCACGCTCCGGGAAATGGTCTTCGACATCGGAGGGGGAATACCGAAGAAGAAGGAATTCAAAGCGGTTCAGACAGGGGGGCCTTCCGGCGGCTGCATTCCCGCCCGGCACTTGGATACCCCCATCGACTACGATTCACTCGGGGCGCTTGGCGCCATCATGGGCTCCGGCGGCATGATCGTCATGGACCAGGACACCTGCATGGTGGACATTGCAAAATTCTTCCTGGAATTCTGCGTGGATGAGTCCTGCGGGAAGTGTTCGCCGTGCAGAATCGGGACCAAGAGGATGCATGAGATCCTGGAGCGCATCAGCACCGGGCACGGCAGGGAGGGTGACATTGAGCTGCTGGTGGAACTGGCCACCACGATCAAGACGACTGCCTTGTGTGGTCTCGGCCAGACGGCCCCCAACCCTGTGCTCAGCACGATCCGATACTTCCGGGATGAGTACGAGCAACACATCAGGGATCACGTATGTGTGGCCAAGGTTTGTGACTTCGCCAACGGGGATCCGGACGCTTCAGAATGAGAGCACACGGGGTTTGGAGGAAGATGAAAATGATATCGCTCATGATCGACAAACAGAATGTGTCAGTGCCGGAAGGGTCGACTATCCTCCAGGCGGCCGGGAAGATCGGCGTAAGGATACCGACTCTTTGTTACCTGAAGGACATCAACGTCATCGGAGCCTGCCGGATCTGCATGGTCCAGGTGCAGGGAGCTCGAACCATGATGGCGGCCTGCGTCACTCCGGTGACCGAAGGGATGATCGTGCGCACCAATACCCCGGAGGTGATCGCCGCGCGCAGAGTGGTTCTCGAACTGATTCTCTCCGATCATCCGATGGAGTGTCTCACGTGCGTCCGAAACCAGAACTGTGAGTTACAGAGACTGGCGGAGGAATTCAATATCAAGGGAATCCGCTTCGACGGCGCCAGGACCGAATACGGCATCGACGATTCCAGCCCGGCCATTCAAAGAGACCCAAGGAAATGCATTCTCTGCCGGCGCTGTATTTCGGTTTGTTCCGAAGTTCAGGGCGTGAAAGCGCTCACCACCGGCCATAGGGGCTTCAACACCCTGATCGCCCCCGCGTTCAACGAGAGACTTGCCAACGTCGAATGCGTCCAGTGCGGACAGTGCTCGCTCGTCTGTCCCACGGGGGCGATTCACGAAGTGGACGATACGGAAAAAGTCTGGGCGGCTCTGGCCGATCCGAAAAAACACGTCGTCGTCCAGACCGCACCGGCAACGCGGGTCCAGGTGGGAGAGACAATGGGGGCAGCCCCCGGCAGCATCGTCACCGGACAGATGGTCGCAGGGTTGCGGCGACTCGGATTCGACAAGGTCTTTGACACCGACTTCACCGCCGACCTGACCATCCTGGAGGAAGGCAACGAGTTGCTTCAGCGCCTCCAAAACGGCGGCGCGCTTCCCATGATCACTTCGTGCAGTCCGGGCTGGATCAAGTTCGCCGAGCACTTCTACCCCGAGTTGCTGCCCCATCTTTCCACCTGCAAGTCGCCGCAGCAGATGTTCGGCGCTCTGGCCAAGACCTATTACGCTCAGAAGGCGGGGATTGATCCGTCCGACGTCTTTGTCGTGTCCGTCATGCCCTGCACGGCCAAAAAATTCGAATGCATTCGACCCGAGATGAGGAGCAGCGGCTACCAGGATGTCGACGTGGTGCTCACTTCGCGTGAGTTGGGCCGCATGTTCAAACAGGCCGGTCTGAGCATGGAAAACCTGCCGCCCGAGGAATACGACGCTCCGCTGGGGATCTCCACGGGCGCAGGCGAGATATTCGGAGCTTCTGGCGGCGTGATGGAGGCCGCCCTGCGCACCGTGTACGAGGTCGTCACGGGCCAATCCCTGGAAACCATCGAATTCAAGGAATGCAGGGGGCTCGACGGAGTGAAGGAGGCCACCGTCCAGGTGGGCGCCCTGCCCGTCCGGGTTGCAATAACCAATGGGCTTGGCAATGCGAGGAAGGTGCTGGAAAAGATCCGGGAAGGCTCCTCGGACCATCATTTCATCGAAATCATGTGCTGCCCGGGAGGGTGCGTCGGAGGCGGCGGCTCCCCGATCCCGACCAACAAGGAGATACGCCTCAACAGGATCGATGCCGTGTACCGGGAAGACGAGCGAATGGCGCTTCGCAAATCGCACGACAACCCGGCCGTGGCGGAACTCTACAAAGAGTTTCTTGAAAAACCGCTGGGACACAAATCGCATCAACTGCTTCACACTCACTACACCGAAAGGGGATTGAACAAAACTTGAGCGACGCGGAGCCACAACGGGCGTTTGCTCTCGATCAACATCAGCTTCCTGACAGGCGGTCGCCGAACGGTCTCCTCGAGGGTTCCAGTTGGATGATCTGCGAAAGAAGGCGAAAGGCGCTTTCCTGATTTCAAGGAGATCAAAGGAACCGGCCCTTTTTTCGGCGAAAAAAGGGCCGGGTATTTTGAAGGATGAATCATGCCGGTTGAGAGAATCGGGGCGGTGGGAATCCTTGTTGAACGCGATGAGAGCGCACACGAGATCAACAGGATTCTGAGCGAGCATCGGGGAATTGTGGTCGGGCGGATCGGAGTCCCCTATCGCAGGCGCAACGTGGCGGTAATAGCTCTCATAATCGACGGTTCAACCGATGAAATCGGGGCGATGACGGGGAAGCTGGGCAGACTGCCCGGTGTCCGGGTCAAGACTTCACTGCTGACAAAGTGAAACGAAACGGATCGGGATTCCGTTCGGAAACGCGAGTTCCTTACGGATTCCAAATGAGTTTACCGCATCGAGGGAGTCCGCTTCTTCAGGGGCTTCCGCAACAAGCGAGGAGTCATCGCCATGGCAGCGCAAAAAGGAGATTTCATCGACGACCGAAGGATCGTGCAATTGATCGAGTCCGCGAAGGCCGGTGTGTCGAGGGAGGAAGTCGTGCGCATCATCGAGAAGGCTTCCCAGTCGGACGGTCTCACCCCCGCCGAAGTTGCGGTTCTGCTCGAAGTTCAGGCGCCCGACCTGCTCGAAATGATCTACCGGACCGCCCAGGACATCAAGGAGCAGATCTACGGGAAGAGGCTGGTATTGTTCGCCCCTCTCTACATCAGCGATCACTGCGTCAACAATTGCGTCTATTGCGGCTACAGGCGCCACAACCGTTTTGAGCGTCGAAAACTCACGATGGATGAAATCAGAAAAGAAATCTCCGTTCTCGAAGAGATGGGGCACAAGCGCATCGCTCTCGAGTGCGGCGAACATCCCGAACAATGTCCCATCGACTACGTGCTGGATGCGATCAGGACCATTTATGAAGTCAAGGTGAAGAACGGCAGCATCCGGCGTGTGAACGTGAATATCGCCGCAACGAGCATCGAAAACTTCAGGCTGTTAAAGGAGGCCGGAATCGGGACATACATCCTTTTCCAGGAGACCTACCACCGTCCCACCTACGCGAGGGTGCACCCGTCCGGTCCAAAGAGGAACTACGACTGGCACACCTGCGCTTTCGACCGCGCCATGGAGGGAGGCATTGACGACGTGGGGTTCGGCGTGCTGTTCGGGCTTTACGACTACAAGTATGAAGTCCTTGCACTGTTGCTGCATGCCATGCACCTGGAAGAGGCCTTCGGGGTCGGGCCTCACACCATTTCCGTTCCGCGGCTGAGACCGGCGGCCGGCGTCGACTTGAATAAATTCCCCCACCTGGTCGCAGACCGCGAATTCAAGAAAATAATCGCCGTGCTTCGACTTGCTGTGCCTTATACCGGGATGATTCTCTCCACGCGGGAGCCTGCCCGGTTCCGCGATGAGCTCATTTCGGTGGGTATCTCGCAGATCAGCGCCGGTTCTTGTACGGGGGTCGGCGGGTACTGCAAGGACAACAATCTGGACCGGGAAGAACAGAGGCTGCAGTTCGCCATTGAAGATCATCGGACCATGGATGAAGTCATCATGAGCGTCTGCGAATCAGGCTACATCCCGAGCTTCTGCACGGCCTGCTATCGAAAGGGGCGCACCGGGGACCGTTTCATGCAGCTTGCCAAGACCGGGCAAATTCAGGATGTCTGCCAACCCAACGCCATCCTCACCTTCAAGGAATTCCTGCTCGACTACGCGGGCCCCGAACTGAAGGCCGCGGGTGAGTCGGCCATTCATCGACATCACCAGTTGATCGCCAACCGGAAGGTGCGACGAATCACCGAGCAGAGATTGGCTGAGATCGAACACGGCACAAGGGATCTCTATTTCTGAGTCCGCGCGTTCGATTGTTTCGGGGACTGACGCGGCCCAAAACCGGCTGATTCCCGGATCTTTCGCAGCCCTGCCGGTAAAAGGTTGACCGACATGGACGCCAAGCGCCGTATCATCGATTTGTTGGAGGAAAAAGACGAGGCCACGCTGAGAATTCTGATGCTGCGCGCAGACGCGGTGAGGCGGCGATTTCTCGGCGATGCGATCCACCTGAGGGGGCTCATCGAGTTCTCGAACCATTGCAGGCGGGACTGCCTCTACTGTGGGCTGCGAAGGAGCAACAAGAACCTCGTCCGCTATCGCATGGCTCCCCGGGAGATATTCGCACAAGCGGCGGAAGCCGCAAACCTGGGATTCCGGACCGTCGTATTGCAGTCCGGAGAGGATCCCGCCTACACGATTCGAGCTCTTTGCTCTCTTGTCCGCGAGATCAAGAGCGAACTCAGCCTTGCCGTAACGCTCTGTGTCGGCGAACGAACAAGAGAGGACTTCCTGAGACTGAAACAAGCCGGAGTCGACCGGTACCTTCTGCGGTTCGAAACCTCGGACCCGTGCCTCTTCAGGATTCTGAAACCCGATTCGGACTACGAGCGACGCTTCCGCTGTCTCGAATGGTTGAAAGCAATCGGTTTCCAGGTCGGTTCCGGAAACATCGTGGGACTTCCGGGTCAAACCATGGAAAGCCTTGCCGAGGATATCCTGAAATTCAGGGAAATGCGCCTGGACATGGTCGGGCTTGGCCCTTTCATCGCCCACCCCGACACCCCTTTGCAGGGCAGTCGGAATGGGTCCCTGGACCTGGCGCTGCGCGTCGTGGCTCTCACGAGGATCATGACCCGGACCGCGCACATGCCCGCAACCACGGCCACGGGGACCATTGACCGCGAGGGCAGGCAGAAGGCGCTTCAATGTGGCGCGAACGTCCTTATGCCCAACCTGACGCCGGTCCGTTACCGGAGGCACTATATGATTTACCCGGACAAGGTCGGGGTCGGCGAGGACCCGGCCAGGTGCCGGTCCCGTGCTGAAAGCATGGCGCACTCTCTTGGCAGAACGGTGGGGCTCGATGAGGGGCACAGCCTTGGACCGCGTTCCGCCGGTCTTGATGTTCGGAAGCATCATGCATAGGCCTCTTTGCGCGGGAGAACACAATCCAGGCCCTGGTTGAATCTGCATGGAGCCGGGCATGCGCGCGGCCTTCGACATGGGACAGGAGAAACATCGGGATGACCTGGGGGGACGGTTCTTGATGAAGATAGCCGTGATCGACGGTGAAAGCGGCACGATCGGAGCGACTGTTGTCACAAAGATCAGGCATACGCTCGGGGAAAGGATCGAGATATGGGCTCTTGGTACCAATGCCATCGCTACCGACCGGATGATGAAAGCCGGAGCGAATCGGGGCGCGGCCGGCGAAGCCGCCATAACCCGTTGTGCCGGACAGGTGGACATCATTGTGGGTTCAATATCGATTCTCGTCGCCCATGCATTTCTCGGAGAGGTGACGCCTTCCATCGCCGAGGCCGTGGGCACGGCGGAAGCCCGGAAGCTGATCCTCCCGATATCGCAGGAATCAGTGACGGTTGTGAGCACATTCCCCGAGCCGCTGCCTCACATGGTCGAGGGCCTGGTGAAGCTTCATCTCGCACCGCTGGTTGATGCCGCGGACAAGAACCGGAAGCCCCATTGAGACAAAATCGACAGTCATTGCTCGCCTGTGCTTCCGCTTCCCCGAGATTGCGTGTCGTGTGCCTTTCGTTTTGGTATACTGAACAGCGGTGACCATGTCCGACCGTTTTTTGGACTTTTACGGGAGAGCCATCGCGTGGGTTCGGGAATGCCCCTCAAGACGCTGGCCAGGATGCTTTCATACATCGGCCGGCACTCACCCGGAGAATTCGGTTTGTACTGGAACCCCGACGGCACCATGCCGTGGAAGGAATTCTACTGGGCGTTGCAGGAAGACGAGGCATTGCGGTTCGTTCGCGAGTCGCATGTCCGGGAGATCGCACTCCAGGGGCTGGAACTTCCCTTCAGCCTGGAAAACAACCGGCTCCGCCTGATCGGCCCTGCGGCGCCACCCGAATACCCCGTCAGCGAATTCCTGCCCGGGAGATTGTTTTATGCCTGTCGCCGCGCGCACCTGGAGGTGATTCGTCTCCGCGGGCTGCAAGCGTCGGGACGCCCGTACGTGCTGTTGTGCACGGAACGGGAGCAGGCGGTGCGGATTGCAAAGCGGCGCGAAGCGGAACCCATCGTCATTGAAATCAAGGCTGAAGAAGCGCGCGCGGCGGGCACCCTGTTTCGCAAGGCGGGCGCGACAGTCTACCTTGTGGAATGCGTTGCCGCGGACCATCTGGTGTTTCCGCTGCTGCGGGCGTTGCCGGAGAGAACCGCCTCAAAAGGCCGGCGGGGGGAGCACGGGATGCGATCTCCCGCCGTTCCGACCGCTCCGGGCTCCTTTCTTGTTCAGCCGGGCGACATCGGCGCGACCACGGAGGGCGGCAAGAAGACGAAGGGCCGCGGGGGCGCCGACTGGAAGAGAAAGGCGAGGAAAGATCGACACAAGCGCAGTGTTTGAGGCGGGCGGGAAGCCGCCCGATCAGGCGATTCCGCCTCCGAGATAAGCGGCCTGGACTTCCGCATTGGCGATCAGCGCGGCGGAGTCGTCTTCTATCACCACGTTTCCCAGCTCGAGCACGTATCCGCGGTGGGCGAGCTTGAGGGCCGCCCGTGCGTTCTGTTCCACCAGGACGATGGTGACGCCCGAACGGTTGATTTCGCGCAGGGTCTGCAAAATGGTCATGACCAGCAACGGCGCAAGACCGAGGCTCGGTTCATCCAGCAAAAGGATCTTCGGGCGGCTCATGAGTGCGCGCCCGATGGCCAGCATCTGCTGCTCCCCGCCGCTCAGAGTGCCGGCAAGTTGTTCGCGGCGCTCCGAAAGGATCGGAAACAGCTCGTAGATCCAGGCCAGGGTCTTTGAGATCGCCTGCTTGTCCTTGCTGACGAAGGAGCCCAGGTTGAGGTTCTCGCGCACTGTCAGCGTGCCGAATACCCTTCGCCCCTCGGGGACCTGGGCGATTCCGAGCTTCACGATGGTGTGAGCCGGAAACCGATGGATGGGAGCGTCCCGGAAAGAAATCGATCCTCCGGACGGTTTCACCAGGCCGCTGATGGTGAGCAGAGTGGTCGATTTCCCGGCGCCGTTGGCGCCGAGGATGGCGATGATGTCTCCTTCCTCGACCCGGACATTGATTCCGTGGATCACTTCGATGTTCCCGTATTTCACGCGCAGGTCTGCCAGTTCCAGAAACGCCATTTCACCACTCTTTTTCGGTTCCGAGGTAGGCTTCAATGACCTTGGGATCGTTTTTCACCGCCTCGGGCGATCCTTCCGCGATTTTCGACCCGTATTCGAGGACCACGATCTTCTCGCATACCCTCATGACCAGGGTCATGTCATGTTCGATGAGAAGAACCGTGATGCCCGTGTCTCTCAACTTCGAAATCAGGGCAACGAGCCGGCGTGTCTCCTGCTCGTTCATCCCCCCTGCCGGCTCATCGAGGATCAGCAGCTGAGGGCCGGTGGCCAGGGCGCGGGCGAGCTCCAGAAGGCGTTGATTTCCGTAGGAGAGGTTCCGGGCAAGTTGCCCGGCCTGGGCACGCAGCCCCACGAAGTCCAGGGCCCTCACCGACCTGGTGAGCGCCTCCCGTTCCTCCAGGCGCTGCCTGCGCGTATGGAACATCGACGACAACACGCCCGAACGCATCTGGCAGTGGCAGCCGGCAAGAACGTTTTCGAGCACCGACAGGTTCTGAAACAGCCGGATGGTCTGGAACGTTCTTGCAATGCCCAGGGACACGATTTTGTGGGTACGCATTCCCAGGATGGAGCTTTGGCGAAACATGATTTCGCCCTGATCGGGAAGGTAAATTCCCGTAATCAGGTTGAAAACGGTCGTCTTGCCCGCCCCGTTGGGACCGATCAGACCGACGATTGACCCGGGTTGGACATCAAAAGAGAGGCTGCTGACGGCGGTGAGGCCCCCGAAGTTCTTCGTGAGCCGCTGCAGACTCAGGAGGCTCATTCCCCGCCCTCCCCTTCGGGCAACGCGGGAATGGCGTATGGGCGCGGTCGTGCCGGCAGAAGCCCCTGGGTCCGAAACACCATCATCACCATCATTGCCGCCCCGAAAACCAGCATCCGCGCGTTCGCGAACTCCCTGAAGACCTCCGGCAGCCCGACGATCAGAAAGGCTCCGACCAACACTCCCGGGATGCTTCCGGAGCCGCCCAGGATGACGATGGCGAACATCACGACGGATTCCCAGAATGTAAAGGAATCCGGCGAGATAATAGTCATTTTTGCGGCGAAGAGATTGCCCGTCATACCGGCCCAGGCGGCCCCGATCACGAACGAGGCCAGCTTGTAGTGAGCGGTGTTGATGCCGCTGCCCTCGGCGGCGACCTCGTCTTCGCGCAAGTAGTTCAACGCGCGCCCGAAGCGGGAGCGTTCCAGGAGGTGAAAGAGCAGCACGGTGATCGCGGCAAACGCCCAGATGAGGTAGAAAAACTCCAGGGGCGTGCGGATTACGAACCCGAACAGGGACGGCCTGGATATCCCGAAAATGCCGTTCGAGCCCCCGGTGATGCCGAAGACGTCATTGATAAGCGCGATGCGCACGATTTCCCCCACACCGATGGTCACGATGCACAGATAGTCCCCGCGCAGATGAATGATCGGTTTGGAAACGACCAGGGCGAAGAGCCCCGCCGCGAAACCGCACACGGGAATAAGCAACAGCACCGGAACCTGGAACTTGGTGTTGAGGATGGCGGCCGTATAGGCTCCCACCGCGTAGAATGCCGCGTGACCGAGGTTGAAAAGCCCGGTGTGGCCGACAATGAGGTTCAGGCTCAGCCCGAGGATGGCGTAGATGCCCACGCTGTTGAGCACATCAATCCAGTAGGCGTTCAAAAACAGCGGCAGACATGCAAACAGGACCGCCGGTATGCCGATCGACTTGAGTTGCCTGATCATACCTTTTCAGCGACGCGCTCGCCCAAAAGACCCGTGGGCCTCACGATAAGGATTAGAATCAAAACGCAGAACGCTATTGCGTCCTTCCAGGCGAAAGACAGGTAGGCGGCGCTCATCGATTCGATGAGACCGAGGAGGATTCCCCCGACCATGGCCCCGGGGATGTTTCCAATGCCTCCGAGGATCGCCGCCGTAAAGGCCTTGAGTCCGTATCCCCAGCCCATGGTGAAATTGATCTGCCCGTAGTACAGGCCCACCATCAAGCCCGCTGCGCCTCCCAGGGCCGGTCCGACCATGAAGACCAGGAGGATCACGCGATTGACGTCAATTCCCATCAGGCGGGCCGCGCCCTGGTCTATGGCGGCCGCCCGTATGGCGGTTCCGATCCGGGTTTTTTGAATGAAGACAAAGAGGCCGGCCATCATGATGACCGACGCCCCCAGGATGAGGATGCGCACCAGCGGGATATCGACGCCCAGCATGTGAATGGACGCCTTGGGCAGAATATCCGGAGGATAAACCCTGTACCTGGCCCCGTAGATGAGCATGATCGTGTTCTGGAGAAAAATGGAGGCGCCCAGGGCGGAAACCACTGCCGAAAGCCGCGGGGATTCCCGCAGGGGGCGATAGGCCACCCGGTCCAGCAGCGCGCCCGCGACGGCCACCAGCCCCATCACCATTGCGGCCAGCACCAGGGCCCCGCCCAGAGGACCGAGCCGGTCGACCAGGAGCAGGGACGACAGGAGGGTGAGGCCGAGATAGGCGCCGAGTGTGAACAAATCGCTGTGGGCGAAATTGATCAGTTTCAGCACGCCGTAGACCATGGTGTAGCCAAGTGCAATGAGGGCGTAGATTGACCCGACAGCCAAACCGTTTGTCAACTGCTGGAAGAACTGTTCCATTCGCCGTTGTTTTCAAAAGAGGTGAATGAAGAAAGCTGCAGCACACGATGGAAAAAGCCCTTCGTGCGCTGCAACGGAATGGACCCGGACCTAGGGTTGGAGTATGAAGAGCCCCTCTTCATTGACTTTGTAGACACGATACACTTCGCCGACGCGGTCACCTTTGTCGTTGAAGGAGATCTTACCGGTCAGGCCCGGAAAGTCCTTCAGGTTCTTGTGGAGATAATCCGCCACCTTTTCGGTGTCCGTCGAATTGGTCTTGGCGATCGCCTCCAGCGCCACCCGCAAACCGTCACCGGCGAGCACCGCATAGATGGAATTCGGGGGGTTGCCGTATTTTTTCGTGAACGTGGCCAGGAACGCCTTGGCATCTTCGGAGGGCAAATCCTTGGGCAGAGGCGCGCTCAGAAAGTAAAACCCGGCCGAAGCGTCCTTCCCGGCGCTCTTCACCAGGTCGGGATTGTTCGTGGCATCGCCGCCCATGAAGGTCACCTTCCAATTCATCTGCTTGGCCTGCTTGAGCAGGAGTCCCGCCTCGCCGTAATACCCTGTGAAGAAGACCATTTCGGGCTGGAAGGATTTCATCTTCGTGAGCACGGTGGTGTAGTCCTGCTCCTTGGGGGTGAGTGCGTCGAAGAACACGATTTCAACGCCCTTGTCCGCGGCGAGCAGACCTTTCGTCTCGTCGGCGAGGCCCTTGGCATATGTGCTGTTGTCGTGGAGGATCGCGAGTTTCTTTACGCCCAGCTTCCGGATGGTTTGAGCTGCAACCTTGGCCTGTTCGTCGTCACGGGGGCAAGTCCGCAGGAAATACTTGAGGCCCTTTTCCGTCAACCGGATTGCGGTGGAACCGTTGGCGATCTGGATGATTTTCTGTTCGTCGAAAATATTCTGGCTGGCTTCCGTCACGGCGGAGCCGTAGGTGCCGATCACCACCGTCACCTTCAGGGCGGCCAATCTCTGCGCGGCGAGAGCGGCCGTCTGCGGAACGCCTCCGTCGTCCTCGGTGATCACTTCGATCTTCTTCCCCGCCACACCCCCCTTGGCGTTCACCTGTTCGGCCAGCAGATCGCAGACCTGCTTCATTTCGGCACCTTCGCTGGCCCAGGAACCGGTCATCGGAGCCATGAGTCCGATCTTGACCGTTTCCGCGGCGTGTGCGCTGCCCAACATGATGAACAATGCCAGAACGACGAAAGAAATCCTCTTCATGACGTCCTCCTCATTGAAGTGTGAAAGCATGGAATCAAGGACAAGTCTTGCCGAATCCGGTTTTTCGCCTCGGGAAGCGTGCGAAAAAATAACAGGCGGCCGGCTCGATGTCAACGTCAAGGGTGGCTGGAACCGAGGTGCGGAGGCCCCCCCTGGCAGTGCGTTCCAAACATCCCCCCTGTGCAGGCCCCGAAGCTTCGAAACGCTCGATGCCCGCTCTTGCAGGATTGATGAAAGGCGTTCCTTTCCGACATTGCCGAAGGGCCTTCGCGAGAGGAATGGAAGCGCTTGTGATGCTGCCGGTGGTCCCCCTTCGTTTCACAAATCGAACGTCGCGTATTATAATGCGATTATGGGACAAATGAAAGGGCGAGGATCAACACCGCCCGATTGTTCCATCCGGCCTCACGGCCTTCGGGAGTATCCGTGCATTGAGCCTCGCACGAAGGAGCCGACATGGATTCTGACCTTGAAAGACGCGTGCAGCAAACGGGATTGTGGCTCTACGAATTGATCGAAGGGGAGTCTCCATCGGTCTTCCGGAAGGAATTCTGGACCGGCAAGATGCTGGAATGGTGCATGCAGAATGAGGCCTTCAAGGTCGAGATGTTCCGGTTCGTGGATGTTTTTCCCTATCTTACCCGTCCCGAATCCGTGGCACGGCACGTGCAAGAGTACTTTTCCAGGCCCGGCGTGAACTTCCCCGCGGTCCTCCAGTGGGGGCTGAGAGCCGTTTCCCCCGGGTCGCTCACTGCCAAGGTGATCGCCAGAAGCATCACGCACAACCTCCACAACATGGCAAGACAGTTCATCGTCGGCTCGAATCCTTCCGAAGCCCTTCCGAATCTCGAAAGGCTTCGCGGCCAGGGCATGGCCTTCACGATCGACCTGCTCGGTGAAGCCGTCGTTTCCGAGAAGGAAGCCGAGGAATACGTGAGCCGCTACCTGGAGCTGTTCGACATCCTCGACGAGGCGCAACGGAAATGGCCGGCAATCGGCGGGGGGGCCCAGCAGGCGGACTGGGGACACGCGCCCAAGGTGAACGTCTCCATCAAAGCCTCGGCGATGTATTCTCAGATGAGCGCCCGCTCGTTCGAAGATTCCGTCGCCCGATCGAAGGAAAAGCTGCGGCCGATCCTGCGGAAGGCCCTGGCCACCGGGTCCTTCGTCAATCTGGACATGGAACGGCATGCGCTCAAAGACCTTACCCTGGCGCTTTTCCGCAGCTTGATGGAAGAGGATGAATTCCGGGACTATCCACACGTGGGCATCGTCATCCAGGCCTATCTCAAGGACAGCGAGCGGGACCTGGAGGAAATCCTCGGATGGGCGAAGGCGACCGGCCGACATTTCACGATACGCCTGGTGAAAGGGGCTTACTGGGATTCGGAGGTCATCTGGGCGCGCCAGAGCGAGTGGCCCGTTCCCGTGTTCACTTCCAAGCCGGAGACCGATGCCAATTTCGAAAAACTGGCCGACCTCATCATGGAGAATCACCAGTGGGTGTCGCTGGCCTGCGCCTCTCACAACATGCGTTCCATCTCCTACGTGATGGAACGCGCCAGGGACTTGTCCGTTCCCGCCGGTCGCCTGGAATACCAGGTGCTCTACGGCATGGGGGAGCCGGTGCGCAACGCCCTGCGCAAGGCCGGACTGCCGGTCCGGCTCTACACTCCGGTCGGGGACATGATTCAGGGCATGTCTTATCTCGTTCGCAGGCTGCTGGAGAACACAGCGAACGAGTCGTTTCTGAGGAAGAGCTTCTTCCAGGGCGTATCCCGTGAACTGCTGCTCCGCAATCCGATGGACGTTCTTGCGGAGGAGCGGACGGCGGGCCCCGTTCCCGCCCGCGATGCACCGGAATACGGCGACAAAGGCCCCTTCTGCAATGAACCCTGCTTCGATTGGACGATTCCCGAGCACCGGGCCGGCTTTCGGGACGCACTGGATCGGGTCCGCGCAACCTTTCCCATCAAGGTGCCGTTGACCATCGGAGGCTCAAGATTCGACACCCCCGTGCGCCTTCGATCGGTAAACCCGAACCGCGCGGAAGAGATGGTCGGTGATGTGGCCGGTGCCGGACCGCTGGAAGCGGATGCGGCGGTGGAGGCGGCCAAAGCCGCTTTTGCGGCGTGGCGCGACACGCCCCCCGGGGAGCGCGCCGAGTATTTGTTCAAAGCGGCGGCGGCTGCCCGGAGGATACGATACGACCTGGCCGCGCTGCAGGTGTACGAGGTGGGAAAGGCGTGGAGCGAGGCCGATGCGGACGTCTGCGAGGCCATAGATTTCCTGGAGTATTACGGCAGGGAAATGATCCGATTGAGCCGTCCGAAGAGGATGGGACACGCCCCCGGGGAGATCAGCCACCTGTTCTACGAGCCGAGAGGGGTTGCCGCAGTGATCGCCCCCTGGAATTTCCCGATGGCCATATCGACCGGAATGACCTCCGCCGCGCTGGTCACCGGGAACACCGTGGTCTACAAGCCCGCCTCCCAGTCTCCCGTGGTCGGTTCGATGGTGATGAACGTCTTCGAAGAGGCGGGGCTGCCCAAAGGTGTCCTGAGCTTTCTTCCGGGACCCGGCGCCCAGATCGGCGACTACCTCGTTCATCATCCGGACGTAGCGGTGATCGCGTTCACCGGCAGCAAGAAGGTTGGACTCGACATCATCGCCCAGGCCAACCGGGATGCGGAGCGTGCCGGCCACGTCAAGACCGTTGTCGCCGAAATGGGGGGAAAGAACGCGATCGTCGTGGATGCCGATGCCGATCTGGATGAAGCGCTTGCGCAGATCGTTCACTCGGCGTTCGGCTACCAGGGGCAGAAATGCTCCGCTTGCTCGCGCCTGATCGTCCTCGAGGAGATTTACGACAAGCTGGTCGAACGGCTGAAGGCCGCCGCCGAAAGCATTCACCTGGGCCCTCCCGAAGACCCGAAGAATCTGATGGGGGCCGTGATCGAAGCCGGCGCGCGGAAACGAATCATGGAATACATCGAGCTCGGGCGCAAGGACGGCACGGTACTCGTGGAGCGGACCGTTCCGGGAAACGAGGGCTTTTTCGTGCCGCTCACGATCCTCGCGGACCTCCCGCCGGATCATCGCCTGGCCCGGGAAGAGATTTTCGGTCCGGTCCTGGTGGTCTTCAAGGTCAAGGATTTTGCCCGGGCGATTGAAATCGCCAACGACACCGAATACGCCCTGACCGGCGGGGTGTTCTCCAGGAGCCCGGCCAACATCGACCTGGCCAGGCGCGAGTTCCGCACCGGCAACCTCTACATCAACCGCGGCTGCACGGGAGCCGTCGTGGAAAGGCATCCGTTCGGAGGGTTCAAGCTTTCGGGCATCGGCTCGAAAGCAGGGGGGCCGGATTATCTCCTTCAGTTTATGGTGCCTCGCAACGTCGTCGAAAACACCCTGCGGCGCGGCTTCGCACCCGCGGATGAATAGCGCGATCGCATCGGGTCGCTCACGACCGCCCATCCGCCGGTCGGGGAATCCCCGCGCTATTCCTCCAGTTTCTTAAGAAGCCGATAGCCGCCGTCTTCGACAATGCTGTATCTTTCACCCTCGTATTCGAAGAGGTCCTGGTACGAATACGGGAGATTGAGATCCTGCGCCGCGGACATGGTCTCCAGCAAGAAGGAGATCACCCTCGCGTACTCGGGGATCAACAGGAACTCCTGGTACAGAATCCGGATTTCCTGGGAGCCGAAAAGCTCTTTGAGCCCTCGCGTCTCGAAATACCCCTCTTCAGTGTTGGCGACCAGATCGATGATCTGGTGGGGCTTGCTGCTGTTCTGGATCCTGAGCAGAACGCTCGATTCCTGAAAATCAGGGATCAATTCCATGTGGCAGTCCTTTTGGATGTCAACCCTTGGACTTTCCCGTCGGCTTCGAATCTTCCAGGCATGACGAACGGAAACAACACTCTGTCTGGTCGCAATAGTCAACCGCGGTGCCGTAACAGTCGAAGTTGCCTTCCTTGAGCTGTATATCGCGAATGAGCTGCGCCTTGGTTTTCCCGAATGACTTGACTCCCTTGCTCTTCGCCATTGCGCGGACTTCCTGCATTTTCATCGGATACCTCCTTCCGGTTTATTTTCCAAAATCGTGCCGCCAGAAGAAATCCACACCGCTTTGCCGGGTGCCGCCGATCTCAGTCTGCACGGACAGATGACGATTGAAACGATACTCGATTTGAACCTGATTGCCGTCTTCTCCAAGAACTCCCCTGCCGTAGTTCACGTATAGATCGGGAGTGATCTGCTTGCCGATTTCGACTACCCCTCCCTCCCCCTTCCCGCTCGAAGAGGCGGAGGAACCGCTCAGCTCATTCTTGCCGGTTGAGCTCCGGTATCGCAGAGTGTCCGGGGCAAAACGGCTCTCCCCGAACGCCTTTTTCAAAGCGGCGGACGCTCCCGAGCCCAGCCACGATGCCGCTCGGTCCCGTAATTGGAACTTTTGCCCGGAGCTCAGATCACCCGCGGGATGGTCGAACAGCAGGTAGGAGAGTATGTCCACCCGGTTCATTGTCGGAATACTGGCGAGCACCAGCTTGGGTTGGCTGATCGGTCCCGTCACGTGCACCTGGACGATTACGTCCTTGACCTGCTTTTCGCAGAGGATGCGCAACGCCGGATCGGGCTTGGGAGTTCCCAGGAAAACGACCTCTCCCTGCACGATTTTCAATTCCTTGTCCTGGAAAGTGTACGTCCCCCTGGTGGTCTGAAGCCCGCCGACCAGCCTTACCGGACCGTTGACGGATTTTTCTATTTTCAGGGAGCCCACTATTTGAGCGTTCAGGCCTTTCCCTCGGACCGCCATCCCGGAAGCAGGCAAATCCAGCACGACGTCGGTTTTCAAACTACTATAATAACGGTCATGCGTTTTATCACTACTCCCGATCTCGACAAAATCGCTTTCCGCATCTCCCTCAACCACGGTGATGCTCCTGGCAAGGTCGGATTCCAGCCGGCCAAGGTTCATCTCGGCGTCGGAAAGGAGCAGGTTGCCGCTCAGTTCGATTCCTTGCGGAGTTCGAGAGAGATCGGCCTTTCCCGAGATTTTTCCCTCGATTCCATAGACCTTGGACACCCTCAGGTCGCGTCCGGAGGCCGAAAGCTTCGCGGTCTGAAAAGACGGATAATCCAGTCTGCCCGTAAGCTCCACGTGTCCCCCCAGCACCTTCATGCCGGCTCTGTCGATTTGAATCTGCCTGCCGTCGGCATGCCACTCCACCTGGATGTCGTCCACCGGATTCGGCCATGCCTTCACGGTGACCCGACCATCGCGCCAAGCCCCCGAACCTTTGAGAAGCGGCTGATCGATGCTGCCCCCGCAAAGGATTTCACCCTCGATTCGGCCCCCGAGACCCTCCAGCGCCGACAGGTAGGGCAAAAGCCGCTCGGCGTTCAATGCGACGACCTTAAGGGAGAGCGCCATCTCTGCGGATCGACGAACCTCGAACTGCATCGGCACGATGCCGACCGTCACCGGCACTTGGCCTTTCAAGCTCAACGGGGTCGCCGAACCGGGCAGTCCGATCTCGCTCTCAAAACTGAAAACGTCCCTGGCCAAAGTCCCCTGCAGGCGGACCCGGTCGATGGATTCCCGGTTTCGGAACATGCCGTTGACCAGCTGCACGTCAACCCTGGCTTCGGGCTGTTCGGAGCGGCCGCTCAACGAAACCTGCCCGGCGACGGTGCCTCCGGTCAGCTCGGTCACTCCGAGAACGGAAGCCCATTGCCCGGCATTGATGCCTTCCGCGACAAGTCGCAAATCGCACTTCGATTCCCTGGATGCCTCGCCGCTGACCCGTATCTTCTGCCTGCCCTGCTGAACGTTCAGCGAATGGATCTTGAAGTGCTCCGCGCCGAGATCGATTCTGCCGTCCACCGTGCCGCTCTGCTCCCTCCACTTGAACTCCCCCCGATCGACGACAAGCGTGCGCGGGTCGGTCCAGATTTTCTCCAGGCGCCCCTTCAATGTGGCGGACAACTGGCCGAGCACTCCCTCGCTCTTGAATTCAAACCGGCACGCATCGTCCTGCTGCTGCAAGTCAAGGCTCAGCGAGCGCGCTTTCTTTCCGTCCAGGACGACATTGACGCCTTTGACCGAAACCTCGCGCCGGCCTTCCCTGCCCAGGATGTTTCCCTTTCCTTTCACTGCGACCTGCTCGGCCCGGACGGAACCATATTGCAGCAAGGGCGACTGGATCGTGCCTTCCCAGGAAAAATCAGGGTATTGTCCTTTCAGGTTCCCTTTGGAGGTCAGCCTGCCTTTGGCGTTCCAGCCGGGAATGAGAAGGGAGAGCTTCTGCAGATCCATTATTTCGGTTTCATAATCAAGGTTCAGTTTCTCGTTGCCATATTTGCCCGAGGCCTTAAGCGAGGCCGTGTCCGGGATGTTCACATCCCCTTCGAGCTTTCCTTCCCACTTTTGCCATTTCCCGAGATCGCCCGCGCCGTATCGGCCGTCGAAACGAAGGGCTCCTCCCGTCTTCTGCCGGAACTTGGTGAAAACCCGGTCGAGCCTGGCCTGGTCGATCCGCAACTCCGCCTTGATACCGCCGCTATGACGGGCGTCCCACGCACCGCGATAATCGAACGTTGCGGAGAAGCCGAAATCGGCCAGGGTACTCTTGATCGAATTCCCGGTCACCGACAGCTTGCCGCGATCGAAAGCGGCCGTGATTTCGCCGGACACTATGACGTGCTCGCCGAACTTGGAAGGGTTGATGCGATGCCTGAAACCGCCCGTCAGCCCCTCCCAGTCGGACCCCGTCACATCCAGTTCGAGCGCCCCGAACAGATGGGTTTCAGGAAACTGCTCGCCGCCCGGGAGATTCAGGTCGGAATACTCGAGGAGCCATTTGATCGATGGCGTTCCAGTTCCCGGCAGCTGGAGAAATTCGAGCTTGCCCGCAAAATCGCCCAGATTCGTGTTGATCTCGTGATCGAGGACAAAGGCTTCCGTCTTGTGGTCCAGGACGAGGCGGCCGGAGACCTCCTTGAGGCGGGGAAGCCCACCGTGCCCGCTCACAAAAGAGTCGACGGGAAAACCGTTCAACAACACCGTCGCGGCGCCTTGGTAGGGAGGACGGAGCTCCCAGTCGCCCCGGCATTCCACCGAGCCCTTCTCCCGCAGGGAAAATCGAATCCCCCCGGAATGCACCGCTCCATCCGAGATTTCGGCATTCCCGGTCAGTTCCCAATCGCCCCAGGCGGGCAAATCGGCGCGTCCCTGCCATTGTCCGAAATCGACCTTGATCCTCACCCCATCGGGATCGCGAATCTCTCGCAACAACAAAGTCCCCGTCACCTCACGAATGGCCAGGACCTGTCGACCATCCTGGCTGGCATCGACAGCTCCCCCGATGACGCGCACCTTCGGAAGCACCACGGGAAGAAGGCCGAGGCCTTTCTCCGGGGAACCATCGGCCGCCCTGCCCCCATTCAGGGCAGGAATCCGGAACTCTCCCTTTCCACGGCTTTCAAGGTGAAGCGCGGGCTTTTCAAGAACGATTTCCCGGGGCCGGACGGGCGGCCATTCCAATGCAATTCCGTAGCTGATCTCGGCGTGCCGGCATTCGAGCAGATTCCTGTCCGCCGCTTTCACCGTGAGATCGACCAGCTCGAGCTTCGAGAACGGCCACCACCGGTAGGATCCGATCCGGACACTGTAGCCGGTCTCTCCTTCGACTTCGCTCACCAGCCGATCGATCACCATCTTCTGGACAACGGGAAGGTGAAGGCCGAGAATGAGGAGCAGCGGAACGACCAGGCAGAGCAACACGGCCCCTATGAGAAGGCGCAAAGGGACGTTCCGCTCGCGAGATCCTTCCCTGGTATGGGTCGTCTTGTTCACGACGTTGTCTCCATTTGCATTTTCAGCATCGGTGCATTATGGAAAAATTAGAAAAACAAATCAACCGGCAATGGTGTTTCCCGTTCGGGAGTCGACCATGAGAGCAATGGTTCTGAAGGCGTGTGCCCCGATGGAAACGAAGCCCCTCGAATGGCTGGAGGTGGATGATCCACTGCCCGGCCCCGGGGAAGTGCGCATCAGGGTGAAAGCGTGCGGCATATGCAGGACCGACCTGCACGTGGTGGAGGGGGAATTGCCTTCCCTCGGGCGTCCCGTCATTCCGGGCCACCAGATCGTCGGCCTGGTGGATTCCATCGGAACCGGCTGTCGGCGGTTCAAGATCGATGACAGAATCGGGGCGGCATGGTTGAGACAGACCTGTGGAACATGCGTCTTCTGCCGCTCCGGGCAGGAGAATCTGTGTGAAAACGCCAGATTCACCGGCTATCATGCCCCTGGCGGGTACGCCGAATATGCCGTGGTCCCGGAAGATTTCGCCTATCCCATTGCGCCCGTCTTCAGCGACGCGGAAGCCGCACCGCTGCTGTGCGCCGGCATTATCGGTTACCGGAGCCTGAGGCGCAGCCAGTGCAAAGCCGGCGACACCCTGGCCCTGTACGGATTCGGTTCGTCGGCGCACATCGTCATTCAGATCGCCGTCCACTGGGGTTGCACGGTGTATGCCGTCACCCGCGGCGAGAGACATCGGCGGCTGGCACTGGAGCTCGGGGCCAAATGGGCCGGATCCGACGCGGAACGGCTGCCCGCCCCGGCGGACAGCGCCATCATCTTCGCCCCCGCGGGAAACCTCGTGCCCGTGGCGCTGAGCCGTTTGCGCAAGGGCGGTACGCTGGCCCTTGCCGGGATCTATATGACCGACATTCCCGGGATGAATTACGAGAAGCACCTTTTCTACGAAAAAAACGTTCACAGCGTCACGGCCAATACGCGGGAAGACGGCATGGAGCTGCTCAGGATCGCCGCGTCCATACCCATTCGCCCGCAGGTGCAAACGTTTGCCGTGCAGGAAGCCAACGAAGCGCTGCTCAAGCTCAAGAATGACCGGATTGAGGGCTCGGGGGTGCTGGTATTCTGATTTCCATCGATGTGGATCTGATCAGGCCGGGACCACGGAAACCAGCCGGCTCGGCGGTCCCGACGGGCTGGCGAGGCGCCTCGAACCGATCGGGTACTCCTGGAGGAGGCCGGCAGTGGAGGAGAAAATGACGGGCAAGAGTTGGAAAGTGGTTCTCATCGACGATGACCCCGAGATTCGCGAGACGATCGGCGGCGTTCTCCAAGACTCCGGACACGAAGTCCTCACGGCGGGGGACGGCGACGCCGGCATGGAATTGTGCGAACGGCAATCGCCCGATATCGTCATCACGGATATCCGTCACCCCGGCATCGACGGTTTCGAGATCCTGCGAAGGATCAAGACCGGCCGCCCCGATGTGGAAGTGATCGTCATGACCGTGCTCAGTGAGATCGAGCTTGCGATACAGGCCCTGCATCTGGATGCCTCGGACTTCATCACCAAGCCCATCGCCAACGATGCTCTGACGGTGGCCGTGAAGCGCGCCAAGGACCGCATCGCCACGCGCAAGGAGCTCGGGGATTACACCGCGCTGATTGAAGAACGATGGATGCAAACCGCAGAGGAACTGGCAAAGACGTTCGATATGCAAAAGTCGCTTATCGAGAGCTCCATAGACGGGATTGCAGCCTTTGACAGTGACGGCAAGACGGTGATCTTCAACAGGAGCATGGAGCAAATCCTCGGTTACGAACGCGGGAACGTCATCGGGAAAATGTACCTCAGCCAGTTCTTTTCACCCGGTGAGGCGGAGAAATTCGAGCAGAAACTGAAATCCGAGGAATACGGCGGGAAGAGAAGACTGTTCCTGTTTGAATCCATTCTTGTGGACAAGTCGGGCGGCAAGGTCCCCTGCCAGCTTTCGGCAGCGGCGATGTTTCAGAAAGAAGAGGAAACGGGGCTGGTGGTTTTTTTCAGAGACCAGCGGGAAATCCGGAAGCTCATGCAGGAGGCCGCCGATCAGGCCCGCCTGCTCCAACAGGACAAAATGATCTCCCTGGGCAGGCTTGCGGCGAGTGTGGTTCACGAAATCAACAACCCGCTGGCCGGAATCCTCAACTACGCCAGGCTCATGACGAAAATGCTCGGCAAAGGCATGTTGGCGAGCGAATCCGTGACCAAGTTCCAAGGGTATTTGTCACTGATGGAGAGCGAGTTGAGTCGCTGTTCGAAAATCGTCTCCAACCTGCTCTCGTTTTCCCGGCAGTCTACCTTGGAGTCGGCGCCGGTGAAGGTCAACGAGCTCATCGCCAAAAGCATAACGCTCTGCGAGCACAAGCTGAGTCTTCAAAATATTCGGATCGACACGGTCCTGTCCCCTGAGAATCCCGTGATTCCAGGGGATTTCAATCAGTTGGAGCAGTGCCTGATCAACCTCATCTTTAACGCCATGGATGCCATGGAGACCGGCGGTGTCCTCACCCTCGAAAGCGCGCTCATCCCCGCGCAGAAAATCGTCGAAATACGCGTGAGGGATACCGGTTGCGGCATTGCAAAAGAAGACCTGATCTACATCTTCGATCCGTTCTTCACCACAAAGAAACAGGGAAAAGGGCTGGGCCTGGGACTCTCCACCACCTATGGAATCATTGACCGGCATCACGGTGCCGTCAGCGTGGAATCGGAACCGGGCAAAGGCACCGTTTTCACCATCAAGCTTCCTCTGGGATCGTGAGCCGGCGCAGGCAGGCGCACACACGGACGGACGCCCGACGGATCGGCGGCCGATCCCTGAGCCGTCCGCATCGCATTCGGGTCCATTCCCCTGCCGGCATGCCGTCGGGAAGCAGCGGCACTTGAGGTGACGGCCGGTCCGGTTACTCCGGCGATCTCAGGCCGAATTTTCTGATCTTGTTGTGCAGGGTGGCCCTGTTCACCTCCAGGACCTTTGCCGCCTTGGAGATGTTCCAGCGGCACAACTTAAGAACCCGCTCGATGTGCACCTTTTCCATTTCTTCCAGGGAAAGCGGGACATCCTGCTGGGGCGTTCTGAACAGAAAGCCGAAGTCGGCCTTGTTCAGGACCGCCCCATTGGAAAGCACGACGGCACGTTCCAGGGTATTTTCCAGTTCACGCACATTCCCCGGCCAGTCGTATGACTGCAGGAGCATCATGGCGTCTTCGGTGATGCCGGTCACCCGCTTGTTTGTTTCCCGGCGAAATCGATCGAGAAAATGCCTGGCCAGCAGAGGGATATCCTGCCTGCGGTCGCGCAGGGCCGGCACTTCGATCTCGATCACCTTGAGGCGGAAATAGAAGTCCTGCCTGAAGTTGCCCTTTGAGACTTCCCGGGTCAGATCCCGATGGGTCGCGCAGATCAGGCGAAAATCGACGAACACGTCACGGCTTCCGCCGACACGCTGGAAGCGTTTCTCCTGGAGAACCCGAAGAAGATCCACCTGCATCTTGGGCGGAATCTCTCCGACCTCATCGAGAAAGAGCGTTCCGCCCTTCGCCATTTCAAGCCGGCCCTTCTGAGCTCGAGTCGCGCCGGTAAACGAACCGACTTCGTGTCCGAACAGCTCGCTCTCGAGAAGCGTCTCGGCAAACGCTCCGCAATTGATCGGCACAAAAGGTCCAAACCGGCGCTTGCTCTTGGCATGAATGGCTTTCGCCACCAGTTCCTTTCCCGTTCCCGTCTCTCCCTGCAGCAAGACCGGGGAATCGACCTCCGCAACCTGGTCGATGAAGGCAAAGAGCCTTCTCATGCACTCGGATGCACCGATCAGGCCGTGAAAGTGAGCCCTTACGTCCGCTTGATCCCGCAACGCGATGTTCTCGTCCAGGAGCCTCTTCTGCTTCAACAGCTTCTCGACGAGCAGCGGAAGGTATTCCGGTTCGAACGGTTTGATGAGGTAGTCGTCGGCGCCGGCTTTCATGGCATCCACGGCATTCTGAACGGTTCCGTAGGCGGTCATCATGACGACGAGGGTTTCCGGGTAATGAAGCTTTACCCGTTTGAGAACTTCCATGCCGTCGAGATCGGACATCCGGACATCCAGGAAAATCAGATCGTATTGTTTTGCGCCGATCATCTCGACGGCGATCCTGCCCCCCGGTGCGGCATCCACCGCATACCCGGCCTTTCCCAGCCAGCCGGCAAGCGATTCGCGGACAATCAGTTCATCATCGACAATCAAGACCCTGATCGGATCAGCCATTTTCCCGGTTGTTCCTCCAGATTTTCCCGGATTGCAAAGGCAACCGAACGATAAAGCTGGTTCCCTTTTGCAGTTCACTCCTCACGTAAATCGTTCCCCCGTGCTCCTTGACGATGCCGTAGACGACGGACAGGCCGAGTCCGACGCCCTTATCCCGGTTCTTGGTGGAAAAAAACGGCTCGAAGACCTTCGACGTCAAATCAGCGGGAATACCGATGCCCTGATCCGTTACCTCCAGGCGAATCTCGTTCGTGGCCGAATCGAATCTCGTGCCCACCTTGACCGTTCCTCCGTCGGGCATGGCCTCGACGGCGTTGAAAATGAGATTCAACAGGCACTGCAAAAGCTGCCCGGGGTCCCCGATCATCTCCGGCAGGGTCTCGGCCAGCTCAAGCTGGAAATGGACGGCCTGATTGCCGCCCCTGTGCCGGCTCAGGAGCACCGCCTTGTGCACCAGGTCGTTCAACTGGAAGAGCTTCCGTTCCACTTCCCGCAAACGCGAAAAGGAAAGGAGGTCTTTGACGATGTCGCTGCACCGGGAGGATTCCGTGTCGATGAGGTGAAGATAGTAAAGAAACTTTTCCTTCCTCCCCTCATCCAGGTCGCAACTCTCCAGTTCCTGGTGGACGAGTCGCGCGAGAGCGTTGATGCCCGACAGGGGGTTGTTGATTTCGTGGACCACTCCGGCAACCAGTTTCCCCAGCGAAATCATCTTGTCTTCGTGAACCAGCCGGGCCAGGTCCCGTTTGAGCGCCCGGGTCTTTTCCTCCACCCGCTTCTCGAGATCCTCCGTAATGTCCCGGACGATCTCCAGGACAAGCTCCACCTTCCCATGCACCTTTCTGAGCGGAACCGTCGTGACTTCGCAAACTCTCTGTTTCCCCGACCCGTCCACGTGTTCGTGAACGGCGTGAGCCACGGTTCCCGTTTGCAGGGAGATTTTCAGCGGGCACACGAAGCCCTCTCCCCCGCATCGCTCGCCGGATCCGTGAATGACTTCGTGACACACCTTCCCCACCAGACTGTCCTTGTCGGTGCCGCAGGCACGACAGAACGCCTCGTTCACATCGAGAATCCTGAAATCGGGGCGAAGCAGCAGGACGTGGTCCCGCATGCTCAGGAACAGGCTCTCGATGATGCCTTCGGTGATGTCGAGCTGAAGCTCGTTCAACAGGTATTGCTGGCGAACCCGAAGAATATCCTCAAACAGCCGTGAAATCACGGCATGAAGGAGTCGTTCGCTTGGGCGGCGTCTTTTCAGAAGAGCTTCCAGCGGAGCCTCGCCGCCGGTGAGGCAAACGACCAGGTCGAGGTCGGGTATCTTGCGGAGGTCACGAAAATCCGCGGTGGTGAAGATACCTTTTTCCTTAGCCAGTCCAATGCCGGCTGCGTCGCCGTCGGGGTCCGCGACAGCCACGACTTCGGCGTTGAAAGACGGGAAGACGCCGGCACCCAGCATTTCGAGCAGGGCCCTGCATTTCTTGCCTCCGCCGATCACCGCCATCCTGATGCTACGATTCATCCCGTTCCCGGCCATCCTTCCGAAGATCTCCATTCAAACAACGGCGCACATTCCCACCCGGGTGATCCTGCCTGCCGACTCGTCTTTTCCGGAACACGCACCGGTTCCGGCGCCGGTTCGCTCAATGGCGTACCATCATGATATCCGCTGCGGCCGCGTGGAAAAAGACGCGGTGCCGCCGTTCGACTGACGCAAGGACACAGGCGCGGGCCATCGGAGGGCGGAAAGCCGCAACGAATCGCACCGATACGCGCTCCGGAACATGGTACGGGGAGAATCGACGAAGGAGGATTTCAATTCGGCCGCAGCGTCGGAAATGCTCAACTCGGTTTTCGATACCAGTTGTCGGATGTTCGAGGCAATCCGCGCACCGAAGAATTTTCCCGTTTCGGTCGAGCGCATCTCTCGAACGCAATCGACTTGGCTATCATACGAGCCCCGTTCCAATTGTCCATCATAAACATAAGGAATCCACAGCAATGATTCATCATTTTATCGAGATTCCACTTTCTGTCCCGTCCTGCCTGCCTGCACCCGACAGAGCGGCAGGCACTCCTGATTTGTATAAAAATTCAACACCCTCGATAAAAAATCTACACTGCACCCGTGGGACCGTCTCTGCGCGCCCATTTCGACGCTTTACCCCTCACAGCCGCGGGGAGAGCGGGAAGCCGGTTTGGCGAAAGTCATCGAGACGGATCGCGGACGCGATTCTCCGGCCGTTTGTTGTCTAGAAATCGTACACATTGCAGTTCCGTGCCCTGCCTCAGGGCCATGACGGGCGGGCTTGGCCAGTCATGGCACGCAGTTTGCTTATGGTCTGGGTGCTGAAGCATAAGTCAACGAGAGAACCCGACGCTGCCGCGATCATCTTCCGGTGTTCAGTCTCAGCCAAGGATCGGTGAATCTCGACATTCATGTAAGTGCTGTCCGCTCCCGGCGCTCCGGCTGATCGGAGCCTCCGGAAGAAGATGGCCCCCAGCAGGAGCGACCGGTGCAATGCAACGAGGATTTGTTGCGCGAAAACACCATGGAACCGGAATTGTCAGAGCCGAGATGAGCAAGAAGCGCATCCCCAGACCGAAAAGCGGCCGTTCGCAGGATTTTCCCTTGGACGGTGAGAAGCTATGCGTATGGATGAAAGCGGGGGTGGTGAACTTCAAGTTGTGCGACGGCGCCTACAACTGCCTCGCGTGTTCGTTCGACAGGGCCATGCGGGAAGCGTGGCCTCAATACAACGGGCGGAAGGAAACGGACGAATGAGGCCGCCTGCGCTTCGAGAAAAGGACTAAAGATGCAGAGAAGAATCGGCTTTTACGTTTGCCATTGCGGAACGAATATCGCCGGCAAAGTGGCCGTCGACGAGGTTGCCGCTTTCGTCCGGACACTCAAGAATGTTGTGGTCGCGAGAAGCTACAAGTTCATGTGTTCGGATCCCGGTCAGGAAATGATCCAGAAGGACATCCGGGAGCTCAACCTCAACCGCGTGGTGGTGGCATCGTGCTCGCCCCGACTCCACGAAAAGACCTTTCAGTCCGCCTGCGAGCGTGCCAAGCTGAACCCGTATTATTTTCAGATGGCATGTATCCGCGAGCACTGTTCCTGGGTGACCGAAGACCCCGCAAAGGCGACCGAAAAAGCCAAGACTCTCGCCGCCGCCGCAGTCAACCGGGTCAACCATCATGAAAAGCTGTGGGCGCGGGAGGTGAGCGTTCATCCCGACGTCCTCGTCATCGGTGCGGGAATTGCGGGCATCCAGGCCTCGCTCGATATTGCCAAGGCGGACCGTCAAGTGTACCTCGTGGAGAAGGAACCGTCCATCGGGGGGCACATGGTGCAATTCGACAAGACCTTCCCGACCCTCGATTGCGCGGCATGCATTTCCACGCCCAAGACGGTGGCGGTGAGTCAAAGCCCGAAAATCAAGCTGTTCTCCTACAGTGAAGTCGTGGAGGTGAGCGGCTTCGTGGGGAACTATTCGGTCAAGGTGCGGCGCAAGCCGCGGTACGTCATCGAGGAACGGTGCACGGGTTGCGGGTTGTGCGCCGAGGCCTGCCCGGTATCGGTACCCAATGCCTTCGACGAGGCGTTGAGCCTGCGCAAGGCGGTTTACCGCAATTTCCCACAGGCCGTGCCGATCACCTTCGTCATCGACAAAAAGGAGCAGGCTCCGTGCCGAATCGCCTGCCCCGCCGGGATCAATGTGCAGGGGTACATCCAACTCATCGGCAAAGGGAAATACCGGGAAGCGGTGCAATTGATCATGGAGCGGCTGCCGCTCCCGGGAGTGCTGGGCCGGGTGTGTCCACACCCCTGCGAATCCATGTGCCGTCGAGCCGCAGTCGATACCCCGCTTGCCATCAGGGATTTGAAACGATACGCCGCGGATCAGGTGAATCTCGAGGATCTGCCCCTTCCCCATATCGAGGAACGGCCCGAGAAGGCGGCGGTGATCGGTTCCGGACCGGCGGGTCTCAGTGCGGCCTATTTTCTCCGTCTGAAGGGCTACCAGGTGACGATATTCGAAGCTCTCCCCTTGCTGGGAGGCATGCTTCGGGTCGGCATCCCGGATTACAGGCTGCCCCAGGACGTTCTGGACAAGGAGATCGGCTACCTTCTTCGCCTCGGCGTCAAAGCGGAAACGGGGAAAAAGCTGGGGCGTGATTTCTCCCTCGACGATCTTCGGAACGATGGCTACCGGGTTATTTTCCTGGGGATCGGGGCGCACCGGAGCTTGAAGCTCAACGTACCGGGGGAGGACTCGTATCAGGGAGTCGTCGATGCCCTGGAGTTCCTGAGAGAGGTCAACCTCGGCGAAAAGTCGCTGCCGGGTCGCCGGATCGTGATCGTCGGCGGGGGCAACGTGGCCATCGATGCGAGCCGGGTTGCCCTGCGCCTCGGATGCGAGGAGGTGACCATCGTATACCGGCGCACCAGGGAGGAGATGCCGGCTTATGCCGAAGAGATCGATGCCGCTCTCGAGGAAGGAGTCAAGATCAACTACCTCACGGCTCCGGTGGGCATCCGCGGCGAGGCAAACAAGGTGACCGGGTTCGAGGTGATCCGGACCGAACTGGGAGAACCCGATCAGAGCGGCAGAAGACGTCCGGTGCCGGTAAAGGGCTCCGAATTCGTCATCCCCTGCGATGCCGTAATCTCCGCAATCGGGCAGGAACCCGAAGCGGAAACCTGTGGCGCGGGCGATTTGAATCTCAGCCGTCGCGGCACCATCGTGGTCGATCGCAGTTCCATGCAGACCTCCATACCGGATGTGTTTGCCGGCGGCGACGCCGTTGTCGGCCCCGCGACGGTCATCGAGGCGGTTGCGGCGGGTCGCCGTGCCGCCGAAGCCATGCACCGGTATGTGACCGAGGGGATCGAAGGTCTTGCGGGGATCGAACCGGAGAAGACGGGAGCCGACGGCGGTGATTGGCGGGAAATTCCCGAGGGGACCCCGCAGGTACCCAGGGCTTCCTTGCACCACAGGAGTTTCGAGCAAAGCCGTCTCGATTTTGAAGAAGCCGCTATCGGTCTGGCGGACGGCGACATCGCCCGCGAGACCGAACGGTGCCTCAACTGCGGGGTCTGTTCGGAATGCATGGAGTGCGTGCGCGCCTGCGAGCGAAGCGCGATAGACCATGGGGCGGTCGAAGAGATTATCGATCTCAAGGTGGGTTCGATCATCGTTGCCACCGGTTTCGACGTGATGGATCCCTCCCCGCTCAAACAATACGGCTATGGGCGCTTCGATGAGGTCTATACCGGGCTGGAGTTCGAACGGCTCAACAACGCGGTGGGGCCGACCGGAGGGCAAATCCTGATGAAAAACGGCGGCAAGCCCGAAAGCGTGGGAATCATCCACTGCGTGGGCAGCCGGGATGTGAATCATCACGAATATTGCTCCAGGGTTTGTTGCATGTACGCCCTCAAGTACGGTCATCTCATCAAGGAAAAGGCCGGACACGACACCAGGGTCTACAATTTCTATATCGACATGCGTTGCTTCGGGAAGGGTTACGAAGAGTTCTATCGGCGGCTCCAGGAAGAGAAGGTCACCTTCATTCGCGGCAGGCCGGCCGAGATAACCGATCAAGCCGAATCGCCTCTCGAACAGGGCAAACTGGTGATCGTTGCCGAAGATACTCTCAGCGGGCGCATGCTGCGGGTTCCCGTTGATATGGTCATCTTGTGCTCCGCGATGGAAGCGCGGGCGGAAGCCCCGGAAGTGGCCCGCGTCTTCGGAATCAACCAGGGCGGGGACGGTTTCTTCCTGGAAGAGCATCCCAAGCTGGGACCGATGACCACGCCCACGGACGGGGTCTTTCTGGCGGGAGCCTGCCAGGGGCCGAAAGATATTCCAGACACCGTGTCTCACGCCTCGGGGGCGGCGGCCCAGGCACTTGCTCTCAGCACGCGGGGCAAAGTCCAGATTTCGCCCACCGTGTCCTTTATCGACCCGGACATCTGCGCGGGTTGCCAGGGTTGCATCAAGCTCTGCCCGTACTCGGCCATCGAATTCGACGAACGTCGGGGGGTTTCCGTGGTGAACGAGGCATTGTGTAAAGGTTGCGGAAGCTGTGCCGGTTTTTGCCCGAGCGGGGCCGCCCGGGTCAGGCACTTTTCGGCCAAGCAGCTGTTCGCGGAAATCGAAGGGTTGCTCGACAGCGCCGTATGAACCCCGATGACGGGGTCGCTGTCGGCTGCGTTGCATATCAAGGAGGAAGAAAATGGGAGACCGTGAACCGACGATCATCGCCTTCGTGTGTAACTGGTGCACTTACACGGCCGCCGACCTGGCGGGCACTTCGAGGCTGGTTCAGCCTCCGAACGTGCGCATGATCAGAATGATGTGCACCGGGATGATCGATACGAAGTACGTCATCAAGGCCCTTCTCGAAGGCGCCGACGCAGTGCTCATCAGCGGTTGCCACCCGGGCGACTGCCATTACATCAACGGGAATCTGAAGGCCCGGCGCAGGGTCAGGCTCCTGAAGGAGATCCTGCCCCGGTTCGGAATAGACGAGCGCAGGCTCAAGATGACCTGGATCGGGGCAAGCGAGGGCATTGATTTCGCCAACACCGTCAAAGAGCTCGTTGCCGAAATCAAACAGCTGGGTCTCAACGATCTGAGACAAAAGATGATTCTGTGAGCGGTTCAACAGAACAGCACAAGTTGGAGAAAAACGATGGCCAGGGCAGCAAAAATATCGGTGAAGGATCGCAATCCGGTTCTCTCCTTCCAGGAATTTCTGAAAGCGTTGTTGGCGACGGGCCAGGTCGGCGCCGTTCTGGTGCCGCAGCATCTCGCCGCGAAAAGCGCGGTGATGCCGACCCTCGTTACCGATCCCGAAAAGCTCGGAGAAGCGGATCCGTTCGCGCCCGCATTCCCCATGAATGCGGCACGACTGCTCGCGAGGCTCACCCGGAAACCGACGGGCGGATTGGTCGCGGCGGTATTGCGACCCTGTGAAATCCGCGCTTTCGTCGAACTGGTGAAACTCAAGCAGGGAAGCCTCGATGAAGTCCTGCTCATCGGCGCCGACTGCTCGGGAGCGTTTGGAAATACCGATTACGCCGGCTATGCCGGGTCCAGGGGGATCGAATCGACCTTGAAGTTCCACGCGGATTTGCCCGGGCAGGCCGAAGCCGACGGCGTCGGCCTCTCCCCTGCCTGCAAGGCGTGCGAATACCCCGTGGCAGAGAACGCCGACCTGATGGTCTGCACCTTCGGCATGGACGTGTTCGACTCGATGGTGGTCAAGGCCAACACACCGCGGGGGGAAGAAGTCCTGGAGAAAATGAAGCTTCCCGAAGCAACCCTGCCGGCTTCCAGGGACGAAGCCGTCGCCGCAGTGATCGCAGCGCGGACGGCCTACCGCGATCGGATGTTCCAGGAAACGAGCGACGCGACGGCCGATATCGAGAAGCTGATGAGCTATCTGAGCAACTGCGTGAACTGTTACAACTGCCGCGTGGCTTGCCCGGTCTGTTACTGCCGTGAGTGCGTATTCCTGACGGATGTTTTTGACCACGAGCCCGAACAATACCTCCGCTGGGCCAAACGCAAGGGTGTCATCAAGATGCCCACGGACACCGTCTTTTTCCACCTGACGCGGCTGGCGCACATGAGCACCGCCTGCATCGGCTGTGGCCAATGCTCCAACGCCTGCCCCAACAACGTGCCGGTCATGGAGCTGTTCCGGACCGTGGCGCATTACACGCAGCGTGCGTTCCAATACAACGCCGGGGCCGGTATTGAAGACGAGCCTCCCCTTTCGGTGTTTCGCGAGCGGGAATTTCCCGAGGTCACCGGGGGCAAGGAATAAAGAATCGACCACGGCTCCCCTGCCCTGCCGCGGCGGCGATGCGGAGGAGAGAGGGGTTTTCGGCGCGTCGTCCCGTTGGGGGGCGGCTCGCGGTGCAAGGAAGAACTGAAGGCCGGCACGACCGTCGGATGTTGCCGGCTCGGTTTCCTGAATCGGAATATCCATACGGGACAACCCATCGGGGGTTTAGACGATGAATCAAAAAGGCGCTTCGGCCCTGGTGATAGGTGCGGGTATCAGCGGCATCCGATCGGCGTTGGATTTAGCGGAAATGGGGCACCATGTTTTGCTGGTCGACAAGGCCCCGAACCTTGGGGGAACCTTGCGGCAACTCGATCACCAGTTCCCTACGGACCATTGCGGGATGTGCAGGATGCTTCCCATGACGGAACGCGACACCTGTTCCCAGTTCTGTCTCCGCAAGGGGCTGTTCCACGATAACATCGAAATCATGCTCTCAACCGAACTGGCGGCGCTCCAGGGAGAACCGGGCAAGTTCGTCGCCACTCTGAGATACAGGCCTTCGCTGATCGATCCCGAACGCTGCAACGGCTGTGGCGAATGCACTCGAGTGTGTCCGGTGGAGGTCCCCGACGAGTTCAACGCGGGGCTCGCGACGCGCAAGGCGGTCTATCTCCCCGTTCCTCACAATCTGCCCAATTCCTACGTCATAGACACCGACGCCTGCAACCATTGCGGCGCATGTCAGAACGCCTGCCCCACCGGAGCGATCGACCTCAATCTGGAAGCCCGCCGCAGTTTCCGCATCCTGGTCGTCGACGATGAACTGGTGGTGCGCGACTCGATCAAGGAATGGCTCGATGAGGCGGGTTTTGCGGTGGATATGGCGGCATCCGGCGCCGAGGCGGTCGAAATGCTTGGCCGGCAGTCTTACGGGCTCCTGTTTCTGGACGTCAAAATGCCCGGAATGGACGGCGTCGAGGTGCTCAAGATCGCCAAGGAAATGCATCCCGAGCTCCCGGCGGTCATGATGACCGCTTACGCCACGATCGAAACGGCCGTCGAGGCCATGAAGGTGGGAGCCAAAGACTACATCATGAAACCGTTCGACATCGAGGCGCTCACGGAAATGGCCGTACAAACCTACCAGGCCACTCTCGAAGTCCCCGAGCGCCGGGTGGAAGTCGGGGCCGTGATACTGGCCACCGGCGCGGTGCCCGCCGATCCGCGGGCGGGAGCCAACACCTACGAATACGGAACCCTGCCGGACGTGGTGACCAGCGTCGAATTCGAACGGCTCATCAGCGGTACGGGTCCCACCGGCGGACAGCTGCTAAGGCCCAGTGACGGGAAACCGATCCGGAGGATCGCGTGGCTCCAGTGCGTGGGGTCCCGCAACCTGGCGGAAGGCGCTCCCCACTGTTCGTCCGTCTGCTGCATGTTCTCCATCAAGGAAGCCGTCCTGGCCAAGCAGAAGACCGACGGGGCCGTTGAGGCGATGATCTTCTACATGGACATGCGCACCTTCGGGAAGGATTTCCAGCAGTACCGCGATAACGCCGAGCGGGAACACGGCATCGGCTTCGTGAGAAGCCGGGTGCATTCGGTGGAGCCGGGCGGCGATGCGGGCGGAATCAGGATCGCTTTCGCGGACGCCGACGGCGCCATGCACGACGAGCCCTTCGACCTGGCGGTCCTTGCGGTGGGTCAGAAGCCCGGGGGCGGGCTCGAAGAGCTCGCCGCAACGGTCGGAATCGAGCTGAACCAGGCGGGATTCTGCCGGGTTCAGGACTACTCGTCCAACCGTACCGCAAGGGATGGGGTGTTTGTGAGCGGCTCCGCCTCCAGCCCGAAAGACATCTCGGAATCCGTGATCCAGGCGAATTCCGCCTCGCTGAGCGCATCGTTGCTGCTCCATTCCAAGGGGAAGAGTCTCGTCGAGATATCCGAACCGGAGGAGATGTTCCGCGATGTCTCCCGGGAGCCCTCGCGTCTTGCCGTGGCCATTTGCAGCTGCGGGGGCGCCATTGCGGAAAAGGTGGACCCGACGTCGCTGATTGCGGACCTCACACAGGACGGGTACGCGGCTCACGGATTCACCATCGACCGGCTCTGTACACGCGCCGGCTGGGCACAACTGGAAGAAGCGCTCGCAAGCACGGGAGCCAACAGAGTTTTGATCGGAGCCTGCATGCCCTATGTCTACCGGAGAAAGCTCCGCGAGTTGGGCAAGTCGCTCAAGCTCGATCCGGCGTTCATGGAGGTGACGGACATTCACACCCCGGTTCACTCGCAGCCGGAGTCCTCGGAACAGGGCCCTCGCTCCGCCGTTTATGCGGTCCTCAGCATGGCGGCCGCCAAGCTCAAAGGAGCGGAGCCGTTTCCGCGGACCAGGGATGAAGCCGTTCCGGCGGCACTGATCGTCGGTGGAGGGATATCCGGAATGACCGCCGCACTGTCGGTTGCCGATCACGGATACAAGGTCCATCTCATCGAGCGGAATCCCGAGCTCGGAGGAAACCTCCGCCTGCTCAAACGATTCCTGCAGGAACCGCAACCCGAAGCGCTCCTCGAGAAAACCCTGTCAGCCGTGGCCAACCATCCCCACATCACCGTCCATACAGGTACGAGGGTGGTTCACTCGCAGGGGCGACTGGGTCATTTCGTCACCACTGTGGAAACTCAAGACGGGTCGGGAGAATCCATCGAACACGGGGTCGCCATCCTGAGCACCGGGGGCGTGGAATTCAACTCGGAAGCCTATCTCCACGGTCGTAACGATGCGGTGGTGACCCAGATGGAATTCGAAGACCAATTCCACTCGGGGAAGCTGGATGCGAGCGGTCTCGGCACCGTGGTCATGATCCAGTGCGTCGAATCGCGCGAAGGCAGCCGCAACTACTGCAGCCGTGTCTGCTGTCTTTCCGCGTTGAAGAACGCTTTCCAGTTGAAGGAGCGCAACCCGGATACGGCCGTCTATATTCTTTATCGGGACATCATGACCTACGGGCTTTTCGAGGAACACTACACCCGTGCCAGGCGGGAGGGCGTGCTGTTCGTCCGTTACGAAACGGACCGGAAGCCCCGGGTCTCCGATGAAAACGGCCGGTTGAAACTTGTGACCTACGATCCGGTTCTGGGCAGGGAACTCGTTCTGGAACCGGACCTTGTGGTTCTCGGCACGGGAATGGTCCCCAACGACAGCCACGGGCTCGCGGACATCTTCGGCCTCGAGACCGATGAACACGGCTTCCTGCGCGAAGCCGAATACAAATGGCGGCCCGTGGACACCATGAAGAGCGGGGTTTTCCTGTGCGGCACCGCCCATTCGCCGAGGACGGTACCGGAATCCGTGGCCATGGCCGAAGCAGCGGCACAGCGCGCCCTGGGCGTCCTCAGAAGGGGCCGGTTGACTTCCGCCTCGGTCACCGCGTCCGTCCGTCACAGCCTCTGCTCGCTCTGCGAAAGATGCGTGGTCGCGTGTCCGTTCCACGCCAGGTGGTATGACGAGGAAGAAGAACGAATCGTTGTGGATGAATTCGTGTGCCAGGGTTGCGGAGCATGCTCCGCGGCGTGCCCCAACGGCGCGGCCATCCTGCACGGCTTCCAGGACAGGCAGGTGCATGCCGTGCTGGATGCCGCCCTGGACTGATTCATCGCGTTTCTTGCCGATAACCGGCGCGGACCGTGCCCGAGCGAAAGGCTTCCATGGGAGGACTTCCGCGCTCGGTCCGGGCACCATTTGGAGCATTTCCCGACAAGGAGATGGTACACATGAACGAACAAAGCTCGGGCGCAACCACGGCTCATGGCGGCTCCGCCGCCGCTGGTCCGCTGGACCCCATCGCGGAAAAGGTCTCCGCCTGCATGCAGTGCGGCACCTGTACCGGTTCCTGCGCCAATGCATTTGCCATGGATTACACTCCGCGACAGTTGTGGAGGCTCGTGCAACTGGGCGAACAGGATGAAATCTTTCGCAGCACAACCTTTTGGATGTGCTCAAGCTGCTATTACTGCACGTTGCGATGCCCGCGCGGACTGCCCCTGACCGAAACCATCCAGGCACTCAAGCGAATCGCCTTCGCCCGCGGAACCTATCGGAGCAAAACGAGTCCGGTCTTTTACAGCACGTTCGTCGACAACATACGCCGTTACGGGAGAGTCAGGGAGATGGACATGATGACGCGGTTCTTTCTGCGCCTGAAGCATCCGGTCGCCCCGCTGCGTTTCGCCTCGCTCGGCGTGAAGCTTCTGCGCAAGGGAAAGATCAGCCCGCAGATGCCGGCTCTCTTTGCCAAGGGCAAGCTTGACGGTCTGTTTCGAAAAGTTCGCGAACTGGAGTCCGAATCATGAAGTACTTATACTACCCCGGCTGTTCACTGGAAGGAACCGCGTCCGAATACGACGCCTCGGTCAGGGCCGTGATGCATTCACTTGGAGCGGAGCTGGCCGAGATCGAAGACTGGACATGCTGCGGCGCGAGCGCCGGGGATGCGATCAGCTATCTGCTGTCGCTGGCCCTGCCGGCGAGGAACCTCGCCATCGCCGGAAAACAATCCCCCCGGTCGGATGTCCTCGTACCCTGCAACGCCTGTTATCTCAACTTGAAAAGAGTTGACGACCACATGAACCGCAGTACGGATATTCGCGAAAAAATCAACGTGGTCCTGGCGGAAGAGAATCTTCGATACGGGGGAGGAATAAAGGTTCGGCACCTCCTCGACGTGCTGGTCAGAGACTTCGGGCCCGAGTCCATCGCGGCCAACGTGAAGAATAAGCTCTCGGGCATGAGAATCGTCCCGTATTACGGTTGCCAGTTCGCACGGCCCTATTCCGACGCCGACGATCCCCAGTTTCCCGTTTCGATGGAACCCCTCATCCGGGCTCTCGGAGCCGAAGTCTACCCTTGGACGATGGGAGCGAAGTGCTGCGGGGCGGGATTGATGACCACCAAGAGCGAGGTGGCTTTGAAACTCGTGGCGAACTTGCTCAATGGAGCAAGTGAAGCCGATTGCATTCTCACCATCTGCCCGATGTGCCAGATGAATCTGGACAGCCAGCAGAACAAGGCGTCACGTCTGCTCGGCAAAGATATGAGCAAGTCGGTCCTGTACGTCACGCAACTCATGGGGATTGCTTTCGGCCTCTCCGATGAGGAGCTGATGTTGAAGAAGAATCTTGCCGTGACGGCGGGATTTCAAACGAAGCTCCGGTCGGCCTCATCCCGGGCATAGCCTGCCTCGACACATCTTATCCGGGACTCGGCCTCGCGCGGAGGCCGGAGGCCGGATTGCCGCTTTCGGAAACCGCCCTTATGTTTGAGAAAGACAACGACGCCGAATCCGGTTTCATTCAACCTCCGGAGTCGGCGTCGTTCTCCGGAGGGGAACGCCCGACGAAGCGGGTGAGGCGCAAAACGTGAATCGGGGTGGGGAGTTCCGGGGCGGAGGCGTCCATGAAGATCGAAAAAATCCTTTGGCCGACCGATTTTTCCAAGGCTGCATCGGTCGCGGAACCTTATGTCGTTTCACTGAGCCGGAAGTATGACGCTGAAGTGCATCTGCTTCACGTCTCCGAAGACCTGTCCAGGTTCGAACATTACTGGGGGAGCGGACTCGATCCGAAACACGTGAAGGAAATACACGAATTCGGGCTTAAGCTGTCGAGGGAACGCCTGGAGGAATTGTGTTCCAGGAAGCTGACCGGTTGTGCCCGGTATTTCATTCACATTATGCAGGGTGATCCGGCGCAGGAAATCCTGACGGCAATCAGGACCATCGGCGCCGATTTGGTGGTCATGGCCACGCACGGCATGAAGGCCATATTTCCATTTGGGAGCGTTGCGGAGCGGGTGGTGAAGAATTCACCCGTGCCGGTGTTCACCGTAAACCCGAACATCTCCCGTCCATGAGGTCCGGGACTGGCGGGCGCGGGCAAGCTCCGATGGGTTCGGGCGGAGGGTTTTCCGGCCCGAGCGCGGCGAGCGGCAACGCGAAGTCACGGTGACGCCGCGCGGGTGGGCGGTAGCGCGCCTCCGTCGGCCCCGGGGACGAAATACTGTGATTGTCGGGCCAAAATACCTGTTTCACCCGATTCCATTTTTTCCGCTCGAGTTGGAGAATAGTTTGCAAGAGAGTTGGTTTCTCATTTTATCCATGGAGAGCCGGAGGCCCCCTTCCGGCTCTCATTTTTTGCCGGCGCCGGCACCATACCGTCACCGGGGGATCCGTTTCGGAACGCAGGCCGCTTCCTCCAGTCGTCCGCCGCGCCGCATTCCACCAGCCGAAGAGCACGGCTGTGCCGGAGCGGCATTGAAACGCCGGCGCGCCGAACGGGGGCAAACCAACCCGGTCGTGAGCCCACGAAGACCGGCGCCCCCGTGTTCCCGCCGTGCCGGGAAGCGCCTCGCGGGATGCCTGTCGGGGTGCCTTGATTTCTCCCGGAAGCTCATGTATACAAAACAGCGCGGCGTACCCCGCGGTCCTGCCGATTCAGCCTTTTCATGAAACACCCGTGCGCTCATCGCCCCCTGCACAGACGATATGCGGTCGGCTCGCGGACCGCCACGATCAATGTGCGTCCCGGCAAAGACGAGGCCGGGGCCTCCTATCCGGGGACAATACGGCTCCATGACGCGGATTGGGTGAAATGATTCGATTCCTGGGCGTTCACAAGTGGTTCGGTCGGCTCCACGTCCTCAACGACGTGAACCTTCACATTGCACAGGGGAAAGTGGTGGTGGTCTGCGGGCCCTCGGGCTCCGGCAAGTCCACCCTGATCCGGACCATCAACCGTCTCGAACCCATTGACCGCGGACGCCTCATTGTCGACGGCATGGACCTATCGGACTCGAAAACGGATATCCACAGGCTCCGTGCTGAAATCGGATTCGTTTTTCAACAGTTCAACCTGTACCCGCACCTCACCGCCTTGCGCAACATCACCCTGGCGCCGATCAAGATTCGCGGACTGGACAAGAAAGAAGCCCACAATCAGGCCATGGCCTTGCTCGAACGGGTCGGCCTGGCGGAAAAGCACAATTCCTACCCGTCTCAACTCTCCGGGGGGCAGCAGCAGCGGGTGGCAATCGCCCGAGCCCTTGCGATGAAACCCAGGATCATGCTTTTTGACGAGCCGACGTCGGCCCTCGACCCGGAGATGATCGGCGAGGTTCTGACGGTCATGCGGGATCTCGCTCAGACAGGAATGACGATGGTCGTCGTCACTCACGAGATGGGTTTTGCCGGGGAGGTTTCGGACCGAATCGTGTTCATCGACAACGGCGCCGTACTGGAAGAAGCCGAGCCTTCGGAGTTCTTCAGAGCTCCAAAGCATGAGCGGTCCCGGCAGTTCCTGAAACAGGTGCTGTCGCCGATGCACTGAACGCGGTCCGGAGTGGAGCGGAACCGCGGGAAGAGAGCCTCATTTTCCGGAGGCGGATGAGGGGCGGGCGAAGATCTTGTGCCTGTCCCGGTATTTCCACAGGCCAAGGTCCCACGAGTCCCTTCCCTTCCTCCAGAGTTCCCAGCCTCGGTAGACGGAGCCGGGGGTCATTCTCCCCTTCTCGGGCGGATTGTCGTAGGCCAGGTCGAAGATGTACCAACCGTAAGGTTTCGGCAATCGGATCTCCGCAATGGAGTGCATTTCCGGATCGCCGTTATGCTTCCTGACCTTCACGAAACGGGTCTCTCGCCCCAGGCTCTTGCACAGTGCCATGAAAAGGATAACGATATCGGTACAGGAGTCTCTCGAATAGATGTAGCCGTCCTCGAGAATCTGATGAGCGGTTCTTCTCCACATGATTTTACGGATTTGGGGCACAATGGATTCCTCGTAGGGAATGGTGTTGAGAACGGAGCGCATCTTGACCTTCAGCGCGATCAGGTCGTCGAGGGTTTCCAGTTTCATGCCCTCCACAAAGCTCTTGATCAGTTTCGTTGCCTTGAGCTGGGTAACGGCGTTCCGACCGGATTTGTTTTTCATTGTCTTTTCCCTTCGAGGCGGCGGTTTCCCTGCCCTACCCGGTGAATCGTTCAATCGTGCTTGATTTTTTGTTCGAGGCGCTGGGTCAGATAGGAAAGCGGATACGTAATGATAAGGTATAGCGCAGCCAGCGGCAAGTAGGCCTCGAAAGTCTTGTAGGTGGTTGCGTTGATGATTTCCGACGCCTTGGTCAGCTCGCGCACGGAAATCACCGAGAGCAGGGACGAATCCTTGATAACGGAGACGAACTGGCCTGCGACGGGGGGAATGATTCGCCGGAAGGCTTGAGGGAAGACGACGTATCGCATGGTTTCCCAGTCGTTCAAGCCGGTGGACATGGCGGCCTCGATCTGACCCCGGTCGATGGATTCAATCCCGGCTCTCACCATCTCCGTGATATAGGCGCCTGAAAACACGGCCAGAGAGAACATGCCGATGATCACCGGATTGTCGTAATGTACGGCCGCCGCCACACAGAAATAGAAGATATAGATCTGAATCAGCAGAGGCGTGCCTCGAAAGAACTCCACGTACAGCATCGCCGTCTCCCTGGCCAGGACCGACCGGGAAGTCCGCGCGATTCCCCCGAAGACGCCGAGGCAGAAGCCCATCGATGTGGCCCCGACGGCGATAATGAACGTGGTGTAGAAGCCGCGAAAGAAAAGCCACCGGTATTCCCATGGAACCCTCCAGTTCCAGGGATACTCGATCCGGCCGAACAGGAAGACCAGGCAGCCTCCCGTTCCCAGGACGATGAGCACGCGGATGATGAGAGAGTATTTCGTCCGCATCAGCGCAGAATATCGCCAAAGTGCTTCTCGTGAAGCTCGCGGTAGCGTCCGTCCGCCTTTATGGTTTCGAGGAACTGGTTCAGCCAGTTCAGAAAATCGGGGTCTCCCTTGCGGATCGCTATGGCAAAAGGTTCGTAGGTGAACGGCGTCAGCACGGCGTGAGTCGTATCGGGATTTTCCTTGTGATGCTTGCCGATGGACAGTTGATCGTAGAGGAACGCGTCGGCCCTTCCCGTCACCACTTCTCGCACGCATGCCGTCTCTTCCTTGTAACGGTTGACCTGTGCCTCGGGAAACATCTTCGCCGTAACCAGGTCCCCGGTGGTGCCGAGCTTGACGGCGATCACCCGGCCCGGGGCGTTCAACTCCTTGACGTCCTTGACGTCAGGGGCCCTCCTGTTGCTCAACAGGGCACACAACCCCGTCTCGAAGTACGCCTGCGTAAAGCTCACCGTTTTGGCCCTCGTCAGCGTCCTCGTCATCCCGGAGATGATCATGTCCACCTTGCCGCCCTGCAAAGCGGGGATGAGACCGCTGAATTCCATGTCCTTGATTTCCAGTTCCACGCCCAGTTCCTTTGCCGCGAGCCCGGCGATTTCCACGTCGAATCCCAATGGCCGGCCTTTTTCGTCAGCGTATTCAAAGGGGAAGAATTTTACTTCCATTCCGACCATCAGCTTGTTGCGCTTGATCACCTGGTTGAGGACGCTCCCGTCGAAGACTTCGAAGGGCGTCACGGCAAAGGCGATTCCGCAGGTCAGCAGAAGCGCCGGAACCCAAAGTGCGGATAGACATTTTCGGAACATTTTCGTGCCTCCACGACGGTTGATCTCGAATTCGGGAAATCCACGGAAACGGGCGGTAACGGTCGGACATGGAGACCGGCCTCGAAAGGAGCGATCCGAGGTTGGACCGGCCGGCCTTGAGCAATCGACTCGAGCTTCATCCACGCGATTTATCGGAAATATACTACATACGGCGTGTCCATGCCTAGCCCTATCGTGCGTTGGCGTTGCGCGGAACATGCGGTGAATCCGTTCAGGCGAAGCGGCGCGGCGACCGATTTTCATTCAATGGATGACGGAAAACGATCGGCGAGCCGTCTTGTCCCGAAAAAGCCGCTGCCCCGGAAAGGGTATGCGCGGCGCGGAAAATCTTGTATGTTGGGAGGCGGCAGGAACCCAACCAACCTGCAAAAGGAGAACCCGCAATGATTTTACAGACCACGCTTGCCAAGATCGACGCCAACCGGCAGCGCTATGTCGAAGAACTCCTGGGCTTCCTCAAGATTCCCAGCGTCAGCACTTATACCCACCACGCGTCCGACGTCCGCAGGGCGGCCGAATGGGTGGGCAACCACCTGCAAAGAATCGGCTTCGAAACGAGGATCTACCGGACGGAACGTCATCCGGTGGTTTTCGCGCAGCACTGCAACGCTCCCGGGGCCCCCACCCTGCTGGTCTACGGGCACTACGACGTTCAGCCGCCTGAGCCTCTCGACGAGTGGCTTACCCCGCCTTTTTCGCCCTCCATTCGCGACGGCTACGTCTACGCCCGCGGAGCGACCGATGACAAGGGACAGTTCTTCACGTACGTGAAGGCTGTCGAAGCCGTTCTTGCCGTTGCCGGGAATCTTCCGGTCAACGTAAAGTTTTTGGTCGAGGGGGAGGAGGAAATCGGCAGCCCGAGCCTCGGCCGTTTCATGCGCGAGCACAGCCATGAGTTGAAGGCCGACGTGATCACCATCTCCGACTTCTCCCAGTTCAGCCGGGGGGTGCCCGCCATAACCTACGGCCTGAGGGGGTTGTCCTACTTTCAACTCGACCTTCAAGGTCCCCGGTTCGACCTCCATTCGGGCAGCTTCGGCGGCCTCATTCACAATCCCGTCCAGGTCCTGGCCGACATCCTCGCCAGGCTGAAGAGCGCCGACGGGAAGGTGGCCATCCCCGGGTTTTACGACGATGTTCTGGACCTGGAAGAATGGGAAAGAAAGGAGATGGATTCGCTTCACCTGGACGAGTCCGCGTTGAAAGAATACCTGGGGGTTGAAGCGTTGACCGGCGAAAAAGGCTACACGCCGATGGAACGCAAGACCGCCCGCCCGACGTTGGATGTGAACGGTATCTGGGGAGGTTTTTCGGGGGAAGGGGCCAAGACCATCATTCCATCGAAGGCAGGGGCCAAGGTGAGCATGCGCCTCGTTCCGGACCAGGACCCGGCCGTCATCAATGCCCGCTTCGAGGAATTCGTTCGCGCCCTGACCCCCCCAGGGGTCAAGATCGACATCACGGAACTGAACGCCGCGGGTCCGTTGCTGGTAACTCGGGACAACCGTGCGGTTCAGGCCGCCGCCCGGGCGATTGACATCGGTTTCGGCAAGCCGCCGGTGTTCATACGGGAGGGAGGTTCGATCCCCATTGTGAATCTCATGAAAGAAGTCCTGACGACCAGGAACATCCTCATGCTGGGCTGGGGCAGTCCCGATGACGGCGCTCATTCCCCCAACGAACGCTTCCACCTGGATGATTTTCACCGGGGCATCCGCTCCGCCGCGGCCTTGCTGTTTGAAATCGCGGAGAGCCGCAGCACGCGCCCGGAATAACGGAATTCCCGTCGCGCGCCGGTCCGGGTCGGGTACTCTCACCGGACGAAGGCGTCCCGGCTGAGGAGAAGACGAACGGCAACCGGCGGAAACAAAAGGCGGCGCCTCCGGTGGGATCGATTCCCCGCAGAATGGTCAGTTCCTGTTCCGTGGGCGGCTCGGTTTCCTTGACGTTCGATGCGACGTTGAGATCGAACGAGCAGTTCGCCCTCACCTTGTCCACCGTCTGGCCGGGGAAGTACTCGGCCAGGTACATTTCCTTGGTTGCATCATCGAACTTGTAGACGCCCATGGTGCTCACCACGACGGTGGGCCCGCCGCCGATCATGCCCAGTTTCTTGCGGGCGCCCGGGCCGTCGAGGTAACCCGGGGTGGTCAGGTAGTCCACCTTCTCCACGAACTTCTTGGGATCCTGCGGCATGATGGCGAGGACCTTCTTGCCGGAGGTGGCCATGTCGTTGGCGCCGCCGCTGCCGGCAAAGTAGGTGAAGGATTCGGGCTTCGACCAGTCACCGACACCGGTGGAATTGATGTTGCCATACTTGTCGATCTGGGCGCCGCCGATGAAGGCGACGTCGACTTCGCCGCGCTGCAGGGCGGCCATGGTGGCAAGCATCCCGAACGTGGCGTCGCCGTTGCAGAACAGTGCCGGGTCGTCGACCGTTATGGCGAGTCCCGGAGGAGCGGTGGCGCGGATCGAACCGCCCTCGGTGAAAAGGATCATATTCTGAGCGTGCGTGACCATGGCGAAGCCGACGACGACCAGAGGCAGACCGACCCCCGCAAACACGACTTCCCCATCGTTGATTTCCTTGGCGCAGCGAACGACCATCAACTCAGTCAACTTGAAATTACTAGCCATCGTTACCTCCTTTATGCTTGATTTTCGGCTGTCCACTAGGCCTTGATGTGTTCGTCGGTGTACTGCGGCACGCCCTTCCAGACGGCGGGATCGTGATAGCCGTAGTCGACCTTCATCTTCGGCTCGAAACCGAGCACCGGTTTGAGGCGGTCGAGCCCTTGCTGGCCAAACTTCGAAACGTACTTCTTGATGTACGCCGCATGGTCCTCGCAGCCGAAAATCCACTCTTTCATGAAGTGGGGAAGAAGCTCCGCGCTCCGTTCGTACTTGCCCTGGTATTGGGAGAAGCGGATGTCCAGGCCGTAGTAGCCGCGGCAGGCCGACGGATGAGCGCCCCACGGGCAGTGTACGACGGCCAGGGTCTTGAAGTACGGAACCAGAGTCCGGTCCGGATCGCTCCTCACCTCTTCGGGCTCGACGATCTCCTCGGCGGTGACGATAACGCCCCGCTTGGTTCCCATCGTGCCGAACTCGTCGGTGACACCGCGGGTGCCCCAGGTCACCACGTTGCCCAGGCGGTCGACCTTCTGCGCGTGGATGATCGCCACGTCCGCCCTCCAACCACGAACCACCGTGATTTTCGAGCCGGTGAAGGGATCCTCGATGACCTTGGCGTCGGTTTGGTTGTACTTGATGATATCGGTGCCGATGTTGCCGCGGACAGGGATGAAAGGAATGCCTAAAAAGCCGGCGATCAATGCGCTCGTGGCACCGAAATTGGACAGGTCGAAGCGCTTGAGCTGCCCGGACTGGAAAGCACGGCGAATCGCGTAGGGAGCCTTCACATACCAGTTCATGGCCCACGCGATGTGCATTTCACTGACGCACCCGCCGGCTACCAACAGGTCCAGGCCGCCCACGTCCGTGGATGCATTGATGATATGAAGGTTCTTCTTTTTCTGTCTGATGATTTCGTGGGTCAGAGCCATGGGGACGTGGATCTGGAAGCCACCGTAGTAAACAGTATCGCCATCGTTTACGTACTTTGATACTGCCTCCTTGAGCGTCATCCTCTTGTCGCGAACTGCTGCCATTTTACCCTCCTGTGTCATGGGATATGAATGCAACCATTACCAAAAAGTCCAAATGTTGTGGCTCACCTCCTTGCTAGGGTTCTACAAACCCTCTCTTAATCCGTTCGTCGTAGCATTCACGGCACAGATAGTAGACACGCACATTTCCGCACCCGGTACCATAGAGCTGCAGCAAAAACGTACACTTGGGACAACTCTGGAGCATGCAGCGGTCTTCGCATAGAGCAAAATGCTCCTCCGGCAAACCGCATTCGTCGCAACAACGGTCGTTAGAATCCATTTTCCCAACCGCAAACAAGGTGCTCGGGTCCCGCCCCCGGAACGAGCCTGGACTCGCTCCGCGCCCTTGCGGGAGCTGTTTCAGGTGAGTCAGCCCGAATGGGCTCTAGCAGTCGAAACGAATCGGGGACACGCGCCGGAAACCTAGGATATCAACTGGGGTGGATGTCTGTGAACGATGCCGCGCGCGATACATGTCGAGAAAGGGAAACTGCGTCAGGATAAGAGATGAGCGTCCGTCGGAAAATGATCACAATGTGCAAGCCAAGTAACTTCTTGTGATTCCCCGCACGCAATTATTGTTCGTTTGGGCTTTCAATGTCAAGGATTAAATGAACCTTACCGTAATTCGAGTTCACCGGTAACATGGCCTCCCCATTGAATCTGTGTTGGCACGGCCATGATCCGGTCCGCCGCTTCAAAAATAACTATTGAATATCATTATTTTTTTGTCTTTCATAACGAGCGCGCGCCATCTTCTCCCGCTCCCCGGCCGCACGCAATGATCTCGGCCAGGGGGTGTGCGGTCGATGCGCCGGGCAGACTCAAGCGTAGCCCGAAAGGACGCAAAACAGCGCCCGACGCCCTGGTGAGCTGTTCAACGGCTTGTCATCCATTGGGAGTCCAGTTATGGCTCCTGCTTCAACTCGTACAAAATAAGTTTAGTCTTGTCAAAAGCGATCACTAATAGTACACATTCGCGCACGCGCATGACCATCAACGACAAGTATTGATCTGCCGTTCCTAAGAATGGCGGATGTCGGTTTGAAGTCGTGGAGGCGTCACATTGTGAAATCTCGCACTAAAGAATGCGTTGGGGTCCAGGTATAACCGGGGCGGCAGGTGGACACTGGAGGGCAACAACGTAGGCTCCAACGGAGAGGATGACGCAATGAGCAGCAAATCCAAGCGAATCACACTCAAGGAAGCCGCGGAGATCATCCGCGACGGAACCCTCTTGACGTTTTCCGGCTTCACGATCTGGCGGCGGCCGTGCGCGCTGGTCCTCGAACTGATTCGCCAGAAGAGGAGGAACCTCCACCTGGTGGAAGTGAATGGCGGGCCTCACTCCGAATTCCTCATCGGCGCGGGGTGCGTCGACGTTTGGGAATCCTGCTGGATCGGGCATGAACTGTACGGCAAGTACGGTGCCAATCTTTCGCGAAAGGTCAAGAACAAGGAAATCATTTGCGAAGATTACAGCCACGCGGAAATGGGATTCCGGTTCCTGGCCGCCGCGTCCGGCATGCCCTTCCTGCCCACCCAGACCTCACTCGGGACGGATATCCACAATCCCGAGTACGACATGCTGGGCAGGGCCGGGTTACGGAACGGAAAGAACCCCAAGATCGCGAGGAAGAAATACGAGACCATGCAGGACCCGTTCTTCGGGGACGGCGAGCACGTGCTCGTGCCCGCGGCTCGAGTCGACGTCGCCGTGCTTTCCGTTCAGCAGGTCGGGGAGGAGGGCACGGTGCGCATCGGTGGACAATTCTTTACCGATCCGGAGATCTGTCGCGCCGCCGACACCACGATCGTTGTCGCCGAGGAAATCGTTCCCGAGGAGACCTTGCGCCGTGAGCCGCGTTTGAACGACATTCCCGGATTCCAGGTCGACCATATCGTTGAATGCGCGTACGGCGCACACCCGACGGGGATGTTCGGCCACTACGACGTGGACGGCGACTTCATTCGAAATTTCTACATGCAGACCCGCACGCAGGAAGGGTTCGATGAATTTGCCAGGGAGTGGATTTTCGGCACGGATCACGATGCCTACCTGTCCAAGCTCGGCGTCGCCCGGTTGCTCAACCTGCAGGCGAACAGGGCTTTGAACTTCAGCACCCGGGTGAAGAGAGGACACAAGTAAATGGAACGACATGCGTACGCCAAGGCGGGTGAATACACTCTGGCCGACCTGATGACCGTTGCGGCCGGTCGGGAGGTGATGGACAACGAGGTGGTGTTTGCCGGGACGGGCATGCCGATGATCGCGATCATGCTTGCCCAGAAAACGCACGCCCCCAACCTGAAGCTGATCTTCGAAGCGGGCACCTTCGACGGTCGCCCGATCGTCACTCCGACCTCGGTGGGCGATCCTCGCTGCGAAGGAGGAGCATCCCGGGCTTCCGGCCTGTGCGAAGCCTTTGCCATCGCCCAGCGCGGCTATGTGGACCTCGGGTTCCTGGGCGGCTCGGAAGTGGACGAATATGGAAATGTCAACACCACGGTCATCGGCGATTACCTCAATCCCGACCTCCGCCTGACCGGGAGCGGCGGCGATCCCGACATCAATTCGTTCGCCAGGCGGACGGTTTTCATCATGGTCCACGAAGCACGCCGCTTCACCAGAAACGTGAGCTACATCACCAGCCCGGGGTGGCGGGTGAAGAAGTGGCCTTCCGGCGAATGGGTTCACCGCAGGGAACTTTATGGGCGTGCTTTTCGCGGTGGTCCTTCCGCCGTGATCAGCACGGCGGGTGTGTTCCGTTTCGACGATGTGACCGGCAGGATGTACCTGGACAGCTATCATCCGGGCAAAACCCCCGAGGAGATCCGAGGGCTTTGCCAGTTCGACCTGGATGTTTCCAGGACTTCCGGAGAAACCGCGCCGCCCACCTATGAGGAGCTGCACATCATCCATGAAGTCCTCGACCGTGAGGAGATCTTCCTGCCGAAACCCAGGAAGGTCTGACGCTATTTTCTTTACTTCGCGTTCCCTGCTGAGGCAAAATATAGCTTCTGGATGAACGCCATGCCCGGAACCACAAGACCTTGCCGACCGGCAGGGTTTTGTGGTTCTTGAGGGTACGGGAACGGCGATTCTTTCCGCCGCGAATCGGGCATCGGGTGCCGTGAAGTTTCACGGTGCCCGGGGAGTGGGCGATGAAACCCCGAAAGAAACGGATTCTGATCGTTATGGACGGCTCCGAACAGGCCTTCGAGGCAGTCAATTACATCAGCAAGGCGGTCACCCTTTGGCAATCCGAACTGGTGCTCCTTCACGTCATGGACATCGTTCCCGATACCTTCTGGGACTGGGAAAAAGAGCCTCTGGGCCCTCAATACGTCGCCTTTCTCCGTGACTGGGAGAGCCGGAAAGAAGAAGAAGTGCGCACATTCATGGACCGGGCGCGCCAGGTTCTGCTCGACGACGGCCTCTCCGAAGACGCGGTGACCGTCAGCGTCGCCAGGCGCACGGAGGGCATCGCCCGCGACATTCTCAACGAAGCGCAGCGGGGATACGATGCCGTGGCTTTCGGCCGCAGGGGCCGCGGGGCGATCGAAGATGCCGTCCTCGGCAGCGTGGCCAACAAGATACTGCTCAACCTCGCCGATGTGCCCGTGTGCCTGGTCGGCGGCAGGCCGAAGCTCGGCAAGGTTCTCGTCGGTCTGGACAGCTCCCCGTGGGGTCTTAAAGTCGCCGATTTCGTCGGCACGATGCTGGCCTCCAAGAATCCTGTCATTACGCTGGCCAATGTGTTGAGGCTCCCCTACGAGGGGATCGAGCGAAGCATCACGGACGAACAGGTCCAGCGGCTCCTGGAGAAATCCCAGAAAGGCATCAAGTCCACATTCCGCAAGGCCGCCAAGTCCCTGACGGCTGCCGGAGCCGACGCCGACCGGATCTTCACAAAGGTGATCAGCGGCGGGAGCCGGGCCATCGCCCTCCTCGACGAAGCCAAGCATGGACGCTACGGGACCATCGTGGTCGGCAGAAGGGGCATGTCCAACGTGGCGGATTTCAAAATGGGCCGTGTGGTCACCAAGCTCATCCAGGTGTCCAGGGAATTTGCCGTCTGGATCGTCAACTGACGGGGGAGGATGGACATGCCCGACCCCGCGGCCACGCCGTGCCCGGCCCCGCAAGCGCCCGGGTTCATGGCCGGCTCGGCGCCCCCCTGCCCTTCCCGAGCCCGGGCTCGACGATGCCGTGTTTCACCGCGGGCGACCCCGCCGGACGGCTCTGTGCTCATGGGAGTTCACTCTTGATGTTTTCCTGAAAACATGGTATCAGGTTTTGTTCGTCAACCTTGTCAAATGGTGGGTGTAGCTCAATGGTTAGAGCACTGGGTTGTGGCCCCAGAGGCTGCCGGTTCGAGTCCGGTCACTCACCCCATTGAAGGGCGATATCAGAAGCCGATCTGCAGAAATTGCGGATCGGCGTTTTCATTTCTTCCTGCCCTGCCGTTCAAGGGTCCGGCCGGGAACCCCCGTACGCACCCATCGCCCGACTCGCCTTCCCTCCCCCGATTCCTTGTTGCCCAATCACGAACGCCAATTCGCCCGCTTTTTGGCCTTCTCGAGGCCGATTGCTCAGTCGTTGATATATTTGTTCCTGATCCTCAGCTTTTTATTGGATTATTAATATTCGGCCAAGAACTCCTGTTCCTTCCTGTTTCCGATCAACCCCTAAGCCCGCACCCCATCAGCCTACGGAAGCTCTCCAGCGTGCCTTCGGGTTGAGCCTTGAAAGGTTATCCGCTCGACTGCCGTTTCTATTTCTGTTGCGCGGCAAAGGTCCGCCGTCGATGCACTGATAAAGGCTGCCGCCGTTATTGATTCTTTCTGCTTGATAAGTTGTTTGGACCAACAGGCATGCCGCGCGGACTCATCTAATCCGGCGAGCCAAGCGTTCATGGAATAGTTATTGTTTTGGATAAGTTACTGTGATACAAAAGAATCCTCGACATGCGGGCCGCTGGGTCCGCCATGGTCACTTCCCAGCACAGGAGGCCGCGTCATGAAGAGATTCTCCGTTTGTCTGAGTTTCTTAATTCCGTTCATCGGGTTGTATCTGAGTCTTGTTCCGGCGGAAGCCGGCAGGTTTGTGGACAGTGGTGACGGTACGGTGTCGGACGTTTATGACGACCTGATGTTCCAGAAGATCCCCGGAAAGGCGGAAGGAGCAACGACATGGGAGGAGTATCGGCAGTACTGCGAAGACCTCGAATTGGGCGGTCACAACGATTGGAGAATCCCCAGAATCGACGAGATTCAAAACATCATGAGGTTCACCGGCCCGGGGAAGGTCCATCCGTTTTTCGGTAACGTTTTTGATTACGGGTATTATTATTACGGGAGCAGCACTCTCTATGCCCCTGCCAGCCCTTACGAATCCATGTGGCTCCTCAGACACATGGGCTATTTCGAACATGACTCCGGCTATGGATGTACCCCCTTGTGCCCCGAGGAGGAGTGTTGTTGGCCCCTCTTCCTCTGTGTGAGAGGAGGTCCCAACTGGTCCCTGGATCCTTCGAGCCGCCTTGTATCCCACTCGGCCAATACGGTGAGGGACACTTACTTCAAATACATCTGGCAACGCTCGGATGACGGCATTGAACGGACTTTGGACGAGGCGCTGCAGTACTGCCGGGACCTGGTGCTGGACGGCTACGACGACTGGCGCCTGCCGGACATGCATGAATTGGTCACCATCGTCGACTACACGTCTCATGACCCGGCGCTGCCGGCTATACTCGAGGGAGGCGCCCACTGCTATTCCTCGTCGTCCGCTCCACATGATACAAAGTACGCGTGGTGTATGTACTTCGGGAATGGCTCTCCACACCAATGCGACAAGACCGCCCATTCGCGGGTGCGTTGCGTCCGATGGGCCCCCAGACCCATTGCGGATTTTTCCGCCGACCCCGCGACCGGGTATTATCCTCTGCGTGTGAACTTCAAGGATGAGACCTCCGGGAACACGACATCGCTCAATTGGGATTTCGGCGACGGTTCCGGCAGCACCGCGACGAACCCTTCACACACCTATCGGGAGCCCGGCGTGTATCCCGTGAAACTGACGGCTGCCCGCGGTGAGTTCACCGACACGAAGACCAAGCATTACACCGTCTTGAATCATGCTCCGTCGGTTTCCATCACGACGCCCGTGAACCAGGCCTTCTTTCTTGCACCCGCCGACATCTCCATAATAGCCGACGCCAATGACGCGGACGATTATGTGAAACATGTGAAATTCTATTCCGGCACGACACTGATCAAGACGGACTACGAAGCCCCTTACAGGGCACTCTACAGAAACGTTCCGTCGGGCAAATACATTCTCACGGCGGTGGCTACGGACAAGTACAATGCCAAAACAACCTCGGCACGGATTACAGTGCACGTCCGGGCCACTTGCGATCTTTCACTGCTGATGACGGGTTACCCCTCTCGCGTCCACCTTGGCGATGTGATCACGTATTCAATGACCGTCCACAACGCAGGCCCCGACGATGCAACGAATGTAACGCTCACGGATACGCTGCCTTCAGGGCTGCGTTTTATCTCCGTCATCCCAAGCCAGGGCACCTGCACCAAGTCCGGGAGAACGATATCCTGTTCGCTTGGAGACCTCCCTCATGACGGGGTCACCACGGTGGAGCTGGTCGTGAAACCCACGGCCGCGGGCAAAGTATCCAACAGGGCGAACGTGAAGGCAACCCAGGCCGATCCGGACATGACGAACAACAGAAAGACCGTTGCCACTTCCGTTGTCCCTTAGCCGAAGGTAAGGCCGGGGTTGTCCCTCGATTGCCCGGTCGTTCGAAGGATTTTTTCGGCAAGACGGCAATCTTGCCCCAAAAAGGAGAACCCCCCGTCCTGCATAGGAGGGAGGGTCCGTTGGCCCTGCGGCATCCACGGCCCTCATGGATGCATCCGGGAATGGACGGCTGCAAGTGCAAGGTGAAGGCTACCTGAGCACGGTCACCGTGCAGGGGGCATTGGCGACGACCTTGGTCGCGGTCGTTCCGATGAGGTATTTCTCGAGACCCGTCTTGCCCGTGCTGCCCAGCAGAATGTGATCGAACCTGCCTTCCCTCGCCACCTCCAGAATGACATTGGCCGGGACAAGCCCCTTTTCCATGACGGTCGTCACCTTGATTCCCTTTTCATCAAAAAGGGCTTTGGCCTTCTCGAGAGCAGTGCGGGAATCGGCATCCAGAGCTTCCTGGACATTGAGAGGCACATCCTCAACCTCACTCCTGAGGAAATACCCGACCGACAGCAAAGTGACGTCGGCGCCTTCCTTTTCGGCCATTTCGAGTGATTTCCGCACGGCCTTCATTGCTCTTTCCGATCCGTCCGTCGCCACCAGCACTTTCATAAGTCCCTCCTTTCGTGTTCGGTCAACGGCGCTGATCCATATTTCCGGAGATACATCGATCGTCTTCGGAGTCAGCTCCGGATTCACGGCGCCTGAGTTTGTGGGGCCGCGAAGAACGCCGAAGCCGGGGCGGAGACCAACCCTTCGAAGACGCTCCCAACAGTATCTCCCGGCATCGATGATGGTCGAGCTTGAGAAGGAGTCGTTGACTGAAGAGGCGAGATTGGAAGTTCGGCGGTCGCATTCTCATCTATACGATAGGTATCCGCGGTCCGCTCTTCAATGACGATGGACCGACCCAGCGGGAACTTCCCGCGATCCTTCGATTCGGGATGCTTCGGATGTTCCCCGGATACTGACCATGCGCAAATGTCGACCGATGCTCCGGCAGTTTGAAAACCAGCTTGCGTTTCTGCATCCTATTATAATTATTAAGATAATTTTCCAGCCTGTCAACCTTGCCTCGAAATTTCCCGTCGGGGTTGACTGTGTTTTTCAAAATTGTTAACTTCTCTGAAATCGTAAAGGGGAGTAGCAACCGGCCGCCCGTCGGCCGGCCCGCATTCCGTCACGACGGTGGCAGTCCCACCCGGGAGCGGATCCAGGCAACACCTCTTGGAATTGCAAGACCTTTACTCACAGCATTGGGGATCATGCCGCGGGTAAAGGTTTTTTTTTCCCCGGCGACAACACGCAAGGAGGCAACATGATCGACATGGGTTGGCTGGGCCAAATCGCGTTTTCCTGGGAATTTCTCGTGGCGGTGATGAGCATCGTTCTCATCGATCTCGTTCTGGCCGGCGACAACGCCGTGGTCATTGCCATGGCGGTGAAGAACCTGCACGGCCGGGAGCGCCGGATGGGAATCATCCTGGGCTCCGGCGGCGCGGTCATCATCCGGGTGATCTGCACCTTTCTGGTGGCACAGCTTCTCAACATGTCTTTCGTCAAGCTGATCGGCGGCGCGGTGATCATCTGGATTGCCGTCAAGCTGCTCACCGAAGGCACAAAGGAAGAATGCCACGACAAGGAGTGCAGCAGTGTCTTGCAGGCACTCTGGATCATCATCGTGGCGGATCTCAGCATGGGCATCGACAACATGCTCGCCGTCGGCGCCGCGAGCCACGGCAACCTGTTCCTGCTGCTCTTCGGGCTGCTCCTTTCCATCCCGATGGTGGTGTTCCTGAGCACCTGGCTTTCCACGCTCATGGACCGCTACCCGGTCATCCTCTGGGTCGGCGCGGCAGTGCTCGGCAAGGTCGGCGGCGAAATGATGATCACCGACCCATGGGTGCACGGGCTGCTCAATCCGCCCAAGTGGACCGAGTATGCGGCCATGGGTTTTTTCGTCGTCTTCGTGTGTGCATTGAGCAAATGGCTGATCGACAGGCGAAAGCGTCAGGCCGATCCGGAGCCCGTCAAAGTTGTTCCAGCGACGATTACCCCTTCGGATCCTGGAGCCGCCTCATCGGGCAGGTGGTGAGAGCAGGGTTGCCCGTCGGCTCATTTTTCCTTTTCATCGTTGCCACACAATGGACGGGGCGTCTATTGCGGTTCCGGCGGAACGTGGCCCCTGCTGCAATGAGGCTGGTCCTCGCAGTGGATGACCGCTCCAACCGGTCGACCTTCTTCGCCTGGTTTGGCCCTGCGGGCGTTGCATGCCGTGGGAGCATCAAACGCACCATGAGAACCACAACACAGGCGAAGCGAACATGGTCCGGAAGACCGTGCTCGCGAGGCCTGGCTCGCCGGTTTTATCAGGACCATTAGAAAACAAGGAGAAGACCATGACAAAGGGAAAGATTCGCCACCGAAGCCTTCGGGCTCCATTTTGGGCCGTTATGGCACTGATCCTCCTGTCGCCCGCGGCGGCGTTTTGCGATGATCAGGTCTGGACTACCGTGGCATCCGCGGGAACCGTGGACGAAAGGGACCTCGGCAGGGTCTCCTTCAACGGCCCACTCGCGACGGTAAAGTCCGCCGCGCCATCCAGCGTGGTCATCCGCTACAATGTGGTCGCCCTGGATGATCTGTCCGACGACGACGACTGTCTCAGAATGTCGATGCGTTTCCGCGACAACGGCGCTGCATCGCGGGTCGTGGTGCGGCTCAAGCGATTCAACCTGAGGTCCGGAATGACTTCGACTTTGTTGACAATGGACAGCGACAGATATAACTCAAACGCCGGTTTCCAGAACCGGACGGTTGGCAGATGCGCATCGACGCTGGATTTCGAGGCCAATGCGTACTTCATCGAAGCCGAATTGACCAGATCGGCAGCCGCCGGCGCCCCGGCCCTCGCCGCAATCAAAATCTATTCCACTGATGATTAGGTCCGCGAAATGTCGTTCAGTGACGGGGCATTCTGATATTGCAGCAGGGCAAACCTCCCGGCACGGATTCCGCGCGCTCGAAAGCATCCGTGTCGGAGGGGCACCCCAAAATGCATGTGACAAGAATGACTTGCACCTACAACTCCGTCGATTCAACCGGCAGAGATCAGCATGGGCACATGGCCCGGAGAGATGAAAACCTCCCCTGCCCCGCTTTGACACTTACACCAGCATTATAGCAAAAGTTGTATAATCTTGAACGCACCTCGGTATTACAGGGACCAATTATCTCGTTTACTTTCAACAATGAGATATAACTATTTGCTCATATTGGATTTTGTATTTTGAATCCATTTGAAAGTCTGAATCAATCCATCCTCAAATGTCGTCGTGGGAACCCATCCTGTTCGATTGCGGATTTTGTCGAATGATAATGTTATGTTTGAAACGTCATGTGTTCGTTTAGCAACAAATTCAATGTTGGGGCGTTTTCCACATATGTTTGAGATATTGTCTATTATACTAAGCAAACTTCTACCAATTCCACTGGATATGTTATATATGGATTTGTCAAACCCGGATTCAATGAGTGAAACGACCGCTCCGGCCAGATCTTCAACATAAAGGTAGTCCTTGGTCCCTTTCCCATCGCCCCAGATTGAAATTGTCTCATCGTCGAGGATCTTCCGAAAAAAAATCGGAATCACGCCTTGTTCACCCATGTAATTCTGGCGCGGACCAAATGGATTGGATGGACGAACGATTATATATTCAAGCCCATACAGATAACTGAACATGTACAGGTACTTCTCCATCATCAACTTGGCCACCCCGTAAGGGGAAATCGGCTTTGCTCTGGCCTCCTCGAACACCGGCAGAGATTCCGGGTTCCCATAGACGGCGCCTCCGGATGAGAAGTATACGATCTTTCCAATGGCCTTGTGCTTGAAGCAGTTGATCATGTTCACAAATGCCCCGACACTGGCCAGGACTTCTTCCTCGGGATGATTCAGCGAAGTGGACGGAACGGTGCTGTGCGCGAGATGGATGAGGATGTCACAGCCCTCGACGGCTTCGCGCAGGGTGAACAGGTCCGCGAAGCTTCCCGTGACATACTCCACTCCGGGAACCGCTTTGCGAAAAATCTCGGGATTTCGATCGAGAACGCGGACGGAATAGCCTTTGCGCAACAGTTCATCGATCAAATGCGATCCGATGAACCCATTCCCCCCCACCAACAGCACGCGTGATGCTTCCTGTCTCATGCTTTGAACACCTTCGTAACGATATGCTCCAAGTCGAAAACCCGAACCTCAACGAATTTTGCGTTCAAGATGAGTGCGTTGGGCGGGAGGGCATACAGCCCTCCCCTTGCTACGTCTGACGCGCACATCGGTCCGCGGCGGCGAGGTTTATCCCCATGAGTCAACCTCCCGACGGGCAGGCGATGTGTCATCTTGAACGCACCTCGGTATCAAACACACTCCGGACTGATCGTCAACGAATTCCTCCACCGACCTCGCGGGAGCATCCCGACTTGAAGTGCGGCCGGGACGCGCCGGAGGTGCATGGAATCATGCCGGGCATCCCGGTGAAAAAAGCACGAGGGGGGACAAGGGGGCCGCATCGGGCAGTTGCAGGACGTCTTCCCGGCGCACGCATCGGAGCGGGAGATGAAACTCATGAGCCGGAGACCCCGAATCCTCCTTACGAATGCGACTCGCTCCAAGACCACGGATCGTTCATTTTCTTTCCGCATGGGGAGGTGACTGGTGCCAGAGGTGATTTCAACGCCGTTGGACCCGGTTGGAATCGCGGTGTAGAAGCTGGGATGAATGGCCTCGTTTTGTCTTCCACCAACTCCCGTAATGCCACTCCTCCTCACTCCCGATCCGTTCAAGCGTAACGTTCGAGAAGTGAGGCGGATGCAACGTGCTTTCGCGCACGGTCGCACACGCTCGGAGCCCGGATGCCGCCCCGGAATCGGCTTCCCCTCGGCCTCCAACGGCGACAGGCAACCGTACGGTGCCGGATCGGGCATGGTTGTCTCCCGATCTATTTCATAATATGCTCACACCCGAAACAAAAACTGTCCTTATATACCGGATTCCTGGCAACTATTCCCGGGTTTATAACGAACCTGCGGATTTCTTGATAGACTTCGTTGTTCCACACTTCGGAGACGCTCGTCTCAAAGACATTGCCGACGACACCCTGGTGCTCCGAGGGAATGTACTGGAGTCCCTTTCGATAGATGCAGCAGGGGATCACGTCGCCGTTATATTTGATGACCATTCCCAGGTAAGGCCAGAAGCAGGATGGGATGCCTTTCTGACGCAGGGGAGTGTAAATTCTTCCATTATCGGGACCGGTTTCGGTCATGCTGTCTTTCCCGATGATCTCCGAAACCTGGTCAACGCCGCACTTGGCGACCACCTCACGGATCTTCGGAATTTCGTGAAGATTGTGCGGAAACTTTACGATTTGAACCTCGATGTTGGGATACCTGAGGTGATTCTCCCGTTTGAACCGGCCAAGGCGTTCCAGGTTATCGAGAACGACCCGCAGTCTGCCGCCGACCCTTGTCAATCCGTATGTCTCCTGGGTAGCCCCGTCCACGCAGACGGTCAAGTGCGTGAGGCCGCTGCGAGCGATGCTCGCGATTCTCTCATCGGAAAAATCGAAGCTGAAGTTCGAAGAGAGATGAACATTGAGACCCGCATCGCGAGCGATGCGGCACATTTGGTCGACATCGGGATGAATAAAGGGTTCGCCGAGATAATACATGGAGACGGCCAGTGTCTGGCCGCTCTTCTGAACTTCCGCGATGATCTTGGAAAACCGGCCCAGGTCCATCCGCTGGTCGGAGGTGAGTCGCAAATCGCTGCCCTTGGAGTGGATACACGCGCTGCAGTGAAGATTGCAGAGCGGTGAGAGATCGATCTTCAACACCATAGGCCATGAGGAAAGACGTTTGTTCCTGAACAAATAATTGAAACCGGCGAGACCCACATTCTTCAGCCTGCGTTTGTCCAGGTTTTCAAACAGCCACCCTCGTCTGCGGACAGTATATTTCGTCCACACCAGGAACTTATTTTCGGTCATGTTCAGGACTCCGACGATGACAGCATGGAGTGCCGTCCTAGAAGAAATGATATTCCGAGAGAATTCATCATGCCTCGGCGCTGGTCAGTCCGGCAGGTCTTCCGCGCAACTCGCGGTTCCATTTGATGATATCCGGCGAGCCGGCAGGAAAAATGCGTGCCTGAAGGTGTCGTCGGGCCAGGGAGCGCATCTTGATCGGTCAGCGTCATTTCGCGAACCGCCCCTCCCTGGACTTCCTCCAGAAGCGGATTCGGCACCCGCCGGCTCCGGGCAACATGTATGTGTGTCGCAGTCTCAAGCTCCCTCTGCCCTCGCAGGAAATAGCTCCATCAAGTCTTGCCCGATTGAGCCTGGAAATAATACACGCGCGCGATAAGGGTGTCAAGGATAGGCTCTTCAAGCGATAAGGGCATATTTCTCCCTCATTTGACCCGCGCCTGAACCACTTCGCACGTATGCGTTCGATCTCTGCATTTTGGCCGGTGCGCAATCCCGCTCATGTTTTATAATGGTATCGAGGGCTCGGTGAATCCCGTTTCACTTGGAGGCGCCCCCCCGTCGGACGGGACCGGTTATCGCTTCCTTTTTCCAGGAAAGGTGGTTTTCGTCGAATATGGTATCCTTTTCTCTGCAAAGCAACTGGCCTCCCACCGGTGACCAACCCGAAGCGATCGACAGGCTCGTGACGGCCATCGAAAAGGGCGTGAGGGAACAGACCCTGCTCGGTGTCACCGGTTCGGGAAAGACCTTTACGATGGCGCACGTCATTCAGAGAGTGCGCAAACCCTCCCTGGTGGTCGCTCCGAACAAGACGCTGGCCGCTCAACTCTACGGGGAATTCAAGGCGTTTTTCCCGGACAACGCCGTCGAGTATTTCGTCTCCTATTATGACTACTACCAGCCGGAAGCCTACGTGCCGCAGACCGACACCTATATTGCCAAGGATTCCTCCATCAACGAGACGATCGACAAAATGCGTCATTCGGCCACGCGGTCTCTGCTGGAACGCAGGGACGTCATCATCGTGGCCAGCGTTTCCTGCATCTACGGCCTGGGATCGCCGGAGACCTACCAGGACATGCAGCTGCAGCTGAAAACCAACCTGCGGATTTCGCGTGAACAGGTGCTGCGCAAGCTCGTTGAGATCCAGTACGAACGCAGCGACGACGACTTTCATCGGGGAACGTTTCGGGCCAGAGGCGACGTGGTCGAAGTTTTCCCCGCCTATGAAGAAGACCGCGCGCTGCGGATCGAGTTTTTCGGCGACGAGGTTGACAGCATCAAGGAAATCGATCCCCTGACCGGCAAAACCGTTCGTTTTCTGCAGCGTGCGGACATCTACCCCGGGACTCACTATGTCACGAGCCGCGACAACCTGGAGAGAGCCGTAAAGGCCATACAGTTCGAACTGTCCGAACGACTCGAGGAGTTTCACAGGGAAGGCAAACTGGTGGAGGCCCAGCGGCTGGAGGAGCGCACGCGGCTCGATCTGGAGATGCTGCTCGAGCTCGGTTACTGCAACGGCATCGAGAACTACTCGAGGCACCTCGACGGACGAAAGGCGGGATCGGCCCCCGCGACGCTTGTCGACTACTTCCCGGACGATTGGCTCCTGTTCATCGATGAAAGCCACATTTCCGTTCCCCAGATTCGAGGCATGTACCGGGGAGATCGCGCCCGAAAGGAGACCCTGGTCCGTTACGGGTTCCGCCTGCCTTCGGCCCTGGACAACCGCCCCCTCTCCTTCCATGAATTCGAAAAGAAGCTGCGACAGGCAGTCTACGTGTCGGCCACTCCGGGTCCCTACGAACTGATGAAGGCCGGTTCTCACGTGGTCGAACAGATCATCCGGCCGACCGGCCTGGTCGACCCCCGCATCGAGGTGCGACCGGCGGATCACCAGGTGGATGACCTGGTCGGGCAGATCCGCAGGCAGGTGGCCGCCGGCCGCCGGGTTCTGGTGACCACCCTGACCAAGCGCATGGCCGAGGATCTCACGGAATACCTCGTGGAGCTCAATATCAGGGTCCGGTACATGCATTCCGACATCAATACCGTGGAACGCATCGAATTGGTGCGGGACCTCAGGCTTGGGGAATACGACGTACTGGTCGGCATCAATCTTCTTCGGGAAGGGCTGGACATTCCCGAGGTTTCCCTGGTGGCGATCCTCGATGCGGACAACGAAGGGTTTCTCCGGTCGGAACGTTCGCTCATTCAGACCTGCGGGAGAGCGGCGCGCAACGTGAACGGCAGCGTGATTCTTTACGCGAACCACGTCACCGACTCCATGCGCAGGGCGATCGAGGAGACCGAAAGGCGACGCAGGATCCAGCTCGAATACAACCTGGCCCACGGAATCACGCCCCGCACGGTCGAAAAGGACATCACCGACATCCTTGCCGACTACAGGGATCGGGACGCCCCCGCCCCGCCGGATTTTGCATCGGAAGCCCGGGCCGAATTCGAAAGTGCTCCCGCGGGCTCCCCCGACGAACGCATCCGCCAACTCGAAAAGGCGATGAAAGAAGCCGCCGCGGAACTGGAATTCGAACGGGCGGCGCACCTGCGCGATCGCATCAAGTTCCTGCGCCGACAGCAATTGCTGGTGCAGTGACGGGTTAATTCGCGGTCATGCATCGTCATGCGGCAGAGGCGTCAACAAAGGATCGGCCCGAAGTTTTCCTCGTATCTCGAACAAAAAGCATTCCAGTCGAGGAGGTGCTCCTGCGTACCGTAGTGCTCCACGGCATGGGATGCGGCCACGACCCCCATCTGACAGCAGACGTCCCAGGGCATCCGCAGGGCATGGCCTTTGAGCAGCCCTCCCCTGAAGGCATCGCCGGCTCCCGTGGGGTCGAGGACGTTCTTGACGGAAACCGCGGGAACGAGGGTCTTTTCCCCTTTCAAATCCAGGACGACGCCCTCAGGCCCCCGGGTGGTGATCACGACCTCGACCTGGTCGTACAGATCGTTCAGGGACCACTTCGCAATCTGTAGAAAAAGCGACAGCTCGTAGTCGTTGGACGTGAAGCACAGCGCTCCCGAAACAGCCTGCCGGATTTCGTCGCGGGTCCAGATGTTCAGGCTCTGGCCGGGATCGAAAAAAAACGCCACGCCGGCCTGCCGGGCTTTGTCGGCGAAAGACATCATGTCCGTCTTGTTGCCGGGGCCGATGAACACCACCGCGTTCGACGACCCCGAGTTCAACGGCGGCAGATCGGCTTCGAAGGCCATCGCACCGGGATTGAACGCAGTGATTTGATTGTCGTCGAGATCGGTCGTGATGTAGGCGCCCGCCGTCAGCACATCGGGGATCCTCTTGATCCAGCCGGTGGGGAGCCTGTTTTGATTCAGCCATTGTTCGTAGCGGTCAAAATCCTTTCCGGAAGTCGCCACGATATATGGACTCTCGCCAAGCGCCGCCAGCGTGTAGGCGATGTTGCCCGCCGTGCCCCCGAATTTCTCCACCAGCCCGTTGATGTTGAAACAGACGTTCAAGACATGGATCTTGTCCGGCAAAATGTGATCGGCAAAGTGGCCCGGAAAATCCATGATCCTGTCGTATGCCAATGAACCGGATATAAAAATATCCATTAACTCTTCCCTCCTAATGTTGTAGGATGATTTTGCCGATTAGTGTTTAACCTCTATACTAAAAATGGCAATCAGGGGTAAAGCTAAAAGAGGAAGGGGACGATGAAGGCTAAAAACGTTAGGTGGTTTTTCCGTGTTTTTGTCGTTTGTGCGCTCGTCCATCTGGGAGTGAGCACTGCGCCGGCATGGGGTGGGATCATGCGGATTACCATGACCGACGGCACGTCCGTGGACGTTCCTTATTATTGGGAATTCAAGAACGAAATCAAATTCGACATTGCCGGCGGCGTTGCTGGAGTCCCCAAGTCACAGGTGGCCTCCATCCAGGAGATTCTGGAAGCAAAGGAGTTCGATCCCGAAGTGCTTTTCATGGCGCCGGAAGACGCATCCAAGACCGACCAGAAAGTTCTGCTGAAGCAACTCCTCGAGACCAGTCTCCCGGCGGCGAAATGCGAGGAGAATCCCCCGGAGGAAAACATGAGGCTCCTCAGGGAGTCGGCCGCCGAATCGAAAAAAGCCTCTCGCCAGGGCAAAGGAGAACTGGTTCACGGACAACGGTACACCGTCGAGAAGAACTTTTCCACGGTGTGCAACGAACCCGGCGGAACCATGCTGGTCGTGCAGAACATCGTGAGCAGCCGGGTGGATTTGAAAGACCGCGCCTTCACCCTCACACTCTTCGACTCCGAGGGGAAAGTCCTGGAGAAGAAGCCCTGCGAGCTGCATGAGCTCAAGGTCGATCGGGACACGCTCAAGCAGCTCAACATGAAGGGACGGCTCTACCTGGTCAAGGCGAGCGTCAAACCCGATACGAAGATCAAGCGTTACGAAATCACCTCGGCGAAGCGCTAGCACCCGTTCCGTTCGGCGGGGCGGAGCGTTGCCAGGGTTGCGCCCCACCCGCCGCCAGGACCGTCGGCTTCCCGGAAAGACAAAACCAGGGGGTGTCTTCGGAGGATGGATTGAACCATCGCCCGAAGCGCCCCCGTTCCTTTTCCGTGAATGATCCTTACTTGTTCGAACCCTTTTTCCCGTGCCGCTTCGAGGTAGTCGTCCAGGAGGTCCCGGATGTCGGCGGGTCTGTAGGTGTGCAAATCAATGGAATCCTCAACGGGAACCACCACCGGGGATTCCAAGTCCGGTTCCATTCCGGCATGCCGCCGCCCGGCTCCATCCCGGCTCCCGACAGTCCCCGCCTTCACGTCTTCGCGCCCGGCAAGGCAGTCCAGTATCAAGCCGACGCAGACGTCTGCGCCGTCCAGACGCATGGAAACCGTGCGCGGCGGCATCCCTTCGATCTGTTCCACGGCGGATTCCCACGCGCCCCGGCAGAAGTCCTCGGAGCTGAGATAAACCGTGTTCAGGTGTCGCTTCATCTCCCGGACAAGAATGTCGTATTCAGGGAACGGGCCCCGGTCGGTGTAGATCATCGGCGTCCCGGTGGCCAGGCAGTCCGATACGACCCCGTACCCGGGTTTGGTGATCACCGCGTCCATTGCCCCCACGACATCGACGTATGAAAGTTCCAGGCCGTCGATGGACCGCCCGTTGGCAAAATCGAAGCGGAGCGGTCGCTTGAAAAAGAAAAGCGCGTTGTTCATTCTTTCCAGACGGCGCAGGGCGGACTCATCCAGGTGCAGCTCGGAAAAGGAAATCAGGTAGGCTTTCCGGTTTTTCTCGCAGCCAAGGATCGCCCTGCTTTCGCGCCTCGTGCGGGAGGGCTTTCGGGCGACCAGGGGCACGTCCGTGATCCGGGGACAGGATGAGCAGTCCCCGTGCATGGGGAGGCGAAGCAGCAGGTCGCACAAGCGGTAGCCGCCCCTGCACCACTCGATCAACGGGTCCCAGCGCTCGTCCGTGTCTCTGTACGATGCGTATATCCAGTCCCAGGTGAAATTCCCCATTCCAATGCCGGGAATGCCGGCATGATCGGCCGCATAAAACGGAATGAACGCAATATCGGAGACCATGACATCGGCTCCGAGCTCCAGAAGAAACCTTTTCTCCTCGTCCACCAGGCGGTCGTGCGACCGCCGCAGCTTCTCGAGCGTCGTTCGAGTGGCGTCCAGATCGAAACGCAGGCTGTCTTTTTGAACCATGCCGATATCGAGTCGTTTTCGCCTCACGGAAGGCAACATCCCGAGATGCTGCTCGATGAGAAAATCGGGAAGATCCGACACGATGGTGAGCCGCACTTCGGGAACCCGCGACATGAAGCGGCGGATCACTTCCAGGGAGCGCACGGCGTGTCCGAACCCATGTGGCGTTATGTACCATGCTATGGTAGGATGATCGTAGTTTTCGCTCATGAGCCGAATTCTCCCGTGTTTGCTGTTCGAGGGTCCTGCCGCTGTCCGGATGTGATGCAAGCTTCATTTCGGCGCATCGAATACTACACGCAATCACCGGCTCCAGGCAATGATCCGATTCGCTCTCAACGGATCGCGCCCAGTCCGAAAGCAACTGTGGCCAACAATCTCAAAATGGTGTAAACCATTAACGACTTTAGAAATTCATGCCGGTTCTCAGGGCGCGATTCCATCGGGAGACACTGCATGAAATCGATGAAGGTCACGTTTCAGCCGGAAGGGACAGCCACTCATGCCGAAATTGGTGAAAGGCTGATCGATGTTGCCTCGTATGCGGGAATAGATGTCAACAATCTGTGCGGCGGTCGGGGCGTCTGCGGGAAATGCCGCGTGAGAGTGCTTCACGGCAGGGTGACGGCGACCGGCAAGTCCATTCATTTCCTGGACCGGAACGAGCTGGAGTCGGGCTTCGTTCTGGCCTGCCAGGCGTCCACGACCGGCGAAGACGTCGAGATATACATTCCTCCGGAATCGCGAATCGAGGAAGGCCAGATCCTCACCGTCGATCACATCGAAGAAATCGTGCGCTACGAAGTGCCCGCCCCCCTGGAACGTGGGCTCGACGGCCTTCCGGCGACTTCCTTTCTTCGGCCGGTTTGTCAGAAATACTACCTGGAGCTTGCGCGACCGTCGCTTTCCGATAACCTCTCCGACCTGGACCGCATCTATCGCGAGCTGCGCAAGAAAATGCCGGACATTTACATCGAGGCGCATTTCGCCTGCCTTTCCGGACTTGCCGCGCTCTTGCGCGAAAGCGACTGGAAGGTGACCGCCACGGTTCATCTGAGGAACGCGCGGTTCGGACAAATCCGAATGATCGAGAAGGGGAACACCGCCGACGTCAACTACGGGATCGCCGTGGACGTCGGGACCACGACCATCGTCGCGCAGTTGGTGGACCTCAACACAGGGGTCCCCGCGGCGGTGGAAGCCAGCTACAATCGTCAGGCGAGTTATGGCGAGGACGTCCTATCGCGGATGATTTTCGCCTGTGATTTCGGTGGACTGCAACCGTTGAACGAAGCCGTGGTTTCGACCATCAACTCCCTGGTGGATGCTCTTGCGGCCATGGTCGGCATCGAGGCGAACGATATCCACTGCCTCATGGCGGCCGGGAACCCCACCATGACTCACCTGCTGCTGGGGTTGTATCCCGGCCATATTCGCGTGGAACCTTACATTCCCACGGCCAACCGTTTCCCCCAGTATCAGACGGCCGAAATCGGCTTGCGTGTCAATCCCGCCGGCCTGCTTCACATCATGCCCGGGGTGAGCGGTTACGTGGGGGGCGACATCACGGCGGGGGTGCTCGCCTGCGGCATGAACGAACGATCGGATATCATTCTCCTTATCGACGTCGGCACCAACGGAGAGATTGTTGTCGGCAACAAGGAATGGCTCGCATGCTGTTCGTCCTCCGCCGGTCCGGCATTCGAGGGCGGGGGTATCAAGTGCGGCATGAGGGCCACCCGGGGAGCCATCGACAAAATCAGCCTGCAAGGGGGAGCAGTGCAGTACCACTGGATCGGCAACGGAAAGCCGCGGGGGGTCTGCGGTTCCGGATTGATCGACGCCGTGGCCGAGCTTCTGCTCGAGGGGATCATCGACCAGAGGGGCAAGTTCGTCGACCTGGATCATGAGCGGATACGCGTGACCGACGAGATACCCGAATTCATCCTCGCACCCGAGGGAGAAACGGAGAATGGCTCCCCCGTGGTTATCACCGAAGCGGACATAGGCAATCTCATCAAGAGCAAGGGTGCGATTCTCGCGGCGGTACGGGTGCTTCTCGAAAATGTGAGCCTGTCCTTCGACGACCTGGCCTACATCTATGTGGCAGGGGGGTTCGGCGCCTATCTCGATGTCAGGAAGGCGATTCTTATCGGTCTCCTGCCCGAAATTCCACGGGAACGGGTCCGATTCATCGGCAACAGCTCCCTCGCGGGAGCACGCCTGGCAATGTTGACCGCGGCGAATTTTCACAAAGCCGAGAGCATCTCGAGCAGAATGACGTACTTTGAGTTGTCGGTACACCCGGCATTCATGAACGAGTTTGTTGCCGCGCTCTTCTTGCCCCATACGCAGATAGAGCTGTTCCCCTCGGTACGCGAAGCACTTGCCGAGCGGCGCACACGCAACGCCGCCCACAGGTCGCGCTGAGTCGATCCGGCATCGTTGATGCCGCGCATTGTCCTGCATTGGAACCGACAGGAGTCACCGGTTGGTGAGTTCACACACCGTATTCTTCGACATCGGCAACACCCTGGCCACCGGCCTTGAAATCTCGGCCCGCCGCTTGCTTGCCGCTCATCTCGGTCTTTCCGAAAAGGAGACGAGGCGGGCCGGACGGCTGCTGATGACCTGCCCGGCAACCGATCCGGCGAGCCTGGCGGCCGCCGTCGGCGAGTGCCTTCCCAACCGCGAAATCGCCGGCATCGAGGCTGCGGTGGCCGCGATCTGGGAAGAACAATTCCATTGTATACGCCCGGTTCCCGGAGCGTCGGCTCTGCTCGAAGCTCTGAAGGCGGAAGGCTGCCGCCTCGGGATCGTTTCCAACACATGGCACCCCGCTTTCATCGGCTTCCGCCGGGCATGCCCCTCGGTTCTCGACCTTTTCGACAGCGTCACGCTCAGCTACCGCGAGGGGTGCAAGAAACCGTCCGCCGACATCTACCGCAAGGCTCTGGAATCCGTCCGGGCCGACCCCCTCGATTGCTGGATGGTCGGCGATTCATACGAACTGGACGTGGAGCCGGCGCAACGGGCGGGAATGAAAACCGTCTGGGTGCTCCGCCGCCCGGAAAGAGAACCGGGCGCGCTGGCGCAAATCATCAACGGCTGTAAGGAAAAACCCGATCTTGTCGTCACCGGCCTGGACGACCTGATGGATTTCCACAGGAAAAAGGTTTTTGCGACATGAAACTGCTGGTATTGCTTATCCTGGTGCTGTTTGTGGCCGTTCCTCTGATGTTTTCTTTTCTGACCTACGCTTTCTTCTGGTACGAGACCGCCAACGGCCCACACCACGCCCGCCTGCGGGAGATTTCGCGCGGAAGAATCGGCCGTTTGCTTCTCAAGGGGATCGCATCGAGTTGCGCCGGCGCTGTTCTCGTTATCCTCTTTTATCCGTTGGGGCATATGCAAAGATTCCGCACCGCGGCGCCCGACCCGGAATGTCCGTTCCCGCCCGTAATACTCGTGCACGGGCTTTATCACAATTCCAGCGCATGGATACTGTACCGGCTGTGGCTGCACAGGGCGGGCTTCAGGAATGTCTTTGTTCTGGACTACAACAGCTTTCGCTGTTCCTTTCACGACATCCTGGAGCGGCTCGACAGGCTGGCGCGGGACTTGGCGAGCCGCTTTGAGGGAAAGCCGATCGTGATGGTCGGACACAGTCTCGGGGGGCTTGTTTGCCGGGCCTATTCCGAGCGTTGCGATGAAGTGTCCATCGGGGCCGTCGTGACCATCGGCACTCCGCATCATGGATCGAAACTGGCCGTCCTGGGAATCGGCCGGCTGGCGCAGAGTCTGGCTTACCGGGGACCGCTGATTGCGGAGCTTGAAAGAGAACCCGGCCGTCGCGCGATACCGGCACTCGCCATCTATTCACCACTCGACAATATGGTTCTTCCCAACGAAGCCCTGCACCCGAGCGGCTCTCACTGGGAAAGCCGGGAGTGCCCCCCGATGAGTCATGTGGCGATGCTTTTTCACTCGGGTTCGGCCCGTGTCGTCATCGATCATTTGATGAGGGCTTGCGTTGAACGGTGAGATGATAATATTGACTGGCGGGAATGAATCAAGCCCCTGCGTCCGACCGGCGCAGGTAACGGCGTGATACGGATTTACATAATAAATAGATTCCCGGGTGAGTCTGTTTTCATGCTTCGCGGGTGTCGCAGGGGGCATGGATAATTGCGTTCAAAATGATACTCTAAAAGCGTGGGGAACGTATCCCCCCCCCCTCGCCGCTTCGCGGCTCCGTGTGGCGCTGCGGCGGCGGCCTTCGGCCAGTCGCCGACAGCGCCGAGCACTCGGCCTCACGCGCTTGCGCGTGTGGCCGAAACTTGGGGGGTGCGGGGGAATCATTCCCCCGCTCATTTGTGCTTGAAAGAACCATCTTGAATACAACTTCGTATGAAACATTCGCCGCCCCCGCGAAGCGTGAAAAGCGGCGTGCTTCCGGGCGATGACATTCAAAATGAGCGCGCCCCGTTGAAGGACCGGGGAGGATATCCACCTACCTGACGGCCGAGCGCAAAACCTCTTCAACCGCTTGGCAAGTCCCTTCCATGTGCTGTTCGTCAAGAGTCGAATGCACCTTGAACATCAGGCTCGTCTCCGCGAGCTGCCTTGCCGCCTCGAACCGTTCGGCGGGGCGCAGGCCGTCGCATTCGAAGGCTTTTTCCAGGTAGATCTCGCCGCAACTGCCGCTCATGCACGGCACCCCTCGAGCATCGACGGCGGCAACGATCCTGTCCCTGCTCCATCCCTCCTTCAAGGCCGCGGGGTCAACGAAGCAGTAATATTTGTAATAGGCGTGGAAGATGTCTTCACCAGGCACCGTGATCCTCAGACCGGGCACTTCCCTGAAGCGTTCGTTCAAAAAGGCCGCATGGCGCCTTCGAATCTCCACCCACCGCGGAACCTTCCTGAGCTGGACGCGGCCGATGGCGGCCTGCATTTCGGTCATGCGCCAGTTGGTGCCGAACGACTCGACTAGCCACCGAAAACCCGGGGGGTGTTCGCGACAGTAGACGGTCTCGTGGTTTTTCCCGTGATCCTTGAAGGCCCAGGCCTTGCCCCAGACCTCGCGATCGTTGGTCGTCAGCATTCCGCCTTCCCCGCCCGTGGTCATTATCTTGTCCTGGCAAAAGGAGAAGGCGGCCGCGTGTCCGAGGCATCCCACCGGGCGTCCCTTGTACCTGGCGCCCACTGCCTGGGCACAATCCTCGACGACAAAAATACCCCTTTCCCGGGCAAGCTCCAGAATGGAATCCATGTCACACGGCCAACCCGCCAGATGAACCACGATAATCGCCCTGGTGGCCGGAGTCAAAGCCCTGCGGATGGTGTCGGCCGTGATGTTCTGGCTGACCGGGCTGACGTCCGCCATGACCGGCCGTGCCCCCCGCATGACCACGCAACTCGCGGAGGCGACGAAGGTCCTGCAGGTCACCACCACATCGTCGCCGGGGCCGATCCCCAACCCGACCAGCGCCGCTTCAAGCGCCACCGTTCCATTTGCCAGGGCTATCGCGTGACGGACGCCGACAAAATCCGCGAATTCCTTTTCGAACTCCCGCCCCTCTTCACCGGTCCAGTAGTTCACCTTGCCCGAACGGAGCACAGCGTCCGCCGCAGCGATTTCGTCCTCTTCAAATGAGGGCCATGGTGTGAAAGGCTTGACAGATGACTTCGTATTCATGCGACGTTTCCCCATGCCGTCCATCGGTTGTTCCATGCACCATCCCCGATTTCGGCCTCAGCCGAAAAGCGTGGCCAGGATGTATCGGATGTCTTGCGTAAAACTGTAATTGCGCACGTACAGCTTGTTCAATCTCACTTTTTCGGGGTAGATCACTTCCCGGTTGTACTCTTCCGGATCGGCCTGTCCGGCGAGCTCCCTTTCCTCGTCTCGGAAACGCAGCGTGGCCGGCCCCGTGATTCCAGGTCGCACGGACAGAATGATCCGGTCATCCCCCTCGAGGCAATCGGCGAAACCGGGCACGTCCGGCCGGGGACCGACGAAGCTCATATGGCCGACCAGTACGTTGAACAGTTGGGGCAGCTCATCGACTTTCATCTTGCGCAACAAGCCGCCTATTCTGGTTATTCTCGGATCGTGGGTCGTCGTCACCACCGTGTCGTGTCCGCAGATCGGGCGCATGGTCCGGATCTTGATCAACGGGAACGGCCTGCCGTGTTTCCCGATGCGGGTCTGAACGAAGAATCCATTCATTCCCGTATCGATTGACGCGATCACGTAGCTCAACAGGATGACCCAGCTGAGCGCGGTAAGTCCGACAGCCGATACCACGACATCGAACGTTCGTTTCAAGAACCTGTCGAAAGCGGATATGCTCAAGTAACGTTGCATCCCCTCGCTGATTGTCCGATTTGCGGATTGCCGCATCCATCAGGAATTCCCTCACGGAGCGTACCGGCACTCGACCCGGAACACGATTCCCGGGCCGATGTTTTCAGAGGTAGCCGAATCGCTCCAGGGTGCCCTGCATCAAATTTTCCACCGAGAGCATCCGGTCACTCTTCATCTCTCGCCTTCCTTTGCCGACGCTGTCGGTCTTCACGGGAGCAACCCATCGTTCAATGGGACCGCTGACTTTTTCAAGGCCGAGAAACGCGATGATCTTCGTCAACTCCGCAGCCGGGTCGGATACAAAGCGCTCATAGCGGACCCTGTGAATCCTTGACGGTTCGATGGAGCCGAGCTCGTCTTCGGCCTTCTCGACACACCTCATCCACTGCAGGGCGCACACCTCTTCCAGGGAATGGTTCTTCAAGGCATCATCCAAGTTCCGAAAACGGGGCCCCCAGAATGCAAGCCGCTTTTCTCCCGAGGAAAGCATGTAGATCCGATTCCACAAGTAGCGGGACGCGTAGTAGGGAACGTCTGAAACCGGCACAAAACGCGCTTTCGCCATCACATACGGCAGGTCCAGGCGCGCCGTCCAGCGTTTCTGGGCGGAACTGACCACATCCCTGCCGTCCCTGAGGATGTGGATGAATTTCGCGTCAGGCAGGACGGCGTTGACGAACGCAACGCGGAGGGAATTGGCGCAGGTCTTTTCCACCACATGCGTGAAGCCCCGGGAAACGGCCAATTTTTGGAATGCTCTCCTGATAAAGGCCTTCACCTCGGGCCTGGCATGTTCGATGGAGAATTCGTCATTTGGCCATCGGACGTTTCCATGTCGCCAGATGTAATTGATTTCGTCACACGGCCAGGTTCCGAGCCCGGGCACCCGCGCGAGCGTGTCGCGCAAAATGTTGGTGCCCGACCTTCCGGCACCGATAATAACAACTGGAACGAAAGGTTCCTTCTTCATGGCGGAATATCCCCGATCACCGATGTCCGGTTCGAACCGAATTCTCCCCGGAACGCAGGATTCTCTGAAATCCCCCCGCGGGAACGACGCACATCCCCGTCCCTTATCCCCCGGCACGGTCCGTTCTTCCATGCACGAACGAGGAACGGGGCGCCCCCGCGACGAGACGGTTTCCCATCGATTGCAGGCCGTTTCGCCCGCTTTTCGAATCATCTCCGGAACAGCCGTCTTCCCGATGCGCCCAATCGAGCTGCAAATCGCCGCGCCTTGAAGGAGCCGGTCGCTTGGAAGCGGCAAACAGCACCTCCCGATACTTCTTCAAGGAATTTTGAAGGCTGTACCGGGTGAGCGACAGTTCCGCGGCCCTTCTCCCCTGTTCATCCACCAGCGACCGATCCTCATAGTACCCCAGGACGGCTTTCTCCATTCCGAGCGGATCATGCGGAGAAACGACCGCGCCTATGCGTTCTTCCGCGATCATCCGGGCGATTTCCCCGTTGCCGCTGCCCTGGTAAATGATCGGCCTTCCGACGGCCAGAGCGCTGTAGGCTTTGGACGGCACCACCAGCCCCTCGAAACCCGGCCTCAGACAGATGAAATGAACGTCTCCCAGGCAGAGGCTGTCCGCAAGTTGCTCCGCGGGCTGCAACGGCAGCAGCAGTACATTGTCGAGGCCGTGCCCGGCAATGCCCTTCTCTATCTCGGCACAACGAGAGCCCTCGCCGATGAATACGAACTTCAGATCGTTCACCGTCTTCAGACGGCGGGCCGCTTCCAGCACGTCGTCGAAGAAGTGGGATACTCCGAGGTTCCCTGAATACAACACAACGAACTGCTTTCCCAGTCCCTCCGAGACCCGCAAGGTGCTCGTCGTCCCGGGCGCCGCGCAGACGCTCTCCGCATTCGTCCAGTTCGGGATCACGTGGATCCGGTCGGCTTCGACACCCGCGTCCTTGACAAGTTCTCTCATGCAGCGACCGATGACCACCACCGCCGCGGCATTTCTCCATGTCAACCGCATCAACCGCCTCAGAATACGGAAAGCCGGGCTGTTCTCTTTCAGTAGGCCGTCCCGCACGTACACATCCGGGTAAACGTCCATCACCACGCAACAATACGGTTGTCGGCGGATGAGTTTCAAAACCAACCCCCAGCAGGAAAACATCGGAGGCTGGCTCAAAAACACGTTCAGGTCGGTCCCGCGGCTCAAAAGCGTATAAACCACGGCACTCAGCGCGTAGCTCAAAATGATCCCGACGCGCGATATCGCGCCCCGCTGAACCTTGAACACGGATGGAAGCCGGGTGATGCGTATTCCGGGATGGTTCAGAGCTTCTTCGAGCCCGCTTCGAGCGGTGCGATTCTCTGCCCCGCTCATGCATATTTCCACCTGTGCTCCCTCGCGGGCCAGGTACGGTCCCAAGTCCCGGTAGTACGACGTTACCGGTTCATGGGTGTTGAAAAATCGAAGCCTCAACTTGCTTCACCCCCTTGTCGCAGGAATGACGTGATTTCAGGAAAGTCAGGCCGGCCGCCGGAATGGCCGTGGGGCACAAGGTGCAGGGGTCCGCGGAGCCGCACCGAAACCGCCGTCATCCGTCCTCGCCGCACACGGCCGCGACGACCTGGTCGAAATGCACTTCCTGAGTGAAGTTCCGCGCGAAATGCGCCAGCGCATTGGCGCTGAGCTGCCGGTAACCGTCCGGGTCACGCGCAAGGCCCGCGACCCTGTCCGCGATCTGCTCGGGAGCGCCGGGATCGACGAAGGCGCCGTTGTAGCCGTCTATTACCTCTTCGGGGATTCCCCTGTATGGCGTGGCAATCACCGGAGTCCCGAAAGCGAGGGCCTCGATGATGACGATCGGCTGTCCCTCCCACGGATACCTCGTGGGCAGGACAAAAGCATGAGATTCCACATGGAGTCTCGTCTTCAATTCTCCTCCGACGACACCATGGAATTCCACGACATCGCTCAGGCCCCAACGGTCGACGAGATCATGGAACCGCCTGCCGGCCTCTTCGCCGCTCAAGTCCGCGCCGTCCACCGCGGTCTTGATGAACGCCCCGCAAAAATCACACCGGATGGGCAGGGAGTACTTCTCCCTGAGGATGCGACATGCCGCCAGCAGGTCCAGGTAGCCTTTTGATTCGATCATGTTGGCCAGATAGAGCAGCCGAAACGGGGCACCGTCCGGCAACAACTTGGGACCGGATGTTCCGGGAAGCAGGTCGTCCGGCAATCCATTGGGAACCACACGGATCTTTCTGTCGATTTCCGGAACGAAATCCAACTGCTCACGCAACAGTTTCCCCTCGACCATGATGACCGTAGCCTGCGCCAGCGTGCGGCGAATCAGTTTCCTCAGAATCGCCGGTTGCTCGGAATAGAACATCCCGTATCCGCCGCCGTAGAGCCGCAGAACGATCCTTCTTCCCATGAGGCGGCTCGGCCAGATGAGCGACGCATCCCGGATGAATCCCATCAGAGATGAGCCGATGGTGAGATAGACCGTGCGACAGCCCCTCAGCTTACGAAGAAACGAGGCGATGAGGCCTAAGGTATGGATTGCTCGCGTCACGCTGAACGATCCCGCTCGCGCGACACCGCCCTTGACGGTGTTGACGATCTCGTGCTTGAGGCCTTTCTTCCGGAAGGCCGATATGGCGTGTTCGAATCCCACTCGAGACCCGGTCACCGTATGAGCGGGATCCAGCCTCGGGCCAACCAGCAGAACTCCTCCATCAGACGCATTCGGCATTCCGAAACCTCACCGGACAAACGTATACCATGAAACCGCTCGGCTCCATGGCTGGCATTCAGCCGCTCGCCCCCTTTGGAATCCCCGGGAACGGCGCTTGTGGGTGAATTATCACGACTGGCCGCTAATCTCAAGGACGATCAATTCGTCGCCGAGGCCCAACGAGGAAAACTTATTGCCCCGGGTTTTGGGAGGAGAGTCCGCATTTTGGCCGCGGCGGCGCGATCTCGTGATCGGTTTCTTTCCGGACGCACTTGTCGGCGCTTTCTCACACCAGCCCGGACTGCCCTGCGCAAAGGCCCGGTCCGTTCTGATGCGAACCCGCCCGCGGAACGAGCTGACTGCGCGGAGTCCTTGCTGTTGGCCGGCGCAACTCAGGGGCGCCTTACGACAATCTTTGAAGTGGCAATCAATGCTTCCATGTGCTATTAGAAACGGGTTATTTTTGATCGGGACGGTTGCCCTCAGGATTGCAGTGCGAGCTTTGTGCACTCGGTATTTTGGGATTCTCTCCGGGCGCGGGCGGCACCAGGACGAGCGCACGTTCCTCAGGACGCGTACGAATGATTCTTTTCGTACAGGAGATGATTCCCCGAGGAGTTCTTTCATGGAAAACACTCCAAGACAGTCCAGCGAGAAAGTGATAACCCTTCTCGACCTTCTGGTTATCACAGCCAAGCGCAAACGGCTCATTCTCGTAGGCACCTTCAGCTTCTTCGCCTTCTTGATGGCACTGTGTTTCTATATGGACCCGATCTTCACGGGAACGGCCAAAGTCGTGGTGCCTCAGAACACCAGTTCTTCCACTGCCATTCTCTCCCAGATTGCCGGCTCAACCGGCGCGGCGGGGCTGATCAGCGGAGCCTTGGGGCTGGGGTCTTCGGCGGACATGTACGTCGGCCTGCTGAAATCGAGAACCGTGATCGACGCCGTGATCCAGAAATACGGCATATATGCGCTGTACAAGGATGACCGTATCCTCGGGAGCGTGCGACCTTACGATATGGACTCGTGTCGCGAGTCCTTCATGGGGGCTTTGAAGCCCGAACTGGACGCCGAATCGGCAATCATCACCATCGGCATCGAGGACAAGGACCGCCAGAGGGCCAGGGACATGGCCAACAGCCTGGTGGATGAGCTCCTGAAAATCAGCCAGTCCATATCGGCCGCGTCGGCTCAACAGAAACGACTCTACTATGACCTGCAGTTGAAAAAAGCGCACGAAGCGCTCGTCGGGGCTGAAGAGAGCCTGAAGATGTTCCAGGAGTCCACCGGCGTCATCCAGATCGATGAGCAGGCCAGAGCGACTTTGAGCGGTATCGCGACGATCCAGGCTCAGATCGCGGCCAAGGAAATCCAGCTGAAGGTGATGCGGTCCTACGCCGCTTCGAGCAATCCCGACCTGATACGCGCTACCGCCGAACTGGAAGGTCTTAAGGAGCAACTGAAGAAGCTTGAGGAGAAAGAAAGCTCGCCGTCGGGAGGTTCCATTATCCCCACAGGCTCCGTGCCTTCCCTGGGGGCGGATTACCTGCGCAAAGTGAGGGACTTCAAGTACCAGGAGACCGTTTATCTTTTGCTGCTCAAGATGTATGAGTCCGCGAGACTCGATGAGGCCAATGACTCCTCGATCGTTCAGGTCGTCGACCGGGCCGTGCTCCCGGAAAAGAAGACCCGACCGAAGCCGGTGATCATCGGAGTGGCCGGAATACTCATCGGGTTCATCCTGTCGGTTTTCGCCGCCTTTCTCCTTGAATACCTCGACCAGAAGTCCGTCTCCCCCGAGTCGAAGGAGAGCTACTCAAAGCTCGTTCAGTATCTCAGGAGGCTTTAGCGCTCACTTGCATTAGTTAACGTCGTATTGTCCTATGCTCTCCATGAGAACAACGACCATAGAACTCAGCCAAGAAGAAAGGCGAATCCTCCAGTCTTGGGTGAAAAACGCCAAGACGGAGCAGAGAATGGTCCTTAGAGCCAGGATCATCCTCATGGCCGCAGAAGGGGGCAAGACTAAAGACATCGCCCAAGCCCTCACGCTCCTAAACGCCACTGTGAGCAAATGGCGAACCCGATTCACTCAGAGAAGAATCGAGGGGTTGCGGGACGAAGCCCAGAGCGGAAAGCCCCCGACCTACGACTCGGAAACGGAGAAGAGAGTGCTTGCTCTTCTCGATGAACTTCCCCCCCGAGGCTATGCCACCTGGAACGGACGATTGGTATCCGGGGCTTTGGGCGACGTCTCCGACGATCAGGTCTGGAGAATCCTTAGAAGGCACGGGATCTGCCTTGCGAGAAGAAAGAGTGGGGGCATCTCCAAGGACCCGAACTTCTCGGCCAAGGCCGCAGACGTGGTTGCGCTCTAGCTTGATCCTCCGGAGAACGCCCTTGTTCTTTCTGTTGATGAAAAGCCCCGCATCCAGGCCCTTGAGAGGGATCAAGGCTATCTCAAGCTTCCGAACGGAAAATCCCTCTACGGCTACTCCCACGGCTACAAGCGCCATGGGACCACCACACTTTTTGCCGCCCTCAACATCGCCACCGGACAGGTAAAAGCTGGCCACTACAGCCGGAGACGAAGGAGGGAGTTTCTCCGATTCATGAACATGGTCGTGGAGGATCATTCGGGAAAGGAGATCCACGTGGTTCTCGATAACCTCAACACCCATAAGCCCAAAAACGACCAGTGGCTCAAAAGGCACCCCAACGTTCACTTCCACTTCACCCCGACGGGAACCTCATGGCTAAACCAGGTCGAGTGTTGGTTTAGCACACTTACGCGCAGCGCCCTTTGGCCAGACCGTGGGGGATACTATCCGCTCGTCAACGCGCCTGCTCGTTTCACGTCCCCTCAGCAGGACCTTTCGAGATATCCGGGATGGACGGAGGCGTTGAGTTTTAGAGCATAGGCGGAATCGGGACTTTGTTGGGTGAATGTTTGTTTTTGATGCACCATACGACGGGTAGTCTCACAAATGATTTTCGACGGGACTGGAGTATGTCATGCCTAAGGAAAAACTAGATATTTACTTCGAGGCGTGTGGTTTATCGAATAGCAAGTCTCAAAAAGGAGAATACGTCAGGGATGTGCTCGAATACTGCAAACACATGCCGGAAGACCCGAAAGCCAAATTATTGATTAAGAAATTAAATCAAGCGGTCAAGGTTCCAGGATTTCGCTTCTTTGAACTGGCAAAGTCGGAGAACCAGACTGTGGCTCTACTGCCGAAAGTTGGGCGGCTGCGGTATCTCAGTGAAGACATCATTGAACTCTGGTCCAGAGCCCACTCAGAACTTGTAGACCATGCATGCGAGCATCTGGACACGATAGGAGAGGATAGACTGAGGTGGCTGAAGGAACAGGTCATCATGGATGAGTGTCATGATGAACTGAAGGAAATTGTTAACGACTTTGTTGCAAGGAACCCGGAGACAGACCTATCCAAAGCGCTGCAGGCCTTCTATTTCATCGTACTCTTCGAGGATGTGCTCTGCGAGGAGTACGATGAGTCTGATAAAAACGATGAGGTATTGATGGGAGAGAAAAAGGAGATTGTGGCTGAATCAGGGAGAGATGACCACGCACAGGTGTCTCCAGTGGAGATCAGAGGGGCACCTGTTATGTCTGAATTCTGGCAAGACCTGTTCCAGAAATTAGAGAGTGTGCCTGACGAGTCGGAGGACTGGGATTACTTGCCGGTTTTCATCGATCATCTTCATGAATTGAAGGAGAGAAAGAGCAAAGACCGGGCAGTCGCAGAGGTGCGGCAGAAAATTGATGATCTACTAAACCAGATGAGGAGTCTGCTGAGCCATTATTTGGATCAGACCTGCTTTCTTGGGTTGCACTCCTGGTCCTCTGGTACGCTGGGCGACAGTGAACTTAGGACAGTCTCTGTCCAACTGGAATCAGCGCAAGAAAAGATCCAGCGCAGCCAAATTCTGCAAGGAGAAATACTGGCAAACCCCTTCAACTACCAGGCGGCCGTCGACCTTGCAGAAATCAGTCGCCAGATCACTTCAGAGTTCAGTGAATTGGCCCGGTTCTTTAGGCCCGATTCCGGAGTGCAACCTGAGGGTTTCACGCCGGTGGAGCCGCCGACTGAACTCGAAGTCGCCGACCCCATAAAGGCGGCCGGAGCTGGACCAGATGGAATGCCCTCTCCCGCAATGGAAGATTCTGCCTGTAGAGATATCTCCGAATGGGATAAGCCGTGTGAGGGTGGAGTGGTTGCTCAGGAAGAAGGCCCCAGTCCGCTCTTGTATCTCAGAGTTGACGAAGAGATTGAGTCAGATGTTTATGAATTCACTGACCAAAAGGCTGCCGCAGATACCGTTCAAAGGGATCTCGTTGAGGAAAGCGCAGCAGACGAGAGCCAGGTCCAGGAACCCTTAGAAGAACTACAGTTGGGCGATGCCCCAGGTTTGGGATTTGAGGTAGTTCAGCCTGAACCTGAACAACCTCAAGAGGAACCCGAAGAGCCTACGCCAACTCTTGATGACACAGAGCCAGCTGAAAAATCTGCGGAGGACATCCCGGCCATTGCAGAATCGGCCAAAGTGGATTGGAATGAATTCATCGCTAACCTCCTCATTGAAGATGACATCCCGGGAGCCTATTGGGTATCGAAATCCATGGAGGCGTGCGGTGAGCGGGGGATTCCATCCTGGCTCGTGGAATCCTTGGTCGGCTCCCGCCTCCTCCGCTGGGATAATGACTTTTATGGCACTGAACTGGGTGAGCTCTCCAAGAAGTTTGTCCCGGACGGCAGCGAAATCCATAGAATGCTGGGGCTGGCGGCAGCGCTGAAGCCTTCCGTGATCTCTCCTTCCAGCGGAATGGGGAGCTGGCTCGCTGAGCCGGCGTCTTTGCACGAGGCTCACGAGGCTGTTGTCGCGTTGCGCAACTTTGCGCAGCGCAGGTGCCCGCTGAGGTCCGAGGACCTTTCCGGTGCCGAGGAAAAGGAAGTCCGAAAGCGGAAGCTCGACAGCATCGTGAGAGAGGCTCAGGAGTTTCTGAGTGAGAGACCAAGGAGAAAACTCATCCGAACCACTACGAACAAGGTTTGGACTGCCTTCGTGGGCACTGACGGGCCAATCCGGCAGATGTTGCTCCCAGTCTCGAACGATTCACGGCGTGAAGCGGAGATTGTTGCTGCCCTCGTTGCGGAATGGCGAAACAGAGAACACCTTGAGGAAGAGGTCGAAAGGGCTCTCGGCAAGCATATCAGGAACACCCGGAATATCGGCACTTCACCGAGAGAGCAGATCTATGACAACGTAGTAGATGCCATCGACATTGGCGAAAAGTGGCTCAATGCGGTCCGACGTGAAGAGATAATTGAGGGTAGAGGGCAGTGGCTCCAGGCGCAGGTGAGGCGGCTCAGGGATGGAATCGGCGGGGGCATTCGCAACGTGCTGGGAGCGCTCAGAGACCAGAGCAGAGAATCGCAGTCCCTGGAGCGTCGTGCGGCAGCCATGGTCCTGGGGCGTGCCTTTGTCGAGATCGCCCAGATTCTGAACATCCAGATCGACCCTGAGTGGCCCCAGCTTTTCAGAAACAGCGTTGAAGGTTGGGTCTCAGGCGGCGGCAGTATTAAGGATATACTTGGAAGAAGACTTATTTTCCTACCTGAGCTCCCCATCAAAGATGATCTCTCGCTCAATGCCGAAGCAACCGTGAAGGTGAGGCATGCTGTCTGGAACTCTCATAAAGAAGGTCGCACACTCGCTGACGCACTGATTGGCTGGTTTAAAGCAAGAGATTTTCGCTTCGTTGAGATATGCATCGATCATATCCCTGCGGATGGCAAGGAGAACGGGTTTAGACACCGATACCGCGAACTTCTTGACGGGGCTAGACTAGCCCTCCAAGAAAAGGTGGATACCGCCCTTGAGTCGGTTGAGCAGGCACTTGTCGACGGGATTCTTCTCGACGAGGATCGATCTGAGATGCTTGACTGTATCCGTCACATACAGCCTCTGAAAGAATACAACATATCTGGAAGAGACGCAGAACTTAAGGGAGCGATCCACGACCGGCTGTCGATTGCCAGAAAGGCCAGACTCGAGCATTTGAAATCCACCTGGGAGGACCTGAGCAGCAAGCTCATATCGATCATCACCGATCCGGAAAAGTCTGACAGTGTCAAGACCTTCATCAAATCGGCATTTCAAAACGGCGAGATAAGGGTACTGGGTGAAACCCTGTCGCATCTCTGGGAGATTGTGGAAGTCGGGAAGGAATTGGACTCGTCCCTCTTCAAAAGCAGAAGAAAGATCGAATGCGAAACGCTCAGAGACTTCTTTGTCAAGTACTCCGAGATCGAAAACTTCATGTTCCGCAACAACGGTCTACAAAGTGTTATCCAGACGATCAGGGAGAAAGAACCAGTCGCTGGTATGAGCTATGCCGGTCTCATGAACGACCGCCTTGAAAGCGCCTTGAGCGGGGTCAAGGCTTTCCTCGAGCTCAAGAAGAGCCGTCACGATCATGGCAGGTCGCTTCAGAACATCCGAGAAGTGCTTTCCTTTCTGGGTTACAAACCCTACAAGGGAGAAACGTCTCGGATTGACATCAAGGAAAAGTCTCAAGATCTTCTTTTCCTCAGGGCGTCGGTGACGGCGACGAACCTTGCCCGACCTATCCCCGAGTTTGGGAGTCTCGTCGAAGGCGCGCTCAATGTCCTCGTCCTTTGGGAACGCCCCGTGGCTGAGACCATCACCTCCCTGGTGCAACAATCAAGGGTCGACCGCCACGGTCTCGTGGTGCTTTACCTGGGACGGATGAATCAGGCCGAGCGATGGGACAGTCTGAGACTTTGCCGTGCCGATAACGTCACTCTTGCCGTTCTAGACGAAGTGTTGCTTGTCTACCTCACCAAGGAACGCGGCGAGCGCTTGGGGACATTCCTGCGATGCGCGCTGCCTTTTACCGCCATTGACCCTTACAAGCCTTTCGTGCAGGGCGATGTGCCCCTCGAGATGTTTTATGGGCGCAAGCGCATGGCAGATGACCTGCAAGAATACAGCACCTGCCTGGTATACGGGGGGAGGCAACTCGGGAAATCCGCTCTGCTGAGGCACGTCCAAAGAAGTTTTCACCACCCGTCACTGGAGCGTTACGCTCTCTACCTCGAGATCAGAAATATCGGTGCTGCCGGTTCCAGAGATGCCAACAGGTATCAGGATGAGGTCTGGGAGCGGATTCGGGAGGGACTCAAGAGCATCGGTCTCTTGAAGCAGAGCATACACACCTTCAAGGCAGAGACCCTCAGGAAACACATCATCGAATGCCTTGAGGAGGTTCCCGGACGCCGCATACTCGTCCTTTTCGACGAGGCCGACAATTTCCTAGACGCCGATTCCAGCTTGAGCGCGTTTCCTGTGCTCCAGGAGCTCAAAAGCCTGATGTCGGATACGAAACGCCACTTCAAGGTGGTTTTTGCAGGCCTGCAGAATGTGCAACGGTTCCAGGGTATTCCCAACCAACCTCTTGCCCAGTTTGGCGTTCCGCTCAAAGTTGGTCCCCTGGATCCCTCGGATGCGACCCGGCTCGTCTGGGAGCCCATGGAGTTTTTAGGAATCGAGCTGGATGAAACCACTGTTTTAAGGATTCTCTCGTACACAAACTACCACGCCGGGCTGATTCAGTTCTTCTGCAAGAAGCTCATCAAGCGGATAGGCAAGAAGCAGCAGGACAGGAAGGTACAGCTGCCCATAAAGATCAGACGTGAAGACGTGGAAGCGGTTTACCGGGACCAGGCGGTACAGGATGAGATTCGGCAGCGACTTGACCTCACGCTTGAACTGGACACTCGATACCAAGCCATAACCTGGGCATTGATAATCGAGCAAAAGAATGATCGGGACAGCTACTCTCGATCATTTTCGGCAAAAGAAGTCCTGGACCTAGTGAAAGTATATTGGGCGGCCGGCTTTGCAGAGACTGAAATCGACGACATGAACAGCAAGCTGGATGAAATGTGCGGTCTTGGTGTTTTGGTTCGCTCTTCGGATGGTTGCTACCGCCTTCGCAGTCCCAATATGGTAACGCTAATGGGGACCAATATTGAGAGCCGGCTCGAGGAGTTGAGTACAAGAGAGCCGGAGGAAAAATTTCGACCGGATTCACACCACACGTTCCTTGATCCAGGACCTCATTACAGCCCCCTCACGTATTCTCAGGAGCGTGACCTCTCTTCTCCCGACTTTGGCGTGAGCATCCTCTTTACCTCACCTGCTCTTGGCCTGGATTTGATTGCCAACGCACTCTCCAGGCTTGTCCCAAAGGGGTATCTCGAAGAGGGGCTGGGCATCTCCCAGGAGATTCCCTCGCGCATCAAGAGTCCAGAAACCTTGAGCGATTATCTTTCGACCCTGCTCAAGCCATCTCAAAAGGCCGAGCAGTTCATTTTTCAATTCAGACCACAGTGTGGCGCAGAGGCTTTAAAAGCTTTGGTCGGAGGATGTCTGGAGTTCTGTGTAAAGCATCGACAGAGAACCAGCCGGCGCTGGTGTAAAATCATATTCGTGTTCGATCCCGCTACGGCAGAGAACTGGTTTGCTATGAATTCGGAAGAACGAGATGAACTGGAAACAAGATGCGACGCAGTTGTGTCGCCAAAACTTTGGAGTGAGGATGGCATTCGCAACCGCCTCGAACAATTGGACAAGCTGTCATCGCCTGAAGTCTCACGTGAGATTATCAGAGCAACCGGAGGATGGCCCATTCTTGTGGACCACCTCTTCCAGACCTCTGCAAAAGAAAACAACCTCGCCATTCCAGCAGCAGAAATGATGAAGGAGCTTTCGGGGGTGGGTTCTACTCTGCGAGGTGACTTTCTCAATAGGATCTCCATTGGAACCCTTCCAGGAGTGCTCGAAGTCCTCAAAGTTTTCCACGAGATTGGCACGATCGCCGAATCCGATCTGTCAGACCTGCACCTCCTTCTCGATGCTGAAGGTGACAGGGGGCGTGCGAGAGAAGATACCCTGAGAGCGGTAGATTATCTCAAACGAATGCGAATCCTTCATTCTGCGGCAGATGGGACTGTACTGGACAGGGTAGTCAAGAATCTGCATTGGATTGCGCAATGACGCTGGTGCTGACTTCGATGTTCAGACTGCCCAGCGTGGTGCGGTTTACGGATATTGCAATGTCGCACCTATTGGATGGGCTGACCAGTATCGTGCTGGTTCCCAGGACCATCCCCATGGGACAGTTCGGTCAGGAGCTTCGATCCAGATTCATCCTGAGAGGCATCGACTTTCTGGAGATTGACATCTCACGGTTTGCAGCTACAGCCCCTGTCACATGCTTCTGCCAAGAGTTAGGAATCAAATGGCGGGATCCTTTAGCCCCGAGAATCTTGGCGCACTTGCCCGAAGCCTGTGACTTCCCCGAAATTCTCCCCGAAGTGGTTTGGCTGACTGGTTTTGAGGAAACTGCACCCCAGACAGCTCAGGCATGGATTGACGCGGCATTTGTCTGGTCAGGAAACAGCAAAGTCCTACGGGATCGAGGCATCCGGGTCCCCGCTGTATGTGTGACCATGCCATGGAAAGCAGAACTCCGCATACCCAGATCGGATATTTTTTTTAAGGTGTTTCACTGGTGGGGTATCCCCTCCGTGCTCGAGATGCGCCTGCTTTGCCAGAATGAAACCAGCGTCGAAAATGAATTTGAGATATGGCAAGAGTACCTGGTTCCCCGCCTGTGTGTGGGGGACCCTCTCTTGATGCCTGCTCTGCTTGAAACGAGAAGTCTGGAAGAGAGGGAAATAGGACCCATACTTCAGGAGATAGCAATTGGGAGAGGTTGGAGGAAAGAGTCGCTGGACTCCCTAGGGATCGAGGAGACCTTTTCGCTGAACGACACCAAACTCAACAGAATGCCCGAACTTTCAGGACAAGTATTGTCACTCTGGGGTGAAGGCGTACTCAATTGGACTCCCGATAATGGGCTTTCCATCAGCAGTGCAGCCCTGCAGATTATTGGAAAGCACGTCGCGATTAAACATCGAATGTGGCGCGGGCAGTCGGAACTGGTCCTCCCCATGATTGATGCGCTGCGCTTGCGGGTTTGTGATTACATGGCCGGAAAACATGGATGTGATTGGCCCATAGCCCATGTTGAGCCGAAGGACCTTCAGGAATCGGTGGCAGTTCGCCAGACACACTACAACTGCCAACTGGGTCACATGGAAACCGTGCTTGCCAGTTGGCCGAGCAGGCAGCCGGTCATGCGCGAGACAGCTGCCTGCATCCGAGGTCTCAGACCTCTTCGAAATGATCTTGCTCACAATCGCGTTATGACCTTCTCAAAGTACCAGGACCTGTGTGAGCGGATCGATAGGGTACTCAACCTGCTTAACCGCAGCAGCTAGTGTAGCATTTCTTAAGTTCATTGATATTATGCGACCAACGGTTTGCCCGTGTACGTCCAATTAAACGGGGCCGCATTTGTTTCGTTATAGCGTTTTATGTACAGCATGGTCTGCTTGACCAGTGCCTGCTTGCTTTGCCAGATGCCACCGCGAATGACATCGCGAGTGAAGATGCTGAACCAGATCTCAATCTGATTCAGCCATGATGCGTAGGTGGGCGTGAAGTGAAGTGTGAGTCTTTTGCGCTTTGCCGCCCACTCCATCACCTTCTGGTGCTTATGGGCACTGTAATTGTCCACTATCACATGAAGGTCCCGATGGGGGAATTTCCGATACAAGTGCTTCAGGAAGCCGAGGAACTCCGCATGGGTATGGGAATCGACACATCGTCCCTCGATGAGACCTTCGTGAACGAGCAGGGCGGCCAACAGACAGGTCGTGCCATGGCGCGTGTAGGTATGGGTTTGCCGCCTGGCCTGGGTGGGACGCAGGGGCAACATCGGTTGGGTTCGATCAAGTGCTAGGATTTGGGATTTTTCGTCCACCGAGATCACCAAGGCGTTTTCCGGAGGGCTGAGGTAAAGACCAAGAATGGCTGCCTGTTTAGGTTCAAATTCGGGGTCCGGGCTTTTTCCGCACCACTGGTCGATTTTGTGTGGTTTAAGGGAAGCCTCGTTGAGAATGCGGAAAACCGTCGCCCTGGAAAAACCCGACGCATCGGCAAGCTTCGTCATGGTCCACTGGTTGCTCGCGTCGTCAGGTTTAGTGCAGGCAAGTGCCATCACCTGCACACGCTCCTCGGGAGTGATGACGGCGGGCCTACCCCTGCGGGGGATGTCCCTCAAGCCCTTAAGTCCTTGCTCAACAAAGCGCTTGCGCCATTTCAAACAACTCTGCCAAGTCAGCCCGACCTTGGTTTCCATATCCTTGAGCCCCATCCCGGCGGCGGCACACAAAATCACCTGTGCCCGTTTGGCAAGTCGCTGCTCGGTTTTGCCGGCCGTAACCCACATGAGCAAAGTGGAACGCTGTTCATCGGTCAATTCGACACTGGAAGGTCTTCTCATTTTTCGCCCCCTTTTGGGAGGCATATTATATAGAATTATTTATGAAATGCAACACTAGGACCCTCGGGTATCCGTGCGGCGGACGAAATTCGGGGGCATCCGCACCTTCTCCATGCCTCCGTCACAAGATGGCATGGCTCCACCCGGGGCCCGAACGTGTGTTGCCCGCCGCACAGCCTGGCGAACCGGTGTCGTGTAATTTTGAACGCACCTCCGGATGAGGTGTCGCCTCCCGGGCTGGTGGATTGTCTCGATCATACGAGGAGGCACCCGGCCTGAGGAGGTTCATCCGAGGGCACCACGGCATTCGCACCTCCTCCGGAGCGCTTGCGTTCCGTTTCCGAAAGCCTGCGGGCCGGCAACAAGCTACCCTTGGGCGGGAACGGGTTCTCGATCCTGGTTGCGGGAAGCGGGGGCCGCCCGGATAAACCACACGGCCGCGAAAAGAGGAATCGTCTGAGTGAGCGTCTGAATGATTGCTCCGCTCAGCGTTCCCCCCATGAGGTAGAAAGAGAAGCTCGTCATCGTTGTTACATATATGACCAGGGCGGCTTTGTTCGTGCGGATGTAAGGTTCGAAACTGCGGTAAAGGAATTTGAGCCACCCGCCCAGCAAAAAAACACCCACTATGGTTCCCGGCACGCCGCAATTCCAATACAGTTCCGGAATGAAGCCGGGGGGTACCCCGGCCCCGCTTCCACTCGGGTCTTTGGTTTCGTAGACGAGTTGGCCGATAGTCGCACCCGCCAGTATGATGGGTTTATCGGGCCATGACGTTCTCGGCACGGGGGCGACAACCCAGGTCACGAGCGTGCTTCCGAACTCGTAGGGCAGCTTGTCGGGTATGGCGTTCACGATCTGGCCGGCTTTGTCGATTCCGAGATAGTTCCGATTCCCCACCGTCTTGTCCAGGATGGTCTCCCCAGTCAGATAGCCGGCGACCTCGCTCCATCCTGAGGCCCGCGCCCGCAATGCCAGCATGACCACAAGCAGGAGTATGATCATCGTGGCGGTCAACAGGATGGTCCGCACTTTGACCTCCCCGCGTACATAGTGCCAGAGGACCATGGCAATGACGATGATGATCACCACATCGTGGCGACTGCTGTTCATTATCGGAAAGACCGCGGCCAGCATGCAGGTAAGAACCACCAGGAAGCCCATCGGCGATATCCAACGCCGACTGGTGCCGGCAAACCAGCACAGGAGCAGATAGAATGCCGGGATGATCAGCGAGGCAGCCCATCTGTAATAACCCAGCACGGTCTTCTTGTAACCCTGTGATTCCGAGATGGTGTAAAAATGTTTGGTGGAGATGGTCGAGAGCACGAACTCCTTGAGTCCCATAGTCTTAAAATAGAAATACATGGCGACCAGGGCGACTACGGTATAGAATCCGATGACAAGAAAAAGGCGCCAGGTAATCCAGGGTCTGTTGCCGAGCAACGGATAACGCTCGACTCTTACGACCGGCAGATTCAACATATATCCGGCGGTAAGAAAGAGGAGGGCGATCAGTATGAGCGCGCCTCCCCCGATCATGGCGCCGGGGTGCTTGTACAGAAGCAGCTCTTGAGTAATGGTCGCATTCTCGTACAGAGCCATATAGATCGCACGCAACGTGACCCCGAACACCGTCGAGAGCATGATAAAGCTGATCGGCTCAAAAACGTCGTATTCCCGGCGGAACAGCGTCGGGAGTGTCATGACCAGCAGGCAGCATACTCCCTCAGCCCACAACACGGACCTTTCCAGGCCAACCCACGCGAGAGAGAATGGAAACGCCACGATGGCGCCGACACCCAGAAAGAGACACAATCCCTGGAGAAGCGCCAAAGAGTTGTAGCGTTCAACCGTTTTTTCCATGTCCACTCCCAAAGCGGTCGGTTGGCGTGGTCGGATCAAACCGGCCTGTGCGGGGTTCTCCCCGCTCTACGGAACGACTTCCCGCACCAGGATTTCCAAATGGGCACCGACCGGGCACGGGCAGGAATATACCAGGAACGGCGGCCGGCAGCAAGTTCGTTGGCAAGGCAGTTCGTTGGCAAGGCAGTTCGTTGGCAAGGCAGTTCGTTGGCAAGGCACAGTTCGTTGGCAAGGCACACTCATCGTGGAATCGCGTGCGACCGGAGCCTGCAATCGCATCCGGGCCGGACGGGAACGCTCCGACGACACTCTACCGCCGGCACAGCGACCTTCATTGCGATCTCCATTTTCGTTCCGACAACAAATCCGCCATCCGTTCCGTGAACACCTCACGTCCTGTTCTGGAAAGATGGTTGTTATCCACGAACAGCGACGGATTCCGCGTATCGAAACCCACGGCGCCGTCCACGTAAACAAAACCTTCGTTCCGGATCAGATCGCCCACATACCGCTTATTGAGTATAGTCCCAGGGTCTTCTTCCACCGGAGCCGGCATAGGGGTTTCAACGAAAACAGCTTCCAGATTCCGTTCTTTGACGTACTGAAAAATGTTCCGGAGAGAAGCAAGCTGCCTGGGGTCGGGTCTGACTGCGTCGATGCCCGGCATGGGACTTTTCAGGTTGTCGAACTCGTCGGACCGGAGCGCTCTTCTTTCCCTCTTCAGGTATCCCCCCTTGTAGGAGCCTCTCGAAATCAAAGGATTGCTGACGGGAGCCGTGAGGATCAGATCGTTGTTGCTCACCACCACCAGTTCGTAAAGGCTGTAAAGGTCGAAACCCGGAATGTCGTTCCAAGCCAACCGCAAGATCCGATGTTTCAAAGTCCGGGGAGCGTCGAAAAACAGGCGGGTATCCTGCAGCGCGGGGGGGTGCAGGATACCGAACACCCGAACCTCGAGCACATAAGTCTTGATCCTCACCCGGTCGTTTTCAGCGACAAAACGGATCAGAGGCTCCATGAGAAAAGGGCCGAGGCCGTTGTAGGAAACGAGGTAGGCGGACTTGCCGGTGTGCCTTTCCAGGAGTTGGACATCGTAGCTCTGGCGCGTGTGGGATGATCCGATGAAAAGGAAGTCTACTTCCTTTTCCCGGAGAAGTCCTCCCAGACCCAGAGTCTGAGGGGCCAACCGGTCGGAAAAACAATATTTCATGGCCACGAGCGCCGACAAACAAGCCGTCACGACAAGGACGAATGCAATGGACTTGAACCAGAATACTCTCATGGCTAGAACTGACGATAGATAAAGGTGGTGGATGAAAATTCCCCAAAAAGAAGGATGATCAGGGCCAGCCCCACCAGGCAGCCTCCCCTGAACCTTCCCGATGAACGCCACAGTTTGAGAATCCGCGCGTCCCCTGTTTCATTGATGAATTCCACGTACTGCATGAAAGCGATGAACAGGACTGAGACCAGGAAAGCCGCCACGGCCGAACTGTCGTTGGTGAACGGTAGAATCACGAGGCCGGCGTAATTCAGATTGAACTGCCATCCGCTGAATATCTTTGTGACAATGGTCCACGCTTCGGCAATCGACGACGCCCTGAAAAAAACCCATGCCATGGATACCATATGAAAGGTGAGAACCACCTGGACGATTGCCGCAAGCTGCCCGTGGTTCTTCAAGCCCATGATCGTGACGGCGCGTTTTCTGAATCCGGAGGTCCATTCGGCGAGGATCACGCCCAGGCCGTGGATGCCCCCCCACGCGACGAACGTCCAGTTGGCCCCATGCCACAAACCGCTGACCAGGAAAACAACGGCGAGGTTGAGCACGTGTCGGGCGCGGGATACCCGGTTGCCGCCAAGGGGTATGTAGAGGTAATCCCGAAACCACGTGGACAGGGAGATGTGCCACCTCGTCCAGAATTCCCGCAGTGACCGGGAAAAATAGGGACGCCTGAAATTGATCACCAAATCGTAACCGAAGATGCGCGAGGCTCCGACCGCAATGCTGGAGTACCCCGCAAAATCGCAGAATATCTGATACGTGAACAGGTAGGAGGCGAGCAGGCAATGCCCTCCGGAATATGCATGCGGATTGTTGAAGACGGCATTGACGTAGACGCCGATGCGATCCGCGATCACCAGCTTCATAAAGAAGCCCCAGAGCATCAGGGTGAATCCCTCGGTGAACTTCTCCGGGTCGAAAGTTTTCCTTTCGTGCAGTTGCGGTATCAGGTGAGGAGACCGTTCAATGGGGCCGGCGATCAACTGGGGGAAAAACGAGACGTAGAGGGCGAAGACCCCGAGATGCTTCTCTGCCCCAACTTTGCCTCGATAGACATCCACAAGATAGCTGACCGTGCGGAACGTGTAGAAGGATATCCCCAGCGGCAGCAGCAAGTCGATGCGGGGTATGTTGACCGAAACGTTGATTGAGCTCAACAAAGCCGTGATCGAGGTGCCGAAGAAGTTGTAGTACTTGAAAACGAGCAGAACGGAGACGTTCAGGCCGATGCACAAACCAAGGAGAATCCGCTTCTTTCTTTGAGTTCCGGCATCCTGCATAGCCTTGGCAAAGGCAAAGGAAACCATGGTCGTCGCCATGATAAGAGCAAGATACCCGGGCTGGCAATACCCGTAGAAGAAGTAGCTCCCGGCGAGAAGCAGAATCCAGCGCAGGCGATGGGGCAGCGCAAAGTACGCGATGACGACGGTGGTGAAGAACACGAGGAAACTGATGGAGTTGAACGACATACCGCGGGATTCCCATGAGCCTCTGATGCGTCAGGCGGAATTGTGAACCGGCCGGACTGCACGTCCCATTCCCGACAGCGCCTGCGTCGATGCGCCTCGATCGGAGTTTTCGTGCAATCGCAATTCTAATGGTCAATCCATGCAACTGCCCGGGTCGACAGACCTCGGGCAGTTCGTCATCACTTCGGACGCAAGCCGTGTACTTAGCACGGATCAGCCTTCCCATTCAACAACCACGACGGCCATGTATTCAAAACGGGGCACGTCGATAACGGTATCTTCACCCGATGCCCCGGTGGACAGGCTCTTTCCGGACACTGCCTCGAAAATCTTCCGAGGCGGCCTTTTCCCTCGCAGCAGTATCTTCACGCCATCGCACGGCGACGGAATACCGTCCCTCTCCGAAAGACCTCGCGCACGCTCCCGCCAGTTCGCGGGACCGCCCGTCGGGACCCAGGAGAAATCGTTGCACAGCGAAACCGTAAGCCGCGTTCCCGCGGGGTTGGTGAAAAAGACCGCGTGCATCTTCTCGGGGCCGCCCGATACCCTGACCGGCACCTTGGACATTTGCGGCCCGAGCGCCGCGAGGAAATCGTTTACCGCCCTGTCGGATCCGACGTTCGCATGCCAGGCCCATTCGTCCCTGTTTTCAACGACCAGGTTGCCCTGGTCCCTGAACTTTTGAACGGACTGGGCCATCGTCCCGGTCAGCGTCTTCGGAGCGGGGAGAAACAAAACCTTGTAGTCTTCCAGGTTTCCTTCTTCCAGTTGGCTGTCACTGATGACTCCAACGGGCACGCGGGACCTCAGCAATGCCCGGTAGGCGCCGTAATACGGATAGAGGACCCGTGTCAGGGCCGCCTCCGGCGAAGCGAGGTACTGATCCCGTCCATGCTCCGTAAAATGGACGGCCGCCCAGCGCATCGGCCGGCTCCCGGAAAAATAGGGCGAAACCGTATTGCCGAGCGCCACGGCCTTCTTGAACGGGTGGGCGGAGATGCTGTTCTCCGGAATATCGAGGTTTGCGATGCAGCCGTGGCTGACAACGCCCGCCACCGCATAGAGCGACGACAAGTCGTCTTTGAGACCGTATATCCAGATGTGTCCGGGCCTTCCATCGGCAACATCCCTGATCATGGTGTATCCGAGTGCGATTTTTGCGTCCGTCTCGAATGGTTTCATGTCACTGCTCAGGTGGTAGAGCCTCCACTTCGGGAACTCCCTGGCGGGCAGACTGAATTCGCTCTTGCCGGAATCCGCGATTCGGAAGACGCGATCCGTCAAATGCCTGTCGACGATTGCCGGCCAAGTGTTCCCGGACACCAGCAACACCACGTTGGGATTCTCGTTGTGCAACCCATGGGACCACTTCCGGAATGCCCTCTCGATGGTCCAGTTGTTGAAATCGATCAATTTGTTCCAGACGGGATCGCGGGCATCGGGCCTGCGCGGGTGGGCCTGGCCGGTTTGCTCTCTGAACAGTTTTCTACAATACTGGCACCAGCATCCTGTTTTCGGCATGTGAGAGTCATCGAAATAGAAACCGTCGGCGCCCATTCTCACCAGCTCCGTGACCCGCTGGAGGTAGTAGTCCGTATAGGGTGAGTTCAGGCACATGTATTTGCCCCTGCGGGTACGCATCGGCCTGCCGAGCCAGTCCTTGCACACCCAGTCCGGATGCGACTCGGCCATGTGGTCGTCTTCCATATGCCGATGGTAGACGATTATGTTGAGCCCTTCACGGTGCGCGCTCTCGATGATTTCCCTGGCGATGTTCCGGTTCTTCGCCTCCGGAGCCGTTGCACCGACCGCACTGGGCCACCACGCTCCTTCGCTGCCCGACTTGATATGCCTGACGACAACATGAACCCCCATTGCCCTGAAGTGTTGGGCCGCCCTGGAGAATACATCCTCACCCAGCATGCGCAACGTCAGGCGGGTATGAGCGTGCACCCGGTATTTCTCAAACCAGGCGGGCGCACTGCGCGGACCCGGCTGCGCGCGGTCGGCGGGACGTGTTGGCGAGGCCGCCTCGGCAAGGAAACGAGCTCCCGGCAGGATCGAGTCCAGCCACGGGGCGCTCTGGAGCCCCAGCAGTCCAAGAATCTTGAGGAAAAATCGACGTTTCATTGTTTTCGATTTCCTTCTTCTTAGGTTTTCACCTGGGTTTCAGCCCTCCTCCCCGCTTCCCCGGGGGACGGCCAAAACACCAATGTGTCACGATGAATCGGCGGGCCTGTGCCGCGTCGCCCCCCTCCGTCCTGCAGGCCTTCGTTAACTCGTTCGTAATGCGGCCTGAATCGCCGACTGATACGCCTGCAAGTGCTCCCCAGCGGGAAAAGGCCCTTCCGGAAACCCCTTCCCCGGAACATTGCGCCAAGAGAACGTCGCTCCAGCACTGCGCTCCGGTCCGACCGGATCGCGCTTCCGCCTCGGAGAACCATCAATAGTGTGCGAGCCGATACTTCCGACTCAATTCGGTATAGTATTCCAAGTCCTCATTGGAGAAGTAATCGTGCCAGCCCCCGGTTTCTCCGCTGCGCGCAAACATGTAGTCTGCTTTGAACCGGTCGGTTTTGGTCTGCCCGAATTGCCTCTCGATCTTCTTGACCCTGCCGAACCTCGACCGTTCGGCGGCGGCCGCCAGGAGGTCATCGCTCATACGGATGCTCAGCGCGTCGAGCATTCGTCTGAAATGCGCGATGTCGTCCACTTTCAAATCCTCGTACCTGAGAAGAACCGTACAGTGGTCGACCCACGAACGATAGTGCCTGAACCACCTCTCGAGCCCGAAAGCTTCGCTCCTGATGAACTCGGAAAACGTCCCCTTGAAACGCGGGGTTTTCTTCCCATTTTCGAAATGGAAGAAGGAGACCATTGTGTCGCGGGGGTCCCTGATGACCAGAACGCTTTTGCGGTTCCTGAATATGGGCCAGCAGCCCTTATGCGTCTTGACGATTCGAGGGATCGTCGTGTGTTGCCACGGAAGGAGCAGGTTGTTCACCCCCAACTCGGGCATGGTCCTGTCGAGAGTGGGAAAATCAACGACCCTGTCCCCCCACTCGGCCAGGGATATGACATGGCAGAAGAAAAACCTGACCCAGGTATTCCCCGATTTCGGAAAGGACGTGAGAATGACGTCGTCCTTGCGCAATCCGAGGATCCCCTGGGCATAGCGGATCGCTCTCCTCACTTTGTCTCGGTCCGGCATCGCAAGCATGACTTCCTCCAACGCGGAAAAACACGATATCACCGAGGGCGAGCCAAAGGGAGGGCCACGCTTCGCTCATCGCGCACTCGGTCATATCCTGCCTGAACATCGATCATCGAATAGCCCCGCGGCCGCTTCAGGAGCCTTGAGGCGGCACCGGAAAACACCGCCTCACGGAAACCCCTTGCCGTGCCCGGTTCCCAGGCGCGGCAGGCGGTCGGCGCTGCGACATCCTAAACGCGGCCCCACGTCCTGGACCAGGCTTTCCTGAGATCGGGAGTCAGCGGCCGCCGTTCGCGGGAAACCCGCTCCAGAATTCTCTGGGTTTGTTCGACATGCGGACGGTAGAGCGCTCGAAGCCCATCCGTCGTCGCGCCGGACAGGTCCGGTTTGCGGGACTCGATACCCAGCCGGTGAGACCACTTGTTTGCGATGTCCATCACCTTCCCCAGGGCACGCGACCTTGGGATGATCCGTTCGAGACTGATCAGCGGCCGCAGGTAGGTGTTGTGCTTCGGCCTCTCGTTGAGGCTGGGCGGTTCGAAGTCGGGATTCACCCCGATGAATTCGTAAATCCTGCGCAGTACCGCCATGGGCTTCTCGCTTATGTCCTCATAAAGAACGAACAGGAACCGATCCAGATCGAAGTGCCCCAGATACCTTTCCATCTGCACGTCATAATATCCGCGATGGATGATATCGCGATACTGCATCTTCACCCCGGGGTCCCCCTCCGCGGAATCCGCATTCATCGCCCGGTTTATTCCTTCTTCCAGGGGCAGGTCGGGAATGACGCCCTTCCTCAGCACCCAATGATAGGCGGAAATGACGCGGTCGATGGGATCGCGCATCGACAGGATGAACTTCACGTTCGGGGCGTGCTCCCGGACCGCCCCCGGCGCCCTTGGATCATAGATATACTCCACCGAGACATCCCCCAGCTTTTTCGCCTCCGACGGTTGCCCCAGCAGCCCGAAATACCAGTCCGCGCCTCGCGCTTCGTACAAGTCCCCACCAAGGTATTCGACTTCCCGCTTCTTCGCGGGCAACTGCAGTTCGGGATGCTCCCGCAGGCAGTAATACAGCCAGGAAGTCGCGCACTTCTGCGCGCCGACGACCAGAAAATCCAACCTTCCCGCCATCTATTCGACTCCTTGTTCCGTCTCCCCGGGAACGCTCGAGCGGTTTCCCCGGAAGGCAGGATTACCATAAGGGTGGTTTTCGCCCGCAGCCGTGGACGGGCGACGATGCAACCCGACGACTCGAATCCGTTTCATCGGTATACACCCGCCCTTTTTGCTCTCCACGTCAACCGCACATTGTCTGAGACTGAATTCATCGTTGGGCCCTCTTCGAAAAAAGGCCCGGAATGGTCATGATTCCCAACAGCCGCCAGACCATTACCACGCCGAGAAGATTCTGCGCAATCAAAGTGATTGCCGTCGCCGCAGCCGCTCCCAGAACGCCCCAGAAAGGGATGAGCGCCAGGTTCGCGACAACGCAGCACAAAGCACTGAAAGCCATGATGTTGTTGGCCACCCGTTCATACCCGCACATCATCAGCACGGCAGTCACCGAACCGGTCGCCACGTTCACGAACTGCCCGAGCGCCAGGAGCGCGAGCGAAGTACCCCCTCCGGCAAATTGCGGGCCGAACAGGCCCATCACCAACCCGGGAGCAAACACCAGGGGGATGATAATCGGTACGCTCATGATCGTCATCATCTTGGCGGAACCCCTCGCCAGGCGTCCAAGTCCCGAAAGATCACCGCGACTGTAAAGCGCGGCGAATTTCGGAGCGGAAATGCTGTTCACGGCGACCAGGATCAGCGTGGTCAGGCTGGCCGTGCGGTTCGCCACCGCGAAGATGCCCACGTCGGCGGAGGTGCTCCATACCCCCAGAAAGCAATTCGAGCACCATTGCATGATCAGTTGCCAGCAGGACGCGAAAAAAAGCGGAATGCTGCTCGCGAGCAGTTCCCCGGTCTCGAAGTGCCCTTTTATTCCTCTCAGGCAGGGTGTCTCGCGTCGCCAGACCCACATCGCGATCAGCGTGGTGAGCACCGTCGCCAGAATGTAGGCCCATACCGCGCCGCGGGGGCCAAAAGAGGGCGCGAGCGCGACCGTGCCGACCGTGAAGAACAAAGGCACCCACGCGCTCAAAACCATCATCGCATCCCGAATATTGTCCACCGCCCTGAGAAGCTGGGCATAGAGAGCGGAAATCGCGAGGGGAATCGCGGCCAGTGACATCCAGCGGAGCAGGCCGGTGAGCTCGGGGTTGTTGAAAAGCCTTTCGGCCACCACGGGAGCGGACACAAACATGAGGATGCCCGTCAGTCCGGACGCACCGACCGCGAATCCGATCCCTTTGGCGTAAACCCCTTTGACGGATTCCCAGTTGCCCTGGGACACGTTCGCCGAGGCGAACCTCAGGATCGTATTGTTCAGCCCCATGCGGCCGAAAACCGCCGCGACGGTCACTACGGTCAGGACAAGGAAATAATGGCCGGCCCCTTCCGCTCCGAGGCACCGGGCCAAAACGATGTTGGACGCGAATCCGACGCCGGCTGCCAGGATCTTGATCAAAAATGCCGTCGATGCACCCCGGACGACCTCTTGCATTCGTCCGTCAAGGTTTTTGAGCGACAGCAAAGCCATGATTCGCTCACCCAACATCCTGCGGCTCTTTTCCTTTCACGAGACTGTCGGCTGTTGCGGGTCCGCCTCAGGCGCAAAGAATGAACGCCCTTCAACGGATTCTCGTCTCGAAATCATATTGAATCAATCAAAAAAGAACAAAACCTCGCCGACTGCCGCCATCCCGGCCATGCCATCCGCTGCGCTCCCTGGACGACCGCAGCGCTCGGGCTTGCGACCGGACTGGCCCGGCTTCCCGAAGGCCGGACCGTACACGATCGCCTCCTCCCCCCCCGGCCCACGCTTCGATTCGCAACATTGCAGCGCATTGTCGCCGGACGGACGAGAACATTCAATCACGGAGCGGAGCAACGGCAGGCACATCACGAATTCCCGGTCACAGGTGGTTGGATTCCCGGCGGGGGGTGAATCGGCTGGGGTGAACGGCTCAACATCATGCAAGGCGTCCCGCACGGTCAGGCCATCCGATTGTTCTCGGGCATGAGCGTGGGCATGGTGCCCACAATCGATCAGACAGGCGGCGTTCATCGGACTCAAGAAGAAAATCCATCCGTCGAGCGAGATCCGTCGTGCCGGACCGTACCGCTAGAATTCCACTTTCAGCATCGTCATCACCAGATTGTTGTGTCGTGTGTCCCCCTCGACCAGATCGAAATTATCCACTATCTCGAAGCCGTAGCGGGCGGTGACGCTGAAATGGGCGTTGATGTCGTAAGTGATGTCCACACCCCACTGGTTGATCGACTCCTGAACGGGGCTCAGCGTGATTCCCCTTTTCATGTAATCGTAGTCGAGCCCCACCAGCAGGTCCTTGTTCAGGTACCGGGTGATGCGTACGAAAAGATCCTCGGCGTCGCCAAACATATGATGGCCGATCATGAGGTCGTCATGCGCGTACCCCCCGATGAAAATGTTGTGACCGTACCAGACGCCGGGCGTCGGGCCCACGATGTGAGCATTTTTCGCCCATTCCACGCGCAGATCGGTCATGCCGTCATCCGTCAGTCGGGGCACATAGAGTCCCAGGGAATATCCCACGTCGTTGAACAAGCTTGTATACCAGGGGCCGCCGATACCGCCCGCATCCTCTCCGGCGTACTCGCCGTAGATCACCGAATTGCGAAGCCACGGCAGCCGGAGCCGGAAATCAAAAGAACCCAACTGGTTGATCTTGTTGTTGGCCGCGGTGACATTGCCCAGTCCGAACAATCCCAGCACATCACCGAAGTCGAGGCTCGGAATGCCCGGTCCTCCGAAAATGAAGGTCGAGCTCACACCTAATTCAAACAGCGGATGCGGTTTACAGTCGACCCGCCACCCGCCGAAACTGGAGGTCCCGACATAGACCGGCCTCTCGTCGATGGGGCCCGGCGCCAGGGGACGAACCCTGTAATCTTCAAGCCTCGATAAGAAAATGGTGTACTTGAAAGGTCCCAGGTAGCTGAAGTACCACGGAAGGAGCACCGGCTCGGGATTGGAGAGCTTGAGCATGTCAAACGGGGTGGCGTTGTTCGTCATGAGCAGTTCCCCATGCCGCCCCGGTCCCCACCACATGGAATCCCTGCCGAATTCCAGTTCGACGTTCCAGCGCGACAGCTTCCCGTAGCCTTTGAGCAGGTCGGCACTCACCGTTCCCGGTACATTGTCGTTGTGTCCCTCATTCTCCTGGACGAGAAAAATCGGCTCGATGGAACCCGCGAAGAAATCCCCTACCCCGAATGTGGAAGCGAACTGAACGGAGAAATTGTTGTACTTGCCGTAGACGACGCCCTCGTTGTTGTACACCAGGGGAGTGCCCTCGGTCACGTCCGCCTCGAAAACGCTGCCGGGATACCCGGTGTAGCGGCGCGGATCGCCGTCCGTATACACGTAGCGTATCTGCGCTTCTTCGATGGGCTTGAGGTAGCTGCTTCGAGCGCATTCGGTCCCGTAGACGTCGAGTTCGGGCTTGAATTCGCGCTGCAGCTTTTCCAGCAGATGCATGATGATGGGCGGCAGGGGCTTGCCGGAAGACTCCTTTGCCGTCAGAGCCTCCTTGATCAGACGGGCCGTTTCCTCCCGGCTGAAAGGACGCGTGCCGTGAAGGCTCGAATGGATCAACCCGAAAGCTTCAATTCGCTCGAGGGCCGGATACGACCAGTGGTCCACCGGCACGTTCGGCGAAGCCGCGGAGAACGCGGACGGGCACCATCCGGGACAGACCAGAATACACAGCACCATCAGCTGCGATACAGACTTCCTCAACCATGCACCAGTCCCGTCCAACATCCCCACCTCTCGATCCTCTCTAACTCCGGCCATATGCGAAGCCCGATTCGCGATCAACACCCGGGGCACAATCTCCGAGAGTTGCAGGTTGCCGGGTTCCTCCCGGTTTCACATGCCGGGACCCGGCTGAGCCGCTTTCACCTATTCCTTTGAACACACAGGAGGCTTTCCGGGCGGAAAGCCTCCTGTGTTCGTGCCAACGACGATTTTGCCGCGGATATTCCCGTCGGAAGAGAACCGGATGTCCCTGCATCCTCTTCCCGTCGCAAGATGTGGAGGCCAGGGCTAGTCGATCATCTTTTGAGCCTGAAGAAACGCGATCACGGCGTCCACGGAAGCATCGAGGGAATTCCGATCGGTCTCCACGATCAGCTCCGGGTTTTCGGGTTCTTCATAGGGGGCCGACAGACCGGTCATGTTGAGGATCTCGCCGGCCCGGGCCCTTTTGTACAATCCCTTGGGGTCTCGTTGTTCGCACACTTCGAGCGGGCATTTGACGTAGCACTCGTAGAACGGCCACTTCGACATCAATTCCCGCACGAATCGCCTGCTCTCGCTGTACGGCGCGATGAAAGCCGTGAACACCAGCAGACCGGCGTCGACCATCAACTTGGAGACTTCCGCGATGCGGCGGACGTTTTCCATCCGGTCCTCGGGGGTCAAACCCAAATCCTTGTTCAGCCCGTGCCGAATGTTGTCGCCATCGAGCACGTAGCTGCGCACCCCTATTTGAAAGAGTCGCGCTTCAACGGCATGCGCCAGGGTCGACTTGCCGCTCCCGGAAAGCCCGGTGAACCACAGCAGCCCGCTCCTGTGCCCATTCAGAATGTACCTGTCGGCACGACTCACGGAAGATTCAAAACGGTAAAAATTCACTTGGTTGAGCTCCTGTCTCGAACAAAAGAAAAACTCCGAACGAGTGCCTCTTATACCACAGCAAACCTTTCATGGGGCGCAAAAAAAGCTGCCTTGGGCCCGCCGCCTTTTCCCATGCGGTTCTTCATCCTTTCCGGGGCCCATGCGGGATGAACCTCGCAAGGCTCAACCCGTCCTTTTCGGATTTTACGGGCTTGGAATTCGACCGCCGGGACAGCCCCGTTGCAAATGGCTTCGAATTCAGCTAAACGTATATATCCAGGAGAAAACATGATCGTGGTCTGCCGTAACCGGGAACTCCGTCGGTCCGCGAGAGGATCATCGCGCCGTCAATTGCGAATCGGAGCGAAGCAAAAAGCGCGGTGCTCATCCGACGGGTTGCCCCACGAATGGACGCTTCCGGCGGAACCGCCGTCGACGTGCAACACGGCCTGTGCCCACCATGGGAAGGACGCGGGCGCGGGTTGTTCATCCGCTTTGGGTCGGCGCCTTGACTTGACGACAAGACACGCTTGGTCCCGGCCCGGCCGCCGACGCAGTCCGCATGCGGCTCTGTCCTCCGTTCGATCCGTAAACATGGAATTGGGGCAACGCATTCTGCGCCGCACGGGCAAACGGGTTTGGATTTCCACCCGGTCCCGTCCGCTTCGGACAGTGCCGCCGCCGGCATCCCATTCAGGCTTGCCTGCCGGTCTCGGTGAATCTCCCCCGTGCGCGCCCGAACGGATGCTTTCAGACGCCTCCGTCGAGGCGGCTTCCTCCAGGTCGAGCCGACACGCAGCGCCCACTGCGTGCTGCATTCGAGTGTGAGTTGACTTCGGATAACCCGTATGCTAAGAGACGGCGGGACTTTTTAACGAGGGGATTTTGCTTTGAACCATGATTCCAGAGAGACAGTCACTTTGGAGCAGGAATTCACAGTAGCAAATCGTTTGGGAATACACGCCCGGGTTGCCGCTCAAATCGTCAAGGTTGCAAGCCAGTTCGAAGCTGAGGTCTGGGTTTCCAAGTGCGATAACCACAAGGTCAACGGAAAGAGCATTCTCGATCTGATGACCCTCGTTTGTCCGCACGGAAGCAAGGTGCGAATATACGCCAGCGGTCCCGATGCCGGTCAAGCCATGAACGCTCTGGCGGCTCTCTTTCAAACGAAGTTCGGTGAGCTTTGATCGATGCCCCCGGTTTCATTCCGGCCGGGGCGCTCGTTCTGAATCCGCCGGACTCAGGGCCGAAAGGCTCATCGATGATTTTGCATTTGGGCTCTGAAGCCCTTCCCGCTGAATACTCGCACCCTGGGATGTCGACATGAATCGATCCTCGAGAATCATCCAGGGCATCGGGGTCTCTCCCGGAATCGCCATCGGCAAAGCGTTCCTCCTCGAACGGGGGCGTGTCCCCATTCCCAAGGACAAGGTGGAGGGGGAAGACGCCGTCGCCGAGGAATGCTTAAGGTTCGAGAAAGCCGTTTCAACGGCTGAAAGAGACCTCGAAGCCATAAGGAAAGGCATACATCGGGATTTCAAGGAACAGGCCCACGTTCTGGAAGTCCACCAGATGATCCTGCGGGATCGGCTCATCTATTCCGAAACCCTCCGCCTGATCCGCGAGGAATCGCTCAACGCCCAATGGGCGCTCATGCGTTGCCTCGCCAAGGCCAGGGACCTCTTCGACTCCCTGGGAGACGAATACATCCGCAGCCGCATCGTGGACATAGAAGCCGCGGGGGAACGCGTTCTGAGGATCCTTGCCGGGCAGGAACGCAACGTCCTTAACGATATCCGGGAACGGGTCATCGTCGTCGCGCACGATCTTTCGCCCGCCGATACCGCCCAACTCCAGATCGAACGCACCCTCGGCCTGGTCACCGAAATGGGCGGGCGCACCTCGCACACCTCCATCATCGCCAGGTCGCTCAACATGCCCGCCGTCGTGGCCGCCGAACAGGCCACCAAGTGGGTCCCCACGGGCGATATCGTCATCGTCGACGGCACATCGGGCAAGGTCATCGTCAACCCGACGGACGAGCAGATCAGTTTCTACTACGAACGGCAGCAGGAGCTCGACAACTATCTCCAGGAGATCAACCGCACCGCCCACCTGCCCGCCCGCACGATGGACGGCCACCTCGTGAAGGTGGAGGCCAACATCGAGCTGCTCGAGGAAGTGGTGGGCGCAAAGGACTTCGGAGCGGAAGGGATCGGGCTCTATCGCACCGAGTTCTTCTTCATGAACCGGGCGGACCTGCCCGACGAGGATACGCTTTTCAGGGAATATCGCGATCTCTCCGAGCTCATGGCGCCCCAGTGGGTCACCATGCGCACCCTCGACCTCGGCGCCGAGAAGCTGGCCACGTGGTATCCCAGGCTCGACGAGCCCAACCCGGCCCTGGGGCTTCGCTCAATCCGGCTCTGCCTCCACTACCGCGAAATCTTCAAGACCCAGCTCCGCGCGATCCTGCGGGCAAGCGCGGTCTGCAGGAACACGCGCCTCATGTTCCCCATGGTGTCCGGGCTCGGTGAGCTGATCGAGGCCAAGAGGATGCTTCAAGAAGTCCGCGAAGAACTGCAGCGCGAGAGGATCCCGTTCGACGAACGGATGCCGGTCGGGGTCATGATCGAAGTCCCGTCCGCCGTGGCGGTGGCGGATATGCTCGCGCCCGAGGTCGATTTTTTCAGCATCGGCACCAACGATCTCATCCAGTACAGCCTCGGCATCGACCGCGCCAACGAGCACGTCGCCTACCTGTATGAGCCGCTTCATCCCGCCGTGCTGCGGTTCATCAAGCACACGGTGGACGTCGGCCGCAAGGCCGGCATAGAGGTGGCCCTCTGCGGCGAAATGGCCGGAGAGCCGCTCTATGTTCCGATTCTGCTCGGTTTGAAAGTGAACACCTTCAGCATGAACCCCCAGTCCGTTCCCCGGGTCAAGAACCTGATCTGCCGCTCGTACATGAAGGAGTGCACCCGGTTCGTGAACAAGGTGCTTCGCATGGGCACCGCCGATGAAATCAACCGGGTCCTCGAAAAAGTGGTGACTCGGTACTTTCCCGAGGAATTCCGGGTATTCGATCCGAGCAACCTGGTTCCGGGCGGCATCGCCCCGTCATATCGGCGCAACAGGACCAGGACGGACCCCAACCACAGAAAGTAGACGCTCCGGCTTCGCCTATGACCAAGAACAAGCCCTCGACCGCTGAAAAGACCCGACTGATCTGCCAGAACAAGAAGGCATATCACGACTACGATATCCTGGAGAAATTCGAGGCGGGAATCGTCTTGCTGGGCACCGAGGTGAAGTCGCTGCGGGAAGGCAGGGCGAACCTCAAGGACAGTTACGCCCGGGTGAGGAAGGGGGAGGTTTTCCTCCAGGGGCTTCACATCAGTCCCTACACTCACGCCTCCTACAACAACCATGAACCCGAACGGGTTCGCAAGCTCCTGCTCCATGCCCACGAGATCAAGAGACTGACCGGCAAGACCCAGGAGCGGGGCCTCGCGCTGATTCCTTTGAAACTCTACTTCAGCAAGGGAAAAGTGAAGGTGGAGCTTGCCCTGGCACAGGGCAAGAAGCTCTACGACAAGAGGGAGAGCATCAAACGGAAAGAAGAGAACCGGGAGCTCGACCGCCTGAGAAAACGCCGCAGGCAGGAATGACAAGCACGTCCGCGGCACGGGTCGGGCGCTCCCCTGCCCGCTTGATTTCCTCAACCGCTTGCGACGCCACCCCCCGCGGCTGCACCGGAATGTCGGCCTCCCCCGTTGCCGTAACCCATCGAACGGATGTCCCATGAAATCACTGGTGCTCGAATCGCCCGGCGTTCTGAAACTCACCGATATGCAGGTTCCCGAACCGGAGCCGCACGAACGGCTGCTTCGGGTCACGCATTGCGCCGTGTGCCGCACCGATGCGAAAATGTGGAGCCAGGGACACCGCGACCTCAGGCTGCCCCGAATCCTCGGGCACGAGGTCTGCGTCGTTCCTTCCGATTCGTCGGGCCGCTTCGTGGTCTGGCCCGGAACGGCCTGCGGAACCTGCGAATACTGCCGCAAGGGGTTCGAGAACCTGTGCTCGGCCATGGAGATTCTCGGGTTCCACCGCCACGGAGGATTCGCCGAATACCTTGCGGCGCCTGCGGACAGCCTGGTTCCCGTCCCACCGGAGCTGCCGGGGGCAATCGCCTGCCTTGCGGAGCCCCTGGCCTGCACGTTGAACGCGCTCGACCGGGTGGGAGCCGCGCCGGGGGAGAGGCTCCTCATCTACGGGGCCGGGCCGGTCGGCCTGCTGATGGCGCTGGCCGCGCGCTCGAGGGGCGCCCTTCCCTTCCTGCATGAAATCAACGCCGAAAAGCTTGCCCGCAGCCATGATTTCAGAGGGCAGATCGGAGCGGAGCTCCATCGCGAGGACCGTCCCGGCGACTACGACGTCGCGGTGAACGCCGCCCCGGCGTGGGAGACCCTCGGCGCGGGCCTCCGGAATCTTGCGGCGGGCGGCCGTTTTTGCGTTTTCAGCGGGTTTCCCGCGGGAGATCCTGTACCGGCCGGGCTCATCAACGAAATCCATTACCGGCAACTGGTCGTTTCCGGCGCTTACGGCTGCACGCGGGACCAGATGCGGGAGGCGGTGGGCATCCTTTGCGCCTTTCGGGAAGCGGCACAGCGGCTGATTGAGGACACGATCGGGCTGCCGCGGGTGGCGGACGCCTTTTCTTCCATATTGTCCGGCATGGTTTTGAAGTTCGTGGTCGCACTGTAGAATGCGATTTTGTATCGGATTTCCTTGAAAACGCAAGGGGTCGATGCGCTCCGAGGCGGGCGGGCGCAGGCAGCAGCGTAAGAAGAGGATTCCCGGGTGAACCTGTTTTCATTCTTCGTGCGCGGTGCCTGCATCATTGGCGATTGTATTCAACGTGACGGCATCGGGCGGGAGAGCATGAAGCGCTTCACCACGATTGCCCCCGGGCGCCGCGGTTTGTGCCTCAGCGCCCCACCTCCCAATTGATCCCGAGCGCGTGTGATCCGGGAGGCTGTTTCCCAGGCGATTGGCCACTGTGCGGCAGCGAACGGGGAACGTTGGCGGCTCCGGCCGGATACGGTGTTCGGACCGGTGAGCGTTGCGTTTCGGGCGTTCCGGACCATCCGGGCGTTCAGGATATTTCTCGAACCAGGAATGAATGATGAGCGATGAATCTCGATTGCGCGAATTCGGCCGGATGATCTGTTCGGTCGCCGCGGGCAACCATCTCAGCCGGGAATCGGCCATGGAAGCCTACCGCCAGGTCATTCTCAACGAGCAGCCCGAGCTTCAACAGGGGGCGTTTCTCATGGCCCATATCGCGCGGGGGCCGTCCATCCCCGAGCTCTCGGGGGCATGGGACGCCCTCGACCGGTACGACACCGCCAAGATCCACACGCGCCTGACCGGCCCCGTGTGCGACATCGTGGGAACCGGGTCGGACGCCATGAAGACCGTCAACTGCTCGACGCCAGCGGCCCTCATCGCCGCCGCTGCAGGCCTTCCCGTCGCCAAGAAGGGAGCGCGGCTGGTGACCGGCGTGTCGGGCGCCTCCGACATCATGGAGATTTTCGGAATCGACCTGGGCGCGCCGCTGTCCAGGGCCGAGCAATGCCTGGAGCGCTACGGGATCTGCTACCTTCCCGGCGAGGCGTTCCTCGAATCCGGCTGGGCGCGGCTCATCCAGTCCATGCGGTTCACCTCCGCGTTCAACATCATCGGCCCGCTCACCCGTCCGTGCGAACAGAATAACTGCATCGTCATCGGCGCGTACGGCCCGACCGTCTGCAACCAGTTGATCGCCGTGCTCAGGGAAATCGGGATGCCCGCAGCCCTCGCCCCTTACGGCATGGTGGAAGGCGGAGATCCGAAACGGGGCATGGATGAATTTTCGACCGCGGGTCCGACGCGGGTGGTCGAATTGAAGAACGGCGAAATCGAGACCTATGAAGTCACCGCGGAGGATTTCGGCGCGATTACCGGGGATTTCGCCGCAATCGCAAGTCACGCGACCGCCCGCGATAACGCCCGGGCGATCCTGCGCGTCCTGGAAGGCGAATACGACACTCCGCTCGCCGATTTCTTCTGCGTGAACGCCGCAGCCGCCCTCTACGTGGCAGGGTTTGCCAAGGACTACAGGCAGGGGTTCCACACGGCAAAGGAAGCCCTGAGCTCGGGCAAGGCGCGGGAAAAACTCCGGCAACTCACGGAGATTCAAGGAAAAAGCTGAGACCGCCCCGCAATACGACAGCATTGGGCGGGGTCAAACCTACACTTTTCACATTTGCACCTAAATCGACCATCAGCGGTGCCGGCCCGGCGAAACTGCGCGGGGCTTAAAGAGCGGTACGGCACGGGGTGGTCTTGCGCACAAGCCCGGCGGGGCCTTATGCTCTCCCTTGCATACCGATTCGCGCTCAGAATTATACAACAACTGTAAGCCAACTGACTAGTGCACCCAGCTTAGAGCTTTAAATTATTCTTACCTAACACTTTTCAGCACTCAAACTAGCCTCTCTACTAATAACCCACAACGACTGCGAAACATTTTCGCTAATCCAAATGCTCCAATGGTGCTACTGCCAAGTATAATCTATACACTTGCGATTTTTCTCAATCATGGTACAATGACACTAATAATACTCAATCGCCAATAATAGCAATTATAAAATACTTTCATCGTTATTAAGATTAACCATTTACAGTTGTCTATTTCAAGTTTTTGTAGAGCATATTATTATTTCATGCATATATTGCAACTTATTTTACTTTAATGTTTTAAATACTAATTAAATTGGAGGACGACAATGAGCAAAACGACGCAAATAAGTATTTGGAGAAATAAATATATATTACTAATTATAAGTTGCATAACAATATACATACTATCTAAAAATGTTATACCAAAATATAGTAATGCCCTTAGTTCTATATATTTTGGAGTATCAATTACATCATTTGTATACTTCTCACTAACTATAGCGATATTTATAAGTATAGTACTAATTATTATTGAATTGAGCCATTTGTCCAAATATAGAATTGTAAATATTTTTATTTCCATTTTTAAATGGAGTTTGGCGACATTGATAATATCACCACTAATTGTGATTATTCTTAATATATGGATTATTCCAACAATAAAGATCTATCAAGACACCCCAAAGTACAAGAAACTTGCTTATTCGATGATTCTTCAGGCTCTTAAAACAGACCCAGATCTTGAAGTTAGAAAAAATGCCGTCTTGGGATTGCGGAAGATTGGTGACTTGGAATCTATTAACACTTTGTCTGAAGAGATGACTAAACAACCGGCACTTGCTGGTCTTATAGGTCAACGCATCTCCAAGCCCAAGCAGACAGAAAAAATCGATAAACATCGCTTGCTTGGCATATTAAAACAGATGGAAACTGACGATACATTATCTGTAATAGAATATAAACAAAAGATCCTCCGGGAAGCAAGTCAAACCCGACGTGTGCTGAGGAATTTGAAAGAAGTCTTTTCAGGATCAAGGTTAACTGATGCTGAGCGTACTATTGTTCAGGTATCTGGACTTTCAAATAGTATTAGCGAAGCAATAAATCAATTAAATCTTATTTCAAAAATATATTCCACCATTGAGTTAAACGATGATTTTCCAAAAACAATAACACACTTGAATTCAGTTATCAATGCATTTGACAAGACATATGGTGATGAATCCGCTATTGCACAGTCAAATTCGCTTCTTTCAGATCTAGGTTTATTAGTAAAAGTATGTAGAACGTCAGCAGAACAATTCGGTCAGTCACTTCAAAGAAAACCATCAAAACTAACGCAATATAAACATATAATTGTTATGTTAACTCGCATAGCCCCTGATGAATCATTAGAATTGTTTCGAAAGATAGTCAAAAACGACAAGGTCCCTGTTTCAATAAGAAAAGCGGTGACGCTTGCGATAGGAGATATTGGAAAACCTGAGGACTATCAACTGCTTACCGAATTATTTGATTCTCCACATTCAGATATCAGAATATCTGCCATTCAATCCATTTCATTTATGTTATACAGAGAAAGTCATCCAAAAGTCAATAACATGAGTGATTCGGAAGATGAGACAGAGTTTTATTTAGATTTTGAAAATGAAGAAGAAGATGAATAATGTATTATTTGTATTGATCATTTGGAGTTAAGTACTCTATTAACCTATATATTGGATTATCAGACTATTAAATACTTTTTAAAACACCAAGGATATACATATTTGTTGGCACCAACAAAACCGAGTTTTTAATGAATGGCACCATATTTTTTGCAGGTTTACAGCCGCAAAACGAGCGTTCTCTCTTAAGGAAAAGCCCGGCTTTCTCGCTTGTCCACTTTCCCTTGCCGGCCCAGTATAGACTTTATACGCTTCGCACAGCTTGGCCGGGCCGGTACCGCTTTGTTGGGTGGGCACACCCCCGTCGCACCGGCAGGGCACCCCTTCTCCTCTATTGTGCGGCGGCCTCGGGGCGCACCAACTCGATGACGGTCACCTCAGGGGGCGCGAGCAGGCGCATGGGCGGGCCCCAGGTCCCCGATCCGCGGCTCGTGTAGAGGGCCGAGCCTTTCTCCAACTGGTGGAAACCGTTTTGCAGGGGATGTGCTCGTCCGGTGATGTAGCGGAAGGGAAAGATCTGCCCCAGGTGCGTGTGCCCCGAGAGCTGCAGGTCGAAAAGCCCCAGGCTTTGCTCCAGCGGATCCGGGCGGTGTTTGAGAAGCAGGGTGAAAAGGCCGTTCCCGCCCACGGCAAGCAGTTTTGCTTCGTCGGGTGCGGCCCCCCCGATCACCGGGTCATCGACGCCGACGATGTTGATGGTGTTCCCGACGACCCTGGCCTCGCCTCTGAGCAGTTTGAACCCGTAGCGACCAGTGGTGGCGATGGATTCCTCGAGCCCCGCGTACATTTCATGATTGCCCGTCACGGCGAATTTCCCCAGCCTCGGGTTCAACGCCTGAAACTGCTCGGTCACCCCGTCGTGTTTGCCGGCGTTGCCGTCCACGAGATCCCCGGTGGACACCAGGAGATCGGGATTCTCCTCCCGCACCCGGTCCAGGATGAGGCGAACGCGCCCGCTCCCGACGATGAGCCCGATGTGCACGTCGGAGATCTGCGCGATCTTGAGCCGATCCACTCCCGGCGGCAGCTTCCCGGTGTGAACGACCACCCGTTCGACCCGCACGGATCGGGCTTCGAAGACCCCGTAGACGGACAGGACGAGCACGATGGAAAGGAGCCCCGCCGTGGTACCCTTGCCCGACAGGCGCGGGATGTGCGCGGGGAGCAGCAGTCCGAGACCCATCCCCGCCAGGTCCACGAGCATCACCGCAAGGAAGATGCAAAACGCGATGAAAACGAAGCCCATCCAGAAATAGCCGCTGCACGCGAAGACGCGGGCCGCCCCGTCGTAGCCGCTCCTTTCCAGGAGCCGCGTGCAGATCGGCGAAACGATCATCAGCAACAGGAAGCCGATGTACGGTCCCCGCCAGAGCCATTGATCGGGGAACAGAATCCGGGTCTTCACGTAGAACAGGGCGTTCATGCACGTGTAGATCGAAACGAACGTCAGCAGAAAGAAGAACATCGCGAAGAATCATCCCTGTCAAAGGGTAGGACCGTGGGTTCCCCGGCTCGGATTTCACTCGTCCGAATGCGCTCCGGCCAGGAAAGGGAATTCCATGATTCGCCCTTGTCGGCGGCGGCTTCGGCCCTGCGAGCGTCCGAATGCGCTTCGGCCAGGAAAAGAAACTACATGGCTGCAAAAGAGTGGAACCGGGGGGCTCGGTTCAGATTTCGCTGCCTGCGCCGGCGACCCTGAGCACCTCCTCAACGGTCGTCAGCCCGGCGCAAACCTTCTTGGCGCCCGCGATGGCCAGGGGGTACATCCCCTCCTTGATCGCCTGGGCTCGAATCTGGGAGATGTCCGCATCCGGCTTGATCAGCTGCAGCAGGGCTGGACTCATGGTGAAAATCTCGTAGATGCCCATACGCCCGCGGTAGCCGGTTTCGCGGCATTCCAGGCACCCCGCCGGCTGGTAGAAAGCGTTCGAGCGGGTCATCTTCCAGGGACTGATGAGCGCCTGCCAGAGATCCTCGTCGACGGCGCCTTCCTGCTTGCAGCTCGCGCAGAGCGTGCGCACCAGGCGCTGCGCCACCACGCCGAGCACCGTGGCGCGAATGAGGTAGTGCGGAACGCCGATGTCCATCAACCGGATGATGGCGGAAACCGCGTCGTTGGTATGGAGCGTCGAAAACACCAGGTGGCCCGTAAGGGCTGCCTGGACGGCCATTTCAGCGGTTTCGAGATCGCGGATCTCGCCCACCATGATGATGTCCGGATCCTGGCGCAGCAACGTTCGCAAACCGTTTGCAAAGTCCAGCCCGATGCCGTGATGGACCTGCATCTGGTTGAACCGGGGCTCAACCATTTCAATGGGCTCCTCGAGAGTGCACACGTTCACCTCGGGGCGCGCCAGGTGTTTCAGTGTGGAATACAGGGTCGTGGTCTTGCCCGATCCCGTCGGCCCCGTGACCAGGATGATTCCGTTGGGCCGGCTGACCATCCCTTTCCAGGCGCTGATTTCGCTCTTGCTCAACCCGAGGTCCTCGAAGCTCCGGATCGTAACCTCGGGATCGAAGATGCGCATCACCAGCTTTTCACCGAACACGGTGGGCATGGTGGACAACCGGAGCTCGATTTCTCCGCCGGCCGGCGATTTCGTCTTCAGACGGCCGTCCTGCGGCCTCCGCTTCTCCGCCAGGTCCATCCTCCCCAGCACCTTGATGCGGCTCGTCACCGCGCTCATGACCACGGTCGGCAACTGATACACCAGGTGGAGCACGCCATCGATGCGAAACCTGATGTCGCTGTTGTCCCGGCGGGGTTCCAGGTGTATGTCGCTGGCGCGCTGGTCGTATGCGTATTGCAGGAGCCAGTCCACGATGTTCACCACGTACCGGTCGTTGGCGTCCAGCTTCCCGGCGCGTCCCAGTTCCAGGAGCTGCTCCAGGTTCATCGTCCCGGCCAGCCGCGTCTGGTCGGCCATTCCGAAAGCCCGCTTCACCGATTCGTTGAGGGCGTAAAACTCCACGAGGTATCGGCTGACTTCAACCGGATTGGCGACCACCTTGACGATCTTGCGATGCAGGATCCGGTGCAACTCCTCTTCCCACTCGGTGACGAACGGCTCCGAAGTCGCGATCACCACCTGCTCGTCCGTGACCTCGATGGGGAGAATTTTGAACCGGGAGGCGTAAGCGTAGGACATGATGCCGGTGACGCTCGTGACGTCGATTTTGAGCGGGTCGATGCGCTGGTACGGGAGGTCCGCCGTCTTGGCCAGCCACGCGGTGAGTGTTTCCAAGGTGAGCAGTTCGTGGGGCGGCGATGCGCGGTTCAGCCTGCGATCGGCTATGATTTTTAAAGGATGGACTTCGGCTTTGTCCTTCGTCGGGGCCAGCCGCGGAATCCTCGCGGCATCCGCCTGCGCAACCATTCCGTCGGCGACGAGATCTTCGAGCAACTCGCCGAGATCGAGCCGGTGCGGGCCGTGATTCTTCATGATCGCATTCGTCAATGGCTTGTCCTCTTCAGCGGAACGCGGGCCAACGTCCCATGTAATTAGCCCATATCGGCGGGCATTTCAATTCCCTATCAAAATCGGGAAGACGGCGCCCGCACTTTAACAGCCCTCTTCCGACCGCGGGTTTGGATGCGGAGCGCTACAGTCTGGATGCGGAGCGCTTGACACGGCGCCCGGATAGCGCTACCATACCTACCGTTAGGTAGGGTCCGCCCGTTCACTCGACGTCGCGAAGGAAGGCCCATGAACCCCGACGCACGGAACATCCCCGGAGAACGCTTCCGCGCAAAGGCGCTCGAAGTGATTTCACCCGGTGCTCCCCCCCAGGAACAAAAAACGAAGATGCGCATCTTCCTCGCCGCCGCGCAGCTTTTTGCACAGCGAGGATACAACGGGACCGCGGTGCGGGAAATCGTCGAGCTCGCGGGGGTCACCAAACCCACTCTCTACTACTATTTCAAAAACAAAGAAGATGTCTACATCAAGCTGATGGATTCCGCGTTCGCGGTATTCTCGCAGGTCCTGGAGGAATCCGCGCGGCGACCGGGGTCCATGAGGCAGCGCCTGACGGCGCTTTTCACTTCCATATTCCAGCTGTTCGAGGAGTACGTCGACCTCGTGCGGCTCGTCAATTCCACCATCTACGGACCGCGCGGGGCCACCCCGGACTACGATCTCGATCCCGGAGACACCCAGATCATCGGCGTTTTCACCGATATTCTGCGGGCCGGAGAGGCGGAAGGCGAACTGGCTCCGCAAGACCGCCACATGATCCTCGTCCTCCTGCTCGGCCTCTTTCGCAGCATGCAGTTGCCCCTCCTGGTCGAACCCGCCCACGCCGTCTTTTCTCAAATGGACATTCCCCGACTCATCGACCTCGTTTTCGACGGTGCCCGCCATTCCATCCACGGGGAGGCCGCCCGCACATGAAGAAACCCGTTTTTATCATTGCAGGTGCCGTCGTTCTCCTGGCCTTTACCGTTCTGATTGTCGCAACGAAAAAGGGGCGGCAGGTCCAGGCCAACCACGCCCATGTCGTCGCGGTTGAGCTCGTCAACCCGGCCAGGAGCACCCTGAAAAGCGTTGTGGAAGTGTTCGGAAGCCTCTCGCCCAAGACGGCCACCGAGGTGAAAAGCGAGCAGCCGGGGCGCATCTTGAAAGTCCAGGTGAAGGAATGGGACCGGGTCAACCCGGACGACGTGCTCCTTGAGCTCGACCCCACCGATTTCAAGCTCGTCGTGAACAAGGACGAGGCCGGGTTGAAAATGGCGCGCGCTCAACTCCTCCAGGCCAAGGTCGACCTGGACCGTGCCCGGCGCGAGCTCAACCGGGCACAGAAGCTCAAGGACGGCGGGCTCGTCACCGGGCAGGAGCTGGATGAGCGGCGGACCGCCATGGAATCCGCGGCTGCGCGGGTGGCGCTGGCGGAAGCCCAGGTGGGACAGTCCGAGAGCCAATTGGCCGAATCACGTCACAACCTAGCCAAGACGATTGTCCGGGCCCCCATCCAAGGCACGGTCTATCAGCGCAAGGTCGACGTCGGGGACTGGGTGGACAAGGGGACGCCGTTGTTCTCCATCGTGGACAATCGCGTGCTCGATTTTACGGCCAACGTGCCCGCCGTCGATCTCGCACGCGTGAGGGAGGGACAGTTGCTGACCTTTCTCGTGGACGGGCTGCCGAACCGCGTCTTCGAAGGCAAGATCAAGCGCATCAACCCCATGGTGAACAATTCCGATCGTTCGGGAAGGGTCCAGGCGGAGGTGCAAAACGGCGACGAGGTTTTGAAGGGCGGGGTTTATGCCCGAGGGCAGGTCCTCGTCGCGGAGTATTCCGATGTGCTCACTCTGCCCAAGGCGTGCCTGATCGGCTGGGACATGGACAAGGAAACAGCCAGGGTTTTCCTCGTGGACGACGCCGCAACCGCCCGTTCGAGGTCCGTCACGACCGGGCTTGTCAGTGACGACCTGGTGGAGGTGCGCTCCGGCGTGAATGTATCGGACCGGGTTGTCGTCAGGGGAGGCTTCAATCTCCGCGAGGGGGACAAGGTGCGTGAGACGACCCCCGGGGAGGCCCGCAGCTGATGTTCCTCTCGGAGCTTTCCATCCGCAGGCCGGTATTCGCCACGGTCATGATGCTCGCCCTGGTGATCCTGGGAATCTTTTCCTACCGGCATCTGAACATCGACATGTATCCCGACGTGGAAATCCCCGTGCTGACCATCACCACCGTCTACGAGGGAGCCCCCCCGGAATCGGTCGAACGCGAGATCACCCGCAGAATCGAAGAGGCGGTCAATCCCATCCAGGGCGTGAAGCACATCTCCTCGACCTCCCAGGAAGGGATATCGAGCATCGTCATCGAATTCACCCTGGAGACCAGGATCAATGACGCCGCGCAGGAAGCCCGCGCGAAGGTGAGCGCCATCCGCGGGGATCTCCCGAAGGAGTCCGACGAATCCGTCATTCAAAAGCTGGACTTTTCCGCCGCTCCCGTGGTCTCGCTGGCCGTGCGCTCGGCGGTGCTCGATGCGAAGGCGCTCACCACGCTCGTCGACAAGCGCGTGAAACGGCGCATCGAGAACGTGGCGGGAGTGGGCCGGGTTGACCTGGTGGGGGATTCCAAGCGTGAAGTGAATGTGTGGCTGGACCCCACGCGTCTTGAAGCCCTGGGGCTCGGAGTCAATGAGGTCATCAGCGGCCTCGGGCACGAGAACGTCGACACGCCCCTGGGACGCCTCAACCGCGAGGGCGTTGAGATGCCCGTGCGGGTCTCGGGCAAACCGGCCGAGGTGTCGGGATATCCGGACATGGTGGTTGCCTGGAGGGACGGTCGTCCCATACGGTTGAAGGAAATCGCCCGGGTCCGGGACGGCGTCGAGGAACCCCGGTCGCTTGCGCTGGTCGATGGTGTCCCGTCGGTTGCGCTCGACGTTCTCAAGCAGTCCGGAGCCAACACGGTTGCGGTGGCCGACGGAGTCAAACGCATCGTCGGCGTTCTGGCTCCCGAGCTGCCCCAGGGCGTCGAGATCCAGGTGGTCAGGGATTCCTCCAAGTTCATCAGGGATTCCGTCGAGGACGTGGAGACCACGATCCTGCTCGGGGGACTGCTCACCATCCTGATCGTGTTCTGCTTTCTCAACTCGTGGCGCTCCACCGTGATCACCGGTCTCACCCTGCCGATAAGCGTCATCAGTTCCTTTATTGTCATGAACGCCCTCGGCTTCACCCTCAATGTGCTGACCCTCATGGGTCTGTCGCTTGCCATCGGCCTGCTCATCGACGACGCCATCGTCGTGCGCGAAAACATCGTGCGCCACCTGCAGCAGGGCAAGGACCATGTGCGGGCATCGCTGGAAGGCACGGCGGAGATAGGCCTTGCGGTCATGGCCACGACCTTCACGATCGTGGCCGTCTTCGTTCCCGTTGCCTTCATGCGGGGCATCGTCGGAAAATTCTTCTACCAGTTCGGGATCACCGTAACGTTCGCGGTGTTGTTGTCGCTGTTCGTGTCGTTCACGCTCGATCCCATGCTTTCCTCGCGCTGGGTCGATCCCGACGTGGAAGGCGGTGCCGGCACAGGTCGAAATTTCATCTACCGGGCTCTCGTCCGTTTCAATGAGCTTTTCGAACGCGTCGCGAGTTTCTACCGCCTTGTGATCTCCTGGTCCCTGGACCATCGGAAAACCGTTCTGGGAATAGGCGGCGCCGCATTTTTCAGCGCCGTCTCCCTCTCCCCTCTCCTCGGCAGTTCCTTCTTTCCCGTTTACGACCACGCGGAGTTTCAAATCAACTTCACGTGCTCGCCCGACGCCGGACTGGACGAAAGCCGGGGCAGAACGTACGCCATACTCAATGCGTTGCGCGGGGTCCCCGGCATCGAATTGACCTATGCGACGGTGGGCGCCGGGGAAACCGGAACGGTGCGGGAGGGGGCCGTGTACGTGAAGCTCAAGGATCGCCGCGACCGCGAGTACGACCAGGCTGAATTGGAAAGCATGGTGAGGGAGCGCCTGGCGAGGATAGCGGGTATCATTCCCGGAATCGTCTATGCCGACAGCATGCACGGGGGCGCCCCCATCAACATGAATCTCAAGGGCGACGACATCGGCACCCTGAAGTCCCTGTCCGAGGGATTGAAGAAGCTGATGACGCAGGTGCCCGGAGTGGTGGACGTGACGTCGAGCCTCGACGAGGACAAGACCGAAGTGCGCTTGCAGGTGGATCGTGCCAAGGCGGTGGACGTCGGCCTGTCAACCCTTCAAGTGGTCGAGACGCTCGGCCCCCTGGTGGGAGGCAAGGTCGCCGGCACCTACGAGGATCCGGACGGCGACTCCTACGATGTGCGCCTGCGGCTCCCCGACGATTACCGTCGAAACCCTTCCCAGGTCGGCCGGTTGACGCTCCTTTCCGTCAAGGAAGACGGGACGCGGACGTTGGTGCCGCTGGGCGATATCGCCCAGTTCAACCTGGACATTTCGCCCGCGCGGATTCAGCGGCTCGATTTGCGGCGACAGGTCACGCTGTCGGCCAACAACGCGGGGGTCCCCCTGGGCGACGCCATCGACGCCATCCGGAACAAGGTCGAAGCGGTGGGGCTGCCGCCCGGTTACGTGATTTCGTGGAGCGGCGAGGCCGAAGACATGGCGGAGACGTTCCAGTACATTTTCGAAGCGCTGGCCCTCGCCGTCATCCTCATCTACCTTATCCTGGCGGCCCAGTTCGAAAGCTTCATCGCACCGCTTTCGATCATGATCTCCCTTCCGCTGTCCCTGGTCGGCGTTGTCGTCATACTCTTTTTCACCAACGACACCCTCAACATCATGTCGCTCATCGGGCTGATCATGCTCATGGGTCTGGTGACCAAGAACGCGATTCTCCTGGTGGACTATTCGAGAGTGTTGAGAAAAACGGGGATGGACCGCCGGACGTCGCTCATCGAGGCGGGGCGCACGCGCTTGAGACCCATCATCATGACGACCCTGGCCATGATTTTCGGAATGCTTCCCCTCGCCCTGGCCCTCGGTCCCGGCGCGGAAATGCGAGCACCCATGGCAAGGGCGGTCATCGGCGGTCTGATCACCTCCACCCTGCTCACGCTCATTCTCGTGCCCGTGGTCTATACCGTTCTGGATGACGTCATGCTCGCCCTCGGGAGGAGGTTCCGGAGAAAAGCCCCCGAGCACGGCGCCGTCGCGGGATGAGCGCCGGAAACGCTTGCCTGCCGGAGCTCGGTCGCCTGCCGGCGGAGCCCCGAAACCCGGCGAGGAGTCGACTATGAGAACACCATACCGGAGTTCCCGCCGATGCCGCACGCATTGATCCTGTTGCTGACGCTGCCGGTTTTCGTCGCCTTCACGATTCAGCCCTGCAGCGCCGATTCCGAGACCGCGCCGAGAGAAATCACCCTGAAGGAATGTCTCGAGCGAACGCTGGCCTACAGCCGTGACGTGCTCATCGCCAACGAGGGCCGCAACATGTCCAGGGGGCGATACATCGAGGAGCGCTCCGCCGCGCTTCCCCAGTTCCGCGCAGACGCTCATGTTGCGCGGGCGCACAACGATCAGTATCCACTTCAGGGCTTCCCGGTTGAGCTCACCGAGTACGCGGGCAACGTCAAGCTCACCCAGGCCCTTTTCACGTGGGGACAGATCGGTGCGGCCATAAAAGCCGCCGGGTACGACAAGACATCCGCCGAGCACCAGTTGCGCGAAGCAAAGCAACTCGCGCTTCGGGAAGCCGCCACCAGTTTCTACGACCTTCTGCTGACCCTGGAACTGGCCAAGGTGGCCCGGGACAACGTCGCACAAAAGCAAAGACACCTGGATGAGACGCAACGGCGCCACCAGATGGAAGTCGCCACGGATTACGACGTGCTGTCGGCGAGCGTGGCCCTTGCCAATGCTCAGCCCGCCCTGGCACAGGCCGAGAACGACATCCGCCTCGCCGGAGACCGGGTCGGGTATTACATGGGAATCCGCGAAGACTTCAAGGTGAGCGGGAGCCTCATTTGCCGGACGCGGCGCCCCGAAACGCTCGAAGTCGTTCTCGAGAGGGCCAGGACGAATCGCCCCGAAGTCGCTTATTATGAGAGCAGGGTCGGTGTTTTCAAGGAGCTTCTCAGGGTCGCCAAGGCCGGGGACAAGCCGCGTCTCGATTTTCAGACCAACCTGGGCTGGAGCAGCTACGACACGATCACGGACCAGCTTCCCGGGCAGCATTGGGACGCGGGCATATACCTGTCGTTTCCGATTTTCGACGGGTTCCTGACCAAGGGCAAGGTGATTCAGGCCAAGAGCCGCCTGGCCACCACCGATTTCGAAATGAAGAAACTCCTGGACAACATCGCTCTCGAAGCCCGGAGCGCCATCAACCGGGTGGATGAATCGATCCGGGTGATCGAGGCGCTCGAGGCCACGACCACCCAGGCCGAACGTTTGCTCCACATGGCCGAGCTCGGATACAAGAACGGCGTGAAAACGAAACTCGAAGTGGACGACGCCGAGTCCAATCTGCTTGCGGCTCGAATCAACCTGGTGAAAGCTCAGCGCGACTATGTCGTCGCCCAGACCCGGCTGCTCTGGATCATGGGAGAAGATCTGCAAACCGCTCTGACCACCTCCGATTTCCTGCCCGCATGTCGGTAGGCACGGCCGCCAGCCTCCTCCTTCCCCAAACGAAAGCCGATACGCGTCAACTTCGCATGCGACCGTGCTTCAAACACGTCTGCGGCCATACATTACGCTTGCCAAACGCAGTCCCGCCGAATAAAACACCCCTCATCGAACCCACAGCCTCCGGCTCGACTTGAGGGCGCCGAACCGCGGGCCGTAACCACGGGCTCGAAATCACCCCTGCCGGGTTTTCCCGGTATTTTTTTGGAGTTGCGCGATGAGTCTTATCGCCGGAATCATAGCGGGAATATTTGGCGGTCTGGTCGGATTGGGCGGAGGAGTCATCATGATTCCGATCATGGTGGATTTTCTGAAAGCCGGCCAGCACGAGGCGCACGGCACCAGCCTGGTCGCGATCATCTTCGCGGGCCTGGCGGGAGCGTTGACCTACCAGCTTCACGGGTCGGTCGATTGGGCCGCCTCGGTGCTCCTGGCCGCCACCGCAATGATCACCGCTCAATACGGGGCGCGATTCGCCGGAGTGCTCCCGGAATGGAAATTGAAAAAATCCTTCGGAGCCTTTCTGCTGTTCGTTTCCGCGCTCATGCTCGTGAAACCCTACCTGCCCCATTTCGCTCCCGACGCTTTTTCGCGATGGTCGCAGGTCCTGATCCTGCTCTCCACGGGGACCTTTACCGGGTTTCTGTCCGGCATGATGGGAATTGGCGGCGGAACCGTCATGGTGCCCGCCATGGTGCTGCTTCTGGGATTCAGTCAGCAGACGGCCCAGGGCAGCTCGCTCCTCGCCATGGTGCCCGCGGGGGCTGCCGGAGCCTTCACGCACCAGCGCCTCGGAAACGTCAGGGCCGCGCTCCTCACCGGCCTGGTTCCCGGAATTCTGGTCGGTACCTATGTCGGGGGCAGTATTGCGAATATGCTTCCGGAAATGCAATTGCGGCTGATTTTTGCCGCCGTGATCGTCTTCACCGGGGTTCGTTACCTGAGGACACCCACTCCGCCGTCGACCGAATCCCCGGCCACGAAGCAAGCGGATGCCTGAAACCTGCCGTTACCCTGCATGGGGATCGCGCGTGGGCGCCTGGGTGAAAATGTTTCCGCCGGGCGGGTCTTCATGGCTCGTCTCGAGCCCCCGGTTCATGGAGTTTTGTGAAAAGTGTAGGTTTGACCCCAAGTTTCGAGCTCGCGGTATGAAGTTTCTCCGAGGAAGTCTTTGAGCCTGGCCGCCTGCTTGCATCGGCCGCGGAATTCCTGCCAGAAGGCCCCGATCTCCGGAAAGTTGCCGTCGGTGCCGAACACCAGGGGCTGTGCATCCACGCAGTCCGCGTATCCCTTCATCATGCTGCACCCCGAGGCATCCATGGCGAGCATGTAGAGGACGTCGGCCAGGGTGAGCGTTCCCTCCCCGGGTCCGATGGAAAGGTAGACGTCAAGCTTCCTTCCGGGACGATAGAGCCGGCACTGATAGTGTTCCACCCCTTCGATCGCATCGACGTTCCCGATGATCGGGTTCGATTCCACCCTCGCCATCTCCATGGAGAGGTTGTTCTTTGCAATGAGGCTTTCAAAAGAGCGCATCCCCGTCACCTCCTTCAAAAGTCGGCACCTGCCCCTCACCCTGGAAAACCGGGAAGCGGAACATCCAAACGTCGCCTGCGGGCACATGGGAACCGGGAGCGATTTCAGAGGAAGACCAGAGGGGAAATTCCATCGACCAGGTCATTCGCTCCCGTACTCGAACCGATCCGTCAGGATACAGATACGACGGAACGCCACGAAAGATAAATACGGTGAACAGAGTATTTGTTTTCTCCGAACATGTATTTTCCCCCTAGTGTATCCGGGAGAATACGCGCTCCGAAAACCCTCTCGACCGTGTGAGGACAGTGTCCACAAAGAGCGCAGGTATTTGTGAAGCAATGGTTATCATTGTGTTTTCGATTATCCCGGGATTCCGGGAGGGTCGGCTGTTCAGTTTCTTCCCGTCCGACACCGGCTGCGGTATTTTTCAATTGGACGCGAGACGCGAATGGGGTTATCAGTACTCTCACAGGTGGAACGAGGCAGTGATCCCGTCAGCAACCTTCCCGTTCGTTTTTCCGGGAAACGTCGTGCCGGAGAATGAAATGGCCGTGGAAAGCAAGCTCATACCGATTCTGAGAGAGGGCGTGGACCTCGTCAAGATGATCCTTTTTCGGAGACTCAGGCTTCACCTGGCGAACGCCTACCCGGAACAGGACGCTTCTTACGTCAACCGAATGGCCGGTGCCGTCATCAACGACCTTTTCGGCGATTCCCCGCCGGCCGAACCGTTTGCCGGCTTCGCGCGGGACCACGCCGAGGCCATCGACAGGGAGGTGCGGCGCATTGCCGTGTCCATGAGCGACATGCTCATCCCGCTGACGGATGCCCTGCGCATCCAGTTCCTGTGCGATTACCAGGAAGGCGTCGACAGTACGCCGGTCCTCGCCCGCGCCAATGAGCTCGGCATTCTGCTGAGCGACCGCGAGGTGCCCTTGCCGGCCCGCTTCATCAGCATGGTGCGAAAACTGGGCAGCTCGCTCCAACTCGTGCGGAAGACATGAGAGGAGATTTGCGGCACAGCAGCTCCCGGCCCGCCTAGAACGCCTGCCCGATGCTGAAGTGAACCTGGAAGGGGCTGAAAAAGTCTCCCTCGGGCGGATTCAGCGCGTAGCCGAAATCGAGTCGCAGAGGTCCGACAATCGTATTGTACCGGATTCCGCAGCCGGCGGAGTAACGCAGATCGTCCCAGAGGATCTCGAAGCTGCTGGAATAGACGTTGCCGAAATCGAAGAAGAGCACGCCATCGAATTCCTTGTAGACCGGGAATCGCCACTCAAGGCTCCCTTCCACCAGGGTCATGCCCCCGATGGGATTCCCGTCCCCGTCCAGGGGACCCAGACGCTGATAGGGATAGCCCCTGACGCTGTCCGTGCCGCCTGCAAAAAACCGTTTGAAAATCGGAATATCGGGGGTCCCTTCCATCGGCCGGATGCCTCCCCACTTGAGCTTGGCGGCCAGCACGCCGAAATCCCGCACGGGAACGTAGCCCCTCCCCTCCAGTGTGAACTTGACGAATTCCACGTTCGAGCCCAACTCGGCGGAGGCAACTTCGAGATTGGGCAGCACGCGCCACCCCTTCTTCGGGTTCAGAGTGTTGTCCACTTTCTCCCACACCACTCCGCCGAGGAACGAGGAGACGAAGTACTCCTCCTGTTCCTGATCCGCGGCGCTCAGTGCGGGGGCGTCCAGCTTGACGTCCAGCAGCCGGTTCGCTTCCAGGTCATGCCCGATGAAAGTGGAGAGGGTATCGGTCCATTTGTAGTTGAGCACGGGTTTCAGGTAAAATTTACGATTCTCGTAGGATTCCTGGTCTTCGTGCAGACCGCCTCCCTCGACGGTCAGTGTGCTGCGCGGGTAGAGAAAATATGGCTGTACGAACTTGGTTTCGGCCAGCTGAACCAGTGAGCTGGCCTTCATGTTGACCTGCAGCCGCCGGCCATCCCCCAGGAAGTTTCGGATTTCCCATTGAGCCTGACCCCGAAACTGATCCTCCGTTCCGTAACCGGCACCCACCCGGATCGTCTGGGGCTTCGATTCCTTGACCAGAACTCGAACCGGAAGCACCGTCTCGTTCGTGTCGAGCTTCTCCACCGTGAAATCAACCAACTGGAAGAGGTCGAGGTTGAACAGCCGTTGCTGCGTCTCCTGCACCTTCGCGGCGCTGAATCGTTCGCCCTGGTGGAAGGTGAATTCCCGCAGAATGACCTCGTCGGAGACTTGCTCGTTTCCCTCTATCTTCACGGCGCCGAAAAAACACACCGGGCCCCGCGTGACGTCGACGGAGACCACGCCCGTATTGCTCTTTTTGTCGAGCCTGGCCCTGACGTCGATGCGCACCTTAGGAAATCCCCAGTCGGAGAAGTGGAGCAGCACCCGTTTCTCGATATCCTCGTAAGCGGGAATGGTGAAACGATCGCCTTCACGCAGGGGCAGCACCGAAACGACTTCCCTGTGCCAGGGACCGGAAGACGCCCCGTCGACCACCAGGTTCATCCTGGACACCGTCATCGGCGGCCCCTCTTCGACCCTGATCAGGAGACGGACCTCGCTCCGGAAAACCCGCTGCACCTCGTGATGGACCCGGGCGTGGTAGAATCCGTGACTCACAAGATACTTCTCGAGTCGCTCGATATCCTCGGCCAGTGTCTTTTCTTCCAGGGGCGCCTTGGTGAACCATCCGAACTTCTTTTCCCTGGTGACGAGCACTTTTTTCAGTTCGGCGGGGGAAAAGGAATGCAGACCTTCAAACCGGATGACTCGCACCTGGAGCGGGGAGACGGGCTCGGATCGGGATTCGCCGGCGTGGAGCACACACCCGGCCACGAGCACAACGATGCACAAGGTTCTGGTAAGAAACTGCGGTCTCAAAAGGGATGTACTCCACAAGACCGGGGTTGGCGCGCACAGCGAATCTCGGCGCCGGTCCCGACGGCGGTTCGTCTCACGACCCTCGAAAACGCACGACCGCCCGGTCCGGGAACAAGAGCCCATCGGACCGAGTGATCCGGCGCGCGTTCGCGCTTCTTCTCGAGGGTTGCCATACGGTTTCCGGGAGGCGGGGATTGCCGGACGTCAGCGCATCTGCTTGAGTTTTTTTTCGGCAGCCTGGGCCTGCGGGGTTCCGGGATACTTCTCTACCAGGCGTTCGTACAGGATCCGCGCTGCCGTGGAATCGCCCAACTGCTGAAAGGCAGTCCCCTGCTTGAGCAGGGCGTTGGGCACTTTGTTCCCGCGCGGATACTGGTCCAGGACCTGCTGATAGACTTCGATGGCGTCCTGATAGCGTTTTTCCGAGAAGTAGCATTCCCCCACGGTGAAGAGTGCATTGTCGGCGAGCTCGGATTTCGGATATTTCGAAAGGAAGCTCTGGAATTCTTTCCTGGCGACTTCATATTTTCCCGATTGGTAAGCCCGGGTGGCTTTTTCGTACTGGATCTTCTCCGGGTTCTCCCGCTCGGGGGGAGGCGTCACAGGCGGAGGAGGTGCGGGGGCGGGCGGCGGTGGAGGGGACACGGCGACCGGGGGCGGTGCCGACCCGTGGTCCGGCGGAGGCGAAGCTGCCGTGGCCGGAGGAGAGGCGGCTGCCCTGCTCAGCTGCTCGATCTTGTGCTCGAGCTCTTCGATGCGCCCGTTGAGCCGCCCGACTCTCACCTGCAGTTCTTCGATCCGGGCGTACAAGTCCCCGCCTTTGTGGGACTGGGCGTCGAAACCTTCCAGACGCCGTTCCATTTTTTCCTGACGGTCGTAAAGGATCGTCATGCTCTGCTGGAGGGTGGACGTTTCCTGGGTGGAGGCACATCCGCCGCAGGTGCCGACAACACACAGGAAGACGAGTATCCCAGCAAACCTGAAGAAATTGCCCCTCATACCTTCCCCTTTTCTCGCCCGGGGTTCCGCGCCCTCTTGCCCGCTCTGCCCCGCGCGGAACCCGTGAGCCGTGGCTTTCCGTTCGCCGCCGGACATCCACGCCGTGTTGCGATGCGCGTCGTTCACGCACCGCTCGGACCGTGTCCGGCCTTTTTGCGGAAACTCGACGCCCGTCCGGGCCGCGCGCGGGTGAACCCGGAGCCGGTCCGGACAGGCTGACCGCCGAAACTTCTAGAAGTTCAGCACGAAATGCGCCCGTCTGTTCTTCGCCCATGAAGCCTCGTCATGACCCATGGCGGCGGGACGCTCCTTCCCGTAACTGACGGAAGTCAGATTTTGAATCGACAACCCCGAATTCCTGATGTATTGGAGAGCACTGTTGGCCCGCCTTTCACCGAGAGCGAGGTTATATTCCGTCGTGCCGCGCTCGTCGCAATGCCCTTCGACGGTGACCCGCACCCTCGCGTAGCGCTTCAGAAACGAGATCTTCTCGTCCAGGATGCGCTTTGCCGGTTCGGTCAGCACGTAGGAATCATAATCGTAGTATATGTCCTGGTTTTCGAAAGCCGCCCTTCTGTTCTCGAATTCCCTTATTTCTTCCGGGGTGTTCAATCCGAGCTCCCTGTACTTGGCCTGGTTCATACCTCCCATGTCGCCCGAGCCGAATCCCCCGCCCATGGCCGCGCCTTCACCGCCCATGGCTCCACCGGAAGAAGCGGGCTTCTTCTGACATGCGGCCATCCCGCCAATGAGCACCAGGATCAACAGAATTCTGCACAGACTTCCGCAACTCAATCTCATCCTAATCCTCCCTCACTTTTTCAAGAATGTCAGCGCCCACTCATGCGGGGCGACCAGTCGGGCAACTCCTGTCCTCCCCCCTGTCGAGTGAGCCGCCTGACGCCGATTCCATTCACTGATGAGACCCAGATGGCCGAACCGCCCTGCCTGGTTGAGCTGAACGCAATCATGCGTCCGTCCGGGGACCACGTCGGCGAAACATCGTCTCCGTCGCCGTCGGTCAACTGGCGATTGCCGCTGCCGTCGGTCTTCATGATGAAAATGTGGTGCCTGCCTCCCACCGTGCCGCTGTAGGCGATAAAGTCTCCCTTGGGCGACCAGCTCGGCGAGGTGTTGTAGGTTCCACTGAACGTCAGTCTTCTTTTCTGGCCGCTCCCCACATCGATCGCGTAGATCTGGGGATTTCCCGACTCATCGGAAACGAAAGCCAGGCTTCTGCCGTCCGGCGACCAATCCGGGGATACATTGATCGAACGCCCCTGTACCAGCTTCTGGAGAATCTGGCCTGAAGAGGCGGACACCAGGAAAATGTCGGGATTGCCGTCCCTGGTCAGGGTCACGGCCAATTCGGGCCTGCCCGGACGCCAGGCCGGCGAAATGTTCATGCCGGGATAACCGCATAACAGGCGGCTCGATCCGTCCTGCAGATTCAGCAGGTAAATCTTGGCATTGCCGTCGCGGTAGCTGACGTAGGCGATCTGGCTCATCTGCGGGTTCCAGGCGGGCGACAGGCTCAGCGAGTTGTCGCGAGAGGCCTGAACCGGATTGCTCCCGTCAAAATCCGAGATGAAAATTTCCTTGTTCTTCCCCATGCTCTGGACATAGGCGATCTTCGTGTCGAAAACCCCTCTTTCGCCCGTCAGGGCATAAAGGATTTCATCGGCAAAGCGGTGGATCATTGCGCGCCATCCCCTGACGTCCCCCTCGTAGGCCTTGGCGATGACCGGCCGACCTGCGGCCACATCGAAAAGGCGGGCCTCAATCTTGACCGTTCCGCCCTGAACCAGGTAGTTCCCGCGCACCATGTAATCCGCGCCGAGCCGCCTCCAGTCCGGGAACTTGATCTCCGGAGCATTCAATCCCATGGTCTGCGGATCCTCCAGGAACCCTTTGGGATCGAGGGGGCGGAAGATTCCCGAGAAATCGAGATCGCCCGCGAGGGTTTCGCCCATCTCGCGGGCGAGTTGCGTTTGCTCCGAGGACTGGCGTTTGAAATCGGGAATCGCGATGGCGATTCTCTGAAAGTTGGGGTTGGTGAGATCCAATTCGAAGCGTTGGGCTTGTGCGTGCGCCAATCGGCTCATACCCACCGCCAAAACGGGCAGAATAAGGAGCAGGCGCAACCATGGCCGACAATGTCTCCAACAGAACATGGCTTGAAACGATCCTTTTCTGAAGATCATCGATCAAGATAATCCTTCCGGCCTGAAATTGATGACGAATTCTATTCTCGGACTTGTGTAGGTCTCGGGAATCGGGGGAAGAGGCGCGGCTTTGCGGACCGCCCTCACGCACGCCTCGTCAAAGAGGCCGTTGCCCGAGGGTTTCTCCACCTGCAGATCGAGCACCCGTCCGTCCCGGCTCACCGCTATCAGGAGCCTGGCCTCAAGACGCGTGCTCTTGAGCGAATCCAGGATCGACCACTGGGAGTTGATCGCGTTCTTGACCTGGTTTGCGTACAGAGCCAGCAAGGCGGAAGCAACCCGCCCGCCGTCGGCCTTTCCCGACGCTTCGGGGTTGCCGCGCGCTGTGGTGTCGGCCGTTCCCCCGGCATGTCCGTCCACGGCGCCACGGGGATTGCCCTGTGCCGGATTTTCCTGGGTCGAGGACGGTTTGACCCTGGCCTGTCGCTGTTCCTGTGGAGCGGCCGACGGTTCCTGGCTCGACGCCTGGGCAGCCTGGGCGGGTTTTGCGGGTGCCTTGGGCTTGGGAATCAGCTTTTCCAGGCTCTTTTCCACCGACATCGAGGCGGGAGCGGTCTCCGCAACCTTGGGAATATCGCGGGATTCGATTTTCTTGATTTCCGGTTCGGTCTTCTTGACCGGATCTTCCATGCGCAGCCGCCTGATCGGGACCATCGGCCCCGGCTTCGCAGTCGGAACCGGCTTGGCGGCCTCCTGAGTCCGCGGCCCTTCGGCTCCCTTGGTCTGAAGCCCCTTCTTCGGAGCCGCTCCGGCGACATCCTGCATGGAGACCAGATTGACCGTCGTGAAAGCGGGAGCGACACCCTTTTTCGGTATATGCCAGGAGACCGCCACCGCCAGCACAATCACACCAATGTGTACGAGAATGGAGCCCCCCACACCGGTGAGGAACTCTCCCTTCGACAACCTGCGAGGTGTACAAGTCAAAGATTCCATGTACACTCCTTCTGAACCTCACAAGACGGTTCTTCTTTTCGGACACCCGTCAACCCGGATACCGCCCGCGCACGGAGCGCGGTCCGGCCCTCATCGATTGTGTCCATCAGAACACCGCACACGCCGCGTAATCTAACACAGGAACTCCGAAATACAATAAAATCCGGCAAACCAACGTCTCTCGGGCACCCACATGAAAAAAGTTTTATCCCGTTCACCGTTGTGTGGATTTTATCGGCCCCTTGAGCGGTTCGGTGACCATCCCGATCTGGTCTATTCCCGCCTGCCGTATCGTCCCCATGACCTGGACCACAAACCCGTACGGTATCTGCTCATCGGCGCGAAGGAAGACGCCCTTGTGCTCCTGACGATTCTGATAGATGGCGGCCAGTTTCGTCCCCAGGGACGCAATGTCCACCGCATTGTCGTTGATGTAGATCCGCTTGTCCTGCGTGACCGTGACCATCAGGCGCTCATCCTCCGAAGGAATGGCCGGCGCCGACGATTCCGGAAGCTTCACGTCGATGCCCTGAGTCATCATCGGAGCGGTCACCATGAATATGATCAACAGCACCAGCATCACGTCCACAAATGGCGTGACGTTTATCTCGGAGAGCATCCCCTTGGATTCACCGCCGTTCGCCTGCATGCTCGTCCCTCCACCGATCGGAAATCCGTCAACCCCGGCTAGTCCTGCGCGGCAGCACGCTGCTGTTCCGACAGCGACTCTTCCTGTCTTCCCCTGCGCATCAGGTCTCTCTTCAGAATATTGAGGAAGTCCGCGGCAAAATGACTCATCTCGATTTCAATCATCTTGATCCGGTTTGCAAAGTGGTTGTATGCGACCACCGCGGGGATCGCCGCGGCGAGGCCCATGGCCGTGGCCACGAGCGCCTCGGAAATGCCCGGGGCAACCACCGCGAGATTCGCGGAGCCCTTCAGCCCGATTTCGTGAAAACTGGTCATGATTCCCCACACCGTTCCGAACAGGCCGATGAACGGAGCGGTGCTGCCGGTGGTCGCCAGCAGCGGCAGAAAACTCTCGAACCGCTGCCGCTCCGCCATGATGCCCCCGCGAATGGCGCGATCCACGTTCTCGAGCACAACCTCGGGGTTCGTGGACAGCTCCTGCAGATTCTTCGTCTCCAGCGATTTGCCCAAGCGGTTCAATTCCGCATACCCGATGCGGAAAATCTGGGCCAGATGGCTCTCATCGAGCGGCTCGCTTTCACGGTAGAGCGTCGAATAGTTCTTCCTCTGCCGGAAGTAGTTCACGAAAAGTTCGGACTCCTTCTGAGCGCGTCGCACCAGCCGCGCCTTGAGGAGAATGATACACCAGCAGGCGATCGACAACACCACGAGGGACACCATGATGAATTTCACCATGGGACCGGCGTTGCGAACCATGTCGAAAAACCCGTCCGCATTTCTCTGGTAAGGTGCATTCACGACATCCGAAGCAGCCAAAGCCACACTGGTCCATATGTGTGTCATCGCATTCATTCCTTACGAGTGCCATCCGCCGTCCAGGGCGGCCATGATGGCCTCGAACGCCCTGGTGGCGCGTTCGCAGATGTGAAGGTCCGTAGTTCTCCGAGTAAGCTCCGAATCCATTGGATTGATTTCAAGAATAAAGGCCCCCCTGCTTTTGGCCACGAGGGGCAGCTGGGAGGCCGGCGCGACACTGGCCGAAGTGCCGACGATCATCATGAAGTCGCACTTCTGGGCCGCATTCAGCGCGGAGCGATAGGCCTGCGGGGGAATGTCCTCGCCAAAGAACACGATCTCCGGGCGCAACGCATTGCCGCACGCGCAGGCAGGGGGCAACGTCGCCAGCGAAACCGATTCGCGCGCATACACCTTTTGACAGCGATCGCACCGGAGCGAGCGGTTGTGCCCGTGGAACTCGATAACGTTCTTGCTGCCCGCACGCTGGTGAAGGCTGTCTATATTCTGGGTCACGAGTTCCTTGACGATGCCCCGCTTCTCGAGGTCGGCCAGGGCGAGGTGCGCGAAATTGGGCCGTGCCTGCCTCAACACCGCATCCATCTCCGTAAGCATCGTCCACACTTTCGCCGGATTCGCCCGAAAGGAGCCGATATAACCGTATTCCGCGGGATCGTACTTGGACCAGAGGCCGTCTTTGCTTCGAAAGTCCGGGATCCCGCTTTCCACCGAGATTCCAGCCCCTGTCAATACGACCGTGTATCGACTGCGAAGAAGAAGTTCGGCGGTTTTTTCATACTGCTTCATAATCCTCCAAAAATCTTGAATTTTTAATGCCTTATCAGCAGAGTATCGTAATTCGGTCGATCACCCTTGTCAAGCATAACCTGCTATCATCGCGCATCCATTCAGGATTCGAGGAAACCGTCATCCGCCCCCCCAATGTCGAAAGCGACCCGGGCGCCCACTGCATCGATGCTACCTGTTGATCTTGAGCACCTGCCCCACTTTCACTCGGTCGCCCTTGATCCCGTTCCACCGCCGCAGATCCGCGGAGCTCACCTCATAGCGTTCGGCTATCCCGCTCAGAGTCTCCCCCCTTGCCACCTTATGCGAGACGATCCTGCGCGAAACATCCTTGTGAGAGACGCTCGCGGGAGGCGAAGGCGCGACCGCCGGCAACCGATTCGCTCTCAGGGCTTGAATTCGAGCCTCGACGTCGGGTCCCTTTCCTTCGGGCACCTTTATCCTGTGGGTCCCCGAAGGGATGGTATCCGATGTGAAGGCGGGGTTGAGCCTTTTGATCTGCCTGTAAGTCGTCCCCGCGCTCTCCGCCAGCGCCTGGACCGGAACCGGGCACGTGGTGTTCACGCTCACATGATCCACACGGAAAGGAGGATATCCTCCGCCTTTGGGCAAAACGTATCCGTACTTTTCCGGCCGGCTCAGAACTTCCTTTATGGCCAGAATCCGAAACACGTATCGTTCGGTCTCCAAAGGCAGCTTCAACTGATAGTAACTGCCGACTTTCTGCCTCGCCATTTCGTCCTGGACTCTTTTTTCTCCGCAATTATAGCCGGCGGCGGCCAGCGTCCAGTTGTCAAAAAGTCTGTGAAGGTCCGAGAGATATCGGAACGCGCCTGACGTCGCCAGTTCGAAATCACATCGCTGGTCCAGCCCGGTCGATTGATTCAAACCGTATCTGAGGCCCGTGCTCGAGATGAACTGCCATGGGCCGACGGCACCCGCGGAAGACACCGCGGTAGTATTCAGGTCGCTTTCGGCCACGGCCAGGTATTTGAGGTCGTCGGGCAGTTTGTGCATCGCCAGTTGGTGCTCCACCCAGGGGAAATACCTTTCCATCCGTTTGAGCCAGAGATAAACCTGCGAATGGGCATACACCACGATGGTGAACTCCCTGTCAAACCGCTCGCGAACCTCCTGGTTGTCCAGGGGAACCGGCTCGCCGCAGAACTCGGCATATGAGGGCGGAGCAAAATAGGGAACGACGTAAGGAGCCGCAGCCGCCGGAACGACCGCGGGAACGGGAGCGGTCGGAGCGGGGGGAGCAACCGCCGCGGGCGCCGGGGCGGGTTCCGCGTGTTCTTTCACGTCGATGGCCTGCCTCCTGAAGGTCAAACCGTTTTCCTGTGCGGCGCCTCCCGAAACGTATTCCCCGTGCCCCCTGGTGAAATGCCCGATCCAGGGGACCAGCAGCAGCATGACGACGGCAATCCAGCAACTCCTCTCGCTGATCATAAAATCCCCTTCCGTGAGAAAGTGCGCCCGTCCTACAAGCGCAAGCCGGGCCCCGCGGCCTTTGACCGCATTCCCGCGTGCGCGGAAGCCACGATGACAACCCTCCTATCACACATCGCCTGTCCCTCCGTCCAAGGCCCTTTGACGGCCCCGGGAAAGGCCCGCGTCATTGCAGTCCCGGCCAGGGAGCTCAGGCCAAGCGTCGGGACAATTCGAGAAAACATCGCCGAAAATCCGCGTCTCGGCAAGCGTCATTTCCAGTCGCGGCATTCACCACGCGTGATCCGCCCCTTGCGCGACGCGGCGCCCGCATCCCGCAAAGGCGGCTCGTGGGCCGGGCACGGCAGTCGTCTGCGGGAGGAGAAGAAACCCAGGCAACAACTCATTCGGAGAGCAGCCGGTTTCCCGCCACGGCATCTTGATCCGGACTTTGCCACACGGTGCTCCACCTCACATCGAAAGCTCCCATGTCCCGCCGCCGTCTCGACCTACTTTCCCGCCACGGCGTTCTTCTTGTATTCGGCATAGTGTTTCATCACCTTCATGAGGTAGAGCCGTGTTTCCCTGTACGGCGGCACCCCCCGGCAGCGCTTCACCGCTTCGGGTCCGGCATTGTAGGCGGCCAGCGCCAGCGGCATATTGTTCTTGAACCTGGTCAGCAGCGACTTCAAATAGCGGGTCCCGCCGTGGATGTTCTCCTCGGGATTGAAAGGATGCCGAACTCCCATCTCCAGGGCGGTGGAAGGCATCAGTTGCATGAGCCCGACGGCCCCCCGTGGGGATACGGCTCGGCAATCGAAATTCGATTCGGTTTTGATGACCGCTTTGATCAGCCGGTGATCGACCGCATAGCGCACGCTGACGTTACGAATATGGATGTCATAATGGGATTCGCCGTCGCGGAGTGACCCGATCAGAGGATCGAGCATATCGGCATCGTATGGAAAATAGATCAGACCCAGCAAACCGCACAGGGTGATCGTAACCAGCCACACTCGCCGCACCGCGGGCAGGCCGGACCCCGGGGCGAAACGCTTCGCCGTGGTTTTATCTTCCCGTCTTTTCCTAATTTCCGGACAGCCGAGGCAGAGACTTGAAATGTTGGTTTCCTCCCTATACACTGAAATTGCAGCTGCATGCCGACGAGCGGACAAACGATGAACGACTCTTCCCGAAAAATCGAAGACCTGACGTTTCTGGGACGACCGGTCTGCGTCCTCTGTGTGGATGTGAGCCGAGAACGGATGCCCGCGTTTTATCCGCTTCTCCAGCAGGGCTTCGTCCTGGAGAACCGCGGCGATTATACCGTAAAAATGTTTTTGAGCGAAGTCCTGCACCTCCCCCCGGAATATATTGAAAACCGAATTCAGACGGTCTTCCTGGACGGCAAGGTGGTGGACGATCTCGATTCGGAGGTCCCCGCCGACCGCGCGGTGCTCGCGCTTTCCGCGGCAATGCCCGGCCTCGCCGGTGCGGTCCTGCGCAGGAACACGCCATATGGTGCCTTTCGCCCCTCGATCACTTCGCGGCAAAACGCCACCCGCATGAAGGGTTTCACCGGGATTCTCTTCGTCAAGCTTTTCAACCTGATTGCACGCGATCTCGGACCCGCCTTGTTCGAGCGCGGCCTGATGTTCGATTCGGAAAGCATCAGGTCCTTTTTCGACTCGCCGCCGGTGGACTCGCCAAAATGTTTCAATCGCATCCATGCGAACGGCGTCCCCGTGACTCCGGATTTTCCTTGCGGATGTCGCTGTTTGCAGGACCAATACGTCATGCTCAGGGTTGTCTCAGGCGGCTGAGCAGTCCGGACCCGTCATGAAATCCTTGACCCCGGACCCTTGCCGTGCAACTGTTGAGCTGATCGAACGGGTGAGTCGTTCGCCCCGTCAGGCGTTCACCGATGATCCAGAACCGGACCGCAGCAGCATGAAACCATTCCTGTCCCATGCCGCTGCTGCAATCCCCGGTGTTTTCGCCGGAGCCGCACTGCTCACGTTCCTCCAACCCGAGGAGTGAATGGATATGCTGAAGACCTACTGGCCCGACGACTATCTTTCAAAATCGCGCACCACGACCGAAGCGATCCAAATGATCCAGCCCGGTCAGCGGGTATTTATCGGGACTTCGTGCGGCGAACCGCAGCACCTCGTCAGGGAATTGGCCCGGCAGTACAGGAACTTCACGGATATTGAGATCGTGCGGTTGTTGAGCCTGGAGACTTCACCGCTTACCCTGATCGCCGGCGAATCTTCCTCTCAGTCCTTCACCATCAGGTCTTTCTATTCGGGGTCCACGATTCCCGAGAGCATGGTCAGGAATCGCCGATTTTTCACACCCATCAACCTGTCGGCGATTCCGCACCTGTTCGAGAGCAGGCAGATTCCGGTTCACGTGGCCATGATCCAGGTTTCGCCCCCCGATGATTTCGGGTGGATGAGTCTCGGCATATCCGTGGACATCACCCTTTCCGCCGCGCTGTCGGCCGACCTGGTGATCGCCCAGGTGAATTCGCGGATGCCCCGCGTGCTCGGACAGAGCTTCCTGCACGTCAATGACGTCGACGTCATCGTCGAACACGAGGAGGATTTGCTGACGACGGCCGCTTTCGAGCCTCTGCAGGCCTCCTGGACCATTGCCGAATACGTGTCGAAGCTCGTCCCCGACGGCTCGACCATCCAGATAGGAGTCGGGTCGACCCCTCAGGCCGTGCTCCATGCGCTTTCCGACAAGAACGACCTCGGGGTTCACACTCAGGTCGTCACCGACGGCTTCATGGAACTGGTCTCCAAAGGGGTCATCACGAATCGCAGCAAAGGCGTGAACGACGGGAAACTGGTGGCCAGTTTCGCCATCGGAACGAAGGACCTCTATGAATTCCTGCACGACAACCCCGGCATCGAATTTCATCCCTCCGATTACGTGAACAACCCCGTCGTCATCGCCGGGCATAACGGGATGGTTTCCCTCAATGTGGCCACCATCATGGACCTGACCGGTCAGGTCGCGGTGGATGCCCGACCGTTCAACTATTTTACGGGAGTCACCGGAATGCTGGACTTCCTCAGGGGGGCCACGCAATCGCCCAACGGCAAATCGGTGCTGATGCTTCCTTCCACGTCAAGGGACGGGAAGCTCAGCCGCATCGTGCCGATGCTCAGCGACATGGCGGTGGTTGTTCCCCGAAGCGACGTGTACTACGTCGTGAGCGAATTCGGCGCCGTGAATCTCTTCGGCAAGAGCCTCCAGGAGCGGGCCGTGGCCATGATCAGCCTGGCTCATCCGGACTTCCGAGACGAATTGTTCTTCAACGCGCAGAAGGCCGGCCTGATCGGCACCGAACGCACCCTCAAGGAATCCATCCACGCCGTCTATCCCCTGAAACTGGAAGAAATCACCAAAGTTGACGGAATCGAGGTCACCATCAGGCCGATCAAACCGGTGGACGAGCGCCGGCTGCAGGAACATTTTTACAACCTGGACAAGACGGACGTCATATCAAGGTTTTTCCACAAGAAGACGACGTTCGTCCGAGACGACGTCGCGACCATGTACCAGATCGATTACGTCCGGGAAATGACGATCGTGGCGGTGACGGGCGAATTCGGCTTCGGCAGGATCATTGCCGTCGGCGGGTACGTGCTCGATCCCAAACAGAATATGGCCGAGGTGGCGTTCTCCGTATCCAAGGACTGGCAACGCAAAGGACTCTCCCGGCTCATCATGAGGAAGTTGATCGAAGCGGCTCGCGGAAGCGGCATCGGCGGCTTCACGGCGTACACTTCGGTCAACAACCGCTCCATGATAGGCTTGTTCCGAAGCCTGCCCTACAATGTGACAACCGCTTACGAAGAAGACATGATCGTGATGAACTGCAGGTTCGACAATCCGAAGGTCCCCGCCAACTCCGCTGAAACGCGGTGAAACGGGATCCCGGGCACTGCGGCGACGACTTCGCACCATTCGTAACCAGCGCCGCAGGGAGTGTTGTGCATTTATAAATAGATCGTCGGATTGGGATGATCGCACAGTTTAGTGTTGACACCCTATTTTCCACTTGCTAATTTATAATCGAAATGTCAGATTCCAGTTATCCCCTGCGGTTCAGAATCTTCTTCTCACTTACTCTCCATTTTTTGAACTCGTTGAGCTGTTGAAGCCTAAGCGTAATATCTCCTCTTCGTTGGGCGTGTTTTCCACTCGTGCCTGCGAACGGTGTTCGGAAGCCGTCCCCGGCCGGGTGTTATGGCAATAACCATTGTAAGCCATAAGGAGGGACTCTGATGGCAGGCAACATTTTTCCCGTTCCCGAGTCGTGGGCCAAGTCGGCATTCTGCGACAATGAGACGTATTTGAAGATGTATGAGCAGTCGGTCAAGGATCCAGAGGGATTCTGGGGGGAACACGCGAAGCGCATCGACTGGTTTCAGCCGTGGACGAAGGTAAAGAGCGGTTCCTTCGAAGGAGACGTCCGGTTCAAGTGGTTCGAGAACGGCAAGCTCAACGTAGCCTACAACTGCCTTGACCGGAACCTCGCCAAGCGGGGCGATCAGGTGGCCATCATCTGGGAAGGTGACGACCCGAAGGTGAGCAAGTACATCACCTATCGCGAGCTCCACGACCAGGTCTGCCGTTTTGCGAATGTGCTGAAGGCACAGGGCTTGAAAAAAGGCGACCGGGCGACCATCTATCTTCCCATGATCCCCGAGCTTGCGGTGGCGATGCTGGCCTGCGCCCGCATAGGCGTAGTCCATTCCATCGTATTTGCCGGTTTCTCTCCGGAATCTCTGGCCGGGCGTATCCTGGACTGCGGCGGCAAAGTGGTGATCACGGCCGATGAAGGACTGCGCGGCGGCAAGCCGATTCCATTGAAGGAAAACACCGAGGAAGCCCTCAAGAAGTGTCCGGATGTCCAGAAAGTCATCGTCGTCAAACACACCGGCGGGAAGGTTCCGGTGGTGCCTGGGCGAGACGTCGACTGGACCGAGGCGATCAAGGCTGCGTCCCCCGACTGTCCGCCGGAAGTCATGGACGCCGAGGACCCCCTCTTCATTCTCTACACTTCCGGTTCCACCGGCAAGCCCAAGGGTGTTCTGCACACCACGGGCGGCTACCTGGTATATACGGCTCTGTCGCACCAATATGTCTTCGACTATCACGACGGGGACATCTACTGGTGTACGGCCGATATCGGCTGGGTCACGGGCCACAGCTACATCATTTACGGGCCGCTGGCCAACGGCGCCACGACGGTCATGTTCGAAGGCATCCCGAACTATCCGGACTGGTCCCGGTTCTGGAACGTGGTCGACAAGCACAAGATCAACATCTTCTACACCGCTCCAACGGCGATTCGAGCGCTGATGCGCCAAGGCGAAGCCCCCGTGAGGGCGACGTCCCGCAAGTCGCTGAAACTGCTCGGGACCGTCGGGGAGCCGATCAACCCCGAAGCCTGGCTCTGGTATTACAACAACGTGGGCGAGCAGCGGTGCCCCATCGTCGATACATGGTGGCAGACGGAAACGGGCGGCATCCTCATCACTCCCCTGCCCGGCGCCACCGCGCTCAAACCTGGCTCGGCCACCAGGCCCTTTTTCGGAGTCCAGCCCGCCATCATCGATCCCGAAGGCAAGATGCTCGATGGTCCGGGGTCGGGCTATCTGATCATCAAGGAATCGTGGCCGGGAATGCTCAGGACCGTGTACGGCGATCACGAACGCTTCAAACAGACCTACTTCTCCAATTACCCCGGACTCTACTTCACCGGGGACGGGGCACGTCGCGACGAGGACGGCTACTACTGGATCACGGGACGCGTGGACGACGTCATCAACGTGTCGGGGCACCGCCTCGGAACGGCCGAAGTCGAAAGCGCCCTCGTTGCCCATCCCGCCGTGGCGGAATCGGCGGTGGTCGGCTTCCCGCACGACATCAAGGGCCAGGGGATCTACGCCTACGTGACGCTGAAGGCGAACTGGGAACATTCCGATGAGCTCCGCCAGGAACTCGTCAAGTGGGTTCGCAAGGAGATCGGGCCCATCGCCACGCCCGATTACATCCAGTGGGCGCCGGGCCTTCCCAAGACCCGGTCCGGCAAAATCATGCGCCGCATCCTGCGTAAGATCGCCGCCAATGAAATCGACAACCTCGGCGATACGACGACCCTCGCCGAACCGGCGGTGGTGGAAGACCTCATCAAGAATCGCCAGGCGGTCGCCTCGTCCGGCAAGGCGTAGCGTTCGACCGCGGTTCCGGCTCCTGCGAAGGGGGAGGCTCAGGCCTCCCCCGTTTCATTTTCCGTCCGGTGGCGACCCTCTCGGTTGCCTGCGGTGGGCATCCGGAAGAAAACGCCCGCCGCGCGCCTGGGTCTCCCCCCCGGGCCTTGTACAATCTGCGCAGAAAATAGATTCCCGGGTGAGTCTGTTTTCATGCTTCGCGGGTGTCGCAGGGGGCATGGATAATTGCGTTCAAAATGAGTGCATTGCGCGGGCTGGAGGACAAACCCGCGCGAGCGTCTGACCGGTACATCGGTCCGTAGCAACTGTGTTCCTTGTCAACTCGTGAGTCGAGTAGGGTGAGATGCGCCGCAGCGCAGTCCACGGTCACGGCACCCTTGCCCCAGCGCTTCGCGCCGTGAACGACCTGGAGCCGACATGTGGAGCGCCCCATTGAAGAGGCTGGTGGCCGGACGCTTTCGCAGCGATCATGACGAGTGCGGGGGCACGAGGCCCGGCCTGATCGTGGGCACGGAGGAACCGTGCCCACCCTACGGATCCGCACGGTCCGCCGGGTTCCCGACAGTCCCGCCGGCCGGGCGCAACGTCGTGGCGGTGATTGACAATGATATTTGGATGAATATAGGTATAAGCAGTGGCTTCCAGGAATTCCACGCCACAACACACAACGGTACGCACCGGTTCGACGGCATACAAAGATGGAGGGGGTAACGATGGAGGTGCACGAACTGGCCGGGAAAAAAGCTCCCGGGTCCATGCTGACAGACCTTCCCAAGCTCGTTACGGCTTATTATACACTGAGGCCGAACGTTCACGATCCCGCCGAGCGAATCGCTTTCGGAACCTCCGGTCATCGCGGTTCGTCGTTGAGGAGAACCTTCAACGAAGATCATATCGTTGCCGTGACACAGGCCATTTGCGACTACCGGGAAGCCAACGACATCACTGGACCCCTCTTTCTTGTCAAGGACACCCACGCTCTTTCGGAGCCGAGCTTCACCACCGCTCTCGAGGTTCTGGCGGGCAACGGCGTCGATGTGTTCATCCAGGAAGATCTCGGCGTCACGCCGACCCCGGTTGTTTCGCACGCCATTCTTACCTTCAATCGAGAGCGCGACTCCGGCCGCGCCGACGGAATCGTGATCACCCCATCCCACAATCCCCCGGAGGACGGCGGTTTTAAATATAACCCTCCGTCGGGCGGACCCGCCGGCACCGACGTCACCCGATGGGTTGAAGACCGGGCGAACGAAATCCTCAAGGGCGGGAATACCGGCGCGATTCGCATTCCCTATGAAAGGGCGCTCAAGAAGACTTCGACCCGCCGCTGGGATTATGTCGGGCGTTACGTGGACGATCTGCGCAGCGTGCTCGATTTGGAGGCGATCCGAGCCGGGGGCGTCCGCATGGCCGTGGACCCCATGGGCGGCTCTTCCCTGCCGGTCTGGAAATCCGTGGTGGATCGCTACGGCTTGAGCCTCGAAATCGTAAACCCGGTCCTCGATCCCGCTTTCGGGTTCATGACCGTGGACCGCGACGGCAAGATCAGGATGGATTGTTCCTCGCCGTATGCGATGGCAGGCCTCATCCACCTCAAGGAAAGCTACGACGTGGCCTTCGGCAACGATCCGGACGCCGACCGTCACGGCATTGTCACGCGCGGGGCGGGGCTGATGAACCCCAACCACTATCTTTCGGTGGCCATCTGGTACCTGTTTCAGAATCGGCCCGATTGGAACCCCGGCGCAGCCGTCGGCAAGACCCTTGTCAGCAGCGGCATGATCGACCGGGTGGCGGCTCATCTGGGCAAGCGCCTTCTCGAAGTCCCCGTGGGATTCAAATGGTTCGTGGACGGACTCATCGAAGGTTCGTTCGCTTTTGCTGGAGAGGAGAGCGCGGGGGCGTCCTTCCTCAGGAAAACGGGTCGCGTGTGGACCACGGACAAGGACGGCATCATTTTGAATCTTCTCGCCGCGGAGATTGTCGCGAAAACGGGCAGGGACCCCGGCGAGATTTACACGGACCTCACCCGGCGGTTCGGCGAACCTATTTACGAACGCATCGACGCCGCGGCAAACGCCGAGCAGAAGACCGCTCTCTCGCGCCTCTCCCCCGAGCACATCGCCGCGTCCGTTCTGGCCGGCGAACCGATCCTGGCGAAGCTGACCAATGCGCCGGGGAACGGGGCGCCCATCGGGGGCATCAAGGTGATCGCGGAAAACGGCTGGTTCGCGGCCCGGCCGTCGGGCACAGAGGATGTCTATAAGGTCTACACGGAAAGCTTCAAGGGCCGGGAACACCTGCTCAAAATCCAGGAGGAAGCCCGCCGGATCGTGCTCGACGCGTTTCAAGCCGCAGGACTGTGACAACCGGAGCTCGTGCCGGAGCCATCAGAGATGATCGTCTGCCCCCGCTTTTTGTTGTCTCGAGGCGCCTCCGGACGGTTCGACCCAGCCCTGCCCTTGTGTCATGGGCGGCACCTCCGCGCAGTCTTCGGCAAAACGCCTTCCCTCTCAGGACTGCCGCCCGGCGCCGGCGATTCCGCCATGAATAACAGTCCTCGAAGTTTTGGATCCTCATTGCAGACTGATTTTCCGTGATCGTCGATGTGAAAGGGTGTAGACTTTCGAGCATGGAACAACGTCCTATCTATCGAACGCGGCAAACCCCTGAACCGAGGGAGAAACGGTCAATGGATCGCGCGGGAGAGGATTTTTTCGTCAAGGAGTTCCAACGGCGGCGGCGGCGTGTACTCCGGTATTTCGCCTCCTCGACGGCGCTTGTCATCGTGGCCCTGGGGTTGCTCGAGATCTCGGATCATGCACACGGTTTTTTCACTGTCGGAGGCGGGTTCGGGCGTGCCCTTGCCGCTTCTCAGCTCGCGGCGGCCCTGGTGTTCGCGGTGATCGGCTACAATCAGTATCGATGCCCTTCGTGCAGTGAGCTTATCAAGGGGCACGATCGATACTACCTGGGGATCGTTTTCGATCCCGAAGAATGTCCCCGTTGCGGCAAGCCGCTCAAGTGAAGCGACCGGCTCGCCCGAAAAAATCGATTGCCGGACCGACGACGAAGTCTCGGACGCGAAGCGGAGCCCGTGCAGGGCGGGCTTTGGGAGATGATAATCCCGGGATGGGGTTTGTTCGGTATGGGAATGCACGCCATGGTCGCTTTGTCGCCGACCAGTCGAAGATCCGCGCGCGTTCCGGCTTCCGAATCAGTGCTCAACCGTCGATGCAGTAAAGGAGGAAACCCAAGCGATCGTCCGAGTGTATGGAGGGAGGCATCGCCTCCGTTCAGTCCGTTGCCTTGTATTGTAATGTCCCCGAAGAACCATGAAAGGAGAATCATCATGCGTCATGCAGCAGTCGCAATCGCTGTTCTGGCAGCCTTTTTGTTCGCCGCCGCGGTACCCGCGGACGCGGGAAGCCAGATGGCCTTGAAGCAGTCAATCATCTCCTCCGTTCAGTCCCACAATCGCGCGTGGAAGAACTGCGGTTCGGTGTCTTTCACGGCCCCGTCCAACGGATACGTTGTGGTTACCGCGAGCGGGCAGGCCGGTTTCGACTCCGGTGATTACGAAGCCGACCTCTACCTGAGCATTGCAAAGTCCGCCGGCGTTGAGGGTCCGTGGGTTTTCGGGATCACGCCCGGCAGTGAACCGGTCCAGACCTACACCGTTCGGAGAGCCTTCACAATAAATGAGGGCCAGACCATCACCTTTTACCTGAACGGAAGTTCCATGTGGGGGGCGGGCAGGACCATCAGTGTCGAAACCAGCATCCTGTCGGCCGAATTCTACCCGAGGTCCAAAACGTTTCCGCAGAAGGCTACGGAAGCTCCTCGGGAAGGTAAGGGGGGCGCGGTCGAATCGAAAGACGGCAAGGTGCTTTCCAACGCCCACTAGAAAAACCCGCCTTTGTTCTGTTAAGATGGGCGGTGACTCGGTTTAATGTCGGAGTCCCGGCTCCATCATGATGCCGGGTGGGGAACCTCGATTTTCCGGTTCCTCCCCGGCAGGTTTTTTCCCCCGGACGTGCGAAGGGAGTTCTCCGCATGAAGAAGCACATCGCCTCCGTTTTATGTGTCCTTCTCATTCTTGTCTTGGCTCCCTTTGCCGCCGCCTCGGGCGGTCCCCCGGTCCGGGAACTGACCGTCCTGCACGTCAACGATTTTCACGGACGCCTCATGCCCTTTCTGGAAAAGAGCCTCGACTCGGCGACGGCCATCGGCGGAGCCGCCTACCTGGCGGAGATGATCCGTCGGGAGCGGGACACCGCCGGCCCGCAGAGCACCTTCTTGCTTTCAGCCGGAGATATGTTCCAGGGGATGGCAATCTCCAACGTATTCAAAGGACGCCCGGTCATAGAGTTCATGAACGCCGTCGGATTCGAAGCCATGACCGTCGGCAACCATGAATTCGACTGGGGACGGGATACCCTGAACACCCTCATCGCATCGGCCGCGTTCCCTTTTCTCGCGGCCAACGTCACCGACACCGACGGCACCCCGCTCCGGGGCACTCGGCCTTACATACTGCTGGACAAGAGCGGCGTGAAAGTCGCGGTCATCGGCATCACCACCGTCGAAACTCCATACAGCACCAACCCGACCAATGTCGCCGGCCTGGTCTTCCGCAAACCGGAAAAGGTCCTTCCCGGGCTCATCAGAAAGGTCAGGCGCCAGGGCGCAAAGCTGGTGATCGTGCTGTCCCACCAGGGCCTCGACGCGGACAAGAGACTCGCCGGTTGCGTTCGCGGAATCGACGTGATCGTGGGAGGACACAGTCACACCGCCGTCACCGTCCCGGTGAAGGTCCGCAATACGATCATCGTACAGGCCGGCTCCTATGGAATGTACCTGGGCGTACTCCATCTGAAAATCGACCCGACAACGGGAAGGGTCCTTCATGCCGCCGGTGATGACGAGCTCAGGCTGGTCAGTGCCGGGCCTGACGATCCCTACGACCGTACCGTCGCCGGTATGGTCAACCAATACGGTGAACTCATCGGCAAGGAATTCTCCGTGGTGGTCGGACGGACTTTGACGGACCTCGAACGATCGCCCGACAAGGAGTCCAACGTGGGAGACCTCATTGCGGACGCGATGCGGGAGTCGACGGGGGTTGCCGTCGCCTTCCACAACAGCGGTGGGATCAGGGCCAACATACCGAAAGGGGACATCCGCGTGGAACAGATCTACGCCGTCCTTCCCTTTGACAACGCCCTGACCGTCATGGACCTGACAGGTCGCCAGATCAGGGAAATCCTCGAATTCAGCGCCGGTTGGAGAAAAGACGTGCTCCAGGTTTCCGGCCTTCGGGTCGTCTACGATCCGTCGCGACCGGCGGGTTCGCGCGCCGTCCGGGTTACCGTAGGTGAGAGCCCGCTGGATGATCGGAAGACCTACAGGATCGTCACCAATGACTTTCTGGCAGCCGGCGGAGACCGGTTCGAAACCTTCAAGCACGGGAAAAACATCACCTTCGGGGACAATTTGCGGGATGTTCTGGTGGAGTATCTGAAGAAACATTCGCCGGTCGCTCCCGCAGTCCAGGACAGGACCACCTTTGTCAACCGCTGACGCACGCATCACCGTATACGTCGACACACGCCCGGTGACGCTCTACCGGGGAATGCAGGTCCGCCACGCCCTGATTTCCTGCGGGCAGTCCCTCTATGAAGCGGCACTCAAAGGAGCGCTTTACGCCGTAGACGAACACGGCTTCCGCCTCGGCCTCGAAGGCGCCTTGAGCGACGGCGCGCGCATCTTCCTCAGGAGAGTGGGCTCGCAATGCTCTGATTCCGGGTCTTGACCGTCGACCGGAAACACCGCTGATTCTCCCGACATCCCTGCACCGCGGTGCGGACTGCGAGTCGCATGCCGGCCTGCCTGAATAATGGGGTCCCGCAGTATCAGGCGCCTCTCAGGTAAGCTTCGGCCTGGCCATGGACGGTCGGGCTCACCCTTTCCGAAACGCTCCCGACGATGTGCTCCAGGGCGGGCACGACTTTGGCGCGCAGTTCCTGTTTGAGCTTGTGGACGTGCTGGAAGGTGTTGAGCATCCGGCTTGCCGTGGTTGCATTGACCGGCGCGACTTCCACGACGGCATCGGCCAGCCGGCGTATGCCGTGGTCCGTCCAGATTATCTTGTTGTTTGCCGCCATGGTGACGAACAACGCCCTGCACCAGGTCGGCTGGGTGATCTGAAACGAAGGCCGCCGCTTCTCCGTTTCGATCATGTCGAACACGTCGGGCCGGGTACCGCCGGATATGATTCGAAGATAATTGGCGTATCCGCTCAGATGCGTGTGCCAGGAGTGGTAGACTTCTTCAAGGAGCGGCCTGCGCTCGGGGGAGGAACTCCGGTTGAGTGCCGTGAGTGCCGCCACCCGGTCGTTTGCGGTGGTTGCGGCTCGGAAGTGGTCCACGATCAATCGATGGCTGTCGGCGGAGTCGTCCGAGACGATGAGATCCAGCAGAACGTGCTTGAGCATCCGCTCCTCTATGCCATCCCGCGGGGTCTTTCTTCTCTCGGCCGAATACGTGTCGAGACGATCGAACTCCTGCAGCAGCGTCTTCCGGTAGATCTTGTTCACGGCCAGCATCATGCGTTCCCGGGCGCACACGAGCTCCGGGTACCAGGTTGAGTAGTCGCGATCGGCCGGCTGCTCGTCGATGCGCAGAAAAAACGCTTTCACGGCCGGCGGCAACGATCGGTCGGCCAGCACCTCCCCGAATAGCGCCAGCCATTTCGGAGACACCGACGCATCCGCATTCAACAGCAGGTCGATCCTTTCCCGGTCCGTCAACTGCCGCATGGCGTCCACTCGAGCGGTGATGTTCGGATCGAGCCGCACCTGCATGGCCAGGACTTCCGGAGACGCGTTCAGCCAACGGAATGTCCCGTAGAAGGAATAGTCCCGGTTCATGGACGCGAAGGCCGGCGCCTTTTCGATCCCGTCGAGCACCAACTCGCCGGTACTTTCCTCGAGCTCGAAAACACGCGCGGTCCCCGGGACATCGCCGCCCTGGCGGTCCACCAGAGCCAGTTGGATGGGCAGGTGAAAGGGATCGAGCCCCGGAGGAGCCTGCTGTTCGAATCGAATGCGGTATTGCCGCCGCACCGGATCGTATTCCGTGTCCGCGGTGACTTTAGGATATCCGAGGGTGTAGAGCCATCCCTTCTTGAACCGTTCCAGCGATCTCCCGCACTTTTCTTCGAAGCAGGCGAAGAACTGGTCGGTGTTCGCATTGGAGTGGCGGTACCGCGAAAAATAAAGCTCCTTGCCCGCTTTGAAACACTCCGCTCCGATCACCAGCCGAAGCATGCGGATGACTTCCGCGGCCTTCACATAGGTCACGCCGTCGATCAATTCGTCCGGATTGTTGAAACCTTCCCGGACGATCCTCCCCGCGTGCCCGCCGTCTTCGATGGCCAGAGGGCCGAGCAGCGGATTCCGGATGCTCTCGATCTGCTGCAACCTTGCGTAATCCGGGTTGAACCGATCGGCCATGAACTGCCGTTCGACATCCACCGTGTAAGCCTCGTTCAGCCAGACGTCAAAGGGAGTCTCCATGGTCGTTTCGCTGCCGCACTGGTTGTGTTCGAACTCGTGCACGATCACCGCATGGGCGTACTGCAGCCCGATATCCAGGGTGTGCTCGTTGAGCAGCGCGGCGTCGGTCACGATCGTCGTGTTCCCGACGTTTTCCATGCCTCCGAAATTGGATTTGTTCATGCAGATGGTGCGGTAGGTGTCTGCGGTATATTCGTATCCCTGGGTCTTTCGTATCCACAGGACGGCTTCCTTGAGGATTTCGAGGGGGATTCGCGCCCCCTCGACGGCTCCCGGAGGCACCAGGTATTCGAGTCTCACCTTCCGTCCGGAATCATACGTGACCTCACCCGGCAGAGTATCCCAGGTGCCGGCGCACGCGATGAACAGGTACGGCGCCATGGGGATGGGATTGTCGAAGGTGATGATCTGCCGCCCGGGTTCGCCCGGCTTCGGAACCGGCCTGCCCTCGGGGTTGGTCGCCGGATCGATGTTGCCGTTGCTGATCAAGTGCGTGTACCGGGCATCGGCTTCGAGGGTCGTGGTCATCGTGCACTTGGCGCGACAGTCGTCGAAGATGGGCATGATGCGCTGAAAACCCCATTGCTGGCATTGGGAAATGTATTGCTGCGGGGCGTCCGGCGGCGTGGTGTCCTTGTATATCCCTTCCAGGATGTGATCGGACGGGCGGCACCGGGTGAAGGTCCTCAGCCGGAACCTGTCGCCGGGTTTCACGGGCCGGGGAAGGCGGACCCGCAGCTTGTTTCGATCCTTCTCGTATTCATATCCCAGCGGAATGGCGGCGCCCCGTTCCGAATCGGGCAACCATTGGACCTCGAGAATCTCGAGATCCGCCGCATCGAGCTCCAGTTGCGAGCATTCGGTTCTGGCGGTCATGTCCAGCACGTTGCGGGCTTCCACCGTGTCGCCCGTAAAATTCAGATAGATGGTCAGATGGTGAAGATCGACCGGAAGCTCTCCAAAATCCTCGCGCCTGTACTTGAACCTGCGGTCCGTCAACTCACGTTCCTCCTGTTGCGATTGCCTTCAAATCGGATCGAACGCGAACGCCCTCATGAACGTCGAGTCCGCATGCCGTCCCGAGACCGGGAAAATCCGGGCTCCCGCCCTCAAGGGTCTCCCTCCTCATCCGCCGGGCTCTCGAACCCGAGGACCCTTCCCCTCCTCAGCGCCCCGTGGCCGAAGCGTTCGTGGATTCGATCCATTGCCCGATCCAGCTTCCTCTGCCGCACGAGCATGGAGTCCGAAAACACCGGCTTCTGCTCGGGCATCGCGGAGAGGTTGGACACCCCCACGCCCACGAGCCTGACCTTGCGATTGAGCTTGAGCGCCCGGAGCAGGCGCGAAGCAGTGCCGAAAATCAACTGGGTGCAATCGGTGGCTTCGCGCAGCGTATGACTCCTGGTGATGGAGCTGAAATCCGCGAATTTCACCTTGAGGGTCACGGTCCTGCCCCGGAACGACTCCCGGCGCAGTTCCTTGCCCACCTCTTCCGACTGCACAAACAGCCATTTCTCCAGGGTTTCCACATCGTCGACGTCTTCGGGGAACGTGTCTTCCGCGCTGCACGATTTCGCCTGCGAGTAAGCAATGACGGGAGCGGGATCAACCCCCCGCGCCCTTTCATGGAGCTTCACCCCCCAGGCGCCCAGCCGCTTCACCCAAAACGACGCGGGAAACCTCAGTACATCCCCTATGGCGCGAACGCCGAGACTTCTCAACGCTTCGGAAGTCTTCTTCCCGATTCCCGGAATCCTTTCGACGGGCAGCGGGGCAAGAAATGCCTCTACCCGGTCGTCTTCCACGATGGTCAACCCGTCGGGCTTGTGGATGTCGGATGCGATTTTGGCAACGAACTTGCCCGGCGCGATTCCAACGGAGCAGGTCACCCGTGTCGCCGCGCGGATTTGACTCTTCACCCGGCGGCCCAGCGACTCGGGCGAACCGTGAAGCGCTTCGGTGCCGGTGATGTCCACGAACGCCTCATCGATGGAAATCTGCTCCACAAGGGGAGAAATACCGCAGAGGATGTCCATCACCACTTTTGAGACTTCCTTGTATCTGCCCATGCGCACGGGCAGGAATATCCCCCCCGGGCACAGTCGCTTCGCCTGAAACACGGGCATGGCCGAATGGACGCCGAACCTGCGGGCTTCATACGATGCCGCGGACACCACTCCCCGTCTCGCCCCCCCGACAATCACGGGTTTTCCCTTAAACTCGGGTCGATCCGCCTGTTCCACCGAGGCATAGAACGCATCCATGTCCACGTGCATGATGCGGCGCGCCACGTTCACGCTCCAATCCTGCCGTTCCCCCTCTTTCGCGCGGCGGCGTCCCGCCGCGACCCCTTCCGCGCGAAAAGACGAAAATTCCCGCTGGCTCATTTCACCAGCAACACCGGGCACTGGGACAGGATGCCGACCTTGTAGCTGATGGTGCCCCATCCCTGCACGGCGTTGTCCACGTCCACCCGGTGCGAGCTCAAAACGATCAGGTCGATCTCCTTTTCGGCGGCAAATCGAATGATTTCCCTGACTCGTTTCCCGTATATGATTTCCTTGGCGATCGCCGGCCCATTCACACGGAAATCCTCGATGATCTCGTTCATCTTCTTTTCCGCCGCTTTTCCCAGCTTGCTGTAAAAACCGCTGAAATCCTCCTCGGTGTCTTCGATCGTCTCTATGACGTGCAGGAGGGTGATCGAAGCTCCGTCGTGCACGGCGATCTTGAGCGCGATATTCAGCGCCTTGAGGGTTCTTTCCGTTAAGTCCGTCGGAACGAGGATACGCTTGAACATCTTGAGACCTCCAGGATCAACCCTGTTCGGGTACGGGCTCGTGCGGCCGGTGAGCGCCCGTGCATCGCCGGGAAGCTCGTCGGCCGCCGGGCAGGAAGGGGCCCTTGCCGCTCCCCGGCTCGGGCTCAGCGGCAGCTCTCGACGAAGGGCTGCCACTCGATTCGGTATCCCCCCGCTCTTAGCTGTACGCCGATTTCCTCGCTGTGTTCCGGGCCTCGCGTTTCCAATTCGAGCTCGACCATGCTCATCGAGACCGGAAGATCCCTGGCTCCCCGATTGTGATAAATGTGCAGGACGTTGGCTCTCGCCCTGGCGATAACCCCCAGCAGACCCGCGAGCGAACCGGGGATGTCGTCGAGGCAAACCGAAACGCGCATGATTCTGCCGTTTCGGAACAATCCCTTGCGGAGCACCCTCCCGAGCAGAGGACTGTCCATGTTGCCGCCGCTGATGACCAGCACCACCGTGCCTCCCTTCGGAACCTCGAAGGAGCACGACATCAGCGCCGCCAGCGGAACGGCTCCCGCGCCTTCCGCCAGCAGTTTCTTGCGTTCGAGGAGCATCAGGACGGCGGCGGCGATCGCGTCTTCTTCCACGAGCACGATTTCGTCCACCATTTCCTTCATGACGGCAAAAGGCAGCGCGCCCACCTGCTTGACCGTGATGCCGTCGGCCAGCGATTTCTGCGCTTCCACGGAAACAACGCGCCCCGACTCCAAGGACCGGCAGGCGGATGGGCACGCCTGCGCCTGTACCCCGACGATCCGGGTCTCCGGTCGAACGGACCGGCAGGCGACTGCGATGCCGCCGATCAACCCGCCTCCGCCCACCGGGACGACGACCAGGTCCGGTTCCGGCAATTCTTCGAGAATCTCCAGCCCGATGGTCCCCTGCCCCGCCATGACGTCGGGGTCATCGAAAGGATGGATCAGGGTTTTCCCCCGTTCCACCAATTGTCCCGCTTTTCGAATGGCGTCGCTCAGGCTCTGTCCCTCGATGATCACCTCAGCGCCGTAATTGCGGGTCGCCTCCTGCTTGGAAATGGACGCCCACTCCGGCATGATCACCGTCGACGGCAGCTTTGCCCGGGAAGCGGCCAGCGCGACTCCCTGGGCGTGATTCCCGGCCGACGCGGCCACAACCCCGTCGGGGCCGATCCTGTGCAGGTTGGACATTATCTTCCAGGTGGCGCCCCGGAGCTTGAAGGACCCCGTTTCCTGCAGATTCTCGAGCTTGAGGTAGACCTTCGCTCCGCACAAGCGACTGAAGGTGGACGAATAGACGAGCGGGGTGCGCAGAACCCTGCCCTTGAGGGCTTCCGCGGCCTTGCGGATCACACTCGGCAATATGGGCGCATTCCGGCTCGTGGTTTCCATTTTTTTCGTCTCTCCCCTTCGATGCACGGGCGCGGATCAGAGCGGTTCCTTGGCGATGGTGAGCACGAAATCGGAACCGTCGGGCCTGGCTTCATACCAGATGTCGCCGCCATGCTTGCGAATGATCTCCTTGATCAGGTACAACCCCAAACCGACCCCGTCGGCAGGTCTTGCGCTTTCGATCCTCCCGAATTTGGTGAACAGTTTTCCACGGTGTTCTTCGGGGATCGGAGTTCCGCTGTTGTAAACGTTCAACCTGTAGAACTCGCCGTGGTCTTCGAATCCGAAAGCGATCCGGCACCCTCTCCCGCCGTATTTTATGGCGTTCTTGAAAAGATTGCGGAAAACGGTCTTGAGCCACATCTTGTTGACGTTCACCAGAATGGATCCGGCGGGAATCGCGCCGAGGCGGTTGTCGATAAGGATTTCCTGCGTCTGGATTTCGTTGGACAATTCGTCGAGAACCGGGTCGATGATGGCCTGCCGGAGATCCAGCATCTCCCGTTCGATCTTGAGCGTGTTGTCCACGGAGTGAGCCTTTCCCAGGCAGTCCTCGGCGATCCCGATCAACTGCGCCACCCTCGTCAGGAGATCGTGAATGGTGTTGGCCACGCTCTGGTCCATTCCCCCGTAAGAACCTCGCTCCAGGAGCTTGAGCGTCGCGGCCATCGAAACCAGGGGGCCGCGGATGTCGTGAGAAACGACCATCAGCATGTGAAGAATGTGCTCGTTGAGCTTGCGGATCCGATCCTCGGAATCGATCAACTCCTGGTTCTGGCGGCAGGATTCGGCCAAGGCCCGGACCCACCTGCGCCTCTCGGTGATATCCTGAAGAATCCCCTCACAGATGATGGACCCGTCCTGGGCAAACTGCAGGCATGCCGTGACGCTGCCCAGGAACAGGCTGCCGTCCTTGCGCCGCATGTTGACTTCCCGGGCCTTGACGAAGCCGTCCGTTTCGATCTGCCTTTGTATGAGGACACCTTCTTCCGGATCCGAAAAAAGGCGCGCAACGGAAGGCAGAGCGAGCATCTCCTCCCTGCCTCCGTAGCCGAAGAGCAGCACGCCCGCCTGGTTCACGTCCAACAGTTGCCCGGACCGCCCGGTACTGAACATCATGTCGCGGGAAGTATCGAAGGGACGCCTGTATTCCAGTTCGAACGCCTGCAGGACTTCCCGCATCCGGGCTTCATCGCCGGCACGATCCGCCGTCTGCCCGGACGCGTTGCGATGGTTCAAGTCCTTCATGCCGCATCGCTCCTTCCATATTCACCGATTCCGGTATTGAGCGGAAGCACCGAAATCCGCCACCCAGAGACATCCGCGAACCCGCCGCCCCCGCAGACTCGGGCGGCACCCGGTGCGCCCCCGATGCACGCACGCGGACCACACCCCGCAGAGGGGAACACGCCAAGTGCTTCAATCCGATAAGACCGAACCCTCAGGAAGAGCGGAACACGAATCGAACGCGGGAATCTCGCAACGCCCCCCCGCGATTCCTTTCTCGACATTGTTTCCGTACCGTAGAGACTGAATCATCCGGTTCGCCTTCTCCTCCATCTCCGGAATGATCTCCACCAGGACTTTCAGGGACTGGAGGCTCTTTCTGATCTGCAGTCTCCGGGCCACCGGCAGTGCGGGATTCTCCAGGAACCTCAGGAGATCGTCCAGGACGCGGAGTCGATCCGCGGTGAAGTCGACGTAAGAGAGCCGAACCCATTCCTCCACAAGACTCCGGGGGATGTGACCGATTCTCCCCGCCAGGTCGGGGTCCTGCCCCAGCGCCAGCGAGCGCTTCAATTTTTCGAGCAGCCCCGATATCTCCATTTGTTCCCGCTCCCAAACCGATGAACCCTCCATGAGTTTACGCCATTTGGGCCAAATCCGGTTCATCAGCCATGATTGTTCCTGAGCGGGCAACAGGCTTTGAAGGGCTAGTTCCTCCTGGGCCGCCAGCAATGCTTCGCATTGCCGCGTCAGCGCGCCTCCGGCATCCCGAAGGGGCAGCTTGGAGCGAATCAGTCGGCTGAGACGATCAAGCAGCGCCTGCTTCCATTCCAGGTCAGGGAACGCCTTGCGCAACTCCTCTTCCCACGCCTGCCGGATCATGCCGATCTGTGCATTGACGACGCTGAAGACGAAGCCGAACTTGATCATGGTGTTGCGCAGCTCGTGAGCCAGTTCCTGGCAGCTTTCCAGCCGTTGACGGGCGAAATCCTTCTGAGCGGTGAGCAGGTCTTCGTGGAGGTACAGGGACAGCAGCTCCGTTCCCAGGCTCCGGGAGAGCTCTCGGATGATCTTCGTCGAACGGTCGTCGCGCCGGATCGTGAATGGCCTGAAATGAATCTTGATCACCGCTGCAACCACGAACTCGGTGTCCTGCCAGATGCGTTTGCCCTGAAAATCCAGCGGATATTCAAGGCACGCCGTATCGGCGCCGTAAAGGTCCGTCTTTTTGACCAGCACGGGTTCCATGTGGTAGAAGTCTTCCGGCTCGCCGCGCAGCTGTTTGCGAACGCTGCGCACGTCGTCGAAGGGGTTTTCCGCGGTCCAGCTCTCCTGTTTCTCCACGCACCAGCCCATCGCCTCGAGCACGTGGTCGGGACGGTCCTTGTATTCCTCCCAGCTTTTGCCCGGATAGGCGTAGTCTGAAGCGGTAGGGACGCCCCACACGATTTCATCGCTCCCCTCCAGGCGCTCCCCCGAAGTCCTCCGAACGGCCTGAAGGGTCGGCATCGGGCCGATATTATAGATGGTCACCTTGGTGGCGTCGCCAAGGCACGTGAGCAGGGCTCTGATCATGCTCCGGTGCGTGTTGTCCAGCAGATTCTCGATGGAGGACATCCTACGTCTCCTGAACCGCGTTCTCCCGCCGACTCGCAGTTGCCCCCGCCCCCGAATCGTTGCCGCCTGACTTTACGGGCCAAAACGCGACAATCAGAGGAAATCGAAACACCTTTGTGCAAATGTTTGAAACAGATTGCTACAATTGGTTATATTAAGCTGAAAAAGCAATTTAATCAAGACAATAGCACACGCCATCCGGAAAACCGGGAAAATATCGGCGGCCAAAACGCCTCTGTCTTTTCGATGCGCACCGGCGGAAAGCATGGACCGTTCGGGAAGATCGGCGGTCGTGCCGAGCTCGGCGGGAGCTTCGCGGTCGGTTTCGACCGCTTCGAAGTCGGGGATCAAACAGACTTGCGCGGCGGGTCACCCAAGCAAGAAAGCCAGGGCAGACCCTGGCTTTGTAAGCGATTTGAAAGGATCGTTGCTCATGGAATCTTTTTCACTCTGACCGCCTGCGGCCCTTTGGGTCCTCGTTCCACTTCGAAGGAGACTTTCTCCCCTTCGCTCAGGGAGCGGAAACCTTCCGCTAATATTGCGCTGTGGTGTACAAATACATCCCCTTGATCCTTGGTCTCGATGAAACCATACCCCTTTTTGTCATTGAACCACTTAACTCGGCCTTCCGGCATTTCTGGATCCTTTCTAGCTTGCTGTTTCACTCCCGCCGGCGCCTTGCCCCCAAAGCACCCTTGAATCAACCCGGACAGATATCCGATCGATTCGGCGAAGGCCCCGAATTACCAAACCCCTCCGACTTGGCGTCTATAGAGCCACCCTATCCGATAAAGATCCGGGTGTCAAGCATCGAAGAAACATTTGTGAATTTAAGCATAAGTTTTTTATATTGATATTATACAGAAAATCATGTCTACAGCAGGAGACGCCGCATGCGATTGAGCATTCCGTTTCCCGGGGTCAAACCTACACTTTTCACTTTTCGCATGCGCACCATCAGACATCGAGCACCGAACGATGCGAACAGGCCGGACGGGGCTTACATGAACCAACACCAGGACCCCGCGCATTGTCATCGTTCGTAGCAGGCTCACGGGTCATGGAGATATGTGAAAAGTGTAGGTTTGACCCCGTCAGTTGGCGGCATTTCCCTGGTTCCAGAAGGAGGATTTGTCAAGAAACTCCTGCTCGCTCGAAAATTCCAGGTAGTGCGCGATCTGGTCGAGCGCGACGCCCACGGTCTGTCCCGAGGACCAGTCGTCAAACATGTTCGGCACGGTGCCGACCACAAAACAGCGCCCGTTGTTGTCTTCAAGCACGGGATCGCAGATGGCGATTCCTCCGCTGAACTCCGGAGCGGCGTTCATCATGTATACCAGGACGACCTTGCCTCTAAAGAGCCTGTTTTCAGCCATTTTTCCCTTCTGAATCAACATATTTCTCCTCTTGCACATCCTTAGTGAAATGAATCCTCACGGATCGTTATCCGTATCCCTTTGCCCACGCCGATCATCCGGTTCCCCTGCTCCCCCGTCGTACTTCCTGCTGCGCACACCCCTTGCCTTCGATCCCGTAGTGGTCGACAAGTGCCCGCGCCGTGGCGGAGCGTTCCCCCTGAGCGAGGAGCTCGGCAGGGGCGCCCTTCGCCACGACTCGTCCTCCTTTCGCTCCACTGCCGGGACCGATATCGATGACATAGTCGGCGGCCCAGACGAAGTCCATGTTGTGCTCGATGACGAGCACGGTGTGACCGTGAGCGCTGAGGGCACGAAGCACATCGACCAGCTTTTTCACGTCCGCGCGGTGCAGGCCCGTGGTGGGCTCGTCCAGAACGTAGAGGGTGTGGGTCCGGTTGTTTCCCAGTTCGCTCGCCAGCTTGATCCTCTGGGCCTCGCCACCCGACAGGGTCGGGCTCGACTGGCCGATGGCGAGGTACCCCAGCCCCAAATCGGTCAACACCCGGAGCGGCTTGGCGACCCTGGGGTAGGCATCGAACAGCTCCGCGGCTTCGTCGATGGTCATTTTCAACACGTCGGCGATGCTTTTTCCCTTGTAACGGGCAGCCAAGGTTTCCGTGTTGAAACGCGAGCCGCCGCACGTCTCGCACGGCACCGAGACATCCGGCAGAAAGCTCATTTCCACCCTGATCTCCCCCTGCCCTTTGCACGACTCGCACCGACCGCCCTTGACGTTATACGAAAACCGCCCCGGGTTGAAGCCCCGGGCCCGGGATTCCGGAAGCATGGCGAAGATCTTGCGGATTTCGTCCCAGATTCCCACGTACGTTGCGGGGGTGGAGCGAGGGGTGCGACCGATGGGGTTGTGGTCGACTTCCAGCACGCGTTGCACGGCATCGTGCCCGGACATGCTTTCGAGCTCCGCCGGAGCCCGCACCTTGTACCTGCCCCCGAGCCTCTCGCGCAGCCCGCGGTAGACCACTTCGTGCACGAGCGTGCTCTTCCCGGCCCCGGAGACCCCGGTGACAACGGTGAGCGCGCCGAGCGGAACGCGAACGTCGATTTTCTTCAGGTTCCGCGCAGAGGCGCCCTTGATTTCCAACCACCCGGACTCCCCGGGCGTTTTCCGGTCCGACGCCAGGTAGAGGTCGTCCAGGGACCGAGAGAACCACGCCCCGGTGAGAGTGCGCGCATCCCCGCACAGGGCCTCGAAGCTTCCCTGCGCGGTGAGCCGCCCCCCGCCTCTTCCCGCTTCCGGTCCCAGCTCCACAAGGGTATCGGCCTGCCGCATGGTATCGGCGTCGTGTTCGACCACGAGTATCGTGTTCCCTTTTTCCTTCAATCGCGCGAGACTTTCCAGCAGCCTGCCGTTGTCCACCGGGTGGAGTCCGATGGTGGGCTCGTCGAGCACATAGCAGACGCCTCGCAGGTTCGACCCAAGCTGCGCGGCAAGGCGTATGCGTTGCGTTTCGCCGCCGGAGAGGGTGTCGCCCGCGCGGTCGAGAGCGAGGTAGTCGAGGCCCACCTTCTGCAAAAAGGACACACGTTCGGCGACCTCCCTGGAGATTGGTGCAACGATGGGCCGGTCCTTGGGATCGAACCGGAAACGCTTCCATTTCCGGAGGAAATCGGAAATCGCAAGAGACGTCAGGTCTCCGATGCCCAGCCCCTGGACCGCGACGGAGCGGGCCTGCCGGTTGAGGCGCCGCCCGCCGCACTCCGGGCAGACCACATCGTCGTGGAACGGCTCGAGGCTGCTCCACGCGGAATCTTCCTCCTTCACCCGCTCGAGCACCGCGAGCAGGCCGGGGGCGCCTCTGCCACGCCCGTGCAGCATCGCTTCCCTTGCATCTTCGGGCAACTCCCGCCACGGCCTGCCCGGGTCGATTCCCAGCCGGTCGATCCAGAAGCGTTCCAGCTTCCTGCCTTCAGTTTTCAGCCCTTTTGGCCAGACCTGGCTCCTCAGAAACCCCAGGAGCCCGTCCTTGAGGGGCATGTCAGGCGGCCCCAGGAGCCGCTCCACGCTGAATTGCCTCACGGTTCCCAGCCCCGTGCAGGAAGGACACGCTCCGTGCCTGCTGTTGAACGAGAAGAGCCGAGGGTCGAGGGGCGCAAGGCCCTTCTCGCAAGCGGGACAATAAAGGCGTTGGCTGTAAACTCTGGATTCGTTTCCTTCAAGGTGAAGGGTCCCGGCCCCCAGCGACAGCGCCTGGCGCACCCTTTCGGCCAGTGTCGCACGGGGACCTTTTTTCGTTCCCGCCGCCGAAACGAGCACCTCGATGTCGTGTTCCCGGTGCCGGGCGATTTCAGGCACCGGATCGAGCGGCATCCATTGCCCGTCCACCCGCACCTTTTCGAAGCCCATTTTCCGCAGCCGCATGAACAGGTCCCGGTAGATGCCCTTGCGTCCTCGGACCAGCGGTGCCAGCAGGAGGTTGTTGCCCTTCCGGGCTTCGGCCTCGACCATGGACAAGATCTGATCGTAGGTGAGTGAGGCCAGCTCGCGGCCGCAGTCCGGGCAGTGCTGGCGCCCGAGCTTCGAATAAAGCAGGCGCAGAAAATGGTATATCTCGGTGATCGTCGCCACGGTGGACCGCCGGTTCAGGCGGCTGGTGCGCTGCTCGATGGCGATGGTGGGCGGCAGCCCCAGGATCTGTTCGACGTCGGGCTTTTCCATGATCTTGAAATACTGCCGGACGTAGGCCGACAGGCACTCCAGGTATCGGCGCTGCCCTTCGGCGAACAGTACGTCGAAGGCGAGCGACGACTTTCCGGAGCCGCTCAACCCCGTCAGCACGATCATCTCGTTTCGCGGCAGCCGGATCTCGTCCACCTGCAGGTTGTGCTCGCGCGCCCCACGAATCACGATCTCGCGGGAAGGCGAGCCGGCAGCCCCGTCTTCGCCCGGATCGAAGGGCGCGGCCTCGGCCCGCGCTCCCAGGGCGCCTTCGAGCTTCTCCCGCAGGAATCGGCCGGTGCAGCTTTCGGGATGGGCGGCCACCGCTTCCGGCGGCCCCGTCGCCACCACTTCGCCGCCGTGCTCGCCGCCTCCCGGGCCGAGATCGATCAGCCAGTCGCAGGATTTGAGGAAGTCCAGGTTGTGCTCCACCACCAGCACCGAATGCCCCAGGTCGACCAGCCTCCGGAGTACGACCACTAGTTTTTGAAGGTCGTGGGGATGGAGCCCCGTGGTGGGCTCATCGAGGATGAACAACCTGTGCCGCCCGTTTGACGACGGGCGACCGGCCGCCAGGAAGTGGACCAGCTTCAGCCGCTGCGCCTCACCTCCCGAGAGGGTGCTGAGCGGCTGTCCCAGCCGCAGGTAGCCGAGGCCGATGTCCTGGATGGGCTGAAGCGCCTTCACGAGCGGTTCGTGGTCCGCAAAGCGGTCCATCAGCTCCCGAGCGGTGGCTTCCAGCATATCCCCGATGGACAGGCCGCGCGCCCTGACTTCCAGGATTTCGTCCTTGAAGCGCAGACCGTTACACTGGGGGCACCGGATCAGCACATCCGCAAGGAACTGCATCTCCACGCGTTCGAATCCTTCGCCCTTGCAGAGCTCGCATCGCCCCCCCGGCACGTTGAACGAGAAATGACTCGCCGGGTAACCGCGCGCGACGGCTTCGGGGGTCTGGGCCAGGAGTTTTCGAATGGGATCGATGGCCCGGCTGTAGGTGAGCAGGTTCGCCCTGGGCGTCCGCCCGATGGCCTGCTGGTCAACCAGGACGACCTCCTCGATCCATTCCGCCCCCTCCATGGCGTCCAACGCTCCCGGGGCTTCCGTCGCGCGGCCCATCTTGCGCAGCCAGTTGTAGTAGAGAGATTTCTCGACCAAGGTACTCTTGCCCGAGCCGGAAACCCCGCTCACTCCGACGAGTATTCCCAGGGGAAATTCCACCGTGACGTTTTTGAGATTGTTTTCCCGCGCGCCCCGCAGTACCAGGCTGCGGCCGTTTTCGGGTCGCCTGCGCCTGCGAAGCTCGCAGCCGACCTCGAGCCTCCCGGACAGGTACCCCCCCGTGAGGCTCCGCTTTTCACGCTTCATCCCCTCGGGAGTGCCCCGGTAGACGATCTCGCCGCCCTTCTCCCCTCCTTCCGGGCCCATGTCGACCACGAGGTCGCAAAACCGGATCATGTCCGGATCGTGCTCGACGACGACCACGGTGTTGCCGATGTCGACGAGGCGGCGAAGCTGCCCCATGAGCCGTTTCTGGTCCCTGGCGTGCAGCCCCACGCTCGGCTCGTCGAGCACGTAGAGCACGTTGACCATGGCCGACCCGAGCGCCCGCGTGAGGTGCACCCGCTGCACCTCGCCACCGGAAAGCGTGCGCGACTGCCGGTCCAGGGACAAGTATTCGAGTCCGACGGCGCGCAGGAATTCGAGCCGGCTCCTGACTTCCTTGACCAGCAGCTCGGCCGCGGGATCCCGGGCGAGCTCCGGCCAGCCGCCGCTGAAGAACTCGGCACACTTCTCGATGCTCCAGGCGCTCAACGCGCCGATGGTCTCGCCATGCAGCCGATACAGCAGGGTCTCCGGCCTGTACCGCGTGCCCGCGCAGCTCCTGCATCGGGTGTATGCCCGGTACCGCGACAGGAAAACGCGCACATGCATCTTGTAGGTCTTGCCCTCGAGCCATTCGAAGTAGCCCTTGATGCCGTAATAATCCTTCGTGCCGTTGATGATTTTTTCCCGGTCCTTCTCGTCGAGATCCTCGAACGGGACGTCCACGGGGATTCCCTCCCCGGCGCAGAATCGCATCAAATCTTCGGTTTCCATCCGATCCGTGCCGAAGGGTTTGATCGCCCCCCGGCGCAACGTCAGCCTCCGGTCCGGAATGACCAGGTCCAGATCCACGCCGATGGTCCGGCCGAAACCCCGGCACTCCGGGCACGCGCCGAGCGGGCTGTTGAAGGAAAAAAGGTTGGGTGTGGGCGGGGAAAAAGAAAGGCCCGGATTGCAGTCGGCGCAGCTGAGGTCCGAGCTGAAACGTTTCACCGTGTCGGGCAGAACGACGACCGCGGCGTGGCCGTTCCCGGCATGGAAGGCGGTGGCGAGGGAATCCGCGACGCGTTCCCGGGCCGCGCTCCCCCAGGAAAGCCGGTCCACGACCACGAGGACCTCCCCCCTGCCGTATTCCGACGCCGCGTCGCCGATCTCCTCGAGCTCCACTGTGCGGCCTCCGACGTAGAGCCGCAGAAAACCGGAAGCCACCAGGCTACGGACCCAGTCCCCCGAATTGTCCGGCAGGAACGGGAATGCGATCAGAACGCGGCTCCGGTCCGGCAGTTCCTGCAAGCTCCGGTAGACGCTCTCAGGCGTATCCCTCGCGACCGGGCGGTCGCACTCCGGGCAATGCAGAACCGCCAGCCGGGCATAGAGGAGCTTCAAATGGTCGTTGATTTCGGTGATGGTGCCCACGGTGGAGCGTGAACTGCGCACGGCCGTTCCCGATTCGATGGCGATGCCGGGGGGAATCCCCTCGATCAGATCGGCCTCGGGTGGATCCATTCGCTCGAGGAACTGCCGCGCGTAAGGCGAAAAGGTCTCCACGTAGCGCCTCTGCCCTTCGGCGTATAGCGTGTGCAGGGCGAGGCTCGATTTCCCCGAGCCGCTCAGACCGCTCACCGCGATGAGCTTGTTCAGAGGCAGATCGAGGTCGATATTCTTCAGGTTGTGCTGCCGCACGCCTCTCAGGCGTATCAACGGCTCGTTTCCGTTTGGCGAGCTTTTCTTCGGCATCTTTTTCTTTCAACACAAAAGGCCGCGCCTCCTCAGGCACGCCGGCCCGTTCGTTCGTTCACGTTTCCGGGAACCGCCCTCCGGTCTCGTTCCACCCCAATCATTCCCCGACGGTTTCGATTTTTCAAGGCGGAAGTATTACTCCTTGATCTTGCCGGTGCGATAGATGAAAATTCCCTGGATTCGGAGGGAGCAGCATTTCCTTTCAACGTCCCGGCTGGAGTAAAGATGAACAAAATCACCCCCATGATGCAGCAATATCTCGAAATCAAGGAGAAGTATCCGGACGCGCTGCTGCTGTACCGGATGGGGGATTTCTACGAGATGTTCATGGACGATGCGGTGACGGCATCTGGGCTCCTCGAGATCGCGCTCACCTCCCGCGACCGGCAGTCGGAAGTCAGGATTCCCATGTGCGGCGTTCCCTATCACGCCGCCGAGGGGTACATCGCCAGGCTCGTCTCGGCCGGGAAAAAGGTGGCCATCTGCGACCAGGTGGAGGATCCCAGGAAGGCGAAGGGGCTGGTGCGCAGGGAAGTCACGCGGGTGATCACTCCCGGGCTGGTCCTGGACGCGCAGAACCTCGCCGCCAAGCAGCCCAATTACCTTGCCGCGGTCTCGAATTCCACGGCGGGCGAACGTTTCGGGCTCGCCTTCCTGGACGTCTCCACGGCCGAATTCAAGATGGTCGAGATTGAATCCCGCGAAGCCCTCCTGGAGGAGCTGATCCGGGTCTCGCCCCGCGAACTGCTCCTCTCCGATGACGACGAACATCCATGGGCCGAGGAGCTCCCGAAGCTTTACGGAATCGCCCTCACCCCCCTGGGTGCGGACAGATTCGACGGCAAGCGCGCCGAGGAAGCCCTGGTCGGCCACTTTCGGGTCCATTCCCTCGAGGGATTCGGCATTTCGGGGATGGACCTCGGAATCCGGGCGGCGGGGGCCATCCTTGCTTACATGCAGGCGAATCTCCTCGGGTCGTGCGATCACATCACGCGGCTTCTCCCATACAGCCGCGGCGACTTCATGATCGTGGACGAAGCCGGCGTCCGCAACCTCGAGATATTCCACTCCCAGAGCTTCCAGGGCCGCAAGGGCTCGCTCATTGACATCCTGGACGAAACCAAAACCGCCATGGGCGGGCGCAAGCTTCAGCAGTGGCTGCGGTATCCCCTGCTCGATCTCGCGCGCATCAACAACCGCCGGGAGGCGATCGCCGAACTGGCGGCGAACGCGCCCATGCGCGGCGAAACCCTGGGCCTGCTCAGCCGGATAAGCGACGTGGAACGCCTCAACGGCCGCAACAGCACGGGGACTTCGACGCCGCGGGACCTGGTGGCCCTCAAGAAGTCCCTGCAGAACCTCCCCGCCCTCGGCGCGGCGCTTGCCGAGCTCACCTCCCCAAGGCTCTCCGAGCTTCGAGCCCGCTGGGACGATCTCGCGGACGTCGCCGACATCATCGAGCGGACCCTCCTCGATCCCCCTCCACCGGGACTTGCCGCCGGGGGCGTCATTTCCGCCGGCGTCAGCGAAGAGCTCGACCATTTCGTGCGGCTGAGCCGCGACGCCAAGGGGTGGATGGCGGACTACGAGGTCCAGCAGCGCCGGGATACGGGCATTTCCTCGCTCAAGGTCCGCTACAACAAGGTGTTCGGTTATTACATCGAGATTTCGAACGCGAACCTCAACTCCGTCCCTGAACACTATTTTCGCAAGCAAACGCTGGTGAATGCGGAACGATTCATCACCGAGGAGCTCAAGACCTTCGAAACTCAGGTGCTCCAAGCCGAGGAGAAGCGGCTCGAGCTCGAGCAGCAGATCTTCGCGGATCTGCGCGCCCGGATCGCGCGGGAGGCCGGGCGCATCCAGGCCGCGGCCGACCGGATCGCCGACCTCGATTGCGTGTCCGCCCTGGCCGAGGTTGCGTGCCGCTACGACTACTGCCGCCCGGTGATGGACGAGTCCGACGCGATCCGCATTCGCGACGGCCGTCACCCGGTGATCGAGCATTACCTCAAAGACGGGACCTTCGTTCCCAACGACCTGGACATGGATCAGCGGGATCAGCAGGTGCTCGTCATAACCGGGCCCAACATGGCCGGAAAATCGACCATTCTCCGGCAGGCCGCCCTTATCGTCCTCATGGGACACATCGGGAGTTTCGTCCCGGCATCGGAAGCGCACATCGGCCTGGTGGACCGCATATTCACCCGTGTGGGCGCATCCGACGACCTGGCCCGCGGGCGTTCCACCTTCATGGTGGAGATGCAGGAAACCGCCAACATTCTCCATCACGCCACACCGCGCAGCCTTATCATTCTCGACGAGATCGGCCGCGGCACGAGCACCTACGACGGGCTGAGCATCGCCTGGGCGGTTGCCGAACATTTGCACGACTTCCAGGAAAAGGGTATAAAGACGCTTTTTGCAACGCATTATCATGAACTGACGGAGTTGGCCCGCAGTCGTCCGAGGGTCAGGAATTTCAACGTGGCCATCCGGGAATGGCAGCAGGAGATCCTGTTCTTTCACAAGCTGGTCCAGGGTGGAGCGAGCCGCAGCTACGGAATCCAGGTGGCGCGACTGGCGGGCTTGCCGGAGGAAGTGACCGGGCGCGCAAGGGAAATCCTCCAGCAGCTCGAATCCGGTCATGCGCCGTTTGCGGCCGCGCCGTCCGGCGCGGCCAGGCGCGGCCGCCCGGCGCGCGAGAAGGAACCCGGCATCCAGATGAGCCTCTTTCAGCGTTCGCCGGAATGGCTCCGGGATCGCATTTTGGCCCTCGACCTGGACAACATGACACCGATTGCCGCGCTGCAGAACCTTCATGCACTGAAAGAGCAGATACGGGGCTCCGCCGGGGAAGAACCGGCAAGCTGCGCTTCCAGGGGAAAGCGATGAGACGACCCGTAAACCGGAACCTCCTGTTGTTTCTTGCGGTTCTGCTGCTGTTCGCGGTCCGGAGCGGAGGCGCGTACGCCGCGGCGGATCCGGTCGAACGGCAGTACCAGGAGGTTTTGAAAAGGTACCGGGCGGCGCTCTCGGATCCCGAGACCACGCACCGCCTCCGGGAGCTCGACCAGTGCATCGCCGGCCTGCGGGAGGTGATGCGGCAGGATACCCGGGAAAAGCTCGGTGACCGGAGCCATTATCTGCTCGGACAATGCTATCACGCTCGATACGACGCAACGCGTGACAGGGACGACTTCCGGTCGGCCCAGGAAAACTACCGGAGCGTGGTGCAAAAGCACCATGACAGCCCCCTGGCCGACGACGCACAATACCTGATCGGGGTGATGACCCTCAACGAAGACCCCGCGCAGGCCTACATCGAGTTCGCGAAGGTGGGCATCTTCTTTCCCGGTGGAGACATGCACCGGAAGTCGTCGGAAATGACGACGAAATTGCAGAAAAGCCTCCAGGAGGAACGCCGAGCGAAGAAACCGGAGGCGGTTGGCCGGGATTCCCGGAAGACTCCTGCGGCGCAATCCGGCGGCGCCCGGTCGGCCGGCGATGCCGCCACGGCGAAATCGATCCGCGGCAAAGGGACTCCCGGTTCGAAGGGAAAACCGGCTTCGGCTTCGCCGAGAGCCGGCGTGGCCGGACGCAAGGCCGGCCCGTCCATGCCCAGCCTTGCCTGCCAGTTCGGCCTCGAGGTGAGGCGCATTGTGATCGATCCGGGACACGGCGGCAAGGACAAGGGGGCCTCCGGTCCCAACGGCATGCATGAAAAGGACCTGACGTTGGCCATTGCCAGGGAGCTGAAGAAAGCCATCGGGCGCAAAACCGGGTGCGAGGTGATCCTCACCCGCACGGACGATCGATTCATGTCCCTGGAGGACCGCACCGCCTTCGCCAATAAGCACAAGGCCGATCTATTCATCTCGATCCACGCCAACGCCCACGAGGACAAGACCCGTCGCGGAACGGAAACGTATTTCCTGAACCTTGCCAAGGACAAGGAATCGGCGCGTGTCGCCGCGCTCGAAAACGCAGCGTCGCAAAAGAAGATGAGCGATCTCGAAGGAATCCTGCGCGAGCTGATGCGCAACACCAAGATCAGCGAATCATCGCGACTTGCAAGAGACGTTCAGGCAAATATCGTCCACAAGGTCCGGCCCCAGTACAGGGAATTGAGGGACCTTGGGACCAAGCAGGCCCCGTTCTTCGTCCTGGTCGGCGCCGAAATGCCGAGCATTCTCGTGGAGACGGCATTCATCACCAACGACGCTGAAGAGCGACTCCTGAAGGACAAAAGCTTTCAGAGGAGCGTGGCCGCCGGAATATCCGGCGGCATTGAATCCTATATACGCAAGATGCACGGTTACGCCAGGATCGGAGACAGATCATGAGCCGGCCGACCCAGCCCGAGATCGTTGCCGGCACGATCCTGGAGTTTTTCGAATCCAAGGAAGTCGTCTGCGCCGTCTGCACGGGGGTAAAGAACAATCGTTTTTCCGCGCTGACGGAACAGAACCGCGAAGTCAGCCTCGCGCCGAGCAGGATCATCTTTGCGGGCAGCGCGCTGTTGGACCTCAAGTCCGGGCGTGACGACCTGGTGGCGCGGCTGCGCGCCGCGGGGCAGGAGCGGGAAAGACTGACGGGGAGCGTCGACATCGCCGAACTGTGGTCGCTGTTCGAGGGCGAGGAGGAAGGATTCGAAGCCCGGGACCTGGCCGGGTTCGTTTTCAGCGGCGCGCTGAGCGACGACCACGTGGCCGCGGTCCAGAGGGTCCTTCTCCGGGACCGGCTCTATTTCCAGTACAAGGACGGATGTTTTTACGCACGGGCGCGGGAAAAGGTGGAACAGCGCCGGGAGGAACTGGCAAGGGAGGCCGAAAGAGAGGCACGGCTGGACACTTGGGCCGGGTGGCTCGAAGGGGCATGGAACCGCAAACCCAGGTCGCCCCTGGCGGATCAGCAGGCGTTGATCGAGACCCTGAAAGACTACGCGCTTTTCGGGCAGGACTCCGCGGAAATCGTCTTCATCAAGGAACTGTTCAAACGGGCCGGGATTGCCATTCAACCCCAGTCGGCTTTTCGTATCCTGGTGCGGCTGGGCGTCTGGCAGGAAAACGAGAACCTTTACCTCCACGAGCAGGGCATTTCCCAGGATTTTCCGCAAGAAGTGGAGGAGCGGGTGGAAGTCATCCTGCATTCGGCGCGCCCCGGAGCATCCGGCGAGACGGAGCCGCAACGCCGCGACCTGCGGCACCTGGATTGCCTCACCGTCGACAGCGCCCTGACCAGGGACTACGACGATGCCTTGAGCTTCCGTGCATTGGACGGCAACCGATTCGAAGTCGGAATCCACATCGCCGATGCCGCGGAGTTCGTCCTGAAAGGGGATGTGCTCGACCGGGAAGCTGAACGGCGGGCGACGTCCATCTACCTGCCGGACGCCAGGATCTCCATGCTGCCCGTCCCGCTGTCCGAAGATCTGTGCAGTCTCAAGGCCGGCGAAGACCGACCCGCCCTTAGTTTTCTGTTCGTCGTCCACGGCGACGGAACCATCGCCGGGTCCGAAATTGTCTCGAGCACGATCCGCGTGGCGGAGCAACTCACCTACGAAGAGGTGAACGAGCGCATACGGCTCGACGATTCGCCTGCCGCGCTGTCCGCCCTGGCGATGAAGCTCAGGAACGCGCGGCTCGACCGCGGAGCATCGATCCTTCCCCTTCCCGAAATCCAGGTCTACGTGAACTCGGCGGGAATGATCCAGGTTTCCCGGTACGAAAAGGAAACGCCGAGCCAGATCATGGTGTCGGAATGGATGATTGCCGCCAACGCTGCCGCAGCGGCCTTTCTCGCCGAACGCGACCTGCCGTCGGTGTTTCGCGGCCAGGGGGAATGCAAGCAGGAAACCGATTTCACCCAGAGCGAACACGAACTGTTTCGCATCTACCGGCAACGGCGTCTCTACGCCCGGGCCGAGCTGGACACCCGCTCCAAACAGCACTGCAGCCTGGCCCTGGAGCACTACACCACTGTAACCTCCCCCATCAGGCGGTATACGGACCTGGTGGTGCAGCGCCAGATCAAGCAGGCGCTCCAGGGCGGCCCTCCCCTCTACGACGAGGACGAGTTGCGCGGTCTCATCACCAGGCTGACCGCGCTCCAGTCCAGGATCGCGTTCATTCAACGCAAGTGGACCCGGTACTGGATCCTCAAGTATCTCGAGCAGGAGGACATCCACTCACTGAACGCCCTTATCCTCGAGCAGAACGAACGCTATTCGCACCTGCTCCTCCCCGATTTCCTCATCGAGACCAACGCACACCTGCCCGAAAACGTGAAATTCCAGCCCGGGGAAATGGTGAGGGTAAAGATCGACCGGTTGAATCCCCGGGAGGACATCCTGCGCGTCCAGCTCCCCGATTTCGGAAAGTAGTGTTTCGGGGTCTGATCATCACTTTTCACAACAAAACCGTCTTCCGGGAAATGAGCGGCTGCGAGGTCGCCAACAGGCAGCTCTTGATGAGGCGCCGTGCCGCGGAGAGGGTATCTTCGCTTAATTTCACGAGGGTCTCGGCCCCAAACAGGCAGCGGATACGGTGTGCGACCAGCGCGCCGGGTTTGGGGCGATTCGCGTTCAAGAGCGCCGAACTGGAGATCGACCAAAACACGGCGGGCGGGGAAACCCCCGCCCTTGTATGCACCCCACGCAATTGGGCGGGAGGGCCTTGTACCCTCCCGCCCAATACTGTGGACTTGAACGCAACCCGGACTTTGATGCAAGCCCGGGTTTACAGGGTATACCCGGCCTCCCCGTGCTGGCTCAGATCGAGTCCTACGGATTCATCTTCCTCGGTCACCCTCAAGCCCATGACCTTGTCGAGTATCTTGAGAAGGATGAAGCTGACCGCAAAGGAATAGACCCAAGCGCAGACCACCGACAGCGCCTGGATGCCCAGTTGGCCCGGGTTCCCGAAGAACAGCCCGTCGGCACCCGCCGGGTTGACCAGCTTGGATGCGAAGAGCCCGGTGAGCAGGGCGCCCAGGGTTCCCCCCACGGCGTGGACTCCGACCACGTCAAGCGAGTCGTCGTAGCCGAACTTCGGTTTGAGGCTCACCGCCATGTAGCACACCGCCCCGCCGATCAGCCCGATGACCAGCGATGAGAGCGGCCCGACGAAACCGGATGCGGGCGTTATGGCAACCAGCCCCGCGACCGCACCGGAGGCCGCGCCGAGAGCGGTGGGTTTCCCCCGGTGAATCCATTCCGTGAACATCCACGACATGGCCGCCGCCCCCGTGGCGATATGCGTGACCACGAAGGCCGACGTCGCCAGGGCGCCCGAGGCGATGGCGCTCCCCGCGTTGAACCCGAACCATCCGAACCACAGCAGGCATGCGCCGAGAATGGTGAACATGAGGTTGTGCGGGGCCATGAGATCGACGCCGTACCCTTTCCTCTTTCCCACCACGAGGGCACAGGCCAGGGCGGACACACCGGAGCTGATGTGCACCACGAGCCCTCCCGCAAAGTCGAGCGCCCCGAGTTCCTTCAGCCAGCCCCCGGTGCCCCACACCCAGTGAGCGAGCGGATCGTACACCAGGAACGCCCAGAGCGTCATGAACACCACGTAGGTGCTGAACTTGAACCTTTCCGCGATCGCCCCCGAAATCAAGGCCGGGGTTATGATGGCAAACATCATCTGGAAGATCATGAACGCCTGGTGCGGAACGGTGGCGCCGTAGTCGCCGTTGGGTTCCAATCCGACTCCGCGAAGCCCGATCCAGTCGAGATTGCCTATGAAATGCCAGACGTCGGGACCAAACGAGAGGCTGTAGCCGAAGAGGACCCACTGAACCGTTATGATTCCCATCGCCACGAAACTGTGCATGACGGTGCCCAGGACGTTCTTGCGCCGCACCATTCCACCGTAGAAAAGCGCGAGGCCGGGGGTCATCAGCAAAACCAGTGCCGAACAGGCCAGGAGCCAGCCGGTGTCCCCGGTGTCCACCTTGAGGGGTGCCGCAGAGGCCGCAGCCGCCTCGACCGCCCCCGCCTGCGGTCCAGATTCCGCCGCGAAGCCGGCGCCCGCGCTCAGTGCCAGAAATACAAGAACCAAAATCACCAGCGTTCTGTTCATCTCGTTTCCTCCGGATCTCCAGACGAATTGCTTGAAACCTCGTATCGAGCCAATCCCGCTCTCGAGCACTAAAGCGCCTCGGGGCCCGTTTCCTTCGTTCGAATGCGCATAACGTCATCGATATGCGAAAGGAAGATTTTTCCGTCGCCGATTTTCCCCGTGCAGGCCGCTTTCTGTATGGCTTCCACGGCCCGTTCGACCAGGGTGTCCGGAACCACCGCGAGGACCATAAGCTTCGGAACGAAACTCACTTTGTATTCCGCGCCGCGGTAAAGTTCCACATGCCCTTTCTGCCGCCCGAATCCCTTCACCTCAAATACCGTCATTCCCTGCACCCCCAGAGACGACAACGCCTCCTGGACCTCCGTCAGCCGAAAAGGCTTGATGACCGCTTCAATTTTCACCATGTTCCGACACCTCCCGTTTTCTTCAAATCGCCTCCGGCACATTCCGTCCGAGCATCATACCGCCCGGCGCCGACTCTTTTTCTGGCAGAGGATGGCGCCCGCAAGCCATTCACCTGAATTCACTCCAGACCCCGGGCCGACCGCGCTCGCGGGCCGCCATCCTCTCGCGTGGAGAATAATCAAAGGGCGTGCCAACCGCTTTTCGCGGGTGCTGGATCAATGAGATAACCTGTGGAATTTCTTATTTGAATTTTCTTGGAGGGAGGTTTCCGAAGAGGCACCGGAGTGCCTGAAACGCAGTGACAAGATTGTTGGTATGCTTGAATTTTACATCAGGAAATGAACATTTTTGTATCGAACTGGCCAGGCTGATTCCCCGTGACGAAACGGGAAACGGCTTGTCCCGGAACGGCCGATGAAGGATTCCGCCCGCTTTCCCTCGATTCGCGGACCAGGAAAACAGGAGACTCGCGCCCCGAGCGGTCCGGCTGCGCCGCCGGGCACCGGCCATGCGGAACCGGAAAACCTTCCGGGAGGCTTTGGTTGGCGACGCACATCCGCCTCATACGACGCCGTGCCGGAAGACCATCCACAAGAGTGCGCCGCCCAAAACCACCCGGTAGACCACGAAAACGTTCGTGGAGTGGCGACGAAGGAATCGAAGCAGAAAAGCGATGGTGAGGTATCCGCTCACGGCGGACATCAGTGTTGCCGAGGCAAGAACCAGAAAGTCCTGCGAACCCATGAAGTCGAGGCTTTCCCTGAACTCCAGCAACCCGCTCGCCATCACCGCCGGTATGCTCAGTAGAAAGGAGAACCGCGCCGCGGTTTCGCGTGTCATCCCCATGAAGAGGCCGGCGGTTATCGTCGTTCCGGATCGGGACGCGCCCGGAACCAAGGCCATGACCTGGGCGAAACCGACCACCAGGGCGTCCAGCCAGGAAATCCGCTTGATGCTCTTGGAAAACCGTGCGACCACCTCTGAAACGCCGAGCAGGATGCCGAAGACGATCAGGCTCGCCGAGATCACGATGAGGCTCTTGGTCAGGCTCCCCTCGATGACCTTCTTGAAAACGAGACCGAATGTCGCCACCGGCAGGGAACCCAGAATCACGTACCAGCCCAGCTTGGAAACGTGAGATTGATCTTTGAACCGCATGCGTCGGAATACGTTTTCTTCCAGAAAGGTAAGGGAGATGTCCAGGACGTCCCTGGCGAAATAGATCAGCACGGCGGCCATCGTGCCCAATTGGATGACCGCTATGAAGGCTGTCCAGTGTTCGGGATGTTCGGCCGAGACGACCCCCATCCATTTTCCGGCAAGGGTCAGATGCGCCGTGCTGCTGATCGGAAGGAACTCCGTCAGCCCCTGGATCAATCCCAGCAACAATCCCTGCAACACGTTCATTCAGGCAGATTCCTTTCAGCTTCTCATCAGCCGCCGCCGGCATCTCAAGGCACGGCGCGGCTTCCACCGCGCCCGCCGCAATTCACTCATCGTCAGGCCGTGACGGCCGCACGGCCCCTGGCATTCGCCAGGTTCATCAGGTAGCCTTCAATGAAATCGTCGATTTCGCCGTCCAGAACGCCCTCGACGTTGCCCTTCTCGATGCTTGTCCGGTGGTCCTTGATCAACCGGTAGGGTTGCAGCACGTAGGAGCGGATCTGATTGCCCCAGGCGATGTCGTCGAGACTGTCGTGAGCTTCCTGGAGCTTTTCCTGCTGAGCCCTCTTTTCGCGCTCGTAGAGCCTTGCCCGTAGTATCTTCAGCGCAATGTCGCGATTTCTGTGCTGTGATTTTTCATTCTGGCACTGCACCACGATCCCCGTGGGGAGATGCGTGATCCGGACCGCCGAGCTGGTCTTGTTCACGTGCTGGCCGCCGGCGCCGCTTGCGCGGTAAGTGTCGATCCTCAAATCCGCCTGCTTGATTTCGACCTCGATCTTCTCGTCCACCTCGGGAATGACCAGCACCGCCGCGAAGGAAGTGTGCCTCCGGCCGCTCGCATCGAAAGGGGAAATCCGCACGAGGCGATGGATGCCGGATTCCCCCTTGAGCAGGCCGTAGGCATGGGAGCCCGACACGGTAAACGTACCGCTCTTGATTCCCGCCTCTTCACCTTCGAGCATATCGACCATCTGGACAGTGAAGCTCTTCTTCTCACACCACCGCAGGTACATCCGCAGCAGCATCTCGGCCCAGTCCTGGGCTTCGGTGCCTCCGGCGCCGGCATTGATGCTCACGATAGCATTCTTGTCGTCGTTTTCCTCGCCGAGCAACTGCTGCAGCTCGACCGTCCGCAGCTCCTTCTGAAGGCTCAACGCCTTGCGATGGACATCCTTGAGGACTTCCCGATCTTCCTCTTCGAGCGCCATTTCGAGCATGAGCTCGTTGTCCCGTAGCTCCTCCGACAGGCGCTGCCAATTCTCCACGATCACGTTGAGATCGGATCGTTCCTTGAGAACGTGTTTGCTTTCTTCCGGACTGTCCCAGAACCCGGGTTTGAGGAGTATCTTCTCGAGCTCCTTGAGCCGTTTTCGTTTGCCTTCGATGTCAAAGATACCCCCCGAGGGTCTGGAAGCGTTGAGCGAGTTCCCTGAGCAAAGTCTTGAGATCGCTGATGTCGATGGTCATACGCGCACCCTCCTCACTTGAACGCCACACGGCGTTGAAACGTCGAATAGATGATTCCTGAAAGCGTGATCAAAACGCACAGCCACGCAAAAATATCGCCGAACCTGGTGTAGAAGGTCACCAGCCGGAACGGCCGCACGCTACAGACAAGATAACCTTCCTGACCCAACGGAATCAAGCCGCACGGGGTTCCCGTCGCATCGTAGATCGCGCTGATTCCCGTGTTCGCCGCGCGGATCATGGGCACCCGACATTCGATCGCGCGCCAGCGGGCCATTTCCAGGTGTTGATACGGGGCGCTGGTGTTCCCGTACCATGCATCGTTGGTGATATTGACCAGGGCCGTGGCCCCGGCCCGGACCGTGGCCCGTGAAAGCTCCGGGAAAATCCCCTCGTAGCAGATCAGCACGCCCAGCGGCCGCTCATCCAGCCGAAGCGGATCGGGATCCTTACCGGCCATGAAATCCCCCGCGGCATGAACCAGGCGATGCACGAAGAACAGCACGCGGGCATACGGCACGTACTCACCGAAAGGCACCAGGTGCTGCTTGGCGTAAGTTCCCTTGAGCTCGGCCCTGCCGTCCACCAGGTAGGCCTTGTTGAGCAACCGGATTTCACCGTCCGCCCGGATCGCGCCGGGACTGCCGAACAACAGGGGAATACCCGCCTGTCGGACGAGCTCGTTGAGTTGCGGCGTCAGCTTGTCATCGATTCCGTAGAAAAAGGGTGCAGCCGTCTCGGGCCACACCAGCAACTCGGGCGCGGGAACACGCACCGAAGCCTCCATGGACAGCCGCTGGTAACGTCTCAGCGTCTCCTGCTGAAACGCGGGATCCCATTTCTTGCTTTGATCGATGTTCCCCTGGACCACGCCCACCGTGAACGGAGCAGCCAGGCTCTGCAGTCCTTTGACCACCTCCACGCGCCACGCGCCATAGGCTGTCGCACCCGCCACACACACAGCCAGGGCGATAACGGCGGTCTTCATGTGAAACCGGTAGAGGAAGGCGGCTATGGCGGTATTGCCGAGCACGACCAGCCAGCTGACCCCGTACACGCCCGTGATGTCCGCCACCTGGATGAGCGAAGCCAGCGGGGCCTGGGTATACCCAAGGTTCCCCCAGGGGAAACCCGAAACCGCATAGGCACGTATGAGCTCGAGGGTCACCCATGCCGAAGGCAATCCAAACAGCCAGAAAAAAAAGTTGGATTCCCATTTTCGCGCGAGCGCGCTGAACACCGCCACGTAGACCGCCAGGTAGGCACTCAGGAGCAGCAGAATGAGGACCGCCACGGCGAACGGCAGACCGCCGTAGTAGTCGATGACGTACCAGATCCAGTAGAGCATGGATGCAAAGTGCACGATTCCGCAAAGGTAGCCCAGCCAAAGGGCCTGCTTCACGGTCTTCCCGCGAATGGCCGCAAACAGCGGAATCAAGGCCACCCATGAACAGTAAAAGAGCTCGAGCTTCGGCAGGCCCACGGTCAGCAGCACGCCACTCAGAACGCTCAGCGGGACACTCAAAAACAGCTTGTTCGACGACATCTTCCTCGTTTCCCTGGAAGTTGTGGAGCGAGCGGGACCGCCGGAACGGAAAAGCCGGGACTTCCCCTGCCGCCGCAACGTGCCCCGGAATCCCTTATTGCCCAATGTCCCACGCCCGGGAAGTCTCGCCGCGTCAGGATGCGGCCCCGTTCGGGAGAGCGGCCGCCGCGGCCTCGGGATCGACCCTGCGAATCCGTATCTTCTCGATCTTCCGGTTGCTCGCCGCTTCGATCACCATTTCCATATTCTCGAAAACGATTCGTTCGTTGACTCCCGGCACCCTTCCCACAAGGCTGATGACAAAGCCCCCCACGGACTCGAACTTGCCTTCCGGCAGCTTGACGTCCAGGAAATCCTCCAGTTCCTCGACGTCCAGCCTCGCGTGCACCGTGATCGAACCGTCATCGTGCTCCACGATCAGCTTCACATCGGCATCGTACTCATCCATGACGTCGCCGATGATCTCCTCGATGATGTCCTCGAGCGTCAGGATCCCGGCCGTCCCCCCGTATTCGTCGACCACGATGGCCATGTGCGACTTGTTGTCCCGAAGATCCTCGAGCACCTCGCTGATCTTCTTGCTCTCGGGAATAAAATACGGACTGCGAATGATCGCCCGCAGGTCCACATCGTCGCTGCCCCAATACTTGAGCAGATCCTTGGCGTGCAGGGTTCCGATGATGTTGTCGATGCTGTCCTGGTAGATGGGAATGCGCGAATGACCGCTCTGGATGATCAACTGAATGACGTCGGCCGTCGTAGTCTCCGCCCGCGCGTAAACCGCGTCGGTACGAGGGACCATGATTTCCCGCGCGATCGTGTCTCGAAAGGAAAAGATCCCCTGGATCATCTCCCCTTCGTCTTCGGAAATGAGCCCGGCCTGTTCGCCTTCGTCGATGAGCTGTTGGATTTCCTTTTCGATGTTTTCGCTGCTTCCAATCCGGGATAGTCTACGGAAGCACATTCTAAGCCAGTTCTGAAATCCTTTGGCTGACCCCTCTTCCAATTTCCAGTCACTTTCCTGATGAGAGTAAGATGATGACCCGTACCCGAAAGACGTTCTAACTGTGCAAAAAATCTTAAGTATTTTACCCGATCGAACGTCCGTTAGCAAGGCGGACGAGCGGCACCCGCAAAAAAGAACGAAAGCAGCTTGTACACCAAGCGGGCGGCCAGGAAATCCGGAGCGGCAAAACAGGGCACCGGCAGCAGCTCCATCACATCGAATCCGACCACCTGCCGTTCCCGGAAGACGGCCCTGAGCAGGTCGATCACTTCATACCACGACAGACCGCCCGGTTCGGGTGTACCCACCGACGGCATCACCGCCGGGTCGAAGACGTCCAGATCGATGCTGAGATAAACCCGCTTTCCGAGGCACGGGATGACACGAGCGTACAGCGACGGATCCCGGTGGAGGTCATGCGCAAAGAAGCAGGGGATCTTCTTTGCCCGGATGAACTCATGTTCTTCGGCGGTCAGCGATCGTATCCCGACCTGCACCACGGGAGCCAACGCCGCGCCGTGCCGCATGATGCAGGCGTTGCTGTAGGGACTGCCCTGGTATTGCTCCCGCAGGTCCGCGTGGGCATCAAGGTGGAGAATGCTCAAATCCCCGAAGTGATCGGCCGCCGCCTCGATCATGCCCAGCGACAGCAGGTGCTCGCCGCCGAGCAGCACGGGCAGCTTTCCCGAGCGAAGGACTTGCGCCCCCACAACCCGCACGCTGTCCAGCATATCGCGCGGGGAGCTCACCACCACCGGCAATTCCTCCAGGGTGGCGATCCCGTGCCGATAGGCCTCGGTGCACGTTTCCTCGTCGTAGGGTTCGAGTTCCCTGGACGCGGCCAGAATGGCTCGCGGCCCTTCACGCGTCCCCGCCCGATAAGTCGTCGTGGCGTCGTAAGGCACCGGGATGATGACCGCTCCGGCATTCTCGAACGCACACTCGGGAACGGCAAGGCCCAAAAATGAACAATGGGGTCCCAGGCATTCCCTCAGCCCGGACCCCACCGATTTTTCGGAAGTCATAACCACTCTACCTGGAGCGCTGCATCAGCATCCGGTCCATACGCACCACCTGGGCGGATTCATGGATCGTATTGGGAAATTCCTGCCCCCGGTCCAGCACCTTCATCTCGAACTTTTGTATTTTAAAATATTTCTTCACCTTTTCCACCGCCTTCTGGGTGTCGAAAGGCTTGCAGGAGAACATGTCGAGGCTGAGGTACTGTTTTTCAGGGAACGTATGAATACTGATGTGGCTTTCTGCGATCAAGACGAATCCCGAGACTCCCCAATCCTCGGGAACCGACCCCTTGTAGCGGAATACGTACGGCGGCATGATTTTCGTCATGTCCATTTGCACGGGATATTCGTCCAGGAAACTGTAGATCAGACTCATATCCTGAAGCCCCACCGGATCACAGCCGTAACCATCCACCATCAAGTGCACACCAAAGCCGAACTCCGGTTTGCCCATGCCCATGGCAGTCACCTCCTGCATTCATTGGAGAACCGTCCGTTCTCAGTAACCCAGATCAATTCTTGCCGCCCAATATTGGAGATGCCACCGTGAGACTCCTAAAAGGCGTTGCAGGGCTTGCACGCTTTTAGCCATTCATAATAATGGACTCACTTCCTGAACCAGGGGCGGACCAGCTTCCACATTCGTGCCTGATGGGCTCGATGAACTCCCGAACTGAAGAAGCTCACTCTCTCAGCCAACCCTCAGTCTATCTCTTTCGCCACTATCCGGCGCCGTGTTCACGGGTGACGAAAATCATTGTGTTTTTCAGAATTCTCCACCGCTTACCGAAGATGGACCTCTATGCAAAAGTCAGCACTATATAAAGGACAGCTTGGCATGTGTCAAGGGAAAACCGGGGTCGAGTACCCGCCTGCACAAAAATAATCACGGCCGTTCAGACAGCGTGTATCGCGGTGTCGCAGCCCATGAGATCAAACGGCGGATTCCTTGTCGAGATAGACGCGGTCTCGTCCCAGGCCATGCTTGGCATGGTAGAGTGCCTGGTCTGCGCGACTGATCATGTCCCCGATATCATCGTCGATGCTCACCGATTTTTCGAGGTACCGGGCGATACCGACGGACAGCGAGGTGGGTACCAGCAGGAGTTGTCCGAAGTTCTCCCGGATGCGTTCCGCCACCGGCAACGCCTGCTCCAGGGGCAGATAGGGAAGAAGGACCATGAACTCATCCCCGCCGTAGCGGAAAGCGGTATCGACGTCCTTGCGAATGGACTGTCTCAGCACGGCTGCGAACTTCACCAGCAATTCATCCCCTGCCTGGTGCCCGTTCTGGTCGTTGTAGTCCTTGAACCGGTCGATATCCAGGAAAAAGAGAAACAGTTGGTGCTGATGGCGGATTGCACGGATCGATTCTTTGCGCACCAGTCTCTGGAAGAAACGCCGATTGAACAGGCCGGTCAGGGGATCGCGCACCGCAAGGCGTTCCAGCTCCTCCCTCAGGTGCCGTTCCCGGATCAACCGGTTCAACTTCGCTTCCAGCTCGTTCATGGTGAAGGGTTTCGTGATAAAATCGGAGGCTCCCGCCGCCACCACGTCGGTGTACTTGTAGTCCATGGCCAGACCGGTGATGGCGATGATGTCCACCTCGTTCTGGTGTTCGCTGAGGTAACGAATGAGCTGCATCCCGTCCATACGAGGCATCACCATGTCGGTGATCACGACGGAAAAATCCGAATCCTCCATCTTCTCCAACGCATCCCGGCCATCCACGGCCGTCTGTACCTCATGTCCCATGGACTCCAGCGCTTCCGCCACAAAATCGCGCACGGGCTGCTCATCGTCGACGACGAGTATGTGTTGTGAAGGCGTCTTTGCCCAAAATTCTCTGGCTTCCATGGTCAACCTTAATCAGCTGCGCTCAAGGGAGACGTACATCCAGACAACTCATTCGAGCGGCCAAATCCTGCAACGAGGGAAAGACGTTCAACAGCACTCGTGCACGGAGGGGAATGCTTCCACGGGAGCACGCACCGTCGGGAACGGGCTCCTGCGTGCTCACAGGAATTCTAATTAGTTCAATTGACTTTTTTTTACAAATAGTTTTCATGTATCTTTCAAATCAATTTGCCGGTGATTATCACCCAACTCTTCACGGAGCACGACATGCGACACATAGCCGTCGTCTACAAGCGCATGCGACCGGAGGCCGCCAGACTGGCCCAGGATATCAAATCCTGGCTCGCAAAGCGCAACGTCCTGGTATTCTGCATGGAAAACATCGACAGCGCAGGGGTGCTTTCCTCTCATCAACGCGTCGATTTTCCTCAAGATACCGATCTTGTCATCGTCCTTGGAGGCGACGGCACCCTGCTGAGCGTGGCCAGGCTCATCGAGAGCCGCAAGATCCCCGTCATCGGCGTGAACCTCGGCGGCATGGGGTTTCTGACTGGAATCACCATCGACAATTGCTACATGGAGCTTGAAAGAATTCTCGGCGGCGACTACGAAATCGAAGAGCGTATGCGCCTCAGGGTGCTGGTTCGCAGGGAGCACCGTGAAATCTTCAGTCACAGGGTTCTCAACGATGCGGTCATCAACAAGGGTGCCCTCGCGCGCATCATCGACCTGGTCACCGTCATCGACGGTCGCTTTCTGACCCACTATCGCGGCGACGGCCTCATCTTCTCCACCCCCACCGGCTCGACGGCCTACAATCTCGCAGCGGGAGGCCCAATCGTCTTCCCTACCGCGCAGGCCATCATCATCACTCCCATTTGTTCCTTCACCCTGACCAACCGCCCGATCATCTTTCCGTCCCACGTGATCATCCGCATCGAACTGGGCGAGCCGATCAAAGACGTCACGCTCACCTGCGACGGCCAGGTCGGCTGCCTCCTGGCGCCCTCGGACCGGATCGTGATCACCGCCGCGGCAAACCCGCTCCGATTGATCAAGACCCCTACCGTGGATCATTTCGAGATCCTTCGCAACAAGTTGAAGTGGGGCCAAGCCTGAATCCCACGCCAACTGAAGCGGATGAGGCGATCGGCTACAGGCCCCGCATCCATTCAGGCCTCAGGTGGATGCCCCCCTGGAGCGCATCGTCGATGGTCTTGAGCGCCCGCTCCTTTTCGCCCGGCATTCTCACTTTCAAGGGAAGGTAATTGGACGCGTGGTTTGCGAAGAAGAGTCCCCTGGTCATGGTCGTATGCCGCAGGATTTCCCGCAGTTCTTCGAGCATCTCGCGCGACGAAAGCAGCTCGAACTCCCCCCTTTGAATTCGGGCGTAGAGCTCGGTGTTGGGCAGCACCATGAGGGTCAGAACGCCCACGTAGTTGGGGTCCATCGCCGTCAGCGCCTCACCGGTGGCCCGCGCGTGGACCAGGGAGCGCTCACGCCCCGCCAGTCCCAGGATCGCCATGACCGACAGTTTGATCCCGGCCTCGCGCACTCTCCTGGCGGACTGGATCATCCGGTCGAGGGAAACGCCCTTGTTGATTTCCCTCAGGACCTGTTCGTCACCGCTTTCCAGCCCCTGGTACACAATGCCCAGCCCAAGCTCCCGGAGCTCGGCAAGTTGTTCGGGCGTCTTTCGCAGGATGCTCTTGGCATTGCCGTACAGGCCGACCCTTCTGATCCAGGGCATCTCTTCCCGGATTCGGCGCATGATCCGGACCAGCCGGTCCTGGGGAATGATAAGGGCATCTCCGTCGACCAGGAACACCCGGTGCAGAAAGGAAAGGTTCCCGGCCGCGTACCGGATGTCCGCATCGATCGTGGCGTCGTCCTTGATCCTGAACCGTTCCCCTTTATACGTGCCGCAGAACGTGCACTTGTTGTGCGAACAGCCGACCGTGACCTGCAGCAGAACGCTGTCCGCCTCGCTGGGCGGCCGGATGATCGTTCCTTCGTAGTGCATCCCGTCCATCGAATACCTCCTTGCCGTGTCTCGCCGCGATGACGATTCTCATGATAGCCTATCCCGCATCGATAGAGTATGATTCCCGGTGCGAAACACGACGGTTTTTCTCACTTCCTTCCACGTGACGTCGAGAGGACAGCATGCGCGGATTGTTCCCGGAGCTTCCCAAGGGAGCCAAATGCACGCGGTGCAAGGCGCAGGCCACGATCCGCCTGCCTCACCATCATGCGATTTTCTGTTCGGAATGTTTCCTTCAGTTTTTCCGGAATGCCGTCGCCAAGGCGCTCAAGAAATTCGGCACCACTCCGCGCACGCCTCTGCTGGTGGCCGTGTCGGGAGGCAAGGATTCTCTGGCGATGTGGAACGTCCTGCGGGATCTCGGGTACGAGACCAAGGGGCTTCACATCGATCTGGGCATCGAGGCCGGGTTTTCCCGCGCCTCCGCGGAAGCGATCGAACGCTTCGCCTCGCCCAGAAACCTCCCGTGGGTCACGTACTCCCTGAAGGAAACCATCGGCTACAGCATCACCGACATCCGTCGCAAGACCCGGCGCAAGATCTGCTCGGTGTGCGGTTTCCTCAAACGCCAGATGCTGAACCGTCTCACCATTCGGGAAGACTACCGGGCGCTCGCCGTCGGTCACAACCTCGACGACGAGGCCGGACGACTCCTCGGGAACATAGTGCGGCACCGCACCCGGTACTTCGAAAAACAGTACCCTTATCTGCCGTCCGACCACCCCCGGCTTCCGGCCAGGCTGAAGCCCCTCTATCGCCTGGAAGCCGATGAAATCCGCATCTACTGCGCCGAGACGGGCATAATGCCCCTGGATGACCGATGCCCGCTCTCCCGTGGAGCCACCAGCCACATGTTCAAGGAAGCGCTCGATTTCCTGGAAGACAGAATGCCCGGGACGAAAAGGGACTTCCTGTTCTCCTTCCTGAAAAAGCGGGAGCAGCCGTCGCTCGACCCGGACATCGGTTCCTGCACCCGGTGCGGAGAGCCGTGCTACGGGGAGACGTGCAGCGTATGTCGCCTGTTGAATCAGCTGCGGGGCGAGGACCCGCCCTGACGCGGCGACGGCAGCAACGCCAGTTGCAGCACGTCGGATATGGTCTGCAGTTCGTGAATGGTCATGTCCCTGCGCAGATGGTCCGGGATGTCCGCCAGGTCTTTCATGTTGGCATGGGGTATCATGATTTCCTTTACCCCGGCTCGACGGGCCGCCAGCACCTTTTCCTTGATTCCCCCCACGGGCAGGATGTCCCCCCGCAGCGTGATCTCCCCGGTCATGGCAACGTCTTTCCTCACCTCTCTGCCCGTCATCAGGGACGCCAGCGCCACAACCATCGGCGCCCCCGCCGAAGGTCCGTCTTTCGGGGTCGCTCCGGCCGGCACATGCACATGGATATCGGAACGATCGAATTCCTCCCCCTCTATCTCCAAATCCGCGGCATGCGCCCGGACGAAGGTGAGCGCGGCCGTGGCGGATTCCTTCATCACCTCGCCCAATTGGCCCGTGAGAAGGAGTTTGCCGTTGCCGTGCGTTCGCAGCGTTTCAATGAAAATGAGTTGCCCGCCGCTTGGTGTCCAGGCCAGGCCCGTGGCGATGCCGCACCCCCACGAGCGGGTGGCGGTTTCCGGAAGGAATTGAACCGGACCGAGGATCTCGGGAATCCCGGATGCATCGATGTGAATCGGTCCGGAGGCGCCCTCGGCGATTGCCTTGGCGGTATTGCGGCATACCGAAGCGAGGTTTCTCTGCAAAGACCTCACGCCGGCTTCCCGCGTGTAGGAACGGATGATCTCCAGGATGGCGTCTTCACCGATTCGGATATGGTCGGACGTCAGGCCGTGATTTGCGGTTTCGCGCTCCACCAGAAACTTCCGCGCGATTTCCAGCTTCTCCTCCGCCGTATAACCGGGGATTTCGATGACTTCCATCCGGTCTTTGAGCGCCGCGGGAACCGTGTCCAGCAGGTTGCCCGTTGCGATGAACATCACCCTGGAAAGGTCGAAGGGAACGCCGAGATAATGGTCGGAAAAGGAGAAGTTCTGCTCGGGATCCAGGACTTCGAGCAGCGCCGATGAAGGATCCCCTCGAAAATCCATGCCGATTTTGTCGATCTCATCCAGCATGAAGACCGGATTGTTGCTGCCCACGCGCCGCAGCCCCTGGACGATCCTGCCGGGCAGCGCGCCGACGTATGTTCGTCGATGACCCCGGATCTCGGCTTCGTCCCTGACACCGCCCAATGAAATGCGCAAAAACTTGCGACCCAGCGTCCGGGCAATGGACTGGCCGAGTGAGGTCTTCCCGACTCCGGGCGGCCCCACGAAACACAAGATCGGCCCTTTGAGGTCCTTTTTGAGCTGCAACACCGCAAGATATTCCAGGATGCGCCGCTTGACCTTCTCAAGGTCGAAATGATCTTCGTCGAGGATCACAGCGGCCTGACGAACATCGATCCGGTCTTCCGTCGAGACGCTCCACGGCATTTCCAGCAGCCAGTCCAGGTAGTTTCTCGAGACGTGGTATTCCGGGGCGCTGGGCGACATGCGCCCGAGTCGTTCGATCTCCTTCTCGGCCGCGCCGCGCGCTTCCGCAGGCATCTCCAGGTCGCGCAACCGGGCGGCAAGCTCATGAACTTCCTCGCTTGTATCCTCCCCCTCCCCCAATTCTTTCCTGATCGCCTGCAGCTGTTCCCTCAGGTAGTAGTCGCGCTGACGCTTGTCCATCACCGATTTGACCCGGTCCTGGATCCTCTGGGCAAGCTCGAGTTTCTCCAACTGCCTGGTCATGTAAAACGTGACGTGTTCCAAAGCCGCCTTGGTTTCGGGCATTTCCAGTATCGATTGCCTCTCGACCACCGAGAGCGCAAGATGTGACGCCACGGCATACACCAGTTGCATGGGACGTTCGGCATTCAGGGCGAAATTCGCCAGGTCCAGGGGAAGACTGGCCAACGACACGAATTTCTGGAAGCCCATGCGCAGATTGAGGGCCAGCGCCTCGATCTCCGGGCTGGTGCTCCGATCCTCCGGGACTGCCTCCACTTCGGCCTCGAGGTAATCCCCGGCCTGCGAGATGTTTCGGAGGCGCACTTTCTCGCTCGCCCCGACAATGATCTGGTAGGTTCCGTCCGCCTGTTTGAGCAGCTTGATGATGCTGCCCACCGTTCCCACCTGGTAGATATCCGCGGGCGAAGCCTCCTCGGCCTCTTCGTTCCTCTGGGCCACGACCGCCAGCAGACCGTTTTCCCGGTAGACTTCATCGGCGAGCCGCCGGTAACCGGCGCGCGTCACGTGCAGAGGCAGCACCAGGTCCGGATAGAGGACCATGTTCCGCAACGGCAGAATTCTCAGCTTTTCCGGCAGACCCTCTTTCTTCAACACCCCTTCGCCCTCCGAAGCCATGACCAATTTCCCCTTTCAGCAACGTCTCCGCGCCAATTAACCCCAGCCCTCGATCGATACCGAAATTCGCCTTCTCATACCTTCAGGTTAATGATTGCTTCAAGAATTGGAAGAGCCGCTCGCAACGATCCGCAGAAGCCGCGACGTGTCGATTCGGGCTGCGCCCGGCTCAAGGGGCGGTTCCGAGGTCGCCGGAACCTTGCGTGCCGCTTCGCTCGTATTCGCCCGCGCGATCAGGCGTGTTCTCTCCAACGAGGACCTTCCGATAAATCGCCTTGTCTTCCCCCGGTGCGTAGTAATCCTTCAATACCGCTTCCAACCGGTAGCCGCACCTCTCGTAGAAGGCCCTGGTGGGCTCGTACTGACCGCGGCACGAAGTTTCCACATAGACCCGAGTGCCGCCCGCGGCGGCAATGACGCGTTCGGTTCGCGCGAGCAGCCGCTTTCCGAGCCCCCTTCCCCGGAATTCATCCAGCACGACGATCCAGTACAGATCGTAGCCGGCAAGCGTGCACGGGATCGGTCCGAAGCAGGCGTAGCCGACCATTTGGCCTGAACGCTCCGCGAAGATGAAATGGTAGCCGCTGTCGCCCCCTTTTTCCATCCGGGTTTCGATCAATTCAACGGCGACCGCCACTTCTTCAAGGGAGAAGAAACCCGTCGATCGCGCCAGCCGGCCCACCTCCGCCGGGTCGCCGGATCGCGGGTCGGCCCTGAAGACGATATCTGAAAGCTCGATCGGGTGTTTTCCCCGTGTAGACCGCACACACGCCCTTTCATCCGCATCGCGCGCCGGACGCGATTCTGTCGATGACGTCCGTGTAACTGAGTCCGGCCCTCGCGGCTGCGGCGATGAAACCGGCATCCGGCGACAGGCAAGGATTCGCATTGACCTCCAGGACCCACGGAACCTCCACCCCGTCGACCCGAAAGTCCACTCTCGCGTAACCGTTGAGACCGAAAAGCTCCCAGCAGTTCATCGAGATCTCGCTCAACCGGCGCAGGAGCCCTTCGTCTTCCGCGGCGAATTCAAATGTCCTGGGTGTGTTCCGGAACTCGAATGAGCCGGTTTCCCACTTCGCCCGGTAACCGACAATCTTCGGCGTGTCGGATGGAAAGCCCCGGAACAGGATTTCCGCGGGCGGAAGGACTCGAACCCGGCCGGCCTCCTCGATCAGCGAGATGTTGAATTCCCGCCCTTCGATAAACGATTCGGCAAACCATTCCCCTCCGAGCATCGCTTCACGCTGGAGGATCGGTTCCATCAGGTCCCCGGCGTCGCGGGCTTGAACCAGCGAATTTTCGTCGATTCCAATGGATGCGTGTTCCCATACGGACTTGACGAGACAGGTGCCGGCAGGAAAGGGACTGCCCGGATGACGCCGAGCCCCCCCCGGTTTTTCAAACCATGGCGGAGTCCGAATCCCCGCTCGATCCAGGAGTCTTTTTGCCAGCAGCTTGTTGGAGGTCGACAGGATGGCGTCGGCTCTCGCCCCGGTAAATGGTATGCGCAGGTGTTCGAGAATTGACGGAGCGAAATGAATGAATCTGCCCGATCCGTTGATGCTTTCCACGAGGTTGAACACCAGCCGGGGCCGGATGCCCAGCAACTCGTCGATTGCAGCCTGCAGGTCCATGTTCAGGGCGAGAAGGCGCGGGAGATGCCCGAGAGCGGCGAGTGCGGTCGAAACGGCCCCGGCCTGAACCAGCACGTCCGCCTCGTCCTGCGCCGCCCCTTCCGGGACCAGACCGTGCAGCACAATTGTGTTCATCATGAAAAGGCACTTTGGGAAACGATCGTGCACGGCACTCGGCGCAACAACCGGCGTCCCGGGCCGCGCGCGACTCATCCGGAATCGACGCGCTCCATGGCGGACGCCATGATCCTGCCGATCAGTTCAACATAGGACATACCGGCGAGCCTCGAGAGAATGGGCAGATCCGAGTGCACGGGATGCAGTCCCGCAAGCGGATTGAGTTCCACGAAGCTCGGCACGTTTCTTTCATCGCAACGCAGATCGATGCGGCCGCCGTCTCGACAGCCGAGCTTCCTCCACGCCTCGACGGAGATTCTTGCCGCAAGCCTGGCAATGGAGCCTTCCGCCAGACGGTATTCCACCCTCCGTTCGTAGTGTTCCTTGTTGCTGTAGGAATAGGCGTCCCGCTCCGCCCCGTCCTTGAGGATCACCTCCATCACGCCGACGACCTCGGTCTTCGCCCCCGTCCCAACGAGTCCGACGGTAAACTCCCTGCCGGGCAGAAACTTTTCGATGAGGACGGGCTGCCTGTAGACTTCCAGGAGTTGACGGCATTTCGCAACCAGTTCCTCTTGAGTGCCTATCCGGGATGCAGCGTCGATCCCCTTTCCGGTTCCTTCCGCCACCGGTTTTGCGAATACCGGAAAGGGGATCCCGATCGCTTCCGTTTCCGACACGTCCTGGATGACGACGAAATCGGCCGTCGGGATGCCCATGTTGCGGAGCACGTTCTTGGCCATGCCCTTGTGGAGCGACAGGGAAAGAACCAAAGGGTCCGAGAAGGTGTAGGGAATCCCGTAGGCATCGAGCAGCGCGGGGATCGCCGCTTCCCGTCCGAAACCCGCCAGTCCTTCGGCAATGTTGAACACCAAATCCCATCGCTCGCCCACAGCCAGCCTTCGCACAAGGTTCCGAACGTGCCCTATGCGGTCCGTTTCGAATTTCAGGTCGCGCAGGGCCGATTCGATGGCATCGATGGTCTCCGGGCGGTCGAATTCGGCGGTTTCTTCATCGCTATAACCCTCCGCAAGGTATTCCTGCCTCAGATCGTAGGCAATACCCACCTTCATGGATCTATTCCTTCAATGGTCCCGAACACATCCGAAATCCGCTCCCCGCACTTTCGCCGGTGTTTCCCGCCGGGTCGGGATACCGGTAGAGATCGCCGGCGTAGTTGCGAAGCAGGAGATCGTCGCCGTCGCGACCGGCAACGTACTCCGGAAGCAACGGAACCTTGCCGCCGCCCCCCGGTGCGTCGATCACATATGTGGGAACGGCGTATCCCGAAGTGAATCCCCTCAGTCCCCGAATGATTTCCAGACCTTTACTCACCGGAGTCCGGAAATGCGATGAACCCGGAATCGGGTCGCATTGATACAGGTAATAAGGTTTGACCCGTATTTTCAGCAGGCCGTGGAACAACCTCGTCATGGTTTCGACGTTGTCGTTGACGCCGGACAACAATACGGTCTGGCTCCCCAGCGGGATCCCCGCATCGGCGAGACGGGTGCAGGCGTGAGCCGTCTCGGGCGTCAATTCGTCGGGGTGTGTAAAGTGGATGCTCATCCACAGGGGATGGTACTGCTTCAACATGCGCACCAGTCCCATGGTGACGCGCTGAGGAAGGACCACCGGCACTTTCGTCCCGATGCGCAGAAATTCCACGTGGGGAATGCGCCGCAGACGCGACAGCAGCCACTTCAGATGGTCGTTGGGAAGGGTCAGCGGGTCTCCACCCGACAGCAGAACATCACGGATGGTGGGGGTCCGCTCGATGTATTCGATGGCCCTGTCCCATTCGCGATGGCCAAAACGGTAGGTGCCCCGGTTGCCCACCATGCGCGAGCGGGTGCAATAGCGGCAATAGGTCGAGCAGTACCCTGTCACCAGAAAGAGGACCCGATCCGGATAGCGGTGGACCAGGTTGGGCAGCTGGCTGTCTTTTTCCTCTCCAAGAGGATCCTCGGTTTCGCACGGATGATGAAAGTACTCACGATCCACCGGCACCACGCAACGCCGCACGGGTTGCGACGGATCGTTGCAGTCCAGCAAACTGGCATAGTACGGTGTGATGGCGACGGGCAACGGTCCCCGCCCGGACGTCACGGCTTTCAGCTCATCGTCGGACAGACGGATGATCCGCGCCAGAGCCTCCCGGTCCTGGATCCGATTCCTGAGCTGCCAGCGCCAATCGTTCCATTCCGCAGTCGACACACGAGGGAAATGCGTCCTCCGAAAAGCATCGGCTCGGGGATTGATGCTGAATGCGGCATTCTCGTTCGGGAATCTGGATTCCGACCGGCGGTTCCGGCGGCGGGGTCCGAGAGGTTGTGTGCGTGACCTGTTATCCGTGAGGCCTATCGTGGGAAAAATGGAGAGTTGGACAACTCTACCGGGAGGTTCCGTTTCTTCGTTCGGAGGTTCCACTTCCTTGCCAAGACAGACATTGTCTTCCATCTGATCAGCTCCTCACCCTGCGGCAAAACTCCAGCTTCAAGCCTCGTAGCAGGAACGGCAGAGGTACGGGACTGCATGCCGCGTCCCGTACCGACTGCTCGCTATTCCCTGATTTCTTCGAACGATTTCACATCAATGGTATCACCCTTCTCGCCTTCGGTGATCACTCCGGTTGCCTCGATCATCTTGCCGGCCATCTTGGAAACGTCTTTTCCCTTCACGAGGTAGTCTCCGTCTTCGGCTTCGATGATGTAGCCCTTATCGGTCTTGACCACCGTTCCCACGATGGTTTCCTCCTGAGCACACCAGGCCGCCGGCCCCATTACAACACCGGAAAGCACCGACACTGTGACAAAGAGCATCGCTATGCCCGCAAATCTTCTCAATCTGGCCATCTCGAAATCCTCCTCTGCCGAAAACATTGCTAAAATGGCCCGGCGATTCTCAGCTCCAAATCAGATACGACGCAATCTCCCAAAGCCATTAGCGAAAATTTCAACACGATCCGACATTTGCAGCCACATCCCCGGAATCCCGCGTCGGCTGCCGAGCCGAACGGTTTTCCGGGGTCTCCGAATTTCGGCGTATGTTGATAACAGAAACGCTTCTCAAAGTACAACGATAATTTCTTCTCACTGCCTGCGACCTCGGCGGCCATGGCTGCATGCTCCGCGGTTTGGCTCCGGACCGCTCCCGGATGCCCTTGGAACGGACCCGCGGATTCCATTGGAGCTCATGCACACCGGGAGCATCCTCCTCCCCCTTCTGATTTCAATAGAAAATAATGTGCCGTTTCCCCCATGCAAGCATATCGCCGACAAAAACGTCCCATTCCTCCATCGGCCGCGTGCGAACGTCGGCCGGCTCCCGGAGCCGCCCCTTTCGAGCCGGTGCACCCGGCTTCGGACGTCACTCGACGGTCGCGCGCCAATCCAGGGCCAGGCACCCTTGCTCGTATACTCGGACCGGATTCAGATCCAGTTCCCGGATTTGCGGAAAATCATGCAACAACCACGAAACCCTGACGATCACATCGAGGAGCGCCTGTCGATCCAAGGCTTTGTCCCCGCGCAAGCCCGCCAGGAGCATGCTTCCCCGGCATTCGTCCACCAACCGGGAGGCCTCTTCGCGTTCAATCGGCGCAACGCGGATTCCGGTCTCCTTGAAGACTTCCACGTAGACGCCGCCGAGTCCCGCCACCACGACCGGGCCGAAATTCTCATCCCGGCGCCCTCCCACCAGCCATTCCAGGCCCGGACCGGACATCTTCTGAACGAGCACGGCCGGCCCCAACCGGCTGATTTCCCCGTAGGCTTCGGCAAGCCCTTTTTCGTCTGCGAGGTTGAGCCTCACCCCTCCAACGTCGCTCTTGTGCACCACGTCAGGTTCGGCGGTCTTGAGCGCCACCGGGAACCCCAGGCGATGCGCCGCCGAGGTCACGGAATCCAGGCTGTCCGCAAATTCCCATTCGACGCAGGGAATCCGGTACGCGGACAGAAGCGGCGCCAGTCTTTCGGCGGGGATCGGTCCGGGGTTCAGCCCTTCCAGGGTCTTTCGAGCGCGGGACGGATCGATATCGGAAGGACAAACGCCGGCGAGGGGAATCGTTTGCAGGCTCCGGTGGTCGCGAACCTGCTTCAGTGCCCTTGCGGCTTCGCGCGGATCATTGAAAATCGGAAAGTCGACGGCATGCTTGATCGCCTCGAACTCGTCCCGCGTGGTGAAAACACAGGAGGCCAGCGGCTTCCGATACTTCCTGATCAGGTCCCCGAGCGATGATATGAGTTCCCTGGATTCCTCGACATTCAAGTTCCCCTGGTAGTTGTGAACATGAATCATTCCATCAATATCCTCCCGCTCCAGGGTCTTTTCGATCAGGGTTCTGTACAGGGCGATATTGTATACGTCCCCCACGTCCAGAGGGTTGTGAAAAGAGATGACGTTGGCCCTCGATTGTTCCCTGATGAGTTGAAAGAAATCCTCCGGGTACGGCGGCAGCACGAAACCATATTCCTCGGCCGCATCCGCGGCAAGCACGGCGTGCCCCCCGGACCTCGATATGACGGCAAGCCGGTTTCCGGCCAGCGGCGGCAGGGAGTACGCCTTCAGCACCTCCACCGCCTCCCTCTGCTCCCGCACGCGGATGATTCCACTCTGCCTGAACGCCGCGTCCACAACGCGATCGTCGCTGGACAACGAAGCCGAATGCGAGCGGGCTATGGCCGCCCCGCACTTACCCGTGTTCGACTTGTGAACGATAACCGGCTTGGGCGTTTCACGCGTGATCCGCATGAGCTTACGGCCATCGGCGATACCCTCCAGATAGCACAGGATCATCTCGGTTTCCGGGTCCCGCGCGAAATACTCAAGCAGGTCGTTCTCAGAGACGTCGAGCTTGTTTCCCACGCTTGCAAACCTGCTCAGACCGAGGTTTTCCGCTTCCAGCAGGTTGACCATCATGGCCCCCACCCCGCCACTTTGCGAGATAATGGAGATCGGGCCGGCTCCGACATTGGCCGCCAAGGGGAAGAAGGGAACGGCCAGCCCCGTCCGCCGGTTGATCACCCCCAGGCAGTTGGGGCCGATCATCCTCATCCGGTAATGCTCCAGCAGGTCCCGGACTTTGCCTTCCAGCTCCAATCGCTCCTCTCCCAGTTCTCTGAATCCGGCCGACTGCACGATCACCCTTGGGATTCCTTTTTCGCCGCACTGCCTCAGAACCTCCGGCACCGCGGGAGCCGGCACGAGAATTGTCGCAAGGTCTATCGCATCGTCAACGTCAGTGATGCGCGCATGGATTTTGTGCCCGAGGAAAGAACCTCCTTTGGGACCGACCAGGAAGATGTTCCCCTGAAAATGGAACTCCATGAGATTTGCCGCCATCAGCCTGCCAAGATTTCCGGGAGCGTTCGAGACACCGACGACCACCACGTTCCGCGCTTCGAAGAACTTGTCCATATTCCCCTTCCCAATCGATTTCCGACTCAACAAAAGCCAAAAAAGGCGCCCGGGAGCCCCAGACCCCGCGATGCGGCCGATCTCACAGGCGAAAATGGATCCCGGGGCATCCGGGACAGGGAATCGCGTAAAAGACCCGGGCAATTCCCGCCCCCCCGTGACTCAACCGTTGCAGCGCCAGATGCAAACCCTCCTCGCCGTCTCCCCCGATGTGGGGGCACACGAAAACCATCCCCACTCCGGCTTCGGCCGGAATGACGTTCGCACTTTCGCAGAGCGCACCACGGAAGAGGCCGACCGCGGCAAACCCGGGAACATTGAAGCTCCGAACCGCTTCCGCCCCTTCGCATGCGCTGCAATCTACATGATGATCCCTTTACATGCAACTTGAGTTGGGGGAATCCACGACGAAAACGGGACAGGGCGGGCATGCGTATTCCGGCCTTGGATACGCATCTTCCGTGCGGCATGGCACAATAATCGGGTGTGATTCGCTTTTGCTTTCGGATACAGTTGCTCTTTCACCGATCCCCGGATTAGAATGATTTTGGGATCATGGCAAAAACACAGCCTGGCCGTCGCCATTCCCCGGCCTGCGCTCTTGTTCGACAGGAAGCGGCAAATGTCCGGATCGAGTGTGCTCATTGTCGAGGACGACGATGATATTCTTCATCTCCTGGCGTACAATGTCCGCGCGGCGGGGTTTGCAGTCTTCACCGCGCAGGAGGGGTACGAAGCGCTCAGGATTGCGAAGGAACGCCGGCCCGGGCTGATCGTCCTGGACCTGATGATCCCGGGGGCGGATGGGTTCGAAGTTTGCCGGGAGCTGAAAAGAGGCTCGGACACCAGGGGCATCCCGGTCATCATGTTGACGGCCCGGGGTGAGGAAGTGGATCGCATCGTGGGGTTGGAGCTTGGAGCCGATGATTATGTCGTCAAACCTTTCAGCCCCCGGGAACTGATTCTCCGGATTCGCGCCGTGCTGCGAAGATCCCCGCCGGACGGCGCGCAGGGGTCCGTCTGGCAGCTTGAAGGTTTAAGAATTGATTTCGATGCGCACAAGGTCTTGATCGACGGCGAAGATGTCCTTTTCACGGCAACGGAATTCAAACTCCTGGTGGAGCTGATCCGCAGCCGCGGGAAGGTGAAGTCGCGCGATTACTTGCTCGACAAGGTCTGGGGTTATCATTTTGAAGGTTACGCCAGAACGGTCGACACGCACGTGAGGCGGTTGCGGCAGAAGCTGGGGCCCTACGCCGATCGGGTCGAAACCGTACGCGGCATCGGGTATCGTTTCCGGGACTGATCCATGCGACAAAGCAGTCTATCGATTCGCGCACGTCTCCTCCTCTCCATGTGGGCGCTCCTCGCCCTGGTGCTCATTCTGCCGTCCTGGCTCTACTATCGCTCCCTGACCGGCGAAGTCATCGAAAACGCCAAGCAAACCGCCATTCGCCAGCTCAATCATTACCATCGGATGCTGTCCCAGGAAAAACAGTTCCAGGACCTGAACGAATTTCAGAAGTGGGTCGTCCAGGCAGCCGCGGATCTTAATCTCCGTCTGACTTACGTCGCCGACGGCGGAAAGGTGATCGCCGACTCTCTGGTTTCGGACCTGAACAGCCTCGACAACCATGCCACCCGTCCCGAAATCGTCCAGGCCCGCGAACGGGAGATCGGTCTCATCATCCGCCGGAGCAGAGTGAGTTTGCACGAACAGATATTCGTCGCCAGGAGAATCGAACCTCGAGGCATCGTCCCGCCGGGTATTCTGAGGCTTGCGACGACCTACACCGATGCTGCCGGTTTGCTGGACCGCCTCTGGAACAGCTTCATCGTCGTCACGGGAATGATCCTGGCGGCAACCCTGTTTCTCAGTTACGTCCTCATCCGACAGATCAAGACTCCGATCAACACCCTCGTCCGGGCGGCGGGAGTCATCGGTTCAGGCGATTTCAAACTGCGCACGCACTTTCACCCGGGACAGGAGTTCTATCCCCTGGGCGAAGCCATCAACAAGATGGCCAAGAACATCGACGATCAGGTCGAGTTCGTTGCGGAACAGAAACAGAAGCTTGAAGCCGTTTTCGACGGGATGCAGGAAGGCGTGATGGTGCTGGACTCGAGGGGGAAGATCCAGAGTTTCAACCGGGCATTTTCGGAGCTGGTGCCGAATGCCTCCCTCAGCCTCGGGCGACGTCCCCTCGAAACCATCATGAACCTGGAGCTTCAGGAGGCGTGTGACGCCGCCCTGACCTCAGACGATGCCGGCGGCACCCGCTCGGCCAGTCTCCAGATCATCCTAGACGGCGGCCGGATTTACGACGTTCATGTCGTTCGGCTCGAGGAGGAGCGAAAGGGTCTGGGAGCCATTGTCGTGTTTCACGATATCAGTGAGCTCAAACGCCTCGAAAAGGTGCGCCAGGACTTCGTTGCAAACGTTTCACACGAGTTGCGCACGCCTCTGACCGCCATCAAGGGTTCCGCGGAAACCCTGCTGTCCGAACCGAGCCCGGAGTCCGGCACCCTGGCCTCCTTTCTGGGAATCATTCTTAGAAACTCCGAGCACATGGTCAAGATGGTGGACGACCTGCTCCAGCTCGCTCGATTGGAATCCCGGCAGCGCGGGTTCAAGCCCGCACCGGTGAATCCCGCGGATGCGCTCGCCACCGCCTGGAAAGCGTGCGCTCCCCAGGCGGACGCGAAGCAGGTCGGTCTCGAAAACGCGCTCCCTCCGGCAGGTCTCGAGGTGCCGGCGGAGTTCGACCAGTTGGTGCAGGTGTTTCGGAACCTGCTTGAAAACGGGATTCGGTACGGCCCCCCGGGAAAGAACCTGGAAGTGTTCCACAAGATGGAAGGGAAAAACGTGGTGTTCGGGGTCCGCGACCAGGGACCCGGCATTGCCAGGCAACACCAGCAGAGGATATTCGAACGTTTCTTCCGACTGGAGAAGCATCGGAGCACCCTCCCCGGCAGCACGGGGCTCGGCCTGGCCATCTGCCGTCACATCGTCAGGAACCACGGCGGAAGGATCTGGGTGCAGAGCCCGAACCCGGACGGCACGGAGGGAACCACTTTCTTTTTTTCATTGCCGCTGGCGGGCGAGAACCGAGCCGAATCCAAGGATGGCGCTCCCTCGTCGTGAGGTGCCGGAATGCACTCCGTTGAGAGTTCTCCGCCGATGCCCTCCGTGACAAATTATTGGTCGGGCCGATCAGGAATCTTGTTGAATTACTCACCCTCATTTTGGATAATCCAGTGACTTTTTCCGGAGCACGCCCGGGAGCGGCGGCCTCTTTTCGCCCGCTCAACGACCGCTGCCCTCGGAAGGATCGCCCGGAGCGCACCGGACTCCAGGCGACTGAGGCACGGCGGTTCTCGCTCGACTCCGCCGGGCCGCTTCTCACGGTGACTTCCGAAAGTGCAACGGTGACGATCAGTGAATGAGAACCCCAGGACACTCCTTCCCCTATCCGCCGATACGGTCTCGGGGACTGGCACGAACGCCCCCGTCCCTTCGCCGAAATTCCGGTCCCTTTTCGCCGTCGGCCTGCTCGTCCTCCTCCTGTTCTGCCTTATGCCGGGTTGCAGACCTGGAGCGGACTCGGGAACACAAACGGAACCTTCGACGCAACTCATCGAGAACAAGGGATCGGACACGCTGGTCAACCTGGCGCTGGCCTGGGCCGAAGCCTACATGCCGTCCCACCCCTCGATACGCATCTCGGTCACCGGAGGAGGCACGGGCACCGGGATAGCCGCCATGATCAACGGCACGGTCGCCATCGCCAATGCGTCGCGCATGATGAAACCGGAGGAAATCGCAGCCGCCGAGCGCAACGGCATCAAGCCCGTCGAATTCGTGGTGGCGATGGATGCCATAGCCATTGTGGTCAACCCGTCGAACCCGGTAACGGGCCTCACCATGGATCAGATTTCAAGAATCTACACGGGACAGATCGGCAACTGGCGCGAAGTTGGAGGCCAAGACCGCCCCATCGTCCTGTTGTCCCGCGAATCGAACTCGGGGACCTACGTTTATTTCCTCGAGAATGTGATACGTTCGGGAAGGAAGGAGAGCACGCTGCTCTTCTGCTCCGATGCTCTGCTGATGCCGTCATCCGAGGGCATCAGTACCGAGGTTCGCCAGAATCCGAACGCAATCGGGTATGACGGGCTGGGTTACGTGACGCCCGACCAGAAGGTTCTGGCCGTGGCCAAAGACGCGAACAGCCCTTACGTTTATCCCTCCGTCGCCACGGTCAACGACGGTTCCTATCCGATCGCCCGGCCTCTGTGCATGTACACGGCCGGAGACCCGACCGGACCTCTCAAGGCCTATCTTGACTGGGTGATCAACGACGGCCAGCTTCTCGTGTCCAAGCTGGGGTTCGTGCCGCTGCATCGGGATGAGAGAAATGTCGCCAAATAGAGATTCCCCTGCCCCCGGGTTTCCTTTCGCGGAACAGATTATCGAGAGCACCATAAAGGTGCTGGGTTTTTCCACCATCGGACTGGTGGTGTTGATCTGCCTGTTTCTGGTCCGGGAGGGTATGCCCGCTTTCTTCGAAGTGAGCCCGGGCAACCTGTTCGGGACCCGCTGGTATCCCACCTTCGACCTGTACGGCACGCTGCCGTTGATCCTCGGTTCGGCGATGGTCACCTTCGCGGCCATTGTTATGGCTCTGCCGCTCGGTGTTGCGACCGCCGTTTTCGTGCGCGAGGTGGCGCCTGACTGGGCACGGGAATTTCTGAAACCCCTGATCGAGGTGCTGGCCGGAATTCCCTCGGTCGTTCTCGGGTTCTTCGGCATGCACATCATTGCGCCGCTCGTGCGCGAGGTTCTCGGCGCACCCACCGGATTGACGGTTTTCACCGGGGCGCTGATTCTCGCGTACATGGCCCTGCCGACGATCATCAGTGTGGCCGAGGACTCCCTGGACGCCGTTCCCAAGAGTTACCGGGATGCCGCCCTCGCCATGGGAGCCACCCGATGGCAGACCATATGGCGCGTGGTGGTGCCCGCCGCCCGGTCGGGCATCGTCACTGCCGTGATGCTGGGAATGGGACGTGCCATAGGCGAGACCATGGCCGTGATGATGGTGACCGGGAACGCGGCGCGCATGCCGCTCAGCCTGGATTCTCTGTTCAGGCCCGCACGCACCATGACCGCCACCGTTGCCGCCGAAATGGGCGAGGTCGCACAAGGGAGCGTTCACTACCACATTCTCTTCGCCATCGGAATCATCCTGTTCGTCATCACTTTCCTGATCAACCTCGCGGCGGCTGCGACCATTTTCGAGAAAAGACGCCGGGGAGGGCTGCGCTGATGAGCCGCTACGGGGTGCAACGGATCGGCTTCGCGTTTCTGGCTTTGACCACCCTGGTCGTGGTCGTCCCCATCCTGTGTGTCGTCGGGGTCGTGATTGTCGGAGGCATCCAGGCGATCTCCTGGGAATTCATCACCGCCATCCCCAGGGACGGAATGAAAGCCGGAGGCATTTTCCCCGCAATCGTCGGAACGCTTCTGCTGACCCTGGGAACGGCTCTGGCGGCGATTCCCGTGGGGGTCGGCGGAGCGATATACCTTGCCGAGTACGCGCGCGACACCTGGTGGACCCGATCCATTCGGCTGGCCATCGTCAACCTTGCGGGGATTCCGTCCATTGTATACGGGCTGTTCGGCCTGGGGCTCTTCGTGCTCATGATGAAGATGGGCACCTCCATTCTCGCCGGCTCGCTCACCCTGGCCATCATGACCCTTCCGATCATCATCAGCACCGGGGAAGAAGCCCTGAGGGCCGTTCCCACGGAATTTCGAACGGTGAGCGCGAGTCTCGGGGGATCCCGGTGGCAGGGCATCCGACATGTCATCCTTCCGCAGGCGCTCCCGGGCATGATCACCGGCGTCATCCTCGGACTGCTGAGGGCCGCGGGAGAAACCGCTCCGATCCTCTTCACCGTGGCGGCGTTCTATCTGCCCCGGCTGCCCCAGTCTCCCTTCGACCAGACCATGGCGCTTCCCTATCATCTCTACGTGATCAGCACACAGGTACCCGGCATGCCGTTCAGCATCCAGAACGGCACGGCGATGGTGCTCCTTGCCCTGGTCCTTTCCATGAATCTCGGGGCAACGATCGTGCGCAGCTATTTCCGGCGGAGAAGACAGTGGTAGGCCCCAAGATTCGCATCGATCAGGTGAGCTACTCCTACGGGAATGAGCAGGCCCTGCGCGACATCAGCCTGGACATTCCGGCCAACCGGATCACCGTTTTCTTCGGTCCCGCCGGCGGAGGCAAGACGACGCTGCTGCGCCTCGTCAATCGGCTCAACGACCTGGTGGAGGACACCCGCATGTCGGGCCGCATCCTCATCGACGGCGATGACATCTACTCCCCCGGCGTCAACGTTCCCAATCTGCGCCGAAGGGTGGGAATGGTTTTTGCCCTGCCGCTGCCCCTTCCCGGCACCATTCGAGAAAACATCGTCTACGGTCCCAAGCTCGCCGGCATACACGACCGCGGCCGACTCGAGGAGATCATCGAACGCAGCCTCATCCAGGCCGCCCTCTGGGACGAGGTGAACACGCGCCTCGACAGTCCCGCCGGCGCCCTGTCCGGAGGCCAGCAGCAACGGTTGTGCATCGCCCGCAGTCTGGCTCTCGAGCCGGAAGTCCTGCTCCTGGATGAGCCCACGTCCGGCCTGGATCCGATTTCCACCCGGAAGGTCGAGGAGTCCCTCTTCGAGCTCCGGGACCTGTACACGATCGTGATCGTTCCCCACAGCATTCAGCAGGCGGCCCGCGTCGCGGATTACGCCGCATTCTTCCTTATGGGTGAATTGATCGAATTTCAACCGGGTTCCGAAATCTTTACGACAACTCGTGACAAGCGGACTGAAGACTACCTGACCGGCCGCTTCGGATAGACAGAGTCCCATGGCAAAAATCACGGTGGAACACCTCAACTTCTATTACGGCGAGAAACCGGCGCTGTCGGATATTTCGATCACCATCCAGGAACTCCAGGTGACGGCGCTGATCGGTCCGTCGGGGTGCGGGAAATCCACCTTCTTGCGTTGCCTCAACCGGATGAACGACACCATCAAGGGCACGCGCGTTCAGGGACTCGTGAGCCTGGAGGGGCACAACATCTATTCGCCGGGGTTCGACGTGGTGGAGCTGAGAAAGCGGGTGGGGATGGTGTTCCAACGGCCCAACCCTTTTCCGCAATCCATTTTCGACAACGTCGCGTTCGGCCCCAGGGTGCTCGGATCGGCCAGGACGTCCGAGATCCCCGGAATTGTGGAAGAAAGTCTTCGCGCCGCCTTCCTCTGGGACGAAGTGAAGGATAAACTCAAAGAGGACGCTTTGAGCCTGTCACTCGGGCAGCAGCAACGGTTGTGCATCGCGCGCACCATCGCGGTGAAACCCGAAGTGATCCTGATGGATGAACCGTGCTCCGCGCTCGATCCCATCGCCACGCTCCAAATCGAGCAGTTGATGGGCTCATTGAAGCGGGACTACACCATTGTGGTCGTTACCCACAATATGCAGCAGGCCGCTCGCGTGTCCGATCGAACCGGCTTTTTCTGGCTGGGCCGGTTGGTCGAATTCGATGCGACCGAGACGATCTTCACCCGTCCGGGCAACAAGCTGACCGAGGATTACGTCACCGGGCGGGCGGGATGACGGTGCCCGTGCCGAAAGGACCCTTCGTGCCGGAGGGAGCGGCGGCGCCGTCGCGACCGGCGGGGAACCGGTTTTCGTACCAATGCGGGAGCAGAAGCGGGATTGCGCCGGGGTCGGATAGCCGCACCGAGTGCGGTATTCGGATATCTCATGGCATGTCCCGGGCAAATCCGAAAAGTTGAATCGAGCCTGTTTCGGTCTTTGTGTTTTCTCGTTCCGATTGCCGCGCGATGGATGATGCTGATTCGATCAGGAGGCCACCCCCATGGAGAGTCGTTTTCATCAAGAGCTGGATCAACTCAAGCTGACCATCCTGAAGATGGCGGCTTTAACCGAAACCGCATTGGAAAAAGGCATCCACGCGTTATTCGAGCGCGACGTCGAGATCGCCGACGAGGTGATCCGTGGAGACCGGGAAATCAATCTGCTCGAGATCGACGTGGACAAGTACTGCCTCAGGCTGCTCGCCCTGGACCAGCCCATGGCGCGGGACCTCAGGTTCATCATCGGCTGCATGAAAATTTCGGTCGATCTCGAACGAATCGCGGACCAGGCCGTCAACGTCGCGGAACGGGCCATCGTTCTCAGCCAAAGCCCCCCCCTGCCCCGGAACCCGCTCATGCTCGAGTTGGCGGAAACGGCTCTCGATATGGTCCGTTGCGCCATCAGCGCTTTCGTCCAGGAGAACGTCACGCAGGCCAGAGACGTGTGCCAGTTGGACGATAACGCGGACGAGCTCAACGTGACCGTTCTCAAGAACCTTCTCAATTACATGGTCAAGGAAGTACCGGCCGTGGAACGATCCGTGCAAACCATCATCGTTGCGCGGTGCCTCGAGCGGGTGGCCGATCAGGCGACCAATATCGCGGAAAGCGTCATTTTCATCGTCCAGGGCATGAACATCAAACACCATTGCGACCAGTGACCGGATCGACGGGCCCGTCAAGGCGGATTCCCCGGCAAACCCGGGCGACGGTCGAGTGACTGAGAGCGTCGTTTCCCCGTGGTGAATTGCAGTGGTGAGGAATACTCCGCGGACGGCCATGGCGCGCGCAATAACGGTCTGAGCTCCGGAGCCGCACAGGAGAAAAGGCGAATGCACATCATCGATCTGCGTTCCGATACGGTCACACAACCGACCCAAAGCATGCGCCGCGCCATGGCGGAAGCGAAAGTGGGCGACGACGTTTTCGGTGAAGACCCAACCGTCAACACGCTCCAGGAAAAGGCCGCAGAACGCCTGGGCAAGGAAGCCGCTCTTTTCGTGGCCAGCGGCACCATGGCCAACCTGGTGAGCCTGTTGACTCATTGCGGCCGCGGCGATGAGGTCATCCTGGGCGACCGGTCCCACATCTTCCTGTACGAACAGGGCGGGACCGCGGCTCTTGGCGGAATTCATCCCCGCACGGTCCCCAACGAACCGCACGGCACCATGAGCGTCTGCGGCATCGAAGCGGCCATCCGGGAAGAGAACGTGCACTTCCCCCCGACCCGCCTGATTGCCCTGGAGAACACGCACAACCGGTGCAGCGGCAGTCCGCTCGGCCCGGCCTACCTGCGCGAGGTGAGAGCGCTGGCGGACCGATACGGGCTTAAGGTCCACGTTGACGGCGCGCGCCTTTTCAATTCCTCCGTCGCCCAGGGCGTCGACGTCCGGGAATTGAGCGCCGCGGCCGACACCGTCACCATCTGCCTGAGCAAGGGGCTTTCCGCGCCCGTGGGTTCGCTCGTTTGCGGCACGCGCGATTTCATCGCACGGGCACGACGCACTCGAAAGGTGGTTGGCGGCGGCATGCGCCAGGCGGGCATCCTTGCGGCCGCCGGCATCGTCGCCCTCGACGAAATGGTGACTCGCCTCGCCGAGGATCACGCCAATGCCCGCGCGCTCGCCGAAGGCCTCTCCACCATGACCGGCCTGTCCGTCGATCTGGAATTCGTTAAAACGAACATCGTTTTCATCGACGTGGAACGCGAAGATCTCACCGCCCCGGTTCTCGCCGCGCGGTTGAAACCCGACGGCGTTCTCGTCCAGGTCACCGGACCCCGGCGGATGAGAGCGGTCACTCACTACGGGGTGAGCGCCGAGGACATCGACTTCACCCTGACGGCATTCAAGAAAGCCATGGGGTCAAACCTACACTTTTCACATTTTCCATGAGCCGGGGGATCACCGACGAAGCCTGACAATCTCCCGGGCCGAGGGTGTTTTCACGCCGAAGGGTGAGAATGAACTCCGGCCCGCTTGGAGGTCTGGTCGAGTTGACGCCGGGGTGCAAGGGCGATTGGAGAAGACCGCAAACCCGGGAGGGCGCGCGAATGCGCCGCGCAGCCATAAGCCGGCGGGCATACTTGAATGCCCACGGATCCGCCCGGAAGGTGGGGTTTACCGGACGCTTACTGAATGCCTGCGGATGCGCTGCATGCGGATGGGGCAGGGGAACGTTTTGCAGGGGGAATTGTAGAGGGGGGGTTAAAAAAGGATTGGGGCGGCGATGCCCTACTCTCCCACGCAGCTTCCCGCGCAGTACCATCGGCGCAGAGGAGCTTAACGACCGTGTTCGGGATGGGAACGGGTGTTTCCTCCTCGCTCTTACCGCCGCCCCAAATGGTTATGGGGGTGACCGAACAGGGGTTTTGATTCGCGTGCGGCCCGGTCTTGATCCGTTGTCCCGAGAGGGAGGTATGGTCAAGCCTCACGGCCCATTAGTATCGGTTAGCTCAACGCATTGCTGCGCTTACACACCCGACCTATCAACCTCGTAGTCTACGAGGAGCCTTCAGTCCGGATCGCTCCGGAGGGGAATTCTCATCTTGGGGTGGGTTTCCCGCTTAGATGCTTTCAGCGGTTATCCCTTCCGAACGTAGCTACCCAGCGCTGCCCCTGGCGGGACAACTGGTACACCAGAGGTTCGTCCATCCCGGTCCTCTCGTACTAGGGACAGATCCCCTCAAAATTCCTCCGCCCACGGTAGATAGGGACCAAACTGTCTCACGACGTTTTAAACCCAGCTCACGTACCGCTTTAATCGGCGAACAGCCGAACCCTTGGGACCTGCTCCAGCCCCAGGATGCGATGAGCCGACATCGAGGTGCCAAACCTCCCCGTCGATGTGAACTCTTGGGGGAGATCAGCCTGTTATCCCCGGCGTACCTTTTATCCGTTGAGCGACGGCCCTTCCATGTGGAACCGCCGGATCACTAAGACCGACTTTCGTCCCTGATCGAGATGTCTCTCTCACAGTCAGGCTCCCTTATGCCTTTACACTCTACGGCTGGTTTCCAATCAGCCTGAGGGAACCTTCGCGCGCCTCCGTTACTCTTTTGGAGGCGACCGCCCCAGTCAAACTACCCACCAGGCACTGTCCCCGATCCGGTTTACGGACCCGGGTTAGAACTCTAAACGCATAAGGGTGGTATTTCAAGGTTGGCTCCATGAGAGCTGGCGCCCCCACTTCACCGCCTCCCACCTATCCTACACATACACGCCCAAAATCCAATGCCAAGCTGTAGTAAAGGTGCACGGGGTCTTTCCGTCTAGCCGCGGGTACTCGGTATCTGCACCGAGACTGCAATTTCACTGAGTCCCTGTTTGAGACAGCGCGGAAGTCGTTACGCCATTCGTGCAGGTCGGAACTTACCCGACAAGGAATTTCGCTACCTTAGGACCGTTATAGTTACGGCCGCCGTTTACTGGGGCTTCGGTTCAACGCTTCTCTTGCGATAACATCTCCCCTTAACCTTCCAGCACCGGGCAGGCGTCAGACCCTATACGTCATCTTGCGATTTAGCAGAGTCCTGTGTTTTTAGTAAACAGTCGCTACCGCCTCTTCTCTGCAACCCCCTTCGGCTCCAAAAGCAAGTCTTTTCACCTGATGAGGGCACACCTTCTCCCGAAGTTACGGTGTCATTTTGCCGAGTTCCTTAAACAGGGTTCTCTCACGCGCCTGAGGATTCTCTCCTCGCCTACCTGTGTCGGTTTGCGGTACGGTCACCTGGCCAACTCGCTAGAGGCTTTTCTTGGCAGCTTGGGATCAACCAGTTTGCGGGATTGCTCCCTCCACATCACCTCTCGGCGTTAAAAAGGCTCCGGATTTGCCTGGAACCTCCGCCTACGGGCTTATACCGGGACTTCCGTCACCCGGATGGCCTACCCTTCTGCGTCCCCCCATCACTCAAACGCCGGCTCGGTGGTACAGGAATATTAACCTGTTTCCCATCACCTACGCCTTTCGGCCTCGGCTTAGGGACCGACTAACCCTGGGCAGACGACCTTTACCCAGGAAACCTTAGGCTTACGGCGAGCGGGATTCTCACCCGCTTTATCGTTACTCATGTCAGCATAATCTCTTGCGGGACCTCCAGCGCTCCTCCCGGTACGCCTTCAACGGATGCCGCAATGCTCCCCTACCCCTGATCCCCGAAGGAATCAAGCCGCAGCTTCGGTAAGATGCTTAAGACCCGTTACATTTTCGGCGCAGGCACACTAGACCAGTGAGCTGTTACGCTTTCTTTAAAGGATGGCTGCTTCTAAGCCAACCTCCTGGTTGTCTGTGCGTCCCCACATCCTTTCCCACTTAGCATCTATTTCGGGACCTTAGCTGACGGTCTGGGCTCTTTCCCTCTCGACCACGGAACTTATCTCCCGCAGTCTCACTCCCGAAGACGACATAACGGCATTCGCAGTTTGGTTGGGTTTGGTAATCCGGTAAGACCCCTAGCCCATCCAGCGCTCTACCTCCGTTATTCTCACTTCGAGGCTGCACCTCAAT